>OZ252245.1:0-2734736 GCA_965249605.1 Dehalococcoidia bacterium
TTACTGAAGGGACAGGCGGTTCCGTCAGTGTCGCGTGCGCAATAGGCGATCCGCTGGAGCCGAACCTGCGGAAGTGCTATGCCAGCTTGGTCCAAATCGGAAGGTCCAACCCTCGCATGATCTACATGATCACCCATGAACTGGCGCATGTGTACACTCTGGCGAGCGCCGTGACTTCTACGTCCGGTCCGTTGGGGGTTGCTTTTCTCTACTTCTATGACTTGATCTCTCCCCGTTACGACTTGCTCCCTCCCGGCGACCTGCGGAAATCACGCTGCAGACCAATGGAGTTGTACGCCGATGCGCTGTCGTTTCTCACTCACGGGGACCGGGTTCGGTCGGGACTCTACTATTGGCAGAGATGCACTCTTATCACAGACACCGTGAGCGACCAGGCTGTGGCCGTCGTCAGGAGCGCGGCCACAGGAGAGATGCCGTCCTGGTTCGCCGATACGTACAACGACTCCGACGGCAACCCCGACCTGGCGCGTCTCTGGGCCGATGTGAAGGCGATTCCGAATTTCAGATGGCGGGCGACCGCCGTCTTCCAGCTACGGGACGCGTTCGGCGGCTATTGCGACAACCAGAAGGCGACCGAGTCGGCGTTCGGGCGCGGGGTCACGCGCATTCCCTGGAGCGACGGCGACTGCGTGCCCGATGCGCCGACGAACGTGTCGTCCACCGCAGTTGGAAGCGGGAAGTTGACCGTGTCATGGCAGGAGCCGCTCGACGACGGCGGATCTCCGGTCGAGGGCTACAAGGTCCAGTGGAAGTCCGGCACGCAGGAGTTCGGCTCGTCCCGGCAGGCAGTGGTCACGAACCTCACAGATTTGCAGCAAACGATCAGTGGATTGACGAACGACGTGAGCCACTCGCTGCGTGTCTTGGCCTACAACCACAACGGCGACGGCACGGCGACCGAGGTAATGGCAATGCCGACCGCGACCGACACGACCGCGCCGGCGCTGCTCACGGCACGGGTCGACCACGACCTTTCATTTCTGCGGCTGACCTGGAACGAAGCGCTCGATGAATCCTCGGTGCCGGCGAGGAGCGCGTTCACCGTGAACGTTAATGGGGTCAGTCGGCCTTTCAGCGTAGGTGTTCTGGACAATGTCGTCACCCTCTCGTTGGCGTTAGCGGGAGGCGTGAAGCCGGCGGACGTCGTGACGGTCGGCTACTCGGCGCCGACCGGGCCAACGGCGAGCCCGCTCAGAGACTCCGCCGGAAACAACGCCCCGGACTTTTCCGCTCAGATGGTCCGCAACGATGCGACTCATGTTGCCTTGACCTCGGATCCTGGACCGGACATGACCTACAGTTGGAACAACGGGTCCGGCGGGCAGGACGTGATCGAAGCGACGGTGACCTTCAGCGAACCCGTGCTCGTGAGCGGCGTGCCGGAACTCAAACTGGGGATTGGTGGCAAGGTGCGGCGCGCAGCCTACAGCAGTGGTTCGGGCACGACCTCGCTGGTCTTTCGCTACGTTTTGACCGAAGGTGAGACCGATGACGACGGCATCAGTGTCGCGAATGGAAGTATCGCTGGCCTGGTCCGCTATGCCTCAACAAAAACCGTAGCTCCTGGGGAGGTGGTGCTCGGCCCGCAGGCCGGGCACCTCGTTGACGCCGTTCCCCTAGCCTTGGTCCATACAAACGCGTTGGCGAATGGGAACGACGTGACGCTGAAGTGGAACAAGGCTGTGGACGAAGACTCAGTGCCTGCCCCGAGCGATCCGGGGTTTGAGGTCCGAGACACAAGCGACAACACGCTCCTCGAAATCAGTGCGATCTGGGTCCTTGGCAAAGTGGTGACCTTGACGCTGTCGTCGGCTGTTTCGGCGACCGACCAGTTCACCTTTTCCTACGACGTGCCGAGCGACCCGTTGAAGGACGCGGTCGGCAACTACGCGGCAGAGACCAGCGCCGATGTTTCCATTACCCAGCATCCGAACAGCCCGCCGGAGTTTTCCACGGCTGAGGACGGCGCCCGCAGCGTGGACGAGAATACACCCGCGGGACGGAACATTGGCGCACCAATCGCGGCCACCGATGCCGACAGCGACGGGCGCACCTACTCGATCTCGGCGGGGGATGCGGCATTCTTCGATGTGGTTGCGACGAGCGGTCAGTTGCACACCAAAGACGCCCTGAATCACGAGGGCAGAAGCAGCTACTCCTTCACGATGTCGGTTACGGACAGCAACGACATCCACGGCAACGAGGACACGACGGTAGACGACACGATCAGCGTAACCGTCACGGTAAACGACGTTGACGAGCCGGCGGACATTTCATTCACAGCGAGCGGCGGCGTCACCGCGAACGACAACGCGTTCACTGTGGACGAGAACCACACCACTACGCTCGCCACTTTCAGTGCGAGCGACCCGGAGTATGAGCCAAGCCTCACGTACACCTGGTCACTGGCGGGGACCGATGCGGGCGGCTTCGACATCAGTGAGACCGGCGTGCTTTCCTTCGCGGCCATCCCCGACTACGAGCGGCCCGCGGACTCCGGCGGGAACAACGTCTACGACATCATCGTGCGCGCCCTCGACAGCGCGGGAAAGACGGGAAGCATCGCCCTCACCGTAACGGTCAGCCCGGTCAACGAACCGCCGGCGTTTCATGCCGGACCTGTGGCACGTGAAGTTGCGCCCGACGCCGAGGAAGGTGATCGGGTGGGCTCACCGGTGGCCGCTAGAGACGTCGATCGCGGTGACCAGCTGACGTACAACCTCGTCGCTGGATTCCCGTTCGACGTAGAGCCTGCAACCGGTCAGATCGTCGTGGCGACGGGCGCTCCGCCGTTCGATCTGAATGTCCAGGACTCCTATGCGGTCACCATTGTGGCGCACGACCGGGACGGTGCCCGCACGGAGGTCGAGTTGACGATCAAGGTTGTCGAGCAGCTGACTCCGCCCTCCACCGGCGGCGGCGGGGGAGGGTTTGGCCCCGCACCGGTCGCGCCCAAATTCAGCGGCGGCTTCCGGACTACGCGCACTGTGGCCCAAAACACGAGGGCGGGCGACGTCATCGGCGACCCGGTCGCGGCAACGCATCCTGACAACCTGGAAATCACCTACTCACTAAGCGGGACTGATGCGGCCCTCTTCACGGTGGACGAAAACACCGGCCAGATTCGGGTGCGGGAGGGGATGGACCTGGAGCTCGGTCACACGTACACAGTGAATCTCACGGCAACGGACAGCGCTGGCTTCGGGGCCATCATCATCGTGGTGATCGAGGTGGCGGAGACCTCCTGCAGTCCCTACGACCGCAACGGTAGTGACAAGATCGAGCGCGATGAGGTAATCATGGCGGTAGCGGATTATTTCAAGGGGTCCATAGACAAGGAAGAGGTCATAGAGGTCATCAAGCTTTACTTCCATGAAGAGGCTTGAGCCGAATGCGGGTTCTGCTTGAGCGCCGGTCCAGAGGGGCCGGGCCAAGGCGCGTCCCCACCCCCCGTTCGCCCTGAGCCTGTCGAAGGGCCCCCAACTCTCGTCATTCCTGCGCAGGCAGGAATCCAGAGGGGCCCGGCGGAGGCGCGTCCCCACCCCCCGTTCGCCCTGAGCCTGTCGAAGGGCCCCCAACTCTCGTCATTCCTGCGCAGGCAGGAATCCAGAGGGGCCCGGCGGAGGCGCGTCCCCACCCCCCGTTCGCCCTGAGCCTGTCGAAGGGCCCCCAACTCTCGTCATTCCTGCGCGGGCAGGAATCCAGAGGGGCTGGGCCAAGGCGCGTCCCCACCCCCCGTTCGCCCTGAGCCTGTCGAAGGGCCCCCAACTCTCGTCACCCCTGCGCAGGCAGGAACCCAGAGGGGCTGGGCCGAGGGGCGTCGTCCCCCCGTTCGCCCTGAGCCTGTCGAAGGGCCCCCCACCCCCCGTCTTCCCGGCGAAAGCCGGGATCCAGAGGGGCTGTGCCGAGGCGCATCTCTCCCCCGTTCGCCCTGAGCCTGTCGAAGGGCCCCCAACTCTCGTCATTCCTGCGCAGGCAGGAATCCAGAGGGGCTGTGCCGAGGGGCATCCCCACCCCCCGTCTTCCCGGCGAAAGCCGGGATCCAGAGGGGCTGGGCCGAGTGGCGTCTTTGCCCCCGTTCGCCTTCCCGACGTCGAAGGGCGCACCCCTCGCCCCCCACGAACGCCCCCGCATGCCGTATCCTGTCCCCACGAAACTCGCCCGCAGCGGGCCTGACACCGGAGCGCCCATCGCCATGACGCACGCCTACCTCGCCCGCCGACTCGCCCTCGTCCTCCCCACGGCGCTCCTCGCGTCCCTCATCGTCTTCGCCGTCATGCGCGCCCTCCCCGGCGACGTCGCTGCCACCATCCTCTCCGGCGGCGGCGAGACCACCCACTCGCCCGAGGTCCGTGAGGCCCTCCGCGCCGAGCTCGGCCTCGACGACCCCCTCCCCGTCCAGTACGCCCGCTGGCTCCGCGCCATGCTCGACGGCTCCTTCGGCGGCGACGCCCTCATCGACGGCCAGCCCATCCGAGCGCAGCTCGCCCGACAGGCCCCCGTCACCGGCCTCCTCGCCCTCTACGCCCTCGCGCTGACGCTCCTCGTGTGGCTCCCCCTCGGCGTCCTCGCCGGCTGGCAGCGCGGCCGCTGGCCTGACCACCTCGCGCGACTCGCCGTCCTCCCCGGCCTCGCGACGCCGAGCTTCCTCCTCGCGCTCCTCGCCCTTCTCGGCCTGCTGCTCCTCCTCGGCTGGTCCCCGCCCATCGTCTACGCCGGCCCCCTTGAGGACCCGTGGGAGCACGCCCTCATGGTCGCCATCCCCGTCGCGCTCCTCAGCTGGGAGTACGGCGCCCACGTCCTCCGAGTCACCCGCGCCGCCGTCGCCGAGACCCTCGCGCAGCCCTACGTGCTCACCGCCGTCGCCAAGGGCCTCCCCACGCGACGCGTCGTCCTCGGCCACGCCCTCCGCAACGCCATGCTCCCCGTCCTCACCGTCCTCGGCGTGCAGTTCGGCGCCCTCCTCGGCGGCGCCCTCATCCTCGAGTCCATCTTCGGCCTCCCCGGCATCGGCCGTGGCCTCGTCGAGGCTGCCCTCGTCCGAGACTTCCCCGTCGTCCAGTCCCTCACCACCCTCCTAGTCGCCGCCGTCCTCCTCGTCAACCTCGCCCTCGACCTCGCCTACGCCCGACTCGACCCCCGCGTCTCCTTCGACGCCGCTCCGGCGGTGACCGCATGACCCCCTCCAACAGCCCTCACGTGCAAGTCCCTTCCCCCTCGGGCGCGCAAGTCCCTTCCCCCTCAGGGGGAAGGTTAGGATGGGGGAGCGCCCCCCCGTTCGCCCTGAGCCCCCTACCCGTCGTTCCCGCAAAGGCGGGAACCTCCCCCCCTGCCCCGACCGTTCGCCCTGAGCCCGTCGAAGGGCGCCCCACTCCAGGCGGTGCCCTCATGACCCGCCTAAAACTCCCGTTCGCCCTGAGCCTGTCGAAGGGCCTGCCCCGTACTCGATACGGGGGCCCCAAGCCCACGGCGGTGAACGCATGACCCGCCCCAAAATCCCATTCCCACTGAGCCCGTCGAAGACGGCCCCCGCGATCGTCATCGCCCTCGCGATCCTCGCCGCACTCCTCGCCGGCGTCCTCTCGCCGAGCGACCCCCTCGAGCAGGACACCGCCCGCCGACTCCAGCCCCCCGGCGCGCACTTCCTCCTCGGCTCCGACAACTTCGGCCGCGACGTCCTCTCCCGCGTCCTCCACGGGACCCGCACCGCCCTCGCCGTCGCCGTCGGCGGCGTCGCGACGGGCGCGCTCGTCGGCGCAGCCGTCGGCCTCGCCAGCGCCTACCGCGGCGGCTGGTTCGACCTCGTCGTCCAGCGCGTCGTCGACGCCCTCCTCGGCTTCCCACTCCTCGCCCTCGCCGTCGTCGTCGTCGTATCCCTGAACGTCTCCGTGTTGTCCGTCGCCACGGCCATCGCCGTCGCCCTCGCGCCCCAGGCCGCCCGACTCGCCCGGTCCTCCGCCCTCAGCGTCCGCTCCGCCGGCTACGTCGCCTCCGCCGTCACCATCGGCGCGAGCCCTGCCCGCGTCCTCCTGCGACACGTCCTCCCCCACAGCCTCGGGCCCGTCCTCGTCTACGCCACCGGCTTCGTCGCGACCGCCCTCGCCGCCGAGGCCGCCCTCAGCTACCTAGGCCTAGGCGCCCCCCCGCCAACCCCCTCCTGGGGCAACATGCTCCAGGAAGGCCGCCAATACCTAGAAACCGCCCCCTGGCTAACCCTCGCCCCCGCCGCCGCCCTAGCCGCCACCGCCGCAGCCTTCGCCCTCCTCGGAGACGCCCTAGCCACCCCCCACACCCGCCGTTCCCCCTGAACCCCCACCCCCACCGCCCACCGTTCGCCCTGAGCCTGTCGAAGGGCCCCTTCCCCACCCGTCGTTCCCGCGCAGCCCACCCCGCCGTTTGACCCGCCTCCCCCTCCGGCGTACCCTCCATGAAGGTGTAGCCATGGCTGATTGGAAGACATGCCCCAATGTGGAAATAGACCCCGAAAGGGCAAGCGGCGCTTGCGTGTTTAGGGGGACAAGGGTGCCCGTCTCCGCCCTCTTTGAGAACCTCAAAGACGGCGCCACCGTGCAGCAGTTCCTTGAGTGGTTTCCCGGCGTCGACAGTGCCGCTGTGGAAGCCGTGCTTGCCTTTGAAATGCAATCGCTTGCAGATGCAGCCAAACGTTGAAGGTCCTGGCTAACCTTGGGCCCCGCGCCGCCTTCGCCCTCCTCGGCGACGCCCTTGGCACACGACAGCACCCGTAGGGGCGGTTCGCGAACCGCCCGTCCCGCCCACAGGCGGGAACCTCCCCCGCCGCGCCCGTCCTCCCCCGCCACTCCCGCCCACCCTCGCGTCATTCCTGCGAAGGCAGGAATCCAGAGGGGCGGTTTGGCAGCGGGGGGTGCTCTCACCGGAATAGGTGGATATACGGGACAAACCCCCGCCTTTCTAGTGCAAGCCGAAATCTAGGGACGCAGCAGCGTATAATGGCTGGCAGGAATTTCACGTGCATAGGACAAAGCCACTATGACGTCTCCATTTGCTCAAGACCGCAGTCACGAGATGATCATCAACGGAGTATTGGCCCAATATTTGCGGGATCGTTGTGGCTTATATGCAGTAGCGGAAACGCTGCGAGAGGGAAAACAGCCAGACATCATCGTGCGGATTCTTGAGGGCCCTGTAGTCGTTGAAACTGAGGTGCATCCTGCACGCACGGTCGAAGCCGACGCTCTATCCCGGCTAGGGGTGGTGATTGATGGAAAGCCAGTTAAAAACGTTTATGCCGTAACTCTTCCCAATAGCCTTCGCACTGTGAGCCAAGGTCAACTCCTTGATCGCATGGCGAGCGCAAGTCTCCTATGGCAGGAATGGCGTGAAGACGGCACATCGGGGCCAAAGCTTAAGGGTACGGCGCAGGAACTAGGTAATGCCGTAAAGGCGACAACGCCCCCTACAGGCAATCTGGAACAAGCAGTGACTACCTTGGATGCCGGCGCAAGAAGCGCGGGGTCTCAACTTTACTTCTCCCCCGGAACGTTGGCACGGGTAGCCAAGGTCTTTAGGACGTCTCCCACGGATGAAGCCGCAAACATGGCGGCACTAGTCGTCATAAACGCAATGGTCTTTCAAGATAGGCTAGCCAGCAACGAGATATCCATACAACCTGTTATCTTGGCCATGAGACCAGAAGGATTCTCCCGAATCCGATTGCTTCAGATGTGGGATCATATCCTTAGCATCGACTACTACCCCATATTTAGCATGGCGCGGGACGTTGTGCGAGAGCTTTCCGATGTTGAAGCAACACCAATGTTGGATGAGTGCGCTAAGACGGCTGCAGCTCTATTTGGCATGGGAGTAGTTGGACGACATGACCTCGCCGGAAGAATTTTCAATCAATTGATAGCCGACCGGAAGCTGCTGGCCGCGTTCTATACCAGCATACCGGCCGCTACGCTTCTTGCTGGCCTCGCCTTATCAAGTGATCGATGGCCTCATGTCGATTGGGCCACCGCTGAAGGGATATCCCAATTTCGCGTTGTGGATCCCGCTTGTGGAACTGGCACCCTCTTAATGGCCACCTACCAGAAGATTCTTGAGAATCAAAGGGCGGCCGCCCCATCCGGGTCTGACGACCCTCTCCTTCATCAGGCGTTGGTCGAACAAGTCATCATCGGTACTGACGTGGTGCAAGCCGCTATTCACTTGACGGCAGCAACTCTGGCTGCCATGTCCCCTTCTGTTCGGTTCAGCAAGATGCAACTACATAATCTAAAGCTTGGGATGGATGCTTCAAAGAAGGTTTGGCTGGGCTCCCTCGATTGGTTAGTAGCGTCGGAAGCCCAAGCGACGTTTACTACTACAGCGGAGCAAGTTGGTGCTACAGGAGGTGAAAGCACGACTGTCCAGCGACCCAAGGTGGACTTGGTAATCAGCAACCCTCCTTATACCAGACGGGGAAGCGATGGCGGGAAGGAAGAAGCCATAGCGCGCTTGTTTTCCTTGCCATTAGGGGACAAGGTTTCACAGCAGGCCATAGCAAGGCGCACATCGGCTCTACTCAAGGGTACGGCAGCTAATCAAATAGCCGGACACGGGTCATCATTCGCCGTCTTGGCCGACCGTCTGTTGAACCCCGGTGGGCGCATTGCATTTGTGCTGCCTGTAACAGCACTGTTCGGTGAATCTTGGCGAGACATACGAAGTCTGCTGTCGTCACGATATGAGATCGAATACGTGGTCTCGTCACACGATCCAGATTCCCTTTCAATGTCGTACGACACCGAACTTGCCGAAACGTTGCTGGTGGCTCGGCGTCTGGTTGAGGGTGAGGAACCCTCTAGAAGGGGCGTCTTCGTTAATCTCTGGCGGGCACCGTATAGGGAAACAGATGCGCTAGCGCTGGTGAGAGCGATAACAGCCACAGCTTCGTCCCCCTTGCTTAGGTCGGACGGTCCGCCGGTCGGCGGCAACCCACTAATAGTCGGCGGGGAACAATGGGGCGAGATGGTCAACGGTCCGTTGGGGGATGCTCCCTGGTCTGCTGCGCGTTGGAAGCACTCCCTTACAACCCAGTTTGCCACCGCTCTGGAGCGTGGTGAATTGTGGACGGAGGACGGGGTCCGTGTTGTTGGCAGTATTCCCGTTGCTGCTATGGGGAAAATATGCAAAGTAGGGCCGCAGGACCGCCAAATTCGCGGCTCACTTGGAGTGTTTGAGTCCTACCATGGTTGGAACCAAGCTACGCCGTTCCCGGCCATTTGGAGCCAGCGTTCATCAGTGCATCAAGGTATGTCGATGGAACCAAATGCCTGGTTAGTCCCCAAAACTGACCGTGACCACATACCCATTTGGACTCAAGCTGGAACTTTGCACATTGCCCGCGACGTGCGATACAACGCACAACGGGTCATTGCAGCCTCTACTTCGATGAATGCACTAGGCGTAAGGTCATGGCACACCTTGAATGTCCAACATAAAGCGTCAATCCGCAAACCAATGTTAGAGATTGCCTTAGCTCTTTGGCTAAACTCCACTTTCGGACTACTACTACATGCTTGTCACTCGAACAACGCTCAAGAAGGAAGAGGTCAAGGTAACAAGGGGATGTTAGAGAGCCTAACTAGCCTTGACGTTGCGCAACTGAAAGACTGGCAACTTGAAGAAGCTCAAGGCATCTGGGACGACTTCAGGGACAGAAAGTTCCAACCCTTTCACGAATGCGCCATAGACTCCGCGCGTATCGAACTTGACGCGCGAATTGTGCGCGACATGCTTGGGCTTGGTGACGAAGCAGTCGCCGCAATCACCAGGATGCGGACTCTCTTAGCCATGGATCCGTCAATCCATGGTTCAAAGGAGCCGGCGCTGCCTTAGCACCCCCCCCACCCTGCCACCACCCCCTTCCCCCCAACCCCCGCCCCTCGCTACCCTCCTCCCATGAACGACACAAACCACAGCAACAACGCCCCCGCGCCCTCCGGCGACACCGCTCCCCTGCAGCGCCCGCCGCGCACCATCCGAGCGGCCCGCAAGCAGAGAGGCGCCCAGCCCGGCAACCAGAACGCCCGCAAGCACGGCGTCTACTCCGCCCTCAACCCCGCGGAACACGCCGAGGAGGCCCTCCTCAACACCCTCCGGTCCTCGAACCTCTGGCCGCACATCGACGCCATGCGCAACGCCGTCTTCGCCCTCCTCGAGGACCCCGCCGCCCCCCAGACCCTCGTCCACAGCGCCGTCACCGTCCTCCGAGGTATGGTGAAAGTCGAGAAAAAGCGCCGCCTCCGCCGTTGATGGCAGCAGTGCAAGAAAGGATCTGCGGTATATGAACGTTGGTTCCAGTCAGTTCCCTACCTGGAAACGAAACATCCAGATAGGCACAGAGAGGCATTTGAGCGAGACATACTAAGACATCCAGATAGGATTGTTCCCGGTGACAACCCCCGAAACCCATGCGGACCGCGGGATCGAATGCCCCAAAATTGACCCGCCGTCGCCAAGGAGCGTACACTGCGACATAAGCATCGCCCCGCACACCCCCTCGCCGCCAGGCGCACAGGCTGCACCCCCGCGGGCGCGCACCCTACGCTCACTGAAAGGCATCATGTACCAACAATCTACCCTCAGCAACGGCCTCCGCATCATTACCAGCTCGATGCCCTACACCCGCTCCGTCACCCTCGGCTTCCTCGTCGGCGGCGGCTCCCGCTATGAGTCCGATGATGAGGCAGGCGCCTTCCATTTCGTGGAGCACCTCTGCTTCAAGGGCACCCCCTCGCGGCCCACTCCCCGCATGATCAGTGAGACCATTGACCGCGTCGGCGGCCTCATGAACGCCACCACCGCCCGGGAGGTCACCACCTACTGGACCAAAGTAGCGCGACCCCACTTCGACATCGCCGCCGACCTCATCGTCGACATGGTCCGCAACCCCCTCTTCGACGCCAACGAGCTCGAGAAAGAGCGCGGCGTCATCCTCGAGGAGCTCGCCGCCAGCCGCGATCACCCCGACTCCCGCGCCGGCCTCCTCATCGACCAGACCATGTGGCCCGACCAGCCCCTCGGCCGCGACGTAGGCGGCACAGCTGACTCCGTCAAGGCCCTCTCCCGTGAGGCCATGCTCCACCTCGTCGACCACCAGTACGTCCCCTCCAACGCCGTCATCACCGTCGCCGGCAACGTAGAGCATGATGAGGTCACCGCCTTCTTCGAGCGCTCCATGGGCGACTGGCCTACCGGCAGCCCCCTCGACTACTACCCCGTCGTCCTCGACCAGCAGGCCCCCCGCATCAACGTCGAGTACCGCAAGTCGGAGCAGGCACACCTCTGCATGGGCTTCCACGGCGTCCCGACCGAGCACCCCCGGCGCTACGCCTATGACCTCCTCAGCGCCGTCCTCGGCGAGGGCATGAGCAGCCGCCTCTTCCTTGAACTCAGGGAGGAGCGCGGCCTCGCCTACGAGGCCCACAGCGGCACCGCCCACTACCGCGACGCCGGCGCCATGGAGATCTACGCCGCCGTCGACCCCAAGAACGCCGTCGTCGCCATGGAGACCATCCTCGCAGAGCTCTCCAAGCTCAAGGACGGCGTCCCGGAGGATGAACTGCACAAGTCCAGGGAGTACGCCAAGGGCCGCCTCCTCCTGCGCATGGAGGACACCCGCAACGTCGCCCTCTGGCTAGGCAGCCAGCAACTGATGCGCGAGCGCGTCCTCACCCCAGACGACATCGTCGCCAACATAGACGCCGTCACCACAGAGGACCTCCAGCTGGCAGCCCGTGAAATGCTAGTCCCAGAGCGCCTCAACGTAGCCATAGTAGGCCCCTTCCGCAACCCAGCCCGCTTCCAGCGCCTAATAGAAGCCGCGTCCCTGAACTAACGCGCACTCACCCCTTCCCCCTAGACGGGGGAAGGTAGGGATGGGGGTGCGACCCCCACCCGCCCCGTTCGCCCTGAGCCTGTCGAAGGGCCCCGCGCCCCCCATCGTCGTTCCGGCGAAAGCCGGAACCCAGGGCAGGTGCGGTGCAGGGAGGCGTCGCAGGCGCGCCCCGAGCACCGCCCGCCCCCGTTCGCCCTGAGCCCGTCGAAGGGCCCCGCGCCCCCTCTCGTCGTTCCGGCGAAGGCAGGAATCCAGAGGTGCGGAGGGGCGTGGTCCCCCGTTCACCCTGAGCCCGTCGAAGCCTGTCCTGAGGGCACACGAAGGAGGCCGCCCGCCCCTAAGGAAACGGGTCCCCGCGGCTAACCGAAGCCTGAAACTCCCGCTCGTCCGAGCCCCAGAACCCCTTAATATACTCAATAACCTCGACGATCTCCCCGTCCGTCATCTGCACGTCGAAGCCCGGCATCCCGCTAGGCTGCCCCGGCATCATGAAGGGAGACCCCCCGCGCTTGGTCACCGCGAACAGGTAGCCGTCGCCGTGGTGCCACGTGTGGCCGAAGTTGTCGTGAGGCGGCGCCAGCAGCGTCCCGTCCGGCCCGGGAATGAGCCAGTTCGGCTGCCCCTCCCCGTTCACGCCGTGGCACGACGAGCAGTGCGTCAGGTAATTCTGCTTCCCCGGCGCCTCCGCCGTCCCGACGACCGCCGCCGCCGTCGACGCAGCCCGTGGCGTAGGCGCCGCAACCCCCGCGCTCCCCCCCGTCGACGCCGTCTCACCGCCGCCGCAAGAAGCTGCCACGGCCAGTAGCGCCAACGCTCCCGCCATGAAGTAAGCTACTAGAGAACTCCTCAGAGTTGCCGGTAGGCCCATGAAAGCTCCTTGTGTCCGCAAAGTGCCTGATGCAAGGAAAAAGCGCCAGGCTGCCTCAAGTTTCATTCTTTTCTCAATTGTAACGCCCTAAACGCCGTCTAAGAACGGGGAGGCCGATTAACCCATGATTAGCCGTTTCATGAATAGCCGTTTAAGCACTGCGAAGCCGCATTTTCCCTGCTTTACCGTTGACAGACACAATATCTTGTGTAACACTTTGCTCTCCCTACTATAAACGGTAGTTAAACGGGGAAAGCAACAACAGATGCGGTGCCCCTACTGCGACCACGATAACTCCCGCGTCACGGACTCCCGCGACGCCAGCGACGGCATCAAGCGCCGCCGCGAGTGCGCCCGCTGCGGCCTCCGCTTCACCACCGTCGAACGCCCATTCTCCGCCGCGCAGCTCGTTGTGAAGCGCGACGGCCGCCGTGAGGAGTTCGACCGAGAGAAAGTTCGCCATGGCATCGTCATCTCTTGCGGCAAGCTTCCCGTCTCGTCGCAGGCCATCGACAGGCTCGTGGACGACGTCGGACGGCAGATTGGCGCGGTAGGCCGTGCCGAGGTCCCCGCATCCATGGTCGGCCAGTTGGTCATGGAGGGCCTCAAGGACCTGGACCACGTAGCCTATGTGCGCTTTGCCAGCGTGTACCGCAACTTCAAGGACGTGGAGAGCTTCGCCCACGAAGTGGAGGCGTTGCAGCGGGACCCGGACCCCAACACCGCAGCCGCGCTGGAGGCACAGCTCTCCCTCCCCATGGCCGGCGGCGAATCTCGAGAAAAGCCCACCAAAAGACCCAAGAAACCTGGCCCTGGAGGCTAGTAGGAACCCGGCCCCGGAGGCTAGAATTCAAGCCTCCCGCGGGTCATTGGGGCTTTTGCATGACCCACGCTGAACCCAGTAGATACACCGGAGGAGGAGCATAGTCGTGGTTGACCTTGGTTCGCGCACAGATGTCGAGAGAGAGTCAGCGTTGGCTGACCTGCGGGCCAAGCTCGCCGACACGACGGAACCCGCCGTGCGCTCCGCGCTGCAGGCGGCGATAGAGCGCTTGGAGGTCGCATCTCCCACGATCCCTTCGGGTGGCCCCGGCCGCGCACGCATCGTGCGCGCTCTGGATGCCCAGGGCCTGACTCGCCCGGAAATCGGCGAGGGCCCCCACCTCACGGAAAACGCCCTGCGCGTCCTGACCCACCGCTACTTCATGAAGAACGACAAGTTTGAGCCCGTGGAAGACGCCCCCGGCATGTTCCGCCGCGTCGCCAGGGCCATCGCGGACCCAGACCGCCGTTACGGCGCATCGGACGTGGAGGTGGCCGAGACTGAGGACGCCTTCTACCGTATGATGACTCGCTTGGAGTTCCTTCCCAACTCCCCCACGATGATGAACGCCGGCACCGACGCCGGAACCCTTTCAGCCTGCTTCGTCCTCCCCTTGGAGGACAGCATGTCGGCCATCATGAAGACGGCGTCTGACATTGCCATGGTGCAGAAGTTCGGCGGCGGCACCGGTGTGCCCCTGTCCAACCTGCGCCAGAAGGGCGCCCACATCTCGTCCACCCACGGCAAGGCCTGCGGGCCCATCGCCGTCCTGCGCCACCTCTCCAGCGTCTCGACGATGATCACCCAGGGCGGCAAGCGTGACGGCGCCAACATGGCCGTCATGAGCGTTCACCACCCGGACATTGAGGAGTTCATCGACTGCAAGCGCCAGGAAGGGGAGATCCACAACTTCAACATCTCCGTCGGCGCAACCGACGCCTTCATGAAGGCCGTCGCGGACGGTGGCTCCATCGCCGAGATTGACCCCGTCACCCAGGAGCCCACCGGCGTCGAGCGAGACGCCCGCGAGCTCTTCAAGAAGATCGTCGAGGGCGCATGGCGCAACGGCGAGCCCGGCATGATCTTCCTCGACGAGGTCAACCGCCGCCAGCCGACGCCCCACCTCGGCTCGATGGAGGCCACCAACCCCTGCGGCGAGCAGCCCCTGCTCCCCTACGAGTCCTGCAACCTGGGCTCCATCAACCTCACAAAGATGCTCTCCTTCGGCCCCGACGGCGCAACCATCGACTGGGACCTGTTGCGCTCCACGGTGCGGCTGGCCGCCCACTTCCTCGACAACACCATTGACGCCAACAACTACTCCGTGCCCGAGATCGAGAAGATGAACCTCCTCACCCGCAAGACCGGCCTGGGAGTGATGGGCTTCGCCGACATGCTCGTGCGACTCGGCGTCGCCTACGACTCCGAGGAAGGCGTGGAGATCGGCCAGGCGGTCATGCGCTTCATCGCCGACGAGGCCCGCACCGAGTCCGAGCGACTCGCCGTCGAGCGCGGCCCCTTCCTTGCGTGGGAAGGGAGCCGGCAGCACGCGGCGGGGATGAAGCCGCAGCGCAACGCTTGCCAGCTCACCGTCGCCCCAACGGGCACCATCTCCATGATCGCCGGCTGCTCCAGCGGCATTGAACCGATCTTCGCCCTGGCCTTCCGCAAGCACAACATCATGGAAGGCCAGACCCTCTTCTACGTCGACAGCGCCTTTGAGGCCGTCGCCCGGCACGAAAGCTTCTACAGCGACGAGATCGCCGAGTGGCTCTCCACCGGCAACTCCCTGCAGGACAGCCCGGAGGCCCCCGAGTGGGTCAAGGATGTCTTCGTCACCGCGCCGGACATCGCGCCGGACTGGCACGTCCGCATGCAGGCCGCCTTCCAGGAGTCCACGGACGCCGCCATCTCCAAGACCATCAACTTCCCCAACTCGGCCACCGTGGATGACGTGGAGCGCACCTACTTGCAGGCTTGGGAGACCGGCTGCAAGGGCATCACCGTTTACCGCGCAGGCAGCCGCGAGAAGGAAGTCCTGACCGCCGGCACCGCCGAGTCCTCCGCCATCCAGCCACTGCAGGAAGTGCAGGCCGGGCAAGGGTTGACGATGCGCCGCAGGCCCCCGCAGGTGAGCGGCGTCACGGAGCGGGTGCGCACCAGCCACGGCAACATGTACATCACCATTAACTTTGATGAAGAGGGCCGCCCCTTTGAGGTGTTCACCGCCCTCGGGAAGGCCGGTAGCTCCGACCAGGCGCAGCTGGAGGGCATCTCCCGCCTTGTCTCGATGGCGCTGCGTTCCGGCGTCGCCCCGGATGCCATCGTCGCGCAACTTCGAGGCATCACCGACGAGCCGGTCTGGAGCGAGGGTACCTTGGTACGTTCCGCCCCGGACGCACTGGCTCTGGCCTTGGCTCGAGTGTGCGGCATGGAGCCCGGCAGCCCCTACGGCGAGCAGTACGCCCTCTTCGCCAGGGAGTCCGCGTCTGGCGGCATCGCGCTGCCCCTGGCCCCCGCCGCCCCGGAGGCGACGTCGGTCCTGAGCAGCTGGGGCCGCTGCCCGGAATGCTCGGGCCCGGTGGTCTATCAGGAAGGCTGTCTCATGTGCCGCGAGTGCGGCTACAACAAGTGCGGGTAACGCACGCATAACACCGTCAATCACGGGGCCGGTCTCACGACTAGCCTCGCGCAGGTGCGGGGGCTGGCGCGTTGCGGCGACGTCGCCAGCCCCCGTTCGATTTTCGTAGTGTCCTAGTTTTATTCGCATCAGATACCGGAGCGGACGGAATGAGTGTAAACCCCATAGCCTACAAGGATGGACGGCAGGTGTCCTTGGAAGATGTAGAACGTCATGGCAAGGGGCTGACATGCCCTACCTGTGGCGGGAGACTGGTGGTGAAGGATGGGTGCGGGCGGTTTGTTGCCAGGGAGAGCCCGCGAAATCGGGCAAAAGGAAAACACTTTGCGCACATAGCCAATAGTGGATGTCACGGAGAAGGGCCAGTGCATTATCGGGTCAAGAAGAGCCTTTGCGAGGCTATCAACTCAGCGTTGAAGATGCCAAGAGAGGAGCGCAACTTTCACGGGAGAATTAGCTACCGTTGCCCAGACCCCGCCTATGGTCCGAAGGACATAATCAAGAACGCTCCTGGGAGTGGAGACCTACACCAAGAGTTTGGGCAAATGCGGCACGGCTATCACCAATATGACCTTCTGCACTGTTCGGCACGTCCCACTTGGACCGCTCCTATCTTGGACCACGCCCAATGCGAGGTCTGGCTTGACGACCGACGGACTCGGGCTGACATTGCGGGTCTCGATGGAGACGGGAATGTGTTGTGGGTGATTGAGATTAAACGTAGTGGGTTGAGCCACGCAGCTATCGATCACGCTCTAGGGAAGGGCATTCCGTTGTTCGTGGTTGATTTGACCCACCTGCCCCAACCCAGCACTAACGACCAAGTTACGGAGACCGAGTCTTTTGACTTCTACATACTGGCGGAGAACTTGTCTAGAGGGTTTTACCCTTGTGTCAACAAATCGTTCAACACGGAGTGCGAGCGCAAGGCGGTCGGAATGGGGCCAGATGACCACCGCTGGTCAAGGTGGTGCATTTTCGTTCACAAGGGGCCGGAGGATTGTGACTACGACGGATGTCCGGAATGCGAAGAGGTGGTTCTGCATGAGTGCGGTGAATCCATTTGTCCCGACGAGGTATATATGTTTGAACAAGGCATTGACGCCTTAACAATGTATGGTGACCCATCCCATAAAGTGAATAGCCATATCCCGCACCCCCATTGAATGGCGGACTGAGGCACTGCCGTTCGATTTTCCCTCGGTTGACAGCCCTCGCCGAGGCATACTACCCTGTCCCCAACCTTATCTAGGAGTGTGTCATGGAAGGCAAAGCGAATGTGGAGATCACCTACTGCGTGCCCTGAGGCTACTTCACGCAGGCGGCTTGGATAGCCGCCGAGATCTTCGCGGCAGTCGGTGCCAAGGCAGCCATCACCCTTACCCCCGGCGATGCAGGCATCCTGAAAGTCACCTTGGATGGGCAGACCATCTTCGACCGCCACGCTGAGGACGGTAAGTACCCGGAGTTCACCAGGGTCGGGCGCATCAAGGGCGACGTCGTAGACCACGTCAAGGCCGTAGCCGCCTAACCGCCGCCTTCCATCCAACGGACCAACTGAACAGCCCCCGGCAACGCACCGGGGGCTGTTCCTCTTCCCCCCCCGATCCGCGCAAACCCCCGGCGCTCCTGCGATGGCAGGAATCCAGAGGGCATGTCATGGTGAGGAGCGTCCCTGCTCCCCATACCCTGCAGGCTCAGGCTCCCCCTTGCCACGAGCGACGAGTTCCCCACCCGACACGGGTGGTAGCCGTCTGCAGCGTCCTTTGGCATAATGGGGCGGTCACACCGGACCAACAAACGGGCCGTACTCCTCTTCGGAGTACCGGCCGGCAGGCGAAGGAGGAAGTCATGGTGGTAGAAGCAGCGTTCGACCGGAAAATCCAGGACGTCGGCAACATTCTGATGATGGAGCACGTCAACGTACTCGTGCCCAACCAGCAGCTTGCCCAGATCTTCTATATCTCCGGCCTCGGCCTCACCCGGGACCCCTACATGATGGTGGGCCAGGACAACATGTGGGCCAACGCCGGCAAGCAGCAGTTCCACTTGCCCACCCGCGGCATGCAGGTTGTCCGCGGCGAAATCGGCATTGAGGTCCCGGATATCGAGGCCCTGAAGTCGCGGCTCGAGGCCGTCAAGCCCCTGCTGGCGGACACCAAGTTCGACTGCTCGGTCGAGGGCGACGAGGTCCTCGCCACCTGCCCGTGGGGCAACAAGTTCCGCTGCACCGAAGGCGTGGCCGTCGGCAACGAGCTGCCCGTCGGCATCCCCTATGTCGAATTCAACGTCCCCACTGGCGCCGCCGAGGGCATCGCGCGGTTCTACAGCGAGATGATTGGCGCGCCGTCGCATGTAGAGGACGACAACGGTCCTGTCGCGCACGTGCGCATGGGGCTGAAGCAGGAGCTTCGCTTCCGGGAAACGACTGACGAGTTGCCGCCCTACGACGGCCATCACATTGCGGTCTACCTCTCCAACTTCTCCGGCCCCCACGCCTTCCTGAAGGAGCGTGGCCTGGTCACGGAGGAGAGCAACGACTACCAGTACCGCTTTGAGGACATCGTGGACCTGGACTCCGGCGAGCTGCTCTTCAAGATCGAGCACGAGGTCCGCAGCGCCACCCACCCAATGTACCAGCGTAATCTGGTGAACCGGAACACCTCCCAGAACCTCCAGCGGTACGTGCACGGCCGGGACGCGCTGGTCCCCTAAAGAGAGCGGAGACGGAAGCAATGGCAGACTCCGGCGTCAAGGTCAGCCTGGGGGCAGGCGGCACCCGCATCGAGTTGGAGTGCGAGCACCAGAGCGGTGTGCTGTACACCGTTCCCGGTGAGATGTCCTGGGTATGCACCCCGGAAATGTTGCACGCCCACGCGTTGGCCGGCTTCCTGCGAGAGCTCGTCAAGCTTGACTCGCCGCAGGTGGAGGCCCTGATGCAGCGTTGGGGCGTCTACTACCGGGAGCGCCCCGTTGCCGCCATCGTGGATGAGGCCTCCGGCGAGGAAGCGCCGGCGTCGAAGTCGTGAGCCGCACAAGGTTGGGGTCTAGGGAAATAAAGAGAAGGAGCGCCCATTTGGGCGCTCCTTCTCTTGCTAGCGAACTGGTGCCGGGACTATTCGTCCAACGACGGGCCAGGCAGACTGGTGGGGACCGCAATGGCGCCGTTGCTGGCCGATTTGCGGGAGGTGTCGTCCTCCCAGTAGAAAGAGCTGTCCGGGGAGTTGAGAAACTCACGCTCCTCGCCACAGCGCTTGCACTGACCTCGGCTGACGGGGCCTGCCGGCGTCTCTATCACCCAGTGGTGGGCGCAGAGCGACACAGGCAGGGCTTGGGCATTTGCTTCCAGTACGGCTTCCGCTTCTAGGTTCATGGCATCTACTCTCCCGCGAAATTGTGGATTTCCTTTAGTTGGAGAGTAGCACACGATTTCGTCTTTGTCAAGCATTTTGCTGTAAAAACAATTTTTAAGACGAAATCCTCAATAACCCTTTGACACTCCGAAATCAAGCAGGCTACAATGGTTACGCTTGGATAGCCTTCCTTTGAGAGACTATGGACGGCACACGACTAAGTATCCTAAACAGCTTGCAGCGTCACCCCGCTACCGTTGACCAGTTGAGCGCGGAACTGGGATTTGCGGCGGCGGCAGTCCGTCGTCACCTCGAAATCCTGCAGCGCGACCGCCTGGTGGACTACGAGCCGGTCCGCAAAAAGCCCGGTCGTCCTGAGCACCTCTTCGCCCTTACCGAGGACGGACAGGAGTTGATGCCCAAGCGCTATCACCTCCTGCTCCAACGCCTCCTGCAGACTCTCACCCTGTCCGCCAACGGCAGCGGCGATGCACCCGTCAAGGATCTGCTGACCCTCGTGGCACGCACCATGGTCGAGGAGCATCGCTCCCGCGCAATGGATGGAGAGGAGACGGACCGCATCGCCCTCCTGCGACGGATTCTGGAAGACGAACAGTTCTCGCCCGTGATCACGGACTCCCCAGATGGTATTCAGGTCACCTTGCACAACTGCCCGTACCGGGGCGTCGCCAACCAGAGCGACGTCATCTGCACCCTCGACCGGGAACTCATCGCAGAGGTCCTCGGCGCTCCCGTGTCCAGCACGGCGCGCATCAACCTCGGCCATCCCCTCTGCACCTACGACACGTCGCCCCAACAGGTGTAGCCAAACGCTGCGGCGAATGGGCCCGTTAGAGGGGCCGGACGCCCTTGGTTCAAGGCCATTTCTTCTTTGCGTTTATACCCCTACTGGGGTATGATGACCCTAGGGATCGCGCCGCCGCGCCCCATGGAGGACCAATGAGCCCGAAACTTCTTCGTAATAGCATAATCTACGTCATCATCACGATTGCCGTCATCGCGATGTTCTTCGCGGTGTTTCAGCCCAGCACGCGCTCTGAAGAGTTGCCTATCAGCCAGGTTGTTCAGATGGCCAAGGACGGTGACCTCCGCTCCATCGAAATCCGCGGTGACGACCTGTTCATCACTGGCATCGGCGGGCGCAACTTTACCTCTCGCAAGGAGGCCGACTCCAGCCTCGTTGAGACGCTGGAGGCTGCGGACGTAAACATTGCCGAATCTGGACTGGAGGTCAACATCAGGGGCAGCAGCGGTTTGGGCAGCTTCCTCGGCCTCCTGCTGAACTTCCTTCCCCTCATCTTCTTCGGCGGACTGTTGCTGTTCATGATGCGGCAGGCCCAGGGTTCCGGCTCCCAGACCATGAACTTCGGCCGTAGCCGTGCCCGCGTGGTCATGGCCAACCGCCCCACCGTGTCCTTTTCCGACGTAGCGGGCGAAGAGGAGGCCAAGGAGGAGCTCGAGGAGGTCGTGCAGTTCCTCAAGTTCCCGGAGCGGTTTACCTCCCTGGGCGCCCACGTCCCGCGCGGCGTCCTGCTGGCTGGCCCGCCCGGCACCGGCAAGACCCTCCTCGCGAAGGCCGTGGCCGGCGAGGCGGAGGTGCCCTTCTTCTCTATCAGCGGTTCGGAATTCGTCGAGATGTTCGTCGGCGTGGGCGCCTCCCGCGTTCGTGACCTCTTCGACCAGGCTAAGCGCAACGCTCCCTGCATCATCTTCGTCGACGAGATCGACGCTGTTGGCCGCCACCGTGGCGCTGGCTTGGGCGGCGGCCACGACGAGCGTGAGCAGACCCTGAACCAGATTCTTGTCGAGATGGACGGCTTCGACTCAAGCACCAACGTTATCGTCGTCGCCGCCACCAACCGTCCGGACATCCTGGACCCGGCGCTGCTTCGCCCCGGCCGTTTCGACCGCCGCGTCGTCCTGGACCTCCCCGATGTCGTCGGCCGCGAGGCCATCTTGGTCGTGCACTCCAAGGGCAAGCCCCTGGAGCCTGACGCTGACCTCACCGTCATCGCCCGGCAGACCCCTGGCTTCAGCGGCGCTGACCTCGCCAACCTCGTTAACGAGGCTGCCATCCTGGCCGCCCGCAACGGCAAGAAGTCCATCGGCACAATGGAGTTTGCCGAGTCCATCGACCGGCTCGTTGCCGGGCCCGAGCGTAAGAGCCGCGTCTTCTCCGACCATGAGAAGGAGGTCACCGCCTACCACGAGGCCGGTCACGCCCTGGTCGCCAGGAAGCTGGCCCATGCGGACGCGGTCCACAAGATCTCCATCGTGGCCCGCGGCAGCATGGGCGGCTACACCCGCCTGCTCCCGGACGAGGACCGTCACCTGTGGAGCAAGGCGCAATTCAAGGACATGCTCGCCGTGTCTATGGGTGGCCGCGTTGCTGAGGAGATCATCTTCGTCGATGTCACCACCGGCGCCAGCAATGACCTCTCCAACGCCACCAACATCGCCCGGCAGATGGTCACCCGCTACGGCATGAGCGACAAGCTTGGCCCGCGCACCTTCGGCAAGCGTGAGGAATTGGTGTTCCTCGGCCGCGAGATCACCGAGCAGCGTGACTACAGCGACCGAATCGCAGAGGACATTGACACCGAGGTTCATCTGCTTGTGGACGAGGCCTACTCTGCGGCCCGGGACACCCTGCTGGAGAACAACGACAAGCTCCACCAGATCGCCCAGTACCTCATAAAGCACGAGACCGTGGAAGGCGATCAGTTGCTTGAGCTCTTCGACTCCGAGGCGCCCGTGCCGGAGCGTGCAACCCCCGCCGCCGCGGCCACAGCCGTGGCCCCATCCCCGGAGGAGAAGCCGGCCAAGTCTAAGCAGAGGACCTCGCGGGGCAGTTCCTCAGGGCCCAACACGGCCCCTGCCCCGGCATCATAGCCAGCAAACAACAAGGAGGGCGCGCCTCGCGTCCTCCTTCCCTGTCAACGGCGAGAATGAACGCTAACCCAGGGGGTCAGATGCCCGCGCAACCCACCGTTCACACTTTCTCCTCTCTGGAGCAGTCCTGGGACCCCCTGGTGCCCGATTGTGACGTCAAGGCGTTCTTCCTTTCCCACCGCTGGCAACGGCTCTGGTGGGAGAACTTCGGCCAGGGGCGGGAACTCCTGCTCCTCGCCTTCCAGCAGGACGGCGAGACCATCGGCATCGCCCCCCTGCAGCGGCAGGACGACACCATTTCCTTCCTCGGCGACACTGATCTCTTCGACTTCCACGACTTCATCATCCCTCAGGGCTACGAGCTCGACTTCTACCGCCACCTGCGCGACTACCTCCTCTCCCAGGACTGGCGGAGCCTCTACTTCCCCTCCCTGTCCCAATCCTCCCCAACCCTGCGGCACCTGCCCCTCTTTGCGGAGCAGCAGGGCTGGACGTGCACCGTAGAGCAGGAGGACGTTTCCCCGACGCTGGCGCTGCCCGGGGAGTGGGACGAGTACCTGGCCGGTCTGCGTAAGAAGGACCGCCACGAGCTCCGACGCAAGTTCCGTCGGCTCGAGAATGCGGGGGGCATCGAAATCCGCAGCTACGCTGACGCCTACGAGGTCGAGGAGCGTCTCGATGCCTTCTTCGCCCTCATGCGCCTCGGCCGGGAGGAAAAGTACCGCTTCCTGACGCCGGAGCGAGAGACTTTCTTCCGGGAGATGGCCGTGGCCCTCGCCGGCGTCAACGTCGCGCGGCTCTGGTTCATGGAAAAGGACGGCGTCCCCGTGTCTTCCTGCCTCTGCTTCGACTACTGCGGCCGGCGGTTGTTGTACAACAGCGGCTTTGACCCGGCCTTCGCGGACCTGAGCGTCGGCCTGCTGCTCAAGGCCACCACCATCAGGGACGCCATTGAGCGCGGACTGGACTCATTTGAATTCCTGCGTGGTGATGAACAGTACAAGTATCACCTGGGCGGCGTGGACCAGGCGGTGTACCGCATGACCGTCGTCAGGGACGGCGGCCTTGGGGAGGCCGGCTAGGAGCGGATCACCCATGCGCATCGCCATGCTCTGCTACCACTCGTGCCCCTTGGCACGCCTTGGAGAGCGCGAAGCCGGAGGGATGAGCGTCTATGTGCGCAACCTGGCACAGGCGCTGGGACGTCAGGGCGTGCAGGTGGACATATTCACCCGCCGACACAACCTCGAGGACCCGCAGGCCGAGGAGATCGCGAAGGGCGTCCGGCTTATTCACGTCGATGCTGGCCCCCCTCTCGCCGAAGGGTCGCTGGCGCCCTACCTGCCGGAATTCGAGCGCGGGGCGAGCGCCTACGCCGAGGCTGAGGGCGCACGCTACCAAGTGGTGCACAGCCACTACTGGCTCTCGGGTCTCGCGGGCCTGGAGCTTGCCCCTGCGTGGGGCGCCCGACATATCGCCACCTTCCACACCCTCGCGGAGGTCAAGCTGCTGGCCGACCCCGAAGGCGAGGAACCGCCCGAGCGCAGCCCGGCGGAGCGGCGCATAGTGGCGGAGACCGACGCCATCGTCGTGTCCGACCGGCACGAGCGCGAACTGTTGGCGCGGCACTACGGCGTCCCCCGCGACAAGGTCACGGTCCTGCCCGGCGGCGTCGACGTGGAGACCTTCCGCCCCATGGACAGAGCGGAGGCGAAGCGGCGCCTGGGGTTGGACGGGAAACGCGTGTTGTTGTGTGTCGGACGGTTTGACCCGCTGAAGAGGTATGACCTGGCTGTGTCCGCTGCGGCGCTGCTGCAGGAGCGGCATCGGGTGGAGGTGGTGTTGGTGGGCGGAGACTTGGAGAGAGACCCGGAGGCAGGGCGTCTGAGCAAGTTGGCGGCATCACTGAAAATGGATGGCAACGTGCGGTTCGCCGGGACGGTGCCCCATGGCGAGCTGCCGTGGCACTACAGCGCCGCGGACGTGCTGCTCGCGCCCTCCTACTACGAGAGTTTCGGCCTGGTGGCGCTTGAGGCCATGGCGTGCGGCACGCCTGTCGTGGCTGCCCGCACGGGTGGCCTGTCCACCTTGGTGCGCGACGGCGAGACCGGCTACCTGGTTCCCCTGCATACCCCGGAGTGCTACGCGGACCGCATCGAGGTGCTGCTGGCCAACGACGCCCTGCGGGAGGCCATGGGACGCGCCGGCCGCCGACGTGCGGAGGCGCTGGCGTGGGACGCCGTCGGCCTGCGCTTCTCCGAGTTCTATGGAGGTTTCATGACTGAAGAGGCTGTGCGATGACCAAGGACGAGATGCTGGCGAGGCTGGCCAGGGCCCGTCTCCGTACGGGAATGGTGGCCGGACAGGTTCGGAATCGCCTGATTACCGGCCTTGTCTTGATCATCCCTCTGGCGGTGACCATCTTTATCATCCGCTTCCTCTGGGAGTTCCTCTACAACTTCCTCCTGCCGCTCTTTGACGTTCTTGAGGGACCCATACCGTTCATTTCGGGCGCATGGCTGCAGGTCACCATCGTCATCATCATCCTCGGTCTCTTGTACATGTTGGGGTGGGCGGTGAGGTCCGTGGCCGGCGCCCAGGTCGTCCGGTATTGGCACGGCACGATCGAGAGCATTCCCGTGGTGCGGAGCTTCTACCGCGTGGTCCGGCAGGTCGTTGAGATGTTCTCCTCAGACAACCCCCTTGCCGGTCAACCGGTCGTGGTGCTTGAGTACCCCAGAATCGGCGCGCTGGCTCTGGGAATGATCACCAGCCGCTTCATCATGCCGGACGGTGAGGAATACCTGACGGTTTACATCCCAACCATCCCCATCCCGACATCCGGCTTCATGGCCTTCGTGAAGGAAGAGGAAGTCACCCCGACGGACATCTCCTTTGACGAGGCGATGCGCATAATCTTCTCCGGCGGGGTGTTGTCTCATGAGATAACCCTGAAGCACTTTAGGCGCAGGCAGCGGCAGGAGCGGGCCCGGCAGCAGCGTGAAGGACGAGCCCTGGAGTCCGATGTGGCTTCGACGGATTAGTCCTCCGTGAGGTCCGCCTCAAACCATCGGCGGCCGTTCACCCGCTGGAACCCGACCGTCCTGTAGAGGCTCTTGGCCGCATCGTTCTCCGCGTCCACCGTCAGCTCAATGGTCTTGACGCCCCGGTCCAGCAGCAGGCGCATGCCGGCCAGCAGTGCCGCGCGCCCCAGCCCGAGTCCCTGGTAGCGCGGGTGAGCCCCCAACATGGAGACGCTTCCCGCAATCTCCGGCGGCACTCCCACCATCATCGTCGAGCAATAGGCTGCCACGTCGTCCCCATCCATGAGCAGCGCCACGCCCTCCGGCGTCGTCCGGCTCATTCGAACGGCATAGGCAATCTGCTCGGCTGAGTTGGGTGAGAAGCCCCATTGCCCGTCAAAGGCGGCGTTCTGCGCTGAGGCAAGGGAGGCCTCGTCGCCGGTGCGGAAGCGGCGCGAGACCATACCCGGCGGGAGCTGGGGCTCCGGTAGCGAGGCGCCCACCCAGTGGAGGATTTCGTGCAGGCGCACGGCGTGGAAACCCTGTCCTTGCAGGAACCTCGCCTGTGTGTCGTCGGTCTCCGGCGATGGCGCGCGAGCAACGGCGACCCCCGCGTGGCGCCCCAGCTCCTTAGCCCACGCGATCAGCGCTCCGCCGACCCCGCCACGCCGGTGCTGCGGCAGGACCCCTCCCTCCAGCACCACGCTCCCGATGGGCAGCTCCCAGTTCAGCAGCGTGTAACCGACGAGCGTTTCGTCCAAGGACGCCAGCAGACAGTCGGCCTCGGCGTCCATACCGGGCACGCGCAGCCGCTCGGCCATAAACGCCGCGTCGACGGCGCCCGGGGTTCCCTCGAGACCCTGCACGCCGTTGACCAGGGACATAAAATCGGTAAGGCGGTCCCAGGTAAAGGCATAAAGGTGTGGTTGTGGACTGGTCATAGGGTGCGGCCGCGCCTTGACAAGGATAGCTCATTGTAGCAGAGTGACTGCCAAGCCGCCCTTGCATGGTAAGGGCCCCGCCCTCACTATGATTGCAGCGAGTTCCCATCGCGCGGGCAAGGGCGCATTCCATTCACAGTGCCGCTTACAGCAGCGCCACGCACATGCTTCGGGCTACGTATGCCCAGGCGAACGAGGAGGAACACGTTTATGGAGCCGTTGGAAACGCCGGAACGCGCCTTGGTCTTCACTCCCCATCCCGACGACGCCGAGGGCGGCTGCGGCGGCACGGTGGTCAAGTGGGTCAATGAGGGTGCCGAGGTATTTTTGGTCCTCGCCACCGACGGCCGGGCCGGCACGAGCGATCCCTCCGTTTCCCCGGAGGACCTGATCGAGACGCGCGAGCGTGAGCAGGCCGAGGCCGCCAGGGTCATGGGCGTCAAGGAGGTCGTCAACCTGCGCATTCCCGACGGCGGCCTCGAGGACTCTCGCGAGTTCCGAGGGCACTTGGTTGAGGCAATCCGGCGCTTCAAGCCGGACGTCGTGCTAACCACGGAACCCTACCACCGGTTGTCCCACGCCCACCGCGACCACCGCACCATCGGCATTGTGGCGCAGGACGCATGCTTCCCCTACGCCCGCGACATCCACCACTTCCCTGAACACGGGGCCGCCGGCCTGGAACCCCACAAGGTGGGCGCCATCCTTTTCTGGGGCTCCGAGGACCCGGACGTTTTCTGCGACATCACTGATACGGTCGAAACGAAGATTGAGGCCCTCAGCAGGCACGCCAGCCAGTTCCAGGGCCGCCACCCCGGCACGTTTTCCCGGGACCGCGTCAAGCAGAACGGCGAACGTGTCGGCGCGGAATACGCGGAGATCTTCCGCCGGGTCACATTCCGCCGGTAGCGGTGGCAGAATCGTAGCGATAGCCCAAACCGTTCGCCCTGAGCCTGTCGAAGGGCCCCACGAACAGTTTGGGCTTTCTCTTGGCGGCTCTTTGGCATGCCGGACTGGACGGCGTCCTGGCACGCCACCGTTGCATCCCTGCGTTGGCATCCCATACGATGCGGTCGCTATGATGAGTATTGGAGAACTCAACGAGCAGTCGCTGCATCGGGCGCTGAAGGAGCTGTATGCGGTTGCCGGAAGCGACACCGAGCGCGCCATCGACGGCTACGTGGCGGACGTGGTGACCGGCGGCCGTATCGTCGAGATCCAGACCGGCGGTTTCGGTCCGCTAAAGGGCAAGCTGACCCGGCTGCTGGAGGCGTATTCGGTCACGCTGGTGCATCCCATCGCCCGGCACCGGTACATCGTGAAGGCGGGAGATGACCCGGGCGCGCCAGAGACGCGGCGCAGGTCGCCCCGGCACGGAACGGTGTTCGACGTCTTCGCGGCGCTCGTCAGCATCCCGGCGTTGCTTGCACATCCCAACCTGAGCCTGGATGTTGTCTTGACCATCGAGGAAGAGGTCCGCGCACCGAGGGTCCGCCGACGTTGGCGGCGGCCGGGGTATACGCGCGTGGACCGGCGGCTGGTGGACGTGGTCGAGACGTACACCGTCTCGTCGATGGCCGACCTGTTCGCCATGGTCGACGCCGATTTGCCTGAGCAGTTCACGACGAATGACATAGCGGCGGCCATGAAGTCGGCGCGGAGCCTCGGCCAGCAGGCCGCCTACTGCTTTCGCGAGGGCAGCGTCACCGAGATCTGCGGCAAGGACGGCAACACCCTGATATACCGGCGCGTGGGATGACCGAGCCCGGGGTGCGCATCAGGCATGCGCATAAGATTGAGGGCGAGACAAGCGTGGCAGGGGGCCGGTGAAGGGTTGCGTAGCCCTAAAGCGACAGGATGATTCGCTCGACCTCGTCGGACTCGGCAGACAGCTCCCTCAGCGGAATGTCCGCTATCTGGTTGGCCAAGTCCGGGTCCTTCAGACCTGTTCCCGTCAGCACGCACACCACCGTCTTGTCCCGAGGGATATCGCCGCTCGCCACGCACTTGATGAGCCCGGCGACCGAGGCGGCCGAGGCTGGCTCGCAGAAAATGCCTTCCAGCCGCGCCAGCAGCTTGTAGGCCGCCAGAATCTCCTCGTCCGTCACCGCGTCGATCATGCCACCGGACTCGTCCCGGGCCTCCACCGCCGTACGCCAACTCGCAGGGTTGCCGATGCGGATGGCTGAGGCAATAGTCTCCGGGTTCTCCACAATCTCACCCCGCACAATGGGCGCTGCGCCCTCGGCTTGGAAGCCGAACATGCGTGGCGTGCGCGTGGAGTTCTCCAGCTGCTGGTACTCCTTGAACCCCTTCCAGTAGGCGGTGATGTTGCCCGCATTGCCCACTGGGATGCACAGGTAGTCTGGCGCGTCGCCCAGGGCATCTGAAATCTCGAAAGCCGCCGTCTTCTGCCCCTCGATGCGGTAGGGGTTGACGGAGTTCACCAGCGTGATCGGGTGCCGGTCCGACAGCTCCCGGACGATGGCCAGAGCACGATCAAAGCTCCCGTTGATGAGCAGGATGTGCGCGCCATACGCGATAGCCTGCGCGATCTTGCCCCGGGCCACGTTGCCCTTCGGCACCAGTACCACCGTCGAGAGGTTGCAGTGGGCCCCGTAGGCCGCCGCTGATGCGCTGGTGTTGCCCGTGGACGCGCAGATGATCGTGCGGCTCTCGTGTTCCAGCGCGTTGGCAACGGCCAGGACCATACCGCGGTCCTTGAAAGAGCCGGTGGGGTTGCAGCCCTCCAGCTTGAAGTAGAGCTGCTCCAGCCCCAGTTCGGCCGCCATCCGGTGCGAGCGCACCAAGGGTGTGCCGCCCTCGCCCAGCGAGATCATCGGCGTCGTGGACGTTAACGGGAGGAACTCGTGGTACGTCTGGAGGACACCCTGATTCATCGAATACTCCGCATTGCGATGGTGACAGAATAACCGCTGGGCCGACAACTGGGTAGGGGTTAGGCCGCCTCTACGCGTAGGAGGTTGTGCACGACCGTCAGCGCCGGGAGCCGCCGCAGGTCAGCCAGGGCCGCCTGCATCGCCGCCTCACGAGCGGGATGCGTGGTGATGACGAGGTCCGCCGTCCCCGCCTGGTTGTCCGCGCCCTTCTGGATGACGGAGGCAAGGCTGATGGTATGGTCGCCGAACGCACGGGCGATCTGCGCTAACACGCCAGGTTCGTCCGACGCGCTTACACGAAGGTAGTACTGCGTCTCCAAGTCGTTCATGGGCCGGACGGGCAGCTGTGCCTGACCCGGTCGAGCCTCCACTGACGCCACTGCCTCTCCGCGAGCGCACGCAAGCAGGTCGCCGATGATAGCGCTCGTCGTGGGCGCTGACCCCGCGCCACGCCCGTGGAACACGACGGGCCCCACAAGGTCGCCCTGCACTTCAATGGCGTTGAATGGCCCCTCAACCTTCGCCAATAGCGTCTCTCGGTGCAGCAGCGCCGGGTGCACACGCGCTTGCACTGCCCCGTCGATGCGCTGCGCTATGGCCAGCAGCTTGATCTCGTAGCCCAGCTCATGCGCATACTGGAAATCCTCGGCCTTCAGCGCTGTGATGCCCTCGCAGTGCACCTGCTCGGGCGAGACCGTTGTGTGGAAGGCCAGCGACGCCAGAATGGCTAGTTTATAGACTGCGTCCCGCCCCTCGATATCGTTTGCCGGGTCCGGCTCCGCGTAGCCCAGCGCCTGTGCCTGTTCCAGCGCCTCGCTGAAGGCCAGGCCCTCCTGCGACATCTTGGTCAGGATGTAATTGGTGGTGCCGTTGATGATTGCCCGCACGGAGCTGATGTCGTTGGCCAGCAGGTCGTTCTGCAGCGGGCCGATGATGGGGATGCCCCCGCCGACGCTCGCCTCGTAGCGCAAGCTTGCGCCAGACGAACGCGCCGCCGCCATGAGGGCGGGGCCATGCTTGGCCACCACCTCCTTGTTGGCGGTCACCACGCTGACGCCCTTGGACAATAGCTGCGTCAGGTAGTCCAGCGCGGGATGCTCCCCGCCCATCGCCTCCACTACGATGCCGATGCGGTCGTCCGCCAGCACATCGGCGAAGTCGTTGGTGAGGGCCCCGTCGGGAAGGGCAACGCCGCGGGGCTGGTCAAGCCGCCGCACCAGTGCCTTGTGCAGGGCGATGGGTTGCCCAAAGGCGGCGGCGGTTGCTGGATCCAGCAGGCGGGCGGCCACATGACTGCCGATGACGCCTAGGCCAAGCAGGCCTACGCCAAGGGCGCTCTGTTGGGCCATGGACAAGACTCCCGCTACTGTATGTTGGTGGTCAGCCGTAGTTTATTGGCGAGCCACGCGTACTGCGTGGAGTCAAAGTCTGTCACAACGTCCTGGATGCGCCGCTGCTCAATGACCCATTCAGAGACTGCCTGCGACCGCAGGATCTCAAAGTTATCATCGGCGACCATGCGGGACTCCTCGCGCTCCGGTATGTAGTAAATGACGAAGTACTCCTGGCCGGAGTTGATGTCAAAATCTGGGACACCCTCAGAGAGCTCACCCAACGGCAGCTCGTCGAAGATGTACTCCGCAACGCCTTGCTCCAGAACGCCGCGCGGGAGCCAGCCCACCTCGCCCTCGCGTCGCAGGGTTTCGGGGTCTAGGGCGAATTCCTCCACCAACTCCGTGAAGGTGGACCCGCGTTCAAACTTGGTTCGGATCTCCTCAACGTCCTCAGACGACGCCACGGCCAGCGCGTACGCGTGGATGTGTGGTTGCTCCCTGGGGACCGTGGCGCCCACGTGCTCCTCGAGCCTGAGCCGGTACATGTCCCGCTCGACTATCTCTCGGTACTCTCCATCCGTAAGCTGGATCTGGTTCAGCAGCTGTCGGTAGCTCTCCTGGAACTCCGAGTCCAGCTCCGCCGGCGTCGACGTGGACTCTGGGTCCACCGGGCCAAGGATGCGCAGGCGCACTTCCGCGTCCAGCTCCTCCTTCGTGACCTGCAGACCTTGGGCCTGAGACCCCTGCACGACGAGCTCGTTCGTGGCTAGGTCCTGCACCATCTGGAACGGCACCGTGCCTAGGTTGACGGTCTGCCCAGAGGCCTCCGTCTGCCGTTGCACCATGCGCATGAGCTTCACCAGATAGCCCATGTCATAGCTCTTCTCGTTGACGCGGACAATGACCTCACGAGGAGGAAGCACGAACGTGGTCACCCAGCCGTAGATGGGGATGGCGATGACCAAAAGCACAACCACTACCGCGATGGCAATGGCCACCCGTTGCCGCCGCTTGTCCCGCTCCAAGTTGGAGCCGCGATTGCGCCGACCTAGGTTGGCTGCCAGGATGCGCTGTCTTTCCACCTTGCTCTGCTTCCTGTTAGTTGGACTGGTCTTGGGAAAACCCGTCGCCGTCGTGTGGCGGGTGAGGGGCTATGCTCTGTAAACGCGCCACGGGGCCCTCACGGTAGCGGCCCGCGAGGTCGTTCCCGGTCAGCGGAGCGTCCGACGTCCTTGGCCGTGCCTACCCGTGCCAGCCCGTGACCCGGACGTGGTCCGGGGTGAAGGGCATCAATGCGATCTGCCGCGCCCGCTTGATGGCTTCTGCAAGGATGCGCTGGTGCCGTGCGCATGTGCCTGTGCGGCGCCTTGGGCTTATGCGTGCCCGCTCCGTAATGTAGCGGCGCAGCATGCCGACATTCTTGTAGTCGATGACGATCTTCTTCTCCACGCAGAAGGCGCATACCCGTCTGCGCGGCGGGTAGAAGCGACGCCCTCGCCCGCCGGTGCGGGCCCCCCGCGGTCCCCCGCCCGGTCGCGGCCCTGAAGGCCCGCCGCCTGGACGTGGCCCAGAAGGCCCGCCCGCCGGTGGTCCGGATTGCTGTCCAGTTGTTGTCATAACGCTAACGGTCCTCCACGATGCTCTTGGTGTCCCAAATGCTAGAAGGGCAGGTCATCTGGCTCGGCTGGACCAGCCCCGGGGCTGAAGCCGCTGGACGGGCCGCCGTAACCTCCGCCAGAGCTGCCTTCGTTGTCCCGGTCGGGTCGGTTCAGGAAGCGCACTTCAGATGCCGTGACCTCGTTGGAAAAACGGGTGGCGCCATCGTTGCCCTCATAGGTCCGCGTGTGAAGGCGACCCTCCACGTACACCAGACTGCCCTTTTGCAGGTATTGGTTGCATAGCTCTGCCAGTTGTCGCCATGCGCTGACGCGGAACCAGTCTGTCTCCTCTCGACGCTCCCCCGTCCCGTCCGTGAACCTGCGGGACGTGGCAACCGAGAAGTCCGTCACGGCCGCGCCCTGGGGAGTGTAGCGCATCTCTGGGTCGCGACCCAGGTGGCCGATGATGGTGATCTTGTTCATGCTGACCATGGTTGCTCCGATTCCGTCCCGGTGTATTGCGCCGTGCTAGTTGTCCACGCGCACCAGCAGGTGCCGCAGCACGTCCTCAGACAGGCCAAGGGCGTTCTCCAGCGGCCGCGTCCGGTCCGGGTTCGTGGTGAACTGGGTGAGGAAATAGTTGCCTTCCGTATAGTCCTGGATTGGATACGCCAAGCGCCGCATGCCCCAGTTCTCTTCCTTGGTCAGTTCTCCACCCGCTCCCGTGATGATCCCATGGATGCGCTCCATGGTACCGTCCACCTCCTCTTGGTCCAAGGCCGGGCTCAAGACCACTACTAGCTCATATACTCTTGGGTTAGCCAATCCTGTATCCTGCCGCCCAAATGTACATGGGCGGACTTTTGAATTTGCAACGGCCAGTATATCACAGCTAGGAGCGCCCTACCAACAAGGGCGCTCCCAGTACATGCGGCAGACGGTCAACGGCGTATCCCGGAGGGTAAGCCGGCGGCCCTCGACCTTCCTACTCTATCGCAGTTCCTGTGGAGCTTACGGCCGAGCCGCCGCGCTCCTCCCAGATATTGTCCATCTCGTCCAGGATCCACTGGGGTTGCTTGGCAAGGTGGACGTTGCGCGGCGCCTTGCTCGGGTCCGGGTTGCGAAACCCTGGCGGCAGGCCCTGTTCTTCGCGGGCCCTGCCCTGGCGAGGCAGGTAGAGCTTCTGGTTCGTCTCCGGGTCCCGGTAGACGCACTTCGGCTCGCCGCCGTCCGCCACCACGCGGGCCTCCTCCAGCATCCGCCGGCGCATCATGATGATGCCCGAGTCGCTGCCGCCCAGGTGTTCCTGCGTCCGATCCGCCAGCGCGCCCTGGCCCACCCAGGCGATGAAGTCCTGGTTCATCACATGCGTGTCAATCCAGCGGCCCGTCTCTTCGTCGGTCAGCGGGGAGGTCCAGTAGGGGATGCGCTCCTGCTCGAAGGGCTCGTCGCCCGGCACGGGTACGTTGAACCATGCCACGCTCAGCGTGTTCTCGTCGTCGATGGGCACTCGCCACTCGAAGTGGCCCACGTACAGTGCGTTCGGCCACAGGCATACCCGGCCGACGGTCCACTGCTCTTCTTCTTCGGTGCCGCCTTCAAAGACGCGCCGGTAGACAATGCCGTGCTCGAACTCGTCGAAGCCCACCTTCGCGTGCGCCTGCGGTTCCGGCCCCCTGCGGCCGACGCCCAGCACCCTGGACCAGCGGCCGTGCAACCACTCGACGTGGACGGGGTCGATGCTGTTCTCCTGGCACTGGAACCAGTTGCAGGGAATCGTGGTGTAGACGACCTGCTTGTAGCCCTTGTCGTAGAAGCGGTCATAGTCGGGCACAAGCGGCGCCGGGCCCGGGCCCATGTACGCCCATAGCATCCCGGCCTTCTCCTCGATGGGGTAGGCCTTGATCTTGATGCGTTCCTTGAACTTCGCGTCCGGGTAAGCAACTTCCTCGAAGGGCTGCTCCAGGCAGGCGCCCGTGTGGTCGTACAGCCAGCCGTGGTAGTTGCAGCGAAGGCCGTGCTCGTCTTGAATGCCGTAGGACAGGTCCGCGCGGCGGTGCGCGCAGTGTAGGTCCAACAGCCCGTGGTTGCCTTCCTTGTCGCGGTACAGCACCAGGTCCTCGCCCATGAGGCGCATCTGCTTGATTGGGTTGTCCACAAGCTCCTCGGCGGCCGCGATCGGCATCCAATAGCGGCGCATGAGCTCACCCATAAGCGAGCCGGGGCCAACTTGCATGAGTTCCTGGTTTTCGCCTTCTGAAATCATGGCAGTCTCTTTCTCCTCCCAAAAAACTTGCAAGTGTCAAATTGGGCTTCCAAGAGTTTACACGCTAGCAGCAAGAATGGCCACTATTCCAGCTATCCATGTGTAAGGAGCGGCCGAACCTTCGCAGGCGCCCCCTAAATGGTGCAGCCACCAGGTGTTCGCCGCCCCAGGGGCTGCATTCTGCCGCGTCAATCGGAGCTACACGCCCTCCATTGTGCCGACGGCCTCCGTGCCGTCGAGGGCCAGGAGGCGGTTCATGGCGTTGGTGTAGGCCTTGGCGCTGGCCACCAGGATGTCCGTGTCGGCGGCTCGGCCGCTGTAGATGCGGTTCTCGTAGCGCAGCCGCACCGTCACGTCCCCGACGGCGTCCAGCCCGCCGGTGATGGCGCGGACGCTGTACTGCTCCAGCTTGGGCGTCACACCGATGACGCCAACCACGGCCTTGCAGACGGCATCCACGGGGCCGTTGCCCTCGGTGCGCTCCGTCTTGGTCTCGCCCTCCGGCGTCGTCATCGTGATGGTGGCCGTGGGGATGCGCCCCGTTCCCGTCTCGATGTTCACCGCCTCAATACGGTAGCCGGTGACCTCTTCCACGCGGCGGCGCTCCGCCATCAGGGCCTCCAGATCGCGGTCGGTGATCTCGCGCTTCTTGTCCGCCAGCTCCTTGAAGTCGGCGAAGACGCGGTCCAGCTCCTCCCTGTCCAGGTCGTAGCCCAGCTCCTCCAGGCGCGCCCGCAGGCCCGCCCTGCCGCTCAGCTTGGCCAGCACCAGGGTCTCGCCCGTCCACCCGACGGTCTTGGGGTCCATGATCTCGTAGGTGGTGCGTTCCTTGATCATCCCGTCCTGGTGGATGCCGGAGGCGTGGCGAAAGGAGTTGAGGCCCACAATGGCCTTGTTGGGCTGCACGGGGAAGTTGGTGACCTCACTCACCATGCGGCTGGTGGGGTAGATCTGCGTGGTGTCCACGCCCACCGTGGTCTCGAAGTACTTCTGGCGGGTGTGGAGGCTCATGATGACCTCTTCCAGGGCCGTGTTCCCCGCTCGCTCGCCGATGCCGTTGATGCACCCCTCCACCTGCCGCGCGCCCGCCTTCACCGCCGCCAGGCTGTTGGCCACCGCCTGCCCCAGGTCGTTGTGGCAGTGCACGCTGATGACAGCCTTGTCGATGTTGGGCACGTTCTCCTTGATGCTGCGAATGAGCTCGCCGAATTCCTCCGGGATGGCGTAGCCGACGGTGTCCGGGATGTTGACGGTGGTGGCGCCGGCGTCGATGGCTGCGGTGACCAGCGCGTGCAGGAAATCCGGGTCCGTGCGGGTGGCGTCCATGGGGGAGAACTCCACGTCGTCGCAGTACCCCTTGGCCCGGGACACCGCCGAGACGGCCATCTCAATGACCTCTTCCCGGTTCTTGTGCAGCTGGTGCTGCATGTGGATGTCTGAGCTGGAGATGAAGGTGTGGATGCGCGGGTGCACCGCTTCCTTGATGGCCTCCCATGCGGCGTCTATGTCGCTGGGGTTGGCGCGCGCAAGCGAGCATACCGTGGCGTTCTTGATCTCCTTGGCGATGCTCTTGATGGCCTCCATGTCCCCCGGCGAGGACGCCGCAAAGCCCGCCTCGATGATGTCCACCCCCAGGCGCTCCAGCTGCTTGGCGATCTCCAGCTTCTCATCGGGGGTCATGGCGGCGCCGGCGGCCTGCTCTCCGTCCCGCAGCGTCGTGTCAAAGATTCGGACTCGGTCCTGGTCCTTAACGTTGCTCTCCATAGTCATTTCTCTTTTCCTTCTTCCTCACTCACTTCGTCAAGCGTGCATCGAATCGCCGCCTAAGGAAGAGGGCGAAGGAATGCGCAGTCCCGTCCCGGTGTCATCGGGACGGGCACTACGCGGGTACCCTCCAGGTTGTTCATAGCCTTAGCTCCTGCGACTGCCGGTTATATCGTCTGCTGCAGCCAGGGCATCATGTCGCGGAGCTCCTTGCCCACCTTCTCGATGGGGTGCTCCGCTGCCTCCTGACGTGAGGCGTGGAACCGCTTCAAGCCCTCGTCGTTCTCTGCAATCCACTCGCGGGCGAACTCCCCGCTCTGGATGTCCGCGAGCACGGACTTCATCGATTCCCGCACGTGCTCGTCCACCACCCTTGGGCCGCGGCTGTAGTCGCCGTACTCGGCCGTGTCGCTGACGGAGTAGCGCATGTAGCCCATGCCGCCCTGGTAGAGCAGGTCCACAATGAGCTTCACCTCGTGCATGCACTCAAAGTAGGCCACTTCCGGCTGGTAGCCGGCCTCAACCAGGGTTTCAAAAGCCGTCTTGATGAGCGACGTGATCCCTCCGCACAGCACGGACTGCTCGCCGAAGAGGTCCGTCTCCGTCTCTTCTTTGAAGGTCGTCTCCAGGATGCCCGCCCGGCCCGAGCCGACGCCCGCGCCGTAGGCCAGCCCGATGTCCCGCGCCTTGCCAGAGGCGTCCTGGTAGACGGCCAGCAGCGAGGGGACGCCCATGCCCCGCGTGAAGATCTCCCGCATCCGGTGGCCCGGTGCCTTGGGGGCAATCATCATCACGTCCACATCCGGCGGCGGGACGATCATCTTGAAGTGGATGCTGAAACCGTGGGCGAACATCAGCGCCTTCGACGAGTTTAGGTACGGCGCGATGGACTCGTTGTAGACGTCCCGCTGCCGCATGTCCGGCACCAGCATCATCATGACGTCGGCCTTCTGCGCGACCTCCGCCACTTCGGCGACCTCCAGACCGGCCTCCTCCGCCTTGGCCCAGGAGGCGCTGCCCTTGTAGAGCCCCACCATGACATGCTGGCCGTTGTCCTTCAGGTTCAGTGCGTGAGCGTGCCCCTGGCTGCCGTAGCCGATGATCCCTATGGTCTTGCCTTCCAGCAGGGAGAGGTCCGCATCCTTGTCGTAGTACATCTGGGCCATTCCGTTTCCCCTTCCGTTTTCCAGTTTGCCGCGCCGGACGCTACCCCGGCGGCAGGACTGCCGTAGGTTGTGACTCCTCAGACTCCGCGCCGGACTTCCCGCCGCCGTTCTGTATCCACCGCTGTGAAGGGTTGACGGGGGGCTCCTCGGCCTCCCAGTCGGTGCCCCGCACCATGGCCAGCCGACCGCTGCGCATGATCTCCAGCACCCCGAACTTGCGCATCAGCAACTCCAGGGACTCCACCTTGTCCTCATCTCCCGTAACTTCGATCACCAGTGAGTCGTGAGCCACGTCCACGATGTTCGCCCGGAAGATGTTCGCGATCTGCATCACCTCACTGCGGTTTTCCGCCGTGGCCTTCACCCGAAGCAGGCAGAGCTCGCGGAATACCGTGTTCTCCTGGTTCAAGTCGGAGACCTTCACCACGTCCACCAGCTTCCGCAGTTGGCTGGTCACCTGCGCCAGCACCGTGTCGTCGCCCTCGACGACGAACGTCATCCGCGACAGCCCCGGCGTCTCCGAGTGCCCGACCGCCAGGCTGCTGATGTTGAAGGCGCGGCGGCGCACCATGCTGACTACCCGGTTCAGTACGCCGGGCCGGTCATAGACCAGCGCCACCACTGTATGCTGTTTTTTGGACGTGTTCTGGGTCATCCCACACGCCTTTCCACCAGCCTGGGGTCTTCCACCATCGCGGCCACACCGGTCCCGGGCGGGATGAACGGGTACACGTTCTCCGTTTGCTCCACTTGAAAGTCCACCAGCACCGGCCCGTTCCACTCCATAGCCTGCGCGACGGCGGGACCAACCTCGTCTTTCTTGGTCACCCGGATGCCGCGCATCCCGAAGGCCTCCGCCAGCTTCACGAAGTCCGGGTTGCCCGTGTACAGCGTCGCCACGTAGTCATGGTTGTAGAAGATGTCCTGCCACTGCCGCACCATTCCCAGCGAAGAGTTGTTCATCAACGCGATCTTCACAGGAATGTCGTTCTCCACCATGGTGGCCAGCTCCATCATGGTCATCTGGAAGCCGCCGTCGCCGGCAAACGTCCACACCGTCCGGTCCGGTCGCCCAACCTGCGCTCCCATGGCGGAGGGCACCTCGTACCCCATTGAACCCAGGCCGCCGGACGTGATGAAGCTGTTGTATTCTGCAAATTTGTAAAGCTGCGCGGCCCACATCTGGTGCTGGCCAACGCCCGTCGCGATGATGGCCTTGCCTTCCGTGAGGTCTGAGACCTGTTGGATGACGTCCTGTGGCCGCAGCTCGTCGCCGTCCTCTCGCCACAGTGGGTGTTTGATGCGCAGTTGGTCGATGTGCGCCAGCCACTCGCGTCTGTCGGCCCGCTCCACCAGCGGCGTCAGCTGCTGTAGCACGTGCTTCACGTTGCCGACTAGCCCCACCGTGGGGGGCACGTTCTTGCCCAGTTCCGCCGGGTCAATGTCCACGTGAATGACCTTGGCCCTTGGCGCGAAGAGGCTCACCTTGCTGGTCACCCGGTCGTCGAACCGCATGCCCAGGGCGATGAGCAGGTCCGAGTCGTTGATGGCGTGGCTCGCGAAGGCCGAGCCGTGCATCCCAGGCAACCCTACGTTAAGCACGTGGTCCGCCATGAAGGAGCTGATGCCCAGCAGCGTGGTCACCACGGGGAACTGGCCCTTCTCCGCGAACTCCTGCAGCTCCTTGTAGGCCTGCGCGATGATGATGCCGTGGCCCGCCATGATCACGGGCCGCTTCGCTTCCGCGATCAGCTCCGCCGCGCGCTTGATCCCCTCCTCGTCGGCGTAGGTCGGCGGCGGGTAGCCCGGCAGTTCGACGGTCTCCGGGTACTCGAACTCGGCCTCTTCCACGAAGACGTCCTTGGGGACGTCCACGAGCACCGGGCCGGGTCGGCCGGAGCGCGCCAGGTAGAAGGCCTCCTTCATGACACGGGGAAGGTCCGCTGCTGACATGACCAGGTAGTTGTGCTTCAGCACCGGCAGCGTGACGCCGGTTACGTCGGTCTCCTGGAAGGCGTCCTTGCCGATGGCCTCACGTGCGACCTGTCCGGTGACGGCCACCAAGGGCACGGAGTCCATCATGGCCCCCGCCAGGCCCGTCACCATGTTGGTGGCGCCCGGCCCTGACGTGGCGAAGCAAACGCCGACGTTGCCGGTGATGCGCCCGTAACCGTCCGCCGCCATGGCCGCGCCCTGTTCGTGCCGCACCAGGATGTGCCGCAGCCCCGGGTACTGGGGCAGCGTCTGGTATAGCGGCATGATGGCCCCACCGGGGATGCCGAACACCGTGTCGACACCCTCGTTCAGGAGGGCCTGGCAAATCATCTGTCCACCGGTGAGTCTCATGGTTCCTCTCCAACCTGCGGCCGGAGCGGTGCCCCGGCAACAAAAATACCCGTCCACAAGGGACGGGCTAATCGCTACCCGCGGTACCACCCTCTCTTGTCCCCGTAAGACATGCGTCGATGCGCACACTCAAGAGACCGCCTCAGGTAGCTGTAACGGTGCAACCGTAGGGGCCTACTGGTTGGCGCGCGTTGCGCCTCCTCAGCCCCTCCGCTCAAGGGCGAGTTCGCGAGCTTACCGCTATCGGCTTTCCACCAACCGCCGACTCTCTGAAGGGTGAACTATCGCTACTACTCCCCATCACAGCGTTTTTGATATATTTAATAAGCCCTACCACACTAGCACGGTAGCCATTGGGTGTCAACGCCACCTACTACAACGGCGTCCTTCCCACGCAGGTTCCACCATGCCGCGCTCCCTTCCCTTGCGCGTAGCTACCCGCCTTGCTATGCTGCGCTATCCTTCCACAGGAAGCGTTCATGGCCGATAGCGGCATGCCGGCGGGTCCAAACATGGACGAGGTGCTCTACGAGCGCGTGATCCACGACAAGCCGTGGATGTGGGCGCTGGTGAACGCCGAGTTCCAGCCAACGCCCCCGCCCCGCTTCAGCACCGACCCCTGGGGGTGGTGGCTCCTTGTCCACCGCATGATGGTGGATGACTGGTCCTTTGAGTTCCACTCGCCCGGCGCTCGGCTCTCTGGAGACAACGATCCCATAACGGTATTCCACGTCCGACTCACCCGGCAGGCCAATGGGTCGCAGGAAGAAGGCAGGGCCTACGGCGAGACCCTTTGGGAGGCCACAGGCCGCGCCGTCCTGGACGCCGTCCGCCCGAAGTAGGGCGCCCACCTCGGCTGGGCGTCAAGCTGGCCTGCCCTAGCCATACTCCGGTTCGACTACGGGAAGGTACAGCACAAACTCATTGTGTCGGCGATAGAATTCGATTGATGGCCTTGAAGGGTCGACGGTGTGCTGGCTGACCAACGCTTCGAAGGTAGGGGCAATGCGGCTGACGAGGTCGTCGTAGTCACCGCGCAGCCGTTGCCGCCGCTACAGGGCGTCGAACTCCTCAGGTGCCATGCCGGCTTGACGAATGATGTTACGCAGCGTACCGACCATTACCTCTCGGTGGCGAGGGACTATCACTACAATCGCCCCAGCGCCGTTGAGTTTCACAAATTTGACGTGGCTGCCCCTTTGGCTAACTTGACTGAACCCTGCCGCCGAGAGTTTGCGCACCACCTCCCTATAGGGAAGCGGTTTAGTCGGCGGCAATATCGACCTCGATACGCTCTATGCGAGGCATGACCGCTGAGGTTGGAGGTTCGAAATAGAGGGTCAGTGCCTCTCGCAGGTTCTCTAGGGCCTCCTCAACGGATTCCCCTTGGCTCGCCACATCGACTTCGAGGGCCTGCGCGACGTACCACGCCCCCTCTTGGGTGACGCTGGCGGTAAATTCTCGCTTCATGACGAGCCTCCTTGGTGATTGACGGCCTCTAAGCTTAGCGTATAGCGGCAGCGTGTCCACAGCAAACAGAATCAAAGCAGCTACGGATTCACCGCACCTACCCCGCAACCGCGCGCTTCAGCCCCTCGGCGAACTCCTGCACCATGTCGTCCGCCTTCTTCTTGATCAGCGGCTGCCCCAGCTGACCTAGTCGCCCCGAGAACTGCACGTCGGCCGACACGCTCATCTGCGTCTGCCCCGGCGCCGGCTCTGAGACCACTGTCTCCACCGTCGAGGCCACGCCGCCGCCAATGCGCCGGTCCTCCGCAAGCGCCTTCAGCCGCCATGTGCCCGCCTCCCGGTCCTGGTCGACTTCAACCCGGCCAGCGAGGTTGATGCCGATGGGGCCCACGCGCACCCGCACGACGCCCATGTACGTGCCGTCCGCCTGCAGTTCCACGGACTCGACGCCCGGCATGAGCGACGCGGCTTGGGGAACGTCCGAGAGGATGGCCCACACGCTATCTTGCGGTGCGTCCACAATCACGTCGTAGGTGAACTTCACGCCCCGAGCCCCAGCGCCTGCTCCAGCGCCCGCCGCGTGAATACCACGGCCATGTCGCGCTTGTACTCGGAGGAACCGCGAAAGTCGGCGAGCGGGTTCACTTGGCCCGCGACGGCCTCGGCAGCCGACCGGATGGCGTCGGCGGTCACCGGCTGCCCCTCCAGCGCCGCCTCAACCGCCGTCGCGCGCACCGGTGTCGGCGCCACGGCGCCAAGCGCGACGCGAACGTCCGCGCACACGCCGTTCTCCACGCGAGCCAGTGCCGCCACGGCCACGGTGGCGTAGTCGTCCTCCGTGCGTGGCAGGAACTTGAGGTACACGCCCCCCGCGTCCTGCGGCTGCGCCGGCACGATGACCTCCGTCAGGAGCTCGCCCGGCGCCAGTGCCGTCTCGTAGTAGTCGACGAAGAGGTCCTCGATCGGTAGCTCCCGCGTCCCGCCGGAGGATGCCAGTACAACCCGCGCACCGAGAGCCATGAGAGCGGGCGGCGGGTCCTGCGCCGGGTCCGCATGCGTCAGCCCTCCCCCGACGGTCGCCATGTTCCGGATCCGCACCGTCGCGACGCGGCTGTAGGCCTCTCGCAGCAGCGGCGCGGCCTCCGCCACCTCCGCGCTCCGCTCCACCTCGCGGTGCTTCGTTAGCGCCCCAATGCGAAGGTCGCCGTTGCTTCGGGTGATGCCCCGCAGCCCCGGCACCTTGCCCAACCCCACTAGGTGGTCGGCGTAGACCAGATTTTGCTTCAGCAGGTTGACCATCGCCGTGCCCCCGGCGATGGGGCGCGCGTCCTCCCCGTACTGGTCCAGCAGGGAAAGCGCCTCTTCCAGTGATGTCGGCGCGTGATAGATGAAGTCCCGCATGTTACTGCGCCGCCTTCATGATGGATTCCAGGATCTGGTAGTAGCCCGTGCAGCGGCACAGGTTGCCCATCATCCACGCCTTGACCTGCTCCTCCGTGGGCGATGGGTTGGCGTCCAGCAACGACTTCGCCGCCACGATCTGCCCCGACGTGCAGATGCCGCATTGGAAGCCGCCGTTGTCGATGAAGCTCTGTTGCAGTGGGTGTAGCGCGCCGTCTCCAGCGATGCCCTCAATGGTCGTGACCTCCGCGCCGTCCGCCTGCACCGCGAGGGTGATGCACGACGCCGTGATCTCGCCGTCGAGCAGCACAGTGCACGCGCCGCACACGCCGACGCTGCACGCCTCCTTGGTCCCCGTCAGGTCCAGGTCGTACCGCAGCAGGTCGACGAGCGTCCTGCGAGCGGGCACTTGCGCCTCTCGCGGCTCGCCGTTGACGGTTAGTCGCACGGTGTATGATGCGTCAAGCGTAGTCATTTGGTATCCTTGCGCGTGATTCCGGGGCATCGTAGCGTAGCGGTATGCCGCTGGCAAGAGGAGAGTGATGACGACATACCACGTGTTTGGACAACCCTTGGGCCGCGTGGACGGCCCGGAGAAGGTCACGGGTCAGGCCAAGTACTCGGCCGACGTGAGCCTGCCCGGTATGCTGTGGGGCAAGTCCCTGCGCAGCCCGTACCCCCACGCCCGCATCGTCCGCATCGACGCCTCGGCGGCGAAGGCGCTGCCCGGCGTCCACGCCGTCCTCACCGGCGACGACGTCCGCGGCATCCTCTACGGCCGGCGCCTCCGCGACGTGCCCGTCCTCGCCTGGGACCACGTCCGATTCGCCGGAGAGCGCGTCGCCGCCGTCGCCGCCGATGACGAGGACATCGCCCAGGCAGCCCTGGACCTCATCGAAGTCGAGTACGAGGAGCTTCCCGCCCAGCTCGATCCGCTGGAGGCCATGCGGGACGGCGCGCCAGTCATCCACCCCGACATGATGAGCTACGTCGGCTACCCCCAGCCGCCGGAAAAGCCCTCTAACGTCTTCATCCACAGCATCTGGAACAAGGGCGACATCGAGGCAGGCTTCGCCGAGGCCGACGTCATCGTGGAGAACACGTTCCAGGTGCCGCGACAGCATCAGGCCTACTTGGAGTCCCACTCCTGCGTTGTCTGGATAGACGAGGACGGCGTCACCCAGGTCTGGGCCTCCAACAAGGCGCCCTACAGCCTGCGCCAGCAACTCTCGGACGCCACGGGCCTTGCGCAGGACGAGATTCAGGTCAACTATGCCGCCATCGGCGGCGACTTCGGCGGCAAGGGCTCGCCCATGGAGATCCCCCTCTGCTACTACCTCGCCAAGGCCAGCGGCCGCCCCGTCAAGATGGTCATGGATTACCTGGACGAGTTCATGGCGGCGAACCCGCGCCACGCCGCCGTCATGCACGTGAAGACCGGCGTGAAGCGCGACGGCGCCATGGTCGCCCACCACGTCCGCGGCATATTCGACAGCGGTGCCTACGGCGCATACAAGCCTGGCGTCAATCTGATGGGCTTCTCCCATGCCGGCGGCCCCTACCGCACCCCCAACGTCAAGGTCGAGGGCATCCAGGTCTACACCAACAACGTCCCCTGCGGGCACATGCGCGGGCCGGGCGAGCCACAAGCAGCCTTCGCCATGGAGTCGCAGCTCGACGTCGTGGCGCGAGAGCTTGGGCTGGACCCGTTGGACGTGAGGCGGGTGAACGTCGTTAACCCCGGCGAGTCCGACCCACTCAACCACTCCTTCCAGGGCGTCAACATCCGCGAGACCCTCGAGGCGGCTGTCGAGACCGCCGAGTACGGCACGCCCAAGGCGCCGAACGTCGGCCGCGGCATCGCCATCGGCGACCGCCCCCCCGGCGGAGGCCACTCGCACCTGGCCGTGACGCTGGACCCCGACGGCACCGCGCAGCTCTCCACGCCCATCTTTGAGCAGGGGACGGGCAGCTACACCCTGGAGATGCAGGTCATCGGCGAGGAGCTTGACCTCCCGGCAGACCGCATGCACATGGCCATCTGGAACACCGGCAAAGTGGAGTTTGACTCAGGCGTCGGCGGAAGCCGCGTGACGCGCATCGGCACCCAGGTGGCCTACGCCGCCGCCCAGGAGGTCAAGGGCGAGCTGCTCCAGGCCGCTTCCGAGACCCTCGGCGTGCCGACCGACCGCTTGGCCTTCACCGACGGCGCCGTCCGCAACCGCTCGACTGGCGAGAGCTACCCATGGCCGGAGCTCCTCCAGCGGACGGGCCGCTCCATCACCGGCCAGGCCGAGTTCCAGGACACGGCCCTGCCGCCCGTGACGGCCTACGTTGCCCAGATTGCGGAGGTCTCCGTCGACCCCGAGACCGGGCAGGTGAAGCTGCTTCGCCTCTCCACCGCCCACGACGTCGGTCAGATCGTGAACCCAATCGGCCACCAGGGTCAGGTGAACGGCGGCGCGATGCAGGGCATTGGCTACGCCCTCATGGAGGAGCTGCAGGTCGAGGACGGCCGCGTGACGACCCTCTCCTTCGGCGACTACAAGATCCCCACCATCAACGACCTGCCGGAGATGCGCACCGTCTTGGTGGAGTCCGAGAGCGGCGTGGGCCCCTACAACGTCAAGAGCATCGGCGAGAACGCCGTCATCCCCGTGGCGGCGGCCATCGCCAACGCCGTAGAGGATGCCGTAGGCGTCCGCATCAAGGACCTACCCATCACCGCGGAAAAGGTCTACCGCGCCCTCAAGGAAAAGCGCCAGAGCTAGGGCTCGGCCTTGTCTTCTTTCCAGCGGAAGCCGGCATTCAGCGATGACGACGCCACTGGCAAGGGGAACGAGCATTGTTGCCGTGCGCACTTTGTGTCATGCTTTTGGTGGGCCGGGTACAGTGCATACTTGGAGCCCGAAGAATGCGACGGATGCTTTGGCATACCGCGCGCACGAAAGGTTACATGCAGATACTATCGGTTTCCTCGCACATTGCCCTTTGGACGACAGTTTTTGCCCCCCGACTCTTGGCAACACTCCTGTTGGCGTTGATGGCCGCGACTCTCCTGTCGGCCTGCGGCGGTGAAGATACGCCTCCACCGACCGCCACTCCACCGCCAACCCCGGTCCTGCCGGTCATTGCCTCCCCGCCAACCACAGCCCGGGCTATCGGGCGCGTAGGCGCAAGCCTTTTCACCCCACGGTTCAATCATGGAGCGATACTGTTGGGTAGTGGGCGTGTGCTGGTAAGCGGCGGCTTCACGGGCACAGCGAACAACAACTTCATCGCCCCGTTTCCCCTGGGCCTTCTTCAGGTCTATGGTCCAGACACCGGTGCCTGGTCGGACTTGGAGCCGGCTGCGGGTCCGGGACTCCTCTACTCATCCGTCTCGTTGGCCGACGGCGGGGTCCTGTTTGTGGGGCTGACTGAAGTCGAGAGCGGCGTTGCAAGCATGGCCAGCATTTTTGATCCCGCCGGGGATTCTTGGGCTCGGGTTCCCGGCCCCACTGCCGCTCGGGCCAACCCACATTTGGTTCTGCTGGAGGACGGCCGGGTCCTGGCCGCAGGCGGCTTGGACTTTAGCAACGCTGACGCATTTGCCAGACCGGAAGTGGTGCAGACAGTCGAGATCTATGACCCCGCCTCGCAAACTTGGCGGGCGGCGGCCAGCTTGAAGGAGGCGTCCTCGGACCAATGGCTCTTCTTGCTGCGTGATGGGCGCGTGGTTTCCCTTGGCACGGTGGTCGACGATTCCTCTGACACCACGACGAATGCTGAGGTCTACGATCCTGCCGCCAATGAATGGACCCTCGTCAGTGACGTGGAACCCTACTACGCTCCCAACAACGCCGTCCAACTGTCGGACGGAAGGCTGCTCGTTCTCGGAGCGCTCTCCGCCCGCCGAGGCCATTCCACGAGGAATGGGCAGGTCTCTTCTGTGGAGTTGCCGGACGGCAGAGTGCTCGATAGTGAGGAGATTGAGCAGCAGTTTCCCGACGCGAAGATCTACGACCCGCAGGGAGGCACATGGACTCCCGCAGGCGGCATGTCTGCGACTCGAGCCAATGCCAGCCTCACCCTGCTGCCGGACGGCCGCGTCTTGGCGGCCGGAGGCGAAGACCCCGAGGGCGCCGACTATTTGCTGCACTCCACTACGGAGATCTTTGATCCCTCCACCAACACCTGGTCTCCAGGGCCGGACCTTGCGGGGCCCCGCACATCTCATACGGCCACGCTTCTGCCTGACGGACAAGTCCTTTTGACCGGCGGGATAGGTATCAACTTGGAGATTGATGAGCGATTCCCGCTCCAGTCTACCGAGTTTGTCGGTATCGGCGCTGCTCCCCCGGCATCGCTCGCCTCCCTTTCGTACACGCCGGTGGCCTTGTGCCCTCCGGACCCAGCGCCGACGCTGGGGGGTGCGCTGACGCCTGCCCCACCGGGGACGTCCCCGCTAGCGGTCCTGGATGCGGCGCGTGAAGCCACGGCGGCTGCGGACTCATACCACCTTGAAATGGATACTGGCGGGACGATCGGGTCCGAAGGGTCCATCGCTCACGATTCCACCAGGTTGAGCATGGACTATCAGACCCCGGACCTTTCCGCGGGGTGCTTCGCCTTGTTGAGCCCGTACTTTGGCTTCATCGAGCTCCAGATGTATGTCGTTGGCGACGACACCTATGCCACCGACCCCAAAACGAGTGAATGGAGAATGGCTGGGGGTTCACAGCCCTTTGACAATGCCCTCGATTTCATGAATGACGACATTGCCGCTAGCTATACAGGATTGGCGCTTGAGGGAGTGGAAAACCTGGACGGCGTCAGCTGCTACCGAATTGCCGGAAGCGTGCCGGCAGATGTCTTGGCGGAGGTGACCCTTTTTGCCGACCTTGTTCTGGGAGAAGGGGGAACCCTGTCTTTCGTCTACTGGGTGGGGGTCACGGACGGGCTCGTCAAGCGTTTCACCACTGAGGGAAGCCTGGAGGTGGGGGAAGGGAAAACACAGAGCATTTCCATTGAGATCAGGATTTCCAAAATCGGGGAGGAATTGGCGATTGAGGTCTCGGACCTGAGCGGCGCGTGATCCAACGACGCGCGTTGACGTAGCGCCGCAGCTACCCCACGATAGTAGACGCAAACACACACAGCAACAGGAGGAACACCCATGGGCACCTATCGCATATACACCGGCGACGACGGCAAGACCACCTGGGAGGAAATCGACCTCGACGCCATGCCCGACTGGACCAAGGGCATCGACGCCACGCAGATCCGCTTCGGCTCCCGGGCCCCTGGCGTGATGCAGGACTGGCACCCCGCGCCGCAGCGGCAGTTTGTCATCTCCCTCTCGGGCCAACTGCAGATCGGCTTTGAGGATGGCTCCACCAAGGTCTTCGGCCCCGGCGACGCCCGCCTCGTCGAGGACACCACCGGGAAGGGCCACACCACCATCGCCCTCGGCGATGAGCCATGCATCACGACGACTATTGGCCTGCAGGACCAGGGCTAACCCGCCTGTAGCGTGCCCCACACCCCCCGAAATTACCAAACCCCCGGCAATAACCGAGGGTTTGGTACCAGGGGGGCATGGTATTCTTCCCACTCGCCATTCACGGCTGTCTGTGGGTAGGTTTGCCTAGTTTGCGTCTTCATTAACGTCCTGTCAAGGATACTATGTCATGTATGCTTATCCAGATTTGTTATAATGGTCTACACGGGGACATGGTCTCCGTATCCTGGATACACCAGTGCCGTCCTGATGAGGCCGGCATGCGGTTGGTTGGAGAGAGTTGAATGGACCTGAAGTCGTTGCAAGTCCTGTGCTCAATAGCAGAGTTGGGCAGCGTTTCCAAGGCCGCCGAGCATGTCGGCATCAGCCAGCCCGCCGCCAGCCGCCACCTCGCGTCCCTTGAGGCGGAAATGGGCGAGACCCTCGTCTACCGCGGCAAGCGCCCTATCCAGCTCACCCAGTTCGGCAGCGCCATGGCCAAGCGGGCCGCGCCCTTGGTTCGCGATCTGATGGAACTCTCCCCCAACGACCCTGCCCTGGTGGAGGAAAGCACCGTCACCATCGCGGCCACCCACGACTTTACCGTGCACGTCCTGCCCTACCTCGTGCAGGCGGCTGGTATCCAGTTCCCCAACATCCCCCTCGACCTGCTGGCGGGCACCAAGCCGGCAGTGCTCGATATGGTGGAGAACGGTGAGGCCGACTTTGGACTCGTTTCCAAGGGCGATATTCCCCGAACGTTCGCCTTTGACCCGCTGTTCATGTCGTACACGGCGTTGGTAACCCCGCTGGGGCACCCCCTCTCGGAGGAGGAGGACCTCACCCTCGACAAGATTGCCAAGTGGCCCTTCATTAGCTGGCGGCGCGGCTTCCAGTCCGACAGGGACTCCATCGATCGCTACCGCAGGGAGCGCATACGCTTCAACTCCGTCCTCACCCTGGACAGCCTCACCAGCGTCAAGACCTACGTCGCCCTGGGCCTTGGAATCACCATCGGACCCCAGTACACCATCGACCCATGGGACGAGACGCGGCTGAACATCGTGTCCCTGCAGGAGCGGGTGCCCGGGAGGGAAGTCGGCATTGTCACGTTGCGCGGAAAGCCGCTGTGGAAAAGCGGGAAGCTCCTGACGGGAATGCTGCACGAAGAGGTCAGCTCCCCGGAGTTTCTTGCCCACTTCCCATTCGGCCTGTAGCTGCGAATCAGCCCGTAGGACCCGGCCGCGACTCGGTGGTTGCGCTGCCCCGGCATGCGCTATACGAATACTCCGCCCCCTATGGACATTCCCAAACCCTGGGAGTATCCTCCCGGCACACAAAGGGCTTTTGGATTTAAGGAGGGTAGTCATGGCCAAGATTGTAGGAGGGTTTGCCTCGTCCCACAGCCCGCTGATGAGCCTTACCGGCGAGCTTTGGGCAGTACACGCGCAGAACGACCTGCGCAACCGGGAGTTGGTGCAGCCGCCCAACGGCACGCGCGTCACCTACGACGAGCTCCTGGCGGTCGCCGACCCGGGCATCGCAGACGTGTCCAACGTCGAGACCTTCACCGGACGGGTCGAGAACATCCAGAAGGGCTTGGACCAGCTCCAGGACCGGTTCTCCCAGACCAACCCGGACATCGTCGTCATGTTCGGCGACGACCAGAGCGAGTTCTTCTTCGACGACAACATGCCGTCCATCAACGTCTACTGGGGCGACAGCATCAAGGTGCTGCCCCGGACCGTCACCCCTGACATGAGCGAGGCCCGCAGGATGTCCGCCATTGCCTACGGCACCCGGGAGTACGAACACCCCGTGCCGTCGGACCTGGGCCTCCACGTCATCGAGTCCCTCATGGAGCAGGAGTTTGACGTCTCGCACTCCCGCTACGTCAAGGAGTCCTACGGCGGCACCATCGGCCCAGCCACCTGGTACTTGGACCACGCGCGAACGACGCAGCAGCGGCCTTTCGGGCTGCCCCACGCCTATGGCTTCGCGGTGGCTCGGTGGTTCGACGGCAAGACGCCGCCCATCCTCCCCATCTCCATCAACACCTGCTACCCGCCCAACTGGATCAGCCCCAAGCGGGCATACGCCCTGGGCCAGGCGGTACGCAAGGCCATTGAGGAATGGGACACCGACAAGACCGTGGCCTTTGCCTGCACCGGCGGCCTCAGCCACTTCGTCGTCGACGAGGAGCTCGACCGCCTCGCCATCAAGGGCATGGAGCAGGCTGACGGCGAGATCCTCACGACGCTCCCGCGCGTGCGCCTGCAGTCCGCCACCACGGAGACCCTGAACTGGGTGGCAGTCGCCGGCGCCATGGGCAACTCCAAGATGGAGACCCTGGTGTACGAGCCCGGCTACCGCACCCCCGCCGGAACCGGCTGCGGTTGCGCCTGCGGCGTCTGGGAGTAGCTCCCACGGCCCGTTGAGAATCCAGCGACCCAAATGAAGAGGGGGCGGCAACATTGCCGCCCCCTCTTCTTGCGCCCAGCGAACGATTGGCTCCTACCGCCACTCGGCGTCCGACGGGTAGGCGTTGGTGCACACCGCGCGAATCGGGTCGCCCTCGCGCCAGTCCGCCACGGCCTCGCGCCACTTCAGGAAGTGGGGTGCCTGCCGGTGCGCCTCTAGCGCCGCCTCGTCCGTGTACACCTCGTACAAGTGAATCGTGTTGGGGTTGTCGTTGTCCTGCAGCACGTCGAACCGCAGGCACCCCGGCTCGTCGCGGTTGGAGCCGATGGCGTCCCCCATCATCTCCTCCATGAAGGCATCCTTGTGCTCCGGCTTGATGTTGATGGTGACCATCAGGACGATCATGACTTCTCCTCTCTGGTTGTGTGTTGGCTTTGCCGCCGATGTCGCTACTGCGCACCCGCGACGGAGCGCGGCCCCATGATACTACGGCTCGACGGCCCGTACCCGCCCGGCGTATTCCTCGCTCACGTAGGCCACTCCGTCGACTACCACGACCGACGTCGGCGACACCAGCCCGTCCGCCACCACCGACACTCTGCCGCGCTCCCAGCGCACCAGCCGTCCCGGGTGCTCGGCCGAGCGCGCGAAGCCCACCGCGGCCAGCGCCGGCATGTTGGTGGTGTACTCCGTCACCAGCATCGAGCCATCCCGCAGAAAGGCGACGTCGGTAGCCGTGGTGAACCCCTCCGCGTACACCGTCGTCTCGCCGAGGTCCAGGGCGTCGCCGTCGCCGTTGCGGTCGAGCATCCGGAACACCTTGGCGCCGCCGGTGGGGAAGGGCGCCCCCGTCAGCGTCGCCAGGTACACGGCGCCGTCCGGCCCGGTTGTCATCCCCGTCGGCACCGGCTCCGCCTCGCCGGAGCCCTCAGACGTGTCGTACGCGATGCCCCCCGGGTCCGCGAATTCTGAGATATCCCCGTCCAGCGTCACCCGCCACACCACGTTGGCCCCCGCGTCGCTCACCAGCAGGTCGCCTGAGGCCAACTGCACCAAATCGTACGGGTTCAGCAGCGGCTGTGGGGGGAGTGCCCCCGCAACGTCCTGCCCTGTAATGCCGCGCGGCACGTCGCCGGGCCGTATCGCATATACCTCGCGAAACCCTTTGGCTCGCGCCTCGCCGACGATGAAATACGTGGTGTCACCGTCCATGACCGCCGCCGCAACGCCCGATGGCGCGTTCTCCGGACCCTCAAGAGTGTGCGGCAGCAGGTCCGCCAGCACCGTCACGTCCCCGTCGCCGTCCACGATGAGCAGCCGCCCACCCCCCACCTCGGCGACGAGCAGCCTCCCGTCGTCCAACACCGTCAGCCCCCGCGGCGACGCCAGCCCCTCCACGGCGACATGCTCCGATGTCCCGCCGCACGCGACGAGCATAGCGGCGAATACCGTGCACAGGAGCACCAGAAGGACGTGTGTCTTGTCTTCCATCGCTCACAATTATATGGCCCTGCCCTCCCAACGGAAGGCGGGGCCATATGGTCCAGTCATGGTTTGTGGCTAGCCCGCCAGTGCGGCCTCAATCTTTGTCACTGCCTCCGGGGTTACCCACGCCTTCCATGCCTCAGTGTTCGCGAGGAACCAGTCCGCTGACGTGGTGAAGTCCTCGCCTGAGTCGTTCATGTAGCTTTCCACCGCCAGCTGGTTGCTGGCGCTGAAGTCCCACTTGGTCAGTACGTCCACCAGGTCCTGTTGCTCCGCCAGCTCAGTCCGGACCACAATCAGGATCTGAGCAGTGGGGTAGGCGCAACCCTGGTCCCCCGCCCAGCACGCGTCGGTGTACGGCGGCTCCTCCAGGATCGTGTACCCGCCCATCTTGTTCTGCAGGTCGTGGGCGAGTACCGTCGGACCCCAGTAGTGGAAGAGTACGTCTTCGTTCTGCTCGAAGGCGGACCGGATTTCCGCCGACAACGCCGAGTCGGAACCGGGGTTAATCAACTCAACGTGGTCATCCAGGCCGTAGGTCACAATCTTCGTCTGGTTGACGCCCTCACACTCCCAACCGGGGATGCAGTTGATCAGCCGGGCCTTCCCCTTGGAGTCTGGCGTAATGAAGAGCTCCATGTGCTCCGGGCTCTTCAGGTCCTCAACGGACCGCAGGTTTGGGTAAGCTTCTGCGGTGTAGTTGGGAATGATGAACGCCGACTGCCAGTTGTCTTCAAGGCTGTTGCCGATGACCTCAATCGTGCCCGCGGAGATTGCCTCGTCAAAGGCCTCCTGCTGGTTGGGCAGCCAGATCTCCATGGTGATATTCGTGTCGCCGCGCCGCAGGGCCTCCAGCATCGGCACCGTCCCGCCGAAGATGGCTTCCGTCTCGTACCCGTAGCCGTCCTCCAGGATGCGCCGAGCGATGGCGTTCTGCAGCTGCGCGCTGGGCCAGTCCAGGTCGGAGAAGACCAGCATCGGCTTCTCCGATTCTTCCTCGCCGCAGGCGGCAAACACCAGCAACAGCGCGGCGGTGAGGCCAAGCAGCGCAAGCATTCCCTTCCAAGTTATCGCCTTCATTGAGTCTGCTCCCCTTTACTGTGTTCCAGCGCCTGTGCCCCGTTATCCTGTACCTGCATTGTGCCCGAGCTGAGCATGGTGGCATCCAGTGGACGCCCAACGGGACCCTCTGTCCTGCCTGTCCACGACTGAAGCCGCCACAAGCGAGGCGTTTTGACCTCCTGAACTTTGAGGCCCGGCCCCCCGTGAGGAAAGCCGGGCCTCTTCATGTCAACCAGTATTCTGAGCTAGCCGGCCAAAGCCTCTTCAATCTTTTCCAGGGCATCTGCGGTCACCCAGCTCTTCCAGTCATCGGTGTTGCGGAGGAACCAATCGGCGACATCGGCGTATTCCGCCCCGGACTCGTTGAGGTAACCCTCGGCGGCAAGCTGGTTGCCGGCGTTGAAGTTCCACTTCTTGAAGAACTCAGCCACCTCGGGCGCCTCATCAATCAGGTCCGTCCGCATGACGATGAGGACCTCTGCGACCGGATATGAACAGCTGTTGTCAGCTTCCCAGCATGCGTCCGTGTAATCCGTTTCCTCTAGGATGGTGTACCCGCCAAATTGGGTGTCCAGCTCGTGGGACAGCACCGTCGGCCCCCAGTAGTAAAAGAGTACAGGCTCCTGCTTCTCGAAGGAGGCCAGGATTTCGGCCGCCAGGGCGGTGTCGGAACCGGGGTTCACCGCCTCAACGGAGTCGCCAAGCCCGTAGGTCTCAATCTTCTTGATGTTGATGCCTTCGCACTCCCAGCCGGGGATGCAGTTGAGCAGCCGTGCCTTGCCCTTGGAGTCCGGCGTGACGAAGAGCTCCATGTACTCCGGGTTCTTCAGGTCCGCCGGAGTCTTAAGACCCGGGTGGGCCTCGGCGACGTAGTTGGGAATGATGAATCCGGACTGCCAGTTGTCCTCCAGACTGTTGCCGATGACTTCGATCGTGCCCGCGGCGATGGCCGAGTCAAAGGCCTCCTGCTGGTTGGGCAGCCAGATCTCCATCGTGATGTTGGTGTCGCCGCGGGTCAGCGCTTCCATCAGCGGCACCGTGCCGCCAAAAACGGCATCCGTCTGATAGCCGTAGCCATCTTCAAGGATCTTACGGGCGATGCCGTTCTGGATTTGCGCGCTTACCCAGTCCAGGTCGGAGAAGATGAGAGTCGTATCTTTTTCCTCCTCGCCGCAAGCGGGCAGTGCAATGAACAGTGCCGCGACTAGGGTTAGGAGAATCAACGTCACCTTTAAGCCTTTGCTTTTCATTTCGGTCTTCACCCCTTTCCTTTCTTTCGAGCCGAGTGGCTCCAATGTCCTTATCTACTTCGCCTCCGTGCTAAGCGCCTCCTGCCGCTCCTTTGCCCACGCCTGGGTAATGCGGTCCACGATGATGGCCAGCGCCACAATGGCCAGACCACCAAGGAGCGCCTCACCCGGCTTGAAGCGGTTAAGGGCGCGTAACACGTCCTCGCCAAGCCCGCCGGCCCCCACCAGCGACGCTACCACCACCATGGCCAGGGCCATCATGATGGTCTGGTTCACCCCCGCCATGATGGTGGGGATGGCCATTGGCAGCTGCACCTTGAGCAGCAGCTGCCGGCGCGTCGTCCCAAAGGACTGAGCCGCCTCGACCACCTGCGGCGTCACCTGCCGAATGCCAAGGTTGGTGAGCCGGATAGCCGGGGGAACGGCGTATATAACCGTTGCAAAAATGGCCGGAACGTTGCCGATGCCGAAGAGCATGATGCCCGGCACCAGGTACACGTACGCTGGCATCGTCTGCATCATGTCCAGCACCGGCCGAATCGTGCCGTCCACCAGGTTGCTGCGGGCCGCCAGAATGCCGATGGGCACCGCGATGGCGATGGAGAGGACAACGGCCACGATGATGAGGGCCACCGTTTCCATTGCGCTTTCCCAGTACCCCACCAGCCCGATGGCGACAAGCGTCACTAGGCAGAACAGCCCGATCTTGCCGTTCACCGTGCGCCACGCTATCAGCACCATCCCGGCCACTACAGTCAGCCACGGGAGCCAGAGGAGGAAGTTCTCCAGCACCAGGAGCATGCGCAACACCGTGTCGGATATGGCATCAAGGAAAGGCGCAAAGGTACGTGTGGTCCACCGTATGGAGTCGTCAACCGACGTTGCTATGCCGGGGCCCAAGTCCACCGGAAATGCCTCGCCTGTCCCTATGGTGGCAATGAGCACTGCGGTCAGGCCGGCAAGAAATAGCAGGGTAAGCACAATGAGGGTTGGTGTGTTCAGTTGGGAGAGCGCGCCCTTGAGTCCGCCTCGCGCGTTCGCTCCCTCCGCCGGTGCTGCAGTCTCCAGGCTGGGCGCTTGCGGCCCTCCGTGGCCGTTGGTTGACCCCGTGTAGCTCCCGTTGCCATTCTTTTCGACTGCAGTCTGCTCAAACGCCACCTGGAGGAGAGTATCTCTATCTATGACGCCCAAAAGCGTTCCGGACTCGTCCTTCACCGATAGCTTGCCCGAACTTGACCATTGCTCAGACAGGGCTTCGTCCACGGTTTGACCGGACACCAGTTCCGCTTCCGCGCCGCTGGCCGTTGCGGGAACAGCTCCTGCCGTGACGGTCCCTCCTTGCTTCTCAATGAGGTAACCGACCGTGAGCACCGTCGACGGGCGCACGTCACGGGTGAATTCCGCCACGTAATCGTCTATTGGGCTGCCGACGATCTCTTCCGGCGTTCCCAGTTGGATGATGGCGCCGTCGCGCATGATCGCGATGCGTGTACCCAGCTTCACCGCTTCAGTCAGGTCGTGGGTGATGAAGATGGTGGTCTTGCGCATGGTCTCTTGGATCCGCACCAACTCGTTCTGCATGTCCCGGCGGATCAGGGGGTCCAGCGCGCTGAAGGGCTCGTCCATCAGCAGGATCTCAGGATCAGAGGTCATCGCGCGGGCCAGGCCAACCCGCTGCTGCATGCCGCCGGAGAGCGCCGAAGGCCTGTAGTGCTCCCACCCCTTGAGGCCCACCATGTCCAGTATTTCCTTTGCCTTGGCCAGCCGTTCCTCTTGCGGTACGTCCTGGATCTCCAGGCCAAAGGCGGCGTTTTCCAACACCGTGCGGTGGGGGAGCAAACCAAACTGCTGGAACACCATGGAGGTCTTCTTGCGACGGAACTCGGTGAGTTCCGACTCTGAGTAAGCTAGGACGTCCTCGCCATCAATGGAGACGGAGCCTTTGGTGGGTTCGATCAGGCGGTTGATGCAGCGCACCAGCGTCGACTTGCCGCTGCCGGACAGGCCCATGACCACGAAGGTCTCGCCGTCCGACACGTCGAAGTTGACGTCCTGCAATGCCACCACGATGTTGTGGGCTGACTGCGCTTCCGCTTTGGAAAGCCCCTCTATCTGCTGCTGGAGGTCTGTGGTTACATTCTCGCCAAAGATCTTCCAAAGGTTCCTGACGCTGACCCGGGTTCCGCTATCTACTTGACTAAGGTTCACAGGGAACCTCCTCTTCTGCTTACGTGCGACGCTCAACGGTAAACGGACGCCAACCTAGAGCGCCACATCTGGGCTTGGAGTTCGGGCAAGTGTAGAGGGGGTGGTTGGGGCTGTCAACCACCCCCTTGAGCCTTTTCTGCCAAAGGAACCATGCCTGTAACGGTGTTTCACCAAAGGGTCTAGCCACGATAACGAATTGCACCCACATCTGTAGCAATCTCGTCAGTTTGCGGCCAGTTTGTGCAGTTCTGCCAACTCATGATAGGCTGCACAGGTTCAGTTCTCGTACAGAAAGAGTCTTCAATGAACGACGCCCGGCGCTCCGGCATCTTCTACGGCTGGTTCATCGTCGCGGCTTCCTTTTTCGTCATCATGATGACCATGGGCGCCCGAAACGGTGTCGGCGTCTTCGTCCTCCCCATGAGCGAGGAGTTCTCCTGGAGTCGAAGCAGCATCTCCTTCGCCGCAGCCCTCGGCATCCTCCTCAACGGCGTCAGCCAGCCCATCCTCGGCCACCTGTATGACCGCGTGGGCGGCCGAAAGCTGATCCTGATCGGCGCCACCGTCATTGGCATTACGGCGATCCTGCTGGCGTTCACCTTCCACATCGCCTACTTCATCTTCGTCTTCGGCGTCGTCATGGCCGTCGCCATGTCCGCCGGCTCCATCACCACCGGCGCCGTCATCGTCTCGAAGTGGTTTCAGCGCAAGCGCGCGACGGCCATCGGCATCACCGCCGCCGGCGCCTCCGTCGGCGGGCTCATCCTCGTCCCCTTCACCACCTACCTCATCCAGATCCTCGACTGGCGCTACAGCTGGGCCATCCTCGGGACCATGATCATCGTCCTGGTCCTGCCCGTCGCCTTCTTCGTGTTGCGCAACAGCCCCCAGGACATGGGCCTGCTCCCCGACGGCGACGAGGCCCCCAGCGGCTCCGGTCCACGGCGGCCGGTGCGCCCCCCTGGCCCGCTCGAGGTCGACCAGTGGCGGCACGCCTTCCGGTCCTGGCCCATGTGGCAGCTCTGCGCTACCTACTTTGTCTGCGGCTTCACGACGCTCATCATGGCCTTCCACTTCGTCCCCAACGCCGTCGAGAGCGGCTTCTCCCCCGCCACCGCCGCGACGGCCTTCGGTGTGCTCAGCGCCATGAACACCATCGGCGTCCTCATCGTGGGTCCCATCGCCGATAAGATGGGCAACAAGTCGCTTCTCGGGATGGTCTACTTCTTCCGAGGTGTGGGGTACATCCTGCTCCTCACGCTCCCCGGCCAGTGGGGCCTGTGGGTCTTTGCCGTCGTCGGCGGCTCCTCGTGGATCGCCACCGTGCCCCTCACGACGGGCCTCACAGCGGACATCTACGGCCTGAAGAAGGTTGGCACCCTCAGCGGGATGGTCTTCCTGTCGCACCAGATCGGCGGCTCCATCGGCATCCAGTTCGGCGGCATCATGCGCGACCTGACCGGCTCCTACACCGTGCCCTTCGCCGTCGCCGCGGGCCTGCTGTTCTTCGCCGCCTTCATGGCCATGCTCATTCAGGAGCGGCGGTACTCCGTCAAGTACCAGCCCCTTCTGCCGGCCGCAGCCCCCGCAGGCGGATAGGCCCGGCCCGCCGTGGTCCCGCTCCACCACGAAGCCCCCGGCGACCCTACCCTGCTGCGATGGGTCCAGGAACGCTTGGACCACCTCATTGGGCTGGACGCCGGGGTCATGGTCTTGATCATTGGACTGCTGCTGCTGGCCATCCCCGTCGGCATCCTCGTCGCTTACGTGCTCCAGCGCCGCCGCATGGGGTGACCACCGCGACGCGACCGCTCTCCGACCGCAGGGGCGTTTCGCGCACCGCCCGCCCCCGTTCATCCTGAGGGAAATCGAAGGCCGAACCACCCGCCCCCGTTCGTCCTGAGCCTGTCGAAGGACACCCCGCGCCCAACACCGCCCGCCCCCCGTTCGTCCTGAGCCTGTCGAAGGACACTCCGCGCCCTACTCCGCACCCAGCTCGCACACCCACAGCCACATCGGCGTCCCGTCCTCGCTCACCGGGTAGTCGACGCGCTCCCACGCGAAGCCCGCTTCCGCCAGCAGCCGCTCCCACGCCGCGAGGGGAAACAGCCCCGTCGTGTGCCTGTCGACCTCCACCCGCAGCTCCCCGTCCCGAGCGATGAAGAAGACGTAGGTCGTCTCGACGGTCGTGTCTGTAGGGTCAAGGTCGATCGAGTACTCCACGTACGTGAGGGTGGTCTCGCCGTCCGAGTTGGTGCCGTCGTCCACCGATGACGTGAACGTCTCTAAGTAGTGGTCCGGCGCGACGATTAGGAGAGCGCTCGCGCGCAGGTGCGCCCGCGCTCTCGCGAACGCCGCCCGCAACTCGTCCGTCGTCGTCATGTAGTCGATGGCGTCGTGGATGATCGCCGCGTCGAACGTTTCGCCGAGCCGCATCGTGCGCATGTCGCCCACATGGTGCGCCGCGCCGGGGTTCAGCCGCCGAGAGTGCGTCAGCATCCCCTCCGAGAGGTCCACTTCCGTCGCGTCATACTCCGAGACTAGATGGTGGAGGAGGTGCCCCCGCCGCATCCCAGCTCCAGAATGCGGCGCCTTCCAGCGGGCAACCGCTCGCGAAGCGCCCGAAGCCAGTAGCCCGCCTCCTCCGCGTAGTGCTCCGGCGGGCTCATCAGCGGCCACAGCCACGCAAGGTCGCTATAGAGCCGAGACTGCCGGTCAGAAATCATGAATTTCCTGTTGCATGTAGCTAATAAGGTTTGGTGTATAGTTGCTTCAGACTAGACAAGTGGGTTTGTTGAACCACCTGTTGGCCCTTAGCACTGCTTGCCCGAGCAGCTGTACCGTCTCATTTGGCATGTAAGGAGGCCACATAGGTATGGCGAGTATAAGAAGGATATTCTATGCCTATCCTAACGATCCTGCTGCCATAGGGGAGGTAATCGAGAATGCCGTAGACAAACTGAAGATTGACAGAGGGTACAAGCAAGATCGCGTAAGGTTCTACACATGGACTGACCTTAGAATTGGAGGTAAGCCACTTGTCGCAAACATCCTAAACGAAATCGACAAGTCCGCTGTTCTTGCATGCGATCTCACTTATCCCAATCCCAATGTGGCATTCGAGTTGGGGTATGCCATCGGCCGCTTTAAGCGCATATGGATGTCAGTTAACTCTGGCGTTGAAGATGCAGAGCAGCGCGTACGCCGGATGTATTTCGGCCTTGTTGGATCGGGATATGCAAAGTACGAGAATTCGGAACAACTTGTTTCGGCCTACAAACTTGATTCACCCGAATCTTCGCTTGGCGAGACTCTCCTTGGCGCGCACTACAAAGGAAACTGGCCGCGCAATGAGTCTCCCACGCTCTTGTACCTCAAACCTCCAATTGCCACTGAAGCAGTCATTCAGTCCATGGATCTCTTGTATTAGTCAATATTCAGAGATTTTCTGATCGTAGATGATCCTGCCGAGAATCAGGCCCCGCCTCTAGCCTGGTACTCTCAGGGTATTCTGTCATCTGACGCAGTCTTGGTTCATATGTTGTCTGAAGAACAAAGGGGGAACCAAGAACACAACGTGAAATGCTCTCTTGTCGCGGGCCTTGCTCGGGGCTTCCGAAAGCCTGTCTTGATGGTGGCCCAAAAGCCCTTTGAGTCTCCAATTGACTACCAGGACCTCTTGAGACTGCATGACACTGCTGGGGCATGCAAAGATGCCGTTTCAGCTTGGCTAACCAAAATCGTTTCAGAACTTCCGCATCGACGCAGCAGAAGGCCAGAGGGCTCCGTGAGGTTTGAGCAGGGGCGGGACCTTAGAGCGCTAACCATTGGTGAGCCAGTTGCGGAGAACGAACGCCAACGCATAGATGAGTATTTCCTAGAAACGGCAAGCTACTTTAGGGCACTGGACGACCAACTGACAATTGTTGTAGGTCGTCGTGGAGTGGGAAAGTCAGCACAGTTGTATGCAATGCAGTCGTCACTGCTACGCGATTCTCGTAATCACGTTTGCGTTATAAAGCCGGTTGGATATGAGATTGACGGGTTGGTGAGGGTGCTTCAATCAATTGTTCATAATTCTGAAAGAGGCTATCTCATAGAGAGTCTTTGGAAGTATCTGATTTACTCTGAGTTAGCTCGGAGCCTCAATGAAGCGATTGTGAGCGGATATAGAAATCAGGACTACGGGGAAAAAGAGAGGCACTTCGTTGATTACTATCACTCACGCAGGCAACTCTTCGACCCGCCGTTTTCCGAAAGGCTGGACTCTGCAGTCAAGACACTCGACGAAGTAGGGTCTTTGGATGACGCGGTAACGCAGAGGCGAAGAATAAGTGAATTACTTCATGATCGTGAACTGCGTGAGCTTCGACAGGAATTGGGCAAAGCGCTTGCCGGATATAGGAAGGTGTCAATTCTAGTAGACAACCTTGATTCGCCTTGGGGCATGTCGAAGGACGTTTACGAGCTTGCTCAGTTGCTTTGGGGGTTGATGCAGGTGGCCACAGACATCGTGCCTGAATTCGGCAAACAAGACCATTGGAGAAATGCAGTCAATGTCTACATGACGATATTTCTCCGTAGCGACATCTTTTCAGTCATTCAACCAAAGGCCCCGGAACAGGACAAACTGCCCATTCAACGAATAGTGTGGGATGACGAAGAGGTGCTAAAGCGGTTGATTGACGCGAGATTTGAATTTGGGAGTCCAACTAAAGATACCGCAGACCAAACTTGGCGCCACCTCTTCCCACTGGAAGTGGTGGGTCTCACCCCGTGGAGGTTCGTCATCAATTCTGTATTGCCTCGACCGAGGGACGTGGTCTATCTCATGAGGGAAGCAGTCGATGGAGCAATAAACCGCGGTCACTCTACCGTTACGCCGCAGGATTTGTTGGACGCTCGTGCAAAGTACTCGGAATACGCGTTTAGGTCTGTGATTGCAGAGGACGACCCCCGCAGGGGGCGGCTTGAAGACGTCCTCTATGAATTTGCAGGCAGTCCGAGAGTTGTGGATCGCGAGGAACTGGAGCGTAGGTTCAGTCTAGCTGGTGTGTTACCAGAGGACTTTGAGTTCTATCTTGACCTGCTCTGCGATGTGAACTTCTTGGCAATTGGAGACGATCTAGGGCGGTTTCACTATTCAAGAGATGAAGCAGACCGTGAAATGAAGAGAGGCATGGCTAAACGCATTGCTAGGCAAAGGGGCACAATGGAGGCCTTTGAAGTATCCTCGGCCTTTTGGCAAGTACTGCAAATTGAGCAAATGAGAAGCGACTAGCCGGTTCCGCCCCTCCGACATCACCCTACCCGGCCGCGACCGCCGCCCGCTCCGCCACCGGCCGCCGCGCGCCGAGCGCCCGGTGCGCCTCGTCCCGCTCGTCCTCCGGCAGGTCCGCGTGCAGCACCACGTCCCCCGTCTGCAGCGACGCCACCGGCACGCCGTCCCGGAAGGCCACCTTGTTCCCGGACACCGCCGGCACCCGAGGCCCGGGCGTGATGACCCCCGCCAGGTTCAGCGGGTCGCAGGCCGACACCGCCAGCGTCTCACCCGTCGGCTCGGACCGCCGCAACGAGCGCATCGCCTCGACGGCCTCCGGCAGCGCAAACTGCTCCCCCACGAGGCCCGCCACGAACCGCCCGCCGCGGATCTCCCCCCTCGCCTCAGCCCGGCGGTACACCTGTAGCAGCGTCCGCCACGGCGGCGCCATCGGCTCGCGCCCCAGCACTTCGGGGAAGACGATGCCGTACCGCCGCAGCAGTTGGTGCGCCCGCTCTGCAATGCCGTCTTCCGACGGGTCGATGGCCTGCAGCAGCGACCACCGGCTCCCGCCCGTCCGTCGACGCGCCGGTCGCCGCCCCCGTCGAGATGCGCTCACTCGCTTGCTTGCCCCCGTCACCAGCCCCCGCAGCGCGCCGAAACCGTCGGCGGTGACGAGCCCCGCTGCGGCCAGTTGCCACAGCGCCTCCTCAACCTCCGAGGGCAGCCGCCGCGTCCCCGCGATGATGTCCCCTATGAATGACGCGCCCCGCACGCGAAGGAAGGCCAACGCCTCCCCTGCCGCGCCGCTCGGTACGGCGTCGTCCGGTGGCGGCGGGTCCAGCAGCCAGTCGAGGTCCTCCCGCAGCCCCAGCGACACCGGCCCCGTGCGCGCCAGCGCCGCGCGTCCGCCCGCTAGCTCTTGGTCGACGGGCCTTCGCGCGAACCGTCCCCAGACGGCCTCGCCGCCCAGACAAAGCCGGTCCAGCGCCGTCCCGTCGTACGGCGACATCCGCAGTGGCAACAACTCCGTCTCCCAGACCTGCGCCGCCGCCTCGAACCCCTGCAGTTGCTCCAACACCTGCAGCAGCCCCCCGTCGCCCTGCCCCCGCGTGCCGGCGGTTGCGTGCTGCCAGCGGAAGAGGAATTGGATGAAGGTGGCCACCGGCACCGGTTCGACTTCCTGCCGCAGCCCCGCAACCGTGTCGCGGTTGATCCGCGCCAGGATGCGCCGGTTGCAGAACTCCTCCTCGGCGACCCCCGGCGTGAACCGCCCCCGCAGCACGGCGCCCTCCGCCTCGAGCTGCGCCATTCCGCGTCGCACCAGCGTCACCGACAGCCCCAGTGTCGACGCGAGCCCCGCCTCCGTGAACGGCCCCAGCGACTCCGTCCACCCCCGAAGCAGCGCCATCAGCGCCCCGTCCTCGCCGTCCTCCGCCTCCACCCCGTTCGTCCTGAGCCTGTCGAAGCCTGTCCTGAGCTCAGTCGAAGGGGACCCAAGAGGTGGAGTGATGTTTGCCTCTACACCGTTCGCCCTGAGCCTGTCGAAGGGCGCCAGCTCAGGCGAGAAGGCAACGTCCCCGTACAGTGCCCGCACCACGTGCACCCGCTCCGCGCACGTCCACGCTGCCCGCCCGTCGCCGAGCGTGAACTCCGCCGCTCGTCGCGACGTCGCCAGCGACTCGAACCAGCCCCGGAGCTGCTCCGTCGCCGCCACGCCCTCGCAGCGGGACAACTCGCTAACGGGCAACACGCTCAGCGAGAGTAGCGCGTCGTGCAGCTCCTCCGCGTCGCGCACCACCGGCCACGCCGCCTGCTCCGCCCGCGCGATGGCCTGCGGGCTCAGCGCCCCCAGGTCGCGTGCGTCGTCCGGCAGCGCCCGCCGCAGTGTCACCGCGCGCGCCCGTCGCTCCTCCAGCGGCGCGTCGTCCAGGAAGGCGTACGGCATCGCGTTCAGGATCTGGTGCGAGAACGCCGACGGCTGTGGCGTGTCCTTGGCGTACGTCTCGATGACCCCCGACTCGATGTCCGCCAGCACGGCCTGCAGCCCCTCGACGTCCATGGCCTCCGTGAGGCAGTCGCGCATCGTCTCGAACACTAACGGGTGGTCGGGAATCTCGATGTCCCCCGGCGCGGCGTTGTCCTGGCATGCCACCTGCGCCGGAAACACCGCCGCGCGAAGGTCGTCGGACCGCATCCGCTGGATCGGCGCCGGCACCTTCCGACCGCCGGTGTACCGCAGCAGCGCCAGCGCCCGAGACGCGTCCCACCGCCAGCGCGTGCCGAAGAGCGGCGCCTGCAGGACCGCCTGCGTGACCACCTCTGCCGCCCGCCGCGACGTTACGTACTGGAACACGTCCTGCAGCGGGAACGACGTCGACGGCCCCAGCGCCAGGCTGATGCCGTCGTCCGTGGCCGCCGCCTGCAGTTCGAAGTCGAAGGCACGGCAGATCTGCTTGCGCAGCGCCATCCCCCATGCGCGGTTGATCCCCGCGCCGAAGGGTGCGTGCACCACCATCTGCATCCCGCCCGATTCGTCGAAGAAGCGCTCCACCACCACGCGCTGCTTTGTCGGCACCGCTCCCAGCACCCGCAGCCCCTCCGCGATGTACTCGATCGCCTGCTCCGCCGCAGACTCCGGCACCCCCCAGCCGTCGACGAGCCACGCGACGCCGTCCCCCGACTCCTGCCGCGACGCCAGCTCCTCCCTCAGCGCCGAGACCTCGTCCGAGAGCTCCCCCGTGCGCCCCGGCGCCTCGCCCAGCCAGAACGGCAGCGTCGGGCTTGACCCCTGCGCGTCCTCCACCCGCACTCGTCCGCTTTCGACGCGACGGATCTTCCACGGCGTGTTGCCCAGCAGGAAGATGTCCCCCGCCACGCTCTCGATGGCGAAGTCCTCGTGCACGGTGCCCACGAACGTCCCCTCCGGCTCCGCGATGACGTCGTAGTCCGCGTTGTCCGGGATCGCCCCGCCGCTCGTGATGGCGGCCAGCCGAGCGTTCCGCCGCGCCTTCAGTACGCCGTTCACCCCGTCGCGGTGCAGATACGCCGTCGAGCGCCCCTCGCGCGGCGCGACGCCCTCGCTCAGCATCGTGACCACTTGGTCGAACTTCTCCCGAGGCAGGTCCCGGTACGGGTACGCCCTGCGGCAGAAGTCGTACAGCGCGTCCTCCTCCCAGTCCTCGCCCGCGCACGCGGCCACGATCTGCTGAGAGAGCACGTCCAGCGGCCACGGTGGAATCGCCAGCGTGTCGAGGTTGCCGCCGCGAATGCCCCGCAGCAGCGCGATGCACTCCAGCAGTTCGTCCCGCGTCAGCGGGAACAGCCGCCCCTTGGGCATCGCCCCCAGCGAGTGCCCGGAGCGCCCGACCCGTTGCAGCAGCAGCCCGATCGACCGTGGCGACCCCACCTGGCACACCAGGTCCACCGCGCCCACGTCGATGCCCAGCTCCAGCGACGCGGTCGCGACGCAAACCTTGGCCTCGCCGCTCTTCAGCCGTTCCTCCGCCGCGTGCCGCGTCTCCCGCGACATGCTGCCGTGGTGCGCCACCACCGCTTCCGCGCCCAGCCGCAGCTCCAGTTGGTGCGCCACCCGCTCAACCAGCCGCCGCGTGTTCATGAAGACCAGCGTCGTCGTGTGCTCCTGCACCAAAACTGCCACCCGGTCCAGCGTGCTCGCCCACTGCTCGTGCGTCGCGATGGGCCCCAGCTCCTCCGGCGGCAGCTCCAACCCCATGTCCATCGCCCGCGCGTGCCCGGTATCGATGATGATGCAGTCCGGCGCACTCGCTTCATCGTCATTCCGGCGAAAGCCGGAATCCAGAGGTGCGGTGGGGTCGGGCCGTAGGGGCAACCCTTGTGGTCGCCCATTCCCCCCCGTTCGCCCTGAGCCTGTCGAAGGGTCGCCCTGAACCGCCCCCAAACTCCGTTCGCCCTGAGCCTGTCGAAGGGCCCCCTCAACGCCGTTCGATCTGAGGGAGACCGAAGCCCCCTCACGCCGTTCGCCCTGAGCCGCCCCAACCGTTCGCCCTGAGCTTGTCGAAGGGTCGCCCTGTGCCCCCGCCGTCCCCACCAAAAACCGCGCTACCTCCACGATGGGCCGCTGCGTCGCCGACAGCCCGATGCGCGTCACCGGCCCGTCCGACAGCCGGCACAGCCGCTCGACCGAGAGGCTCAGGTGCGACCCCCGCTTGTCGTCGGCGACGGCGTGGATCTCGTCGAGAATGAGCGTGCGAACGCCCCGCAGCCCCCGTCGACCGCTCTCCGAGGTCAGCAGGATGAACAGCGACTCCGGCGTGGTGATGAGGATGTGCGGCGGCTGCTTCGCCATCAACGTGCGCTCGCGCTGCGGCGTGTCGCCCGTGCGAACGGCGACGCGGATCTCCGGCAGCGGCGTCCCGTGCGCCTCCGCCAGCCCCGATATGCCCTCCAGCGGCACGGACAGGTTGCGCTGCACGTCGTTCGACAACGCCTTCAGCGGCGAGACGTACACCACCTCCGTCCGCTCAGGCAGCCCGCCGTCGAGCCCCGCACGCACAAGCCGGTCGATGCACGTCAGGAACGCCGCCAGCGTCTTCCCCGACCCAGTCGGCGCCGCAATCAGCGTGTGCCGCCCCTTCGCGATGGCGTCCCAGCCCTCGGCCTGCGCCCCCGTCGGCCCCGCGAACTGCCCCAGGAACCACTCCCGCACCAGCGGGTGAAACCCGCCCAGCGCGGCAGTAGTCGAGGCGTCGTCGATGCGGGACGTCACGGACGGCCCCCGTCCATGGTCGGCCACCTTCCCATATCGACCGCTGGCCACGTCCTCATTCCGATGAGCTCTTCCGCGTCGAACCCGCCGTGCTTGCACGTGAACGTCACGCTGTCCTCCGTGCTCATCTTTCCCTCGTCCGGGCACGACATCCGCACGTCCCACGCGTAGGGCCCCATCTGCCTCACATACGACACGACGTGGCCGTCCTCCGTCCGCTCCCTTCCGATCATGGGCGAGCACGTTATCCCCGATTCATCCCACTTCTTGATTTCCGCCTCCGTCTCCGGACGGTCGTGCACCCACTCCGAGCGGTCCTGTTTCATGGCCACCTCCCAACAACAGATATCACGAAAGGCCACAATTATAGCACATTTGTTTGAATTTATCAAGGACACTTCCCACCGTCGGTCAATGATAGGCCCCCTCCAATTCACAAGAAAGGCCCCACCGCCGTTCAATTTGTAGGGGCGATTCGCGAATCGCCCCTACCACCTCAGGCGGGACCCTCACCCCTCCATCACAACCAGCACTTGCCGGACCGGACTCCCCCATCGTCGTTCCCGCGAAAGCGGGAACCCAGGGCCGGGGCGCGGCGCAGGGGCGTCTCCGTCTCTCGTCGATTCCGCTCACCCCCCATCGTCATTCCTGCGAAGGCAGGAATCCAGAGGGGCGGCGCCGGGCGGGGCGCCCCCGCCACCAACCCCCGTCGCTTCCCCGACTCCCCACACCCGTAGGGGCGATCCTTGTGGTCGCCCGTTCCCCCCGTTCGCCCTGAGCCTGTCCTGAGCCTGTAGAAGGGCCCAGCCCCCCACATAGCCCCACCCCGCACCCCTCCGCTATACTGAACATAGACACCATTCCCCTATCTCACGCCCAAAAAGGAGGCGCCATGTACGCCACCGGACTCGCCGCGCCCCAGATCCTAGTTGACCGCGACCCCGAGGCCGCTGAAGCCGTCCGGCAGGAGATCCACCGCCAGCAGAACTCCCTCGTCCTCATCGCCTCCGAGAACCACGCGTCGCAGGCCGTCCTCGAGGCCTCCGCCTCCGTCATGACCAACAAGTACGCCGAGGGCTACCCCGGTCGCCGCTACTACGCCGGCTGCGAGTTCGTCGACATCGCCGAGTCCCTCGCCATCGAGCGCGTCAACCGCCTCTTCGGCTCCGAGCACGCCAACGTGCAGCCCCACTCCGGCACCCAGGCCAACCTCGCCGTCTACACCGCCCTCATGCAGCCCGGCGAGACCCTCATGGGCATGCGCCTGGACCATGGCGGCCACCTCTCCCACGGCAGCCCCGTCAACTTCACCGGCAAGTTCTACAACATCGTCTCCTACGGCGTCGACCCGGACACGGAGCTCATCGACTTCGATCAGGTCGAGCAGCTCGCCAAGGAGCACCGCCCCAAGTTCATCGTCGCCGGCTACAGCGCCTACGCCCGCACCGTCGATTGGGCCCGCTTCCGCGCCGTCGCCGATGAGGTCGGCGCCATCCTCCTCGTCGACATGGCCCACATCGCCGGCCTAGTCGCGGGCGGCGTCCATCCGTCGCCGGTGCCCCACGCGCAGATCGTCACGTCCACCACGCACAAGTCCCTCAGGGGTCCCCGCGGCGCCTTCATCCTCTCCACCCAGGAGCACGCCCGCGCCCTTGACCGCTCCGTCTTCCCCGTCAACCAGGGCGGGCCCTTCATGGCCGCCATCCTCGCCAAGGCCGTGTGCTTCGGCGAGGCCCTCCAGCCCGGCTTTGCCGTCTACGCCCAGCGCATCGTCGACAACGCCAAGGCTCTCGCCGCCGCCCTCACCGACGCCGGCTTTCGCATCGTCACCGGCGGCACCGACACCCACCTCTTCCTCGTCGACCTCCGCGCCGCCGACCTCACCGGTCGAGAGGCCGAGCAGGCCCTCAGCGCCGTCGGCGTCTACGTCAACCGCAACACGATCCCGAACGACCCCCAGCCCGCGACGGTCGCCAGCGGCCTCCGCATCGGCACCCCAGCCCTAAGCACCCGAGGCATGGCCCCCGCCGACATGACCATCATCGGCAAGCTAATCGCCGACGTCCTCGCCCACCCCTCCGACCCCGCCGCCCAGCAGCGCGCCCGTGACCAGGTAGCAGACCTAACCAGCCGCTACCCAGTCCCCGGCATAACCACAGACGCCGCCTGGCCCCTGGACTAGGGCCTCCCTCCGTTCGCCCTGAGCCTGTCGAAGGGCCCCCTCCCACGTCACTCCCGCACATGCAGGAACCCAGAGGAACGGACGCCGGGCGGGGCGCCCCCACCACCAACCCACCCTCCTCATTCCCGACTCCCCCCACACCCCGTCGTAGGGGCGATTCGCGAACCGCCCGTCCCGCAGCAGCGGGAACCTCACCCCTCCAGCACCAGCACCACTCACCGGCCCGCACAACCCCAAATCGTCGGTCCCGCCCCCCTCTCGTCATTCCTGCGCAGGCAGGAATCCAGAGGGGCGCGGCGCAGGGGCGTCCCCCATTCACGATGGTTCCATAGTAGAATCACCCCTCGCCTTTCCGGCGAGAGCCGGAATCTAGGGGCGGGGCCGGGAGGCAAGTAGGGGCGGTTCGCGGACAGCCCGCCCCTGTTCACCGTGACAAAGGAATGCAAATGAAAGCAGACCGCGCACCTACAGTCCCTCCCAACCTCGTCATCTTTGACTGCGACGGCGTGTTGGTTGACAGTCCGCCCTTGATCAACCGTGCATTGGTGCGTGTCCTCGCTTCCTACGGACTTCGGCTATCGCCGGATGAGGTACTGAGGAATCTCAAGGGGCTACAGAACCCCGACATTAGGAACGTTGTGGCGTCACGATGGGGAGTGTCCTTACCGGAGGATTTCTGGGAAGTCATGGAAGAAGCGGAATGGGCTGCAATGGTGGAGAGTCTTCGCCCAGTTGATGGGGCTGAATCTGCTGTTAGTGCAGTTGTCGCGTCTGGAATAGCCACATGTGTCGCCTCGAACGGCCCACCCGAGGAGATCGAACACCGGCTGAAACTCACGGGGCTCTTCAAATGGTTCGAGGGCAGATTGTTCAGTAGCTACACCGTACCCCGCGCCAAGCCCTATCCGGACGTGTTCTTGCACGCCGCATCGACGATGGGCTACCCACCCTCGGAATGTGCCGTCATAGAGGACAGCGAGCCGGGCATCCAAGCCGCCCTGGCAGCCGGAATGCGAGTACTAGCCTACGCCGCCGCCTCCGACACCACCCCCGCAGAATCGCCAAACGTCCAAACATTCACCGATATGTCTTCGCTCCCGGTGTTACTGGGCCTCTAACCCCCGTTCGCCCTGAGCCTGTCGAAGGGCCCCCAACCACCAACCCCTCGCGCATCCACGACCCCCCGCCCCAGCGGGACCCTATCCCCCCACCAACACGTGCCACCCCGAACCCCTCACCGTCATACCGGCGAAAGCCGGTATCCAGAGGGGCCCCGGGCGGGGCGTCCCTACCCAACCCCCTCGTCATTCCCGCCCCCCAACGCGTCATTCCTGCGCAGGCAGGAATCCACAGGGGCGGGGCGCCCTCACTAGCAACCCTCCTCGCGTTCCCGACTTCCCCCACACCCTGTCGTAGGGGCGATTCGCGAATCGCCCGTCCCGCAGCAGCGGGAACCTCACCCCACCGCCACCAGCAACACTTGCCGGCCCGCCCACTCCCACTGGTCATTCCGGCGACGGACAAGCGCGCAACGCTGGATGATGCGTTGCTGAAGACCAAGGGGTTTACAAGTCTGGCATCTGTTCAGAGAATGTCACTACTGGTTGGAGCCCCGGAGGGGATTCGAACCCCTATATGACGGCTTAGCGGGCGCGTTGCTCTTCCATTGAGCTACCGGGGCTTCAACCAGCTTCTTATGCAAACCGAGGGTCGTCAATCCGGTTTTCGCAGGTTGAGAGGCGATTTTCCCCTATTCTGGTTGAAATGGACATAACCGCCAATAACGTACGGATTGGTGGGCGATTGGAGAGCGAAATGCCGACGGAGAAGCGGGCACTGGTTGAGGCTATGAGCATCGTGTGTCGCGCGTTGTTTGTGACGCCGAATAATCTGATTAGCACTGATTTCTCGGACATTCAAGTGTATGACGGAAGGCAAGGGACTCACTTTTCCTTTAGCATCTTAGACAATGCTCTTGGCAAAGTCCTTGATGAAGAAGTTTCGGCAGCTGTGGAGCTACTCTTGTCTGAAGCCGAGCCTCCGCGAATAAAGCCTGATGTGATGTAGTATTGAGGGTGCGTCACTGGCCCCCCACCCTGCCACCACCCCCTCGCCCCCACGCCCCGTCCCGCGCTACCCTCTTCGCATGAAGCACCACACCCGCACCCACCCCGGCCACCGCCACCGCCGACGCATGCTCGCGCCGCCCAATACAGATCGCACTCGGATTCGTAAATTCGAGTCGTATCTGCAAGCCCCAGTTTCAGATAGGACTCGTCTTCAACGCGCGCAAACAGCCCGAATTCCTGACTCAAATACCCCGCTCCAGATACCGGCTGACTGCCACATCCTGAACCCCCCACAGTCCCACAATTCAATCGCGCCCGCCGTTTGACACTCCCAACCCGTAGCAATAGACTCACCCTGTTCAATAGCAAGCAACAACGGAGGACCGCAATGCTCTCGAAGCAAGACAACGAGACCCTCACCAGGGTTGGCCCCGGCACCACCATGGGCGAGCTCATGCGGGAGTACTGGGTCCCCGCCCTCATGTCCAGCGAGCTCCCCGGCCCCGACTCTGACCCCGTCCGCGTCCGCCTGCTCGGCGAGAACCTCATCGCCTTCCGCGACACCACCGGCACCGTCGGCCTCATCGACAACTATTGCCCTCATCGCCGCGCCAGCCTCTTCTTCGGCCGCAATGAGGAGTCCGGCATCCGCTGCGTCTACCACGGCTGGAAGTACGACGTCAGTGGCAACTGCGTCGACATGCCCTCGGAGCCCGCCGAGTCCAACTTCAAGGACAAGGTGAAGATCACGGCATACCCCTGTCAGGAGCGCAACGGCGTCATCTGGACCTATATGGGCCTCCGCAGCGAGCTCCCGCCCCTGCCGAACCTCGAGGCCAACATGCGCCCCGACCGCGAGTACTCCATCTCCACCGTCCTCCGTGAGTGCAACTGGATGCAAGGCCTGGAGGGCGACATCGACACCGCCCACCTCGGCTTCCTGCACCTTGGCAGCGCGGACCCCAAGGCCCTGGTCCCTGGCACCACGGACTACTACACCGTCAACGTCCGCCACCCCCGCTACAACGTGCTGGAGACGGGCAACGGCGTGATGTACGCCGCCTACCGGCCCGCTGAGGAGGACTCCTACTACTGGCGGTTCGCCCAGTACCTGATGCCGTTCTACACGATGATTCCCACAGGCACCCTCGGCCTGATGGTCCGCGTCCGAGCCTGGGTCCCCGTGGACGACACCCACACGATGTTCTGGAGCATCAGCGCCCCCACACCGGGCGCCGGCACCGGCGTCCGCCGCACCGACCGCAACGGCCGAGCCCTTGGCGGCAGCGTCGGCCAGATGGAGTTCATCCCCAACGGCACCGGCTGGCTGGAGCGGTGGCGCTTGGCCGCCAACTCCTCCAACGACTACAGGATCGACCGCGAGGCCCAGCGCAAGAACGAGATCTTCACCGGCATCACCGGCATCCACCTGCAGGATCAGACCGTCACCGAGAGCATGGGCGCCATCTCAGACCGCACCAAGGAGCGCCTCGGCACCAGCGACTCCATGGTCATCAAGTCCCGCCGCCGCGCCATCAACGCCGCCCGCTCCCTGCAGGAGGGCGTCCCCGCTCCCGGCGTCGACAACCCCGAGCTCTACGCCGTCCGCACCGGCGACGTCATCCTCAACCGTGACGTCGACTGGCTGGAGGGCACAAAGGAGCTCCGCCAGGGCTTCGCCGACCACCCGGAGCTGCTTCCGGCCAACGCCTAGCTCAAGTCCCTTCCCCCTTTAAGGGGGAAGGTTAGGATGGGGGTCCTCCGCCCTGTTCGTCCTTGTATATTGAGGAAACCGGGGGGCAGGTCGTAGGGGCAACCCTCGTGGTTGCCCTGGCCCCCCTCCGTTCGCCCTGAGCTTGTCGAAGGGCCCGCGCGAATGGGTTAAGGCACTGTCAAGGGACCATGAAAGGCGACATACAAGACCATCAGGAGGAACACCATGGCAGACATCGACGACGTCAAGCGAGAGGTGGCCATCGCCAACCGCATCCTGTCCCACGTCGGCCTCGCGACCGGGGTCCTCGTGTCGTTGGGCCACGCCAGTTTCCGGGTGCCGTCGGACCCCGGCTTGTTCATCGTCAAGGGCCGCGGCTACGACATCGACGCGCTGCCGCTCATGCAACCCGATGACATGATCGTCTGCGACCTCGAGGGCCGGAAGGTGGATGGCCCCCCCAACGCCACCCAGTGCTTTGAGGTCAAGATGCACTCCGCAGTCTACAAGTCGAACCCGGATGTGCAGTCCGTCGTCCACTGCCACCCTCGCTATGCGACGATGATGAGCGTCCTGCAGGCCCGCCTCGTGCCCATGTGCAACGAGGGCTCGCAGCTCGTGCGAAAGCCGCTGCCCGTCTACCCCCACAGCAAGCTCATCCTCACCGAGGAAGATGGCCAGGGCGTGGCCTCTGCCCTCGGCGACTCCCAGGCCGCCCTGCTGCGAGGCCACGGCGCGGTGACCACCGGCCAAAATCTGGAGCAGTCTGTCATGAATATGCTCCACCTTGAAGAACAGGCGCGCATGAACTGGTACGCCTTCTGCGCCATGGGCCCGGACCACGCCGGCATCCCGGAAGCCGACATCGTCGAGGCACGGAGCCAGCCCACCATCGCGGACCTGGAGCATTTCGTCGGAGGCCCAGCCATTCGAGGCGGCGCGGGCGGCGGCGGCGCTTGGCGATACTTCACCCACCTGGTGACACAGGATCTGGACGCGGGGCGCTAGACCCCCGTTACTCACTTGGTGACCCAAGAGCAGGACGTGGGGCGCTAGACCCCCACCTGGTGACCAAGGAGCAGGACACCGGCCGGTAGACCCCCACCTGGTGACCCAGGAGCAGGACACGGGGCGCTAAACCCCCGTTCACCCTGAGCTTGTCGAAGGGTCGCCCCGAGGCAAATCGAAGCCTGTCCTGAGGTTCTCGAAGGGGAGAACAGCGCGACACAACGGGGAGGGCAGCATGGCCCACTCCCACCACCACGAGGCGCTTGCAGGAGTTGACCCGGGCGGAGGCGAGGGCGGAGGCCCCCGCTGGCGTCAGGCGTTGAGCGCCCTGCGTTACCATGACTTCCGCCTGGTCTGGACCACCTCGATCTTCTCCAGCGCCGCCCGGTGGGTCCAACAGGTCTCCCTCGGCTGGCTCGCCTTCGACCTGACCGGTTCGGCGGCCCTCCTGGGCGTCCTGCTCTTCGTCTACCAGGCGCCCACTTTCGCGCTCTCGCCCCTAGTCGGTGTGTTGGTGGACCGAGTTGACCGCAGGCGGCTGCTCATCGTGAGCCAGTCGGCCATGGCGGCCGTCGCCGTGCTGCTGGCCTTGGACATCTCCCTGGGGTACGTGCAGCTCTGGCACCTCTACGTGTTCGCCATCGTGAGCGGCGTCGAGAGCACCATCATCCACGTCGTCCGCCAGGCCCTCATCCCCGCCGTCGTGCCGCGAGCGGCGCTGCTCAACGCCATCTCCCTGAACTCTGCCGCCCTCACCAGTACCCGCATCGTCGGTCCCTTCCTGGCCGGCCTGCTCATAGTCGGCGTAGGCGTGGAGGGCAACTTCCTCATCCAGGCGGCGCTCCTCACCTGCGTCGCAATCGCGGCCTTCCCCCTGCGAGTCAAGCCGCTGGAGCCGGAGAGCGGCGAGCGCTCCGCCGACGGCTCCATCCGGCAGGACATCGCCATCGCCCTCCGCTTCATCTGGAGCCTCCCCGTCCTGCGTGTGCAGTTCACCATCCAATACCTCATGCTCTTCCTCGCGATGCCCTTCTCCAACTTCCTCCCCGTCTGGGCCGCGAACGTGCTGGACCTGGAGGCCGATGGGTTGGGCGTGCTGTACTCCGCCGCGGGCATCGGCGCATTGGTGGGGACGTTGGCTCTGGCGTCGGCGGGCAACGTGCAGCGGAAGGGGCTGCTCATGGGCGCCGTCACCGTGGGCCTTGGCCTTGCGTACTTGGGCATGGGCCTCTCCTCCCTCCTCTTGGTGTCACTGGTGCTGCTTGCCGTCATGGGGGCCACGCAGTCCATGTTCTCCGCCCTCAACATGACGCTCGTGCAGACCCGCGTCCCCGACGGCCTGCAGGGCAGGGTGATGAGCATTTTCAACGTCGGCCACGCCATGATCGCCATTGGCTCCCTGACCATGGGCATCATCGTCGAGCTATTCGGCATTCAGCTGATGACCGTTGGCTTGGGCGTAGTCGTCGCCGTCCTCGCGGTCCTCGCCCTCACCGCCGTCCCCTCCCTCCGCCGCGTCTAGCAGACCGTTACCTTACCGGTAGTCCAAGCCGTTCGCCCTGAGCCCGTCCTGAGGCTCTCGAAGGGCCTGTCGAAGGGCGCCGGGCGCGGTGACGCCCGCCGACGTGTGGTGTACACTGCCCGTGCCCAGAATCCAGGCATTCCCGCTGTGCCCACTGCGCACGGCATCACAAGGAGGAGACTATGAAGGGTGGCGCAGCCATCGCTAGCATCCTGAAGCAAGAGGGCGTCGAGTACATCTTCTGCTTCCCCAACAACCCGCTCATCGACTCGGCTGCCTCCGTGGGCATCCGCCCCATCATCACCCGCATCGAGCGCACCGCGGTCAACATGGCGATGGGCTACGCCCGCACCAACGGCGGCTCCCCCATGGCCGTCTGCGTCTTCCAGGGCGGCCCCGGCATCGAGAACGCATACGGCGGCGTCGCCCAAGCATTCGCGGACTCCGCGCCCATCCTGATCCTGCCGGGGCAAGCGGCGCAGGCCCGTCAGAACCAGCCCAGCGTCTACGACTCCGTCCGCCACTATGAGGGCGTCACCAAGTGGTCCGGCATCATCAACAACTCCGACCTTGTCCCCGACATGTTCCGCCGCAGCCTTTCGGCGCTTCGCACCGGCAGGCCCCGCCCCGTGCTCATGGAGGTCCCCGGCGATGTCGTCAACGGCGAGATGTCCGACGAGGAGTTCGCCTACAGGCCGGTCAAGTCCCGTCGCTCCGCCGGCGACCCCGAGGACATCCGAGAGGTGGCGTCTGCGCTGCTCGCGTCTGATCTGCCCGTGATCTACGCCGGCCAGGGCATCTTCTTCGCCGAGGCCATGGACGAGTTGCGGGAGCTCTCGGAGCTCATCAACGCCCCCGTCATGACCACCACTCTCGGCAAGAGCTGCTTCCCGGAGGACCACCCCCTGTCGCTCGGCGCCGGCGGCACCTCCGCCACCAAGATGGTCGGCCACTTCCTCGGCAAGTGCGACACCGTTTTCGGCATCGGCACAAGCTTCCAGAAGACCCTCGCGTCCTACACCGTGCCCCGCGGCAAGGTCGTCATCCAGTCGACCGACGACCCCAGCGACCTCGACAATGAGTACGCCATCAACCACGCCGTCGTCGGCGACGCCAAGCTCGTCCTGCGCGGCCTCATCGACGAGATCCGCGGGCGCGGCGGCAACGGCCGCGACGGCAAGGGCATCGCGGACGAGGTGCAGTCCGTCAAGTCAGCGTGGATGGACGAGTGGATGCCGCACCTGACCTCCGAGGAGACCCCCATCAACCCCTACCGCGTGGTCTGGGAGCTCCGCAACACCATCGACCGCACCAATGCCATCGTCACCCACGACTCCGGCAACCCCCGCGACCAGATGGTGCCCTTCTTCGAGACCATCTCGCACAAGAGCTACTTGGGCTGGGGCAACTCCACGCAGCTCGGCACGGGCCTCGGCATGGCCCTCGGCGCCAAGTGCGCCGCGCCGGAGAAGTTGGTGGTCAACGTCATGGGCGACACCGCCGCCGGCACCGTCCTGTTGGACGTGGAGACCGCCGTCCGCGAGCGCCTGCCCATTCTGACCGTCATCCTGAACAATGGCGCCATGGGCGGCTACGAGCACAACATCCCCATCGCCGTCGAGCGCTATGGCAGCAAGTACCTCACCGGCGACTACACCGGCATCGCGACGGCCCTGGGCGCCTACGCCGAGCGCGTCACCGACCCCAACGACGTCAGCGCCGCCATCACCCGAGCCACCGCCCGCATAGAGGCAGGCCAGACAGCAGTCCTTGAGTTCATAACCAGGGAGTTCCCCGTGTTCTCCCGTGGCTAGGGAGCCAACCGTTCGCCCTGAGCCTGTCGAAGGGGGTAGGAGACCAACCGTTCGCCCTGAGCCTGTCGAAGGGGGTAGGAGACTAACCGTTCGCCCTGAGCTTGTCGAAGGGGCTAGGAGACGAACCGTTCGCCCTGAGCTTGTCGAAGGGGCTAGGAGACGAACCGTTCGCCCTGAGCTTGTCGAAGGGGCTAGGAAGGCAACCGTTCGCCCTGAGCTTGTTGAAGGGACTAGAAGGCGAACCGTTCGCCCTGAGCTTGTCGAAGGGACTAGGAGGCGAACCGTTCGCCCTGAGCTTGTCGAAGGGACTAGGAGGCGAACCGTTCGCCCTGAGCCTGTCGAAGGGGCTAGGAAGCCAACCGTTCGCCCTGAGCTTGTTGAAGGGACAAGGAGGCCAACCGCTCGCCCTGAGCTTGTCGAAGGGCGACAGAGCCCACCCCCCAATGCGTGAAATCCCCGCCCCCGCGTGGTAAAGTCTCCCTAGCCTGTCGCCACCTGCTGTGGAAAGGAGTGGCGCATGTCTCCCATACCGCTTATTGCTCGGGCCGAGGGCTTCGGTGATTGCACGGCCATCATCGCCAGCGAGGGCGCGTTCACGTACGCGCAGCTCCTCGCCGACTCCGCCGCCGTGGCCTCGTGCCTGCTCGACGGCGCCGCTGACCTCGCCGAGGCCCGTGTCGCCTTTCTGACGCCGCCCGGCTACCACTACGCCGCGACCCAGTGGGGCGTCTGGCGCGCCGGCGGCGTGACCGTGCCCCTCGCCACCTCCCACCCCAAGCCCGAGCTCGCCTACATGATAGAGGACTCCGGCGCAACCATCGTCGTCGCCCACCCCATGTACGAGGAGACCCTGCGCCCCCTCGCCGAGGAGCGCGGCCTGCGCTTCCTCCTGACGCCCGACATCTTGGCGACGAGCCCCACAGCCCCGCTGCCCGACGTCGACCCCGAGCGTCCCGCCATGATCATCTACACCAGCGGCACCACCAACCGCCCCAAGGGCGTCGTGTCCCTGCACACCACAATTCAGGCGCAGATGACCAGCCTCGTGGAAGCTTGGGGCTGGACCGCCGACGACCACATCCTGCACGTGCTGCCGCTTCACCACATCCACGGCATCGTCAACGTGCTCGGCTGCGCCCTCTGGTCCGGCGCCGTCTGCGACATGCTCCCCGCCTTCGACGCCAACGCCGTCTGGGACCGCATCGAGCGTGGCGGCCTCTCCCTGTTCATGGCCGTGCCAACTATCTACGCCCGCCTCGTGCAGGCGTGGAATGCCGCGCCGCCCGATCGCCAGCAGTCCCTCACCAGCGCCTGCGCCGGTTTGCGCCTCATGGTGTCCGGTTCCGCCGCCCTGCCCGTGCAGACCCTTGAGGAGTGGGAGGACATCAGCGGCCACCGGTTGCTGGAGCGCTACGGCATGACGGAGATCGGCATGGCCCTGTCGAACCCCCTCCACGGCGAGCGCCGCCCCGGCTACGTCGGCACGCCCCTCCCCGGCGTCGACCTCCGGCTCGTGGATGAGGACAACCAGCCAGCGACGCCCGGCTCTCCCGGCGAGATCCAGGTGCAGGGCCCCTGCGTCTTCACCGAGTACTGGGGCAAGCCGGAAGCCACCGCCGCCGAGTTCGTCGACGGCTGGTTCAAGACCGGCGACATCGCCGTGCTCGAGGATGGCGCGTATCGCATCCTGGGCCGAAACAGCGTCGACATCATCAAGACCGGCGGCTTCAAGGTCTCCGCCCTTGAGGTGGAGGACGTCCTCCGCGAGCACCCGGACATCGACGAGTGCGCCGTCGTCGCCATGGAGGACCTCGAGTGGGGCGAGCGCGTCTGCGCCGCCCTCGTCCTCGCCCGCGATGGCGCGCTGACCCTTGAGCAGCTCCGCGACTGGTCGCGGGAACGGCTCGCCCCCTACAAGATGCCAAGCCGCATGATCGAGGTGGGCGAGCTCCCCCGCAACGCCATGGGCAAAGTGGTGAAGCCCGACCTGTCGAAGCTCTTCGTTGAGGCCGAGCAGCAGGCGCAGACGAGCGCCGGGTAGTATGCAATGGACGCCGAAACCGACAAGGACGAGCCTGAAAGCGAGTGGTCGGAGGACGATCCGGCCATGCGGAAGCCCGTCCGCGCACAGCGAAAGCAGCATAAGATGAAGGTCGACGGCGCTTCCGTCAAGAACATGCTGCGCATCATCGGCGATCGGGCGCGCAACATCGGCGGCGGTGGCCGCGGCAAGACGTAGCGAAAGTCTGACGCCGGGGGCGTCGCAGGGAGAACGCCATGAAGTGGGCATCGTCAATCTCGCAAGCACCGGCCCTGTCCGCGGCCCTCGAGGAGTGCGCCGCCACCGTCACCGTCGAGCTTGGCCCGGACGCCCCCGTGTCCCTGGCCGTGGTCTTCGCATCCGCCAGCTACGACGTTGAGGCCGAAGAGGTCCCGCGCATCCTCGCCGAGCGATTCCCTGGCGCCTTGGTGCTCGGCTGCTCCGGCGCCGGCGTCATCGGCGCCGCCCAGGAGATCGAGCAGCAGCGCGCCGTCGCGCTCACCGTCGGTCATCTCCCCGGCGTCAACGCAACGCCCTTCCGCGTCGTCAACGAAGAGCTCCCCTCGCCGGACGAACCCCCGGACGCTTGGGCAAAGCTGTTGGGCGTGACCCAGGAGGACAACCCCCACTTCATCGTGCTGATGGACCCCTTCTCCATGACAGGCGAGGGCATCCTTTCAGGCCTCGATTTCGCCTTTCCCGCCGCCGTCAAGGTTGGCGGCCTCGCCAGCGGCAGCGGTAGGCCCGGCGGTCACGCCCTCTTCCTTGGCGGCGAGGTCTACCACGATGGCGTCGTGGGCGTCGCGCTGTCCGGCGACATCGTCGTTGAGACCGTCGTGGCCCAGGGCTGCCGCCCCATCGGCGAGCTCAAGCGCATCACCGGCTGCGAGCGCAACCTCCTCATGGCGCTCGATGGCGAGCGCCCCCTCGACTACCTCCGCGACCTCTTCCGGCGCCTCTCGCCCGAGGACCAGAACCTCGTTGGCAACAACCTCTTCCTCGGCATCGCCATGGACCCGCAGCTCGACTTGGACGACGTGAAACCCGGCGACTTCCTCATCCGCAATCTCGTCGGCGTGGACAACGCGAATGGGTTCATCGGCGTCGGGGAGCACCTGCGGGAGGGACAGCTCGCCCAGTTCCACATCCGTGATGCAACTACCTCCGCTGAGGACCTGCGTCGCCAGTTGTCGCGGTACATGGAGGGCACGGGGCAAGCGTCGCCCGTGGGCGCCCTCATGTTCCAGTGCAACGGTCGTGGCCAGTACCTCTACGGCACCCAGAACCATGACTCTCAGCTCTTTACGGATATGGTCGGCGCCATCCCCCTTGGCGGTTTCTTCTGCAACGGGGAGATAGGCCAGGTGGGCGGCACTACGTACCTGCACGGCTACACCAGCTCCTTCGCGCTCTTCCGCGCGCCGTGACACCCCTTCCCTCTCTGGGGGAAGGTTGGGATGGGGGAAGCCACCCGGCCTGTGGACGCTCGCACCGCCGCGCGCCCATAATTGAGGTAGCGGCGAGCTTCCTCCCGCCGCGAGAACACCGCTAGGGGAGAAGCCGTGCCGTACAAGGACATAGGCAGCTACGGGGCCATCGGCAACATGCACTCCGCCGCCCTCGTGGGCCTCGACGGCTCGATCGACTGGTGCTGCATGCCCCGAATCGACTCCCCCAGCGTCTTCGCCGCCATCCTCGACGACGAGCGCGGCGGCAGCTTCCAGATCGCCCCTCTCGGTCTCTACGAGTCGACGCAGCGCTACCTGCCGGAGACCAACATCCTCGAGACCACCTTTGTCACGGCCACCGGCGTCGTCACGCTCACGGACTTCATGCCGCTCGCCGCGGTGCGCGGCGTCGACGTCCTCCCGCAGGACATCCACCGCATCGTCGAGTGCGTCGAGGGCTCGGTTGTCATGCGCGCCGTCTTCCGCCCCCGCTTCGACTACGCCCGCGCATTCACGAGCCTGGAGCTGATGCGTTACGGCGTCCTGGCAACCAGCGGCCCGCACGAGATGTCCCTCTCCGTAAACGTCCCAATCACCCTCAACGGGGACGCCGCCGAAAGCCGGTTCACCATGGAGCCGGGCCGCCGCGCCGTCCTCGTGGTCTCCTACGGTAGAAGCGAGCCGATGGTCGTGGGCCAGGGCCGTAGCGCGCAGCGCCTCGAACGCACCGCCCAGGCCTGGCGCGAGATGGTGGAAGAGCTGCACTACGACGGCCTCTGGCGTGACGAGGTTGTTCGCTCCTTCCTTACCCTGCACCTCCTCATCTACTCCCCCACCGGCGCCATCGCCGCTGCGCTCACAACGTCGCTGCCGGAGCACATCGGCGGCGGGCGCAACTGGGACTACCGTTTCTGCTGGCTGCGCGACTCCGCCTTCACCCTCGGAGTGCTCTACCGCCTTGGCGACCTGCACGACGCCCTCCACTTCCTCAACTGGCTCCTGGACAAGTGCGCCCTCTTCCGCGACGAGGACCTCCTGCAGGTGCTCTACGGCCTGAAGGACGACGACAGCATTCCGGAAATGTCCCTCGATCACTTGGACGGGTACCGGCAGTCGAGGCCCGTGCGCATTGGCAACGGTGCGGCCTACCAGCTCCAGCTGGACATCTTTGGCGAGGTGCTGCTCAGCATCAACACCTACCGCCGCTACGGCGGGTATATCTCTGCGGAGATATGGTCCATCGTGAATGCCTTCGCGGAGATCGTGTGCCGCCGCTGGCGAGAGCCGGACCGCAGCATCTGGGAGGTGCGCGGCCGCGACCGCCACTTCACCTACTCTAAGGCCATGTGCTGGGCCGCCCTCGACAACGCCATCACCATCGGCCAGGCAACAGGCCAGCAGGCCGACTTCGACCGGTGGCGCGCCGAGGCCGACGCCATCAAGGCAGAGGTTCTCGCTTACGGCTGGAACGAAACCAAGCAGGCCTTCGTTCAGAGCTATGACAGCGACGCCCTCGACGCCAGCAGCCTCATCCTGCCGTGGACCAACATGCTCCCGCCGAACGACCCCCGCATCCTCAGCACCATCGAGCGCACGGTCGAGGAGTTGGGCCAGGGCCCCTTCGTGAAGCGCTACAAGGTGGACGAGGCCGACGACGGTCTGGAGGGCGAGGAGGGCGCCCTCACCATGCTCTCCTTCTGGCTCATCGGCTCCCTCGTCGGTTGCGGCAAGGTGCAGCAGGCCAAGGAGCTCTTTGAGGAGATGCTGGGCTACGCCAACCACCTCGGCCTCTACTCGGAGATGATCGACCCGCACACCAAGAAGGCCCTGGGCAACTTCCCGCAAGCCTTCAGCCACATCGGCCTCATCCACACCGCCCGCAACCTAAGCGCCGCCCTGCAGGGGTAGGGCCCGCCGCGCCGCCGACTCGTCGTTCCCGCGGAGGCGGGAACCCAGAGGGGCATCGGTCGGGTGGTTCCCCGTTCGCCCTGAGCTTGTCGAAGGGCAATCCGCCACCTCCCCCTTCCACGGCCGCGCGTGTATGCTAGCCTCGCAGCAGGTGCAAGAGGTGAGTCCCATGGCGGAAGAACAGGCAGTCATCGCAGCCAACCAGGCCTTCTACCGCGCCATCGAGTCGCTGGAAGAAGCCGAGATGGAGGCCGTCTGGGACCCCGACCCCTCGGTGACCTGCGTCCACCCCGGCTGGCCGCTCATGTCGGGCCGCGACAAGGTGCTGCAGAGCTGGTACACCATCTTCGACAACACCATGGTCATGCAGTTCACAGTCTCGGAATCAGCAGTGCTCGTGGCCGGCGACCTCGCGTGGGTCATATGCACGGAGTCCCTACGCTCCGTCGTAGCCGGCCGCGTGAACGAGGCAACCGTCGAGGCCACCAACGTCTTCCGCAACCGCGACGGCCAATGGCGCATAGTCCACCACCACGGCTCCCCGGTGATGTAGCGAGTTGCGAGTACAATAAATACGGCAATCGTTGAGGAGGGCTGGCCCGTGCGACTTACAACACCCTTTAAGCTTACGGTTCGGGATCGCGTCCGGCGCGACCCCGAGTTCCGCAAGGGCCTGCTGCAGGAAGCTGTCCAGTGCTACTTGGACGGTGAACCGGGGGTGTGCAGGATTCTCCTGCGCGACTACGTAAACGGCTCAATCGGCTTCAAGGGTTTGGCGGAGATGACTGGCCACTCGCCCAAGAGCCTGATGCGGATGCTGGGCCCCTCGGGCAATCCGCAATCGAGCAACCTGTGCGAGATCCTCCACAAACTGCAGGAACACGAAGGCGTCCGGCTAGAGGTGGCGGCCGTCTAGCAGGCGTGTCCACCACCACGGCTCCCCGGTAACGTTGGAGCGTTGTCCAACTTTGCCGACTCACCCCTTTGGCCTACAATCGCGAGCTAGTCTAGCGCTATGGAGAGTGCCATCACATGTACTGCCAAAGCTGTGGGTCCCAGAACAATGACAATTCGAGGTATTGCACCAACTGCGGACGCAGCCTTGGCGAAGCGCCGGGGTCGGACGGGGTGGGCCAGCCATATTCGCAAAGTCGGATCGAGGGCCGACCTGATATACCTAATTATCTGATACCCGCCATCCTCGTCACCATCCTCTGCTGCATGCCCACAGGCATCGTATCCATCGTCTACGCTGCGCAGGTCAATGGGAAAATCCAGGCGGGCGACATCGACGGCGCCATCAGGACATCGAAGGCCGCCAAGACGTGGGCGTGGCTTTCCTTCGGCCTGGGGTTAGGGATTCTTGTCCTTTATGCCTTCATCGGTGTGGCGGCGTTCGGGATCGGATATTAGGGCGCAATACGAATGAACATGGCCATAACCGCGTTTGTCCGCATCCCCATCTTGTGCGGCATCACATTCTCGGATAGGGCACGGTACGCTGCGTTGGCAGCGATTACACTGGCCGGGGCCGCCGTGGTGTATACGGTTGACCCGCGTAACCCTGGGTCATACCCCATCTGCCCGTTTCTGGGACTCACCGGCTGTTTTTGCCCCGGCTGTGGAACGCTCCGCGCGTTGCACCAGCTTCTCCACGGCAACGTCCTTTCGGCGATGGGCTACAACCCGATGACAGTGCTGTTACTCCCCTTCCTTGGCTATGCGTTCATCACTGGTGCTTTACGGGCGTTCCGGTTGCCTACGCCAGCGCGAGTCTTTGTGCCGCACCAGTTGATATGGGGTTTATTGACAGCGGTCCTCGCCTTTTGGGCGCTGCGAAACGTACCCGTTGGGCCACTCGCTTGGCTAGCGCCATAGGGCCTCCTTACGGGAGCCGCCGCCCCCACGCCCCCTACGCCTCCTTCGCCGTCATCAGCCACTCCTGCGCCGCCGCTGCCGGGCTGAGCCACGCTTCGGTCTGCTCCTGTCGACCCTCGCCCAACTCGACGCCCAGCCCGTTGGCCAGCCGCGACATGAAGTTGAAGTTGCACGTGATCAGCACGACGGACAGGACCTCCTCGTCCGTCAGTCCCAGCTCCCGCAGCGTGTTCACGTCCGCCTTCTTCATCGACCACGGCTCGCGCGTCAGCTTGACCGCGAAGTCCAGCATCCCCCGCGTCTTGGGGTCCAGGTCCGCCTGCGTGTAGTCGTGCATGATGTGGCTGGCCAACTCGGAGTCGTCCGAATGTTGACGGAGGAACCCTCCGTGCGACATCGTTCAGTACCGGCAGCGTATCGCCGCCGCCGTCACCGTGGCGATGGCCTCCTCCTGCACCCGCGTCAGCGCGGATGCGCCAAAGGTGATTGCCCTGTTGTTGGCGCTGACAGCGTCCATCGCCCTGGTGTTGATGGAAATGACCCCCATGATGCCTGGCTTGCCGCTCGGCTCTTCCCGAATCCAGGACATAATTGCCCTCCTCGTACGAAGCTGTCATGTGATGCCGTCATGGTACACCAAACCCCTGCATCGGCTGCCTCGCACAAACTCAAGTCGACATAAGCTCGCACTATATCTGGCCATTGACCGCCTTAGCTACAAATTCCCCCCTGAAAACGCCGAAAAGCTGTTGACAAACCCAAAGCTAGGCTATATTGTCGCAGCTACTCCAAATGCTAGAAGGAGGGACAACATGGAAGCCTATTGCTTCAAGTGCCGCACCAAGAGGGAAATCTCTGGCGCGCAGGCAGTCACCCTGAAGAACGGCCGGCCGGCAACTCAGGGCACCTGCGGCACCTGTGGGACCAAGCTCTTCCGAATAGGCAAGAGCGAGGGCTAGCCGTCCCGCCTCATCTACGGGGCGCCACTGGTTAACAGGATAATTGGCGAAGGCTGCGGGCACGCAGCCGATATGTCCTCGCGCACATTCGAAAATGGGCCGCTACACAGCGGCCCATCTTTCTTGGTGCGCGTCCGGCCCGTGTGGTGTATCCTGACCGGACTATCGGCGGAGGCGGCTCATGCTCAACGCTGAAGACAACGCACTCCTCACCCGCGTGGGGCCCAACACCCCCATGGGCGAGTATCTGCGCCGCTACTGGGTCCCCGCCCTTCTCTCCGAGGAGGTCCCCTCGCCGGACTGCCCTCCCGCCCGCGTGCGCATCCTCGGCGAGAGCCTCATCGCGTTCCGTGACACCAATGGCAACGTTGGCCTGCTCGACAACAACTGCCCGCACCGGCGCGCCAGCCTCTTCTTCGGCAGGAACGAGGAGCACGGCCTCCGCTGCGTCTATCACGGCTGGAAGTTCGACGCGAACGGCGACTGCGTCGACATGCCATCCGAGCCCGCGGAGAGCAACTTCAAGGACAAGGTGCACATCACCGCCTACCCCTGCGAGGAGCGCGGCGGGGTTGTCTGGGCCTACATGGGCCCACCGGACCTAAAGCCGGAGCTGCCCAACCTGGCATGGGCGGCAGTCCCGAACAGCAACCGCTTTCTCTCCAAGTGCCGCCAGGACTGCAACTGGCTCCAGGCGCTTGAGGGCGGCATTGACTCCAGCCACATCAGCTTCCTCCACAGCAGCCTCAAGCCTGCGGACTACGCCCTCAACGTGTCCAGCCGCGGGCTGCAGACCGCCGCCCTGCACGATCGCTCGCCGCGCTTCTTCCTCGATGAGACGGACTATGGCCTCATCATCGGCGCGCGCCGCAACACCGCCGACGGCCAGCACTACTGGCGCGTCACCCCGTGGATGCTCCCCTACGCAACCATCGTCCCGGCCGAGGCCCACGCCGTGATGACGGGCAACATGTACGTGCCCGCCGACGACAACACCGCGCTGGTCTTCCGGGCCTCGTGGCACCCCCTCAGGCCGCTCACGGACCAGGAGCGCAACGAGTACGAGACGGGCGGCGTCTTCCACGAGTTGGTGGAACCCGTGACCTACCGTCCCTACGCCAACAAGGCCAATGACTACCTGCAGGACCGGAATATGCAGCGCACCGTCAGCTTCACCGGCATTAGGGGCATTCAGGCGCAGGACATGGCGGTGATCGAGAGCATGGGCAGCACCGTCGACCGCACCCGCGAGCACCTTGGCACCTCCGACTCGGCCATCTTGGGCGCTCGGCGTCGGTTGCTCCGAGAGGTGGCCAACTTCCAGGAGGGCATCGACCCACCGGCGGCCCAGGGCGGTGACCTGTACTGGGTGCGCTCGGCGGCGGTGGAGGTTCCCACCTCCATGTCCCTCAGGGAAGTGGCGGAGTGCTCAATGTCTGTGGAGGAGTCCACGCTGAGCAAGGCGCCAACTAAGTAGCAGATAGCATGTAGGACAGCTTCCGAGGGAGAGCGAACAAGGAGGAAACAATGCTGACCGTCCAAGAGAACGATGCCCTGACGAAAGTTGGCTCCGGGACGTTGACCGGCAATATGATGCGGCGATTCTGGGTCCCCGCCCTACTCGACTGGGAGCTCCCCGAACCCGACTGCCCGCCCGTTCGACTGAAGCTCCTGGGCGAGCAGCTCATCGCCTTCCGTGACACCAACGGCGTGGTCGGCGTCGTCGACAACAACTGCCCGCATCGGCGCGCCAGCCTCTTCTTCGGCCGAAACGAGGAGTCCGGCCTGCGCTGCGTCTACCATGGCTGGAAGTTCGACGTGAACGGTGACTGCGTCGACATGCCCTCGGAGCCTGCGGAGAGCAACTTCAAGGACAAGGTGAAGATAACCGCCTACCCCACGGCGGAGATGGGCAATGTCGTCTGGGTCTACATGGGCCCGGCTGAACTGCAGCCGCCGCTGCCCGCGCTGGAGTGGACGCAGGTTCCTGAGGACCATCGAGGCGTGAACAAGGTGGTGCAGAAGTGCAACTGGCTGCAGGGCTTGGAGGGCGGCATCGACTCCGTCCACATCAACTTCCTGCACCGCAACCTGCAGGGCTCCGGCATCGCCGCCCGCGACCGCGCTTTCGCCCGCTCCTTCGCCGCTCGCGTCGAGGTCGTCCCCACCGACTACGGCTACACCTACGCCGGCATCCGTGACCAGTCGGACGACAGCGAGAAGTACGTCCGCGCCTACCACTACATCGCCCCCTGGACTCAGCTCCGGCCCAACCAGCTCAACCGCGGCGGCGCCCCCCACCTGAAGGACTCCGGCCACATGTGGGTGCCCATGGACGACGTGACCACCATGGTCTGGAATTTCACCTACTCCTTCGGCGACGAACCCCTGACCGAGGACGAGCGCCTGCTGAAGGGCTCCGGCAACGAACTCGGCAAGGACATCGACGTCGAAGCGGGCTTCAAGTCCCGGGCCAGCGCGGAAAACGACTACTTCATCGACCGCGAGCTACAGAAGACGGGGACCTTCTCTGGCATCCCCGGCACGAACACCCAGGACCGCGCCGTGCAGGACACCATGGGCCCCGTCTGCGACCGCACCCGCGAGCACCTGGGCACCACGGACCGCGCCATCATCATGGCCCGCAAGATCCTGATGCAGGCCGCCACCATCGTCGAGGACGGCGGAGACCCGCCCGGCCTCGGCAATAACGTCTTCGACCTCCGCTCCGTGGAAAAGGTGCTCCCCACCGACGTCTACTGGCGCGACGCCCTATGGGGCGAGCTCTATGAGAAGGCCCAGTACACCCCGGAGTACGTGCCGGCATAAGACAGCCCGAAGAAACTTGGAATTGCGCTCGCTCCGTTCGTCCTGAGGGAAATCGAAGCCTGTCCTGAGGCTCTCGAAGGGGATGAACGGAGCGAGCGCACACTTTTGCAAGGAGGCAACCATGACGGACGGAAGAACGGCCCGGCTGCGGGCCATGTTGCAGGGCGATGGTATGGTGGCCGCGCCCTTCTGCCTGAACGCGCTCCACGCGAAGATCGCTGAGTCCGTGGGGTTCAGCGCCGTGTACATGACCGGCTCCGGAACCTCCGCGGAGAAGGGTTTCGCCGACGTTGGCCTGCTGACCCAGACCGAGATGGTGGCCAACGCCCGCTACATCGCCAACGCCGTCGACGTCCCCGTCGTCGCCGACTCCGACACCGGCTACGGCAACCCCATCAACGTCTGGCGCAGCGTTCGCGAGTACGAGTCCATCGGCGTCAGCGGCATCCACATCGAGGACCAGGTCTTCCCCAAGAAGTGCGGCTTCTTCGCTGGCAAGGACGTCATACCCATGGAGGAGCACGTGCAGAAGGTGCGCGCCGCCCTCGACGCCCGCCACGACCCCGACTTCGTCATCATCGCGAGGACGGACGCGCTCGCGGTCAACGGCTGGGAGGACACCGTCCGCCGCTGCCGCGCCTACTACGACGCTGGCGCAGACCTCGTCTTCGTCGATGGCGTCAAGACCAAAGAAGACCTCGAGACATACGCCACTTCACTGGCGGACGTTCCCAAGGTCTTCAACGGCGCCGACCCCGTCGCCACGACGGGCGAGGTGGCGGCCCTCGGCTTCAAGCTAATGCTAGCGGGCTACACCCTAACCGTAGTCTACGAAGCGGTAAAGCGAGCCATGCTGGAACTCCGAGACACCGGCGCCATAAGCACGCCCCAGCACCGAGTAGAGATCGCGGACCTCCTAGGCCTGCAGCAGGTCTACGCCATGGAAGCGGAGTACGCGTCGTAGTAGCCCTACCCTGCCGTCGCCCCCTCCAGCTCCAGCGGCGCCTGCCGGTTCGTCCCCTGCTTGATGAAGTCCAGCGCGTCGTTGGGGTCCGCAAACCCCTCCGCGAAGATTTCCAGCTCGTTGCCGTCGGGGTCCGTGAAGTAGACGCTCTTGGTGATCGTGTGGTCCGTCGTGCGGCTGATCGTCGCGCCCATCTCCTCCAACCGGCCCTTCAGCTCGGCAAGCTCCGGCAGCCCGCCCTCGATCTGAAACGCGATGTGGCTCAGCCCCACCTTGCCCCGCTCCGCGCCCTCCGGCGCCGCAAACAGCGCGATGTCATGGTGCTGTGAGCCGAAGGAAAGGAAGGCGGCCCTGTGGTTTTCCTTCAGGTCCACCACCTCCAACCCCAACGCCCTGGTGTAGAAGTCCACGGACGTCATCACGTCTTTGACGGAGAGCACCACGTGGGCAACCTTGTTTACTCGTGCCATTGTTCGCCTCCTCTTTGCGAGTGCGCTCAGCCTAGCGGAGCGCCAAGGTTATGGCAAGACGCGCCCCACGTCGACGTCCGTTCGCCCTGAGCCTGTCGAAGGGCCCCTCCGCCACCAGCAGCACTTGCCGGCCCGCACACCCCCACTCGTCATCCCTGCGCAGAGCCTGCCCCGTATTCCGATACGGGGCAGGAATCCAGAGGGGCATGGCGCGGGCGGGGCCCGCCCCACCACCAACCCCCTTCGCTTCCCGACTCCCCCACTCCCCATCGTACGGGCGATTCGCGAATCGCCCGTCCCGCCGCAGCGGGAACCTCCCCCTCCCCACCAGCCGCCCCCGCCTCCCCGCCCCCTCTCGTCATTCCTGCGAAGGCAGGAATCCAAAGGGGCACCGGGAGGGGTACCCCCAACCAACCCCCGCCGCATCCCCAACTCCCCCACACCCTCCGTAGGGACGCTTCGCGAAGCGCCCGTCCTGCCGCAGCGGGACCCTCACCTCACCATCAGCAGCCCCAGCCGCACCGCACACACCCCACCGCAGGCGCGCTCCGCGATTCCGTTCGCCCTGAGCCTGTCGAAGCCTGTCCTGAGGGCACTCGAAGGGGGCCCCATCCCCACCACCCTGACACGAACCCCTCGCCCCCACGCCCCACCTCCCGCTACCCTCCCCCCATGAACAACGACACGCAGGACCCACAACAGGACAACACCGAGACCCCCCGCGCCGACGCCAACGGAAAGGGGAACCCGCCGCGCAAGAAGCCCGGCATCTACGCCAGGTCCTTCACCCCAGAGCAGCAGGACGCCCTCGCGGAAGCCAGGCAGGCTGACCTCCTCGCCGAGGAGATCGCGACGTTGCGCGTCAAGATCGCCGCCCTCCTGGACAACCCAAGCGCCGACCCCAACCTCATCCTGCGAGCCATGTTGACCCTCGCCCGCAAGGTCCGCAACAAGGAACGCGCCCGGCACGGCTCATGAAGACAGGGATTTGTTTCAACAGGGCGGAGTGTTCTTGGATTGGATTTGTAGCTGCAATGCGTCACCGCCCCTACAAAGCGATTGCCGGGACAAGGTTTCCTCAGCTACGGCGGGCCAGGACAACAAGGGGTTCCTCAGCTACGGAGGGCCAGAAAAACAATCGCCAAAACGCCCTCCCGCACCCGTCGCGACGGCGTCACCCTCCGGTCTCTCAGCCCGGCTCCCAGCGCGCCCGCGCGCGCTTCCACCAGCCTCCGCTCAGCCTCCGCTTGCGCCCCACGCGAGGGCGTGCGAAACTCTGCCCAGCCAAAAACCACGGAGGTAGCGTCATGTACGAAGGACTGATCGCAGAGACCGTCACCATCGAAGGCGACGGCGGTACCCAGATAGATGCCTACTTCGCCCGCCCCCTTGGCCCCGGCCCCCACCCCGGCGTGATTGTGGTCCACCACATGCCCGGCTGGGACCAGGGCTGCAAGGAGATCGCCCGAAAGATCGCCGCCCAGGGCTACGCCGCCATCATGCCCAACCTCCACCACCGCATGGGCCCCGGCACCGCTGCCGAGATGTCTACCCGCGTGCGTGAGTCCGGCGGCATCCCCGACTCCCAGTTCCTCGGCGACACCCGCGGCTCCATCCAGTACCTGCTCGCCCAACCCTTCTCCAGCGGCAAGGTCGGCATCATCGGCTTCTGCTCCGGCGGCCGCCAGGTCTACATCGCCGCCTGCAACATCCCCGAGCTCGACGCCGCCGTCGACTGCTGGGGCGGCCGCGTCGTCATGGCCCCCGAGGACCTGACCGAGGCCAACCCCGTGTCCCCCTTGGACATGACGTCCGGCCTCTCGTGTCCGTTATTGGGCCTCTTTGGCGAGGATGACGCCAATCCGGACCCGGCGCAGGTCGCCACAATAGAGGCCGAGCTCAAGAGGCTCGACAAGACCTACGAGTTCCACTCCTACGCCGGCGCCGGCCACGCCTTCTTCTCCGTCGACCGCCCCGCCTACCGCGTCGATGCCGCAGTGGACGGGTGGGCCAAGGCCTTTGACTGGTACGAGAAGTACCTCGGCCCAACGACGGCCAAGGCTCTCGGCTAGACTCTGGCATCGCGGCGCATCCTCATCCCGTTCGCCCTGAGCCTGTCGAAGGGCCGGGTGTCCCCCGTTCGTCCTGAGGCTCTTGAAGGGGAGAACGGGATGAGGATGTGCGCCATCTCCCAAAGGCAACGCGGGGCATCCCCCCACAGGAGGCAGTCGTGGAAGTTTCCAGGATCCAGTCGACGGAAGCTGAGTTGCAGGAGTACTACGACGGTCTTGGCGCCTTCAACGTCGCGCCCCTGTGGACCGTGATTCGGGACATCCAGCCCACTGAGCCCTCCAGCAAGGTGATTCCCACCGTCTGGCGCTGGAACGACCTGCGCCCCCTGATCATGCGCGCCACGGAACTCGTCGGCACGGAGCAGGCCGAGCGCCGGGTGCTGCGCCTCATGAACCCCGGCATGGACGGCAAGACGGCCACCACGCAGACCCTCTTTAGCGGCGTCCAGACCGTCCTTCCGGGCGAGATCGCCCCGGCGCACCGCCACACGCAGAACGCCCTCCGCTTCATCATCGAGAGCAAGGGCGGCTACACGGCCGTCGGCGGCGAGCGCTTCCCCATGCTCCCCGGCGACCTCGTGCTCACCCCGTCCTGGGAGTGGCACGACCACGGCAACGACACCGACAGCCCCATGATCTGGCTCGACGGCTTGGATCTCCCCTTGCTCAGCTTCCTGGAGATGTCCTTCTACGACTCCTACCCCGACGACACCCAGCCGGTCACCGATTCCCCGGGCACGTCGCTGGCCAAGTATGGCAACATGGCGCTCCAGCCGGCGTGGGAGGAGCACGGCCCGCCGGGCACGTCGCCCCTCATGTACTACCCCTGGAGCCGCGCCCGCGCTGCCCTCGAGCGCCTCGCCACCGGCGAGGGTGGCAGCCCCTATGACGGCGTCATCATGGAGTACACCAACCCCCGCACCGGCGGCCCGGCCATGTCCACCATGTCCTGCTTCGTCCAACTGCTGCGCCCCGGCCAGCACACCCTGGCTCACCGCCAGACCACAAGCGCCGTCTACCACGCCGTCGAGGGCAGCGGCTACACCCGCGTCGGAGATAAGGTGCTGGACTGGGAGAAGAAGGACACCTTCTGCGTCCCCGGCTGGGCCTTCCACGAGCACGTCAACGCCTCGCCCACGGAGCCGGCCTTCCTCTTCAGCTTCACGGACGCGCCCATCATCAAAGGCCTCCACCTCTACCGCGAGGAGCCGCACCCATCCGGCCACCAGCCGGACTAGAGACTCCACCATACCGGCGGAAGCCGGTATCCAGGGGAGCGGGGTGGCGTGGGGATCCCTTCCCCCTTTCAAGGGGGAAGGTGAGGATGGGGGTTCCCCCGTTCGCCCTGAGCCCGTCGAAGGGCCGCATTGGCCCCCCGTTCGCCCTGAGCCCGTCGAAGGGCCGCATTGGCCTCCCGTTCGCCCTGAGCCTGTCGAAGGGCCATCCGCGGGCCCCGCTAATCCACCAACGTGAGGTGAACCTGTGAGCACGAAACCCGCCCCCCTGCCCCTCAACGACGCCTCGGACTACGGCCTCTGCTTCGCCTGCGGGCCCCACAACCCCGGCGGCCTGCACCTCACCTTCAGTCAGGAAGGCGACACCGTCGTCACGACGTACACGGGCATGGCCCACCATCAGGGCTTCCCCGGCGTCATTCACGGCGCCGTCATCACCGGCCTGCTCGACGAGGTCATGAGCCGCGTGCCGGTCCTCGAGGGCCGGTGGGGCATGTCCGCCAAGCTTGACGTCCGCTTCCGCCTCCCCATCCGCGTCGGCGACGTCCTAACCGCGACGGCGCAAAAGGACGGCGGCCGAGGCAGCGTCATGCGCACCAGCGCCCGGATAACCCTCCCCGACGGCCGCCTAGCCGCCGAGGCCACCGCCACCTTCGCCCTCCTCCCCCCCGACACCCTCGCGGACATGGCGCAGGACTACCCGGAGCTAGCAAAGACCTGGCGCGTAGGGTGAGGCAACCCTGACATGGGCGTGGTGAAGACCGTCCCTGGGGTGTTATGCTTGTGGAACCTACATGGCCAAATCGAGGGAGTGGAAATGCGGCAAGTTTTACTTTACCCAGGTGAAGACGGCTACTGGGTTGTGGAGTGCCCAAGCCTCCCCGGTTGCATCAGTCAGGGCGCGACCAAAGGGGAGGCCACTCGGAACATCAGGGAAGCCATCGCCTTGTACATTGAAGCGCTTGAAGACGACGACCTGCCCCTGCCTTCCTAGTCTTCCACAGCAGAACGACAAATCGGCCCGTTCACCCGGGGAAAGCCGAAGGGCGAACGGGCCGACATACACCTTTACAAAAACCTACCGGAACGCCGGGATGACCTCCTCGCCAAAGAGCCGGATGGACTTCTCTATCAGCGCCGGGTCCATGCTCCCGAAGCTGTGGGTAGTCGCCAACAGGTCATAGCCGACGTACTTCTGCTGCTCTTGGATCTTCCGCGCCACCGTCTCCGGGCTGCCCACGATCGCCACGCCATTCTGGATGGAGAAGTCGTAGTCCTCGGCCATCATCCGGAAGACACGACCCCGCTCGGCGTTGTCCGGCAGCGCGGACTCCGTGCCCATGCCGCGTGCGCTGGACCCCCACCCGACGCGCGAGCCGGTGATGCGTCCCCGCCCAAAGCTGCCGCCCGTTGGGATGGCGCCCGCCGCCGGTACGCTGGCGCGTCCCAGCAGGCACGGCTCCGCCTCCGCGCGGGCCTGGGCGTCCGTCTCCGCCACGTGGATGATGCGCTGCAGGAAGATGCTCGGCATCGGACCCGGGTGGTTGCACTCGCGCCATACCTGCCGGTAGTAGTCAAACTTCTCCGCCACCACGTCGTCCACGTCAATGTTCTGGGAGACGTGGTAGTTGCCCTTGGCCGCGAACTCCAGCGCAGCCTTGCTGTGGGCCCCCACCCAGATGGGAGGCGTTGGCTGCTGGTAGGGCTTGGGGGCCGGCAGGGCCTCGTCAAAGTGCCAGTACTTGCCGTCGTAGGTGACCTCGTCTTGGGTCCAGGCCATCTGGATGATCTCGAGCGCCTCTCGGCTCATTTCGCCCCGCGCATAGAAGTCGAGCCCCCAGCGGAGGAACTCGTGCTCGTGGATGCCGATGCCCGTCCCGAACTCCACCCGTCCGTGCGAGAGCTGGTCCAGGATGCCCACCTCTTCCGCAAGCCGCAGCGGGTGATGAAAGGGCAGCTGCCAGATCATGGCGCCCACGCGAAGAACGCTGGTCCGCATGGCCACGCCCGTCAGATAGACGCTGGGCGAGCTGATGAGCTCCCGGTTCTGGTGCTCGATGACAAAGTAGGAGTGGTACCCAAGTTGCTCAACCAGCTGCGCCAGGCCGATGTGGCGATCATATACCTCTGCGATGGACGAGCCGCCGTCCACCTCCGACTCAGGAAATGCGTCCCACAAGGCGAATTTCAGGTCCGTCATGTACGTCTCCTCTATGGCGCCAACCGGGCGCTGCGCTGGTGGCAAGCGGTCAGCGCCAAGTGTATCCGGGCTGCCCAGAGTGGTCAACGAAGGAGGCCGGCCCCCCCTGAAGCAGCCGGCCTCCGTAAGGTATGGCGCCCTTGTGCCCGGACGGTCCTCCTAGCCGAACCTGATCCGCGGATCAATGTAGGCGTAGAGGATGTCAATCAGCAGGTTCATGCCGATGAAGAGCACCGAGATGAACAGCGTCACTGCCTGGATGACCTGGTAATCGCGGGCGTTCACCGCCTGCAGCGCCAGCAGACCGATGCCCGGCCATGCAAACACGGTTTCGATGGTCACAGAGCCGGTCATCTGACCGACCACGATGGCCCCGAACACTGTCAGCGGTGGAATGGCCGCGTTCTTCAGACCGTGCTTCCAGACAACCTTCCACTCCTTCAGGCCCTTGATGCGCGCCAGCTTGATGTACTCGCTGTCCATCACGTTGAGCATGGAGGAGCGTGTCAGGCGCATGAAAGATGCCACGGAGAACCATCCCATAGCCACGGCGGGCAGTATCATGTTGGAGATGCCCCCTCGACCGGAGGTGGGGAACCACCCCAGCTGCACCGCGAAGATCCAGATGAGCACGATGGCCAGCCAGAAGGAGGGGAGCGACTGCCCCAGCAGGGCAATCAGCTTCCCTGCTGTATCCACCATCGTCCCCTTCTTCACGGCGGACATTACCCCGATGGGCACGGCTAACAGCACCGATACACCAATGGATATGAACGCCAACTGAAGGGTCGCTGGGAGGTGTAGGAACACCAGCTCCATCGCGGTCCGGCCCTGCCATCTGAACGAAGGGCCGAACTCACCGCGGGAGACGTTCTTCACAAAGGTGAAGTACTGGCTGTACCACGGCTCATTGAGACCCCACAGTTCGCTGATGCGCCTAAAGGTCTCGTCGTCCGCCTCAGGCGGCAACAAGACGTCCAGGGGGTTGCCCGAGAGCCGGGCGAGGGAGAACACGATGATGCTGACCCCGATGAGGGTGAAAATCGATTGGACAAGCCTGATGATGATGTAACGCTGCATAGCTTGTTGCTCCTCCCCTGGCGATTGCCGCCCTGACCGTTGCTGAGAGTCGGCCCGATAGACCTTCCGCGGAAGTGCGACGCCACCCTCTTCAGGCGCGCGGCCTGCTCGGTGGCTCTCTCCCGGACTCCAGGCATGGGGGAGCTGAAGCGTGCTTCAGAAAGCGTATGCAACTGTTAACAGGGTAGGGTTTGGCCCAGGCATTGAAGGTGCCGTCCGCTCCTCGGCGGAAGCTCAAACAGCCCTCAATGCCCGGGACAAATGCCCTGAGGCGAAATGTTGCAGGAAACCGTCCCCCCTGGCTCTTGCAACATTTGCGCATACAGTAGTATTACAATTACTGCTTTGTCAACCCCTCCCGGCCCGCAGTTCTTCAATCGACGAAGCATGGGAAATACCCCCTAAAGTCGAGCTCCGACGACCGCCCCGCGAGCCGCTCGCCATGGGCCGGCAAACGCAAGAGGCCGGCCCCCGTGGGAGCCGGCCTCCGTGCGTGTTGAGTGTGTTCGCGGCTATGCGGGCATCTTCGCCTGAGACCTGCCCAGGTGGCCCTTCTCCTCAAGCAGCTTGAAGAAGTCGGCCTGGCTGTCCACGACGTCGATTGCGCGGACGCCGAAGACCTCCGGGTGCGATGGCGCGTACGGCTCGGCGCCCTCCTGCAGCTCCCGGGCCATCCGAAGCAGGATGCGGCGTCCGGCGATGATCGCCGTGTCGCTGGTGCCCAGATGCTCCCGCGTCCGGTCGGCGACGGCGCCCATGCTGTCGGTCATCGCCATGTCCTGCTCGCGCCCACTGCCGATGCCCGTGTAGTTGATGGTCCGCTGCATATCGCGGTCAATGAGGAAGTCGTTGTGCATCTGGCGCTGCGGCTGCCAGGTGTCGACGTAGGAGCCGTCCTCGAACCGGTACACCACCCGCTGCAGGTTCTCCGGGCTGATGTTCATCATCGCCCGCTGCTCCTCCGTGTAGGCCTCGCCGGTGCTGACGGAGTACTGGAAGACGGAGATGTGAGTGTCGTCCATGGGGACCCAGCAGCGGCCGCCCTCGCGCTCGCTGGGGTTGGGGATGAAGCTGTAGAAGGGCAGCACAAACTGCGTCACGCGCCAGTAGTACTCCTCGTCGCCCACGCGGCGGCGGGAGCCGTAGATGAAGCCGTAGTCCGTCTCCTTCACGGTGAGCTGCGGGGCGCCGTCCAGGTTGGTCAGCGCGGCGCCGTTCTTGAGGCGGCGGCCGATGTTCTGGCGCGGGGCCTTGCTCAGGTCAAACCAGCGGTGGTTGAAGGACACGTGGGACGTGTCGATCTCCCCCTCGGTGGCCTGCATGTAGTTGGACTCCTGGATCCACCGTCGAACGTTCCGGTGGCTGTCCGGGACCATGCACCACTCGAACTGCGGCAGGCCGGGCATTGACTCACGCGGGCCCATGTAGACCCAGATGCAGCCGCCCCACTCTTGCGCAGGGTAGGACTTGATCTTGACCTTCTCCTTGAAGTTGCTCTCCGCCGGCTCCGACGGCATGTCGATGCAGTCGCCGTTCACGTCGTACTTCCAGCCGTGGTAGACACAGCGCAGCCCGCATTCCTCGTTCCTGCCGAAAAACAGGCTGGCGCGGCGGTGAGAGCAGAAGTTGTCGATGACGCCGATCTCGTTGTTCGAGTCCCGGAAGGCCACCATCTGCTCGCTCAGCACCTTGATGCGGACCGGCGGGCAGTCGGGCTCCGGCAACTCATCGGCCAACAGCACGGGTTGCCAGAATCGCCGGAACAGGTCCCCCATGGCAGTGCCCGGCCCCGTTTGCGTCAAAAGTTCGTTGTCTTCCCGTGTGAGCATGTCTACGCCTCCTCCAAATCCGTCCCTCGAATGTGGCCACGAGTATACACCCGCGCGCAAGCGAGCATCTAGGCCGAGGGTAGGTTACGCAGCCATTGAAAGACTGCCCAGGTGGCTTCCAAGTCCTCCCGATTATACAGTGCAATCTCGTCGACGATCGCCTGCCGCTGAGTGGGATCTTCGCAGGACTGCGCCTTCATGAACTGCACGATGGACCACTCGCCGCCGAAGTCCTCCATCGACCGTTCGTATTCGGCCAGCAACTCGACGGCCTTGAGGGAGTAGCTGGGGACCGGCAGCGCGAAGGCTTTCACCGTTAGAGCATAGAGGTCTGTTAGGCAGCCAAGCACCCGCGCAGCAGTCCCATCAGGGTCGCCGTAGCGCTCCACGTACTCGTTGATGCGAGTCTTCTCGTAGCTGGCCCAGTGGAGGAAGGGGATATCTCCGTAGCGGTCTAAGACTGCGCGACAGTTCGCGAGAAAGTCGAACCAGCCTTGCCGGTCGCCCTTGGGACCGAACCCGGCGACGGCGGGGGTGAACGAGCCTGGGTCCGCTCCAAACACCTGGATGCCCCACAGGTATGCCAGCGTGTCCTCTTCCGCGTACGGAGGCATTCCTTCAATGTCAAAGACCACGAAGTTCGGCGACACCGGGAACTCCAAAGGCGCCATCTGGACGACCTCGTCCGACAGCCGGGCCTGCGCGTGTGCAAGAATCTTTCTTGCTCCGGAGTCTCCGACACGCTGAGTCCTCTTGCCCCAAGGGCGCTGCAGCGCCGATAGGGTAGAGGCGTCATGCCGTTCTAGCAGTTGGGGGACGGATACTACGCCCTGCTCCCGAAGCACCTTGGCAAGCCCCTGGTCCACCCCCGCCAGCGTAGCAGCGTCTACTCGCGCCATCGCGGGATCCCAGCACCGCTCCTTGTAGCCGCAGCCTCCGCACTTGCTCCAGCCAACTGGCTCGTACGGCTCTTCTGAGAGAGTCATGAATCCCAGGACTTCCTCTAGGGTCTTTAGCGCAACCACTCCGCCATCATCAGGAAGCTGTACGAGGCTGCCATCCCCCAACGCAACCTCCAAAGCGATCGGCGGAACCCCAAAGGCTTGGGTAAACAGCCAGCCGTAGAGGCTTACCTGCGCCACAATCTCGTCGTGGTGGCCCTCTCCCACATGACGCGCCAGCTTCATGTCGCGGATTCGGTAGCCTTCTCCCTCCAAGAGCAGCAGGTCCGGAATCCCGACGATGCGGTTGCCAGCCATCCCTTCGGGAGCGTCCGCAATCAGCACGGGTTGATAGATAACCGGCGTGCGTTCGTTTACTAGGCGTACAGTGTCCGCTGCCCGCGCTTCCAGGGTTGTCCCAGCCGGGCCGACGAAATCCCCCAGTGTTTTGAGGTGCGCCCGCTCGTGGGCTATCCCCAGTTCCCGTAGGGTCAGGTCCAGCTCCCTGGGTGGGGCTTGCGGCACGTCCTTGCCCAACAAGTACACACGGAGCCCACACCGGCTTGGTAGCTGGAGGCTGTAGATGTCGGACGCAGAGAGGTCCATGTTCACATTCCTGATAGCAGGTTGTCCCTATTATAGCCGGGCCCCTCCCACCCCTCGCATGGCGCAACCCCCCCGTTTCCGCTATGCTAACGCCACTTGGTGGACGGCGTGGAGGACAACGCCGGAACCCCCCTAACTGCCCATCGAACTGCTGGATCATGAGGATTGACCACAGAACGCACAGACAAGGTGACCTGACTCAAACCACGAAAGAGGGCGGCCATGGGAGGCATTTACTTTAGCTGGTACGACACGGACCCCATCGCCGTGATCGAGGACCTTGCCGCGGACACGCTGCTGGACTTTATCGCTCGGCTGGCGGACACCCAGGGCGAAGACGAGTACTTCACCCGCGAAATAGAGATGAACCTGGTCTGGCGGGAGGCCGATGCCCAGGTGAACTTTGCCCAGCGCGACAATGAGTCGAAGGAGATGACCCGGAGACTGCGGGAGGTTCGCAATCACGTCTATGACGCTCACTACCTGGTGGGCGCGAGGCGCGGCGTGGATGCGGCCAAGAAGATCCAGGACGTGATTCGTACCCTCTACGGCACCACATCAGAGTCGGCCGCGACGTAGGGTGGCGCGCAATGGAACTTGAACGCGGCATCCACCAGATGGCCCACGGTCGCCAGCCCTTCGGCATACCCTCGCCCAATGTCTACCTGGTGCAGGGGTCTCGTGCCTCCTTGCTCATTGACTCCGGCTACGACGAGGACGACGACCATGCCGCCCGCATGGCCTACATCCGGCAGGTCGGCGGCCCGCCAATGATGGGCATTCTCGTCACCCACCGTCACCGCGACCACGCCGGCGGCGCAGTCCGGCTGAAGCGCGACACCGACGCGCCGATCCTCGCCCACCGCCTCGACCGCGAAGCCATTGAGCAGGAGCGCTTCCAGGGCGAGGCGCAGGTGGACGAAGAGTTGCAGGGCGGCGAGACCTTTGACCTTGGCGGGCTGACCTTGGAGGTTATCCACGTCCCCGGCCACACTATGGGCAGCGTCGCCGTGCTCGCACGCGAGCGCAACGCGCTCCTCTCCGCCGACACCGTCCTCGGCGTCACGACGACGCTCGTACGCCCCGGCGAGGGCGACCTGCGGCTCTACGTCGAGTCGGTGGCCGCCCTGCGAGACCTCGCCCCGCGCGTCATCTACCCCGGCCACGGCGGCCCGGTGACCGACCCCGTCGCGAGGATGGAGGAGCTCATCGAGCACCGCCGCCAGCGCGAGGAGCAGGTGCTGTCGCAGCTCGCCATGGGCGCCAGCACGGTCATCGACATTCGCGACGCCCTCTACACGGACATCCCGGAGACGCGCCTCGCCATAGCCGCAGAGCAAGTCCAAAGCCACCTCAACAAGCTCGCCGCAGAAGGCCGCGTCGCCGCCGAGGATGGGGTATACGTGCTGGCGTAGGGGGTGCCCTTTTGCGGATGAAGTTCTTCGGCGATTCCTTCGACATCGTTAAGAAGCAAATGCTTGCGTGGCTTGGCACAGGTGGCCAATGGGCCGTGCAGCCAATGTTCACTGAGCAAGTGACTAGCGAGGATGCCCAAGCGTATTCCTTGTTCTTAGGTGCGCGGCTGTTGAATTCCAATGCCTTTACGCGCGATGCTGATCGGAGTGCTTTCCTCTCTACCGGTCATTGGCACTGGAATACATTCTTTGACCCCGATACAGGCATTGCCAAGAACGCAAAGTTTGCTAAGTTCCGACAGAGTCCTCAGGACTACTTATCTATAGTGGAACTAGTCCAACTTACTCACGAAAGACCAGAGTTTCTCACCTTGGTTTTCGATAAGAGTGTGCCTAGGGGCAGTGAACGTGTGGCGGTAGAGAAGAAGCTGGTAGCATTCAAGAAGGAAGGGGTTGCGGGACTGGCCTACATAGCGCAAGCTCCCTTCGTGGCACTGTCCTGCAATCCGAACAATATTCAAGTTGCGGCGAGGTCGCTTGTAACACAATCCAAGCTGCCGCAAGACAGGGTAATTGTTTCGGAGTAGCGGAAGGGTCGCTCAACCTCAACCATCGAACTCCCTGCGTCACTACGCAGAGCCGCCCCGTTCACCCTTCAGTTTCCATCAGGACGAACGGGGCGGCTTGTCTTTAGTCAGTATCGAGGTTTGGCTAAGCCCCCCCTACACCGTCGCGACGCCGATGTCCGCGTGCTTCTCCAGCGCCCCCGCCAGCGTCGACTCCTCTGTGACCACGTCGATGGCGCGGACGTGGTACAGGTCGCCCTGGGCGGCTGACACCGGCTCCGTGCCCTCCTGCAGCTGGCGCGCCATCCGCAGCAGCATGCGCCGCGCCGCGATGATTGCCATGTCCGTCGTCCCCAGGTGCTCCTTGCTGCGGTCCGACATTCCCCCTTGGGTCTCGTTGACCATGACGTCTTGCGTCCGCTGCGGCCCGATGCCCGTGAAGTTGCCGGTCTTCTGCAGCTTCCGGTCGATGCCGTAGTCGTTGGTGGCCTGCCGTGCGTCGCGCCACGTGTCGATGGTGAAGCCGTCGGGGAAGCGCATCTGGACTCGCTCCAGCTCGATGGAGCCGTTGTTGCTGCCCATGGGCGCGTTCATCGGCTCGTTGGGGTTCCACGCAAAGCCGAGGCAGGACATGTGCTCGTCGTCCACGGGCACCCAAGCGTGGCCGAACCACGACGTGGGCTGCGGCGGCATGGTGTAGACCGGCATCATGTAGTTGGTGATGCGCCAGTAGTACTGGTCCTCACCGGCGGGTCGACGCGCGCCGTAGACCATGCCAAAGTCCGTCTCCTTCACGGAGAAGCGGGGCGCGCCCTCGCGATAGAGGAGCGCTTGGCCGCTGGATGTGGTGCGGCGACGCTGCCGCTGCTGCGGGTCCCAGGGCGTCGCCTGGTCCGGGTCCATCCACCGGTGCAGGAAGGAGACGTGGGTGGAGTCCAGGTCGCCCTCCAGCGCCTGCATGTAGTTGCAGTCCTGGATCCAGCGGGAGACGCGCCGCTGGTTCGAGGGCACCCGAGCCCACTCGAACTGCGGCAACGGCGCCTTCAGCTCCGGTGGGCCCATGTAGATCCAGATGACGTCGCCGAAGTCCTCCGCGGCGTACGAGGTGACCTTCACCTTGTCCTTGAAGTTGCTCTCCGCCGGCTCCGAGGGCATGTCGATGCAGTTGCCGTTCACGTCGAACTTCCACCCGTGGTAGACACAGCGCAACCCGGACTCCTCGTTCCGACCGAAGAAGAGGCTCGCTCGACGGTGCGGGCAGAAGTTGTCCAGCACGCCCACCTTGCCGTCCGAGTCGCGGAAGGCGACGAGGTTCTCGCCCAGCAGGCGCAGCCGCACCGGCGCGCAGTCCGGCTCCGGCAGCTCCGACGACAGCAGCGCGGGGAGCCAGTACCGGCGGAACAGGTCGCCCATGAGCGTCCCGGGGCCTACCTGACAGAGCAGTTCGTTCTCTCGCTGTGACAGCATCGCTTCCTCCCGTGTTGCCGCCCAAATCCCCTGGTGCGGCACCCCCAAACTATACCACGCAGGGGCGAGCAAGGAACTTCCTTCCGTGAGCAACGTTGTACATTCATGACCCCAATTGAGCTGGGAATGGCTAGGACAGTTCTCTGCTTTATCTTGCTTGCAGTCGCGCTTGCGCTGCCTGCATGTCGGGGGGAGCAGGTAGAAAGCTCACCCGCTCCAACGCCTGCTCCCACGCGAATGCCTCCGGTCACGCCCGCGCCGGCCCCGACGCCTATGGCAGCCCCCACTCCTCCTGCCGCGATGCCATCCACACCCGCGCCGGCCTCAACGCCGTCGCCTGTCCCCACCCCAACGCCCTCGCCCACGCCTACACCAACACCTACGCCGGTTCCCACTCCCACCCCAACCCCGTCGCCAGAGTTAGCAGCCATCCTCCAAGCCGAACGAGTGGCCCTCATCGCCGTCTTTGAGGCGATTGGCGCCCCGGGAAGGTTGAGAAGCCTTGGGTGGCAGAGCGACGCGCCAGTTGGTGAGTGGCACGGCGTCACCGTTGACGTCAAAGGCGTTGTAACTGGCATAAGCCTGAACGGCTACCCTTTGCATGGCGAAATTCCCGTGGAGTTGGGAAGCCTAACAAACCTGAGAGCGTTGAGCCTTAGTGGCTGCCCTTTCCCATACCCCCGATGTTGGGAACTCTTCAAACTTCAGATTGCGAGGGGCCCAACTGGAGGGCTCGGGGCTGCTTCCGGTGCGCTTCCGCCGCAAGAAGCGCTAACGGGGGAAATTCCGCCGGAGCTGGCAAGCCTCGTGAACTTGGTGGATCTGAATCTGAGCGGCAATGAATTGACCGGGGAGATTCCGTCGGAGTTGGGTAGCCTCGTCAAATTGAGGTGGTTGAACCTAAGCGGTAATCAGCTGTTTGGAGAGATTCCCCCAGAGTTGGGCAACTTGGCCAAGCTAGAGCGGCTTGGGTTAAGCGGCAACAAGTTAACAGGGAACATTCCCTCGGAAATGGGCAACTTTCCCAAACTGGGTGAGTTATACCTCTATGACAATCAGTTAAGCGGCGAGATTCCGCCAGTGTTGGGCGATTTGGCCAATATGAGGCGGCTGTGGCTTAGCGCTAACCAGCTGACCGGCAACATTCCCCTAGAGTTGGGCAAGCTTACAAGATTGCGCGAGCTTTCCCTTAGGGGTAATCTTCTGACCGGCTGCCTGCCAGCAGCCCTGCGCCGGCAGTTGGAGCCCGGAATCTCCTACTGGGCCTTCTGCGACATCGCAGGGCCATGACGGGGTTGCCCCCTCCTCGGCAAAGTGACGCACCAGCTTCGCGCCCGTCTCCCCTACGTCACGCGAATCGGATGGGGCACCGGCTGATTGAACAGATAGCCCTTCTCGTTGAAGGGCACCGCATCGGGCTGCGCGTTGCCCTCGGAGTCCGTGGCGCGAGTCATGATCGAGCGATCGCCGGGCGCCGCGTCCCAGTTGAACGCAAACCGCGCCCACGAGCGGTCCGGCTGCGTGCTCGACACCTCAGCCTCGGCCCAGGTGCGTCCGGAGTCGACGCTCCACTCCACCCGTACGATCGACCCAGCCGGGGATTGGGCATAGCCGTGGATGCGCCTGCGCCCCGCAGCGAGTTCCGCCGGCCATTGCAGCGCGAGGGCGCTCTTGACTACCTGTGACGTCACGGGCCGTCCTTTCGACTCGCCCTCCGGCGGGTAGTGGTCGCCAATGAGCGTGTAGGACGTGGTGTTGTTGCGCGTCCATAGCTTCTCGGAAGAGACGACGATGCGCCCAAGCCACTTGATGTGCGCGCTGCCCACCCAGCCGGGCACGATGGCCCGAAGCGGGAAGCCATGGTCCTTGGGCAGCGTCTCGCCGTTCATCGTGTACGCCAGCAGAGTTTCCGGGTGCATCGCCTTCTCCACCGGCAGCACGTACCGGAAGCCGCCCTCCGGCGACTCGGTGTCCAGGCCCACCAGCAGCACGCTCACGGCGTCGGCCCCGATGCCCGCCAACGTCAGCACGTCCGACAGCCGTGCGCCCACCCATTCGCCGTTGCCGACGGCGCCATTCATCCACTGCGTACCGGAGGTCTCTTGCCCGTTCAGGAGATTGAACATGGCACGGTGATTGCCGGCGCACTCCAGGTAGGAGATCAACGTGTGGCTCGGCAGGCTGCGGACGTCCTCATAGGTCAGCGTCATCGGCTCCGAAACGGCGTCTCCCTCGACGGAGAGCCGCCACCGCGAGGCGTCTAGGTCCAGGCTTGCGGGCGAGTTATTCCGGACAAAGAAGAGGTTGTTGGGCGTAATGAGGCCCTGCATGTTTTCCATCCGGGACTCAAGGCCCTTGTCTTCACGCACGTGGAAGGGCGCGGAGTCCTTGAAGAAGGGAAAGGCCACGGCCGATTCGGTGTCCATTCGCGTCGGCGCCTGCTGGGACCCGCCACCGGCCGGCCCCGTTCCGACGCAGGCAGCGAGGACTGCCGTAGCGCCGCCCGCCAGCATCAATCGAAGGAATTGGCGGCGGTCAAGCCCGCGTACGCTGGCGAACTCCCAGAGCGGCTCCCGGTCCCCTTGTTGTGCCGCTCGTCTGGACTCGCTCTCACTCACGCCTGCGTTCTCATCCGGCCGCAAAGGGGCGGCTCGCACGTCTAGGCGTACAACGTGGCGGCGCCGGTGTCGGCGTTGTACCGATGCCGGATGACGCCGGTCAGCTTCTGTCCCTCCAGCCGTACGACGACGGACGGGCCGTCAAACACATTCTTCTGCGCGTGGATGACGCCGGGCAGGAAGTATGCGACCTCGCCCTGGTTCTGCACCCACTCAGCCGACTGCTCGAAGTTGGCCGCAGTGCGGTCCGGCTCGTGGAAGCCCCAGCGCCAGGTCGACTGCTGGATGGCGCCCGAGTAGACGCCGTAGACCACCCACGACGCGCCGTGGTCGTGGGGGCTCACGCCGGCTGTGGCACCGCCCTTGGCCTGGGCATTGCACATGAGCCAGAAGCCCGGGGCCGGGTGGCCGTAGTCCTCGTCCTGGTACAGGCTCGCGGTGGCGGTGCCTGACTCCGGGACATCCAGCTTACCGTCCAGCAGTCCCGGCACCTGCAGCAGCTTGGTCATGTGCCCGCACACCCCCTGCGCCTGCGCCTTGGCGTCGTCGCTCTCCGCGAAAACCTTTCGCACGTCCTCAATGAACGCGTCCATAGAATAGTCAGCCATAGCAAACCTCCGTGACATCCATTTCGAGAAATCATAGCCCATCCCGAAGGAGCGCGCCACACAAACCGAAAGCCCTCCCCCCACGACGACAGTAGCAGCCTGAGTCCTCTATTGAGGGCAAGCGTTCGAAGGCAGTGGGCTTGGTTTGTGCAGCGGCGGCGCGAGAGCCAGATTCTTGAGGCTTTGTTCCGAGTGCCCCTATTCCGAGTGCCCCTATCTTGTTCGGTGCGCCCCTATACTGAGTGTGGCGTTGCCAACGCCAGGAGAGGTTGTGTAAACCCATGAAGATAGAGATGCTCGAATCCCTAGGCTATTCCTACTTGCGGCACGTCAAACAGTGCTGGCTGGTGCAGGCCAATTGGAAAGTGTCCGCACACTGGACCAAGCATGTGTCCAACGAACAGTTGGAGGGGATGTTTGAGTCTATGAGGGAGCAGTTTGACCGGGATGGCAGTGTTTTGAAGAAGACCAAGGACGCTGAGCAGTTCTTGAAGCAGGGAGAGATTGACGTTGTGGGCGTGGGACAGGACGGTAGCGTTCATGCTTTGGACGTCGCGTTTCACGAGGCAGGGTTGAATTACGGAAGCGGGCCGGATAAGCGGGTGCTGAAGAAGTTGCTGCGGGCGGTGGTGATTTTGAAGGCTTACGTTCCGGCAGGGACAAAGTCACACGTTTACTTTGTTTCACCGAAGGTGAATCCTGGGGTGCAGCAGCGGTTGGAGGACATCTTTGAGTCGTTGGCGGCGGCGTACCCGGAAATCGAGTGGGACCTCCTGACCAATGAAGCCTTTGCTGAGCAGATGCTGGGGCCCACGCTGGAGAAAGCAGGCGCGGTTGCGGACGATTCCGAGTTGTTCATGCGCGCCAAGAAGCTGCTGGACCTGGCCGAAACCCCGCGAAAGACCACGCGGAGGTCGGATGTGGACACCCTAAGTCCGCCATCGCCACGCGAATACCCGGACAGGGAGCGCGGTTCCCTTCAGCCGCTTGTGCGAAACCTGATGACGACGTTGCTGGAGGATCATCCTACTCTTCTTGATGAGGCAGACCTGCGCAACTTGATGGATCTCGACTTCTGCAAGAACAGTGTGGGCCTGCAACTCGGCAATTTCCCGCTCTTGCGTGGAATGGCTGACGGAAGGAAGGGTTCAGACAGCGACGGACTCGATAGGTACTATAGGAGACTGTATGCGGGGCGCTTCTATGTTTGCTCCCAATGGTGGAGAGCGCACCATCTGTCCAATGGGAGAAGTCTGCTGCAATTCGTGAACGGACTCGCCCAAAGGAAGCCGAATCACCCCGGGATGCCGGCGTTGGAGCTGAGCCAGAAGGAGCTCCTGGAGTACGTCGGGTAACCGGTCAAGGCGCGAGTCGTCCGTTACAGTCCTTGCACGCGAGGCCCGCCCCCGTTTGTGCCACCGCCGTTTACCCCATACAATCGTCGCACCGAATCCCACTCTGAGGTGCTGCAGCATGGACTCTGTCATTGACGCCTGGCGCGAGCAGATCATGGCGCACGAGCGCGACGCTTCGGCGCTGCGCGGCGGCGATGGCCACGGACATGGCCACAGCGGACACGAACACGGCCACGCCCACGGTCACGGCGGCCACGGAGGGTTCGCGTACTCCAACCGCCCCCTGGACCCGTTCCGTACCGACGATCCCGTTCTCAACAGCCTCTTCGCCGTTGTGGGGCCGGATACGACGGTCCTCGACGTCGGCGGCGGCGCGGGCCGCTTCGCGCTGCCCCTGGCGACGCGAACGAAGCACGTCACCGTCGTCGAGCCGTCGGCCGACGCCGTCGAGATGCTGAAGACCCGCGCCGCTGAGGCCGGCCTCAACAACATCACCGTCATTCAGTCGCCGTGGGACGAGGCGGACGCGCCATCGGCGGACGTGGCGTTGTGCTCGCTGGTGCTGCACCACGTGCCGGACGCGGCGCCCTTCGTGTCCAAGCTGCAGGAACACGCCACGGACCGCGTGATGATATTCGAGATGATGGAGACGCCCGGCGCGCTGGAAATCCCCTTCTACGAGCGCGTCCACGGCTCCGCGCCGACGCCGCTGCCCGGCCTGCCCGACGTTCTCCGGCTGCTCTGGGCCCTCGACATTTTCCCCGACGTGGCGATGCTCAGCTCCGAGACCGCCGTCCTCGACAACGACCGCGGCGCGGCGCTGGACCAGCTCCGTCGCCGCCTCGGCATAGAGGAGGGCACGGAGGCCGATGCCCGGTTGCTCGCCGCCGCGGACGAGCTCCTGGAGGAGACGCCGGAAGGCTTCACGGTCAAGGGCGTAAGCCCTCGCCGTCAGGCCATGGTCACGTGGAGGCCCGCTCGCAACGGGGCGTAACTGTGCCACGATACGACGACGTCACAGGCATCGTGCTCGCGGGCGGCGCTGGCCGTCGTATGGGCGCGCCCAAACCACTGCTGCAACTTGGCGGCAAGACGCTTATCGAGCACGTGGTGGCCGCCATCGAGCCGCTCGTGGCAGGGGTGACCATCGTCACCAACGATGCAGAGGCGATGGCATTCCTCAGCCTGCCGACCGTCGGTGACGCCGAGCCCGGTCGCGGTCCGCTCATGGGCCTGTACAGCGGCCTCCTCGCCTGCCCGACGCCGTACGCCCTCGCCGTCGCCTGCGACGCTCCCTTCCTCTCGCCCGCGCTTCTGGAGGCGCTCATAGCTCGCCGCCGACCCGACGCCATGACGCTGCCCGAGACGGAGCACGGACCGCAGCCCATGCCCGGAGTCTACCCCACCGCCCTCGCGCCGAGCATCGCGTCGCTGCTGGAAAGAGGCCGCGCGGCTATGCGCGACCTCGTCGTAGCGGGGCCAGTGGAGTTGCTGTCGGCGGAGGACGTGCGGGCACTGGACCCGGAGGGGCACTCGTTCAGCGACCTGGACACGCCGGAGGACCTCGCGGCGGCGCAGGCCGAGTTGGAGGGGCGAGGGTAGTCCGGCGGACGAACGCAGTCGGGGAAGCTACCGGTCCTTCCGCCGCACCAGCGGTAGAAGGTAAATCGCTACCCCCACGGCGAAGACGACAGACCCATCCCCTGAGCCCTATTCCCTACCACCCTGTCGCTGCCGCCACCGGCGCTTCCAGCTTGAACAACTTGGCCGGGTTGTCCCAGAGGATCTTCCGCTTGGCGTCGTCCGGGATGTCCTCCTGGGCCAGGAAGGTGTTGACCGCCTCCGGGAAGATGCAGTCGGAGTGGGGGTAGTCGGTGGAGAAGAGCAGCCGGTCCGCCCCCATGAAGTCGATGGCGTACTTGATTGGCCCCTCATCCGGCTCCACGACGGAGTAACCCTGCCGGCGGAAGTACTCGCTCGGCGGCAGGGGCAGCTCGAAGTCCATGTCCGGAGCATGGGTCTCCCACTTGTCGTCCAGCCTCCAGAGGAACCACGGCAGCCAGCTGGCGTTGACCTCCATGAAGACGGGCTTGAGGTTGGGGTAGCGCTCCAGCACGCCGCCGATGGTCAGCTCCGCGAGCTGCGCCATCGCATGTACCGGCCCCACCATGGCGTTGCCGACGACCTCCATCCCTTGCTTGCCCCAGTATCGATGGTTGTAGTTGTCCCGGAGCAGGTAGTTGGCCGGCGGCCCGTGCATCCCGAAGGCCGTCCCCAGCCGGTTCATCTCCTCCCACAGCGGGTCGAAGTGCTCGTCGCTGAGGATGTTGCCGTTGACGGCGCCGCCCGTCATCGCGACCGCCACCGCGCCCAGCTCCTCGACGGCGCGGCGGGCCTCTCCGGCCGCAAGCTTGGCGTCGTGGGGCGGCACCCACGCCCAGAACTTGAACCGGTCAGGGTGGGCGCTGCAGAATTCCGCGGAGTAGTCGTTGTAGACCTGGCAGAGGGCGAGGGCGTGCTCCGGGTCGAGGTCGTCGTAGCGCACCATGCCCATCGCGAGCGTCGGCATGAAGACGCCGACGTCGATGCCCTCGATGTCGAAGCCCTCCAGGAAGACGTCCGGCGAGGGGTCCTTGGTGACCTTCATCAGTCCGGGGTTGGCGGTTACGCGGCGCTGGCTGCGGCGGCGCACCATCGGGTTGGCCGCCATCTTCGTCGTCTCCACGCCGTCCAGCACGATGCGCCCGCTGCTGCCCTCCAGAAATCCGCCGTTCTCCGGCCGCACAACATGCGTCCGCGAGCGGAAGGGCTCCGGCAGCCGCTCGATCCAGAGATCCAGGGGCTCCATCATGTGGGGCTCTGCGTCTATCACCTTGTATCCGTTCTTGGCCATGGCGGACCTCCTGAATTCCGGTTGTCGAGAGCCTTGCTCGATGTCTCCTACCGCGCCAGCACGTGGCCCGGGTCCAGCGGGCGCGCCTCCTGCCAGGTGATGTCGGCGGGCTTGACGAAGTCGTCGCCGCGAATCAGCTCGAAGGGTATCCCGTGGTCAAGCCCCGGCGGCGTGATGCCCTCCGAGTAGTTTCGGACCGACTCCGAGAGCAGCCGGCGCATGGCGATGATGGCGCGGTCGCTGGTGCCCAGGTGCTCCCGCGTGCGGTCGTAGATGGCGCCCATGCTCTCCTGAACGGCGTGGTCCTGGGTCCGCGTGCCGAAGATGCCGGAGAATCCGCGCGACTTCATCGCCTCCCGGTCCTGCTGGTACCAGTTGTCGCGGTTGCGGGCCTTGCGGAAGCCCGGCTCCAGGTCGTGGAAGCCGAACTGCTCGACGCGGTCGGCCCGCTCCTGCGCGGTGAAGGGCCGCTGCTCGTTGAAGCCGATCTCCCACTGCCAGCACGAGTGGTCGTCACGGGGCACCCAGATGGAGAAGCCGTTGGTGCGTTCCGGCGGGCCGGGGATGTAACTGTAGAAGGGCAGGATGTACGGAGTCATGCGCACGTACTCCTGGTCCGGCCCGGCGGTGCGGACGGCGGCGTATCGGTAGCCGTAGGATGTGTACTCCACCTCCAGCCGCGGCGCGGTGTCCGCCATAATGAGGCCGTTCAGCGGGTTGCCCCACCCCGTGCGCACACCCCCGAAGGAGCGGTGCAAGAACGATGCGTGCGAGGAGTCAATGCCGCCCTCCAACCCCTGCAGGAAGTTGCACTCCTGAAGGGTCTTGATGGCGCACAGGTTTTCCTCCGGCACCCTTGTCCACTGGAAGGAGGGGAATGGCGGCAACGTGGCCTGCGTGCCCATGTAGCACCAGACCATGCCGGCCGCCTCTCGCGTGGGGAAGGCGCGCGTCTTGACCTTCTCCTTGAAGTTGGACTCGGCGGGCTCCGAGGGCATTTGTACGCAGTTGCCTTGGACGTCGAATTTCCAGCCGTGGTAGATGCAGGTGAGCCCGTGATCCTCGTTGCGAGCGAGTGCCAGTGACGCGCCGCGATGCGGGCAGGACTCCTCCATGACGCCGACGTTCCCCTCGGTGTCGCGGAATGCGACGAGGTCCTCGCCGAGTAGCTTCAGTCTCAGGGGCGTGCCGTCGCGTTCACGGATCTCGTGCGAGTAGAAGGCGGGAATCCAGTAGAGGCGCATCAACTCGCCCAGCGGTGTCCCCCGGCCGGACTGGGTGATGAGATCGTTCTCCTCGCGGGTCAGCATGGCTCCTCCTTACTTGTTGCTCCGATTGTCCGGGGGCGAGCCGGGCGGCGGCTCGTCAGGCATCCATCGCTTGTAGGTGAAGGCGTAACCGGCCAGCGACAGGCCAAAGGCGGCAAATGTCCAGTTCAATAGCCATGTGGGGAACTGCAGCCCGGTGAAGTCCGCGATGATGAAGAACAGCAACAGCCCTCCTGTTCCCATGAGCAGCCGTCCAAAGAACTGGTGCGCGCGTTTCATGTCTCGCCTCGTGGCGTAGCTGGGGCGTCGTGATTGGTGCAGTATAGCAGGCTTGGCCATATTTACAGTGCGGATGGGAGGGACAGTGAGAAGGAGGTTCAGCATCGTGGCATAGAAACGTGCTTTTAATTGCAGCCGAGTTACTGTACTCTCGCTTTGTAGACTGGACGCCTTAGGTCTGGACGGCAAAGACGGTCTGCCTCCCTATGCCCGCTCTTGACCGAAATCGGTCAAACAAACCTTGACCCCATGGAGCCGTGAATGAGCTTGGCGACCTGGAAAACGCTGGCCGCGACCCTTTTGATTGTCACGTTTTCCTCTGTCGCTTGTTCCTCAGAACCCGCACCTATTGCTCCTCCCAACGTTGAGGCAACCGTATTGGCCCTTTTGCCTACAGTTGCGCCAACTGCGACACCCAATTTAGACGCCACGGTTGAAGCCGGAATCGCAGCCACCATCGCCGCCTTTCCGACTGCGGCCCCCTTGCCGAGTCCAAGCCCGACAGCCCTGCCGGTACCCACTCCGGCGCCAACACCGACTCCTATTCCCGCGCCCACACCAACGCCTACCGCGACGCCCACTCCCCGCCCAACAGTTGTGAACACGCCTACGCCAACGCCGACACCGGCTTTCACGCCGACACCCACACCAATCCCAACCCCCGTCATGACATTCGGCCCCAGCAATGTTGAACTCGATCATGATCCCGATGATGGGACCTTTAAGTCCTACGCCACTGGCGTATCCGTAGAGGATGTGGTCATCACTGCGAACTTCGTCAACCCGTATTCAGCCTCAGAACACCCCTTCAGTTTTGGCATATTTGTACGCGTTCCTAACGATCCCAATGAAAAGGCGCTCGCTTTCCTTATCCAAAGCGACGGTTGGATTCCGGGAGTGCCGTCGTACGAAGTTTTAGAATACGATTTTGCCTCTGGTTGGCAGACCATCGGCACAGGTATTCGGGGAGGCGTCAACGGCCCGGATTGGATCGACGGTGTTCCCCTCATGCGCCAGGGTGATGGCGAAATGAACGAACTTAAAGTGTCAGTCATAGGCCGAAGACTGACGATAAGTGTCAATGATTGGGTGGTTGGTGAATTCTTCCCCATCTTCATTACGGGCGTCGGCGATGTGGTTGTGGCTACGGGAGTCTATGAGGATTCTGAACAAGCAGGAGCTGTGACTAAGATACTGGATCTGACGGTTCGTCCTGCGGAGAAAGCCACCGGTCCGGCGCCTGGAGTCTAGTGCCCTGGTTGAATGAAATTGGCAGCCGTCCCCCGCTCCTTGACCGCCCCCTGCGCCAGTGCTAGCCTTCCGCGTACGAAGCGCGCGTACGTTAGCAGAGGAGGGCCGCCATGACGCAGGAGCAAATGTCTGGAAGCCAGATGGAAGAGTTGCAACTCTTCTATGAAGAGGTCAAGCGTTACCAGAGCCGCCCGCTCTGGGTGGGGCGCACGGAACCCCAGCCCAAGGCCATCCCCTACCTCTGGAAGTACCAGGACTTTCGCCCGCTGCTGCTCCGCGCCGCCGAGCTTGTGCCGATGGAGATGGCCGAGCGCCGCGTGCTGATCTTCTCGAACCCCGGACTGTCTGGCCGAGGCCCTGCCACCAGCACCCTCTCGGCGAATCTGCAGATCATCAACCCCGGCGAGGTCGCCCCCAGCCACCGCCACACGGCGTCAGCCCTGCGCCTCATCATCGAGGGCGACAGCGCCTACACTGCCGTCGAGGGTGAGAAGACGTACATGGAGCCGGGCGACTTCATCACGACGCCCAACTGGACCTGGCACGACCACGGTAACGAGGGCGACGCCCCCATGGTGTGGCTCGACGGGCTGGACTCGACGCTCGTGGGCGCCCTGGACGCCGCCTTCCGGGAGGAGTACCCGGAGGAGAGCCAGCCCCTCACCAAGTCCGACGAGATCTCGCAGCGGCTCTTCGCCGCGGGCTCCCTGCGGCCCACGTGGGTGAGCCGGGGCGGTCTGCACTCGCCGCTCATTAACTACAAGTTCGCCCAGACCTACGACGCCCTCTCGCGCCTGTCCCGTGAGACCGAGGGCAGCCCCTTCGACGGGATTTGCTTGGAGTACACCAACCCCCAGACCGGCGGCCCGCAATGGCGTCGATGGCCTGCTACGCCTCGCTGTTCCCGTCCGGCACGCACACTCGAGCCCACCGGCACACAGGCGGCGTCGTGTACCACGTCATCACCGGCAGCGGCTACTCCATCATCGACGGCGTTCGCTACGACTGGGGCGCCAAGGACACCTTCGTGGTGCCGTCGTGGTCCTACCACGAGCACGTCGCCAGCGAGGAGTCGGTGGTGTTCTGGTACACCGACACCCCCGTGCTCGAGCCGCTGGGCCTCTACCGCGAGCAGCCATACGAGGAGAACGGCGGCCACCAGCAGGTGTCGGGCAACTTCGCGCCCATAGCGGTCTAGCGTCCGCGTGGCCCGTTCCCGCCCGTCCGAGCCGGTGCGGGTGATCAACGTCGTCGACGGCGACACCGTCGATGTCGTCCCCGCCAACGCGCGCCGTGGCGGCGAGCCCACCCGAGTGCGCCTCTGGGGCATCGACGCCCCCGAATGGCAGCAGCCCTTCGGCCCCGAGGCCACGCGCGCGCTCAACGAGCTCTTTCGCGACGGCCGCGGATCCCTCCGCATGGAGGTCTTCGCCTACGATCAGTACGCTCGGGCCCTCGGCCTGCTCTACTGGGACAGGGAAGGCCGCGGCCAGTCAGTAAACCGCGAAATGGTGAGGCTGGGGTATGCCTACGCCTCGAGGTACAGGCAGGGTCAGAGCTTCCGCAAGGAGCTTGGCTTCGACGCCGCAGAGACGGAGGCGCGCCGCCGCCGCGATGGGGTGTGGGGGATGAAGGGCGGTGAGCGCGAGCTCCCGTGGGACTACCGCTCCCGCCAACGCCAGCCCGTGCGTACCCGCGGTTTCGGTCCTTTCGTCCGCCTTGTGTTCCTTCTCCTGGCGGTGGGGTTTATTGTCTCCGTCGTCGCGCGCACCGGCATCCTCGACCGCTTCGTCAAGTAGCGCCTTGTCGGTGATTCTCGCAGGCCAGTGTGATTTACGCGGGCGCGCGTTCACTCAATTTGGCAAACCCATGGCGCGGCAACTATCATGGAAGCGTAAGCAATCCATCCGTCCCCCGAATGTCGTTTGAGGAGGCACACCATGGTCCGAGAGCTCTTGGACGCCTATGACGTTGAGGAAATCAAGACCATGGCCGCGGCCCACTTCTGGCCCCACAGCCGGCAGGCGGGCGACATGTCCGACGAGACCGGCGTCAAGCTCGTCGTCCGCGGCGAGGGCTCCTACGTCCAGGACGCCGCCGGCAAGCAGTGGTACGACCTCATCTCCGGCATGTGGCTCAAGAACGCCGGCCACGGCCGCCGCGAGATCGCCGACGCCGTCTACGAGCAGATGCTCGAGATCAGCTACACCCCCGGCGGCTCCGTGTCGCCGGTGACCGCGCGCCTCGCCGCGAAGCTCGCGGGGCTGTCCCCCGACCCGGACTCGCGCATCTACTTCGTCAGCGGCGGCGCCGAGGCCGTCGAGACGGCGCTCAAGATGTCCCGCAAGTACCACAAGAACAACGGCGAGCCGGGGCGCTTCAAGTTCATTGCGCGGCGTGGCGGCTACCACGGCGCCACCTTCATGAACATGTCCCTCGGCGGCGGCAGCGTCGCGTCCGGCTCCGACTACGGCCCGCTGATGCCCTACGCCGTCAATATCGCCCAGCCCGGCGAGTACCGCTGCCGCCTCTGCCGCGGCATGAGCGCCTGCGACCTCGAGTGCGCCCGTGACCTCGAGATCGCCATCCAGAACGAGGGCCCGTCCTCCGTGGCCGCCTTCATCGCCGAGCCCATCTCCGTGGCCTCCGGCGTCCACGTGCCGCACCCCGAGTACTGGCCCACCATCCGCGAGATCTGCGACAAGTACGGCGTGCTCCTCATCTGCGACGAGGTCATCACCGGCTTCGGCCGCACGGGCAAGTGGTTCGCCACCGAGCACTGGGGCATCAAGCCCGACATCTTCACCGTGGCCAAGGCGCTGACCAGCGGCTACCTGCCCATCGGCGCGGCGGTGGCCAGCAAGCACGTCGCCGACGCCTTCATGGGCGATGCGTCCACCACCTTCCGGCACCTCATCACCTTCGGCGGCAACCCGCCCGCCTGCGCCGCGGGGCTCGCAAACATCGAGATCATGGAGCGCGAGGACCTCGTGGGCAACTCCGCCCGCATGGGCGAGTACCTCTTCGACAAGCTGCAGTCCATGTACGAGCACCCCATCGTCGGCGACATCCGCGGCGGCCTCGGCCTGCTCTGCTCGCTGGAGTTTGTGAAGGACCGGGCCACCAAGGAGAAATTCCCGGCGGACGCGGGCTTGATGCAGCTCTTCTCCGCGGAGATGAACAAGCAGGGCCTCCTCGGCCGCGTAATGGGCGAAGTCATGCACCTCGCCCCGCCCCTCAGCACGACCAGGGACGAGCTCGACGAGCTGGTCACCCGCGTAGACGCCGTCATCACGGCAGTCCAAGAGAACCTTTAAGTGCGTCGGTTGCCCGTGCGGTGCAACAGGCCGTACCATGAACTGGCGCACCGCACCGTCGTCGCGGTGCGATTGTCCCAAGAGGAGGTCCCCGATGGCAACACGCCGAGCCCGGCCACGAGCGCAAACGCCGCACGGCGATGCGGCAACCGAGATGATGTCCGTGGACGATGCGGAAGAGCCGATTGACCCTGCCCTGAGGGAGTGGCTGGGCAGGCTGTGGCCCCCCCTCTCCGTCGGCAAATGGCCGAAAGGGTTCACCGTCAGCCGCGATCAAATCTACGATGAGGATGGGCGATAGCCCCCGTGTTCATCGACACCAACATCCTCGTTCAGGCCCGTGTCATGGAAGGCCCGCACCATCAGGCTCCCACCCTCTCCGTTCGCCCTGAGCCTGTCCACCCTCGCCGTTCGCCCTGAGCCTGCCCACCTCGTCCGTTCGCCCTGAGCCTGTCGAAGGGCCTTCTTTGGCCGAGGCCTTCGCCGCCCCGCTAGATTTCGCCTTGCGACGGAATGACGCTGGCGTGGCGAGCTAGGTAAGCGGGCGCCCTCGACCAGAATAATTCCCTCCACCGTCGGTAACCTCCGCCTTTCCTTCGATGTATTCAATACAAACACTTTCGTGTATCCTTAAATGCATCCACACAAAGGGGGAACCATGACGCAGTCTGTAAACACTGGCGACGCGCCCATCTTCGCGGGCGAGAAGGTCTTTTCCGACCTTCCCTACAAGGTGGCGGACATGTCGCCGGACACAGTGCGGTTCGGCCGCAAGGAGATCGAGTTGGCCGAGTACGAGATGCCCGGCCTGGTGGCCCTCCGCGAGGAGTTCGGCGCCCAACAGCCCCTGAAGGGCGCCCGCATCACCGGCTCGCTTCACATGACCATTCAGACCGCCGTGCTCATCGAGACCCTGACGCAGCTCGGCGCCGAGGTCCGTTGGGCATCGTGCAACATCTTCTCCACGCAGGACCATGCCGCCGCCGCGGTGGCCGTCGGCCCCAACGGCACGCCGGACAACCCCCAGGGCATCCCGGTGTACGCCTGGAAGGGTGAGTCCCTGGAGGAGTACTGGTGGTGCCTGCTGCAGACCGTGCGGTTTGCCGACGGCAAGGGCCCCACGCTCATCGTCGACGACGGCGGCGACGCCACCCTCGCGGTGCACCTTGGCGCCAGGTACGCGCAGGCCGGTAAGGTCGACGACCCCGGCCCCGAGGCCTCCCCTGACGAGCGTCTCCTCCACGTGCTGCTCGCCATGGTCCAGGACGCCGACCCCGCCTTCTTCACCCGCGTCGCCAGCGAGATCCGCGGCGTGTCTGAGGAGACCACCACCGGCGTTCACCGCCTCTACGACATGCAGAAGGCGGGCACGCTGCTCTTCCCGGCCATCAACGTGAATGACTCCGTGACCAAGAGCAAGTTCGACAACCTCTACGGCACCCGCCACAGCCTGGTCGACGCCATCATGCGCGCCACCGACGTGCTCCTCTCCGGCAAGAAGGCGCTGGTCTGCGGCTTCGGCGACGTCGGTAAGGGCAGCGCGCAGGCCCTCCGCGGGCAGCAGGCGCGCGTGGCAATCACCGAGATCGACCCCATCTGCTCGCTGCAGGCGTGCATGCTCGGCCACGACGTCATCACCATTGAGGACGCCATCGAGCAGTCCTACGACATCTACGTGACCGCCACCGGCTGCACGGACATCATCACCGCCGACCACATGAAACGCATGAAGCACAACGCCATCGTCTGCAACATCGGCCACTTCGACGACGAGATCGACATGGCGGGCCTCGAGCGCATGCGACGGAATGAAGAGGCGGAGAAGATCGAGATCAAGCCCCAGGTCCACGAGTGGAAGTTCAAGGAGACGGGCCGCAGCATCATCGTGCTCGGCGAGGGCCGGCTGGTGAACCTGGCCAACGCCACGGGCCACCCCAGCTTCGTGATGAGCAACTCCTTCACCAACCAGGTGCTGGCGCAGCTCGAGCTGCAGGCCAACGCCGACTCCTACGGCAAGACCGTGGAGACCCTCCCCAAGCACCTTGACGAGAAGGTAGCGCGGCTGCACCTTGGCCGCTTCGGCGCCCACCTGACGGAGCTGACCCCCAAGCAGTCGTCGTACCTCGGCGTCTCACCGGATGGCCCGTACAAGCCGGACCACTACCGCTACTAACCAAAGCAGACCCATGCGCCCAAAGCTTGTAGAAGGGCGAATGGCCAACAAGGACATTCATTAGGGACGGACCCTCCCAAGGGGCCGCCCCGTACATATTGCCGCCCCAGTCGCCCGCACCCCCCCGCGCCCCCGTCCCCGTCGTTCTCGCACCCCCACCGCGCCATTCCCCGCCCCCACCGCGTCATTCCCACCGCATTCGTCAGTCCTGCCCCACCCCATTCGTCATTCCCGCCCCACCCCCTTCGTCAGTCCTGCCCCACCCCCTTCGTCATTCCTGCGAAGGCAGGAATCCAGAGGGGCCGTGCGGCAAGGGGCATCCCCTCCACCGCCCAACCACCATCCAACCACTCTCCTCGCATCCACCGTAGGGGCGATTCGCGAATCCGATCACCTTGAGGCTCTCGAAGCCTGTCCTGAGGGCACACGAAGGGGGCCGTCCCGCCCCCGGCGACAACGCCCCCGCCCTCCCGCACTCGCCGTTCACGCCCCTCAACACTCGTCATTCCCGCCCCACCCCCTTCGTCATTCCTGCGAAGGCAGGAATCCAGAGGGGCGGTGCGGCGAGGGGCATCCCCTCCACCGCCCAACCACTATCCACCTACTCTCCTCGCAACCTCCGTAAGGGCGCTTCGCGAATCCGATCACCCTGAGGCTCTCGAAGGGCCGTCCCGCGAGAGCGGGACCCCCACCCTGCACCCAGCAGCGCTTGACGGCCCGCATTCCCCCATCGTCGTTCCCGCGAAAGCGGGAATCCAGGGCCGGGGCGCGGCGTGGGGCGTCTCTGTCTCTCGCCCCACCCCCCACCTCTCGTCGTTCCAGCGAAGGCAGGAACCCAGAGACGCAATGGACGCTGAACGGATGTTGCGCCGCGCCAGCCCGAGAGACTAGAAGCGCCAACCCAGCATCCGCATCCTCAACCAGCAGCGCACGTGCCTTGTCTGGGCTCACTGGGAGTACAATACGACGACCAAGTCCATGGAGGGGCGGCGCCGGGTATCCGGACGGAGGGAGAAAAGTCGTGGTGGCAAACAAAGGCTACATAGACGCGGACGGGCATGTTTTTGATGGCGGCGCATACCGCCGGTACATCGAGGCGCCCTACGACAAGCGCCAGGGGTTCGTTGCGGGCGGCGACAGCTTTGATCGCGGCATGAACGGCGCGATAAACCAATTCATGGACACCACCGCCGAGGTGTGGTTGGACGTCTTGGACCAGGGTGGCCTCGACAAGACCGTGCTCTTCCCCACCTCCGGACTCAGCGTGGGTTTCATTCGGGAGCCGGACTTTGCGGTAGCCTTTTGCCGCGCCTACAACAATTACATGTCGGAAGAGTTCATCAAGGTGAGCCCTCGCCTGCACGCGGTTGCTCTCCTGCCCCTGCAGGATGTCGACGAGGCTGCCAAGGAGCTTCGGCGCGCCGTAACCGAGCTGCACATGGTGGGCGCAATGCTGGCCACCGACGGCCCCTGGGTCCTAGGCGATCCGAAGTTCGACCCCCTCTATCAGGAAGCTCAGCGATTGGGCACGATGGTAGGCCTCCATGCCGGCGGTTCACTACGAGGTCGCGGGTTTGAGGAGTATCTCATCAACCGGTTTATTCAGAGCCATACGCTGGCGCATCCCGGGGCGCAGATGCGCCACATGGTGAGCATGGTCCTCGAAGGGGTGCCGGAGAAGTTCCCGGACCTGAAGATCGCTTACCTGGAATCCGGATGCACCTGGGCGCCCTTCTTGATGGACCGCATGGACGAGAACTTTGAGTTCCGCGGCTATCAGGAAGCTCCCCTGTTGAAGAAGAAGCCCAGCGAGTACGTCGCGAGTCCCAACATCTTTGTGTCTTGCGAACCGGAAGAGCGTTTGTTGCCGGAGACGATGCGGATCATAGGGGACGACAGCGTGATATACGCCTCGGATTGGCCGCACTGGGACGGCAGCTATCCCGAGTCGCTGTTTGAGTTGGAGGTCCGCGAAGACCTGTCGCCGGAGCAGATACAAAAAATCCTGGCCCACAACCCCAAGCGGCTGTACGGACTGGCATAAGGAAACAACAAACGGAAAAAGTGGGCCGAAGCGTACCGTACTGCGAACTTTTTGGTGGGAGGTCCTGCTGTAGCAGGCCGCAGCACTTCAACCAACTCCGAGGCGCAACCGGCCTTGTGGACCTCCAGGGGTGGATTGTGCCTGAAGAGTGCTACGGTGACACCTACCGCCCCTCGTAAGATCTGGACTTTGCAGCCCTACCTGGAGGCACGGACGATGCAAGCCAGGTGATTCACTCGGAGCGAGTCTACGAGGAGTATAGAGCCCTCTACTCCGAAGATGGTTCAGTTGATGAACCTTCCATAAGGATGGAGTGGTAGACTCCGCAGGAGGCGTCGGATCGTCTCCTGGCAAGACCCGCGGGTATCCAAGGTGGTGTGGCGGTGCGGCAGTATCCCTCTCACCGGCTCCCACTGCCTCAACTGTCGGCGGTACGATTCCCACGGCCGTCTGACATGGAGTCACCTCTTCCGAGGCGGCTAACCAGCCGCAGCCGGGCCGAGGAAGTGTTGCCGTCTGCAAGTCTCGGATTTGCAAAGATCCCATAGACTAGATACCGCTCGGGCGCTGGAGATACTTGACCGGGCAGCCGATCAGTTGGAGACGGCCAACGATGACGCCGTTGCCGTCCCGGGTGTCGGCACGATAGAAGGTGCTGGCGATTGAGGAGAACACACTGCATTGGACCAACAAGACTATTGACTTGCAGGGAGGCAGCCACATGGCAACAGAGACGGAGACCGAATCTGGAGCGATCAAGGGTGCAGCAAGGGCGGCTATCCACACGAGTGGACTGACCAAGTACTACGGCAAGAAACGCGGCATTGAAGACCTTAACCTGGAAGTCCAGGAAGGCGAGGTCTTCGGTTTCCTCGGCCCCAACGGCGCCGGAAAGTCGACGACCATTAGAACGTTGCTCGACGAGATCAGACCCACTGCCGGCGCCGCGACAATCCTGGGCCTTGCTACGCATAGGGATGCTGTGGCCATTCGAAGGCGCATCGGGTATGTCCCGGGAGACTTGGCGCTGTACCCGAACCTCACGGGCCGCGACACCTTGGAGTATTTCGCGAACATGCGTGGCGGGGTCGACTGGTCCTATGTCGGAGAGCTTGCTGAACGCCTTGCTTCGGACCTGTCCAGAAAAGTGGGAGACCTATCAACGGGCAACCGGCAGAAGGTTGGCGTTATTCAGGCCTTCATGAACCGGCCGGACCTGCTGATCATGGACGAACCTACCTCGGGACTCGATCCGTTGGTGCAACGGGAGTTTCAGAAGATGGTGAGTGAGGTCACGGCGGAGGGGCGCACCGTCTTCCTGTCCAGCCATACGCTCTCTGAGGTCCAGCGGGTTGCTGACCGAGTCGGCATCATCCGCGACGGCCTTCTCATTACAGTCGAGTCGGTTGCGGACCTGCGGTCGAAGGCGATGCGCCAGGTGGAGTTTGTGTTGGACTCCCCAGCGGACGCCGCGGTGTTTGCAGGGGTTCCGGGAGCACGCAACGTCATTGCCAACGACAAACACGTCGAAATGTCCTTCGACGGGGACATGGGCGAGCTCCTGAAGGCGGCGACCGACCGCTACGGCGTTGCGGACATCAAGACCAGCGAGGCCGATCTGGAAGAGATATTCCTCACGTACTACAAGAGCGACAAGGAGGACTAACGGTGGCGTTTGCCAACATCTTCCTCAAGACGGCATTGGACCGGTGGTTGGGGTGGGCGATTGCTGCCGCCAGCCTGACGCTGCTCCTGTTCTTCGGGATGTTCACTTACCGTGATATCGATCTCACCATCTACACCGAATTGCCCGAAGCGTTTCGGTCTCTGCTTGGCATCGGTGACAATGTCGACGTTGGTGGGCTGGCCGTAGGCTATGTCTTTGGGTTGATCGGCGCCGTCGTCGTTGCAGTAATGTGCCTCGTGATGGGCGCGGCGTCCATTGCCGGCGAGGAGAGGAACGGCACAATGGGCATTCTCCTCGTCAATCCCAAGAGCCGTACTCACGTCCTGCTGTCCAAGGCTGCAGCCCTCGTGCTCCTCACGGCCCTGACCGTCTTTGTCATGTGGCTTCCCGTCCATCCCATGGCTGGGTTGCTGGGCATAGAGATCGGCGGTCTGGAGGTCGAGGCTTTGGCGCTTCACCTATTCTTTAACGCCGTCTTCTACGGGATGCTGGCCATGGCCATTGGAGCCGTGACCGGCAACCGTGACACGGCGACGGGCGGGACAACCGCCATCCTTGTGCTGTCCTTCTTTGCGGTCGGCCTGTTGCCCCTTGTTGAGGGCCTGGAGGACCTGCGTAGGGCCCTTCCCTGGTACTACTTCGACGGCAGCGCCCCCGTTTACAACGGCATCGCCTGGGGTCACCTGGCTGTGCTGATTTCCGGATCAGTCCTGTTCTTGATTACGGCTGTCATTGGATTCAATCGCCGAGACCTGAAGGGCCAGTCTGCTGGCAGGACCTTGCTGGACAGGGTCCGAAGCAACCCACACCTAAACAGTTTGGTCGGGCGTCTTGCTGGCTCAGCGAGGGTCTCATCCATAAGGGTCAAGACCTCGTCGGACTACCAGAGCCTTCTCCTGGTCACGTCTGCGGCGATGTTTCTGGTGATGGGCGTGATGTTGGGCCCGATATATGCATCCCTTCCGGAAGAGACGTTGTCCGCCTTTGAGAACTTCCCGGAAGAATTGATCGCAGTCTTCGGTGGAGGTGACTTGAGCACCCCGGAAGGGTGGTACACCCTTGAAACGTTCGGCTTGATGGCCCCGCTCGCGGTCATCCTGGTGACCGCCATCACGGGTGCGGGGGCCCTCGCTGGGGAGGAATCGCGCCGGACGATGGGGCTGCTGCTTGCCAACCCAATCAGCCGACATAGAATTGTGTTTGAAAAAGCCGTGCCTATGGTTCTTTTCGGCATCATTGTCGGTGTTGCGACCTTCGCGGGCGTGGCTCTCGGGTCCGTGCTCGGCGACCTCGGGATGGACATCGGCAATATCGCAGCCACTGCAGCGCTGCAGGTGCTCGTGGGATTGGCATTCGGTTCCCTTGCGCTGGCCCTCAGCGCTGGCACGGGGCGCACCGGCGTCGCGATTCTTGGCGCTGCGGGTGGGGCGCTTGTCCTCCACTTGTTGACTTCGCTGGCAAACATCAGCGGTGGGCTTGGGGTCATTGCATGGCTGTCGCCGTTCCACTACTACCTGGGCAGCGACCCGCTCATCAATGGCATGGACTGGGGTGACGCCGCTGTGTTGGTCGCGCTGTCCATCGTGTTGGTCAGCCTGTCGGTTGTCTTGTTCCAGCGGCGAGACATCAGACAGCGGTGATAGGGCTTCCCGTCTTGCGTTGTTGTCTACGCAGGCGTCTGCTCCTCACGGAGAGCGAACTGACCGAGACCAAGGCGTTCATCAGGTCGTTCGTCAAGCAGGTGGCCGTGGCGCCCGGTAGGGTGACGGGTCCACTACACGATTCCCACGCCGGAGGACAACGGCATCGGCGGCGCTGGCATCGCAGAGGTCGTCTTGAGCCGCCGAGTTATGATTTCGGTAACACATGGTGCGCCGCACGGGACTTGAACCCAGAGGGATACGGGCTGCCCCCAACCACGAAAGAGTCAGGGATGCACACCCCTATTGTCGCTGTTCCCGCACAGCCCTACGGCAAAGCGGCATTCGTCACGTATACGTTGAGGACGTCTGACAAATACAGCCCGTCGTGGGCTGCTCCACCATGTTCAAGTAGACCATTGCATCCGGCGCAAGCTATCCTCTGTCTCTCATCCTGTTTGTAGGCGGCGCTATGCTGCGACCCACCGACGCCCTGCCGACGTACCTCCGCGATTTCCGCGAGTCGCGCCATAACCACGACCTCATCGCCGTGTTCAGAGCAGTCCGCGACCTCATCGGCGTCCAACGCGTCGTCTATCCCGGCAGCTACGTACACCCCACGCCGTCGCTGGTGTTCCCGAGCGTGTGCTACGTGGACTCGGTCAAGGGATTCGGCGCCGCCATGCAGTCAGAAGACCTGGCCCCTTGGCTCGACGCCCACAAGGAGTACCCGGAGCCAGTCGAGCTCACAGCGATCGAGACCGCCTACAACCGGATTCCGTCCACGCTGCACGCGGGATTTGGCCTGATGATCTCGCTCAACGCAGGCGCAATCTCTCAAGAGTGCAAACCGCTGCTGTCTCCAGGCGCCCACCCCCTTCGTCATTCCTGCCCCACCTCCTCCGCCATTCCTGCCCCACCCCCTTCGTCATTCCTGCGAAGGCAGGAATCCAGAGGGGCGTTCCGGGTGGGGCAACCCCACCACCAACCCCCGCCGCATCCCCGACTCCCCCACACCCACCGTAGGCCCGATTCGCGACCCACCCCACCCTGCCACCACCCCCTTCCCCCCACGCCCCGCCCCCCGCTACCCTCCCCCCATGCCACACGCACGCAACCTCCTTGAACAGACCCTCGCTCGCACGGTCCGCATCGATGACCGCGTGGGGTTCGGCTCCCCAACAGCAGGGATTTGTTTCAACACCGCGGAGCGTTCTTGGATTGGATTTGTAGCTGCAATGCGTCACCGCCAATACAAAGCGATTGCCAGGACAAGGTTTCCTCAGCTACGACGGGCCAGGACAACAAGGGTTCCCCCAGCTACGCCGGCCCGTGAAAACAATCGCCCGAAACGCCGTCCTGCACCCGCGACGGCGGCGCAACGCCACTGCCGGCAGGGAGTCAGGTGGGGATGACAGGAGCGGTGTCTATCCCTGCGCGCCCTCAGCCGCTACAATGGCGCCACCCCGTAACAGGAGTGTTTTCCATGCCTGAGACGCCAGCGTGGTACATGGAGTTTGTGGGTGCCGTCGTGGCCCGGCTGCCCCGTGAGATTGACGAGGCCGCTGTCCGCCGGTGGGTGGGCTCGCCCGATCTGCTAGAGGAGGCCCTGGCCGGCGCGCTGATAGTCTCCGCCGTCGGCGGCATCGACCCCGCCGCACCCTTCCTCAACGACAAGACTTCAGAGGGGTTCGAGCTGCTCGAGGACGTGTCTGAGCCCACTGAATTCGCCGCGGAGAACCTCGGCGAAGTGCAGATCTTCGGCGACGACGAGTCCTTCGCGGTCGGCGATGATGTCGTCGACCGGGTCCGGTCCATGTCGCCCAAGCTCGGCCAGCGCCACTGCGAGTACCTCCACGCCCACCCCGAGATGATCCCAGAAGCGTACAACCGCATCACGCTGGTCTTCGGCGGGACGCTGTGGCGCGACGGGGCGGGCAACCACCTGGTGCCGTGCCTCCACCGCAGCCAGGGCGAGTGGAAGATCATCTTCGGCATCCTGGAGATGGGCATGGACAACACGGACCGCATGGCCACCCCAGTGGGGGAAGCGCCGGCCGGGGCGCCCATGATCGCCGATGGCGGAGCAGCCACCGCAGTCGCTGTCAGCACTAATTACGACCCCAACGCACCCCTCATCAACGACAAGTCGTCAGAGGGGATGGAACTCCTCGAGGACGTGTCCGAGCCCGCCGAGTTCACCGCGGAGAACCTCGGCGAGACGCAGGTCTTCGGCGACGACGAGCCCTTCGCGGTCGGCGACGATGTCGTGGACCGCGTCCGCGCCATGTCCCCCAAGCTCGGCCAGCGCCACTGCGAGTACCTCCTGGCCCACCCTGAGATGATCCCCGAGGCGTACAACCGCATCATGCTGGTCTTCGGCGGAACGCTGTGGCGCGACGGGGCCGGCAACCATCTGGTCCCCTGCCTGCACCGCAGCCAGGGCGAGTGGAAGCTGATCTTCGGCATCCTGGAGATGGGCATGGACAACACGGACCGCATGGCCACGCCCGTGTAGCTGGCGGAAGAGGCGGCGGAGTAGAGCGGGGGCTTGCGCGTCGTCTAAGACATCGCTAGGAAACGGCTAGGCCACCGGCGTCAGCGTCACCCCCACGCCGATCATGCTGTCGCGTGTGACAAGGGCGATGAGCTCCTCCTCCGTCATGCCCTCCGTGCCCTCGGTCCGCTGCGGCAGCACCAGGTAGCGCAGGTCCGCCGTGCTGTCGACGACCCGCACCTCGACGTTATCGCCCACGGCAAGGCCGAACTCGCCCATAACGCCGCGCGGGTCCACCACGGCCCGCGACCGGTACGCGAAGCTCTTGTACCAGTCCGGCGGAAGCCCCAGCAACGAGGTCGGGTAGCAGGAGCAAAGCGTGCAGACGACAAGGTGGTGCAGGGTCTCCGTGTTCTCCAGCACCGCCAGCTTGGCAGAACCCACCAGCGGGTATCCCAGCTCGGCCAGGGCCTCTTCCGGCTCCTCCAGCAAGCGGCGGCGGTACGCCGGGTCCACCCACGCCCGCGCCACCACCCTCGCGCCGTCCACCGGCGACCTCGCCTCCGTCACGTCGATGAGGCGCCGCACGTCGTCGCGATCGATGACGCCCTTCTCCGTCAGCAGCTCCTCCATCGCCAGCACCCGCCGGGCGCGCTCGCTCAGCTCGACGTCCTCCAGCATCCCCTCGTGCTCGTGCCCGTCGTGGTCATGCTCGTGGCCGTCACGGTCGCCGTGGTGGTGGTCGTGCCCATGCTCGTGCGTGCTCATGCTCTCCTCCGCGCTAGGCCGTCGCGTCTACCGGCTCCAGCCACTGCTCAAAGATGTCGACAAGAAGGCTGTCGCTTACGGGCCCGCTGTACCGCTCGCCCCAGACCTCCCGCATCGCAAACGCGACCAGGTAGAGGTCCCGCTCGGGGATGCCGCTCCCGCCGTATGCCCGAGTCTCCGGGTCAGGGTAGGCGCCGGACAGCGCATGTACCCGCCCGACCTTGCCCTTGATGTAGGCGGGCGTCCGGTGGTGGGTGTCCATGACCGTGGGAAGCACCCGAATCCGGTCTCCAGGGCGGAAACGCGCCATGTTAGCCCCACTTCTCCTTCAGCGCCGCAGACCGGCTCTCGATCTCCTCTGCCGTGAGCACGCCCTTCTCGACCAGGAGCGTCTCCACGGAGGCCGACCATCGCTCGTAGTAGGAGAGGCCCTCGTACTCCTGTGCCGGGATGGCCTCAATGCCGCGCCGAAGTTCGTCGGTGTTCATCAGCCGCTTCTCCCGCAGCACCCCTACGAGCGCATGTGTCCGGCGCTCCCAGTCCGCAAACGTGTGCTCCGCCCGCTCGATGGGGTCATCGTTGGGCCGCCCGCCCATGTCATGCACCGCGCTCATGGTGTCACTCCCTATACGCTAGTACGAGGTCATGCAATGCCTGAACTGTAGAACGTCATTGCAGGGTTGTCCATTTGGCAGGCGGCCACGCCCACCCCTGATCCAACATGGCCAGCTTGGCTGAGCCCACCAGCGGGTACCCCAGTTCGGCCCGCACACCCCCACCGTCGTTCCCGCACACCCCCACTCGTCATTCCTGCGAGGGCAGGAATCCAGAGGGGCAGGGTCGCGGGATATCCCTTCCCCCTCGGGGGGAAGGTTAGGATGGGGGAGCGTCCCCCCTCCACCCCACTCGTCATTCCTGCGAAGGCAGGAATCCAGAGGGGCAGGTTCGCGGGATATCCCTTCCCCCTCGGGGGAAGGTTAGGATGGGGGAGCGTCCCCCCTCCACCCCCACTCGTCATTCCAGCGAAGGCAGGAATCCAGAGGGGCGGGGCCGCGGGATATCCCTTCCCCCTCGGGGGGAAGGTTAGGATGGGGGAGCGTCCCCCCTCCACCTCTCGCGTCATTCCTGCGAAAGCAAGAACCCGCAGGGCCGGGGCGGGGATCCCTTCCCCCTTGATGGGGGAAGGTTAGGATGGGGGTGATTCCTCCCCACCCTGACACCAACCCCTCGCGCCTACGCCGACGCCCTCGTTACCCTTCCCTTGCAAAACTCAAGCAAGGTAGGTGAACGGTGAACATGGAAGACAGGTTCAAGGAAACGGAACAGGACTTCAACAACTCCCCCCGCACGGCCGCCGAAGGCGCAGCGGACCCGCCGCGCAGGAAGCGAGGCGCCAGGCCCGGCAACCAAAACGCCCGCAAATCCGGCTTCTACGGCAGGTCTCTGCCCCCCACGCAGCAGGACGCCCTCGCGGAAGCCAGGCAGGCCGACTCCCTCGTCGAGGAGATCGCGATGTTGCGCGTCAAGATCAGCGCCTTCGCAGCCAATACAGACACCGACCCCGACCTCATCCTCCGCGCGATGTCGCTCCTTGCCCGCCTGGTCCGTATGGACGAACGCATGCGGCTCGGCCACTGACAGCCGGAAGGTGCATTTTCGCGCGTAGGAAGTGGTTCTGGGCAATTTCGTAGCTGGGAACGAAAGCGCCAGCTACGACCACCCCGAAGAAAACAAATCCGCGCAGCTACGCCGGGTCGTGAAACAATTCCTTGCAGTGCCTTGCGGGGGGGCGCCAAACGGGGAACGAATAGAGAGTTAGAGCCCAGATTGGAAGGGAGACCCGTGGCAACAGCGTGTGGGGAAACCGGTAGGGATCCGCGCCCACTCCTCCTTTGGGTCCGCCGAACAGTCCTCCCCTCGGAACAAGAAAAGGACGAGCCCCGCACGCCCAATGTCGAGGGGCCACCCTGCGCCTGGCAGGGCGGCCCCGGTCCACGTTGGGTCGCGAGGAAGGAGCATACCCCGCGCCCTACTTCAGTTCTTTGCTGTTGACCGTCTAGTTCCGGTCCGGGAACCCACTGGCGCCTTCAGCCAGCGCGTAGTGGGACTCGGTCGAGCCGTCATCGAAATGCACGGTGATCAGGTACAAGTGCATTTCGAACTCTGATGCGAGGAGGTATATCGTATCTTCCAACTCCGGCTGCGTCAGTTGGTCATTCAGGCTCTGGGGCGCCCGTGTGGGGATTCGCAATGCCTCCACTGGAATGTCATTGAAGCGCCCCGGGTAAGTTAGACGGTCGCTGTGCCTCGGGATGGTCTGCATGTGTTCGTACTCGATGATTTCCTCCGTGGTGGTCGGTGCTCCTTCCGGAGTCCAATAGGCGGTACTGAGGGAATCACACTGCCATCGGAACATGGAAACGCCGTCGACGATTCCTGCGCTCGCAGCCACGCAGCTGTTGGGGACGGCTTCGGCATATTCGCCGCCGGGATCGAAGGCAGTGCCGTCGTCCAGTCGCGTAAAGTTGAGTCTGTACACGAACCGCTGCCGTTGGATGGTGTAACGGTCGATGTTGTCATGCTGGGAGGCCCAAACGCTCCAGTCGAAGTGGTACGTGCCGTCATGGCGCATCGTCTTGACGGAGAATCTGTTCGCCGAGCATTTGAGCGCAAAGCCGTCAATCATCTGTTGCTTGCACTCCGCCATCGTTGTAGGAACGCTGGCTTGGGTCTGCTGTGCCGTCTCCGGCTCCTGGTCGGGCACAAACACCAGAGATTGGTCCTGGTTGGCGCTGTCTGCGCCGCCAGGCAAAGTGGAGGCTGCCGTACCATAGACTATCGAGCTCCAATCTGATCTGCCATCCGCTCCGTAGCGGGCCCGCACCTTAACTTTGTAAGACGCCCCGGCCTCCAAGCCTGGAATTGTGTACTCGTTGGACGTTGGATAGGCATTCCAGTCCGTCTGGCTGCTGGACTTGAAACTCTCGCCCTCGGGCGCCCACGAGACCCGGTAATCCCGCGGCGCCGGCGATGGCGCGTCCCAGGACACGATCAACTCCCCGGCGGATGTCCCCGGCGTTGCCGTCACCCCCTCCACCCCGCCCCTCTCCGAGGATCCCAATACCGGCGTCTCAGTCAGCGCCAAGGGCGCCAACATAACCGAAGCAAGGACAAGCGAGAGCAAGATTCTGGTCCGCCATTTCATGCCTGACTCCTCCTGAAAGGTGTTCTTGCCGTCTGGAAAGGGCAATTGTGGTAGTTTAAGCAACATGGAAGCTATGCGTCAACAAATAAAAGAAGGCATTTGAGATTCAAATATCACAACCTGTTAGCTATACATGCCCTCATATCTGCAGTTAGTGAGCCATCATAAGTACCCGGTACCTATTGAAGATATAGAGATGTCAAGCATTATTGATTGGTGAATTGCGACCGGTACACATGCCATAAAACTGGCCAGAGTGTTTCACAGGCTCGATGCGCGTCTGACGCGCAGACGACAGGGAAGCGGGAATCTGAGATCGAGGCCGGCGCCATGGCCGCGGAGCGGACAACCGGCGGCCGAGTGGCTCAGAGTGTGCCAAGGAGGCGTTTGCGGCAGCCTATAGCCTGCCTGGGACATCGGCGGCAATCGCGCGGCGAATGTTGTGGCGGGTCCGGGCGAGCCGGGGACATCTTGGGGCGCGCCCACATGGAAGCGGCGAGGGCGAATGTGGCTGCCCGGCCTGGATTCGAACCAGGGTTAGGGGATTCAAAGTCCCCTGTGCTACCGCTGCACCACCGGGCAATCGCAGAGGGTACTTCCAGTCTAGCTTTTCACGCTGTGGGGGTCTAGGCGGCGCCCTTCGACATGATCAGGGCGAACGGCGTGACGCTTGCAGGCTCATGCCACGGACGAGGCGCTTGGGCGGGGGCCCGGTGGGGCTACCCGATGCCCAGCGAGAGGGAATACTCCAGCATGGCACGCAGCGTCGACTCCACCTCCGCGGTGTCGGCGATGGAGTACTCAGCGGCGGTGCCGCGCTTGGGCGGGCCGACGCGGGCCGCGATGCCCGTCTCCCGCGCCACCGGGAACGCGTCCTCGTCCGTGACGTCGTCGCCGATGTAGATGGGGAAGATGCCGCCCACCCGGTGGGGGATGGAGTCCAGCAGCTCGATGAGCCATCGGAGCGCGGAGCCCTTGTGCCACTCCAGCGGCGGCAGCATGTTGACCACTTCCTTGCCCTTGACGATGCGCACCTCACCTGCGTCTTGCAGGGGCTTGACGGCCCGCCGGATGGTCCGCAGGACGGATTGCCGCCGCTCCCTGGGCGCCAGCCGGTAGTGGATGCTGAGGGAGAGGCCCTTGTGCTCGAGAATGACCCCAGGGGTCTGGCCCGCCGTCGCTTCCAGCGTCTCGCCAAGCCGTGCGACGGTGTCGCGGAAGGCCTCCGCCTCCGGGGGGACGTGGTGGAAGCCGGGCCCGGCAATCTCCAAACCGTGGTGTCCGGCGTAGGCGATGTCGGTCAGCCCGACGCGCTCTCGCAGGTCCTCCAGTGTGCGGCCGCTTATCACGGCAACCGCGAAACGCGGGCGGCTGTTGAGCTCTCGCAGGAGTTGACGCCGCTCGTCCGTCAGCCGGGCGTCCTCAGGCCGCAGGACGATGTCAGCAAGGGTGCCGTCAAAGTCCAGGGCCACGAGGATCTGCCCCTTTGTTGCAATGCCTTGGTAGACAAGGTCCATGTGGTCGCGGAGCGGGGGCATGGCGGACCTCAGACGCCGCCCAGGACCATCTCGCGCAGAAAGCGCCCGGCCCAGGCGTAGATGTTGTTGCGGCGCACCGTGCTTCGCATGCGCCGCATCCGCTCGCGTTTCTCAAGGTCAGACATCTGCAGCCCTTGATGGAGCTTCTGGGCGATGTCACGGATGTCGTAGGGATTGATGAGGAGTGCCTCTGGCAGTTCGCGGGCGGCGCCGGTGAAGCGGCTCAGCACAAGCACACCGTGCTCGTCGAAGCGGCTGGCGACATACTCCTTCGCTACAAGGTTCATGCCGTCGTGCAGGGAGCTGACCACACAAACGCCGGCCAGCCGGAAGAGGGCCATGAGGTCTGGCCGGTCGACGGGGTGACGCCACAGGACGATCGGGGCCCAGTCAACGGTGCGGTGACGGTCGTTAATCTCCTGCGCCAGCTGCTCCACCTCGGCGTTCAGCGCCTGGTAGTGCGCGATCTGGATGCGGCTGACCTCTCCGACCTGCAGGAAGATGAGCCGTTCCTTGTACTCCGGGTGCTCCTGCAGCAGCAGGTCTACGGCCATGAGCCGCTCCGGGATGCCCTTGGTGTAGTCGAAGCGGTCCAGCCCGAGCAGCACGTGGTCGAAGCGGTCGAGGTCGAAGGTGCGGCGGAACTCGTCCATCCACTGAGCGGCCTGGGGTGACTTTGCCGTTGCCTCTTCCTCTTCGAAGTCGACGCTGATGGGGATGTCGACAACGCGGGTGACGTGGCCGCTGCGGATCACCTCCCAGCGTTCGCGGTCGAGACGTGCCTCAAGGGTCTGTTCGACGGTGGCAAGGAAGTTGGCGCCGTGGTAGCGGATGTGGAAGCCAATGAGGTCCGCCGACAGCAGACCCTCCAGCAACTCCGCGCCAAAGGGGCAGGTGCGGAAGATCTCCGGGTTGGGCCAGGGAATATGCCAAAAGATGCCGGTGGTCAGGTCCGGCCGCGCCTCTCGGAGATAACGGGGCACCAAGCAGAGGTGGTAGTCCTGCACCCAGACGTAGGCGGGGCCGTCGCCAACCTCCTGCAGAACTGCCTCTGCGAATCGCCGGTTGACCCGCTGGTACTGTTGCCAGTCACGGAGGGTAAAGCGGGGCCGTAGAAAGACGACGTGGCACAGGGGCCAGAGGCCCTCATTTGAGAAGCCTTCGTAGTAGCCTTCCACCTCGCCGGGCTCCAGCCAGATGCGCTTGAGGGTGTAGTTGGGATGGTCAGGGGGAACGGCGACGCGACCGGTGGCGTCAGCGGAGAGCCGGTCTGCATCGCCGGTTCCCTGCGCCACCCAGAGGCCACCCTCGACGGCGCGCAGCACTGGGTCGAGGGCGGACACGAGGCCTCCGGCGGGTCGACGCCAGGTCAGGCCGTCGGGCTTGTCGGGGTCGGGTTGGTGCACATATGGCTCGCGGTTGGAGACAACGACCAGGGGGGCGTCGGAGAAGAGATCGCGGGCAACGGAGCGGAGCCGCTCCTGGGACCACTGGCCCAGTTCCGCCGGGTCTTCTGAGAAGGACGGGTACAGGGTGCCGAGGTCAACCACAGTGCGCCTCCGTCCGACGAGCCGCAGCCGGTCTACGAGTCCACCGGTTGCCGGGAACCATTGTGCGAGGCTTCAAAGCAAAGGTCAAACGGAGTTGGAGGCTTGCAAGTTGGCCTAGAGTGTTAATACGCATGCGCGGTTGTTGGAGGCTGCCAGTTCTGGAACGGCGCGGGAAAGATTGGTGTATGTTGTGGCAGCAAAAGCGAAGGCGCAGTGGCGGCGTTTAGGATGAGGGCGAGGGGAAATCGGAAACCTGGCTGCCATCGCACTCAACCTGACGAGCGGAGGAGCAACGTGATCGAACCTGGAAATGCGCCGATGCCGGAGAAGGCCGACTGGATACTCAGGTTTGTCGCGGAGATCATTGACTACATCCTGTGGTCCCTCTCTTTTGTTCCCCTGACCATCGGTCTCATGTTGCCCTGGTTGGTGGAGGACGGAACTATCGGCACCGTGGCAGCAGCCATGGGAATTTTCTTTTCGCTGGTCGCAATGGTTGGCCTGACGCTCTCGTACACGAACGGGCGGAGCGTTGGCAAGCGGCTCATGGGCACTCAGGTGGTGCTGCTTGACGGGACGCCGCCAAACTGGGCATACAACTTCCTCTTGCGCGAATTATCGTCAAGACTGTCGTCATTGGCGCGGTGGGTGGTATCACGGGCGGGATCGGCACGCTGGTCAACTACCTGTGGCCGCTGTGGGACTAAGACCGGCAGACGCTGCACGACAAGATGGTGAGCACCTTCGTGGTGAGGATGCAGTAGGTCTGCTGAGTGCAGCGGCCCTATCGGCGTATATGTTGTCGCGAGGGGCTGCCAGAGTTTGTCTGAGCGGGTCTGTCGCGCAGTAGCGGGCATCATTCGCCAACTGTTGACATCTCCCTAGGCGCTCCCTACAATACGAACTTGCGCTTCATTAGCGGCGGATAATTTGTGGATTTGGAGCTTTGTAGTGCCCACTATCAATCAACTGATCAAAAAGGGCAGGACCAGGGTCAAGGCCAAGAGTCGGGCCCCGGCCATGCATTGGCGCCAGAATGCTCTTAAGAACCGTGTAGTGTGGAACGACGTAGGCTCCCCGCAGCGGCGCGGCGTCTGTGTGCAGGTGCGCACCGTGACGCCCAAGAAGCCTAACTCGGCCCTGCGCAAGGTTGCCAGGGTGCGGCTGACCAACGGGATTGAAGTGACTGCGTACATTCCGGGAGAGGGGCACAACCTGCAGGAGCACTCCGTGGTGCTGGTCAGGGGCGGACGTGTCCGGGACCTTCCGGGTGTGCGATATCACATTGTGCGCGGGGTGCTGGACACCGGCGGAGTGAACGGCAGGCGGCAGGGTCGCAGCAAGTACGGCGCCCGGCAGCCACGGGGCTAGCGCGGAACCAAAAGGCCGGAGAGACGGACACGAGTCATGCGAAGGCGTAAAGCAGAACAACGAACGGTACCACCGGACCCGCAATTCGACAATGTGGAGTTGGCGAGGTTCATCAACCGCATCATGCTGAAGGGCAAGAAGACGGTTGCCCAGCGCATTGTCTACTCAGCCATGGAAATTGTGGAACAGCAGGCGCATCGTCCGCCTCTCGAGATCTTCCAAGAGGCGCTTCGCAACGCAACACCATTACTGCAGGTGAAGGCCCGCCGAGTAGGCGGCGCCACCTATCAGATCCCCATTGAGGTGACCGCGCGGCGAGGCAGTGCCCTTGCCATGCGCTGGATCATCAACAGCGCGCGCAATCGGAAGGGCCGCCCCATGCACCAGAAGCTGGCCCAGGAGTTCCTGGACGCCTCCAGGGGCGACGGGGCCGCGGTGAAACGGCGGGAAGACCTTCATCGCATGGCAGAGGCCAACCGCGCCTTTGTCCACTACCGGTGGTGATGATCGCGTAACCTCCTCTCGAGCATTAGAGACGGCGCCTCCGCGCCGGAAAGGGACCCCTTGGAACGCATTCGCAACATAGGATTTATTGCGCACATTGACGCCGGCAAGACGACCTTGACTGAGCGTGTACTCTTCTTCGCCGGACGGACCCACCGCCTCGGCAACGTTGACGACGGCAATACCGTCATGGACTGGATGCCCCAGGAGCGAGAGCGCGGCATCACCATCACTGCGGCAGCAACGGCATGTGAGTGGGGTGGCTATGACGTCAACATCATCGACACGCCGGGCCACGTGGACTTTACCGCAGAGGTAGAGCGAAGCCTGCGGGTGCTCGATGGCGGCGTCGTCATCTTCGACGCGGTGGCGGGCGTACAACCGCAGTCGGAGACCGTGTGGCGGCAGGCCAACAAGTACCAAGTGCCGCGGGTCTGTTTCGTCAACAAGATGGATCGTCCCGGTGCCGACTTTGCCCGTACGGTGGACATGATTCGCGACCGTTTGTCGGCGCGGCCCGTTCCTGTACAACTACCCATTGGCGCAGAGAGCACCTTCACCGGCATGGTGGACTTGGTGCGACAGAAGGCGCTTCTCTACGGAGAAGAGGTGGGCGCGCCCACTGAAGCGCCCATTCCCGCCGAGTTGCAGGACGAGGCTGACCGCTACCGGGACCTGCTGATGGAGCGCGTTGCAGAAACGGACGACGCACTCCTCGAGAAGTACCTCGATGGCGAGGAGTTCTCGGAGGAGGAGCTCGTCGCGGCGCTGCGTAAGGCGACGCTGAGTAACACCCTCGTCCCCGTGCTCTGCGGGACCGCGCTGCGCAACCGGGGCATCCACCCGCTGCTAGACGCGGTCATCGATTACCTGCCGTCCCCGCTGGACGTGCCGTCGGTGGAGGGCATGGACCCACGCAGTGAGGAGCCCATCGTCCTGAAGGCCGACCCGTCGGAGTCGTTGGCTGCGCTGGCCTTCAAAGTCGCCGCCGACCCCTACATTGGCCGACTGGTGTTCGTGCGGGTCTACTCCGGCCAACTGAAGGCTGGTTCCTATGTTTACAACGCCTCCAAGGAGACTGACGAACGCATCGCACGTCTGGTGCTGATGCACGCGAACCACCGCGAGGACGTGCCCGTGCTGAATGCTGGGCAGATCGGCGCGGTAGTGGGCCTGAAGAACACATTTACCGGTGAGACCATCTGCGATGGGGTCTCCCCGGTAGTCTTGGAACCGCCGAGCTTCCCGGACCCGGTCATCTCCGTGAGCGTCGAGCCTCGCACGCAAGCGGACCAAGAGCGGCTGGAAGAGTCTCTGCGCAAGCTTTCGGACGAGGACCCCACCTTCGTGGTGCGCTACGACAAGGAGAGCGGCCAGACCATCATCTCCGGTATGGGTGAACTGCACTTGGACGTGCTGGTGGACCGACTGCGCCGCGAGTTCAATGTACAGGCGCAGGTCGGGCGCCCGCGCGTGTCCTACCGCGAGGCCATCCGGCAAGCGGTGCGCGTTGAGGGTCGATTCGTGCGGCAGACCGGCGGTCATGGTCAGTATGGCCATGTTTGGCTTGAGTTGGAGCCGCAGGAGCGTGGGACCGGGTTCGTGTTTGAGGACAAGATCGTTGGTGGTGTGGTGCCGAGGGAGTACATCAACCCGGTGCGTGCAGGGGCTATGGAGGCACTAGACAGCGGCGCGATAGCGGGCTATCCTGTGGTGGATATCAAGGTCTCCCTGGTAGACGGCAGCTTTCACCCTGTCGATTCCTCCGAGATCGCCTTTAAGATCGCTGGTTCTATGGCCGTGAAGGAGGGGCTGCGCAGGGGCAAGCCCGTCCTCATGGAGCCATACATTCAGACGGAAGTCGTCACCCCGGGTGAGTTTCTGGGCGAGGTTCTTGGGGACCTTTCCGGGAAGCGGGCGCGGGTACAGAACATCGAGGGCGTTGGGGACATCCAGACCATTCGGGCGCTGGTGCCCCTAGCGGAGATGTTCGGGTACGCCACCACCGTTCGGTCTCTCACCCAGGGCAGAGCGAGTCATTCCATGGAGTTCCACCACTATGAAGAGGTGCCGGACTCCGTGGCGCAGCAGATGCTTGTACGTGTATAACGTGGTGTAAGGTAGGTTTTTGCCATGCCCGGCCAGAAAATTCGCATAATCTTGAAGGCGTTTGACCATCGAGCGCTAGACCTGTCGGCGCAGCAGATCGTGGAGACTGCGGAGCGGACGGGTGCCGTGGTGGCCGGACCCGTGCCGCTGCCGACACACAAGCAGCGCTTCTGCGTCATCCGGTCGCCGCACATCGATAAGGACTCACGGGAGCATTTTGAGCTCCGGACTCACAAACGGCTGGTGGACATCCTTGAGTCCACCGGCCGCACCTTGGAAGCGCTCTCCCGGCTCAACGTTGCAGCCGGCGTCGATATTACTATAAAGACATAACCGAGGGGCGAAACCCTGAAAACGGAGCCATTCGCTGGCTCCGTTTTCTACTGAGGGACAAAGGAAAGCATGGCGGTAGACGGAATCCTGGGCAAGAAGATTGGCATGACCCAGATCTTTCGTGAGGACGGAAGGTTGGTGGGCGTGACGGCCGTGCAGGCCGGCCCGTGCACCATCACGCAAATCAAGCTGCCGGAGAAGGACAAGTACACCGCGGTGCAGTTGGGCTTCCACGAAGTCCGAAACCTGCGAAGCCCTGAGCGCGGTCACCTGCGCAAGGCGGGGCGACTCTACCGCCACCTGCGCGAGGTCCCCGCCGGCGACCTGACCGGCGTAGAGGTGGGCGACCCTGTGGGGGCCGAGATATTCTCCGAGGGCGAACACATAGACGCCGTGGGAACGTCGAAGGGTCGCGGTTTCACGGGCGGCGTCAAGCGGCACGGCTTTAGCGGCGGACCCAAGACCCACGGTCAGTCGGACCGGCACCGCGCGCCGGGGTCCATTGGGTCCGGCACCTACCCGGGCCGCATTTGGCGAGGCACTAAGATGGCCGGTCACTACGGCGCCGAGCGTGTCACAGTGCGCAACTTGGAGATTATTCGGGTGGACTCGGAACGAAACCTTGTGTTTGTAAAGGGCGCGATCCCCGGTCCCTCCCAGGGCCTGGTGATCCTGCGCCGGACCAATAAGGCTGGTTAGCAGGCATGGAACTACCGCTGAAGAACATACAGGGCGTGACGGTGGGCAGCATCGAGGTGAGTGATGCCGTCTTCGACTTGCCCCTTAACACGGCTGTCATCCATCAGGTGATGGTTGGGCAGCTGGCCAACAAGCGTGCGGGCACTCACAGCACGAAGACGCGCGCAGAGGTGAGCGGCGGCGGTCGCAAACCCTGGCGACAGAAGGGCACGGGCCGCGCCCGGCACGGCAGCACCCGATCCCCGCAGTGGCGCACAGGCGGCGTCACCTTCGGGCCCAAGCCGCGGGACTACTCGCAGCGGACGCCCAAGAAGATGCGGCGGCTCGCCATCCGCTCCTTGCTTTCGCAAAAGGTGCGGGACGGAGAGGTGACGGTGGTGGAGGAATTCCGCCTGCCGGAGCCCAAGACCCGCGAAGTGCTACGAGCCCTGGAGGGTCTGGAAATCTCCACCAAATGTTTGGTGGTGAACGAGGCCGTCTCCCAAAAGGATCTGTGGCAGGCGTGCCATAACCTGAAGTGGGTGAAGTCCGTCCCGGCATCAACGCTGAACACGGTGGATCTGTTGAACTACAACCATCTGGTGCTCAGCGTCGCGGCGGTGCGGCGCATCGAGGAGCTTTGGGCACAAGACCGGCCTCGTCGGGCCGCTTTGGTGACTGCCACCCCGGCGGAGGCGGAAGAAGCGCAGGCGGAGTCCGGTGAGGAGCAGGCGTCATGACGATGGCACAGTTGACGGGTTTGCTCATTGGACCAGTGGTGACAGAGAAGAGCACCCGCCTGCAGGACGAGAACAAGTACACGTTTCGCGTGGCGCTTCACGCCAACAAGACGATCATCAAGCAGGCTGTGGAGACGCTCTTTGGCGTGAAGGTTGAGAAGGTGACCATGGTGAGGTTGCCGGGCAAGGTGAAGCGGTTTGGCCCGAGGCTTACCAAGGGGCCGGGCAAGAAGAAGGCCATCGTGAGGCTGCGGCAGGGCGACCGCATCACGGTGTTTGAGGGCGTGTAGGCATGGGTCTCAAGACGTTCAAGCCGATAACGCCGGGCATGCGCCAGCTGGTGAGGCCCGACTTCAGCGAGATCACCAAGAGCAAGCCGGAGCGCTCGCTCTTGCAGCCGTTGCGGAAAAGCGGCGGTCGAAACCGGCAGGGCCGACTCACCGTGCGGCACCGTGGCGGTGGTCACAAGCGTATGTACCGGGTCATCGACTTCAAACGGCGTGACAAGGCGGGAGTCCCGGGCCTGGTGCACAGCATTGAGTACGACCCGAACCGCTCGGCGCGCATTGCCCTCATTCACTACCGCGACGGCGACAAGCGCTACATTCTGTGGCCGGTGGGCGTGAAGGTCGGGGACCCGATCATGTCGGGGCCGAACGCCGAAATCCGCCCCGGCAGCGCGATGTCGCTGCGCTCGATGCCGCTGGGCTCAGTGGTACACAACATTGAGTTGCAGCCTGGCCGTGGCGCCCAGATGGTGCGCAGCGCCGGTGGCAGCGCGCAGGTCATGGCCCGCGAGGAGCGGTACACGCAGCTGCGGCTCCCCTCAGGCGAGATTCGCCGGGTGCTGAGCGAGAACTATGCGACCATCGGGCAGGTGGGGAACGCAGAGCATGGGGCAACGTCCATCGGAAAGGCCGGGCGCAACCGGTGGCTGGGCAAGCGTCCAGAGGTGCGTGGAAAGGTGATGAACCCGCGCGATCACCCGCACGGCGGTGGCGAGGGCCGCAACCCCATTGGGCTGCGGTATGCCAAGACTAAGTGGGGCAAGCCAGCCTTGGGTGTAAAGACGCGCCGCAACAAGGAGACCAACCGGTTTATTGTGCGGCGGAGAAGGATAGGTTATGGGCAGGTCCGTTAAGAAGGGGCCATACGTTCACCCCAAGTTGCAGAAGAAGGTGGACGCGGCCCAACGCACTCAAGAAAAGGTGGTCATCCGCACTTGGTCGCGGGCGTCAATGATCATGCCAGATATGGTGGGGCTCACCATCGCCGTGCATGATGGGCGGCGGCACGTGCCAGTGTATTTGACGGAGAACATGGTGGGGCATCGCTTGGGCGAATTCGCGCCCACCAGGACCTTCCGGGGCCACGCGGGCCGCAGTGAGCGGACCACAAGGCCTCGAGGTTAGGGGAGAGGACCCGTGGCGGTACAGGCAATGCACAGGAACTTTGGAATGTCGCCGCAGAAAGTGCGGCGAGTGTTGGGCATGGTACGGGGCAAGCCAGTCGTCCAAGCGCTGGCTGCTCTACAGTACGTGCCCAGCCCGACGGCCTTGGCGGTGTCCAAGGTGATCCGCTCCGCCGTAGCCAACGCGGAGAACAACAGGTTCATGATTCCGGAGACACTGAAGGTGGTGGCGGCCTACGCGGACGACGCCCCCCGGCTGCGCCGGTTCCGGCCGCAGTCTCGCGGGCGCATTAGTCCCATCAAACGGCGGTCCTGCCATATCACTATCGTCGTGGACCGGGGGAGTTAGCTGTGGGACACAAGACACACCCAATTGGCTTCCGGCTGGGCATCATCAAGGACTGGGACAGCCGATGGTTCGCCGCCAAGAAGCAGGACTACCGCAACACGCTGCATGAGGACCTGCGGCTGCGCAACGCCATCCTATCGCGGTACCCGGAGGCCGGGATCCCGAAAGTGGAGATTGATCGAGGGCCGCAGGAGGTCTCGGTGGTTATTTGGACGGCGCGGCCCGGCATTGTCATCGGACGGCAGGGGCAGCGCGTGGAGGAGATGCGTCAGGCGCTGGAAGCCCTGACAGAGCGACGGGTGCGCATCTCCGTGCAGGAAGTCCGGCAACCGGAGACAGTGGCGGCGCTGGTGGCCCGCAGCTGCGCCGAGCAATTGGAGCGGCGCGTGGCGCACCGTCGGGCTATGCAACAGACGGCCACCCGATCCATGCAAGCCGGGGTACAGGGCGTCAAGATCATCGTGGGCGGGCGGCTTGGCGGCGCGGACATCGCGCGGCGAGAAAAGGTGATGATGGGGCGGGTGCCCCTCCACACCATCCGCGCCGACGTGGACTTTGCCATCAGCGAGGCCAGCACCACGATGGGGCGTATCGGCGTAAAAGTGTGGCTCTACAAGGGCGATATCGTTCCGCTGCGCGAGCAGGAGACCGCCGAGGACTTGGGCCCAATTGAGGTGACAATGCGGGCCGAGGATGAGGCCGCGGACCACATGGTCATCGAACGGGCGGAGGCCGCTGCGGAAGGAGAGCCCAATGCAGCAACCTAAGCGGCTGAAGTACCGCAAGGTGCATCGGGGCCGCCGCAAGGGCGCTGCGACCTCCGGCGCGACCCTGCACTTTGGCGACTACGGCCTCAAGACACTGGACACGGCGTGGCTTACTGCCCGACAGATAGAGGCAGCGCGGCGGGCCGTCGTGCGGTACCTCCGACGCGGTGGACAGCTTTGGATCCGCGTCTTCGCCGACAAACCCGTGACCAAGAAGCCCCTGGAGACCCGAATGGGCAAGGGTAAAGGTGGCGTCGACCACTACGTGGCCGTTGCAAAGCGGGGCAGAATGCTCTTCGAGCTGTCAGGGGTGTCCGAGGAGCAGGCCAAGGAAGGGCTGCGGCTGGCCGCGGCAAAATTACCGGTGTCTACAAAGATCGTCACTCGGGAGGACTACTTCCTCCACACGACGAACTAGGAATCGAGCGGACTCATGCGTGTAGACGAAGTTCGGGAAAAGAGTACGGACGACCTCCAGCAGGAGCTGGATGAATCCTACCGTGAGTTGATGAACCTCCGGTTCCGGTGGATGACGCATCAACTGGCGAACGTGAGCGAAATGAAGCGGGTGAAAAAGACCATCGCACGCATCAAAACGGTGATGCGACAGCGGGAGTTGGGGATTCACTAGATGGCAGCGAACCGAAGAAGCTACGTCGGGCGCGTAGTAAGCGCCAAGATGCAGAACACGCTTGTGGTGGCCGTGGACCGCGTCCGCCACCACGCGGTGTATGGCAAAGCGCTGCGCCGCAAGACGGTGCTCTATGTCCACGACCCGCTCGCCGAGTCTCAGTATGGCGACTTGGTGCGTGTCATCGAATGCCGCCCGGTGTCCAAGACCAAGCGTTTTCGCTTACAGGCCGTCCTACAGCGGCATGAGGTGCTTCGGCCCGAGGAATTCGCGGAGGCCGAGGCCGTAATGGCCGAGGCCGTGGAGACCGGCCAACTTCTTGCGGCTATCGTGGTCGCGGAGGAGGCAGCAGGCTCTGAGGCCGACGTCGAAGAGACCGTCGCAGGCATGGACGAGGCCACGGACGATTCCGTCGACGAAGAGGCAGAGGCTGAAATGGACGACGGCGACCCCGTAGCGGAGGCTGAGGCGGCCGAAGAACAGGAAGCCGCCACCGAGGAACCTAAGGCGAGCGTAGCGGAAGCAATTGAACATGAGGCCCCTGTCGTGGAAGCTCCCTCCGAGGAGCCGGCAGCGGAAGTGGCCGATGAGCCGGCAGTAACAGAAGAGGCTGAGGCAGAGGCGCCCGCTGGAGAAGCAGAGGCAGCAGCAGAAGAGCCGCAGGCCACGGAAGAGGCGGAATCCCCGACGGCAGAGGCTCCCCCTGAGGAAGCGGATGCAATCGTAGAAGAGGCGGAAGCTCCAGCCGCGGAGGTTCATGCTGAGGAAGCTGCGCCGGAAGCCACCGACGCCGCGGAAGAAGCGTCCTCAGAAGACGGGGAAACGCCCCGGAAGGAGGACGCATGATCCAGCACATGTCGCGGTTGGCCGTTGCGGACAACTCCGGGGCCAAGCAGGTGATGTGCATCGGCATTCCCGGTTCCAGCCGCAGGCGCTACGCGGGGCTCGGCGACATCATCACGTGCTCCGTGAAGGACGCCATCCCTAACGCGCCCGATGCGGTGCGGGCGGGCAAGGTGGTGAAGGCGGTCATTGTCCGGGTGGTGAAGAACACCCGACGGCCCGACGGCACCCACATCCGCTTCGACGAGAACGCGGCGGTCATGCTGACGGACGCGCTCAACCCCATTGGCACACGCATCTTCGGGCCAGTGGCCCGGGAGCTGCGGGAGAAGGGGTTCATGCGTATTGTCTCCCTGGCGCCGGAGGTCTTCTAGGCTAACCGCTGGGAGAGAAGGAAGAGGTCATGGCGCAGAAGGTCAGAAGTGGCGACACCGTGGTCATCACCAAGGGGCGGGACCGCGGCAAGCAGAGCACGGTGCAGCGTGTGTTTCCCCGTGAGGGCAAGCTTTTTGTGGAGGGCGCCAACATGGTCAAGCGCCACCGCAGGGCGCAGCCCGGCATCAGCCAGGCGGGGATCATCACGATGGAGGCACCACTGTCAATATCCAACGTCAAGGTAGTGTGCCCGCTGTGCAACAGCGCCGCCCGGATGGGCTTCACGTTTTTGAATGACGGCAAGAAAGTACGGCTATGCAAGAAGTGCAATCAACCGATCGAATAGAAGAGCCGCAGGAGTCCTCAAGGAGCGGCGGCAGGTCCCGGGGGCGGAGCCGCGCACAGACGCAGGCAAAGCCTGCTCTGCAGGGTCGTGTGCTGCCTCGGCTGCTGGCGCGTTACCGCGATGAGCTGGCGCAACAGTTGCAACAGGAGTTCTCCTACGCCAACGTCATGGAGATCCCCAAGGTCGGAAAGGTTGTTATCAACGTAGGTTTGGGCGAGGCCTTGACCAACGCCCGCGCCATGGACGCCACCATGGGGGACATTGCCGCAATCACCGGACAACGGCCCATCTCGCGGAAGGCACGGCGCTCTGTAGCGGGCTTCAAGTTGCGGGAAGGACAAGCCGTCGGCGTTATGGTGACTTTGCGCGGCGACCGGATGTACACATTCCTGGACAAGTTGTTCAACACAGCGCTGCCCAGAATCCGCGACTTTCGCGGCGTGTCCCGCTCGGCCTTCGACGGGCGCGGGAACTATGCCTTGGGGCTGCGGGAGCAGATCGTGTTTCCAGAGATTGACTACAACCAGATTGACCGGATGCGCGGGATGCAGGTGAACATCATCACCACCGCCAAAACGGACCAGGAGGCGCTGCGGCTCCTCGATCTGATGGGGATGCCCTTCGCCCGGGTGCAGGAGCGCACGGCCGCCGGTGCATAGTCCGGCGCACGACTGAGTAGGATAGGAGCGGAGCATTGGCCAAGACCAGCAAAATAGCCAAGTGGCGAATGCCGGTGAAGTTTTCAACGCGGCAGCATAACCGGTGTCAACTGTGCGGGCGCCCACGAGCGTACATCCGCCAGTTCGGCCTATGCCGCATCTGCTTCCGCACCTTGGCGCTCCGGGGCGAGATCCCCGGAGTCCGTAAGGCCAGCTGGTAGGAGGGTTCGTGAGCGGAGTAACCGATCCCATTTCGGACATGCTGACCCGGGTGCGCAACGCCGGCATGGCGAGGCACGACTCGGTGCTGGTTCCGTTGTCCAAGACAAAGCAGGCGGTGGCCGACATACTGAAGGATGAGGGCTTCATTCGGGACGTGGATACCGTCCGGAGCGGCCCGTGGCGTGTGTTGCGGTTGCGGTTGCTATACACCGGACGCAGTCAGACGGCTATTCGAGGGCTGAAGCGGGTGAGCCGCCCGGGCCTTCGCGTTTACGTGGGCCGCGACGATATTCCACGGGTGTACGGTGGGCTCGGCGTCGCCATCCTCTCTACGTCGCAGGGTGTGATGACAGGGCAGACTGCCAAGAACCAAGGCATTGGAGGAGAGGTTCTCTGCTACGTCTGGTAGGGAACAGTGAGCTATGATAGAGAAGACGAAGGAAAAGAGGCGCATCGTCGCCCGAATTGGATCGATGCCAATTCCCGTACCCCGCGGCGTTGATGTAACGCTGGGGACTGACAACGACGTGATGGTGAAGGGTCCGCTGGGTACGCTGCAGCAGCAGTTCCACCCGGACCTCATGATCGAGCGTCAGGACAGCGTAATCGTCATTGGCCGCCCCTCGGACGCCCAGCGGATCCGTGCGCTGCAGGGATTGACGCGGGCGCTGCTCAACAACATGGTTGTTGGCGTCACCGACGGTTTCACAAAGAGGCTGGAGCTTGTTGGAACCGGCTACCGGGTTCAGCAGTCCGGGGAGAACATCACCCTGCAGGTGGGTTACAGCCACCCGGTCGACATTGAGGCGCCGACGGGCATCACGCTGACGGTCGAGGGTCCCACGCGATTGTCCGTGGCGGGGTGCGACAAACAGCAGGTGGGGCAGCTTGCCGCCACCATCCGTGCCGTGCGAAAGCCTGACGCCTACAAGGGCAAGGGCATCCGCTACAGCGGCGAGATTGTGCGGCTCAAGCCCGGTAAGAGCGCCGGACGCTAGCCCCGAGGAAGGCATTGTGGTTAAAGCAGTACGATTACAGGCATTGCGTTACAAGGGGAAGGCCAAGACGGCCCGAGCCAAGCGTGTGATCCGCCACATCCGGGTGCGCAGGAAGGTGCACGGCGTACCGGAGCGCCCGCGTATGGCTGTCTTCCGTAGCAGCCAGCACATCTCAGTGCAGGTCATCGACGACAGCGTCGGGCACACGCTAGCAGCAGCGTCCGACATGGACACGGAGCTGCGGGCCGAGTGCCAGGGCAAGGTAAAGACCGAGGTCGCCCGGCTGGTGGGCGCGCTGGCAGCGAGCCGCAGCAAGGCCGCAGGTGTGACGAGAGTGGTCTTCGACCGTGGCGGATACGCGTACCATGGCCGCGTGCAAGCGCTTGCGGAAGCGGCGCGTGAAGGAGGGTTGGAGTTCTAATGCCGAAGCTAACGCCATACGACCTGGCCCCCCGGGTGCAGCCGGAGCACGCCGGCAACCTGACGGAGCGCGTCCTGATGATCCGCCGGATTGCCAAGGTGACGGCGGGCGGCAAGAACATGCGCTTCAACGCTATGGTGGCAGTCGGTGACGGCCGCAACATCGTTGGCATTGGCCTGGGAAAGGCAGCGGCGGTGCCGGACGCGGTCCGCAAGGGCGTCGCCATCGCCCGGCGGAATCTCATCGAGGTGCCCCTGCGCGGAACCACCATCCCACATGACATCGTAACGAAGTACCGGGCGTCCCAGGTGATGCTGAAGCCCGCCGTGGACGGCACGGGCGTGGTGGCGGGCGCGACAGTGCGCGCGGTGGTGGACCTGGCTGGAATTAAGGACATCCTTACCAAGGCCATCGGCAACACCAACCCCATCAACCTGTCTAAGGCGACGATGGATGCGCTGGCATCGCTGCGCGACCCGCAGGTAGAGGTGGAACGGCGAAGGGCTAGGCGGACGCCGCCACCCGCCCAGCAGCAACAACAGCCACAACAGCAAGGCAGTTAGGGGAGCCCAATGGCACGGCTGCGAATTACCTTGAAGAAGAGCGGCATCGGCTTTGAGCGCAATCAACAGGCGACCGTGCGGTCGCTGGGGCTGCGGCGGCTGAACCAGACCGTAGAGCGTGAGGATACCCCTGTGGTGCGAGGCATGCTCCACAAAGTGCGCCACATGGTGCAAGTGGACGAAGTAGAGGATTAACAGTAGGAGACACGGCGGTGAAACAGCACGAAATACCGGCGCCCAAGGGCGCTCGCCGGGCCCGCACTCGGGTGGGCCGTGGCAATGGCAGCAAGGGCAATTACTCCGGACGGGGCATGAAGGGCCAGCGCTCCCGCTCCGGCCCTGGGCCTCGCCCAGGGTTTGAGGGCGGCCAGCTGCCGTTGGTGCTGAAGCTGCCCACGCGGCGGGGATTCACCAATATCTTTCGGACGGACTACGCCATTGTGAACTTGGGGGTGCTGGAAGAGCGGTTTGAGAGCGGCGCGCAGGTGACGCTGGAAGCCATGGTGCAGGCCGGTCTGCTGCGCAACTTGAAGCAGCCTGTGAAGGTGCTTGCCAATGGTGAGATCACTAAGCCGTTGGCAGTGACGGCCCACCGGTTCTCGGCGCAGGCGCGCGAGCAGCTTGCGGCCGCGGGCGGCACGGCAGAGCAGTTGCCGAGCAGGAAGCGGGGGAAGGACAATGCAGGCGACGTCAGCTAGGCCTGCGTCCGGGCGGCCCCAGCTGCTGCAGGCGCTCATAGACGCCTTCAAGATCCCAGACCTGCGGATGAAGCTGCTCTTCACCCTAGCCATGCTCATTGTGTTCCGCTTTGTGGCGCATGTGCCGGTACCCGGGGTGGACCGCGATGCTCTCAGCGCCGTCTTCAGCGGCGGTCAGTTCGGAGACATCCTCGGTTTCCTGGACCTGTTTAGCGGCGGCGCCCTGCGTAACATGAGTGTGGCGGCCTTGGGCGTCTACCCCTACATCACCTCGTCCATCATCATGCAGTTGCTGGTGCCGGTGATCCCGCAGCTGAAGGCACTCTCCAAGGAGGGCGACTACGGCCGGCAGAAGATCAACCAGATGACCCATTACTTCACCGTGCCCATTGCCTTGGCACAAGGGTACGGGCAGATCATTCTTCTGCAGCGGGCTGGCATTTTTGCGGGCGTGGACGTCACCGGCGGCGCATTCCCGGCCATCATCCCGATGGTCATCTCCCTGGCGGCGGGCACCGTCTTCCTGGTCTGGCTCGGAGAGCAAATCACGGAGCGAGGCATCGGCAACGGCATCTCTATCATTATCTTCGCCGGCATTGTCGCGGGGCTGCCGCAAATCGTGCAGCAAGGCTTCATCAGCCGCGTGGACCCAACGGGTCTCATCACGCTGGCGGTGATCACCCTTGCAATCATCTACCTTATTGTGGTGTTCACGGAGGCGCAGCGACGCATCCCGGTGCAATACGGGCGGACGGTGTTTAGAGGCGGGGCAGTACGACGCGCGCAGGGAACCTCGTATATTCCACTACGTATCAACTCTGCGGGCATGATTCCGCTCATCTTTGCCTTTGCAATCATCATTTTGCCGGGCACAGTGGCCAGCTACTTCGCCAACCCGTCGGACCCCAGTTTCGTCTCGCGGTTCGCGCAGGGCGTGGTGGGCATCTTTGACGGGACGAGCTTCATCTACTGGGTCTTCCTCTTTGTGCTGGTGGTGATATTCGCGCTCTTCTACACCATGATCACCTTCTCTCAAATGAACCTGGCGGAAAACCTGCAGAAGCAGGGCGGCTTCATCCCCGGCATTCGGCCGGGCAGGCCCACAGAGGAATACCTACAGCGCACCCTTATACGCGTCAGCTGGGGAGGCGCTCTTTTCCTAGGCTTCGTGGCCATTATCCCGTACTTCGCGACTCTGCTGACCGACGTGCAGGCGTTGCGGCTGAGCAGCACGGCGCTTCTGATCCTGGTTGGCGTGGGGTTAGATACGATGCGGCAGCTTGAGGCGCAGTTGCTGATGCGCCGCTACGAGGGGTTCATCCGATGACGAGCGCGTTGGGCAGCGGGCAGGAGGCTGCGCCATGCTGCTAGTGCTGCTTGGCGCTCCCGGCGCGGGCAAGGGCACGCAAGCCGACATCCTGACGGATCAGAAGGGGTTGGCCCACGTGTCGTCGGGAGACCTGCTGCGGGCACATCGTCAGCAGAAGACGGACTTGGGACAGCTGGCGCAGTCGTATATGGACCGAGGGGACCTGGTGCCGGACGACGTGGTCATCCGCATGGTGCTGGACAAGCTGTCGGAGGAGATGGATGGTCAGGGCGTGGTGCTCGACGGCTTTCCGCGCACTGCTCCACAGGCGGAAGCGTTAGATGAAGCGCTGGGCGGCACTGGCATCGACAAGGTGTTGCACGTAAATGTGCCGGAGGACGAGTTGGTGCGGCGGCTGAGCAACCGCTACATATGCCGCGGCTGCCTGCGGCCGTACACGATCGGGAGCATGGGAGAGCCGTGCAAAGTCTGTGGCGGTGAGCTCTACCAGCGAGAGGATGATATGCCGGAGGCCGTGCGAAACCGGCTGCAGGTGTATGCCGCCCAGACCTACCCGCTCATCGAGTACTACGTGGGCCAGGGCAAGTTGGTTGAGGTGAACGGCCTGCAGGACGTTGACGCAGTCACGGCGTCCGTGTTGCAGGCGCTGGAGGACTAGCGGCGAAAACGTCGTGCGTGCAAAATACGCGGCGAATCGGTACAATAGCCCTTTGGGCGCTTTCAAGGGAGTGAACCTGTGGAGTCTCCAGACGCGGCACGGCGCCCGTCCATCAAGTCTCCTCGTGAGTTGGAGGCGATGCGGCTGGCGGGTCAGGTGGTGGCGAGGATGATCGCGGCCATCACGCGCGCCGTGGAGCCGGGGATGACGACGAAGGACCTGGACGGCGTGGCGGTGCAGGAATTGCTCCGACAGGGGGCCAAGCCCGCCTTTTTGGGCTACATGGGCTTCCCAGCGACAATCTGCACGTCGGTTAATGAAGAGATCGTTCACGGCATCCCGGGCAAGCGGGTGCTGCAGAATGGTGACTTGGTGAAGTGCGACGTCGGCGCAATCGTCGACGGGATGCACGGCGATGCTGCGGTGACGCTGCCCGTGGGTGAGGTCTCCGAGGAGGCGATGCGCTTGCTGGAGACCACGAGAGAGTCGCTTAACGCGGCCATTGGGCAGGTGCGGGCCGGCGCTCGCCTTGGGGATATCGGGGCTGCGGTGCAGAGCTACGCCGAGGCCCGCGGGTATGGCGTTGTGAGGGAGTACGTCGGACACGGCATCGGACGCAAGCTCCATGAGGAGCCGCAGGTGCCAAACTACGGTGTGGCGGGCCGGGGCCAGATGCTCCGAGCGGGCATGGCCATAGCCATTGAGCCCATGTTGAATCTGGGCACGTGGCGGACCCGGGCGCTGGAGGACGGCTGGACGGTGGTGACCGCCGACGGCCAGATTTCCGCGCACTTTGAGCACACGATGGCCGTCGGAGAGGATGGGGCCGAGGTGATGACCCTGCTCCGGGAGTAGGGCGCCCGGCGCCATAGGCAAGGGGTTGCATGCCAAAGAAAGAGTCCATAGAAGTGGAAGGAACGGTTGAGGAGTCGCTCCCCAACGCGGTGTTCCGTGTGAAGTTGGCAAATGAACATGAGGTTCTTGCGCACGCCTCCGGCAGGATCCGGATGCACTACATCCGAATTCTTCCCGGAGACCGTGTGCTGGTGGAGCTCTCCCCCTACGACCTGAGCCGGGGCCGCGTGACCTACCGGTTCCGGTAGGCGGAAAGGGCGTAAGGAGTCAAAATGCAGGTCCAACCATCCATAAAGAAGCGGTGCGAGCACTGCAAGATCATCAAGCGCAAGGGCATTGTGCGGATCATCTGCATCAACAAGCGGCACAAGCAGCGTCAGGGCTAAAGCCTGACGCAGGAGGCACCCATGGCACTGGTATCTGGGGTCAACATACCGGACAACAAGCGGGTGGAGATAGCGCTTCGCAGCATCTACGGCATCGGCCCCACGCGGTCGAAGGAGATCGCTGCAGAGGCCAACATCGAGGACAACCCGCGCGTCCGCGACCTGGCGGAGGACCAGCTCTCCCGTATTCGTGAGGCCGTTGAACGCCACTACAAGGTGGAGGGCGACCTCCGGCGAGAGGTGCAAATGAATATCCGCCGCAAGATTGAGATTCGCAGCTTCCAGGGCATCAGGCACGTGCGGGGCTTGCCAGTGAACGGCCAGCGATCGCGCACCAATGCCCGGACGCGCAAGGGTCCCAAGAAGACGGTGGCCGGACGCCGCCGCACAAGCGCCAAGAAGTAGGAAGGCAGAAGCGCCCGGACTCGCGTGGGCGATGTCCGGTTCGCATCTGGACAAAGGAGGCCCATGGCCAGAAGGGGAGTCCGCCGCAGGGAACGCAAGTCCGTGCCTGTGGGTCGGGCATACATAAAGGCAACCTTCAACAACACGTTGGTGACCCTGACGGACACGCAGGGTGCTGTGTTGGCGTGGGGCACGGCCGGCACGGCCGGCTACAAGGGCTCGCGCAAGGGCACGGCCTTTGCAGCGGGGCGCGCAGCGGAGATAGCCGCCCGCAAGAGCATGGAGCACGGGCTCCGTCGGGTGGAGGTCTACCTCAAGGGCCCCGGACCTGGCCGCGAGGCGGCAATCCGTTCCTTGCAGGGAGCGGGACTGATGATTTCGGGCATTCGAGACGTGACGCCCACACCGCATAACGGGTGCCGTCCGCCGAAGAAACGCCGGGTGTAGGAGAGCATATGGGACGCTATACCGGCCCGGTGTGTCGGCAGTGCCGGCAAGTGGGCGAGAAACTCTACCTGAAGGGGGAGCGTTGCTACACCCCCCGATGTGCTATTGAGAAGCGCCGAAATACCCCTGGGGCGTCGAGGCCATCACGCCGTCGGCCATCGGACTACGCCGTGCGGCTGCGTGAGAAGCAGAAGCTGCGCTACACCTATGGCCTGCGGGAACACCAGTTCCTTCGCAACGTGGTGCAGGCGCAAAAGCGCCCCGGCATCACGGGCCAATACCTTGTGCAACTCCTAGAGCGCCGACTGGACAATGTTGTCTATCGTCTGAATTTCTCTGACTCCCGCGCGCAGGCCCGGCAGATGGTCCTGCACGGCCACTACACAGTAAATGGCCGCAAGGTGGACATCCCCTCCTTTGTGGTCAAGCCCGGGGATGAGGTCGGCTGGAAGGAATCCAGCATGCAGCGAGACTTCGCCAAGGCCGTCAAGGAAGGCATTCCCAAGCGAACCATTCCCCGGTGGCTGGAATTGGACATCAACGCCATGAAGGGGCGTGTTGCCAATCTACCGGAGGAGTCGGACACCGAGACCGCTATAGACACGCGGCTCATCGTAGAGTTCTACTCCCGCTAAATCCCGTCAGGCCCGGACCCGTATCGAACGAGGAGCAGTTACATTGGAGTCATTCGTAATGATTGGGCCAGCCCAGGATGTACAGACTGGGCCAGCCGTTCCCAAGCCGGACGTCAAAACCATTGAGTTGGACGAGACCTACGGCAAGTTCACGTTGGAACCACTGGAGCGAGGTTTCGCTACCACGTTGGGCAACCCGCTTCGCCGGGTTTTGCTGAGCTCCATACCCGGCGCCGCCGTCACCTGGATCCGTATTGATGGTGTGCTGCATGAGTACTCCACCCTCCCCCACTTGAAGGAGGAGGTGATGGAGGTGATACAGCGGGTGAAGACCATCAGGCTTCGCGCCCACACAGACCGGCCTGGCCGTCTGCGCCTAGAGGCCCGCGGCCCTGGTGAAGTCTACGCAGGTGACATTGTCGCGCCGGCGGACTTTGAGATCGTCAACCCGGACCTGCATCTCGCGACGCTGGATTCGGACGAGGGCACGCTAAACATGGAATTCAACGTCGAGCGCGGCACCGGCTACGTGCCGGCACAGCAGGCCGTGGGGTACTCGATCGGCACGCTGCCCGTGGACGCGATCTTCAGCCCCGTGCGCAAGGTCAACTTTGCGGTGGAGTACACTCGTGTGGGGCAGGTCACGGACTACGAGCGGCTTGTGCTTGAAGTCTGGACGGACAAGACCATCTCGCCCCTGGACGCCGTCCACACAGCCGCCAAGGTGCTCATGGACCATAGCGCCCTGCTCATCGGGGCGGGAGTGGACACCGGCAGCGAGAGCGGTTCGGGCGCCAGCATCCCCGCGGAGACTTACAACATCACTGTCGAGAAGCTGGAGCTTTCCTCTCGGACCTTGAACTGCCTCAAGCGCGCGGGCGTCAACAAGGTTGGCGAAGTGCTTGAACGTACGGCGGAGGAGCTCCTGAAGATTCGAAACTTTGGGGAGAAGTCCCTTGAGGAGCTCCGGGCCCGGCTGGAGGAGAACAACCTGCCGGTACCTGACAGCTTCTTGGGCAAGAACGCCGAACCCCCGGCGCCCCTTGTGGCGGTGGTGGACGACGGGCCGCTGCAGGACGACGAGACGAACGAGGACATTCCCGAGGATGAAGAGGACGACCTAGACGAGTTTCCCAAGGAGACCTAAGGGCCATGCGTCACAACATCGGTATTCACAAGCTTGGCAGGAACAGCGGTCAGCGTAGAGCTCTCTATAAGGGGCTGGCGCGGTCGCTCATTCTGCACGGGCGTATCAAGACCACGGAGGCGCGAGCCAAGGCGCTGCGCCCCGTGGCGGAGCGGTTCATCGCGTGGGGTTGCCGTGCGGCTCGGGCGCTGGATGGCGGCGATACGCCGGAAAACCGGGCACGGGCCGTGCACTGCCGCCGAATGGCGTACGCCTTTGTGCAGGACAACCAAGTCATTCGCAAGCTCTTTGACGAGCTGGCGCCCAAATACAAGGAGCGGCCGGGCGGTTACACCCGCATCATGAAGCTGGGCTTTCGCAAGGGCGACGCTGCGCCCATCGCGCTCATTGAGCTGGTGTAGGCGCGACCGGAGCGCAGGGTGACCTCGGGGGCGCGGCACCGCATCGCACTCGTAGTGGAGTACGAAGGTACGGCGTACCGGGGGTTTCAGACACAATCCAAGGGGCCAACGGTCCAGAGGGAGTTGGAGCGGGCGCTCCAAGACCTACTGGGCGGGTACGTTAAGACAAACGGCGCAGGCCGGACAGACGGTGGGGCGCACGCCTGGGGACAGGTGGTGGCGTTCACGACCGATGCGAGCTACTCCGCGCAGGTCTATCCCCAGGCAGTGAACGTTGCGCTGCCTTCCGATATCCGGGTGACAGCGGCGGCGGAAGTGGACTTGGGCTTTGACCCGAGGCGGCAAGCCCGCAGGCGGCTGTACCGATACCTCGTGCTGAATCAACCGGCGCCGTCGGCACTGTGGGGGCGGTTTGCCCACCACGTGCGATCGCCGTTGGACGTGGAAGCAATGGGCCGCGCGTCAGAAGCGTTTCGCGGCGTGCGCGACTATCGCGCCTTCTGCGGCGCTCTGCGGTCGACGCGCCGGGACACCGTGCGCGAAGTTTTCGACGTACAGGTCTGGCGACAGGGGCCGATGGTGACCGTCGACATGACAGCCAATGCCTTCCTGCCGCAGCAAGCAAGGCGTATTGCGGGGACGCTGGTCCGCATCGGCCAGGGCCGCGTTAGCGAGTCGGCGGTGCCGGCGTTGCTGGACGGGACGACGGAAGTTAGCGGAGGACCGGCGCTGCCGGCCCACGGCCTCTACCTGATGTACGTGGTCTATCCGGAAGGAATACTAGACATAAGCGGCCCACGAGGGTTGCAAGAGAGAGGAGGGCCCTGGCCCGGGCTGTTAAGTCCAGGGCAAGGGGGACCGCCATGGCAACAAACGTAAAGCGAACACGCACATATGTCGCGAAGCCGTCGGAGCTTAGCCCGCGGTGGCACCTGTTTGACGCATCGCAGGTGCCCTTGGGCAGGCTCGCCGTGCAAATAGCGACCATTCTGCAGGGCAAGCACCGGCCCATCTACACGTCCAATATCAACACCGGCGACTTCGTAGTCGTAGTGAACTCGGCCAAGGTGCACACCACCGGGAAAAAGCGCGAGCAGAAGGTGTACAACTGGCACAGCGGGTATCAGGGCGGACTTCGCAGCGTCACGATGTCGAAGATGCTAGAACGCACCCCGAACCGGGTTATTATGCAGGCGGTGTGGGGAATGCTGCCAAAGACGACTATGGGTCGGCATATGCTCAAGCGCATGAAGGTCTACCCAGGCCCGGACCACCCGCATCAGGCGCAGATTACCGGGTACGTGCCGGAGTAGACAAGTGCCGACGAGAGCGCGTCGGACGGCAAGGAAGGAATCGACATGACGACACGGGCGGCACAGGCATCCAGCGAGCAGCGGTACTACTACGGCACGGGCAAGCGCAAGAGCGCGATTGCTCAGGTGCGCCTCTACCCTGGCGGGGGCGAGGTTGTCGTGAACGGTCGCTCACTGGAGCAGGCGCTGCCGTGGTTGACATGGCAGTCGGCCGCACTGGAGCCCCTGCAGGTCACGGACAACGTGGGCAAGTTCACCGTAGTGGCTAAGTGCCATGGCGGGGGGCTGGCGGCTTGGGGCGACGCCCTCCGCCACGGCATCGCGCGCGGCCTCTTGGCCTTTGATCCGAACCTCCGAAAGTTGCTGCGGAGCCATGGCATGCTCACGCGCGATGCCCGCATCAAGGAACGCAAGAAGTACGGCCTCAAGCGGGCCCGACGCGCACCACAGTACACCAAGCGGTAGCGCAGAAGCGCCCCCACCCATACGAAGAGGAGAGTCCGCCCGCTCGTTGGCCTGTAGGCCAAGCCAGGCGGACTCTTGCTTTGGGCGCATTCTGTCGCACAACCCACCAGCGCCATAATTTCTCTATTGACGTAACTTTGTCTTTCGTTGACACCCTTCATAGCTGAGACATACAATCTCAGAATGAGCTTCCCTATGGGACGCAAGTAAGCCGGAAGGGGGTGGGATTTATGCCGGAGATGTACATCGACAGCATCCGCCTCAGCCCGATGAATTATCAGCGTGTTGTCATCCTGAAGGAGAAGGACTCTGACCGGTACCTCCCTATCTGGATTGGACAGTTTGAAGCAGATGCCATTGCTGTCAAGCTCCAGGAAGTAAAGGTGCCCCGACCTCTTACGCATGACCTGCTGGGCAACGTCATTGACGCAATGGGCGGCGTGGTCAAGCGCGTGGTGGTCAGCGACCTGCAGAACGACACCTTTTACGCCAAAATCATCCTGGAGTTCGGTGAGAACTCCAACGGCCACAGCAAGGAGGTCGACTCCCGCCCCAGCGACGCCCTCGCCCTCGCCGTACGGACCGGCGTGCCGATCTTTGTTGAGGAGGGCGTCCTGAGCAAGGCTGGTGTGCAACTGGATGAGGAAGCCAAAAAGGCCAAGGAAGGCGGCCAGGACGCATCCAGCACGACACCTGGCGCGGCGGAACTGCGCGGCATGTCCGCTTTCGCGGACTTCGTGGAAGGACTGGACCTTGGGGACCTCGACAAGGGCGCCAACGGATAGCGTCTCACACGCACAGAAAAAGGGAGAGGCTCCACAAGGAGCCTCTCCCTTTTTGAGACGTCCTCTCCCAGCGCCTTCTTTTCGTTCCCGCATACGCGCGCAACACACCTTCCATCGTGGGCAATTCTCGCCTGGCTCGGCCATCTCGCACTGGACTGCGGGGAGTGGGAACCCGGGGTCGCGGCGGATGACGGTTGGGCATGTGGCAACGGCCCCTGAAAGGCCCTCAACGGTTTGACGCGCGCTGAGCGGTAGTGATAAGATTCACCAGACTTTTGTGAGGTGGCGTATGCCAACGTGGGCTCTAGCTCTGCGTCTCATGGGAGTCGGGTGGTTTGTCGCCGCGTCCGTGGTCATAGGCATCGTAGGCGGATACTGGCTGGACCGGTGGCTCGGCACCACCGTCGTGTTCACAATCGTGGGAGTCGTACTGGGGACGACGGTTGCCTTTTACGGGCTCTACCTAATGGTGAAGCCGCTGATGGGCGACCAGGGTGAAGGACCCAAGGAGGAGTAGACAGAGTGGCCAATTCCGGGAGCGCCAAGGCGATACTGGTCATGGCTGCCATCATCCTCTTGGCGTTGGCATTGGCGGGATTTGTCACGGGCGCCATTGGCGCCGCGTTCCTCAATACAGACAGCCTGCTATCCACCCCGGAGGTCCACCTTCCTCCTCAGCAGATCTTGGGCGACCACGCCGGCGAGTCGCTCCACGGCGGCAACGACTTCGTCCTCACCAACACCATCCTCTCCTCGCTGGTGACCTCGGGGGTCCTCATGCTCCTCTTCGTCGTCGGAGCGTCCCGGATGAAGATGGTCCCAGACAGGCTGCAGGGGACGCTGGAGTCCATCGTCGAGGCGCTGCTGGGGTTTATCGAGAGTGTCATGGGCGCGGGCAAGGGCCGCGGAGTCTTCCCCCTCATCGCCACCATCTTCCTCTTCGTGGCCTTCAACTCTTGGATTGCCCTGCTTCCCATTTATCAATCCTTTGGCATTCTCAGCGACGACCCAGACCACCCGGGCATTGTCGCGACCATACTCCGGCCCGCGGGAACGGACCTGAACATGCCGCTGGCCTTGGCCCTGATATCCTTCTTCTTTGTGGAAATCCTGGGGCTGCGGACGCACGGCATCAGGTACTTGGGAGAGTTCTTCCGGTTTGGGAACCTGCTCCGGGGCAAGATCCTCCCCGGTCTTATGGACCTGTTTGTGGGGGTCTTAGAGGGCATCAGCCACCTGGTGCGGGTGGTCAGCTTTACATTCAGGCTCTTTGGGAACATGACGGCGGGAGAGATCCTGCTGTTGGTCTCCTCTTTCCTGGTGACCTTCCTCTTCTCCGTGCCGTTCTACGGTTTGGAGCTGTTGGTTGGGCTGATTCAAGCGGTCATCTTCGCCGGGCTGACGGTGATCTTCGCGGCCATCGCCGTGGCGCCCCATGAGGAGGAGGAGCACTAGAAGGCAACAGGGACCAGGGCAAAACTGAAGCGAGCGTCGCTGCCGCAAGCCATTACTCTTTGTGGCGGCGTAAGGAGGAGCAATGATTGAAACGGATGGTTTGAAGCTGTTGGGTGCCGGCATTGCGGCCGGACTGGGAATGATCGGGCCCGGCATCGGCATCGGTATGCTGGGTATGGGCGCAATGAACGCCCTAGGGCGCAACCCGGAGGCCCGGGGCGCCATTTTGACCAACATGATTCTGGCTATCGCCTTCGCTGAGGCCCTTGGTATTTACGCGCTGATCGTGGCGGTCATCCTGGCCCTGGTGGTATAAGAACTCAGCGATCGAATAGGAGGTTTCCGTGGCAGAACTGGGATTCCATCTGCCCAGCCTCATCGTCTTTCTCGTGAACTTCGGCATCCTGCTGGCGGTGCTGTACATCTTTGGGTACAAGCGCATCCTGGCCATGCTGGACCAGCGATCCGCACGCATCCAGGAGTCGCTGTCAGAGGCGGACCAAGTGCGGCAGGAGTCAGCGCAGGCCCGCCAGGAGCTGGAAGCCCAGCTGGGGGAGTCCCGGCGGGTGGGCCAGCAGGTGCTGGAAGAGGCGCGGCAGGCCGCAGAGCGGTACCGGGAAGAGGAGCAGGTGCGGGCGCGGGCAGAGGCCGAGGACTTTCTTCGGCGGGCGCGGACGCAGATTGAGCAGGAGCGCAACCAGGCCATCGAGCAGGTGCGCGAGCACTTCGCAGACCTGGCCATCACCGCCGCGGAGCGCGTCATCGATCGCTCCCTGGACCGGGACGCCCACCGCGACCTTATCGAAAGGGCCCTCAGCGACAGCGCTGAGGCGCAGCGGAACTAGTATATGGCGGGGCGCAGGAAGCCATCGTCCAAGCGGTACGCGCAAGCCCTCTTTGAGCTGGCGCGGGAGTCCGGCGCCGTCCAGGAGTGGGACGAGCAGCTGGCGGCGCTGGCCGCTGCGGCGGGAACGCCGGAGTTCGTCACCCTTATGGAGGCGCCGGAAATCGCCGCCGACGAGCGGGCGCGGGCGCTGGAGCACGTCTTCCCTGACCTGACGGACGGCGCTCGGAACTTGGTGAGCCTGTTGGCAAAGGCCCGCGCGGTGGAGGCCCTGCCGCAGGTCCACCAACGCTTCCGCGAGTTGGTGGATGCGTCCCAAGGCGTGGTCCGGGTCCAGGTGTCCTCCGCCATTGATCTCACGGAGGACGATACGAAACGCATTGCTCAGCAGCTCTCAGCGGCCCTGGGCGGCGACGTTCGCGTCACCGCCGCCGTGGACGCCGATTTGCTGGGCGGGCTGGTCATCCGCGTGGGCGACCGCGTCATAGACGGCAGCGCAAGGCAGCGGCTGAGCTCCCTTCGGGGCACCTTGGCCAGAGGCATGGTCTAAACCGCGCCATCGCTGTGGTGGCGCCACAAGCATGGTCCCGCGGAACGGGATGGAGGTAGGGCATGGCCATACGTGGCGAAGATATCGTATCCGTCATCAAGCAGCAGATAGAGGGCTTTGAAAGCCGTGTCTCCATGGTTGACGTGGGCTCGGTAGTGGATGTCGGCGACGGCATTGCACGTATCCACGGTCTGGCCGGCTGCAAGTCCACTGAGCTGCTGGAGTTCCCCAACAGCGTTTTCGGCATGGCGATGAACTTGGATGAGGACAGCGTCGGCGCCGTGATTCTGGGCGACGAGAACTCCGTGCGCGAGGGCGACCAAGTCAAGACGACGGGCCGCATGGTGGAGGTCCCCGTGGGCGAGGGCCTGCTGGGCCGTGTCATCGACCCCTTGGGCCGCCCCCTCGACGGCAAGGGCCCGGTGGCCAGCCAGAAGGCCCGCCCTGTCGAGCGCGTCGCGCCCGACGTGACCAAGCGAAAGTCCGTCGATACGCCAGTCCAGACTGGTATCAAGGCCATCGACGCCATGATCCCCATCGGCCGCGGCCAGCGGGAGCTCATCATCGGCGACCGCTCCATCGGCAAGACGGCCATTTGCCTGGACACCATCATCAACCAGAAGGGCAAGGACCTCCTCTGTGTCTACGTGGCCATCGGCCAAAGGGCTGGCAAGGTTGCCCAAGTGTTGGGCATCCTGGAGCAGAACGGGGCCATGGAGCACACGGTCATCGTGGCCGCCAACGCCTCGGACTCCGCCGCCCTGCAGTTTCTGGCCCCCTATGCCGGTTGCGCCATCAGCGAGGAGTTCATGGAGGCCGGCAAGGATGCCTTGGTCATCTACGACGACCTTTCCAAGCACGCGTGGGCGTACCGCCAAATCTCTCTGTTGCTGCGCCGCCCGGCGGGCCGCGAGGCCTACCCCGGCGATGTCTTCTACCTGCACAGCCGCCTGCTGGAGCGGGCCGCCAAGTTGAGCGATGAGGCTGGCGGCGGCTCAATGACCGCACTACCGGTGATTGAGACCCAGGCGGGCGACGTGTCCGCCTACATTCCCACCAACGTCATCTCCATCACGGACGGCCAGATTTACCTGGAAGCCGATATGTTCAACGCCGGAAACCGCCCGGCGGTGAACGCGGGCCTCTCGGTCTCGCGGGTGGGCGGCAGTGCCCAGCGCCGGGCCATGCGCCGGGTAGCGGGCCGCATGCGGCTTGACTTGGCCCAGTACCGGGAGCTGGCGTCCTTTGCGCAGTTCGGCACGTCGGACTTGGACGCGGCTACCCGGCAGCAGTTGGAGCGCGGCCAGCGGACCACAGAGGTCCTGAAGCAGTTGCAGTTCAAGCCCCTGTCGCTGGAGCACCAGGTGATGACCTTCTTCGCCGTGTCCAATGGCTTCGTGGATGAGGTGCCCATCGCTGACACCCAGCGCTGGGAGGTGGAGTTCCAGCGGTACATGGACACGGCCCACGCAGAGGTTGGCCGGAGCATCGCGGAGACCAACGACTTGACGGAGGAGAACACCGCGGCCCTGCGCTCTGCCATTGAGGAGTTCCAGAAGGGATTCACGGTAAGCTAGTATGCCAAACCTTCGACAAATACGGCGGCGAATTCGCACCGTGCAGAACACGGGCAAGATCACCCGCGCCATGGAGATGGTGGCGGCGGTGAAGATGCGCCGCGCCCAGCAGGCGACCTTGGCCGCCCGGCCCTACGCCGAGAAGATGGCGGAGCTTCTCTCCCACCTGGCTGGCATGCCCCGGGACGAGGAGACGCACCCGCTGCTCCAGTACCGCCCCATCCAGCGTATTACCCTGGTCCACCTCACGCCGGACCGGGGGCTGTGCGGCGCGCTGCCCGGTGCCCTGAACCGGCGCGCTGGCAGCTTCATCGTGGAGGAGAACGCCGGTACGCCGGTCTCCGTCGTCACCGTGGGCCGCAAGGGCCGTGACTTCATGGTGCGCTTCAACCGCGACGTGCAGGCCGTCTTCGACGGGCTGGGCGACCGCCCAACGCTGTTGGACGTCGTGCCCATGGCCCGGCTCATCATGGACTCCTTTACGGCGGGCGAGACGGATGCGGTCTACATCTCCTACGGCCAGTTTGTGAACACCGTTGTCCAGCGGCCCCAACTCCAGCAGCTCCTGCCGGTGGCCCCGGCTGTGCTGGCGCCGGACCAGGCCGTCGGCTACATCTATGAACCCGTGTCGGAGGCCGTCTTGGACGCCCTGCTGCCGCGCTACGTGGAGATGGAGTTGTACCACGCAGTGCTTGAGGGCATCGCCAGCGAGCAGTCGGCCCGCATGGTGGCCATGCGCAACGCCACGGAAAACGCTTCCGATTTGGTGAAGGACCTCACGCTGGAGGGCAACAAGATCCGCCAGGAGGCCATCACCAGCGAGCTTCTCGACATCATCGGTGGCGCCCTGACCTTCCAGTAAACAAGCGGCGAAAGAGGTAGGTGGATCATGGCTCGAGGGACCGTTGGACACGTAGTGCAGGTCATCGGTACGGTGGTGGACGTGGAGTTCCCTTCCGATGGACTGCCTTCCGTGCACTCCGCTGTCGATATACAGGTTGAGGGCGAGCGTGTGGTGCTGGAGGTCCAGCAGCACTTGGGGAACAGCTGGGTGCGCTGCCTGGCCCTGGGCCCCACAGAGGGGCTTGCGCGCGGGACGGAGGCTGTGGACCAGGGTGAACCCGTCAGTGTTCCGGTGGGCCGCGGCTCTCTGGGCCGACTGTTCAACGTCTTGGGCGAACCCCTGGACGGGCTGGGCGAGGTCGCGGCGGAGGAGCGCTGGCCCATCCATCGGGACCCTCCGGCGTTTGAAGAACAGGAGACCAGCACGTCCATGCTGGAGACGGGCATCAAGGTCATTGACCTGGTCTCTCCCTTCGCCCGTGGCGGGAAGATTGGCGCCTACGGCGGCGCCGGCGTGGGCAAGACGGTGATCATCTTGGAGCTCATTCACAACATCGCCCGGGTGCACCAGGGTTTCTCCGTGTTCGCCGGCGTGGGCGAGCGCTCCCGCGAGGGCAACGACCTCTGGAATGAGATGAAGGAGTCCGGCGTGCTCGACAACGCCACGCTGGTGTTCGGTCAGATGAACGAACCACCGGGCGTGCGCGCCCGCATCGGCCTCACTGGCCTCACCATGGCCGAGTACTTCCGGGACACGGAAGGCCAAGACGTGCTGCTGTTCATCGATAACATCTACCGCTACATCCTTGCGGGCATGGAGGTCTCGGCGCTGCTGGGACGGATGCCCTCCGCTGTGGGCTACCAGCCTACGCTGGCGACGGAGATGGGCGCGCTGGAGGAGCGGATCACCAGCACCAGCAAGGGCTCTATCACCTCCGTGCAGGCCATCTACGTCCCGGCCGACGACTACACCGACCCGGGCATTGTCGCTACCTTCGGCCACTTGGACGCCATCATCTCCCTGGAGCGCTCCATCGCGGAGCAGGGGCTGTACCCGGCGGTGGACCCCCTTGCCTCCAACTCCCGCATCCTGGACCCGCAGGTGGTGGGTGAGGAGCACTACCGCGTGGCCCGCGCCGTGCAGGCCATCCTGCAGCGCTACCGCGACCTGCAGGACATCATCGCCATCTTGGGCGTGGAAGAACTCTCGGAGGAAGACAAGGTGACGGTGGGCCGCGCCCGCCGGTTGCAGCGCTTCCTCTCCCAGCCGATGAACGTCGCCGAGGCGTTCACGGGCCGCGAGGGCCGCTACGTCCCCGTGGCCGACACCGTCCGGGGATTCGCGGAAATCCTTGATGGCAAGCACGACGACCTTCCCGAGCAGGCCTTCTACATGGTGGGCGCCATCGAGGAGGCCAGGGAAGCCGCCGAGAAGATGGGCTAGGAGCAGACCATGGCCACCATGCAATTTGAAATGGTGACGGCGGAGCGGCTACTCTTCTCCGGTGAGGTGGAGTCCGTGGTCGCGCCGGGGGAAGCCGGGGAGCTGGGCATCCTGCCGCACCACGCGCCGCTGCTGACCACCCTGCGCGCCGGCGAGCTTCGCATCATGCAGGAGGGGCAGGAGCGGTCCATGGCCGTGACCGGCGGGTTCCTGGAGGTGCTGGACAACCGCGTGACCGTCCTGGCCGACGCGGCGGAGCAAGCCGACGAGATTGTGCTGGAGCGCGCCGAAGAGGCAATGCGGCGCGCAGAGGAGCGCATCGCGTCACGGGAGTCTGACATGGACCTGGAGCAAGCGCTGGCGGCACTGCGACGGGCGCAGGTGCGGGTCACCGTGGCGCGGAGGCGGCGCACCCGTGGCCCCGGGCCGGGCGCACCTCCGGCGGGGTCTGGGTAGACACAAGAGGGCGCCAGGGGCGCTTAAGTGGAGCAAAGTAGAGGCGGTCCTTCGGGGGCGCCTCTACTTTTGCGGCTAGTTGCCGGTGCCGTCGTTGGAGCGGAGGTAGTACGTCATGGACTGGAGGGAGAGGACGGGGTCTATGTTGCGCACTTTTACGTCTAGCGGCGTGTGAGGGTTGACGGGTGCGTAGTTGAGGATGGCGCGGATGCCGCAGAGGGTAATCTGCTCCACGACGTCGCTGGCCTGGGCGGCGGGGACGGCTACTATGCCGATCTGGATGGCTTTTTGGCGGACGGTGTCTGGGAGGTCTTGCATGGGCTGGACTATGAGGCCGCCGATGCTCTGCCCGACCTGGCGCTCGTCGGCGTCAAAGGCGGCTACTACCTTGAAGCCCTCTGGGGCGAAGCCGGGGTAGCTGATGATGGCGCGGCCGAGGCGGCCCACGCCTACTACGGCCATATTCCACTCGTGGTCTAGCTGGAGGATGTCCTGTAGCTCGGTTAGGAGGTAGGCGATGGTGTAGCCGCGGCCTTGCTTGCCGAAGCGTCCGAAGTAGCTGAGGTCCTTGCGGATCTGCGCGGGGGTCATCTGGAGGGTTTGGCCGAGTAGCTGCGAGCTTACGACGGCGTTGCCCTGGGCCAAGAGCTGACGCAGGGCTCTGACGTACTGCGGGAGCCGGTTTACCACTACCTCCGGGACTTCCATCGCGGGTGGGGGCCTCCCTCGCTGGGGTTTGTCGCGGGCGGGCTAAATTGTAGGTAGCGCGCGAGGGAGCGTCAAGGCGGGGGGGCCGGCGTAGCTGCGGCGGACTTGTTTGGGACTAGACAACGTAGCTGCGGGGGCCTTGTCTGGGGCTAGACAGTGTAGCTGCGGCGGCCTTGTCTGGGATTCGAGATTGTAGCTGTTGTGACGTGTTGCAGATATAAGTCGAAGGACAAGATCGCGCTGGTGGTGGAAACAATTCCCGCTGCTTGCGTGTCGGGCCGCCTCAGAGCGCCGGCGCCGAGGGGGTTGCGTGGGGCGGGTCGTCGTGTCGTCGTGGCGAGGGTGGAGGGTAGCATGGGTGGGGGATTCGGCGATAGGTGGTGGTGTCAGGGGGGCCCTTCGACAGGCTCAGGGCGAACGGTGGTGGTGTCAGGGGGGCCCTTCGACAGGCTCAGGGCGAACGGTGGGGGTAAAGCGGGGGCCCTTCGACAGGCTCAGGGCGAACGGTGGGGGTAAAGCGGGGGCCCTTCGACAGGCTCAGGGCGAACGGGTGGCCCTTCGACAGGCTCAGGGTGAACGGTTGGGGGGAGAGCGGGGCCCTTCGACGGGCTCAGGGCGAACGGTGGGGGGCTGGGGTGTATACTTGGGTGGATGCCGGCGGTCTTCGTTGGCTAGCTTGGTTGGGAGGGACCCCGGCACTTGGAGCAACGCACAAGAGACGATACGCCCGTCGAACGGGGCGAGACGCCCGTCGAACGACAGGCACTGCATCGGCGATTCACGCAACTTCGGACTTTTTCCTCATTCAAGTACCCGAACTATCGCTTGCTGTGGGCGAGCACGCTGGTGGCGAGCGCGGGGAACTGGGTGCAGCAGGTGACGATTGGGTGGCTGGCGTATGACCTGACGGGGGATGCGCTGTTGACGGGAACGGTGGCCGGGATGCGGGGGATCCCGTTCCTGATAGCGGGACCGATCAGCGGGGTGCTGTCCGACCGGATGGACCGTCGGAAGCTGCTGATGGTGACGCAGGCGTACCTGGCGCTGCTGGGGCTGGTGTTCGCGCTGCTGGTGTCGTCGCCGTACCTTCGGGTGGAGCACCTGTTTGTGTTCACGTTCATGTTCGGCGCGGGCTGGGCGATGAACAACCCCATTCGACAGGCGCTGGTGGCGAACTCGGTCGACCGGGTAGACATGATGAACGCGATTGCGCTGAACAGCGCGGCGTTCCAGATCACGCGAATCATCGGACCGGCGATCGGGGGGATCCTGATCGCGCTGGTGGGGCCATCGACGAACTTCTTCATCCAGGCGGCGTCATTCAGCGGGGTGTTCGTGCTGGTGTGGCCGATGCGGATCCCGCAGGGTGATTTCTCCGCGAGCAAGGGGCAGTCTTTCCTGACGAACTTCCGCGAGGGCGTGGCGTACGCGGTGCATACGCCGGTGATCCTGGCGCTGATCCTGATGGGGATGATCCCGTCACTGTTCCTGATGTCCTTCATCAACGGGGTGATGCCGGTGTTCGCGGCGGAGGTGCTGGACAACCCGGACCGGGGGCTGGGGTTCCTGCTGAGCGCGTTTGGGGTTGGGGCGCTGATAGGGACGGTGGCGCTGGCGAGCCTGGGGAACGTGCGTCGGAAGGGGCTGATGGTGCTGGTGGCTGCGATGGGGGCGGCGCTGACGACGATGCTGTTCTCGACGACGTCGACGCTGACGACGTCGATGGTGGTGATGGTGGTGATGGGGGCGATGCACATGTTCTACATGGCCTCCAACAATACGCTGATCCAGACGATTGTGCCGGACACGCTGCGGGGCCGGGTGCTGAGCCTGTTCATGCTGGACTTTGCGCTGACGAGCATTGGGGCGGCGATGGCGGGGGCGATTGTGCGGGAGTTCGGGATTGCACAGGGGTTCCTGTTTGGGGGGACGTGCGCGCTGGCGCTGTTCATCGTGGTGGCGGTGGTGTTCAAGCAGTTGAGGGGGCGGTTTTAGGTGGGGGTGCTTCGACAGGCTCAGCACGAACGGTTGGAGTGGGGCTCAGCGTGAACGGTTTGGGGGGCTCAGCGTGAACGGTGGGCGCGTAGGGTGCTTCGACAGGCTCAGCACGAACGGTGTCCTTTGGGTGGGGCTCAGCGCGAACGGTGGGTGCGTGGGGTGCTTCGACAGGCTCAGCACGAACGGTTGGGGTGTAGACTTGTGCCATGGGATTTTGGGTCTACATTTTGCGATGCGCCGATGGCTCGTATTACACGGGCCATACGGATGATCTGGAGCGGCGGATTGCACAGCACAACTTGGGGGACATCCCAGGCTATACACACAAGAGAAGGCCGGTAACGCTATTCTACTGTGCCGAGTTCCCAACCAGGGTGGAAGCACTTGCGGCTGAGAGGCAAATCCAGGGATGGTCCAAGGCGAAGAAAGAGGCTTTGGCTGCCGGAGATTGGGAGAGGCTTCGCGCACTGGCTAAGTCTGGGGTGAAGGACCTGTGAGCCCCGCTAGGTTTGCCCTGAGTTTGTTGGAGGGTGTGGAGGTGCTTCGACAGGCTCAGCACGAACGGTGGGGGGGCCAGCGCGAGCGGTTGCGTGTCAGGGTGCTTCGACAGGCTCAGCACGAACGGTAGCGGGGGGGCCAGCGCGAGCGGTTGCGGGGGCTCAGCACGAGCGGGGGTGCTTCGACAGGCTCAGCACGAACGGTTGCGGAGGGGCTCAGCACGAGCGGTTGTGGGGGGCTCAGCACGAGCGGGGTGCTTCGACAGGCTCAGCACGAACGGTTTGGTGGGGCTCAGCGCGAGCGGTTGTGGTGGGGCTCAGCGCGAACGGTGGGGGGGCTCAGCACGAACGGTTGCGCGTGGGTGCTTCGACAGGCTCAGCGCGAACGGTTGCGTGTCAGGGTGCTTCGACAGGCTCAGCACGAACGGGGGGAAAGGGTTGTGGAACCCCCTTTCTCGTTGGGTGATGTGGTAGGATGGTAGGTGGTTTCCGTGCGCCCGCGGAGTGGGGCGGGCGGAGCGTTAAGGAGCCTCTTAGGGGCGTCCCTGTGGATGGTGGGAAGCGGTGAGGCGGATGATGGGATGTTGTGGAACAATTGGAGTGGGCGCTCCGTTATAGGGGATGAGGGACCCTCGCGGGCCCCTGCCGTGTTGTAGGTAGTGCGCGGCGGTGGGCCAGGAGCTCGCGAGTGGCTCCTTCATCAAAGCCCGCAAGGGCAAACGAGGAAGGCAACCGGTAATGGAGAGGACCTTGGCCAGAGCAGGAACAGTGGGGGAGACCCCGCTGGTTGTGTTGCTGCCGAAAGGAGGTGGCCAACCCGCGTTGACGCCGATTTGCGCGAACTTGCGTGATTGGGCGAGCCGATGCGGGACCCGCTCCAGAGCCGGACCTTGAGGGCCAAAGGCCCACAGACCACCCCCGCCGGCATCGGCGGGGTCAGGAACCCAAACACCCATGAAAGGGACGGAAGATGAACAGATATTTGAAGGTTACAGCGGCCCTGGCAGCGTTTGCATTGCTGCTGGTGGTCATGGGCCTGAGCACGCAGAACGTAGTGCAGGCGGCGCCTGGGGACATCACGGTAGACCCCAAGTACGTCTGCTCACTGGCTGCTTGTGACACCGCCGGAACGAATGACAGCATAATCACGGTGGAAGGCGGCGGAACCAACACCATCGAGATAACCAACCTTGACGTGGCGAAGGTTCCGAACGACGTCAACCCGAGGACTATCACCCTCGCTACCGACGTCGCCACAATTACGGTTGTTCAAGAGTTTTCGGGTACTCTCGGCGCCCCAGCGGATAACGAGATCCGGGGCTTCAACGGCAACCGGATCCAGATTGAGTACGAGCCGACAGCCAGCAACACGTTTGCCACTTTCGCGACCATCATCGTGGATAACGTGAAGCCCACGCTCATTAGCAACTCTCCCTCCATCCCCCTGATCTCCAAGGGAAGCGTGGACATCACCTTCAGCGCCGACATCACGGACGGCGGCTCCGGCTACGCCGCCAAGGCCTCTGCCATTGGCATCTTGACGAATGAACCCGGCATTCTTGCCGATGGTGGCAACGACGAAACTGACGCTGGTGGTGTGCGGCTGGTGGTGGCCGGAAACGTTGTGGCGCTAGGCGAGGACGACTTCTCGGCCATTGACGGCGGCTGGAACGTTTGGACGACGATCAACTCCAGCGCCATCCAGAGCATTGGCGCCAACACGCCCTGGTACTTCGAGACCAGGGACCGGGCCGGCAACTTGCGGCGCTCGTCCGGCAGCGTTGAGCTGCGGGACACCGGGGCGACGACCAGTGCCGTAACGGACACGCGGTTCATTGGAAACCTGCAGGGGAACACCTTTGATGGCAGCAGCATCAAGGCCACCAAGGATTCCCTGTCCAACACAGTTGAGATAGATGGCTTCACCAACACTTCCGGTGTGTTTGCTATTGCTAGCGGCACAACTTGGTTCGAGGATGACTCCGATACTACAGATGACGAAAGCGCCATTGTGCCCGACGACTTTGAGATCGTGGGCACCAACCTGGTGACTGTAGACAGCGAGGCGCCCACGCATGGGAGTTCGACGACAGGCACTGCATACAGTTCCAAGTCGAAGGGCGCGGTTACGGGTCTCTCAGCCAAGGCGAATTCAATCCTTGTCAGTTTCGCCGATGACGGCAAGGACGAGGATGACGCCGCCGGCAGCGGCCTGGACGCATCCAGCGTCACGGCCGGGGCCTTCACCGTGAGCGGCAACTCGGTCAGCTCCGTCTTTGTATCGAAAAACGACGTCTACCTGACCCTGGCGGAGAAACTGGGTCCTGACGAGCAGCCCAGCATTGTCATCGCCAGCGGGCAGATCAAGGACAAGGCGGGCAACGCCTTTGTCGGCATACGAATTTCGAAGGCTGCCGACGGCTTGGGGCCGAACCTGAGCCTGTCCGAGAGCGGCGACCTGAGCAAGGAGAAGGTCACCGTGACCATCACCACGGACGAGCAGCTGAGCAGCCTGCCCGACGTCACGCTCAGCCGCGTTATCAACAAGGCCGGTGGCTTGGCCGGCCCCGACGCGATGGTTTGTGATGAGGTCGGCACGACGACCGTAGTGGAGACGGTAGCGGTCCCCGAAGACGGCTGCGATTCTCTGGATGAAGCTGACGACAATGACGCCGAGACGACTGAAGCGGACTACACTGCAGTTGCTCACCCGGGCCGGACGGCTGGCGGCACACGTAGCTCGTCGCAGACTGCGGCCCAGTCCTACAGCTACGCAGTGACAGACACCGCCATTCCAGCAGGCGAAACCGGTGGTAAGTTCAACGTGTACGCCACGGGCAGCGACACGCAGGGCACCGCCGACAAGCCAAACAGCTCCAAGGTCGGCAACAAGGACGGCGCCAACAACGTGGGCGCGTTCACCTTCCAGCTGGACACGGCCCTGAACGGCGGCAATGACCCGGTGGTCAAGGTAGGGGAAAAGGCAGCTGTCGACGCCGATGGAGACGCACCCGAGGTTGAGGCTATAGACAACCTGATCGTCACCGTAGACTTCGCCGGCGAGACCGGTGAGTACTCGGGCGACAGCTACCGGACCGTGGATCTGACCTTGGCAGAGCTGACGATCACCTTCAAGGACGGCACGACCGAGAAGACGACGTACGACCCGGACACGGGAGACGTCAACAGCCCGGACAGCATCCAATTTACGATTGCTTTGCTGAACCCGAAGGTTGGCAACTACAGCCTGAAGGTGCAGGCAACGGACTCGGCCGGCAACGCATCCGGCACGGCGGGCCACGTTTCCCGGTGGGAAGTGGTCTCGGCCAAGCCGGTGCCGATCAAGCTGCAGCCCGGCTGGAACATGATATCGTTGCCTTTCCAGCCCGGTAACCCGGCGATCAACTCGGTGATACCGTCCGACCACCCGGCAGACATCGTGATGACGTTTGACGGCCCAACGCAGACGTGGCTGGTATCCCGCCGCGACGCGGAGAGTGGCCTGTTCGTGGGCGACATCGCGGTGATGACGGCGAGCACGGCCTACTTCGTGCGGACGACGAACTTCCAGGATCTCAGCATCCTGCGTCCGCCAATCGCCACCAACGCGGCGCCACCGCCACAGATCCCGGCGCTCCAGGTGGTGAAGGGTTGGAACCTGATTCCGATCGTTAGCAACGACGCGAAACTGCCAGAGACGATCCCGGCGGACGAGTACTTCGGGACACTGTCCAACTCCGGCAACGCGGGCTGGTTGAAGGCGATCACCTTCAACACGCTGGCGCGGTCCTGGGAGTCGGTGACTCCGGGCGAGAAGACTGCGGTACTCGATGAAGATGGCGAAGCGACGTTCGACAACACTGGCGCTGCCATCCTCGAGCCGGTAACGGTCAAGCGCGGCAAGGGCTACTGGCTCTACGCCACGGGTGAAGGGGTGATTATCCCGTAACCCTCGACTGACCAAGCGAGGCTAAAGTTGGGGCCCCCCTCCGCACGGAGGGGGGCCCCAGTGTGTTGTGGGGGGACGGGGTGCTTCGACAGGCTCAGGGCGAACAGTGGGGGGGTGGGTCAGGCTCAGCACGAGCGGTTGGGCGCGTGGGGTGCTTCGACAGGCTCAGCACGAACGGTTGGGGCTGAGGGTTGACCTGTGGGCGTGCGGGGGTGCATAATCCTTGGGAGGTCAGCTGACCGGGCCGCTGTGTTGTGCGCGGCGCCACCCGGGAAGGCCACAAGATTATGCTCGGAAGGCCGGGCGTTCAGATACGGGAGAACACCATGCCACGTGCAATACACCGCTCCAAGGCAGCCATCGCACTTTACCTGGTCGTCGCGGCCGCGCTGTTGGCCGTCGTGCTGACAGTGCCCGGGGGGCAGGTCCAGGCGCAGAGCGGGCTGCTGCCGCCGCCACTGCCAATGCTCATAGGGGGCGACGTCACCGTCGGGGGGCAAGCCGCGCCCGACGGGATCAGCATCGTCTCGAGGATGGTGGCGCTGGATGGGGATAAGTATCAGTCCGGTGCAAGCATCACCAACAACGGGAGATATAAGAACCTGAAAGTGGCTCCGCCTGACATCAAATACCAAAGCCAACAGGTCACGTTCCACATCATCGCGGTGGAAGGCTCGGCGACTGCGCACCTGGACGAGGAGGGGCTGACGGCGCGCGAGAGCTTCTTCTTCGGGGCGGGGGCGCAGATCCAGGACAACTTCACGCTGACGTTCGCGGCGATCCCGCCGGCGCCGCCGCCAACGCACACGCCGACGCCGACGGCGACGGCCACGGCGACCCCGACGAACACGCCGGTGCCGGAGGACACGCCGACGCCGGAGCCGACGAACACGCCGGAGCCGACGCCGACGAACACGCCGGAGCCGACGGCGACACCGGCGCCAACGTCGACGCCGACAGCGACGCCGACGCCGGAGCCGACGCCAACGCCGACGGCGACGGCGCTGCCGCCGACGCCGATCATCCTCATCGCGACGCCGACGCCGGGGCCGGGGCCGACGCCGGAGCCGGAGGGGCCGGGGACGTGCGGGCAAGGCTCGCGACCTGACGCTTACGTGCTACTGGCAGGGCTCGGATTGATAGGCCTCGTGTGGATGCGACGTCGGAGAGACGGACGGGCGTAAAGCGCGGGGGATGGGGGGCCGCGGGATGCGGCGGAAGAGGGGCTGGGACGCGGTCCTCGGGGGGGAGGCCCCACGGGGGCCGCGACGTCGTGCATAGGGGAGGGGAAAATCGGGGGGATGCATGTTGATATGAAGGCAAAACTGGCCGTCAGATTCCTTGACACTGTTAGGCGGCTATAGTAGTCTTGGCAACGGAAAAACTCCTTAAGGATGGTACGCTCACCATGAGGGTAGTCGATACGAAACAGATGAAGTCCCGCAGCGCCTGGCGGCGCAGTCTTTGGATCCCCCTTCTCCTCCTCATGGGCCTCTTGTTGCTCCCGGCATGTGCCGGAGACCAGGGCCCGCAAGGCCCGCAAGGCCCAGCTGGGCCCATGGGAGCTGAGGGCCCACAGGGACCGGCGGGTGCAGCCGGGAATGACGGCGCACCGGGCCCGATCGGGCCGCCCGGACTTCGCGGACCGGCAGGGCCACAGGGTCCGCAGGGCTCGCAGGGCCCGCAGGGAAACCGCGGCCAGCAAGGCGCACAGGGTGGGATCGGCCCGCAGGGACCGGAAGGCCCCGTCGGACCGGCAGGCGGACCTCAGGGACCGCCAGGCCCGCAAGGTGAGCGCGGCCCGCTCGGCCCGCAGGGCGTCCAGGGCCCACAGGGCGACATCGGTCCGCAGGGCAGCCCCGGCACACCGGGTGGCCCGCCAGGGCCGCAGGGCGCACAGGGCCCCGTCGGACCGCAGGGACCCATCGGCGAGCGCGGCCCCAAGGGCGACATCGGCCCGCAGGGCGTGCAGGGCATCCAGGGTGTGCAGGGCGACCAGGGTGAAATCGGACCGCCTGGGCAGCGTGGCCCGCAGGGCGAGGCCGGCCCACAGGGCGCCGAGGGTTCGCAGGGCCAGCAGGGCCCGACCGGCCCGCAGGGCATCAAGGGTGACCTAGGTAATGCCGGCCCGCAGGGCCCACTGGGACCGGAGGGTCCCGCAGGCCCGACCGGCCCGCAGGGCTCGCCTGGACAGCGCGGCGCCCCCGGAACTGAGGGCCAACAGGGTCCTCACGGACCACAGGGTATCCAGGGCGTGTCCGGCATCAGCAACCTGACGCTGGTGAAGTCGAGCAGCGCGGCCAGCAGCGACGACAAGAGCGCGTCGGCCATGTGCTCGGACGCGGGCGAGAACCTCTTCGCGATTGGCGGCGGCGCGAGCACGGCAGGTGCGAACGACGGCGTGGTAATCACCGGGTCGGCGCCCACGGGCGTCCCGGGCGACAAGCCACTGGGCTGGTCAGCGTCGGCATCGGAACTGTCGGCACAGAGCGGGAGCTGGACCCTCGAGGTCTACGTCATCTGCGCGACGGTAACCGGCTAAGGCGCGACAGGCACAGAGCCAAGTAGGGCAAAACAAGAGGGGCGGCGCAAGCCGCCCCTCTTTGCGCGGGCAGACCTCTTCACGATTGGCGGCGGCGCGAGGACGGCGGGTGCGAACGACGGCGTGGTCATCACCGCGTCGGCGCCCACGGTTGTGCCGGGCGACAAGCCGCTGTGGTGGAGGCGTCGGCATCGGAGCTGTCGGCAGAGAGCGGCAGCTGGACCCTCGAGGTCTACGTCATCTGCGCGACGGTAACCGGCTAACGCGCGATAGGCGCAAAGCCAAGTAGGGCAAAACAAGAGGGGCGGCGAAAGCCGCCCCTCTTCGCGTGGGCAGAGTTCTTCGCGATTGGTGGCGGCGCGAGCACGACGGGTGCGAACGACGGCGTGGTCATCGCGGGGTCGGCGCCCACGGGCGTCCCGGGCGACAAGCCGCTGGGCTGGTCAGCGTCGGCATCGGAACTGTCGGCACAGAGCGGCAGCTGGACCCTTGAGGTCTACGTCATCTGCGCGACGGTAACCGGCTAACGCGCGACGGGAGCGAACGACGGCGTGGTGATCACGGCGTCGGCGCCCACGGTTGTGCCGGGCGACAAGCCGCTGTGGTGGAGGCGTCGGCATCGGAGCTGTCGGCAGAGAGCGGCAGCTGGACCCTCGAGGTCTACGTCATCTGCGCGACGGTAACCGGCTAACGCGCGATAGGCGCAAAGCCAAGTAGGGCAAAACAAGAGGGGCGGCGAAAGCCGCCCCTCTTCGCGTGGGCAGAGTTCTTCGCGATTGGTGGCGGCGCGAGGACGGCGGGTGCGGAACTACCAAGGCAAGTGGCGGTTCGTGATTCAGGAGTATCTGCTGGTCAAGCGAAAGAAGCATCCGAAGATCCGGTTTGTCCAGGACTTCCACCGGTTTCATGGCACCGACCGGCAGACCTTCGCCAAATACTATCGGCGCTACTGCCTGCTAGGTGCGGATGCGGCCTTCCTGCCGCAAAAGCGGGGGCCCAAGTGGAAGAGTCGGCGCACCGCCGAGGCCATTGAGGTGCAGGTACTGGCGCAGCGGCGCAAGGGCATCCAACCGCTATGAGATCTATGCCATATTCAAACCCGTCCTAAAGGTACGCACCACGGTGCCGTCGACCATCTACGCCATCACTCGGCGCCACGGCTTGAATCGGATGACCACACCCATGGAGCAGACCAAGCGGCAGATCATCAAGACCCGGGCAGGGGAACTGGGGCACCTGGACTGCCACCACCTGAGCAAGGACCTGTCCTGGGGGCCAGGCAGCGGTACTACCTGGTCTCGGTGGTGGATGCCTGTACCCGGTTGGCCTGGACGGAGGTGGCGGCGGACCTCAAGAGCCTCACGATGATGTTCGCCACCCTCAAAAGCCTCAACCTGCTGTCGGCCGAAAATGGGGTGCGCTTTGCGGCCATCTTGACCGGCAACAGGACGGAACTGGCGTCGCCGCGGCGTCCCGACACCCACCCGGTGAAACGGATGCAGCGGGAGTCAAGGATCACCGATCGCTACACCCGGCCCTACCGCCCCCAGACCAACGGGAAGGTGGAGCGCTTCTGGCGGACCCTGAACGACGACCTGTTGGACGGCACCACCTTCGAGTCCGTAGAAGAGCTCAAACAGGAGTTGGTGGAGTACCTGCTCTACTACAATGCCCTGCGGCCCTACCAAGGGCTTGGCGGCAAGACCCCACTAGCTTTTCAGCAACATCTGTCAGCGAATTAGCTAACACCTACGCGAACGATGGCGTGGTCATACCGCGTCGGCGGCCACGGGCGTGCCGGGCGACAAGCCGCTGGGGTGGACGGCGTCAGCTGCGGGGCTGGCGGCGGTACACCGGCTGGTGCACGGGTGGGTGACGCTAGGGAAGGCGGCCTCGGAGGAGTGGGCGCGGGTCCCCACCGGTGTCTCCACACGCTGTTCCCACGGGTCTGCCTTTCAATTTGGGCTTTACCTCTTCCTTCAACCCCACCTGAGCCGCCGCTGGTTCTGGTTGCTCGCCGGCGCGGCGGGTGCAGGGGCGCCCGGGGGTTGTTTCGCGATCCGTTGTAGCTGCGCAGGGTTGTCTTCGTCTTAGTGGTCGTAGCTGGTGTCTTCGTCTCCAGCTACAAAAATTTGCGGTACCAACTTTTGCCCCCGTTACAAACAACCCTCGGCTGTCAGGGTTCGAACCGCACGTCGTTGTCGATACGGACCATGCGGGCAAGGAGCGCCATGGTGCAGAAGTGGAGGCGATGTCCTGTTTCATTTCCTTGCATGCGTATTCCATGAGGGGAGGGTAGCGGGGGCGTTGGCGTGGGCGCGAGGGGTTGGTGTCAGGGTGTGTTCCCGCTGGCGCGGGACGGCCCCCTTCGAGTGCCCTCAGGACAGGCTTCGAGAGCCTCAGAGTGATCGGAGTCGCGAATCGCTCCTACGGACGGCGCGAGGAGAGGGGTTGGGTGGTGGAGGGGATGCCCCTCAGCCCTGCCCCTCTGGATTCCTGCCTGCGCAGGAATGACGAAAGTGTGGGGGAATGACGAAGGGTGCGGGCGGGCGAGAGTGGGGGCGCGGCAGAGGCCCTTCGACAGGCTCAGGGCGAACGGAGGACGGCCCCACCCGGCCCTGCCCCTCTGGATTCGCTAAGTTCACAAACGAAGTGCAACACCAGAGTAAGGTGTTGGCATGGAGTACAAGCAGTTGTCTGGATATGAGCGGTTTCGGATTGCCCACCTACAAGCCGCAGGTGCGTCGCAGCGGCAAATTGCTGCAGCTCTGGATCGCGCGCCATCGACGGTGGCTCGGGAACTGAAGCGCAACGGCATGCCCGCGGGGCGCTACGCACCCGACTACGCCCAGCAGGCGGCCCGCAGCCGGCGGTGGCGGGGGGCCCGGCTGGAACGGGACGCGGCCCTGCGGGATCGCGTGCTGGCGGGGTTTGCCCGGCGGTGGTCGCCGCAGCAGATCGCGGAGCGGTTGGCCCGGGAAGCAGGAGGCCGGGTGCTCTGCCACGAGAGCATCTACCGGTTCGTCTACCGGCAGCAAGCCCGGGTCAAGGACTACCGGTGGTCCCGCTGCCTCCCCCAGGGCAAGACCAAACGGGGCTGGCGGGGACGGGGGCGCAGCAGCTCCGCTCGCTTCATCGCCCACCGCACCCCTATCCACCAGCGGCCGTTGGCGGTGGCGAAGCGGGAGACCTTTGGCCACTGGGAGGCGGATCTGATGAGCTTCGGGCGGTCGGGGGCGGTGGTCCTGGCCCTCCACGAGCGCGCCTCCCGCCTCCTGGTGGCGGTCCGCCAAGGGAGCAAGAGAGCCGACGCCACCGCAGCTACCCTGGAGCGCCTGCTGGGTGCCCTTCCCCCGGCGTGGCGCCAGACCCTCACCTTCGACAACGGCACCGAGTTCGCCCGCCACTACCGCCTCCACGCCCTGGGCATCCAGACCTTCTTCTGCGATACCCGATCCCCCTGGCAGAAGGGCGGCGTGGAAAACGCCATCGGCCGCCTTCGGCGCCCGCTCCCCCGCAAGACCCGGCTGGCTGACCTCTCCGAAGCGGCCTTTACGCAGGCCATCCAACTGTACAACAATACCCCCCGCAAGTGCCTCGGCTACCGCACGCCCGCCGAGACCCTTGACGATCAGGTGTTGCACTTGGATTGTGAACTCACCTTCCCGCTTTCGCGGGAACGACGATGGGGGTGTGCGGGCCGGTAGGCGCTGCTGGTGGCGGAGGGGGAAAGTCCCGCTCTCGCGGGACGGCCCCCTTCGTGTGCCCTCAGGACAGGCTTCGAGAGCCTCAGGGTGATCGGAATCGCGAATCGCCCCTACAACGGGGTGTTAGAGGAGTTGGGGTCGCGATGAGGGTTGGTGGTGGGGCGCCGCCACCCTTCTGGATTCCTGCCTGCGCTGGAAGTCGAGTGGGGGGCGAAGGCGGGACGGCGCGCTAGGGCGAGGAGGGTGCATGGCGAGGGACGTCGGATGGAGCCCTCTTCGTGTAGGCACAGATCTCGTGTTGCGAGGCGGCTGCTTGTCTTGACACTGCGGTTTGGCGGGTGCTACCGTGCTGTATCTGGACGCACCATCTTGTATATGGGTAATGCTGTGCAGGAACCCCTATCCACAAGACAAGAGACCATCCTCAAGATCATACTGTCGCACCACGTTGGGACGGCTGCGCCTGTGCCCTCGGACGTGGTGACGCGGCAATCGGGGCTGGACATCAGCGCGGCGACGGTCCGTCACGAGATGGCGGTGCTTGAGGAAGAGGGCTACATCAGCCGGCCGCACCACTCGGCGGGGGGTGTGCCCACGGACCGGGGCTATCGCTACTACGTGGAGGGGCTCGCCGGGACGCCGGAGCTTCCTGGTGAGATCAAGCGCAGCCTGCGGACGCAACTCGCGGGGGCGGGACGTGACGTCGACGTGTGGGCGCGGCTTTCGGCGCGGCTGCTGGCGCAGCTTGCGAACAACCTGGCGCTGGTCAGCATGCCGAGGAACGTGCAGACACGCATACGCAACCTGCAGCTGGTCTTCCTGGACGAACTGCTGATCATGCAGGTGCTGGTCCTGCAGGAAGCGCGGCTGCGCAAAGAGCTGGTGCCGCTGACGGAGCCGGTGTCGGAAGAGGAACTGACGGCGCTGACGAACCGACTGAACGGCCGGGTCCGCGGGCTGGCATACAACGACGTGCTCGGGCAGGAGGTAGCGGACTCGGCGCTGGAGCGCGAGGTGGTCGACACGACGCTGCGCATCCTGGAGGAAGAGGACGGGGCCGCATTCGCGGACTACATCGTCGAGGGGCTGCGTCACCTGGTGGAACAGCCGGAGTTCAGCGGCGGGTCGCAGGTGCGCGAGCTCATCGATGCCCTGGAGAGCCGACGGCTGGCAGAGGCGGTACTCACGGAGCGGCCCGGCGTCGGGGAGATGCGATTCGTCATTGGCGCGGAGAACCGGGAGGACGCGCTCAAGCCGATGAGCCTGGTCATCACGCGCTACGGCGTTGAGGGGCAGGTGTTTGGCACCGTGAGCATCGTAGGGCCCATGCGCATGCACTACGAACGCACGATTGCCGGTGTTCATTACGTGTCTTCGCTGATGAGCGGCATGCTGGAAGAGGCGGGCATCTCGCCCTAGGAGCGGCATGGAACAACACAACGCAGAGCGTGGGGCCACGGGCGACGAACCGGAGGCCCCAAACCATTCTCCGGACAACGAGCAGGGATCCGAGCCCGCGACGGAGGACCTGACGGCTCGGGTGCAGGAGTTGGAGGAGCGGGCGCAGCGCTACATGGCCAACTGGCAGCGCGCCCAAGCCGACCTGCAGAACTTCCGCAGGCAAGTGGAGCGCGACCAGGAAGAGATGGCCCAATGGGCCACAGCGGCGCTCATGCAGCAGATTCTCTCCGTGCTCGACGACTTTGAGCGGGCCTTCGGGTCAGTCCCGGCAAACCTCCTCTCCCTGACGTGGATCGAAGGGGTGTGGCTGGTCTACAAGAAGCTGGAGTCGCATCTGGTCGCCCGCGGGCTGGAGGGCCTGGAGGTGGAGCCTGGCCAGCAGTTCGATCCGCGGCAGCACCAGGCCGTATCCGATGTGGACGGCGAAGAGGGTGTGGTGGTGGAGGTCGTGCAGCGGGGCTACACCGTCGGCGGGCGGCTCCTTCGGCCGGCGCTGGTGACGGTGGGCAACGGCAACGTGGCGGCCACCGTGGAGACGGATACTCCATCGCCGGATGCTGCCAGCGACGACGAGGCCGCCGAAAACACCGGCGACGGTCCGACTCAGGGGGATGGGGCGGACACGGACCCTGAACCACCGGCGAATTCCGCTCAGTAGGAATTGTAGCCAGCACGTCTCAGTTGGGCCTGGCTTCGTGATACAATGATTCGGTATATTCCGGCGCCCCACAGATGCTGACGACTGGAAACCTCGAGAGCCTATGGCAACGCAGAAGGACTACTACAATCTTCTAGGTGTGCCCCGCGATGCGACGGAGGAGCAGATCCGGCGTGCGTTCCGGGGTCTGGCCATGGAGTGGCACCCTGACCGCAACAAGGCCAAGGACGCGGCGGCGCGGTTCAAGGAGATCAACGAGGCCTACCAGGTCCTCATCGACCCGGAGAAGCGACGGACGTACGACAGGTATGGCCGTGCGGACATTGACCCCAACGGCGGTTTCCCGGGGCGCGGGTTCGACGGGTTCGACTTCCCCGGCGGCGTCGGCGACATCTTCGACGCCTTCTTCGGCGGGTTCCGCGGACAGGCCAACACATCGGCCAAGGGGCGGGACCTGCAGTATGCCCTGACCATCACCTTTGAGGAAGGCGCCCTTGGCGTGGAACGAGAGGTGCAGATCACACGTCAGGAGACGTGCGCAACCTGCCAAGGAGACCTGGCCGAGCCCGGCACAACGAAGGAACAGTGCACCACATGCGGGGGCTCAGGGCAGGTGCGCAGGACACAAAACAGCGTCTTTGGGCAGTTTGTGCAAGTGGTGGCATGTCCCTCATGCCGCGGGTTTGGCCAAACAATACCGACACCGTGTACGGCCTGCAAGGGGACCGGCCGAGAAAAGTCCACCCGGAAAGTAATGGTGAACGTCCCCGCAGGCGTAGAGGACGGCATGCGAGTCCGGCTGGCCGCAGAAGGGGATACGGGCGTCAACGGCGGCCGCCCGGGCGATGTCTTCGTGAGCCTGACGGTGAAGCCTCATATGTTCTTCCGTCGCGACAAGGAGAACCTGGTATTCGACCTGCCGCTGAACGTGGCCAACGCGACGCTAGGAACGACCATCGCAATCCCCATGCTGGACGGCGAACCGGAGGCCTTTGAGGTCCCCGCCGGCGTGCAGTCCGGCGCCATTCTTCGCAAGCGCGGCAAGGGCGTCCCCAACCTGCACAACGGGCGACCTGGCGACCTCATAGGCCTGGTGACGGTCATAACGCCGCAGAAAATGAGCCCCAGAACCAAGGAACTGTTTGAGTCTCTCTCCGACTCCCTGGAAGAGGACGAGGAAACCTACTCCGCCATGGGCGTGAAATCCTGGTTCCGCAAGCTGAAGGACGTCCTCACCGGAGAGAGCAGCTAGTCCCTCCATGATGGCAAACCCCTCCCCTCTCGTGTACTCACTCGTACCGACCTGCCCCAACCGGCTACTGCATCTGCCCATGGAGCGCGCAATATGGACTGGCTAGAGCTTTCCGTGCATGCCTCTCCCGAGCTGGTGGAGCCGCTGGTGGAGTTGTTCCAGCGGTACGGCCGCCGGCAGGTCGTGGTGGAGGAGGCAGGGGGGTTCAACCCCGACGAGGGCGAATCACCCCCGACTGGCGGGCCGGTCATCGTCAGGGCGTACGTGCCGAAGGACCGCCGATCCGCCGACAGGGTGGCGCGCATTCATGCGGGCGTGCAGCTCATGGGGCTGATCAAGCCGCTATCGCCGCTGGAAGTGCGCACGGTGACGCCGTGGGAGTGGGAGGAAGCCTGGAAGGCCCACTTCCAGCCACTGCGGATCGGCGGACGGCTGGTGGTGCGCCCAACGTGGCACGAAGTCGAGGCGGAGGAGGGGGACATCGTGCTGACGCTGGACCCGGGGTTGGCCTTCGGCACGGGGCACCACCCCACGACGCGCATGTGCCTGGAGCAACTGGAACGCCGTGTGCAGCCGGGCATGCGCATCCTGGACCTGGGCACAGGGTCCGGACTGCTGTCGCAGGCCGCGCTGCTGCTTGGCGCGGAATGGGCGCTGGCGCTGGACACGGAGGCCGACGCAATTCGGGCGTCACGACGGAACCTCAAGGCCGCCGGGCTGTCGCGGCGGGTGCGCATTGCGCGAGGGACGCTGCCGCACCCGCAGGCGGTGGGGCTGGACCTGACCGTCGCGAATATCTCGGCGAAGGTGCTGGTCGAGCTTGCGGGAGACCTCGTGGAGACGCTCAGGCCGGACGGAACGCTCGTTGCGTCCGGGGTGCTCGAAGAGCGCGGGGACGAGGTGCGGGAAGCCATGCTGGCCGCGGGGTTCGTGGAGATGGAGACACAGCAGACGGAGGACTGGCTCGCGCTGTGTTTTCGTCGCGGCTAGTTTCGGGCGCGGCTAGTGGAGCTCTGACGGCCACTCCTGGCCGGGAGCGCGGTTCAGCAGCCACGACGTCGCCTCTAGCGGGCCGACGCCGTCGAAGAGGATGCGGGCGGTCACTTCCGTGATGGGCATCTCCATGTCGTACCGTTTTGCGAGCACGAGCGCCGCCGCGATGGTGTCGACGCCCTCGGCGACGTGCACCATGCCCGCCAATACCTCGGACAGCGGCACCCCCTTACCCACCTGCTCTCCGACGTAGCGGTTGCGACTCAGGTTGCTGAAGCAACTGGCAGCCATGTCACCCAGACCGGAGAGGCCGGCGAGGGTGAGGGGCTTTGCGCCGCACGCCACGCCCAACCGGGTCACCTCTGCCAGTCCCCTCGTGATGAGGGCGGCTTTGGCGTTGGCCCCGTACCCGAGGCCGTCGCTGATGCCCGCGGCGATGGTGATGGCGTTCTTCAGGGCACCGCCCAACTCCACGCCCACGACGTCGTCGTTGGTGTACACGCGGAAGCTGGGTGAGTTGAAGAGCTCCTGCACCCACTCGGCGACGCTGGGGTCGTGGCAGGCGATGACGGCGGAGGAGGGCTTCTCCTCGACGATCTCACGGGAGAGGTTGGGGCCGGAGAGGATGCAGACGCGGTCTTCTCCAACCTCCGGGAGCTCGGCCTTGAGGACCTGCGTCATGGGCAGGCCGGTTTCGAGTTCGAGGCCCTTGATGGCGCTAAGGAGCACCGCCTCGTCGCGGAGGTGGCCTCGGAGGGCGGGAAGGTTACCCCGCAAGCGCTGCGCGGGGGTGGCGAGCACCACGAGGTCCGCGCCGTCGAGGGCGGCGCCGGCGTCGGATGACGCGGTGAGGGGGTCGGGGAACGGCGTGCCTGGCAGCAGGCGGCGGTTCTCACGGTCCTGGGTGAGGGTCTCGGCTTCCTCAGGGGTGCGGGCCAACAGGGTGACCGGGATGCCCCGGCGGGCCAGCAGGATGCCAAGGGTGGTGCCCCAGCTCGTTGTGCCGACCACTGTAACGCGCGCCACGTTCAGGCCTCAGGCTGCATCTGTGGCGACGGCGGGGCGGCGGAATCGCCGAGGCGGGCCTCGGTTCCGGAGATGAGGCGCCGGATGTTGCCGTGGTGGCGGCCGATGATGATTGCCCAGCCCACAAAGGCGTGCAGGGCGTAGGCCCAGTGGAAGTCGCCACGCAGCCAGAAGAGCACGAGCGAGCCGGCGCCAATGGTGACGCCGATAACGCTGCCCAGGGAAATGTACCGCGTGACGCGCATGATCACGAGAGCGATGAGGAGGGCCGTGACGCCGCCCCACGGGAACAGCATGAAGAGCCCGCCGACGCCCGTCGCGACGCCCTTGCCGCCGCGGAACTTGAGGTAGACGGGCCAACTGTGCCCGGCCAGGGCCGTCAAGGCGGCGACCGCCTGCAGGCCGGCGCCCTGCGCTTCGGTGAGACCGATAGCGTCGGCGATGGCGCGGGCGGCGAGGACGGGGACGGCGCCCTTGGCGACGTCGAGCACCAGCGCGAGGCCCGCGGCCTTGGCGCCGACGGTGCGGAGGACGTTGCTGCTGCCGATGTTGCCGCTGCCCGTCTGCCGGACGTCGACGCCGCGGCTCCAACGGCCGATGAGCAGCCCCCACGGTATGGCGCCCTGCAGGTAGGACACGACGCCGACCAGCACGAATACCACCATAGCGTTCATGGCCCGCGCCTTCTGGCGCCCTTTCGGAAGTCGAGCCGGATCGGGACGCGCCGGATGGAGAAGGCGTTGCGGATGGTGTTCAGCAGGTAGCGGCGGTAGGAGAAGTGCACAATTTCCGGGTGGTTGACGAAGAGGGTAAAGCCAATCGGATGCACCTGACTCTGCTCGCCGCGGTAGAGGCGGAGCTGACGGCGGCCCTGGGTCCGGGGCGGGTGCTTGGCCATTGCCTCGACAAGGGTATTGTTGAGCACGGCGTTGCCGATCTGCGTCGACTGCTCGTGATAGAGCTCTACCGCCGTGGTCATGAGGCCGTCGAGGCCCTCGCCGGTGACGGCGGACACGAAGTGTATGGGCGCGTACGGGGCCCAATGGAGGCGTTTGCGCACCTCCTGGATGGCCTCATTCTCGTTCAGGCCCACATCCTTGGCGAGGTCCCACTTGTTGATGGCGATGGCCATGGCGTGGTAGGACTCGAGCACGTAGCCGGCCACATGGACGTCCTGGGACGTGGCGAGCTCCGTGGCGTCCATGACCAGCACGGCGACGTTGCAGCGCTCGATGGCCTGGAGGGAGCGGAGGACGCTGAACTTCTCAGGGCCGGGCACGATATGGCCGCGGCGGCGCATGCCGGCGGTGTCGATGAGGAGGAGGGGATTGCCGTCGTAGCTGACCCAGGCGTCGAGGGAGTCGCGGGTGGTGCCGGGGGTCTCGTCGACGATGGCGCGCTCCTCGCCGGTGATGGCGTTCATCAGGCTGGACTTGCCGACGTTCGGGCGGCCGACGATGGCGAGGCGGAGGAAGCCCTCATCGAGCTCCGCATCGTCGCCGGGCGGAAGTTGTTCTTCGACGGCGTCGAGGAGTTCGTCCAAGCCCTCGCCCTTGATGGCGCTGATGGAGATGGGGTCGCCGAGGCCGAGGTTGAAGAACTCAGTGGCGGCCAAGCGGCGCTTCGGGCCCTCGGTCTTGTTGACGGCGGTGACGATGGGCGCGTTGAGGCGTCGGAGGGAGTCGGCGATCTCCGCGTCGGCGGGCTGCAGGCCATCAATGGCGTCGGTGAGGAAGACGATGACGTCGGCGTCCTCGAGGGCGGCGCGGACCTGCCGATAGACCTTGCTGCCGATGGGGCCGTTGTTGCCGAGGTCAATGCCGCCGGTGTCGACGAGGAAGAAGCGCCGTGTCCGGCTCTCCATGGGGGTGATGACGCGGTCACGGGTGGTGCCGGCCTCATCGGCGACGACGGCGCGGCGCTGGCCGGTGAGCCGGTTGAAGAGGGTAGACTTGCCGACGTTGGGGCGACCGATAATGGCGACGACGGGCATAACGCCCGCGTCCTGCCCGGTATACGACTCCTCTGTTGCCGCTTCACTAGCCAAGGATGGCCTCCAATAACGCTTGCTGTGCGTGCAGGCGGTTCTCCGCCTGGTCGAAAACAACGGATTGCGGGTCGTTGAGGAAGCCGTGGGGGACCTCCTCACCGTAGTGGGCGGGCAGGTCGTGCATAAAGACGGCGTCCGGCGCGGCGTGGGACATGAGTTCCGGGTTGACCTGGTAGCCGAGGAAGACCTCCTTGCGGATGGCGGCCTCGTCCTCCTGGCCCATACTGGCCCAAACGTCGGTGTAGACGACGTTTGCGCCGTCGACGGCATCGCGCGGATCGCGGAGGAATACCGCGCTGCCGCCATTGGCCGCGGCAAGGGCCTCGATGGCGCGCTCGTCGTCAGGGGAGAGACCGTAGCCCTCCGGGGAGGCGATGCGGTAGTGCATTCCGGTGGCGGCGGCGCCGAGGCCGAGGCTCCGAGCGACGTTGTTGCCGTCGCCGATGAAGGCGATGGTAGTGCCGGGCAATCTGCCGCGCTGCTCCAACACCGTCGTCAGGTCGGCGAGGGTCTGGCAGGGGTGCTCGTCGTCGGAGAGGGCGTTGATAACGGGCACGGTGGCGTATTGGGCGAGCTCGACGAGGGTGGCGTGGTCGTAGCAGCGGTAGACGATGCAGTCCACGTAGCGGGACAGCACCTGGGCGACGTCGCTGACGGCCTCGCGTCCGCCGATGCCGACCTCCTGCGGGCTGAGGTAGAGGCAGTTGCCGCCAAGGTTGGCGGTGGCGACCTCAAAGCTGACGCGCGTGCGCAGCGAGGGCTTCTCGAAGAGGAGCGCGACAGTCTTGCCCTGCATCGGCCTGGCGGGGTCGGGGACTCGCTTGATGTCGCGGGCCCGCTCCACCAAGGCACAGATCTCCGTCGGCGTCAGGTCGGACATAGATAGCAGGTGTTTCGATTGCAGAGTCAAGCTGGGCATAGCCATGACAGTATAGCACGGGCACCCCGGTGCGCCATGACGGAATCGGGAATTCAGTCCTCGGCGGGCCAGGCGCCGGGGCCAATGAGAGGCACGAAGCTGCACCCACCAAAGTCGCGGGTCGTGTGCCCGTGCTCCGTGCGTGTCAGGAGGAGAAGGCGTTGCTCCTTGCTGGGGCCCACGGGGACGAGGAGCCGCCCACGCGGGGTCAGCTGTTCCAGCAGCGACAGGGGTGGCCTGGGGGCACCGGCGGAGACGATGATGGCGTCGAAGGGGGCGTCCTCCGGGCAGCCGAGGGCGTCGCCGGCCTGCCGGACCGTGACGCATTCAGCAAAGCCCATCGCGTCAAGCAGTGCAGCCGTCCGGTGCGTCAGCTCGGGCACGCGCTCGACGGACACGACGTGGGCGGCGAGCAGCGCGAGCACGGCGGCCTGGTAGCCGCTGCCGGCGCCGACCTCGAGGACGCGCTCCCATGGCTGCGGGTCAAGGGCCTCCGTCATGATGGCGACCATGGTGGGCTGGGAGATGGTCTGGCCGTAGCCGATGCGCAGGGGGCCGTCGCGGTAGGCCAACTCCCGGTACTCGGCCGGGACCATGTCTTCCCGCGGCGTCCGGGCGATGGCGTCGACGACACGGGCGCTGTGGCGGTCGGCCAGGCGGCGTAGCAGGCGTTCGCGGTCGCTCTCCAGGCTGCGCCACGGAAGCGGAAAGAGTTTCCTCCACCAGAACGAGCGCTGCAACGCGGGGCCTCCCGTGCCCAGGTCACGACGATCCGCATTCATGCTGGGCTGTTGAGGGGCATTGTACTCCCCCGGGCGGGCCTGGCGTCAGTGACATGGCGCCCCAGCGTCCGCGTGCATATAATTCAGGCCATTCAAGGCCGACGGCCAAGGAGCGTGACCTACCATGTCTGACCAAGCACTTGCAAGCATTCTCATGACCGTGGGCTGGAGCGCGGGGCTCTCCGCCGGAGTGAAGTTCTCCGGCGGGGTGGACCCGGTGCTGCCGACGCCCTTCCGCATCGGGGAGACCTCCGCGGCTGCGGTGGGGGCGGTGGGGCTCGCGGTGTCGGCGCTGTGGGCGCTGCGGACGGGACGGCGGCAGGGCGTCGGGGTGGACGCGCGGCAGGCGACGGCCTCGCTACGGAGCAGCCGGTACATGCGGTTGGACGGCGCGCGTGTGCCGGGCGAGCGGTCGTCGGTAGCGGGCGTGTACCCGACCGCGGACGGTCGCTGGAGCTACCTGCACTGCAACTTCCCCAACCACCGCGAAGCGGCGCTGGGCGTGCTGGGCGTCGAGGAGGACCGCGCGGCGATCACGAAGGCCGTGGCCGGGTGGAAGGGGCTGGAGCTGGAAGAGGCGATCATCGCGGCGAAGGGCGCGGGCGGCATGGTGCGCTCGATGGCGGAATGGGCCGAGCACCCGCAAGCGGCCGCGGTCGCGACGCTGCCACTGCTGGAGATCGACAAGATTGGCGACAGCCCGCGGGAGGCTCTGCCGGAGGGCTCGCGGCCGCTGTCGGGCGTGCGGGCGCTGGACCTGACGCGGGTGCTGGCCGGGCCGAGCTGCGCACGGACGCTGGCCGAGCATGGGGCGGACGTGCTGCGCATCACCGGCGCGCACCTGCCGAGCCATCCCGGGCAGGAGATGGACACGGGCCACGGCAAGCTCTCGGCGCACCTGGACCTGCGAGAAGCGCGCAACAGGGAGACGCTACTGGGGCTGGTGCGCGAGACGGACGTGTTCTCGCAGGGGTACCGGCCGGGGACGCTGGCGGAGCGCGGGCTCTCGCCGGAGGAGCTTGCGATAGTGCGGCCGGGCATCGTGTACGTCTCGCTGTCGGCGTTCGGGCGCGTGGGCCCGTGGGCGGGCCGCCGGGGTTTCGACACGGTGATTCAGACGGTGAGCGGCATCACGGACCGGCAGGGCGAGCTCTTCCCGGGGGAGGAGCCGGGGCCGGAATTCTACCCGGTGTCGGCGATCGACTACCTGACGGGGTACCTGATGGCGTTCGGGACGATGGTGGCGCTGCACCGGCGGGCGACGGAGGGCGGGAGCTGGCTGGTGCGGGCCTCTCTGGCGCAAACTGGGCGCTGGCTGGTGAACCGCGGCCAAGTCCCAGAGGCTGGGCTGCAGGGCGTGCCGGAGGAGTTCGGGGACGACGAAATCGCACGGTGGTCGACGACGAGCGACACGCCGCACGGGCGGTTGAGCCACCTGGGGCCCGTCGTGCAGATGTCGGAGACGGCGGCGCACTGGGAGCGGCCGACGGTGCCGCTCGGGCACCACGAGCCAGTGTGGCCGGAGCGCTCGGGGTAGGGGCTGCGCGGCTAGAGAGGGACGCGGTTCAGAGCGCCGGTTCTCCCCTCATACGCAGGCAAAGTTTGTGTTGACGCTCACTAGCGCACATGATATCTTAGTACGGTTCTGCGATTATCGAAGAATTCTTAGATTTACCTAGATTTTTACGAGGAACGATGCAGCAGACCGAGGGCAAACAGGCCGGTGGACGATGGGTGTCCTTGGGTAACGCCTGCCGCATGCTGGGCGTGAACGAGTCCACCCTGCGCAACTGGGCGGACAGTGGCGTCATTCGCGCGTTCCGGACGCCGGGGGGGCACCGCCGCTTCCTGCGGGAGGACCTGCTGACGGCGATGCAACGCGCGGCGGACTCGCCGACAGGGCGGGTCATGCCCTCGCAGACCGTCACATCCGTGACGACGCGCCGCATCAGGCGGCTACTGCAGGGAGACCGGACCGAGATCTTCCCCTGGTACGAGGCGATGGATGAGGCCACACGGGGCCGGCTGCGACTGTTCGGGCGCCGGTTGCTGGACGTGACGGAGACCCTGCTGGAGCGCAAGCGGCCATCGGCGCAGGCGCTGGACGAGGTGAGGGTCATCGGCGAGGAGTACGGGGAAGCGCTGACGCAGCGGGGCCTGAGCCTGCGGGAGCTGATGGAGGCGTTCGTGTTCTTTCGGACGCCGCTGACGGAGTCGGTGCGGTCCATGGCGCGACGGCGCGCCTCGGACGCCGACTCGCTGGCGCAGGCATGGCACCACGTAGAGACGATTGCCGACGTCATCATGATCGCCATGGTTGACGCGTATGAAAGGAGCCGTGATGGCAACAAGGGAAGCGCGTAGCGCCCCGGCGGCGGAGGCCCGCCCGGCAGAGATGGACCTGCAGGACCGGCAGGTCCTGAACGTCATTCAGACGGCCTTCCCCATGGAGGAGCGGCCGTATCTGGCCATCGGGCAAGAGTTGGGGCTTGGCGAGGACGAGGTCATCGAGCGGATCCGGCGTCTGCGGCGGGAGAACGTCGTGCGGCAGATCAGCGCCATCTTTGACACGCGCAGGCTCGGCTACAAGACGTCGCTCATCGCGTTCCGCTACCCGGAGGAGCTGTTGCACAAGGGCGCGCTGGCCATCAACAAGCACCCGGGCGTGAGCCACAACTACGCGCGGGTCGGGCACGAGTTCAACCTCTGGTTCACGCTCGCAGTGCCACCGTACGAGAGCCTGGAGGAGACGGCGGCGCGCATGGCGGAGGAAACGCACGTCGAATCGTGGCGGCTGCTGCCTACGCTGCGCTTCTACAAGATCGGCGTGAACTTCGACATGGTGAACGAGGAAGGGAACGCCGCCGACTACCGCCCGGACAACGACAGCTGGAACAAGGTGGAGCACCTGACGGACTACGAAATGGACGTTGTGCGCGAGGTGCAGGAGGACCTGTCGCTGGACGTGCGGCCCTACGACGGCATGGCGGCGCGGCTGGGCGTCACGCCTGCGGGGCTGTTCGACATCATGCGGGGCTTCGAGAAGCGCGGGGTCATGCGCCGCTTCAGCGCGGTGCTGCACCATCGCAAGGCGGGCTTCCGGTCGAACGCGATGTCGGTGTGGCGCGTGCCGGAAGAGCGCAAGCTTGAGGTTGGGCAGGAGCTGGCGAACTCCAAGTGGGTGAGCCACTGCTACGAGCGGCCCGTCTTCCCGGACTGGCCGTACAGCCACTTCGCGATGATCCACGCGACAAGCCGGAGCCGGTGCGAGGACGTGGCCAAGGAGCTGGCCGAGATGACCGGCGTCGACGACTACATCCTGCTGTACAGCACTCGCGAGTACAAGAAGACGCGCGTGCGCTACTTCGTGTAGTCAGGCGGCCCGGAGAGCGAACGATGGCGCAGCGTACGGCAACACACAAGCACTATCCCGTCTTCCTCACCGTAGAGGGACGGCGGTGCGTCGTCATTGGCGGCGGGACCATCGCCGAACGCAAGGTTGAGGGACTGCTCGACGCCGGGGCGGAGGTGACGGTCGTCACGCCGGAGTGCACAACAGGAGTGCGGGCGCTAGCGGACGCCGGGGCCATCGCGCTGCATGAGCGCACCTACGCGCAGGGCGACCTCGAGGGGGCGTTCATTGCCATCGCGGCGACGGACGACTCGGAGGTGAACGAGGCGGTGTCGAGGGAGGCGACGGAGCGCAACGTGCCGCTGAACGTCGTCGACGTGACGCACCTGTGCACGTTCATCGCGCCGAGCATCGTGCGGCGGGGGCCGGTGACGCTGGCGATGTCGACGGGCGGGCTAGCGCCGGCGCTAGCGCGAAAGCTGCGGGAGTCGCTGGAGGCGAACGACGCGCTGGCGTACGCGGACCTGGCGGAGATGGTGGGTCGGGTGCGCGCGGACCTGCGGGGGCGCTCGGTCACGGTGGACCCGGAAGGGTGGCAGGCGTCGCTGAACGCGGAGGTGCTGGGGTTGTACCAAGACGGAGAACGGGTGCGAGCGGAGGAGCGGTTGACGGAGCTGCTGGAGTCCTGGCCGCACTGGGTCAAGGCGGTGACGACGTGAGGCTGGCAGTCGTGGGAGTCAACCACCGCACGGCGCCGCTGGAGGCGCTGGAGCTGCTTGCCGTGGTGGGGGCGGACCTGGCGGGAGCGAACCGGCTGCTGGCCGAGCGCATGCGCCACTCTACGGAGGCGGGGCAGGCCGTCGTGCTGCACACGTGCAACCGGACGGAGTTCTACACGCTGGCGGAGGACTTGGAGGAGGCGCGTGAGGCGGCAGTGGGAGTGCTCGAGGAGTACGGCGTCGACTACGAGGGCGTGTCTCCGTACGTGTACGCCCACCACCACGATGCAGCGGTGCGGCACCTGTTCCGGGTGACGTGCAGCCTTGATTCCATGATCCTCGGCGAGTCCGAGGTGTTGGGACAGGTGCGAGAGGCGTTCGGGGCGGCGGTTGCGGCGAAGTCGGCGCACTCGCCGATGACGCACGCATTCCACCAGGCGCTGCGCGTCGGCAAGCGGGCGCGGCGGGAGACGGACATCGGCCGGAACGCGCAGTCGGTGAGCTACGCGTTCGTGGAGCTGGCGCGGCGAACGTTGGGACAGCTTGGGGAAGCACACGCGCTGGTAGTCGGCGCGGGCGAGGCGGGCCGGCTGGCGGCGCAGGCGCTGCAAAACGCGGGCATCGGGCGGCTAACGGTGATGAACCGGACGCCGCACCGCGCGGCGGAGCTGGCGGAAGACCTCGGCGGGGCCGCTGTGCTGCCGCTCGACGACCTTCCGGGGGCGCTGCTGGAACACGACGTCGTCATCTCGTGCACGGGATCGCCGAGCTACGTGGTGACGCAGGCGGACGTGTCTGACGCAGCCGCGGGCCGCAACGGCAGGCCGCTGCTGCTGCTGGACGCCGCGTTGCCGCGCGACGTCGACCCCTCGGTTCGAGACATGGCGGGCGTCACGCTGGCGGACATGAGCGACCTCGAGCGGGTGGCTGAGGTGAACCGGCAACACCGTCAGCAGGAGGCCGCGCGGGTGGAGGCCATCGTCGAGGAGGAAGTTACGCGCTTCCACGACTGGTGGGACTCGCTGCGGGTGGTGCCGACGCTGGTGGACCTACGCGAGCAGGCGGAGTCGCTGCGGGAGCGGGAGCTGGAGCGGGCGCTTCGGCGGCTGGCACACCTGCCACAGGCGGACCAGGAGACGGTGGCCGCGATGAGTCGGGCACTCGTGAACAAGCTGCTGCACCACCCGGTCACGCGGGTGAAGGCCGAGGGGCGCCCGGAGGACATCTCGACCCTGCGGTGGCTCTTCCGCCTGGACGAGGCGACAGAAGACGAGGCGACGGAAGACGAGGCGGAGGAAGACCCGAGCGGCATCTCCGCTGAGCGGGGCTAGCCATGGCCGCGGGCGACGCCGCCAAGGAGCGCAGCCGCATCGTCGTGGGGACTCGAGGCAGCCCCCTGGCGCTGGCGCAGGCGGAGCGGGCCGTCGAACAACTTCGGAGCAATCACCCTGACATTGACGTGGACATCCAAGTTGTGACCACCACCGGAGACGCATCCCAAGAAACGCCGTTGGAGGAGCTTGGCCTGGGCGTGTTCACCAAAGAGCTGGAGATGGCGCTGCTGAACAGGAGCATCGACGTTGCGGTGCACAGCCTAAAGGACATGTCCGCGACGCTGCTAGAGGGTTCCACAATCGCCGCGGTGCTGGAGCGGGAAGACCCGTGCGACGTGCTGGTGAGCCGGAGCGGCGCGACGCTGGCGGAGCTGCCGACGGGCGCAGTTGTGGGGACGAGCAGCCCTCGACGGGCCGCGCTGGTGCGGGCATCGCGACCGGACCTCGCGGTGACGGGCGTTCGGGGGAACGTGGGGACGCGCATACGGAAGATGCAGGACGGGCAGTACGACGCCCTGGTTCTCGCGTTCGCCGGGCTGGTCCGGCTGGGACGCGAGTCCGAGGTGGTGGAGCGGCTGGACCCGTTGAAATTCATCCCCGCAGTGGGACAGGGGGCCATCGCGTTGCAGTCGCGGGCGGACGACGCGGAGTTGCTGGGCATGCTGACGGCGCTGGACCATCCGGCGACGCGGGCTGAGGTGACGGCGGAGCGGGCGTTTCTTCGCGCCATGGGCGGCGGGTGCCGCACCCCCATGGGCGCATACGGCAGCGTCATGAATGACTCCATCCGTGTCGTGGGCATGGTTGCCAGCCCTGACGGCGAGCCGTTCTACCAGGACTTCGTGGCAGGCGGCGCACGGGAGGCAGAAGCGCTCGGCGCCGAGCTGGCACAGAAGCTGCTGGAGCAGGGCGCGTCGGCGCTGCTGACGGAGGGCGAGGCATGAGCGGTCCGGGCAAGGTCTCGCTGGTGGGCGCGGGCCCGGGCGACCCGGGGCTCATCACGGCGAAGGGGCTGGCGTTGCTGCAGGCCGCCGACGTGGTGGTGCACGACAGGCTCATCAACGAGCGGCTGCTGGCGCATGCGCGCCCGGACGCGCTGCTGATCAACGCGGGCAAGCGTCGGGGCGGTCACCTGATGTCGCAGGACGAAATCAACGCGGCGCTTGTCGAGCACGGCGCGGCAGGGAAGCACGTGGTGCGGCTCAAGGGCGGCGACCCCTTCGTGTTTGGACGCGGGGGCGAGGAGGCGCTGGCACTGGCGGCGGCATCCGTGCCGTTCGAGGTGGTGCCCGGCGTCACGTCGGCCATCGCTGCGGCGGCGTACGCGGGCATTCCCGTGACGCAGCGCAAGGTGGCGGCGACGTTCGCGGTGGTGACGGGCAGCGAGGACCCATCGCGGGCGTCGTCGGGCGTCGACTGGGATGCGATGGCGCGGGTGGACACGCTGGTGGTGCTGATGGGCGTCGAGACGCTACCGTCGGTGGTTGGCGCGCTCACGGGGGCGGGCAAGCCGCCGGACACGCCGGTGTGCGTAGTGGAGTGGGGCACAACCCCGCGTCAAAAGACAGTTTCAGGCGACCTCTCGAATGTCGTGGAGCGGGTGCGGGACGCAGGGCTGCAACCGCCGGCGGTGACGATTGTCGGGCAGGTGGCGGCGATGCGCGAGCAGCTACGCTGGTTCGACACGAGCCCGCTCTTCGGCAAGCGCGTGCTTGTGACGCGGACGCGGCAGCAGGCGTCGGCGCTGAGCCTGCTGCTGGCAGAGCACGGGGCGGCGCCGGTGGAACTGCCGGTCATCGCCGTCGAGCCGCTGGACAGCGCGGCGACGCTGGACCAGGCGCTGGACGGCCTGGACGGGTACGCGTGGCTGGTGTTTACGAGTGCGAACGGCGTGGGGCTGTTCTTCGAGCGGCTGGCGGCTCGGGGACTGGACGCCCGGGCGCTCGGGGCCGCGCGACTGGCGGTCATCGGGCCGGGGACGGAGCGGGCGCTGCAGGAGCACGGCATCCGGGCAGACTACATGCCGGAATCGTACGTGGCGGAGGCGCTTTCGGAGGGCCTCGCGCCCATGCTGTCGGCGGGCGAGCGCGTGCTGCTGCCTCGCGCGGAGGGCGGACGGACTGTCCTGGTGGAGGCGCTGCAGCGGGCCGGGGCCACGGTCGATGAGGTGTTGCTCTACCGGGCGGCGCCAGGTGAGGACGTGGCGGAGCGCGCCCGCGCCGTGTTTGCGGAGGGGGTGGACGCCGTCACGTTTGCGAGCTCGTCGACAGTGCGGGGGCTGGTGGAGGCGCTGGGGGGCGACGCCGCGGCGGTGAACGCGTGCGCGGTGGCGTGCATCGGGCCGGTGACGGCGGAAACGGCGCGGGAGCTCGGCGTGCGGGTGGACGCCGTCGGCGAGGAATATACGATACCGGGCATGGTGGCCGCTCTTGAGGGGTGGTTCGCCCGGCAGACAAGGTAGTACGAGCCGCTGGGGGGACCTCGCCCCGGCGTGAGCGAGGTCATGGAGGGAGTCATGGCAGGGTTTCCGACGGTGCGGTTGCGGCGGCTACGCGGCTCGGACGCCGTGCGGCGGCTGGCGCAGGAGACGCGGCTTTCGGCGTCGTCCTTCGTCTACCCGCTCTTCGTGACGGAGGCCGAGGGGGCGCCGCAGCCCATCGAGCCGATGCCCGGCTGCTATCAGCTGCCGATCTCGGCGCTGGCGGACGAGGCGCGGGAGGTGGCGTCGCTGGGGATCCCGGCGGTGCTGCTGTTCGGGCTGCCCAACGACAAGGATGGTGTGGGGACGCAGGCGTACGCGCCGACGGGCGTCGTGCAAGAGGCGGTGCGGGCCATCAAGGCCGCCGCGCCGGGGCTGGCGGTGGTGACGGACGTGTGCCTGTGCGAGTACACGGACCACGGGCACTGCGGCATTCTCGACGGGGCGACGGTGGACAACGACGCGACGCTGGAGCTGCTGGCCAAGACGGCGGTGTCGCACGTCGAGGCGGGGGCCGACGTCGTCGCGCCGTCGGCGATGATGGACGGGCAGGTGGGCGCGATCCGCTCGGCGCTGGACGCTGCGGGGTACGAGGACACGCCGGTGATGGCGTACACGTCGAAGTATGCCTCGGCGTTCTACGGGCCGTTCCGGGTGGCGGCGGACTCGTCGCCGCAAGTGGGCGACCGGCGGGGGTATCAGATGGACCCGGCGAACGCTCGGATGGCGATGCGGGAGCTCGAGCAGGACGCCGCGGAGGGCGCGGACATCCTGATGGTGAAGCCGGCGCTGGCGTACCTGGACGTGCTTCGAGCGGCGCGGGAGGCGTTCCCGCACCCGCTGGCGGCGTACAACGTGAGCGGCGAGTACAGCATGATCAAGGCGGCGGGGCAGATGGGCTGGCTGGACGAGGGTCGGGTGGCCATGGAAGTCCTGACCGCCATCCGTCGAGCGGGGGCGGACATCCTCATCACCTACTTCGCCAAGGACGTTGCCCGCTGGCTGCAGAGGGGGGAGTAATGTCGACGCTCAGGCTGCTTTCTTGGAACGTGAACGGCATCCGCGCGGGGCTCAAGAAGGGGTTCCTGGAGTGGATGGCGGAGGCGGACCCGGACGTGCTATGCATCCAGGAGACGAAGGCGCAACCGGAGCAGTTGCCCAAGTCGCTGACGGATATGGAGGGGTATCACGCCTACTTCGCCTCCGCAGAGCGCAAGGGGTACAGCGGCGTCGCGATCTTCACGAAGCGGGAGCCGGTGTCGGTCACGGTGGGCTTCGGCGTCGACGAGTTCGACAGCGAGGGGCGGACGCTGGCCGCGGACTACGGCGACTTCATCCTGTACGCCGTCTACTTCCCCAACGGGAAGAGCTCCGACGTGCGGCTGGACTACAAGATGCGCTTCTACGACGCCTTCCTGGAGCACATCGACGCGCAGACGGCGGCGGGGCGCAGCGTGGTCATCTGCGGCGACGTCAACACGGCGCACAAGGCCATCGATTTGGCGCGGCCGAAGGAGAACGAGAAGGTGTCGGGGTTCCTGGAGATCGAGCGGGAGTGGATCGACAAGCTGCTGGAGCACGGGCACCTGGACACCCTCCGCATGTTCAACGACGAGCCGGGCAACTACACCTATTGGGACATGATCACTCGCGCGCGGGACCGGAACGTGGGGTGGCGCATCGACTACTTCTACGCGAGCACGTCGCTGGCGGACCGGATCAAGGGCGCGTTCATATTGCCGGAGGTCATGGGGAGCGACCACTGCCCGTTGGGCATCGACGTTGAGGTTAGCGACTAGCCATGCCTCGGGTTCGCCTGTTGCACCTGCGGCCGCTGGAAGCGGTGGAGCGTATCTCGGCGCTGCACGCGCTGGGGTACGACGTGGCCTTTGACCCGCTGGACGACCGGGACGCGCTGAAGAAGGTCTGGCAGACGCCGCCGGACGCCTACGTCTTCGACATCACGCGGGTGCCGTCGCACATGCGGGAGCTGGCGATCTCGCTGCGGGAGCGCAAGACGACGCGGCACGTCCCGATGGTGTTCGCGGGGGGCGACCCAGCGAACGTAGCGCGGCTGCGAGAGGCGCTGCCGGACGCGGCCTACGCCTCGTGGTACGACATCGGGGGGACGCTGGCCGAGGCGATCGCACATCCGCCGGAGTCGCCGGTGGTGCCGGAATCGTTGTTCGCGGGGTACTCGGGCACGCCGTTGCCGAAAAAGCTGGGCGTCAAGCCGGGAATGACGGTGGCGCTGCTGGACACGCCGGAGGAGTTTGCGGAGACGCTCGGCCCGCTGCCGGAGGGGGCGTCGCTGGCGTGGGACACGTCGGGGCCGAGCCCGCTCGCGGTGTGGTTCGTGCGCTCTCTAGCGGAGCTCGAGGAGGGGCTGGCGCCGGCTATCGAGGCTGTCGAGGAGCGTGGCGGGTTGTGGATAGCGTGGCCCAAGCGGGCTTCGGGGGTTGCGACGGACCTGACACAGCAGGCGGTGTGGGAGGCGGGCCTCGCTGCGGGGCTCGTGGACTACAAGGTCGCGGCCATCGACGGCACCTGGAGCGGGCTGCTCTTCACGCGGCGGAAGGCGTCGTGACCGGCGCTGACTTCATACCAACCTCAACTTGTACAAGGATGCATTCAGCATGAACAACACCCTGTCTAAGCGATTGTTTGAAGAGGCGCAGAAGGTCATACCCGGCGGAGTGAACAGCCCCGTGAGGTCGTTCCGGGGCGTGGGCGGCGAGCCGCCGTTCATCCTGCGTGGCCGCGCCTCGCGGTTGTGGGACGCGGACAACAATGAGTACGTGGACTATCTGGCGTCGTGGGGGCCGCTCATCCTGGGGCATGCCCACCCGTCGGTGGTGCTCGCGGTGAAGGAGTCGGCGAGCCGGGGGACGAGCTTCGGCGCGCCCACGCCGGGCGAGGTGGAGCTGGCGCGGCTCATCTGCGAGGCGCTGCCGTCGATCGAGCTGGTGCGGCTGGTGAACTCGGGCACGGAGGCGTGCATGAGCGCGATCCGGGTGGCGCGGGCGTACACGGGCCGGTCCAAGGTGTTGAAGTTTGTGGGGTGCTACCACGGGCATTCGGATGGGCTGCTGGTGAAGGCAGGCTCGGGTGCGGCGACGCTCAGCGTGCCGGACAGCGCGGGGGTGCCCGCGAGCTATGCGGGGGAGACGCTGCTGGCCGGCTATAACAACCTGGACAGCGTCAGGGAGCAATTCGCGGCGCACGGCGACGAGATCGCGGCCGTCATTGTGGAGCCAGTGGCGGGCAACATGGGCGTCGTGCTGCCGTCGCCGGGGTTCCTGCAAGGGCTGCGGGACATAACGAATGAACGTGGAGCGTTGCTCATCTTCGACGAGGTGATCACGGGGTTCCGTGTCGCGCACGGCGGGGCGCAGGGGCTGTACGGGGTCACGCCGGACCTGACGACGTTGGGCAAGATCATCGGCGGCGGGATGCCCATCGGGGCGTACGGTGGGCGGCGCGAGGTCATGGAGCAGGTCGCGCCACTGGGTCCGGCCTACCAGGCGGGAACGCTGTCGGGGAACCCGGTGGCCGTCGCGGCGGGCATCGCGACGCTGAAGTCGGTGCAGATGCTCGGGGTGTATGAGCGGCTCGAGGAGACGGCGTCGGAGTTGACGGCGGGGTTGCAGGCGGTGGCTGACGCGCACGAGGTGCCGGTCACCATCAACCGGGTGGGGTCGCTGTTCAGCATGTTCTTCAACCCGGGGCCAGTGGACTCTTGGGAGGCGGTGACGCAGTCGGACGCGGGGGCGTACTCGCGGTACTTCCACGCCATGCTGGAGCGGGGGGTGTACTTCGCGCCGTCGGCGTTCGAGGCGGCGTTCGTGTCGACGGTGCACACGCCGGAGGACCTGGAGCTGACGCTGACGGCGGCGGATGCCGCGATGGGGATGGCGGCGTCGGGGTAGGCTATTGATTGGTGGCTCGAAAGCATTCAGTGGGATTTGGGGGAAGCAATGGAAAAGCCAATGCTCAGCCAAGAGGAGTGGGGCAGGAATGTAGGCACGGAAGGCTACCCCGTGACCTTTCTTCACGAATATGCGGTCGGGCTCATTTGGGACATGCTGCATGCTGGAGGTGAGGGACCAGTTCATCTTCCGACTCTCGATGGAGCCACTTTCGAGGATGTTCTAGCAGATGTAGATCGGGTTGTCATACCAGACTCGCTACAGCCCATTGGCGGCTATATCCCTGACTTGGCACTTTATGACAAGGACCTGCGGGTGCTCAGGGTGATTGAAGTGGTTGTCACAAACGTCCCCTCACAAGAGAAGATTACTTCTCTCGAGAAACGCGGTGTTGAGGTCGTCGTTGTGCCCGTTCGCAATGAGGACGAGCTGCGCGCGCTGTTCCCTGAGCCATTTGACGGCAAGAAGCCTAGGTGGATGCACCAAAGAAGACAAGGTGAGGGTCGTCACCTCCAGAGCCTTAACACGATTGAGTCCCGAGCAAGCCCTTTCATTGATGAGCTGATAGCCAGTCTCGTGCGATGCAGTCCAGCACAACGAAGGAAACTAATAGCCTTACTTAAACAAATGGGTGACCTCGAATCTCTCTACCCGTTACACCCCCGCAACCCGAAGGCCAAGGAGCTAACGCAGGGTTAGCTGGCTACACATCTGCTCAGCACAAACGGAAGGGCTCCAACCCCTGGGGGTTGGAGCCCTTCTTGTTTCAGCGTGGTAGGGGTTAGGCGATGCCCTTGGCGACGAGCTCCCAGTTGACGAGGCGCCACCAGGCCTCAAGGTACTCGGCGCGGACGTTGCGGTAGTCGATGTAGTAGGCGTGCTCCCAGACGTCGCAGGTGATGATGGGGGTCTGGCCGTTGGTCAGGGGGTTGCCGGCGTTGCTGGTGTTCTCGATGGCGAGGGAGCCGTCGGCGTTCTTGACCAGCCAGGTCCAGCCGGAGCCGAAGTTGGTTGTTGCCCTCTGGGTGAACTGCTTCTTGAACTCCTCAAAGGACTCAAAGGCGGCGTTGATGGCGGCTGCCACGTCGCCGGAGGGGTCGCCGCCGCCCTGGGGGCTCATGCTGTTCCAGTAGAGGGTGTGGTTCCAGACCTGTGCGGAGTTGTTGAAGATGGTGCCCGCCGGGGCCTTGACGATGATGTCCTCCAGGGAGGACTCCTCAAACTCAGTGCCGGGGATGAGGTTGTTCAGGTTGTTGACGTAGGCCTGGTGGTGCTTGCCGTAGTGGAATTCCAGGGTCTCTGCGGAGATGTGCGGGGCCAGCGCATTCATTGCGTATGGCAGGTCGGGCAGCTCGTGCTTCACGATTTCCTCCTCTGGGCTGTTTCCTATCGGGATGGCCGTCGGGCATACGCAGCCGTCGACGGCACATATCGCCAGGATGGGGGTAGGATAAACCAGACGTGGGGTACGTGCAAGGGATGGAGCGGCCCGACTAGGCGAGGGATGCGATGTCCCGAAGCTGGGTGAGCAGCCAGTGGACGGAGTCCTCGCGCTCTACGGCCTGGACGAGGAATTCCGAACGCCGGACGCGCTCCTCGGCGGACATGACGACGGACTCGTAGAGGGCCTCCGCGGTGCCCTCGATGTCGGCGGGGGAGATGGCGAGGACGCCGTCGCGCAGCTGCTCGAAGGCGCTGGAGCCCTCGGAGAGGACGAGGACGCCGTGGCGGTTGTTGACGACGGGCCCCTCCTTCGCGACGGGGTTCATGCCGTCGACGACGGGGTTGACGAGGAGGGTGTCGTAGAGGCGGAGGCCGGCGATGGCCTGGGTGTAGTTGTTCTCCGTGAAGACGTGGATGGGCTGCCAGTTGGGGCTGCCGTGGTAGTTGTTGATCTGGCGGACCAGCGCCTCAATCTCCTCCATGTACCGCTCGTACTGCTTGGTGTGGGTGCGGGACGGGACGAGGAAGGCGAGGAAGGTGACCTCTTCCTTGAGCTCCGGGTGGGACTCCAGCATGGTCTGGTAGGCGCGGAAGCCACGGGTGATGTTCTTGTTGGGCTCCGCGCGGTCGACGCGAACGAAAGTGTGCTGCGAGGTGTACTCGGAGATCTTGCCGAGGAACTCGGTGGCGCGCTGGGACTCGGCGATGGCGCGGACCTCGTCGACGGCGATGGACATGGGGTAGGCGCGCACGAGGGTGCAGTGGCCATCGGTCTCCACGGTTCCCTGGGCGTAGTCCACCTTCGAGCCGGAGATAAAGGCCTCGCAGCACTCCAGGAAGGCGCGGGCGTCCCAGCGCGACTGGAAGCCGACGACGTCGCAGGCGCAGAGGCTGGAGCATATGGCGGTGCGGATGTAGCCGGGCAGCAGTTGCCAGGTGCGCAGCGACGGCCACGGGATGTGCAGGTAGTGGGTGATGATGGCCTGGGGCAGCTCCTGCCGGACCATGCCGGGCGTCAGGTAGAGGTGGTAGTCATGGATCATGACGATGGGCGGTGGGCCGTCCGCGGCCTCCGCGATGATGGCGTCGGCAAATGCCTGGTTGACGGGGGTGTAGCCGGTGGCCCAAGTGTCATGGACGGTGCTGTCGAGGTTGGGGGTGTAGGCGGGGCTCCACATTGAGTGCTGGAGGAACCAGAGCAGCGGGTTGCAGAAGACGTTATAGAACTTGTGATAGGCGCGCCTCGGCGTGATGACATAGCGGGCCGACACCTTCTGGTTGGGCAGCGGCGAGGGGATGTTCGACGACTCGACGGCCTGCTGGGCGCGGCGGTCGCCCTCGCCCATGGCGTTGGCCACCCAACTGAACTCGAAGTGCTGGACGAGGGAGTTCAGGGCGGTGACAACGGCGCCGGAGCCGCGGCGGGGCTGGGGATTGCCCTCCGGGCTCATGTGGAACTCGAGCGGGCCCCGGTTGCTGGCGACAATAAGGGGCCGCTGTTCAAAGAGGGAAGCGCAAAGGGAGAAGAGTTCCTGCTTGCGAACGTCTTCCGTTACCGGTATCTGCATGGTCTGCCCATTCCCCAGGGTCCCCCTGGACACTCTGGCAGATTAATTCGACCCCTGGCGGTTGCAGGGGGTGATCTCCGGACGATGCGCTTTCCTCGCCGGGGCACGCGGTTAATGGCAACAGTATAAACCCGCGGGCAACGGAATTGGTAGAGGGCTTGGGCCCAACTTGTGCGGGAAAGCGGCCTTTGCTATAGTTAGACCTCTCTTCTTCCGTGTATGTGGGGATATAGCTCAGCTGGAAGAGCACTTGCATGGCATGCAAGGGGTCGGGGGTTCGAGTCCCCCTATCTCCACCAACTCGGAGTGGTGCTAACACCGCCCGTCAGCGCCACTTCCGCCAACGACAGCCGCACCTCCTCCTTTACGATCTCCCGCTGATTCTTGGGTTTTCCGCGCTCCCGGATGGGGAGTGGGCGATTTGTGCAGCGGCCCTTTGTAGCTGAGGGAAGACTCCGAGGGTAGTCGTATTTGTAGCTGTGGTGTCGCATTGCAGCTATAAATCGAAAAAATGTATACCGGAGGGAACCCATCCCTGCTGTTGGGGCCGAGCCGGACGCGTTCATTGATGCGGGCCATGGGGGTGAGGTTGGCGACGGCCGTGGGTGCGGGAGAGCGTTTTGGGCGATTGGCAACTCGGCATTGCGTAGCTGAGGGAACTCCCTCCCGGTAATCGTATTTGTAGCTGTGGTGTCGCATTGCAGCTACAAAACGAAAAAAATTACGCCGGGGGGAACCCATCCCTGCTGTTGGGGGCCGGACCGCAGGCGGTCATCGATGCGGACCGTGCGGGCGGGGTTGGCGTTGGGGATGTCGTAGCGCATGGGGGGAGGGTAGCGGGAGGCGGGGATTGGGGGCTAGGGGGTGGTGGCAGGGGGTGGCGCCGAGTTGGTTGAATGCGCCTACGAGGTTTGTTGGAGTTGGGGATGCGAGGGGGTTGGTGGTGGGGGTGCCCCGCGCTGGCACCGCCGCTGTGGGTTGCTGGCTTTGCAGGAATGACGACGGAGGGGCAAGTTGACAGCTTATTCAGGTACTATTGGGCAGTGACGATTTGGAAGGCATAGCGGGAAGTTGCGGCGCGCAATTTCGATTGGAGTCGCGCGTTGTCGCGGGAGTTGCTAGAGTGATGTTAGACTCGCGCCCAGATCCGGTGTATATGCGGGGGTCGTACATCCTGGGCTAGGACTCGCCGCGAGAGGAGGAATGAGCAAGTGACCCTGGCTAGACAACAAGATAGCTGCGTTAGCGTCCGCAGCCTCTTTGAGGTTGAACGGCTGCTTTCCGCGCCCCTCTACCAACGACGATTCTCGTGGGACCGAAAGAACCTTGACGAGTTTTGGGAGGACGTCAGACTAGTCGAAGACGGGCAATCAGAGGCTTTATTCTTGGGCGCGATCATATTGAAACACGAGGGGCCCAGCAACCCAAGCGCGGGCACTCTTGAGGAGTTTCTTGTACTGGACGGCCAGCAGCGGATAGCCACCCTGTTTCTTACGCTCCTGGCCATCGCCATTGAGTGGCAAGAACACGGGCACCAACACGAAGCTACGGCTGTCGCAGAATCATTCCTGATGTCCACGCGGACAACGACAAGGGGCAAGCCACGCTTTCTCCCAACGATCCCGGATATGCCGGAATTCGTCTCGCTGTGTCGAAAGTTGAGGGTTAACTGGGACGTGAACACTAGCGTCGCATCCAGGCTGGGGAAAATGTCCGAGGCCCTCGAGCGAGCGCGGTCAGAGGTCCGCGCCCGATGTGTGAGTGAGGACGGATTTGAAGGCACGATGCTGAAGGCCCTTGAGTGGACGGTCGTGGACAAAGTCGAGATTGCTGCAATCAATATTGCCGAAAGACATCAGCCGAACGAAGTATTTGACCGGTTGAATCGCAAGGGTCAAGCCTTGACGGTCGGTGATCTTGTAAAGAACGAGATCTTCCGGTGCCTTGCCGCAGAGGCGACGACAGCGATGCGATTGTACCGTGAGCATTGGGAGCCTTTTGAAGCTTCGTTCTCTGAACGGCAACATCTCGACAACTACTATTACCCCTTTACGCTTACGGTTGATGACAACGCAACCGTCGCTGGTGCCTTCCGCGCACTCAGTCGTCACTGGGACTCGACCATTAGAGATGACGATGACTCAGCTACTACAGCCGAGCTAATCATTGAGGATCTCAGTAGATTCGTGCCCGAGTACAACGCCTTGACCGCTGGAGTTGACTACCCGGGGAACCTGAAATTGCGAAGTGGGTAGAGCGCCTCGCTCGAATGCCAGCGCCTCGCGTAACCTACGCTTTCCTAATTCAACTTCTCAGGGCCCTCCGCTTGGAGTCGCAGAGTTCATCTGCCACTTCTGCCACTGTTGAGTGTCTCAGCATAGTTGAGTCTTTTTTGGTCAGGAGGGCATTCTCGGGACTTGAGCCAACCGGCCTCCACGCCGTGTTCAAGGGCCAATGGAGACGGAATGGTGGGAACCCAGCGACTCTGGTGTCCCACCTCCAGACTCGAACCATTGACTTTCCAGACGAGCAGATGCGACGCGATATCTTAAGCAAGCCGTTCTATGGGCGCAGACTTGAGCGCTATGTCTTAGCCGAGCTCGAAATCGCTTCTCATAAAACAAATCCAATCACTCGCGGACAGCTCAATGACATCACAGTGGATCACTTAGCTCCACAGTCGCTCAGGGGAGCCTGGGCCCAAGAGTTCCCCCCAGATACCGAACAGAGAAACCGACTTCTCGGCCTCCTAGGAAACCTCGTGCCGTTAAGTCAGGTTGATAACTCGACCAAGGGAGTTGCTGACTGGGACGAGGCCTGTAGCCGACTAGAAAACGAGACGATATACAGGACTACCAGGGAAGTTCTTAACAGGTATGCGACATGGGGGCCGAAGCAGATAGAGGAAAGGACGGCAGAACTAGCTAAGCAAGCGATTCTACGCTGGCCTCGGCCTGGTCAGTGAGTGTGAGAGCTAGCGGATGACGGAGCCTATGAGAATCTACCCAATGGCTATGTTTCCGACGCTTTCTGTAGCGGACGTCGGCGCTTCCGTGACGGGGTACACGGACAAGGTGGGGTTTGCGTCTGTGTTCAGCTTGCCGGGGCTTGGCGGCGGGAGGACAGGGAGCGGGCGGCGGAAACCACCATCTTGCGTCTGTTGCCCATCGCCAACCCATTGAGACCAGTCAGGGCACCGGCGTAACGGTCCGGCTGGCCAACTCCCCCGGCGCATGCTTGGACACCTATCCGGTTCTTCGGCAGCATAGCATTAGCGTAGACACAGGCCTACCCACACGCAAGCCGTGCGCGGGCCAGGGAACCGCCATAAACCCCGGCCGACGCATCTCCAGCGTGCACCATGGGTCGCTCCGGGCGGACTATTGGTCGTCACCTCATTCGCGTCTGTTGCCAGCCGCGGGCCGCTATAACTCATGCCCGCTGTCTTCGCGGGGTGGGTGGGGGACGGCGGCGTGAATTGGGGCCAGGGGGTACGTTCCCCGGCCCGGCAAGCTACCGTCCGGCAGCGCCCCGAGGGCAAGATGTTGTCCCACTGTGGCGTCTTGAACGGCAGGAATTCGGGACTGTGGAGGGCCCGCTCCCAGGCCTCGGCTTCCGCGTGGGTTTGGGCTTCGGCCGCCGCGCGTTGTCGCTTTCGCTATGCCTTGACGCGACAGCTCGCGTTACAGTAGACCCTTTGGCCCGCGCACGTCGCAACCCCCTTGTTGCGGGGTCTATCCCCGCAACAAGGGGGTGAAGGACACGGCATGGTGGGGTTGCCCAGCGTGTTGGTGCGAACTCGCTGGGCGCGCCGAGTGCGGCGCGCTCACACGCCTTGAGAAGTAGGTAGCACTGATTGATGGTGGATGATGATGTGAAACCCCGCCTATGAATATATAGAGAGAATCCAACTTCAGCACCAAACCAGTCCATCCAGGAGGAGTTTCGCATGGCGCGAACTTTGCTTTATGCCCCCTCAGACCTTCAGCAGTGGTCACAGCCGTCGCGACGAGGGGGTGGAGGACACCGGCATGGTGGGCTTGCCCAGCGTGTTGGTGCGAGCCGGGTGGACGCGCGTAGCGCGCGCCTTGGAAGGCAGCTGCGATGGTTGGTTGCTGTTGGTGGTGGTGGAGGTGAAACCCCGCCTATGGATATATATAGAGAATCCAACTTCAGCACCAAACCAATCCATCCAGGAGGAGTTTCGCAGGGCGCGAACTGTGCTTTATGACCCCGGTATGGTGGGGTTGCCCAGCGTGTTGGTGCCAACTTCCTGCGCGCGCGTAAGGCCCGTAGGGGCTCCCGGCGCGCCGCGCCCACGCACCTTGGGAGGCGTAGCACCGATGGTTGGTTGCTGTTGGTGGATGATGATGTGAAACCCCGCCTATGTATATATATAGAAAGACCAACTTCAGCACCAAACCAATCCTTCCAGGAGGAGTTTCGCATGGCGCGAACTTTGTTGGTCGTATCCCGTCAAGTGGTGGAAGAGCGTCACCCTGGCTGATTGATCAGGCTGCCCCCGCGGGCAGAAGCATTGCTGTCTCTATGCGGTGCTGATCGCCGACGTCGACGGCAAGAGCGGGCAGACAGCGGCGGGCGACCTGCCACGCGTCGTGCTGCTCGGTAAGGGCTGCGCCGATGCGCCGCCGGACCGCAGCCCGGTTCGGGAAGATGCCCAACACGTCGGTCCGGCGTTAGGTCTCCTTGTTGAGGCGGTCCTGCGGGTTGTTCGACCAGACCTGCCTCGAGTGGCCCACGGAGAAGGCAGTGAAGGCGAGGATATCCGGGCCCACGGCGGCGAGCAGTTCGGTGGCTTGGAGGAAGCGTTCGTCTAGCATGCCAACCATTAGGCTGTTTTTCGGGTTTACCTCCTTGGGCGACAGCTGCTGATCGACCGTCCTCACGATGGTCGCCACCCAGGGTTGGCGCGGCGCGGGATCTTGAAGAGCAGGTTGGACATTAAGTGGGTGCGGCAGCGCTGCCATGAGGCCCCGGCGAAGACCGTGGCGCTGGTATCCCTCAGCCCCCGATGGGCATCGGAGGTCACCAAATCCGCCTCGCGCGCGCTCCCCCGCTCTCGGGACCCTACCGCGCCACCGCCCACGCCTTAGCCCGCGGCGCCTATCAACGCCCCCAAGGAATCGCCCACACCGGGATGGGCAACGCCAGGTTGCAGAGGCAGCAATCGCAAGGAAGGACGGCAGAGGGTATGGCTATCTTTGGGGGGGCGCCCGGCGGTCTCAATCCCGCCGTCTGGCGGCGGAGGCCCGCTATGGCCATCCTCGCGCAACGTCAATTGCGGGATTGACCAGCCCCCCAGCTACGAAGGCAAGAAACATCACCCGCTGCATCGGGCAGCGAGCGTATAGGCGAAGAGGACATTTGCTGCTGGGACTGTAGACAGTCGTTTCTACCAAAGAACTGGCCCCGCCTACCGAGCGGTTTCGCCCACCCCTTGGCCCCTGCGAGCGGGGGGCATTGTGCCTACCGGGCGAAACCGTCCGTTTTCGCTCAGTACGGCGGGGTGCTGGCGGCCGCACAGACGCGCGGACCTGGCCCGTTCGCGAGTTAGGGGGGCGTCGCAGGTGGTCCTGTTGCATTAGCCCCTTCCCTAGGGCAAGAATCACCGCTGCGACCGGCGCGGGGCCGCTGGGGCGGGCAACGCATGAACCACCAGCGAAAACCGCGCCTCGGCCTCGTGCGGCCACTCCCGTTGCCGCTCGAACATCTCCTCAAACCCCCTGATGCATTCCAGCGCAACGGCCCATCGTGCGGCGAGGTGAGGGGTGCGGCGGCACGCAATGGTAGGAACGCGGGCAGAGTGTCTGGAGGAAACGGGCCATTTCAGCTACGAAGCCGGGCGGAACGCGGTCCGTGTACTAACTCGGGGCCTTGGCGTGCTAAAGGCGTGTCTATGCCCTCTTCTTCATGCACGAAGCGTGCGAGGCAGATTGAACGAAGCCATCAGGTACTCATGGGCAGTGGCACTCTAGAACGGGAGGCAATCGGATGCCACGCGTTTTGCCTTTGAGTGGGCATCTAGGTTCGAGTCCCGTCCGGTGGGCCTAGACTTACTCTACTGCGAACTTTCCGCTGGGAGGTCGCCTTGTGAGTCTAAGGAAGCAGACGTTCCCAACCGGAGTACACCAGAGCCAGTCGGTGCCTAAGGTGAGTCATATACTTCCGCCTCGGATAGGGGTGGGTCCATCGAGGAAGAACTAACATCAGTGTGGACGACGTATTCGGGAGTCTGAGGAGTCACCCTCACATGCTCTCGGAGAAATGCTGGGAACAGGTTGGCTTGTTCCACCTCATTCAGAGGTATCCACTGGAATATGGTTCCCGACTCGTTCCCTTCAAAAACACCGTCCCGGTCGAGAACCTTTGAGCCGGGGGGAAACTCGATCAGGAAGTACAGGCCAATCTCCTGGAACCGATCGTTGTCCAACTCGAACAGGTTGTCTGCGACGAGAACGAGGCGCCCAATCTTCACCTCCTCGCCATGCTCTTCTTGGACCTCTCTCGCCAACGCTTCGATAGCGTTCTCGCCGTATTCCACGCGACCACCGGGGACGAAGCAGAAGTCGTGCCTGACATTGTGCTCGACAAGCAGGTAACTGTCGTTTACGGCGATGCCGCCGACACGATACATGAACGTGAGTCCTCTGTTCGAAAACATAATCATATCGAAAGAAGTCATTGTTGTACGCTATCGGCCCCCTGCCGACGACAATAACTTCTGACTATGCTCCGGCTCCAAGTCCACCTTCTATGAGTATCGAAGTCTTTGGTGTCTATTGCGCACTGCGAACTTTTCGGCGGGAGGTCTTGGTATGAATCCTACAGTGGGGCCCGTTCAGGTTTGAAACAATTTCTTACCGGCCCGAAGAGATGCTCCATGCGCTAGCATACGCCACCAAACCTAACTTGCGTGCAACCGCCAGAGAGGCGTCGTTGCTCCACGATGTACTATAAAGTGGAGTGCGTCTGGAAGCTCGAACTGCCAATGCCCACCCAGCGGAACTCGTGAACCGAGTCCACGCCCACGAAACGCCATTGCCGTTTCAAGCCCAGCTTCGGCCGCTGCATTGAAGCGCCGCGCGCAGAAGCAGACGCTCACAACATGTCCTTCTTCGACCAACGCAACAATTGGCGTCCGTTCTGGAATCTCGCTTGCCTTCCATCCAGGGAAGTGGTGTTCGAGTAACTGTATGTCCTCAATGAAAACCGTGCCGCGAGGTTGAGCAATCGCCTCTGGGAACATGAATGCTGGCCCTGAGTCAACCCTGCCTATAACCAACGACATGTATCGTTCGGCATGCACAGGAGCATACCGGAAGTCTGAAGCTGGTGGCTCCTCCCGCGCGAGACCGTCGAGCTCATCAGCTAGATCCTGCGGTACGTCCCCTCTCACAGCCCAATCACAGCTTGCCTTTCCTCGGATGAGCGAGAACAGTGGACCTCGACTTGGTTCCGGCTTACGTGTCCCACTGATACGACCGTCGTCATCAACCAGGAACAAGGTCTGTAGGTGGAGGATGGGCGTGCTCACAGCAGAATGTGGAGCATGGCGTCCAGGCGCCGGGCTTTGAAGTTCGGGTCCTGCTCGGCACTTGTGGGGAATAGACATTGTGATAGTCCCTGTTTGCTGCAAATCGTCTCCCGTCCAAGAGACTCTGCATGTGCGATGTGGTTGTCTATACAGTCGTCGATCATTACAACCTGTTCTGATTCACACTCTGCCTTTCTAATAGCCAAGCCAAATCGGGAGAATGGCAACAGCTATCGCACAGTCATGAATACAGTACACGTTGACCGAAATTGGTGGGCGAGCGTGTCCGGTACTGCGAATGTTTGCGTGGGAGGTCTCATTGCACTAAGAAGATGGTGCATTTCTGCCGGATTCTGACTCCCTCCGGCTCCCTACGCCAGCGCAGGGACTCCACCGAGTGCCTCCAAGCCCGCAAAGGACGGCATGTTCAACCACCACCACGGTTCGTAGTCGAAGGTGCCCAAGGCCCACATGTGGTGCGGCCCCCAAGCGAGGGACCGGTCTGTGGTGCGGGATGCCGGCGGCTATCGAGCCGCTACTACGGCATCCCCCGCCGAGTCTGGCGTACAGCAGGAGCAGCGCGGCCACCAGGACCACCCCGGCGACCACTAGGACCAGCAGCCATGGCAATAAGCCCCCTCTCGTCTTCCACCTCTCCCGGCGCTGCCGCTGTCACCGTGGGCGCAGGGGCCTGCGTGGGCGTTGCGGTGGGTTCCGGCGTCGACGTCGGTGCAACCGCTGGCGCCGGCGCAGCCGTTGGCGCCGGCTGCGATGCATGCGTCGACGTAGGCCGAGGCGTTGGGATGGCGGTGGGTAGTGGCCTAGGCGTGACCGCAGTTCATGGCGATGTGAGGCCCGGTTATCCGCGTTGACGCTAAGGGGTCTCTATGCTAGCCTACGCCAACCCCCACCGTATCCTGAAAAAAGATCTTCATTGAAGAAGGGTGGTAAGGTAGAGATGATAAACGGGTTTACCGCTAGACGGTTCCTGGTGCTCCCGTTGCTGGCCCTGGGACTGGCCCTGGTGGCAGCTTGTGGGAGTGATGATGCCCAGCCCGCTGAAGCTCCAACGGCAGCAACCCCAGAACCGACCCAGGCTTCCGAGCCTGCGCCGACAGCCGAACCCAAAGTTGATCGGGTCGTTTTTGGCATGGTGCCGGTGAGCGTGGAGCACAACACCCCTGGCAAGGAAGGCCCGCCCAACAACATCCAGCTGGCCGTGATGTATGAGTATCTGGTGGGGATGGATCCTGTCACCGGTGCATACATCCCCCAGCTGGCCACCGATTGGAGCGTCGAGCCGGACGGCAAGTCTCTCCGCTTCAAACTTAGGAAGGGGGTCCGGTTCCACGGGGACTGGGACGAGTTCACAGCCAAGGACGTGCAGCACACCTGGCAAGACATCACCGCCGAGGACTCCAAGGCCGGCAACTCCAGCCTGTTCCGCAGAGACGTGGAAAGCGTTGAAATCGTCAACGATTACGAGGTCGTGTTTCGCAACACCGTAGCCGATGCAGACCTGATGCCTGCCATCGCACAGCTGGGGCAGAGCTTGCTCATTCAGAGCAAGGCACATTTCGACCAGGACGGAGTCCCAACTTTGGTGACCCCACCTATCGTGGGAACAGGTCCGTACCTGTTCGACAACCGTGAGCAGACCCGCTACGTACGCTTTAAGCAGGTTCCCTACGACCACTGGCGCATAACTGCCGATTTCCCGGAGATAGAGCTCCGGTTCCTGAGCGAAGCCTCCACTCGGTTAGGCGCCCTGCTGACGAACGAGATCCACATTACCAATGTCCCGGAGGACCTTCTACCACAAGCAATTGGTGCGGGCATGAAAGTGGTGCAGGGCAACGTGCCCGGGCTGCGCACCGCATTGCGTCCTCGCTGCTGCTTCCTCGAGCCAGCCACCCTGGAAACTCGAGGCAAACTGGCCACCACCACAGAGTACAAGTACCCTGATACACCCCTCCTGGACGTCCGAGTGCGCAAGGCTCTTAACAAAGCCATTGACCGAGACGCGATTAACCAGGCTTTCTTCGGCGGCAAGGCCCAGATCATGTACCTTAACCCCCACCACCCCACACGTCTGGGGTGGGACCCTTCCTGGGAGACGCGCTTCCCGGCAGAGTACGGATACGACCCAGACGCAGCCAAAGCACTGCTTGCCGAGGCGGGCTACAGCCCTAGCAACCCGCTAAACACGAATCTCCACGTCATCAATCTAAGCAGTTACTCCGGGTCAGAAGACGTGGTGGAGGCAATTGGGGGCTACTGGCGAGACATCGGCGTGCAACCAGACCTCGTGTCCATGGACAGAGCCGAACGAACGGCCAAGCATCGTTCTTTCGAGTTCAAAAACGACTGGATGATATACCAGACCAGCTCTCATATAACGCTGAGCTACCGTGTGCATAGAACCTCCCACCCTCCCCGAGGCGGTTCCATGGAGATTCCCGAGGTGGACTCCCTATTCACCACGATACGTCAGACCCTGGATCTGGAAGAGCAGGACAGGCTCCTCCGGGAGTTGGGGAACGTGGCATTTCCGCTTCACATGGACATCCCCCTCTTCTGGCTCACTGCAGAGGTTGTGGTGAACGGTGACATCGTCAGTGACTACGTGTTCCCCGGCTCCATCTCTGGCACCTGGACCCATCTGGAGAACATCAGGGCGGCCCGTTAGCAGTAATTGCGGGTAGAGAGTGAGCGGCGGTGGCTCCGGCCACGGCCGCTCACTCTGACAAGGGCCCTGCGATGTTGATCGAGGTGCTGGACCTCGGGAAACGAGCAGTGGCCCGGCTGACGGCCAAGTTTACCGGGTGGCCTTGTGTTCCCGGGCATCTGTGGGCGGACAAAATGAACGCGAGACGACTTAGGGCTTCCTCAAGTGGAAGTATGCTGCTTGCCAATGATTGTGTGCCAAACGCCACTTCCGAGATAATCTGTAGTCATTCAAGGATAGGACATCGCTGGGAGCGTCGTTCACAAAGAGCGTATTTCGAGAGCGTGATCCTCAGTGGAGGTCAACTAAGCAGTAGATGGGAGAAGGTCTATGCGTTTTGCTGAAAAGGTCGCCATCATAACCGGCGCGGGTAATGGCATCGGCAGGGCAACGGGGAGAATCCTCGTTGGAGAGGGAGGCCGCCTTGGGGCTGTCGACATCGATGCCACATCCCTGGAATCACTGGTCAGCGATCTAGCAGAGTCTCCCGGCGAAATCGCCCCCCAGGTATCCGATGCCTTCGATCCAGACCAAGTGGAATCCACAGTTGCCTCGGTGCTGGACCGCTGGGGCCGTATCGATATTTTGGTGAACTGCGTTGGGGGCAGCACTGTTGTCCCCAACAACGACCGCCCCATCGAGGAGTTTGAGCTTGAGGAATGGGAGCGGCTGCTCGATTTCAATCTCAAAGCTACCTTTTTGTATTGCCGGGCAGTGCTTCCTCATATGAAGAGACAGGGTTCAGGAAAGATTGTCAACATTTCCTCGATAGCGGCGACAGGTTTAGGGCAAAGCGGCGCAGCCTATTCCTCAGCCAAAGGAGGGATCATCTCCCTCACGTCAAGGGTAGCGCAAGAGGCCGGTCCCTATGGGATCAACGTCAACGCTGTAGCCCCGAGCATGACGCTGACCCAACGGGTGAATGAGCATCGCTGGGCGGGACGCTCCCCTGAAGAACAGAGGGCGCTACTCTCCCGTGCAGCCCTGAGGCGTCTGGCCCTCCCTGAGGATCAGGCACGGGTCATCGCCTTCTTGGCGTCGGAGGACGCTGACTACGTGTCCGGCCAAACGATTCACGTCAACGGCGGACAGTAACTCAGTCGATTAGTTGAAGCGAGTGCTGCAGTGTCGAAGGCTCTGAAGGCGTGGGAACCACCCCTACAGCTTAGGGAGATAGGATAGTCGCCTCATTTGAGCAAGTCCGTCGAAGATCCCTCTTCCATGGCCCGCGACACCTCGGCATCAAGCGGGCTCATCTCCCTCGTTCCCTGGGGATGACTGAATAGGCCCAGAGAACAAGTACCCAGATGCTATTGCATTGTTACGCCTCGTTAATGGCCATCGCTTGTATCGGGTATCGCCAAGCGAATGGCTTCTAGACGGTGGGTTCTCCACGATGGTCATGAACCAGTTGCGGAACTGTGTGCGGCGTACCCCCAGCTGACTGAAGAACCGAGTTTTGTTCCCCAAGTATACGCGGCCCAGAACTGGGACGAAGTGGCAATAGTTCGGGAGGACGAGAGCCTTGCCGGGCTACTTGACCTCTGGGCAAACGTGTTGGGAGTCACCGTTAATCAGCCTTGGGAGGGGGAGAAGGAGGGACGGGCTCAGACAGACGGACTGGTGCAAAGGTGGATTGCCATCCCGTTGCGACCCAATCCGGGTTGGGGCCAACCATTTTTGCTTTGGCCATTTCAGTAGCTTCTTCATTCGTTACCCCTTCGGGCACGACGAATCGCGCATGGTGGACTTGGTAGGCCTCCGGGTTGCTTGGCCCGGGCGGCTCATGACCCTCCATCAGGTTCCTGGCGGTCTTCATGAGTAATTGCCGCATTCGAATGACTGGCTCATCAGCTTTGGTTAGATGTTCCAGAGTCCGGTCCATAAGGGGGCCACGCTGGTTTTCAATGACTGCCTGGTCCTGAATGGGACTGGAACGAATCCCCGTGAATGAGTAGTTTTTCTGTTGAATACGGCTGATGAGGTAGTCATTACCCTTGTTTTCCACCGACAAGAAGGTGCCGGGGATCTGGTCCGGCATCGTGTTGCCACCGTACTTGTCCTCATATATTTGCTGGTCGGTGAATGGTTCATAGCTCCATCGAACTCGGTATTGGTGCAAGTTCTCGTCGTCTATTGGGATATAGATGTTGCTAGAGTAGACACCGGCGCCGGCAATGCCGCCAGAGCTGGAGGACGGCATGTAGAAATGGGCGAGACTCACACCCTTTTTCCCGTCGGCTCGGTCAGACATAGAAAGGAACATCAACCCGTAATCGGTCTCTAGGTATTCAGCATGTGATTGCTTGTTTGTGTCCTGTATATTCCAACCTGCACCGCCTTGTCGATTCCTGATGTTATCCATAGTGTTGTGCAGAAACTGGACGTGGCTGGGGTCGAAGTTTCCATCGAGAGCCTGTGCAAAGTTGCTGTTCATTAAGTACTTCCGAGCGTACCTGCGATCAGCCTCAAACTCCAGCCACTCAAATTTGGGCTTCGGGGGCTCCTTGTCCGCGGGTCCCATATAGACCCAAATCAGGCCGCCTCGATCCCATGCTGGATAAGCCTTGATGTGTATCTTCTCCTTATACGTCTCCCCTTCAGGGCTATTTGGCAGGTCCACGCACTTTCCTGTGACGTCGAATTTCCATCCGTGGTATACGCACCGAAGTCCGCCCTCCTCATTGCGTCCAAAGAATATGGGGGCGCCACGATGAGGGCAATAGCGGTCTACTATCCCGGGTTCACCGTTAGTATCCCGAAATGCCACCAAGTCCTCCCCCAGCAACCTGATGCGGACCGGAGGACAGTCTGCCCCAGGGATCTCCTCCGACAAAAGCGCCGGAAACCAATAGCGCCGAAACAGCTCGCCCATCGGCTTGCCAGGGCCAACTTGTGTTAACAGTACGTTCTCTTCAACACTCAACATAGAAGTTCCCTCCAGCTGCCCTGCGCGTCCATCGAGTTGTCACTGGGCACAATCTATATTCGGGGTAGTACAAAGTCAATTCGGATTGTTGCCGCCGGTAGTGCAGGAGGCATCGGCTAGTTGTGCTCCGCGCCTGGTAAGTTTCCCTTGGTAACGCCGGATACGCCCGTGGGACTCAACGGCCTTACGGTATAGCAAAGGCCCTGGGTTAGGAGGCGTATCGGCACTACTCTGAGCGGATGGGTCTCTCTGCGATCTCCCTGGGCTTCGGCACGATCCGCTGTGACAGCAAGCCCGCCAACGTGCGGCACTTCGCCACCATCTTTAGCAACCGCGGCCTTGCCCATCTCGTGGAGCGGTGCGTCGTGGCTCTGGACTCGCTGCGGTTCGCAACCTTTTTCGGCGTGTCAAACAACACCTGGCGCTTCTGGAGCTTCAGCAATGCCAAGCATCTCGTGGGCCGCAGGACAACATGAAAGTCTACCGCCACTAGGGCTGGTCCTTAGGTCCATTTATGTGACCGTTACCAAAGCAAACGGTCTTTGCAGTAAGTTCAGATCAGAGGCTGTCTGCTATAGATTTGTACTTCCGAAGGACATCCATCTGCTCTCGGGGCGAGTCTAGCCCAACAAACCTGGTGCTGAGCGTCACGTTGTTGACGCCCATATCACACCATTCTCGCAATGCGGCTAACACATCCTGATCGGCTGGGTGGGCCACCAGCTCTATCCGTCCTTCAAACTCGATGGTATCTGGGTCTCTGCCAAGCTCGTCGGCGAAGCCATAAAGCCGATTGAGCATCGCCTGGTTCTCTTCCCGTGTCTGCACTTGCGACACCGTGATCCAGCCGTCCCCCATGCGGGCCGTGCGTCGAAGCAGTGCATCGGACCCGCAACCGAACCAAACGGGGATGGGACGTTGTACAGGTAACGGGTTGATGCCCGCAGCATCTATGTGGTGCCACTTGCCCTTGAACGACACTGACGGTTGCGTCCACAGGGCACGCATCAACTCCACCTGCTCCTCCGACCGTGCGCCCCTGGTGTGGAAGTCCGCTCCCAACGCTTGGTACTCTACCGGATTCCACCCGATGCCGACCCCCCGCCGGAAGTTCCCGCCCGTCAGGATGTCCACCTCCGCAGCCTACTTGGCCACTAGGGCTGTCTGCCGCTGGGAAAGAACCACCACTCCTGTCATCAACTCCATTCCAGGGACAGCAGTAGCCAAGAACGCCGCTTGGATAAAGGGGGCAGGAGTTAGCGTCTTATTGGTGTATGGTCTATTCCAACCCTGATGCACTGTCGGGTCTGCGCCAAGCACATGGTCTTGAATCACAAGATGGGTATACCCTAGATCCTGGGCTGTCTGCGCATATTCTCTAATGAATTCCGGGCCCGGCCCAAGCTCTACTGTCGGCAACACAACACCAAGGTTCAAGGACACCCCTTCTCTGAAGGATGCGGGTAGTATTGAGACCGCCGTGTGACTTCGTCAACGAGCCTCCTGAGTCTAAGGGCTGGGCTGCGTCTAAGACGTAGTGAGCAATTCCAGCTACCGTCACGTTAGGGAACATTACACCCATGAGCGGCAGGTATTGCCCGGGCATCGTCCAAAGGAACTTTTCCCATCACGTGCCCATTGCATTGTGTTGTCAGGACCAAACTTTAAACAGGGGGTAGTCATTCCTCGCTCACCTAGTGAGACCCACCTTCCGTGGCGACCATGGATTTCACAAATATGCTGGCTCCTGAAATCATCACACCGGCGGAGAAAGCACCCGGGACGACACCCACGGCTACCAGAAGCCACTGGCAATAGGTATGAGGATGCTTAAGACGTAACATCCCCCTGCCAAGCGCCCCTCATCCTGACACTGAGAACACGTCAGGCGCCGGAACATAGTGACCATCCTTGACACTCCTGTTGGAACTACCTAGGCTAAGCTTGCTAGTCGAACAAAGAGGTGTCTGAACAAGCAAGGACCCAACAGATGCTTACTCAGGAAGAGAATGACCTCCTGACCCAAACAGGTCCCGGCACGCCTATGGGAGAGCTGTTTCGCAGGTTCTGGCTGCCGGCGCTTCTCTCAGAAGAGATTCCGGGCGCAGACTGTCCGCCGGTTCGGGTCAAGCTCCTTAGCGAGAACCTGATAGCTTTCCGTGACACCAACGGCGCGCCAGGCCTGCTGGACGCCTACTGTCCGCATCGAGGCGCCCCCTTGTTCTTTGGCCGAAATGAAGAGTGCGGGCTACGCTGCGTGTATCACGGCTGGAAGTTCGACGTAAACGGTGTGTGTCTAGACGTACCCAACTCACCGGAGGGGGAGACCTATAAGGACAAAGTCAATATCACTACGTATCCTGCCTACGACGCAGGAGGCATCATCTGGGCCTACCTGGGTCCCAAGGACAAGCTGCCCCCCTACCCGGAATTCATCTGGTTGGACTTTGGGGAGGACCGGCGCTACGCGCGCAAGTACCATCTCCGCTGCAACTATCTGCAGGCTATGGAGGGGGACTATGATCCAAGCCATCCTCTGTTTCTCCACAGCACTTTGGACAATAATGCCAGCAACCCCGGTAACCGTATCCGCAGTGCCGACAACCGGCCCGCTCTAAACCGGTTCACAAACCGGAAGTACGTCGACTACATAGACACCGACTACGGCCAGATGCATGTCTCGGTGAACGACTTGGGCAACGGAAAGCAGATGGCGTTCATCGGTACCTTCTTCATGCCTTCCTTTAGCTCGGCAGGCGTCGCAGGCCCGGGTGTCTACTCCAGTAACCTGCGCGTGCCCAGAGACGACGAGAACACTTATATGTACCGCCTACGCTGGAGCTACGAACCTTTCACCCAGCAGCAGGTCTACGAGGACCGCCATGGCGGCTACACCTTCCCCGAGCAGATTCCCGGAACCTTCATCTCCAAGGAGAACAAGGACAACAACTACCTCGTAGACCGGATTGCCCAGAAGAACATCTCCTTCACGGGTATCAAGTCCTTCCCTATCCAGGACCAAGCGGTGGTGGAGGACCAGTGGGGCGCCATCGTACGGCGGGACCTGGAGCACCTGGTTATTGCCGACGAACTCATAATCCAGGTGCGCCGCCGCCTGATGAAGGCGGCCACAGAGCTGATGGAGGGCCGGGAGCCAGCGGCGCCACACAACCCCGCAGCCTTCCGTGTTCATGGCGCCCGGGTCACGATGCCTTCCGATGTTCCAATTGAGGAGGCGATAGAACACGCGAGAAGCAGGATGGCCACTATCAACGCGCCGCTCACTGCTTTATAGTCTCAAACCCAAGGCCATGTGGTACGCCAGTTTTCGATACAGATAAGAGAGCCGAACTAGAACCACAACGCTGAGACCGGCTCCGATCACGTCATCCTACTACGGGGCAATGCGTGGCAGCACACCGGGTGTGGTCGCCGTCCTTTTTGCAGCCAGACCCAAAGAAGGGATGCTATGAGTCCAGAGAAGCTGCGGGTTGGCATCGTGGGCGCCAGTATTAACGCATCGTGGGGACCTCAGACCCATGTCCCCGCGGTAAAGGCGCTGCCCGAATATGAATTAGAAGCAGTGTGCACCGCTCACTCGGAGTCGGCCAAGGCCTCGGCGGAGCAGTTTGGAGCGCGGCTGGCCTTCCACGACCATCGTGAGATGGTAAACCATCCGGATGTTGATGTGGTCACTGTCTCGGTGCGTGTGCCCAACCACCACCAAGTGACCATGGACGCTCTGGCCGCGGGGAAGCACGTCTACACCGAGTGGCCCTTGGCGCTCAACGTTCAAGAGGCCCAGGAGATGGCAGACCTGGCCCGTGCCAAGGAAGTCCACACTATGGTGGGTCTTCAATCCCGGGCCTCGCCCGTGAACCTTCGCATCAAGGAGCTGGTGGAGGAGGGATACGTGGGGAAGGTCCAGGCCTGTCACCTGACCCAGTTGGCGGGCAGCCCATTGCAACGCACCTCGGCTCGAACCTGGCAGCGGCATCGTAGCATGGGGGCCAACCCTCTGACCATCTCCTTCGGCCACACCATAGACATCTTCTGCCACTGCTTTGGGGACTTCAGCGAACTCTCGGCGGCGTTGAGCACTGAAGAGTCCCAATGGTACGAGACGGATACACAGCGCTACGTGGACGTGACCGCACCGGACAACATTCTGGTTAGTGGCCGGCTCCAAGGAGGGGCTTGGGCCTCAGTACACGTGACTAGCGTCCGCCTGCATTCCAGGGGGTTCCGACTGGAAGTATATGGTCAGGAGGGAACGCTGGTGGCCACGTCACGGGAGAGTCCCAACACCGGTTGGCCCAAGCTGATGGGTGGCAACTCAGAGGCCAGAGAGTTGGCGGAGCTCCCCATTCCCGACCGTCTTACGTGGGTACCGGAGAATATCCCTCAGGGCTATCCCTTCAACGTGGCTCAGATGTACCGGCGGTTCGCCGAGGCGATCCACTCGGGCCAACGGGTGGAGCCAGACTTCGATACCGCTCTAGAGCTGCATAGACTCCTGACAGCCATAGAGCGGTCCGCAGAGGAGGGCAAACGTCAGGTCTTAGTATGACGGAGCTCAAGGCCTTGCCAGGGTTCGCCTGGCGCCCTCAAGAAAACGCAGGAAACATGCCGATACTCAGTGCAGGAACCGAGGCAAGGTAGCGTGCACAGCTAGGCGGTTCTGACCATGTCCGCCCGCTCAGGTTGCCAGTCCAAGTTGTCGGGGCCGTCGTTTTGCCATTCCCGGAGCTCTATGGTTAAACCGCTCGGATCTTTGATGTCCGCCATCAGGCCCCCAAAAAAGGATCCCTTTCGCTGGGGCGTCACAATCTCCACCCCCTTGCTGGCGAGCTCCTCCAATGTCGCTGCCATGTCGCTGACGGTCAAGGCAACGGGCCTAGTCGCTAGGCCAGCGATCTGGGCCACTTGAGAAGGAGACAGAAGCTCTAGGAGTACATCCCCTAAACCTACGTAAGCGAGTTCGCGTCGGGCGTCCTTGGGCCCGGATTGTACGCGGCGCAACAGCCGAAACCCGAGGATATTTGTGTAGAATTCGATGCTCTTGTCCATGTCAGTGGCGACAATATGTACATGGTCAATACGGGTGATCATAGCGACCTCCTTAGCATTAGTGCTCTAAAAGCGAAAATCGAGTCACAAGACTGAGGGACGGGCGTTGCAGAGCGACCGCAGCATGTCACGGGGCACATATGAGGCATGGTTTTGAGGGCGTGAGAACCACTCCACAGCTTTGGGAGATGGAATAGCCGCCTCATTTGAGCAGTCCGTCGAAGATCGCCTCCAGATCCCGCGGCATTTGGCATCAAGCGGGATCATCTCCCTCGTTCCCTGGGAATGACTCAATATGCCCATAGGACAAGTACCCAGATGCTATTGCATTGCTATGCTTCGTTAACGGCATCGTTGGACCGGGGCGCCGCTCAGCGAATAGCTTCTCGATTGTACGTTATCCACGGTGACCATGGACCAATTGCGGTGCTGTGAGCGGCGTACTCCCCAGCTGACTGAAGGGCCGAGTTTTGTTTTTCAAGATTACGCGGCCCTAAACTTGGACGAAGTAGCGGTGGATCGGGAGGATGAGATCCTTGCCGGACTACTTGACCTCTTGGGAAACGTGTCGGGAGTCACCGCTGCTCAGCCACGGGAGGGGGGAAAGGGAGCGGGTATCTCCTACCAAGTTCGGGAATCCGGGCCATCCTTGGTCCTCCTTTCGTTCGGGCAGGCCCATTCCCAGGGGGGCTACCATCTCCTGGCGACCCAATCCGGGTTGGGGCCAACCATTTTTGCTTTGGCCATTTCAGTAGCTTCCTCAGTTGATACCTCCCCGGGCACGACGAATCGCGCATGGTGGACTCGGTATGCCTCCGGGTTGCTAGGTCCGGGTGGCTCATGACCCTCCATTAGGTTCCTGGCGGTCTTCATGAGTAATTGTCGCATTCGAATGACTGGCTCATCAGCTTTGGTTAGATGTTCCTGAGTCCGGTCCATAAGGGGGCCACGCTGGTTTTCAATGACCGCCTGATCCTGTATGGGGGTGGACCGAATCCCCGTGTACGAGTAGTTTTTCTGCTCAACACGGTTGATAAGGTAGTCGTTTTCTTTGTTCTGGACGGACAAGAAGGTGCCGGGGATCTGGTCCGGCATCGTGTGGCCACCGTACTTGTCCTCATATATTTGCTGGTCGGTGAATGGTTCATAGCTCCATCGAAGTCGGTATTGGTGCAAGTTGTTGTCGTCTATTGGGATATAGATGTTGCTAGAGTAGACGCCGGTGCCGGCAATGCCGGCAGCGCTGGAGGACGGCATGTAGAAATGACCAAGACTCACTCCCCTTTTCCCATCCGCCCGGTCATATACAGAAAGGAACATCAACCCGTAATCGGTCTCCAGGTATTCAGAATGTGCTTGTCTGTTTGTGTCCTGATATGCTCGTTCACCGCCTCGGAAACGGTTACTGGGGTGACTCTTGCTGTTATCCATGGTGTTGTGTAGAAACTGGACGTGGCTGGGATCGAAGTTACCATCGAGAGCCTGCACAAAGTTACAGTTTATGAAGAACTTCCGAGCGTACCTGCGATCAGCCTCAAACTCCAGCCACTCAAATTTGGGCTTCGGGGGCTCCTTGTCCGCGGGTCCCATATAGACCCAAATCAGGCCGCCTCGATCCCATGCTGGATAAGCCTTGATGTGTATCTTCTCCTTATACGTCTCCCCTTCAGGGCTATTTGGCAGGTCCACGCACTTTCCTGTGACGTCGAATTTCCATCCGTGGTATACGCAGCGAAGTCCGCCCTCCTCATTTCGTCCAAAGAATATGGGGGCGCCACGATGAGGGCAATAGCGGTCTACTATCCCGGGCTCACCGTTAGTATCCCGAAATGCCACCAAGTCCTCACCCAGCAACCTGATGCGGACCGGAGGACAGTCTGCCCCAGGGATCTCCTCCGACAAAAGCGCCGGAAACCAATAGCGCCGAAACAGCTCGCCCATCGGCTTGCCAGGGCCAACTTGTGTTAACAGTTTGTTCTCTTCAACACTCAACATAGAAGTTCCCTCCAGCTGCCCTGCGCGTCCATCGAGTTGTCCCTGGGCACAATCTATATTCGGCGTAGTACAAAGTCAATTCGGATTGTTGCCGCCGGTAGTGCAGGAGGCATCGGCTAGTTGTGCTCCGCGCCTAGCTGAGGGAGAGTAGTCTCGCCGGGGGAGGCGGAGGCTCAAGGGTGTTGCAATGCTCATGCAGGAGGCCTGGGAGGCTTGTGAGGAGCGAAGATGACAATGAACGCATTTCGGAGAGATCGATGATGCTTGAAACCATCTCCTTCTCCGAATAGGGTCGAGGTTAACGAGCGTCTTGCGGAGGCTATGTACTGCCCCCAATTACTGCCGCCACTTGGTTTGGGGAGCATTCAAGACCAGAAGTCGGCTGAAATGGAAAAACTCGTGGCATCTATTGTTGGGAGGGATGACCGATGCCGTGGATACAGGTGATTCTTGAAAGTGAGTCCGACGGAGAGCTCAAAGATGCCTACAGGAAGATGCGGAAGGTGAATCTTTCCTACGAAGGAGCACCTGGCACGCAACCGCCGATGGACGCTCAACCGGGTGGCAGTTCGGCTGGCCCGCCCACCTTGTCAACCCTGAACCCCAAGGCGATGCTCCACGCGAGATAGCTCATGATGGAGATCATGCGGGGGTCGTCCCCGCTGACCCCGGCGCACACCCTAGGCCAGCCTGAGAGAGAGCGTTTCTCACTAGTGGTATCATCTGGCCGAGACTTCCCGATAGTCGGATGGGTCGATACCATCGAAGACGACCCTGGTCATGCGGTTCAAGCAGAAAGTTTAGCATCGATAGCCCGGATCGTTAGCCGCCAGACGAAAGGGACAGAACGTTCATGGACAGAGCCAGACCATTGACCACAATATTCGCCCTCGCGTCAGCTGATGGGAAGATATCAACCGGTGACACAGACGAGATGGACGTCGACCGAGATTTCCCACACATCCCTGGCGTAAGAGAAGGACTGAAGCAATATACGATCTAGAACTCGGTACTGACCAATTCTCATTGAACACTGAAAGGACCCTTGCCAAGATCGGAATCAACCAGAAGAAAGACAGCACGGAGCAGCTACCGGTTACCTTCGTGGTCGTCGACTCCGCGCCCCATCTCTTCGAGCATGGAGTTTCGCATCTCGCCCATAAGGGACGAGAGATCATAATCGTTACTTCTCACCCAGCACACCCTGCCTTGGTTCTCAAAGAGAGCCTAGGCAACGTTCGCGTGCTCCACTACGAGAACATTGACTTCACCCACCTGTTCAACCGACTCAAGCACGACTTTGGAGCCACACGCATGACCATACAGTCAGGAGGCAGACTGAATGCCACCTTGGTCAGAGAAGGCCTTGTTGATCGGATCCTCTTGGTCATCGCCCCTGCACTTATTGGAGGTAGGAACACCCCAACAATAATGGATGGGGAATCGCTGCACTCTATCGCCGAACTGAGCAAAATCAAGACATTGGATTTGGTGGAGGCCACACCTTTACGAGATTCCTACGTGCTCCTAGAATACGAATAGCGCAATTGAGCAAACTACCATTCAATGGACACGAGCCGACATCTGGTCATTCGTCGGCTACCAGATGCCGAAGGCCGAGACGACGGGACACTAGATCCCGTGAAACGTCGACCCCTCCCTCACCACTCGCGGTCGGCTTTCACCCGCCAGCATAGTGATCAGGGTCTGACAGGTCCAAGAACGAAACTCAGAGTGAAGGTTCTTGATTTCGTCAAGTCTGGTGGGCATAGCCGCGCCTGCATGTACTGAGTAGCTTTTCCCCAGCTGTCTTAGCCGTCCGAAGGGGTGAGTCCGCGAGTCTGGTTACCCCAGCAGGCGACGGAGCCATCGCCCCTCACCCCGCAGGTGTGGTAGTCCCCGGCACTGACGGCAACGAAGGAACCCTCAGGCGGCCTGGCCTGATCAGAAAAACCTCCCAACCAGTTCTCGTTGGCACCCCAGCACACTATAGATTCGGCTCTTTTCACCCCGCAGGTATGCCGCCATCCGGCGCTGACGGAAGCGAACTCTCCTTCCGTCGGCGAGGATTGGCCCCTGCGGCTGTCGCCCCAGCACACGACGGAGCCGTCGGTTCTCACCCCGCAGGTGTGCCGCCATCCGGCGCTGACGAAGGCGTATTGCCCTTCGGGCAGCGGTACAGGCTCCGCTATCGTCGTGAAGGGACCGCGCCGGTCGCCGAGCCAGCAGACGACGGAGCCGTCAGTCCGCAACCCGCAAGTGCGGTCTTTCCCGGCGCTGAGGAAGGCGAACTGCTTAATTCACAAACGAAGTGCAACACCAGAGTAAGGTGTTGGCATGGAGTACAAGCAGTTGTCTGGATATGAGCGGTTTCGGATTGCCCACTTACAAGCCGCAGGTGCGTCGCAGCGGCAAATTGCTGCAGCTCTGGATCGCGCGCCATCGACGGTGGCTCGGGAGCTGAAGCGCAACGCCACGCCCGCGGGGCACTACGCACCCGACTACGCCCAGCAGGCGGCCCACAGCCGGCGGTGGCGGGGGGCCCGGCTGGAACGGGACCCGGCCCTGCGGGATCGCGTGCTGGCCGGGTTTGCCCGGCGGTGGTCGCCCCAGCAGATCGCGGAGCGGTTGGCCCGGGAGTCGGGGCACCGGGTGCTCTGCCACGAGAGCATCTACCGGTTCGTCTACCGGCAGCAAGCCCGGGTCAAGGACTACCGGTGGTCCCGCTGCCTCCCCCAGGGCAAGACCAAACGGGGCTGGCGGGGACGGGGGCGCAGCAGCTCCGCCCGCTTCATCGCCCACCGCACCCCTATCCACCAGCGGCCGGTGGCGGTGGCAACGCGGGAGACCTTTGGCCACTGGGAGGCGGATCTGATGAGCTTCGGGCGGTCGGGGGCTGTGGTCCTGGCCCTCCACGAGCGCACCTCCCGCCTCCTGGTGGCGGTCCGCCAAGGGAGCAAGAGAGCCGACGCCACCGCAGCTACCCTGGAGCGCCTGCTGGGTGCCCTTCCCCCGGCGTGGCGCCAGACCCTCACCTTCGACAACGGCACCGAGTTCGCCCGCCACTACCGCCTCCACGCCCTGGGCATCCAGACCTTCTTCTGCGACACCCATTCCCCCTGGCAGAAGGGCGGCGTGGAGAACGCCATCGGCCGCCTGCGGCGCCCGCTGCCCCGCTCCACCAACCTCGCCGCCCTCTCGGAGGCAGCGTTTACGGCGGCCCTGCAGCTGTACAACAATACCCCCCGCAAGTGCCTCGGCTACCGCACGCCTGCCGAGACCCTTGACGACCAGGTGTTGCACTTGGAATGTGAATCCACCACTCCCCCTCCGGCGGCATGGCCGACCCGAACTCATTCCAGCCCCAGCAGGCGACGGAGCCATCGGTTCGCACTCCGCAGGTGTGGTAGCCCCCGGCGCTGACGGAGGCGAACTCCCCCCTCGGGGGTATGGATCGGCGGTTATCGCCTCTGCCCCAGCAGGCGACGGAGTTGTCGACCAGCACGCCGCAGGTGTGGAAGTCCCCGGCGCTTACGGCCACAAACTCAGCCCCCCAATATTCATCGGGTGTATCACCCCATCCGCAGGCAGCCAGAGCTAGGGCCGCAATCCGGGCCACGAAAAGCGTCATCGCAGCTCTCAATCGAGAAACCATCGGGACGCCGAAGCAGGCCATGAGCCGGATCTGGAGAACGGATGTCATATTCGCCCGTGAGGAAATCTCCTTGTTGACGCTCGACCGCGTCTCCCTCCCCTCGTCAAGGGGGGTTCCAGCGCTCTCGATGCCCTCGTGGTCCGGCGTGTCCACTATTGAGCGGTCCATCCGGCCCGACGCCGGGCCGCGGTGCGCTTCCTCGGCGTCCTCGGTAAAGACCGAGTGAGTAAGACAGTCGGCCGAAATCGCACTCTGGAGGGCGTGAATCTCTCGCAAATCCTCTAAGCAGTGGAGAGCAAGGGCATCCCCGAAAGGACGCCCGCCGGCTCCCAACTCCATCTGCAGATGAGACATGGCTGCCGCCTCGACAGCCTCAGCCGGTGAGTGCTCAGCCGCAAACGAATTGGGAGAGCGGTCGATTGCAGAAGCGAGATCGTTGGGGCGCGGGCCAAGGTGGCGAGAGATGGCCTGAGGTTTCTCGTAGCGCCCACCGCTCCGTGGCAGCAACGCCTGGCGTAGGCTGCCGGTGGCGCTACCGGTACTTTGCTCCGTTTTTAGGGGCATGCTGGTAGTTGGAACCGTCTTTCCACAACTGGACCACTGGGGAAACTTGTCGCGAGTATCCTATCGGTTCAGCGGGAAGTCCAGCACGTGGCGCATAGGTTCAGAGCGAAGCGCAACTCGAAGGTTCTGGCCTTCGTCACAGTTGGTGGACTGCGCGGGACTTGAACTCAGATTGTTACCATACGGTGAGGTTTGCTGTACTTCATTTGCTGCGTTTTCTAGAGTGCCACTGCCCAGGAGTACCTAAGCAAATTGTTCAAATTGCCTCGCACGCGTCGTGACGCGGGCCGGGTCCGCGGACGCAAGGCTGAGCTCGGTGATGCTGTTGCCTGTCTTCGCGTCGGGAATTACGGCGAATACGGCGTCGGTTGCGAACGGCGTGGCCGAGACGACGGTAGCGGCGGCGGCGAGCGACGCCAATGCCAGCGTGGAGGTGACGCCGGAGGACGCTGACGACCAGACATTGGGAGACCAAGTGAACCTGGCGGTGGGGGAGACGGCAATTAGCGTCGAAGTTACGGCGGAGGACGGGGAGACAACGCAAACCTACACGGTGACGCGACGGTGGGCGAAGACACACGCTAAACGCGCCAATGCCCCCAGTTAGTACACACGCCGAGTATCCAGCCCTGGCTCGTAGCTAAAATGGCCAGTCTCGCCGGGACACTCCCGCCTCTTCGGCACTACGCCCGCGGACGACCTGGAGCCGGTCCAAAAACCTGGACAATTAGAACCACCTGCAAGCGATCGTATGAGGTCACCAACTCTTGGCCCTAAGTATGGCCTTCGAACTTCAAGCAGCACGCACGCCTCCTTGATCGTTGTCGTTGATGCGGTTGACGCGGCGGCCTTTGGCTTGCCAGCCCCTGCTGTCTCTAACACCACTTGACGGGACACCCCCCAGCCATACATTAGTCGAGCGGCACTTGGGCGAAGCCCCACCCGTTCAAGTTGTGGCAACAAATGTGGGAATATCAAGCATTTGTGCCTATATTCATATTGAAGTATGAATCCCCCTATCCACCAACTCCCGCAGTGGTGCTAACACCGCCCGTCAGCGCCACTTCCGCCAACGACAGCCGCACCTCCTCCTTTGCGATCTCCCGCTGATTCTTGCGTTTTCCGCGCTCCCGGATGGGGCGTGGGCGATTTGTGCAGCGGCCCTTTGTAGCTGAGGGGACTTCCTCCCGGTAATCGTATTTGTAGCTGTCGTGTCGCATTGCAGCTACAAATCGAAAGAATTTATGCCGGAGAGACACCATCTCTGCTGTTGGGGGCCGAACGGCGATCGGCCGTTGATGCGGTGCATGTGGGCGAGGTTGGCGACGGCCGTGGGTGCGGGAGAGCGTTTTGGGCGATCGGTGTCACGGCCCGGCGTAGCTGAGGGAACTCCCTGGCGGTATTCGTATTTGTAGTTGTGGTGTCGCATTGCAGCTACAAAACGAAAAAAATTACGCCGGGGGGGACCCATCCCTGCTGTTGGGGGCTGGACCGCAGGCGGTCATCGATGCGGATCGTGCGGGCGGGGTTGGCGTTGGGGATGTCGTAGCGCATGGGGGGAGGGTAGCGGGGGGCGGGGATTGGGCACTAGGGGCCCGTGTCAGGGGGTGGCGCCGAGTTGGTTGAATGCGCCTACGAGGTTTGTTGGAGTTGGGGATGCGAGGAGGTTGGTGGTGGGGGTGCCCCGCGCTGGCACCGCCGCTGTGGGTTGCTGGCTTTGCAGGAATGACGACGGAGGGGCAAGTTGACAGCTTATTCAGGTACTATTGGGCAGTGACGATTTGGAAGGCATAGCGGGAAGTTGCGGCGTGCTTCAACTTGGCGTGCACCGAGAGTTCAAGTCCCGTCTGGCCCACCACTGTTTTGGCAAAACCCCCACTTTTTGGTCCGGATTCGTGCTATCCGAGTGACCAACCTCAACGACAAACTGCCGAGAGCAACGCTTTGAATTTGACCTATTTCTCCCCAAAGACAGAAAAGCGCAACATCGACGGACGAGGCCTCTTTGCCCGCGAACAGATCTCCAAGGGCGAGATCGTCGTGGTTAAGGGAGGCTACGTCATGTCTCGTGCTGAAAGGGACGAAGTCCAACATCGTATTGGGCCGGGCGAAATCCAAATCATGGAGGACATATTCATTGGCCCCAGCACTGAGGCGGAGCGCGAGGGGGGCATGATTCACCTCAACCACTCGTGCGACCCCAACGTCGGCGTGCAGGGCCAGATTGCCTTCGTCGCGATGCGCGAAATCGCTGCGGACGAGGAACTCACTATCGACTATGCCATGACCGACGACGAGGCCTACGAGATGGAGTGCAACTGCAGGACTTCGCTCTGCCGACAGGTCATAACGGGGCATGACTGGATGAAGAGGGAAGTGCAACGCAAGGACGATGGTTACTTCTCCTGGTTCATCCAGAGGCGATTGGATGCCCAGTGAGGACGGGAGGGAGCCAATGACTGAGCCAATGGAAATCTACCCTATGGCTATGTTCCCGATACTTTCCGTGGGGGATGTCGCGGCGTCGGTGGAGTGGTATACGGAGAGGGTGGGGCTCGCGTCGGTGTTCAGCTTGCCTCGGCCCGACGGCGGGGTTGCGATGGCACACCTTCGGTGGCGGAAGTACGCGGACCTGCTGCTGACGCCGGATGCCGGGCCGTCGGATGCCGGGCGGGCCAAGGGCGTCGGGCTTGCGCTCTCGTTTCTGACGGACTCGGAGCCCGTGGACGATCTGGCGGCGGAGCTTGCTTCGCGCGGGGTGGACATCGCGGAGGGGCCCGTCACGCGGCCATGGAACGTGCGGGACATCGTCGTGCTTGATCCCTACGGGTATCGGCTGGTGTTTTTCGCGCCAGTGGATGTTTCCAGGAACTTTGAGGACGTGATGGGGGACGTGGCGGAGGGTCGCGCGGTCGGTGATGCCTGAGGGATTGTTTGTTTCAGCGGATGAGTTGGAGGAATAGGAGTGCTTTCCCCTCTGTTGTGAATGAAAACATACCGGTGCTATGCTGCTCGGCGAGAGATGGCCCGTTTGGGGAATGGGCCCGGAACGGCAGAGTTGCCCGAAATTGAGAATGAGGGGGGAGTGATGGTTAGCAGACACGCGGGTATTGCATTGATGGCTGGCGTAGTCCTGGTCTTTGTGGCTTCCCTGTTCCTGCCGGGGAACACGCTTATCAGCCCCGTGAACCAGACCGACTTCCTCGAGGCTGTGGCCGCCCTGGGCGACTCGGCGATCCTGACGCAGTGGATGACGTACATCTCACTTATCGCCCTGCTGCTCATGTCCTTCGGCATCCTGGGCCTCTACCCCATTGCGAGCCGGCAGGAAGGGCTGGGCGGCAGGCTGCTGTAGTTCGGCATCATCACTTGGAGCATTCTCATCATCAGCTCGGGGATGAAGCATTTCGTCATCCACCTGATGCAGCGCAGCGAACTGGGCAGCAACGCGTCACAGTCGGCAGCGGACTTCCAGGCCGCAGCCCTGGCCGTGCATACCGACATGGTCGCGGCCGTATAGGCGTTCGTGGCGCTGTACCCGCTGGCTTCGATCATGGTGGGTATTGGGCTCTCCAGCCGGTTTGCCTCAATGGATGTCTACAAGATTGCCGGCTACGTCCTCGTGCTAGCCGGACTTGTGGGGCTGGTCAACTACCTGATTGCGCTCAACGCTCCGGATGTGGGTCTCCAGAACCTTCTCTACGTAAATAGCACAGTCCTCAACATTGGAGGAATCTGCTTGTTCATCATCGGGCTTGGCATGTACAAAGGGCGGAGCGAGCTTACCGAGGTTGCTGCTTCCGGCGAGGCCGAAACCCGTCTCCCGGCGCCGCGGTGAGGGCGTGATACACTCCTGTCCAGCAACTAGCCGAGGGCCTCGGGGCGCTCCTGAGACCCGGACAAGCGAGGTGTCCAACCATGCCCACAGTGCGCTTCGGCGTGCAGTACAACGGCGTCTCCATGTCCAGCGTGATCGGGCCGCTGGACTTTGCACGAAAGACGGAGGCGCTGGGGTTCCGCTCCTACTTTGTGCCGGAGCTGGAGACGCTGCCGACGCTGGACCCATTCATCCTGCTGGCGGCCGTCGCGCAGCACACGGAGCGCATGCGGCTTGGGACGGGCGTCGCGGTGCTGCCGTTCAGGACGCCGTACCAAATGGCGAAGATCGCCACGTCCATCGACGTGCTGTCGGGCGGTCGGATGGTGCTCGGGCTCGGCTCCGGTGGCGTGTTCAACGACGACTTCGGCGTGGAGGGCGTTCGGCTGGAGGACCGGCGCGCCATCACGGACGAGCGGCTCGAGCTGGTGCGGCGGCTGCTGTCGGAGGAGCGGGTGACGCACAGCGGCGTCTTCCACCGGATGGAGGACATGGCGCTGGAACCGCGCTCCGTGCAGCAGCCGCACCTGCCCATCTGGACGGGCGCGATGTGGAACGGGCGGTTCTCCAAGCGGATGCTGGAGCGCACGGCTCGCTGGGCCGACGGCTTCCACCCCCACGGCATGACGCCTCGGGGCTACGCCGAGGGGAAGGCAGCCATCGAGGAGATGGCCGCTGGATTGGGGCGAGACCCCTCGCAGATGGAGTGGTCGTGCAACATGTACCTGTGCATGGGCCGGACGCGGGATGAGGCCAACGAAGAAGTGCGGCGGGCGATGCGACAGCGCTTCGGAGACGACGCGTGGGAGCTGGACCCGGACACGCTGCTGCTGGGCTCGCCCGCGGACTGCATCGAGAGCATCGAGGCGTTTGCCGAGGCGGGCGTGGGCCACTTCGTAATCAACGCGCTTTGCGGGCCGGAGGCGCTGCTGGAGACGTACGAGCGGTTTGCGGGTGAGGTGATGGGGCGGTTTGGGGGGTAGGGGCACCCTCGCGTTGTGGGATGTGAGGGTGGTTGGTATAGTGACATAAGTCTTACGGAATTGTTTGAGAGATACAGGATGACTACGATTTTGGACTACCGGCCTGAAGTGGCTGCCGCGGTAGCGGATGGCTCCTTGGACCTTGGACTCTCCGAAGACACACGCGCTGAGCTTCGGCGAATTGATCAGCGGTTTATGTTGTTGGTTGCGCCACTGACGCATGTGGACTCGCTGACCGAGGCGGAGGCTTTGGGCACGAAGGTAGAAGGTGAATACTTCCAGCTTGTCGAACTGTGGGCACAAACTCTGCGCAAATCCGGAATTGATCCGGCAAAGTTCGGTCTGATGGCGTATGGGAGGAGTATAGCCGCCCATCGCATGTTGGTCGAAAACGAGAGTGACCCTCAACGATGGCAGGGCATCCTCGATTCTGAGGCTGCTTTCATGGACTGGATTGCTCGACATCTTGCGTCAAACCCAACTACCCCGCAGTTTCAGAGGAACGACCAACTTGTCGGGGAAGCAACATTGCCTTACGTGCGGTATTCGTTGGCAAAGCACACAATTTCAGCTGCGTTTGCCAAAACTTCTACGCCGTCCCCGCAGACTGTTTCAGTACTGATCGATCTCGCGGATCTTTACATGACTCAGATTGAGGACATTTTCTTGGCCACTGCTGAGTACGTTGACGACGGTGAGAGAATTAGCCTAGCCGAGGTAAGGGCGGACCTTGGCCTTTAGCGTCGGTTTCACCAAGCGGGCGCAGGGTGAGTTTCAATCCATCTACAATTCTGTTAGCCCCGCTGTGCGCCGCAACCTTGACGCAGCTATTGAGCGTATAGAGGAAGACCCTTATCCACGATAGAATCCGGGAGCCGGTCAGGACGCAGTCATACAGTTGAAGGGTGAAAGACGTCTTTGGCGGATTCGGTGCGGGATCTACCGCATGGTGTACCGCATAGAAGAGGAAGACGTGGTGATTATCCGCGTCGCCCACCGGTCTGAGTCTTACGCGGGAATCTAGGCCTCAGCTCCCTACAGCTCCTCTAGCGCGCTTCGCCATGCGGCTATGGTCTGCTCTACCTCGGCTTCTCCGTGGACGGTGGAGACGTAGTACTTGGTGTGGTTCTTGTAGATGCCGCGGGCACGCAGCAGCTCGTTGAAGCGCAGGAGCTTGGGGTGGTCGCGGTCCAGGTAGGAGCGGTAGTCTTCGACATCGTGCTCGGCGAAGACTACGTCGAACATGGGGGCGTCACCCAGCACCTGCGCGGGAATCTCCGCTTGGCGGAGCAGGTCCTCGAGGGCGCCTTTGAGGCGGGCGCCGGTGGCGAAGAGCCGCTCGTAGGTGCCCGGTTCGCGGAGGACCTCTAACGTCGCCAGGCCGGCGACGGCGGCAACGGGGTTGCCGTTCAGTGTGCCCTGATGGGCCACGTAGGCGTCGCGGCCAGGGGCGGGCGCGAAGTAGTCCATGATCTCCGCCCGCCCGGCGATTGCGGACAGTGGGAAGCCGCCCGCGACCGTCTTCCCCAGGGCGCAGAGATCCGGCGTGACGCCGTAGTACTCCTGAGCGCCGCCGTAGGCGAACCTGAAGCCGGTCACGATCTCGTCGAAGATGAGGGGCACGCCGTACTGGGTGCAGACGTCGCGAAGGCCTTCGAGGAAGCCTTCCTTCGGGGCGAAGGTGCGCTGCAGGGGCTCGATGATGACGCCAGCTAGCTCGTCGTGGTGGCGCTCGATGATGGCGGACGCGGTCTCGATGTCGTTGAAGGGCGCGACTAGCATGTCGCCCGCGGCGGACGCGGGGATGCCGAGGCCGTCAGGCGCGGGCGCAGGAAAGGGCAGCAGGCCGCCGGGAGCGGGAGAGACGCTCATCATGGCGTGGTCGTGGGTGCCGTGGAAGGCGCCCTCAAACTTCAGAATCTTGTCGCGGCCCCGGTAGGCGCGCGCCACGCGCATGGCGTAGAAGGTGGCCTCGGCGCCGCTGCTGGCGAAGCGCACCCTCTCGGCGCACGGGACAGCGCGGACGATCTCCTCGGCGAGGAGCAGGGCGTGCTCGTTGAGGCCGAAGTACGTCGTACCCCGGGCGAGCTGGTCCTCGACGGCGGCGACGACCTTGGGGTGCGCGTGGCCGATGAGCATGGGTCCGGAGCCGAGCACGTAGTCGATGTACTCGTTGCCGCTGACGTCCCAGACGCGGGGGCCGCTGCCTCGCGCGATGACGGTGTCCATCGCGATGATGTTGCCGGTGCTGCCACCTGGCAGGACTCGCGCCGCCAGGTCCAAGAGCTGCTGCTCGCGCTCGCCTACGTTGTCACGTGCCATGAATGCCTCCATTGGTGTGCCGTGGGTCTTGCCTGCACTATACCGCATTCGCGGTATGGCATGGAACGCCGGCCACCTTAACAGCGCCGCGACGGGTGGGGTATGCTGCGGGCGAGTGTTTCAGCGTACGCAGGGCCTGCGGCGCATTCTCATTGACCACGAATCGACTACGGAGGACGGCATGCAGCAAAGACCGTTTGGCAAGCTGGGTATGGCCAGCGCGTTGACACTTGGCGGGGGAGGCCTCGGGCGGATCTGGGGGGCGACGACGCGGGAGGAGTGCGTGGCGACGGTGCGGGAGGCGGTAGAGTCCGGCATAGACGTGCTGGACCTGGCGCCCTCCTACGGCAACGGGGAGGCGGAGAGCGTCATCGGCGAGGCTTTCGACGGCGCGCTGCCCGCGGGGGTGCGGGTCACGACGAAGTGCCGCGTCGGGGCGATGCCGCCGGGGGACGTGTACGACCTCCTTTCCATCAGCCTCTCAGGAAGCCTGGAGCGCATGAAGCTGGAACGCGTCGACGTCATGTTCCTGCACAACGCCGTGACGCTCGCGGACGACGGCGGAGACCGGCTGACCACGGTGGTGTCGGTGGTGGAGGCCGTCGCGCCCGCCTTTGAGCGGCTCATCGCGGAGGGGCGGATCCGGTGCTGGGGGCTCACCGGGATCAGCCAGGCAGACGCACTCATCCACCTGCTCGAGAACGGACCTCGGCCGGACTTCATCCAGTGCATTGCCAACCTGCTGGACTCGGCGGGCGGGCTGCTGCAAGGGGAAGGCCCGGGTCGTCCGCGCGACATCATCGCGGCGGCCAACGCCAACGGCGCGGTGGTCATGGGCATCCGGGCGGTGCAGGCCGGCGCGCTGACGGACGCCATCGACCGACCGCTGCCGGAGGGGCACTCGGAGGTGTTGGACTACGCGCGGGCGGCGCCCTTCCGCGCCATCGCGTCCGAGGTGGGACACAGCGCGGCGTACCTGGCGCACTGCTATGCGCTTTCGATGGAAGGCGTTTCGACGGTGGTGCTCGGCGTGAAAAACCGCGAGGAGCTGCGGGAGTGCGTCGCGGCGGCGGAGGCGGCGCCGATGGACGGTGCGCTCATGGCGCGCATCGACGCGGCGGTGGGACGCGTCAGGTAAAACGGAACGTCTGGGGCTCGTTCCGCGTTATTTCCAATACGGCTCCCGCCGCGCGGTGATGGGGTTTCGCGTAGTTGCCCACCACCGTGCCGACGCGGAGAGTCAGTACGTATGAGTGGAGGCGGTCCGCCGCCGCTCTCGATAAAGGGCCGCACACGATGCTAGGGTTCCTGCGTCCAAGCCCCACGATCACCAATGACGAGGTGCGCTTCAGCCTGCGCATGATGATCTGGGAGGGCGTCACCAGCGAGGCGCTGGCGACCATCCAGATTATGGGCTACCTAGCGGCCTACGCGCTGGCGCTGGGGGCCAACAACCTGCAGGTGGGCATCGTCTCGGCCGTGCCCTTCATGTCGCTGGTGGTGCAGTTGCCCGCCATCCTCCTCATCGAGCGATTCCGGGTCAGGAAAGCCATCGGCCTGCCGGCATGGATCCTTGCCCAATTGCTGATTATCCCCGTTGCAGCGGTGCCCTTCTTTGTTGACGTCCCCAGTTCCCTCGCCGTGACGACGGTGATCTTCCTGCTGGCGTTTCGCGGCCTGTTCGCGCCCTTGTGGATAACGGCGTGGATGAGCTGGATGCACGACCTGGTGCCGCAGAAGCTGCTGGGCGGTTACTATGGCCGGCGGCTGGCGGCAAGCACAATGGTGTTGGCGGTACTGGGACTGGGCGCGAGTTTCTTCATCAATTGGTGGGAAGGCCAAGCGCCGAGCGGGCAAGAGGCCTTTGGCTATTCTTTCTTCTTCATTGCCGGTGCGCTCACCCTCGGGCTCATTGGTCCAGCGATGGTCGCGAGGGCAAAGGAGCCCTTGATGCCTGCGGTGCAGGAGTCCAAGCGGTCTCCCCTTGACACCCTGATGGAGCCGCTGCGAGACAGGAACTTCTCCCAACTGCTGCGGTTTCTGTGGGTCTGGGGTGTGGCGTCCAACATCGCTATACCCTTCTTCATTGTGTACATGCTGACTGACCTGGAGCTTGGGCTTACGCTCGTCATATCGCTGGTGGTGCTGGGGAACGTCACGCATGTGCTCTTCGTGCGCGTCTGGGGGCCGATGGCTGATCGCGTCGGGAGCAAGACGGTGATGTCGCTATCGGCGTCATTGTTCCTGCTGGTATTTTTGGGCTGGATTTTTGTGGCACACACAGAAAAGCACTTCTTTACGATGCCACTTCTTATCATTCTCAACGCATTTGTTGGCATTGCACGCGGTGGCGTGATGCTCACCGTGAATACGCTAGCACTCAAGATTGCGCCGGACAACAAAGCAACTGCGTTCCTAGGAGTTGCTGGAATTGCGGCCTATGCGAGTATGGGGATAGGACCGATTATCGGCGGCTTTTTGGCGGACTATTTTGCTAACAAGACTTTGCGCCTCGATTTCACGTGGATTTCGCAGGCAGAGGCAGTCGAAATTCCCGCGCTTCAACTGGTTGGTTTCGACTTCGTTTTCATCATCGCTTTTATATTCAGCCTGCTCTCTTTGAATCTGCTTGTAACCCTGCGCGAGGACGGTGAGTTGCCGCGGGACGTTGCCCTGGCGGAGTTGTTGGCCCATGCGACGCCGGCAAGGCGGGCGCTCACATCCTTGCCAGTTCTTGGTCCGCTGACGTCGCTTTCCTATAGCTATTTGAAGCGGCTGCCCGGTGCGGACGTTGCTTTAGGTGTGACGGCCTACCAGCTGGCGGCGTCGACGCAGGCGGCGGTGAAGTCGGCGGGGAAGGGCCGGATGCTGGTCCGCGAGGTGGCGCAGGCAGTTGGCGACGTAGTGGACGATGCTATGGACGAGATGGGCGACTTTGCCGGGCATGGTCTGGAGCTAGCTCGGCATGCGACGCGGGGCGCAGTGCAGGTGGGCGACGATGTCACGGGCGGGGTTGGCCGTGCAGCTCGAGGCGCGGTGCTCGGGACGCTGCGGACGCTGACGCGGCGGAGGGTGCCCTTCCTGGTGGCGCTACGGGGCGCCGGGTACGGTGTTGTGCAAGGCGCACTGGAAGGCGGCCGAAGCGCCAGCGAGGCGACGGCAGAGGCGCTGGAAGCGGCCCGCCAGGCGGCGCAGGAGCTTGGCGTATCTGCAGAGGCGGCGGACACGGCCCTGGCTGCGGGCATGCTGGAAGCGGCGGAAGCCTCAGGTCAAGAGGCGCTGCTGGAGGTTCGGGAGGCACTGCCGGCGGAACTGGCCGGGATGGGGGATGTCACGCCGGAAGAAGCGTAGGACGGCGAGACTGCGCCCGGCGGCACGGAGGTTGGCGGCTAGCCAGCAGAGTTGCACCAAGCCAACTTTGCGGCGATCGACGTCAGCATCAACTGAGCGTGTTGAAGCGAGGCGCCGACTGGCTGCGTGGCCGTCGCTGCCGCAGAGAGCGACCTACACGTCGGTGAGTCCCCCGGAGACCTCGGCGGCGGCGCGTGGACCTCAGCAGCAGACGAAGCAATCGGTCAGGGCCCCTAAGAACGCCTCGCCCGCTGCTACTCCATGTACGAAGGGTCCTTGCGGTCGATTATGCGAAGGAGCCAGGGCCACGCCATGGAGCCATTGTCGCCGTCGAAGAAGCCGGCGGTCTTCTCGATAGAGGCTAGCGGCGCCTGGCGGATGGCTTGCCCGGTCGATTGGGCCAGCACCTGGATCTGGCAGGCGCGCTCGAGCTCCCACATCATGGTCCACGCCTCAGCGACGGAACGGCCAAGGGTGAGCAGGCCATGGTTGCGCAGGACCATCGCGTTCGTGCTGCCGAGGTCGGTTACGAGCCTCTCTCGCTCGTCCGCGTCGAGGGCCACCCCCTCGAACTCGTGGTAGGAGACCCGCTCATGGAAGCGGTAGGTGTCCTGTTGGAGCGGCAGCAGGCCCTCCTCCAGCGCCGAGACCGCCATGCCGTAGGGCGTATGCGTATGCATGACACAGGTCACGTCGTGCCTGGCGGCGTGGACTGCGGAGTGGATGACGTAGCCGGCGATGTTGATCCAGTGTTCACCCTCTTCGAGGACGTTCCCGTCCAGATCGATCTTGACGAGGTTCGAGGCTGTGACCTCGTCGTAGCCGAGGCCGTATTCGTTGATCAGGAACTGGTCATCCGTGCCGGGGACCCGAGAGGTGATGTGGTTGTTGATGAGGGCGGTCATGCCAAAATGCGCCGTGAGCCGGTAAGCGGCCGCAAGGTCCACGCGCGCCTGCCATTCCGCATCCGAGTAACCGTTGGGCTTCTTCGTCGTCATTGTTAACTCCACACGTTCACCCGCTCACTATGCGGCGGGGATTTCCTTATTGGGATGGCCCGGGTCTGCAAGGAACGTACCGACAAGGTGTCCGCATTATAGAGGGGCCCTGCGGCGCCTATCAAGCTGCTACATCTCCGACCTGTCACGGCGGAAGTCGAAGTCTACGCCCCGCCTCCATCGCCAGATGGCGAGCATAGCCAAGCACCCGAATTATAGCTCCGCCATGCCTTCATTGTTGCTGGTGTTCCTGGATAAAACTGCTTGTAATTGACCAAAATTACGCCTTGACTCTGATTTCAATACTAATATAGATTTCGTCTATTGGGGTCTACCCATGCACTTATGCCTTACATGGGCGCCATGAAATAGGGCTTGCCCTTATAGGCAGGAGTTAGCAGATGAATAGTGGCGATTGCCACGTGGATTTGACTTGTGAGGTTTGTGTGGAGGCGGATAGGCCACAGAAGCCTCCCCGCCCCACGTGGAGCGTCGCCCGGTGGTAAAGCGGGGGCGTCACTCTTTGTTTCGCCCCCTCATAGCGGTTGCTATTTGTTCGGTAATTCTCTTTCCACTCATTCACCCCGTTTTGCCGTTGTCCGCCCAAGGCCCGCTGGGTGAGCGGCTGACCGGCTTTGACATCAATACCCTACCCGGCACAGGCAACAAGAGCGCTCGAGGTGTGTGTTCGGACGGGGAGACGCTGTGGGTGGTCGAAGAACGGGCGCTCAAGCTGTTCGCGTACTCGCTGGAGGGTGACGTACCGACCCGCGATGAGGACGGCGACATCCAACTCGACTTCTACGGAAACTACGGGCCGGGTGGCTGCGCGGCCGACGAGTCGACCATATGGGTCGCCGACGACGAATTCGACAAGCTCATTGCGTATGACATTGCCAGCAAAGCCCGAGATGGCGACAGCGACATCGACACGCTGGCCGCGGCGGGGAACAACCGTGTGGACGACGTTGCGCTGCATGGCTCGACGGTGTGGGTGGCCGACTCGCAGGACGAGGCGGTGTACGCATACGAGCTGCAAGGCGGGGCTCGGGTCGCGGACAAGGACATTGCCCTGCACACGACGGAGATGAGCCCCAAAGGCCTTTGGACGGACGGCAACACCATGTGGGTGGCGGATAGCCTGTCTGGCCACTTCTTCGCATACGAGTTGGCCGCGGGCACGCGAGACACCACCAAGGAGTTCGCGGCTAGCGACGGCACAAACGTGCAGGGCATCTGGTCCAACGGCCGGGTGCTTTGGGCGGCCAACAGGGCTGACGGCAGTGATCAGGGCAACAAGGTCTTGGCCTACCGTATGCCAGTCTCAGCCTCTTCGGACGCGACGCTGAGTGGGCTCTCGCTGAGCGGGGTGACGCTGACGCCGGTGTTTGCGTCAGGGACGACGGCGTACACAGCGTCGGTGGCGAATACCGTGGCAGAAACGACGGTGACAGCTGCGGCGAGCGACGCCAATGCCAGCGTGGAGGTCACGCCGGAGGACGCTGACGACGGAATATTGGGGGAACAGGTGGCGCTGGAGGTAGGTGAGACAACCATCAGCGTGGAAGTCACGGCGGAGGATGGAGAGACGACGCAGACGTACACGGTGACTGTCACGAGAGCGGGCTCTTCGGACGTGAGTCTTAGCGCGCTTTCGGTGAGCGGGGTGACGCTGTCGCCTGCTTTCGCGTCGGGGACGACGGCGTATACGGCGTCGGTGGGGCATGCGGTGGCGGAGACGACGGTGACGGCGACGGCGAGCGACACCAATGCCAGCGTGGAGGTCACGCCCGGGGACGCTGACGACGGAACATCAGGGGACCAGGTGGCGCTGGCCGTTGGGGAGACAACCATCAGCGTCGAGGTCACGGCGGAGGATGGGGAGACGACGCAGACGTACACGGTGGCAGTGATGCGAACCGGATCGGCTGATGCGAGGCTGAGTGCGCTTTCGCTGAGCGGGGTGACGCTGTCGCCGGCGTTTGCGTCAGGGACGACGGCGTACACGGCGTCGGTGGGGCATGCGGTGACGGAGACGACGGTGACGGCGACGTCTAGCGACGCCAACGCCAGCGTGGATGTGAAACTCAACGGCGTTGTGGATCAGGATGGCATCGTGCCGCTGGCAGTGAGCGCTGGCAACGTCATTGCGGTGGTTGTCACGGCGGAGGACGGGGAGACGACGCAGACTTACACGGTGACGGTGACGCGGTTAGGGTCTAGGGACGCGACGCTTAGCGCGCTTTCGTTGAGCGGGGTGACGCTGTCGCCTGCCTTTGCGTCGGGTGCTACGGCATACACGGCGTCGGTGGGGCACGCGGTGACGGAGACGACGGTGACAGCGATGGCGGCTGCGGAGGCGGGGTACGAGGTGAAGCTCAATGGCGTGGTTGACCAAGACGGTGTAGTGGGTTTGGCGGTGGGGTCTGGCAACGTCATAGCGGTGGTCGTGACGGCACAGAATGGGGAGACGACCCAGGCATACACGGTGACGGTGACGCGTGCCGGGTCCCCAGACGCGACGCTAAAGGCGCTGTCGCTGAGCGGGGTGACGCTGACGCCCACCTTCGCGTCGGGGACGACGGCGTACACGGCGTCGGTGGCGAATACCGTGACGGAGACGACGGTGACGGCTACGGCGAGCGACGCCAATGCAAGCGTGGAGGTGAAGGTCGACGGCGTGGTTGACCAAGACGGCGTCGTGCCGCTGGCGGTGGGTGACGGCAACGTAATCACGGTCGTAGTGATGGCGCAGGATGGGGAGACGACGCAGACGTACACAGTGACACTGACGCGGGTCGGATCGGGGGACTCGAGTCTGAGCTCGCTCTCATTGAGCGGGGTGACGCTTACGCCTGCCTTCGCGTCGGGGACGACGGTGTACACGGCGTCGGTGGGGCACGCGGTGACGGAGACGACGGTGACGGCTGCGGCTGCTGCAGGTGCGACCTATGAGGTGAAGTTCAACGGCGTGGTGGACCAGGACGGCGTCGTGGCGCTGGGGGTGGGAGCTGGCAACGTCATTGGAGCGGTGGTGACGGCGGAGGATGGGGAGACGACGCAGACGTACACGGTCATCGTCACGAGAGCAGGGTCGGCGGACGCGGGTCTGAGTGCGCTGTCGCTCAGCGGGGTGACGCTGACGCCGGTGTTCGCGGCGGGGACGATGGTGTACATGGCGTCGGTGGGGCATGCGGTGACGGAGACGACGGTGACGGCGACGGCGGCTGCGGGGGCGGGGTATGAAGTGAAGCTCAATGGCGTGGTGGATCAGGACGAAATTGTGTCGTTGGCGGTGGGGGACGGGAATGTCATTTCGGTGGTGGTGACGGCGCAGGATGGGGAAACGACGCAGACGTACACGGTCATCGTCACGAGAGCAGGGTCGGCGGACGCGGGTCTGAGTGCGCTGTCGCTCAGCGGGGTGACGCTGATGCCTGCTTTCGCGTCTGGGACGACGGTGTACACGGCGTCGGTGGGGCATGCGGTGACGGAGACGACGGTGACGGCGACGGCGGCTGCGGGGGCCGGGTATGAAGTGAAGCTCAACGGCGCCTCGGACCAGGATGGCATCGTGCCGCTGGCGGTGGGTGACGGCAACGTAATCACGGTCGTAGTGACGGCTCAGGATGGGGATTCCAAGCAGACGTACACCGTCACCGTCACGAGAGCAGGCTCGGGGGACGCGAGTCTGAGTGCGCTGTCGCTGAGCGGGGTGACGTTGACGCCTGCCTTCGCGTCGGGGACGACGGCGTACACGGCGTCGGTGGGGCACGCGGTGGCGGAGACGACGGTTACGGCGATGACAGCTGTGGAGGCGGGGTATGAGGTGAAGTTCAACGGCGTGGTGGACCAGGACGGCGTCGTGCCGCTGGCGGTGGGGGACGGGAATGTCATTTCGGTCGTAGTGACGGCGCAGGATGGGGAGACGACGACGACATACACGGTCACCGTCACGAGAGCTGGCTCGGGGGACGCGAATCTGAGCGCGCTGTCGCTGAGCGGGGTGAGGCTGACGCCTGCCTTCGCGCCGGGGACGACAGCGTACACGGCGTCAGTGGGGCACGCGGTGACGGAGACGACGGTTACGGCGATGGCAGCTGTGGAGGCGGGGTATGAGGTGAAGTTCAACGGCGTGGTGGACCAGGACGGCGTCGTGCCGCTGGCGGTGGGGGACGGGAATGTCGTTTCGGTCGTAGTGACGGCGCAGGATGGGGAGACGACGACAACATACACGGTGACTGTCACGAGAGCAGGGTCGGAGGACGCGGGTCTGAGCGCGCTCTCGCTGAGCGGGGTGACGCTGACGCCTGCCTTCGCGTCGGGGACGACGGTGTACTCGGCATCGGTGGGGAATACGGTGACGGAGACGACGGTGACGGCTACGGCGGCTGCAGGTGGGACCTATGAGGTGAAACTCAACGGCGTGGCTGACCAAGATGGCATCGTGGGGCTGGCGGTGGGGGACGGGAATGTCATTGTGGTGGTGGTGACTGCGCAGGACGGGAAGACGACGCAGACGTACACGGTGACTGTCACGAGAGCAGGGTCTGGGGACGCGAGTCTGAGCGCGCTGTCGCTGAGCGGAGTGACGCTGACGCCTGCTTTCGCGTCGGGGACGACGACGTACACGGCGTCGGTAGGGCATGCGGTGGCGGAGACGACGGTGACGGCTACGTCGGCTGCAGGTGGGACCTATGAGGTGAAACTCAACGGCGTGGCTGACCAAGATGGCATCGTAGGGCTGGCGGTGGGGGACGGGAATGTCATTGTGGTGGTGGTGACTGCGCAGGACGGGAAGACGACGCAGACGTACACGGTGACTGTCACGAGAGCAGGGTCTGGGGACGCGAGTCTGAGCGCGCTGTCGCTGAGTGGAGTGACGCTGTCGCCTGCCTTCGCGTCGGGGACGACGGTGTACACAGCGTCGGTGGGGCACGCGGTGGCGGAGACGACGGTGACGGCTACGGCTGCTGCTGGTGCGACCTATGAGGTGAAGCTCAACGGCGTGGTTGATCAGGACGGCATTGTGCCGTTGGCGGTTGGGGACGGGAATGTCATTGCGGTGATGGTGACGGCGCAGGACGGGGAGACGACGACAACATACGCGGTGACTGTCACGAGAGCAGGGTCTGGGGACGCGAGTCTGAGTGCGTTGTCGCTGAGTGGGGTGACGCTGTCGCCTGCCTTCGCATCGGGGACAGTGGCGTACACGGCGTCAGTGGGGCACGCGGTGGCGGAGACGACGGTGACGGCGACCTTAACGGATGCAGGTGCGGCGTATGAGGTAAAGCTCAACTGGGTTGCGGATCTGGATGGCGTTGTGCCTTTGGCGGTGGGGGACGGGAATGTCATTGCGTTGGTCGTGGCGGCGCAGGACAGGGAGACGACGACGACATACACGGTCACCGTCACGAGAGCAGGCTCGGGGGACGCGAATCTGAGTGCGCTGTCGCTCAGTGGGGTGACGCTGTCGCCTGCCTTCACGTCCGGGACGAGAACGTACACAGGGTCGGTGGGGTACGCCGCAACGGAGACCACGGTGACGGCCACGTTGGCCGATGCGGGAGCAGCGTTTGAGGTGACGCTCAATGGCGTGGTTGACCAAGACGGCGTCGTGGGGCTGGTGGTGGGGTCTGGCAACGTCATAGCGGTGGTCGTGACGGCGCAGGATGGTGTGACGACGAGGACGTACTCGGTGACCGTGACGCGGGCTGGCTCGGCGGACGCGAATCTTGGCGCGCTTTCGCTAAGCGGGGTGACGCTGTCGCCGGCCTTCGCGTCAGGGGTGACGACGTACACGGCATCGGTGGCGAACGGCGTGACGGAGACGACAGTGACAGCGACGGCGAGCGACGCCAACGCCAGCGTGGAGGTAACGCCGGAGGACGCTGACGACGGTACCTCGGGCGACCAAGTGGCGCTGGTCGTGGGGGAGACGACCATCAGCGTCGAGGTCAAGGCGGAGGATGGTGTGGCCACACAGACATACACGGTGACGGTGACGAGAGCGGGCTCGGCGGACGCGAGTCTGAGTGCGCTCTCGCTCAGCGGGGTGAAGCTGATGCCTGCTTTCGGGTCGGGGAAGACGGTGTACACGGCGTCGGTGGCGAACAGCGTGACTGAGACGACGGTGACGGCGATGACAGCTGTGGAGGCGGGGTACGAGGTGAAGTTCAACGGGGTGGTGGACCAGGACGGCGTCGTGGCGCTGGGGGTGGGAGCTGGCAACGTCATTGGAGTGGTGGTGACGGCGGAGGATGGGGAGACGACGCAGACATACACGGTCACCGTCACGAGAGCAGGCTCGGGGGACGCGAGTCTGAGCGCGCTTTCGCTGAGCGGGGTGACGCTTTCGCCTGCTTTCACGTCGGGGAAGACGGTGTACACGGCGTCGGTGGGGCACGCGGTGACGGAGACGACGGTGACGGCGACGGCCGTTGCGGGTGCTGCGTATGTGGTGAAGCTTAATGGCGTGGTCGATCAGGATGGCATTGTTCCGTTGGCGGTTGGGGACGGGAATGTCATCGCGGTGGTGGTAACGGCGCAGGACGGGGAGACGACGACAACATACACAGTAACGGTGAATCGAGCGGGGTCAGGGGACGCGAGTTTGAGCGCGCTGTCGCTCAGCGGGGTGACGCTGACTCCTGCCTTCGCGTCGGGGACGAGAACGTACACAGGGTCGGTGGAGTACGCGGTGACGGAGACGACGGTGACAGCTACGGCTACTGCAGGTGCTGCGTATGAGGTGAAGCTCAACGGTGTGGTCGACCAGGATGGCACTCTGCCGTTGGCGGTTGGGGACGGAAATGTCGTTGCGGTCGTAGTGGCGGCGCAGGATGGGGAGACGACGACAACATACACAGTAACGGTGAATCGAGCGGGGTCAGGGGACGCGAGTTTGAGCGCACTCTCCTTGAGCGGGGTGACGCTGTCGCCAGCGTTTGCGTCCGGGACTACGACGTACACGGCGTCGGTGGGGCACGCGGTTATGGAGACGACGGTGACGGCCTCGGCAGCTGCGGGAGCTGCGTATGAGGTGAAGCTCAATGGCGTGGTGGATCAGGGTGGCATCGTTCCGTTGGCGGTTGGGGACAAGAATGTCATTGCGGTGGTGGTGACGGCGCAGGGCGGGGAGACGACGCAAACATACACGGTGACTGTCACGAGAGCAGGGGATGGGGACGCGAGTCTGAGTGCGCTTTCGCTGAGCGGGGTGACGCTTTCGCCTGCTTTCACGTCGGGGACGACGGCGTACACGGCATCGGTGGCGAACAGTGTTACGGAGACGACGGTGACTGCGACTTTAGCGGACGCAGGTGCGGCGTATGAGGTGAAACTCAACGGGGTTTCGGACCAGGATGGAATTGTGCCGTTGGCGGTTGGGGACGGGAATGTCATTGCGGTGGTGGTGGCGGCGCAGGATGGGGAGACGACGACAACATACACGGTGACTGTCACGAGAGCAGGGTCTGGAGACGCGGGTCTGAGTGCGCTTTCGCTGAGCGGGGTGACGCTGTCGCCTGCTTTCACGTCGGGGACGACGGCGTATACGGCGTCAGTGGCGAATACCGTGACGGAGACGACGGTGAGGGCGACGGCTGTAGCGGGTGCTGCGTATGAGGTGAAGCTCAACGGCGTGGTGGACCAGGACGGCATTGTGCCGTTGGCGGTTGGGGACGGGAATGTCATTGCGGTCGTAGTGGCGGCGCAGGATGGGGTGACGACGACAACATACACGGTGACTGTCACGAGAGCAGGGTCGGGGGACGCGGGTCTGAGTGCGCTGTCGCTTAGTGGGGTGACGCTGACGCCTGCTTTCACGTCGGGAACGACGGCGTACACGGCGTCGGTGGGGCATGCGGTGACGGAGACGACGGTGACGGCCTCGGCAGCTGCAGGTGCTGCGTATATGGTGAAGCTCAACGGGGTTTCGGACCAGGATGGAATTGTGCCGTTGGCGGTTGGGGACGGGAATGTCATTGTGGTGGTGGTGACGGCGCAGGACGGGGAGACGACGACAACTTACACGGTCACCGTTACAAGAGCAGGCTCGGGTGACGCAGGTCTGAGTGCGCTGTCGCTCAGCGGGGTGACGCTGTCTCCTGCCTTCTCGTCGGGGAGGAGAACGTACACAGGGTCGGTCGGGCACGCCGCAACGGAGACGATGGTGGCGGCGACTTTAGCGGACGCGGGTGCTGTGTATATGGTGAAGCTAAACGGCGTTTTGGACCAAGACGGCGTTGTGCCGCTGGGGGTGGGATCGGGCAACGTCATAGCTGTTGAGGTCACGGCGCAGGATGGTGTGACCTCGCAAACGTACACCGTGACGGTGACGCGGGCCGGGTCAGCGGACGCTACGCTGAGCGGGCTTTGGCTAACGGGGGATGGTGGGGAGGCTGTTGCGCTGACGCCGGCATTTGCGTCGGGGACGACGGTTTATGCGGCGACAGTTGCACATGACTTGAGCGCCGTGACGGTGACGGCACAGTCTACCCACTCCCAGTCCTCCGTCAGCATCACTCCTCCGGACGCCGACAGAGGAACGGAGGGAATTCAGGTCAATCTCGTCGTTGGGGTTAACGTCATCACGGTCGCTGTTGTCTCGCAAGACGGCAGCGCGCGGGAAGAGTACCTCGTGGAGTTTGCGCGGCAATCCGAGCCCAATGTTCGGCTCAAGAGCTTGAACATTAGCCAAGTCTCGCTTTCGCCGACTTTCGATCCCACGATCTTCCTCTACACGGCAACGGTGGAGCATGACGTGCATATCGTGGCGGTCGAAGCCTTGCTGGACGACCCAGACCCCACTGTGGACCTGCTGTTGGACGGCGAAGTTGATCGGGATGGCGTACTGGCCCTGCCGGTGGGCGCGTCCGTTATCGAGGCGGTGGTGACCGCAAAAGATGCGGCGGCTCGGCGCACCTACACCGTCATGGTCACCCGTAAGGCCCAGCAGCTTGTGCCGCTTCCTACCCCCGTCAGGCCGCTGGAGCGGGAAAGTCCGCGGCCGGTGCCCTCAACACCGACGCCAACGCCGATTCCCACGGCCACTCCCCGAGGCATTGGACTTTCCACTTCCGTAGTCGGGTTGGAGGTCTCGAGCCAGGAGCAGAGCCACCCCGAGGTGACCCTGACGGCGTGGAACCGAGGCTCCGGCCGCATGATCCTCAACTTCTCAGACGATGCCGGATGGCTAAGAGCGTCGCCCGCCTTTGTCGTGAGCACCGGACCGCGGGACAAGCAGACGGTTACGCTCGTTGCTGACGCATGGCTGTTGGGTTCCGGGACTCATACCGCCACAGTCTACGTCAGTGTCAACGAGCTGACGGGCCCGCCGGAAACGGTCGCGGTAACGCTGACCATTCAACCCGGCGCAAGGCCAACACCGACACCAACCCCCACAGCGACGGCAACGCCCACAATGACGCCCACTCCCACGGCGACGGCAACGCCCTCACCGACAGCGGCACCCTCGCCGACGGTTGCGCCGCAGCCCACGCCCAACGCCGACCCAGCATCGATTGCCACAGTTGCTTCGGGTCGCGCGAGCCCTTCACCGACGCCCCAGATGTCGCCACCTGCTGCCGAGACGTTTCCGCTACCGACCCCTGCTCCAACACCGATGCCCCCGGAATCCCCATCGGCCGGGCTCTCGGCCAGTGTGCCGGTGTTGGTCGGGAGTGTGGATGTACCGGCGCACGCCGAAGGTCACGACTATACGCTGGATCGCCTTGGGAACGGGGATAACGACGCTCCGTCCCAGCCCTCGGAACGGCGGAACGCAACAGAATCTTTCGCCGTGCGGACCACGCCGATAACGGTCATGTACACATCGACAGGCACAATAGATAACGGTGGTCCGTTGTGGTTGATCCTTGGGTTCTTTGCCATGGACATCATCACCACGATGCGGCGCAAGAGAAACAGCTTCTTGGACTGATGGAAGTAGCGGTTCGGTGAGGTAGAAGTGGGGTGCCCGCCCGGAGGGATTCGAACCCCCGACACCTGGGTCCGAAGCCCAGTGCTCTGTCCCCTGAGCTACGGGCGGATGGAGGCGGGACCTCTCCAGTATCCGCTGCCCGGCGGGGTGGGGTCAATCAGCTAGACGGGGCGCTGGCGCGGGTCGAGGATGTCTCGGAGCGCGTCGCCGAGCAGGTTGAAGCCGTAGACGGCGAGGGAGATGGCGAGGCCCGGCCAAAGGGCCATCCATGGGGCTGCACTGAAGTAGTCGCGGCCCGGGCCGGCGAGCATGCCGCCCCACGATGGAGCGGGCGCCGGGACGCCGAGCCCCAGGAAGCTCAGGGACGCCTCCAGCACAACCGCTGCGCCCAAGGCGCTGGTGGAGATGACGAGGAACGGCGCGACGCAGTGCGGCAGGACGTGGCGAAGCACGATCCGGGGGCTGCCGGCGCCAACAATGCGCGCCGCGGCCACGAACTCCGCGCTCGACACGGCCAGCGCCTGGCTTCGCACCACACGGGCAGCCCGGGGGGCCTGCACAAGCGCGATGGCCAGGATAACGTTCGCGGTCGACGTGCCCAGCACGGCCATGATGCCCAGCGCCAGCACAAGGGTGGGGAAGGCCAACAGCGCATCGGCAGCCTGTTGGAGGACGGCGTCGGCGAGGCGGCCGTAGTAGCCGCCCACGACGCCGGCGAGGGCGCCCGCGGCGGAACCCAGCACGACGGAGAGAATGCCGACACTCAGCGATACGCGTGCGCCGAATGCGATGCGGCTCCAGATGTCGCGGCCCAGGTTGTCGGCGCCCAGCCAGTGCAGAGCGCCCGGAGGGTGGAGGACGCGTTCGGCGTCCTGCGCGACAGGGTCGTAGGGCGAGAGCACTGGGGCGAAGACGGCCATGGCCACGAGCAGCAACACGACGGCGCCGCCGGTCATCCCAAGCGGCCGCGTCCTGACGAGTCGTACGAACCTTCGACCGAGGCCGAGTTCGGCAACGGGGTACACGGGGGCTGCTGAGGGCGTCGACATCGCGCTACCCATAGCGCACCTGCGGGTTGAGCCACGTGTAGAGCATGTCGACGGTCAGGTTGACGAGGACCACCCACGCGGCGAAGAAGACGATGACGGGCTGCACGACGGCGTAGTCCCGGAGCTTGACTGCGTCGAGCAGGTAGAGGCCGGTTCCCGGCAACGCAAAGACCTGCTCCAGCACCACGGAGCCGCTGATGAGCGTTGCGAAGGCGATGCCGGCCACGGTGATGACGGGCAGCAAGGCGTTGCGCAGGATGTGACGACGCACGACGTCGCCGGGGTGGATGCCTTTCGCATGCGCCGTTCGGACGTACTCCTGCCGCATGACCTCCAGGACGCTGTAGCGGGTCATGCGAGTGAGCAGCCCCGCGCCGGAGTATCCCAACACCAAGGCCGGCCAAATGAACTGTGTCAGGTTGCTCCATGGCTCAGTCAGGAGCGGCTGATAGCCTGGAGGCGGGCTCCACGTGAAGTAGCGCACGCCGGCCAGCAGCACGAGGGTCGCGAGCCAAAAGTGCGGGAGAGAGACGCCGCCCAGGGAGAAGACGCGCACGGCGTAGTCAACCCAGGTGTCCTGCCGCAGGGCCGCAGCGACGCCCAATGGCACTCCAAGCAACACCGCAACGGCGATGCCCATGAGGCTCAGTTGCAGGGTTACTGGCAGCCGTTTGAGGAACTCATCCCAGACGCTGCGGCCGGTGACAAAGGAGTCGCCCCAATCGAGGGTGACCATGTCGGAGAGCCAGACGGCGTACTGGCGCCACAGGGGGCGGTTGAGGCCGAGGTCCTCGCGGAGGGCCGCGATCTGGTCCTCGGAGCCGGCCTGCGCCGCCGCTTCGGCGCCTGAGCCACCGGCCGCGATGAGGTCGGCGGCGTCGCCGGGAGCGGCCCTGAGCGCGGCAAAGATGGCGATGGAGACGAGCAACAGGGTGAGGGCGCCCTGCAACAGGCGTCGAAGCACGTAGACCCGCATGTCCATGGGGAGAGGGTACTTGTGGGGATAGGGCGGGCGCAATGATGGGGGCGCTGCCCCGACGTGCTTATACTCCGCATGCTACAATTGCAGAACAATCAAAGGAGGGCGGCCATGCCGCCGATCGACTACACGAAGATCATCACCATCGAGGCGGGCAAGCGCAGCGGGCAACCGTGCATTCGAGGTATGCGCATGACCGTCTACGATGTCCTGGACTACCTGGCTGCCGGCATGTCTGAGCAGGAAATACTGAATGACTTTCCCTACCTGACTCTGGAGGACATTCGGGCCTGCCTGGCCTTCGCCGCGGACATGGGACGGCGGCTTGTTTACTCGCCGCCACGATGAGGCTTCTCTTCGACCAGAACCTCTCTCCGCAGCTTGTTTCGCGACTACGTGACCTCCATCCTGGGTCGATGCATGTCTTCGACATCGGGCTGCACACACGGGACGACGCGTACATTTGGGAGTATGCGCGGGATCAGGACCTGACCATCGTCAGTAAAGACACGGATTTCCGTCACCGTAGCGCAAGTTACGGGCAGCCTCCGAAGGTCATTTGGATTGGGCTGGGCAATTGCACAACTGAAGATGTCGCAGCCTTGTTTCAACAGCGCCACACTGAGGTTCTCGAATTCTCCACTAATGTTGATGGCGCCCTACTGGCATTGACCTAGGACGCGCAAAGAGTGAGGGAACATAAGAGGGCGGGAGGTATTGAGCCTCCCGCCCTCTGGCGTTCAGTGGGCTTTGCTAGCCTAGTGCAGGCCTGCACCTAATGCAGGGTGGAGCAGGCTGCTGGGAGCATGTGGCGGACAAGCTGCTGCACGGGGCGAGCGTCGGAATGGGGCGGCCAGGCGCCGGATTCGAAGTAGACCTTGCGGATCTCGTCCCGGTGGGTCCAGTCCTTGTAGGGGAAGAGCTGGAAGAGGCGGTTCAGGTTGCCCAGCTGGGAGGTGAAGATGCCGGCGACCGGGTAGATCTCGTTGCGGCCGGGCAGCGCCTCACTGAAGGCCTTGGCGACGTTGCGGATGTCGCCGGGGGCGTAGGTGTATTGGCGCAGCTCGTAGATGCCGCCCCACTCCTGGTGGGTGCCGTCCCAGTCAGACACGCCAGGGATGGGGTCCAGGATGTCGGTTTCCTGGGTGACGATCAGATGGGAGGCGGAGGACGGCGGCCACTTGCCGCTGGTGTCCTTTGACGCCGCCGCGCGAGTGTCCGCGCGGTGCTGCAGGTTCTCGTAGGGCCAGATGTGGATGACCTCGTTCAGGGGGCCGATCTCCGTCTGGAACAGGGCGCCGAGCGGAGAGTACTGGGCGCGAACCTCGTAGGCCTCGCAGAAGGCGCGCACCCACTCGCCCGTCTTGCCCGGCTGCAGGATGTACCGTCGCATCTCATAAATCATGTGTCATTCCTCCTATGTGGAAGTGTTTCCCTTTCGGCGCGGCGAGTGTACCAGAGGCGAAGGACGCAAGCAAACGGCGCCTATGCACGCTGCTCGCCGGTGGCGGCGAAGGTCTGCAGACGCTGGAGCGCGGCGACACGCTTCTCCACCGGGATCTCCTTCGGCCCGCCAAGGTTGTAGGAGTACATGATGATTTCGGCGCACTCCTCCATGACCAGGTTGGCGTCGACGGCGGCGGGCACGTCGGGGCCGAAGGTCAGGACACCGTGGTTCTCCAGCAAGATGCCGCGCAGGTTGTCGACGCCGTTGAGCGCCATCTCGATGTTGTCCACGGACTCCTGCGAGCCGCGGGGCCCATATTCGGCCACGGGCACACCCTCGGCCATGCCGAAGCGCACCATGGGCTCGTAGGAGACGGGTATCTCTTTGCTGGCGACGGCAAAGGCCGTCGCGAAGGGCGAGTGGGTGTGGAGCGCGCCGCCCGCGTCCGGGCGCGTCTTGTAGACGATGCCGTGCATGGGGATGATCTCCGCGCTGATGGGCATGACCGAGCCGTCCAGCAGGTTGTTGTCGAGGTCAAAGAGGCCGATGTTGTCCATGGTGATCTGCGCGAGGTTGCTCACGGAGGTCAGCAGGAAGGTGTCGGAATCGGGAATTCGGGCGCTGATGTTGCCGTGGTTGCTCTTTGTCAGGATGCCGGACTGCACCAGCCGCGCCGCAGCATCCGCGATGTGCTTTCTGTACTCGGAGAGCTTGGCCGTCGCCATGGAGGATCCTCCTTGTTGGCGTTCCCTGCGGGGATTATGGACGCTTGGGGGGAGCGTGGGCAAGGGCAGGGGGCATCTGTGTATCGACGATGGGGTGCGGATTTCGTAAAATGGAACTATAGGAAACGCGAAACACTGGAGAGCATCGCCATGACGCAAATAAATGTCAGCACCAAGGCCGCAATTGCCGCCAAGTACTGGGAGGGGCAGGACGTCACAGAGCTGCTGTCGACGTCCGCCGCCGTGCTGCCGGCAATCAGCGCGACGGAGGCAGGGACACAGGGCCGATCCATCGCCTTCACGGCCACGGAGCACAAGTCGCCAATCAACCTGGGGGGCGGCATCCCGGACCCTGACTCGCTGCCGGTTACGGGGCTGCAGGCGGCGGTGAACCACGTATTTGAGACGACGTCAGAGCCGGCGCTGCGCTACGGCGGCATCTTCGGGTTCGAGGACCTACGGCAGGTGTTGGCCAACCGGCAGGGGCGCATCCAGGGTGTGCAACTGCGCCCTGAGAACTTCCTGCTGACGCACGGCGGCTCCGGGGGCATCGACGCGGTGTGCGACACCTTCCTCAACCCCGGCGATGTCGTCATCGTCGAGGGGCCGCACTTTTCGGGCTCGCTGCGGACCATTCGCGGCCACTTGTGCGAGGTGGTCGAGGTCGAGCTGGGCGAGGACGACGCCTTCGCCGATCGAGTGGAAGAGACGCTGCAGGGGCTGGCGGAGCAGGGCAAACACCCCAAACTGCTTTACACCGTGCCGGACCACCACAACCCCACCGGGGCCACGATGTCGCTGGCCGTGCGGGAGAAGCTGGTGGAGGTCTGCGCCCGGCACCGGGTCTTCATCATGGAGGACATGGCCTACACCGAGTTGCACTTCCACGAGCCGCCGCCGCCTTCGCTTTACGCGGTTGCGGACGGGCACGGGGTCATCCAGGTGGGCAGCTTCAGCAAGGTCATCGCGACGGGGCTGCGGGTGGGGTGGATCCAGGCGCGGCTGCCGGTTATCGAGTCCGTGGGGCGGGTGCGCTTCGACATGGGCGGCAGCCCGCTGCTGCACCGGGCGCTGGCGCACTATGTCGGCAACGGCGAGCTGGAGCCGCACGTGGACACCCTTCGCGGCATCTACCGCCGCAAGTGCGAGACGCTGGTCTCGACGCTGCGGGAGCACTGCGAGCCTTACCTGCGCTTCACCGATCCGGAAGGCGGGTTCTTCCTCTGGGCGGAGTGCATCGGCGCGAGCGCTCAGGACGTGGCGCGGGAGGCAGCAATCGAGGGCGTCACCCTTGCCGCTGGCTCCAACTTCTACGCGCAGCGGGAGACGTCGGACACGTCGCACATCAGGTTGGCGCTGAGCTACGCGGCGATTGCAGAGCTGGAGGACGTGGGTCCTCGGCTGCTTCGGGCCTTCCAGCGCGTGGTGGACTAGCCTCGCTTCACGTCAAACATCCTACTCTGAAGAATTGCGCCGCCCTCCCGTCACTCAACGGGAGGGCGGCGTTCTTTGCCCGAGGACTAGAGCCGACCTACTGAGGCGTGGCTGCGATGTACTCCGGGTGGGTGTAGGTGCCGGTGATGGAGCCGGGGAACTGCCAGCCGGACACGATGTTCGGGTCTGCCGTGGCGAAGGACGGGATCCAGAAGAGCGGCATGCTCATGTAGTTGTCGTAGGCGTAGTTGCCCAGCTTGAGCCACGCCGCGTTCAGGGCGTTGGGTTCCACGGTCACGCGGACCTCGTTGTCAAAGATGTTGGAGGGTTCGACCAGCTCCAGGCCCGCGCGGGCGCCGATGTTGCTGGCGGAGTTGAAGACGGCGAAGCCCAGGTACTGCCTAACGCTGGTGACGTAGATGTATGAGTCGTTCATGAAGCCCAGGACGCGGCTTCTGGCGCCTCGCGTTGCGCCGTCAAGGGTCTCCAGGTTGACGTCAATCCCCACGTCCCGGTAGAAGCCGAACAGGGCGTCCTGCATGTCGCCGCCCGCGGGGAAGTAGGGGTACGTGCGCGACTGCACCGTGTGCTTCAAGGGGTTGTCGGGGCCGTAGCCGGCTTCCGCCAGCAAGTCCCTTGCCTTCTGCGGGTCGAAGCCATAGGCCTCCGGAAAGCGCGTCACCCAGTCAGGGTTCCACCCGGGGCGGGAGGGGTGCATGTAGGTGTTGTACATGGGGAGGCCCTCGCCGCCAATGAAGGACTGGTTCAGGGCGTCACGGTCGATGGCGTGGTTGATAGCTGCGCGCACCTTCGCATCCAGCAGAGGCGTGTCCGGGTGCACGTATATCTGACTGTCGGGCGGCAGGTTCTCCTCGCCAAACAGCACCTTATTCACGTACGGGCCCAGCATGATGCCGAAGGTGTTCTGCCCCGGCGCAGTGCTCTGGAGGCCGACCATGCCGTGGTCGGCCACGGCCTGCGCCCGCAGGTCCGCCTGCAGGTCGGCAAGTTGTATCTCGCCAGTGATTAGCGCAGCCAGACGAGTGGATGCCTCGTTCATGAGGCGGTACTCAAACTCCGGGAAGTCCGGGTTGACGCGCCAGTGGTCGAAGGGCACCCGCTCAAAGATGATGGCCTCGCTAGTGCGCCACTCTCTGAGCTTATAGGGGCCGGTGCCGGCCATGGACTGGCCGTCCGCACCCTTGGGCCACTCGCCGCCTCGAGACTCGAGGTCGGCAGAGCTGAAGACCTCAATGCCCGCCTCTGGCTGGCCGAGGGCGGTGAGGAAGTTGGAGTCCGGCTTGGCGTTCCGGATCACCACCTCATAGTCGTTGACGACCTCCACGGCCTCGATGAGGTCGACGAAGAAGAGGCGCTGGCGGTGGGTGGACTCCTCCCGGATCATGTGCTCCACGGCGGACACCACGTCCTTGGCCGTGAACTCCCCAAAGTCGTTATGGAAATTCACGCCCTCGCGAAGCTTGAAGCGGTAGGACTTCCCGTCCGGCTCCAGGCTCCAAGAGGTGGCCAATTGCGGAGTGCCCTCCTCACCCGTGGGGTCAATGCCCAAAAGGTACTCGTAGGGGGGGCGGATGGGCCAGTTGACGCTGCTCATCTCGCTGATTTCCAGGGTTTCCGAAGGCGGAGCGCCGATGCCCATGACCACCCGGTCCACCTTGGGCTTGACCATCATGGTCTCTTCCATCGCCGGTGATTCCGTGGGCGTGACCGCGGCGGTGGAGTCCGTGGGTGCCGCGGCGGCGTCATCGTCGTCGGACCCGCAGGCGGCGACGAGGGCCAAGAGCGCTACAGCGATGAGGACCCAAATCAGGGTCTTAGATAGAGCACTATGAGCCATTACACTCCTCCGATTGCCTAGTTTCTTCTTTCTTCCTGGGCTATTCCCATGCCGGGCACTGGTGGGTCATGGTAATCTCCCGGCGCTCTCGTCCGGACTGCATCATGGCAAGCACGCACTCCAGCGTGGCCATGCCCCAACGGCCGTCATGGTGGACGGGGCGTCCCTCCGTGATGGCCTGGTACATCTCGTCAAGCTCCGCCATGCGCTCGTCGTGGACGCCTTCCACGGGCATCTCGTGCTGGCCGTCGTCGTCGTAGATGGTCAGGCCATTGGCGGACTGGCGAATGTCGCCCGCCTCACAACTGACGATGACGAGGCCGGCGTCGGGTTGGAAGCCGGAGCGCAGGACATTCTCTCGCGGGCCCAGCAGGGTGTTGGTGTCGCTGCCGCCGAAGCGCTGGGCCTCCTTGCCGCTGGCCTCGTCGAAGGGCTGGCCGTTGCGGAGGGCTCGACGCAGGTCGCTATTGCGCTCGCGGCCCTGCACCTCGTGGGCCCAGGGCACGAGCTCCGTGGTCATGAAGTAGCCGTAGCCGTTCTTGACGATGGTCGCGGGGGTGTCGTCCTCAAACTCGAGATAGGCGACGTAGTAGCCGGGGGAGGTGCGGGCGTCCATCCATTTGGAGACGCTGCCTCGCACGCTGCGCACCATGCCGCCGCCCATCATTCGGACGACGTCAAACTGGTGCGGGCCGTTGTTGTAGGGAAGCGCCCCGCCGATTTCCATATCGAGCTCATGGGGCATTCGGGGGCGGAACATGAAGTCCACGTAGGACCAGCAGTTGATGGCGGTGACCCGCCCCAACCGGCCCGACGAGATCACCCTGCGCATGGCACGGAACCCGGCCATGAGGCTGGCGGTGTGGCCGCAGAGGAGGTTGACGCCGTTGCGTTCGGCGGCCTCCACCATGCGCTCGGCCTCCTCCATGGTGACGGCCATGGGCTTCTCGACGACGACATGCTTGCCGTTCTCCGCCGCCGCGATGGTGTTCTCGCAGTGGTAGATGTTGGGCGTGGAGACCCAGACCACGTCCACGTCCGGGTCCTTGCAGAGGGCCTCGACGGTGTCGTAGGTGCGGCCCTCGTAGCGTTCGCGGAAGGCGGCCAGGGCCTGCGGGCGGATGTCGGCGGCGGCCACGATGTCCAGGTAGGGCGCGGCCTCCATGGCTCGAATCACCTGAACGGCGCCCGCGCCCAGGCCGGCGATGGCCACGTTGAGCTTTTTCTGGGGCGAACCGTTCCCGGTTGCGCCTTCAGACCCTGATGGTTCCGCTATCACGCGCTGCTCCGATCCGCGGCATGCCGCTTGTGGTTACACCATCGTCTCCATCAGACCCTTGACCTGCTCGTCCTGGAGGAACTCTATGTCCCGGTTGAGCTCGTAGGACCATGCCCGCACGCGGTAGAGGTCGCCGTTGTAGGGCTCCTGGGGCTCCTTGCCCTCGAGGAAGGCCTTGGCGGAGTTCACGAGGTAGCGGCGCATGGCGATGATGGCGCTGTCGCTGGTGCCGAGGTGCTCCTTGGTGCGGTTGGCGATGGCGCCCATGCCCTCGACGACGGCGGTGTCCTGCTCTCGTGTCCCGAGGATGCCGGTGAAGGTCTCGGTGCGCTGGTTGTGGCGGTCCTGCAGGAAGTGGTTGGACTTGGTTGCCCGCAGCTTGCCGGTGGCGGGATCCAGGCTGGAGATGTGCGGGTTGGGTCCGCCCAGAATGCCGTCCCGCTCCTTCTGCGTAAGCGCTTCCACGGGGGACCAGATGACGCACCAGACGTCCGTGTGCTCGTCGTCGACGGGGACCCACATGTGGCCGTGGCCGCGGCGCTGTTCAAGGTCGCTGGCGATCATCGTGTAGTAGGGCATGAGCCACTGGTTAATGCGCCAGTAGTGGGTATCCTGCTCGGCGTCGCGCTGGGCGGCCAGCATGATGCCGTAGTCCGTGGGCTGGACGATCCAGCGAGGGGCCGTGTCGTTGACGCGCCAGAGCATCTCCCTGCTCGACGGGGCCTTCTTCTGGTCCAACCGTGTGTGGAGGAAGCCGATGTGGCTGGAGTCGATGTCGCCCTCAGTGGCCTGCACAAAGTTGCACTCCTGGTTGTATTTCGCCAGGTTGCGGTGTTCGGCGGGGACGCGGCACCACTCGAGTTGCGGAAGCTCCGGAATCCTGTCTTGGGGCCCGATGTAGGCCCAAATGATGCCGCCCCACTCGCGGGTGGGGAAGCCGATGGGCCGCACCTTCTTGGCGAACTCGTACTGGGCCGGCTCCGAGGGCATGTCTACGCAGTTGCCCGCCACGTCGAACTTCCAGCCGTGGTAGATGCAGCGCAGACCCTCGTGCTCAATGCGGCCGTAGAAGAGGGGCGCACGGCGGTGGGGGCACAGGGCCTCCACGAAGCCGATCTCGCCGTTGGTGTCCCGGAAGGCGACAAAGTCCTCGCCCAGCAGTCGCACCTCCTTCGGGTCGCAGTCGGGCGCCGGCAGGTCCTCGGAGATCAGGATGGGCGCCCAAAAGCGCCGCAGGACCTCGCCCATGGGGGTTCCGGGACCCACCCGGCACATCAGTTCATTGTCTTGCGCGTTGAGCATGGGGCTCTCCTTTCTGTTTACGCGTCCAGGGTGAAACTCCTCGACGCACGGGGCGCTAAGCCTGGGCCCGTATGCCGGCCTGCAGCTGCGCCATCGCCTCGTCCTTCTTGCTGACGGAAACCAGGTCGTGGGCCGCCACCACGCACTCCAAGAGGATGCGGAGGCGGTCGATGTCCTTGTGCTCGGGGCCTTGGGATTGCGCGTGGACCAGGGCGTGCTCGACCTGGCGCCACAGGTCGTCGAGCTCGGCCTCGCGGAAGATGAAGTGCTGGAAGCCAGAGGAACCCTCGATGCGCTCCACGAGACTGAGGAGGGTGTCGGGAGAGAAGTCGTGGATGGGCAACGGCCTATTGAGGTCCATTCTCACTCCTTGCCGGCGACGTCCCCGCCGGTGGAGACACGTATGAGCCTATGGGAGCGGCCCAGCGATGGTGCGCCGCCTGCGCGCTCCCCCAAGAATACATGGGCAAACATACACCCGCGTGTGTGTGCGGTCAACGGGCAGGCGTAGGCGAGTTGGGGGCGGGAGAGGGCTGGGGAATGGGGATTTGTGGCTCACCCGTCGTAGCTGCGGCGGGAACTGTGGGATATTCGTATTTGTAGCTGTTGTGTCGCATTGCTGCTACAAATCGAAAAATTTTATGCAGGGGTGAAAGTAATCCTCCCTGCAGCGGGACTAAACGGACATGGCTGCGGTCGTGGAGTATGCGGCCGACGCGCAAATCGGCGGGCGCGGCGGGGCCGATGGCATGGTTGCGGGCGCTGCTGCGGTCTTGCATGGGGGGAAGGTAGCGGATGGTGCGGCGTGCGGGCAATGGGGCGGTGGCAGGATGGGGGGTCTCGACGGCGCGGGGGCTTTCGAGGGCTCAGGGTGATCGGGGTCGCGGACTGGCCCGACGGTTCTGGCGCTAGTCGGTTGGGGGTGGGAGGGCGTTTCGCGCCTTGCGGAGCACGTTCAGGAGAATGCCGCCTACTAGCAATGCGGCGAGGGCCAGGGCTACCGGAAGCAGCCACGGCAAGCGCTCCGTGAGGGGCGGTCGGGGCGTGACGGGGGCCACGTACATGGGGTTGTCCGTTTGCGGCCCCAAATCGGCGACGGGCAGGTCCTCTGTGTCCAGGAAACTCAACAGCCGGTCTATGTCGTAGGTGGGCCGCCGGGCGTCAGCGTTTCCGTAGAATGCCTTGTACTCCTCGTCAGGCTGGGCGAAGAAGAGCACTCTGCGCTGGGCGCCCGAGACCTGCACGCCGGTCACCGTCAGCGGGGGATTGTCGGCGTCGTGGATGACGATCCTGAGGTAGCGCTGCGTGGTCTCCGGGAAGGTGAAGCCCAGTTGCTCACCGGTGAACCGGGGCGTGTCGTAGGCGAAGATACTTGCCTGTGAGTGCACGGGGCGCCAGGACTCGCCGTCGCGGCCGGCCTGGAGCGAGACTTCGCGGTTGAAGTTCACGCCATCCACGGTGACGGCGATCCGGTCCGCCGGGATGCCCTGCACATTCAGGTCAAGGTCTACGCGTGTAGTCTGTTGGTCCTCGTCTCGGCTGACGTCCGTGATGGCGGCGGGCCAAGAGACCTCGCGCCTCGGCTCCGCCTGCGTGGCGGATACCCTGGCGCCGGTGATGGTCAGCGGGCCATCGCCGTCATCCAGGATGCGGACGCGGATGAAGCGCGCGGTGGAGTCCGAGTAACGGACACTCGTGTTGCGGCTTGTCACCTCGGTGTCCTTGAGGCGAAAGTCGTGGACCACAGCCTCGACCACCTCGGCCCACACCTCTTCGTCGTTGCTGGTCTCCACAATGACGGTGCGCTGGAAGTTGATGGAGTCGGTCTGAATGCTCACGCTGTTGTGGAGCACACCTTCCTCGAGGGTCAGGGCCGCCGTGAACGTGTTGTACTGGCCTTGCACGTAACCCTGGTCACGGATGGTGACGGGCACGTCCCGCCGCTCGGTCGAACCGCGGCGGACCTCGAGCTTGTAGGGGGCCTCGCGGGCGTCCCCGGCTATGATGCGGAGGTCGGTCAGCCCGCGGGCCGAGCCATCGTAGAGCTGGGCGTCGGGGCGCAGTTCGACCAGGGTTTCCTGCGTCGCCGGCGGCGTCCGGACCTCCTTCGCGTACTGCCAGTCGGCGAGCGCGAACTCGGCGAGGGCGATGGCGGGGACGGCGGTCGACACAATCGTCAACAAGGCAGCGACAACGATGAAGCGGCGCACGCTAGTCCTCAACGAGGTATCCCCTGAGGGCCTTTCCGAAGCGCTGGTAGACATAACCGCCAAGCACAAGCAGCGCACCCAGACCGATGAAAGCCAAGATGCGGTACACGCGCTCCAGGATGAAGACGTCGTAGGCGAATACCTTGGCTATGGGAACCAGCAGCAGGGCGAGGGCGGCAACGCGCACGATTCGCCACTTTCCGACGATGCCCACCGCCAGCATAGCGGCGGCGTAGAAGGCCAGGAGCGCGGTGATGGAGAGGTTTTGGGCGTTGCGCAGCCCGGTAGCCATGCGGCCGAACTCACTGTTGGAGAGGCCGGCAATCTGCTTATCGAACGCTGAGGTGATCTCCCATCCCAGCACCCATAGGGTGAAGACGCCGGCAGCCACCAGGAAGACCGGGTAGACCGACCACAGAACCAACTCCCATTCAACAAGATTCGCGCGGTTACGCCAAAACAGGTACGCGGTCACATACATGGCGGCGATGCTGAAGGCGAAGGCGAGCATCCTCTCGTTGAGGATAACGTCGTAGGTACGCAGGTCAACGTCGGTGTCGCGGAGGAAGAGGCGGAGGACGACAAGGGCAAAGGCGGTCAAGGCGAAGATGCGTGCGTTGGGCATGCGAAGCTGGAAGGCCACATACGTGATCGCGGCGCCCTCGGCTGCCCACGCGATGGTGGTCCAGGCGGAGTCCCCGAGCTGCACAGGAATGGCGACCGTCAAAAACACAAGGGCAATGCCCAGGCTGAAGAAGCTGAGCTGGGCGTTCTCCTCGCTGCGGCGCAGGGCAAGGTAGGCCAGACCACCGTAGAAGAGGGCCATTGTCAGCGAGAACGCGCCCATCCAGAGGTCGAGGTCGTCCGACATGATGCCGTGGCTGATGGCGAAGTAGGACAGGCCGTTGATCGTCATCAACGCAAGGTCGGTCTGCTTTGGGGTGCGACGCCAAATGATGTGGTACAGAGTCGTGGCGCCCACGAAGATCAGGAAGATGAGCGTGAGACTGAGTTGCGCCGTCAAGAGTCCGGCGTCCCAGTGAAACTGCGAGTACCAACCGCCATAGGCCAACAGAGAACCTGCCCAGCCAAGTAGGATCATCCACCGCCAGTTGCGGAAGGTTGAGAGGGCAAGCACGCCAATATCCACCACGATGATGTAGGCGAGCAGGTCCAGTCCTGAGTTGATACCGGCGGCGGTCGTTGATGAGGATGCGCCAAGGAAGAATGGCGCGGCGAATGCGCCCAGGATGCCGATGATTGCCAGGGCCATGGACTCATAGCGAACGGCGACAGCCGCCGATGTCACGCTGATGAGGAGCAATATGCCTGTGGCGAAGTACACGTCTATGAGACCGAAGGTGGAGTGGGCCGCGAAGATGGACAGATAGAGGATGCCAATGCCGCCGCCGCTGAGGGCGTGGGCAAAGATGGCGTACTTTCGCTGCCAGTACTCGCCCGCCGCCAACAGGGACGCCCCGGCGATTATTCCGAGGACAACCTGCCCCGTCGGGCCGATCCAGTCGTTGTCGATGGCCAGGTTGAGGAAGAAGGCGGCGCCAATGATGAGGGCTACGACACCAATGCGGGCGAGCCAGTTCCCGCCCAGAACCTGCTCCCAATTCCACGCTTGCATCGTGGCCAAGAGGTTGTCGGAGGGCGGCGGCGCATAGTCGTCGGAAAAGGGCGCCGCTGGGGCAACTGGGGGCGTCGCAGGGGCATATGCGGGCGGCGCCACAGGCGCTGAGGTAACAGGCCGTGCGAGTTCCGGGCGGGGCGTCGCCGATCCCGACATACCCTCAATGGCGGTCAAACGGTCCAGCAGGCGCGCTATGGTCTGGCTATGCTGCTCCTGGATTGAGCGGATCTCTTCCCGCAGGGAGCGTAGTTGCTCCTCCACGGGCGCGCCGGATTGGGGTCCGTCGGCTTCCGGGGTCGCCTGCTGGGAGAGGCGGGTCCCGCAGTTGGCGCAGAAGAGGCTGTCAGCCTCATTGGCATGATGGCAATTCGGGCACTCTATGGCCGTCTCCTGGGTTGAGGTTGCATGGGGGCCGAACCCCTTAGCCATGTTAGCTGATTCAATTACGCTTTGCGAATTGGCTCAGGCCACCCGGTCTCGGTGTCCCTAACGCCAGCCCCAAGGACACCCTCGCGATGGGGCGCCTTGTGGTGAATTGCGTGGACTCCAATACATATGAGACACGCTAAGGTGCAGTGCATGGTCTCTTGTCTACATTGCTAAATAACCCATGAGTACCTGAAAAGTCCGTTTAATTTGTGTCCCGTTCTTCCAGAGGGAGCGGGCGGGTTCCCGTTAGCTCGGGGGTGACGGCGTTGACAGGGCAAGGCCCTGCCCCGCAATCTTGTCTGCAGGGGCACATATGTGGCAGCCACTTTGAAGGAGGTCGCTACGGGAGCGCGGAGCCTGGCGAACATTGTCACGGTGGTGTCGTATCCGGCGGTGCTGGGGACTGGCTTCGCGGTGTATGCGTCGCTCCTGTGGCTTGGGTGGGCGGTGACGCTGGCGTCGTACGCGGCGGTGCTCACGGGCGCGGCGCTGGTCACGCTGCACGAGTCACTGCTGTCCAACCGGCGTGAGTGGCGGCCCAATGCCGGCGTCGTGACGGCGGACGCGGTGTTCATGGGCACCGTACAGGGCGTGTTGCCGCTGCTCCTCTCGTTCACGGTGGTCATCTGGCTGGCGGGTCTGCTGGATACGACCGGCCTGGCGGTCGACGGGCTGTGGCCGGCCGGCATCCCGCTGGCGGCGCAGGTCGGCCTCATGCTGCTGGCGGCGGACTTCCCGCGGTACTGGCTGCATCGGGCGTTCCATGGCGTTCCCCTGATGTGGCGGCTGCACGCCGTGCATCACTCGCCGCACCAGCTCTACTGGCTGAACGTGGGGCGCTTTCATCCGATAGAGAAGTCGATCCAATACGCGGTGGACTCGCTGCCGTTCGCGCTGATGGGTGCGCCGTCGGAGACGCTGGCGGCGTACTTCGTCTTCTACGCCATCAACGGGTTCTTTCAGCATTCCAACTGCCTGGTGCGGCTCGGGCCGCTCAACTACGTGGTCAGCGGGCCGGAGCTGCACCGCTGGCACCACTCGGAGATCTCGGCGGAGTCCAACCGCAACTACGGCAACAACCTCATCTTGTGGGACATGCTGTTCGGCACGCGGTGGCTTCCGGCGGACCGGGAGGTGGGGCCGCTGGGGCTGCGCAACCGCGCGTACCCATTGGGCTTCCTCGCGCAGATGCGGACGCCGTTCGTGAGGGGGCTGGAGCAATGAGCGGCCTCGGATACAGAGCGTTCAAGGCTGCGCTGGAGCTGACGCAGGGACGTCGCTACCGGGGCATGATGATGGCCGCGCGCGACCCCCGAGCCGCGCAGGAAGCCGTGTTGGCGCGCATTCTGGCCGCCAATGCTGAGACGGAGTTCGGGCGGGAGCATGGGTTCTCGCGGATTTCGGGCATGCGCGAGTACCGTCGGGCTGTGCCGGTACACACGTACGAGGACCTGCGCGACGCCATCGAGCGGCAGGAGTTGACGGGCGATCGGTGCCTCACGCAGGCGCCGCCCGTGTACTACCACCGGACGAGCGGGACCGTAGGCGAGCCGAAGAACATACCGGTCACGGCGAGTGGGCTGGCGCAGATGAAGCGAGACCAACGGCTCTCTGCCTACGTGTGGGCGCGGCACTCGGGCGTCATGGAAAGCAAGGTCGTCGGGATTGGCGGAGCGGCCGTCGAGGGGTGGATGCCAGGAGGTACGCCGTATGGTTCGGCGTCCGGGGTGCTATACCGCAGCCAATCGCGATTCGTGCGGTCGCGGTACGTGCTGCCGCCGGAGGTGTCGGAGATCGAGGACTACGACGCCCGGTACCTCACGATGGCGGTCTACGGCCTGTCCGAGCGCGGCGTGACGGGCATCGCCACGGCGAACCCGTCGACGTTCCTGCGGCTGCTCGGGGTAGTGCATGACAACGCCGACGCCGTCCTGGACGCCATCGCGACGGGGAGGCTGCCGGACGCGTCGGGGGGGCTCTCGCTGACGGCGCGGCCTGAACGCGCGAGGGAGCTATCGCGGCGGCTGGACGCGGCGGGCCGGCTGACGTACGCGGACATCTGGCCCGACCTGCGGGGCATCGTCACGTGGACGGGGGGCAGTTGCGGCATCGCGCTGGGCAACCTGTCGCCGCTGCTGCCGGAGGGCGTCCGCATCATCGAGTGGGGGTACTCGTCGAGCGAGTTTCGTGGGACGCTCAATGTGGACATTCGCCGGAACGCGTGCCTGCCCACGTTTCTGAATACGGTCTTCGAGTTTGTCGAGCGGGAGGCGTGGGAGGCCGACGGCGGCGAGTTCCTTGGCCTGGATGAGCTGGAGGAGGGTCGCGAGTATTACGTATTCGTGACGACGGGGGATGGCCTGTACCGGTACGACATCAACGACATCGTCCGGGTCGACGGCTGGGTGGAGGCGACGCCCACGCTGGCATTTGTGCAGAAGGGGAAGGGCGTCACGAACATCACGGGCGAGAAGGTGACGGAATCGCAGGTGCTGGAGGCGGTGACGTCGGTCTTTGCGGCCTCCGGCGCGACACCGCAGTTCTTCATCATGCTGGCCGACGAGGCGGCGGCGGGCTACAGACTGTACGTGGAGACCGGTTCGGCGACGAACGACGGCGCGGAGGCCGCCGACGTCGACCGGCGGCTGAGCGCGCTGAACATCGAGTACGAGAGCAAGCGGCAGAGCGGGCGACTGGCGATGCTGGGCGTGCGCCTGCTTCCACCGGGCTCCGGCGACCTCTACCGCGAAAGCTGCGTCGCGTCGGGGCAGCGGGACGCGCAGTTCAAGTACCTGCACCTGCAGTACGCGCGGGACTGTTCGTTCGACTTCGACGCAATCCCGGGCGTGGTGTAAGCCGTTGCGCATCGACCATTTGGAGGTCAACAGCTTCCCTGTGCCGTTCAAGACGGTCTTCCGCCACGCTTCGGCGAGCCGCTCGCAGGCTGAGAACCTCATTGTGGCGGCACGCTCGGACGGGAAGATGACGGGCTACGGAGAGGGGTGCCCCCGCAGCTACGTGACCGGCGAGACGGTGGAGGGCGGGGCGGCGTTCATTCGATTGCACGCCCCTAGCATAGCGAGCGAGGTACGCGACGCGCAGGGGCTGCGGTCGTGGGCCGACGCTCACCGGCGGGAGATAGACAAGAACCCGGCGGCGTTCTGCGCGGTGGAGCTGGCGCTGCTCGACCTGTTTGGCAAGGCTGCGGGCGCGCCTGTCGAGGACGTGCTTGGCGTGCCGCGGCTGGACGGACCGTTCACCTACTCCGCCGTGTTGGGGGACTTGCCGTATCTCGTGTACCGGCTGCAGCTCTGGCGCTACGGCAGCAAGGGGTTCTTGGACTTCAAGGTGAAGGTGTCGGGCGACCTGGGGCGCGACCGGCGGAGGCTGCGAGCGTTGCGGGGCGGCCGCAGTTCGCAGCGGCGCGTCCGGCTGGACGCGAACAACCTGTGGGTATCGGCGGACGACTGCATCCGGCACCTGCGCGGCATCGGCGGCGGCGTGTTCGCGGTGGAGGAGCCGCTGCGGGCCGGCGACCTCGCGGGCTTCGAGCGGGTAAGCGAGGAATGCGGCGTGCGGATCGTCCTGGACGAGAGCCTGTTGCGGGTCTCGCAGTTGGAGGAGCTGGGCAGCCCGGAGCGGTGGATCGTGAACGTGCGCGTCTCGAAGATGGGCGGCATCGGCAGGTCGCTGGAGGTGGTCGAAGCGGCCGCCAAGCTGGGTGTGGGGGTGATCGTCGGGGCGCAGGTCGGCGAGACGAGCATCCTGACGCGGGCGGGGCTGACGGTGATGCGGGCGGCGCGGGAGTCGCTTGTGGCCGCCGAGGGGGCGTTCGGCACGCACCTGCTGCGCGAGGACCTGACGGACGAGAGCCTGATGTTCGGCGACGGCGGTGTGCTCACCCTGCCGGACAATGCCGCGCCGGGGCTGGGGCTGGCTGTGCGGGAGGGGATGCTGGCGCCGGTGTAGCGATGGGGGCGGCCCCCGTTTCCGCGCGCATGACGATCGGGGGTGCGGGAAGCTACTTGACCTCTTCTGAGTAGGTGACCTTCCACTCGCCGTCGATCTCCTTGAATACCATTTGGATGGTGCGAGTGCCCAGAGGCTCCTTCATGGTGACGAACATTTCCCACTCGTCAGGGGCGACCATTGTGGGAGGGGATTCTTCGCTGACGCCGAGCTTCACGCCAAAGAGTTTGAGTGTGCCAATGTCAGCGCGGACAAACTCCTCGCGCTCTTGGCGATAGCTCGTCTCGAAAAAGCCCAACACTGTGTCAATGTCATAGGCGTTGAAGGCGTCCCAATAGTCAAAGGTGAGTCCCCTGATGAAGGAATTCATCTCCACGTCTGCGGCCGCGTCCTCAGGGGTTGCGGCCATCGCGGTAGGCTCGGGAGTATTGGCAGGCGCCGGAGTTGAGGTGGGACTGGGCGTACGGGTGGGGTCCGGGGCGCTCCGAGGCGCGGCGTCGCTGGGGGTTGGGGACGAGTCGGTCGAGGGCGAGCCTCCGCAGGCGGCGCACATGAGAACGACCGCCGCGAAGAGGAATGGGGTTGTTCGCCGGATTAGCATCGCCGTACACCTTTGGGTCACGATTGGTTGTCGGCACAGTTTGCTGATGTCAGCCGGAGCATAGGGGAGGACGGCGCAGGCGACGATGGCAGACCAAGCTCTCGTGGTGGGCTGGAAACGGCGTCGGCATCCATACGTTGTTGTTGCGCCTTAGCTTTCGGCATAGGTCAGCAGCCACTTTCCCCCGACGCTGCTTCGGCGGTCGCTTCCTCGCTTGAGCCGCCGCACGCAGCCATGGCGACGGACAGCGCCACGATGACCGCCAATGCCAGTCGCCTGTGCAGCATGCTCCCCCCGCCTCGCGTAGCGACTGTTGGCGCATTGCATCGGGCCCGCTGGTGGGAAACGATAGTTGAGGGCTGTCTGAGCGTCAACAAAAGTGGGACCTTGTTGACTGGCGTGTCCTTGCGCCGCATCCTTCTGACGTGCAAGCCCGCAAAGGGATGCGACGACTGCGAACGGGAGGGGCCAATGGCTGAGCGGGAAGAGGCGTTGGCGCTGCTGGACGCCTCGTACAACGGGATACTTACGACGCTGTCGGCAAGCGGGCGGCCAATAGGCACTCCGGTGTGGTCGGCGCTGGTCGACGGCTACGTGTACATTCGCACGATGACGTCGAGCGCAAAGGTGCGGCGGCTGCGGGCCGACCCGCGGTGCTCGTTCGTTGTCGAGGCGGGGGATACGCTGGACGAGCTGCACTACACGCACGTGTCGGCGGAAGCGGAGTTCGTCGTGGACGTCGAGGAGCGGTGGAAGGCCATCGAGGCGCTCACGGACAAGTACGGGCCGGAGCCGCTGGGCCGCGAGGACCCCGGGCCGGACAACGTGACGGTGCTGCGGCTGAGCACGGAGCGGGTCACCTTCCGGTAACCGCCTAGACCGCCCTGTCTAGCCTTTAGCCTTCTCCTCTTCCTCGATGTCGTCGAAGTCGTCGGGGTCCGGCATGAGGATGAACTCCGGGTAGGACTCCATATGGAGCTCGCCGGCGTCCTGTCCCAACTGTTCCACCTGTCTGCTGACCCGTGCCCCAAGCGTCTTGTCCAGGACCTTCCACGCTGACCACGAGATGCCGAAGACGGTCGTGCCGACGACGGCGACGCCCAAGAGCTGGATGTGGAGCTGCGCGCCGCCGGCGATGCTCGCCGCCAGCGTTCCCCAGATGCCCGCGAAAAGGTGGGCGGGCACCGCGCCGACGACTTCGTCGATCTTCAGGCGCTCCAGCAATCGAAAGCCGGCCACGACAATCACGCCGCCAATGGCGCCGATGACGATGGCCCAATAGTGGTCGACGAAGTTGGGCGCCGCAGTGATGGAGACGAGGCCCGCGATGGCGCCGTTCAGGACGGCGAAGAGGTCGGTGCGCCCGAGGATGGGCCGCGACACCAAAATCGCGACCACGACGCCGGAGGCCGCCGCAAGGTTGGTGTTCACGAGCACAATGCTCATCCAGACGGCGTCGACGGCGCTGCCGAGGGCCAGCTGTGACCCGCCGTTGAAGCCGAACCAGCCGAACCAGAGGATGAAGACGCCAAGGGTAACTACGAGGATGTTGGAGGGTGGCGTCGCCCGCACGCTGCCGTCGCGGCGGAACTTGCCGAGGCGCGGGCCAATGACGACGAGGCCGGCCAGCGCGGCCCAGCCGCCGGTGCTGTGGACGATGGTGGAGCCGGCAAAGTCCATGAAGCCGAGGTCGCTCAGCCAGCCCTCGCCCCAGGTCCAGGCGCCGATGAGGGGGTAGGTAAATGCCGTGAGGAAGAGGGTGAAGAGGAAAAAGGACCACATCTTCACTCGCTCGGCCAGCGCGCCGGACACGATGGAGGCTGTGGTGGCGACGAAGACCATCTGGAAGAACCAGTCGGACATCGAGGCGTAGGCGGACTCCTCAAGGACGCCCGCGGCGGACGCGCCGGCCTCGGCATCGAGCAGGGCTACTTCGGCGGCGGAAGAGCCGTAGGTGAGGGTGAACGTGCCGATGAGCTCGCCGAAGTTCAGGCCAAGCAGGGTGAGGTCTCGGCCCACGCCGACGTACATGAGGTTGTAGCCGATGGTGAAGTAGGCGAGCCCGGCGATGGAGTAGAGGCCGATGTTCTTCATGCAGATCATGGAGGCGTTCTTGGTGCGTACGGAGCCGGCCTCAAGCATGGTGAATCCGGCGCACATCCACATGACGAGGGCGCCCCAGACCAGGAAGGAGAAGGTGTTGAAGACGAAGGCGGTCTCGTCCTCGACACCCAGGGCGTGCGCGACGCCGGGACGGAGGAGCATCAGCACAACGGTTGCGACGCCGGTCGCGGCGAGGATGACGGGGATGCGGTGACGGGTCACGACCCACTGCAGTGGCTTCATAGCCATTCACCTCCGCTGCAACACCCAGCCATGCAAACGGAATCTACCATTGCAGAAGTACTGGGCGCCAGTGGGCTTGCCCGTGCCTTGATAGGCAAATGGCCAGCGGCTACTATCCCTGAGGCCGCCGGGCAATGGGTTGCTGCCGACATCGATTACGGTCCTCGGAGACGTTGCGGCGCCGATGCTCGTGTGTGAGGGGAGGATGATGGCTGGGTCGATTGTGAACGAAAACGTCCGGTATGAGCCGGACGAGAACCCGCCGCCGCTGGTCGCACTTGGCGCGGGAGCGCAGGCGGCGATGCTCATCATCGCGCCTATCGTGCTGACGGTCGTCATCGTGGTGCGCATCGCGGAGGCGTCGGACAGCTACTTGGCGTGGGGCGTGTTCGCGGCGATGGTGGTGAGCGGGCTGACCACGGTGCTGCAGGCGGCGCGGTGGGGACGGTTCGGGTCCGGGCACTTGTTGATCATGGGGACGTCAGGGGCATTCATCGCCGTCTGCGTGGCGGCGCTGGTGGTGGCCGGGCCATCGACGCTTGCGAGCCTGGTTGTCATCTCTTCACTGTTCCAGTTCCTGCTGGCGGCGCGGCTGTCGCTGTTGCGCCGCATCTTCACGCCGGTTGTAACGGGCACGGTGATCATGCTGATTACCGCCACGGTGGCGCCCGTGATCTTCGGGTCGCTGACGAGCGTGCCGGAGGGCACGGACGACATAGCGGCGCCCCTTGCGGCGGGCGTGACGCTGCTCGTTGTTGTGGGCATGGTGGTCCGAGCGCCACCGTCGCTGCGGCTGTGGTCGCCGGTCATCGGCATTGCCGCGGGGTGCGCCGTAGGGGCCCCCTACGGGCTGTACGACGTTGCGACGGTCGCGGATGCGGCGTGGTTCGGGGCGCCCTTTGGCGACTGGCCGGGCATCGACCTGACGCCCGGCCGTGAGTTTTGGGCATTGCTGCCGGCGTTCATTGTCGTGACGCTGGTGGGGGCCATCGAGACCATCGGCGACGGGGTGGCCATCCAGAGAGTGTCGCGCCGACAGCCACAGGCGACGGACTTCCGCGTGGTGCGGGGCGCGCTCAACGCGGATGGCGTGGGCAACCTGCTGTCCGGTCTGGGCGCGACGTTGCCCAACACCACCTACTCGACCAGCATCTCGCTAGCGGAGGTGACGGGCATCGGCGCGCGGCGGGTGGGCGTCATCATCGGCGTGATCATCTTCGCGCTGGCCTTCTTCCCCAAGTTTGCGGCGCTGCTCATCGCCATACCGGCGCCGGTAGCTGCCTCGTACATCATGTTCCTCATGGCGCTGCTCTTTGTGCAGGGCATGAGGATTGTCGTCCAGGACGGCCTGGACCACCGCAAGGCATCCGTGGCGGGCGTGGCCTTCTGGATCGGCGTGGGCTTCCAGAACGAGTGGATCTTCTCCGACCTGCTGGGCGATGGCTTTCTGGGCATCCTGCTGGGGAACGGCATGACCTCCGGCGCGATAGTCGCCGTTGCGATGATGGTGTTCCTGGAGGTGACCGCTCCCCGCCGTCGCAAGCTGCAGGTCAGCATGGACCACGACACGCTGCCCAAGCTGGGCGACTTCCTGCGCGAATTCGCGACGAGGGCTGGATGGAACGCAGCGTCGGCGGAGCGGCTGGTGCTGGTGGGGGAGGAGACGCTGCACAGCATGTCGGCGGACGAGGACGACCCGGACCGAGCGAGCGGACGCCGCCTGGTGGTGACGGCGCGCTCCGTGGGCCGTAGCGCGGAGCTGGAATTCATCTCGGCGACGGAAGGGGAGAACCTGGAGGACCGGTTGGCCTACTTGGGCGAGAACCCGGAGATCACCGACGACAGGGAGATCTCGTACCGGCTGCTGTGGCACCTGTCGTCGTCGGTGAGCCACCAGAAGTACCACGGCGTGGACGTGGTGTCGGTGAGCGTGACTAACGCGCAGGGGCGGGATGGGGAGGATGCTGGGTAGGGGGTGGCGTACAGGACGCCACAAGTGGAGAGAAAAGGCCTAGCGACTAGGGGACGTACGTGCAATTATCTTTTAGAGACCAAATTGTCTGCGCATTGCCCACTTAACTGGCGCAGTTTAGAGGATAGATGGGCTACAAGACCATTAGTGTCGAATTGCTGACAGATGACGAGGGTATGCTGGGTCGTGAGTGCCCAAATCCCAAATGTAAGGGCTACTTCAAGGTTAGACTTGGTTCTGTCAACGACATAGACAGTCTGAGCTGCCCATACTGTAGCGCGGAGGGTGGCAAGCTAGACTTTCTGACTGCTGACCAGTTGAAATACTTGGAAACATCAGCGGCCAAGCAACTGGTTGAGCCGATACTGAGGGACTTCGCCAAGAAGATAAACGGACTTAATCGTCCTCAAAGAGGAGGTCTGATCCAGCTAAGATTCTCAGTGACGCACAAGGGCTTGAAGCTCCATAGATACCAAGAGAGGCAACTGGAAACTAAGGTTCCTTGCGATAACTGTGGTTTGGAATTTGCTGTCTACGGTAGATTTGCTTCTTGCCCCAAGTGCGCAGAGCTCAATGCGCTGAGAGTATGCTTGGGCTCCCTTGAGACGGTGAAGAAGAAGTTGGTCTTGTCGCAAGATGAGAGCTTTGAAGCAGACCTGCGTCAGGAGTTTATTAAGGATTCACTTGGCAATTCCGTTGCAGCCTTTGACGCCTTTGGCCAAGCGCTCCGTGCTCGTCGGGCAGGCATTCGTCCCGGCGCCAAGTCCAACTTATTTCAGGACATAGAGTCGCTTGACCTAGAGTTGATGGCAATTGGCGTACCAAGTATCGAAGTTCTGATTGGCGCGGAGGCTTGGGAAGACATGAAGTGGTTCTTCCAGGCGCGGCATGTCTATTTGCATAGGGCAGGAGTCGTGGACTCTCGGTTCATTGCCAGGCAGCCTTCCTATGCTCACATGCTTGGAAGAATCCTTCCCTTGGATGTTGACCGTTTGCATAGGAACGTTGATGTGCTCTGTGACTGGGCTAGGGAACTGGATGCCAGACTAGTCTAAGAAAGCCTCCCTAAAGCCGGCCCATTGCACCCCGCCACCACCGCGCAGCCCTGCTTCTCATAGCGTATGCTCTCTTTGTACGGGAGCTACGCCGAGGCTGCAGCTCCCCTCACCACACGCAGGCGGAATACTGCATGACCCACCTCATCGAGCAAATCGGCGGATGGATTGAGGAGCTTATCCTTGCCATTGGGTATCCGAGTATCGTGCTGGTCATGGCGATTGAGAACGTTTTTCCGCCGATACCCTCGGAGGCGGTGCTGCCCTTCGCTGGGGCGTTGGCGGCCAAGGGCGAGATGAACTTTTGGGGCGCCGTGGCGGCGGGCACGGCGGGCTCCGTGCTGGGGGCCGTCGTGCTGTACGGCGTCGGCTACGTGGCGCACGAGGCCGGGGTGCGTCGGCTGGTCGCGGCGTACGGCAGGTACGTCTTCATCTCCGAGCACGACCTGGACCGCGCCGCGGAATGGTTCCGTCGCTACGGCGAGGCGGTCATCTTCTTCGGGCGGCTCATCCCCATCATCCGGAGCATCGTCTCCGTACCGGCGGGCTACACTCGCATGAACCCGGTGCGATTCCTGCTGTACACGACGCTTGGCACGGCGCTCTGGAGCGTGCTGCTGACCTATGCGGGCTGGGTGCTCGGCGAGAACTGGGAAACTATTCGAGGGTATACGCGGCCGTACGAGAACGCGGCGCTCGTCGCGATCGTGCTCGCGGTGGTGGTGTTCGTCGGGTGGCGCGCGCTGCGTCGATGGCGGCCTCCTCGAGAGGGGTAGGCGGGTCGACGACTTCGACCAGCGATTCGACATAAGGCTAACTCACTAGCGAATCCTGTTGCGGCGACAAGACCGCGACTGAAAGCAATGGACGAGGGGCGCGGAGGGCGGTAGAATCGCGCTGTCCCGGCCGCCTCGCCGGACGATGCGGGGCATCGGCATGGGAATCGCGCTCCGGCATCGGAGCATGGAGGACAAAGGAGGGACGCATGACACAGGTATTCAACGCGTACGCGGTTGGCGCCGCCAAGGGCATCGAGGAGCACGTGGCGTTTCTCGAGCCCACGCCCAAGCGCATCCGGGGGATGTTCGCCGGCGAGACGATTGTCGACTCGAGAAACGCGGTCATCATGTACGAGACGCGGCACCAACCCGTCTACTACTTCCCACTCACCGACGTGCGGATGGACCTGCTGGAGGAGACGGCCCACGACACCCACTGACCGATCAAGGGAGACGCTCAGTACTGGAGCGTCAAGGTTGGCGAGCGCGAAGTGGAGAACGCCGTGTGGGCGTATCCCGACCCGCTGCCGGACTGCGTGGACGCGCGCGACTACGTGGCCTTCTACTGGAACAAGATGGACAGCTGGTTCGAGGAGGACGAAGAGGTCTTCGTCGGGCCAAAGGACCCGTACACGCGGGTTGACTGCCTGGCAAGCTCTCGGCATGTCCGCGTCGAGGTTAACGGCGTGACCGTTGCGGAGACGACCCGGTCCGTGATGATGCTGGAGACGGGGCTGCCGCACCGCTACTACATCCCCCGCGAGGACGTGAAGATGGACCTGCTGCAGGCAAGCGAGCGCGTGGCGGGTTCGCCGTACAAGGGCGAGGCGAGCTTCTTCAACGTCGAGGCGGGCGGCGAGGCGCTCGAGAACATCGCGTGGTCATACGCCGAGCCGTGGGCGGAGTCGAGCAAGGTGGCGGGCTACATCTGCTTCCCGCAGGGCAAGGCCGACACCTACGTGGACGGCGAGCTGGAGCCGAAGCCGAAGAGCCGCTGGGACTAGGCGGACGGCTCTCTAACGCAAGGAAAAACCGTCGGGCTGTCCGCCCGGGCCACTAGACCGGCCCGGGCGGACGGCACCGGCACAGGGATTGCAAAAGTCTTCGTCGTGAATCGTGATGAGGTTGGGCTAGGGCGCGAGCCCTGAGGGACGAGGCTTATGGATATCAACGACTTCTTTACCACCGGGCTTAACTTGGATGACGCACAGAGCCTGCTGTATGACGTGGCGGCCTACGTCGTGGGAATGTGCATCTACGCTATCTTCGTCTTCAAGTATTACCGCTTCGTGGCTTCCAAGGACATGTTTGGACTGGACCTGTCCAGATTTGAGGAGCGGAGCTTCCGATGGGCAAGGTCAACCCTTCACGTCATCCTGTACGCGGTCAAGTACCTCATGGTCTTCCCGGTGTTCGCATTCTTCTGGTTTGCCGTTATAACGCTGATACTGGCCTTCCTGGCAAAGGACCAGTCTTTCTCCGAGACGCTCCTGGTGGCGCTCGCGACGGTCAGCGCGATTCGGGTGACGGCTTACTACGACGAGGACCTCTCGAGGGACCTGGCAAAGATCCTGCCGTTTGCGGTGCTGGCCATCTTCCTCATTGACGCATCGTTCTTCTCGATCAGGGAGTCACTAGATATCTTGAAGGAGGCGGGGGACTACTCGGAGAAGATCGTGTACTCTCTGGCGTTCCTAGTGCTCCTGGAGATTGTGTTGCGGCTTCTGAACGGCATCATCACGGCCTTCTCCCGTCTGGCCAAACGGGTGGGGCGGGGAGCCGAGGACGTGGTGGAGGGGGGCCCCTAACCATACCAATAGGCTGAGGGGACTGGGCTCCCCACATCGTCCGTTGGACCCTGACGCAAAGCCCGCGATGCATCTCGCCCGTACGTCAGTGCTGTCCGATGAATTCCAGCACCAAGCCGTTCCAAACCTGCGGCCTTTCCCAGAATCCGGCGTGTCCCACATCTGGTAAGGAGCTGAATCGGGACGTTGGAATGTGGGCCGCCAGCATCTGCATGAGCGCCGGGGGCGCCAGGAGATCAGCTTCTCCCGACAGCACCAGAGTGGGCACCCGCATGCCTTGCAGCCGGGCATAGGTGATGGGTTCGCCGACTGGCGGAAAGGGACGTGTCCCGTCAGGTCTGGCGGTATGGTCAATTTCCAGCCAACGCTCTACTCCCTCGGGGTTCGTGGCGCGGTAAGACGGGCCGAGCTCTCGCAGTTCCACCGGGAGATTCTGGATCTCCGAAGGACGGGCCCTTCGCTGGACCTCCAGGTAGGACTCATCCTGCACGCCTCCAATGGTATTGGCGGCAACCAGGCTGCGGACTCTCTCCGGGTGGGCAAGGACGTAGTCGAGAGCGATCAATCCTCCCGCGGCCGTCGCGACCAGATGCACCGGCGCCAGGGAGAGGCTTTCCAGCAGGGCGTGTAGGTCGTCGCTAGCGGTCTCAGGATGGAGCTCGGGGTCGGTGGGCTTGGAACGGCCCCATCCGCGCCGGTCGTAGGTGATGCAGCGGTAGCCGGCGGCGGTGAAGGCGGGCACCTGGTAGACCCAGGAGTCGGCAGTCCCCGTAAGCGCGTGAAGGAAGACCACCGGAGTCCCGGGGCCACCGGTGTCCTCGAAGTACAGGTCAACGCCGGGCAACGCCAGATAGGGCAAGACTCACCATCCTCCTGCAGGGCTGGCATGGATGCGCTCTTGCTGAGGCTCAGGCGCCGAGGATAGGGGTTTCGGGCGACGTGGGCAACGGTGGTCGTGGGTTCGTCGAATGCGCTAACGGGGGACGGAGTTGGGGTGGGAATTCTTGGGAAATCTAGGCTTTCTTGGGTGATGAGAAGTTTCTGGGAGATGAATTTGTGTCCATTTGCGGTGCTCCAAGAGTCTCTCCCTGTGTATTCAATTTCTAGCTATACGCTTCAATTCCTGGTCTATCAGTTGCTCGGTGATACCAAATGCCTCTCCCCATTCCATTGTTTTGTTAGTAAAGAATTGATCCAAATTCCGAAAGGAATCCACGAGTTCTGCGAGCTCTTCGAGCATAGAAGTTCGTCCCGATGAGGACATAAAATGGGAATTATATAGTTGACTTCACAACCCACTCATTGTAGCATCCTCACCCTCTCTGCCAAGAGCGGCCTACTCCTAGTGCGGGGATTTGCCCCGTGGCCCCATGCGGGCACATTAGGAGTGGCGTCCTTTTGGCAGAGAGCGCAAATCCTACCGCATGGGGTCTCCTGTTGATTCCACGGGCGCCCCTGTGTGCGGTACAAAGGGGTGCTCAATGCTCACACCAAAGCAGGCCGTGCGGTCCGGGTACTGGCAGTATTTCAATGGGGCGGGCCGGGCAACGCGGGCAGAGTTCTTGTGGTTCTTTCTCTACCTCGTGGTCCTTCTGGCAAGTCCCCTCTTCATCGCGGGGGTGATCGCCGAGGCAATGGCGTTGACCGCCAAGGCGGCCGAGGACGTCTACGCCTTCGCCAACGGCGTCTCCCTAGTCCTCATAGCAACCCACCTCTGCCCGTTCTTAACGGTGCTGGCCCGCCGCTATCGAGATGCCGGTGTTGCCCGGTGGTGGCTGCTGTTGTTCCTCTTTTGGGTCTTCCCCGGTTTGCTCCTCTCCCTCGTCGTCGCGTTTATGCCCAGCCTCCCCATCCAGCGTTCGTATGACGGCGTGGAACGGGTCGCCTAGAAGCCGAACGGGTTGACTGCCTCGATTGACCTTGTATAAGGTGCCCGAACATAGCGAGGCCCCCGGCGGCAACCGGGGGCCTCATGGTGGTGCTGGGGGAACCTGCAACCCCATCGTACCGCCCGTGGTCAAGGTGCGTCAATCGAGAGGAGTGGAGTATGTGGCCAGAGACCCCGCTGCCAATCGCCATAGCGATAACAGCCGTCGTAGTCATTGGGTGCCTCGCCGCTAACTACGTGGACCTACTAGATCATCGTGCTTGGCGGTTACACTGGTGGGTTGTTCCGCTATTTGGGGTTGTGGTGTTTCTAGCGTCGTATGGGTTGGTGAGCGCAATTCAGTCACTTGAACCTCTAGTCGCCGGAGAGTCACCCACACTCCCAACATGAGCAAGTTGAGCGCAAGAAGGGCGAGGGGCGTAAGCAAAGTCTCAAATCCATTCACGATCCACCTCCTGTCATCTCTTTGCGGGCTTCCGCTCCTGTTTCTTGGGGCGGTAGGTCACGACCTTCTTGATCATCGCGTCGAGGGCCTTCTGGTCTACCTTGGGTTCCTCCGGCATGGGCGTCCTCCTGGCCGAATCTTCCCGTTCGCCCTGTGAGTCTACAGTATCCGGGGGCTGCGCGTGTACTCCGGCCCTATCAGCTTCTCGTAGGTGAGCCGCTTTCCCATCGCGCCCCGTACAAGGCTGTCCAACCGTTGCATCGTCGTCCGGCGAACATTGCCCTTGCCGAGCCGGAAGGTGAACTCGTTGACGTACCGCTTCAGGTGCTTCGCGCTCCAGTGGTGGTAGACGCCGTTGTAGCCGCGCTTCATCACCGCCCACACGGACTCGATGCCGTTGGTGTGGGCCATCTCGTTCACGAACTCCTTGACGCTGTGCTTCACGACGGCGTGAGGTCGCCGCAGGCCCTCATAGGCTCGCGCCTCGTCGGTGTAGACCGTCGCCGTCGGCTCCGTCGCGCCATGCACGAACCCTTGCAACGTCGGCGCGTCAACGTGCTCCACCACCTTCGCCTTGACTTGGCCCGTCGTCCGGTCCTTGACCCCCGCCACCGCGACCTTGCCTACAGCTCCGCGTCCAGCGTTCAGCTTCTTGGCCTCGTGCTTGTTGCCTTCCTTGCCGCCGAAGTACGTCTCATCCGCTTCGACCGGCCCCGCCATGATATCCACCTCCACGTCACACGCCTCGCGCAGCCGGTGCAGCATGAACCAGGTGGACTTTTGCGTGATGCCCAGCTCCTTGGACAACTGAAGGCTGGACACGCCCTTGCGGGCCGTCTGAAGGATGTACATACCGTAGAGCCACTTGTCCAGAGGGATGTGCGACCGCTCGAAGATGGTGCCTGTGCGGACGGTGAACTTCTTGCGGCAGTCCTTGCAGAGGTGGTACTGGTAGTCCTTCAGCCGCGTGGTGCGCTCGCTCGCGCAGAAGGGACACGTCACCGCGCCATCCCAGCGGATGCGCTCGACGCGCTCAATGGCGGCCTGCTCGTCGGGGAACTCCCGGAAGAACTCGTAGGCGCTGATGGTGGTTCCGTCGTGGTGGGCCATTGCTCTTGACCTCCTATCGCTCTACCCGTATTGTCTTAGATAGGGGTTGTGAAGTCAAGTATATAATTCCCCATAAAATCTATTGACCGCTCCCAAAAGTACCGATGAGCTAGCCTGTTTCGTTGGTTTAGTGCTTCCTCCAATAGCTGTTCCTCATCATTGCTTAGCCCAGCTACTGCTGCGACCTTACTTACCAATTGACCAAGAGTCTTCGAAAACAGATCTTCATAGATGTTCTCGTACTCTGTTGCGGTAATCGTAGTTGGGTTGGGCCCGTATGTCGTTGCCAATACGATTGCAAGCTGCCGTTCCAAACACTGCGCTTCGTACAAAGCCAGCCCGAACCAGGCATACACTTCCTTCACTTGTTCGGATACTTCGACCAACCTTGAATCGAACTCTCTTACGTCAGTGGTCATATTACGCCTCTCCCCTACAACTCCACCCCAATTAGGGCAAAAAGGACATCAACTGTTTCAGGTAGGTGGGCCAGGATGGATTCGAAACATCAACCCAAGGCTCTTGAGTCGCTTGCACTAACACGGAGTCTCGGTTTGCTCGTTCGATAGTAGCACAGGCCCAGACTCGCTCTGAGTTGCAGGTGCTATTGGGCGGTATCGTGCGCCGGGCCTGCATCATGGTGATGGACGCCAATCTTTGCGTGCCGGTGTTGTCCGGTGACGGTGAGCCAACGGTCGGGCCGAGCCCCCACGGAGACAACGGGCGTTTACGTGCCCGTTGCCACAACAGGACACACTCTGGCCCGCACCACCTACTTCCCGCACCGCCGACTCGATGCGTAACAAGAAATTCACGCTGATGAAACACGGGCGTAACAACCCTCGCCCATGCTTATAGGGTATCGGTGCCGCATTCACTCAAGCGAGGTGTTCCATGAAAGAGATCATTGCCATGCTGCGTCCGGAGAGGTGGCAGGCCACGCGGGTAGCCCTGAGGGCTGAGGGTGTGGAAGAATCCTTCCAACACCGGGTCTTGGGGCGCGGGCGCCAACGGGGGCTCCGCTACCTCCGGCCCGCCACGGGAGGCAAGGAGACGGGCATGGAGTTCCTTCCCAAGCGGATGGGCGTGTGGCTTGTCCCCGACGACAAGATCGACCTGGTGATTGCCACCATCGTCCAGGCCAACGCCGGCGGGAACTACGGCGACGGCAAGATCTTCATATGCCCCATGGGCGACGACATAGACATAACGGAGTCCTAGAGAACACTGCAGGACGTGCGGAGAACTTCATGCATCGTGAAGGCATCAACTACCCCAAGTTCAAGGACCAATTCGCCGCGATGGACTTCGAGGCGGAGCCCATGCCGGTGCTCTCCCTCTTTCCAATGCCAAGCGTGACGCCCCTGGACGACTGGGAGGTCCTGCTGACGGGCGCCGGTGGGCAGCGGCGGTTGGTCTGCGGCCGCGAGCTGCGCGACCTGGCCGGTGCAGCGCCCGGAGGTCGAGGGGGTCCGGCTGGTGGACCTGCTGGCGGCAACGGGCATCGACTGCGGAGAAAGCGGCTTCTTCGCCTTCTACTCCAAGGACGGCCTCTACTTCGAGGGCTTGCCCCGGAGCATCGCGAGGGACCCGCGGGTGCTGCTGGTGTTCGGCCTGAACGGCGAGCCGCTGCCCAAGGAATACGGCGGCCCGCTGCGCCTGTGGGTGCCATTCCTGCAGGGGTACAAGAGCGTGAAGTGGGTACACCAGATCCGCGTCTTCCAGAAGGACCCGGTGGGCATCAAGCGCCTGCTGGGGCAGAGCAAGACGGCGATCCTAGGCCCCGAGGGCCAAGAGCTGGCGGGAATTGTGGTCGCGAGGGTTCACAACGGAGGCGGCGCAGTTGACATCTAAACCCGGCGGCACCAAGTACACCCCGCGCAAGCCGTCGCCGTAGGAGTTGGGCGCGCCCATCGACGCGAGCACCGGCAAGGCCACCGGCATTCGCCTGTTCAGCATGGCTAAGCCCCACATGCGCACCTTTCACATGACGTGGATGGCCTTCTTCCTGGCCTTCTTCGGGTGGTTCGGCATTGCCCCCATGATGGCCATTGTTCGTGACGACCTCGGCCTCACCAAGACGCAGGTTGGCAACACCGTCATCGCCTCCGTGCTGATGACCATCGTAGTGCGGCTGCTCATTGGGTGGGTGTGCGACCGCATCGGGCCGCGGAGGGCGTATGCGGGGCTGCTGATCGTCGGGTCGATTCCGGTCATGACCATCGGGCTGGCGAACAGCTACGAGACGTTCCTGCTGTTTCGCCTGGGCATCGGCGTCATTGGAGCGGCCTTTGTGATCACGCAGTACCACACGTCGATGATGTTTGCCCCCAACGTGATTGGGACGGCCAACGCCACCACGGCCGGGTGGGGCAACCTGGGCGGCGGCGTGACGCAGATGGCCATGCCCCTTGTCCTGGCGGTCATCGTCGGCTTTGGGGCGAGCGAATTCTTGGGGTGGAGACTGGCGATGGTAGCGCCCGGCGTGGCGCTGCTCTTCATGGGCGTGGCCTACTGGCGGCTGACGCAGGACGCGCCCCTGGAGCAGGTGCACAAATCGCTTACCAACGAGCCGCGCGCCTCAGGGGAAGAAGACGAGGGCGCCTTTCTCTCGGCGGTCAAGGACCACCGCGTGTGGGCGTTGTTCCTGATCTACGGCGCTTGCTTTGGCATCGAGTTGACGATGCACAACATCGCCGCGCTCTACTTCCACGACCGCTTCGGCCTCGGCATCGCGATGGCGGGACTCATGGCCGGGATGTTTGGGCTGATGAACCTCTTCGCCCGGACCCTGGGCGGCGCGTTCGGCGACAAGGCCGGGCGGATCTTCGGCCTCAAGGGCCGCACCATGTTCCTGGGCGGCGTACTCCTGCTGGAGGGGATCGCCCTCATCACCTTCTCGCAGATGGCGGTCCTGCCGCTGGCCATTCTCTCGATGCTGGTGTTCAGCCTCTTCGTGCAGATGTCGGAGGGGGCCACCTATTCCATCGTGCCCTTCGTTAACAAGCGGGCCCTGGGCGCGGTGGCGGGCATCGTGGGCGCGGGCGGCAATGCCGGAGCGGTGGGCGCCGGGTTCCTGTTCAGGATGGAGTCTCTCCAAACGGAGCAGGCCCTGCTGCTCCTGGGTGTCTGCGCCATCGCGGTGTCCGCTGCCGTCTTCCTCGTCCGCTTCTCGCCCAAGACCGAGGAGGAGGAGCGGCGGGAAATGGACAGAGCGCTCGGCAAGGGCGTCCCGCAGCGCGTGGTCATGGTCCCGTATTTGTAGCCCCGGCAGGAGGCGGCAATGAGACCCGGCAACAATCCCGTAGAGAAGGTCAAGGCGGAAAAGGATGGCCTGGACATCCTCGAGGAGATCGAGGAGCTTTCCGCGACGCATGGGGGCTGGGAGACGCTCGACCCTGGCGACAGGGACCGGCTGAAGTGGATAGGCACCTTCTTCCGCAAGCCGACGCCGGGCCAGTTCATGATGCGGATACGCGTCACCAACGGGCAGACGACCTCCGGCCAACTTCGCGCCCTGGCGGAGATCGCGCGGCGGCTGGGCAACGGTGTCTTGGACATCACCACACGGCAGCAGGTCCAGCTCCGGGCCATCAAGATCGGCGCGGTGCCGGAAATCCTGGAGGCGCTGCAGGGGGTGGACCTCAACTCCTTCCAGACGGGCATGGACAACATTCGCGGGGTGAACTGCTGCCCGTTGCCGGGCTTGACTGCCGAGGAGCTCTTTGACGCCGCGCCTGTCGGGGCCGAGTACACCGGCATCTTCCTGAAGAACACGGAGTTCACGAACCTCCCCCGCAAGTTCAACGTGACCATTACCGGCTGTCTGGAGAACTGCACCCACGGCGAGACCCACGACCTGGGGATGTTCCCCGCGGTCCGCGAGTCCGACGGCGCCTTGGGTTTCAACGTGTCGGTGGGCGGCAAGATGGGGTCCGGTGGCATGGTGGCGACGACTCACTTGGACATCTTCATTGAGCCGCATGAGGCGGCGCGGCTGGCCGCCGAAATCACCCTCCTCTTTCGCGACGAAGGGGCCCGCGAGAGGCGCACCAAGACCCGCCTTGCCTTCATGATTGAAGAGTGGGGCGCGCAACGCTTCCGCGCCGCCCTGGAAGACCGTTGGGGCAAGCCGTTGTCGCGCGCCGGACGGGACGCCCGCCTCAGCAGCAAGACCGACCACCTGGGCGTCAACGCGCAGAGCGCCCAGGGCCTGTCTTCCGTGGGCCTGTGCGTCCCCACCGGGAGGACCAATGCAGACCAAATTGACGGGCTGGCGTCCCTAGCGGAGACCTACGGCTACGGCGAGGTGCGCCTGACCACCAGCCAGAACGCCATCATCGTGAACGTGCCCGACCACAAGCTCTCGGCGCTCTTGGCGGAGCCGCTCCTGCGGGAGCTGTCGCCCAATCCGCACCCCTTCGCGAGGGGGCTGGTGACCTGCACGGGCACGGACTACTGCAACCTCGCCCTGATTGAGACGAAGGGCGCCGGCAAGCGGATCGCCGACATCCTCGCCGCGCGTTACCCCAAGGGGATGCCGTTGACAATGCACTGGTCGGGATGCCCCTCGGGGTGCGGCAACCACCAGGCCGCGGACATCGGGTTCCAGGACGCGAAGGCGCGGGTGGACGGCGAGGTGGTGGAAGCCGTGAGCATCTACGTCGGAGGCCGCACGGGCGCTGACCCGAGGCCCGGCCAAAAGGTCATGGAATTGGTGCCGGTGGACCTGCTGGAAGAGGTCCTCCCCATTGTCCTGAGCAACTTTGAGGTGCTGAAGAACATCAGGAGAGACCACGAAGCTGAAGACCAGGTGTTGATGGTCCCCGCCTTAACCTAGGTCTAATACATTCAAGGAGGAGCCCCGATGAAGATGGTCCGCGCAGTCATACGCCCGGAGAAGGAAGGCGAGGTTGCGGTTGCCTTGGCCGCCGCCAACCTGCCCGCACTGACCAAGTGGGACGTGCTGGGGCACGGCAAACAGCAGGGGATTCAGGTGGGCAGCCAACTGTATGAGGACCTGTCCAAGTCCATGATGCTCGTTGTCGTTGAGGACGATATGGTGGACTCGACGGTCCAGGTCATCCATGAGGCCGCTTACACCGGGTATCCCGGCGACGGCAAGATTTTCGTCACGCCGGTGGAATCCGCCTTTACGATTCGTACCGGCAAGTCGGAACTGTAAGGCGGAGCGGGCGGAGGCGTCGCTACCGGGCGGGCGCCGGCTAGCGGTCAGCAGCCCACGACTTGCGGATGAAGCGGCGGCCGAGGCCGCGCTCGATCTCACGCCACTTGGTCTCTTCTTCCGCGGTGATGAACGTGATGGCCTCGCCGGCGCGGCCCATGCGGCCTGTGCGTCCGACGCGGTGAGTGAAGAGCAGCTCGGAGTCCGGCAGGTCGAAGTTGATGACCTGGCCGATACCGTCAAAGTCCAAGCCCCTGGCAGCCACGTTTGTCGCCACCAAAATCGGCGTGGCGCCGGTACGGAAGTCGATCATCACCCGCTCGCGGGCGTTCTGGCTGAGGTTGCCCTGGAGCGCGCCCACGGGGTAGCCCATCGAATCGAGTTGCTGCGCCAGCTTCTTGACGCCGTGCTTGGTCTTGCCAAAGACGATGACCGGGGCATCGTCGCGCCGGTCGAGCAATGTTCGCAGCGCATTAATCTTTTCGCTCTTCTGGATGGAATAGACAATGTGCTCCACGGAAGGCGGGGCCTGCAGGCCCGCGTCGACTTCCACCCTCGCGGGCTGACGCAGGTGCTTGGCGGCGGTATGGGCGACCCACGCGGGCATCGTGGCCGAGAGGAGCGCCGTCTGCCGGTCCTTGGGCGTTCCGGCCATGATGGCCTCGACGTCGTGGGCGAAGCCCCTGTCGAGCATCTCGTCGGCTTCGTCCAGCACGAAGAACCGCACTGCGCTCAGGTCAAGGGTCTCTTGCCGCAGGTGGTCGAGCGTCCGGCCCGGCGTGCCGATGACGACTTGGGCGCCCTTTCGCAGCGCGATGTACTCTGGCCCCAGTGAACGTCCGCCGTAGAGGAGCGTCACGCGCAGCCCATGTGCGGCGGCCAGGGCCTCGACGACGCCGGCCACCTGGATGGCCAACTCGCGGGTGGGCACCAGCACGAGCGCTTGAACGCCCCGGACCGATGCGTCGCAGCGCTCCGCAAGGGGGGCGGCGAAGGCCAGCGTCTTTCCGGACCCTGTGCGCGCCTGACCAATCAGGTCACGCCCGGCCATAAGGTGCGGCATGGCCTTCTCCTGGATGGGAGTTGGCTCAGAAATGTTCATCTTGGCGATCGCCACCCTGGTGGCCGGCATCAGGGGAATCCCGGGAAACACGTGAATGGCGGCATTGTCCGGGACGGGTTCAACTGCTTTCGCGGGCTCAGGGCGAGCCGGGCGCGGGCTTGGCCTCTGGGACGTGTTGGGGCGAACTGCCCCGTTCACGTTGTTCCGGGACGGCATTGGCTGGTTGGGACGAACTGCTCCGTTCGCGTTCGGGCGCGACGTCATGGTGTGGTTGGGGCGAACAGCCCCGTTCGCGTTCGGGCGCGACGTCATGGTGTGGTTGGGTCGAACTGCGCCGTTCGCGTTCGGGCGTGACGACATGGTGTGGTCGGGTCGAACTGCGCCGTTCGCGTTGGGGCGCGACGTCATGGTGTGGTTGGGTCGAACTGCGCCGTTCGCGTTCGGGCGCGACGTCATAGTGTGGTCGGGGCGAACTGCGCCATTCGCGTTCGGGCGTGACGACATGGTGTGGTTGGGTCGAACCGCACCGTTCGCGTTGGGGCGCGACGTCATGGTGTGGTCGGGTCGAACTTTGCCGTTCACATTGCCGCGGTCAGGCGCGTTCTGTTGGCGTGCTCGGAAGCATGTTTGGCAGTATACGGGCTTGCCCTGGGTGGGCCGGAATGGCAGGGTGGTGGACATGCCGCATTGACTGCAGTTCGCTTGGTGTTGGGTACGGTTGGTCTGATTGCGGTTGCTGGGACGTGCGAGGATGGATGTAAACGTGGATGACATAAAAGAAGGGACTCCCTACTCTACAAATTGCAACACAGGTGAATCAGCGGAGGGTGAACAAGAAGAGAGTGGGGCTAGTCCGTTCTTGTGTCAGGCCTTGACGCGCTAATCATGCGTTGGTGGTATTATACGCCACCGCGACGAAAAACGAAACGTCCAAGGGTTTTCGCCCCTTGGCGCATCGGACACTCCCGTTTCGCCATGTCCCTCGATCACGAAGTGAGCGCCCGACGTTCCATTCGGGCAGCGCCCATTTTCTAGCGTCGATCCGCCTCGATTTCGAATTTCGACGGACTCGCCGATGCCAGTGGTGCGACGAGTTCCCTGCCAACTATGGGTCAATTCGACTGTTTCGGTGCTTGTGCAGTCTGATGGGGACGGTAAAGGGGGTGGAAACGCGTCGTGGGTGGTGGATTGTTCGTTAACGTCAAAGCCACGATGTAGGCGCACTTGCTGCTATGATGGTAGCCGAGGTGATGAGACTTGATTGACAGCCGGAACAACGGCATTCGCAACCTGGCCATCATAGCGCACGTCGACCATGGCAAGACCACACTTGTCGACGCGCTGCTGAAGCAGGGCCAGGTTTTTCGTGCGCACCAGCATGTGGGCGCGCTGATCATGGACACCAACCCGTTGGAGCGGGAGCGCGGCATCACGATCCTGGCCAAGAATGCCTCGGTCTCCTACGGCGGCGTTCGCATAAACATCATCGACACGCCGGGCCACGCCGATTTCAGCGGCGAGGTCGAGCGCGTCATGAACATGGCCGACGGCTGCCTGCTGCTGGTGGACGCCGTCGACGGCCCCATGCCCCAGACTACGTACGTGCTGCGCCAAGCCCTCCAACAGAACGTCACGCCGATGGTCGTCATCAACAAGATCGACCGCCCCGAAGCCCGCGTGGCTGAGGTCGAACGGCTGGTGCAGGACCTGTTCTTGGAGTTGGCCACCCGGGACGACCATCTGGACTTTCCGGTGCTGTACACCTCTGCGCGCCATGGGTATGCTATCACGGACTGGGAGGCACCGGGGGCGGACATGAAGCCGCTGTTCGAGGCCATTCTTGCGTCGGTGCCGCCGCCGACGGGCGATCCCAACGCCCCGCTGCAAATGCTGGTGGCGGCCCTGGACTACGACAACTACGTTGGCCAGGTGTCCATAGGCCGGATTTCCAACGGCACGCTTCGGCCTCGGGATGAGGTGGTCCTGCTGGGCCGCGACGGCGTCGCCACGACGCACCCCGTGGAGTTCGTCTTCGTCTTCCACGGCATGGAGCGCGTCGAGGTTGCCGAGGCCTTCGCCGGGGACATCGTCGCCGTGACCGGTCCGGAAGGCGTGTCAATCGGCGACACCCTTGCGTCGCGGGAGAACCCGCAGGCCCTGCCGACAATCGACATCAATGAACCCACGGTGCGCATGACGTTCGGCGTGAGCACCTCGCCGTTCAAGGGACTCGATGGTGTCCACTGCTCCTCGCGCACGCTGCACGAGAGGCTCATGCGTGAACTGCGGACCAACGTCAGCCTTCGCGTGGATGACACGCCCAACGTCGGCGAGTTTGTCGTCGCCGGCCGGGGCGAGCTCCATCTGTCGATCCTGGTGGAGACCATGCGCCGAGAGGGCTGGGAGTTCCAGGTTTCGCGTCCCATGCCCGTCAACAAGGAGATAGACGGCAAGGTCCACGAACCCTATGAAATCCTGAACGTCAGCACACAGGAAGAGTACGTGGGGACGCTGACCGAGTACCTTTCCGCCCACCTGGCCCAGCTCCGGGACATGCGGTACGACGAGAACGGTCTCGTGCACATGGAGTTCAAGATTCCCACCCGCGGGCTTATCGGCTTCAACGCCTTCTTCCTCCGAATGACCCGTGGCGACGGGGTGAAGAACAGCGCCTTCACTTCCTACGAGCCGCTGGAAGGCGAGATACGCTCCTACCGAGGCGGCGTGCTGGTGGCGTCCGAGGCTGGCATCGCGGTGACCTATGGGCTGCTCAACGCCCAGGGCAGGGGCGACACGTTCATCGACGCGGGCGCCAAGGTCTACGAGGGGATGATCATCGGTTCCCAACGCCGCGGGGGCGACATTCCGATCAACGTCTGCAAGGAAAAGAAACAGACCAACATACGGTCGTCGACGGCCGACATTGCCAAGCGCCTCAACGCAACAGTGCGCATGAGCCTTGAGGAGGCGCTGGCATTCATCGACGACGACGAACTGCTTGAGGTCACCCCGCTGAACCTCCGACTCCGCAAGGCGGAACTCTCCGCGCAAAGCAGCAAACGGACAAAGCGCTAGGGGAGCCCCCAACAGGGACCAGGCGGTCCGGGACGCTATCGGGCACGCTGGGCGGACACGTCGGCGGCGACTCCAAAATGGTCTGACAGCGTCTTCCCATCGTGGACGTTGCTGATTACCTCGGGAGGCTTCGCCGCCAAGTCCTCACTCAGCACAATGTGGTCGATGCTCCCGCGGCCCTCGAAGGCAAGACCGGCGGTGGCGATGGTCATGCTGGACGAGAAGGCCTCCTGAAGCTTCGATTGCAGTTCACTTGGTGCGCGGCATCCCGCCCCAACTATCTGATTGAAGTCCCCCATCACTATCAGACGCATCGCAGCATACCTTTTGAGCACTTCAGTGAGACCGGCCAGATACTCTTCGTGGTCTGCCCATCGCCTCTTGCGCTCCGGTCCCCGCCTTGCCTCAGTCCGCGACCCGAACCAGGGAATGCAGACCCCCATGACGGTGACCGCTCCCAGGGATGTCTGCGTGACTCCGGACACAAACCGCCCGGGCGGAAGGGACTCCAATCCCACGTCGTTGACCTGCTCCCAAGGTTCCCTTGACCAGAGCATGACCTTCCGACGGTATTCCGTGGTCTTGTACCCATAGTCAGCCTGCGAGTAGATCGTGTGCCCCTGTTGAGGCAGCAGCCCGTTGTGGGTCTCAGTGAGACAGACGACGTCCGGGGCGTGTCCATCGATGCGGCGCATTACCTCAGCGCCGCGCTGCGACGTAGGTGTAGCCCACTCGACATTCCAGTTGACCAGTTTCAATGACATGGCTCCAATTCTACGTCGTCAGTTGGGAACGGTGAGAGCACTTCCACAGCCGTTGACCTGAGGACTGTTGTAACACAGGTGACTTGTCGCTGTGGAGGGCTTGCTGGGTTAGAGGAATCCTCAGGGTCAAGGTACTTGAGTTTGTATAGTCTGGTGGCACGCGCGGGACTTGAACTTGGGCGCACTCCAGGGCTATTGGCGCAACATCAAAGTTGTCCCACCTCCTCTCGTCATTCCTGCGCAGGCAGGAATCCAGAGGGGCAGAGCGAAGGCGGGGCGTCCTCACCACCGGCCACTGTCGCGTAACCCCGAACGCCAGCCCCACCGCGAGGGCCATTCGCGATTCCGATCACCCTGAGGCTCTCGAAGGGCCGTCCCCCTCCAGCCCCCGCACGCCCTGACACCGCCCCCTTGCCCCGGCGCCACAGCCCACGCTACTGTGCCCGCATGCCACACGCACGCAACCTCCTCGAACAGACCCTCGCCCGCACGGCCCGCATCGATGACCGCGTGGGGTTCGGCTCCCCAACAGCAGGGATTTGTTTCAACGGGCGTTTGGCTTTCGGATTTGGATTTGTAGCTGCAATGCGTCATGACAGCTACAAATCGATGGCCGAATTAATGTTCCCCCAGCTACAAAAGGATTGCCGAATCAAAGTTCCCCCAGCTACGCCGGCCCGTGAAAACAAACCGCCCACACCGCAGCAGGGACCCTATCGCAAAGACCGACACTGAGATGGCTGACGCCTCGGTCCGCATCAGGGAGCGCCGTGAACGCAAAGAGCGGATGGAGGTCGCAGATGATGAGTTTCGGCAGCTGTTGGCGGAGCGGCGGCAGTTCCTGGGCAGCGCCGCCACCATCGCCACCATTGCAGCTCCCTTAACACCTAGCCGCCCTCACTTCGCAGCACCAACCCGCCCGGCTTTCTACTAGGGATTGAGTGTTAGAATCGACGGGCAAGGAGGCGGACCTTGGCGCAAACGTTTGCAGTGGAAGAGGCAATTCAACGGCCTGCCCCTCAGGTGTGGGAGGCCCTCACCGATTGGACGAACGCCCACAGGTGGATGCCCGGAATCGACGGCATCACGGCCGAAGGAGAAACCGCCGAAGGGACGACGCTGACATTCCGCGCTCGCGGCGCGGACCGCCCAAGCACCATCGTCCACTGTGACGTTGGTCGATCGATAGTCCTGCGTTCGGTCCAAGGCGGTGTGACCGCCGACTACAGGTACGAAGTCCACGAGCTGGACGAGCAGTCGGCTCGAGTCACCCTAGTCGCCAACTGTCAGATCACCGGGCTATGGTGGAGCGTGGTGTCGCCCCTACTTCGCCTCGCAATCCGATTCTCCGACGGAAAGCAGCTTAGGCTGTTGAAGGCCATGGTTGAGGGAGGCTAGTGCCGTCGTCGGGGTCTCACACTTAGCCGCCGGCGCTGACGGGCTGATGCGCCTGCAGGAAAGAGCGCACCTGCTTGATGGTGTCGGCCTTAATGTCCGGCGACTCCTTCCATGGATACACCGTCACTTGTGCCATGGGCGCCAACGCCGCCAGGTCCATGGCGGCCTCGTATGAGTGCGAGGGGGTGTCGTCGGGCATGACCAGCATCGGTGTCTGGCACGAGCGCGCGAAGTCCCGCGATACGCAGTACATGAAGTCCGGCTGTATCCGGTAAAGGTTGTGCAGGTACTGGTCGACGACCTCCATTGTTACCTCAGGCCGCTGGGAACACAACGCGGGGCCCCAGTTGTCGTGGCCCGAGTTGTACATGGAGTCCGCGGTCTTTTGCGCGTGCCCAACCGGCTGGCAGAGCACGGCGGCCAGGAGCCGTTCGGGCGCCCTTTCTATGAGCTTCATAGCAAAGGGGCCACCGATGCAATAGCCAATGAAGAAGAACTCCTGTATGCCGAGATGGTCCATCAACCCCAGTTGGTCATCTGCGAAGGCGCCCCAAGGGTCGTCGACTTGCACGGGCCCGCTGGACTCACCGCCAATCGCGTTGCGCTGGTCCATGGTGATGCAACGGAAGTCGTTCTTAAACTCCTCCATAGCGTTGAACACCTGTCGAGGCCAACCGTCGAGTATGGAGTTCAAGCCCCCGCCGGGGACCGCTAGAAGGGGGAAACCGGAGCCAACCTCCTCATACCGAATGCGGACATCACCCTTCTCGAAATACGGCATAACAGCTTCTCCTCTTTGAGCCAAGTATCGGCTTTCAAGGCAATTCTCACTTAGTAGCCCGGGTTGTCAAGGCAACGGCACCCGGTTGGGTTTGGGAAGAAGCAGCCCCTTACCTGTCGGGAGGGACGAGGCGCCATCAATGGGGCGACGGCTTCCAGCGCACCGGGTCGTCGCCTTGACCGCTTGAGCCATCTTGGGTTAGGTTCCACGCCAGAATGGGCAGACGGAGCACAGGCTCGTACAGCACGCCGCATCTGGGTGTTGCGCCGCAGGTTCCGGCCTGCCTGTTCGTTGGACATCAAGGTAGCTTTGCAACTCGCTGATGGAGGGGAATCGCAATGCCGTTCTACGAAAGAGGCGCTAACCGTATCTACTACGAAGAGGTCGGGTCCGGTTTCCCCCTGCTGATCATTCCGGGTGGCGGACTCAATTCGACCGTGGCGTCACTGCAGACGTCGGTGCCCTTCAACCCGATGGTGACCTACAAGGACGACTTCCGCGTCATCTCGGCCGACCTGCGCAATGCCCCACCGGGCCAGTCGAGCGGCCCGCTGGAGATCGACCGTCCCTGGGACGCCTACTCGGAGGACCAACTCGGGCTGATGGACCATCTCGGCATCAAGGAGTTCTTGGTCATGGGCTTCTGCATCGGCGGGCCGATGATCCACAACCTGCTCAGGTTGGCCCCGGAGCGCATCGTGGCGGCAGCGATGATGCAACCCAGCGGGTTCAGGCCGGAAATCCCGGATATTTTCTACCAGAACAACATTGCGGGGTGGGGTCCGCCCCTTTGCGAGAAGCGTCCTGAAATCACAATGGATATGGTCCATGACTTCCTGACCAATATGTACACCAGCCGCGCCGACTTCGTGTTTACGGTTTCCCGCGACTTCGTGCGTGCCCTGCAGACACCACTGCTGATAGCGCCTGACGACGTGCCGGCGCACCCGTACCAGTGCGCGATGGAGGTCGCCAGTCTCGCCCCTAACTCGGAGGTAACCATCTATCCCTGGAAAGACTCGCAAGAGCACATCGACGAGGTCGTGGAACACGCCCGGCGCTTCTTGAAGACCCATGCGCCGGCAACTGCGACAGCCTGACGACTGCGTCTTGCTAAATCCATTGAGGCCCCGCTGGCTTCCTTTCATCACCGAGTGATGAATAGAAGTGGCGGGGCCTTCGAGCTTCGGCTGCCAAGGTCAGCTGCTAGTTCAGGTCACGGGTCCTGGGCAGAAATGTAGCGTGAACCAGGACGGCGGCAAGGTAGGGGTGTAACACAAGCTCCAGGTCGCCTATGGTTATTGGTTGCTGGCGTAATTCTGGCTACTGAGAAAATGTCGCCTCAGGCAACCGGCAACTCCCGGCCCGTGTCCGACGCTAGGGCGATGGTGTCGATGAAGCGGTGCAGGCCAACCGCAACATCGAACGTCGGCAGGCGGTTCTGTCCGGTTCGGACCGCCTCGGCGAACAGGGCATACATCTGACCGACGTTGAAGGGATCGCCGCGGGGAAAGTCGGACGGCACATACACGAAACGCTCAGGTATATCCAGGTCCTGCAGCTCATGGCTTCGCTGTGCCCCCTGCACTCGCAGCGTCTCGCCGCGCTGCGACGAGACGCTCCCCGTGATGATCAGCGTGCCTTCCCGCCCGTAGATCTCCATTCGAAAGCCGCTGCCGGCCCAGGGGACAGCGCCAACATGGACCGACACTGCGGCGCCGCTCTCCAACTGTCCGCTGACGCGCACATTGTCCGGGGAGGTGACTTCCACAAATTGCTGGGTATCGGTCTCGTACCATTGCTTTGCCTGGGTGCTGACCATGCACGCCACCCGGGTGAAGTTGCCCGCCACGAAGCGTAGGGCGTCAATGACGTGTCCGTTGGCGATGGTCAGGGTGTTTGCGCCCAGGCTGGCATCGCGCTGCCAGGTGCGGCTGGAAGGGCGTGCCAACCCACCATCTCGCATGGTGGTCACGTGACACGAGAGCACCTCACCCACATAGCCGGCTTCGATTTGTTCCTTGACATACATCAATGCGGGACTGACTCGCGATTGCAGACCTACTGCGGTTTGAACGCCCCTGTCCCGGGCCAGAGTTGCAAGCTCCTCGGCTTCGGCAGTGTTCCGTCCCAAGGGCCACTCGGTGTAAACGTGCTTGCCGGCGTTGATGGCGGCCTTCGTTGCCTCATAGTGCAGTGGCACCCGCACGACCACAGCCACTGCGTCGATCTCCGGCGACACCACCATTGCCCGGAAATCATGGAAGGCGAGTTTCGCTCCGAAGGCTTGGCGAGCCTCTTCCGCGCTCTCGGGACGGGTGGTGCAAACTGCCGTTAGCTCGACATCGGGACTGGCCAGTAGCGCCGGGAAGTGCGACTGAGAGGCCCAAGTCGAGTTTACGTTGGCACCCACAAACCCCAGACGGACCTTGTTTGCCATGACGTGTGCTCCTTTTATATATTGCTGGCATCCTGCACTCTTCTGGGAGTAGTCAGCTAGCAGCGCAACTGATCTTTCGACTGCTTCCCAATAAGAGGAGTGATGCCCTCCGCAGAATCTAAGTTGCCTTCCCGACCTCGCGAAGATAGTGGTCAGAGGCCTGCTTGGCAACAACATATCGGTTGGCGCCAAGGAGCTAGAGTCGTCAATTTCGTATTTAAATTGAAGCTTTGGTGGCCCCGGACGAATTCGAACCATCTACCCAACGATTATGAGTCGTTTGCTCTGCCCTTGAGCTACGGGCCCCAGAGGATCTTGAGGGAGTCGGGAGACTGGTGCGCATGCACGTACTGTACTGAGAACGTTTCAGCGGGAGATTTCACTATAACGTAGACCCGCCAAACCACTCATACACTCGATGAAAGAGTGCTTGTTAGTGTCGAGAAGCTTATCCTGACCGGCTGTACGGAATTGTCGTATGTTTTCTGTACCTGGTCAGTAAGAGGATCACGCTTGGCCAGTTTCGCTTGCCCAACGCGACTCCACCTCGGAACGGATTCTCTGGACAACGAGGTCGATGCCGAGAGCTCCGTCAACAATCAGGTCGGAGTCTGCCCGCATCCGCTCCTGAAAATATTCGTAGATCGACTTAGCCCGAGCTTCATATCCAGCTAGCTCAGCTCTTACATACTGAAGAGGTTCGTCCGCCATCACAATGTCTCGCAGAATCCGCCGTGCCATTGCAACGTCCAACGGCGTGTCGATGAAGACCAATAGGTCGATCAACCTTCCCGAATCCGAATGCGCTCGACCCAGTGGCGCGTCAGCGACAACGTATCTTGCGGGCCCGACGATTGTGCCGCCAATCGGATAGGAGATGTTATGGCCAGCTTTCAATGCCAGTAGGTGACGAGTGAAGAGAGGGGTTTCGTAGGCATCGTAGTCCGCTCCATCTGCGAACCAACGTAGAAGGTCAGCGGGATGTACGTTCGTGTCGTCGTAGTCGTCGAAGTGAATCGTGGCGGCGTCGCCAAGGACCTCCGTCAGGCGCCGGGTTGCCGCCGTTTTCCCGCCCCCGCTGACGGAAGTGATGCCCACTACCCTAACGTGGTCCATAGTTCCAAACCATATACCTAGAATCCAAACAGCGCACCCTGGAGATAAGAGCGGCTCAGTCGTGACGTATTCTGGCAGCCACATCCAGTTTTGGTGGGCCTATTTTGACGGTAGACAGAACCACTTTCGAGCCTGCAATGCCATTGTAGCAACGAGGAGTGCCGAGATTGAAGAAGGAATCCATGTGAACCAATACCCGTTGAGGGCATTGCGCCGGTCCCATTTGGGATCAGGCCCGCGCTTGGGAAGCCCGGGTGGGATAGTCGCAGACTCACTTCCTCGATGGCGTTTAGGACGACCGCGGGCCGGGGTTCGATGCCGTCGACGGCAAACCTACTGAGGCCCGGCCCGTGAGTAATCTTACGGTTGCGAGGGATCCGATCTATCTCCAATTGCAGGGCGTGAGGGATGACCATGATGTCTTACGGAAGCTTGGCGGCATCCGTGCTAGTAGCCGGAAAGCCACTCCCTGAGTGCCCGGATGTGGTCGGGTCTCGTGCCGCAGCACCCTCCAATTATCCGCGCCCCCTGCTCACTCCACCCCTTGGCGTATTCCAGGTACTGCTGTGGGTCCAGGGCGTTTGCCATGGGGGTTGAGCCTTCGTGGCCGGGGAAATGGGCGTAGACGCCGAAGGTTCCCGACCAATTTCTCTTGACTATCTCCAGCCCGGGCCCCGTGTCGTCCACCGGCGTGTGCATTATGAATACCGATGCGATGTCCTTGTCCTTGATAGCGTCCATGGCGTCTTGAAGGGTCTCGCTTCCATGCCTGCCTTGGATGCCCAGGTAAAGCCCGTCTCCATCCCTGACCAGGGAGAGCCCGACCCACACCGGGAGACCCAACTCCGCTGCCGCTTCTATCACCGCCAGCGCGTCTGATATACGGACCAACATCTCGCCCACCGCCACGTCCGGGCCGCCTTTGGCCAGCTCTCCCAGCTGCTCCCTGTAGGTCTCTAGAGCTTTCTCATAGGGCACCGCAACTTCCGCGTGTTCCTTGGGAGACATCGTAGATACGGAGGCCGCAATGACCACCGAGTCCTCTGTCCCGGCGTTTCTCCTTGCCTGTACCGCCGCTTCAATTCCCAGCTTGTTGGCCTCGGCTACCTTGTACTCGAGGCCGCCCTCTTCCAGTATGTCACGCCCCGTGGCAAAGGTGTTTGTGATGATAATCTCGGCACCCGCTTCTATGTATTCCTGATGAATATCCCTCACCAACTCGGGATGGGTGAGCATCGGACCGCCCGACCACGTGGTGGGGCTTGCCAGCCCCCGCATCTCGAACTCCGAGCCCATACCCCCGTCCATCAAGATCGTCTCCCCCGCTGCCAGGCGGCCCTGCAATTTCTCAAAGTTGCTCATCCTTCTCTCCTGGTAAAATCTGAATTTGCCGTTTCATACGGGCGCTGGACATTCATCCATGGGGCTTGGGGCGCGGGCTTGTGCAATTCCGACTCCCGGTGCGGCTGAGCCATGTCAGGAAAGATCTTGCCGGGGTTGAAGCCCGCATAGGGCAGAAGGCCGCCCGCACCAGCTTCGTCGCAGCCATGTCCTGCTCGGTGAAGGCCAACTGCATGTGTATCTGCTTCTCCACCCCGATGCCGTACTCCCCGGGAAGAGCTCCCCCTGGGTCGATGTACACCCGCATCACCTCACGCCCCGCCTCGATGCCCCGACCCTTCATCTGACCTGCCCCCTGGATTAGGTCCACGAAGACCTAGAATCCGACCAGCCTATCCCTACCTCCCTACTGTGGGAACTCCCGGGGCGCTCGGTTGCCCAAAGCACTGTGGGGACAGACCGCATTGTAGTCATCGCGCCAAGTTTCCACGATGCGACGAGCAACGGGCAAGCTCGTCAACAGTGTTCGCTGAGACACTCGTTTCGGAAGCGTCAGTTGAAGCTCTCAATGAAATGGGAATCGATGAACGGCAAACCGCCTTGGGTACCGTCTACCGTGAATAATGGTCCTATCTGGTGGGCCCGGATGGATTCGAACCATCAACCCAACGATTATGAGTCGTTTGCTCTGCCCTTGAGCTACGGGCCCTTGATTCGATGATAGCATAGGCACATCTTCATGGGGGGTGGCTCGCGTGCAGCTGGGTGACGTGGCGTTCTGGCTGGGCATCGGCATTTTGGCGGGCGGGCTCTTCTGGCGGGTCAGTCAGCGCCGCGCCGGCGGGCCCGCCACTCCGAGGTCTGTGGCGGCCGTGCCCATGGCGTTCATGCTAGGCGGCGTCGTCCTGGCTATCGCGGGCCTCGTGCTCACCGGCGCACTGTAGGCGTCGCCCTTGTCGCTTCGCCGTCCTGTTTACCACTACGGACAGCGGGCTATCATGGAAGTAGAGAGAAAGCGCACATAAGGCGCGGTGAGGTCATCGGCCGGGCACCCAACGGGCGAACCCGCCGAGTGAAGACCCCCGCGAAAGGAGGCGGCTATGGCGGAAGAGTTTGATGTTGTAATCATTGGCGGCGGGGCGGCCGGGGAGAACGTGGCCGGGCGCGTGTCAGCCGGCGGGCTGACGGCGGCCGTCGTGGAGTCGGAGCTTGTGGGCGGCGAGTGCTCGTACTGGGCGTGCATGCCCAGCAAGGCGCTGCTGCGGCCGGAGGAGGCGCTGGCGGTGGCGCAGCGCGTGCCTTCGCTACGTGGCGCGATCACGGGCGGCATCGACGTTGAGCGGGCGCTGCATGCCCGCAACGCCTTCGCCAGCAATTGGAATGACGAGGGGCAGGTGCAGTGGTTGGCGTCGGTAAACGCAGCGCTGGTGCGGGGGCACGGGCGCATCACCGGCGAGCGCGCCGTGTCCGTGACCATGCCGGACGGCGAGATGCGAGAGCTTTCGGCGCGCAAGGCCGTGGTGGTGGCGACGGGCAGCTCAGCCGCCATGCCGCCCATCGAGGGGCTTGCGGACTCGGAGCCGTGGGACTCGCGGAAGATCGTCTCGGCGCAGGAGGTGCCGGAGCGGCTCATCATCCTGGGCGGCGGCGTCATTGGCGCGGAGATGGCGCAGGCGTGGCGCTCGCTGGGGTCCGAGGTGACGGTCGTCGAGTTGCAGGATCGGCTGCTGCCCGTCGAGGAACCGGCGGCCGGGGAGTTCGTCGGCAAGGCCTTCGAGCGCAAGGGCATTGAGGTGCGCACGGGGCAGGGCGTCACAAAGGTGTCGCGCGACGGTGGCACGGTGACCGCAACGCTGGCCGACGGGAGCACCGTCGAGGGCACGGAGATCGTCGTCGCCGTGGGGCGCTCGGCCAATACGCGGGACATCGGGCTGGACGTCGTGGGGCTGACGACGGGGCGGTACATCGACGTCGACGACGGCCTGGTCGCGACGGGTGTGCCGGGCGGGTGGCTTTACGCAGTGGGCGACGTGAACCGACGCAGTCTGCTGACGCACATGGGCAAGTACCAGGCGCGCATCGCCGGCGACCACATCCTGGGGCTGGACGTTGCGTCGTGGGGCGACACCATCGGCAGCCCGCGCGTGGTATTCACGGACCCGCAGGTGGCAGCGACGGGGTTGACGGAGCAGCAGGCGCGTGACAAGGGGCTGAACGTGCGCGTGGTCAAATATCCCTACGGCGCCAGCGGCGGCGCGGCCGCCATGGGCGAGGGCATCGAGGGGGAGTGCATCTGGGTTGTGGACGAAGACCGCCGCGCGCTCGTGGGGGCGACGTTCGTGGGCCCGGGCGCCGGCGAACTCATCCACGCCGCGACGATAGCCATCGTCGGCGAGGTGACGCTGGACCGGCTCTGGCATGCCGTACCGTCCTTCCCCACCGTCAGCGAGTTCTGGTTGCGCTTCCTGGAGATATATGGGTTATAGCCAGCGGTTGGGGAGGGGATAGCAATCGCTTCCCCGTCCGATTCTTGGCGCAATTGCTTCTTGATCTACAGAAGGGCCCGTCCGCCGTACCTGCAGAGTAGGCGGACGGGCCCTTCCTTTGGCTTCGCCCTGAATTTCCTCCGGAGGAAAATGCGCTGATGCTCTCCTACCGGGACATGCCCGCCCACAAGCTGGACTACAACTTCCAAGAAATGGCTCCGTGATCAGGGAACCCAAATGCTGGAAAATGCGTCTATGTATCTTATAGGAGGAACTGTACGAGAGGAGGTTGACTTTTAGCTAGCGTTTTGCTAGTTTTCCCTAACTACTGTCCATAGGTTAGCCAGCTTGTGACAAGGAGGGAGCCATGAAGGCAATTTCGGTTGGTGTAAAGCCGGTCGTGCTTGTTACGATGGTGATGGTGCTTGCGTTTGCCGTCGCCTGCGGTGAGAGCAGCGAAACCGCGACCACCGCGACAACGATCACCACCACCACGACGCAGACCCAACAGCAACCCGTGGCCCCGGCGGCGGCGCCTACCGCTGCTGGCATATTTGAAGCCTCGGCACAGCCGGACGCGGCAGTGATGCCGCAGGGTCAACTTTCCACTACGTCGTCCACGGGCCCAGTGCAGGCAAAGATCGATAGAGTAGTGTTTGCTGTGGTGCCGGTCTCCACGGAGCACAACACTCCGGGCAAGTCAGGCCCACCCACCAACGTGCAGAACAACCCCATGTACGAGTACCTCATCGGCATGGACCCGGTGACGGGCGCTTGGGTGCCGGAATTGGCAACGGAATGGAGCATCGAGCCCGACAACGCCTCCATTCGGTTCAAGCTGCGCAAGGGCGTCCCCTTCCACGACGGCTGGGGTGAGATGACCGCCAAGGACGTCCGGCACACCTGGCAGGACATCACCGCGTCCGACGCTGCCCACGGGAACACCGTCAACCTGCGCCGGGACGTGAGCGACGTGGCGATTGTTAACGACTATGAAGTCATTTTCCAATCACCTTCCGCGAACGCCGGCCTTCTTTGGATCCTGACGCGGCAGGAGCAGAGCATCCTGGTGCAGAGCAAGGACCACTACGATGAGGTTGGTGTGCCGACCTTGGCCACGCCACCCATCGTGGGCACCGGCGTGTACAAGTTCCAGGAACGGCGCGAGGGCACTTTCGTTAGCTACCAGCGCCCACCCTACACGCACTGGAAGATGACCCCGGACTTCCAGGAGCTGGAAATCCGCTGGATTTCCGAGGCCTCCACCCGGTTGGCCGGCTTGCTAGCGGAGGAGCTCCACGTAGCCTCCATCCCGGAGGACCTCCAACCACAGGCGCTGGACGCTAACATGCAGGTTGCCCGGGGCAACGCCGCCGGCTTGCGGACATTCATGGGCCTGCGGTATGGCGCCCGTTGCCCCTGCGACAGAGAAGGACGGGCCTCATTCCCGGCTTACGACGCTGCCTTGAAGTACCCGGACGCCCCCCTCCACGACATCCGCGTCCGCCGGGCCCTGAATCAGGCCGTCAACCGCAACGAGCTCAACCAGGCATTCTTCAATGGCAAGGGCGACCTGATGGTCCGGAACCACCACCACCCCACGCGGCCCGGATGGGACCCCACTTGGGAGACGCGGTTTGAGGAGTACTACGGCTTCGACCCCGAAAAGTCCAAGCAGCTTCTGGCCGAGGCCGGGTATGGCCCGGACAATCCCTTTGAGATTAACCTCCAGGTGATCAACCTCTCCCACTACTCTGGCTCACAGGACGTGGTGGAATCAGTGGCAGGCTATTGGCGCGACATCGGCGTCAAGCCCAACTTCGTGACGGAAGACCCGGCCACCCGCCGGGCCCGGAGCAGGAACTTCGAGTACTCGAACGACGCCGTCATCACGGGCACCAGTTCCCACATCCTGATGGGAACCCGGGTGTACGACGTGGCGTTCAGTCCGAGGACCGGCGCGCCGGAGATCCCCGAGCGCGACAAGATCTACGACGAGATTCGCCAGACGCTTGATGCTGAGAAGCAGGGTACGTTGCTGCGCCAGCTGGGTGAAATCTCCTTCTTGGGCTACTGGGACATCCCGCTGTTCTGGCTGCCGCCGGAGGCGGTCTTCAACCCCACGTACGTGAGCGGCTACTCCTTCCCAGGCTCCGTGACGGGCACCTGGACCCACTTGGAGCTCATCCGGGCCGCCCAGTAGCTGACGCTGCACTGTAGATAGGGCAACACCCAGCGCCCCCGTCGGCAACGGCGGGGGCGCTGGGTGTTAGTGCTCGCCTTGAGCCCGTCGCGGCCACCCCCCCACCCTGACACGAGCCCCTTTCCCCCACGCCCCGCCCCTCGCTATCGTGGACGCATGGACGAACAAGAGAAAACCACCAACGCAGACCTGGAGACAGAACTCAACGCCATCCTTACCGCCGTCGCAGAGGGCCGAAAGAAGCGGGGTGGCCAGCCCGACAACCAGAACGCCGCAAGTACGGCTTCTACGCCAACACCCTCATCCCGGAGCAGGAGGAAGCCTCTGCGGAAGCCCTGGAGCTCCGCGAATTCGGACAGGAAGTCGCCCTCGTCCGCGTCAGGCTCCTCACCCTGCTCAAGGACCCGGACACGCCGCCGATGCTCATCTCCCGCACCTTCAACCACCTCTACAGGGTGATGGAAATCCAGCGGCGGTACCGGTTCGGCTGGTAAACGGGGATTCGTTCCTCAAATTTATTAATTCGAATCCCCCGCCCTTCCCGCGCCCCCTCGTCGGCGGACGGGCCCTTCTGTGGCTTCGCTTGCAGAGGTTCTTCCGGTTAGAGATTCGCTGCCGCCAACCTACAGCAACATGCTCACTCACCTGCTGGAATGGAACAGCAAGAAGATGTTGCCAATTGCCGGGAACCTAAACGCCGACAAGAGCGTCTATGTTCTTTATAGTAGGCATCTAGAGAAGGGAGGTTGACTTTTAGCTGGCGCTTTGATAGTGTTTTCGCACCTACTGCCCATAGGTTGGCCAACTTGTGACTAGGAGGGAGCCATGAGGGCAATTCCGGTCGGTGTAAAGCCGATCGTGCTTGTAACGATGGTGATGGTGCTTGCGATTGCTGTCGCCTGCGGCGGGAGCAGCAGCGAAACCTCGACCACCGCGACCACGACCACCACCACGACGCAAACCCAGCAGCAGCCCGCAGCACCTGCGGCAGCTCCGACGGCCGCGGGCATCTTCGCCGCGCCGGCGCAGCCCTCTGCGGCTGCGATGCCGTTAGGCGAGCTTCCCACCGATCCTTCCACGGCTGCGGTGCAGGCAAAGATCGAGCGTGTGGTCTTCGCCATGAAGGCGCAGTCTACGGAGCACAATACCCCGGGCAAGAGTGGCCCGCCCAACAACGTTCAAAACAACCCCATGTATGAATACCTCATCGGCATGGACCCGGTCTCCGGCGCATGGGTGCCTGAGTTAGCTACCGAGTGGAGCATCGAGCCCGACAACGCGTCCATCCGATTCAAGCTTCGGAAGGGCGTCCCCTTCCACAAGGGGTGGGGCGAGATGACTGGCAAGGATGTCCGCCACACCTGGCAGGACATAACGGCGCCGGACGCTGCCCACGGCAACAGCGGAAACCTCCGCCGTGACGTCGAGGACGTGGAGATCGTCAACGACTACGAGGTTATCTTCCGTTCTCCCTCCCCCAACGCGGGTCTTCTGTGGATCCTGACGCGGCAGGAGCAGAGTATCCTAGTGCAGAGTAAGGACCACTACGACGAGGTCGGGGTGCCTGACCTGACGAAGCCCGCCATCGTTGGCACCGGCGTCTACCAGGAAGTGGAGCGGCGCCAGGGTTCCTACGCCCGCTACGAGCTCCCGCCCTACACGCACTGGAAGATGACCCCGGACTTCCAGGAGTTGGAGATCCGCTTCGTACCGGAGGCCTCCACCCGCCTCGCCAGCCTGCTGGCCGAAGAAGTCCACGTGACGGAGCTCCCGGACGACCTCAAGCCGCAAGCAGAGAGTGGCGGCATGGCCCTTGCCGCGGGCAACGCCGCCGGCCTGCGGTCCTTCATAGGCCTGCGCTACGGCGCTCGCTGCCCGTGCAGCAGCGACACCCGGACCACCATCCCGGCCCTTGACGCCGCCTACAAGTACCCCGAAGCCCCCCTGCACGACCGCCGCGTCCGCCAGGCCCTCAACCAGGCCATCGACCGCAACGCCATCAACGAGGCCTTCTTTCGCGGTAAGGGCGACCTGATGGTGCGCAACCACCACCACCCCACGCGCCCCGGCTGGGACCCTACCTGGGAGACCCGGTTTGAGGAGCACTACGGCTATGACCCGGTGAAGGCCAGGCAGCTCTTGGCCGAGGCCGGGTACGGCCCGGACAACCCCTTTGAGCTCAACGTTCACTTGCGCGAGTCCTTTGCCTATCCCGGCGCTCCCGACGTTGCTGAGGGCATTGCCGGTTTCTGGCGCGACGTCGGCATCAAGACAGTCTACAACAGCGAGGACACCGCCACCTACCGGGCGCGGGGCCGCAACTTTGAATACAGCAATGACGCCATCATCAGCGGCACGAGCTCTCACATCCTGATGGGCACGCGCGTGTACGACATTGCCGCCAACCCCAGGACCGGCGCCCCGGAGATCCCGGAGCGGGACGAGATTTACTACGAGATTGCCAGGACCTTGGATTCCGACAAGCAGAACGAGCTCTTCCGCCAGTTGGGTGAGATCTCGTTCCTCGGCTACTACGACATCCCGCTGTTCTGGCTGGCGCCGGAGGCCGCCTACAACCCCAAGTACGTCAGCGGCTACGCCTACCCCGGCTCCGTGTCGGGAACGTGGACCCACATGGAGTTCATCCGCGCCGCGCAGTAGCAGCAGCCAAGAAGTAACGAGGCAAGTAAGCGCCCCCGCCGGCAACGGCGGGGGCGCTTGGTGTTCCGGGGCTCCAGTCACCATCCATCGCCCTCAAGGCAACAGCGTGACTCGTCGACTACGGCGCGGCGTCCTCCCAGATCTCCAGCTCCCGCCGGACGATGGCTGCGCCTATCGAGAGCGCCTGCAGCTTGCCGAAAGCCACGGTCCGCGGCAGGTACTTCATGCCGCAGTCCGGCGCGAGAACGAGCCGCTCCGGCGGAAGGTGCCGCAGGGCAGCGCGGATGCGCGACGCGACGGTCTCTGGCGTCTCCACCTCCGGGCTGCCGAGGTCCAGCACTCCCAGCACCACCGTCTTGGACGGCAGCAGCCGTAGCGAATGCAAGTCCAGGTTGGGCTGTGCCGCCTCCACGGAGACCTGTTGCACGCTGCAGGCGTCCAGCTCGCCGAGGAAGTCGTAGGCATTGGGCTTGGACCCGGGGACCTTGGCCGCGTACCCAAAACACAGGTGCAGCGCGGTGACGCCATCGGCGCCATGCAGTGCGGTGTTGATTGCCTCCACGCCGAACTCCCGGGCCGCCTCGGCGCGGGCCTGCAGCCAAGGCTCATCCAGTTGCACGACATCGACGCCGGCCGCGAAGAGGTCGCGCACCTCGGCGTTCACCGCATCGGCAAAGGCAAGCGCCAGTGCGCGGGGGTCGCCGTAGTGCTCGTCGACGCACTGCTGAGAGAGGGTGAAGGGCCCGGGTACAGTGACCTTGACGGCGCGGTCTGTGCTGCGGTGCAGGTAGCGGGCATCGTCCAGCAATACGGGCGACGCGCGGGTTATGGGTCCCACGACGCGGGGCACCTCCACCGTCGTGCCGGCGCGGCGGCCGGGGACGATGCCCGGTCGACCGGGGTCCACGCCGCTGAGCGCCGTCGCGAAGGCGCTGGAGTAGCTTTGGCGGCGCACCTCGCCGTCGGTGATGACGTCGAGGCCGGCGCGCTCCATGTCGCGAATGGCCACGGTGACGGCGTCGTCCAGCGCCTCGGGCAGCGCCTCGTCAGGGACGCGCCAGAAGCCATGCTGCAGGACGCGGGGAACCGTGCCGCGCGTCAGGACATCGCGGTCGATGAGCCAGTCCGGCTGCGGATAGCTACCCACAACCGTGGTTGGCAGGAGCTTCTCGTCGGGCATGGCGCTCATCCCGCGGGCGCTAGCCCCAGAGCTCGCTTGTCGCCAGGTCCGCGCCCTCCTTGAGGGCCTTGAACTTGGCCCAGGCGATCTGCTGGTGGACCCGCCCGCCAAGGCCGCAGTCCGTGCCCGCGATGACGTTCTCGCGTCCCACTAACTGCGCGTACTTCACGATGCGGTCGGCGACGAGGCGCGGGTGCTCGACGACGTTGGTGGCGTGGCTTACGACACCGGGCACGAGCACCTTCCCGTCCGGCAGCTTGGTGGTTTCCCACACGCGCCACTCGTGGTCATGGCGGACGTTTCCGGCCTCTATGGAGAAGGCGTCGGCGTTGACCTTCAGCATGATGTCGACGATGTCCTCCAGAGGGATGTCGTAGGTGTGGGGGCCGTGCCAGCTGCCCCAGCAGATGTGGTAGCGCACCAGCGACGGTGGGACGTTGGACAGTGCGTGGTTGAGGGCATCGATGCGCAAGTCCGCATAGCGGCGGTACTCGGCGAGGTCCGGGCGCGACACCAGCATGTCCCAGGTGTCCGGCAGGCCGGGGTCGTCGATCTGCACGACGAAGCCGGCGTTGGCGATGGCTTCGTATTCCGGCCGCATCATCTCAGCAATGGCGTAGACGAATTCCTCCTCCGTCTTGTAGTAGTCGTTGTAGAGACGGTGGTCGATGGTGCCGGGAGCGAGGGTGGGAATGAAGGCCTCCGCGTGGGAGACGCCTTCCAGGGCGGCCTGGAGGTTGGCCACGTCCGTGTTGACGATGTCGTGGCCTATGTAGGCAAGGGGGCCGGTGCAGATCTGTCTCTCCCGGGTCTGGTAGGCACTGCTAACCAATCTCAAGCCAAAGCCCACTTCCTCGGAGTAGAACTCCCGAAAGTCCGTGCGGTCGCGGCCGTCCTGGCTCATGGCCGGGACCTGGCCCGGGCCGGGTTCCTTCATCTCAAAGCCGCAGATGCGCTCGTCCAGGTAGAGGTTGAAGCTCGGCTTGGACTCCTCGCCGTCACCGACGATGTCGATGCCGTACGCCACCTGCTGGTCCACGACCTCCTTGACGGCGGACTTGACCCGCGCGGCGAGGACGTCGGCGTCGTAGGGCTCGCCGTGGACCTTGGCGTCGAGCATCGCCCGCAGGTCCGCGGGACGGGGCAGGCTGCCGGCGTGTGTGGTGAGAATGCGGTCTTCACTGCGCTTCATGGGTGTGACTCTCCTCCTCTGCGTAGGTGAAATCTTCTGTTTCATGCAGCTCGCGGGGCGCGAGAACTGGCTAGCTGAGCCCAGCGGCGCCCGAATGCTATGGGCACGGTGGGAGGGTGTCAAGGGCGGCGGAGGGCGCAGCGCTGGACAGGGAAAGCCCCTCGGCTGATCTCACGCCGAGGGGCCTTCCTTGCTGCACTATCGCGGGGTCCAGGGCAGATGTTACCGCTGGTACCAGCCGGACCCGAAGAAGAGGCCGGCATGCTGCACGACCCATGAATGCTTCTGCTCCTCCCGGTCGTCGTTGTTGGGGTTGATATAGTAGTAGCTGACCCAGTCGCCGTCCTCGGAGGCGTTCAGGATAGCCTTGCCGAAGTGGAAGCCGTTGATGTCGGTCCACTGAGCATCGTTCACGTTCTGGCCCACGTTCTCCGGCACCGCGGCGTGGGCGATGACCCTGCCATCTTCGTCAATGATGAAGACGTACCAGTCGCCATTCACGCTTGCTGTCGAGTTGTAGTAGTCGAGGGCCGCGTCGAGCCCATCGTCCTCGTACCGCTCAATGGCTTCTTCCACGAAGGCCTTGGTGTACGCGCCGGGCTCCGTCACCGGGGACGGGTCGTCGCTATTGGAGACAGATACGCTTACGCAGGCCATCCCCAGCAATAGGAGCGCCAACGCAGTCGAGCCGAGAATGCCCGACCTTGCGTATCCGATGTGGTTGCCCTTCATCTTGAGCCTCCTTTTGCTGGTGGGACCTCGGCTTACGCCCCTTCTTCCAGCATAGGGTGAGCAATCCACCTCATACAAGAGGAATGCGAAAAGACCCTAACACGACAATAGTCCATAGTGTAGCATAGACGGACTGACCCATAGAACTCACGAAAGAGGTAGCAGTGAAGACGATGCGGACGACCCTCATGGTCCTGGTGGCTCTTGTTGCCCTGCTGGCCATCGCGTGCGGCGATTCCGAGGAGGCTGCAGTGGTGGAGCCCACACCCGAGCCCACCGTGGCCCCGACCCCTGAGCCGACGCCGGTCCCCCCGACGCCTACTCCCGAGCCCGTCACGGCGCCCGCCGACTCGACGGATGCGATGGGGTCGTCGGGCGACATGACGTTCACGGTGCCGGACTTCGGGCCGGAGACGACGGGCATGGACGTCGCCGAGGCGCTGCTCAGCGAGGAGGAAATTGGCTGCATCCAAAGCACCTTGGGCCCCGAGGCATCCGCAGCGCTGCTCACGGCGAACGTGCTTGACCCGGCTGCAGCCGGCTCGACTGCGGTCTTTGGCGAGTGTCTGACTCAAGAGAATTCTGTGACGCTCTTCCTGGCCGGGTTCCAGGGCGCGACAGGTGGAGCGCTCAGTGAAGAGACTCTGAACTGCATTGGGAATGCCGTGGCGCCTCACCACACCATTCTCTTTGCGGAGGAGTTGGACCCCGCGGTAGTGTTCGGCTTCCTGCCGTGTCTCTCGCCGGATGAGATGGCGGCGCTGCAATCCCTGGCCCCGCAGTAGGTAGCTCTCGAAAGATGGGATAACCGGTCCCTGCAATAAGGGCACTGCGGTAAAGGCGGGCGGGGAACCACCCCCGCCCGCCTTTACGCTACCCATTGGGCGAAGAGCTCTTAATTCTTGGTTGCTTCACGATGGCTGGATTGGTAGGCTGCTCTGAATCCAACTTCTACCTCCGACGGCTGTCTGAGAGAGGGAGACGCATAGTGCAGGTGTACTTGGAGCCCTACGGCAGGGCCGCGCGAGAGCGGCTGCAGGCGCTTGTGGTTGAGGCCAAGGCAAGCAACCCGCTTGCGCCTGTGACCGTCGTGCCGCCGAACGCCTACGCGGGAATCGGCCTCCGCCGAGTCCTAGCCGGTGACGGCGGGCTCCTAAACGTGGGCTTCATGGCGCTGGCACGCCTTGCCGAACAACTGGGAGCGCCAACCATGGCGGCGCGGCATCGGCGGCCGCTGTCCGCAGCGGCGGAGATGGCTGTTGTCCGCACGGTGGCAATGGAGTTGGTCGGGCAGGAACCGCTGGGCAATGTGGCGGCGCACTCCACGTTGCATCAATCGCTGCAGGCTGCGTTCAAAGAGATGGTGCGACTGACAGAGAGCGAACTCGACATGCTGGCGGGGGAGGGTCCGCTGCGACAGGCCACCGTCGAGTTGTACCGCCGATTTCGGGAGCGGACCGCCGAGTACTACGGGAACGAAGACGAGGCATGGTCAGCGGCGGAGGCGGTGCGGTCAGGGCGAGGGCAGCCGGCGCTGCAGGACGTGGGCGCGCTGGTGTTCTTTCTCCTGACGCGCCCATCGCCTGGGGAGATGGCGCTGCTGACGGCGCTGTCGGACGCTGTCTCGTGCAGCCTGGTGGTGGGTCGGACGGGCGAGGACGGCGTCGACGACGCCGAGGGCGCCTGGTGGGAACGGCTCGGTGAAGCGAGCGCTGAAGGCTCAACCCAGAGCTCGCTTCACCCGGACGCGAGACCGGAGTCCATCGTGTCGGCCCCGGACGCGCGCGAAGAGGTGCGGCAGGCCGTGCGTGAGATGCTCCAGCGGGCTGAAGAAGGCGCGCCGTTTCACCGCATGGCGGCCCTCTACCGGCGGCAGGACCCCTATGCCTTTCAGCTTCGGATGGAGCTGGGTTTTGCCGGTATACCGGTGGCGGGCCCGGACCCCTCGCCGCTGCGGGACTCTGTTGCTGGTCGGCTGCTTACGGGCCTGCTCGGCGTCATCAGGGAGGACTTGAGCCGGGCCGCCCTGATGCAGTGGCTGGCGGACGCGCCGGTGTGGAACGCTGCGAGCAACCGTTCTGCGTCCGGCGAGCTGCAGCGCTGGGAGGGCCTCTCGCGGGAAGCGGGCGTCGTGCACGGACTGGAGCAGTGGAAGGAGCGGCTCCAGGGCTTGATCGCAAACTCGGCCCGGCGTCGACAAGGGGCAGAGGCACGGGGTGACCTGACGGAAGCCCAGGCGAGAGGCTATGGCGAGGCAATTTCCTGCGCAGAGCGGTTGGTGGCATTCGTGGAGCGGTTGGCGCATGACAGGCCGCCTGCGGACGGCAGCTCCTGGAGCGCGTTTGCCGAGTGGGCCAAGGACGCCATCGAGCGGTACGGCCAGGGGAAGAACGATTGGCCAGCGCAACAGCAGGACGCGCTCGGGCGTGTGAAGTCGGCGTTGGAGGAGCTCGGCAAGCTGGACGATGTTGAACCGGACACGGACTTGCGAGAGTTTCAGCAAGCGCTTTCTCAGGCACTGTCGGCCTACGGGGGCCGCCGTGGGGCCACCGGAACGGGCGTGTTTGTGGCAACGCTTGGCTCCGCGACGGGAATGGAATTCGACACCGTATGGCTCCTGGGGATGTCGGAGGGCGACTATCCGGGCCGGAGCGGCGAGGACCCGCTGCTGCCCGAGTACGTGCGCGCCAATGTGCTGAAGGGCGCCCTTCCCCTTCGGCGAGAGGCCCAACTGCACGAGCGGCGCGACTATCTGGCCGCCCTCGCAGCCGGGCAGCGGCGACGGCTCTCGTATTCACGGGTAGACCCGGTGGAACGGCGGCCGCAATACCCCTCACCCTGGCTGCTGGGGGCCGCCTCGACTCTCGCTGGTGAACGCGTCTCATCGGAGCGGCTGCATACCTACGATGCTCCATGGCTGACTGTTATCGAATCGATGGAGGACGCGCTGCGGCTGGCCGAGGGGGGGCGTGCCACGGACGGTCATGAGTACGACGTACAGGCCCTCGCCGGGTGGCAAAGGACGGGATCGCACCTGCGCTTCCATCCGTTGGCTATGCAAGGCGGGCCGCTGGGCCGGGCGCTCGCGATGGAGAGTGCGCGAGCGACGAATCAGCTGACGGAGTGGGACGGCTTCGTGGGCGGTATCGCGGGCAGCAGCAGGCGGCTCGGCGGATCGCTCTCGCAGGTCATGTCGCCAACACGGTTGGAGGCGTGGGCCACGTGCCCGTACGGCCACTTCCTGGGCAGCGTCCTCAACCTTTCGGCATGGGAAACGCCTGAGGACGTGCTAACCATCTCCCCGCTGGACAGGGGCAGCCTGGTCCACTCCATCCTGGAGCGGTTTATCAAGGAGATTCTTGCTGCCGGGCCCATTTCGCCGCGAGAGGATTGGACGCCACAGCATCGAGCACGGCTGAGGGAGATCGCCCACGAGGAGTTTCGGGAGGCTGAGCGAAAGGGCGTGACGGGACGGCGCGTGCTGTGGGAGGTTGCGCAGGAAGACATTCTGCAGGACCTGGAGAGATTCCTGGATGACGACGCGCAGTATCGGTCGGCCGAGGGCATTCAACCCCATCACGTCGAGTACGCATTCGGCTTCGACGGATCGCCGGTGTCAATGACTCTGCCCGGTGGTGGTGAGGTCCGCTTCCGGGGTTTCATCGACCGGGTGGACGTGGCACAGGACGGCCAGCGCGCGGTGGTGATGGACTACAAGACAGGCTCCTCCCGGCAATACGAGAAGATGAAGGACGACCCCCTGATGGCGGGCAAGCGGTTGCAGTTGCCCGTGTACGCGCTGGCGGTTCGGGAGACACTGCTGCCGGAAGCGGCCCTGCGGGCCGAGTACTGGTTCATCTCCGCCAATGGCGGGTACACCCGCGTTCCCGTGACCCTCGACGCCGTAGAGGCGCAGTTCAAGAGTGTCGTGCAGGCCATTGCGGAGGGCGTCCGGGGTGGAGTCTTCCCGGCGAACCCCGGCCCGGCGGGCTTCGGCGGTCCCGAGAATTGCCGCTATTGCGATTTTCAGCGCATTTGCCCCACCAATAAGTCGGCGTTGTGGGCGCGCAAGGGCGGTTCGCCGCTGGCCTCGGCCTACACAAAGCTCAGCGGTGGCGCGCTCGATGCCGATACAGAAGAGGACGTGGGATGATGCAACAAGACCTACCGGCGGACCAGCAGCACCGCGACCGCATCCAGCAGAGCTTGGACGAAAACCTCTTTGTTGAGGCTGGAGCAGGGACGGGGAAGACCACCGCGCTGGTGGGCCGCATAGTAACGCTGATCGCCTTGGGCGCTGCGGAGATGGCGGGACTGGCAGCGATCACTTTCACCGAGGCCGCCGCCGCGGAACTGCGGGACCGTGTCCGCCGCGACCTCGAGGTCGCGGCGGAGGACGATAGCCGCGATGCGGACTCGCGCGAGCGATGCCGGCGGGCTGTGTCGGAGATGGACGCCGCGTCAATCCAGACGCTGCATAGCTTCGCGCAGTCGCTGTTGCGCGAGCTTCCGCTGGAGGCGGGCCTGCCACCGGGCTTCGAGATGCTTGACCCCATCGAGGCGGACCTGCGCTTCCAGCAAGCCTGGGACCAGTGGTTGGACGACTCGCTTGAGTCGGTGGAGCTTGGTCCAAAGCTGGCGCGGGCGCTGCACCTGGGCCTGAATCTGGACCAGCTACACCGGGTGGCCGTCGCGCTCAGCGGCGACTATGACCTAGTGGCCGACTCATCCATTGCAGAGGCGCCCGAGCCCACGCTGACCATCGGGAACAGGCTGGTGGAGGCGGTCACGAAGATCGAACGGCTGCGGGGGCTATCGAAGATTGGCGGCGGCGATCCCCTGTATGACCACGCTGCGGAGGTCGTGGCCCTGACGCAGAAGCTGCCCGCAGCGGACAGCAACGACCGCGCTTACGAGCGGGGCCTCGTCCGGCTGCTGGGTTGGAAGCGGCTCTCAACCGGAAGGGGCAGTCAGACGAACTGGGATAAGGACGAGGTCACGGGGACCAATGGCTGCAAGCTCTTGAAGGAAACGCTCCAGGATCTTGAGGAAGTGCGCGTGAAGGAGATCGCTGCGCTGCGCACCGCCGCTTTCACGCCCGCGTTGGAAGCGGTTCGCACGTTTGTGGTCGACCAGGCGAAGCAACGCAAGGAGGCAGGACACGCGGAGTTCCATGACCTTCTTGTCTGGGCCCGGGATATGCTGCGTGACAACTCGGACGCGCGACGCAGGTTTCAGCGCCGCTTTAACCACCTGCTGGTGGACGAGTTCCAGGACACGGACCCCATTCAGGCGGAGATCGCCTTCTTCCTGGCCGGCGACCCGGACGACCGCACCGGGAGTGAGTCGACGGACTGGCAGGACATCGTACCGGCTCCAGGCAAGCTCTTCATGGTGGGTGACCCAAAGCAGTCCATCTACCGCTTCCGGCGTGCGGATATCGTGACTATGGCACACGTGCGCGGCCACCTGGTGCATGAGAGCACACCGCTTCAGCAGAACTTCCGGTCGCAGCAGAGCATCATCACCTGGGTGAACCACGTCTTTGGTCAGTGGATGCGGAACGACGAAGGCAGCCAGTTGCAGGCCGAATACCGGGACCTCGTGGCGACCCACGGTGTGTCGAAGGAGGGGGAGGCCGCGCTGCCGCCCGCGGTCTACTACGTGGGCGAGAGCGTCAACGGGAACGCGGACTATGCCCGGCGGCTGGAAGGGCAGGCGGTGGCCGCCCTGGCTCGGCGAATCAAGGAGGAGCGATGGCAGGTCCGTAGCCAAGAACCCGGAGAGTGGCGGGACGCCACCTACCGAGACATCTGCCTTCTGTTGCCAAGCCGCACGAACCTCGAGGCGCTGGAGCAGGCGCTGGAAGCTGCGGACGTGCCGTACCGCATCGAGAGCGAGTCCATCGTGCTGGGCACGGAAGACGTTCGGCAACTGCTGAACTGCCTGAGGGCTATCGATAGCCCCGGCGACCAGGTAGCGCTCGTGGCGGCGCTCCGCTCGGCAGCCTTCTCCTGCAGCGATGTGGAGTTGCTGCAGTTTGTCGACGACGGGGGGCGGTTCGACTACCTCCAACCGGGCGGCGCTACAGGCCCGGTGGCTGAGGCACTGACCGTGCTGCGCGAGGCCAACAAGAAGTGTGGGCTGAAGCCACCAAACGAGCTGATTGAGGAGTTCATCCGGGAGAGACGTCTAGTGGAACTCTCCTTTGACCGCCGACGGCCCCGGGAGCGGTGGCGGCGGTTGCGCTACGTGGTGGAACAAGCGCGGGCGTACCAACGGGCCGGCGGCAGCTCACTGCGCGGATTCCTCGACTGGATTGAGCGGCAGGTGGTAGAGCGCGCGCGTGCGGTGGAGTCGCCGGCACCGGAGTCAGACGAGGACTGTGTGCGCATCATGACGATTCACGCTGCCAAGGGCCTGGAGTTCCCCGTTGTGGTGCTCACGGGCTTTGGCAGTACGCGCAATCGCTCAGCCGACAATGTGATAGTGGACCGTGCCTCCGGGCAGGCTGAGATCAACCTCACCCTGCCCGGAGGCATGCACGTCCCTACGCCGGGGTATGAGACCGCAAGTAAGAGAGAGTCCGCGGCGGCGGCTGCGGAGGACGTCAGGCTGGCCTACGTGGCATGCACGCGTGCGAGGGACCACCTTCTGGTGAGCCTGTTTCGCCGCAGGGTGCAAAAGGACGCAACGCGCGCCGCCAAGCTGGAGGAGCTCTGCGCGGACAGATTGGATCTGTTCCAAAAGCTCGACTGGGAGTCGTTGGTGGAAGCAGCAGGCGCTTACACACCTCAGGCGGAGGAGGGAAGGACTGCGTCTGTGGGCGATTACGTCTCCATGCGGGCGCAGTGGGAGGCGCAACGTGAAGCCACCATCGAGAACGCGTCGAGGCCGCAAGCGCTGGCGGTTACGGCCATCGCACAACGGGTGAAGGGGCAGCCGCCGAGCGTGCCCGCGGAAGACGCCGTGACTTCGGAGAAGGAAGAGGCCGCGGAAGGCGAAATCTCGTATCGGCGCGGGCGAGGCGGGACAAACCTCGGGCGGGCGGTCCACGCCGTACTGCAGAGCATCGATCTGCTGACCGGCGAGGGGCTGGAGGACATCTGTCGTGCCCAAGCCGAGGCGGAGGGCATTGGCGACTCAGCGAAGGATGTGCTGACGCTGTCACGCAACGCGCTGGCTTCAAAGACCGTGAATGGCCTGACCGAACAGGTGCAGCAGGGCTCGGCGAACTATTACCGGGAGGTCTTTGTCAGCGCGCCGCTTGGTGACAGATTGGTAGAGGGCTTCATTGACCTGCTCATCGATGGGCCGGACGGGATAGCCATAGTCGACTACAAGACGGACAGCCTCACCGCCAAGCAAGTGCGGGAGCTGGGGCCGGAGTATGAGGTGCAGCTGGGCCTCTATGCCTGGGCAGTTGGGGAGACCACGGGGAAGCCTGTGCGGAAGGCGTCGCTCCTCTTCCTGCGTCCGCAGGAGGAACGCCAGTTTTCGGACCCGCAGGCACTCATTCAGAAGGCGTTGGATGCGGCAAAGCTATAGTTGGCGGCAGAAAAATTTGGAGAAAGACAGTGGGGGCCGCTAGCGGCCCCCACTGTGTCATTGGAGATTCTACGGCTAGCTGAGCTTGCGCAGAAGGACCATTTGGCCGCCCTCAACCAGTTCACGTGCGGCGTTGTTGCCGCCAAACAGGTCGCCCTTCATGCTGTGGGCCTGCACGTTGATGAGCAGGATGGTGCTACTGCTGTTGAAAAGGGAGGTCAAGTCCACCACGCCGCTGGTCTCCCAGTTGCCAAAGTCGTCGGGGGCAGTGTCCACCGTGCCCGTGAGGTGGGCGCTGCGATTGACTTCAGCGATGCGTACCAGCTGGCCCGTCCGAGGGTTCAATTGCCAGACTGAGGCCTCGCGGGCGCTTGAGCGCCCGAAGACCGCATTGACCGTAGCCCGGTCTTCCTGAACGTAGATGAAACTGTCGTCTGCCCAGGCAACGCTGTCAGGGCTCCGGAGACCAAAGTCGCCGCCTCCGGGAAACTGGCCATTGCCGCCGTCGTCTCCGGAGTAGAGGATGCGGGCGTTGGCGGTCAGTGTGTTGGCCGCGATGTCCATCACGTACAGCGTTCCCCAATCGTCGCTAGGGTAGCGCGCGCCGTCTCCTGTCGAAGCCAGGGTGATTTGGCGAGAGTTTCTGGGGTTCGTCGCTAGGTCCTGCGGGCGGGAGAAGTGAAAGGCGCTGGCACCCTCAACGCTATCAAACGACAGGGCGTCCTGCATCTCCTGGGTTACATATGGGAATTATATACTTGACTTCACAACCCCTATCTAAGACAATACGGGTAGAGCGATAGGAGGTCAAGAGCAATGGCCCACCACGACGGAACCACCATCAGCGCCTACGAGTTCTTCCGGGAGTTCCCCGACGAGCAGGCCGCCATTGAGCGCGTCGAGCGCATCCGCTGGGATGGCGCGGTGACGTGTCCCTTCTGCGCGAGCGAGCGCACCACGCGGCTGAAGGACTACCAGTACCACCTCTGCAAGGACTGCCGCAAGAAGTTCACCGTCCGCACAGGCACCATCTTCGAGCGGTCGCACATCCCTCTGGACAAGTGGCTCTACGGTATGTACATCCTTCAGACGGCCCGCAAGGGCGTGTCCAGCCTTCAGTTGTCCAAGGAGCTGGGCATCACGCAAAAGTCCACCTGGTTCATGCTGCACCGGCTGCGCGAGGCGTGTGACGTGGAGGTGGATATCATGGCGGGGCCGGTCGAAGCGGATGAGACGTACTTCGGCGGCAAGGAAGGCAACAAGCACGAGGCCAAGAAGCTGAACGCTGGACGCGGAGCTGTAGGCAAGGTCGCGGTGGCGGGGGTCAAGGACCGGACGACGGGCCAAGTCAAGGCGAAGGTGGTGGAGCACGTTGACGCGCCGACGTTGCAAGGGTTCGTGCATGGCGCGACGGAGCCGACGGCGACGGTCTACACCGACGAGGCGCGAGCCTATGAGGGCCTGCGGCGACCTCACGCCGTCGTGAAGCACAGCGTCAAGGAGTTCGTGAACGAGATGGCCCACACCAACGGCATCGAGTCCGTGTGGGCGGTGATGAAGCGCGGCTACAACGGCGTCTACCACCACTGGAGCGCGAAGCACCTGAAGCGGTACGTCAACGAGTTCACCTTCCGGCTCGGCAAGGGCAATGTTCGCCGGACGACGATGCAACGGTTGGACAGCCTTGTACGGGGCGCGATGGGAAAGCGGCTCACCTACGAGAAGCTGATAGGGCCGGAGTACACGCGCAGCCCCCGGATACTGTAGACTCACAGGGCGAACGGGAAGATTCGGCCAGGAGGACGCCCATGCCGGAGGAACCCAAGGTAGACCAGAAGGCCCTCGACGCGATGATCAAGAAGGTCGTGACCTACCGCCCCAAGAAACAGGAGCGGAAGCCCGCAAAGAGATGACAGGAGGTGGATCGTGAATGGATTTGAGACTTTGCTTACGCCCCTCGCCCTTCTTGCGCTCAACTTGCTCATGTTGGGAGTGTGGGTGACTCTCCGGCGACTAGAGGTTCAAGTGACTGAATTGCGCTCACCAACCCATACGACGCTAGAAACACCACAACCCCAAATAGCGGAACAACCCACCAGTGTAACCGCCAAGCACGATGATCTAGTAGGTCCACGTAGTTAGCGGCGAGGCACCCAATGACTACGACGGCTGTTATCGCTATGGCGATTGGCAGCGGGGTCTCTGGCCACATACTCCACTCCTCTCGATTGACGCACCTTGACCACGGGCGGTACGATGGGGTTGCAGGTTCCCCCAGCACCACCATGAGGCCCCCGGTTGCCGCCGGGGGCCTCGCTATGTTCGGGCACCTTATACAAGGTCAATCGAGGCAGTCAACCCGTTCGGCTTCTAGGCGACCCGTTCCACGCCGTCATACGAACGCTGGATGGGGAGGCTGGGCATAAACGCGACGACGAGGGAGAGGAGCAAACCGGGGAAGACCCAAAAGAGGAACAACAGCAGCCACCACCGGGCAACACCGGCATCTCGATAGCGGCGGGCCAGCACCGTTAAGAACGGGCAGAGGTGGGTTGCTATGAGGACTAGGGAGACGCCGTTGGCGAAGGCGTAGACGTCCTCGGCCGCCTTGGCGGTCAACGCCATTGCCTCGGCGATCACCCCCGCGATGAAGAGGGGACTTGCCAGAAGGACCACGAGGTAGAGAAAGAACCACAAGAACTCTGCCCGCGTTGCCCGGCCCGCCCCATTGAAATACTGCCAGTACCCGGACCGCACGGCCTGCTTTGGTGTGAGCATTGAGCACCCCTTTGTACCGCACACAGGGGCGCCCGTGGAATCAACAGGAGACCCCATGCGGTAGGATTTGCGCTCTCTGCCAAAAGGACGCCACTCCTAATGTGCCCGCATGGGGCCACGGGGCAAATCCCCGCACTAGGAGTAGGCCGCTCTTGGCAGAGAGGGTGAGGATGCTACAATGAGTGGGTTGTGAAGTCAACTATATAATTCCCTTACATATCCCTGTGCGTCATACCCTGCCTCGTTGGCCTTAGAAGCGTCAAAGATTTCGATTTCCACAAATGAACCTTGGCGAAACTCCCCGGTATCCCCAAACTCCTCTGGCGTGGAGTGCCCGTTGGTCGCTTTCCAGACATAGAGGGTGCCCTGTGCCAACCCGTTTCGGTCCAGGAAGGAGCGGTCTCCCTTTGTATTCTTGTCGCCAATGTAGAGCATGAGGGGGGCGCCGGGGCGGCCATCACTGATGACCATGCCGATGGAAGTGGAGGTTCCTGTGTCGATAAAGGTAACGTTCTCGAAAGCCGCGCGGCCGGCCATGGGAACGGCATGGAGACCGCCGTTGGCAACGTCAAGTGCGAAGAGCTGGCCACCCTCAACCGTCTCACCAGTGAAGTAGATGTCATTGACGAAGCCGAAGTCGCCGCCCTCGACGTATACAGAGGAGCTGAGGAGGCGGAGCGGGCCAGAGTCGGCGTTGTCGACGTTGCGCACCGTTAGTGGCGCTCCCGCTCGGTTCACGATGCGTTCGTAGGCGATCCCGGATGCCTTTACCCTCATCGTCTCCCTGTCGATGTCGAAGTAGGAGATCCGGGACCCGTTGAGGGACAGCCCGTTTGCCAATGTGTAAGGAATACCCTGGCCAGGTTCAATTCCATGGTTGGTAAGTACACGGACGGTGCTGCTGTTCAAGGAGAAAGCTCCTGCGCCGTCCAGGACGCCCGGCGGGCGGTAGTCGCCGACGCGGTCGCCCACGGTGAAGACAGGTATGACCTCCCAGTTGGAGCTGGACGCCAGCATGCTGAGGCTGGGAGCAGCAGCCGTGGCGAAACTTGCCTCCGGTAGCACCGCCAGGCTGCGCCAAGTATCCTCACCAACGTACCGCCATGATATTGCGCCACCGACGGTGTCCAATTCGATCTCTCTACCGCTATCGCCGGCTCCGGTGCCCCGCGGTCCTTGCGGTCCCTGCTGGCCGGCCGGGCCAGGCGGACCAGGCTCCCCCTGTTGTCCCTGGGACCCTATGGGGCCTCTGGTGCCCGCAGGCCCGGTGATGCCCTGGAGACCCTGACTTCCGTCTTGGCCTGGGCTTCCGGGCGAGCCCTCTGGCCCGGGGGTCCCCTGGGCTCCCTCGCCACCACACGCCACGACCGCGAGCGCCGACGCGGCCAGCAACAACGCAGCCAGTTTCCTCACTCTGTTGAGCCGAGACCGCAACATATACCCTCCTTGGGCTGGGGGACTGCGTGAAGAGCTTGGCGCGTTTGGGTAGAGCGCGCTCTCCACGACCTCCGTCTACTTTACGACACCCAGAGAAATTGTGCATTAAGTGGAGACTATGTAGAGATTAGGTATAAAGAGATACTGAATCCCAGATGTATTTGCAGCAATTGGAGAATAGTTGACGTGGAAAGTCATGACGCCACGCCGGGGGTGCGCACCTGGTCTCATGTGAGTCGACGCCTTGTGTGAAAGTAGCGCGACTTCTTGTGGGGGAGAATTTAGCGGTCCACAGAAGCACAAGTTGCATGGCAACAGGGCCCTTGTCGTTGCATGTTTGAGTCCTGTCTTGCCAACGAACCCTTCAAGGTTCAAGGGCCGATTCTTGTTGACTGGTTGAAGGGCGGCACCGATTGGCAATTCGGCTTGCTCGCATGACTATGGCTGCTTTGCCATTGCATAGAACGTGCATATAGTTCGTGCATACTGAAATTGGCGCGATCGCATTCACGAAGGGTCGAGAAGTGCATTGGGTATCCCGGCCTTGAGGGATACCAGCCAAACACTTGAAGAGAACGGTCACAGCTAGAGAACTCCATAGCTTGTTGAACAAGTATTTCCCCAAGCGGTCCAACCGCAACAGTCACTTCAACAACTTCACGCAGTTCTTGGGCGTATCCGCTTTTGACGAGGAGGGCTTCAGTTACAAGATGCCGGACCACGTCTACGTTAAAGAATCGAGGGGTTGGTAGTGCAGGCCACGAGATTGGCTCTCGCAAGGCAGCACGCTCGAGTGCGCTGCTTTGACGGCGCACTTCTTGTCGCCGGGGGAAGGATGCCGTAGAGTAGCATTGAATTGAGATGGTGCGTCAACGCCGCAGCACCGTCCGAATGCCCATCTGCTTGAGGAGACGTCAGATGACTGACCGCATGCTGGACAACATCAATAGTCCAGATGACCTCAGGGTCCTATCGCGGGCGGAAGTAGAGCAGGTTGCCCAGGAAGCTCGGGACACAATCATCTCTGTCATTACGGAGCGTGGAGGCCATTTGGCGTCCAACCTCGGTGTGGTGGAGATTACCCTGGCGATCCACCGAGTGTTTGAGAGCCCCAAGGACCGCATCGTTTGGGACACAACCAACCAACTCTACACGCACAAGCTGGTTACAGGCCGGCGTAATGAGTTCAAAGGCATACGCCTTGAAGGCGGGCTCTCTGGGTTTGGCGAGCCAACAGAGAGCCCGCACGACGTGCTGGTGGCCGGTCACGCGGGCACTGGCCTCTCAGTGGCGCATGGGATAGCAGAAAGCATCGCGCACCGTGGCGTCAACGCATGGACGATCTGTGTTGTGGGGGACGGCGCCCTGACGTCGGGCTCAAGCCTCGAGGCGCTGAATAACCTTGTGCATCGCAGTCCTGCGCGGCTCATTGTCGTCCTGAACGACAACGGCATGTCCATCTCCGAGAATATCGGCTTCCTGACGAACTGGCGCAGGAAGCTCATCAGCCACCCGGAGTATCAGGCGGCGATTGGCCGAATGCGCGCGTTGTCCAAGCGCGTCCCCACTGGTGAGGCAATCTATAGGCTCGTCAAGCGTTTGGGCGGCGGGATTGAGGGCTTCATCTTGCCTACGGTCATGTGGACGGAGATGGGCTTCCACTACCTGGGGCCCGTGGACGGCCACGACCTGAAGCAACTTGAAGAGACGTTGGAACAGGCCAAGACCCTCAAGGGCCGGGTGCCGTTGGTCCACGTGGTTACGCACAAGGGGCACGGGTACAAGCCGGCAGAGGACGATCCAGTGAAATTCCACCAGCCCAGCTCTCCTCTTGGCGCCGGCTCCGGCGCGCCAACCTACTCTGCCGTATTCGCCAAGACCATAAGCCGCCTCATGCGGGACGACACAACTGTGGTTGGCATTTCCGCGGCTATGCTGGAGGGCACGGGCCTGGCGGAGGTGCAGCGGGAGTTTCCAGAGCGGGTTTTCGACGTGGGCATCGCTGAACAGCATGCTGTGAGCATGGCAGCGGGCATGGCCGCCGACGGGCTGCGCCCCTTCGTGTCTATATACTCGACCTTCATGCAGCGCGCGTTCGACCAGGTGGTGCACGACGTCTGTTTGCCCAATCTCCCGGTGACGCTCATCGCAGACCGAGCAGGAATCGTCGGGGAGGACGGCAAGACGCACCACGGCGCCTTCGACCTCTCGTACCTGCGTGTGCTGCCGAACGCCGTTGTGGCAGCGCCCATGGACGAGAACGACCTGCAACACTTGATATACACGGCGTACCTCCACCCGGGTCCCTTCGCCATCCGCATTGCACGGGGATCCGCCGTTGGCGCGGAATTGGACGCGGAGCTGCAGGAGTTGCCAATTGGGAAGGGCGCAGTGATGCGAGAGGGGCGCGACGTAACGTTGTTCGCGCTGGGCAAGCCTGGAGCGGCTGCTTTGCAGGCGGCGGACAAGCTGGCGGAACATGGCATCGCGTGCGGTGTAGTAAACGCCCTGTTTGTGAAGCCATTGGACGTGGACCTGCTGCTTGACGCCGCGCGCAATACGGGACGCATTGTGACAATCGAGGAAAACGTCCTTGCGGGCGGCTTCGGGTCCGCCGTGCTTGAGGCGCTATCAGACGCGGGCGTTGAGGGCGTCACTGTGCGGCGGATAGGCATGCCGGACTCCTTTGTGGAGCATGGCACGGCAACCGACCAGCGTAGGCAGTTGCAGCTAGACACCGAAGGAATTGTGCGGATGGTGCTGGAGATGTTCCCCCTGCACCAGGAAGCGAGGGTCTAACCCGCTATAGGGTACGCCTCATCGCCTTCGGCCCCCTTGTTGAAGGAGCAACGCTAGGAATGATCTGCGGCATCGCTTTCGGCGGCGCCGACCACCTCATCGTCCTCATCGTCCTCATCAGCGTTTACTTCTGCACTGCTACCGTCTTCTCCTGCCGTCTCCGCGGCGCGGGCCGGGTTGGCCAACGGAAGCAGCACCTTCATTTCTGTGCCTTCGCCAGGGGAGCTCTCAACGGTTATGGAGCCGCCGTGCGCCCGGATGATGTCGTTGGAGATAGCCAGGCCGAGACCCGTGCCTTGACCAGTAGGTTTGGTTGTGAAGAAGGGGTTGAAGATCTTTTCCACAACGTCCGGGGGCATACCGTTGGCGTTGTCGCGGATCTGGATGGTAATGTTCTCCTCATCGCGGGTTGTGCCGACCCAAACAGTGGGCATGTAGCCGGAGCCTCCGGTACGCAAGATCTCTTTGCGCTTTTCATCAGTGGCATAGCCGGCGTTGCTCACGATGTTGAGGAAGACACGGCCAAGATCTTGAGGAATGGCCTCCAACTGGCCAACGCTTTCTCCCAGAGAGACCTGCAGGTCAAGCTGGAAGTCCGGGTCTGTCGCCCGGGCACTGTGAAACGCCAGCCGAGAGTATTCGTCCACAAGATTGTTGATGTCGACGACCTGCCACTCAGCGGTGTCACGGCTCATCATGAGCATGTCGTGGACAATGCGGTTGGCGCGGGCTGTGTGGGAGCCGATACGCTCCAAGTTGCTGGACAGGTCGGTGGAGATGTCCTGAATTTCGTCGCGCTTGTTTTGCGGAATGCTGCCCCCGGCTTCGTCCAGCACCTCATGGAGCTCCTCCAGCAGTTCCGACGATACCTCAGAGAAGTTCTTCACGAAGTTAAGCGGGTTACGGATCTCATGAGCGACACCCGCGGTGAGCTCACCAAGCGCCGCCAGTTTCTCCCGCATGACTATCTGGTCCTGAGCCCTGCTGAGGTCCGATAGGGCGCTTTCCAGCTGTACATTCTTGCCTTGAAGTTCGTTTGCCAACTCCTCCACCAGGTTGAGGCGCTGCACCTCAAGGGCGTGCTGCCGGAAGACCTCCAGCGCCGCGGCCATGTTGGCTACTTCATCGCGACCCTTCATTTCCACTCGGGCCTCCAGGTCGCCGCTGGCCATGCGCCGCATCCATGCGGAAAGGGTTGCGAGACGCCGCAGCAGGGATCGGCCCACAAAGAGCCATGCGATTAGAATGGCGCCACCCACGCTTATGGTACTGATCGTGAGGAGGAGCACCTGACCGGTGAACGTGGCCTCTTCAGAGGCAAGGGTGGCCTCCGCCGCTCGCGCATTGGCGACTTCCACCAATCCGTCCACCTGAGACACCAAGGCGAAGGAGATGCCCCGGTTTTCCGCGGCCAAGAGCTCCTGGCTCTCCTCCAATCGCAGGGCTTCACTCAGCGTGGCGAAAACACCCTGGTCGCCAAGGCCCAAGGTCAATAGCTGGTCCAGAAGGGGATTCAGAGACTCCAGCAGTTCACTGTCATCCATCGCGGTCTGGATTCGAAGGATCTCACCTGAGGAGGACTCAAAGCTCTCCTCCAACGGTTCCAACAGGGCGGCCTGTGAAATACTGAAAGCGCTCTCCAATAGAAGCGTAGAACTGTCCGATTGGGAGTGGAGGTCTGCAAGCAAGCGATAGCGGGCGAGTTGCGTCTCTGAGAAGTGTTCCTCAACTGGTACGGGAGGTTCCTCCAGGGTCCTGTAGCCGGTCATTGTGAAGAATAACTGGTCATCGACTTCCGAAACCAGCAGCTCGTCCAGCGCCTCGCGGACTTCTGCCAGTTCCTGGCGAAGGAAATCAGAACGAGAAGCCAGCTTAAAGTGAGTGGTACGCTGCTCCTTAATGCCATCTATATTGCTCAGGAGGTTGTCAATGTCGGCCTCAATGCCAAGAAACACTGCAGTGTGTTCATCGCCGCCTCGGAGCTTCGAGAGCTCTTCCGACAGGTCGTCATGGGATGCGCTTACGCTGGTGGATATGGCCGCAAGGTCCTGGGGGGAGTTGGCGCTCGCGAGCCTGGGCGCAGCGTCTGTGAGGGCAGCCGTGCTTTGGGCGACCTTGAAAGCGGCCGTGAGTTCCGGCACGGAGTCCTCGTTTACGCGGCTTTGGGCCTCTCCCAGGTTGTTGAAGGAAAACCAGCCTACCAATGCCGCGGCGAGGGTTAGGGCAACGGCGCTGCCCAGTGCAAGATAAAGCTGGGTTGCCATGAGGTGTCGCAGGTTGAGAATTGATCTGAACATTGCATTGCCCCTATTGAACAAATGCGTCGCGCAAATTTGTCACGGGCTGAAACTCGCCCTCGGCGTCGATCCTGGTAATGAAGACGTCGTCTGAACCTTGGTTGTCGCCCTCACCGTACCGGACGAGGAAGCCGCCGAGGTTGATCGGCTCTCCGTTTCGGAGTGACTCCAGGAAGCACTCCCGCGTCACGTTCTCACCGCAGCGCTTGATCCCCTCAATTGCCAGCCTCCCCGCCAGATAGCCCTCAAAAGAAACGAAGCCCGGCTCAGAGTTGGGGAAGAACTTGCCGAGAGCACTCAAGTAGTCCAGGGCAATGGGCAGGGTGTCATCGGTAGGGAAGGGCACAACCTGGGTGATGAAGACGTCCTCTCCGTCCGCGCCCAGGCTTTCCGCCAGGGCGTTGCTGCCGACGAAGGAGACGGCGATGAACACCGGGTCCATGCCCAAGTGGCGGGACCACAGGATGAGCTCCGCCGTGGGTTCGTATGCACCGATGATAATGACCGCCTGCGGGTTTCCGCGTTGGATGTCCAACAGGGCTGCCTTTATTGCTTTCGTGAGCCGCGGGTACAGGCCGATGGAGGCCAGCTCCATGTCTCGCTTTTCCATCGCATTGAGCACGCCCTGCAGGCCTGCTCGCCCAAAGGAGTCGTCCTGGTAGAAGATGGCGATGCGGGTGATGCCCAGATCCGAGGTCAAGCGCTCCACCATTTCCTCGGTCTCCTGATAGTAGGAGGAGCGCAGGTTGAACACGGTTCTTAGCTTGGGATCGCGCAGAAACTCGGCGCCCGTAAATGGTGCGATGTAGGGGACGCCAGCCTCTTCGGCGACGGGCACGGCCGCGCGAGAGGTGGGCGTGCCCACCGCGCCTATGAGCGCAAACACCTTGGTCTCTTCTATGAGGGTGATGGTGTTTACCGCAGCTCTTGCTGGTGTGTAGAGGTCGTCAATTGAGGAAAGTTCAAGCCGTCTCCCGTTGATGCCACCTTGCTCGTTGACTTCATTGAATGCGGACTGGATGCCATTGCGCATGTTATGCCCGAGCGCTTGGGCGGTGCCACTGAAGGCTGCACTCATGCCAAAATGAATACGGGTCTGCGAGACACCAGGCACGCCTTCGTCAACAAGCGCCATTGTAGGCACGGGCGTTGCCAGGACGTCCCCGATTGGCGTTTCGACATCTTCAGTATCCTCACCGTTGAAGGGGAGGATCGAACAGGACAAGGCAATGGGCAGGATGGCGATAGCCAAGAGGGTTGTGGCCAAGCCGAACCGTGTCCGGACAAGCAAGGCCGTTTGTTCGCCAGACATCCGGTCTACTTCTCCCTGTTCGAGACCAAGGTGAGGTAGTTGCGGCCGCCCTCTCTGCGATACTGCATGTCATCCATCATATTGCGGACCAGATAGATGCCCAAGCCGCCAATAGGGCGTTCGTTAATGGGGGCGTCGACGTCCGGAATTGGTGCATCCTCCATGGGGTCGAAGGGCTTACCGCTGTCTTCAATCTGAATAGTGAGTCTGTGGTCCTCAGAAATGAGGATAATGTCAATCTCGTGGTCCCCGCCCTCAAACCCGTAATCCATGATGTTGATCACCAATTCTTCCAGCGCCAAATTGACCTTGAACGACAGGTCAGCCGTCCATGCTTCGCGTTCCGCCAAGCTTTCGATCTCGGCAGTTATGTGGCCAATCTCGCCCCGATTGGTATGGACCTTCAGAGAAAGTGTTTCGCTCAAAGGTTGGACTCCCTGCGGTAAAGGGTTAGGCAAGTGATGTCGTCGGATTGGGCAGCTCCCGCCACGAAGTTGGCAACCGCGGCAAAAGTTGCTTCATTGGCATCGCTGGCCGACTTTGGCGGGCTACCGGCAAATATTTCCAGGAGCCTGCCATTCCCATACTCTTCGTGGTCCCTGTTCATGGCCTCGTTGACGCCGTCGGTGTACATAACAACAGTGTCGTCGGGCTTCAGCACAATCGAGTCCTGCTGAAACTCCATGTCGGGGACAATCCCCAACGCCAAGCCTTGGGTCAGGGGTAGAAGTGAGCACTCGCCCTGCCCGCTGATGAAGAGCGGCGCGTTGTGACCGCCGTTGGCGTAGGTGAACCTTCCGGTGTACCGGTCATACACTGCATAGAACACTGTGACAAACATGGCCGCTTCATTGTCCTGAGCGAGCAGGTCATTGACTTCCCTGAGCACGTCCGCAGGCTCTGGGTTGCCGATAGCGGCCCCCTTGAGCACTGTGCGACTGGACATCATGAACAACGCCGCGGGCACGCCCTTGCCCGAAACGTCCGCTATGGCGAGGCCAATGCGCTCTTGGTCCAAGTGAATGACGTCAAAGAAGTCACCGCCGACACTGCGGGCCGGCTCCATACTGCCGTGGATTTCGAAGTCGCTGCCCTTGGGGAAAGCCGTCGGGAGAATCGACTGCTGCATATTGCGCGCGACGTCCAACTCGTTCTGCAGGGCGACCAGTTTGTCCCGGGAGGAGAGGGCCTCCCGCCACTGGGCTATGTGGCCGAGGGTCCGCTCTATAGTGACCTCAAGGTCCTCAAAGTCGATGGGTTTGGTCACAAAATCAAAGGCGCCACGGTTCATGGCGGTTCGGATGTTCTTCATGTCCCCGTAGGCGGAGATGATGACGGCGCGAATGTCCGGGTCCACCTTGGGAATCTGTTGAAGGAGCGTCAGGCCGTCCATTTGCGGCATGTTGATGTCTGACACCACCATGTCGATGGTGCCGTCGTTCTGCAACCGCTCCAGCGCTTCTACACCGTTTTGTGCGAATACGAAGGAATAGCGACCGGACCGAATCCGCCGACGCATGCGTTGGAGCACCAGCGGCTCGACGTCGGGCTCGTCGTCCACCACCAAGATCTTAAACGTGCGTTCGGACTCCGCAGGCAGCTGTTCCATGCGTAGGCATCTCCCCGTAAGGACTTTTCAAGGCGTTTACCGAATACATTGCCACGAAGGCAAGCCCCTTGCCATACTAGGTCAATCGCGGGGCTGTAGGAGACGCTAGGCTATCCTCCGAGGGCGGACAGTGCGTCAGACCGCGAAGCGTGGACCGGGATGATCTTGTCGAAGCCGCTGAGAGCAAACACCTCGTTGATGGCGCCGGTCAACCCGCAAACACCAAACTTGCCGGACCGCCCCTGCATCTGCCTGGAGATGAGCAGGATGACGCGAAGACCGGCGCTGCTGATGTAAGCAAGGCTTTCCAGATCCAAGACCAAAGCGGCAGATCCGTCAGACAACAGGGTCTCTAGGGCCTCCTGGAACTCCTGGGCGTTGCTGCCGTCAACACGCCCCGAGACGCTGGCGACCATGACCCCGCCACTGCTTTCTCCACTGACTGTGAGGTTCTTGGTGTCAGCAACTGTCCTGGCTTCTCCCTGGCGGTCATCAGTGCTCATTGAAACCTGCTCCTTCCGGTAGGCCCGACCGGATCAAAAGTACCTTGGACATGCACCCTGTCCGCTCACTACGTGTGTGCTCGTGGTGAGCGCCGCATCGCCCCTAAGAACGAGTTGGCCAAGGATGGGCCGAGCCCAGATGTAACGCAGGGTGATTGTAGCTAAATTGGGCTATGGGGTCTAGTGCCTGTTGAAAACTCCAATGTATCCGGTAAACCAGACGGCGGGTACTCTTCTCTTGTTCCTCGCCAGTAGTTTCGCCCCGGGGTGGAACGCCGTGCCCGGCATCGTTCTTCCTAAGGTCGGCAAGGCATGCGGGACCGTGCCGATGAGTGGGGTGTGCGGGGGAGTCAAGTGACCAGAGCGTTGAGAGCGGCGACAGGGAGACGGCTCAGGAGCCTGCCGCCTGGTTGGCAACGTCTGCATTCGGATAGATGGTGATTACTCGGTCAAAGCCGCTAATCTCAAAAACCGGTTTGATGGTCTCCGGGAGGCTGCAGAGGGAAAATTTGCAGGAGGCCGCCGAAAGCAGCCGGCGGAAGCCCAAGAGGACGCGAAGTCCGTCGCTGGCGATGTAGTTGAGGCCTTCCATATCTATAAGGCAGGACCTGAGACCCTTGAGAGGTAGGGACTCAAGGGCTTGCCTGAAAATGGGAGCGTTTTGCCCATCAAGGCGCCCGATGACCCTGGCCAACAGATTGCCGTCCTCGACTTGGGCCAGGACCGACAGGCTGGGGGTCCTTAGGACCGTCTCGTCCTCATTGTTCCCTGCGTCCGCCATTGATTCACATCCTTCCAGGGCAGCGCGGGCATTCTCATGCAGGCCTAGGGCAACTGCGTGCCCCAAGGGCTGCGGGCCATAGCGCCGAACCGCCCTTTGAGGCCATGGCACACTTTCATTCTAGACCCCTCTTCTTATACCAGTCTAGCGGAAGGGGTCCAGGTTAAATTGAAACTACTGATCAGAGGGTATCGACATTCTTTTGAGATATTGTATCATGACTCTGGTCCAGTCGAGCAAGGTCCTATAGTTATTGTCAATTCCGAAACAACCTTCGCATGAATATGCCGATATATAAATTGAGATAGAGTATCAATATGAATGAACAAACAATACGATCGGACTTCGCCGCAATCCTCGAGGACAACGGGTACCGGCTGACCGCGCCTCGCCAGGAGATCATCGGAGTTTTGGAGGCCAAGCAGGAGGGGTTCACAGCGGAGGAGATCGTGGCGGAGCTGCCGGGGCTGGGCAGGGCCACCGTCTACCGTACGTTGAGGCTTCTTTTGGAGATTAGCGCCATCTGCCGTCTAAACATGCTTGACGGGGCGCCTCGCTACAGCCCGTCCCGCGTGGAGCATCACCACCATACGGTGTGCATCCGCTGCGGCGCTGTATCGGAGTTTCGTGCCGTAATGCTCGAGCGCTTTCTCCGGGCGTTGGCAGCGGAGATTCCTGGCGACATCGTCGGGCATCGCATAGACCTCTACATCACCTGCCCAACATGCCTGCAGGACGAGCATGCCAAGCCGTCCGTGCATGTGCACAGACACGGGCACGCTCACCTGCACGGTCACGATCAAGACTACGCGGAGTTGGTTGGCTCTTAGCCGGGCCTGTAGGCAATGACTGCGCGACATAGAGGATTGGCAATGGACAACGGACAAATGAGGCTGGTGTCGAGAGTGGCGGTGGCCATGGTTGGCTTGCTGCTGCTCCTGACGCTGGCGGCGTGTTCCGGCGGCGGAGCGGCGGCGCCCAAGCTAAGCGTGGTCACCACCACCAACATCGTGGCGGACTGGGTGCGCAACGTGGCCGGCGAGGATGTGCATGTGTTCAGTCTGCTGCCCGTCGGGGCGGACCCGCATACCTACCAGCCCGGAGCACGGGACGTCACCCGGATTGCCGACGCCGACCTGGTCCTGAGCATAGGCCTCGGCTTGGAGGGAGAGTGGCTGCGGGAGCTGCTGCAGAACGCCGCCCGGGACCCCGCGACGATCATCGAGCTCGGCGAAAGCATAGACCCCCTCGAGTTTGCGGCCACCCACGCGGACGAGGTGGATCTCCTGGAGGATCTCAGGCTTGTCGTCTACGAGGTGGATGACGGCGAACTTTCCCCAGAGGAGGGTCTGGCGGAAATCGAGGAGCTGCTGCAAAGCATGGAGGCAATTGAGGAGGGCGAACACCACGGCGAGGAGAAAGAGGAGTTGCCTGCCATGGTGATGGAGCTCATACATCAGGCCAAAGAGTGGACTTTGGACCCGGAGGAGGCCATTGAGGCCATAGAGGGCCTCGCGGAGGAGGGTGAGGAGGCGCACGAGGGGCACGGCCACGGACTTGAAGACCCGCACTTTTGGTTCGACCCGGTCCGAGTCCAGAGCGCAGTGAATGAGGTTGCTGGGCAGTTGGCCACTCTGGATCCAGATCGGGCCCAAACGTATCTGGCCAACGCCGATTCCTACAATCGTCAGCTGGCGGACCTTGACGCCTGGACTTTGACTCGTGTGAACGAAGTGCCGGTGGACCGCCGTCTCCTGGTGACGTCCCATGACAGTTTCGGCTACTTCGCCGTCCGGTACGGCTTCGATGTCGTGGGCGTCGTCCTGAGCACGACTACGGAAGTCGAGCCGTCGCCGACCGACCTTGCGGAGCTTACCGAGGAAGTGGAAGAATACAGCGTCCCCGCCGTCTTTGGCGAAACTACGGTGTCTGAGCGGCTGGCACAGACCATCGCCGAAGAGTCCGGGGCTCGGCTTGTCCGCCTTCACTCCGGGTCATTGGGCACCTCGGGGAGCGGCGTCGACACCTACATATCCATGGTGCGGTCCAACGTCGACCGTATTGTGGAAGCCCTCCGGTGACGGGCTGAGGCAAGGAGAAGAGGTAGGGATGGCTATCACAACGGTTGCACAACCGGAACTCAACGTCGCCCACGTCACGGTGGAGCGCAATGCCTTCCGGGCCCTCTCAGACGTCACCTTCAACGTTCGAGGGGGCTCCCTCGTGGGGATACTGGGGCCTAACGGGGCGGGCAAGAGCACGCTGTTCGACGTCATTGCGGGTATTCTCCCCGCCACCAAAGGAAAAGTGGACTTCCGCGGCCAGCTGGCCTACGTGCCGCAGAAGGACAGCATCAATTGGCAATTCCCGGCCACAGTGATGGACGTGGTCATGCTGGGACGGAGCGGGCCGAGTCCGTTTCGCCGTCCGGGCCGCTCCGACCGAGAGCTGGCCCGGGACAGCCTGAAGCGTGTGAGCTTGTGGGAGCGGCGCTCTTCCCTGATGACCGAGTTGTCGGGCGGCCAGCGTCAGCGAGTGTTCATCGCGCGCGCGTTGGCGCAGGGTGCCAACATCGTCATGCTGGACGAGGCGTTCAGCGGCGTCGACGTGGGGGCTCAGCAGGAGATTGTGGAGGTCCTGCGGAACCTCCGCGATGACGGCTCCATCATTCTGCTGGCGACCCACGACCTGTCGAACCTTGCGGAGCGCTTCGACATGGTGCTGTGCCTTCATCGCCACGTGTGCGCCTATGGCCCGCCGGACGAGGCGTTCACGCCCGACGTGTTGCATGAGCTCTATGGGTCGCACGGTATGGAATTCGCTCAGGGTCACTGGCATGGCCATGGTATGTGGCACGGCCACGCCCACAGCACGGCCGAGTCCCAGGCAAGCGGACCGGAATGATTGACCTCATCTTTGATCCCTTCAAGTACAGCTTCATGGTTCGGGCGCTCATTGTCTCGCTGCTCGTGGGCGTTATGTGCCCGGCCCTCGGCGCCTACGTCATCACTCGCGGGCGGGCCTTCATGGGAGACGCGCTGGCGCACTCCGTCCTCCCCGCGATGGTGCTGGCCTTCTTGCTGGGCATTAGCCCCTTCTTCGCAGCGGTGCCGGCGGCGGTGTTGCTGGCTGTAATCATGGGCGGTGTGGCCCGGCGGACCGGCATCAGCGAGGACACCTCCATCGGTATCATCTTCGCCGGCATGTTTGCGCTCGGCCTCGTCATGCTTTCGAAAGCGACCGGTGTGACGGTCAACATTGAGGACCTGTTGCTGGGGCAGGTGCTGGGGGTTTCCAGGACAGACGTTGTCGTGTCCCTGGCGTTGGCGGCGTTCGTGGTGGCGGGTCTATACCTGTACCACTGGCAGTTGGTGTACACCACCTTCGATCCCGTGGGAGCCAGGGTCATCGGCATCAAGACGGGAGTGGTGGAGTACATCCTGTTGGGATTGCTGGCGTTGGTGATCGTCATTGGCATTCAGGCAGCGGGAATCGTGCTGGTCATGGCGATGCTGATCACGCCCGCAGCGGCCGCCTACCTGGTGGCGCGGCGGTTTGTGGGTGTGATGGTCTTGGGGGCAGTGATAGGCGCCCTATCGTCGGTGGCCGGTCTTTACCTTTCGTACTACGCAGACTTGCCGTCCGGCCCGGCGATGGCGCTGGTGGCCACAGGCATCTTCGCGGTGGTGGCCTTAGGACGGCAAGTCCTGCGGCCAAGACCCGTTGGGGAGTAGCCGGTAGGCTACTGCTACGGTGCTTCCTCCACGACGACCGCCGTACCATAGGCGAGCAACTCGGCGGCGCCGGCAATGACCGTCGACGTGGTGAAGCGTACACCCAGGATGGCGTTCGCACCCAAGCCCTCGGCCTCCGCGACCATGCGCTGAGTGGCCTCGGCGCGGGACTCGGTTATCAGCCGGGTGTACTCCGTGATCTCCCCGCCCACAAGGTTGCGAAGCCCAGCCATGATGTCTCGCCCGACGTTCCGAGCCCGTATGGTGTTCCCCAGCGCCATACCCTTTACCTCTTTGACCCTCATGCCGGGCAGGTCACTAGTGGTGGCAACAATCATGAGCCCGTCTCCTTTGCTTCCAATTGGGTGACCAACCACTTGATCGTTCCTTTTATTCCACGTCTCGGTAAAGGCTGAATCGTGTTGGTGGGCGCCAGCGGCGAGTGCAAAGAAAACGGAAATGCAGGGATGGGGCCCTCGCGCTAGGCGCTAGTCATCCAACAGCCGTTGGAGTTTCTGCCGGGCCTCACGAATGACCTCGGTCTGTTCAGCTATCTTCTCGTAGAGGTCCTCGCGTGCCTGCACCCCCTCCGCAATGAGGTAGGCGGCAGCGGTTGAGCGGCTGCTGAGCAGTCCGCACTCGACCAGCTCGTCCAGCTTTTGTAGGGCGTCCTTGCTGACTCGCACCATGACCACATAGTTGCGCGGGTCATGCAGGGAATTGCGGATGGTTTCCTGAATGGACCCCCCCAGACCGAAGGCGGCGCTTCGCCCTCTTCCGACAGCCTGTCTGGCGCGGTTTGCAGCGCTTCCCAGCGGCCTGCCCCGCCTCCCCTCCAGGGGCGCGACTGTCTCCTCGGACACTTCGGCAGCCCCATCGAGAGGAGTCTCCGGCACGCTGTTGGGAGTGGTTGTCTCAGTCATTTCAGCCTCTCTTGCGCGAATTGCAGTCGTGTACTTACATTATTACATGAAAGCAATTTAACAAGGTGAGACCGATGTGTCAATAAGAAGATTGGCGTCCCTTGCCACCGGGCGCCAATATGGTGTCCCGAAGGACGTGGCACATCCTGCCCACTGCCAAGGGTCAACGCCGTGAGAGGGCGGGCAGCATTCCCAAGGGACACAAAAGACGGCGGACTCACCTGCTGGTGAGCCCGCCTGCTCTTATCAATGTGGTTGAATTCTAGTGGACGCTAGGAACTTGACTCACTCTCGCTGCTGCCGGGTTCCTGGTGGAGCTGGGTCCGGACGCGGTCCGCCAACTGCTCCACTTGCCCGCGAATACCACGCGTTCGATCGTTGATCTCCGAGCGGATCTCCTGGCCGGAACGGGGCGCAGCCAGTACGCCGACCACAAATCCTGCGAGCGCTCCTAGCAAGAACCCGTTCACAAAGTGACCGCTGTTTTCGTCTGCCATAGCATATCCTCCATGCTTCTATTCTTGTGATGCTCTGCGTTAACGTTTGAAGGCGCCACGGACCATTGCGCCAATGGCCTTGCCAAACCCCGCGGCGGCTATGCCGAAGAAGGGGTTCTTTCCTGCAAAAGAGTCCTTGATGGCCATGCCACCTTCCTGAAGGCTGTGGGCTGTGCTCCGGACAGCAACCAGGGCAGCGTTGAACTTTTTGTAGACCAGAATTGCGATAGTTGCCATCACCAGTAGCCAGATCACCATCGCGGCGCCCGCGATGATGATGGAGAGATCTCTAAGGAACTCCACGAGCGTACTGTCTCCCACGGTTGCCTCAATTCCTGAGTATGTTAAAAGCATAGCATGGCTGCTAGGCAGGTACAACTCGACGGCGTCATGGGGAAGATGGCTGACTCGTAAGCATGCCGTACTTGGCCCGGTATCACGGCTGCCACAGTCCGGGGACGATTGGTACAATAGCACCTTGACTATGGCTCGATTCTCAGACACAATTCGGGCTGAATTCCCCCGCGTTCAGCATTCCCCTATGGGAGCAGTGCCTGACAGGTGTGGTATCCCACGCCAGAGGGCGGTTCCTTGGCTGAAAACTGAGCAAGCTGGCCTGCCGGGCACGAGATTAGAGCAGGAGAGAAGCGGTGACTAACCAGAATGACTCCAACAGCCCGGAGGGTCTAGCGAAGGAAGAAGAGAAGAAGCCCAACATCTTTGAGCGGGTAGAGTCCCACATTCAGTCGCGTACCCTGCGCGGCTTTGTCGCGCTCATCCCTCTTCTCGTGACGGTGGTTTTGCTTGCCTTCCTTGTTGGCAAGGCTGACGGCTACATTAGGTCCCTGCCCTTTGTTCATGACGAGCCTTGGGACTTCCCTGGCGTAGGACTTCTCGCCATAGTCGTCGTCTTCTACTTCACAGGGTGGATGGATTCTACGCGCGTTGGCAGCAAGGTACTGGCTTTCAAAGATGAGGTCCTGAGCCGGGTACCGTTGGTCAAGACGTTCTATAAGATTACCCAGCAAGGTATCACCTCGCTGACATCCTCGGCTACTTTCACTCGCGTGGTGTTTGTGGAGTGGCCGCGTGAGGGCATGGTTGCGCTGGGGTTCGTGACGGGTCGAGTCTTCTCGGCGGACGGGAGCCACTCCATGGCGGTGGTGTACATCCCCACGGTCCCCAATCCCACGTCCGGCAACATGGCCTTCATCAGTGAGGATGACGTGATGGAGACCAACATCACTGTGGACGCCGCCATGCGCCTCGTGTTCTCCGGAGGAATCGTGCTGCCTGAAAGGATGGTGCTCGCCCGCGCCCCTCAGGAGCGGACCACCGAAGGCCATATGCTCGTGGGAGAGTACCAGTCCCCACCCCGCCGGCAGTAGGCGAGTCTGACAGCAAGTCGGCACCTCTTACTCTCTTCCTACGCGGGTGGCTCCTGCTTCCGGTGTTCAAGACGCAGAGGGTTGTGCCTTGTGAATTCGCTGCCTCCTCCAAACTTGAGATTTCATGTGCATATTCCTCATCAGGAGTATCGAGTCATGATTGACGAACGAGGCGCTGTCAATAACCCCATGCCCGTAGCGGGTCGGCCGAACGTGCCGAATGACTACGGCATAGCCGACGTAACCGCGGGTGAACTGTTGCCATGGTCCTGGGCCGTGGAACGGCTGGAGACATCCCGAAACTATTGGGTCGCGACTGTACGTCCGGACGGCAGACCCCACGTCATGCCCGTGTGGGGCGTTTGGCACAACGGCGCCTTCTTTTTCGGCACGGACCCAAGCTCTCGAAAGGCTCGCAACCTGCAAGCGAATCCCCGAACCGTGGTCAACTTGGAGAGCGGCGATGAGGTTGTCGCGCTGGAGGGCGTCATGGTGGAGGTGACGGAGATGGACGACCTGCACCGCATGGGCGACGCGCTCAGTGCAAAGTACGGCTTTAAGATGGACATGGCCGAGATGGGAGCGGCGGCATACCGCATGGCGCCCCAGGTTGCCTTCGGGTGGACGGAAGCGAACTTTCCACAGAATGCAACCCGGTGGGTGTTTGGGGACACGAAGACCGCTTGACACGGTCACGTCAGCCGAGTGGGCTTTCCTCGATTTGGCAAACAACAGGAGGGGTCCCGGAAGCCCGGGACCCCTCTCTTATTCCAGGACTTGTGGGTTTGCGCCTTATGCGCGGCCGTCCAGCTCCAACGCCCGGTTCAGGCCTCTGTAGGAGCGCTCCGCGCCCACCATCATGTAGCGATAGCCGTCCTCCACGACCTTGTCCACGTTTTCGATGCTAACGTGGGGGTGGCCCACTGGGACGTTGTGCTCCTTGCAGATGGCCCGGATCTCCGCCATGGCCTCCACGACCACGGGGTGGTCGTAGTCACGCGGGTGGCCGAGGTTCTGCGACAGGTCGCCCTCGCCAATGAGCACCACGCCGATGCCGGGGACCTGCTTCAGCATGTCCGGCAGGTTCTCAATGGCCTTGACCTCTTCGCACATGATGATGCAAAGGATCTCGCCCTCCGGGTTGAGGGGCCAAACATCTGCCTTCTTGTAGTACTCCTGCTGGGAGAGGCCCCAGTAGCGGGCGGCGTTGCCGGGGGCGTCGCCGCGCTGGCCTTCGGGCTCGAAGTACTCAGCGTCGCGCGGGCGGGGGTAGCGGCAGGCCGACACGGCGTTGTAGGCCTCTTCCACCGTGCTGACGTGCGGCCAAACGATGCCGTAGTAGCCTATGTCCAGCACCTGCTTGGCCAGCCACTGGCTCATCTCGCCGCCGTTGACGGGGATGCGCACCGTGGGGGTCACTGCCGGCGCCAGGGTGCCGTTGTCCAGAATCTGCTTGCGGTTGAGCATGTACTGCAGGCAGTTGCGCAGTTCCTTGATGTCGTACGGGTTGTGCTCGGACTCGAATACCACACCGTCGTACTTGGCGGACCCCGCCGCCATGGCGTTCTCAATCGTGGGGCCGGCAAACGTCGTGACCGCGTGCCTCCCCTCCTCCAGGGCCCCGATGATCTTGTTCAGCCGTTGTCCTGCCATGATTCCTCCTTTGTTCTTTGCGTGTCTTAGCGGCGCATCCATGCCGGGGGTTCAGAGGTCCGGCCGGCGACAAAGTCAGCCATGTCCGAGTCCAAGCCCCGGTGCCATTCCCGATGCAAGTCGTCCTTGACGTTTACAGTGATCCTGCCGAGGCCGTCGATCTCCATCTCCATGACGTCGCCGTCCTGGATGGGTCCGAGGCCCTGGTGGTTGGTGCCGCTGGCGATGAGGTCGCCGGGCTCCAGCTTGACGATGGAGCTGATCCACTCGATGGTCTCGGGGATCTTCCAGCCCATGTCGCTGGTGTTGTAGTCCTGTCTCAGGATGCCGTTGACCCACAGCCGCACCTGCAGGTTTTGTGCGTCGCCGACCTCATCGGCGGTCACTAGGTAGGGGCCCAGGGGGCCAAAGGTATCGTGGGACTTCATCCACAGGAAGCTGTTGGGGTGGAGTCCGCGGGCGGACACATCGTTGAAGTTGACGTAACCGAAGATGTGGTCAAAGGCGTCGTCCGCGGAGACGTCGACGGCCTCCTTGCCAATGACGATGCCCAGCTCGGCCTCGTGGTGGAACACCGCCGCCTGATGCCCCGACGGCAGGACGACGGTCTCTCCCTCGCCGATGACAGTCTCCGGCGACTTGAGGAAACCGTTGATGGACTTCGGCTCCGCCAACGCGCCGTTCTCCAGATAGTTTGCCGCCATCGCGACAATCTTGCCCGGACGAGGCAGCGGCGGGCGCAGGTGCACCTGCTCAATCGGAATCGGCTGCCCCTTGGAGGCAATGTCCTGGATGCGTGCCCGGAAGGTGCCCTCAAAGTCTGCTATGACAGCGTTGATGAGGTCCTGCGGCGTGGGCGCGTTCACATCGGAGAGGGACTCGGACAGGTTGATCACTTGGCCATCCTGCGCCAGCCCCAGTTGGAAGTTGTTGTACATGACCAGCTTCATGGTTGCTTCATTCCTCCGTGGCCTACCTAGGCCTTTGGCTTAGATCCTGCCGGCGACGCGATCGGCCATCTCCTGATCGATACCCGTGGGCCAAGAGCGCTTCCCGGGGTCAGAGACGTAGTTGGTGAGGCGGCCAAGGCCCGGGGTCTCCCGCTCTATCTTGTCGCCGTCCTGCAGCGCGCCCAGTCCTTGATGGTTGGTTCCCAGCGCCACGACGTCGCCCGGGTTCAGCGTGACGATGGAGGAGAGCCACGCAATCGTCTTGGGGATGGAATGGCCCATGTCGCTGGTGCTGTAGTCCTGGTGCAGCTCGTCGTTGACCCAGAGCTGCACGCGCGTGTCCTGCGGGTCAGGGACCTCGTCGGCGGTGACCAGGTAGGGCCCCATGGGCGCGAAGGAGTGGTAGGACTTGCCGGGCAGGAAAGTGTCAGCGCCCTGGGGGCCGAGGCCGCGGGCGGAGACGTCGATGAAGTTGACGTAGCCAAAGACGTGGCTGTACGCCTCCTCCTCCGAAATGTTGCGAGCCTTCTTCCCGATGACCAGCCCTAGCTCCGCCTCGTGGTGAAAGATTGTGGCTTCCGCCGCGGGAAGGTGGATCGTGTCACCGTCACCGATGACGGCACTGGGGTTCTTGAGGAAACCGTTGATGGGTCGGGCTTCAGTCAGGTAGCCATTTTCCAGGTAGTTGGCCGCCATGCAGAGGAAATTGCCTGGCTTGGTGATGGGCGCGCGCAGCTGCACATCGCTGATGGGGATGCCGGGCAGGTCAATGGCGTTACGCTCCAGCCGGATCTTGAAGCCATTCCACCGTTCGATGAGCCGACACATATAGTCGCCGGGGCCCACGCGTGGGATCTCCTCAAGGGCCAGGGTCATGTCCACGACCCGGTCCTCATCCCTCTTCAGCACGCCTAGGCGGTAGTCATTGAAGAACACCAACTTCATGGGCTGCCTCCTTTGACACTATTCTCCCAAGTGCTGCCTGAGCCGCGGGTAGACCCGCTTCACGTTGTCCTCAAAGAGCTTCTTGCGGTCCTCGTCCGTGAGCCAGTCGATCTCGTCGATGGTGGGCTTGATGTCGTCGAAGTAACGGCCGGTCTGCGGGTCGATGGCGTTGACGGCGCCGATCATCTCGGAGGCGAAGAGCACGTTGTCGATGCCGGCGACCTTGAGCAGCAGTTCCAGGCCGTTCCTGTCGTAGATGGCCGTGTCGAAGTAGAGGTTCTTGATGAACTCGTCAAAGGGCTGAAAGCCGTCGCGAAGGGCGATTCCGCGGTAGCGCCCGAACTGGTAGGGCACCGCGCCGCCGCCGTGGGGCACGATGATCTTCAGGCCAGGGAAGTCCTGGAAGACGCTGCTCTGGTGAAGCTGGACGATCGCGGTGGTATCCGCATTCATGTAGTGGGACGCGGTGCTGTGGAAGTTGGGGTTGCAGGTGGCGCTAACGTGCACCATTGCCGGCGTGTCCAACTCCACCAGCTTCTCATAGAAGGGGTACCACCAGTCCTTGTCGCTGAGCGGCGGGTCGGTCCAATAGCCGCCAGAGGGGTCCGGGTTCATGACGCAGCCGACGAACCCCATGTCGACGCACCGCTCCAGCTCCGCGATGGACTCCTTGGGTGCGACGCCGGGAGACTGCGGCAGCTGGCATACGGGGACGAAGTCGTTCGGGTAGAGGCTGACGACGCGCGCGATGAGGTCGTTGCAGTGCTGCGTCCAGTAGAGGCTGATCTTTGCGCTGCCGAAGTGGTGGCCCATGGAGGAGGCCCGTGGCGAGAAGAACATCTTATCCGTGCCGCGCTCTCGCAGCCGCTTGATCTGGCCGTTTTCGAGGGTCTCCCGGATCTCGTCGTCGCTGACGCGGATGGAGCCTTTGGAGGGGTTCGCCAACTCCGCAATCTGCCGGGAACGCCAGGCATCCACCGCCGGTGGCAACGTGGTGTAATGCCCGTGGCTGTCGATGATCATGCGCGTTATTGCCCCTTACTTCAGATAATTGTTCAGCCGCGGGTAGACCCGCCGCGCGTTGCCCTCGAAGATATTGGCCTTGTCCTCGTCGCTGAGACCGGGGACATTGTCGACGTAGGGCTTGGTGTCGTCGAAGTTGCGGCCGGTGTTGGCGTCGATGCCGCGCACTGCGCCGATCATCTCGGATGCAAAGATGATGTTGTCCGTGGGGACAATCTCCGTCAGCGCGTTGATGCCCTTTTGGTGGTAGACGCAGGTGTCAAAGAAAATGTTGTCCAAGAAGCGCTCTTCCAGGGGCGCATTGCCCATGTCCTGGTTGATGCCCCGGTAGCGGCCCCAATGGTAGGGCACCGCGCCGCCGCCGTGGGGGATGACGAACTTGAGACTGGGGAAGTCCTTGAAGAGGTCTCCCTGGATGAGCTGCATGAAGAAGGTGGTGTCGCCGTTGATGTAGTGGGCGCCGGTCCCGTGGAAGTTGGGGTTGCAGGACATGCTGACGTGCAGCATGCCGGGCACTTCCAGCTCCTCCATCCGCTCATACAGCGGGTACCACCATTTGTCCGTCATGGGCGGGCCAGTCCAGTAGCCGTCGGACGGGTCCGGGTTGAGGTTGCAGGCGACGAAGCCCAGCTCGTTTACGCAGCGGTCGAGTTCCTCTATGCACGTCTCTGGCGCGACGCCCGGCGACTGCGCCAGCTGGCAGACGGGGATGAAGTTATCGGGGAAGAGCATGGATACGCGCTTCACCAGGTCGTTAACGGTCTGGGTCCACTGGAGGCTGGTGTTGAAGTCGCCGTAGTGGTGGGCCATGCCGCCGGCGGTGGGGGAGAAGAGGGCCACGTCCGTTCCGCGTTCCCTTTGCAGCTTGAGCTGGCCGTTCTCGATGGTCTCGCGGATCTCGTCATCGCTGATGTCCAGCGGCTCCCGGAAGAGGCGGCCGGAGGGGTAATTGGCAATCTGGCGGTCCCTCCACTCGCGGAGCTTTCGCGGGGCCGTGGTGTAGTGGCCGTGAACGTCGATAATCATGGCTTCTCCTTTGCGGCATAGCATGGCCAAAAGCCACGCAGGCGTGAAACTCTGCGGATAGTATCACGCGAGTCGCAGTGGGGGAAGGGGGCGGCCTCCCCGTTGTTATTCCAGAGGAAGCTGGAATACAGAGGTGCGCAGTGCACATGGGAACGATACCTTGTCGTGTGGCGACGGTGTGGGTCGTTCCGCCGCTTCGACGGTGGTGAGTTCACATTCCAGGTGCAACACCTGATCGTCAAGGGTCTCGGCGGGGGTGCGGTAGCCGAGGCACTTGCGGGGGGTATTGTTGTACAGTTGGATGGCCTGCGTAAAGGCCGCTTCGGAGAGGTCAGCCAGCCGGGTCTTGCGGGGGAGCGGGCACCGAAGGCGGCCGATGGTGTTTTCCACGCCGCCCTTCTGCCAGGGGGATCGGGTATCGCAGAAGAAGGTCTGGATGCCCAGGGAGTGGAGGCGGTAGTGGCGGGCGAACTCGGTGCCGTTGTCGAAGGTGATGGTCTGGCGCCACGCCGGGGGGAGGGGGGCCAGCAGGCGGGCGATGGTGTCGGCGGTGACGTCGGCATGCTTTCCGGGGAGGCGGGCGAGGAGGACCAGGCGGGAGTGGCGCTTAGAGAGGGCCAAGAGGGCGGGGCCGTGGTTGCCGAAGAGCATCAGGTCCCCCTCCCAATGGCCAAAGGTGGCGCGGTCGGCGGCCGCATGGGAGCGTTGGCTGAGGGGGACTCGGTGGGCGATGTGGGTGGCGGGGCTGCCGCCGCGCCGACCCCGAAAGCCGCGCTTGGCCTTGGGCCGGGGGAGGCAGCGTCGCCAGGAGTAGTCCTTGGCGCGGGCAATCTTGGCGTAGACAAAGCGGTACAGGCTCTCATGGGAGATCATCCGATGGCCGTTCTCGCGGGCCAGGCGTTCGACAATCGCTGGGGGGACCACCCCAGCCGAAAGCCCATGAGGACCCGTTGGCGCAACGCCGGGTCCCGCTCCAGCCGGGACCCCCGCCACCGGCGGGACCAGGCGACGTCCTGCGCGTACGCGGCATCGTAGTCCCCGGCCGGGAGACGGTTGCGCGTCAGTTCCCGTGCAACCGTCGATGACGCGCGATCCAAAGCTGCAGCGATTTGCCGGAGCGAGGCGCCTTGGGCATGTAGGTCGGCAATCCTGTGGCGGTCGTTGATGCTGAGCTGTGTGTATCCCATGGCAACACCTTACACTGCTGTTGCACTTCGTTTGTGAATTCAGAGGTTGGCTACTGCGCCGCCCTGATGTTGTGGACGTGCGTCCACAAGCCGGGGAGGGACCCAGGGTAGACATAGTCCGACACAAATTCCGGGTTGTAAACGGCTTCCGTGTGGAACCAGAACAGGGGCAGCGTCAGATAGGCTGCATAGGACATGTTCCCCAGATCTTTCCATACCTTCTGCTGCTGCTCCAGGTCCTGCGTGCGCAACACCTTCTTGGTAAGCTCGGTGATGGCCGGCATGTTGTTGGCGTTGTACTCCGAGAAGATGGGCGTCGTCCACTCCGCGAACCCCAGGTATTGGTCGGAGCTGGACGCAGCCATGGTCAAGAGGTTGTCGTCCACCATGGCCTCCCGGGCGGCCCGGCGGTAGTCAGGCGCTCTGGTCAAGAGGTTCATCCGCACACCCACGTCACGCATATAGCCGGAGATGCCCTCAGCTATGGCCTGGGCGCTGGAGTAGTGACTCAGAACAAAGAGTTCAAAGGTGGTCTCCAAGCGGTTGTTTTCGTTGAACCCGGCTTCTGCTAACAATTCCTTGGCAGCGGCGGGATCGTAGCCGTATTCCTCCGAGAAATTCGTCTCCCAGTCCGGATTCCAGCCCAGCCGCGTGGGGTGCCAGTGATTCAGGTACATGATTTCGGCATTGTTGTTAAAGAAGACCTCGTTGAAGAGTGGGCGATCGATGGTCTTGGCTAGCGCCTTTCGGACTTTCACGTTGGTCATGGGGCTATCCGGACGGGCGGGATACGCCCCGGTCTCCGGGTCCACCCAGCAGCATGAGATGTTGACCCAAGTACCCAGGACCGGAGCTGGCCCCCTGGCTACCCTCATCCCCTTCTGCTGCGCTTGCGACTGCAGGTCGAAGGGCAGGTGGGCGAGGTGTATCTCGCCTGTCATAAGGGCCGCTAGCCGGACAGAGGGGTCTGATTGGAATCGGTACTCGAACTCCTGAAAGTCCGGCGTCACCCGCCAGTGGGTTTCTGGGGGCCGCTCGAAAAGGATGCGCGAGCCTACCTGTCGCTGCAACATTTGGTACGGTCCGGTGCCGGCGATGTACAGAATGTCGGTGCGTGGCGGCTCGCCGTGGGCTTCAAAATGGGCCCTGCTCTGGATTGGCATCAGGCTCCGCTGCTCGCCCACGGCGCTCAGGAAGTCGGCTGTCGGCCGGCTCAGGCGGAAGACAACCTCGTAGTCGCCCAAGAACTCCACGCGGACGTCGCGGCGCCAATTCGACGCCTGGTCGTGCTGAGAGTCCATGCGGACCAGCTGGTCATGAGTGTGTACTACGTCGCGAGCCGTGAACTCGCCCCAACCGCGATGAAACTGGACCCCTTCCCGCAGCTTGAAAAGAAACGAGTTCCCATCCGGCAGAATCTCCCATTCCGTGGCTAGTTCCGGGATGATGGCGCCGGTAGTTGGGTCCATTGCCACCAGGTGCTCGTACTCTGGACGGTACTGGATGGACTCCGACTGGCTGCCATGGCGCATGACACTGTATTCACGGGCCAGGGCGTCCACGCCAAAGGAGATCCGCGCAACCTTCGCCTGTACGGGCTCGCTGGGCGTCGCGACCACAACCGTCGGCTCCGGCACACTGGTGGCGGTAGGGGCGGGGGTTGGCGTTGCTGTGGGCGTCGGCGTTGGAAGCGCGATAGGTTCTACAGGCTTGACCGTGGCCAACGCACTGGGAACGGGCGCGACGGCAGCAGTAGGCACTGCCTGTGCGGCAGGGTTTACAGGGGGTTCGGGCGGCAGGGTGTCGCAACCCAAGGCAACGAAAAGAGGCAACGATAGGAGCAGCATGCAGAGGAGTAAGTGACGCCTACTGCGCCTGAACATTTTGGGCGTCAGCTGTTGCATAGATGTACTCACCCGTGGTCCGGGCCTGCCGACAGGACTATATCATCAGGTGCGAAAGCGAGTCTCTGTGCATTGAGGGTATTCCAGAGATCGTCTGTACAAACGCCCCACCCCGCCGTGGTTTCCCGCGACTGGGTGGGGCGTTGCGATTGCTCGCTATGCACTTTCGGAGGGGACGCTCACCCCTCCCGCGCGACGGCTACTGCGCCGCCCTGATGTTCTGGATGTGCGTCCACGTGCCGGTGATGGACCCCGGGAAGACGTAGTCGGAGACGAACTCAGGGTTGTACAGCGCCTCCGCCGGGAGCCAGAAGAGCGGCAGCGTCTGGTACGTTTCATAGTATGCGTTCCCTATGTCCCTCCAAATGGCGAACTGCGCCTCAGGCTCCAGTGTTTGCATTCCCTTCCGCGTCAATTCATTAATTGCAGGAATGTTGTTGGCGTTGGTCTTGCCGTAGATGGGGGTGCTCCACACCGCGAACCCAAAGAAATGGTCGGAGCTGGACGCCGAGACGATGAGGTGGTTGTCGAGCTCACGTGCGCGACCCGCTGCCCGCCTGACGGCCGAGTCTCGGGTGAGAAGATTCACCTTCACCCCCACGTCGGCGAACATGCCGGCAATGCCCTCGCCCAAGTCGCTGGCGCCCGCGTAGTGGGACAACTCCGCGATATCAAAGTTGGTCTCCAGCGGGTTGTTTGCGTTGAACCCGGCTTCCGCAAGGATCGCCCGGGACGCGGCTGGATCAAAGCCGTGCTGCTCCGGGAACCTGGTTTCCCACTCCGTGTTCCACGCCAGACGTGTGGGGTGGAAATGGTTCATGTACATGGGTGAGGCCGCGTTTTTGAAGAAGGCCTCGTTGAGGAGCGGACGGTTGATGGCCTTGGACAGCGCCTTTCGCACCCTGACATCGGTCAACGGGCTGTCCGGCCTGGCGGGGTAGGCGCCCGTCTCCGGGTCTATCCAGCAGCACTGAACGTTGACCCATGTTCGCAGGCCGGGAACGTTGCCGTTGGCGATTTTCATCCCCTTGCCGGTTGCCTGCGGCTGCAGGTCCTTGGGTATGTCAGCTACGTGCGTCTCGCCCGCCAACAGTCCGGCCAGCCGAGTTGAAGGTTCAGCCACGAATTTGTACTCAAACTCCTGAAAGTCCGGCGTTATGCGCCAGTGATCCCCCTCAGGCCGTTCAAAGCGGATGTAGCTGCCGAGGGACCGGCTTTGCATCTGGTACGGTCCGGTGCCGGCGATGTAGAGCGATTCCGGGAGCGGCGGCTCGCCCTCAGCGTCAAAGTTGGCTTTGCTCTGGATGGGCATCATGCTCTGCTGCTCGCCCAACTTGCTCAGGAAGTTCGCATCGGGGCTGGTGAGGTGAAAGATCACCTCGTAGTCGTTGACCGGCTCCACCTCGCTGACGTCCCGTGCCCAGCTAAAGGCCTGGCCGTGTTCCGAGTCCGGTAGCGCCAGCTGCACGTGGGTGTGGACCACGTCCTTCGCCGTGAACTCGCCCCAGCCACGGTGGAACTGGACGCCCTTCCGCAGCTTGAAACGGAAGGAAAGGCCATCCGGTTCAAGTGACCACTCCGTGGCCAACTCCGGAATGGTTGCCCCGGTGTTGGGGTCCAGGGCAACCAGGTGCTCGTACTCCGGGCGGTACTGGATGGCCTGGGTCTGGCTGCCATGGCGCATGATGCTGTACTCACGTTGCAGCACGTTGACGCCAAAGATCACACGCTGGATCTTGGCTTGCATTGCCTCTCTCGGCGCTGCCCCTGGGTCTGCCGCTGGCTTGGCTGCGGGGGCCGGCGCCTGTGCGGCTCCAGAAGTTCCAACCGTCGGAGCGTCCGGGGCTGCAGCCGGGACCGGCACCTGCGGGGCCGTCGGGGCCTGCTGGGAGGGTGTCGTCGCCACAGTGCCGCCACCATCGCTGCTGGAACAGCCCACGGCTGCGGCCATCACCCCCAACAACATTATCAAGAGCCATCGTAAGGCTATTCCGGCATATGGACTCTTCATGGGACTGCTCCTTTCACTCGTTCCACTTCCAAGCGTGGCTGAATCGAAAAAACAAAGGGGGAACGCAGCAGGCATAGAGCACGAACTCCGTTCCCCCTTCCTGTTGCTCCCGGTTCTAGCGGAGGCGTTCACCCCTCCTGCCCGACGGCTACTGCGCCGCCCTGATGTTCTGGATGTGCGTCCACGTGCCGGTGATGGACCCTGGGAAGACGTAGTCAGAGATGAACTCAGGGTTGTACACCGCCTCCGCGGGGAGCCAGAAGAGCGGCAGCGTCAGGTAGGCATCATAGTAGGCGTTCCCTACGTCCCTCCAAACGGCGAACTGCGCCTCAGCTTCCAGTGTCTGCATTCCCGTCCTGGTCAAATCATTGATTGCAGGAATGTTGTTGGCGTTGGTCTTGGAGAAGATGGGGGTAGTCCAAACTGCGAACCCAAAGAAGTGGTCAGAGCTGGACGCCGAGACGACGAGATGGTTGGCGTCCTTGAATGCGCGTCGTGCGGCCGAGCGTATCGCGGCCTCCCTGGCAAGAATGTTCACCTTCACTCCCACGTCGGCGAACATTCCAACAATGCCTTCGCCCACGTCGCCGGCGCCCGCGTAGTGGGACAACTCCGCGATATCAAAGTTGGTCTCCAGCGGGTTGTTTTCGTTGTACCCGGCTTCCGCAAGGATCGCCCGGGACGCGGCTGGGTCATAGCCGTGCTGCTCCGGGAAGTTGGTCTCCCAGTCGGGATTCCACGCCAGCCGTGTGGGGTGGAAATGGTTCATGAACATTGGCGCGGCCGCGTTTTTGAAGAAGGCCTCGTTGAGGAGCGGACGGTTGATGGCCTTGGACAGCGCCTTTCGCACCCTGACGTCGGTCAATGGACTGTCCGGCCTGGCGGGGTAGGCCCCCGTCTCCGGGTCTATCCAGCAGCAGGAGATGTTGACCCATGTCCGCAGGCCAGGAACGTTGCCGTTGGCGATCCTCATCCCCCTGTCGGTTGCCTGCGGCTGCAAGTCCTTGGGAATGTCAGCTACGTGCATCTCGCCTGCCAACAGTCCGGCCAGCCGAGTTGAAGGTTCTGCCACGAACTTGTACTCAAACTCCTGAAAGTCCGGCGTTATGCGCCAATGATTCCCCTCAGGCCGTTCAAAGCGGATGTAGGTTGCAAGGGTCCGGCTTTGCATCTGGTACGGTCCGGTACCGGCAATGTAGAGCGATTCCGGGAGCGGCGGCTCGCCCTCAGCGTCAAAGTTGGCTTTGCTCTGGATGGGCATCATGCTCTGCTGCTCGCCCAACTTGCTCAGGAAGTTTGCATCGGGGCTGGTGAGGCGAAAGATCACTTCATAGTCGTTGACCGGCTCAACCCCACTGACGTCTCGTGCCCAGCTAAAGGCTTGGGCGTGTTCCGAGTCCGGTAGCGCCAGCTGCTCGTGGGTATGGACCACGTCCTTCGCCGTGAATTCGCCCCAGCCACGGTGGAACTGGACCCCTTTCCGCAGCTTGAAGCGGAAGGAGAGGCCATCCGGCTCGAGTGACCACTCCGTTGCCAACTCCGGGATGGTTGCTCCAGTGTTGGGGTCCAGGGCAACCAGGTGCTCGTACTCCGGGCGGTACTGGATGGCCTGGGTCTGGCTGCCGTGGCGCATGATGCTGTACTCACGGCTCAGCACGTTGACGCCAAAGACCGCCCGCTGGATCTTGGCTTGCATTGCCTCTCTGGGCGCTGCCCCTGGGTCTGCCACTGGCTTGGCTGCCGCGGCCGGCGCCTGTGCGGCGCCAGCAGTTCCAACGGCCGGAGCGTCCGGGGCTGCAGCCGGGGCCGGGGCCTGCGGGGCCGTCGGGGCCTGCTGGGAGGGTGTCGTCGCCACAGTGCCGCCACCATCGCTGCTGGAACAGCCCACGGCGGCGGCCATCACCCCCAACAGCAATATCAAGAGCCATCGTAAGGCTATTCCGGCATATGGACTCTTCATGGGACTGCTCCTTTCTCCCGTTCGACTTCCAAGCGTGCCTGAAGCGAAAGGAACAAAGGTAGAACGTAGCCGGCATAAAGCCCGAACTCCGTTCCCCCTTTCTGTAACTGTCGGTTCTAGCGGAGACGCTCACCCCGCTTGGTGGTCTCCCCGGCGTTTGCGGCGACGAGCCACGGGTCGTCGTCCGGGCCAACGAGGATCTCCTCAGACTGGATCAAGTGGGTGGGGATGTTGGGGTCAAGGCCCGGCGGGTCGATGCCCTCCTGGATGTTGCGGGCCATGGTCAGAAGCATCTGGCGGCAGCGGATGATGGCCGCGTCGCCGCCGTAGAGGTGCTCCTTGGTCCGGTCGTAGATGGGGCCCATGGTCTCAATCAGTGCGTAGTCCTGCTCCGGGATGGGCCAGATGCCGGCCTGAATGGTGTTCTTCTGGGCCCAGCGGTCAATCATGTAGTCGTTCTCCGCCCGCTTCAGCCGCTTCTTCGGCTCGTTGGGGTCCATGAGGGCGCCCTGCTCGATGCTCTGCCGGCGCTCGGCAGCGGTGAAGGCCTGGTGGACGTTGTAGCGAATAGACACCCGCTGGTTTGTGTGGTCGTCAATGGGCACCTGGATGAGGACGCCGGCGGGCCCGCGTCGCTGGGAGGCGATGAAGGCCGTGTAGGGCAGCACGAAGCAGTTGGTCCGAATGTGCTTGTTGCCGTTGTCCGTGGGCCGCTCGGCGATCAGTCGGAAGCCGTAGTCTGTGTCCTGGACGTCCACGCGGGCGTAGCGGTACTTGGCCCGGGTGTACAGCGAGAACTTCCCTGATGGGTAGCCCGGCTTGTCCGTGTCTAGGTCCACAGGCACCTTGTCCTGGTGGTACACGTGCAGCGTGCCCAGGTGCGTGGAGTCAATGTTCCCCTCCATGCTCTGAAGGTAGTTGCAGTAGATGGGCACGCGGTAGGCGATGACGTGGTCCGGCGGCAGGTTGTTGAAGATGAAGTTGGGCGGCGGGGGCTGCTTCTCCTTGGGCCCCATGTACGCCCAGATGACGCCTGCCGACTCGAGGGTCGAGTAGGCAGTGGCGTGCACCTTCTCCTTGAATCGGCTGCCGGGAAGGTCGGAGGGCATGTCGACGCAGTTGCCCTCGGTGTCATACTTCCATCCATGGTAGATGCACATGATGCCGGATTCTTGGTTGATGCCGAAGTAGAGCGACGCGCCACGGTGCGGGCACTTCTCGGCGAGGAGGCCGACCTTGCCGGTGGTGTCGCGAAAGGCGACCAGGTCCTCGCCTAACAAGCGGGCGCGAACGGGCGGGCAGTCCGGCTCCGGCAACTCGTCGGAGATGAGGAGAGGGTGCCAATAGCGGCGCATGACCTCGCCCATTGCCGTGCCTGGGCCGACCCTACAGATCAGTTCATTGTCTTCCTGCGTAAGCATGCTCTCTTCCTCCCATTGTCTTTGCCAAGCCAAAGCCGAGTGGATGGCGCACACCTTCCACTATAGTTCGCCGAGCATACTCTCGATTACGCAACGGGTCAAGGACGCAAGGCTTCGATAAGGTTGACACAACCTCCAATGGGCACGATACTTTGGGCGCTCTTAACGTTGCGGGTGCCCGTGCGCGTGCGTGTATGTGCCGTTATGGTTTCCGGAGCGCCTCAGGAGCAAAACGCAACGTAAGGAGGCCTTATGGCGGACTACAAGGTTGTGGACATCCACGGGCATCTCAACAGCCCACCTGAGCTTATGGCGTTCAAGGCTGGCCTGCTCTCCAGCCGCATCCACCGGCAGCGCGGCAGCCTCAAGCTCTCAGACGAGCGGATGCGCCCCGTGGTGGACAACCACATCAAGCGCTTGGACGACGTCGGCACGGACGTCCAGTTCCTCTCCCCCCGTCCCTTCCAGCTCATGCACTCGGACCCCCTGCCCAGCATCGTTGAGGACTTCTGCAAGGCCAACAACGACGCCATCAAGCAGTCCATCGACTACTACCCTGACCGCTACCGCGGCGTTTGCGGCCTGCCGCAGGTGTGGGGCGAGCCGGTGAGCATCGTCTTCGAGGAGATGGAGCGGTGCGTCAAGGAGCTCGGTTTCGTCGGCGTCATGATCGACCCCGACCCATCCGAGGGTCAGGACCCCAACATGCCGCCAATGGGCGACGAGTACTGGTACCCCCTCTACGAGAAGATGATTGAGTTGGAGGTTCCCGCCCTTATCCACACGGCCACCTGCCGGAACAACCGCGAGACCTACTCCAACCACTTCATTACTGAAGAGGGCATTGCCACCATGTCCCTCATGGACCGCAAGACCCTGGACACGTTCCCGGACCTGCGCATCATCATGTGCCACGGCGGCGGCTCTATCCCCTATCAGATCGGCCGATGGCGCGCCCACCGCTGGCGCCAGAAGAACGTGGAGTCCTTTGACGACTCCCTGCGCAAGCTCTACTTTGACGCCGTGCTTTACAACAAGGAGGGCTTGGACCTCCTCTTCCAGATCTGCGGCACGGACCGCTGCATGTTCGGCACGGAGAACCCCGGTTCCGGTTCCAGCCAGCACCCCGACACCGGCGTGTGGCTGGACGACCTGAAGCCCGTCATCGAGTCAATCGACTGGCTGTCGGACCAGGACCGCAAGAATGTCTTCGAGGACACCGCCAAGAATGCCTTCCCCCGTTTCTCCGTAGCCTAAACGCGGCGTTTTGACCCCGGTGGTGGACGGGTTCCCCACCGGGGTCTATAATCTGCGTCCAAGAGGAAGTCAGGGGTAAGAACGGTTCAAAGGACAAAGGAGGAAGAGATGCCAGAGATTGTTTTGGGGATAGGAACGTCCCATAGCCCAATGCTCATGCAGCCTGCCGAACTCTGGTCCAACCACGCGCTGAACGACCAGCGCAACAAGGAACTCTGCTTCGCTCCCACTGGCGAGATCTACGGCTTTGAGGAGGCCCTGGAGCGGGCCAACCCAAAGATTGCAGACCTCTGCAACTATGAGACCCACAAGAAGCAGAAGGAGAACACGGACGCGGCCATTCTCCACTTGGCGGAGACCTTCAAGAGGATCAAGCCCGACATCGCCGTCATGGTTGGCGACGACCAGGACGAGATGCTCTTTGAGGACAACATGCCCGCCTTCATGGTCTACTGGGGCGACTCCATCAAGTACTACCCGCGCAAGGTAGCGCCGGACGCATCCGAGGCCGCCAAGGCTTCCGCCGCGGGCTACCCGCAGCGCGAGTTGGACATCCCCGTGGTCTCCGAGCTGGGCCGCCACATCATTGAGTACATGATTGACCACGACTTTGACGTGTCCCACTCCAAGTACCTGCGGGAGAACCCCGGCGGTACCGTCGGCCACCGCTACCCCCACTCTTCGGGCGGCGAGATGGAGACCGTTCGCGTGACCCAGCCCAGGGAGTTCGGCCTGCCCCACGCTTGGAGCTTCGTGGTGAAGCGCGTGATGGAGGAGAACCTCATTCCCATTGTCCCCATTTGGCAGAACACCTGCTACCCGCCCAACCAGCCCAGCGCCAAGCGTTGCTTTGAGTTTGGCCGCGCCATCCGCAAGGCGGTCGAGTCCTGGGGCGGCGGCAACGGCACCCGGGTGGCCGTGATGACCTCCGGCGGCCTGAGCCACTTCACCGTGGACGAGGAGCTGGACCGCACCGCCCTCAAGGGCATGGTGGACAACGACCCCGAGATCCTGATGAACCTGCCGCGCCACCGCCTGCACTCCGCCGCCTCCGAGACCCTCAACTGGGTCACCATCTCCGGCGCGCTGGAGCACCTGAAGGCGACCAAGATCGGCTACGAGCCCGTATACCGCACCAACGCCGGCTCCGGCGGCGGCTGGGGCATGGTTGAGTGGACGTAAGTCCGAACTGAACCCGGACATTTGGGACCCCGCCCACTGGGCGGGGTCCTCTTTTGTGGGCTCTGGTCGCCGGGGTTGAAGCTCGGCCTGTTCAACCCCCTTTCTCCGCGAAATTGCCCAAGAAACCTTGGATTCGAACCTGCCCGGCTGCTAGCTTTGGGAGTCACAAAGGGTTACACTAGCCCACGGACTTTCACATTGGGGGTACTCCTATGGCAACGCGGGAAGCAGCCCAGGACACCTTGGTGGAACGCCTCTCCAAGGTCGACGCCTGCGCGGCCTCCGACGCCTTGGACCGGCTCGGCATGAAGGGGTCCGTCATCGGCCTTCGGCCCCTCACGGTCACCGCCAAGATCACAGGACGGGTGGTCACGACGCGCATGAAGGCCTTTGGCGACGAACGCTCCACCCGCCACCTGGGCGCGGCAGCCATCGAGGCGGCAAATCCCGGCGACGTCATCGTCATCGACCACCGGGGGCGCTTGGACTGCGCGGCTTGGGGCGGCATCCTCTCCAACGGCGCCCAGGTCAGGGGAGTCGCTGGCGTCATCGTGGACGGGGCCGTCCGGGACGTGGACGAGAGCCGGGAGCTGGGCCTGCCGGTCTACGGGCGTGCCGGGGTGCAGGTGACCGCGCGTACGCGCATCATCGAGGAGTCGTGCAACGAGCCAATCGAAATGTGCGGCGTGTGGGTCAAGCCGGGTGACTTGGTCATCGCGGACAGCAGCGGCGTCGTCTTCATCTCGGCGGACCACGCGGAGGATGTGGTGGCAGCGGCGGAGGATATAGCGGCCAGAGAAGCGCTCATGACCAAGGACGTGCTGGCGGGTAAGCCCATAAGCCAGGTCATGGGAGCGAACTACGAAACTATGCTGGAAAGGAAGTAGTCCATGGAAAAGGTCATTGAAGAGCTGAATACGATGGGGACCACCGCCATCAGCGATGCCCTGGACAGGCTGGGCATCAACGGTCAGGCCGTGGGCATCATGCCTCTGGACAAGAGCTTCCGCGTGGCCGGGCGCGCCTTCACGATAAAGACCATTCCCGTCGACGCCGTGAATCCGGGCAATGTGGGCGACTACATTGATGAAGTTCCCGAGGGGCACGTCGTCGTGCTGGACAACGAGGGCAAGCCGAATGCCACCGTCTGGGGCGACATCCTCACAATCATGGCCCATCGCAACAAGCTGGCTGGAACCGTCATCCACGGCGTGTGCCGGGATGCCGCCCGCAGCTTGGAGCTCGGCTACCCCATCTTCAGCCGCGGCAACACCATGCGCACCGGCAAGGACCGCGTCGAGTGCGTCGGCATCAACGTCCCGTGTTCGCTGGGCGAGGTCCACGTGACCCCGGGCGACGTCGTCATCGGCGACGCCGACGGCATCGTGGTCATCCCACAGGCGCGCGTTGAGGAGGTCCTGACCGCGAGCCAAGAGATCGAAGAGGCGGAGGCGAACATCCGAGAGGAGATAGCCAAGGGAGGCCGGCTGGACGACGCGCGGGCAAAGTTCCGCTACCACGCGCTCCAGACCCGTCAACCCAGCTAGTCGCGACGGCAAAAGAATTACCATACCACGGTAATGTGGTCGGCCCGATTGCGGGTCGCCAGCTGCCAATACACCTGGGAGCCAGACCATGCTTTGTCACGGTCTGGCTTTCCTACTTGGGAAGATGGCCATGCAAGTGAACAGAAGGCGCGGTAACACAAGACTGCTGAACGGAACGGTGCTTGGTTTCGTGGTGATGTTGTCCCTGCTGGGGCTCACAACGTACCTTCTCTCCACCGTTCGAAGCGACTTGGACATAGCGCTGCGGGATGACGCAGTGGCTGCTGAGGAAATCGCCCGGCAGACGCAGGCCCGTACAAGCGCAGAGGCGCAGGTGGCCGACCTGCAGCAGCAGCAGGTGGCGCTGCAGCAGCAGGTCGACGATGCCCGCATCGCGAAGGGAGTTGCGGAAGAGGCCGCGCAGCGCGAGACAACTACGCGAACGGCGGCGGAGCAACATAGCATCGACCAAGAACTGGCAAGGAACGAAGCACAGCAGCAGACCGAGCAAGAACGGCAGCTAAGAGTCGCTGCGGAGGAAGAGGCCCAGCGGCAGACGCAAGCCGCACAGGAAGCCAACCGGGCGACCTCGAATGAACGCTTGGCCAAGCAGCAGGTCGAGCGCGAGTTGGCTGCGGCCAGGACGCAGGCCCGGGAGGACGTGGCGCGTGAGCAGGCCATGAGCCAACTTCTCCTCCACGGAGTTGTGACAGGGTTGCTTACGTTCACTATGGATGACCTTCCGGCCTATGCGGGGGAGGACGTTTCAGAGGCCCTCCAACTCGTCGAGGACGGCCTGACAGCGTGGAATAGTCAGGGGTTCAACGTCAGTCCGTCCGGGCCCGAGGAGGACCCAGACTTCACAATTGGGTGGCTTCGGGACGCGGGCGGCCACTTGGACACCCTTGTTGGCGAGGGGCGGCGAGTCCTGGTGCCATTGGGGGAGACGAACTGCAACGGAGAATGGGCCCCCTACGACGGCGAGACCGTCAGGCGTCTGCTCTGGCATGAACTGGGCCACGTCTTTGGGTACGGCACCAGTCAGGACCCAAACAACATCATGTACTCGGAGATCGAGACCAAGTTCGCCGAGGACCAGGCGGTGGACCTGGTGTTGGCCCCTGCAAGTACCGGAATTGTGCACACCATAGGGCTCTGCGGGGGAGGCACATTCACCTACGTGTTTGAAGAACCGGACGCAGGAAACGTCTATAACATACTCATACTGAAACCCGGCGTAGCGCCTTCCGGCTACTATGAAGAGGAAAACTGGTACGCAGATTGCGGCAGCACTCCGCAGCTATACACCAATGAGTGCATAGTGGAAGACGGAGCGGTGATGCTGGTCTACACGCAAACTGCCCTTACGCGCGTAACCGGGACCATCAGCAAGAGGGTTGAACTTCCGGAGATCGACATGGAGTGGGACCCGGCCACCTTCAGGTACAATGAGGCGGCGCTGCAAGCCCTGATGGACCTGTTCAGATAACGGCTAGTCAGCGATTGGGCTCTAGGGGCAGCTTTGGGGAAAGCAAAGGGGGCGGCCATAGTGGACCGCCCCCTGGCATTTCCTGGACTGTTCTTGTTGCTAGTCTGGCGCAGTTCCCGCCCAGCCGGCCTCTGACAGGTCTACAGTGACGCCGTCCGGGGCGACAAACTTCACCTCGACGTTGCCGGAATGCGGCCGCTGCTGGTTCTCCGTGGTGATGGCGCTGGGGCGGTGCACAGCGCCGGCAGCGAGGATTTGCTCCTCGGCCTCTGCCATGCCATCTACCTCGAAGCCAAAGTGATGGATGCCGGTGTAGCGCGGAGAGCCCTCGGTCGTGGCGGCGTCGTCGTCCTTGAAACGGAGGATGGCCACGTTGATGTAGCCGTCGGTGAGATAGTAGCCCTCCGCCGCGACGGAGTTGACCACGCCCGCTTCACGCAGGCCAAGGCCCTCCTTGTAGAACTTGGCGGTGGCTTCTGGGTCCTGGGTAGCGATGGCGATGTGCTTGATCCTTCCCATAATGCTCTCCTCTCTATTGGACGCTTCTATTGCCTTCTACCTACGGCTATGAGGTTCGCCGGCGGGCATATGCTATGACGTGCCCAGCCAACCGGTCTCTGACAGGTCCACGGTGACCCCGTCCGGCCCCGAGAACTTCACCTCGACGTTGCCTCGCGCGACCATCTCTTCTGTCCCCGGGTAGGGACGATGCACGGCCCCCGCCGCCTCGATTCGAGCGCGGGCCTCGTCCATGTTCTCCACCTGCACGCCGAAGTGGTGCACGCCCGTGTATCGAAGGATGCCCTCCGTCGTAGCGGGGTCGTCGCCCTTGAACTTCAGCACGGCCAAGTTCACGTGGCCGTCGCTCAGGTAGTAGCCCTCTGCGGTGGTGGAGTTGACCTTGCCCACCTCTTTGAGACCAAGGCCCTCCTTGTAGAACTTCGCCGTGGCCTCCGGGTCCTGCGTGGCCAGGGCGATGTGCCGAATCCTCGCCATGCGTCACCTCCTCAGGGGAGTTGGGAGATTGCTGGTAGTGTAGTGAGCGGCCCTTTGCGCGTCAACGGAAGCGGCTGGACAGCATGGGCGAGGGTAACTAGAGTTGGGACATCCTCAAAGGGAGCAATTGACATGGACGATGCTGTACTGCAAGCGCTTGAAGTTGACCGCAACGTGGACATCACTACCACCGGGCGCAAGTCCGGCCAGCAGCGCCGCATCGAGATCTGGTGCCACGTCGTTGACGGCGCCGTCTACCTGTCCAGCATGCCGGGCAAGCGTTCCTGGCACGCCAACCTGTTGGCCAACCCGGACTTCACCTTCCACGTCAAGGAGAGCCTCCAGCGGGACATCCCATCGCGGGCCGTGCCGATCACCGACCCGGACGCCAAGCGAGACATTTTCGTAAAGATGAAGGAAGCGGAGAGCCGGATGGCCCACCTGGAACTGGACCGCTGGGTTGTGGAGAGTCCGCTGGTCCGCGTGGACTTTCAGGAGTAGATGGGCCCACCTGGGCCTCAAACCGCCAAGTAGCCCCCGTCTATGACCAGTTCCGTGCCGGTGATGTAGGAGGCCTCATCGGAGGCAAGGAACAGCACGCCTGCCGCCACCTCCTCAACCCTGCCGATGCGTCCCATGGGAATCTTCTCGGCCTCCAGGTAGCGCTGCCTCTCGGGAGGGCGGACCGTCCTGACCATGGGCGGCATGATGCCGGGATGCACGGAGTTCACCCGAACGCCCTGCTTCGCGCTTTGCACTGCTGCGGATTTGGTCATGATGCGTACCGCTGCCTTCGAAGCGTTGTAGCCCATGTGCGTGCCCTCCATACCCACGAATCCGGCGATGGATGACACGTTCACGATGGAGCCCTTGCCCGCCTTTCGCATTTCCGGCAGGACGGTCTTCATACCGAGAAACACACCCTTGGCGTTCACCGCCATCACCTCGTCCCAAGGGTCGGTGTCCAGAAGATGCGGCTCGTGCGCGCCATCAACGCCGGCGTTGTTCACCAGAATGTCCAAACCGCCGAACTCGCCTATCACAGCGGCCACCGCCGCCGCCCAGTTTGCCTCGTCAGCGACATTCAGGGGCACAAAGATCGCCTCGCCGCCAGCCTCGACTACTTGCGTGACGACCCCTTGGGCCTCGTCCTCCAGTATGTCCGCGACGGCGACTCTTGCGCCCTCCATGGCGAACATCAGGGCCTCCGAGGCCCCATGCCGCGTGCGGCGCCCGTAATCATCGCCACCTTGCCTTCCAGCCGCATGACTCCTCCTTCAATCGCGCCCGCCGCGTGCCGGGCGTTACCGCCAGTATAGGGTATGCGGCAGAGTGCCGCCTTGCCACGCGCATCGCGCGCGCATAGACTGCACACGTCACCGGCACACACAAGAGATTGCTGTGGGGGAAGCGCAATGAACACAGAGATTCGCCTGGACCTGGACAGACGGCGCAGCTTTGCCGAGGGGCACGCCTTCGGCGATGTGGGCCCGTACGAGCGGCTGGTGGGCACCGCCCACTTTGCACTGGATCCCAACGACCCGGCCAACAGCAACGTCGTTGACCTGGCGCTGGCCCCGCGAAACGACCGTGGGCTTGTCGAGCTCAGCGCCGACCTGGATATTCTCAAGCCGGTGGACCTCGACAGGGGCAACCGGCGCATCCTCTACGACGTCAACAACCGCGGCAACCGGACGGCTCTTTCGAGCTTCAATGACTCGCCGCGAGGGCCAGACCCCATCACGCTGGCCGACGCAGGCAACGGCTACCTGATGCGCAAGGGCTACACTGTCGTCTTTTCCGGCTGGCAGGGCGACCTGTTGCCCATCGACGGCCTGATAACGTGCGACCTGCCGGAGGCGCTGGAGGACGGTAAGCCGGTGGAGGGTGTCGTTCGGCAGGAGTTCATCGCCAACGACAAGGGGGTCCTATCCATTCCACTGAGTGGCAACAAGGCCATCCGCTCCTACGAGCCCACGGACCCGGACGGCGCCACGCTGACGCGGCGGGAGCTGGAGCGTGACGAGCGGCAGGAGGTACCCCCGGACGAGTGGGCCTTCGCCACCATTGGGCCGGACGCCACCGGCCAAGTGAAGGTCATGCCCTCCAAGACCCACCTGTACCTGAAGAACGGCTTTCAGCCAGGACACATCTACGAGCTGATCTACGCAACCAAGGGCTCCCGCGTCATGGGTCTGGGGCTGGTGAGCGTGCGGGACGTGCTCTCCTTCCTGCGCTACGACGACGCTGACGCCGACGGCAACCCGAACCCCCTCGCCGGCGCCTTCGACAGGGTGTACACGTACGGGCAGTCGCTCTCCTCTCGAGTAGTGCGGCAGTTCGTCTACGACGGCTACAACGTCGACCCCTCGGGCCGTCGCGTGTTCGACGCCGTTTACCCCCACGTGTCTGGCGGCGGGCGCGTCTTCATCAATACCCGCTTCGCGCAGGTGGGCCGCTACCCTCGCCAGCATGAGGAGCATCAGTGGCCGTCCGAGTGGTATCCCTTCGCCTACTCCGCAGTGCCGGACCCGTTCACGGAAGAAATAGACGCCGTCTTGAAGCGGCCGGAGTCGGACCCGCTGGTGGTCCACACGCATACCAACACGGAATACTGGCAGCGGCACGCGTCGCTGGGGCACACCGACCCGCGGAACGGCGACGACCTGGACTTCGAGGACAACGTCCGCATGTACGTGATCGCCAGCGCGCAGCACGGCGGCGCCAGCGCTGGTGAGGGTGACTTCACCCAGCACATGAACAACCCAATGTCCAACGGGCCAACACTCCGCGCCGCGCTGGAGAATATGGACCGCTGGGCCACTGACGGCACGCCCCCGCCAGAGAGCCTGGTGCCTCGTCGCGCGGACGGCACACTCGAGTGGTGGGAGGATGTCATCGGGAACTACCCGGTGATTCCAGGCTTCAACTTGCCGCCGTCTCCCAGCCGCCTGCCCAAGTACGAATACGGCCCCGACTTCGAGAGGGGTCTGGTTACCCAACACCCGCCGCAGCCTGTCGACGGGCAGGAGTACCACCTGCAGCTGCCGACGGTCGACGCCGACGGCAACGACATCGCGGGCATCCGCACGCCGGAGATTCAGGTGCCCGTTGGCACCCACACTGGCTGGAGCCTCCGCAAGGAGGGCGTGGGGACCGGCGACTTCTTCTCCCTGTCGGGCAGCTTCGTGCCTTTCGCCCGCACCAGGGCGGAGCGCGATGCCGCCGGAGACCCGCGCCCGTCCATTGAAGAGCGCTACGCCACCCACGAAGAGTACGTGCAGCGTATCCAGGCGGCGGCCGACGCCCTGGTCAGCGAGCGGCTGATGCTGCAGGAGGACGCGGACCGGTACGTGGCGGCGGCCCGGGCGCGGAACCCGCTGGACCCCAACGTCCGGCTGGCCCCGCTGGTGCTCACGGACTAGGGGCGACAGGCTCCCTTCGACAGGCTTTGGGTGCATGGAACCGGCGGCGTCGGTGTCCGCGCCGAGCGCTTGCCTAGCGGCAACGGGACCACCGCATTGAGTTGAGTTCAGGCGCGAAATCTTCAAGACGATTGTACGTGGAAACGCCAGCGTTAGCTTGGTCTTTTGGGCGTTCATGCCGATGTGACGATTGGCCTGTGGTTGTAGCTGACATACCCGTTGTCTTGCATTGCGCCGCATTAGGCCGCCTGATTCAATTCCTATGAGAAATGGGTTGTGCTGCATTGTACCGGCGGACTCCGGTCTGCGCATTCGGGTCATCGCGGCTTCAGTTGCTCCAGTCTGTTGATCGCCCTCTGAAAGGTAATCAGGGTGCGCATGGCGTTGACGGTGTCAGCGAGCAGCCGTGTGGACATGCGTGGATCGCGGGTGAGGGCGGCAAGCCGACGAGCCACCTCAGGGTTCATAGGCGGGCGGCCCTGCTCCTGCTGGAGGCGTGCGAAGGTGTCCATGAAGTCAACGGGATACAGCTCGGAATAGAGGCCGTGCTTCCTGCCGTTCTGGTTGCCCTGTGGGGCCCCCGGCCGCTTCCGTCCTGTCGCTGACTTGGGTTGGTCCTGGTCTTGCTTGCTTCTCTTGCTCACGAGGACAGCGTAAGAGCGCATTGGACCCGGGCGCAAGGAGCGGATGGCAGGGTCCGCATTTGCCAGGACCCCCTTCGTCAGGCTCAGGACAGGCTTCGTCAGGCTCAGGACAGGCTTCGTCAGACTCAAGACAGGCTTCTTCGGCAAGCCGTCAAAGGGCCACAAGACAGGCTGAGGACGCGGTCACGGCAATGGGTGAACGAAAAGCGAAAGGGCCTCTCCGGTTGCCGGAGAGGCCCTTCCTTATGCGCTGTTGGGTGGGACTAGTGGCCGCTGCCGTTCCAGCGGACCATGCCCCAGCCGCCGCCGGAGCCTGCGGGCGTGCGGTATACGGGCTCGTAGGCCAGGATCTCACCCTTGAGGTGTGAGGATGCGGCCGCGGCGGCGATCCAGTTGCGAGTCTCGGAGGCCGCGGAGTTCAGACGGTGCCGCGGGAGGTTGGAGAGGGTTTCGGCGTCGTTCTCAACCATGGCCTTCAGGGCCGCGCGGTCCAGCTCCTCGTCCACCACAAAGTGGCTGAGGCCGCCGGAGCCGATCACGGCTACGCGGGCGCCGGGCTTCCAGCTCTCGACCGCAGCCCTGATCTGCTGGCCGAAGGCGTAGGTGCGGCTCGGCGTCGGTTGGTTGGGCGGGTAGCAGGTATTCAGGGAGACGGGCACGATGGGCACTGGCTTGTTGTCCATGAGCCGCTTGATGACGAAGGAGAAGCCATGGGGCATGCCCTGCTTGCGGGGCTCCGTGGTGCGGGCGTACGTGGACTCGCCGTTGGGGGTGGGGTAGCGGCGAGCAACCATGCCGCCGGACTCTTCCCTGATGTACTTGGAGTGCGATACGTCGAACTCGTTGTCGATCATGTGCTCAATGATGTGTCGGCCCAACTCTGTATGGACGGGGACGTCCATGGAGACGTCGCCGTAGCCCCAAGCCATGGCCTTGACCGCGGGCGGCGCGTCCTCAGGAGGCGTGCGAGCGATGAGGGGTATGGTGTCGCCCCAGAAGATGTTGAACATGGGCATGTTGTCTTCAAAGAAGATCTCGTCCTGGTCGTCGCTGATGATGATAACAGCGTCCGGCTTAGCGTCGCTCAGACTCTTGGCCAACTCGTCGATGGCTGCGGTCAGGTTGGCGTGCTGCTTCTTGAACAGCTCCGGGTCAACCAGCTTGGCAATGTCGGGGTTGGCTCGCTCAGCAGCCTCGTCGTAGGCGTAGATGACGCCATCCGGCGGGAAGACCAACTCCTGGTTGCGCTTGTCGTTCTGGCCATGCACTGCCCAGAGTTCAGGCGGCTGGGCGAGCATTGGACTGTGGGACGTTCCGATTCCTAGTACGATTTCTGCCATTGCGCTCCTCTCTGAAGAGACCGATAGGGTGCCCGGTCTCCTATGGACATCCTGAGGTCACCATAATACCAGATGGGGCAAGGGGCTGCACTGCGAGCCCGCAGGGGAGCGCTTTCGACCGGAGGCGATGGCGCCGCACATGCCAATGCCTGCAGTCGCCGGCTACGTCCGCGCCTGCGGAAGGGAGCGAGGTCTCCGCTTTTGCGGCTTCAACGAGCGTCGACGGATAAGTGCGAAGCGAAGCAATCCGAGGGGCATAGGGTGAGGGGACAGGGGCAGCCGTAAGGCAAAAGAAGACACCTTAACGGTGAAAGAGTGGAAAGAAGGCGAAGCTCCGAATGTTGTGCTCTCTGAAACGGTCCCCATTGGGCCCCGCGAGAGTGGCGGGGCTTGTCCCTTTCGGGACTGGGGGGCTTCACCGACCTAGGATATCTCCCCGTGAAGGGAGAAGCTCCCTAGAAAGGAGGTGATCCAGCCGCACCTTCCGGTACAACTACCTTGTTACGACTTCGTCCCAGTCACCAGTCCCACCTTCGGCGCCTGCCTCCCGAGGGTTAGCGCGGCGACTTCAGGTGTTACCGGCTTCCATGACGTGACGGGCGGTGTGTACAAGGCCCGGGAACGTATTCACCGCAGTGGTGCTGACCTGCGGTTACTAGCGACTCCGCGTTCACGGAGGCGGGTTGCAGCCTCCGATTCCAACTGAGATGAGGTTTGTTGGGATTGGCTCCCCCTCGCGGGATTGCTGCCCGTTGTCCTCACCATTGTAGCGTGTGTGTAGCCCAGGGCGTGAGGGCCATGCGGACTTGACGTCATCCCCACCTTCCTCCCCCTTGCGGGGGGCTGTCTCCTGTGAGAGTGCAACACAGGACAGGGGTTGCGCTCGTTGCGGGACTTAACCCAACACCTCACGGCACGAGCTGACGACAGCCATGCAGCACCTGTAATGGTTCCCGACTCAACGGGTCGTCGCCCTTTCGGGGTCCTACTACCATCATGTCTAGCCCTGGTAAGGTTCTTCGCTTTGCATCGAATTAAACCACACGCTCCGCCGCTTGTGCGGGCCCCCGTCAATTCCTTTGAGTTTTAGCCTTGCGGCCGTACTCCCCAGGCGGGATACTTAACGCGTAAGCTCCGGCACGGAGGGGGTCGATACCCCCCATACCTAGTATCCATCGTTTAGGGCGTGGACTACCAGGGTATCTAATCCTGTTTGCTACCCACGCTTTCGCACCTTAGCGTCAGGTACAGCCCAGTGAGCCGCCTTCGCCACTGGTGTTCCTCCCGAACTCTACGCATATCAACGCTACGCCGGGAATTCCACTCACCTCTGCTGCCCTCTAGCCCGGTGGTATCGCCAGCCGCTCCCCAGTTAAGCTGAGGCCTTTCACCGACGACGGACCGAGCCGCCTACATGCCCTTTACGCCCAGTGATTCCGGGTAACGCTTGCCCCCTACGTTTTACCGCGGCTGCTGGCACGTAGTTAGCCGGGGCTTATTCCCAAGGTACCGTCATTATCTTCCCTTGGAAAAGGAGTTTACGACCCAAAGGCCTTCATCCCCCACGCGGTGTCGCTGGGTCAGGCTTTCGCCCATTGCCCAAGATCCCCTGCTGCTGCCTCCCGTAGGAGTGGGGGCCGTGTCTCAGTCCCCCTCTGGCTGATCGTCCTCTCAGACCAGCTACCCGTCGTCGGCTTGGTGGGCTTTTACCCCACCAACTACCTGATGGGACGCAGGCCCCTCCCTCGGCGTCTTACGACTTTCCTCTCCCGGTCGCAACCGGGAGATCGTATGCGGTATTAGCCCCGGTTTCCCGGGGTTGTCCCCCACCGAAGGGTAGGTTACCTACGCGTTCCTCAGCCGTTCGCTGCTCCCCGCCGAAGCGAGGCGCTCAACTTGCATGCATTAGGCACACCGCCAGCGTTCACCCTGAGCCAGGATCATACTCTCCAGCTAAAGTGAACCCTACCTTCTTTCCACTCTTCCACTGTTAAGGTGCCAAGGCGCGCCCCGTAGGGTGCGCCGCGTTCAGCTATTGTCCCCTTTCGGTTTGGGTGTGTCAACCCCAATCACCAGGGTTTCCGAATTGCCCGAATCCCCTCCCGCCGTCACCGCCCCATGCACGAGTGTGCCTGTGTTCCGTGCCTTCAGTGCGAGCGTTCATTGCCGCAGCATAGGGTGAAACGTATAATGGAGTTGACCTTCCGGGGTTCATCCATCTTAGGACTGGAGCACACTTGTGACAAACGGCGCGGGGAATGGCACTGAGGGTACGTGGGGAGTCAAGATGGGCTTGGCCCAGATGCTCAAGGGCGGCGTCATCATGGACGTTGTCACGGCCGAGCATGCCAAGATCGCCGAGGACGCCGGCGCCTGCGCTGTCATGGCGTTGGAACGCGTCCCCTCCGACATTCGCACTGACGGCGGCGTCGCACGCATGTCTGACCCGGAGATGGTCCTCTCCATCATGGAGGCCGTCACCATCCCCGTCATGGCGAAGTGCCGCATCGGCCACTTCGCGGAGGCCCGCATCCTAGAGGCTATCGGCGTCGACTACATCGACGAGTCCGAGGTGCTGACGCCCGCCGACGAGAGCCACCACGTGTGGAAGCACGATTTCAAGGTTCCCTTTGTCTGCGGCTGCCGGGACCTCGGCGAGGCGCTGCGACGCATCGGCGAGGGCGCGGCGATGATTCGCACCAAGGGTGAGGCCGGCACCGGCAACGTCGTCGAGGCCGTCCGGCACATCCGCTCCGTGACGGACCACATCCGCCGGCTCCAGAACATGCCGGACGACGAGCTGCCCGCCGAGGCCAAGAACCTTGGCGCGTCCCTGGACCTCGTAGTCGAGGTCAAGCGGCTGGGACGGCTGCCCGTTGTCAACTTCGCCGCCGGTGGCCTCGCAACGCCCGCTGACGCCGCCCTGATGATGTGGCACGGCTGCGACGGCGTCTTCGTCGGCTCCGGCATCTTCAAGTCAGACGACCCGGCCCGCCGTGGCAAGTCCATCGTGCAGGCCGTGACCCACTACCAGGACTGGGACGTTGTGGCGGAGGTCTCCAAGGGCCTCGGCGCCCCGATGCCCGGCATCGACGTTAGAATGCTCAAACCGGAGGAGCTGCTGGCTGTCCGCGGCTGGTAACTGCCGGCGTCCGCGGCGGCACACATAAAGCTACCGGAGGAACGCTTTTTGGCAATACACCGAGGTGCAACGCCCCTTGCCCCGGTTGCTTGGAACAGAGACTCGCAAGCCCCTGAGCGGGCGGCTCCCGACGTTCGCATAGGCGTCCTGTCACTGCAGGGCGACTTCCTCGAGCATGAAATCTCGCTGCGCCGCCTTGGCGCAGACCCTGTCGAGGTGCGCCTGCCCCGCGACCTCGATACCGTCGACGCCCTCATCATCCCCGGCGGCGAAAGCACCACGATGGCCCACCTGCTGGACCTCCACGAGTTGCGCGAGCCGCTGCAGCGCCGCGCCCGCGAGGGCATGCCCGTGTGGGGGACGTGCGCCGGCATGATCCTGTTGGCGCAGGCCCTGACGGATGAGCGGCCGTTGCCCCTGGGGCTCATGGACATAATCGTCGATAGGAACGCCTACGGACGGCAACTGCAGAGCTTCGAGTCGGAGCTAACGGTCCCGGTCCTCGGCGACGAGCCCATCCCGGCGGTGTTCATCCGGGCGCCCGCCCTCGTTTCGACGGGGCAGGGCGTCGAGACGCTGGCGGCCCTGCCCGACGGCTCGGCAGTCGCGGTGCAGCAGGGCAACGTGCTGGCGACGTCCTTTCACCCGGAGCTCACCACTGACGTCCGGTTCCATCGCTATTTCCTGGAAATGGCCGCCCTCGCGTTGGAACGTACCGGCGCGAGGTAGTGCGTACATGACACTTGACGGAGGTGGGCATTGACCCAGTACATCCCAGACACCGCCGAAGCCCAGCCTGCAGGCGCCGCCGTCATGGCGGACGCCATGGAGCCCATGGTGCAAAAGGTGGTTGTGGATGACTTGGAGTCCCTGCTGGAGGTCTTGCCCCAGCGTGTCCGCCGTTGGTTGCAGAACCTCGAACCCCTGGACGGCCTCTTGGAGATCATCCTGGACCTGGGCAGGCCGCCCCAGGCACGCTTCTTCGATCGAGAGGAGGCGATGGGGCAGCAGGACACCACTGAGGACGAGATCAATGGCGTGGTGTCCAATTTGAGCCCCTTCGGCGGCGACAACCGCGCCGGCATCGAGCGGACGCTGCACCGCATCGCGGGCATGCGAAACCGCAACGGCAAGGTGATTGGCCTGACCTGCCGCGTGGGCCGCGCGGTCTTCGGCACCAGCAAGATCATTGAGGACCTTGTCTTGTCTGGCAAGAGCATCCTGATGCTTGGCAGGCCGGGCGTCGGCAAGACGACGATGCTGCGCGAGGTGGCCCGCGTCCTGGCTGACCACGCCCACAAGCGCGTCGTCATCGTCGACACGTCCAACGAGATCGCGGGCGACGGCGACGTGCCCCATCCGGGCATCGGCAGCGCGAGGCGCATGCAGGTTGGGTCCCCGTCGCAGCAGCACGCGGTGATGATCGAGGCGGTGGAGAACCACATGCCGGAGGTCATCGTCATCGACGAGATGGGCACCGAGGCGGAGGCCGCCGCTGCGCGCACCATCGCCGAGCGCGGCGTGCAACTCGTCGCCACGGCCCATGGCAACAGCCTCGACAACCTGCTCATGAACCCCACGCTGGCTGACCTTGTCGGCGGCGTGCAGACCGTCACCCTGGGCGACGAGGAAGCGCGTCGGCGCGGCACGCGCAAGAGCGTGCTGGAGCGCAAGGCCCCCCCGTCCTTCGACGCAATGGTCGAGATCCAGACGTGGGACCGGGTGGCCGTTCATGAGGAGATCGCCAGCACCGTCGATACGCTGCTGCGAGGCTTCCCGGTGTCGCCGGAGCAACGCAAGCTGAACGCCGCCGGCGTCGTGGAGCACGGCCTCGGTGAGCCCATCTACCTGGCCTCGGCGGGCGGGCCGCAGCAGGGTGGCGGCTTTGGCGGCGGCGGAGGTACGCGCCGCCGGGAGCCGTCGCAGCGACCTCAGGCCTTCACGCCGCCCGCCCGGCCCGCCGGTGTTGCCCCCTCGCGGCTTGCCCGGGACACGCAGCCCATCCGGGAGACGGTGGCGCAGATTGCTACCAAGATTACCAGGGTGTTCTCCTACGGCGTGAGCCGCGACAGGCTCATGGAGACCGCTCGCACTCTCGGCATCGGCGCCGAGGTGACCGCCGCCGTGCAGGATGCGGACATGGTGCTGACCACCAAGGTGCATTACCGCAAGCGCGGCGAGTCGCTCCAGTACGCCCAGGAGAAGGGGCTGCCCATCTACGTCCTGCGCAAGAACTCGCAGTTGCAGATGGAGCAGTTCCTCAAGTCTCTGAGCGCGGGTTGGGGTGGCGACGGCCGCCAACGCATCGCGAGTGCGATGGAGGAAACGGAGGAGGCCGTGGTGCAGGTCATGGACGGCGGGCCATCGGTCGAGCTGTCGCCGCAAACCTCCTACGTTCGCCGCCTGCAGCACCAGTTGGCCGAGCGCTACAACCTCGGCTCAGCGAGCCTGGGCCGCGAGCCGCAACGCCGCGTGGTGATCTTCCACCCGTAACGACGACAGGGGAGCAGTACGTGCCCCAACCACTCTTCATCACCTTTGAGGGCGGGGAGGCCGCCGGCAAGTCGACGCAGGTGCGCGTGCTCTCTGCCTTTCTGCGAGACGCCGGCCGTCGGGTTGTGACCGTGGCCGAGCCCGGCAGCACCGCCCTCGGCGCGCGTATCCGGCGATTGGTAAAGTTCGGGCAAATGCCTATTGGCCCGCGAGCAGAGGCGCTGTTGTTCGTCGCGGCGCGGGCGCAGCTGACGGAGGAGGTCATCGCGCCCGCCTTGGCGGACGGCGACGTCGTGGTCTCCGACCGGTTCGGCGATTCCACCTTGGCTTACCAGGGCTACGGGCGCGGGTTGGACGTGGATGAGCTGCGGCGCCTGAACGAGGCGGCCACCGGCGGGCTGCAGCCGCACCTGACGGTGTTGCTGGACTTGCCGGTGGATGTTGCCCTGATGCGGCGTCGGCCTCGGGACAGAGACCGGTTTGAGGCGGCGCTGGCCCATGCGGATGCCGCCGACGTAGCCTTCCACTTGCACGTGCGCGAGGGATTCCTCGCATTGGCGCAACAGGAGCCGGAGCGGTGGATGGTCGTCGACGCGACAATGCCCCGCCGCGAGGTGGCCATGCTCGTCCAGAATCGCGTAACGGAGATGATGGCCGAGTAGCAAGGCGGCCGCTGATGCGCCATTGCCGCCGGCTGGCTGCAATTGGCAGCAGATTTTGACAGCATGCGGGGGTCGATGCTACTATTCATCGCCTAAGAAGCAGGCCCGTGCGCCTCATCTCGAAGTGGGCGATGGACCAGCGCCCGGTGACCCCGAGAGGGGCGAAGCCTTGGTCCGGAGGGACCTCCACAAATGCCGCAAGGCAGCTTGGCGATCTACATTGTCCTCCTCGTCTTTGCTCTGGCATTCTCTGCGCTTTTTTCTGCCTCTGAGGCCATTCTCCTTTCCGTGCAGCGCGTTCGCTTGCAGTACATGGTTCGCAGCAGGGTCCCGGGCGCTCGCGTGGTTGCCCGTCTGGTGGAGAACCCGCAGCGGTTCCTCCCCACCATCCTCTTTGCCAACAACCTGACCAACACGGCCGCCGCCGCCCTGGGCACGGCCGTCGCGGTGCAGCTCATCGGCTCGGAGGGGCTCGCGGTGGCGGTGGCGACGGCCGTGGTCACCGTTCTCCTGCTGGTCTTCGGGGAGACCATCCCCAAGGCCATCGGCGTGCGGCACGCGGAAACTGCGTCGTTGTTGGTAGCACCGCCGGTCACGTTGCTGGGGCGGGTGTTGCTGCCCATCGTGACTGTCCTGAACATGATCGTGGACCTGGCGCTCAAGCCCTTCGGGGGGACAAACGCGCGCATTAAGATGACCGAGGGTGAGATGCGCGCGATGATCTCACAGGGCCGGGAGTCCGGCGCCGTCGCCTCCCGCGAGGGCCGCATCATGGAGCGCGTGTTGCGCTTCGCCGAACACCAGGTCCGGGAGGTCATGGTGCCCCGGACTGAGTTGGTCATGGTCGAGAAGGGAACGGAGTTGGGCGAGTTCCTCGCACTCCTTGGGCGAAGGCCCCGCAGCCACTATGCGGTGTACGCGGGCGTCTACGAGAACATCGTCGGCGTACTGGGCGCCACCGACGTGCTGCGCGGCCTGGCGCTGCACCACATCGGACTGGGCGGCGACGTGACGGTGCTCGCACGACCGGCGGTCTTTGTGCCCGATACCAAGCTCGCGTCGGAGCTGCTCGAGGAGATGCAGGAGGCCGACGACTCCGCGGCGGTTGCGGTGGACGAGTTTGGCGTGATCGTCGGGCTAGTCACCCTCGTCAAGCTGGGCGAAGAGGTCCTGGGCCCGCTGGAGTTCACCGGCGACTTTGAAGACGAAGAGGAAGAGGTGGAGGCCTTGGACGAGGTCACCTTTGCCGTGGACGGCGCGCTCCGCCTGCAAGATCTCACGGAGCGCGTGGGCCTGACCCTGCCTGACGGCGACTACGAGACGGTGGCCGGCTTCTTGCTGGAGCGCATCGGCAGCATCCCGTCGGAGGGCCAGCAATACCGGTACGGCAACGTCAACTTCACCATCACGGAGATGCACGGGCTGCGGGTGGACAAGGTGCGCATCCACTACATGTCGCCCATTGGCGCTGAGGAGCAGCAGTCCGATGGAGACTACTAGTGGCGACGCTGCCACAGGCGGTGGCGCGGCACGTGGAGGCTGCAGGGCTGGCAGGCTCCCGGCTCGTTGCGGCGGTTTCCGGCGGCCCGGACTCCCTGGCCCTGCTCCACACCCTGCACTGCCTCAGAGACTCCCATAGGCTTTCGCTGTCCGTAGCGCACGTGGACCACGGCCTCCGGACCAACTCCGCTCAGGATGCCGACTTCGTGCGAGAACGCGCCGCGGCGCTCGATCTTCCTTTCACCGTCATTGCCGTGGACGTGCCCCGTCGACCTGACGACTCGTTTTCAGAGGCAGCGGCGCGCGACGCCCGCTACCAAGCGCTGACGAGCGTCGCAGCCCAAACGGGCGCGTCGGTCGTCGCGACCGGGCACACGGCAAACGACCAGGCGGAAACGGTGCTGCTCCACGCCGTCCGAGGCGCTGGCCTCGCAGGCCTTCGCGCCATGAGCATTCTGAGCGATGCCCCCATCGACGACGGGGTGGGCATCCGCCTCTTTCGCCCACTGCTGGGCCTCCGCAGGACCGAGACGCAAGCCTATTGCCGCGAGCTCGGCCTCTCGCCCCTGCAGGACGAGACCAACGACGATGCCCGGATCCCCCGCAATCTGGTTCGCCTGAAAGTGGTGCCGCTACTGGAGCGATTGAACCCACAGGCCGTAGCGGCGCTGGCACGACTGGCCAACACCGCTGACGGCGCGCTGGACTTCATGGAGGCCGCGCTGGACGCCGAATGGCCGGCGATGGCGTCGGCGTCTCATGGCGCAGTCTCGCTGGACCGCGAGCGATTTCGTGCGTTGCACCCTGCGCTGCGGGGACTCGCTGTGCGCCGGGGGCACCGGCAGGCCCGCGGCACAATCGGGACGCTAGACGCGGTGCACGTGGAGGAGGCCCTGCGCTTGTCGAGCGGCCCCTCGGGCAGGGAGGCAGAGCTGCCGGGCGGCGTCCGGATGGAAGTGCGCCATGGAGAACTGGTGTTCCACCCACCCGGCGGCAGGCCGCAGTTGCTGCCGTTTGAGGGCGAGCGCCAACTGTGCGTGCCGGGAGTCACGTCGATTCGGGACTGGCGAGTGGAAGCGGAGTATGTGCCCGTGCCGGAGAGCCTGCACTCGCCAGGTTTCACGGCGCACCTCGATGCAGACTCCCTCGGTGGGCAGCTTAGCCTGCGAGGTCGGCGTCCGGGCGACCGTTTTCAGCCGCTGGGGATGGAGCGGGGCAGCAAGAAGCTGCAGGACTACTTCGTGGATGCGCAGGTGCCACGGCAAGAGCGCGACTCCGTGCCTCTGCTCGTTTCGCCCAAGGGTGTCGTGTGGGTCGCGGGGCACGGCATCGCGCATTGGGCGCGGGTCACCCCCGACACCCGGATTGTGCTTCGGGTGGAGCTTGCCAGGGTGGACGGCGCGTAGCCTACGACAGCGCCTCCAGCGCCGCCGCAAGGTCAAGGTCCTTCTGGCTGATGCCGCCGGAAGAGTGGGTTCTGATGGTGACCGTGACCCGCTTGTAGCCCACGGCCATGTCGGGGTGGTGGTCGGCGGCCTCCGCCGCTTCGGCCGTGCCGTTCACAAAGCCGATGCCGTCCATATACGAGCCGAAGGTGTACGTCTTGGCGATAGCGTCGCCGTCGCGCTCCCATCCCGCCAGACCGGCCAGTCCCGCAGCGATTGCCTCGTCGCTCAGCTTGGTGTCGTCCGCCATGATCGAGCTCCCTTCCACACCCTCCAGCGAAGCCGCCGGAGGCCCGTGCCGCTATCCGATGGTGTGCTCTCGCACCATGCCCGCGCCAAGGATATCCTCTAGCCGTTCGTACAAGGCGGGGCAGCCTTGCGCCTTCATGGATGCCTCCAACCGGACGGTCGTGGCGCCGGTGCGTACCTCCAGCAGGACCGGTTCGTTGCCTGGGTAGCTCAGGAGGAGCTTGAACACCTCTCGGACCATGTAGGCGTCCTCTTCCGGGTTGTCCGTCTCTTGTAGCGACACCCGCAACCAGTGTTTGGGCCCGCCGTTGCCGTTGGGCTGTTGCGCGTGCCCATTCTGGCGGGGCCGAGTTTCTTCGGCATCGCCGTCATCCGAATCAGCGCTGGGAGCATCGACGGCGCTGTCACCGTCCGAAGGACTGAGACCGTTGGCGGCGGCGGTCGCGACCGGGGCGGGGTGTCCGTTGTCCGGACGGACGGCGGGCACAGTGACCCCCGCGGGCTGCGCCGGCTCGACATCCTCGGGTTCCTCGCCCCAGGGCGCATCCGCAGGTGGCGGAGATTCGCCGCCAGTGGGGAGGACGAAGATGGACGCGTGGTCGCAGACGACCGACTGCTGGTCGCCGCGCATGCGGACACGGCCGTTCACGCGTAGGAAGTTTCCTTCCCGCCAGAGGTCCTGGTTGTCGGTGTACGCTGCGCCGAAGGCCACAACCTCCGTGGCGCCGTCCATCAGCCGAAGCTCGACGGCGGCGGAGGATGAGCCAGTCTTGGTCGAGAAGTGGCGGACGGAGGCGACCTGCCCCACGAGGTCCACGCGGGTGTTGGCCTGCTCGGTTTCAAGGTTCTGGACGGAAATGATGGCCGTCCCTAGGTCTACCCCGGCCAGCATCTGGGCGAAAGAGGTCTCGGTGAACGTCACCCCCAGCAGCTCGTGTTCCCACCCGGCTTTCTCCTGTTTGCCGGCGTCGGCCGTGGAGGGCAGCTGCAACTCCGGCATCGGTGCGTCGACCGACTCGCCGAAGAGGTCGAACATCGTGGTCTGGCCACTCTCCCGGCGCTTGGCCTCCTGGTTGGCGAGGCCCATGATGCGGTCCAACCCGGCCAGCAGCGCCCCGCGGCTGGGCTCCAGCGCGTCCAGGGCCCCTGCCTTGATCAGGCTCTCCATGATGCGCTTGTTGATTCCCTTCATGTCCATCCGCCGGCACAGGTCCTCGACGCTTGCGAATGGCTCCGCGCCCCGCGACTCGACGACGGCCGCGATGGCCGCCTCGCCGACGCCCTTGATCGCGCCGAGGCCGAAACGGATCGCCTGCGCGCCGCCGCGCTGTCCCTCGATGATGAATGGCACGTCGCTGTGGTTAACGTCGGGCGGGCGTACCTCGATCTTCATCCGGTGGCACTCGCCGATGGTCGCCGCCATCCGCTCCGTGTTCCCGAGGCGCTGGTTGAGCACGGCGGTCATGTATTCGACGGGGTGGTTCGCCTTGAAATACGCCGTCCAGTAGGCGATGAGCGCGTAGCTGACGGCATGGGCCTTGTTGAAGGCGTACCCGGCGAAGGGCTCGATGAGCTGGAACATCTCGTCGGCTTCCGCCTGCGTGTAGCCGCGCTCAAGCGAGCCGGAGAGAAAAACCTCCTTCTCCTCTGCCATTATGGCGGCGACCTTCTTGCCCATCGCCTTGCGGAAGGCATCCGCCTCCCCGAGCGTGTACCCGGCGAACCGCTGCACGATGAGCAGCACCTGGTCTTGGTAGACGATAACGCCGTAGGTCTCCTCCAGGAATTCCTTGACCGAAGGGTGCGGGTAACGAATCTCCTCCTCGCCGTGCTTGGCGCGGATGTAGCGGTCGATGTGCTCCATCGGTCCGGGCCGGTACAGCGCGACCATCGCGGCGATGTCGCGGAAGTTGTTGGGCCTGAGGTCACGGATGTAGCGGCGCATGCCCGAGCCCTCAAGCTGGAACACGTCCGTGGTCTCGCCGGCGGATAGCAGGTCAAAGGTCTTCTGGTCGTCGAGAGGGATCGACTGCAGGTCGAGCTCAGGGCCGCCGTTGGACGCTACGAGGTCCATGGCGCGCCGCAGAATGGTCAGGTTCGCGAGGCCCAGGAAGTCCATCTTCAGCAGGCCCAGCTTCGCGATGGGGTCCATGGAGAACTGGGTCATGGGCGTCCCGCTCTCCTCGTCCCGCACCGGGCGCTGGAGCGGGATGTGCTCCTCCAGCGGGTCCGCGGAGATGACGACGCCCGCGGCGTGGGTGCTGACGTGATGGACGGTGCCCTCCATGCGCTGGGCCGTGGACACGAGCTGCTCCAACGTGGAGTCGGCGTTCTTGAGCTCGTCCAGCTCCGGGTTCATGCTCACGGCTTCCGACAGTGAGCCGGCCCGCGGGTGAATGAGCCTCGCCACGCGGTCGACGTCGGAGTAGGCCATGCCGAGGGCGCGCCCCACGTCGCGGATGGCGGCCCGGGGCCCCATGGTGCCGAAGGTGATGATCTGCGCCACGTGGTCGCGGCCGTACTTGTCCACCACGTACCGGATCACCTGGTCCCGCCGGTCGTCCTGAAAGTCCATGTCGATGTCCGGCATTTCCTTGCGCTCCATGTTCAGGAAGCGCTCAAAGACCAGGTCGTACTCCAGCGGGTCCACGTCTGTGACGCCCAGGCAGAAGAGCACCAGGCTGGCGGCGGCGCTTCCCCGCACACCGAAGAGGATGCCCTCCCGGCGCGAGAACGCAATGATGTCCCACACCACCAGGAAGTAGTTGGCGAACTGCGTGTGCTCGATGACCGAGAGCTCGTAGTCTAGCCGATCGTGGTAGCGCTTGGGCGCGCCGGAACGCAGCCGTTCGAGGCCCTCGCGGCAGAGGCGCTCCAGGTACGCGTGCGGCTCGGAGCCGTCGGGCGTCTCGTACTGGGGCAGCCGTATACGGTCGAAGTTGAGGCGGATGTCGCACGTGTCCGCGATGCGCTGCGTGTTGGCGACGGCCTCTGGAGAGTCCGGGAAGAGCTGGAGCATCTCATCCGGGCTCTTGAGGTAGTAGGACTCCCCGGCCATCTTGAGGCGCTTGCCGTCGTGGACCGTGGTGTTGGTGCTGATGCAGATGCGGATGTCCTGCATGGCCGCGTCTTCGCGGTGGACATAATGAAAGTCGTTGGTAGCGGCTAGCGGGATGCCCAGCGTGCGGTTCATCTCGATAAGCGAGGCGTTGACCCGCTCGAGCTCCTCGAGGCCGTCGTGGCGCTGGAGCTCCAGGTAGAAGTCGTCCTGGAAGACCTCCCGGAACCAGTCGATGGAGGCGCGGGCCTCTTTTTCGCGGCCCGCCAGCGTGAGCTCGGCGAACTCGCCGCTGAGGCAGCCCGACAGGGCGATGATGCCGCCGCGGTAGCGGTTGAGCAGGTCGCGGTCGACGCGGGGCTTGTAGTAAAAGCCGTCAAGGTGCGATCGGGTGACGAGCTGGATGAGGTTGGCGTACCCCGTGTTGTCGCGCGCCAGTAGCGTGAGGTGGTACGGATTGCGGTCCGCCGCCGTGCGCGATGTGTGTGAGCCGGGCGCCAGGTAGACCTCGCACCCCAGTATGGGGTTGATGCCGGCCTCTCGGCAGGCCGAGTAAAAATCTACCGCCCCGTACATCACACCGTGGTCCGTAATGCCGAGGGCATTCATCCCGAGCTCTTGACACCGCTGCACCATGGGACCGATCCGGCTCAACCCATCCAGTAGGCTGTACTCCGTATGAACGTGCAGGTGGGTGAACAAGGCTTTCCTCTTATGTTGTTGGCGCCATTATATGCCCGCGTCAACGGTGGGCGGCAAGCCATGAAAGTCGGGGGTTTGCTGGTTGCTTTTGTGAAGGGCCTCGCGGGCACCTACGACCCGCGAGGCCCTTCTCGACGCATCCATTGCGTGGGCGCGACGCCCGTGAGTGGTCGGCCTACTCTCCGCCGCCACCCTGCATCGCCATCTCCTGCGGCAGCGTGGGGATGCGAGCCGCGATGACGGCCGGCGTGCCCCGGCGCACCTGCTCCAGCCCGCGGCGCAGCGCCGGGCCGATTTCCTCCGCCGTGGTGACGGTCTCGCCGTAGCCGTTGGCCGCCTCGGCCAGCTTGGCGAAGTCCGGCGGCGGATCGAAGAGCCCGCCCTCATAGCTCCCGTCGCGCATGGCGGCGCCGTCCGGGTAAGTGCCGCGCAGCCCCCGCGTGCCCGTGCTGTACGACGCGTTCACAAACACGACCGCCAGGTAGGGAGCGCCGTGGTGCCCGGCCGCCCACAGCCCCGCGAGCGGCGTGCCGAACATGAAGTAGCCGTCGCCTGAGGCCAGCACGACGTCGCTGTTGGGCTTTGCAAGCTTCGCCCCGAAGGCCGCCGAGCTGCCCCATCCCCCCGTGCTGCCGCCGCTCTTGAAGTACGTGCTCGGCTGCGACCGCCCGTGGTATGCCTGCACGAAGGGCGTGTTGCTGAGGGCGTCGTCCAGCAGGATGGCGTCGGGCTCCATCACCTGGCCAAGCTGGTAGGCCACCCAGCGAGGGTGCAGCGGAGCGCGCTTGGAGGCCTCGGCTGCCAGGTCCTCGTTCCGCTGGTGGATCTCGGCCTTCCGCTGCTCCGAGCGGGCGCGACGGTCGGCGATGCGGTCCATGTCGCTCTTGGTGAGCATGCCCGTCGCGGCCTCGTAGATGGCCTCCGCGGCGCCGGTGACGCTGACGGGCAGCCACATGTCGGCGCGGTACTCCATCGTCTTGTACCGAGACTGCACAGGGTCCGGGTCGACCCAGATGACCTTCGCGTCGGCGCTCGGGGCGTTGCGCCCGGGCGTGAACGGCGCGGGCGACTCGGCTACGAGGACGACGTCGGCGTCCTTCACGTCGGGGCCGGTACCGTACAGAGGGTGGGTGTTGGGGAAGTTCATCTTGTCCGTCTGCGTCTCACGAACGGGCAGCCCCAACAGCTCGGCCAGCCGAACGAGCGCCTCCACCGACCCCGGGTGTCGGCCCGACTTGGCAAGGCAGATGACGGGGTTGTTGGCCTTGACGAGCCACTCCGCGGCGGTCTTGGCGTCGCGAGGGTCCGGCCACGCGGGCCGGGCGATGCCGAGTTGGTCGCGCGTGGGAAAGCGCGTCGAGCCGGGCATCGGCTGCATGGCTACCTCGCGCGGCACCGTCATGTAGACGGGCCCTTGGGGGTCGCTCATGGCCACCTGCAGCAGTCGGCTGACCATCAGGCCGGGGTTGTCCATGTGTTCCAGTCGGTGGTCGTGCTTCGTGTATTGACGGAGAATTTCGCCCTGGTCGCGAGGCTCCTGCACCCACTGGATGCCCGCGTCGCGGCCGCCGCGCATCGTGCCGGGATAGGCGCGGGGGCCGGTGCCCGCGGTGATGAGTACCGGATAGCCGCCGCGCCACGCCGTGTGGATGGCGGCGCCGTAGTTCAGTGTGCCCACGTCGACGTGAACGGCGGTGGCGGCGGGCTGACCGCTGACCATCGCGTTGCCGAGCGCCGCGTGCAGCGCCGCGCCCTCGTGCGTCATCGTCACCAGCCTCGGCGACGGCCACTCGCGCTCGCGGGCCTTGGCCGCGCTCTCCTGGTAGAACGCAATCTCAGAGCCGGAGACGAAGAAGAGGTTGTCAATGCCGCCAAGCTTCATGGAGGCCATGAGGGCGTCGGACCACTCCTCCGCGCCGTACTCTCCCCACGTTGACTCAAAGGAACCTGGTTGAATGCTGGTCATGACGCCCTCCCGTCGCGCTGTTGCCTTTCAATTGTGCCCGGCGCGCCAATCGCGATTGGCGCGCCGCAACCGGTGGCGCAAGGCTAGAGCGCGCGCGTAGGGGTGTCAAGGAAGACGGGGGCGCGAGTTCGCGCCGCGCCGAACCAATCCCCGCTGAGCGACGTTGCACCATGTGAGCCGCGCAATTGTTGGGGTCAGTATGTTGAAGTAAGGCGAATGGCACGAAGGAACGTGAAATGGCGCGCCACCCTCGACGCATCCGGCGGATACAGGTGTTCCGCCACCCCACCAAGCCCGGCGTCCTCGTCTTGGCAGGCCACCCAGACGATGACCTCCCGCCGGGCGCATGGCGCAACATTATGCGCCGGTCGGAACTCCTAAGAGAGACCTAGTATGCTGCAATACGTCGTCGTCTACGAACGCACACCCAACAACTACGGGGCATACGCACCCGACGTCGCAGGCTGCGCCGCGACGGCCCTTACCTGGTTGAAGACAAAGCGGCTCTTCGCCGAGGCCCTTGAGGTCTACTTGGAGTCCTGCGTGGAGAAGGGCGATCCAATTCCTGAACCGTGCATGTCCATAACCGACGCCATGGACGACTACGTTAAGGTGCTCTCAGATGACGTCGACGACGGCTACAAAGACTATGGAGACGACGCCGACGTCGTCGAAGTGACCTTCGGCTGGGTGGAGGTGAACGTTCCCGACTACGTTACAGCCGGGAATCCTGCCGCCACCTCTCGCGTCGCTGAAGAAAGCTAGCTACGCCCATCCCCTACGCCCAGCCGCGAGCCGATGATGTCCTCCATCTCCGTCGCGCCGACGACGTTTTCCCCGGCGCGGCGATATCCCCCGAGCGGTAGCCGTCCGCGAGCACGCGGCTCACCGCGTCCTCGACGAGCGCCGCAGCCTCGGCCAAAGGAGGGCATCTCCAAACAGGCTAGTTGGGTGACTGTGTCGGGATCCAGAGTATTGATGAGATCTCGCTGAATTCCCTCCGAATCCTCGTCCAGGAACGCCCGGTATCGTCGCTCCGGTACAGGTAACCGTATCGGCTGCCGGCAAATACAACTTCAGGGTCCCAGGCCTGCAGATTGACAACCCACATAGCGGAGTTGGGTTGGTCCGGGAGTGGCACAGCCTCCCAGGTCGTACCCGTGTCGTCCGACCTCATAACCGCTCCCGTCATGCCGGGAGTCGCGTCGCCGATGGTGAAGAAGACGGTCTTCCCATTGGCAGGCGAGGCGCTAAACCCCCTGGTGTATTTCAAAGGGAATCTTTCCCCTACACCCACCGAACTCCAACTTTCGCCCTCGTCTTCACTGAAGTAGGCATCGTTGTTTACTACGGCAAAGACCCTCTTGGGTGGACCCAGGACTACGGCGACATTGTGCAGGTCCATGTTGGGAATTTCCTCTCCAACACGACTCCAGGTGTTGCCGCCGTCGGCGCTATGGCGCAGCCCGTCAACCTCTATCGCCGCCCATATGCTCTTGGGGTTGACCGGGTCTATGGCGAAACCGGTGATCCGGGGGACGCCAACCGCTGGGCAATCCTCGGCGATGTCCACTGCCATCTGGCTCCATGTTGTCCCGCCGTCCGTAGAGCGAAAGATTGCGCCGGGGGTTGGCGTTCCTGTCCCAGCGAAGATAACCTCAGGATTGCTGCCGTCGATCGCAAGACTCCACACGCAATAGTTGTTGAGCATGGAATCAACTCGGCCCCACATAGCCCCGGCGTCAGAGCTTCTGTAGAGACCGAGGTCAGTGCCGCAAAATATCTCACGAGGATTCTCTGGATTTACGGCCAGAGCGCGGACAATCGCGTCGGAATGTAGTCCTTGCCCAACACTTGCCCGACTCCAGGTCTCCCCACCATCAGTGCTGCGATGCACCCCCTGTCCCACTGAACCAACCATTACCGTTACGTTGTTGTTCACATCGCCCCCCTTTCAAGGGATGTCCGGCGTCCCTTCTCTTAGCTGACCCCTTCTGGGTGTGGTGGCAACATTGCATTGTCCCAACCGACATCCACTACCATAACGACTAAGACACTGTGGTGATCGTTTCGTGTGGGCTCTCCATCAAAGCCTGGATATCAGTTCATCGATTTGCGCCACCGTGTTCATATCCGGTTCCCACGCCGCGATGAGACCGGCTTCGTCAATGACCACAGCAGGGCGACGGCCTTCAGCGTTGTTGGCAACATACCGCTCCGCGGACGCCTCTGACATGCCATACGCTATGCCTACGCTCCAGTCCTGGTCCAGTAGGACCGCGAAGGGCAGATGCTCCTTTTCGATCCATGCTCTGGCGCTTTCGGCATCCTTGTCGTTCATGCCGTACACCACAATGTTCTTGTCGGCGAAATTAGCGGCATTCTCCCGGTACCCGAGAGCCATACGCGTTCAGTTCCCGCCGCCGGAGCTGGTATAGAAGTAAAGCACCGCCTTCTTCCCCTTCAGGTCACTGAGCGATACGGTGTTGTCGTAACAGTCCTTGAGAGTGAAGTCCGGGGCGGGACTACCGATTTCGAGTCTTGCCATGTCCACCTCCTTGACGACGGTACCGCACAACTGCAGCCCTATTCCTGCCAGCAAGAGTCTATGGTCGGGAGTATAACAGTTGCTCCGATGGAACGACTCCCCACCTAAGATTCCCTGGTCGAGCACAAGCGAGTCTATGAAGGTTGGAGGGTGTGCCTTGGGAATCGTATGCGCGGGCGGGGAGGCGCAGGTTAAGCAGCCCTCTAGCTTCAATTGAGCTGCCTTCAGCTGCGGCGTTCGCGTTCGGCAGGTGTGAGAGGACGTAGAAAGTACACCGCGATTCGTTATCGGTCATGCACCGAAACGGAGAGAGGACAGGCGGCCACGCCTGTCCTCTCTCCGCACATCTCAAAGCTGGCGGGCAGGGTGCCCTACCCCAGCATCGAAACGATGATGTTCCCCATCTCCGTCGTGCCGATGACATCGTCGCCCGGTGATGCGATGTCCCCCGAGCGGTAGCCGTCCGCGAGCACACGGCTGACCGCGTCCTCGACCAGCGCCGCAGCCTCGTCCAGCCCCAGCGAGTAGCGCAGCAGCATCGCCGTGCTCAGGATGCTCGCGATGGGGTTCGCGATGCCCTTGCCCGCGATGTCCGGCGCGGTGCCGTGGATCGGCTCGTAGAGCCCGTAGGCGCGCTTGCCCGGTTCTGGCACCCCGGCCAGGCTCGCCGAGGGCAGCATGCCCATCGAGCCGGACAGCACCGCGGCCTCGTCCGTCAGGATGTCGCCAAAGGTGTTCTCCGCTACCATTACGTCGAAGCGGCTGGGCGTGCGCACCAGTTGCATCGCGGCGGTGTCCACCAGCACGTGGTCCAGCTCGATGTCCGGGTACTCCTCCCCCATCTCCATCGCGATCTCGCGCCACAACCGCGAGGACTCCAGCACGTTGGCCTTGTCGACGGATGTCAGCTTCTTCCGCCGCATTCGCGCCAGCTCGAAGCCGACGCGCAGCACGCGCGTAATGAACTCCTCGCTGTAGTACATGGTGTCGACCCCCCGGCGGCCGCGGCTGTTGCTCCACCGCTTCTTCGGCTTGCCGTAGTACAGGCCGCCTGTCAGCTCCCGCACGACGATGAAGTCGACGCCCTCCAGCACCGAGGGCTTCAGCGGGCTCGCGTCGATGAGCTGCGGCACCACCTGCACCGGGCGAAGGTTCGCGAAGAGGTCCAGCCCCTTGCGGATGGCCAGCAGGCCGTCCTCCGGGCGCGTCTTGGCGCGCGGGTCGTCCCACTTGGGCCCGCCGACAGCGCCGAAGAGCACCGCGTCGGCCTCTTTGGCCGTCCGCAGCGTCGAGTCCGGCAGCGCGTTCCCGAAGTCGTCGATGGCGTTGCCGCCCACGGCGCCGTGCTCGTAGCTGAAGGTGTGCCCGAACCGCTCGCCGATGGCGTCGAGCACCTTCAAGCTCTCATTGGTGACCTCCGGCCCGATGCCGTCGCCGGGCAGCACTGCAATCTTGTAGTCCATGGGTTTTCGTCCTCCGCGATGTATGTTGATTCAGCCTTGCTTGCGCTCACTCGCCTACCGTTCGCCCTGAGGGCAATCGAAGCCTGTCCTGAGGCCCTCGAAGGGGGTGAACAGGGGCTATTCTCTCATTTATACGCCGATAGGCCGCTTGATGGGCATTCCTGCCTGCCGCGGGTACCCCTTCGGCGTCGCCGCGACCTTCTCGACAACCGCCAGCGCCCGGCCGTCCTCCAGCCCGGGAGCGCTCACCGGCCGCAGCTCCGGAGCCGCGCCGCCAAGCAGGCTCACCGCCTTGGCCGCCGCCACGAGCTCCGGCCCCACGTTGTCCTTCTTGTGCGCCGCCAGCACGCCGCCGACCCGCAGGTAGGGCAGCGTCAGCTCGGCCAGCGCAGCCATCTTGGCCACGCCCCGGACGACTACAGCATCGAACGCTCCCCGCAGCGACGGGTCGTGGGCCAGGTCCTCGGCTCGCCCGTGTTGCACCATAACGTCCGGCAACTCCAGGTGCGCGAGGAGGTCCCGGAGAAAGGCCACCTTCTTGCCCGTCGCCTCCAGCAAGTCCAGTCGGATGCCGGGAAAGGCAATCTTCAGCGCGACCCCGGGAAGCCCCGCGCCGCTGCCGACATCAAGGATGCGCCCGCCCCGCAGGGTCTCCGTGGGAAGGACGCAGGACGCCGTCAGGGAGTCCAGGAAGTGCAACGTCTCAACCTCGGCGGGGTCCTTGATGGCTGTCAGATTGACCCGTTCGTTGGCCTCCAGCATGAAGCGGGAGTACCGCGCGAACTGCTCCTCTTGGTGTTGGCTGAGCTCCAGTCCAATGGCGTGGCAACCCGCAGTGAGCAAGCCCAGCCGTCCCTCGGCTTCCAGCGTGTGCATGGGGAAAGTATAGCAGGGAAGGCGTCGGCCTGTGGCGGCGAGGCAGACCCCTTCCCACCCGGTCGCCGCTCTCCTGCCGCCATCCCCTTGCCCCGGCGCTCCGTCAGCCGCTACCCTCGCGGTATGAGACCCGCAGCCGCCCTGAATATCAAGCGAACGGCATCAGGCGATGCGCATAACTACGCTAGGGATCCTTCCCTCGTTCTGACGCAACGAGTCGTATCTGGAAACTGCTGCCCCAGATATGACTCGTTTCCACGATTTGCAAAATTCGTTTCACTATTCGTTTCACTGACTGAATGCCTCTTTCTAAGATACGGTTCCCTTGCTAAGGGATTGCCAACGGCTGCTAGCCCCCGGCTCTCTGCCGTCCAGACGGAAGGGCTACGGAAAGTCTTCCTTCGCGGGTAGTACGGCGTAGGCCGCCCCCTTCCCCCAACGGCCAGCCGCAGCTAAGCTGTGGGGCATGCCGTCATCAGGAGGGATAATGGCCACGCGTCAGATGGTCCGGGAGACTACAGAGCTTGAGGCGGAGCTGCGAAGGCGGCTGCGCGGCGAGGTGCGCTTCGACCGCATGACCCGCGCCCTCTACGCCACCGACGCATCTATCTACCAGATGGACCCCATCGGCGTGGTCTTCCCCATGGACGTCGAGGACGTGGTCAACACCGTCACCTTCGCGGGCTCCCAGGGCGTTCCCGTGCTGCCCCGTGGTGGTGGCACCGGGCTGGCCGGGCAGACCGTGAACCACGCCGTCGTCATGGACTTCTCCCGCCACATGAACCAGCTCATCGAGATGAATCCGGAGGAGGGGTGGGCATGGGTCGAGCCCGGCATCGTGCTCGACCAGCTCAGCGCCCTCGGCGCGCCCCACGGCCTCAAGTTCGCGCCGGACCCGTCGACGACCAACCGCGGCAACATCGGCGGGGCCATCGGCAACAACTCCTGCGGCGCCCGCTCCATCGTCTACGGCAAGACGCTCGACCACGTGCTCGAGCTCGAGGTCGTGCTGGCCGACGGCACCGTAACCAGCTTCCGTGACCTGACGCCGGAGGAGCTCGAGGCCAAGCTCGCGCTGCAGACCCTCGAGGGCCACATCTACCGCGAGGCCCGGCGCATCGCGCAAGAGCAGGCCGAGGAGATCGACCGCCGCTACCCCAAGATCCAGCGCCGCGTCAGTGGCTACAACCTCGACGAGGTCCTCCGCGATCCCATGAACATGGCCAAGGTCGTGGTCGGCTCCGAGGGCACGTTGGTGACCTTCACTCGCGCCAAGGTGCGGATGGCCCCGCGCCCCAAGGCGGCCGCGCTGGCCGTCGTCCACTTCCACACCATCCTGGAGTCCTTCGAGGCCACGGTCGAGCTGCTGGACTCCGGCGCGTCTGCTATCGAGCAGATGGACAACACCATCGTCCGGCAGGGCCGCCTGCATCCGGGCCTCTCGCCGCGCATGGCCTTCGTCCAGGGCGACCCCGCGTCGATGCTGATCGTCGAGGCCTCCGGCGATTCGCCAGAGGAGGCCGCCGCCGGCCTCGAGCGCATCGCGAGCACCATCGAGCAGCGCGGCCTCGGCTACCACACCCTGAAGGTGACTGACCCGCGGCAGCAGGCCACCATTTGGGCTGTCCGCCGCGACGGCCTCGGGCTCATCATGAGCGTCGAGGGCACCGCCAAGCCGCTCCCCTTCGTGGAGGACACCGCCGTCCCGCCGGAGCGTCTGCCGGAGTACTTCCAGCGCTTCGATGAGTTGGTTCGCGACGAAAAGACCACGGCGGCCTACTACGGCCACGCCAGCGTCGGCTGTATGCACATCCGCCCGCTCGTTGACATAAAGCAGCAAGAAGGCCTCGACCGCATGGTGCGCATCGCCGAGCGCGTGTCGGACCTCGTGCTCGAGTTCGGCGGGTCGCTCAGCGGCGAGCACGGAGACGGCATCGTCCGCGGCGTGTTCACGGAGAAGATGTTCGGCCCGCAGCTCTACCAGTCCTTCCGCGAGTTCAAGCGCGTCTTCGACCCCCAAGGCATCATGAACCCCGGCAAGATCGTCGACTGCCCGCCGCTCGCCGAGAACCTGCGCTTCAGTCCGACATGGAAGCCCATGCAGCTCGAGACCTACTTCGACTTCTCGAAGGACGGCGGCATCGCGGAGCACGCGGAGATGTGCAACGGCCAGGGCGCCTGCCGGCAGACCTTCGGCGGGCAGATGTGCCCCTCCTACATGGCCACGCGTGACGAGGAGCACTCAACCCGCGGGCGGGCCAACGCGCTGCGCACGGTCTTCTCCGGCCTCGTGCCGCACACCGAGTTCACCGGCAAGCGGCTGCATGAGGTGTTGAGCCTCTGCCTGGAGTGCAAGGGCTGCAAGTTCGAGTGCCCTTCCAGCGTGGACATGGCCAAGCTGAAGTACGAGTTCCTCGGCCACTACCACGCCGAGCACGGATTCACGCTGCGGGAGAAGCTCTTCGGCAACGTGCACCGGCTCAACCCCATCGGAAACCGGCTGGCGCCCGTGTTGAACTTGGCGGCGAGGCTGCCCGGGGCGGGGCTCGCGCAACGCATGATGGGCATCCACCCCAAGCGGCGGCTGCCCAAGTTCGCGTCGCAGACCTTCTCGAGTTGGTTGCGACGGCACAAGCGGCATGCGCCCAAGGCCGAGGCCCCGCGCGGGCGCGTCGTCCTCTTCAACGATACCTACATGGAGGGCAACTACCCCAACGTCGGCATCGCGACGACCCGGCTGCTGGAGCGGCTGGGCTACAGCGTCGAGACTGCGCCGCGCTGGTGCTGCGGCCGCGCCATGATGTCCAAGGGGATGCTGCCCAAGGCCATCGAGCACGCCCGCCACAACATCGATGTCCTCTTCCCCTACGCCGAGCAGGGCATCCCCATCGTGGGGACGGAGCCGTCCTGCCTGCTGACCCTGCGCGACGAGTACCTCGACTTGATGCCGGACGACCCCCGCGCCGCAGTCGTGGCCCGGGAGTCCATGCTCATCGACGAGCTTCTGGCCAAGATCGCGAAGGAGGAGGGTGGCCTGCCGCTGGAGTTCCGGCCGCACGAGGGCAAGGTGCTCTTCCACGGACACTGCCACCAGCGGGCGCTGTCCGGCGTCGACGCGTCTCTGGCGGCGCTGCGGTGCGTGCCCGGCGCGCAGGTCGAGGTCCCGGACGCGGGCTGCTGCGGCATGGCTGGCGCCTTCGGCTACGAGAAGGAGCACTACGACGTATCCATGACCGTCGGCGAGCGAGCCCTCTTCCCAGCCGTCCGCAATAGCCCCGGCGCAACCGTCGTGACCACCGGCGTGTCGTGCAGGCAGCAGGTGGAGCACGGCACAGGCGTCGCCCCTCTGCACCTCGCCGAGTTCCTTGCCCAGCAGCTTGCGGAGGAGTAACGCGCCTATGACCAACGGCCACGCGCACGACGACGACCACGCCCAGGCCGACGCTCAAGCGGCCGCCGTCGCCCGTCTGGAAGAGGAGATCTTCGACCTCGGCCGCGCCATCGAACGTGACCCGGACGACGCCGACGCCTACAACCGTCGGGGAGTCGCCTACGGGCAGATGGCCGCGCCCATGGAAGCGCTGCGGGACTTCAACCACGTCGTCCGCCTGCGGCCCGAGTCGGCGGAGGCCTATTACAACCGGGGCATGGCCCACACATCGTTGCACCAACCCCTGCAGGCCATAGACGACTACACCAGCGCGCTGGAGCTGGACCCGGGGCTCCGGGATGCCTACAACAACCGGGCGGCCTCGTACATCGAGCTGCGGCGTGCCGAGGAGGCGTTGCCGGATCTGGAGCATGCGATGGCTCTGGATGGCGCGTCGGCGACGGCGTTCGCCCTACGGGCCATGGCCCACGCCCTGCTGGGCAACGACGACCAGTGCGACGCGGATTCCCGTTGGGCGGTCTCCCTGGGATTCGACGGCAACGCGCTCAACTACCTGGTCCTTCGTGCAAAACAACAGCGAGCGCCGGAACGCGGCCTGTAATACACGACCATTGGCGATAGAGGAGGCACATCATGGCCAAGAGCGCAAATCCGATACGCTTCGGCATCAACCCCCGCAACATTCCGTATGAGCGCGTGGTGTCCGTGGCACAGACGGCAGAGGCCGCCGGCTTCGACGTCATTTCGTTCAGCGACAGGCCTCCTGAGCCAAGCATGGAGGGGTGGACGCTTGCCACGGCCGTGGCCGTGCAGACCCAGCGCATTGCGGTGACCCACTCCACCCTCAACGTGCCCTTCCGCAACCCCGCACTGCTGGCCAAGATGGCCTCGACGCTTGACGTCATGACCGGCGGCGGCCGCGTCATCCTGACCCTCGGCGCCGGCGGGCAGGAGACCCACTACCGGACCTACGGCATCACCTTTGGCTCGCCCGGCGAGCGGGTCGCGGACCTGGTGGACGCCATCGCCATCATGCGCGGCCTCTGGGCCAACGAGTCCTTCAGCTACCAGGGCCGCATGTTCTCCGTCGACGAGTGCTCTGCGCCCCCGGCTCCGCTCGGTCCCATCCCCATCATCATCGGCGCGGGCGGGCCGCGAATGCTCAAGTACACCGGCGCGGAGGCCGAGGGGTGGATCAAGAACGGCGGCTGGCCGGAGAGCCACGAGCAGTATCTCGACCTGCTGGGGCCCCTGGAGGCGGCGGCCGAGGCCGCGGGCCGCGACCCGAGCGGCATCTACCGCGTCCTAAACGGCACGGGCTACATCGGCGACGAGGACCCGGACGCAGTCATCCCACAGACCTTCGGACGCCGAGGCGGCCTAATGGGCAACGCCGACAAGATCCTCGAAACCATCGACGAGTTCGTGGAGCTAGGCGTCGACACCTTCCACCTCCAGTTCCCCATCGACATCCTGGAGCAGCAGCTCACCCAGTTCGGCGAGGAGGTCATCGCCAAAGTCCGGGGATAGTGCGCCCGTCTCATCCGTTCGCCCTGAGGGGAACCTCAGCAAAGCCCTTGGGTTCCCGCTTTCCCGGGAAAGACGGCGAAAGCTTCGCCGGAAAGACGGGGTTGGGGTGTGGGAGTCGATTGGGCCTACCTCGGCGGGGAGTCCTGGAACTGGCCTTGGTACCCCTTGGTGACGGGACGCTCTAGGCGGAAGAAGGCCCCTTGCAGCTGGCGGGCGTTGCGGACCACCGTGAAGCCGCCAGGGTGGTAGACCACCAGCAGCGCCTGGTACACCGCGCGAATGTTACCGGCTAATTATCGCCCGCTGCCCTGCATGGACCCTTCCATGTAGAGCTCTTCGAGGTCGTACAGCGAGCAAGTGACTTCTCGGTCGTCTTGCTCTTCCCAGGATTCTTGGGTTGGCAAGAACGTCTCGATGTCGAGCAACGAGTCGAGGTAGGGGCGCTCGACGTACTCGTCGAAGCGCTCCAAGCAGAAGTTCAACCCCACATCTTCCACGCGGCTTGAGCCGGGGAACGGCAGCCCTGGGGCCGCCGTGATCGAGACAACGGCGTACACCTCTCGCTGATGCGGATCATCGCACTGTACGAGGTCGACATCAGAAATCTCATCCGACTCCTGGTAGTTGAAGCAATCCCCTTTCTCGAGGTCGAACACGTTGCCTTGTCCGCCACATGCTGCCGCCAAGGCCATCACTAGGCCAAGGAGCGCAACCACTCTCAACATTGTCTCTTCTCCTTCGGGCTATCTATGGGCCGCTGCTATCACAGAGGACATAATCATACGCCTGTTTTCGCACCCCCTTGGCGTGTTTGGGCGCTAATCCTCCCCATTGACCTCAAAGCGGGTGGTCATAGGGGGTTGTCGTTGAATTGTCGAAGTTGACGCATAGCACGTATTAGCTCGTGGCGGATTGACTTCGGAGTCCCGTTTGTGGGCTCCCACGGTTGGCCGCACGTCGGATGCGAGCGGGACGTTGGCATCACTTCGTTGGCCAAGGAAAGCGCCACCTCACTCTGGTGTTGCACTTCGTTTGTGTATTCAGACGCGATCCAGAGCTGCAGCAATTTGCCGCTGCGACGCACCTGCGGCTTGTAGGTGGGCAATCCGAAACCGCTCATAGTCAGACAACTGCTTGTACTCCATGCCAACACCTTACTCTGGTGTTGCACTTCGTTTGTGAATTTAGGGGAACCAGAAGTGCGGGGCGGTGTGGGACGTGCTCTGCGACCAAGGTTCGGGGAGGGCCCCCCGTCGCGTCATCCCTGCGGAGGCAGGGACCCAGAGGGGATGGGCGGTGTGGGAAGCGCCCCGGCGATAACTGCGCAGCGGCTCGAGCGTGGCCGCCTAGCGAGGCGGCTCCTGAAACCGCCCCTGGTAGCCTTCAGGCGCCGGTTGCGTCAGCCGGAAGAACGCGATCTGCAGCAGACGGGCGTTGCGCGCGACGGTGAAGCCGCCGGGGTGGTACACCACCATCAGCGCCTGGTACACGCCGTGAAACCCGGCGTCGCCGAGCCCCCCATGCACCGCGACGCCCGAGCGCAGCAAACTCGACCGCGTCTGACCGATGGACATAACGTCAAGCGGCAGGCTCACCACCTCGTTGAAGGTGATGCGGTAGGGGCCCGGCTCGAGGCGCAGCAGGCCGTCGTCGCCGAAGGGGATGGTGGCCGCCTCCGCCAACCGCCGCTGCGCGTTGGTCGCCCCGATGACGCCGGGCTCCGTGAACGCGGCAACCTCGGCAAGCGTCAGGTCAAAGCCGTTGGGCTGCAACTGTGCCGCCAAGTCGACGTAGCCCTGCACCAGCGGCGGGTCCGCCTCCAGCAATTCGGCGATCGTGGCCCGGTCGAGGCCGTGAGCGATCATATCGCGGCCCAACGCGTGTCGACGCAAGAGTGATGGCCCATGGCACACGTCTCCCGTGGCATTCGGATGAAGCAGCCGCATTGGAGCACAGGGATAGGACGGCCTTCAAGGCGCAGGAATGGCGATTGCTGGCGGAAATCGGGAGCGGATTACAGCGCCGCCCAATCCCTTCGCGACGCCCCGAACGGATCATCGCGAACGGCTTGGGCCCAGTCTCAGTGGGGGCCGCTACTCGGGCGGGTTCTGCGCGTCCTCCAGCGCCCACATCACGAGGAATGCCTCCAGGAGAATCTGCTCTGAGCGGAGGAAGGCCGCTTCCAGGCGTGCCCGGTGGAAGTCGTGGAGTTCATTCGGCAGTCCTTGGCGCATCTCACGGAGCTGCTGGATCTGATCATAGAACCGCTCCTGCATCGCGGACCGGCGGAGTGAGCCTCTGCCGCTCCAGGGCCGCACAAACTCTGCGCCGTCAGGCGGCCCGAATTGGGTCTGCTCAATGGTAAGTACGCCGGAGACTGACGCGTAGCGGGACAGAGAGTAGGACCTGTGCCCGGAGCCATGCAGACGTACGACGCCGCTTGCACCGGTCGCGTCCGCGGACAGCTCGCCGCCCATGAGGGATACGGCCTCGCGCGCGTGTTCTTCCATACGCTCAGTTGCCTCATCCACCGTGTCGGCGTCGACGCCCTTGGCGGCCAGTTTGGTGGCCTCAATGGTTCGGGCATGGGCCAGCTTGGCGTGCAGGTCGGCCTTGCCACCGTTGGTGAAGACCACCAGGAGCAGGACGCGCTCCTGTACCTCCTTGACTGGATAGAGCACCTCGCCGGGGACACTGTCCTGCGCGGCGGCGGCAGTCGTCCAGCCGCCGAAGGCCAGCACAAGGGCGGCTACGGCGGCCAACACCCAGGAACGCTTCAGTAACCACCATGGGCTCCTGCGGTGGCGGCGCTCCTGCATCGCCGTCCAGGCGTCGGTGATGCGCCCGAGGCCTGCGCGCTGTGCCTCGGGCGAAGCAACGACAGTCTCCGCGGCCATCTGCGTCTGGATCGAGATGCCGAGCAACGGCGCGAGTTCATCGGAGAGGTCGGGGTAGCGCTCAAGGCACTCTTCTACTGTGCGGCCCTGGGAAAGGAGGTCCAGGCAGTCATTCAGGGCGTCGCTGATGTGCATGCCACTCGTGCTCATTTCGCAACCTCCGTGGACGCCCGGGAAGCCAGGAGCCGCCGAAGCGCTCCCAACGCGGAATGCTGCAACGCCTTGATGGCGTTCTCCTTGCGGCCCATGACCCCGGCGGTCTCGGCCAAAGACAGGCCGGCGATAAAGCGCAGTTCCACCACTTGCCGCTGGAGCTTGGTCACCTTGCCAAGCGCCTCTTGCAGCGCCTCCATGTCCAACGCTAGCAGCGCCTGCTGCTCAACGTTTTGATCCCCGGCCACGGCCAGCGCATTGTCCAGCGATGTTGGCGCCCCGTAAGTTGCGGCGGAAGCCGACTTGATGTGCCGCGCTCGGTCAATGATCAGGTTGTGGGCAATGCGAAAGAGCCAGGCCGCGAAGGGCGGGCCTGTGAACTTGAAACGGTGCAGTGAGTTCAATGCCTTCAAGAAGACCTCTTGCGCAATATCTTCCGCCTCGGCGCTTTGCCCAACTCTCGCAGCCGCGTAGCGGTACACCCTGAGGTAGTACGCCTCATACACTTGCCCAAAGGCGGCTAGATTGCCCTCCTGTGCTGCCCGCACCAGGGCTTCTGTGTCCTGCACACGGCCTCCGAAGACGAATCCCCAGGGCGCCAGATAGCTTGTTGGCCCTGTGCAAATACTATAACGGTTGAGATGCTGAATTGGTGAGCACCCCTCTTGGGGAATCTCGCAGACACGCGTGGTACCATGTAGGCCGAAAAAGCAAGGAACGGGCGATGAGCATCCTGGAACACGAGCAGTCCAAGACCTCGGCCATGCCCTACGCGCTGCGGCCCATGCTGCCGGAGGACACCCATGCCGTCGCCGGGATCGAGCGGGAGGCATTTCCAACAACGTGGCCGCCGACGCCCTTTCGGAAAGAGTTGCAAAACCGACTGGCCCGCTACCTCGTCTCTTACCTGCCGGCGGGGGATGGAGTTGCGGACGACGCCCCGACGAAGAGCGAGCCCCCGGCCCAGGGCTCGCTGTTGGTGCGGCTGCTGCAGGGACTGTGGCCCCGCGCTGGACGCGAGTACCACGAGGGCGTCGGCGTCGATCAGATCATCCCGGGCTACGTCGGCATGTGGTTCATGGCCGACGAGGCGCACATCACCGCCATCGCCGTCAAGGAAGAGTACCGGGGCAGGGGCATCGGCGAGCTGCTGCTCATGGGGTGCGTGGAGCTGTCCATCCTCCGCAGGTCAAAGGAGGTTACGCTGGAGGTCCGCGTCACCAATGACCTGGCGCAGTCCCTTTACAAGAAGTATGGCTTCGCCGTGATGGGCGTCAGAAAACGCTACTATACAGACAACAACGAAGATGCTTACATAATGACGACGGGCGAAATACAGTCAGCGGCGTACCAGCGGGAGCTGGCAGCCAACGTAGAGGGACACGCCCGCCGGTGGGGGACTTCAGAGCGCGCCCTGACCTCTCCGTAGCAAACGACCGTAGTGTCGTTCAATGGCGACGGGCGTTGTGATAGCATGGAATTCAAGCCAGACGTCGAGATAGGATGTTCCTACACCTTTATGGTTGTCACATTCATGTCACATCAAAGCGGGCCAAGCTACAGAGTTGATCACCTACCAAAATGACGCTGGTAGATAGTGGTTGCTACTTGACAACTTTCGAATGCTGCACATAGACTAGCTCATTGTGCTACCGGTGATGGCAAATGCGTTTCAATGTTGCTCAAATGCTACAGGAGCCTATAGGCTCCACCCAGTCGCACAATGTCCAGGAGGCAAGCGCCTTCTGGGAGGGTCTGCAAGCTTGGCATCTGGAGGGCTGGCTCAAGTTCACGCGGACGGACATGGGAATATGGGTGCTGGGACGTCTCACGGCGGAAGTTTCAGCCGAGTGCAGCCGGTGCCTAACCCATGTAGAAGAGCCCTTGGATACGGAGATTAGCGAGCAGTTCTACCCAACCGTGGATATTTTCGCCGGAAGGGCCATAGCGCCTCCGCTATTGGAGGATGGGGCGTTCCGGATAGACGCAACGAATGAACTCGATGTCAGAGAGGCGTTCAGACAGAACCTGATAGCCAGCCTTCCGATGAAGCCTCTCTGCAAGCCAGACTGCGCAGGCATTTGCCCGGATTGTGGCACCAATCGCAATGAGAGCAAATGCAGATGCGGGGAAGATGTGAGGGACCCCCGCTGGGCGCGGTTACTGGAGTTGCTTCCCCCCACGGATTCTGGAGTCGAAAGAGGGCAATAAGTGGGCGCACAACCCAAGAAACAGCTATCAAAGTCCAAGCAACGGTCACGTGCCTCGCACTTCCGGGCCGCTACGCATGGGCTTTCGTATTGCTCCCACTGTCACAACCCCAAACTGCCGCACCGGGTATGCCCCACCTGCGGGTACTACCGTGACCGAGAGGTCATCTCCGTCTCCTCTGGCCTTGAGCGTGGATAGGCCCTTCCTAGACTGTCACATAATGTCACAGGCGGGGGAAGATGGCAGCAAGCTGTAATGCTTGGCTGCGGGATAAGGGAGACTTAGATGAGTGACTCTGATATGAGAGACGTCTCAATCCCCAAGGTAGCCTACGTTTTTCCTGGCCAGGGAACCCAGCACGTTGGAATGGGCAAGGACCTGTATGAGCAGTCCCCCGTTGCACGTAAGCTGCTGGACGAAGTAGATGAAGCCCTGGATCGACCGCTCACCAAGTTGATGTTTGAGGGTCCCGTTGAGGAGCTTAACCTAACCATCAACGCTCAACCCGCCATTTTAGCTACGAGTTTGGCCTTCCTTAAAGCGTCACAGGAATTCGCAGGGCCGGAGCTCTTGCCCGCACCCGACTTCGCCGCTGGCCACAGCGTAGGCGAGTACTCCGCTCTGGCTGCCGCAGGCGTTCTCAGCATTCATGACGCCGTTCGGCTGGTGCAGGAACGCGGCCGTCTGATGCACGAGACGTCACAGAGTCAACATGGGGGCATGGCCGCGGTGTTGGGCTTGGACGAGTTGACGGTTGAAGAGATTTGCCGTGAGACCGGCGCCTACATCTCCAATATCAATGCTCCGGACCAAGTGGTCATAGCAGGTGAGAAGATCGCCCTTGCCCGTGCAATGGACTTGGCCAGCGTACGGGGGGCAAAGCGGCTGATTTCCCTTCAGGTCAGCGGTGCCTTCCACACGGATCTAATGCGGCCCGCTGTCGCTGGCATGCAGCAGGCGGTCAGCATGGCCAACTTCCAGGATGCCAGCGTCCCCATCATCGCCAATTGTGACGCCACACCCATCACTAGCCAGGAAGACATCAAACAGGAGCTCCTGGAGCAGCTTTGTGGGTGTGTGCAGTGGCGCCGTTCCATGTCCTACCTCTGGAACGCCGGCGTCACGCAGTTCTATGAAATAGGCCCCGGCAAGGTGCTCTCCGGCCTCATCCGTCGCACTTGCCCGGACGCGCAGGTCACTGGTGTCTACGACGCCAAGAGCCTGCAGTCGCTTGTGGGGTAGTTGAAGTGACGTCACTCGGGACGTTTCAAACAATTGAGCCAGTGGAAGGGGACGAGCCGGACGACGAGGAGTGGAGTTGTGCTTCACTTCCGCCAAGGCGTCGAGGCCGGGCCTTGGCCTTCCAAGCCCTCTTTGAACTGGACGCTACGCGCCACAACGTGGATGATGTGTTGGACGCGTTGTTGCTCGACAGTGAACTTGGACCCACTCGAGAGGTGTTCACTCGCGACTTGGTAAACGGGGTCACGGCGAACTCCAAGGATCTGGACGTTCATATCCAGCGATTTGCCCCGGCTTGGCCGGTTGATCAACTATCGTTGGTTGACCGATGCCTGTTGCGACTGGCGATTTTCGAGTTGACAATTGGACACGACACGTCCCCCAAAATTGTGATAAACGAAGCGGTGGAACTTGCAAAGCTGTTTGGCGGTGAGAGCTCCCCGCGATTTATCAATGGAGTGCTGGGCTCACTGCACGATGCCATTCAGAGTGAGCTTAAAGGCTAGATAACGAGGAGGAATGACCCATGGCGACCGTGGAAGAGCGTGTAAAGAGTTTGGTGGCTGACCGCCTCGGCGTCAGCGAGGCCCAGGTAACCCCTGTGGCCTCGTTCACCGAGGACCTCAACGCCGACTCGCTGGACCTGGTCGAGCTCATCATGGCCTTCGAGGAAGAGTTCTCCGACGACGAGAACAACCTCGAGATCTCCGATGAGGACGCCGAGCAGATTCGGACCGTACAGAACGCCGTCGACTTCCTCAAGTCCAAGGGCGCCCAGGACTCGTAACACACGCGCAAACCCGGCGCTAACGGCATGCCAGGGCTTTCTGCGTTTAGCGGAAAGCTCTGGCTTGTGTTTGTTCCAGTATCCTTCGTTGTCCCCTGAACCTGCAGCGTGGTATCATTGCCAGCGTTCCTGCGGGAGGGCCCGCAATCTCCTCGAGGTCCACTCCCATTGAGCAGAGTTGCGGCGGCGCCATGGGGCTCCTTTGACGTTACCAAGGGGGTGGTCTTAGTCCTCCTTGGCGGCGTAGCACTTGTTGGCGTGGGGCTGTGGTTGAACTCCCTGGACGGGGTGGGGGACCTCGCCACCGTCCTGTTGACCTCGTCCGCGCTTCAGGGGTTGATGCTGGCAACGGCGCTATGGTTCAGCATCGGCAAGTACAGTGCGACGTCGGAGGCGTTGGGTTTCTGCAAATCGGAGGGTCTGTCAGGGTGGCTGGTCCCCTTCATAGGACTGGTGGTCAGCCTTATGCTGACGGCGGCCTACGTTATAGCGGTTGAGTCCTTTGACATAGAGGCCCTCCGGCCCCCGGAGTTGCCTGCGGCTATCCGGAACGCGGAGGGCCTGAGCCGGTTGGCGGCGGCCTTTGTGGTCATTGTCGTTGGGCCGTTCGCAGAGGAGACTTTCTTCCGGGGTTTCGTCTTTCAGGGGCTTCGGCACAGGCTCGGCCTCTTCGGTGCGGCGGTGCTGTCGGCTGCGCTCTTCGCCACAGCCCACGGCGACATTGGGCTGTTGGCGCCGGCCTTCATGTCGGGCTTGGTGCTCACGTGGGTCTTTGTGAAGACCCGGTGCTTGGGGCCAGCTATCTTGGCCCATAGCTTGCAGAACTTTCTGGCTTTTATTGCTGTCTTCTAGGGGTGTGCATGGGCTGGCGAGAGCTCGAATCAAGTTTGAAACGGTCAGGGGCGAACGACCCAAAGCGGGTGGTTCCATTCCTCACCGTGGGATTCCCTGACATGGACGCGACAATGACCGTCGTGCCCGCGCTGGAGCGGGCGGGAGCCGCGGCCCTCGAGCTGGGAGTGCCCTTCAGCGACCCCCTCGCCGAGGGGCCAACCATTCAGCGCTCCAGCGAGGGCGCGCTGGCTCAGGGGGTTACCCTTTCAAGCTGCCTCGACACCGCCGCAGCCCTGCGGGAGAGGGGTGTGGAGATGCCCCTGGTGCTCATGGGCTACTACAACCCGTTCTTGGCCTACGGACTTGAAGAGGTTGCCGCTGCCGCCGCGTCTGTGGGCGTGGATGGTTTCATCGTGCCGGACCTCCCGGTGGAGGAGCACGAGCCATTTCTGGACGCCTGTCTGCGCCACGAGTTGGGACTTGTCCCCCTGCTTGCGCCCACTAGCACCGACGCTCGCATAGACGCGGCCTGCGCTTCCGCTCACGGTTTCATCTACTGCGTTAGCCTTCTGGGCGTGACGGGCGCTCGCAACCAGACCCTGCCGGAGGCCGAGTCCCTCATCAGCCGCGTCCGCAGCCGCACCGACAAACCCCTCGCCGTTGGATTCGGCATCTCCCGCAAAGCGCAGGTGGATGCCCTGCCGGACGGCGTCGACGCCGTCGTCGTCGGCAGCGCCTTGGTGGACCTCATCGGGTCATCAGCGCCGGAGGAACGGGAGTCCAGGGTGCACGAGTTTCTGACAGGGCTGGGGGCCTCGCCGAGACAGCTAGGAGAGAACCGCTGATGGCCATGATGTGCAGGGGCTTCCGGGGAGCGACGACGGCGTCCGACAACACCAGTTCGGCCATTGTAGAGGCCACGGAAGAGTTGCTGCGAGCGATGGTTGAGGCCAATGATTTGGACCCGGAGTACATCGCTGCAGCGTGGTTCACAACCACGCCGGATTTGACGGCCGAATTTCCCGCCACCGTCGCCCGCCGTCGACTGGGTTGGACCGGCGTCGCACTGATGAACTCCCATGAAATCGACGTGCCAGGCGGTCAGCCCATGTGCGTCCGCGTCATGCTGCTTGTGAACACGGAAAAGCGCCAGGACGAGATCCAGAACATCTATCTGCGCGGGGCCGTCAACCTTCGACAGCGCAACGTGCAAGACGACTGACCGCGCAGCGAGCGCCACACTGGCGCTGCCACTTGTACCCTCAGCTACTCTTGTTCCGCAGCATGATATCGACGATACCAATACCTCATCGTTGACACATAAGCAGCTCATCAATATAATGGCACTATCTTTCACACTCAGTACGTAACCTTTGTGCTGTCTCCGTGGCTTGTGCCTACTTTCGAAAATGAGGGAGGGCCTGTTCATGGCAATGGAGAATCGTGTGGAGGTCTGTCCCCATCATTGGGTTATAGACTCCCCAAACGGCCCCACCAGCAGCGGTATCTGCAAGCTCTGCGGGGCCACACAGGACTTCGTCAATTCCCTCGGTTCAGTGGGATGGGAAAAGGTCACCTCCTACGGTCGGTCCCTCAACCACATGTCCGCGCCCACTGCCTCCAAGTCATTGCACGACGACTGATGAGCCGCCTCGAGCATTGACCCCCGAAATCAATCCGTGCCTCAATCGCATGTCTTCAATGGAGCGTCACATCAGGGAAACCATCCAGGCTGAGGGCCCCATTTCCTTCTTCAGATTCATGGAGCTCGCCCTCTACTCCCCCCTTGGCGGCTACTATCGCTCCGCCAGTCCCGTCGGTGTGACCGGCGACTACTTCACCAGCCCGACTGCCCACCCGCTTTTCGGCACGCTGCTGGCCGCGCAGCTGCGGCAGATGTGGGAGGTGCTGGGTTGGCCAGCGTCGTTCACCGTACTGGAGCCCGGCGCCGGCAGCGGTGTCATGGCCAGTGACATTGTCGAAGCCGCGTGGGCGGACTTCCCTGACTTCGCGCAGACGCTGCGATACATGGTGGTTGACTACGCTCCGTCAGACCCAGGAGGGCAGCTGCCGGGTGGGATGGAGTTGGCCGCCTCCAACGGGCTCCCCGCTAGGAGTGTCGTGGGGTGCATCCTCACCAACGAACTCCTCGACGCTCTATCCGTCCACCGGTTTGTCGTCGACGGCGGCGCCGCACGTGAGGTCTACGTGGACCTCGACGGGGACGGGTTCTCAGAGGTTCTCGGCGAGCCGTCGACGCCGGACGCTGCGCGGCTGCTGTCCGAAATCGGCCCCGGGTTGCCCGACGGCTTTCGCGGCGAGGTGTGCCCGGCCGCTGCCCGGTGGGTTGTCGACGCGGCCGACGCTCTTGAACGCGGCTTCCTGCTGACCGTGGACTATGGCGGCACACGCCAGGAGCTGCGAGCACCCCAGCGCCATGGCGGGACGCTGCGGTGCCACTACCGGCACGTCGTCACGGGCAACCCCTACGTTCGCGTAGGGAGGCAGGACATGACCGCCCACGTGGACTTCTCGCTGTTGCAAGAGGCTGGTGAGGAAGCAGGCTTGGAAACGCTTGGGTACACCACGCAGCGCGAATTCCTGCGCAACTTGGGAGCAGACCTCTACCTTGAAGCGCTGTCGGGCCGGTCGCGGCCGCAGCCGTCATTCAGCTCCGGCGCGCTGCCACGGCAGGAGTACTTGGCGAATCGCATGGCGATTCAGTCGCTAGTGGAACCGGAGGGGCTTGGCGGCTTCCGCGTGCTTACCCAGGGCAAGGGAGTCGAGGACGCCGGTCTGTGGGGATTCTCTCTGGACAACCCGCGTCGCCAAGAGTTGCGGCAGGGTCTGGGGTCGCTGCGCGTCCCCATGCTGACGCCCGCCCATGTGCCGCTCATGGAGGGGAAGTACCCGCATCTGGGGGGCGCAACCGGGCCTGGTCCCTGGTGATCGCATAGGAGTAGACGTCGCGCGGCTCAGGCGCAATGTTGGGGTGCACAGTGTGGCGCGGTAGGATCCCCTCCAACACCATCCCGGCCTTCTCCATGACCCGTGCGGAAGCCGAATTCTCTACGTCGCACACCGCGGTGACACGATCGACGCCCGCCGCGAACCCGACGGCGATCACTGCTCGAAGCGCCTCCGTCATGTAACCCTTGCCCCATTCCGGCTTGGCCAGTACGTATCCCACCTCCGCCGAATCGCCCACCAGGCGCAGCTCGATCATGCCGATAAGTCGGTTCTCCTCCGTCTTGACGATGCACCAGGCGCACACTCGGCCTCGCTGCCACGCTCGGATACGGTCTTGGTTGAAGTGCACCGACTGCTCCAGCGACGTTGAGGGCCGCCATGTCAGGTAGCGCGTGACCTCCGGGTCTTGGGCGTAGCCCGCAAAGATAGCATGAGCGTCGGCAGCAACGGGTGCCCGCAGGGTAAGCCGCTCAGTCGGAACGAGGCGGGGCAGCATAGCCAAACTCCCCAATTGGGCTACTTAGCCTCAAAGGGCTCTGGCGACTCCGTGTCTTCCGGATACCATGGCCCGCCCTGGTCGTCGAGGCGAAGGAGCTTGCCCGGCGCGCACTTGCGGGCAGTGGTCAGGAAGGCAGTGTGGGCCACCATTCGGTGCACAGGCCGGACGCTGCGCCGGGTCACGTGCCACGGACGGTGCAGCACCTCGAAAGAGTCCACCATGTCGAACTCCGGCTCTCGGTTCAGCGCGTCAACCAGCCGGTGCACCTGCAACACGGTGGGCAAGTAGGCGAGGAAGATGCCGCCAGGGACCAGCGCCTTGGCAGCGTGCTCCACTGCCCGCCACGGCTCCGGTACGTCGAGGACTACGCGGTCGAGTTCCGCGTCCGGGATGCCCCCATAGAGGTCATGGCAGCGGACGGTGTGGTTGGGAGTCTCGCCCATGGCGACGCGGATGTTCTCCTGCGCCCCGGCGATGGAGCCCTCCCGCACCTCGTACGAGAAGAGCGCGCCGCTCGGTCCGATGGCCCGCAGCAACGACAGGCTCAGCGACCCGGAGCCCAGCCCAGCCTCGACTACTCTTGCGCCAGGGAAGATGTCCGCGGCCACTAGGATGGCGCCAACGTCCTTGGGGTAGATGATCTGTGTTAGCCGACGTGACTCGACGGTGTATTCCGCCAGCGTGGGCCGGAGCGCAAGGTAGCGGTGGCCGCCCACAAAGACCCTGGAGCCCACCGATTGGCCAATGATGTCGGCGTGCGGCACGAAACCCAGGTGCGTCTGGAATGAGCCGCTGTCAGTTAGGCGCTGGAGGTAGCGCCGACGCTTGCGGTCGACCAGCATCACTAGGTCGCCCTCCCGAAAGATGGCATTATTTGGCCCTGCGATATGCTGCGTGTCCTGCGACTCATGTGTCTCTGCCACGTGCTGCTCCCGGGTATGATGCGCGCCGGCGTCAAGTCTTGCTCATCAAAAGCTAGGCCGCGCCTCCACGATAGCACATGGGGCGCGGCCTGTTCGTGTCTGAGTAGAGGGAGGCCCGCTAGGCGAGCTTTGCCAACTCCGCCAACAACTCCTCGTTCTCCGGCAGGTTGCCGGGCGTGTACACCTTGCTCCACTGAATCACGCCGTCGCGGTCGATAATGAATATGCTACGGGAGTGGATGCCGCGCTCGTCGTTGAAGATGCCGTACGCCTGTCCCACGGCGCCGTGGGGCCAGAAGTCCGCCAACAGCGGAAAGTCGGGGTCGTTGAGGCTCTCCGCGAACTTGGTCAGCGTGAACCGAGCGTTGCAAGAAATGGCCAGGATCTGCGCGTCCTGTTCATCATACTTCGTGCTCTCCAAACTGAGAGCGGTGAGCTCGTTGGTTCAACCGCCGGTAAAGGCAGCGGGGTAAAAGGCCACTACGACCTTCTTGCCGCGAAGGCCGCTCAGCGTGACGGGATCGCCCTTGGTGGAGTCCAGCGTGAAGTCCGGCGCTGGCTGTCCTGCGTCTATTGCCATGAAGTCCTCCCGGTTGATGATTGGGCAGTCCGAATTCTAGCCGCTGGCCCCCGTGGTGTCCACTTCCATTCCGGCGGCTAGCCCCTCCAGTGAGAGCTGTCCGGGCGCGCTCTGGCCGTCGCCCTTCCACCCGGCGGTGCGCTCCAGCATTTCCTGCGCATGCCGGCGGGCCGCCAGGCTGGACCCCCCGAGCATGTGCGCCAACTCCTCCACGATTCCGTCCGCTGCGAGCACTTCCGCCGTGGTGACGGTGCGGCCTTCCACGACGCCTTTGTCGATGCGCACGTGCACGTCTGCAAAGGCGGCGATTTGCGGGAGGTGGGTCACGCAAAGCACCTGCCGGTTTGCCGATAGTTGCCACGTCTTGACGCCGACCACCGCGCCCACGCGCCCCCCGATTCCGGAGTCGATCTCGTCGAAGATGAGGGTGGGCGGGCCTGCGTCTGCGGCCAACACACCCTTGATGGCCAGCATGAGACGCGAGGTCTCGCCGCCCGAGGCGGTCGCTGCAAGCGAGCGCAGCGGCTCCCCGGGGCCGGGCGACAGGAGAAACTCAACGCGGTCGATGCCCGTGGTGTCGAAGGCGTAGGTGCCCTCAGCGCCGTCTGGCCAGGACACGGGCACCCCGCCGTCCAAGGGCTGCTGCGTTACCGCGGCCTGGAACGTCGTGGACTCCATTGCGAGGTCCGCCAGCTCCGCCTGCACGGCGGCGCTCAGCCGCTCGGAGGCGTCCTGCCGCCGCAGAGAGAGCTCGGCCGACCGCGCGCCGATGAGCGCGAGCAACTCCCGCTCTTCCGCCTCCAGCGCCTCTGCCCGATCGCCGCTGTGCGCGATGCCGTCCAGCTCAGCGGACGCTTCCTCGCCGAAGCGCAATATGTCCTCGATAGTAGCGCCGTATTTCTGCTTCAGTCGCCGCACCACCTCAAGCCGATCCTCGATCTCCTGCAGTCGGCCGGGGTCCACGTCCACGCCGTCTCGGTACGACTGCAGGGAATGGGCGAGCTCTTGCGCCTGGATGACGAGGGATTCAGCGTCCTCCCGCAGAGATTCTACCGACGGGTCCACGTTCGCGAGGCCGGCTACGGCTTGCGCCGCCGCGCTCAGGCTGTCGACGGCGGCTGTGCGCTCGTCACCCTCGTATAGGGAGTCGTAGGCCAGCGCAGCGAGATACTTGAGCCGTTCAGCGTTGGCCGCGATGGCCCGCTCCGCCTCAAGCTGCTCGTCTTCGCCGGGCTGAAGTCTCGCGGCGGCGATCTCGTCGGCTTGGTAGCGCAGCAGATCGGCGCGGCGCGCCTGCTCCCGTTCGTCGCCCCGGAGGTCGGTGAGCTCCTTCCGCGCCGCACGCAGTCGGGCCACGGTTTCGGCGACCTGTGCTGTCAGCTGCTCCAACCTGCCGAAGCTGTCCAGAATTCCGCGCTGGGTCCGAATATTGAGCAGCGGCAGTTGCTGGTTCTGGCCGTGAATATCGACTAGGCGCTCTCCCAGCGCGGCAAGGGTCCTGAGCGGCACGATGGCGCCGTTGACGCGGCAGACGTTGCGCCCCTGGTGGTTGATCTCCCGCACGACGACGACTTCCTCGGCATCGTCCGCTGGTAGGCCGGCCTCCTCCAGCGCATCCCGGGCGGCCTCGACCTCCTCCGGCGAGAGGACGAAGAGACCCTCGACACGGGCTTGCTGAGCCTCAGCTCGTATGAGCCCCTCGTCGGCGCGTTTGCCCAGCAGCAGGCCGATGGCGTCGACAATGATCGACTTGCCGGCGCCCGTCTCCCCGGTGAGGATGTTGAAGCCGGGCGCAAAGGCAAGCTCCAGGTGGTCTACCAGGGCGTAATCTTTAATGCTCAGGACGTGCAGCATGTCCTCATCAATCGGGCGTGCCAATTGAATCCAACATGGCGGCGCAGAGGATGGGTGTCAACCCCTTGGCGCTGGACATTGCCCACGGGTGACCATAAAGGAGGGGCCCCTGCTGCTGCAGGGGCCCCTGAGTGCCGATTGAGGGTCATGGGCTACCGCAGGCGTTCCCCTCGCTTGGCCGTTTCGCCGGCGTCTGTGGCTACGAGCCACGGGTCGTCGTCCGGGCCGATGACAACGTCCTCGGAGCGGATCTTGTGGTAAGGGAGTTCACCGTGGACGCCGGGCGGCTCAATGCCCTCCTGCAGGTCCCGTGCGGCCTTACCGAGCATCTGCCGGAGCCGAATGACGGCGGCGTCGGCGTGGTAGAGGTGCTCCTTGGTGCGGTCCATGATGGCGCCCATGGTTTCCGTGACGCAATAGTCCTGTTCAGCGATGGGGTAGATGCCGGGCGGGTTGGTGCTCTTTTGCGCCGCCCGGTCCTGCTGATAGTCGTTGTCCAATCGCTTGAGGCGCAGCCTCTGGTCCTGGGAGTCGCGGAGTCCCCGCCGTTGGTCGGCGGCGGCCTGCCGCTCTGCGGCGGTGAACGGATTGCCGGGGCGGACCTGGAAGCTCATCCGCATGCAGTTTTCGTCGTCGATGGGCAGCTGCGTCAGAATGCCGCCCATCCCACGGGGCGACGCGATCCACGACATCACGGGCAGCGCCAAGCAGTTGATGCGGACGTGCTGGTTGCCGTTGGGCGTCTTGCGGACCGCAATGAGCCGATAGCCGTAGTCCGTGTCCTGGATGTCTATACGGGCGTACTTCTCTGAGCCGGAGATGAAGCTCGAGAACCGCCGGCTTGGGTGGCCGGGCTTGTCGTACTCCATGTCCGCGGGGACCATGTTTTCGTAGTAGAGGTGCAGGGTGCCCAGGTGCGTCGAGTCGAGGTTGCCCTCCATGCTCTGGAGATAATTGCAATAGATCGGGGTGCGGTTGGCCATGACCTCGTCCTCAGGCATGACGTTCATCCAGTAGCTGGGAGGCGGGGGTTGCTTGTCCGGGGGCCCCATGTAGGCCCAGATGGCGCCGGCGGACTCCAGGCAGGGGTAGGACGTGGCGTGCACCTTCTCCATGAAGCGGCTGCCCGGAACGTCCGAGGGCATGTCGATGCAGTTGCCGTCGACGTCATACTTCCAGCCGTGGTAGATGCACATGATGCCGCTTTCCTGGTTGATGCCGAAGAAGAGGGACGCGCCCCGGTGGGGGCAACGCTCGCCAATCAGCCCAACTCTGCCGTTGGAGTCGCGGAAGGCGATGAGGTCCTCTCCCAGCAGCCGGACGCGCACGGGCGGGCCGTCATTCTCGGGCACCTCTTCCTTCAGGAGGAAGGGGTGCCAGTAGCGCCGGAAAAGGTCTCCCATAGGGGTGCCGCGGTCAGTTCTCGTAAGGAATTCCGTTTCTACTCGCGTCAGCATATGCGTCTCCTCTCCTTGCTTGTTCCCCTCGCGCTATCGAAGTCGCTGTCCGCGGGTCGCCGTTTCGCCGGCGTCCGCAGCGACGAGCCATGGGTCATCGTCTGGGCCGATGACGATGTCCTCTGAGCGGATCTTGTGATAGGCGATCTCGCCGTTGACACCCGGCGGGTCGATGCCCTCCTGAAGTTCCCGCGCGGCCTTGCCGAGCATCTGCCGCAGCCGGACGATGGCGGCATCGCCGTGGTAGAGGTGCTCCTTGGTGCGGTCGTAGATGGGGCCCATGGTCTCCGTCACGCAGTAGTCTTGCTCTGCCCCCGGCCAGATGCCCGGCGGGTGCTTGCTCTTCTGGGCCGACCTGTCCTGCAGGTAGTCGTTGTCCAACCGCTTGAGCCGACGTGTGGGGTCTTGGGGGTCCATCATCATGCTTTGGGACTCCATGCCGGTCCGCTCCTGCTCGGAGAAGGGCCGGTCGGGGTTGCACCGCCAGCCGATGCGCATGCAGTTGTGGTCGTCAATGGGAAGCTGGGTGAAGATGCTGCCCAGGCCCCTCGGCGCGGCGATCCACGACATTATGGGCAGGGCCAGGCAGTTGATGCGCACGTGCTGATTGCCCTTGGGCGTCTTCCTAACGGCGATGAGCCGATAGCCATATTCCGTGTCCTGAACGTCAATGCGGGCGTACTTCTCTGTTCCGGTGATGAACTGGGAGAAGCGTGGTGAAGGGTGGCCCGGCTTGTCGAACTCCTGGTCGGCCGGAATCAGGTTCTCGTAGTACATGTGCAGAGTGCCCAAGTGGGTGGAGTCCAGGTTGCCCTCGATGCTCTGCAGGTAGTTGCAATAGATGGGGGTGCGCATGGCCACCACGTTCTCTTCCGGCAGCATGTTCATGTAGTAGGTGGGAGGCGCGGGCTGCTTGTCCGCGGGCCCCATGTAGGCCCAGATGACGCCTGCCGACTCGATGGTGGGGTAGGACGTGGCATGCACCTTTTCCATAAAGCGGCTGCCAGGGACGTCTGAGGGCATGTCGATGCAATTGCCGTCGATGTCGTACTTCCATCCGTGGTAGATGCACATGATGCCGCTTTCCTGGTTGATGCCGAAGTACAGCGACGCGCCCCGGTGGGGACATCGCTCGCCGATCAGCCCCACTCGCCCGTCGGAGTCGCGAAATGCGATGAGGTCTTCGCCGAGCAGGCGGACGCGAACAGGCGGGCCATCGTTATCCGGCAGCTCGCGCTTAAGGAGGAAAGGCTGCCAGTAGCGGCGGAAGAGCGCGCCCATCGGGGTGCCGGGGTTGGTTGTCGTAAGAAACTCGTTTTCCTGCTGACTGAGCATATCGCCCTCCCTGCTGTTTCCCGTCCGGAGAAATCCTTGCCTCGTTGTAGCGATAGTATGCATTGACCACTGGGGTGTCAACGCGCCCCGCGTGCGTACACCAGAAAGCTCAGCATTCGCTCCCTTGACACCATGAAGGGCCCCGCATATCATTCGGCGCCGAGGCCCTATACCGGCGTAGATGACCTGCGTCATTCGCGTCACCAAGGGGTCAAACTCATCATCCAAGGAGACTGAGATGACAAGCGGAACCACCCGAACGCTCCTTACCACAGTTGAGGGCCCCAAGGGCACAGCGGAGCTCTACGAGTCCACCGACGGCGGCCCGCAGCCCACGTACGAGGTCGTTTGTCGCGGCGAGACCCAGAGCTTCAAGTCCATGGGCGAGGCGTACATCACGTGCGGCGAGGTGGTCGGCACCAAGACGTAGGCGCGCTTCGATAGGCGAAACCCTACGCAATTGGGCGGGCTGCCGCCCATAGGAGGATTGTCCTATGTGGAATGGAACGAAGGTAGTGGATGTCCACGGCCATATCTCGCGTCCGCCGCAGGTGCGTCAGTTTGCCGCGGGCCTGATGTCCAACCGGACGCCGGGCAAGATGAACATTCCCGACGACGTTACTGAGCCCGCCTTTCAAAGGCACATTGCAGACATGGACGACCGCCTCATTGACTTCCAACTGGTGGGGCCTCGGCCTGTGGACCAGTGGCAGTGGATGCCCATGTTCCTGCAGGAGTCCTGGGCCCGCGCGACCAACGACCACATCGCCCAGTCCGTGCGGCTGCACCCGGACCGCTTCGCCGGCATGGCCCACCTGCCCCAGGACGCCAGCGCTCCGGACACCAAGCACACGCTGGAGGAGCTGGAGTACACCGTAAACGAGTTGGGCTTCGTGGGCTGCTACCTGAACCCGGACCCCGACGGCAGGCGCACCGCGCCCGGCGTTCATGAGTCGTATTGGTTCGACCTGTATGAGAAGTGCCTGGATCTCGGCGTGCAGATCCTCGTCCACCCGTGCCCTACCGAGGACCCGCGGCTGCAGGTGATCCCAGCCAACTACCAGGTCAACAACGTGGTGGAAGAGTACATCGCCAGCATGCTCTACATGTACGGCGGCGTGTTCGACCGCTACCCGGACCTGAAGGTGTGCATCTGCCACTGCGGCGGCGCGCTGCAGCGGTTTATCCCCACGGACTACCAGCACTCCGGGCCGGACAAGGACTTCAGCCCCAACCTCTTCTATGACTGCAACGCCCTTGACCCCATCTTCCTGGAGGCCGCCATCAAGCAGCGCGGCGTGAGCCAGATGTGCTTCGGCACGGAGGTCCCTGGGTCGGGTCGCGCGGTGCGTCCGGAGACGGGCCGCCCCGGCGACGACTTGGTACGCACGATCGACGGTCTGGAGTTCCTGACCAACGACGACAAACAGACCATCTTCCACAACAACCCGCTCAAGGTATTCACCAAGGTGGCCGAGCTCATTTAGCTAACGTTTGAGAGTTGCAGCCAAAGCTGAGCAGATCAAGCGCCCCCACGTCCGGAAAGGCGTGGGGGCGCTTTTTTCTCCTACGGCCAGCCCTTTCAGTCTGCTACGCGCCGGTGAATGCGCTCAGCGCGACGACCGCCGCGACCGTAACCCCCGCGCCCACCCACTGCAACGCGTGCGGCCGCTCCCGCAGCAACACGACGGCAAGCGCGATTGTCACGACGGGGTGCGCGGCAACGATGGGCGCGACCAGCGCCACGGGAGCGGCGTCCACCCCGAGGTTGAAGCCAACGAAGCCTCCTGAATCCAGCAACCCGGCGGCTACGAGCAACAGCATCCCCTTCCTGCCGCGGGGCAGTTGAATCGCCTCTTGCCGGGCGCGCATGAACAGGGTGGTGGGAATAAGGCTGAGGGCCCGCACCACTAGCAGGGCAAGCATCGGTCCGGCGGCCTCTGTCACCTGGTTGAGTAGCGCCAGGCAAACGCCGAGGCCCGCCATAGCTCCGAGACCCCAGAGCAGGCCTGCGCTGTGGCCCGTCCGCGTGGTTGGCTGCGTGGACATCGTGAGAATTCCGGCCAGCACCACTGCCATAAGGAGGCCCTGTGATAGGGACACGCGTTCCCCGAAGAAGACGACTGTCACCATGACGGTGACGGCGAGCCACGCTGACGCGGCGCTCGTCACTACGGAGACCGTTCCGCGGTGCAAGCCAGTGTAGTAGCTGATGTACCCAGCGCCCAGGAGACCGGCGCTCAGCGGCGCCCAAATAATGAGCGCGACCCAGTCAACCTCGGGGCCGGACGACGCAGTGTACGCAGCGATGACGAACTGCAGCGGCAGGACGAGGCCGATAGCTTGAATGAGCACCACGGCGCTGAGGCTGCCGACGCGCACGGCAACCGCCCGCGCGAGGTAGTCGGCTACGCCCCACGAAAGTAACCCGACCGCGCCCCAGATAACGCCGTCCAGGGTTTCTATTGGCGCCTCCTTCTGTTGCGCAGTAGGCCCATCGCAAGTTATGAAACGCCGTTACAGGCCCGCAGTCGTCCAGAATGAAGTGAACACGCTTTGGAATTGGTGGTCGTCCGAAGGGCGGCGGCCCCGCCCACTATACTGGGCAGGGCCGCCGGAACCGGGCCTCACTGTATACCTCTACTTGGCGTACCCCGCGAATTCATCTCGCGCCCGGATCCGCTCGTCCAGCGTGCCGAAGGCCATGGAATAGTGGCCGGCGTAGCCTGCGTCCTCGATCCGCCTGAAGACCGACGGGAAGTCGATGTTGCCCTCGCCGGGCAACAGGTGCACTTCCTTGTCGCCGTTGTTGTCTGCCAACCGCACCTCGCCGATGCGGTCCACGCCGAATGCGTCCAGGAAGCCGTCGATGCCCTCGGGCACCAGGTTGGCGTGGTTGATGGTGAAGGCCATGCCGAAGTTCGGCGACTTGATGGCGTCAAAGTAGAGTTTGCACTCCTCGATGTTGTGTGCCAGGTAGTGGACCTCCGCGTCGTCCGGCTCAAAGTTCAGGTTCTCCAGCAACAGCCGCACACCCGCGGACTCGGCGTAGGCGGTCGCCCGCTGCAGCCGCGCCAGAGACGCGTCAACGCGATCTTGGCGGTTGGAGGTGAAGTGGAACCCGGCGTGCACAATCGTCCACTCGCAGCCCATGCGCTTCGCCAGGTCGATGTACGCGCGTAGGTACTCGTCGACGGCGTCCGAGAGGAAGGGCGAGAACTCGGCCACATTGACGCCGGAGAGGGTGTGCAGGCCGATGTGGATATCGTGCTCGCGGCATGTCTCCTTCACTGCCGCCACGCTCTCGTCCGTCCAGGAGCTCAACACATTGGGGCCGATGTCCGCGCTGAAGTCGAGAAAGTGGATGCCGTTCGCGGCGGCCCACGCCAGGGCGTCCTCCAGCCGGTTCGCGCCGGAATCGTTGCCAATGCGGTCCTTGAAGTCCATGACCCCTCCTTTGCGTCTGCTAGCCTTCGACCTCAACGATCATCTCGATTTCCACGGGGATGGCGTTCGGCAGCGCTGCCATGCCGACGGCGGACCGGGCGTGCCGTCCCCGCTCGCCGAAGACCTCCACCAACAGGTCGGAGCAGCCGTTGATCACCGCCGGCGGCGATGTGAATTCCGGTTCGGCGTTGACCATCCCCAGCACCTTCACCACGCGCGTCACCTTGTCCAGGTCGCCGATGACGCTCTTCAGGTTGCCCAGCAGGTTCAGGGCGCAGCCGCGGGCTGCCTGGTAGGCCTCTTCCGTGGTGTAGTCCCTGCCCACTTTGCCAGACCACTGCTGGCCCCCCAGCTGCCCGGGACCGACACCGCTCAGGAACACCAGGTTGCCCGTGCGGACACCCGGCACGTAGTTGCCCAAGGGCGTGCCCGGCGTGGGCAGGGTCAGGCCCAGCTCCTCAATCTTTGCCTCCACTTGCATGAAAAGTCCTCCTCTTTCGGTAGCAAAAGGTTTGCGTCAAGTGCCAATCGTCATACTACGGCACGACGCGAGGATGGTACAGCAGGAGCCGGGACCGCTCACGAGGCTGCTATACTGGTTTGCGGCAACTGGCGAATTGGACCCAGCTCCGCCCATGCCAATCCCAAAGAAGGAGGCCGGCTTGGCCGCCAAGCGCGTCGGCATCATTGGCTACCCCATACGGCACTCGGCCTCGCCGGCGTTCCAGAACGCCGCGCTTGCGCACTGCGGCATCGATGCCACTTTCACCGCGTGGGAGGTCGCGCCCGAGGACCTGGTATCGTGGGCATGGGAACAGGACCGATCCGACCTGCTCGGCTTCGGGGTCACGGTGCCACACAAGACGGAGATCATTCGGCAGCTCGACCACGTTGACGACGACGCCGCGGCCATCGGTGCGGTGAACACGGTCGTCGTAACAGAGAAGTTCGAGCTCGTCGGCTACAACACGGACACCTACGGCTTCCTGAATGCGTTGCAGCAGGACGGCGACTTCGACGTGCGCGGCCGCGACGTGCTCGTGTTGGGGGCAGGCGGCGTGTCGCGAGCGGCGTGCGGAGTGCTGCTGCGAGAGGGCGTGGCATCCCTTACCCTGGCAAACCGCACCGTCTCCCGCGCCGAGGAGCTACTCGCTGACCTCGACCACCACAGTGTCCCTGTGCAGACTGTCGCCCTAGACAATACTGCGATTGCGAACGCCCTGCGCGGCAGTGCGCCGGTAGGCCTCATCGTCAACTGCACGTCCCTGGGGATGCTGCACGGCCCCGCCGAGGGCGCGTCGCCTATCGCAGCGGAACTCATCCCGCCGGACGCCTTCGTCTACGACCTTGTGTACAACCCGCCCGTAACCCCGCTCATGCAGATGGCGAAGAGCGTTGGCGCGGGCACGTTGAACGGCCTTCCGATGCTCGTGTACCAGGGCGCCAAGGGATTCCAGCATTGGACGGGCATAGAGGCGCCCGTGGACGTCATGATGTCGGCGGCGCGCAGGGCTGTTGGAGGCTGAGCGGTCAACTGCCCTTGACCCTGTTCCCGTGACCCGCTTCCGCTATAATGTTCTCGCTGGCCCATCCACCGCTGTTGTGTATCAGAGACTGCGGTGTCGGCGGCAGAAGAGGAGCATCCTGTGATCAAGTACATGACGGCGGGCGAGTCTCACGGCATGGGGCTCACCATCATCGTTGAGGGGTTCCCGGCGGGCGTCCCGTTGAGCGAGGACGGCATTCAGGAGGACCTGGCGCGTCGACAGCGAGGCTACGGTCGCGGAGGCCGGCAGCTCATCGAGAAGGACCGCGCACAGCTCTTGGCCGGCGTGCGCCACGGGGTCACCATGGGCTCGCCAATCTCCCTGTGGATCGAAAACAAGGACTTCGCCAACTGGCACAAGGTCATGAGCACAGTCCCCGTGGAGGAGCCGGGCAACACCGTTACCCGCCTCCGTGCCGGCCACGCCGACATGCCCGGCACCATCAAGTATGGCCAGAGTGACGTCCGCAACATCCTCGAGCGCGCCTCCGCCCGCGAGACGGCGGCCCGCGTCGCGGCGGGGTCTGTCGCCAAGCACTTTCTGCGTGAGTTTGGCATAGAGGTGCACTCCCACATCATCTCCATCGGCGGCGTGCGGGCGAACTATGACCACCCTGTCGATTGGGCGCGCGTCATCGCGTCCCCGGTCCAGTGCGTCGACCCGGACGCCGAGGCCGAGATGATTAAGGTCATCGACAAGGCCAAGGAGGACGGCGACACAGTGGGAGGCATGATAGAGGTGGTCGCCACCGGGGTGCCCATCGGCCTTGGCGCCCACGTCCACTACGAGCGCAAGATTGACGCCCGCATTGCCCTGGCGCTGATGTCCATCCAGGCCTGCAAGGCAGTCGCCATTGGCAACGGCTGGGAGGCCGCGGACCTGCCGGGATCCCAGTACCACGACATCCTGCAGCCCATCGAGACCAACGGGAACGCGGCGGAGCGGCCGTACCCCAGCGCCAGCGGGCCGTGGCACCGCGCCACCAACCGCACCGGCGGCATCGAGGGCGGCATGACGACCGGCATGCCCGTGGTGGCGCGCTTCGCAATCAAGCCCATCGCGACGCTTGCCAAGCCGCTGCCGTCGGTGGACCTGGTGACCGGCCAGACCGTGCAGGCCCACTACGAGCGCTCTGACGTCTGCAACGCGCCCCCGGCCGGCGTCATCGGTGAGGCGGCTGTGGCCTTTGTGCTCGCGGACGCCTTCCTGGAAAAGTTCGGCGGCGACCACATCGAGGAGACGAGGCGCAACTTCAAGGCGTACCAGCGAACGATTGGCCCACGAGCATGGGAAGCAGTGGACGCCTAGGACGTTGAACAACAGGTAATGGCGGCGGGCGAAATTGGGCCCGCCCGGATAGCGGAGGAACATGCCCCAGCCGCAGAACGTCATCGGCATTGTCTACGACTTCGACAAGACGCTGAGTCCCCACTCGATGCATGAGGATACGGTGTTTCCGTATCTGGGACTTGACCCAACCGCGTTCTGGGCGGAGACGGACCATTTGGTGGCGGAAACCACCTACGAGGCTGAGTTGGCATGGATGCGGCTGCTGCTGGAGCAGGAGCGGTTCCGCGCCCTCTCCAACCAGGACCTGCGCCACATGGGTATGTCCCTGGTCTTCTATCCGGGCGTGCCTGAGGTTTTCAATGAGCTTTCCGCCATTCTTGAACAACCGAAGTATCAGGAGCACGGCGTGACGGTGGAGCACTACATCATCACGTCGGGCCTGCGAGAGATTCTGGAGGGCAGCAACATCCGCCCCTACGTGAAGGCAATCTTTGGCTCAGAGATCGACGAAGACAGTCAGGGGAAGCTCTACTTTCCCAAACGCGCCATCAGCCACACGCAGAAGACGCAGTACCTCTTCCGAGTCAACAAGGGCTATCTGGACCTGCGAAAAGACGTAAACGACCATGTGCCCCACGAGGAGCACCGCATACCTTTTGGCAACATGGTGTACATCGGCGACGGCCCGACAGACGTCCCCTGCTTCGCAGTGATGACGCAGATGGAGGGGCACACGCTCGCGGTCTACGACCCGGATGAGCAGCACTCCTTCGAAAAGTGCATGAACCTCCGCAGGGCCAATCGCGTGGAGGAGATAGCCCCGGCCAACTACCAGCGGGGAACGCACCTTTGGAAGATATTGGAGTACCGTATCTTGGAAACTGCGGACGCCATTGTGGAGCGACGGCGCGGCAACGCGGAGGCGTCGGTCATTCCGGCGCCGGCGTTCTAGCGCTCTGGCGCCCTTGGGGTTGAATTCGCTGGGATGAAAAACATACTAAACGAAACGAATCGAAAGCACATAGGAGGACTGGATGGCTGACATTGCAAAGCGGACGCTGGGCAGCACTGGCTACGAGGTCACGGCGCTGGCTTACGGCGCGATGGAACTGCGGGGCGGGCCCCGCGGAAGGGCAGTAGACCCCGAGGACGCCGGGCGCATCCTTAACGCGGTGCTGGACGGCGGAATCAACATGATCGACACCTCCATCGACTACGGTGTTAGCGAAGAACTCATCGGCCGCTACATTTCGCACCGCCGGAACGAGTACTTCCTCGCGTCCAAGTGCGGCTGCTGGGCCGGCGAGAGCGAGCCTCCGGCGGACGTGGCGCTCACCGGTGGGCGCTTTCCCCATGTGTTCACACAGGAGAACATCGTGGCCGGGGTGGAGCAGAGCCTTCGCCGCATGAAGACGGACCACCTCGACCTCGTGCAGTTCCACTCCAGCCCGTCGCAGTCCGTGCTGGAGCAGCACTGCGCCGTGGAGACGCTGCTGGACCTGCAGCGCGAGGGCAAGATCCGCTTCCTGGGCATGTCCGGCACGCTGCCCAACCTGCCCGACCACGTTGCTATGGGCGTGTTCGACGCCTTCCAGATCCCCTACTCAGCCGTGGAACGCGAGCATGAGGATGCGATGGCTGCGGCGTGCGAGGCCGGCTCTGGAGTAATCGTTCGCGGCGGCGTCGCCAAGGGCGACCCGGACGGCGGCGGGCACGGCGGCAACAGCTGGGCCCTGTGGGACAAGGCCAACCTGAATGAGCTGCTTGAGGGGATGACCCGCACCCAGTTCATGCTCCGCTACACCATCTCCAACCCCAGCATGCACACCACCATCGTCGGTACGGCAAATGCGGAACACCTGGCCGACAACCTCCGCACGGCGGAATTGGGCCCCTTGCCCGCAGACGTGTACGCGGAGGCGCAGCGGCGTTTGACTGAGGCGGCGCAGTCCGCATAGAGAAAACGCGCCTAGGGAACCGATTCCCCGCAGCCGGCGTTACGACGGGTAGAGTGCGCTTGGTGCAACAACAACGTTAAGTGCACCTTGGCTACAGATTGACCCTGCCGAATGGTTGCTGTTAGTATTCGCACTTGCAAACGTACTGAGTCGGGAACGGTTGAGGTACTCTTACAGTTGCACTAGGAGGGTGGCTATGATTTCGTTTGGTGTCCGGTTACGACACGTTTGGCTCTTAGCAGCCGCGTTAGCGTTGGTCCTCGGGCTTGCGGCCTGCGGCGGAAGCGACAGCACGAGCAGTTCCACGACGACTACCACGACGACAAGCTCGGCTGCGGCCCCGGAGGCTCCGGTTGCGCCTGCCGCCGCTGAACTGCCCCAGGCGCCCAGCTCCTCTGCGTCGGCGGCCATCATTCCCGAGGCGCCGGCGCAGCCAGAGGCGATGATGGAGAAGAAGGAGCCGGCGCCTACCGGTGAGGCGTTGATCCAGCGGTTGGTCGTCGCCAACCCGGCCCCGGGGACGGAGTCCAACAACCCCGGCAGGGACCTGGGCCCCCTCAGCACCTTCCAGGTCCGGCCCATGTACGAGAACCTCATCGGCTTTGACGCTGACGTCGGCGCTCTGGTGCCGCAGCTTGCCACCGGTTGGAGCGTGGAGCCGGACGGCATCTCCGTCCGCTTCCTGCTGCGCAAGGGTGTGCCGTTCCACGGCGACAACGGTGAAATGACCTCACGGGACCTTGTCTACACCCATGCACAGATCACCCAGGAAGAGTCAACACACCCGCACCGGACCCGCTTGGGACTGGCGACTGTGGAAGAAGTGAATGACTATGAAGTCGTTTTCCGCCACAGCAGGGCAAACGCAGAGTTCATGCGGATGATTTCTGAGCAGGTGGGTTCCATTCAGATCCAGAGCGCCAATTCTGCGGGCGTTGGCTCCAACGACCCCGCAGATGCGCTGGGCGACCAGGCAGAACTGACAGGCGCCCCTCTGGCGGGCACCAATGCCTATCAGTTTGTCAGCCGGAGCCAGGGCCAAGGCATGCTCTATGAGCGTGTGCCCTATGAGCACTGGCGGTCCAACCTTGACTTTCAGGAGCTGGAGTTCAAGTGGGTGGCGGAGGCGTCAACCCGCATGGCGGCGCTGTTGACGGAAGAGGTGCACCTGACGCAGCTGGCGGAGGACCAGAAGCCCCAGGCTGAGGCCAGGGGCATGGTGGTCGCCAACGGCAAGCATGGCGCCCAGCGAGTATTCGTGGGATTCAAGGGCGGGCTCTTGGACCGCAACTACGGCACCTACAAGGCGCAGGACACGGCGTGCGGCTATGCCCACTGCGACTCCCCGTTCTTGGACGTCCGCGTCCGCAAGGCCATGAACAAGGCTATTGACCGACATGTCCTCAATGAGGCTTACTTCGGCAACAAGGGCCAGATCATGGTGATGAACCACCACCGGCCCGGCGCCGCTTACCACAACCCCGCGTGGGACCAGAACTTTGAGTCCGAGTACGGCTTCGACCCCGCCGCCGCCCGCGCGCTGCTGGCCGACGCCGGCTACAACCAGGACAACCCCCTGGAAATTGAAGTGGAGATATCCACCCATGCCCAGTTCAGCCAGTCGGCGGACGTACTGGAGTCCCTGGCGGGCTACTGGCAGGACGTGGGCATCAAGGCCAATCTCGACGTGACGGACGCCGCAGCACGGCGGGCGGCCAGTCGCGCGTTTGAGTACAAGAACCACGTGGGTTTCAGCGCCACCTTCTCCTTTGACATCCAGGGCTGGCGTGTGTACAACTCCCACGTCCCGCCCCGGGGCGGCGCGCTGGAACTCCTGGAGACCCGGGACCTGGTGAACACAATCCAGTCCACCATGGACTTGGATGAACAGACCAGGCTCATGCGGGAACTGGGCGATGTGGCCTACCCGCTCCACATGGGCATCTACCTCTACTGGATTCCGGCAGAGCTGGTATACAACCCCAAGTACGTGGAGTCTTACAACTTCCCGGGCAACATCTCGGACCTCTGGACGCACTACGAGCTGATCAAGGCGGTCCGGCAGTAGGCTGGGAGAAACGCCATGACGTTGTCCGGGGCAGCCGTAAAGCCGGTGGCCCCGGACAACGTGATTTTGGAGAGTGAGCAATGCTGACCCTACAGGAGAATGAGACCCTCGCCCGGGTTGGCCCAGGGACGCCCATGGGCGATGTGATGCGCCGATATTGGATGCCGACCTTGCTCTCGTGGGAACTGCCGGAGCCCGACTGCCCGCCCATTCGCGTGCGCCTGCTGGGCGAGGACCTGGTGGCCTTCCGGGACACCAACGACGTCGTGGGCGTCCTTGACAACTACTGCCCTCATCGCCGCGCCAGCCTGTTCTTCGGCCGGAACGAGGAGTCCGGGCTGCGCTGCGTCTACCACGGCTGGAAGTACGACGTGAACGGCGACTGCGTCGACATGCCCTCGGAGCCCGCCGAGTCCAACTTCAAGGACAAGGTGAAGATCACGGCCTACCCCACCGCCGAGTTCGGCGGCATGGTCTGGGTCTACATGGGCCCCCGCGATCTGCAGCCGCCGTTGCCCCAGATGGAATGGACGCAGGTGCCGGAGTTGCATCGCGGTATGACCAAGGTGGTGCAGCGCTGCAACTGGTTGCAGGGGCTGGAGGGCGGCATAGACTCGGTGCACACCAATTTCCTGCACCGGCGGTTTGCCGGGTCCGAGACCCCGGAAATGGACCGCGCCCGCGCCAACTCCCTCGTCGCACACGTCGAGGTCGCGCCGACCGACTACGGCTACACCTACGCCGGCATCCGGCACGTGAGCGACGACGAGGGCGACTACGTCCGGGCCTACCACTTCATCGCCCCCTTCTACCAGCTGCGGCCGGGCGGTCAGCTCCAGCGGCGGCACGGGCGGGCCTCTGGCCATATCTGGGTGCCCATCGACGACGAGAACACGATGGTGTGGAACTTCAACTACCGCTTCGACGGCAACCCCATGGCCGAGTCCGAGCGACGGCAGACGGGCTCCGGCAACGAGTTCGGCAAGGACATCGACGTCGAGGCGGGCTTCAAGTCCAGGGCCAGCGCACAGAACGACTACCTCATCGACCGTGAGGTGCAGCGGACGGAGACCTTCACCGGCATTCCCGGCACCAACACTCAGGACCGGGCCGTGCAGGACACCATGGGCCCCATCTGCGATCGCACCAGGGAGCACCTTGGCACCACGGACCGGGCAATCATCATGGCCCGCAAGATTCTGATGGACGCTGTCCGGCGCGTGGAGGACGGCGGAACGCCGCCGGGTCTGGGCCCCAATGTCTTCCAGCTCCGTCCCATTGAGAAGGTGCTGCCCAAGGACACGCCTTGGCGCGACACCCTCTGGGCTGAGCTCTATGAAGGGGAGCCCTACACGCCAGATTACGTCCTTGCCTAGTGCCCCGCCCGGCATCCCAATGCAAATAGGGGAGTCCCGGAAACGGGGCTCCCCGTTGTTTGCAATGCATGCACAGCGTCATGTGCCGCTGCTTTCAAGCTCTCAGGTCGTGGTTCCGACGGAAGCGTTCGGCAGCGGCGGGGTTGGCGGTATCGCACCCGGTGCGGGATAATCGATGCCAAACTGCGAGGAAATGGCATGCGCGTTGGGTACATTCACATGATTGGCGGGGCCAGCGGCGATATGTTGCTGGGCGCGTTGCTGGATGCCGGCCTGAGCCCGGGCGACTTGGAGACGGAGCTCATGAAGCTGCCGGTGCCTGGCTGCGCCATCGCGGCTCGGCGAGACCGGCGCGGCGGCCTGCCCGGCATCCACGTCACGTTGGACACCGGCGGCGCCGCCGCGGAGGCCGTCCGCATGGGCTGGCAGGACTTCGCCGATGCGATTGCCAACAGTAGCCTCTCGCCCTCCGTGGCCGACCGCAGCCTGCGTGTGCTGCGGCTGCTGGAGGAGGCGGAGCGCTCGGTACACGGTGCGGCGCCCGGCGACCCCTCGCCTCACCCGCATGAGCTGGGCACACTGGACACCCTGATCGACATCGTCGGCACAGTTGCGGGGTTGGAGCTGCTTGGCATTGAGCGGCTTTACTCGGGACCGATCCCCATGGGGTCGGGTGTCATCAAGGCTGCACATGGCCCGTTGCCTGCTGCCGCACCTGCCACCATGGCCCTCGCGACAATGGCAAAGGCTCCCGTCACGCCGCCGCCGAACGGCTACACCGGCGAGCTCGTGACGCCCACCGGCGCCGCGCTGGTTACGGGTCTCGCGAGCTTTGAACGGCCCGATATGCGCCTAGAACGCGTGGGGTATGGCCTGGGGACACGAGACCCCGAGAGCTTTCCGAACGCCGTCGCGCTATGGGTTGGTGAAGCGGACGATGCCCCTGTGCGTCGGGAGATCACGCTGCTGGAGACCAACGTCGACGACGCCAGCCCGCAGCTCTTGGGATACGCGCAGGAACGGCTCTTTGAATTGGGTGCGCTCGACGTATGGCACACACCCATTCAGATGAAGAAGAATCGGCCAGGCACGCTGCTCAGCGCGCTCGTGCCGGCCTCCCTCGAGGCGCAGGCGGTCTCGCTGCTGTTGCGCGAGACGACGACCCTGGGCGTTCGTCGGCGCGTGGTCGAGCGGTACGAGGCAGAGCGGGAGATGCGCGAGGTGCACACGGAGTTCGGTCCCGTGTTGGTCAAGACGAAGCTGCTGGATGGCCGGCCCATAGCCGCCTCGCCTGAGTACGAACCCTGCCGCGCCATCGCCCTGAAACACGGCCTGCCCCTGCAGGACGTGCTGGCCCGCGTGACGCAAGCTGCGCGGGAGCAGCTCTTCGCTGGACCGTCCCTGTCTCCGTAGCTGGATTCCGCAGCCGGAAGGGCGAGGCGCCAGATTCCGGGCCGTATTTGGCCGCAACGCTGTACCACTTCCCATATTTACGCTATCCTGTACGCAATCCAAAGCTAAATTGGCCTGCGGCACTGTTATACGTGCGCAACAGGCGAAAGATACACGTAGTTCCAATGACTGTGACATAACACGCGTGCCCTATCAGTGGAGCGCCGCGGGCCACGAAACGGGACCCCGCGGGCCAAGGAGGTCATGGTGCAGGACGGCGCGAGTGCGCGGGCGAAGATCACAAGGCTCATCGACAACGTCTCTCGCGTGATTCTGGGCAAGCGTGATGCCGTGGAATACGCCATCATTGCACTCATCTGTGGCGGTCACGTGCTCATTGAGGACGTGCCCGGCGTCGGCAAGACCATGCTGGCCCGCAGCGTTGCACGTTCGACTGGATGTAGCTTTGGGCGCATCCAGTTCACCCCAGACTTGCTCCCAAGTGACATCACCGGTGTCTCGGTTTACAACCAGCAGTCAAGCGAGTTTGAGTTCAGGGCCGGCCCCATCATGGCGCAGATGGTGCTGGCGGACGAGCTGAACCGCACCACCCCCAAGACGCAGTCGGCGCTGCTTGAAGCGATGGAGGAGCACCAGGTAACCGTCGACGGCGTGACCCACGCCCTGCCGCGGCCCGCTATGGTGCTGGCGACGCTCAACCCCATCGAGTACGAAGGCACATTTCCTCTGCCGGAGGGCCAGTTGGACCGCTTCATGTTGCGCATAAATTTGGGCTATCCGGACCTGCAGACTGAAGTTTCCGTTGTCGAACAACAGGTGCTGCGCCACCCCATCGAGGCGCTGGAATCCGTTGTGACGCCGGAAGAAGTACTGGAGCTGCAGGAATCAGTGCGGCAGATTCACGCAGACCGAACGATCATGGAATACGCGGTGGCCCTGGCCCAGGCAACTCGCCGGCACCCGGAGGTGGAGCTTGGTGCATCGCCCCGGGGTTCGCTGTCCCTCTTCCGAGTCAGCCAGGCGCTGGCGCTGCTGCGCGGCCGCGACTATGTGCTCCCCGATGATGTCAAGGAGATGGCGGTCCCCGTGCTGGCCCACCGGGTCATCGTGCCTCCGTCCGCCCGGATGCGCGGCATCGACGGCCGGACGGTTGTCGAGGGCGCATTGGAGGAGATTGCGGTTCCTGGCGTCAGATCAGGCCAAAGTACTCCTGCAGGATAGGGACGGCCATGAGGTATCGCCCATCCCGCTTCCAGGTCGTCCTGTTGTTGTTGGTACTGTCCCTGTTGTACGCAATGGCTACAGGGTTCGTGGTCTACTACCAGGTCAGCTACGCCCTTATTCTTGCCCTCGTTGGCACCTACATATGGGGAGCTGTCGGCCTGTGGGGCTTGGACGTGCGGGTACAGCGTCGGCTGGGTTACCGGGAGGTTGGCGGGAACTTCGTTTCGCAGATCAGCGTCACCAACTCGTCGGGCCCCAAGCCGATGCTTGTCGTGCAGGAGGAGACCACCTTTCCCGGTCCCGACGGCGGTCGCGTGATCAACCTGAGCACGCATTCAACCGAGATGTGGGCCAACAGGATCGTAGCGGCCCGTAGGGGAGAGTTCACCATCGGGCCTGTAACGGTCACGTCGGCAGATCCCTTCGGCATATTCAGGCACCAACGCCAATTCAGCACCGTACAACAGGTCGTCGTTTACCCTGCGACGGTGCCGCTCCCGCTCTTCACCCTGCCGCGACGCGGCTCGCCGGGAGAAGGCGAACGGCGCAGCCCTTTCTCCACCACCAGCCCGATGGTAACGAGTGTCCGCGAATACCTGCCGTCCGACACTTTCGGCCGTATCCACTGGCCTACCACTGCCCGTACAGGTAAGCTCATGGTCAAGCAATTCGAGCAGGACACCGGCAGCGATGTGTGGTTGGTGCTTGATTTGCACAAGCGAGTGCAGGTGGGCGAGGGTGATGAATCCACGGAGGAGTACATCGTCACGATTGCTGCGTCCATGGCGCACCGCCTTCTCGACTCCGGACTGGCCGTGGGCCTCTTTGCTTATGGCGAAGAGCCGTTGCATGAGCTGCCCGGCCGAGGGTACGCGCACCAGGACCGAATCCTGCGCTCGCTGGCCACGGTGCGGGCGGGGGGCGAAAGGCCCCTGGAGTCAGCGCTGGAGGAGGGAAGGCACTTGGGGTTGGACCAGAGCACAATGGTCATCATTACCCCCTGCGTCGACCCCAAGTGGCCGGAGGCGGCCACTTGGCTCTTTCGCCATGGCGCTCAGGTGAGCACAGTGTTGCTTGACCCGGCGTCCTTTGGCGGCGAGGGCGAGCTCGCCCCGGCCGCAGACCGCCTTGCAACGGGGGGTGTCCGCACCTACGCCGTCCGTAAGGGGGACTCGCTGTCGCTGGCCCTCTCGCGGCCGCTCTACTTGCCCTCTAGCCGGCTCCTTGCGCCCACAAAGAAGGAGGTGGCGGCATGACCACTGTTGCCACCATGCCTTCTTCTGAGCGGTACCTGGTGCGACGGCCACTGCCCCTGCACTTTCTGCGGCAGTTCACGCCAACGGAGGGTTGGCTGACGATGGCCGCGGTGCTTGCGCCGCTCTTCATCATCGCGTGGACTATCTCGGAAGCTGCATGGGCGGTGACGCCGTCGTTGGTTTTTGTCCTATTTGTCGCTGCCCTGATGGGCCTCGGCGTCTCCAAGGCGCCCGGCATGCAGGCCGCGTGGCATGCCGGCGCAGTGTTGGTGGGCGCCGCCTTCGTCTACTGGCAGCTTTCCACCATTACTGAGGCCACCGGGTGGATTGAGCCTTTCCGCGTCCTCAACACGCGCTTGTCCCAGTGGGGAGAGACTGCCACAGAGGGTGGCATCAGCACGGACACCGTGCCCTTCGCCCTGATGCTGACGTCTCTCGCGTGGCTCATCGGGTACGTGTCGGCGTGGGCCGCATTCCGTAGGCGAAGCGTTTGGTTGTCCGTCGTGCCTGGCGGCTTGGCGATGTTTTCCAACCTGAGTTACCTGCCCGAGCAGTTCAGCTTCCAGATGTTCGTCTACTTGGCCTTTGCCATGCTCCTCATCGTCAGAATGAACTCCCTGAACCAGGTGGCGGCCTGGACAAGGGAGGGTCTGTCGATACTGCAGGGCTACGGGCTGCGGGCGCTCTTTCGGGGGAGTTGGTACATACTTGCTGTGCTGGTTATCGCCTTCCTCCTGCCGTCGCGTCCCTGGCAGTCGCCGTGGCTGGACGCTGCGTGGGAGTGGACGCGTTCACCGCTGGACACGCTGGAAAACGACCTGGACCGCCTGTTCGCGGCCCTGCCCGACCGCAAGGGCGGCCTTAACCTGAACTTCGGCAGTCACCTGCCGTTCCAGGGCTCCATTTCACTCAGCGACGAGCCGCTTTTCCTGCTGGAATCACCGCGGCCCGCCTACCTTCGGGCCCGGGCGTACCCCGTGTACACCGCCCAGGGATGGACTACAGGCAAGGTAGACAACATTACGTTTGAGGACGATTTGCCGTGGAGCCAGCCTCGTGCATATCAGGAGCGGCTGGAATTGGAACACAGCATAGTGCCGCTCTTCAGCACGGACACCATGCCCGTTTCCAACCTGCCGCTGCTCTACGAGGGCGAGGGTGACGTGAATGTCCAAGCCCTGTCGGTGCCCCGCTACTGGCTCCCGATAGCCCCGAATCTGACGGCGGCTCCGGGCATACCGGATGACATTGCCCTGGCGATTCCGGTTCTGCAGGCCGCACGCCTGTACGAAAGAGACATTTCGACCCAGGCTGACATCATTCTGGCCATGACCCCAGCAGATTCCGTCATAACCCAGGTGGCCTTCCGGGATTTGCCGGACGGTGGATCGCAGCGGGCGTACCGGGTGGAGGAGCCAGAGGCAGGGACTGAGCGTGGGGCTCTCGAGGCCGCGCTGGGGCGCGACACCCGTTCGCTGGCGTGGGTGCAGGTGTCGCGGCGCCCTCCGGACCCGCCCGACATCGTCGCGCTGCGCAGTGAGGGCAAGATGAGCCCCGGCGACACCTATTCGATCACGTCGTCCCTGTCTACTGCGTCACCGGAACAATTGCGGTCTGCCAGCGCCAACTACCCCGGCTGGGTGAGCGATCGCTACCTCCAGCTTCCGAGCGAGCAACCTAAGCGGGTTAGCGATCTGGCCAGGGAGATTACTGCTGGCATCATCAACCCCTACGACAAGGCGAAGGCCATTGAAGAGTACCTCCACACTCTGGGCTACGATCAGGAGATTTCGGCCCCTCCCTACGACGTGGATGGGGTGGAGTACTTCCTCTTTGAGCTGGAACGTGGCTATAGCGAGTACTTTGGTTCCGCTATGGCCGTGTTGTTGCGCGAGGTTGAGATACCATCGCGCATGGTCGCCGGCTACACCCCACGGGAGTTTGACGTCAACGAGGGTCACTGGGTCGTGCGAGAGGCGGACAGCCACGGCTGGGCGGAGGCGTACTTCCCTGGCTACGGGTGGGTGGAGTTTGAGCCGACGCCCAACTGGCAGTTGCCGGCAGCGCCGGACCCCATCCTGTTTGAGTCCACAGGAAGCAGCGCGGATGACGCGGTGGACGTCTTTGACGAAGACGAGTTCTTTGAGGACGAGGCCTTTCAGTCAATAGGAAACCTCAACTCGGAGGAGGATGCGCCCGTCAGCGGGACGGTGCTGGCCGGTGTGCTGGCAGTCGCCTTCGTGGTGTGGTTGGTCTGGTACACATATCGTCGCACCTTCGTCAAGGTGAGTATCCCCGCAATGGTGTTCGAGCGAATGTGCTGGATGGGTGCGTGGGTGGGCCTGCCTCACCGGCGTTACCAGACGCCCGCCGAGTACACATCGCACTTGGCTGAGGTATTCCCCGACGCTACCGGAGACCTGCGAATCTTGGGCAACGCCCACGCCGTGGCCCGCTACAGTAAACGGGACATCACGGACCGCGAGGCCGAGCAGATGGGTCGCGCTTGGACGCATGTGCGGAAGCTGCTGTTCCGCCGGTCCATCTTGCATGTTCCGTTTTCGTAACGCTCCGCTTGCACTCTACGTCATCACGTGGACGGGCGTGCCGGCCAACCACTGCCGGATGTTGTCCACCACCATCGCCAAGCCATCGGCGTCCGCCTCCGGCGTCGAGGATGCGACGTGGGGCGAAAGCACGACGTTGTCCAACACAGTGATCGGGTGACCTGGGGGCAGCGGCTCTAGGCTGAACACGTCGAGCCCAGCTCCGCTGATGCGCCCGGCCGCCAGCAACTCCAACAGCGCCTCCTCGTCGGCTATTGCCCCGCGGGCGGTGTTGACGAAGATTGCGCTTGGCTTCATCGACTCGAGCAAACCCCGGTCAAGCAAGCCGCGGCTCTGATCGGAGAGGCGCAGGTGCACAGACACGACGTCGGCGGTACGCATTACCTCGTCCAGCGACTCCCAGCGCACCCCAACGCGTTCGCCCCAAGCCTCGTCGGGGTGGAACGTCCACGCAACGACATTCATGCCGATGCCCCGTCCCAACTCGGCCGCCCGCTTCCCGATGGGCCCAGCTCCGATTACGCCCAGAGTCTTGCCGTAGAGCTGCCCCACCGCCTCCCGCGCCCATTCGCCATCGCGTACCAGGCGGTCGTTTTGGTGGATACGCTTCGCCACGGCCAGCGCTAGTGCAATGGCGTGTTCCGCCACGGCGGGGACTGAGTACCCAGGCGTGTTGGTGACCAGGATGCCCAACCTGCGGCACGCCTCCACGTCCACCATGTCCACACCAATGCCAAAGACTACGATGTGTCGCATGGAGGAGCACTGCCCCAGCACCTCCGCTGTGAACTGGCTGGAGTTGCGCATGCAGATGGCGACGTGGGCGTCGCGAATGCGCTCCAACAGCGTCTCAGGCGATAGCGCCAGTGAGTCGTAGACATGGAGTTCGCCCAGGGCCCGCAGGGCCGCTTCCTGCGAAGACCCGCCAATGGCCGACGGGGCGTCGTCGGGCACAACGATGCGCAGCAGGCCTTCAGGGACGTTTGTCATGGGGCCTCCTTGGGGCGTGAATGCGAGCGGCGGCGGTGTGAGCGCGCAGCGGGAGACCGGCTAGGGTTTGCGGCCGGTGACAAGGTCCCGGTTGCCCTCCAGTATCCGCACGTCCACGTCCTGAAACCCAGCCTGTTCCAACCACTGGACATAGACGTCCGCGGAACGCTCCTGCCCACCGGTGGACACCAACGCGTGCAGGTCCATCAGCGTAGTCAGCAGCGGCCCGGTGCCTTGCTCATCCAACAGCTTTTCGCACACCAGAATGGCGCCTCCGGGCTGCAGCGCCTCGTAGCAGTGGCGCAGGATCACATGGCACTGTTCGTCCGGCCAGTCGTGGAGGATCCAGCCGAGGGCGATGACGTCAGCCTCCGTGGGCAGGCTGCCCGCCTCGAAGAAGTCGCCGGGGTGCGTGCGTGCCCGGTCGTCGACGCCGTATTGGCGAAGATAGTCGTCGGCGATCGCGCAGACGGCGGGCTGCTCAAAGACGATGCCGCTCAGGTGCTGGTACCTACGCAGTGCCGCGATGACCAGTGCGCCTGAGGTGCCGCCGACATCAAGCAGGGTGTGATAGGGCGTGAAGTCCACGGCGTCGACAATCTCCTGCGCGTCTGGCACGGTCAGGTTGTGCATGCCTTGCACAAAGCCTCGAAGCTGCCGCGGCTCTGCGTATACGGCGGCCAGCATGTCAAACCCGGGGCCAAACACTTCCTTCACCCGCGGGGTGTTCTCCCGTATCGCGCCCGGCAGCAACTGCCACAGCCGCCAGTGGAGCTGGCTCAGGTGCTCCACCTGCGCGCCCAAGTACCCCTGCTGTCCCTTAACCAAGTAGAGCGCCGCCTCCTCCGTGTTGCTGAAGCGGCCATTTTCCTTCTGGATAAGTTCCAGTGCGACAAGGGCGTTCATCAGCCGCTCCAGCGCGCCGGGGTGCAACCGAAGCCGGTAGGCGAGCACCTCTGCGCTTGCCGGCCCCTTGGAAAGCTCGTCAAAGACGCCCAGCTCAACGCCGGTAAAGAGCGTCTTGGACATCCAGAAGGCAGTGAGCATTCCCTGGATATGTTTTTGTGAAACGGGCATGCTGGCGGCGACCCCTAACTGCATAAGCTATAGACCGTGTTGAACATTGTACCCGCTGCCCCGAAAGCGCTACAAGGGCGGGCATCACATCGAGTTGACCCTGACGCGTCCCGCAAGTACAATCACCTTGCTAGCAACAAAGGAGGGCATCATGCCGCTGTACGAGTATCACTGCGAGCCCTGCGCGGAGCGTTTTGAGGTGCTCCGTCCCATGTCCAAGGGCAACGACCCGGCGACGTGCCCCACCTGTGGCGGCGCGGGTCGGCGGTTGCTCTCCGTCTTTTCGGCCATCACCGTCGGCGGCGACGGCAGTCCTGCCCCCATGCCGATGGCGGGTGGCGGCGGGTGCTGTGGCGGCGCTTGCGGTTGCCACTAGTCCCGCTACATAAGTCGCGACGCAAAGAAGCCCCGGGGTAACCGGGGCTTCTGCTTTTGTCTGAGCACAGGTGGGTCGCGAAAGCTAGCCTGCGGCGGTCTCGCCCTCGCCACTCACCGACTGTCGTCGGTGCAGGTAACGGGCCACGCCCCAGATCGCCACCGCCTCCGCGATTGTGACAAATGCGAGCAGCAGTGTGGCCTCAAGCCAGAAGCGTTGGGGGAACAGCACCACTAGAAAGTGCTCGCTGGGGTTCAAAACCCAGTAGTCGTTTCTGAAGCTGATCTGATGAAAGAGCGTGAAAAGGACGGGGAACCCCAGCCCCAGAACGATGCCCGCTACCACAAGGCCCACCGTGCCCACCGCCCCAGCCATCGAGACGCGCTGCAGGAATCGCCACCCCTCGCGACGGAAGCCCCAGGCGGCGTATAGCACCACCGCAGCGCCAGTGACGTACATGAGCGTGTACACCAGCCCCAGCAGCGCCTTGACATCCCGCATGTGCTCTACCTCCCGCGCCGTGAAGAGCGGGCGATCGTAGAGGAAGATGAACATGTACTCCTGATCATTGTTGAAGTACTCGCGGACCTCTTTCCCAATACGTTCGAGCTCCCGCATCGGCACGTTGGTGCGCTCCTCGATGCCGTTGCGCTCGAAGCCCGTGTTATAGACCCACGGCATGTTGAACAACACGCGCACGTTCAGGGTGATGAGAAAGATCGGCAGCGCCACGAGCATGACCACGCCCGCCCATCGAAACACCCCGGGAGATGCCCACAGCCATCGCTCCCGCCACACGCCCATAACGCTAGCCTTTCTCGCCTATCTGGCAAACACTCCTACTAGTATAATTGCCGCATCCTCGATAAAGGAACGCACATGCAGGAGCAAGGGCAGCACACGTACCAATCCCTGTGGGACATTGTCAACCGGCTGCGGTCGCCCGGCGGTTGCCCGTGGGACCGCGAGCAGACACACCAGTCGCTGCGGCGCAACCTGCTCGAGGAGTGCTACGAGGCCCTCGAGGCGCTCGACGCCGGCGACCCGGAGTCGCTGGCCGAGGAACTCGGCGACGTCATCGTCCAGATCGTCTTCCACTGCCAGATCGCCGAGGATAACGGCACGTTCACGCAGGGCGACATGTTCCGGCACATCTGCGAGAAGCTGGTGCGCCGCCATCCACACGTCTTCGGCGACGTAACCGTTAGCGATGCCCGGGAGGTTGAGTCGAATTGGGAGGAGACGAAGCGACAGGAGCGCGGCGACGCCGTTTCCGCCTTGGACGGCGTTTCCAAAGGTATGCCTGCCCTGGGTTATGGTCAGGCGATCTCCAACCGCGCCGCGCACACGGGGTTCGAGTGGGAAAGCCTCTCGGACGTGATGGCAAAGGTGCGCGAGGAGCTTGGCGAGCTGGAGGCAGCGGAGAGCGTAGAGCGGCAAGAGGCGGAGCTCGGCGACGCGCTCCTGGCACTCGTCAACGCTGCGCGCTGGTTGGGCGTCGACGCCGAGACGGCCCTGCGCCAGGCAAACGCGCGCTTCTACCGGCGATTCACCCACGTTGAGTCGTCAGCGCGAACTGGCGGCCGCAGCCTGCGAGAGGCGTCCCCAGAGGAGAAACTGGCCCTCTGGGACGAAGCCAAGCGAGGTGAGACCGTACAGGAGTAGGCTCCTCCGTTCACATGGCGGGAAGCCAAAGGGTGAACCCCGTCCCCTATCCCCGCAGGTGCGAAATCACCAGGTTCCCGTGGTCGTCGACCTTGGCCTCCCAACCCGGCGGGACGACGGTGGTGGCATCCATCTGCAGCACGACGGCAGGGCCCGCCACGATGGCATTCGCTGGCAGGGCGCCACGCCGAAGGAATTGCGTCCTCTGCGGTCCGTCAGCAAACATCACCATTCCCTCAGCAACGAGCCCACCCCCGGCGTCATGCCCAAAGTCCCTCGCCGCCGCATCCGGTTGCTCGACTGCCGACACCCCCACGGCCTTGAGCCGCAGGTTCACCACCTCTATCGGCGCGTTCTGGTCGGCGTACCCGAATCGCTGCGCGTGCGCGGCGTGGAAGGCCCGTGCGGCGCTCGACGCCACTGTGGGCCCGAGCCGGGGGCAGTCCACCGTCAGCTCGTAGGATTGGCCGACGTACCGCATGTCCAGCAGGGGCTGCAACCGGATCCGGCGGCGGGGTACACCCTCGTCGCGCAGTTCTGCCAGCGCCCGCGAACGCAGCCCCGCAAACCCCTCGCGGAACCTCTCAGCCGTCACCTGATCCTGCGCGTACAGCACCGTCTGCGAGTAGTCCTTGGTAATGTCCGCGATGGCCACACCGTACGCCGAGAGTGCCCCGGGCGTCGTCGGCGACAGCACGCGTATGATGCCGAGACCCTCGGCCAGTTCGCACGCGTGCTGCGGCCCGGCCCCTCCGAAGGCGACCAGCGTGAAGTCGCGCGGGTCGAACCCGCGTTCCAGCGATATGGCACGGACGGCCCGCTCCATCGTCGCGTTCACCACGCGCACCACCCCCAGAGCCGCCGTGTCGACGTCGGCGTGCATTGCCTCTGCGAGCCGCTCCATCGCCGACCGGGCAGCGCTGCGGTCCAGCGGCATTCGCCCGCCGAGAAAGTCCTCCGCTCGGATGCGCCCAAGGACCAGGTTGGCGTCCGTGACGGTGGGCGCGTCGCCGACCCCGTAGCATGCCGGACCCGGGTCCGCGCCTGCCGACTCGGGCCCCACAGTGAGCGCCCCTCCGGCGTCGACGTGCGCGATGGACCCGCCGCCGGCCCCGACGGTGTGCACGTCCAGCATCGGCACACCGATGGGCACCCCGCCCAGGGACGCCGCGACCGTCTCCTGCAGTCTTCCGGGACATAACGAAACGTCGGTGGAAGTGCCGCCCATGTCCAATGTGATGATGTTGGGATGGCCAGCCATCCGCGCAACCGCCAGCGCCCCGACCACGCCGCCTGCGGGCCCGCTCAGCACCGTTCGCACCGGCTCACCTGTCACCGCTCTCAGCGAGACGCTGCCGCCCGAGGACTGCATGACGCGGACGCGCCCCGGCCCCGCCTCCTTCGCCCCCAGCGCAGTCTCCAACCGTCGGAGATAGCCGGCCATGACCGGACCCACGTAGGCGTTGGCGGCCACGGTGCTCGTGCGCTCGTACTCGCGGTACTGCGGCATGACGCGATTGGAGACGGAGATGAAGGGCTGCGGGTCAAGCGAGAGCAGGGCCTCGGCCATCAGCTCTTCGTGGGCCGGGTGGAGGAAGGAGAAGAGGAGCGATATGGCCACAGCCTCTGCGCCGGCGTCCCGGACAGCCTCCATCACGCGCCGCACTGCATCGGCCGACGGCGCGCGTTCGACGGTGCCGTCGGCCAGTACGCGCTCCTCCAGACCAAAGCACAGCTCCGGCGGCGCCAGCGGCGGCGGCTTCTGCTGCATGAAGTCATACAGTGACGGGCGAGTCTGCCGCGCCAGCTCCAGCAGGTCCTCGAAACCCGCCGTGGTCACCAGGGCCGTCCGCGCGCCCTTGCGTTCCAGCAACGCGTTGGTCGCGACGGTTGTGCCATGTACGAACACCGTGTCCCGCTGCGCCCATCTGCCGGCCCGCCACGCGCCGATGTCGACGAGCCCCTGCAGGATGGACCGCGAGGGGTCGTCGGGCGTCGACGGGATTTTGTGGACGCGCAACCCGTCAGGGCCCAGCATCACCAGGTCCGTGAAGGTGCCTCCCGTGTCTACGCCCACCACAATCAAGGTCAATCCATCCTTCCAGACCGCTGCCTTGGATTTGAGGCCATCCCAACAATCGTACCATGGCGGGTGTCGGGCTCGGACGTGGGTTTCCCTATAGCTGCTGAGCCGTGTTAATCTTCCTGTGGCCCTTGATGGCGCAGCCACTACTCCGTTGCAGGCTTGAACGTGAACGCATGACGAACGCACAGAACACGCCCAGGTATCCGCAGTTTCGCGTCATTGGCGTGACCGGAGTGCCGGAGATCAGGGAAGGCGACGACCTCACCGGCATCATACTTGGCGCTGCCGAAGGGCAGGGCACGCCCGTCGAGGACGGAGACATCCTTGTCGTCACCCAGAAGGTGGTCTCCAAGGCGGAGGGCGCGATTGTGCGGCTCGAAGACGTCGAGCCGAGCCCCCTTGCCCTGACCATCGCGGGCGATATGAAGGACCCGCGCCACGTCGAGGTCGTGCTGCGCGAGAGCCGCCGCATCGTGCGCATGGAGCGAGGCGTGCTCATCACGGAGACGCACCACGGGTTCGTGTGCGCCAACGCCGGCGTCGACGCCTCCAACGTGCCCGGCGAGGACGTGCTCTGCCTGCTGCCCAAGGACCCCAATGCCTCTGCCCGCGGGATTCGGGACGCCATCCGGGAGCGCTCAGGCCGCACGGTGGCCGTCATCATCTCCGACACCTTCGGCCGTCCGTGGCGTATGGGCACCACGGATGTCGCCATAGGTTCAGCTGGGATTGCTCCTTTGAAGGACTATCGCGGCACTGCCGACCGTGACGGGCGCACGCTGCAGGTCTCGGTGGCGGCAGTGGCTGACGAAGCTGCAGGCGCGGCGGAGCTGGTCACGCGCAAGACGATCGGCGTGCCGGTGACCATCGTGCGGGGCCTGCCCTACGAGCCGTCAGAGGACGGGGCGGACGTGCTCATCCGTGAAGCGTCCATGGACCTCTTCCGCTAGGTCACCGCCGCCAGCGCGTCCTCCACAATCTCTGCGGGCACGTCGTTGCGCGTGACGGACCGGCCGACTCCCTCGAGTAGCACCCAACTGATTGCGCCTGAGGCCGTCTTCTTGTCCACGCTCATGGCCGCTCGTACGGCGTCCCGGTCGGCGCCGGGCAGCGACGTTGGTAGGTTGAACCGCCGCAGCAGCGCGTCCTGCCGTGCGACCAAGTCGTCATCGATGAGGCCCATCCAGCGGCTGATGCGCACTGCAGCCGTCATGCCGATGGCTACGGCCTCGCCGTGAAGCAGCTCGCCGTACGCCGTGGCCGCCTCCAGCGCGTGGCCGATGGTGTGGCCGTAGTTCAGCAGAATGCGGAGGCCCAGCGTCTCCCGCTCGTCCCGGCTGACCACGTCGGCCTTGACTGCCATGCTGCGGCGAACGACGTCGTTGGCCAGCGGGCGCTCCAGCCGGCAGATCGCCTCGGCGTGGTCCTCAAAGGTCTGGAAAAGCTCCTCGTCCAGGATAAGCCCGTGCTTGATGGCCTCGGCCCAGCCGGACGCCAGCTCGCGCTCCGGAAGCGAGCGCAGCGCGTCCACCTCTGCCACAACGAGGCGAGGCTGATGGAATGCCCCCACAAGGTTCTTGCCCGCCTTCAAATTCACCGCGGTCTTGCCGCCGATGGAGGCGTCCACCATCGCAGCCAGCGACGTCGGCGCCTGCACCAGAGGCAGGCCCCGGTTGAACGTCGCCGCCGCATAGCCAGCTAGGTCGCCCACGACGCCACCGCCAACTCCGACGACGAAGTGGCCTCGCTCGGCCCGCTGCTCTGCAAGCCATTGATACACCGACTCCAGCGTCGCCAGGCTCTTCGAGTTTTCGCCCGCGGGCACCACAAACGTGTGTACGGGGATGTCCGCCGATTCCAGCGCGATCTGCGCCCTGCGTCCGTGGTTGTAGAAGACGTTGCTGTCAGAGATGAGGTAGGCCGTGGTGGTCAGTCCGACGCTGCGGCAGAGCTCTCCGAGCCTGTCCACAACCCCCGACCCCGCAAAGATCGGGCAGGAGTGCGCCGAAGAGCGCACGACGGCCGCCAGGTCAGGCGCGCCCTGCGCCGGTCCGTTGTCCACCCCCCCGACGGTCCTCGCCGCGTGCAGCACTTCCTGCGCGGCGTCCGTCACGGTGAGACTGTCGGTGTGGACTGTCCAGTGGGCCTGCGCGTAGGACGCTGCCCGCTCGGCCTTCAGGGTCTGCGCCCGCTCGAGGGGAGTCTCGCCGTTGGGGCCCGCAAGGAGGGGCCGCACGGCGCCCTGACCGACGCCGTCGGGGTAGAGCCGCTGCACAATGGTCTCGGGCGTCGCCTCCAGGCACACTACGAAGCCGGACGCGCGCATCAGCGAGCGGTTGGCCGGCGACTTCACCATGCCGCCGCCCGTCGAAATCACCTGCCGCTCGCCGCTGCAGACCTCGGCCAGCGCCTGCGATTCCAGCAGGCGGAAGGCGTCCTCGCCGTCCTCCGCGAACACGGCCTCAATGGACTTGCCCGCAATGCGCTCCAGCACGTCGTCGGTGTCCACATAGGGCCACCCAAGCTGCCGCGCCACGGCCTGCCCAACGGACGTCTTGCCAACGCCCATGAATCCCGTGAGGAAGATGTTGTTCATGCGAGTAAGTGTAGCTGCACGGAGCGGGGGTTGTCTAAGGGGGAAGCCGACGCCGAAGCTAGCTCTTCCCCAGCGCCTTGTTCAGGCTGCCCATCTCGTACCCGGCGAGGTCCAGGGTGACATAGAGGTATCCCAGCGATCGGAAGTGCTCGACGATCCCCCGCCGTGTCTCGTCGTCCCCAAGTCGCGTGAAGTCCTCCGGCCCGACCTCAATGCGCGCGATGGTGTCGTGGTGCCGGACGCGCAGCTGCCGGAAGCCCAGCGCCCGCAGGTGTGACTCGGCGCGGGCAACGCGGGTGAGCGCCTCCACCGTGACCGTCGTGCCGTAGGGGATGCGGGAGGAGAGGCAAGCCTGTGCAAGCTTGTCCCACGATGGCAGGCCGCGTTCCTTTGAGAGTGCCCGGACGTCGGCCTTGGTGAGCTTCGCCTCCACCAGCGGGCTTCGCGCCCCGTGCTCCTTGCCCGCAGCGATGCCCGGCCGGTAGTCGCCCAAATCGTCAAGGTTGGTGCCGTTGGCAATCCAGGTGTAGCCCTCCGTCTCTGCCAGCGGCCCAAGGGTCTCGTACAGGTTCACCTTGCAGAAGTAACAGCGCGCTCCGTCGTTGGCGGCATACCGCGGATCATCGACCTCCTGCGTCTCCACAACGCGGTGCGCGAAGCCGAACCGCCGTGCGTACTCGCCGGCGTCCTCCAACTCCTCCGGCGCCAGCGACGGCGATGCCGCCGTAACGGCCAACGCCCGCTCGCCCAGCGCGTCCCACGCCGCGACGGCCAATAACGTGCTGTCGACGCCGCCGGAATAGGCCACCATAACGGAGCCCATGTCCCGCAGGATGGTGTGCAGCCGGTCACGTTTGACATCAAGTTGGCTCATGCGGGTGTCTCCATGTTCATAGGGTCTGCCGTGCGGTCCGCTGACTTTACACCGGGGCGGGCACGGCGAGGGAAGATGGCGCGGATGGCCTGCGAGACGGTGCTCACGCGGACCAACTCCACCCCTTTTGCGTCTGCTGAGTCTACTTCCGCCGACTCCGGCACGACCACCCGCTTCAGCCCGAGGCGCGCGGCCTCTTGCAGTCGTCGTCCCATCTGCGCGACGGGCCGCACCTCGCCGCCGAGGCCTACCTCGCCGACGGCCGCCAGACCAGCGTCGATCGGCTGGTCGCGGAAGCTCGAGGCCATAGCCAACGCAAGCGCGAGGTCGGCGGCAGTCTCGCTGACACGAAGCCCGCCGGTGATGTTGACCACCACGTCCTGCGATCCCAGCGGCACGCCTGAGCGTCGGCTGAGAACAGTCGCCAGCATCACCAGTCGACTGCCGTCCAGCCCGTTGGCAACCCGGCGCGGTGTCGGCCCGATGATGGGGGCCGTCAGAGCCTGCACCTCCACCAACATGGGCCTTGTGCCCTGCAGCACGGGGGCCAGCGCAGAGCCCACCAGCGGCCCTTGCCGGTGCGCCAGCAGTTGCCGCGAGGGGTCGGCGACCTCCACCAGTCCCGCGCCATCCATCTGATAGAGGGCAACCTCGTTTGTCGAGCCGAAGCGGTTCTTCTCGCTGCGCAGCAGGCGAAGCGCGCTCATCGACTCACCCTCAAGGTAGAGCACCACATCCACCATATGCTCCAGCACCCGCGGTCCGGCAACGTCGCCCTCCTTGGTCACGTGCCCGGCGATGATGACTGGCGTGCGGTTCATCTTGGCCCACGCGATGAGCAGCCGGGCGCACTCCCGTATCTGCCCGACGCTGCCTGGAGCGGCCGATGACAGCTCCGAATGGAGCGTCTGTATGGAGTCGACCAGCACGGCGCAGGGCTGCGTGCGGTCCATCCACCCGAGCACATCAGGCGCTGCGGTCTCGTTCAACAACATCAGGTTGCGGCCGCTGACTCCGAGCCGCTCGGCGCGCATGCGGATTTGTGCGGCGGACTCCTCGCCCGCCACGTACAGCACGGCCCCGAGGTTGTCGACAAGCTCGGCGCCGGGGGCTAGTGCGCCTGCCACCTGCAGCATGAGCGTCGACTTGCCGATGCCCGGGTCGCCGGCCAGCAACGCGACGGAGCCCGGCACCAGTCCCCCGCCGAGTACGCGGTTGAGCTCCGGAAAGGGCAGCACAATGCGCGGTTCGCCGTTGAGTGTTACCCCTGAAAGCTCCACAGGCCCCGGCGACGTGGGAAGCAATGACGAGGTGGACTTCTTCCTGCCGGGAGAGTATGCGGAGCGGGACTGCGCCGCTTCTATCAGGGGCTCGCCGGAGCCGCAGGCGTAGCAGAACCCCATCCACTGGCTGTGGCCAGTGCCGCATTCGGGGCAGATGTACTGGATGGCGTCTGGCATGGAAAGGGCAACCTCCGCTCCCAATGCGGCAATTGTACCAAGGAGACGGCTACAGCCGCACCAGACGAATGGAGGTAATGCCGGGCATTTTGCCCAACTCGTCCAGCAGCTCGTCGGGCATGGGGTCGTCCAGGCCCACTACCATGGTTGCACGGCCTCGAAGTCGAACGCGGCCCACTTCCATGAAGCTGATGTTGATGTCGTATTGGCCCGCCAGGCTGCCGACGGTGCCGATGATGCCCGGACGGTCCTCGTTCTCGACCACAAGCAGGTATGGGCTGTCGATGATTGCGTCCATGCGGTGCTCGCCCAGTCGCGTGACGTGCGTTTGCTCGCGAAGGTGCGTCCCGCCGATAACAACCTCGCCGCCGGTTGTGGCCAGCCGAACAATCACCTCGTTGGCGAAGTCCTCTCGACTCGGGTCCTTCTCCTCCACCACCCGGAGCCCTTGCTCCTCCGCCAACAGTCCCGCGTTTACCAGGTTGACTCGCTCCTCCCGCCCCGGCTGCAGCAGCCCCATGAGCACTGCGGCGCGAAGCGGGCCGGTCTCGCCACTGGCAAGCTCGCCGTGGTAGACGATGGTAGCTGCAGTGGGCAGGCCTTCCGCGAGCTGAATGGCAATCTTGCCCACGTCTGCCCCGACGGAGAGGAAGGGCTCAAGCAACTCGTGCACTTCCGGCGCAACCAAAGGCGCGTTGACTGTGAAGCGGGCTGGCTGACCCCGGAGCACCGTGAGCACCTGGTCCACCACCTCAAGCGTGACGCCCACCTGCGCCTCTTCCGTGGATGCGCCCAGGTGCGGAGTGCAAACGATCTTGGGGTGCTGCGCGATGGCGAAATCCTGCAAGGGTTCGTCCACGAACACGTCCAGAGCCGCGCCGGCCAGCCATTCCTCGTCGAGGGCCTCCATGAGCGCTGCCTCGTCCACCAGCCCGCCGCGGGCCACGTTGACCAGCCGCGCCGAGGGCTTCATCATCGCGAGCTCTTTCGGGCCGATGAGGCTCTTCGTGGTGTCGGTGAGCGGCGTATGGAGCGTCAGGAAGTCGGACTCGGCCAGCACGTCGTTGAACGCAGCAATCTCTACGCCAAGCCGCGCGGCGCGCTCCGGCACCAAGTACGGGTCGTAACCCAGTACGCGCATCTCCATGCCAAGCGCGCGCTTGGCCACCTCCGACCCCACCCGGCCGAGGCCTATGATGCCGAGGGTCTTGCCCTTCACCTCGGTGCCAATGAACGCCGACCGGTTCCACTTCTGGTCGCGCAGCGACGCGTTGGCCTGCGGGATGTTGCGCGCCATGGAGAGCATGATGGCGATGGTGTGTTCCGCCGCGGCGATGGTGTTGCCGGTGGGTGCGTTGACCACCGCGATGCCGCGTCGGGTGGCGGCGTCCAGGTCCACGTTGTCCACGCCCACGCCGGCCCGGCCCACCACCTGCAGCCGTGCCCCCGCCTCGATGACGGCGGCGGTGACTTGTGTCTCGCTGCGGACGATGAGGGCGTCGGCGTCGGCGACGGCCTCCAGGAGCTCCCCCTCGGGCATGCGCAGCCGCTGCTCAACGGTGAGGCCCGGCTGGGCCTCGAGGATGTCCATCCCCTCTTGGTGGATGGGATCGGTGATGAGGACCTTCATGTGAGCCACTGCCTCCTGAGTGCTGCTAGTTCACAGACCGTGAGGCGGCGCGCCACCGGCCCTCCATCGAATGGCTTGCCCACGGGCTACCCCGCCGACGCGGTTACCGGAAAGCCCGTCTGGGGCAGCACCGCCGCGAGGGACTCCATCACGTCGGCCACGTCCTCTTCCGTGATGTAGCCCATGTGGCCAATGCGGAAGATCTTGCCGTCCAGCGAGCCCTGCCCGCCGGCCACCACCACGTTGCGGTCGGTGCGCAGCAGTCCGCGGAGCTTCGAAAGCTCGACGCCCTCCGGCACTTTCACCGCAGTCACCGTGTTGGATGCGTAGGCCTCGTCGGCGACAAAGAGCTCCAGTCCCAGTTCCTTGACGCCGCTCCGGACGTCATTGGCGATCTTCGCGTGCTTGGTGTAGACCGCCTCCATACCGTCCGCGAGCAGCTTCTGGATGGCAAGGTCCAGGGAGAACATGACGGAGACCGCCGGCGTCCACGGCGTCTGTCCCCGCTGGAAGTAGCTGAAGTGCTTCTCAAAGTCGAAGTAGAAGCGCGGCATGGTCGCCGTCTTGGCGGCCTCCCGCGCCCTTGGGCCCACCGCCGCGAAGGCCAGCCCCGGCGGCACCATGAACCCCTTCTGCGAGCCAGTGACAACTACGTCGAGGTCCCAGGCGTCGGTCGCGACGGGAACGCAGCCCACGCTGCTGATCGCGTCCACCAGCATCAGCCGGTCGTGGCCGCGAACCACTTTCGCGATGGCCCCGATGTCGTTGGTGACCCCGGTGGATGTCTCGTTGTGGGTGACCAGCACCGCCTTGATGCTGGGATCGTCCGCCAACATGGAGCCGACCATTTCCGGGTCTGCCGCCGTGCCGTACTCGGTGGTCGGCTTCACGACCTCCGCGCCATAGGCCTCGGCAATCTGTCCGAACCGCTCGCCGAACACGCCGATGCTAACATTCATGACCCGGTCGCCCGGCGAGAGCGTGTTGACGATGGCCCCTTCCATGGCCCCCGTGCCGGAGGAGGTCAGGATTGCGACGTCATTCTTGGTGGAGAAGATGGTCTGAAGCCCGGAATGTACCCGGTCGATGATTTCTGCAAACTCAGGACCCCGGTGATCTATCATCTGCTGGGCCCCGGCGAGCAGCACGTCCTCTGGGCAGGGCGTGGGGCCGGGTATGCGCAGGTTCACTATGAGCCTCCTTGGTGATATGCGGGTAATTCGCCGTATCGATGGTAGCATAGCCCCTGCGGTGATGGAAGGCAGCGCCAATGTATGCGCAGATTGAGGTTGTTGTTGCTCTGCAATTGTTGTATTGTGTACGAATTATCAGGCGAATTGAGGAGGCAGTTTCGGAGCTGCGTCAGCAGCGGGGGGTTGCTCGCCACATATTGGAGGCAAGGTGACCACAATGGAAGATAGGCTCCAAGGCTTGGAAGAACTCTTGCCAACGCTGGCAACTAAGCAAGACATTGCGACCCTGTCCGGGGAAGTTGGACAACTTTCACAGAGTGTCGGACAACTCTCGCAGGACGTCGGACAACTCAAACAGGATGTTACTCAGCTTTCAAGAGACGCAGAGCGCGTTTCTAACACTGTCGAAAAGCTGGATCACAGGTTATTTCAGTGGATAGTGACCAGCGTGTTAGCTGGCACAGCCTTCGCGGTTGCGATTCTAGGCACGCTTATCACGCTGTCCTAGGGCTAGCTCGGCCTGTCGACTAGCCCCGGTCCTCCCGCAGCCGAAGGTAGCGGCGCTTGCCCACGCGCACCACGGAGCCGTCCTGCACGGCGATAACGTCGCCTGCCCGCTGCCCGTCAACCTCAACCGCACCCTGCGCCACGAGGCGTTTGATGGCGGTGCGGCTCTGGGTCAAGCCCAACTCCTCATGCAGATGGTAGAGAAACTCGACGGTTGCCAGCGAGACCAACGTCTTCGCGCCGCCGGGCTCAGCCGAAATCGCGACGGCTCCGGACACACCGTCGGGGAGCGCGAACCATAGCGTGGGAGCCTCTTCCGGCGCTTCGCCTCGCTGTATCGTCCGTTCAAAGTGCGCCTCTGCAGAGGCGGCCTCCCCCTCCGACCAGAACGTCGCGACGATCTCCCGGCCCAGGCGCTTCTTGAACTCCATGGGGTTCGCGTCGCCGCGCTCCATTGCCGCGGCCATTGCGTCGATCTCGGAAGTTGGCATGTCGCTCAGCAGGCTGAAGTAGGGGACGATGAGCGTGTCAGGCAGTGAGAGCGCCTTGCCGTATTGCTCCTCCGGAGCCTCATCCACGCCGATGTAGTTGCCCAGGCTCTTGCTCATCTTCTGGACACCGTCTGTGCCCTCCAGTATGGGCACCATGAAACACTGCTGCGGGCGCTGCCCGCGCATCTCCTGCAACTCCCGGCCCATCAGCAGGTTGAACTTCTGGTCCGTCCCGCCGAACTCCACGTCCGCTTCCACCATGACGGAGTCGTATGCCTGTAGCAGCGGGTAGAGCAGTTCCGTGATGGCGATGGGGCGGTTCTGGTCCCAGCGCCGCCGAAAGTCATCCCTCGCAATCATCTGCGCGACGGTGAAACTGCCGGTGAGGCGCACCACGTCTGTAAGGGTGAACTTGCCGAACCACTCGCTCTGCCAGAAGACCTCCGTCCGGTCGCGGTCCACCACCTTGAAGAACTGGTGCATGTACGTCTGGGCGTTTTCCAGCACCTGCTCGTGCGTGAGGACGGGCCGCGTGACGGACGCGCCGCTCGGGTCGCCAATCTGCGCCGTCCAGTCGCCGACGATGAGCACGACCTTGTGCCCAAGCTCCTGCAGTTGCCTTAGCTTCCGCAGCCCGACGACGTGGCCCAGGTGAATGTCGCGGCTCGAGGGGTCAAAGCCCATCTTCAGCCGCAGGGGCTTGTCCTGCTCCAACAGTCGGCGGAACTCGTTCCGGTCGATGATCTCCGCGACGCCCCGGTCCATGACGGTCCGCAGCGCCTCTTGTGATAGGGCCATTGGGCACCTCTACATCAGATACAGCTTCTTGTTATTGTAAGGCACATTCGACGGGTTTGCAGGAAGAGAGAACACTCGTTGTACCTGCGAAGGGGAGAACCCGGCGTGGCGGGGCGATGCGAGCCAGCCCCCTGACACCAACCCCTTTCCCCGACGGCGCTGCTGCGGCCACACTCTCCCCATGCACACGCGCACCGACAACAGAAAAGACGCCCGCCTCCAGGGCGATGCGCCCTCCCAACGCGCGATTTGTTCCCTCGCCTCCCAGCTACACCCTCAGACACAATTGGTTTCTCACCGGCGTAAAAAAATACGACTCGACTCGACTCGAATCACCCGGGCTCGGGGAAGGCGGCGCAGGGGAAATGTGGGGGGATCCTGAAAAGGACCGAAGGGTGAGCGTGAAGGTGACGACACCCATCGTCCTTCCTGCGGAGGGAGGAACCCAGGGGGGCGGGTCGGTGGAGGGGGATTTCCGAAACCAGGATGTTCGCGGACTCTGAGTACCCCGCACGGCAGCCCGTTCTTCCTCAGAGAGAAGGTTGGCCAGCGGAAAGGTTGAGATATGGGCGCTTCCCCTACCATCCCCTCGGCAGCAGCGCGCGGTCCTCTTCCAGCCCCTCGCGGGCCGCGGCGACGTCCCGGTTGAGCTGCGCCACCAGCGCGTCCACGCCGCTGAACGGGACCTCGTTCCGCAACTTCCGCGCGAAGGCCACCCACAGCTTGGCGTTGTAGAGGTCGCCGTCGTAGTCCAGCAGGTGCGTCTCGATCTGCCGACCGCCCCCGCCGAAGGTCGGCCGGACGCCGATGTTCGTCGCCGAGAGTCGAGTGCGCCCGTCGGCCTGCGTCCAAGTGGCATATACCCCGTGGGCCGGCACGATGCACCCCGGCTCCACCGCGATGTTTGCAGTGGGGAAGCCGATGGTGCGTCCGCGTCGGGCGCCTTCGATGACGAAGCCGGAGATCGTGAATGCCTGTCCCAGCATTTCGGCGGCGTGGGTCATGTCACCCGCCTCCACGCATTTCCGCACTTCGGTGCTGCTGACAACAAGGTCATCGAAGCTGACAGGCTGCACTACCTCTACGCTAAATCCGAGCTCCTCCCCCAGCGCCGTCAGCACCTCCGCTGTGCCTTCACGCTGGTAGCCAAAGGCAAAGTCCGGGCCAATGACAAGCCCCTTCATGTTGAGGCTGTTGATCAGGACCTGCACAAACTCCCGCGCCCTCAGATAGGAGAACTCCAGTGTGAAGCTGAGGGGCACCACAAGGTCCACGCCCTGCTCACTCAGAAGCCTCAGCCGGTCCTCTGGGGTGTTCAGCAACGGGATGCGAGAGTCTGGCCGCATGACGGTCCGGGGATGATTGGTGAAGGTGATGATGGCGCTGCTGCAACCCAGCCGGGCAGCCGCGTCCTTGAGCCGTCCGATGAGGTACTGGTGGCCGCGATGGACGCCGTCGAACATGCCGACAGTGACGACGGTTGGGTTGTCCGAGTGTAACCGGGCAAGTTCGTCGAGTACGGTCATACGGGCCCTATGTGGCGTTCGCGGGGGTTCCCCGGCGTAGTTGGCGAATCCTAGCACGCCGCTACGAGGAGGGTCAACGCCAATGCGAATTGCCCCCGTTAGCCCCCGGCGGTCGACGCGACCGGCGGCGCCACCTCGCGGCCAACCGCCGCGGCCACGGCGCGAATGCCGTTCATGAGGCTTTGGAAGTTCTCGAAGGTCAGGGACTGCGGACCGTCCGACAGCGCCTTATCCGGGTTTGGGTGCACCTCGATGATGAGCCCGTGGCAGCCCGCAGCCACCGCGGCCAGCGCCATTGGCGGCACCAGGTGCCAGCGGCCAGTGCCGTGGCTCGGGTCCGCGATGATTGGCAGGTGGCTCAACCGCTTGATGACGGGGATGGCGGTCAGGTCCAGCGTGTTGCGCGTGTACTCCTCAAAGGTGCGGATGCCCCGCTCGCAGAGAATGACCTCGTTGTTGCCGCCGGCCATGATGTACTCGGCGGAGAGGAGCAGTTCCTCGTACGTGGTGGCGAATCCCCGCTTTAACAGCACGGGCTTTCGCAACTTGCCCACCTCGTCGAGGAGGATGAAGTTCTGCACGTTCCGAGCGCCCACCTGCAGGATGTCGGCATATTCCGCGACGACTTCGACGTCCTCGGCGGTCATCACCTCTGTGACCACGGGCAGGCCGGTCTCCGCCCGCGCCTCGGCCAGGAGCTTGAGCCCGTCGACGCCCATGCCGCGGAAGCTGTATGGCGACGACCGGGGCTTGAACGCGCCGCCTCTCAGTATGCGTGCGCCCGCCTCCTTCGCCATGCGGGCCGTCGAAAGCATCTGTTCCTCGCCTTCCACCGAGCACGGGCCAGCCATAACGACCGTTTCATTGCCGCCGATGGTCACGTCTCCCACGGTGATGCGCGTGTCATCGGGATGGAACTCCCGTCCGGCAAGCTTGTACGGTTTCGAGACCCGCAGCACCTGCACCACCCCGGGGAGCTGCTCCAGCTCCGACTGCAGCTCCGGGTAGATGCTGCCGATGACACCCACGACGGAACGCTCCTCGCCGCGCCAGACCGGCGCCTTGAACCCCGGCTTGCTCTCGATGGACTGCTGCACCCGTTCAATCTGCTCGTCCGTGCAGCCCTGACCCATAACAACAATCATAGAAAAACTCCCTTGTGGGCAACCAACGAATTCTCTAATCAGCAGTATGTGTCACGCTGCTGGCTGTGTAAACAACCAGAGGCTCCGGCACGGTGGCGGGTTGACCCCCAACGGGGTTTCTGCTACACCTTTGCAAAGCACAACGCCCAACTATTCTTGCGCTATGAAAGGGAGGAAGCACCATGGCCCTCACACTGACAACTGCAACCGGCAGCTACGGCCACACCAAGGACATCATCGAAGGGGCAACGAACAACGACCGGCTCGTCCTCGAGTGGGTGGAGGTCGCCCCCATCGTCAACGCCTTCCGCCGCATGATCCGCGGCCTCGAGTTCGACGTTTCGGAGATGGCCATCTCCACCTACCTCTGCGCCAAGTCCTTCAACAAGCCCATCACCGCCATTCCGGTCTTCCCCGTCAGGGGCTTCCACCACGGCGCCATCGTGCACAACACCAAGGTTGGCGTCTCCAGCCCCAAGGACCTCGAGGGCAAGAAGGTCGGCGTCCGTGGGTGGACGGTGACCACCGGAGTCTGGGTGCGCGGCATTCTGGCGCAGGGCTACGGCGTCGACATCAACAAGATCACGTGGGTGCTCGCCGGCGACGAGCACGTGGAAGAGTACGAGTACCCGCCGAACGTGCAGCCCGCCCCCGAGGGCTCCAACCTGCCCGAGATGCTGGCGTCCGGCGAGCTTGCCGCGGGCATCGGCATCGGCAACGTCGACTCTGAGGACGTCAAGCCCCTCATCGGCGGCGCCCGCGATGCCGCCGTGAAGTTCTTCAACGACACCGGCGTCTACCCCATCAACCACACCGTCGTGGTGAAGGACGAGCACCTCGCGGCCAACCCATGGCTGGCGGAGGAGCTGTTCAACGCCTTCAAGTCTGCCAAGTCGTCCTACATCACCAAGCTTGACGCCGGCGAGGACCTCTCGGACGCCGACCAGGCGCTCGTGCGCAACGGGGTGGACGTTGGCGGCGATCCGCTCCCCTACGGCGTCGACGCCAACCGCACCACGATGGAAGCCATCATCCAGGCCTGCCTCGACCAGAAGGTCATCCCCAATCGGGTAGCCGTGGAGGATGTCTTTGCGCCGAGCACGGTCAACCTGGCCTAATCTTTGAAATCAGCTAGGTAAACGGCGGCCCGCCTTCCAGCAATAGAGGGCGGGCCGCAAGTGTTGAATCAATGGGCGCCGCGCGCCACTGGACGCCTCTGGTATGCTAGAGCAACGAGGGGAGCGCAGCGGCGCCCCTCACAAAATAGTCGACGCAGGTGCGCCTTGGTAGAACGGGAAGGCCACGACTTGGAGCTGACCGAGGCCGACTTGAGCTTCGTTGTAGACGAGGTGGAGGCAGGCGGCCTTGACCCGGAGCGCCTGAAGCAGCTCGTCCGCAGCGACCCCAGCTTCCGCGACGCCGTCCTCTGTGACGGCCGCGTCTTCGCCAAGACAGCCTCCACCGACGAGGATCTATTGCGGGTCTCTCCAGCCCTCTACTTCCAGGTGTTGCTGCGGCGCGCCCAGAAGGACCTGGAGCAGGCGAGCCACACGCTGGAGCGTTTGGGCGGTGAGACCGTGGTGGTCTTCGACGCGGACAACGTGAGCGAGTTCCTTGCCAAGCCCACCGTGACCGACTACATGGCCGCCATGTTGGCGTCGTTCACTCGCGTTGAGAGCTACGTCATGCCCGTTCGTGTGCGACGCGGCACATGGCGGCGCGTGCGTTTCAACGACATGGACATCGACAGTCTTGCCCGCCTTGCCGCCTCCGTCGACGAGCAGCAGCGGTTTCGCTACTTCAAGCGCATCGCGGACGTCTGCCTCTTCATCCTGGGCATATTCCCCCGCGGCACGGCTAGTGCGGGACAGCGCGGCCTCCGGACTGGTCGTCGGGGAAGACGGACGGCGGAGGAGTTCGCGGACATCGGCCGACGCCACTACGCCACGGCGATGGAGCACCCGGCGGCCAATGCCGCGGGGCTCGCCGAGCCCATGGAGCTGCTGCGGGACAACTTTGCTGTGGCGCGGAAGTCGCTCAACTTCGTTGCAGAACAATACCTACGGTACTCCAGGACCCAGGTGTTCGATGTGGGAGTACCGTAGGTATTCTCTTACTGCTATATGCGGGCTACTTCTCTGACTGGACCGCGCCGCCGTAGTTGGTGATCCGTTCAAGTTCGATCACAACCCCGCAGCCCTTCTTCTCCGGGTCCGCGTTGCGCTCCTGTTCCACGGTCTTGTCCCACACGGCTTCGCGCGTGTCGCCGTCCTCGTGAACGGTGGCGGTGCCGTAGAACTTCCAGGCCTGGCGCGTCTCCGGGTTGCGGAACATCACCAACACCTGCGGGTTCTCCTTGATGTGGGCCAAGCCGTCCTTGTTGGAGCGCTCCCAGTAGGCCAGGTTGCCGTCGTTGAAGACCATCATGCTGCCGCGGAAGCCCATGCTGGGCCAGCCGTCACTGCCAGCGGTGGCCAGGATGCAGGGCACGCGGTTGGCCAACGCGGTGTTTACGCCTTCCACCATTTCCTCAGAGATTTCAATCGCCATGGACGTTCTCCCTTCCGTAACAAACTTAGGCGCACAGCGCCTTCGTCAGGTGTGATTTACAAGCCAAGTGTAGCCAGCGCGCCCGAAGACTGTCAACGTTCGCGCCCCTCCAGCCCTTGCCCGGTAGCGCGGCGCTCACTATAGTCTAGCCACGGCCCTAGGGCCGCCATTATGCGAGCACACTGCGCGCAAAAGGAGGTCGCCATGGCCGACCGCATAGGCGTCGATCGCTTCACCTACGAGACCGAGGAGGGCTGGGACAAGATTCCGGCGGGCTACGAGTTCCCCGACGCGTCCGGCGTCACCGTCGACGCTGACGACAACGTCTACATCCTCAATCGAGGCGCGCACCCGGTCATCGTGCTCGACAAGGACGGCAACTTCGTCCGCTCTTGGGGCGAGGGCGAGTTCGACCAGCGTGCCCACGGCATCCACTGCAGCCCCGACGGCTTCATCTACACCGTCAACGACAGCCAGCACTGCATCAAGAAGTACACCCGCGAGGGGAAGCTGGTCATGGTCATCGGCGACGAGAACCAGGCGGCGGAGAAGTGGAGCGGCACTCCCTTTCACCGGCCCACAAACATGGCCGTGTCCCCCAACACTGGCGACATCTACGTCACCGACGGATACGGCAACAGCCGTGTCCATCGCTATACCGCGGAGGGAAAACCCATCGTGTCGTGGGGCGCGCCGGGCGTGGAGCCGGGCGAGTTCCAGATTCCGCACAACGTCGTCGTCGACAGCGATGAAAACGTCTACGTCACCGACCGTGAAAACTACCGCCTGCAGGTCTTTGACCGCAACGGGGTCCTCCAGGCCATCTGGCAGAACATCTACCGCCCCCAGGCCCTGTGCATGGACCAGAAGGGCATCATCTACGTTGGTGAAATGCTCATGGAACCGGACCTGACCGATTACCCCATGGTGGGCCACCGCCTGAACGCCTTCAACAAGGCCGGCGAGCGCCTCGCCCGCATCGGCGACCCCATGCTCGGTGACGGCCCGACGCAGTTCATCGCGCCGCACGGCTTCGGTGTTGACTCGAAGGGGAACCTGTACGTGGGCGAGGTCTCCCACACCGTCTACGGGCGGCGCATGAACCCGCCGCAAACGTTCCGGTGCTTCCGGAAGCTGAAGCTCGTGGGGTAGTCCGAAGGGGTGTGCCGAGGGGCAGGGTCGAACTGCCGACACACGGATTTTCAGTCCGTTGCTCTACCACTGAGCTACCTCGGCTTGACTTCATGGTAGGTGCCGCCAAGTGGGCGTGTCAAGTTGATATACTAGCTGGGTGAAGCTACGGGCCACATATCCCTGGCCGGGGACGTTGGAGGGTGCGAAGGCCCTGCAGGTGGCACTCGCCGCCCAGGTCTCCGTGCACAACGACATCCCCGCCGTGCCCGGGTTTGTCGCCGGCGTGGATGTCTCGCCCCCCGACGCCGAGGGCTGGGTGCGCGGCGCCGTCGTCGTGCTGCGCTGGCCCGACCTTTCGTTAGCCGAAGTGCGTATCGGCCGCGCCAAGCCGCCAGTCCCCTACGTTCCCGGTTACTTGGCATTTCGAGAAGTTCCCGCAGTATCGGATGCTTTGGCGCAACTTGAGACCGCACCGAGTGTCATCCTAGTGGACGGGCAGGGCCTGGCGCACCCACGGCGCTTCGGGCTCGCCTGCCACCTGGGTCTGACGGCGGGCATCCCCACAATCGGCTGCGCCAAATCGCGGCTCCTCGGCCGCTTTGAGGGCCTCGGCGACGAGCGGGGCAGCTCCGCGCCGCTGGTCGACAAGGGCGAGGTGATCGGGGCCGCGGTGCGCACGCGGAAGAGCATTTCGCCCGTTTACGCCTCCGTTGGCCACCGGGTCAGCCTGGAAGCCGCTATCACTTTCGTGCTCACCTGCTGCAGTCGCTATCGCCTGCCGGAGCCGACTCGCTTCGCACACATGGCCGCGGCGGGCAGATTCGAGGAAGGCATATACGCTATCATGGATGATGAGGCCGCGCGGAAGCGTAGATAGTCGCGATGGCGCAGCCAGGGAAAAGAGAAGTGGAGAGGGCTGGGATGCAGGACCTGCGGTCACAGATTGAGGCGATTCAGGGGAGGATCTCCTACCTACTGGAGCGTCTTTGACGTTACTGGAAAAGAGCAGGAAGTCACCCGGCTCCAGGAGCAGACCGCGGCCACCGCATTTTGGGACAACCCAATGCGCGCCCAGGGCGCCATGCAACGGCTCTCGACGCTGGGACAGGAGATCGTCGCGTGGCGCGGCGTCGAAGCACAGTCAGCCGGCTTGGCTGAACTGGTCCAGATGAGCCTGCACGAGGGCGATTCCGACCTCACTGAAGACATCGGCGCCGAGACGGCAGAGCTTGAGGCAAGGGTCGCCGACATGGAGTTCCAGCTCGTCTTCTCTGGTCCGCACGACGACCAGAACGCCATCTTCGCCATACATGCGGGTGCGGGAGGCTCGGACTCCCAGGACTGGGCGCAAATGCTGTTGCGGATGTACCTGCGCTGGTCAGAGCGCAACGGATGCCGCGCCTCGGTGCTGGAGACCTCGCCCGGTGAGGAGACCGGCATCAAGAGCGCCATGGTGGAGGTGACTGGCCCATTCGCCTACGGCTGGCTCAAGGTGGAGCGTGGCGTTCACCGCCTCGTGCGGCTCTCGCCCTTTGACGCGGACCACATGCGGCACACGTCCTTCGCGCTGGTGGAGGTACTGCCGGAGCCGGCGGACAGCGGCGTCGTCGAGATCCGCGATGAGGACATTCGCGTGGATACTTTTCGGGCCAGTGGGCACGGTGGGCAGAACGTGCAGAAGGTGGAGACGGCCATCCGCATCACGCACATTCCCACGGGCATCGTGGTTACGTGTCAAAATGAGCGCTCCCAGGCGCAGAACCGCGAGGTGGCGACGAAGATCCTGCAGGCGAGGCTTATCGAGCGCGAGGAGCTGCTCCGTGCCGAAGAGCATGCGCGGCTGAAGGGCGCCCACATCTCGGCGGGCTGGGGCAACCAGATTCGCAGCTACGTGCTCCACCCCTATCGCATGGTCAAGGACCACCGCAGCGGCTACGAGACCCGTGACCCGCAGGCGGTGCTGGACGGCGAACTGGATGATTTGCTCCGAGCGGAGCTCATGCGCACTGTCGGGAACGGCAGCGCGGCATAAGAGCGTTCTCTTTGGAAACCGAAACGATTGCTGGACGAGTGACATGAGGCGATGGCTCAACATAACCGCGGCGCTTGGTTTGGCAGTGCTCCTTGGCCTCGCGATGGCGTGCGGCGGCGAGGAGTCGCCCGCGCCCGCCGGCGACTCGGGCACAACCTCGTCCGGCTCCGCGGAGACGCTGGGCAGCCGGGAGACCACTGGAGGGTCGGCTGGCGTGTTCCGGCGGCTGTGGCAGGAACCGCCCACCCTTGACCCGCACGAGGCGGGCGACACCGCTTCGGCAGGCGTGTTGGTTGAGATATTCAGCGGGCTGGTGGCGCTCAACACGGCGTTACAGGTGGTGCCTGATCTGTCGGAGCGCTGGGACGTGAGCGAGGACGGAAAGACCTACACCTTCTACTTGCGCCCGGACGCCAAGTTCCATGACGGCAAGCCCGTCACCGCGGACGACGTGAAGTTCTCCATCGAGCGCGCAACGGATTCCGAGACCCAGTCGCCGGAGGCTTACGCGTACTTGGACGACATCGTCGGTGTGCTTCCCAAGCTTGAGGGCCAAGCGGACGAAGTGACGGGCGTCCGTGTCATCGACTCCCGCACGGTTGAAATCACCATCGACGCTCCCAAGCCCTACTTTCTGGCCAAGCTCACCTACCCCACCTCCTTCGTAGTGGACCGCGAAAACCTGGAAGCGGAGGGCGACAACTGGGTGTTCAAGCCCAACGGTACGGGACCGTTCCGCCTCGCGGAGTACCGCGTCGGAGAGATCCTGGTCCTTGAGCGGAACGAGCACTATTATCGCGGCCCTGCGCTTCTCGATCGCGTGGAGCTCATCCTCTCCGGCGGGTCCGCCATGGCGATGTACGAGAACGGTGAAATCGACATCACCGGCGTTGGCATCTCGGAACTCGATCGCGTGAGCAACCCGCTTGAGCCGCTGAACGCCGAGGTGGTCGTCGCGCCGCCTGGGTTTAGTCTCGCTTACATCGGCTTCAACCTCTCTGAGCCGCCCTTTGACGACGCGAATTTCCGACGCGCCCTTGCTTATGCCATCGACAAGGACACCATCGCGACGCGGGTGCTCGCCGACCTAGTGGTGCCCGCGACGGGCATCCTGCCGCCGGACTTCCCCGGCTTCAACCCCGCCGTGCGCGCCCCGGGCTTCGACCCGGCAAAGGCGCAGGAGCTGCTGGCCCAGTCAAAGTACGCGGACGGCGCGCCACGCATCATAGTCACAATCCCGGGTGCCGGCGGGTCAGCGGGGCTGGACCTGCAGGCCATCCTGGAGATGTGGGAGGAAACGCTCGGGCTGAAGGTGGAACTGCAACAGGTGGAGACCGCAACCTTCTGGGATGACCTGAACGACGACCGGTTGCAGGCCTTTGCCGGTCTCGGTTGGCAGGCGGACTACCCTGACCCGCAGGACTTCCTGGACATACTCTTTCACTCGAAGAGCCAGCTTAACCAGAGCGGGTACAGCAACGCCGAGGTGGACCGGCTCCTGGAAGCGGCGCGCGTGGAGCAGGACTGGGAGACTCGCAAGGCCCTCTACAATGAGGCGGAGCAACTCATTGTGGACGACGTTCCGTGGGTGCTCCTCTGGTTTAGCGGGGAGGACATCATCCTGCTGAAGCCGTACGTCAAGGGATACGCACTCACACCTCTCATCGTCCCCAAGCTCAAGGACGTGTGGATAGAAGGACGATAGGGGGCTGCCCTACCCCCGCGCTCGGCCCTCTCCGGAATGGCGGGCCTACCCCGCTGTCGGCACCTCCGCCGGCACGTAGCGCTCCATGAACAGCGCCATCGCCGACGAGACCGCCTCCGCGAAGGGCGGCTCCCGGTCGAAGATGTGGTCCTGCCCGGCGTAGAGGTGCAGGTCGGCGGGCACTCCAGCCTCCGCCAGTGCATCGAAGAACCGCGTGGACATGGAGTGGTGGACCATGGTGTCCGACGTGCCGTGCACCAGCATGGTGGGCGGATTGCTCGACGACACCTGGTAGATTGGGCTGGCGGCCTTGAGAAACTCAGGGCTGGGGTCCTTGCCGTACAGCTTCTCGCGGCTCTCGTCTTCTCCGCGCCCCGTGACGTCCGTCACGGGGTAGACGCCGATGACTGCGGCGACGTCGCTGCTGACGCCGTCGTTTCCACCGCTCCCCTCGTAGTCGGGGTTGCCCTGTGTGCCCGACGCCAGCAGCGCGAGGTTGCCCCCCGCCGACGCGCCGCCCAGGACGATGCGCGCCGGGTCGATGCCCAGGCGACGGGCGTTCGCGCGGGTCCATCGGATGAGGGCTTTGGCGTCGTGGATCTGCGCGGGCCACGGAGCCTCATCCATGACCCGGTACTCCGTCGCGATGAAGACATAACCGCGCTCCTGCATTCGCAAGGCGTAACGTTCGTGCAGTCCGGCCTTGTTGGCGATCCGGAAGCCGCCGCCCGGAAGGAAGACGATGCCCACACCGTTGGCGTTGTCTCCTGGGTGGAAGATGTCCACCTTCAGGTCACGGCCTTCAACCGAGACCGCCGTCACATCCAGCTCAGTCAGTAGGTCAGTCATGGCAATCCTCCCCATGCAGTCTGCGCCGCCAGTATACATCCGCAATGTTGCGATGCGGCATGTTAGCGTCCGACCCGTAGTAGAATCTCTGCTGACGACGCACCCACGCGTCATCGGAAGAGGCAGCATGCCAACGTTCGTCCTGCGAAGGCTCCTCTGGTTGCCGATCCTGCTGGTGATCGTGAGCTTCGTGACCTTTGTGCTGGGCCACTACGGCCCCGGCGACCCGGCCCAGGTGCGCCTCGGGGACCGCGCGACACCCGAAGCGATTGCGCTCGTCCGCGAGCAGCTCGGCCTCGACCGCCCCTTCTTTGTGCAGTACGGCTCCTACATCGCAGGCGTGGCTAGCGGGGACCTCGGCGACAGCTATGCCTATCGTGGGCGCACCGTCGCCGAGCTGGCGCTGCCCAAGATCTGGGTGTCCATGCAGCTCGGCCTCGTGGCCATGGCGCTGGCAGTGAGCCTGGGCATCCCGCTGGGTCTAGCAGCGGCGTACAACCAGGGACGCTGGCTGGATACCGCCACGGTCAGCTTGACCCTCTTCTTTCTCTCGACGCCGGTGTTCATCTCCGCGCCTTTCCTCATCCTGCTCTTCGCCGTGCAATTCGGCCTGCTGCCGGTGAGCGGGTGGGACGGGCTGTTCAGCCTCAGCATCGTCATGCCGGCCCTCGTCATGGGGCTGCCGGGCGTCGCCGGCGTTGTGCGGCTGACGCGCGCCAGCGCCATCGACGTCCTGGGGCAGGACTACATCCGGACGGCGCGGGCCAAGGGCCTGACCGAGGTGACAGTGCAGTTTCGGCACGTCCTGCGCAATGCCCTAACCCCGCTCATCACCGTGCTTGGCCTGAGCCTCGCGACGCTGGTGGAGGGCGCCTTCATCACTGAGACCATCTTCGGCATCCCCGGCGTTGGCCGGCTGGCCGTGGAGTCCATCTTCAGCCGCGACTACCCTGTCATCATGGCGCTGGTGCTGATTGTTGCCTGCGCGTTTGTGGTGGCGAACATGGTCGTTGACCTCCTCTACGGTTTCCTGGACCCGAGAACGCGACAGGAGCTTGGCGCCTATGGCGCACGTTGAACCGACCCCGATGACCCAGCCTGTCGACGCGGCGCAGGGCGAAGAACTGCGGCGTTCGCGGGGGCCGTGGGTCCGAGCCGCGCGGCAGCTCCTTCGGCGGCCCAAGGCAGTCTTCGGCATCGCTGTGATCGTCCTGCTCTATGGCGGCGGCGTCTTCGCGCCGCTGCTGGCGCCCTACGGCTTCAACGATCAGGACTTGCTCGCGACGAGGGAGGGCCCCAGCGCCGAGCACCTGCTCGGCACCGACTTCATCGGCCGCGACGTCCTCAGCCGCGTGATCTACAGCCTGCGCACCAACCTCATCGTCACGGCGACCGCCGTCGGCACGGGCAGTCTGGCGCTGGGCATCACGCTTGGGCTGCTCGCCGGCTACTTCGGCAAGAGAGTCGACACCGTCGTCATGCGCATCGGCGAGGTCTTTCTCGCATTCCCCGGCCTGCTGCTCGTCATCCTGCTGGCCGCCACGGTGCGTCCCCGTGTGCTCGCGTGGGTGCGCGGGTTGGAGGACTCGACGGGCATCACCGGCCTCGCGCAGTGGGGCGTCGCCGACTACCTTGTCGTGTTTGGCGCGCTGGCGGTATTCAGTTGGGTGGGCGTGGCACGGCTGGTGCGCGGGCAGGTCATCACGCTCAAGTCCATGCCCTTCGTGGAAGCGTCGAGGACCACGGGCGCGACGGCCCCGCGTCTCATCCTGCGCCACCTGCTGCCGAACGCGCTGCCGCCGGTCATCGTGGTGGTGACGATGGGCATGGGCGGCATCGCCGGGGCCGAGGTTGTGCTGAGCTGGCTGGGCATCGGCATCCAGCACCCGGTGCCAAGCCTGGGCAGCATGATTCGCGAGGGGCAGGACGTATCCATCCTGCGCAACCAGCCGCACCTCATCCTGCCGCCGGTAATCGTGGTGGGGCTGCTGGTCTTTGCGTGGAACCTGCTGGGCGATGCCCTGAATGATGTCCTCAACCCTCGCTCCCGGTAGCGTTCCGTTGTCCGGACAGGCCCTACCGGACGCCTCTCCCGGGCAGCTCTGTGGGGATTGTTTTCTTGTCCCGCCGTATCTGCAGCGGGATTGTCGTCTTGGCCCGCTCGTAGCTGTGGCGGAATAGGTTTGGCAATGGATCTGTAGCTGATGTGACGCATTGCAGCTACAAATCCAACCCAAAGACTGCCAGGGGTGGAGAAACAAATCCCAGTCCCCTTGGGCCGGACCGTGTACCTTCACTGTCGCCATCCGCACGGGCAGCGAGCCTGTAGGCGCCCAGGTCGAGGTGGGAGGCTGGTCGGGGTAGTTGCTTGCGTCGTCCATGGGGCGAAGGTAGCGGAAAGCGCGACATGGGGGCAATGGGTCGGTGGCAGGGGGGCGCACCGGTTAGCGGCGGTGGAAGCGTGAACCTCAGCGCCGTGCTGTCGGCGGGCAAGGGCGGGCTGCCGGTCTTCGCGTGGAACCTGCTGGGCGACGCCCTGAACGACGTGCTGAACCCGCGGGCGCGGTAACGTTTCGTCGTGCGGAATGGCCCTACCGGCCGCCTTTCCCGGGCAGCTCAGTTGGGATTGTTTTCTTGCCCCGCCGTATCTGCGGCGGAATTGCCGTCTTGGCACGGCCGTAGCTGCGGCGGAATAGGTTTGGCAATGGATTTGTAGCTGATATGACGCATTGCAGCTACAAATCCAACCCGAAACCGCCATGGGTGGAGAAACAAATCCCAGTCCCCTTGGGCCGGACCGTGTCCCTTCACTGTCGCCATCCGCGCGGGCAGCGAGCCTGTAGGCGCCCACGTCGAGGTGGAGGGGCTGGTAGGGGTAGTTGCTTGCGTCTTCCATGGGGCGAAGGTAGCGGAAAGCGCGACATGGGGGCAATGGGGCGGTGGCAGGGTTACGTTCCGGTCTGTGGCCACCCTCAGCCCCCAAGCATCGGTGATCGTGGTGGGGCTGCTGGTCTTCGCGTGGAACCTGCGCGGCGACGGTCTGAACGACGTGCTGAATCCGCGTACGCGGTGAGGGGGGTGTCTGTGCAACCGTTCGTGGTGAGCCTGTCGAACCACGCCCCACGGGAAGCGCCCTTCGACAAGCTCAGGGCGAACGGGGACATGCAGCCTCATCGCACGGCATTGCGCGGCACGATGCCCTTCATCGCTAGGCCGTGCTCGTCGACGAGCGCTTTGGACTCCACGACGCGGCCCGTGTACGCCATGGCGTCGCGGCAGATGAAGGCGACCGCGCGGCCCGTCACCTCCGGCGAGTTCGCGGTGGCGTAGTTGACGCCCGCGATGGGGTTGACGATGTTGCGCTCCACCACCGTCCGGCCCGGGTCGACGGCCACGATGGCGATGTTGCGCAGACGCAGCTCGCCCGCGACGCCCGCCACCCAGCGGTTGAGCGCGGCCTTGGTGATGCCGTAGCCGACGTAAGTGCGTCCGGGCGAGAGCTGCCAGTCCGGCCCAGGAGGAGGCGGCAGGTTGGCGCCGCCGGAGGTGACGTTGATGATTGCGCCGCCACCAAGCCCCTCCATGTGCGGCCCCACCAGGGTCGTGATGAAGTAGGGCGCGCGGACGTTGGTGCGGTAGTAGTTGTCGAGGTTCTCTGGAGAGCTGCCCCAGAAGTCGCCGCCGCCCTGCCCCATGCGGGCGGCGTTGTTCACGACGATGTCGAGGTGACCGAAGTCGCGCTGAATAGCCTCCACCACGCTCCGCACCTCGTCGTCGTCCGTCACGTCGAGCTTCATCGCGACGGCCTCGCCGCCGAGGTCGCGCGCCTCCTGAGCCGTCTGCTCGATCGAGCCGTAGGGGCTGCCCGCCGATTCGTCGCTGCGGGCGCACACGACCACCATCGCGCCTTCGTCGGAGAGGCACAGCGCGATGCCGCGCCCGATGCCACGTGAGCCTCCGGTCACCATCGCCACCTTGCCAGTCAGGGGTCCTGCCATCGCCCACGTCCTTTCGGGGCCCACCGCTCGTCCGCTCGCGCTGTCCTTCGACGAGCTCAGGGCGAACGGAGCCGGGGGCCGCGCTGCTATCGACTGCGCCGGAAGAGTACCGCCCCGTGGACGGAGGCGCAACTTCCTTGACGCCGTCGAGCGGTGTGGAAGCGGGGGTCGGTTCGACCTTCGATTTCCCTCAGGACGAACGGACGCGATTGTGTTCAGGGCGAACGGACAATGCGGCTTGACGCTGTCGAACGCTGTGTTAGTCTTACGCCAACCCCGCCGGAGGTCGGCGGCGACGTGCGCCGGAGGTTAACGCAATGCTCGTGGAAAAGCGGCTTGGACTGGAAGAGGCGAACCGGGTCATTGAGGCGGTTATCGCGGCGGCCGGGGAGCGGGGCTCGGAGATAGCCGTGGCGATCGTGGACCAGCACGGCGACCTCATATCGGGCTGCCGCATGGACGGACGGCCGTACCGGTTCATGAAGGCGGCGTGGCGCAAGGCCTACAGCGCGGCGGCCTTCGACATGGACACCAGCGGCATCATCAAGTTCTGGGACCGCCAGCAGTCCGAGGGCCACCGCGGCCCGTCCGACTGGAATGACTCCATGCTCACCACGCTGCCCGGCGGCATGGCCATCATCTACGACGGGAAAATGGTCGGCGGCATTGCCGTGGCCGGCGGCGGTGGCGGCGAGGGCAAGGGCGACTGGGACTACGTAGCCATTGGGATGCAGGCGCTGGGCGAGGGCTTCACCCACGCCGAGTCCATGCACCGCTACGTCCCCGACTATGACAGCTAGCGTTCAGTTGCAGGCCTCCTCACGCCGCATCGCAACTGCCGCAGGATAGGAGCCGGACATGGCTAACGACATGCTCATTGAAGTCTTTGGCGACCAGAGCGTCAGCCCATTGCCCCTCGCGCTGCGCTCCGGCGACCTGGTGCGCGGCTTTCGCATCGTGGGAACGGACCCGGACACCGGCGCCCTCGGGGACGGCATCGAGGCGCAGTTGCGTTTCGCACACGAGCACATGCGCCGCAGCATCGAGAGCGTCGGAGGCAGCCGCGCCAACATCGCACACGTCAGCATGTACTTCCAGGACTTCGCGCGCGACCGGGAGGCCATGAACCCGCCGTGGGTCGACGCCTTCCCAGACGACAACGACCGCCCGACGTACAAGTTCCTGACGGCCGACCTGCCGGGCGACCTGCTGGTGTACATGGACTACCACGCCGTGCTCAACCACTCGCGGCAGGTGCTCAGCGTCGAGGGCGTGGCCCACACCAATCCCATCCCGCTGGGCGTGCGCATGGGGCCGTACCTCTTCTCGTCGCGCATCCTGCCCTACGACCCGTCGACGGGCCGCCCGCCGGAGGACGTGCTCGATCAGGCGCAGCACCTGTTCCAGAACGCGGAGGCGCTGCTGAAGACCGGCGACATGGACTGGAGCAACGTCAGGCAGTGCCGCGCCTTCGTCGCCGACCTGGCGAACCTGCCGCTGGTGACGGACCGGTGGGCGCAGCTCTACCCGGACGAGGAAACGCGGCCCGTCCTGCACCCGCTCCGCTACGGCGGCGGCGCGCTGCAGGTGATGATCGAGGTCCTGGCTTCTCTGGACGAGGAAACCCGCACAAGGGGGCTTGCTGATGGCTAAGTCACTTCGCACATTCTTTGAGATCTACCCGGCAGACCCGCGCGGAACCCGGCCCATCGGGACGCGCGTCAACGACGTCGTGTACGCCAACGGGCTTGCGGGCGTCGACCTGGTCACCGGCGAGCCCGCCGAGGACGTGACGGCGCAGATGTCGATCATCCTCGAGCACCTGCGCTCGCTGATGGAGCAGGCCGGCGGCGACCTCGACGGCGTGGTGCGCTGCGCCGCGTACGTGACCAACATGGAGGACCGCGAGACAATCTACGGCCCGTGGGAGGAGCTCTTCCCGGACCCGGCGGACCGCCCCGCGCTGAAGGCGCTCATGGTGGAGCTGCCGGAGGGGCACCTGGTGCACCTCGACGTCTTCGGACTCATTGGCGGCAAGCGGACGCGCATCGACATCCCCAACGTCCACGCACGAGACCCCGGCGTCCGTGCCGGCAACGTCCACTTCACGTCGCGCTGCCACGCCAATGACCCGACCACGGGGCAGATCGTCGAGGGCGGGCTGGAGGCCGAGGCGCGGCAGACGATGGAGAACCTCGCGACGCTGGTCGGGCTGGCCGGCGGCAGCGAGGAGAACATCGTCCAGCTCAACATGTTTGGGCGGGACGACTCGTACAAGGAAGTCGCGCGGCGGGTGTTCGAGGAGCGGTTCCCGGACCCGGCGACGCGGCCGGCGCTGCACCAGCTTGTTAACGTGGTCTCTAACCGCATGGCGCTCGCCATCGAGATGATGGCGCTGCTGCCGGAGAACGACGGCCCGTCCGGCGAGCCGTTCGTGGAGCTGTACTCGTGCGAAGCGGGCAACGCCAAGCCCTCCGGCGCGCGCATCGGGGACGTGGTCGTCTCGACGATCATGGCGCCCGTCGACCAGTGCTCGGGCAAGCTGGCGGCGACGGACCTGGACGGGCAGATCGAGGCGGTGAACGGAGCCATCGAGGGCTTCCTCAGCGCGAACGGGCTCGAGTTCAGCGACGTTGCCCGCGTGACCTACTTCATGCCCGACCTGTCGGAGCGGCTCAAGCTGAATCCGCCCTGGGTGGAGTGGTACCCCGACCCCAACGACCGGCCTCCCCACAAGTACGTGCCGACGCCATTGCCGGCGGGGCAGCTAGTGGCGGCGCAGGTCATCGCGATGGTGGGCGCGGGCCCGCGGAAGTGCCTGGAGGTGCCCGGCGTGGTCCACAACGACCCGATGTCCATGGGCGCGCTGACCGGCAACCTTGTGACGTCGTCACGGGTGGTGACGGGCAGCCGGGAGGGCGGCCTCGCCGAGCAGACGGCCATGGTCTTCGCCAACGTGGACGCCATGTTCCGCGACGGGGGCGGGAGCTTCGGCAACGTGACGCAGGTCACGGCGTTCGTCGGCGACGCGGGCTTCCGCGAGGACGTGGAGCGCGCGATGCTGGCGCTGACGCCGGCCGGGCAGGACCCGCCGGTGCTCCACATACTGGAGACCAACCTCGGCGGCAACGGGTTTCCACGGCTGGAAGTGCTGGGGCTGATGTAGGCTCCCGCGCGACCGTCGATCCCGCTAAGGCGGGGACCCTGAGGGGTGGGGGCAGGCGCGAACACCCGCCTCGCCACCCTCGCGCAGGGGAGGCGTTGCCGCGCTCGCTTTCTTGCTTGTCGGCTAGCGGGGCCTCTTGGCTAGTGCAGAGACCTCGCCTTTCGAGACTCACGTATGCGTGTCGCCCGGTCACTTGTTGGTGATGGGGTAGCGGCGCGCGCCATTCCCCGGTATTCCCATCCCCACCACGTCCCCCCGCGCGATGTCCAGCGTTGCGCCGTTGCAGCCCATCAACACCACGTTGCTAGATAGTTCTCCGGTGGTACAATTCCACCTGTTGTAGGGGTGGAGGTGTGGTGCATTCCGTTAGGTCTCTTCCGCCATATGCCGTTGCTGTTGCGGCGCTGTGCCTCGCCGGGGCGTTGGCGGCGCTGCTTGCCAACCCGGCTCGCGCCCAAAGCCCTCCCACGTGTCCTGACCCCACCCCGACGGAGGTAACGGTAACGGCCGTCCCCATAGTGGTCACGTCCACGACTGCGGACTACTTCGTGCTCTACGTGAGCCACGACGTGGACGGCACTGAGGTGGAGTTGCCCGTCTTGGTGAAGAAGGGCGCAGCGGGCACGACCACCCTGGCCGAGAACATCGAAGCACTGCCTGCCGAGCGCTACCGCGTGGAGAAGTACCTCGTCGCTGACCCTGCCGATGTCGACGGCGACTGCACCGACGACATCACCGAGCTCGATGACTTGGGCAGCATGAACCCGGTGAACCCCGCCGGCAGCGTCGACCTCAACGACGGCGCCATGGCCATTCCCGACCGCGCGACGTTCGAAACGCTCTCCTATCAAGGCGATGGAGTCTTGAGCGACACGTATCTCGCCGACCTGGAGTTCATCAAATTCATCCTAGTCGACATGGACACCGACCAACCAACTGTCTATTTTATGAACACGGAGACGCACCGAGTACATCTCCATTTTTGGAACGTTGTCCAGTTCGACGTTACTGAGGCGATGTTCGGCATGATCGTCTACCACCCCGGAGTCGTCGCACCGGACGGCTCGCTGGGCGTCTACCGTTTCGAATTCGGGACGTGGGATGACTACCCCTTTGGGCGTGTTGAATATGCGTATGAAGTTTTGGCTGCCAGCATGCCGCTGCTGGACAACAACCTGGCCTACTACCCGATGCACGCGCTGGCGCTCCCGCTCTACCGCCAAGAACAGGAGCAATATGACAATTCGCGGCTCAATGTGCTATTGGAAGAGGACATCATTCCCAATGTTGACTTCCTCTCCCTCAACCAGGGCACGGGCTACGGGCTTCTGCGCGTCATGTCCCTCGAGGAACGTCCCAATCCGCGCGACGTCGTGATCTATGAGTCGCTGCCCAACGACCTGCCCCGCATCGCAGGAATCATCACTACCGTGCCCCAAACGCCGCTCTCCCACGTCAACCTGCGTGCCCTGCAGGACCGGATTCCCAACGCCTTCGTACGCGGCGCCGTCGATGACGAGACCATCGACTCCCTGATCGACAGCCATGTCCGGTACACGGTCACGCGAGGCGGCTACACCATCCGTGCCGCCACCAAGGCGGAGGTCGACGCCCACTACGAGGCGTCCCGCCCGGCGACGGCGCAGATGCCCGAGCGAGACCTCTCGGTCACCGAGATAACCCCGGTCAGCGACATCGGCTTTGAGGACTGGGACGCCTTTGGCGTCAAAGCGGCCAACGTGGCCGTGCTGGGGACCCTCGGTTTCCCGGAGGGGGGCGTCCCCGATGACTTTGTAATCCCGTTCTACTTCTACGACGAGTTCATGAAGGCCCACGATTTCCATGCCCGCATTGAAACCATGCTGGCCGACGATGACTTCCAGACGGACTTCGACGTCCAGGATGAGATGCTCGACGATCTGCGCGACGACATCAAAGACGCAGAGTCGCCGCAGTGAATCATCGACGCCCTGACCGAGATGCACGCGACGTACCCCGAAGGGCAATCGCTGCGTTACCGGTCAAGCACCAACAACGAGGACCTGCCGGGGTTCAACGGCGCGGGGCTCTATGACTCCAAGACGCAGGACCCGGACGAGACCGAGGAAGATGGCATCGACAAATCGCTCAAGGGTGTGTTTGCCAGTCTCTGGACCTTTCGGGCGTTTACCGAACGGGACTTTCATCGGATCGATCACCTGTCGGCGGCGATGGGAATTCTGGTGCACCCCAACTACTCAGACGAGCTGGCCAACGGCGTCGCCGTCAGCTATGACCCGTTTAGCGGACGCGAAGGGGCCTACTACGTCAACACGCAAATCGGCGAGGACCTGGTCACCAATCCCGATGCAAACTCGGTGCCGGAAGAACTCCTGCTGCTGTCGGGCGGCAGCTACGAAGTCCTCGTCTACTCCAACCGGGTGGAGTCGGAGCAATTGCTGATGAGCGATGCGCAAATGGCACAGTTGCGCACACATCTGACTGCGATTCATGACAAGTTTGAAGAACTGTACGAGCCCGAGGAGGACGAACCATTCGCCATGGAGATCGAGTTCAAGATCACCAGCGAGGATGTCCTGGCGATCAAACAGGCCCGCCCATGGGTCTTCAGACTGATCAATGAGCCGCCGGAGTTCCCCTCCACAGAAAGCGATTTGCGGACACTGCCGGAGAATACGGGCCAGCCAACAGGCCTGCCTATTGGCGCTCCTGTCGCGGCCGTCGACATGGACCCGGGCGATGTGCTGACCTACTCCCTGGGTGGAACTGACGCCCGGTTCTTCGACATCGTGCCTGAGACCGGCACGCTGCAGACCCGGGCGGTCCTGGACTACGAGACCCAGGTTACCTACTCGGTGACCGTCTTCGTCCATGACGGCAAGAACGGGCTAGGCCAGCCGAGCACGACAAACGACGACTCGATCAACGTGAACATCGTGCTCACCAACGAGGAGGAGGTCGGGACGCTCGTGCTGTCCTCGGGGCAGCCGTATCCGGGAACGCCGCTCAATGCCACGCTCACTGATCCCGATGGTAGCATTACCGTGTCTACATGGTTATGGCGCCGTTCAGCAAACGGGACCAGCGCCTGGACCATCATCGAGGGCGCAATCACACCGTCCTACACCCCAGTCGCAGCCGACGAGGGCAACTACCTGCGGGTGACGGCGTCCTACACCGACGGCCACGGGTCGGGCAAGAGCGCGGTGACGGTCTCAGCCAACCCGATGGAGGAGGCGCTCACGCCCCTGCCACCCCCTCCGCGCACCGGCACAGGCGGCGGAGGCTTCGGGCCCGCGCCGGTCGCTCCCAAGTTCGGCGACGGCTTCCGCGCCACGCGAGCCGTTGCGGAGAATGCGCGGGCGGGGGATGGCGTCGGGGAGCCGGTGGCGGCAACGCATCCTGATGATCTTGCGATCACCTACTCCCTGAGCGGGGCGGACGCGTCGCTGTTCACCGTCGACGAAGAGACCGGACAGCTCAGCGTCCGGGAAGGGGTGGAGCTGGCGCTCGGGACGACCTACTCCGTCAACCTCACCGCCACGGACAGCGCCGGCTTCGGGGCCATTATCATCGTGATGATTGAGGTGGCCGAGGCCACGCATCATGCCTACGACCTGAACCGCAATGGGGTGATTGACCGCGACGAGATCATCAAGGCGATAGGGGACTACTTTGACAGGGAAATCACCAAGGGCGAGGTGATTGAGCTGATCAGGCTATATTTCGCGGAGCCCGGCTAGGCCCAGATGCCCCTCCCCCCACGCGTTGTCTTTCTCGCGACGGCGGGGACGCTGGGGGGTGGAAGTCGACGTCGGCCCGCTACACCTTCAGGTTGAAGCACTTGGCCGGGTTGTCCCACAGCAGCTGCTTCATGAAGTCGGGCGTGACGCCCTCCACGCTGGTCAGGATGTCGAGGCCGTGAGGGAAGTCGATCATTGCGTCGCGGTGGGGGTAGTCGGACGCCCACATGGTGACGCCGCCGCCCAGGGCGCGCTCGATGATGGGGAGGGCTTCTTCGCCGGCCTCGCAGGAGACGAAGGCCTGGCCGCGCCGGAAGTACTCGGACGGCTTGTGCTCGCCGCCGTAGCCCTCGTTCAGCATCGGGTTTGACACCTGCTGGTCCAGCCGCTCCAGCCAGTAGGGCAGCCAGCCCGCGCCCGACTCCAGGAAGGACACTGTCAGGTTGGGGAAGCGGTCGAAGACGCCGCCGCTGGACATTGCCAGGCACGCCGCCATCTGCTCCATCGGGTGGCACGCCGCGTGGTGTGCGAAGTGCGTCTGCACGCGGCCCTGCGGGAACCACGGCAGCCGGTTCTGGATGCCCTCGTGCACGGAAATGTTGACGCCGTACTCCTCCGCGATGGCATAGATCGGGTCGTAGGCGCGGTCCGACATCAGCCGGCCCATGTGCGGGTTCGGGCGCCAGAAAATGCCCACCATGCCGAGCTCCGTGGCGCAGCGTCGCAGCTCCTGCGCGGCCAGCTCGATGTCCTGGAGCGGAAGCAGGCATACGCCCTTGAGCCGGGCAGGGTCGTGTGACATAAAGTCGTAGAGCCAGTTGTTGTAGGCGCGGCACATGGCGGCGGATAGGTCGGGGTCGAGGTTGTCGCCCCAGGTGGCGTAGAGGCCGATGCCGGTGAAGCACACCGCGATGTCCACACCCTCGGCGTCCATGTCCTCGAGGTAGGCCTGCGGCTCGAAGTTGTGGGTCATGCCGTGCTTGAACTTCTTGCGCCAGATGGGGTCGGTTGCCATGCCGGAGCCGGGCGACCCGAGCGAGTCGTCGTTCTGCAGCACCCCGCCGATGCGCGTAGCCAGGGTGAAGCGGCCGCCCATCTGCACGTTGTAGTGCTGGAAGCGCTTCTCGAGGTAGTTGTCCCACATGTCGATGGGCTCGACGACGTGGCGGTCGCAGTCGATGGTCTTGAAGCCGGCTTTCATGTGTCCCTCCCTGGCCAGTGAAGATACGGTGCGGGGTGTGGAGTGTCAACCGCGAAACCTACGGAGTACGCCGGCGAGATCCTCGCCACAGCAACCCCAGCAGCAGGAGCAGCGGGGCCGCCGTTGCCGCGTCCAGTCCGCCGCCCTCAACGCGGTTGCACCCGCCCGAGGACTGCTCAGCGGGCTCCGATGCGGGCTCCGTCGCGATTGGCGCTTCAGCGGGCGTGGGTCGCGGCTGCGTCGTGGCGGCAGGGGATGAAGAGCTCGCCGCGCCGAAGGGCACGAGCGCCGGACGCGGGATGGGCGTGGGCAGAGCCGACCTGCTCGGCGTAGCGGCCAGCGGTGGCGCACCGATGCTTGCCCGCCACTCCTGGTCGAGCGCCACGCGGTCGAGTCCGTAGGCGGCGGTAAGCGCGTCGTCGATGGGGTCGCCTTCGCGAAGTCGCTGGAGCAGCGCTTGCAGAGCGGCCTCGCCGTAGGTGTCGATCATGTAGGTCACGACGCTGCGGCTCTGTCCGTACATGAGCAGGTTGTCTTCAGGCCTGCCCGGCGCGCTGGTGAGAGACGTGAGGGGCAGCAGGGTATTGGAGGCTAAACGGCGGCTGAGGATGGACTCGAAGGAAGAGCTGGGGAAGGGGTTCGCGTACTCGGCCAGTCCCTCGTTGAGCCAAACGGGGACGGAGCGGGCGCCGCCGCCAACGGCGAACCGCATCAGGAAGTGCACGGTCTCGTGTGCCGCCACGCCCTCCAGCTCGGGGTTGCCGCCCAGTAGCAGCACAACGCCGGTGTCGCCGAAGGAGATGCCCTCAGTCACCAGCGTCCCCTCCTGCACCTGGCTGGTTGGCGGGAGCGCTCGTCGCATGGCCGCGACATCGTTGTAAACGACGAGGCGAAACGTGCCCGGTTCTGTGACGCCCATGAGGTTGCCCATGCGGGTGACCGCCTCTTGCGCGGCCTCCAGCGCCCGTTGCGCGCGGCCCTGCTGCCCGCCGTAGTAGAGGAGGAAAACGTTGGGCGCGTCCAACCGGCTCCATTCAAAGCGCGGGTTCAGGAGGACGAAGCGTTGCGGCACCGACTCCGAGGTTACGCCCTGCCGGTCCGTCGTCTCGACGGAGTACTCGATCTCCGCGCCGGGGGGAATGTAGCGTGCGGCGGTGTCCGTGCGCACGAACAGGTCCGTCTCGATCTTGCGCGATGGGGAGAACTCCAGGTGCGCGTAGCGGGAGACGCGCTCGCCGAGGATGCGGTAGCGCAACCGTGCCTCGACGATGTCGAGGGGGCTGCTGATGGTGACGCCAAAGGCGATGCCGTCGGGGAAGCGGCTCTCAACGGTGGTGATGGCCTCGACGCCGTTCGCCTGGGCGGATGCGTCGTCGGAAATGAACACAAGCAGCAGTACGACAAGCGCTGGAGCGGAGAGAAGAACCGGCAGTCGGCGCATTCGGGAAACTAGCGGCCCAGCATGCTTGAGGGGCCAGCTGATTCGGCCTGGTCTGGCTGCCTGGCCTTGTCGTCAAGCAGGTCTTCCTGCCCCACGACGCTCAGGATCCGTTGCAGCAGCGTCCGCTCGTTGACGGCGCCAAGCACCTCTGACACGCCGTTGATGATGGTCTTGGGGACGGCCTGCACCCGGTGCACCTGGGAGAGGTGTGGGAACTCCTGCGCCTCAACGACCTCCGCCTGCACCATGGAGGTCTCCATTGCCATTGCGTGCGCCAACCTGGCGACGACAGGGCAATGGGGTCAGGTAGGGGTGACGAAGACCTGCAGGTGTACAGGCTTCTCCAGTTTCCGCAGCGCCTTGCGGGTTGTTAGCTGCAGGGGACTGACGCCCTTGGACGCAACGATGATGTCCTCAATCAGCGTAAGGACCTCGTAGCCAGCGGGGATGCCGTAGAAGCGAAGGTTTGTGGACTCGTCGGCTTCCGCGCTCAGCGTGATGCAAGGCACGCGTTCGATGCCGTGCTCGCGGGCGTCGTCAGCGTCGGCGTAGAAGTCCTTGACGGTCAGGTTCAGGCGGCGCGAGGTGGCTGCCACCTCCGTGAGGAACTGCTCCGTCTGCGGGCAGGTGGGGCACTCCCGTCCGGGGAGGATGAGGCCACCGACGTTGCGCACGGTATAGAGGGTGATGGAGACGTTGCGCTTCAGATCTTTCTTGAAGCGGGTCTCGAGGGCCTTCCTGTCCTGGTCCGAAAGCAGTGGCATGATGCACCTTGAAGTTAGGTAGTCTCCTCGTCTTCCGGCGGGTCGGCCTCGGCGAGGCCGTTGGTTACGAGCTCGACAGTGGGCTGTGCCGCGTCCCGGATGAGCTGCTCGATTTCACCGGCGGTCTCCGGGTGGGCGCGAAGGAAGTCCTTGGCCGCCTCACGGCCCTGCCCCAGGCGCATGTCACCGTAAGAGTAAAAGGAGCCGCTCTTCTTCACGATGTTCTGGGCCGCGCCGAGGTCCAGCAGGTCGCCCTCCTTGGTGATGCCCTGGCTGAACATAATGTCGAATTCAGCCACCCGGAAAGGAGGGGCGACTTTGTTCTTCACGATGCGTGCGCGGACGCGGTTGCCCAGCACCTCGGTGCCGTGCTTGATGCCCTCGATGCGGCGCACGTCGATGCGGACCGAGGAGTAGAACTTGAGGGCTCGGCCGCCGGGTGTGGTCTCCGGGTTGCCGAACGTGACGCCAACCTTTTCCCGGAGCTGGTTGATGAAGATGACCGCAGTGTGGGAGCGGTTAATGGAGGCCGTGAGCTTGCGCAGGGCCTGGGACATGAGGCGTGCCTGGAGCCCCATGTGGGTGTCGCCCATGTCGCCTTCCATCTCTGCGCGAGGGACAAGAGCGGCGACGCTGTCCACCACGACGACGTCGACGGCGCCGCTGCGGACGAGGTAGTCCGTAATCTCCAGCGCCTGCTCGGCAAAGTCGGGCTGAGATATCAGCAGTTCCTCCACGTTGACGCCGATGCGCCCCGCGTAGGAGGGGTCGAGGGCGTGCTCGGCGTCGATGAATGCGGCGACGCCGCCAAGGCGCTGCGCCTCCGCGACGATGTGCAGGGCGAGGGTGGTCTTGCCGGACGCCTCGGTGCCGAAGACCTCCACGACGCGGCCCCTTGGCACGCCGCCGATGCCCAGCGCCAGGTCAAGGGAGAGCGAGCCGGTGGGGATGGCGTCCTGCTCCATCCTTGCCGCGACTTCGCCCAGCCGCATAATGGAGCCCTTGCCGAACTGGCGCTCTATGTGGCTCAACGCCAAGTCAAGGGCTTTTTGCTTCTCAGTAGTGGTCATTCACACCTCAATCTGCGGCGGGTGAAATTGGGGGTACTCTAGTCTCACCTATTCTACACCGTCAAGCGGCCCAAGGCGTGCATTCCGGGCCCGTGATGCGCGGGTTTCCGGACAGCCGGACAGGACCGCGTTGACACAGGCGGGAACCCAAATCTAGACTTGCGGCGTTCTCGACCGAGACTACCCACACGAAAAGGAGCTCGTATGCAAGTCGCAGCCAATCCCAGAACACTCATTGACGCCATTGTGCCGCTCTACCGGCCCGACGACCGCGTCTATGCTATCGCCCGCGACATTGCGATCATGGTGGGATTCGCCTTCTTCGTTTCGCTGTGTGCGCAGGTGGCGATACGGCTGCCGTGGACGCCTGTGCCCATCACGGGGCAGACCTTCGCGGTGCTGGTGACGGGCGGAGCGTTGGGCGCATGGCGCGGAGCGGGCGCTCTAAGCATCTACATGCTCATGGGGAGCGTATGCCTGCCCGTATTCGCGCCGGGAGCTGAGGCTACGGGCGGCACGTGGGACGCCCACTTCATCCTGCCATGGAGCGGGTCCTGTGGCCTGGTCTGGAGCCTGAGCAGCGGCGGCTACATCGTCGGCTTCATCCTTGCGGCGGGCCTGGTGGGCTGGCTGGCGGAGCGCGGCTGGGACCGGCGGCAGTGGGTGCACCTGTCGATGTTCCTAGGCAACGCCCTCCTCTACATACCCGGACTCATCTGGCTCAACATCGACGCCGCCGAGGGCGACTGGGCCAAGACCCTGGAATGGGGCCTCTACCCCTTCATCGTCGGCGACATGATGAAGCTCTTCCTGGCCTCGTTGACGCTGCCGGGGGCATGGGCGCTGGTGGCGTGGCTGAGGGGGCGGAGTGGGGATGGGGGCAAGGAGGGGTGACGGCAAGGAGGGGTGACGGAGGGACGGGCAGGTGTCGAGGTGCGTTGGCCATGTTTACGCGCCCATTGAAATACTTTGGGTTGCGGTGGAAAGGCGAGTAATTCTTGGCAAGGCCTAAGCGGGCTGTCACCATGGCTCGGACTGCCGGTGCCGCACTTTTGGCGGCTGTGGAGGTATTCAACAAACCTTCGGCGCTCTATCGTGAGCAGACATTCGCACTGCTTGCAACCAATGCCTGGGAAATACTCTTGAAGGCAAGATTGGTAGAGCAAGCTAACGGGAAACTTCGAGTAATTCAAAGAAGAGACCCCACTGGCAGGGGTTATGTACAATTGCCTGAAACCGGCGAAATCCTAACCATTGGGTTGCGTGAAGCCCTTAGCCAAGTAGGCTTACCGGCTCAAGTGTCTGCCAACATTAGGGGACTAGCACTGGTTCGTAATTCGGCCGTGCACTTGGGCACGCTGGCCCCAGAACTGGGTCAAAGGGTGTTGGAATTCGGTACCGCTTCTGTTCACAACTTTCTTAGGCTCTCAACTGAATGGTTTGGTGAATCGGTCGAGATTCCATTCTTGTTGCCTGTCGGTTTCCTTGGGCACGCCACCATAGCACGTGGCGCGTATCCAAAGGCGCAGCGAGACATGCTAAGGGCCCTAACGAGCCTATGCAGCGAAACAGGTATTGAGAATGATGCAGGCTATTCGGTAGTCTTGAATATCGAAGTGCAATTGAATCGCCGCTTAACCGGCGGTGGGAGTATTGGGATCACCAGTGATCACAGTGCGCCAAGGGTTCAGGTGGGTGATGAGGAGTTCTTTCAACACTTCTCTTGCACTTACAACGAGCTCGCTGAGGCTTGCGCTAGTCGGTATGGGCATAAGTTTAGTCGCAATAGGGAATTTCACGAGGCGCTGAAGGCCATCAAGGCTGATTCGTCTTGCGCGCACTTACGGAGTCTAAATCCGAAGAGCTCAAAGAGCCAAAAGCAATTCTTCTATAGCTTGGACGGGGCATTACAGAAGTTAGATCAATTGTATCTTGAGCCTTCGAGTTCCAACTAAATTGCTTTCAGGTTGTTGGCCGTTGAGAGATGCAGACGCGACACACGGTCACAATTGACTGTTCCCAAGCGTAAGGAGGACACCCCATGACCTACCGCACGGACCATGTGGGGGGCTTGGTGCGGCCCGAGACTGCTGCTGCGCCGCCTGGCGGCGCTCCTGCCGGAACCTGTTAATGTGCGGCCTATTACGCCTTCTAATGAGTACAATTGCAGGTTCTTTCGCATGAGGGGTATACCATTTGCCAATATGGCATTTGGTTAATGGGATGATGCCGGGGAGCAAGACTGATGACTCTTACTACAGGGAGTGTGAAAACCCAAAGGCTCAGTTTATCCGAAGAACTCATCCTGATGCTCCTCAACGAAGAGAACGGGTACTTTCACCAAGTACCTGGCTAGGCCTTAAACTGCGCCATTGTCGGCGCCACACTAGCGGAACTTTCCCTCCAATCCCGCATTGATACGGATATGGACTCCTTGTTCCTTGTGGACCGGAACGCAACGGGTGATGGCACTCTGGACACGATCCTGAGTGAAATTGCAAGGCGATCCTGTAAGACGGAACGCCCAGTATTGGATTGAACGGCTCGCTCACCATGCAGAGTCGATCATAGACTTGACCCTGAACCGCCTTGTTGACATGAATATCCTGGAATTTCACGAGGGGGAATTCTGGACGCTCTCTCGTACCGCATGGCAAACGGAACTGTACACCAGCTCTCAGGAAGGCACGGCGGTTGAGTTCGTCAAGACGCGCATCGGCAAAGTGATCCTGGCCAACGAGATTCCCGTGCCTCGGGATGTCATCATCATCGCCCTAATCAATACGTGCGATGTCTTTCGTTTCATACTTCCCCTCGATAGCGAGGCGGAAGAGCGAATCCAGCTCATCTGCAGGATGGACCTGATCGGCCGGTCCATCGCGGAAGCGGTCTCCCACAACCTTGCCGGCCCTTTGCTTCGACATTCCGCTCTGGCCAAGAAAATCCCTGCCGTCTCGCTGCGCAAATTGCTGTTCAACCCGCATGTTCGAAGCGGCAACGTACCCGCCCTCTTTGCAGACCTTGCGGAAGAGTATGGCCCGGTGTTTCAGATTCGGCCGCCGATTGGGAATCCCATGACCTTCCTGGCGGGGGCGGAGACGAACCGATGGGTGCACCGTAACGGGCGCATGTTCCTGAGGGCCTAGGATTACTTTGCCGACTTCGAGAAGGTCTATGGCGCGTCCGGAGTATTGCCATCCCTAGATGGGGCCGATCATTTCCGGCTTCGGAAGTCGATGTCGGCGGCGTACTCCCGGGGGAGACTGGAAGAGCAGCTTGACCAGCCGTATCACCATGCCCGGGAATACATGGCGGACTGGAAGGTTGGAGACGTCTACCCTGCGACACCTCTGTGCCGGCATGATCAACGGGCAAATCTCCCCGATGAGCGTCAGCGTTGACTCCCAGGACATTTTTGACGACCTCTCGAAGTACAAGGAGCGAGCCCTCCTCACGCACATCGTGAAGGTCCTGCCCAAATTCATGCTGAGCACTCCAGGCATGAGACGCCGGGCGGGCGCCGTCGACACGTTGCTGGAACGGGTCCAGGGTGTCCATACGCCGGCACAGCGGGCTGGCGCTCCGCGGGACCTTGCGGATGACCTGCTGAGCCTCCACGCGAGTGACCCCCAGTTCGTTCCGGAGTCAAACCTGCGTTTTGCTCTTTCCGCGGCGTTGATTGCCAGCGTGTACCTTGGCGATGCGTTCAGCTTCGCGCTGTACGCCATGGTGTCGCAGCCTGAGATGTACAGCAGGATTCAGAGTGAAGCCGATGCTCTGTTTGGCGACGGCTATCCCGATGCCGAAGACTTCACTCTGTCGGCGATGGACGTCACGCACCGCTTCCTGATGGAATGCCTGCGCATGTACCCTATCGTCCCAATGTCTATTCGAAACGTGATGAATTCGTGCGTAGTCGAGGGCTACGAACTTCCGGTGGGGTCACGGATCTTCATTGCGCAGACAGCCGGCCACTACATGCCTGAAGTCTTCCCTGACCCCTACACCTTCGATATCGACCGCTATTCACCCCCGCGAAACGAGCATCACAGTCCCGGCTACGCGCCGAACGGGCTGGGCACACACACATGTCTCGGCTTCCGGTGGATGGAACTGCAGCTGGCCGTCAACGTGCTGAAGGTCGCGCACTACTACACGATTGAGGTTTCCCCCGCGAAGTACAAGCTCGGTTTCAACCCGTTGCCGTCGTTGAAACCGAACAAGAAGCTGAAGTTTCGCATCGCCGAACGGCGGCGCGAGATACCAGCCTAACGGGCCACCCGGCATCCACGTCCTCCACGTCAACGCCGAGACTGCCCACGCCATCAACGATGCCAGCCCGCGCCTGCTTACCGACTACGAAGTTTCCTGATTTTCCTCATAGCGCCGATGCACGGCGTCGATCGCCTCGTCGAGCTCGCTCGCCCATCGTAGCAAATTCGAGCGCAGGCGCATGTTCTGATACGCGCCCCAGACCGTCATCGCGGGCGGAACGAGCACGATGGAGACGATCAGCGCGTAGGCGATGGTGATCGCCGCCGTGACCCCGAACTGCGCGGACGCAGCCAGCGGCGAGACTACCAGCACGCCGAGCCCCAGCGCCGTCGTCATCGCGGAGCCGAGCAGCGCCGAACCAGTCGTCCTGAGCGTCTGAATTGCCGCCCTCTCCGGTTCGCGGACGCGGGCGTACTCCTCACGGTAGCGATAAATGATGTGGATGGTATAGTCCACCCCGATTCCTATCGATAGCGCCGTGATGATCGACGTGATGATGGTGTAGGGGATGCCCAGCAGCGCCATAGTGCCCAGCACACAGATGAGCACGAGGACGATGGGCCCCACCGCTATGATCGCAAGCGCAGGCTGGCGAACTGTCACCCAGAAGAAGACGGCAAGGACGCCAAGGGCCACCGCGACGGTCGTGGTGATCGCCGCCGTCTGGTTTTCTGTGATGGCGTCCGTAACCGTGACCGAGATGACGGCGTTGGAGGTTACCGTGATGGCTTCGTCATCGCCGGACCAGAGCGCCTCAATCTCCTCCTGGAGCACCTTGGTCTTCGAAGGATCGTTCGTGTAAATCGGGAACTGGAGCAGCATCGAGTCGATGCCATCCGGATTGTTGATCAGTACGTGCCCGAAAGACTCGTCCCTTGCCTCGAGCTTGTCGAGGAACTCCTGCATTAGCACGGGATCGAGTTGCACCCCTGCGGAGGCCTCCCGGAAGATCGCGGCAAGCTCCGGGTCGTACTTGTCGCCGGGCGCCCCGCTGTCAGTGGTCCAGTCTTCAACGAGCAGTTGATACGACACGAGGATTGGCCCCGAAGCCGCGGCTGGGCGCAACCGTTCAATCGCAAAGGCACTCGTAAGGTCCTCCAGATTCAGGAGGGTGCGGGTTTCCGTCGCCTCTGCCTTCAGGAGCACACTAGCCAATTCCGTTGAACCGCCAACGGCCACGTCAAGGGTCTCCATATCCTGATACAAGTCTCCGTTCTTGGGCAGGATGTCGCGGATGTTGAATTCGGACTCAAGCCCCCGGGCTGCAAACCCAAGCACGGCCGTCACGGCGAGCACTGCGATGATGTACGGAGCGGGATTGCGCGTGACGCTCCTCCCCAACAGCTCAGCCAACTGCTCGACGCCTGGCAACGCGGATGAGATGGGCCGGGCCGCCCCCAACGTCCCGCGCGCCTCGCGCCGCCGGTCGATGATTGTCCGTCCAGCCGGGACCAACGTCAGCATTACAAACAAGCTCATCCCCACGCCAAGACCACCGATGATGCCGAAGTCGCCTACGATCTCGATGGGAGAGAAAAGGTTCGCCAACAAGCTCACGATCGTGGTGACGGCGGCCAGCAACAGCGGGAAGGTGACATTGCGCAGTCCCGTGCGGACGGACTCCACCACCTGCTCACCGGCGTTTCGCTGCTCACGGTGTGAGTGACTATCTGGATGGCATAGTCCACCGTAAGGCCGATCATGATGATTGGCACCATGACCGTAAGCGAGTTCGGAGGGCCGATGAGGCCCAGCCCGTTCGGCCCAAGCCAGCCCTCTGTCCCGACAATCCAAATGACCGCAATGAATAGCCCTGAAAGCGTGAGCAGCAGGTCTGTGAACGTACGCATGAAGAGCAGGATCAGCGCCGCGATCAGCAGGAACGCCAGCCCAACCTGGGGCGCCATTCCCACCTCCGTGGCCTTCACGTACTCGTCCTCTATCACAATGAACGAGACGCTACTCACTTGCAGCGGACCCTCGCTCGCAAGGGCAAGCTCGTGGATCTTCCGCTCGGCATCGTCGATGCGCTCGTCGCTCGTGTCGCGCAGGCGAATCGTGGCGATGGAGGCCGGGTTGTCTTCTTCGTCGTTCCCTGTCAGCGCATCAAGCGCCAGCTGGATCTCAGGTGGGACCGGAGCGGAGTCGATGTCCGCTTGTGTGACAGACCCGAAGTCGCCCACCTGGAGCAGGACCTGATAGAGCAAAGAGGGAGATATGACCGAATCGGTGGGTGTGAGAAGCTCACCAACGCCCGGTTCGGTCACGATGCCATTGAGCAGGGCGTCCATCTGAGAGAGCCCACCCGGCGTGAGCGCATCTCCACGGAAGAGCAGTGTCGTCACGCGGGCCTCGCCGGAATCCGAGAAGAGTTCATCGATTTCTGCGATCGCCTGCGCGACGGCGTTCCCCTGCGGAAGCGTGTCAGACGTCTCCGGGGGCGGCGCCTGCCGGTCCGCACCTGCGCCCAGCAACATGGTGATGATGACGAGGACGAGGATTGTAACCCAAGGACGTGCCGTAACCACCCTGCTCAGCGTATCGAGTAACTTGCTCATTGTGTACCTTTCTATCGGAGAAAGCCCCGGAAACCGGCGGGCACAGCCTGTTGGATGTTGTCCAGGCGCACCGCTTCTCCCTCAGCCCAACCGTATAGTGCCCGGACCCTTCGAGAGTCGTAGCATCTGGGCTCATTGCCAGATCGCACGTTCACAGGGCAGTCTCCTCCGTTGAGGCAGGGACTGGTTCCGCCGAACCATGCGGATCGGGATAGAACTGGGCGCAAAATGTTCGATAGGGCATTATTTCGCCGTCGGAACGACAGAGACGCGGACGAGGCCGGTACCGTTTGCGGCTCCAGATAACCACGTCCTGCATAACGTCCATGTGTTGGAACGTGGCCATGAACTTGTTCATGATGGGCGCGCGCAGCCTCGGTGGGAGAAATCCCATCCGATGGAGTGCTCGCGGATCTCGACAAACGAGTAGCCCAGCCCAAAGACGAGAGTGTTGGCTGAGAAGCTAAGCGTTAGCGGTGCAATCCTGGCTATCTTTCGCCTACTCGTGAAGTCGAACCGGCTCTCGAGACGAGGACCGTCCACCAACACTTGCTCGACGCGACTCACGCTGTGGTAGCCGTGGGCGTAGCGAAAGTGGGCTATGTCCACGGAGTTCTCCGTGGTCTCCTGGGGATGGCCGGGAAAGCGGAGGGTCTTGATCTCATGGTTGCTCCAGCCGGCTTGGTCCGGTGGGTCCGGGTGCAGGCCCCATTGCGGCGCCCGTCCCTCGATCCCCCATCAGGCGAGGATGAGGCCGCAAATCTCCTGTGTCTCGAAGACGCTCAGCCTCGCGGTCCTGGGCGGGTCGGCAAAGGGAGTGGCGACGCACTGGCCGGTTGCATCGTACTCATAGCCATGGAAGGGACAGACGAGCCGGCCACCGCGTATGCGCCCCCCTGCGGCGGGCCCCAGGTCGGAGCCCAGGTGCGCGCAATAGGCCTCGGCGACGCAGACCTGCCCGTCCTCGTCACACCAGGCGACGATGTTCTCCCCCATCCAGGTCTTTTGGATGAGCTTGGCCTTCAGCACGGCCTACGGCTAGCAACGAAGTACCAGCTCTCGGGAAATGGGGAAGGCAACGGGGCGGTCGCGGGCTCGCTATGTCGGGTTGTCAATGTCAGGCGTTCCCCACCATGTCACTGAAGTCGGCCACTTCCTTGCCGGTCAACGCACCCTCTCAGGGTTCTAGTACCGCTTGACCATCCCACACTGAGTTCGAGTATTTTAGCAAGTTCTTTTCGGATAGCTTATGTTGCCCATAGGTGCACATTGTGCCCAGCCTACCGGACACGATTGCGACGGCGTGTTGGGGAACAGATTCAAACGATGCCTTCCCCCTCTTCGACATCCTCGACCCTCATCAGCAGGGCCGGCACAATTGCAAGCAGCGCCAGGAACCCGGAAATCATGAAGAGGTTCTGGAACACGGTCACTCCAGCTTCTATCAAGGGGGCCTCGGTCTCTTCGTAAGTCGCCCCAATCGTCACGTGGGCCGTCAAGCTGTAGAAGCGCTCAATGCCCCAGGCGGACAGGGCCGCGAGCCCCATCGCCATCCCCACCATTCGTGATGCGGTGACCAACGAGGCCGCGGCGCCCCAATAGTGACTAGGCGCCGCACTCAAAGCGCTGACGCTTATGGCGGGGATGACCAACCCAAATCCCAAACCCGCCGTGATCAGTGGCATGGTCAGCCTGGCTTGCTCCACCTCCGTCCCCCAACCACTCATGAAGAGCAAGCCCACTCCAATAAACGCAAGGCCGGTTATGCACACCGCCCTCACTCCTGTCCAGCGCAGGATGTAGCCTCCCACCAGCGCTCCCACCGGAATCATCGCGGTGAGACGGACCAGGTGGAGGGCGCTCTCCCAGGCCCCCTTCTCCATGACGGTGGCAGCCATGAGGGGCACGGCGACCAGGGAAATGATCAAGGCGATGCCCACCATGAACTGGGCTACGCTGGAGGACACGAAAGCTTTGGAGCTGTACAGGAACGACGCCAGCAGAGGCTGGGCTACGCGCCTCTCCACCACGATCAATATGACGACAAGGAAGACCCCAAGAGCGACCATGAAATATGGGGTAATGGACTCTCCCGAAAAGATGCTCCTCTGGGACAGCGCAAGGGACAGAACGGTGAGAGCGCCTCCCAGCACCAGCGCCCCGAAGTAGTCCATTTTGGCCCCAGGGTTGGCTCGGTTCGGCAATATTGCCAGAAGCCCAATGAGAATGAAGCTCTGGGGTATGTCCAGCCAGAAAATCCAGCGCCAGCCGATCCACTCGATTATGCCGCCGCCGTAGAGGGGGCCCAAGACGGACCCGGCTTCGGCCGAGGCGGCCACGAGCCCCAAGGCAATGCCCCTTCTTTCAGGCGATACAGCCCCAACCGCCATGGCCAGACCTATGGGGACCGTGGCGCCGCCTCCAAAGGCTTGCAGCACCCTGGCGGCCACGATCCAGGAGAAATTCGGCGCAAGCGCAACGAACAGCGACCCGATAGAGAACAATACCAGCGCTGCCTGGAACATCCTGACGCGGCCGTGGACGTCGGACAGGCGCCCTGCCAGCGGCATGGCCACGGTGTAGCTGATCAGATACGCGGTAACGATCCAGGCCGCCCTGTCCAGGTCCGTGAGGGGGATTTCCAAGTCGACCATAACGCTGGGCAGCGCAGCGACAACCACGGTCTGGTCAAGGGCAGTCGAGAATACCCCCAGGCAGAGAATTCCCAGGACAACGTACTGGGAAGAACCCAGGGAGGCGAGGCGAGCCCTGGCGGCGTTCACGACCCGGAGGCTGCGTCTGGAAGTTGGATGTCGACTGGGACGTCGATGTCCATGTTCACCAGACGGCTCGTTTCAGGGGCATCATCGTCGAAGAGTTGGCCATCTATCCTTAGCTGTCGCAAGGTATGCTCAACCTCGTCAAACCAGTAGGACAACGTGATCGGATGACCCGGGTCCACGGACGTGATAAGGTCCGACATGTCCTCAGACAGAACATTCCCATCTACGCGGATTGTCTGGAAGTCTCCCACGGACTCCCTCCCTACGATTACCGCGTCTTTCATGACGGGCAGCAATTCGCTCAAAGTAACGCCAATGCCCCCAAAATTGAAGGGTACCTGCTCCAGTGGCAGTGGCAACCACGGCGCATCCCTGGAGAACTTCATGAAGGCCTGTTCTCCCACCGCGAGAATCTCAATTTCCACAAATCCCATACCTGGAGCTTCCACGTCCACCAGCATCCTGGCGCTGTCGGGAGACCTTATGTCTCCTTCCACCGTCTTCAAGGTCGTCCCAAAGAACTTCGCCCCGGATTGCATTTCATCGACCATCTTGAACTTAGCCGTTGACATGGCGGCCAGCTTTTGCCCCGCACTTGCAAGCAACTCATCCAGCGTCAACTCGGGTTCCGGAGTGGGAGTCGGCGCGACAGTGGGTTCCGCTTCACACGCGGCTGCCAAGAACAGCAGCCCCATCGCCAATACAGCAATTGACAACGCGAGACGGAATGTCCTGGACAAGTTCATTCGCCTATCTCCATGAGCCTGCCGCCATCCCCGTAGCGGCAATTGCAGTGTCCATTTCAGTATGAAGGCCAATTCGCACCGCGGGGACTGAGAGCGCGTGCGAGGCGAGGGCATTGACGCGTAGGAGCCATGCTTCGGGGAACCGGCCGGCCTCGGCTTGAGGGCGAGAGGAAGGAACATCTGCGGGGAAGAAACTGTGTGCCACATCGCCGTCGGCGAACGCGAACTGACCCAAGGGTTTTACGGTGGTGTCCGCAGTCGAGTTGCCCGCAGGCACTATCTTTGTTTGTCGCTTATCTACATGCAACCGTATCTACCTCGTAATGCTTGGTAAGCCGAAGCAGACTCAATTACTACCGAAACACTACTGACAACCCATCTTCCTGTCAATCAGCTTTGCCGCCGCGGGCATTGCTGCGGGGCTCGTTGAGGCGGGGACAATGCAAATTGGCGCGAGCTGCAACGGGAGACGGTACCCCACAACGGCTGGGACAGTCGATAGGTTGCGGGGGACTTATGGTCTCGTCTGAGACTCGTTCCCAAGGACAAACGCGGCTGGCGATGGGACGCTTGTTGCGCCGAGCCAGTGGTTGGGAGATATTGGGTCTCAGTTCCACGCGACGCGGCCTGACGCGAAGGTCGCCTTGGCGCAAGCGCCAATCTTAAACCATCAACAGGAGGCATCGCAATGACGTACCGCACGGACCACGTGGGGAGCCTGGTTCGGCCTGAAGCGCTGTTGGTGGCGCGGGAGGCGTACAAGGCTGGACGCATGCCGTTGGAGGAGCTGCGCGCGGTGGAAGACGAGGCCATCCTGGAAGTCTTCCGGATGCAGCAGGACATCGGGCTTGAGGTATTCACGGACGGAGAGTTCCGGCGGCAGTCGTACACGACGGACCAGTACGAGGCTGTGGAAGGATTCGCGGCGGAGTATCCCATCGTCGAAGCTACCGATCCCGACGGCAAAACGGTGCGCGTTCAGATGCACACCAAGCCCGTGGTGGGGAAGTTGCGTAAGCTACGCCGCCTCACGGCGCACGAATCGTCCTTCCTGCTGCAGCACGCCCCCCGGCCCTTTAAGGTCACCATGCCCACGCCGATACGCCCCAGCCAGCCCACCATTCCCGCGCCCTACACCAGCCTGCAGGAGATCCAGGAGGACATAACCGCCATTTTCCGTGACGAGATGGCCGCGCTTGCGGACGAGGGCGTGACGTACCTGCAGTTGGACAAGGTGCCCACGCGCTTCGTCGACCCGGAGGCGCGGGAGGCGATGCGGGCCCGGGGCGTCGACCCGGACGCCGCGTTTGCTGAGGAGGTCGCGCTGGAGAACTCGTGCTACGACGCCGCCCGTCGCGAGGGCATCACGCTGGCCATGCACTTCTGCCGGGGCAGCCGTCTCTGGTGGCAGGGCGGTTCCGGCCCCTACGAGGCCATTGCGGAGCAGGCCTTTGTGGGGCTGCACGCGGACCGTTACCTGCTGGAGTACGACTCAGAGAAGGCCGGAGGCTTTGCGCCGCTGCGTTTTGTGCCCAAGGGCAAGTCCGTGCACCTGGGGCTCGTCAGCACGAAGAATCCCGTGCTGGAGGACCAGGACGAGCTGTTGCGCCGCATCGACGAGGCGTCAGAGTACATCGACTTGGACCAGTTGGGCATCGGGCCGCAGTGCGGGTTCCAGGGGGCGTCGGAGCGGGACGGCGCCCACATAACAGTCGACGAGCAGCGGCGCAAGCTGGAGCTGATTGTGGACACGGCACGCAAGGTCTGGGGATAGGAGGGCGGTAGCCGCTCCGCACCTCTGCGTTGCAACCGCCAGCACAAGCCCGTCGTCCCGTTGGGTTTACCTTCGAATAGGTGTAGATTACGGGTCATCGAGAAGTTCCCAGGGCTAGGATGCTCTGAAGGAGGCGCTATGGCTACGCAGACGCAGGAAATTCGCAACATGCGGCTCATCTCCTACGACTTGCTCAACGGCTACGGCAACATCGGCGAGGGCGTCCACCTCTACCAGGACCGGTCGGGCCGCCGAATCCTGTACATGGCACATGAGAGCGCCCCCAAGGACATCACGGGCGTGGACGTCACGGACATCGCCAACCCCAAGGTCATTGTCCAGACGGACCTCGACTACCCGCACCTGCGCTCCAACTCGCTCTCCATCGTGGGCGACACCATGCTCGTGGCCTACCAGTCGCAGCAGCCGGGGTTGCCCGGGACGGGGATGGGCGTCTACGACGTTAGCAACGTAGAGGAACCCCGACGCATAGGCTTCCTCGACACGAGTGGCCCCTACTCGCGGGGCTGCCACGTTCTCTGGTGGGTCGATGGCGACTATGCCCACCTCTCCACAGGCGCGGCCGACTTCCAGCCGCGCGACCAGAAGGATGACCAGTTCTACATGATCGTCGACATAAGCGACCCCACCAATCCGAAGGAGGCCGGTCGATGGTGGCTCCCCGGCACGAGGGAAGGCGACGACGCTCCCCCCGTCCGGCGGCATCCCCAGTTCGACGCGGGCCACCGGCTGCACAATGCCAACGTCTACCCCCAACGCCCCGACCGAGCCTACTGCGCCTGGATCGACGGCGGCACGAACATCCTGGACATCTTCGACGTGGCCAACCCGACGGTGGTCAGCCAGTTCAACTTCGCGCCGAACTTTCCGGGCTTCACCCATACCGCGCTGCCGCTGTTCAGCCGCGACCTGATGGTCGTCACCCAGGAGTCGGTGCGGAACGGCGGCGAGGACCACCCCAAGCTGGTCTGGATGGTGGACATTCGTGACGAGACCAACCCGGTGATCATCAGCACATTCCCCACGCCGGACGTGGAAGACTTCTTCAGCCGTCCCGGCCGCTTCGGCGCGCACAACGTCTACGAGAACCAGCCGGGGCCCACGTGCTTCCAGTCGGATACGCTCATCTATGGCACGTTTTTCAACGGCGGCGTAAGGGTGTACGACACGAGCAACCCCTTCCAGCCGGAGGAGGTGGCCTACTTCGTGCCGCCAATTCCTGAAGGCGCGACGGCCAACGGGATCAACGATGTCTACGTCGACGAGAACGGCATCATGTACGTGGTGGACCGGCTCAAGGGCGGCCTCTACATCCTGGAGCTGACCCTCTAGCGGAATAGGATTGTTTCGCCTGCAGAATGGCCCGCCGCTGGTCAACTCCGGTGGCGGGCCATGTTTTGTCCAGTTCTGAGGCGGGCGTTGGTGGCGGGTCGCGCCCGCTACTCCCTCGTGCCGGCGGTGCGCTTTGCGAGCGTCGTCCCGACGGCTAGCAGCCAGATCAAGAACAGAATGCCCACAGCGCGGTGTACGACTGTCGCTGCGTCCCACCAGATGAACAGCATGGCAGCGCCCAGGACCGCCGACGCGACGGCCAGGAAGCGCGGTGAACCCGTGATTGCCCATTGAGGCCGAACCCCAGCAACGAGCGCAAGTCCCGCGATGGAGAACCCAATCTTGCCCATTGCCCATCGGGCGTGGTACGCCAACTCCAGAAACGCTGGCTGCTCACCCGTGGACGCTCCGGCGGCCATGACGATGGCGGCCACTCCTGACGACGTCGTGCAGACACCGGACAGGCACAGCAAGTAGGCTACGGGTGCCGTTGTCCAACTTTCAGGGGAAGAACGCGCCCGCAGCAGGTACCACGCGGCCGCTACCAGCGTGACCCCGGACACTAGCCGAGCAACCGCTGCGAGGCTAAAGAGGGTCCGGTTGTCGGGGATGGCCCACAGCGACTCCGCCATGGTGGGCTCGTCAACGTCGGCGGCCACGCGGGCGACGACCATGGCTGCTGTGAAGGCGGCAGTGAGCAGGAGCAGGACACCAGCCCATTTGGAAGAGGAACGTCGAGAAGGTGTTCTCTGCGCGGCGGCTGACACCCTCTACGCCTGGGCGGCAACAGCGCGTATCGCGTCTAGCGCCTCTTGGATGTCTTCCGCGTTGATGCCGTAGTGGGTGACCATGCGCACCTTGGGCGGGCCGGAGGATGAGGCGAGTACGCCTGCCTCGACCAGCTTCGCCATGAAATCGGCGTGGGGGCCGCCCTGCCACTCGAAGATGACGATGTTGGTCTCGATGCGCTCCGGGTCGATTGAGATGCCGGGAATGTCGGCAAGGCCCTTCGCCAGTTGCATCGCGTTCTGGTGGTCCTCGGCCAGCCGGGGCACCATCGTTTCGAGACTCACGATCGCTGCCGCGGCTATGACGCCCACCTGCCGCATGCCGCCGCCCAGAGTCTTCCTCCACTTTCTCGCCCGGCCAACGAAGTCCGCCGGTCCGCACAGAGCGGAGCCGATGGGAGCGCTGAGTCCCTTGGAGAAGCAAAAGGTCACGGAGTCGGCGTCAGCGGCGAGCGCCTTGGCGGGGACCTCCTGGGCAACGGCGGCGTTGAAGATGCGCGCGCCGTCCAGGTGCATCGGCAGCCCATTCGCGTGGGCTACGTCTGCTACCGCCTTGGTGTCCTCGGGCGACAGGGCAGCGCCGCTGCACCGGTTGTGCGTGTTTTCCAACGCGACCAGACCCGAGGGCGACACGCCGGGGCGGTAGGCGCGGACTGCGTGAGCGACGTCGTCCGGGTCCAACCGACCGCGCTCGTCATTGGGCACGGCGCGCAGCAGCGTCCCCGCAACAGCAGCGCTGCCCGCCGACTCGTGCCAGAGAATATGCGCTTCGGATCCGAGGATGACCTCGTCGCCGCGGTTGCACCAGCTCAACACGGCAAGCAGGTTGCCCATCGTGCCGCTGGAGACGTAGACGGCGGCCTCCTTGCCCATTCTCTCGGCGGCCATGTCCTCAAGGCGCTGCACGGTGGGGTCGTCTCCCAAGACGTCGTCACCCACTTCCGCTTCGAACATGGCCTGCCTCATCTCGGGCGTCGGGTGGGTCACCGTGTCGCTGCGTAGGTCGATTGTCCTCATGGCACACTCCGAAAAAATTCAGGGTAGCTGTGACGTGCGCTCTGCGCTCAGGCGCTTGCGCCCACGTCCGACCAGCTTTCAGCTTTCGCCGGGATTACGTTGGGAAAGGACCTATGCCGACAGGCCGTAGAACCCCTTGGCATATGCTGAGGGCGCATTTGTTGTATCACGCTGGGAACGCATGGCGCAAGTTCGCCCACCGCGCGTGTTGCTGCGGTTGCGCATAAAGAACATGGGTGGGGTCACCCTCGTTGTGTTTTTGATACAATTGTCAATTAGGGTGTATGCGCCATGGTGCAACCCCCGCAGATTCTTGATATGGAGCAATAAACACCGATGCAGAGCGTCGATGAACTGAGACAAGGGTTTCTGGACTTTTTTCAGGAGCGCGGCCACCTGCTGGTGCCGAGCTCATCACTGGTGCCCGCCGGCGACCCGACGCTCTTGCTGACGACGGCCGGGATGGTGCAGTTCAAGCCGTACTTTCTGGGCGAGGCCGCCGCGCCGCGCAGCCGCATGACCTCCGCTCAGAAGTGCTTTCGCACGACCGATATCGACGTCGTGGGAGACCACAAACACCTGACCTTCTTCGAGATGCTGGGCAACTTCTCAGTCGGCGATTACTTCAAGCAGGGCGCAATCGAGTTCGCGTGGGAGTTTGTGACCCAACGGATGCAATTATCCACCGAAAAGCTGTTCATCACTGTCTACACGGACGACGACGAGGCGGAGGCGCTCTGGCGAGTCGCCTCCGGGACGCCGCCGGAACGCATATATCGGTACGGCAAAAGCGACAACTGGTGGGGGCCACCCGGTGCTGAGGGGCCCTGCGGGCCGTGCTCTGAGATCCACTGGGACTTTGGCGAAGCGTCGGGTTGCGCCCCGCTTTCGACTCCCGCGGAAATAGCGGCGTGGAACGCGTCGGGCATGAAGCCGGAGGAGCAGCCCGGTTGCCACCCCAACTGTGACCGCTGCGAGCGATTTGTTGAGCTTTGGAACCTGGTGTTCATGCAGTTTTACCAGGATCTGGAGGGAGCGATGAGCCCCCTGCCCAAGCCGAACATCGACACGGGCATGGGGCTGGAGCGGGCAGCCATCATCGCGCAGGGCGTAAGCAACATTTACGACACGGACCTCTACCAGCCGATCATTGGCAAGGTGGCGGAGCTGGCCGGCGCCCGCTACGGTGAGTCGCTCGACACCGACGTGCCGATGCGCGTCGTCGCCGAGCACACTCGCGGCGCCGCGTTCCTCATCAGCGACGGCGTCATCCCCGGCAACGAGGGACGCGGCTACGTGCTCCGTCGGCTCATACGGCGCGCCGTGCGCTTTGGGCGCAAGCTCGGGCTGACCGAGCCCTTCCTGACGGACGTGGCGGACGTCGCCATCCAGCGCATGGGCGACGCGTATCCCGACCTCTTGCAGAACCGCGCCTTCATCCTGCGCATTCTTGAGGGGGAAGAGCAGCAGTTTGGCCGTGTGATGGAGCAGGGGCTGAACATCATGGAGGAAGCGCTCTCGGCCACGAACGGTCACGGCGGCGTTCTCTCCGGCGCCCTCGCCTTTACCCTGTACGACACATACGGCTTCCCGGTGGAAGAGACCCAGGACATCGCCAGGGAGCGCGGTCTGACGGTCGACATGGAGGCGTTCGAGCGGGAGATGGCCGCCCAGCGCGAGCGCGGCCGAGCGGCCACCGAGGCGCGCATTGGCGGAGGCGGCGAGGCGAAGATCTTCAAGTATCGCGACCTCGGCGTAGGCCGCGTCGCCTTCGTAGGGTATGACCGGCTGACGGCGCAGACCGAAGTCCTGGCGCTTCTTACACCGGACGGCGACCCCCTCAGCAGCGCCGAGCCCGGGCAGGACGTCGAGGTTGTGTTGCGGGAGACGCCCTTCTACGCCGAGGGTGGCGGTCAGATGGGCGACACGGGCGCTATCCTTTCGTTGCGCGGGCACGTCGATGTATCTGACACGCAGTCGCCCATGGACGGGCTGATCGTGCACAAGGGGCGCGTTCGCAGCGGCATCATCGCGCTTGGCGACTTGGTCGAGGCGCGCGTCGACCGGGAGCGCCGCATGGACGTGGCGCGGAACCACTCGTCGACGCACCTGCTGCACGAGGCGTTGCGCCGTGTCCTTGGCAGCCATGTACGGCAGGCCGGTTCGCTTGTTGCGCCTGATCGACTGCGGTTTGACTTCACCCACGTGAAGGCCTTGACAGCGGACGAAGTCCAGGAGGTTGAGCGGCTCGTCAACGATCAGGTGCGCCGCAACGCCGAATCCGTCCGAAACGAGCTGACGTACACGAAGGCGCTGGAGGCCGGCTACCTAGCCTTCTTCGGCGACAAGTACGGTGAGACGGTCCGGGTCATCGACATGGGCTTGGACGACCCGGACGCCTCCAACGCCGAGCCTTTCAGCCGCGAGGTCTGCGGCGGCACGCACCTGGACCGGCCCGGTGAGGTGGGCCTGTTCCTCATCACGAGCGAGAGTTCGATTGGGTCCGGCATCCGCCGTGTGGAGGCGGTGACTGGGCGGGCCGCGGAGACGATGGCTCGAAATAACCTGGCGACCCTGGAGTCCGCGGCGCAGAGGCTGGAGACCACGCCCACGGAAGTGGAAGCGCGCATCGAGGCGCTGAAGGCACAGCTCGACGCGGAGCGACGCAGAGCGGAGTCACTGGAGCGGGCAAACGCGCTGGCGGAGGCCGGCGGCCTCGTGTCGATGGCGCAGGATGTCGGCGGCGTCAGCGTCGTATCGGCCAGGGTGGATGCGCCCTCTGCGGACGTACTCCGCGAGATGGCCGGGCACTTGCGCGACCGTCTGGGGAGCGGCGTCGTCATGCTGGGCGCCGTGGCCAACGAAAAGCCAATGCTGGTCTCGATGGTGACGCCGGACCTGGTGGAGAAGGGGTTGAATGCTGCTACACTTGTCCGTGAGGCAGCTAAGGTCGTCGGCGGTGGCGGCGGCGGTAGGCCGGACATGGCACAAGCAGGAGGCTCAGATCCAGACAAGCTGGAGGAGGCCTTGGCGCTGGCGCCAGCCTTGGTTGGCAGGGCTGTGGGTTAGAGGGATACGTTACAGTAAAGCGCGGTGTTCTCGCGCAATGTCGGAGGGTTTAGGGAGATGACCGATTCGTTGGTAGCGCTTGCGGTCTTTGATGGGTTCTGGGGCCAGGTTTTCGAGTATTGGCCCTTCTTTATCACGATAGGAGCCACGCTCATTTTTGGCGTGGTTTCGCTTCTGGCCGATCTATGGTGGCGCAAGACCCAGCCCCCGCCGGCGGGCGCCATGCCCAGGGTCGATATCCCCGTTGACGCCAGAGTGCCATATAGGCGATGGATCGCGCGCGGCAGGACAATGCTGCGATTTGGCAGCGGCATGGGCATCTTCTTCGCGTTCCTTTATGCATCCTTTGCCATCAGCCCGCAGGGCCTGAACGACCAGTTTGGGTTGCGGCAGGAGCAGGACCCGCAGTTGGTGGCCGGAGCCCTCGTGGCCCTGTTCGCCCTCATTGTGGGGTTTGCGTCGACGGTTTACCTGCGAGAGCGGCCGTGGGTACAGATGTGGGTTCTCCTGTTTGTGCCCGTTTTGGCAATGGTCGGCCCGTGGGCCGTCACAAGCGACATCAGCAAGCTGTTTGCCAGTGCGGGTGTGGTAGGGACGCCCATCATCTTCATGCTTCTTGGCATGGGCTACACCTATTATGGGCTGCAGGGTCTCCGTAACCTACAGCGCTCGCAGAGCAGTGCCGCTAGCGCAGTGAGCGATTGATCCCCATGGCCCGCGCCCTTGGCCTCGATGTGGGAGACCGGCGCATTGGCGTCGCGCTCAGCGACCCGAGCGGCACGCTGGCGACGCCGCTGGCGGCAATCGACCGGCGTGCCACAAGGGGCGGAATGGGGACCGTCGTTGACCTCGCCACAAGGCACGAAGCGGCGGCCATCGTCGTGGGGCTGCCGGTGTCGCTGGACGGCACAATCGGCCCGCAGGCTCGGGCAGTGCAGTCCTTCTGCAAGGCCCTCGGCGATGCCTGCCCGCTGCCCATCCACACGGTGAACGAACAGTACACTTCGGCTGAGGCTGAGCGTCGCCTGCGCGAAGTGGGCGTGGAGCCGTCAAGGGACCGGGGGCGGGTGGACGCGATGGCGGCGGCCATCATCCTGCAGGAATGGCTGGACGCGGGCGGCTCTCCTTGAAGCGGCCCCGTAGCTTTGCTACACTGATTACGTTTTCCGTAACTCGAGAACGGGGGATCCTATGGCCCTTTCACGGGAGGAAGTACTCCACTTGGCCGCCATTTATCACATCTACCTGTCGGACGACGAGGTGGAGGTGATGCGGGAGCAACTGGCCAGCATCCTGGAGCAGTTCCAGGTACTAAGCGAGCTGGACACGGCTGACGTGGAACCGACAAGTCACGCCGTGCCCCTCTCGACGGTCATGAGAGAGGACGTTGCCCAGGCGCCCTACAGCGCAGAGCAAGTGCTGAGCAACGCCCCCGATACCTACGGACAGTACTTTCAGGTCCGCACAGTGCTGGAGGAATAGGTGCAACCCTTCGACCTTACGATCCACGAGGCCCGCGACCTCCTGGACACCCACCAGATCTCTTCCACCGAACTCACGGAGACCGTGCAGGGCCGCATTGCGGCGGTGGAATCGCAGGTGGGCGCCTTTGTCACCCTGACGGAGGACCTGGCCCGAGAAGCTGCCGCTGCAGCCGACCGAAGCATTGCGGAGGGCACGGCCACACCTCTCACGGGCATTCCCATGCAGATCAAGGACGTCATGTCCACCAAGGGCATCCGCACCACCTGCTCTTCGCGCATTCTGGAGAACTTCGTGCCGCTCTACAACGCCACGGTCATCGAGCGGCTCTACGCCCGCGGCCCTGTGCTGATGGGCAAGGGCAACATGGACGAGTTCGCGATGGGGTCGTCCACGGAGAACTCCGCCTTCCACGTCACCCACAACCCATGGGGATTGGACCGCGTGCCCGGCGGCTCCAGCGGAGGCAGCGCCGCGGCCGTCGCGGCGGGCGAGGCGTTGTTCTCGCTTGGCAGCGACACGGGCGGCAGCATTCGGCAACCGGCGGCCCTCTGCGGCATCACCGGCCTCAAGCCCACCTACGGGCTCGTGAGCCGGTTCGGCCTTGTGGCCTTCGCCAGCTCCCTTGACCAGATTGGCCCGCTGACCAAGGACGTCGAGGACTGCGCCACGGTCCTCAACGCCATCGCCGGCCACGACCCCCGCGACTCGACATCGATTCCCGGCGGCCGGCCCGACTACACGAAGGCGCTCACCGGGGACATCAAGGGCATGCGCATCGGGATTCCGAACGAGTACTTCGGCGACGGCATCGACCCGGCGGTGGACGCGGCGGTGCATGAGGCCATCGGGGTGATGCGGGATGCGGGCGCCATCGTCGAGGAATGCTCGCTGCCCCTTACCGCCTATGCGCTTGCGGTCTACTACATCATCGCGCCGTCCGAGTGCTCCACCAACCTGGCGCGCTACGACGGGGTGAAGTACGGCTTCTCGGTTGACGACGCCTCAACCGCGTGGGAGACACAGGAGCGGACCCGCTCGAAGGGGTTCGGCCCGGAGGTCAAGAGGCGAATCATGCTCGGAACCTACGCCCTCTCCGCGGGCTACTACGACGCTTATTACCTGAAGGCGCTGAAGGTGCGCACGCTCATCCGGCGCGAGTTCGAGGAGGCGTTCGAGCGCTTTGACGCGTTGGTCACGCCGACGTCGCCGACGGTGGCCTTTCGCATCGGCGAGAAGACGGACGACCCGGTTGCTATGTACAAGAGCGACGTGCTGACCATTCCGGTGAACATCGCAGGAATCCCGTGCATCTCGATACCGTGCGGCTTCTCAGAGGGGATGCCCATCGGTATGCAGGTCATGGGCCCAGCATTGGGCGAGGAAACAGTGCTGCGCATCGCCCACGCCTACCAGCAGGCAACGGACTGGCACACTCGCCGACCGGAGGGACTAGGGAGTTAGAGCCTCAGCGCCCGCTAGCGACCGCCGCGCCAGCGTGTTTCCGGCGCGAATAGCGCGACGAGCACCGCGCTCACTGCCAGCCAAGCCGCCACGACGACGAATGTCCCCGAGAAGCTCCAAAACTGCGCCAGTCCGCCCACGGCCAGCGGCGCCACGAATCCCCCTGCCGCCTGGAACAGCGACCACACACCGAGGAACGTCCCGCGTTGCTGCGCCGGCGCGATGTCCATCGCGTAGGTCTGCGCTGTCCCCTGGCTCATCCCCCATGCGACGCCGTACACGGACACCATGATCAGCAGCATCGTCAAGTTGTCGCCGTGGCTCAGCAGGTACGCCGACACCGCCAGCAACACCAGCCCCGGCACTAGGGCGAACTTTCGCCCATATCCGTCGCTCACCATGCCGCTCGGGAAAGCGACAAACACGGAGATGAGTCCTCCAAGGCCGATGAGCGTCCCGATGCTCGCCTCGTTCAGGTTTGCCAGCTCCTGCGCGTAAATGGGAAGCAGCCCGCTGAACACCCCCTGCCCCATCATGCTCACCGCGAAGGTCGCAAGAATCACAAGGAAGAATGCCCTCCCCAGGAAGGGCCGGATGGTCGCGAGACTGCGCAGCAGCCCCGGCCGTTGGGGCGCGCCCGCCGCGTCCTCCGTGCGGCTCTCCTTGATGAGATAGAGCGCCATGAAGAGAGTCAGGAACTTGGCGACACCATTGACGAGGAATATCGTCCTGATGTCAAAGAATGCCGCAATCAGCGCGCCGAGGAGCGGCCCCGTGACCTGTCCCGCCCGCATGGACATGCCCCGCATGGCGACGACGCGCCCTCGTATGTGCGGCTCGGTCACGTCCGCGATCAGGATGTTGGCGCTGGTGTTCCACATGGCGATGCCCACGCCGCCGATGAACTCCAGCACAAAGAACTCCATGTAGGAGCCGGCGAAGAAGGACAATATGCCCGTGGCCCCCCGTATGCCGGCGCCCATGATGAGCAGCGGACGGCGCCCCCAGCGGTCCGTCATGAAGCCGGTGATCGGCGATGCTACCAGCCGCGCGATGGCGCTGGAGGCGAGGAGCACGGTGACAAGGAAGATGCTGCCCTCAAGCTCAAATGCAAAGAGAGGGCGAGCCAGGTTCTGTGCCCCCGTTCCCGTGCCCCAGACCAGGAAGGCGGCGTAGATGGGCAGGGTGCGGGCGCTGAACACGCCCGACGAGCGGGGCCGTGGTGAGGGAGGGTTTGCGTCTGCCAAAGTGGGAGTCAGTATAGCGCGGGCCGGCGCGCCGGGATACGCACCCGGACCCTGTGTCCGCGGACACCCTGTCCGCGGTTACCCTATTGCTTCGACCAACGCCCGCACGCGCTCATGGATCACGTCGAAGATGCTCCATGCCGCGTCCGGGTGGTCCACCGGGTCCGGTAGGTCCCATACTGTCAGCTTCCCCGACTCCAAGAGCGACGCCGGCACCTCTTCGGTCGGCAGGATGGCGACGATGCGGTCCGCCGCCGCAATGAGCTCCGGCGTGATCTGCGTCCGCTCTTTCTCCGAGATGTCGATGCCCCGCTCCAACATGTACGGCAGCGAGTGCCTGGAATTGTCCTTCATCTTCGCAGACGCCGGCTTGTTCCGGGCCATCTGCTCGTCGACGCGAAGGCCGCTGCTGCACACCCCGTGATCCGAGAGCCGCTCAAAGTAGGCCTCCGCTACCTGGCTTCGGCCGACGTTGGCCTGGCAAACGAACATAACGAGCATAATCTCTCCCGTGCGACTAGGTCATCTGGGGACCGGAGAGCATTGTACCGCGTGTGGAGGCGAAGTGTGCGCTAGGCTTCGTCGAAGACTGGCGAAAATCGCACCGTCCCCCGGACCCCGTCAAGCGCGCCGGGCACGAGCGCAACGACCATGCGGGACTCTTCTCGTCGGCCGAGGACCATTTCGATGCCCAATGGCCGTCCGCGCGCAAAGCCGAATCGGGGGTAGTAGGTCGAGTGGCCGATGACCACGGCGAGGCGGTGGCCCAGCCGGCGGCCGGCGGCCAAGCCCTCTTCGACCAGCCGGGACCCGACGCCCTGTTGCTGCCAGTCGGGGTGCACCGCGAGCGGGCCAAGCGCGATGGCTGGGACGCGGCCGCTGTCCGTGTCGATGTACGCTTCGCTAAAGATGACGTGGCCCACAACTGCACCGTTCAGCTCGGCCACCAAAGAAAGCTCGGGTGTGTAGCCCGTCTCGGCACGGAGCGCCTCAATGAGGTCGGCTTCGCCCTCGTCGTCGTTCTGGAATGCCAGGTTGACGACTTCCCGAACGGCGGGGAAGTCGTCAACGGTCTCGGCACGGACAACGAGGTCTTCCAGTATGGCCTCCTCGGATTGGACGCCTACGCTGCCGCCTCTGCCGCACGCCGCCGGCGACGTGCCATGATGCCCCGCGCGCCAGCGACGACGATGACCAGTAGCAGAGCGCCCAGGACGATGAAGGCTCCCATGACGTAGATCCAGGAGTAGTCCGGCTCCTCCAGGTGGACAAAGATGCGCGCTTCAGGGTCTCGCTCCACGCCGCCGTCCGAGTCCAGCACGGGCTCGCGGATAGACTTGGCGGCAACGTCGCCGACGCGCTCAAGTTCGTTCAGGATGGTGCGGAAGTCGGCGTAGAAGACGCGGGCGTTCAGGTCGGCCCGCTGCTCGCCGTCCTCGTCGAAAATGGTGCCCCCGCGGATCTCGCCCTGGTAGGACGCAATGATGTTGCGGACGGTGTCCAGGCTTCCGGGCACGTCGTCGACGGTGAGCCGCAGATTCCCGTAGGGCGGCTCAACGAAGGGCCCTTCCTCCGGCACCAGCTCCACGTAGATGGTGGAGAGGTCCACCCGGCGGGTCAGGAAGTCCAGTTGCCCCTGGTACCGCTCGATGTCGGCGCGGACGCGGGCCAGCTCCCGCTCGATGGCGAGAACCTCGCCCACGTTGCTGGTGCGGCCCAGCAGCGACAGGAAGCTCTGCTCCTCCCGGAGGGCGCTGTTCAGCCGCGCCTCCAGGTCGATGAACTGCTCCGAAACGTCCTCGCTGCCTTGGTGCTCGTTCAGCACCTCGCCGAGGTCACTTATGCGGTCATAGGCGGAGGCGAACTGCCCCTGCGGCACACGAATGGTCAGCGATGCTCGGCTGAAGTCATCCCCGCCGCTTCTGGATAGCACCTCAACGTAGCCGCCCATGCCGTCAACGATGGCCTCCACTGCCTTGACGGAGCTTTCGACGTCATCCACTTCCACGGTGATGTTGCCGGTGGAGATGATCTTGCGGTCGGCCAGTTGAAGCGTGCCGCCCGGCGACCCAGCCGCTCCGCCGTCGTCTGCCATGGCCTTTTCCATCATGGCCTCGGGAGCAGCGGCTGCTGCGGGCTGCCGCGGCGCCCTAGGCATTGTGCTTTCGTCGATCGTCATGGCCATGTCGAATGTGTCTGCCGACAACATGGAGGTCGTTGCTGAGCTCTCTTCGCCGGAATCGTCGCCGCCGCATGCAACCACAGCAAGCAAGAGCAGGATGAGGCTGAAGGCGACAAGGAAGCGGGTCATGTGGGGTGTCCTCCAATTCCGGATAACTGTCCCTAACTAAGACGCTGCAAACCATATTGCGGTTCCAGCGCAGCGGGACTCTTGGTCCGGGAGGCAAGGCAGCTCTGACACTGGGCGCTTTGCTTGTGGGCCTCAGTGGAGCCTTTCCGTGAGACTCGAGTCACTGTTCGGGCCCGAAACGGCCTATCCCCCCGCTGCTGCTAGCCGAGGGTCTTTAACCTCTACCACGGCCCAGATGCCGTCCGCGAATTCGGGGTTGTGGCGGTGGTATTCAAAGGGGTGGATTTGGGGGATGGTATCGTTGTCCTTCAGCAGGCCTTCAATGTGGCACTCGATGCCCTCTTTCGTAGAGGACAAGGCGTCTTCCAGGGTATCGCCACCAGAAAAGCAACCGGGTAGATCCGGCACCTTTACCCCATAGGAACTGGTTTCCTCTTTGAACACCGCCACCAAATAGTGCATTAGTGTTCCTCCCAGTTCCAACCAGCCTTTCGAAAATGCTCCCCTAATACCCGGGCGTCACAAAGCTCACTGCTATGCGCCAGCCCGTGTAAATTATATACCTGCCCCTACTTGCCCAGCACGCTCTGAATTGTCGTGCCGATGTCCGCGGGTGAGGGGATGATAGCGGCCCCGGCGGCGCGCAGTGCGGCCACCTTGTTCTCCGCCCGCGCTCCCGAACCCGTGATGATGGCGCCGGCGTGGCCCATGCGCTTGCCGGGCGGCGCGCTCTGACCGACGATGAGCGACGCCACCGGCTTCTTCATCTCCGCCTTGATGAACTCGGCCGCCTCCTGCTCCTTGGTGCCGCCGATCTCCCCAATGAGTACGATGGCGTCCGTCTCCGGGTCGTCGTTGAAAAGCCGCAGCACGTCGACGAAGGTGGTGCCGCTGACCGGGTCGCCTCCGATTCCCACGCAGCTGGACTGCCCGATGCCGAGCGCAGAGAGCTGCCCCACTGCCTCGTACGTCAGGGTGCCGCTACGCGAGACCACGCCGACGCGGCCCGGGATGTGGATGGCGCCCGGCATGATGCCCACTTTGCACCGCTCGCCGGGGGAGATGAGTCCGGGGCAGTTCGGGCCTAGCAAGCGCGTCGCCGATCCCTCCAGCGTCCGTGCCACAGGCACCATGTCGCGGGGTGGGATGCCCTCCGCGATGGGCACCACCAGCGCGACGCCCGCCGCTGCTGACTCCAGGATAGCGTCCGCGGCAAAGGGCGCCGGGACGAAGATCAGGGATACGTTGGCCCCCGTCTCCCGCACGGCTTCTTCCACCGTGTCGAACACGGGAACGTCCGTCTCCCCGAACATCTGGCCGCCGCGGCCCGGCGTCACGCCGGACACCACGTTCGTCCCATACTCCATGCAACGCAGGGTGTGGAAACTCCCCTCCCTGCCCGTAATGCCCTGTACCAGGACCCTGCTGTTCCGGTCTACCAAGATGCTCATAGGTTGCCCGCTCCAAGTCTGGTGTGATTGCCGCATCGCCGGAGACCTGTCCGGCGGGGGCGTGTAGCGTAGCCGAAGCGCCGCCGCGCTATCCAGCGCGCAGGGCCTCCGCCGTGTCCTTCAGGGTGTCGACGATGGTCACGTCAAGGCCTGAGTCCAGCAGGATCTGCCTGCCCTCGTCGACGTTGGTGCCCATCATGCGCGCGATTATGGGCGCCTTCGACCCCGTGTCTTCGTACGCGCCCACGAGCCCGCGCGCAAGTACGTCGTTGCGCAGAATGCCGCCGAAGATGTTGACCAGTACCCGCTTCACGTTGGGGTCCGACAGCAGGACACCGACGGCCGCGCGGATGCGCGCCTCGTCTGCGCCGCCGCCCACGTCCAGAAAGTTGGCTGGCGACGCGCCAACCGCTGTCACGATGTCCATGGTCGCCATCGCCAACCCGGCGCCGTTGACGAGGCACCCCACGTCGCCGTCGAGCCGCACGTAGATGACGCCGATGTCGTGCGCCCGTGACTCCAGCGGGTCCTCCTGGCTGGCGTCTCGCAGGTCCGTCAGGTCCTTATGGCGGAACATGGCGTCGTCGTCCAGCGTCAGCTTGGCGTCAACGGGGAGCACACGGCCGTCGCCCGTGACCGCTAAGGGGTTAATCTCCACCTGAGAACAGTCCAGGTCCGTCATCAGCCTGTAGAGCTTGACAATGAGGTCCGCTGTCGGCCGCACAAGCTCCGCGGGGACGCCCATGCCATAGGCGAGCTGCCGCCCCTGCCAGGGCTGCAGCCCCACCGTGGGGTCGACGACGGCGCGGAGGATCTTCTCTGGCGTCTCCTCGGCCACTTGCTCGATCTCCATGCCGCCCGCCGCGCTGGCGATGACCACCGGGCGCCGCTCGCTGGGGTCCAGGACGATGGCGACGTAGAGCTCCTGGGCGATATCCATGGTCTCCTCGACCAGCACGGAGTTGACGGGAACGCCCTCCGGCCCGGTCTGGAACGTGACAAGCTGCGTGCCAAGGATGGACTCGGTGAAATCCGCCGCAGCGCCGGCGTCCTCGACTACCTTCACACCGCCTGCCTTGCCACGGCCCCCGGCGTGAACCTGCGCCTTCACGACCACCCTGCCGCCAAGCTCCTCGGCGGCCTTCCGCGCCTCATCCGGGGTCGCGGCCATGCTGCCTCGCGGCACGGGGATGCCGTACTTGGCCATAAGCGCCTTGGCCTGATACTCGTGGATCTTCATGCGGGCTCCTTCACAAAGCGACGCCCACGAATGTCAATGTCGTGCGAGCGCGAGGGGTATTGTAGCACAGGGAACTGGAGCCTCCCCCTACCCAACCGGCCTGAACTTGGGCAGGGTGATGGCGTCGGTGACGTCCTCAAAGACCACTTCCACCGCCATATCAACGTGTATCGCCGATGGGTCCGGCTCCACTTCCACCAGGTTGGTGGGCATACGCGGGCCCTCCTCGAGGTCGACGATGGCGACCACGAAGGGCGCGTCGTCGCGGAACGCCGGCGTGGGCGCCCGGTGCACGATGGCGAAGGTGTGAAGGGTGCCCTTGCCGCTGGCCTGCACCCATGTCGTGTTGCGGGAGAAGCATGCGGGACAGATGTCGCGCGGGTAGAAGTACGCTTGAGAGCAGTCGTTGCAGGAGCGGAGCCAGAGCTCGTGCTCCTTGGTCTTCTCCCAGTAGAAGTCGGACTCCGGCTGCGGGGTAGGGAGTGGCTTGCTGTAGGCCTGCTGCGTCATGTTCGTCTCCGTTGTTTCAATCTTGTGCCGGTGTTCAGCTCACTCTAGTCCCTGGCGAGCACCACCGTCCCCGTCGACGACAGGGCGCCACCGGTGCCATTGACCAGCGAGATGCCGCAGTCCGGCACCTGCCGCTCGCCGCACTCACCGCGCAGCTGCCGCACCGCCTCGATGATGAGGAAAATGCCATACATGCCGGGGTGTGTGTAGCTCAGGCCGCCGCCGCTGGTATTCATTGGGAAGTCGCCGCCGGGCGCCGTGCGCTGCCCCGCGAGGAAGTCCGGGCCCTCGCCGGGTCCGCAGAAACCCAGGCCCTCCAGGGTGACGAGTACGGTGTAGGTGAAAGAGTCGTAAATCATCGCCAGGTCGATGTCCCTATGGGTGAGGCCGGCCGCCGCCAGCGCAGCCGGGCCCGTGCGCCGCGACACTGTAGACGTCAGGTCCGCCATGGTGGAAATGCCCAGGTGGTCGTGGCTCTCGGCCGCGCCCAGCACCCACACCGGCGGCTTCTTCGTACTGCGGGCCCGCTCGGCGGAGGTGACCACCACGGCCGCGCCCGCGTCGGTCACGAGGCAGCAGTCGAACAGGTGGAAGGGCCACGCGATCCACCGCGAGTCGTGGTAGTCGTCGAAGCTCATCGGGTCCTTCATGGCGGCCTTGGGGTTCATCAGCGCCCACTTGCGCGTCGAAACTGCGATCTCCGCCAGCGCCTGCCGTGTGCGCTCCTCGCCGTACTCGTGCATGTACCGGGTGGCGGCCATGGCGTAGTTGATGGGCTGGCCGATGAACCCGTACGGAATCTCGTATTGAAGCGTAGGCAGACTTGGGTCTCCCGGCTGGGGCGCGCGGTTGCTGCGTCCCGCCTGCCCGTGCGTGATCAACGCCACCTCGCAGTAGCCGGCGTTAATGGCGGCAATAGCGTGGGCGATATGGATGATAAACGACGACCCGCCCACCGACGTGCTGTCCGTGAAACGTGGTTGGATGCCAAGGTAATCGCCGGTCGCGTAGGTCGAGTAGCCCGCCGTGAAGAGACCGTCCACGTCGTTCTTCGAAAGGCCGGCGTCCTCCAGGGCGTTGTGTGCCGCCTCCATGTGGTGCTGCAGCGACGACTTGTTGGGCACGGTGCCGATTTCATCAGACTCCGCCACCCCGACGATGGCGGCAGTCCTTGAGAGGTCTGCCATATGCACTCCTTGCTGTTGGTCTCCGTAGTCTCTGCCCACGTGTGCGGATTGAGAACGGACCTTACGTTACCCGAAACTCCTTCAGGTCCGGGGAGATGATGAGCTTCGCCTCGGTGACGGCCTGTACCTCCTCCGGCGTGTACCCGGGGGCAATCTCCCGCATAAGGAACCCCTCCGGTGTAATGTCGAACAGGCCGAGGTTGGTGACGACCTTGGTGACCACGCCAACAGCGGTCACAGGTAGAATGCACTGCTTCAGCAGGCGCGGCGCGCCCTCCCGGGTTGTGTGTTCGAGCGCCAGGAATACCTGCTTGGCCCCCACGGCGAGGTCCATCGCCCCGCCAATGCCGCCGCCCTTGCGCCCGGCCGTCTTCCAGTTGGCGAAGTCACCGTTCTCTGCGACTTCATACGCGCCCATGACCGTCACGTCAACATAGCCCGCGCGAATGAGGGAGAAGGAGTCGGCGTGGTGGATGATGGCCGCGCCCTTTTGCAGCGTCACGTGCTGTCCGCCGGCGTTCACGAGGTGGATGTCCTCCTCGCCCTCGGCAGCCAGCGGCCCATAGCCGATGACGCCGTTCTCCGATTGGAACAGGATGTCGGTGTCGCCAAACTCGTAGTTGGAGCAGAGCGTCGGCATGCCGACGCCGAGGTTCACCACCCAACCGTCCTTAAACTCCATGGCGATGCGGTTGCACATCGTTTGCCGGTCCAGCGACGTCTTTTCCTCTGCCATTGCATGCTCCTCCGGCTACGCCCGCCGGTTGGGCGTGTCCCAGATGCCCTCCGGCGGCGGCGGTATCTTCACGATCCGGTCCACCACGATGCCGGGCGTGTGGATGGTGTCCGGGTCCATTTCGCCAAGCTCCAGGATGTCCTCTTCGACCTCGGCGATGGTGATTCTGGCGGCCATGGCCATGACGGGGTTGAAGTTGCGCTGCGATCGTCGGAACTGCAGGTTGCCGAAGGTGTCGGCGCGGTAGGCCCGGACGAAGGCGTAGTCGGCGTGGAGCGGGTACTCCAGCACGTAGGTGCGTCCGTCGATGACGCGGTGCTCCTTGCCTTCGGCGGTCTCCGTGCCGACGCCGGTTGGCGTGTAGAACGCGCCGATGCCCGCGCCCGCGGCTCGCATCCGCTCGGCCAGCGTGCCCTGCGGCACCAGCTCCGCCTCCACGAGTCCTTGCTCATTCAGCTTCTCGAAGAGGGCGGCGCGAGACGGGTGCGGAGCGGCGGTGAAGGCGCAGACCATCTTACGGATCTGTTCGTTCTCCACCAGCTTGCCCACGTCCACCACCTCGCCCTGTCCGCCGGAGTTGTTGGAGATGCCCGTGAGGTCCTTCGCGCCCTGCCGCACCAGCGCCATGATCAGATTTCGCGGCACGCCGATGCCGGCGAAACCGCCTGACATAAACGTTGCGCCGTCGTGCACATCAGCGACGGCCTCGTCAAAGCTCTCGAAAACCTTGTTCTTCATGGCGCAAAGTCTCCCTGCATAGAGGCGTCGTCGTATTGCGGGCTCATTCTAGCATAGGCGGGTGCCGTGTCCAGTGTGCCGCCCAACAGCCTCGTCTTCAATCGGTGCGCGCGCCTCCGTTCGGGTGTAGACTGACGAGCATCAAAGGACGGTTCGCGGGCTGAGGCGTGGTGCCCTTGTGCGTCCGCTTCGCACGGGTGAATGACGAGGAGGGAAACCATGACGACGCGCACACCCATCATCGACTCGCAGGTTCACTCCTACGAGCGCAACCGTCCCGAGCGCCCCTGGGCCGGCTCTCTGGACGGCCCCGCCGAGATCACCGGCGACCAGATGGTCGAGGCCATGGACGCCGTCGGCGTCGATGGAGCGCTGCTGGTCTCGCCCTACTCCCTGTACGGCTTTGATTCCAGCTACGCCCTCGAGGTGTACGCGAAGCACCCGACCCGTTTCCGCCTCATCAAGCCCTTCGACCCACACTCCGAGTCCGTCGCCGACGAGTTCGCCGAGTGGGCCCGCACCCCCGGCGTGGTCGGCGGCCGCATTATGCTCAACCGCGGGGCCTATGAGTCCGACGACCCCCGCATCGACCGCCTTTTCGCCGCTGCCGCTCGGGCCGGCGTGCCCCTCAACGTGATGGCATCGGGCAAGCTGCCCCTCTTCCGCGCTTACGCCGAGCGCCACCCGGACACCCAGTTGGTCATCGACCACGTGGGCATGATTACGTACAATAAGCCGCCCATCCCGGATGAGCCCCTTGCGGACCTGCCAATCGTCCTCTCGCTGGCCGACCTCGACCATGTCGCCATCAAGATCTCCGCCGCCTGCACCCTCTCCCATCAACCCTTCCCGTACTCGGATATCTGGGAGCCCTTGCGCCGCCTGTTCGACGCCTATGGCATCGACCGGTGCATGTGGGGCACGGACTGGACCCGCACCAGCGGCCTCCTCACATACCAGCAGGGCGTCGAGGCCTTCCGCCTAACTGGCGAGCTGACGGATGCGGAGCGCTCCGCCTTGATGGGCGGCACCCTGTCGAAGCTCTACAACTGGTCCCCCGGCGCATCAGCGTAGCCCGCCCACCCTGACACGAGCCCGTGGCGCTTCCGCCTTTCACGCTGATACCCTTCCCCCATGCGTACGTCGACCAACATCCGCCCGGCGCCAAGTCCGAGGTCAGTGGGCGCTCCCCCAGGAAGCAGGGTTTCCCCAGAAAGCGACTGGAACTGCAGCAAAAGGGGCTCGTTTTCGTCTAAACGAGTCGTATCTAAAATGGCCATTTTCGTAGGAGACTCGTTTCCCGGAATGCAAAAGTCGAATCGAATCAAATCGAATCGCCTCTCGCCGAGCCCACCGCCCGCGCTCGACCAATCGCCGAGCCAACCCCTACCCCGAGGCCTGCACCGCCGCAAGCCGCCGCGGCGGAGCCGCCAGGAACACGACGCCCGCCGCGAGCACCCACGTCAGCGACGCCAGCAGGAACGCCTCCCTGTACGAGCCGAATATGTCGAACATGCCGGCGATGAGCAGGGGACTTACCGCGCCGCTGAGGGTGACGAAGGGCCGCAGGATGCCGTTTATCGCGCCCAGGTTCTGCCTGCCAAAGTAGTTCGCGATGATGAGCGGCCGCATGATGAAGAAGCCGCCCAGCGCCAGTCCGTGGGACGCTCCCGCGATCACGAGGGTGGTGACGCTGGTGATGTTCAGGAACAGGACGATGCTCACCGCCGTCAGCAGCGCCTGCACCACAAGGAGGTAGCGCACCGGGAACCGGTCCGCCACTATGCCCCAGACCAGGCGGATGCTGATGGAGCAGACCCCGTAGGCTGTCGCCGCCCACGCCCCGACGGCGGGCGAGAAGCCAATATCCTGGAAGTAGGGAATCCAGTTGGCGTGAAAGCCGCCCATGCCCAACATCGACAGGAAGAAGGCCAGTACAAGCAACCAGAACGCGTAGGTGCGCACCGCCTGCCGACGCGTGAAGCTCTGCTCTGCCCGTGGCGCGCTGCTCTGTTCGACCTGTGCTTGTCGAAGAGCGCCTGGCGCGGGCGGCCGCTCAGACGCTGTCGCGCCGTCGGGCAGCAGGCCTATGTCCTCGGGTCGAGAGCGCACCATCAACGCCAGTGGCACCATGATGGCCATCGACCCTATGCCGAGGACCATCCAGGCGTCACGCCAGCCCACCAGGGTGATGATGCCGTGGACCAGGAAGGGAAAGAAGAGTGGCCCCATAGCCGTGCCGGTGGACGCAATCGCCACGGCCCGCCCGCGCTTCCGCACGAACCACTTGGGCACGATGGCCACCGTGAGCATCTCGGCGCCGCCGATCATCGTGAGCGCCCCCAGCGCGCCGAAGAGCACGTAGAAGACGACGATGTTGTCGACCCACTTGAGGCCCATTAGCGAGAAGCCCATGGTGATGCCAGTGAGCAGCATGAGGATGCGGGGACCGGAGCGGGTGTCCTGCAAGGGGCCGATAAATGGCGAGAGGACGCCGCCCACGACCGCCCGCAGCGTGAATGCCCCGAAGAAGGCGGAGCGCGCCCAACCCAGCTCGTCCGTCATGTGCGACACAAAGACGCTGGCGCCCCAGACGCTCCCGCCGCTCTGCACAGCCCCCGCGAGGATGGACGCGATGACCACAAACCATCCGTAGAAGAACTTTGGACGAGGTTTGCGCATGCATCCCCTTGGGTGAAGCTCTGAGAGAAGGCGCCGCCGGCCGGTACGCCAACGTGCAACAGCTACGGAGTGTATGGGCGGGGGGGCGGGGGCGTCAAATTGGGGGGAGCCGGGTTGCAGGCTGTCGGATATAATCATGGGGCAGACGATGTGAGGGGCGTGTGGATGGATGCCGAATCCCAAGTGGCGATTACAAGAGCCCTCGATAATAGTATAGCGGCGGTGGCCGAGGAGGAATTTCAACGACTCAGCAACCGGCTTAACCCTAAAGAAGTTGCTAAGGCAATTCACGATGCCTTGGATGGACTTCGAGGTCTGCAGGGGCGTGATATGCCGAACTACGATGAATGGGTGGCGCTCCTCTACGCAGTCTGGTACCAACCTTCTCGAGTTAACTTGGCTTATACGCTAGCAAGGGGAATCCCCGAAGAGGTGAATCCTATACGCTCCAACGTAGGAGAGCTTCAAGTGGTGGATTTTGGTGCGGGCGAGTACGCTATGCAGTTTGGCTTGGCCTTCGCGGCGGCTGAAGCACATTTGCAGGACCGCCCCTGTCCTAGGTTGAACATCGGCTCTATAGAGCCAAACAAGCCGATGTCAGAACTAGGGAAAGCAATTTGGCACCGAACCTTTAGTGAGATAACGCAATTCCGATCGCAACACCCACAGTTGCAGGCATTCCGTCACGGGTTCAATGCAGTGCAGTTCGGCGACGTTGTGGCGCCGCGAAAGACGCGTTGGTTGACTGCTCTCCATGTTGCTTACAAGGAAAACCATCAAGAAGTCTGGCAGGCACTCAATGAGCGGGTTGAAATGCGAAGGCCCGACTTAGTACTCGTCACTTCACATCCGAGTTCAGACAACTGGGCGTTTACGCCAGCTGCAGATACTTATGGCCAAAGGGCTCGGCTGGATATCGGCAGCAATGGGCTTGCACTTCAAGTGGGACACTTTAGCGCGACTACGGCCTTCAGGAAAAAGCTGTATCGAGAATGTATAGAGCCGTATGCTTCTTCCCTCAGTGAGCAGGAAGTTTCTCTTACAAGAGCATACCTAACTGCACTCGACACGACTTGGTTTTCCAGTACTGAATTCAAGGCTCGGTGTACTTCTTATACAAAGCAGCTACCTTGAAATGGAGATTGAACCCACTCAGCCAACCCTCCCTGGGCTTGAGCCGACGGAGCACTCGCTGGTGAAGTACCCGCCTGCTATCGGGTCGGTAGCAATCACTTATGCGGAGACCCGCCAAGTCCTGACACGAGCTACAGGTTTCATGGATGGGTATGACTTTACGCTAAACCCCTACATGGGGTGCTCCTTCGGCTGCACCTATTGCTATGCCGCCTTCTTTAGCCACACCAAGGAGGCCCGCGATGCATGGGGGCAGTGGGTCGTAGTGAAGGAGAACGCTGTCAAATTGCTTGAGCGGCGGCGGACCGGGGCGCTGGACGGCAAACGCATCTACATGAGCAGCGTTACGGACCCTTATCAGCCCGTCGAGCGCGAGCTTAATCTCACTCGCGGGCTGCTGCAGGTGCTGGCGGAGAGGCACAAACCTAAGCTAGTGGTACAGACTCGTAGCCCGGACGTAGTTCGTGATTGCGACCTATTCAGAGCCATCGAGGACAACGGCGGGCGGGTGCAGGTGAATATGACGGTCACCACAGACGACGAGGATATTCGTAGGACGTTTGAGCCCTCATGTCCGGCCAACCCCGTCCGCCTCCAGGCAATTGCGGAAGTCAAAGCCGCTGGCATTGATTCCTGCATTACCCTCACGCCTCTCTTACTAGTGAGCGACCCAGAGGGCTTCGTCGAAAGGCTGTTGGAGACCAAAGTAGAAAAGTTCATTGTACAACCATTCCACTTTCACCGTGGCAAGTTCGTAGCCACAACTCGAGAAAGTGCGGTCGGGCTGATGGCGAAAAAACTGAACTGCAGCAGATCTGCCTTCAGGGAGAAGTACCTAGATCACTACCGTATGTGCTTTGAAGTGCTTGAATCCAAGCTTCCAGAATTGGGCCAGGGCAAAGACGGATTCATGCCTCCTTTCTAGCAATAGCCACCCCCTTCCCCCAACCCCCGTCGTCGCATATAGTCCACCCAACACAACTTCTCTCCTCAGGAGGCCCGTCATGGCGTCTACTCCGCACGGTCAACTCTTCTCGTCTAACCGGCCCGTCGTCATGGGGCGGCGTGGGATGGTGTCGAGCGGGCACTCGTTGGCTTCGCAGGCAGGGGTGTCGACGTTGCAGCGAGGCGGCAACGCCGTCGACGCCGCGCTGGCCGTCGCCGCGGCGGTGAGCGTCGTGGAGCCGCTCATGTCGGGCATCGGCGGCGACGGCTTCATCATGGTCTACACCAAGGCGGACGACGCCCTGCAGGTCATCAACGCAACCGGCTCGGCCCCCTATGCCGCCACGCTGGAGCGCTACCAGGCCACCGGCATCCCCATGAAGGGCGTCCTCTCGACGTCCGTGCCGTCGCTGCTTCGAGGGTGGACGGCGATGCACGAGCGCTACGGCACCCTGCCGCTGTCGGACGTGTTCGCGCCGGCCATCGACCTGGCGGCCAACGGCTTCCCCGTGTCGAACCTACTGGCTCGGAACATCGCAGAGGACCCTGTGCTGTGTGTGTTCCCCACGTCAGCGGCGGTCTACGCCCGCAGCGGTCGACCGATCCGCGCCGGCGAGATGCTCTACCAGGAGGACCTGGCCCGCACGTTCGAGCGCATCGCCAGCGAGGGCGAGGGCGTCTTCTACGAGGGTGATGTCGCTGAGGAGATTGTCCGGTTCTGCCAGGAGCAGGAGGGCCTGATATCGATGCAAGATTTGGCCGACCAGCGCGTCCGCTGGTCGGACGCCATCTCCACTACGTATCGCGGCCATCGCGTCTACGAGGCGCCGCCGAATTCCAGCGGCCATGTGCTGCTGCAGCAACTGAGCCTCGCCGAGAGCTTTGATCTGCGCGCCCTGGGCTGCAACACTGCCGAAAGCGTCCACGTCATGGTGGAGGCCAAGCGGCTGGCCTTTGCCGACCGCGAGGCGTACATGGCAGACCCGGAGTGGGTGGAGGTGCCCGTGCCCGGGCTGCTGTCCAAGGAATACGCCGCCGAGCGCGTGAAGCTCATCGACCCCAAGCGCGCAGCGTCAAGCGTCGCTGCGGGTGACCCGTGGCGCTACCAGGGATCGCAGCCGCCGAGGGCCACCGCCGGAGTCTCCGCGCTGCGGGAGGATACCACCTGCTTCTGCGTCGTCGACCAATGGGGCAACGCCGTGTCCATGCTGCAGAGCCTGCAGACGGCCTTCGGCTCCAGCGTCATCGCGGGCAACACCGGCGTGCTGCTGAATAACCGAATGACCTACTGGCACCTGGACCCCAACCACATCGACGCCCTCGCCCCCGGCAAGCGGGTGCGCCACACCATGAACCCGGTCATGGTCTTCCAGGAATCGGCCGCTGGCCAGAAGCTCGCCCTCGTGTGCGGAACGCCGGGCGCCGACACGCAGGTGCAGACCAACTTCCAGGTCATCACGCACGTGCTCGACTTCGGGATGAACGTCGCCGAGGCCGTTGAGGCTCCGCGATGGCGCCACGTGCAGGACGGCACGGAGTCGACGATTCCGCACACCGCGCCCGACGAGCTCCGCATGGAGGGCCGCTTCTCCGGCGAGATGCTCGACGGGCTGCGTGGGCGCGGCCACCCGGTCTCCTCGATAGGGGACTGGGCCGCCTCGGGCAGCGAGGTGATGATCCAGGTGGACACGGAGACCGGGGCGCTCTACGGCGCGGCGGACCCTCGTCGCGACGGCTACGCCATCGGGTGGTAGACTGCGGGCACGGAGCGGCCCGGCAAAAGAGAGCCCAATCTGTTCGCCCCGAGGCTCTCGAAGGGTCGTACGAACGGATTGCACAGCGGAGGTGACGACATGCAGCAGACGGAAGTGCAGATCAAGACATCGGGCATAGATCACGTGGTGCTCTGGGTGAACGACTTGGAGCGTGCCAAGTCGTTCTACGTCGACCTGCTGGGAATGACGGTGAACCACGAGGGCGGGGGCAACTGCTTCCTGTGGTGCGGCAATGACCAGGTGGCGCTGTTCAAGACCAGGGGCGACGCGGTGACGCAGGGCGGCATCGAGCTGAACCACATGGCCTTGAAGATGGAACCGGAGTCCTACGAGGCGACCAAGGCCCGCCTGGAGAACGCCGGCGTCCACGTCCACGGCCGCCCTGGCGACGACACCTGCATCTACTTCGACGACCCGGACGGCCACGGGTTGCAGTTGCTCTACAAGGGCTTCGACGGGTAGGGGCTGAACAGTCTTCGGCAGGAGCGGCATATCGCCTGCCTCGCAGTGCGGGTGCAGGTGCGGCTGTCTGGTAAAAACCGAAATTATAGTCTATAATGGACTAGTTGTATTTTGGGTCGGAGAACATCCTATGGCACGCAAAAACTCCCATGGCGTGTGGACCGTGGCGGAGGCGAAGGCGCGCCTGTCTGAGGTCCTGCGGTTGGCGGAGACGGAAGGGCCGCAGCGCATCGGCGCGCGACGGCCCTTCGTCGTGGTGCCCGCAGCGGCGTGGGAGGAGAAGTCGGCGCCCAACAAGCCCCTTGGCCAATGGCTGATTGAGAACACCCCCCGCGGTGCGGAATTGGAGATTCCGAGCCGCCGGGAAAGCGGGCGCAGCATCCCATTCATTGACGACGCCGAATGAGCGGCTACCTCCTAGACACCAGCGTGGTCACTGATCACACCAGCCAGAGGCCCCACTTGGCGGTGGCGGAGTTTCTAGCAAAGCATGATGATCTGTGGCTATCGGTCATTGTCCTGCAAGAGCTAGAATTGGGTGTGCAACTGCTCCCGGAGGGACGCCGGCGCGTAGAATTGCGGCGGTGGCTATCAGGAATCGTGAGGGACTTTGGCGCGCGGGTATTGCCTGTCGAGCAGCGGGAGGCCGCATGGGCAGCCGCCTTTCGTGCCCATGCGCACCGGGACGGACGGGTCCTAACACTAGCCGACGCCCTCATCGCGGGAACGGCAAAGGCAAGAGAACTGTCGCTGGTGACCCGCAACGTCAGGGACTTTGCGGCGTTGGACATCCCTATCGTGAACCTTTGGGACGCCGCGTAACGTCGCTGAGGGGCGGCAGGCGCGTTGATGCTCATTCGTTGACATCAACCGGGTTTGTGCATCACCAGAACGATACTGTGATACACAATCACCATTGACGCGCACAGGTGAGTGACAAACGGTGGATCAGGTCAGTCTAGTTGGGCGGCCTCGTGGCGGCAGTCCTTCAGGCTAGGTCATCCCTCTACTTCCCCAACCCCGACCTTGCGTGCTCGTAGAGAGCGTCCGCCAGCGCGGTGATGTCTTCCGCCATGGTGAGCTTGGTGCGCCACTCGGCCGGGATGCCGTCGACGCCGTAGTGGGCGCCGGCAAGTTGGCCATAGATGGCGGCAGTTGTGTCGGCGTCGTCGCCGAGATTGGCGGCCAGCAGCGCACCCTCTCGGAAGTCGTTAGATTTGTGGAAGGCCCACAGCGCAGCCTCCAGCGACTTCACCACGTACCCCGAACCCACTATTTGCGGCGGTTCACGGCGCTTGAAGGAGCCGTGGGCAATCTCCGCGATGGCCGTCGCCAAGGGGCCCTCGTCCCATAGGCCGTCCACTGGACAGTAGCCGGGCGAGAGCAGTGTCGCCTTGTCCGCTCCTTGCACTGCGCCCACCAGCAGGCCACCGTAGTAGCGGCAGGCGTCCACTGCCTCCCGCGTTGCGTGGGTGGTGCGGGAGCTCTCCGCGCTCCGGGCAATGGCCTCGTGGGCGTCGGCGGCAAAGTAGAGGGATGCGGGGGCCAAGCGCATAAGCGAGCCGTTGCCCGCTGCCTGCGGGTCCGTAGAACCAGCATACGGGTCGCCGGTCCGTTGGAAGCGCGCCAGGGCATCCGACACAGTGTTGCCGATGTCAAAGCAGCGCCCGTTTGAGGACATGTAGCCTTCCTTCCACCAGCGGACGTAGCGGCGCATCTGGTCGGCGGCGTCGAATCCGCCGCACTCCGTAAGACTTGCCGCGAGGAAGAGGGCCATGGAGGTGTCGTCCGTCCACTGCCCGGGCTGAAGGCGGAAGGGCCCGCCGCCCACCATATCGCTGATGGGCTGGAAGCTGCCGGGTGACTTGAATTCCAGCGTTGTGCCAAGGGCATCGCCCGCTGCCAGGCCCAGAAGGGCCCCGCGGTACCGGTCACGGGTCGATGGCGCTGTCGTCAAACTTATGTTTCTCTCCAGTTGCGAACGTAGTAGTGCTGCTCGTCGGTCTGGGGCGTCCGAAGCTGGCGCGCCGAGCGCTCCACGCCCTGCCACCACTCGGCGATCTGCGCCAGCGCGTCCTCGCTCGTGTGCTCGCGACGCACCATCCAGCACCCGACGGTGGTGCCCATGCGACCGACTCCGGCGAGGCAGTGAACATACACAGTCTTGCCCGCTTCAATTGCGGCGTCAATGGCATCCAGGATGCCAGTCATCTGCTGCGGTGAGGTGGGGACCTCCATGTCGACGATGGCGTGGCGCTCATAGCCCACGTCGATGTCGCGGCGGTCGGCCTCTTCGGCAAGAGCCTCGGAGTATGGGGCGTTCACGCCCTCCTCCGTCAGGTCGATGAAGTGCGTGACTCCGGCGTCCAGCAGGGCGTGCATATTCTCCAGGGTCGTTCGGCGAAGCGTGACGCCGGGGTACTCGCCTGCGAGCAGGCGGCCGGGGACCACCCAGTAGCTGTTGGAAATCGGGCGGACCAGGGTTTCGGCGGTGGTCATAGGGGATCCTCCCTTCCACTGTTTGTTCTCTCACTTCCATCGTTGACTGACTACGAAGCTACGGTCAATGAACGGGGTGTTAAGGGTTCAGAGAAGAACAATAAGGGAAGGCGTAGTTGGAGCGTGGGTTACGGGACCGGCTCTTGCCAGTTGCGCACATAGGCGTGCTGCTCAGACGTTTCGGGCGATGTGCGTTTGCGGTCGGCCTTCTCGACGTCTTTCCACCACTGGCCGAGTTGGGCCAAGGCGTCCTCGCCGGTGAGCCCATGCCGTACGAGCCAGCACCCCACTACGGTCCCCGTGCGCCCGACGCCGCCCCAGCAGTGGACGAAGACCGTTCCGCCCTCGGCGACCGCATTGTCGACGGCGTCGAGGATGGATGCCATCTCGCGTGGTGTTCGCGGAACACTGACGTCGGTGATGGGAATGCGCGCGTAGGATGTTGCCACGCCAAGTTGCGCGGCTTGCTCTTGTAGGAGACTCTCGTAGGGGACAAGCTCCCCCGGCTCAGTCAAGTCGACGAAGTGGGTGACGCCGCCTTGGAGCATAGCCTGCAGCTTCTGTCGCGCCTGTGCGTCGACCGTCGCGCCCGGGTATTCGCCAGCGAGGAATCGTCCGGGCACGACCCAGTAGGTGTTGGGGATGGGGCAAGGCAAACTGTTCTTGTCGGGCACCCTGTACCTCCTGGAGATTGGCCGCCATTATCTCATGGGCGTATCGGAGAAAAGAGTGGATTGGTCAAAGCGCGGGAGTCTCAATGACCGTGAATGGTCCTGGAATCTCTTTTACTAGTTGGCGGAGGGAGTGTCCTGGCGAAACGGGCCATTTCAGATACGAATCCAGGCTGGAAACTTTGCTTGTGTACCGAAACGGATCCTAACTGTGCTAGAGGCATGTCCTTGCCTTAGGAAAGTGCAGGAGTTACGCGCGAGGTAAGGACTCAGATGGTCTGTTACCTGACTCCCTCGTTGGGCAGGAAATATGGCACCTGCTCTCGAGTGGAGCAGGTGCCCTTTATCAAAGATCATCGTCGACTTGCGCCTCGGGTCTGGGCTGGTCATCCCAAATCCTGAGTATACCCACGATGATCTGGATCATTTGACCTGAGCCGGCCGTTCTCCGTCTCCAGTTGCTTCAGGTGCCGGGCCTGGTCGATGCGGAGACCGCCGTACTCGGCCCGCCACCGGTAGAAGGTCTGCTCGGACACCCCGATACGCCGGCTGGCTGCAACAACGGTGCTGCCCGCGGCAACCACCACCTCTGCCTCCCTCAGCTTGTTGATGATCTCTTCGGGTGTGTGTTTCCTCTTCGCCATTTCTTCCCCCTTCTTAGCCCAGGATCCTAACATCTGTCCTGGATCAGTTTTCGGGGGTCAGTTCAGCACTCAAGAAAACGCAGCAAACGAGGTACGTCACACTTCACAATTCGGTGACAGTCTGAGTTCAAGTCTCGTGCAGTCCACCATTGCGCCCCGTACTTATAACGCCGTCTGCCAGCGCTCCTTCTGCCGCGTCTGCGACCGCTATGGGGCTGTCCGACGGCGTCGGGAGGGTGTAGTGGATGATCGCTCGGCTAGGGCTCACGGCCACCCGCTACACGAAGGAGCGGATGAAGGCCTTGGTCTCGGCAATGTCGCTCTCCCGCAGGAACTCGCTCATGTCACGTACGTAGGCGGCCACCGTCTCTAGCTTGTTCAGGACTTCGCGGCGCTCGGCACGGCCACGCGGGTGTAGTCGGCTGCCCGCTCTAGTTGCTGCTGGCGCTCCTGGTGGTGCCATAGACGCGGCAGAATCTCCTCCGTCTGTAGGTCCGTCGTCTCCACCAGCTTCCAGAGCCGGTCCATGCGCCGTCGCACCTCTAGCAGTTCAGCCTCGATGGTTTCCAGCTTCTCCCGCTGCTCGGCTGCGATGCCGTCCATCTCCTCGTCGACCATGCGCACGAGGTCCCGGATGTTGCTCTCGGTCAGGATGTGGTCGCGTATCTACTCGACGGTCAGCTTCTCGAAGCACTTGGCGTTGAGCCTAGGCGTCGCGCGGGTCCCGCGGCCCTTCTTCAGCAGCGAGTGGCAGACGTAGTAGGTGTAACGGCCACTCTTGGCCTCAGCCGCCGACATCGCCTTGTTGCAGGTCGCCAAGCCGCTCAGCAGGTACGGACTGGCGGCACGCCGGGGATGCGTGTGTTTTGGGGAGCGCGCCCGCAACTGCCGGTTCACCCGCCGGAACTCCTGCGGTGTCACGATGGCGGGGAAGGCGTTGAAGGCAGTTCCCGACCGAACGACATTGAAGGTTCCACCTTATCTATACTCCCATCAGGGTCCTAACTGGATGCTGTCAAGAGGCCTGACTAGCCTCTCCAAGAATGGGGTGGCCAACGCTATCACCCTGTTGGTGACTTGCTGACCAAATAGGATCTGGGACGCAAAGCTAATACTGACGTGCAGTTGTCCGTCAGGTTGGCTATCGATCATCACTGATGCCGAGGTATCTTCAAAGCCCGTAACTCGAACTCCCTGCACTACCGCTCTTTCTGATTCAACGGCAAGTGCAACCGGAAATGGTAACGAAATCACGGGGGTGGTCTCACCGTTTTCAAAGGTAAATGAGGCGATGCACTTTGTTTCTTCGTTTAACTCAATCCGCCTTAGTGCGCCTAGTAATGCATTGATTGCATCAATTTGGTTTGATGGAAGCGGTCCAGCAGCCCCAGTCTCATCGCCAGAATCCCTCGACCATTCCACGTCTAAGCTCAAATAGATGCTCCTAAAGCCTCGTTGTGGCGCCACATTGAGGGTCGAAACATCCATAGTGACCAAGTTGTATCCGCCGGGTGCTTCCATTCGACCGAACAAATGGCGGAGACCGCGGCGAGACCTGGTCCCTGTAGAGTCCAGAAGGTGCTGAAGGCCCTCCAGGGTAACTTCGCCTCGTACACGTACCGCTATGTGGTCGACGGGTCTAGCTATCGGTCTTAGTGGCATTGAACTCCCTCCATTCCAACGACGTAGAAATCCAAAGATGAATGCTCAACCGCCAGCCTTTAGTTGGACGCTAAGACATTCGGCGCAAAGGGACTCACACCTCAGGATTGTCATCATCACTGACTAACCTTGGGCGGTACATGTAGGCAAAACCGAACGACGATGACTCCGATCAACGATCTTCAACCCTATATTGCTATTGATGCAGTTGAGGGAACTGGTAGGGGAAGCTTTTCAAAGCGGAGTCCACATCCTTCAATCCGCTACCTGTGATCATGACGACCACTCGCTCTTCGCTAGAGATATTTCCGTCGGCATGCAACCGCAGCAATACCGCTAATGAGATGACTCCAGCGGGTTCGCCGAAAACGCCGGTTGTCTGTCCTAGCAGCTTCATCGCCTCTAGTATCTCATCATCGGAAACAGCCACCGCCATACCACCCGAAGCATGGAGGTCTTGAACCGCCATGACACCGTTTCTCGGCACCGACACTGCTATGCTATCAGCTATTGTATCGACGTCCACCGGGCGGACTATCCCGTCTCCGTCAAACGCCAGCTTGATAGCTTGAGACCCTGAGGCCTGGGCCGCAATCAACCGAGGCAGATGGTCAATTAGCCCTAGTTGGTGGAGTTCCACAAAACCCTTCCAAACACCGCTGAGGATGCACCCGTCACCCGTAGGAACAATTACAGTATCGGGTGTACTCCAGGCCAGTTGCTCAACGACCTCCATAGAGACTGTCTTTTTCCCCTCCACGGTATAGGGATTATAACCAGTGTTTCGGTTGTACCATGAATGCGCTTCGCAGGCTTCTATGCACATCTTGAAAGCGTCGTCATAGCTCCCTGGAACAGTAACCACGTCTGCGCCAAATATCGCCAATTGAGCCAACTTAGCCCTAGGCGCCGCTGCTGGCACGTAGATGTGGCAACGCACCCCCATTGACGCGGAGAAACATGCAAGAGACGCAGCGGCATTACCGGTTGACGCTACCGCTACTTCCTTGTAGCCCAGTTCAAGACCCTTCAGGAGAGTTACAGCGCTTGCGCGGTCTTTCAAGGATCCAGAGGGGTTGATCGTATCATCCTTCACCCAGAGGTCGCTGAAACCTAGCCGCTTGCGTAGGACGGGGACTGAGTATAGCGGCGTGCCTCCAACACGTAAGGGCACTAAGCCCTTTGCCTGTTGCAAAGGCAGCAAAGGCAAATATCTCCATTGGTCCATTAGGGGTTCGGCATCTAGAGACCGCCGTGTCATGATACTTCGCACGCGCTCGTAGTCGTATGAGACTCTCAGCGTGGCTAACTCGCCGCAAACGGGGCAAGTGTACAACTCGGGGCGCTCAGTGTAATTTGCGCCACAAACGACGCATATCAGGGACGTTACGTTGCCCATAGCTAGTTAACGATGTGGAGGTTTTGTATCTCGAGCCTTTCCATTTCCTCGGTTCTTGTGGGGTGCTCCCGGTCCGGAACGCTGGTCTGATTGGCGTGACCAAACAAAGGTGTTGACAAGTAGCGCATACCAGTGTCGTTGATCATGGTAACCATAAATTTAGCATCTGGCAGCGCACTAGCCAGTTTGTTTGCCGCAACAACGTTGCAGCCAGAGGAGATGCCGCAGAAGACACCCTCCAGGCGTGCAAGCTGCCGAGTCATCTCAATCGCATCTTGGGAGGAGACCGTTACCACTCCGTCCAGGTACTCCAGGTCTAGGTTATCGGGGATAAACCCATCGCCTATCCCTTCAATCGAGTGAGAGCCCCACTCACCGCCTGACAGGATAGGGCACTCAGCGGGCTCTACAGCGTACACTTTGACGTTGGGATTCTGCTCTTTGAGGTATTTCCCAACACCGCTGAGAGTACCTCCGCTCCCCTGACTGGCCACGAACGTGTCAACCGCACCGTTTGTCTGCTCCCAGATCTCTGGACCCGTGGTCAAATAGTGAGCCATAATGTTATCCCTGTTGGAGAACTGGGCAACCTCCCAGAATTTTCCTGGATTGAGCCGCTTCAATTCATCTATTTTCTCCATGCTGATGTCTACGTCACTCTCCGCGCCCGGTGTTAGTACAAGTTCGGCTCCGTAGGCACGCATGCACGCCTTCCTCTCTTCGCTCATTCCTTCAGGCATGACAATGGTCACAGGGTAGCCCCAAGCTGCTCCAATCATGGCTGCGGCAATCCCCGTACTTCCTGTGGTTGCCTCAAGGATGGTCATCCCTGGGCGGAGATCGTTACGCTCCTCCGCTTGTTTGACCATGTAAAGGAGGATACGGTCCTTGAGGCTAGAGCTGGGATTCATGAGCTCTAGTTTTCCACACAGGACTGCTGGCCCAACAGCAGTCTTGCGCAACCTCAACAAAGGGGTTGTGCCGACAGCCTCCGTAATGTCATTACAGATGTGAGACCGGGATGCCCAATCAATCACGTGATCCCCCACTTGTGATAGCACGGTTATTTGGCAATTCAGGCACGCCGGGGATCCTGCCCTGGGGTCTACTTACCAAAGGGCTCCTATGAGTATGTGATTTGATAGGAGGATGTTATAGATTTAAGAGTCCCCTTGGGGTTTCTTTGATCAGCTTCTCGATATTGCCGGGAGAAACGCCCTTTTCGGACAAGCCCTGTGCATAAAGCCACACAGCCTCAGGAGGCAGAGGGTTATGAGATTGGCCTGTGTCGCTCATGACCACGCAGTTGTCGTATCCAATGTCATCCATTACGTCTTTGGTGAATTGTAGGTTAACGTATGCCCACATTGGTGAAATCGTGCAGTACCCAAATTCAGCTATGGCGCCGTAACGGATCATTTGTTTTAGAAAATCGGCGTTCATTCCTGCTGGCACCTTGAAGTATGGGTGGGTGATGAGGATCCTCTTGACACCGCGTTCGTGGGCAGCCGGCACCAGCAGTGAAATCTCCTCCAACGACAAGTGTGCAGTGCCCAATATTGCCTCATACTTGCCAATCAGCTCCAATACGGTTAGCGTCTCATTCGTGACCTTGCCATCCTTCACGGCGGAAATCGGGTCTCCCCATACAAACTCGGAACTGCTGCTCTGAACATCGTAGCCCCCGCGTTGTCCGTGTACCTCCACATGATGGGCTGCATCAATTGTGGGCATCCAGACCTCTTTTGCCCCAAGTCTGAGTGCCACTTCAGCAGCGGCTGGGTTGATTCCACCCACGAACTGGTTGAGTACCACGCCGCCGAAGATCTTCAAGTCTGGGAACTCCGGCTGAAGCAGATACGCCCGACTCACCGTGCTCTCATGGTGGGACTTCAGAACAATCGCGGCCATCCCCTTGTCCGCAGCTGCCTGAGCCGCTTGTCGGTCGTCGATTCGACGCTGAAACACGCAGGGAAAGGAATGGATGTGCAGATCGATCGCGCCATCTAGTTCGACAAAGTCCATGCAGTACTCCTCATATTGAGTTTGTAATTGGCAACAGCTTCCACGATCTGCCTTATCCAGCTACTGATTCAATCGCAAGCTCCCTGCGGACCACCTCCAATGCCGCGTGGTTGCTAGTAACAACAGGAATTCCATACAATTCCTGAAGCATGTGACGCGCGGAGACCGCTTGGAAGTTGGTGCAGGAAACAAACAACGCATCCGCGGGAGGTTGGCTCCCAAAACACTGACGAGCGAATTCCACAATGGCCGGCGGCTCCACCTGGGCGATATGAAAGTTATTCGTAATGCCCATCCCATACATCGCAGTCACGTTGAACCCGTCATCTTCAAGGCTGGTTCGAATCCGTTGGTTGAGCTCATCCACGTACGGTGTTAGAACTGCGACAGAGCTTCCGGCGGACTCGCCTAACACTCGTTGCACCGAACGGATGACACTGACCGTCGGCACCCCGGTAACATCAGTGATCCGGCTGCAGAGCTCAGCGTCATAACTGTTTCCACGCAACGCCCCAGCACTAGTGCAGGCGAAGACGACCATGTCCGGTTTTGCTGTGGCAAGCAGACGGGCAGCCGGGAATGTGTACTCGTCCAGCATCACCTCTTCCGCTTCAACCGTGGTCGTTTCCAGCAACATACGGGCTGTATGGATCGTGGTGGAAGCAGGGAGACTCCTGTAGAAGTCAGCTTCCACCACGGTATTGGAGGACGGCACCAGCAATCCGACACGGATACTCATGACCTTCTTTCCTCCTCGAATACCGAACAGAGAACAGTGCCTCCGTCTCTATTACGACACAAGCCGAGGAATGACTTCCTTCGCAATCAGTTCGACTTGCTCAGGCTCGTAATGATAAGGGATGAGCACAATTCGCTCTACCCCTGAGTCCAGGTGCGGCCGGAGTTGTGCTGCGCACTCCTCGGGCGTGCCACGGATCGCATGGTCTATCGTCGAGTCACTTCCTCGAGATATATCCCACTCTGTAGTCAGCCACTCGCGCAGGGTCGCGTCTGCTTCCTCTGCTGGAGGGCCTACATAGATCGCCAGCTCATTGGTAGCTCGAAGTTGCTTTGGGTCTCTCCCGTATTCCGAGGCATAGGCAAGAATTTTGTTCCAGGAGTTCTTAAAACCTTCTGGTGTATAGAAATACGTCAGCCATCCGTCCGCCAGGCGTGCGACCCGGCGAAGAACCACGTCCGCGTAACCACCGATGAGGACAGGAGGTCTGGGATTCTGTAAGGGCTTGGGTAGCAGCGTAGCGTTCCGGAAATTAAGGTTATCCACTTCGGTGGTCACAGAATGTTCTGTCCACAATCTGAGTACTAGTTCCAAGTTTCGCTCAAAAATCGCTCCACGTCGCTTGAACGACACGCCCGCAGCATCAAATTCTCTGGCATACCATCCGGAGGCGGTCCCCAAAATGAGTCTGCCGTTGGATATGCGGTCAATAGTCGCCAATACTTTGGCCAGGACTAGGGGATTGCGCATCGGCATGACAAGAACGCCGGTGCCTAGCTTGATTCGGTTTGTTCGCGCCGCGATAGCGGCCAAAAGAGTAAGCGACTCAAGAATAGGGAAAGCGGGTTCCACTCCCAAGAGAATATGGTCCCAAACCCAGAGCGACTCAAACCCCAGTTCCTCTGCACGTTCCGCATACGCCAGCAGGCCCTCCACATCTGGAGTGGCACCTGGTCCCACGAAGTTCCGAAGAGCGAGCCCAAAATGAACGCTCAATAACGAATCCTCCTTGAAATCACAGGTACTGGGAATCTGGATCAAGAGCCCGCAGAAGAGCCAGCTCCTCTTCATTCGGTGGTTCAGTAGTTGGGACGGCTTCAGGAATGAGCAGGTCGAACCCGGTGTTCTCGATCACGTCCTCAAGAGAGACCCCGGGGTGAATCGCTTCAAGCCGCATTACCTTTGAAGTTTCATCAAATCCAAGAATGGCAAGGTCTGTCACAACTCGGGCCACGCGGCCGAACACCAAACCGACCTCTCTTCGAGAATTCCCGCCATCCAAGAATCCTGGGCTGGTAATGAAGTCCACGTGATTCACAAAGCGCCGGCTTTCGTGCTTGGTGACAACAATGACTCGGCGGCACAGGGAAATAATGTCGTTCGCTCCTCCACTGCCTGGAAGTCGTACCGTTGGCTTTGAGTACGAGCCCACCACGCTCGAATTCAAATTGCCATACCGGTCAACCTGCGCGCCTCCGACAAACCCAACGTCCAAAAACCCTCGCTGGGCAAGGAGAAAAAGGTCGGTGATTCGAGGAAGCATCGTCGCCCGATAGGCTACCCGCATCTCGTTGGTGGAGATAGGCAGCTTTCCTGGAATGAGCTCGGCTCCGATTGAACCTCCCTCTACGGCAATAAGCATGTCAGGAGAGTGAGTCTTCTGGGCCAAGGCGGTCGCGAGCAGTGGAAGCCCCAGACCCGCAAACACAGATTCAACGCCGATCAACTGGCGAGTGGCCATTATGGCTAGAAGCTCTGTAGAGGTGTAACTCATCTGTCCACCAGCAGCTGTTGAGCTGAACGCACCTGGCGCTCTAGGCCCTCAGCGCCGAAGAGGTCCAAATATTCCTGGTGGTTTTTCGTCCCGAACAAATGACTATCTAAATAACCCCTTACCCCACCTTGAGCAGAGTCTCGACTCTGCTCAACATATGCCCCAAAGTGGGAGAAGTCAGCTTCATAAAGACCGTAACATTCATGGGGGAATGCTCCGAATGGGACCTCGGTCACAGTGTCTACCACAAATCCTGGTATCACTGTGCGCTCCGGGTGTTGACGGATCACCTCTTCATCCACGATCTCCTCAGCTGTCACCAAGACGATTGTTGCCGCTAGCGCAATGTCCGCATCCATATGGGCATACCCGTCGATCTGACAATTGCCGAAGCGGTCAGCCCGGTGGACGTGAAGAACTGCCACGTCAGGGAACAGGGCTGGGACTAGGCTAAGGGTCTGGTCCGTGAATGGGCACGTCATGGTTTTTGCCCCGCCAACCTTCATCAGGTCCGAGCCAAGCATGGTAAGCGAAGGTAGAAAGGGCAGTCCCATAGCGCCCGCACGGTAGCGCAAGCCAAGCGCCATATGACTCCACTCTTCATACGAAACTCGACCGTTTTCAACTGCATTTCGCAATACTCTGGACAAGCCCCAGGGTAATGCTATGCCAAACCAGCTTGCGACAATGGTCTCGACTGCCTCCATCTCAATGAACCACTCACCTTCGAAGCACATGAGGTTTCGCGAAAGTGTGAGCCCCTTTCGCCGTTGACGCAAAACTTCCATCAAAAGAGCTAGCGGCGTGCGGGAATACAGGCAACCGCCGATTGCGATGTGGTCGCCATCTTTGACTAGTTGAACGGCGTCCGAAAGGGGCGTTAGCTTGACTCGGTTCACCCCGGATTTGCCTTCTATTCGTCGGCGGGCATCAATGAAATTTGTGCCGTTCACGCTTCTACCTCAGTCCGCTGTAAGTGGTGTCAGCTATGGGCAGGCCAAGAATACATCTTTCGGGATACAAATGCCAGTTCCCCCGCTTCTCGGCGTTGACATCTTAGTAGGGCTTCTCTAAGCTATCGCTCTATCATGCGATTTAACTACTTTGAGCCGGCTTCTGTTGAAGAGGCATTGGATACCCTACGGCATGGCGATGGACGGTACAAACTCCTTGCCGGGGGCACTGACCTCATCATCCACCTGCGGCGCCGAGCTGCACATTTCGATGCGTTGGTCAACATCAAGCTGCTACCAGACATTGCCGCCTCGTCAGCAAAACCGGGGGAAGGGATACACTTCGGGGCTGCGGCGTCTCTCCGGTCGATTGAAACCTCTCCTATAATTCCTAAACAGTTTCCTGCGCTGGCTGAAGCAATAGGAGTGATAGGTTCCTTGCAACTCCGAAACAGCGCCACAATAGGAGGGAATCTCTGCAATGCGTCGCCCTCTGCAGACTGCGCTCCAGCCCTCATAGTTGCTGGAGCAACGGCTTCTTACCGCAACGATGATGATGGAGACGTAACAGTTCCGGTACGGGAGTTCTTTGAAGGACCGGGACGCTCTGTATTGGGGTCAACCGGCCTTCTCTTGGCAGTCGATGTCCCTGAGTTCCCGGGTTTGACCGGCAACTCCTTCGAGCGGTTTACACCCCGCAATGCCATGGACATAGCCATTGCATCAGCTGCGTCGCAGGTCACCTTAGGGCAGTCCTCTGGTTTGGTGGAAGAAGTAACCATAGCCCTGGGAGCAGTGGCGCCTACACCCATACGCGCCTATAAAGCCGAAGATATGTTGCTTGGGAAAGAACCCGATCCGGATCTGCTGGAAAGGGCGTCTGAAGTTGCCATGGACGAATGTAGTCCCATCGACGACATACGTGGCACTGCGGCCTACAGGAGGCAAATTATTCGAGTCTTGGTGCGGCGTACGTTAGAACGGGCGATCATGCGGGCTAGATCCTAGAACCTCATGCAACCGGCAAGGCTGACAGGGCCCTATCAAAGGCCCACTGGAGGGGCGGACAGTGAAGCAACAATACAGCTTGTCTGTGAATGGCAGCACGTACTCAGTGGAAGCAGAACCTTCTGAATCGCTTCTTGAGGTTCTGAGAGAACGCCTGGACCTTACCGGCAGCAAGATTGGTTGCAACGAAGCCGAGTGCGGTTCTTGTACGGTCATGGTGGATGGGGCACCGATGCTGCCGTGTGTGATGCTTGTTGGAGATGCACGAAACAAGGAGGTCTTGACTGTTGAGGGGCTCGCCTCTGGTGGAGAACTCCATCCTCTGCAGACTGCCATGGTCAACTATGGTGGAATCCAGTGCGGGTATTGCACCCCAGGGGTAATCATGAGTGCATATGCCCTGCTCCAAGAGAACTTAAATCCGACCAGCGACGAAGTACGATTTGCTCTGTCCGGCAATATTTGTCGGTGCACTGGCTACGTCAAGATTGTTGAAGCCGTACAGGCTGCAGCGTCCGATATGCGGCTCCAGTAAGGAGAGCACATGGCCCAAGAACAGCTGCAAACGCCACCGGCGCCTCCGTTGGGCCCAAACCGATGGATCGGGAGGAGCGTGCCCAAAATCGACTCGTTGGAGAAGGCCGTCGGCGCGACCAAGTATGTTGGCGATGTGCAGATGGCGGGAATGTTGCATGCCCGGATTCTTTGGTCAGGTGCGCCGCACGCGATCATCCGAGGAATTGACACAGCTAGAGCCAGGAGCATGCCCGGTGTTCGAGCTGTACTAACTGCAGCTGACCTGCCCGGTGTGAATCGGTATGGGCTAGCTGTCCAAGACCAACGTGTGCTGGCTGACGACAAGGTGCGAACGGCCGCTGACCCCGTAGCCTTGGTTGCAGCTGAAACTGCGGAGGAAGCAGAAGCGGCTCTCTCTGAAATACTGCTTGATTTGGAGCCTCTTCGCCCTATCCTATCAATAGGAGATGCGATGGATGTAACGGCTCCCTCTATCCATGAAGGGGGAAACCTTTTTCAACATACATCAGTGCGGAAAGGGAACGTAGAGCAGGGGATCAGAGAAGCAGACGTGATTGTAGAGGGTGAATACCAAACTCATCTTATGGACCATATGGCTTTGGAGCCAGAGGCGGGCCTCGCATACCTAGATCCATCTGGGGTGCTAAACATTCTCGTTGCCACCCAGTACCCGTTCCGTGACCGACGTCAGATCGCACCTGCCTTGAACCTTCCCATGAACAAGGTCCGAGTGATACAAGCCCCAATTGGCGGAGGGTTTGGCAGGAAGGACGACATCACTGCTGAGATTCATGTAGGCCTGTTGGCGATCAAGACTGGTCGTCCGGTCCGTCTCGTTTATACACGCGAAGATTCCTTGATCGCAAATACCAAGCGCCATCCATTCCTTATGAAGTTCCGAACGGGCGCGCGTTCTGACGGCCACATCACTTTTGTGGACGGCGACATCTACGGTGATACCGGCGCTTACCTTTCTCTGGGACCCTATGTCATCAAGAAAGCAGGAATCCATGCTGTTGGCCCGTATCATGTCCCCAACATCCGTGTTGACACCTATACCTACTACACAAACAACCTGATGTCCGGCGCCATGCGAGGTTTTGGTGTCCAGCAAGGTGCGGTGGCCCACGAATCCCAGATGGACATGTTGGCAGAACGCCTGGGAATGTCGCCTCTGGATATTCGGTTAACTAACATTCTAAAGCCGGGGCTCACCTCATCGACAGGTCAGGTCATGAATGACGGCTGTGGCATAGAGGAGACAGTTCAGCGCATAAAGGAGCACATGGAGTCCCACAACCTGCGGTTCAACCGGTCATGACGATCAAACGCGGCACAGGCATCGGTTCTATGTACTACGGGATTGGCTACGGGTTCAGCCGTCCCGACATCGGCGCTGCGTCCATCGAGATGGCAGAGGACGGAACAACCACCGTATATTCCGGAGCTACCGAAATGGGCCAAGGCATTATGACCGTATTGGCTCAAATAACCGCGGAGACTTTGGGCATCCAAGTAGACACGATTAGGGTAATAGCAGCTGATACCGGTGGAACACCGGACTCCGGCCCAACGTCTGGAAGTAGGGCAACGTTTGTGCAAGGTGTGGCGGTCCTGGCAGCCGCGGAAGAACTACGGGACATGCTTCTCACTATGGCAGCCCAGATGAAGGGCCGCGAACTTGAGGAGTTAGAGGTGCATGACGGCGAGGTCTACCATATTGGTACTGAGACGCCGCTGATTACCGTCCCTGCAGTAGCGGCGGAGATGCACCGTTTGGGCAAGCGCACATCCAGCACAGGGTGGCAGGACAATTTTACCCAGGACGTAGATCCAGAAACCTCCCAGGGGGACGCCTACGCCACATATGGGTGGTCTACCCAACTGGCCGAGGTTGAAGTGGATACCGAGACGGGCCACGTCAGGGTGGTGAACATCGTCTCGGCAACAGATGCCGGCAAGGCGATAAACCCTGCTGGGGTTGAGGGTCAGATCCAGGGAGGAGCTGCCATGGCCATCGGGTATGCCTTATACGAAGAACATATTCTGGAGGCTGGGGTTCCCAAAACAAACTCGCTGGCATTCTATCTCGTACCCACCGCGATGGATGTACCTGACATCTCCTGTGAGATCGTTGAAGTCCCAGACCCAAAGGGCCCGTTTGGAGCCAAGGGTGTGGCGGAGCCCGCGACCATTCCCACTACACCGGCAATTCTGAACGCGATCTATGATGCCGTCGGCGTGCGCGTTACGGAGGTGCCCGTGACTCCAGAGAGGCTGTTTTTTGCTATGCAGGAGGCAAGAGCCCAAGGAATGGCGATAGATTGACCCTTTTCGACCTGAGCCTTCCTCCAGGCGAGCCACCTCTTTGATGGCCCGCCGTTTAATGAACAGCATACCCTCTGACAAGGTTGAAGGTCGCCGAAACCATAGGATCAGCGCAACCGCTCACCACGTTTGACAATCTCGCCCGCTTCAGCAGCAACCTGCCAGGCATCATCTTCTGGGCCAATGATGATCTCCTCAGAACGAATCTTGTGGAAAGGAATGTCTGGGTCCAGGGCAGGGGGTTGCTCTCCCTCGTTGATGCCTCTTGCAGCACTCAGGAGCATCTGGCGAAGTCGAATGATTGCGGCGTCGGCCGCATAAAGGTGTTCATTGGTTCGGTCGTAGATTGGCCCCATACTTTCCGTGACACAGTAATCCTGCTCTCCACCTGACCAGATGCCGGAAATGAGCTTCGTCTTTTGTGCCTCCCGGTCGATCATGTAGTCGTTGTCCCGCCGGAGTAGCCGCATAGTCGGATAATTGGGGTCCATGACCATTGCTTGGCGCTTGCGCTGCTCGCGTTCAGCGGTTGTGAACGGCCGCCCGGGCCTTGCCGAAAAGCTCATTCTGAAACAATTCTCATCATCAACCGGCACATGCATCAGAGGGCCTGCGGAGCCGCGCGGTGCTGCGATGAACGTGGTGTAAGGCAAGACCTGGCAGTTGATCCGAAGATGTTGGTTTCCGGCCTCCGTGGGGCGAATAGCGATCAGTCGAAATCCATACGATGTGTCCTGTACCTCTACGTTTGCATATCGGTAATGCGCCCGTTGATAAATTGACTGGGTGAGATTGGGATGCCCGGGTTGGTCGGGCTCTGTGAGTTCTATTTGGAAATCATCCAAATATCTGTGCAAGGTGCCAAGGTGACTCGAGTCGATGTTTCCTTCCAGGCTCTGGACCCAATTGCAGTAGATAGGAGTGCGCGTCGCCATAACACAGTCTGGTTCAACTCGATTGAACATGAAATCCGGAAGTGGCGGTTGATGCTCAGCCGGGCCCATGTATGCCCAAACAGCGCCTGCGGATTCTATACAAGGATAGGAGGCGGCCCGAACCTTGTCCTTGAAGGTGCTGCCTGGCAGGTCAGAGGGCATGTCGATACACTGGCCGTTGACATCAAACTTCCAGCCGTGATAGATGCACATCAACCCACGGTCCTGGTTGATGCCAAAGAACAACGAGGCGCCTCTGTGCGGGCACCGCTCACTTAGAAGCCCTACCTGGCCCTTGGTGTCACGAAACGCCACTAGGTCCTCACCTAGGAGCCTTACTCGGATGGGGGGACCGTCGCTCTCTGGCAATTCTTCAGAGAGCAAAAACGGATGCCAGTAACGGCGTAGGACGTGCCCCATTGGCGTGCCAGGTCCAACCCGACACAACATCTCATTATCTTCTTGAGTCAGCATGCTGACCTCCAGACAACTATTCCGGTTTTCCCAGTACTGATCCGATAGACATCAGCCCTACAACGGTCACCCATCTTTACTGTCCACCATTTACCGAGATAGTCTGTCCCGATACATAATCAGCATCCTCCGATGCCAAAAACGCGATGACCTTCGCCTGGTCCTTTGGGTTGGCCAGTCGTCTCACGGCTATACGAGCCAGCATAGCCTTTTGCACTTCAGGGGGGCGTTTCGCCCATCGCTCCGCAGCCACCCGAGGGCTCATCGTCATGCTCGGTGCCACGGCGTTGACGTTGATTCCATAGGGGCCGGCCTCCTGTGCTACCCTTGAGGTAAACGAAATGATGCCGCCTTTGGCTGAGGAATAGGCCGCGCCACTTTGAACAAGACCAGTCGCCGCTATCGAAGACAAGTTGACGATCTTACCTGAACCGTGCTTCTTCATGTGAGGAAGCACTGCCCGACAGTACAAGAATGTAGCTTTCAGGTTAAAGTCAATCATCCGGTCCCATTCATCCAGCTGGAACTCCTCCACAGGGCGGTTGTTGTCCGGAACAACAGTGCTGCCCCCAACACAGTTCACCAATATATCGATATGCCCCCACCGGTCCACCACCGAAGCCACTGTCGCTTCCACCCGCGCCGGGTCGAAGGCGTCTGATACCTGAGGACTGACTTCGCCGGGAGACTCAGCTAGATCGCTGACCAGAGATTCCAGAGACGTGGCGTCGATGTCAACCGCCGCCAGGCGGCCTCCTTCTTGAACGATGATTTCACCTGTAGCCCTGCCGATGCCGCTTCCCGCTCCGGTGACAATAGCAACCTTCTCTGAAAATCGCATGGGTATCCCCTAAGCAGAATCTGAGGGCCAGCTATCCGCGAAGAACAATCTCGTAGCGCTCCCGGGCCGAGGGTCTGTTGAGGTCGGTATATAGACTTGCGGCGTGGTCCCTCTGGAACTCCTGGATTTCCGGGTGGTTTTCAGAGACGTCGTAGTCTGCGATGCTGTGGTATCCGTTCAGGAGCAACTGGCTGATCGGGTCACCCATCCACCGAAAGAGTTCACTGGACGCGAAGCCTGGGGCGTGCTTCTGTCGCAACTTGGCTAGTTCCTCTCGGCTAACCTCAAACGGCCTCACTGCCGGCAGGCGGAGCGTCCATTCAATGATGGCAACCACTTCCGCTTCGTCCTGCTCCCCAACGAGTGTGGTCGCTGTATACCCCTGGGTCGGGTTGTCCAGGGTCAATAGTGACGCGACTTGATTCGATTCTTGGAAGGCCGCGGTTTCCGGATTCTTCCGATACGCCTCCGCTACCTCGCGGTTTTCCCAGCGCGTATGTATTTCGTACTTGGATGGATAGCCCAGGGCGTGAAATATCGTCAACTTCAGGAAGTCGGGTTGTGCTTGCAACCGTTCAGCCAACCGCTGGAAGAGAGTTTCAACCTGTGCATGTGTGCCAGCTCTTGTAGTGATCTGTGCCCTTTGTAGGTACATGGCTCCTTCTCCTATTTAAGCTCGCCAGTCCCGGGAGCCTCCGGCGGTCATACGCGAGCGATCGCATCTTCCCTGTGCTCCTCCAAGAATTTATGGAAATCCGGTTGTGGAGAGAATGTATGAATTGAACGCACGCGATAGACGTCTCCATGCAAGGCCGGATACGGCTCCACTCCCTCTTGAAGGTCTCTCGCCAACTTCAGGAGCATTCGCCGCGCACGAATGATAGCAGCGTCAGTAGTGCCCAGATGCTCCTTCGTCCTATCAGCCACCGCTCCCATGCCGTCAGTCACCATTTCGTCTTGGCTCCGGGCCGTAAAAATACCGGTGAAGCTGACCGTCTTCTGCGCTTCACGGTCCAGCATGTAATCATTGTCGGCGTTGCGGATATCTCTCCAGGTGTCAAGAAGAGCGCCGTCGGACATTCGGTACGTCACCTGCTCCAACGTCGGACTTATCCTGAGTCCCACCCGCTCCTGTTCGGTGATAGGGTCTCCGGCGCTAAAATAATACTGAATGACTGAAGTGTGCTCATCATCAATGGGAACGTACGCGCGCCCTCCTTGGGGCCAACCTGGCCGGGGCCCCGCAGTAATGCTGTATATTGGCAGCATCCATTGGGTCACTCTCCAGTAGTAGTTTTCCTCACCGGTATTCCTCCGGGATCCGTAGACAAATCCATAGTCCGTATCCTCGACGGTCAGCACGGGTGCGCCGTCTCTCTGGCCGTAAACCTGGGTCTCCGCCCCCCGTCTGTCAGGGTTTTCGTTGGCATTGGGGTCGAACCGCTTGTGGAGGAAGCTCGTGTGTGCGGTATCTATCTCACCTTCGGCACCCTGCATATAGTTGGAATCTTGGATCCATCGGCTAAGCTCTCTGTGCGTGTCCGGCAACCGACACCACTCCATCTGGGGAAGCTCAGGCTGAAAGTCTCCAGGGCCCATGTGTAGCCAGACACAGCCTCCGAACTCTTTGACAGGGTATGCCCCGATTTTCACCTTGTCCTTAAAGTTGCTTTCCGCTGGCTCGGAGGGCATATCTACGCAGTTGCCCTTTATGTCGAACTTCCATCCATGGTACACGCACCGGAGGCCGCTTTCCTCATTGCGGCCGAAGAACAAGTGCGCTAGACGGTGGGGACATGCGGAATCGATGACACCAACCTGGCCATGGGTATCCCGAAAGGCAACCAAGTCTTCACCAAGTAACCGGAAGCGAAGTGGGGGACCGTCAGGTTCGGGCAGCTCGTTGGACAGCAACGCTGGAAGCCAGAAACGGCGAAAGACTTCGCCCATTGGAGTGCCAGGACCTACTTGGGTCAAGATATCGTTTTCTTCTCGGCTCAACATGATGCACCCCCTTCCCTGCAATTTGGGGATGACCTCTTAGGGAGGGTCTCACTTTAGAGCACTGTGAACCGTCTGTGCCTTCTGCACAGGTAGAGAGTATACTACAACTTCGTGGGTACTAAAATAGAAAATGGATAGAGGGGAGGATCGCTATGCCAAGGATTCGGCACATCGCTATTGGAACCAATGACCCAGAAGCGACTGCCAATTTCTACAAGGAAGGCTTGGGTCTGAAAGAGGTAGGGAAAGTCAACTCCCAAACGGCGGAAGGCTACTATCTCAGCGACGGTCATGTAAACCTGGCTATCTTGAAGTTCAAGTATGATGAACCAGCCAGGACCGAAGGCGCCGTGAAGTACACCGGAGTCCATCACTTTGGATTTGAAGTCGAAAATATGGCTGAATCTCGGGCTCGGATCGAAAAGGCAGGAGCAACACACCGGCCCTACCCCGGCACCGAAAGCATGGAAGCTCGGGGCAACGTAGAGGTGAAGTTCAGTGGACCCGACGGGGTCACCGTTGATCTGTCCGAGCATGGTTGGCTGGGAACCAAGTAGAGACGGCACGTGGACCTGCTTCAACAAGTCCGTTGACTGTGGACGTAAACCAATTGCAGCGGATGGTTGACATATTTCGGCTAAGGGTAGGTCGAACAGCAATGTCCCTTTCTCTTGGTTCGTTCATGTATCGTGAGTACCTCCGCCGCACAGACTAAGATGAGGCCCCGGAACCAACTGGGCTCGGGGCCTCATCTTCTTTGTGCAGGGGCCTTTTGGCGGCTTCTTACTACGTCTTCGGTTACCGGGCTGCTTTGATGTTTGTCAGGTGTGTCCAAATCCCTGAAATCGACCCGGGGAAAATATAGTCCGCGACGACAGTGGGATCTACCGTCACCGTGTTCGCACGCCACAACAATGGTATGACGGAGGCGTTGTCATAGTACAAGTCGGCTATCTGAGTGACGAGAGCCCCCTGCTTTCCTGGGTCGGTGGTGCCCATAGCCTGCCTCAACAAGGGGTTGATTTCTGCTATCTCCACCGCGGCCCGGGGTGGGATCGAACTCCCGTAGACCCTGAAGGCTACCAAGTCGTGGGAAGCTGTTCTAGACATGACAATATGGTTGTCAAACTCGAAAGCCCTTCTGAGCGCGGACACCTGTGCTCGGTCCATGGTTAGGATGGTCGCCTTCACACCAACCTGATCGAAATAGCCCGCAATCACTTCCTGGATGTCTTCGGCCTCGGGTAGGTCAGCAAAGTTCTGCAAGATGATGTTCGTTTCTAACGGATTGGAGTCGTTGTAACCGGCTTGGGCAAGGAGGGTTCGGGCTGCGTCGGGGTCATATCCGAATTCGCTCTGGAAGTCGGTCGCCCATCGCTGATTGAAGTTGGGGCTCGTCGGGCCTATGTGGGCATGAGGATTAATCTGCCCTCTGCCCGCAAGCAAGAAATCGTTTATCTCTTCCCTGTCGATCGCTTTACTCAAGGCCTTGCGGACCCGGATATCCAGAAGAGGGGATTCGGGGTGGATATATCCTGCGCTGGGATTGGCAGGGTCCTTGAGGTTGCAACAGTACATATTGAGGAAGAACCGGAAACGTGAAGCGCGGGCCGCCACAAGTGTCATTCCAAATTGCTGGGCCGTCCGTTCAAGGTCCGACGAAAGAGGAGTAACGTGAATCTCACCTGTAAGCAAGGCAGCCATTCTAGTTGACGTTTCCGGAGACCACCGAATTTCCATTTCGGGGAAGTCCGGTGTTGCCCTCCAGTGGGCCGAGTCCGTCCGGGCGAAGCGGATAAACGTGCCTGCCCCCTGATCAAGGTACTGATACCCGCCGGTTCCGGCGATTGGAGGATTTGACTCACCGACTGGCCGACCCACGGAGTCAAAATGGGCTTTGCTCTGTATCTCTATGCCGGACACGAGTTCCGAAATGCTTGGAAGCAAATCGGCGCTTGAACTCTCCATCTTCCAAACGATTTCATGGTCGTTTATAACGTCGATACTGGTATTCTCAAAGAGTCCGACGCTTGGGTGTGGAGAGTCGGGGGAGACTAGGTCAGCGAGCGAATGCACCACGTCTTGTGCCGTGAATTCACCCCAACCGCCATGGAATTGAACACCTTCCCGGAGTTTGAAGTTGACTGCCAGCCCTCCGGATTCGATGTTCCACTCTGTTGCCAACCCCGGGACAAAGTTTCCATTTTCTGGGTCTATGCTAATGAGATAGTCGTACATGGGCCTCAACTGGATTGTGTTGCTGCCGCCCACGTCACGTACCGCATTGGAGAGAGGTGGTGGTCCTACTGAAAATACAACCCTTTGGACTGCCGGTTCCGATGCCGGTGGAGTTGTTGCTTGGGGCACCGCTGTAGGGACTGGTTGCGATGCCGATGGAGTTGTTGCTTGGGGCACCGCGGTAGGGACTGGTTCCGATGGTGCAGCTACCGCTACCGTTGCTGCAGCGGCAACTGTTGGCGCAGCCACTGGAGGTTCCTCGGAAGCGTCATCTGACTGGCATGCGCCAAAGATTAAGACTGTCAGCCCCAACAGGAAACCGATTCCAAATATTCTGCCGATCGTTACCATTCTATCCCTTCCTTCTTTGAGCCCTGACCAGTCATGGCCCTTACGGTTTTGCACTTCGCTCAGTGACCGGGGAATAGTTGTTTGGCATTTCTCTCGCATCTGTATCGTGCTGACTTTCTTCAGCTACGCGTATGGCTACCACCTCTTAGTGGCACAATCAGGGTCCGGGCCTACCATCTTTGCTCTAGCCATTTCAACAGCTTGTTCAGTCGTTACTCCTTCAGGAGCGACGAACCGGGCGTGGTGGACCCGATATGCCTCCGGGTTACTTGGTCCCGGCGGTTCGCGACCCTCCAAAAGCTCTCTCGCGGCCTTCATCAGCACTTGCCTCGTTCGAATCACAGGTCCATCGGCTCGGGTCAAGTGCTCCTTGGTCCGATCCATGAGGGGACCACGCTGGTTTTCAATGACCGCCTGATCCTGGACCGGTGTAGATCGAATTCCTGTGAACGAATAGTTTGTTTGCTCTAGACGGTTGATCTGATAGTCATTGTCTTTGTTCTGCACAGAAAGGAATGTGCCTTCAATCTGATCCGGCATTGTGTGTCCGCCGTACTTATTCTCATATATTTGCTGATCGGTAAATGGTTCATAACTCCATCGAACACTGTATTGGTAGAGATTCTCGTCATCAATTGGGATATAGATGTTGCTAGAGTAGACTCCAAAGCCAGCGATACCTGCGGCGCTGGCATTCGGCATGTAAAAGTGCCCAAGACTTACTCCCTTTCTTCCATCCGCACGATCGTTTACATAGAGGAACATCAACTCATAGTCGGTCTCAACAAAGTCGGCAAACGATTGCAGGTTAGAGTCTTGGCTTACGCGCTCACCGCCTCGGAAACGGTTGCTGTAGTGGCTCTTGCTGTTGTCAATGGTGCTATGCAGAAACTGGACATGGCTAGGGTCAAAGTTGCCATCTAGTGCCTGCACGAAGTTGCAGTTTACGAAGTACTTCCGAGCATACCGACGGTCAGCATCAAATTCCAACCACTCAAATTTGGGTTTAGGAGGCTCCTTGTCCCAAGGCCCCATATAGATCCAAATCAGGCCGCCTCTATCCCAAGCCGGATAGGCTTTGATCTGTACCTTCTCCTTGTAACTTGCACCTTCTGGACTGTTTGGAATTTCCAGGCACCTGCCCGTTACGTCGAATTTCCAACCGTGATAGACACAGCGCAGGCCACACTCCTCATTGCGCCCAAAGAACAGGGGAGCGCCACGGTGAGCGCAGTAAGGGTCTACGATTCCAGGGTCACCGTTAGTGTCCCGGAATGCCAACAGGTCCTCACCTAACAGCTTCAGACGGACCGGAGGACAGTCTGCCCCTGGAATCTCCTCCGATAAGAGCGCTGGAAACCAATAGCGCCGGAACAACTCGCCCATTGGCTTGCCGGGGCCAACTTGCGTTAAGAGTTCGTTGTCCTCGGCCGAGAGCATTTTCCCTCCTGTTAGTCTGACGAGTGCCCAGCGCAGTCTCGACCTCGGTATACTACTAGCGGGCAACCATTGGGATTTTCATCAGCTGCAAACTCGTTCTTACAGGTACTAAGTCCATTTGGCGAAGCAGACTCCACATCCAGTGCCGGCGGGAGTCCGGTAGCACGGGATGTAGTCGATTAGCTCCATTTGCAAGTCTCCTGATGCGCCTGCTGTGGCAAACCAATTGCGCGTTTGGGAGGTCATGCCTGGTCGCCTAAGGCGGCTAGTGGAACCCGGTTCTCTTCGATCCAGCGGCAGCACAACAGACGAAAGAAACTCACCGTTGTGTTCTTGCATGGCCTGAATGATGCTCCGGTCGAGCTCTTCATTCACGATAAAGTGGCTCAACCCCCCAATACCAAGAACCGCGACTCTTATGTCGCTTGCCGCTGACTCGATGGCTCTCCGTACAGCCTGCCCAAGCGAATACGACGACCTTGGTACAGCATTGCCTCTGGAGACGAAGGGACTCTGGAAAACCGGGATGGTAGGAATAACCTTGTTCCCCACAATCCGGTTGTAAGCGAATGCCATCTGCACGCCCATGCCGCTCTTGCCTGCCAAGTAGTTGGCACGGATCACATCGAAGTTTTCGCTAGTAAGCTGCTCTAACAGGTGCTCCGCTAAATCAGACGCAACGGGATAGGGTTTGTCCACAGCACCTTCGCCCCACCCATTGGCCCAGGCTGCAGCTACATTGCTTGGAGGAGTTTCTGGTGTCATCGGCCGTGGTACGTTGACAATCGTGTCATCTGTGTAGACAGACACGGCTGCCATATCATCATCCAAGAAGAGTGCGCTCAGGTCGGCTGCGAACATCACTAGTACGTCTGGATCTGCGTCAACGAGAGCCTGTCTGACGCTTGCGACGCCGTTCTGACAAGAGTCCCACCGTGCCTGCCACGTTTCTAAATTGACCTCATTGGCCAAGCTCGTGTCTGCTTGAGCCAACGCTTCTTCGTAAGACACCGCCCGCATATCGGACAAGAACATGTCTGTGGTCTCCGTTTTGTCTCCCTCACCGTGTATCGCCCACATTGCCGGTGGTATGTTGATTTGCGGCGCGTGAGAGGCACCAAGACCTAGTACGACCCTTGCCACGTCACCCCTCCCCGAATGTTATTGTGTGCCTTCCTACGAATGTTTGTGAAGTTTCCAGTGGACGTTCTTATGATGGGGAAGAGGCTGGTAGTGGTGGAATTACAGCCTACAAAAGGCGCCTCCGCCAACGCACATGATCTCACCGGTTGTACCTGAGGAGTCGCTGGAAGCCAGGAACGCTACCGCTGCCGCCACTTCATGGGGGTTTGTGGGGCGACCCATAGGAATGTTCGGCAGGTGCAGGGTCTCTAATTCTTCTTTCGCCGCCTGAATCTCTTCCTCGGACCTACTGCCAAGCAGATTGCCCGTACGGCCTACCAGTCTGTCGTCCTGGTCCACCTCTGTGAAATGGGGGACAACACAATTGATACGGACCCCAAGCCTGGCGGTTTCCAAAGCCAGGCTGGTGGTTATCGCGTATATTCCACCCTTAGCCGCAGCGTATCCCAAGCGCATGGTTCCCCTGACAGCGTGAGAACCAAAGTTCACAATTGCACCAGACCTCTGTTCGACCATATATGGCAATACTGCCCAACACCCCCACATGCACGTCCAAAGGTTATTTTTGATATTGGCAAGGAGTTCTTCTGGAGAATACTCCCATCCCAGCTTCTTGCTATACATGGAACCGCCCGCAGCGTTCACCAAAACATCAATTCTCCCAAATCTCTCCATGGTTTTTGCCATTAACTCTTGGGTTGTCTCCCAGCTGCTCATGTCTCCAATGAACGTGTCAGCATCCACCATCTGGTCAATCAGCTCCTTGTATGTGCGTTCGGCTCCGGGTTGGTGGCGGTCCGCAATCATCACTTTGGCGCCCTCTTCGGCTAGCCTGTGTGCAGTAGCCCGGCCAATGCTCTGGCCGGCGCCGGTGACTATTGCGATTTGCCCCTTAAGCCGCTTTGCTCCTGCAGCCCTGGGATCAAGCGTAGTCCCTGTGGATGTCATTGCGATTCCTCGATGTCATCAGTACGCGCAGTATTGCCAAATTCCGCGCTGAGTAGAGTCTATGTGCATGCTAGGCTCAATTCCCAAGGGTTGCAGAAGGTCATCCAGCGGTTGTTCCTGCCTAACGACACCTATGTTCAGGCGTCGTTCACTACGCCGAAGAGATTCAACAAATTTGTTGAATCGCCCACTCGTAACTACTAGTGACTAATACGTGCGAAGATATCCTAATTTCGAGAGTAAGTCAACTTGAAGCATTTGCAGAAAGCAAGGCGATAAGAGTTTTCCGGTCACTATCAGCAAAGATATGACGGAATATATGCAAATCGTTTCGCTATGCGAAAACCGTTCGGCGCCCTGATTTACGGTCTTAAGAACTGTTGGCAACCAGCAAATTTGGGACACTTTGAGAGCCGAGAGATCAGGGGCTGTTTTGAGGTGTGGCGAGCTCCCTGAGGGCCATGTTGTGCTGTCTTCGCCGTTCGATTGTCTGGGCTTGCACCTCCTTCCTCCGTCGTAGGATCTCTTGGCGCCTTCCCTTGAGGACATCCGAGGGCGTCACGTTCCCCAGGGCCTTGTGGTAGCGCCGGTAATTGTAGTAGCTGACGAAGGCCACGATGGCCGCCTCCAAGTCGGAAGGAATCTCGTATGGCAGTTGGTTCACGTCACCCTTGAGGGTCCGGTGATACCGTTCCAGCTTGCCGTTGGTCTGGGAGTGGTAGGGAGACGCCAGTATATGCTTGATTCCCACCACGCCCAGGTAGTCCCTGAAAGCCCGGGATATATAGCCGGGGCCGTTGTCGCTCAGCAGCCTGGTCCGGTCTTCAATCGGCACCTGGTCCATGCCTGTCCTATCCACCGCGTCCTGGACCACCTCTATGAAGGAGTCGGATGTCATGTCTCGTTGAAGCCTGTGGGCCAGAATGAATCGGGAGTAGTCGTCCATGACGGTGACCAAGTAGTAGTAGCCCCAACCCACCACCCTGAAGTAGGAGGCATCGGTGGCCCACATCTGGTGGGGGCCGGTGGTCTTGCGGTGATACTCCTTGCCCGCGACCAGCCGCATCTCAGGCTTCTTCACCAGACCCTCCCTGCGAAGGATCCGGTAGACCGTCGACTCTGAGACTGAGAAGCCCATGTTGTCGGTGACCCATGCGGCGAGCTGCCGGCAACTCAGCTCCGGCATCTCCCTGGCTGCCGACAGAACGGTGTCGACCTCCCAAGAAGGAAGTCTGTTCCAGGGAGGCTTGCCTCCTCCCGCATCATCCTCAAGTCCTTGTTGGTCCTTCCGCCTGAGCCACCGGTAGTAGGTGCTCTTGGGGACTCCAAGCTCACCCAGCGCCTTCCGCTTGGGGAGACCGGAGGAGGCTACCCTGGCAAGTACCTCCGTCTTCTCCAAAGCGCTCATCCTCTGGTACCGGTGTTGTCCTGGGGCATCGGGATAGCCGTTTTTTTGAGACGGTACCCCTCCAGGGACAACTCCGCCACCAACTGCTTCAGCTCTACGTTCTCTCTCTCTTGAGTTGGTGTACTTCCTGCTGGGCAGCGTCCCTCAACGTGTCCCGGGCCAGCCTCTCCTTCCCAGCCTCCATGAAGTCCTTGGTCCACGCATAGTAGGAATGGGGCTTGATCCCCTCCCGTCTACACAGCTCGTTGACCGTCACCTCCCTGCGAAACCCCTCCAGCACGATGCGAATCTTCTCTTCCGATGTGTGCTTGTGTCTGGTAGCTGCCTTCACCCTGCGGACAAAGGACTTTGCCTCCTCCGTGCGCTCCTCAGCGGCCACTGCCTTACCTGTTTCTGTCGGGGACATCCCTGCTCCTCTCTGAAGTACTCTACCTCATCCAGGGAGCGAACCCCGCCTCCAAACTCTCGTGTTTTTCTACCCCCTCACCTGTCCCATTTTCGCTGACGGCCTACAGGTCAGCGGTCGTCGCCCTGAGCGCCAGTATGAACGCTGGCAACTGCCCGTGGGGCATGGCCGGGTGGTGCTCCTTCTTCCCTCGTCGACGAGGGAGCACCTTAGATACGGCTAGAGCCGGGTTATCCACGCGCCAGCGTGAGGCGATGGCATAGTCAAACGCCACCTCCATGCGCTGCCGCACCCGCGTGGCCGTCTCAGGCTTGGCATTCCAAATGGGCTCTAGAATGGCCAGCACGTCAGTCGTTGTCACCGCGTCCACCAGCGCGCGGCCAATGACCGGGAACACGTAGGTTTTGAGGCTGCTTTCCCATTGATCCGCATGCTTCTCGCTGCTCCACGTCGGCCGTCGCAGCGCAATCACCCGCCGGGCCACGTCCTCGAAGATAGGCATGGCGCCCACCCTGGTCATGCGCTTCTCCGCGATGGGATCCCGCCCCTCCTTGGCCTCTCGCCAGTTGGCCAGCGCCATCTCCCGTGCTTCATCGAGAGACACCGAAGGCCAGGAGCCCAGGCCCAGGTTGTGCTGCCGACCGCCGATGGTGAGGCGCTGTACCCACCGCTTGTTGCCCCGGGCGTCTATGCGCAGGGTCAACCCGTAGCCGTCACTATAGGCTCCCGGCTTCGTGGTTCGCTTCACCCAACCGGCTGTGAGTGCTTGGACCTTGAGACGTGGCATGGCTTTCCGTCCCTTCTTGTGTACTTAAAGAATGTACACAAGGGACGTGAAGAGGTCAAACAGGGTGGGAAATACTGCGTGGACTATCATAGTCCATAGCGCAATTTTCACCAAAGAGGGGGGCTAGTTGGCGGAGGGAGTGGGATTCGAACCCACGGTGAGTCGCCCCACACCTGTTTTCAAGACAGGCGCCATAGTCCGCTCGGCCATCCCTCCGCGCTTGGGTACATTCCTCAGCCTAGACCATTTCGGCCCCGTGCGCGAGTCAGGCGATTGTGTCCGAGCCGATGTATGGGAGCAGCGCGGCAGGAGTCTCGATCACACCATCCGCGCGCTGGTACGTCTCCAACACAGCGATGATCACTCGAGGAAGCGCGAGGCCCGAGCCGTTCAAGGTGTGCGGGTACTGGGGCCGCGAGCCTGCCTCTGGCCGGTAGCGGATGTTGGACCGCCGCGCCTGGAAGTCGGTGCAGGTGGAACAAGAACTCACCTCAAGCCATTCCTCGCAGCCAGGCGACCAGACTTCGATGTCAAAGGTCTTGGCTGATTGGAACCCAATGTCGCCGGCGCACAGCGACAGCACACGATGCGGCAGTTCCAGCCGGCGCAACAGGTCCGACGCGTCCTCCACCAGCGACTCCAACGCCGCCTCACCCTGGTTCGGCGCCACCAGTTGGTACATCTCGACTTTGTTGAACTGGTGGACGCGCTTGATGCCCCTGGTGTCGCGACCGGCGGCGGCCTTCTCGCGGCGGAAGCACGGCGTCTGCGCCACGTACTTCAACGGCAGCGCCCCTGGCGCCAGGATCTCATCGCGATGCAGCCCCGTTAGCGCCACCTCCGCCGTCGGCAGCAGCCACAGGTCCTCTTCCACGTCGTGGTACAGGTTGTCGCCGAACTTGGGGAGGTTGCCGGAGCCCAGCATCACCTGCTCGCGCACCATGGCTGGCAGGGCCATCTCCGTGTAGCCGTGCTCACGAGTGTGCACGTCCAGCATAAAGCTGATGAGGGCGCGCTCCAGCCGAGCGCCGGGCCCCGTTAGCACGTAGAAGCGCGCGCCGGAGAGCTTGGCGCCGCGCTCCATGTCGATGATGCCGAGCTTCTCCCCCAAATCCCAGTGTGCCAGCGGTGTGAAATCATACTTCCGCGCCTCTCCCCACGAGCGCACAACCACGTTAGCCGTCTCGTCCAGACCATCCGGCGTCGAGCCCAGCGGCAGGTTCGGCAGCTCCAGCATCATGGACTCGATAGATGTCTCCACGTCGCCAATGGACGTGCCGAGCTCCTCGACCCGGTCGTTGAGCGACTGCGTCTCGGCCCGCAGCTCCTCCAACCGCGCCGGGTCGCCGCCACCACTGCGCGACGCCGCCATCAGTTGGCCGAACTCGCGGCTAAGCTGGTTGTGGGTGGCGCGGAGAGCGTCGCGCTCCGTTACGGCGGTTCGGCGTTCCTGGTCCAGCCGCAGCAGGTTGTCCAGATCGGGGTCTTCACCGCGGCGCGCAAGGCCCGCGGCCACCTCGTGGGGCGCTCGGCGGATGTGGTCGATGTTCAGCATGACTGTAGGCGGTCCTTTGGTTGGATTTAGAGGTTGGCGTGAGCGCTGACTCGACAATCATAGCTTGACGGACACAGCCTAGGAAGGGGGAGAGCTTCCAACACCCCGAACCCGCCGACCGCTGGATTCCGGCTTCCACTGGATTGCTGTGCCCCTACAGCGCCGGCGTCCGCTTGTGCCACTCCGTGCTCTGCTCATAGGCGTGGGCCAGGCGCAGGAGTGTGCTCTCCGCGAAGGGTTTGGCCACCAGCTGAAAGCCGATGGGCATGCCCGCCGAGGTGAATCCGCATGGCACGGAGATGGCGGGAAACCCCGTGATATTGAACGGCTGCGTGTACCATGTCACGGCCGTCCGTAGGTCCATCTCGGCCCCGCCGACGGTCACGCGGTACTGCCCGATTGGCGGCGCCGCCAACGGCAACATTGGCAGAGCCAGCGCATCGAAGTCCGCCATCGCCGCCAACAGCTGGTCGCGTAGCCTGGCCTGTGTCTCCCGGGCGATGATGTAGTCCGTTGCGGCGTTGCTGCGTCCGCCGGACAGCCGCCCGTAGACGTCTTCCCCGTAGTCGCCGGGGCGTTCGTCGAGGTACTTGGCGTGGTAGGCGGCGGCCTCCGACGAAATGATGACGAAGTTGTGGCGCAGGGCCTCCCGCAACAACGGCAGCTCCAACGGTTCGACAAGCGTCGCGCCGAGGCCGCCCAGCGCTGAGGTGGCCGCTTCCACCGCGCCCTCCAGTTCGTCGTCCATAGGCAGTCGGTAGTCGCCCCGCACGACGCCGATGCGCAGGCCCCGTATGTCCGTCGACAAGTCGGCGAGGTAGTTGGGTACGGGCGCGTCGACGGAGTTGGGGTCAAGGGGGTCGTGACCCGCGATAGCCTGCAGCACGATGGCGGCGTCGGCCACCGTTCGTGTCATTGGCCCTGCCGTGTCCAGGGAGGTGGACAGGGGCAAAACGCCGCGCTTGCTGACGCGCCCGTACGTAGGTTTGAGCCCCACGATTCCGCAAAATGCCGCCGGAATGCGGATGGAGCCTCCAGTGTCGGACCCCAGCGAGGCCGCGCAGAGGCCTGCGGCGGTGGCCGTGGCGGAGCCGCCGCTGGAACCGCCGGTAATGCAGTCCGTGTTCCAGGGGTTTCGAGCAGGGCCGTAGTGTGGGTTGACGTTGGTGATGCCAAAGGCGAACTCATGCATGTTGAGCTTGCCCAGCAGTACAGCGCCCGCCTCTCCGAGCTTGGCGGCAGCGGGACAGTCCTTGTCTGGCACGTTCTCCGCCAGGATCTTGCTGCCGCCGGTGGTGGGAATGCCCGCCGTGTCGTAGAGGTCCTTCAGGGCGATGGGGATCCCGTGAAGAGGGCCCCGGCGCTGGCCCGCCGCAATCTCCGCCTCCGCCTGCCTCGCCCGCTCCATCGCGAGGTCAGCCGTAACGGTGATGAAGGCGTTGACGCGCGGCTCCAGCGCCTGAATGCGCTCGATGTACGCCTGCGTCAGCTCCACCGGCGAGAGTCGCCGGGCGGCAATCTCCTCGCTGGCCTCCAAGACGCTGAGGAGGTGCACGTCTGTGCCGGGCATGACATTCCTCCGATAGGTGGCTTTTCGCGCCCAAGCATAGGGCGGCTCGAGGTCGCTGACAAGGCACGCCGGGTGCTGCTGGGTGGCGTCGTCGTGATATACTTGGATTGCGAGGGGATATAGCTCAGCTGGAAGAGCGCTGCGTTCGCAACGCAGAGGTCGGGGGTTCGAATCCCCCTATCTCCACCATGCCCCTGTAGCTCAGAGGATAGAGCGCCTCCGTCCTAAGGAGGGCGTCGGGGGTTCGAGTCCCTCCAGGGGCGCCATTACCAACGCAGGAGCGTAGCTCAGCCTGGTAGAGCAGCGGTCTCCAAAACCGCCGGTCCGGGGTTCGAATCCTCGCGCTCCTGCCAACGAAATCTGTGGTGAGGGCCAGCACTGCTGGCCCTCTTGCTTTTCCCGACGACGCGCAGCTTTCGTGGCACGACCGAGGCGCCGATTGGCTCCTTCCCTGTAAAGGATGTCGGTCATCTGGGTCGACGATGGCGGCAAATTATACATGAGCCAAGATGTAGCGTATGATGGGGCAGCGCTACCGAGCGCGGAAAGGGGGCCATTATGTGGCCTTTTGGCGGAGGTTCCGGTGGGAAAGTTGTGTCGCGTGAAATGCGGATCGAATTGGCAAACCAGTGCGGTATCCCTTACCCCGATTCCGAAAGCTTGCTGGCAGTTTCCCAAGGCGGAAAAACTGCGGGCAGAAAAGTGAAAAACTTTAGGGTATTCGCCCCAACGAGCGTTGTCGCAGAAAACAAGAGGGGCTTCAACGACCTGACTGCTGAGAGCATCCTTTACGATGGAATCATGGAGCAAGATGGCTCAATAACGGTGAATAAGGGCCGAAAGATACGGTAGCGTGGCAACGCTGCTGCGCCAAGGTAAGGACAGGGCCGATTCTTCGGGCGCAAAGCCCGCGCGGCAGGACCAACTCTCCAGCGAATCGTCGATAGCCTCCGCTGCTGCGACAGCTATCGTCTACCGCGTCCCTCTGTGGCTAGCAACACCTCTGGTTGTGTTCGCCGCCATGCTATTGGTGGCATGCGGCGCCCCGGTGAACCGTGAACTTGCCACACCCGAGCCGCGTCTGCCGGCGCCGGTGGACCTAATCGCCTACATTGGCATCGACGGCAATGTCTATACCATCCGGGGCGATGGAACACAAAAAAAGCAGCTCACCCGCATCAACTCCGGCCCCGTCGCGAGCCTTGTGTCCGCGGGGCTGGCACAGGCCCGCTCCTCCTACTATGCATGGCCAACGTGGTCGCCGGACGGCGCACGGCTGGCGGCCTCTCGCGTCGTCTCCGGCGGCTCACCGCACGACGGCGTCGATCTACGCGTCATTGACCTCTCGTCCGGGCAGGAGACCGTTGTCTTTGCGAACAACCCCCTCAACGTTGGGTTGGTCGCGCAGGGAGCGCCGCACTACCCCTACTGGCGCCCCGATGGCCTGCATCTGGGCTTTCTTGCGTCCGGCGCGTCAGGATTGACGCTGTACACGGCAAACGCGAACGGCGAAGGCGGGGCGGCGGAAGTGATTTCCGGCTCGCCGCTCTATTTTGTGTGGTCGCCCTCCGACGATGGCGCGCTCCTGCACGTGCGTGACAAGCTGATTGCAGCCAGCGGAACGGACATGCTGGAGGCTGAGGAACTACCTGTCACCGGGACCGCCTTCCGCGCCCCAGGCTTCTCCCAGGACGGCCAGCGCGTTGCATACGTCGGCGCGGCGCCGACCGGCGGGCTCGCGCTGTACTCCGCGTCGGCAGACGGCGGGGACTCGCGTCACCTGACGGAGGTGGAGGGAATCACCTACTTCCTCTGGTCGCCCGTGGAGAGCCGAATAGCCTACTCTCACGACCTGCTTCATGGCTTGTCGCTGTTTGAGGGATTCAGCGTCCTGGACACGGAAACGGGAGAAGAGTTGGTGGCCACCGCCGACCCGACGCTTGCATTCACTTGGTCGCCGGACGGTTCACGCCTTGCGTACGTTTCGCTTGACGAAGGCCAGGAATGGCTGGTGTGGAAGGTGGTTGGCCTTGACGGGTCGCCGCCGCGAGAGCTCGTGCGCTTCCTCCCTACAGCGGAGACGTTCATTTGGCTCAGCTACTTTGACCAATACGCGCACTCACATGCCCTCTGGTCGCCGGACGGCTCGCATCTGGTGTTTGCTGGACGGATACCGGAGCCCGACGGCACCGTGCGCTCGGATGAACAGGTCATCGTGCTCGACGCGAACGGCATCGCGGAGCCGAGGGCCATAGCGGAAGGGACCGGGGCGTTTTGGTCGTGGCGGTGACGCGGGCCCTGCGTCACTCCGCCAGCTTGCGGCCAGAGACCACGAAGACCGGGTCGGACAGGCCAGGATTTGGGCTGATGTCCAGTACCCGAGGCTGCTCCCAGCCGCCGGCAATCGCGAAGTACGCCGTAATGAGCTGTGCGTGTTCGTGGTCGCCCAGCATGCGCCAAATGGCAGTGGCCTTGGTCGGGAACATGCGGCTGGAGTAGATGATGTGGAAGCTGCCCCGGTCCTCCAGCACTCGATTCACCTCTCGGAAGATCTCCACTGGGTGCGTGACGTACTGGATCGAGACCGTGATGACGACCGCGTGCAGCGAGTTGTCGCGGAAGGGCAGGCCGCGCACGGTGTTGATGTCCGCCACTAGGCAGTCGTCGAGCTGCGGGTTCTCGGCAAGCTCCACGGCATTGAGGCCCAACCCGATGAGCCTCTCCCGCGCAAAGTCCGCCGGAAGATGCGATCGCCAGCTGCTCATCAGGTCCAGAATGATGCCTTCCGACGGGAGGCTCGCGCTGAGGTACTCGCCGACGGCCTCTATGGCCTGATCGTCGATGTGGACGACCAGGCGAGGCTCCCGGTAGAAGAGGACGTCCGGAGACTCGTCCTCCCTACGGAAGAGTTCGGGACGGAAGGGGCTGTCAGGTCCAGTGGTCATGGTGAGGTCAATGCTACCCTACTGAATGCCGTCCGCCAAGCTGGAGCGCATTGACAGCGTCGGCCTTGGAGTGGCAAGATTGCTATGGAGCCGACACCTACGCTGGTTCGGTTTGCCTGTAGCCTGCCCAGGTGGTGGAACTGGTAGACACGCGGTCTTGAGGGGGCCGTGGGGCAACCCGTGTGGGTTCGAGTCCCGCCCTGGGCACCAGGTCATCGAGGCGACGTAGCCAAGTGGTTAAGGCGAGGGTCTGCAAAACCCTTATTCGGCGGTTCGATTCCGCCCGTCGCCTCCACGGGATCTCCACCCTCCGCATTGCCGCTCCCACGAGGCCAACGCTAGAATAGCTGCACGTTGTGCGAATAGGCCGAGGTGGCGGAACGGTAGACGCGGCGGACTTAAAATCCGCTGCCCGAAAGGGCGTGTGGGTTCGACACCCTCCCTCGGCACCACTTCAGTTACTCACTCTGGCGCCACCCATCTGACAAAGACGCGAACGGCCCCTTCCATCATCCCTTGCACACAACCAAGGGCGAATGGACGGGGCCTTTCGCATTCCGGCCGAGACAGAGCCGCCAGACTGGCCTAAATGGCGATGAGCCAGCTTTCCGCAGCATGCTTGGGCTGGGAGTCGCCGTCAAACCAGACCATGTACTCCGTGGGGGCGCCTTCCTTCCTGGTTCCGTCAAACATGGCAATCACTTGGAAGATGTACCCGGTCCGGTCAAAGAGCACGGTTGGCGAAGGTGGGTCCTTCGCTCCCCGGTCTATCTTCACCCGCTGTCCTTCTGAGAAAAGGGCCATTCCATCCTCCTGGGCCCGGTAAGTGTCTTGTTGTCACTTATGGGGTGCGAGGCGCTCTCGCCGCTACGCCGCCTCCAGGCAGTTCTCCGCCACGGCATAGGTGCGGTTCGGCTCGTCGTCGAAGCGCACCAGCAAGCCCTGGTCCCGGGGCGCCGGTTCCACCACCGTGGCCTCGCGGCCCATCCAACTGTCCGGGAGCTCGCCGATGGCTTCCTTGATGCGGACACGCTGTCCGGCTTCAAACTCAGACATAAATTCCCTCCATAGTTGGGCGTGATAACGAAAATGTACACAACCCTGCCGCCGTCGGCAAGGTCTCCCTCGGCCTAACCAGGCGCAGTCGACGGCTCCTTTTGGTTTGGCCCCTCGTACGAGCCGGGGTAGCGCTCCCTGAGGCGCAGCAGGAAGAAGAGTGCCGGCGCCATGAGGGCCATCCCGAAGAACCCAAGCATGTGCAGCCCTAGTTGCTCGACCACCACCCCGCCCACGAGCGGCATGGCGATGGCCGCAGTGGCGGTGAAGGTGTCGTTCGCGCCGATCACGCGGCCGCGGGCCGACGGAGCGGTGGTGTCCGCGTACAGCGCCGTCGCCGAGATGTTTACGCCTGACCAACCTAGACCCACCAGAAAGGTGCCCAGCGTGATGATCCAGTAGTAGGGCGTCGCCACCACAAACCACGTGCCGCACGCAGCCACAAAGACGCCAATGAGCATGGTGTTGCGGCGTCCGATTCGGTCTGCAATCCGCCCAATGGGGATGGAGAAGCCGAACATGCCAATGACGTGGATGGCCACTGAGAGGGAGATGGCTGAGAGCGGGAACCCGTGCTCGTTGAGGGCAAGGGAGGTCATCGCCATCATCATGTTCATGTTGCCCTGCACGCTGAACATGGAGACGAAGGCCGTGAGCTTGGGGTATTCCTTCACGAAGGTGACGATGCTCACCTTGGGAGGAACGCCCTGAACGGCGGGAGGCGGGACGTAGTCCGGGTAGTAGTCCGAGAGGTTGCTCGCGATCTCCTTGGGGTCAGGCCGCACCTGCATGATGATGGAGATGCCGCCGATCGCCGCGACGGGAACAAAGAACCACGCCATGGCGATCGCCTCGAGGTTGAAGCTGGGCGCCAGTGCCTCCGAGGTGCGAATGAGGATTGGCCCGAAGACCGCTCCCACCAGCGAGCCGGTGAGCACCAATCCCAAGCCCTCAGCGCGGCGGCTGGGCGGATACATGTCGGCTGCCGCGACGCGCAACTGTTGGACCGCGCCCGTGCCCAGTCCCATGACCAGCAGCCCAAGCAGCAGAATGGGGAAGTTGTCCATGATTGCCGCAGCGCCGACGACGCCCGCGCCGCACCCGGTCAGCAGCAGCCCAATGACGACGCCCACTCGCCGCCCGAAAGCGTCTGTCAGCCGGCCAATGGGGTAGGCGATGATCAGCCGGCTCAGGCCAGTGATGCTGGTGCCGATGCCCGCCAGCGACGCATTGTTGATCATCTGCACAACGAGCACCGGGGCAAGCGTCGGCACCATCTGTCCGCCCGCGCCGCTGAACGCTTGCGAGGAGGCCAGCAGGAGCGTGTTCCTGCGGACGATGCGGGGGATGCCAGCCTTGGTCTTGACCTGCGTCATCCTGCCTCCGGCGTTGCCTTCCCTGTTGGCCGCTGCGTCATCTGGTCATGCGGAAGATACTCGTAGACCGTCCTCCTGTCCAACCGAAAGCCTGCGAGCGGCTTTCAAAGGCCGTTGCCTTTCCGAGATGGAGGTTACGCGGGCGGCTCCGGCGAGAGGTCCCGTCCCGCCAGCGCCGGATGGTCCGCGGTGTAGCGGTGGGCTCGGAAGACCGAGTTCGGTGTGCCGGAGCCGAACGGTGCGCCCCCCGGTATCCGGTGCGGGTTCGCGTATTCCCACACGATCTTTTTCTCGTTCGTGACCTCAAAGATTCGCCCCGGAGCGCCCTCGGTGACCAGCGTGTTGCCGTTGGGTTGCCGCTCAGCGCCGCTGATGTGGAAGCTGTAGAACGAGATCGGCGGGTCGCCGACGTACTCCCACTCGATCTTGTCGGTCTTCGGGTCGACCTCGACGACGCGCGAGTAGGTGGCTCCGCCACGGTGCGGCCCGTTGTCGAAGATCAGGATGTTGCCATTGTCCAGGTACGTGGGGTGGTGCTGGTGCGAAATCTCGCCCGGCCCCCACTTCCACGTGAATTGGCCCGTGTTGCGGTCCACGATGCCAACCGTGTCGATCTGCCGGAAACTGACCAGGAGGTCGCCATCCGGCGTAACGTTCAGTGCGTTCTGGTGTAGCCACTGGCTCCGCGATTCCCAGTGGCACATGACGTCCTGCTCCGGGTCGAGCGCTTGCCACATGCTGTAGTCGCGGACCGTTGATCCCTCCGCGTCCACCTCGCGGACCATCTCGCCCGCCATCGGGGCGTCGATGTCCCCGCGCCCGCCGCGTACAAGGCGCGAGACGTCCTGCGGCATCGGGTCTGAGCGCACCACGAGCGTATGTCCGTTGGGCAGCCGCTCGAAGTCGTGGTGCGCACGCGAATCCCAGTACTCCCAAACGACGTTTGCGTCCCAGTCGAGCTCCACGATGCCCGACACCATCTCACCTGGCGCGCCCGTGCCGCCGGCCCCACGCGTTCGACAGAGCAGGTTACCGTTTTCCAGCAGGAACCCGTACGCGAGCCCCTGCTCGAGGTGCCAGCGGTGGCAGACGCGGCCCTCCATGTCTATGAGGTAGGCGGTATCCCCCCCGGACATCGCGATGAGCGTGTACCCCGGAAAGGCCTGGGACGCGTCATGGTACAGAAGTCCCTTTGGATGGTGGATTGACCAACCCATTGCCCGCTCCTCTCATCAGCGCCACCCTCGCCGTTGGCCATGTCTACGCCGACGTGGCGCCGTCTCAGCAAGCCCTCAAGTATCCCGCTATAATAGTCCCGTCCCAAGCTCCTCTCAAGCGCGCCGCTCTTGCCGGGACATGAACGCGGCAGTCTTGCCATAGGAACGAATATGCTGGGCGCCCTGTTTGCAGTTCTCTCCGCCCTCTCCTTTGGATTCAGCACCATTGCTGCACGACGTGGGGTGGTGGGCAGCTCGGCATCCTATGGGTTGTACATAACCGTGATCATGGGCGTCCCGCTTTTCGTGGTGGCTGCCGCAGCCACGGGCCAACTCCTCGATACCTTTGACCTCTCCTTGGAAGCGCTCGGGATGCTGTCTGCCGCCGGTGTGCTGCATTTCCTGATTGGCCGTTATTGCAACTACCGGTGCATCGACGCCATTGGGTCCAATCGCTCGCAGCCCCTGCAGGCCACCAACACCCTCTACTCTGTGGTCGTCGCGGTGCTCGTGCTGGGCGAGAATGTCACCCCCCTCATGTTTGTGGGTATCCTGCTGCTCATGGTGGGCCCACTGGTCATGATAGAGCGAAGGCGTCAGCCCCAACCGGCGCCGACCGAATCCACTGAGTCTCCCGTCGCGCCGCCAGCGTCGAGTCAGTCCGCCCCGTCCGATGCCCCGGCGCGGCCCAACGCAGCCATAGCGCCCCGCTACGCTGAGGGGTACCTCTATGGCCTGCTTTCGGCTGCAGCATACGGGACAAGCCCCGTCATGATCCGGTATGCCCTGGAGGACACGGGGTTGGGTGTTGCGGGTGGCATGGTCGCATACATTGCGGCCGCCTCAGTTTTGGTGGCATCTCTCGCGCTTCCCGGGCGGATTCGTGACCTGAGTGGCTTCAACCTGAAAATCATCTCTTTCTTTCTCGCCAGCGCGGTGGCAGTGTTCCTCGCGCAACTCTTCCGGTTTGCGGCGCTCGCCATTGCGCCGGTGTCAGTGGTGACGCCGTTGACGCGGCTGGGAGTCGTGTTCACGCCATTTCTTGCATTTATCTTCAACAGGAACCTGGAGAGCTTCAGCCCCCGGGTCCTTATGGGCATAGCGATATCGGGGATTGGCGCCTTACTGCTGGCCTTGGGTGTGACATAACGCACACTGGGCCTGTTGTCCCGTCTGGCAAACCCGTGGTTTTGGAGTTGCATGAGCAGCGAGAAGACAGAACACGCCCGACCGTCGGGCATCTTCTACGGCTGGTGGATTGTCCTGGCGTCCATGAGCATCCTGGTGATCGGCAGCGGCTTGTACTGGCAGGGGTTTGGCGTCTTCTTCCTGTCCCTGCAAGAGGAGTTTTCCACCAACCGGGCGGCCCTGAGTGGGGCCATCGCCCTATCGCAGCTTGAAGGCGGCATGATGGGCCCCCTTGGCGGCTACCTTGTGGACCGCTTTGGCCCGCGGCGCATGATCAGCATCGGCGCTATGGTAATGGGAGTGGGATTCCTGCTTATGAGCCAGGTCGACTCCCTCCTCCAGTTCTACGTCGTCTTTCTGGGTGTCATCTCGGTAGGCATGTCCATCGGCATTAGGGTGCCGGCGCTGGTCGCCCCTGCCAATTGGTTCGTCAAGAAGCGGGGCATTGCTATCGGCATCGCCCTGACGGGCAGCGGACTGGGTGGGCTGTTCATCCCGTTCTTGGGGCTGCTCATAGTCAACTATGGTTGGCGCAAGACCGCAATTGTGGCTGGCATCGCCGTATGGGTGCTGGCGTTGCCCCTGGCGATGGTCATGCGAACCCGCCCCGAGGACTACGGCATGCTCCCCGACGGCGAACGCCCCAGCGAGCGACAGACGGCGCCCGCCGTCGCAAGCTCAGCCGATGGGTCGAGTACTGCCCGGGCCACGCCGGAACACCTGGAGGGCGACTATACCCTGCGTAGCGCGCTGCGACAGCCGGTGTTTTGGTTCCTGGCTATCGCCTTTGGACTACGGCAGTTCGCGGTTGGTGCCATCTCCCTGCACGTGGTGCCTTTCATGGTCGATACAGGACGGAGCCTCGAGGTTGCGTCGTCCATCCTTGCGGCGACTACATTGACCAGTGTCGTAGGCCGGCTGGGCTTTGGATGGATGGCGGACCGCTTCCCGCCTCGCTATATCATGGCCGTCAGCATGATGATGGTGGGCGTAGGCGCTCTCATCCTGAGTAACGTCACAGACGGCTGGACGCTCTTGGTCCTGTACATCGTAGTCTACGCAGTGGGCTGGGGCGGAGGCGCAGTTACCATGAACGCCACCCGCGGCGCCTACTTCGGTCGTCGGGCCTTCGGGACCATATCCGGCACCATGGACTTCGTCCAGATGTTCGGTTTGGTGCTGGGGCCAGTCTTTGCGGGCTTTGTCTTCGACTATACGGGGAGCTACACGATAGCCTTTACGAGCTTCGCAGTGTCCGCCGCAGCCTCGGGTGTGCTGATGCTCTTCCTGCGCCCGCCACGGCGAACGCCGACCCCGCAACAGGACGCCACATTACACGAGAGCTAGGCTTCCTCCCGTCAGGGTCAGGGCCTCGTGGCCCATGGCGGTCTTCCACGGCAAATGGGAGGGGCGCCCGCACGTCTGTGCTGGCGCCCCTCGCTCCCGTATCGATGCTGCCCGGGCGGCGGGCTTAGGCGTATTTGCGGCCTTGCCCCTGTACTTCCTTACCCACCTGCTCGCCGGCCTCGATGTACGCCTCGCCGATGTTCCTGCACTTGACTGCGACGCCCCCGTGGCGGACCTCGAATCCGAGGAGGCGACCGCCTTCCCAGATCTCAATGATCTCTGCCGCCCCGTGTGGTCCCTCGATTACTGCAATCTTTTCCTCTTCTGCCATAGTTCCTTCTCCCGTTGAGACGCCCAGCCCATGCGGGCTGGGCGTCAATATCGTTCTCTTGGCCCTGGCTGCTTGCCCCGGCCTATGCCGCTGCGACTATACGACTACCTTGTCGGTCAGGTGCTGCGACGTGCATGTGGCCTTGACCTTGGCAATCAATTCCTCGACCGTTGTTCCATCCGTCTCCATTACCGCTGCACGGTGGTAGGAGTAGGCCGTGGGACGCCACGGCTCTTGGGGCTCTTCCCCTTCCATCATGTTCCGCGCCATCTTCAGCAAGCGCCTGCGGACCGCGATAATCATGAAGTCGGAGCTCGTCAGATGCTCCTGGGTGCGGTCGGCAACGGCCCCCCACTGGTCTTCCATCATGGAGATGTCCTGCAGCGGGAAGCAGGTCAGGCCGGAGTAGTTGAAGTACCGCTGCATGTTGCGGTCGATCTGGTAGTGGTTGGCCATGTTCTTCACCGGCTTGAAGGTGCCGGGAATGAGCTCCGGGAAGTACCAGCCGTCGTTCTTGTAGTGCTCAAGCTCGGCGTCGGGAATGGGGTCATATGCCCACCGGACCCGGTAGAACATGAGGCTCTTGTTGTCGATGGGAATCCGGATGTTGCTGGAGTAGGTGTTGGGGCCCGCCGTGGTGCCGGCCGTCGGGAAGATGGGCGCCATCCACGGTGACACGCTGGCGAACTTGGTGCCGTCCTGCCGCTCGCCCGCCCGGACGAAGAGGAGGCCGGAGTCGGAGTTCTCAACGTAGCCCCAGTTGTCCTTGTCCTGGTCGGTCTGACGCCGGGGTCCCACAGCCTTGGGGAACTCCTCGTTCTCAGGGGTCGGCCGCATCCGGTTCTGGTTGGGGATGACGTTGTACTGCGGCACCTGCGGCCCGCCGTCCAGCACGGTGTGCAGGAAGGGCCCGTGGCCGGGGTCGTAGTCGCCTTCCATCGCCTGCAGGTAGTTGCACTCCATCACGAACTTGCGCACGTAGACGTGGTCCAGCGACATCTTCGTCCACTCGAACTCTGGGAAGGGGGGCTTGCTCTCCTCCGGTCCCATGTAGGTCCAGATAAGGCGGCCGGCCTCCACGCACGGGTAGGCGCGAATCTTGATCTTGCTCTTGAACGTCTCGCCCTCCGGCGCGTTCGGCATGTCGACGCAGTTGCCCGCGACGTCAAACTTCCAGCCGTGGTAGATACAGCGAATGCCGCACTCTTCGTTCCGACCGAAGAACAGCGATGCGCCACGGTGCGGGCAGTACTTGTCCATCAGCGCGGGTTTGCCGTCGGTGTCGCGGAATGCGACGAGGGATTCGCCGAGGAGTGTGATCTCTATGGGGTCGCTGTCCGGTCCCGCAAGCTCCTCTGCCAGCACTGCTGGAATCCAGAACCGGCGAAACACCTCGCCCATCGGGGTGCCCCGATCGATATTGGTAAGCAGCTCATTGTCTTCCTTTGTCAACATGGCTTCCAACCTCCTCTATTTCGAGCCGTCAGATTTTCTGAACGGTTTGCCGAATCCTATATGTCAATTATGTGATTGTCAACCCAGTTTGCCCACTTGTACAGGAGGGAGTTGCGCAAAGACCGAAATACGTCGCCGGCATGCGCCGAGGAAAGTCGCCCATCAACCTCCCTTCGACAGCCGGGATCCCTCACTTCGCTGCGCGTTGCCACAAAGACCTCAACCCCTGCATCCAAGGGCGAGCCCGCGTAACGTCAGGGGCGTCGAGGACGATTGCGCTGCCGTTACGACGGGACGGTCAGGACTTCCCAGCTGTGCCCGTTGGCGTCCTTCCAGTAGAAGCCGCGCCCACCCCGGCGGTGGTTTATCTCCATGTCGTCCTGTGAGCCCGGCAAACTGCCGTACACGACGCCATCCGCCTGGATGCGGCCGTAGATGTCGTCGAACTCCTCCTCGGTCACCCGGAAGGCATAGTGGTGCGACTCAAAGTTCTCCCGGTTGTCGAAGTCCAGGGTGAACTTCTCGTCCACGCGTACCGGGGCGAAGTGCCCCATTACGCCCTCGTACTTCAGGCCGAGGATGTGGGCGATGTGCTTTGCCGACGCTTCCTTGTCGTGAGCCGGGACGACGGTGTGGTTGAGAGAAATGGCCATTGCTTCCCTCCTTCCTGTGTTTGTGCCGCTGTTCGTGCTGATTTAGGCAACAGTATGCCCGCCGCATTGTAGTGTCAAGCGCGCGCGAGGGCGTGACGCAAGGTCGTTCCGCCGCTAACATGGTCAGATACGGCGGAAGCCTTCCGAAGTTGACTTGTTTGAGGATTGAATGAGCGCTCTCGACTACTTCTCGGCGATTGGCGGCACACCCCTGGTCGAGCTGCCGCACTCCAGCCCCAAGCCCGGCGTACGACTGTTCGCCAAGCTGGAGGGCAACAACCCCAGCGGCAGCATCAAGGACCGGGTGGCGCTGCGCATCATCCAGGCCGCCGAGGAGAGCGGAGCGCTGACGCCGGGCCAGACCATCGTGGAGGCGAGCACCGGCAACATGGCCCTGGCGCTGGCAGCGTGCGCCAAGCACCGAGGCTACTCAATGCGTGCCGTCGTACCGCCGCAGGTGGCCCCGGGCATCCCTGAGCTGCTGGAGCTGTACGGCGTCGAGATCCAATGGACGGAGCCGCGTTCGGGGATGCTCGGCCCAATCGAGGAGGCGCAGCGGCTGGCTCGCGAGAACGGTTGGTGGTTCGCCCAGCAGTTCGCCAGCCCCGTAAACGTTCAGGCCCACTATGACGGCACGGGGCCCGAGGTGCTTGCGGCGCTGCCGCAGGTCGACGCCTTCGTGGCGGGCATCGGCACGGGCGGCACCATCACCGGCGTCGGTCGCAGGTTGAAGGAGCGCAACCCCCGGACCATCGTCGTGGGCGTGGAGCCGCAATTCGGCGAGCGCCTGCAGGGCCTGCGCAGCCTGGAAGAAGGGTACATTCCGCCGTTGCTGGACATGTCGCTGCTGGACCGGCGCTTCATGGTGGACAGCGCATCGGCCTTCGAGGCAGTACGGCGACTGGTCGAAGCGGAGGGGATCTTTGGAGGCATCTCCGCCGGAGCGGTCTTCCACGCCGCTCGCCGCGTCGCCGCGGATATGGAGTCCGGTAACGTGGTCATGATCTTCGCCGACCACGGCTGGAAGTACCTGAGCGCCTTTCCATGGATAGCCCGCCCGGAGCGCCCCGAGGGTGCGCCGGACGATGTTGTGTGGTGGTAGCGGCGCCCTTCCTGGATTGGAGTCGATCGTGGCAATTCACATGACGATCGAGGAGTTGATTGCGCTGATCAACGCATTGGCTGCCCGCGCTCCGCTGACTATGGTCGCCATCGACGGGCCGAGCGGCTCCGGCAAGTCCACCCTCTCGCGGACACTGAACGGGTTGCTTCCGGGCAGTCAGGTTGTCGACCTGGAGTTCTTCTACAGCGACCTCGGCGTCGACCCGCCCGACGGCCTCTCGCCCGAGCAATGCTACGAACAGCACGTCGACTGGCGTGCCTTGGACGCGCAGGTCCTCCGCCCCCTCCGACGAGGCGAACCGGGCCGCTACCAACTCTACGACTGGATAGCGGAAAAACGCTTGGACTGGGTAAAAGTGAGACCCGACGGGATAGTTCTGGTGGACGGCGTCTACTCCATGCGCCCCGAGCTCATGGACGCCTACGACCTTTCCGTATACGTGGACACGCAACCCATCGAGCGGACGGCGCGGCTCTCGAATCGCCCGGACAACCCTGTTTGGGTGGAGCGCTGGGCCATCGGTTTCGAGTGGTACATGGACCACAAGCGCGTCAAAGAGCGCGCGGACGTGGTCATCTCAGGCAAAGCATAGGCATGATTCACGAGGCCTCGGGCCACGACCGTCGTTCCCGCGGCCGTGAAATCCTCGCTCTCTTTCCACCCGCAGCCCACCCCCCGCGTATGCTATGATTTTCGGGCATTCGCATTGAAACTGGGCCTTTGGAGGCTGCATGTACACGGTGGACCTCAGCGGAAAGAACGCCCTTGTCTTTGGAGTGGCGAACCAGCGGAGCATTGCGTGGGCGATTGCCCAGGCGCTGCACGAGGCTGGCGCGCGCGTTGCCCTGACGTACCAGAACGAGCGATTGCGTGAGTCGGTGCAGGCCCTCGCGCCAGAGATAGGCGACGCGCCGCTGTTCCAGTGCGACATGTCCGTGGACGAAGAAGTCGTCAACCTCTACCAGCAGGTTGGCGAGTCTCTGGGTTCGCTCTCCATCCTGGTCCACAGCATCGCCTTCGCCAACCGCGATGACCTCGGCGGCGACTTCTCCAAGACGGACCGGGAGGGCTTTCGGGTGGCGCTGGACGTCAGCGCCTACTCGCTCATCCCCATGGTGCGGCATGCCGCTCCGCTGATGACTGACGGCGGGACCGTGGTGGCAATGACCTTCCTTGCCGCGGAAAAGGTCTTCCCCGGCTACAACGTCATGGGCGTGGCCAAGGCAGCGCTCGAGAACTCAGTGAGGCAGCTTGCCGCCGAGTACGGCCCGGCGGGCATCCGCGTGAACGCCATCTCAGCTGGGCCGCTGGACACGCTGTCGTCGAGGGTGATCTCCGGCTATCGGGACATGAAGCGCATCCACGCCGAGCGGGCGCCCATGGCGCGTAACATCACTCATGAGGATGTGGGCGGCACTGCCCTCTACCTGTGCAGCGGCCTTTCCTCCGGCGTCACCGGCGAGGTCATCCACGTCGATGCCGGCTACAGCGTCATGGGCATTTAGCCTGCGCTAGCGGAACCCCGCGAAGTCGTTGGGCATCGACACCTCGATGAGGTGGAAGCCCCTGTTCGCGATGGCCCCGTCCAACGTCGTCTCCAGCTCGGCCAGGTTCTCGACGCGCGTAGCTTCAAGACTGTAGGACTCCGCCAGCCGCACGAAGTCGGGGTTCACCAGGTCCGACGCCATGTAGCGCTCGTGGAAGAGCGTCCGCTGCTGCCCCTTGAGCACGCCCCAAGAGCTGTTGTTCCACACGATGGCCGTAAGCGGGATGTTGTACTGTGCCGCCGTGCCGAGCTCCTGCAGGTTGAGTTGGAAGCCCCCGTCGCCGCTGAACAGCACGACGGGCACGTCCGGGCGTCCCACGGACGCGCCCAGCGCCGCCGGGAACCCGAACCCGATGTCCGCCCAGCCGTGGGGCCCCATATACGTGCGCGGCTCGTACACCGGAAAGCCCTGCACCGCCGAGTACGCCGGAAGCGTGGCGTCGGCCACGACGATGGCGTCCCGGGGGATGACGCCGCGCACGGCGTCGAGGGTGCGCTGCTGGTTCGGCTCGCTGGCCCCAAAGGCCTCGCGAAGCTGCTTCCGTAGCCCCGCAGCCTCCTGCGCCCCGTCGCCGCCTCCCGCCGAGTCGGGCAGCGCCGCCGAAAGCTGCTCCAGCGCCAGCGCGGCGTCGCCCTGCACCCCAGCCTTGACGGGGTAGTTCTTCCCAAGCTCAGCGCCGTCGATGTCAATCTGCACGATCGTCTCTGGAAGCTGTATGCCCACCATCCTGGTCATGTGGTACGGCATCCTGCTGCCCACTATGACGACCGCGTCCGCCGTGGGGAGATACTGGTGGATGGGGTTGGGCCCGTAGGGGCCGCGACCTCCCCAGGTAACGCCGGCGTACTGCGGGTGGTCCGCCGGGAACGCTCCCTTGCCGCCGTACGTCGTCACCACCACCGCCCCCAGCCTCTCGGCGAGTGCCTTCAGTTGCGCCGTCGCCGCGCCCGATACCACGCCGCCGCCGGCCCAGATGACGATGCGCTTGCAGCCCGCCAGCGCGTCGGCCGCCTGCGCGATAGCCGCCGGATCCCCTGCCGACTTGGCCTGCTCCCGCCGACCAAGCACCTCTACCTCCGCCTCGGAGTGGAGGATGTCCGTGGGCACCTCAATCTCGATGGGGCCAGGCCGCTCCGTCTGGAAGCGATTGAACGCGTCCAGCATCGTCTGGGAGATCTCTTGGTGTGACCTGGGCATTGCCGTCCAGCGAGTAACCGACTCGAACATCTGCTGCTGCTTGAATGGCTCGTGCAGGAAGCCGAGGCCCTTGTCCACCAGCGCTAGGTCGACATTGCTCGTGACCTGCAGCACCGGCGACGACGCCGACCACGCCTCGCCCAACGCGCCGAGCGTGTTGGCCGCGCCCGGTCCGGTGCTGGTGAAGCACACCCCCGGCTTGCCCGTCGCGCGGGCGTAACCGTCTGCCTCGTACGCAGCGGCCTGCTCGTGGCGAGCGCTGATGAAGCGGAAGCGGTCCTGCACGTCGTACAACGCGTCGTATACGCCCATCATGTGAACGGAAATGATGCCGAACGCGGTATCCACGCCCTGCGCCATCAGGGAATCGATGACAGCTTTGCCTCCGCTCATGCGGGCCAAGGTTCACCTCCACGAGTCGTTTGTCGATTTGGGTCTGCTACCGAAGCTCCTCCGGCAGCAGCTCATGGGGCCGCTCCAACAGCCGCTTCAGCTCGCCTAGGAAGCGGGCCGCCGTGACGCCGTCCTCCACCCGATGGTCCACGGATAGCGTGAGGTTCATCATCTGCCCAACGACGATGTCGTCGCCGCGCACGACAGGCTCCTTCCGAATGGCGCCCACGGCAAGGATGGCCGCGTTGGGCGGGTGGACCACCGCCGAGAATGTGTACACGCCCAGGCTGCCCAGGTTGCTGATGCTGAAGGTTGCGCTCGTCAACTCATCCGGACGCAGAGCGTTCTCCTTGGCCCTGCGGACCAGGTCGCGGCCCGCCGTGGACAGCTCCATGATGGTCTTGTCCTGGCACTCCAGCAGCGAGGGGACCATGATCCCCTCATTGTCCATGTCCACGACAACGCCGATGTTGATGGACGGGTGGAATAGCAGTGAGTCGCCCGCGAAGCTAGCGTTGAGCGTGGGGTACTTCTGCAGTGCCAGGGCGCACGCCTTCACGACCATGTCGTTGACGCTGAGCCGCACGTTCTGCGATTGCAGCTTGGGGTTGACCTCGCTTCGAAGGGCCAGCGCCGGGTCCGCAGATACCTCGATGGCCATGTAGAAGTGCGGGATCTCGCTCTTGCTGTGGGACGTCAGCCGCGCGATGGCCAACCGCATGCGGCTCAGGGGAACTGTCTCCGCGCTGGTGGTGGGCTCCGCCGCCTCCGACAGCAGTTGCTCCGCATAGGACGCCACGTCGGACTCCGTGATGCGACCGCCCGGCCCCGTGCCCGTCACGTGCGCCAGGTCGATGCCATGCTCGGCGGCGAGTTTCCGCGCAATCGGCGACGCCCGCAGGCCGGACGGCGCTGCCGACGGCGCCGGCGTTGGCGCCACGGCCCGTGTGGCGGGCGCGGCCGGCTGAGGTTCGACGACCGCGGGAGCCGGGCCGGCCAGCATCTCCGGCGGAATCTCCTCACCCGGCTGACCAATGACAGCGAGAATCTGCCCCACGGGGACGGTCTCGCCCTCAGCGGCCAGTTGCCTGAGCAGGGTGCCCGTGCCGACAGACGGCATGGGGACAATGGCCTTGTCCGTCTCAATCTCAGCGATATCCTCGCCAAGGTTCACATGGTCGCCCTCGGCCTTCAGCCATTGGACGAGCACGGCCTCCTGCATATCGTAGCCCATGCGGGGCATGAGGACGGTGATGGCCAAGTCGCTCTCCTTGCGAAGGGTTGCCGGTCAAGTGGGCGCCCCGATTCTACCACAGCGGGGCCGCCAAATTGGACTGAACGAGGGGATCGCGCCTCTCTGGTGTCTACGCGTGCAGCGCCTCGCCGATGGCCGCCAGCGCCGCCTCCTTGACCACCTCCGAGAGACTCGGGTGCGCGTGTACCATCGTGCCGAGCTCCCTCGCTGTGCCCTCCAGCAGCCGGTTCATCGACAGCTCGCCCAGCAGCTCCGTCACCTCCGGCCCCACGAGGTGCGCACCGAGGATGCGCTCCGAGCCCTCTTCCATGACCACCTTGGCGAAGCCCTCGTAGTCTGCGGCGCCCAGGGCCTTACCGTTGGCTCGGAACGGGAACTTGCCCACGCGCACGGCCAGTCCCGCGTCCAGCGCAGCCTGCTCCGTCATTCCGAAGCTGGCCACCTGCGGTTGGCAGTACACAGCCCGCGGCATGATGTCGTAGTCCAGCGGCGCCGGGTCCAGCCCCGCCAGCCGCTCCACGACGTAGATGCCCTGCGCCGACGCCACGTGCGCCAGTGCCAGCTTCCCGTTGACGTCGCCCACCGCGTAAACGCCCTCGGCTGTCGTCCGCAGGTGCTCGTCGACGGCGATGAGTCCCCGCTCCGTCGAGACGCCCGCCTCCTCCAGTCCCAGCCCCTCCACGTTGCCCTGAATGCCGACCGCCACGACGACCCGGTCTGTGAGCACCTCTTCCTCGCCCTCCTTTTCCGCCGTGAACACTGTCAGGACAGCCTGACTGCCTTCGCGACGGTGGCCCACCAGGTGCGTGCCCGGCCTGCAGTGTATGCCCTGCTTGTTGAAGACCCGTTCCACCTCCGCGCTCACCTCCGCGTCCTCCAGCGGCAGCAATCGCGGCAACGCCTCGACAATGGTGGTGTCGACGCCATAGGCGTTGTAGACGTAGGCCAGTTCGCAGCCGATGGCCCCGCCGCCGACGAAGACGGCGGACGTGGGCATGGTCCTGGCCTCCAGCGCCTCGCGGCTCGTCATCACCAGCTCGCCGTCCACCGGCAGGCTCGGCAGCGAGCGCGCCCGCGCCCCCGTCGCGATGATGATGGACGACGCCTCCAGTGGCTCATCCGCTCCCTCGACGACTACCGTGTGTGCGTCTCGAAGGCTCGCCTGCCCGCTGACCACGTCCACCCCGTTCTTGCGAAAGAGGAAGTTTATGCCCCGCGTCATCCGGTCCACCACCCCGCGGCTCCGGTCGATGGCCGAACCGAAGTCCACCTGCATGCCCTCGATGTTGACCCCCCAGAAGTGAGCGTTCTTAAAGAGGCTCACCACCTCGGCATTGCGGATGAGCGCCTTGCTTGGGATGCACCCCCAGTTGAGGCACGTCCCCCCGACGCTGTCGCGCTCCACGACGGCCGTCTTCATGCCAAGCTGCGCGGCCCGAAGCGCGGCGACGTAGCCGCCCGGCCCCGCGCCGATGATGACAATGTCGTACGTGGCCATTTCTTCCTCCCCTCGGGAATAGCCGTCTGCCCTCCGAGGCCGCAGCGCTACGCCGAGCCCTCCGCCGCCTTCTCTGGCCTCGCCCGTGGTCGGGCAAACCGCGCCAGCCGCAGACCGACCTCGTAGAGCACGAGGAAGGGAATTGCCACGAGGGTCTGGTTCAGCGGGTCGAAGGTGGGCGTGATCATCGCCCCCAGCAGGAACGCGAGCACGATGATGAACCGCCGTGCCCTCGCCATCGCGTCCGGGCTGACGATGCCCGCTTTGGCGGCGGTGAACATGATGAGCGGCGTTTCAAAGATCACCCCCATCCAGAATACCAGCGTAATGAGGAGGTTGATGTAGTTGCTGATGCGGATCATGGGCACCGCGACGTCGCCGGCATAGGTGAGCAGGAACCTCAGCATGGGTGGGATCAGCAGGTAGTAGGCGAAGGCCGCTCCAACCGCGAAGCAAATCAACGCTGCCGGAGTCATAGAGATGAGGTAGGTTTTCTCCCGGCGCGTGAGCCCCGGCGATACGAAGGCAATGACCTGGTACGTCAGGATGGGCAGCGCGAGCACCAGCCCGCCCAGCAGCGCAACCTTCACGGTCACGCCCAGCAGCTCGGTCAATTCCGTGTAAATGGGGCCGCCGGTGTCCGAGAGGTAGCCCTCTCCTGGCTCCAGCAGCACCTCCACCAACGGTTGGAAGAACACGACGCTGGCCGACGCGCCAATCACTACGGCGATCACCACAATGAGCAGCCGCCAGCGCAGCTCCTCGAGGTGTTTCCGCAGCGGGCGAGCGTCGTCGCGCACGGCTACGCCCCATCGCCCGAGTTGTCGTCACCCGAGCGCCGCCGGCGTGGTCTCGCGACGCCGGGACCCACGTCCGGCTCGGTCTCTTCCGAATCGGGGTCTTCCGGCTGCTCCAGCAGGTCGTCCAGAGTTCGGGGGAAGTTCGAGAAGGTCTGCCGCAAGTCGGCGACCACCTTGGCCACGTCGCGGGCCGACGACACCATGCGCTCCGGCCCGAGCACCAGGAAGGCGACCAGCAGCACCACAAACAGTTCCAGGGGCCCGACGCCCATCACGTTCACTGCAACGGCCACCCTTGCTCTGGAATGGACGCGCAACCGGTGCATGCGTCAGGCGGGCCCCAGTCGGCCCCCCGCGGCGTCGCGACGCCGTGCTCCGCCAGCAGCGACCGCACCCGGCACAGTGGCAGGCCGATGGCGTTGGTCCAGCACCCATCGATGGCCGCGGCGGGACGGAAACCCGGGTCCTGAGCGGCATATGCCCCCGCCTTGTCCATGGGGTTGCCTGAGGCGATGTACGCCGCCATCTCGTCGTCCGTGTACTCCCGCATGTTGACGCGCGTCGCGTTGAAGGCGGCGGCGCTCGCCCCGGTCGCGGCGTCGACGACGGCCACGCCCGTGACCACCGTATGCGTCTTCCCGCGAAGCGCCCGCAGCGTGGCCTGGGCCTCCCGTGCGTCCGCGGGTTTCCCGTACACGACGCCGTCCAGCGTGACCACCGTGTCCGCTCCCAGCACCAGCCCGGACGACTGCCCTGCAGCGACGGCCCGCGCCTTGCGCAGCGCCAGCGACTCTGCCAGCCGCTCTGGCGTGTCCTCACCCTCCCCCGGCGTCTCGTCGACGCCGGAGACGGTCACGTCGTAGTCGACGCCCAGCAACTGCAGCAGCTCGCGCCGTCGCGGAGACGCCGACGCCAACGTGAGGGCGGGGGCGGCCACGCGATCGTCCCGCGAAAGGACGGCGATGCATTCGATATGGTGCGTGTACGGAAAGAGGTCGACGGGCTGCACCATCTCCACCCGGTAGCCGCCTTCAACCAGCACGGCCAGGTCTCGCGCCAGCGCGTCCGGCTCGCAGGACACGTAGGCCACCCGGCGTGGCCCCAGCCGAAGCACGGCGTCCAGCGCGCGTCGGTCGCAGCCCGCCCGGGACGGGTCGAGGATGAGGGCGTCCGGCGTTTCGTCCAGCGTCGGCAGCACGTCTTCCGTCTTGCCCAGCCGGAACTCGACGTTGGCCGAGTCCTCCGAGTTCACGCGCGCGTCCTTCACCGCCGCGGACGATTCCTCGATGGCGATGACGCGCCGGCATTGGTCCGCCAGCAGCCGCGCGAAGACCCCCACGCCCGCATAGGCGTCGACCAGCAGGTCCGACGGCTCAAGCCGCAGTTGCTCCCCCACGAGCTCCACCATGGCCTCCGCCGTTGGCGTGTTGACCTGGAAGAAGGAGGGCGACGCCACCCGGAACTGCTGCCCCAGCATCGCCTCCGTGTAGTGCTTCTGCCCGCTCTCCAGTTCGATGCCACCCCCAACGAGCCGCGGCTGCACCAGGTAGTCGCCGGTGTTGACGCCGTAGCGTACCGACAACTGCGTCGTCTCGGCGCACCGCTCTTGCAGATGCGCGAGGGCGTCGTTGATCCACGGGTGCATCAGGTCGCAGCGATCGACGCGCAGGAAGCGTCGCGTCGTGTTGTTGACGTAACCGAGCGTCCCCCCCGGCCCGATTGTGAACCGCGCGTGGTTCCGATACCCCGACGTCGAGCGGCTCGGCATGGTCGGCAGCACGTCGACGCCCGCCAGGCCCGCCGCTGCCCGCAGCGTGCGCTCCACGCGGTCGCGTTTAATCTCCAGCTGGTGCTCGTACGAAATATGCCGCCACTGGCAGCCGGTGCACGGCCAAAAGTACGCGCAATCGGACTCGATTCGGTGCGGTGACGCCTCCAACACTTCGACCACCCGCATCGCGACGTGGTCGCGGCGCCTTCGCACCACCTCGGCCACCACTCGCTCGCCCGGGATGCCGCCGAAGACCGTCGCGGGCTCGCCGTCCCAGGTCGCCATGCACTCGCCGGTGGGAGTAAGGTCGCCGAGGGTCAACTCCACCTGGTCTCCGGGGGCGGGGCCCTCGGGCGCAGCACGTTGAATTGCTTCTGTCATAGCAACTTTAACTATAGGGGTTGCCCCTACGGCTGCCAAGGCGCGTTCCTTGACACCCCCTACGAAATCTTCCTATAATGCAGCCTCTAAGATGCGAGAGTGAGGCAACCATTGTCTGAAGTCCACCAGATGGAAGGCGAGACCTTCGAGAGCATGCTCCGCCGCTTCAACAAGCGCGTTCAGCAGGACGGCGTCCTGTCTGAGGCGCGACGCCGGGCGCACTTTGAGCCCCCCAGCGTGACGCGCAAGAAGAAGGAAGCCGCCAAACGCCGCAAGAGCCGCAAGAACTCGTAGCCCTGCCATGACCCTCCAGGACCGGCTGGCCGAGGACATGCGGCAGGCTATGCGCTCCGGCGACACTATGCGTCGTGATGTTGTGCGGATGGCCCGCAATGCCGTCTCCTATGCGGAGAAGGCTAAGGGCGCCCCATTGGACGACGCTGAGGCGATCACCGCCCTCCAGCAGCAGGCACGCCAGCGCCGCGACAGCATCGAAGCCTTCCGCGCAGTCGGCCGCAATGACCGCGAAGCCCAGGAATCGGCCGAGTTGGCCGTTCTGGAGGAATATCTCCCCCAGCTCATGGGCCGGGACGAGGTGGAGGCGGCTGCACGGGCCATCATCGCCGAGTTGGGCGCGTCCGGCCCCGGCGACAAGGGCAAGGTCATGGGCCGCCTCATGGGCCAGTTGAAGGGCAAGGCCGACGGTGGCCTCGTCAACGCCACAGTCACGGAGTTGCTTGAAGCCTAGCTGCGGAGGCGAGCATTCAGAGGGATTCGACCCCAACCTTGTGAGCGGTTGGGGTCTTTTGTATCTTGGCAGACTGTACTGCAAGGTAGGCCCCCCGGATGGCCCTCCCCGTCGTTCCCGCGAAAGCGGGAATCCAGAGGGGCCGGCAGAGGGGCGGCTACGTTAACCAAGAGCCTGTTGCAAGCGCCCCGAATGGACGGGGTTGGCCGGGAATTGCGGAGTACGTATGCGGTTCGGCGTAGTGGTCTTCCCCGGCACCTGGAGCGACCGCGACTTCGGCGTCGCGCTGCGAGAGTCGCTGGAGCAGGACGTCCGCTACGTGTGGCACAAGGAGCGCGACCTCAGCGGCGTCGATTGCGTCGTGCTGCCCGGCGGCTTTGCCTACGGCGACTACCTCCGCACCGGCGCCATCGCCAGCCTTTCCCCCGTCATGGAGTCCGTAGTGACCTACGCCGAGCGCGGCGGACTTGTCCTTGGGAGCTGCAATGGCTTCCAGATCCTCTGTGAGGCCGGTCTGCTCCCAGGCGCCCTGCTCCGCAACGACCACCTCGAGTTCCGGTGCGAGTGGACGCACCTGCGCGTGGAGAACGCCGACACGCCCTTCACCCGCGCTTGCCAGCGAGGCGACGCCCTCGGCATGCCCGTCTCCCACGGCGAGGGCCGCTATTTCGCCGACCCCAAGGAACTCGTCGACCTGGAATTGAACGGCCAGGTGGTCTTCCGCTACGCCAATGCGGACGGCGTGCCCACGGCAGAGGCCAACCCCAATGGCTCCTTCAACAACATCGCGGGCATCGTCAACAAGCGCGGCAACGTGCTCGGCATGATGCCCCACCCGGAGCGCGCGTCCTCGACACTGCTTGGCGGGACGGACGGCCTCCGCATTCTCCAATCCATCCTCGGGGAGCGGTCCGCTGTATGACGGGTCTCCTGTTCGCCCTGGGCGCGACCACCATTTGGGGCATGGCCAACGTGTGGATCCGTCTGGCCCTTCGAGACATGCGGCCCACCACCGTCGCCGTCTTCTCCCTCTGCTCCGGCTTGGTCCTGTTGATTCCGCTGGTGGCGCTGTTCTATCGAGATAGCGTCCTGAACATTGCCGCGGGTGCGCTGTTCACCATTTTCATCTACGGCATGAGCAACTTCCTTCTGGGCCGCTTCCTCAACTACTCCAGCATCAGCCGAATTGGGCTCAATCGGTCTGTGCCGATCATCGCGACGTCGCCCGTGGCCGCACTGGTCCTGGCCGTCATCTTTCTCGGCGAGGGCGTGGACGCGATCATCGCCATAGGCACCGCCACGGTGATGGCAGGCGTGCTGCTGATTGTGACGGAGCGGCGATGAGCCAGGAGACGGCACAGGCGACACAGGCGAGACTGTCGCGGACCCTCTTGGTGGGGTACCTGCTGGCTGGCGCCGCCTCCATTGCCTATGGCGCGAGCCTGGTGCTGGCGAAGCAGGTGGTGCAGGACACGCCGCCCTTGGTGGGTTCCACCCTTGGAATGGTCTTCGGCGTACTGGTGCTATCAGCGCTCTCAGCGCGGGACATCCGCCGGGACAAGAACGTGAGGCTCAGGGGCTACGTATGGGCGGGCTTGGGCGGTTGGGCTGCTGCCGGCGGCATCACGCTCATGTTCCTCGCCATGTCCCACTCGCCGGTCGTCGTCGTTGCGCCGATTGTCGCCGTGAATCCGCTGACGGCCATCTTCTTTGGCCAGATCTTCATCCGAGGCATGGAGCGGCTGACATGGAGGCTCGTCATTGGCGCGGTGATGGTGGTTGCCGGCGTCATCGTCATTGGCCTCGGCCAAAACACCTAGCTCCGACGACCATTCGCCCACTCCCGTCCTTCCCACTCACCCCCGCGCCCCAACTGCGTCCTTCCTGCACCCCCTCTCGTCCTTCCTGCACCCCAACTTCGTCATTCCCGCCCCCACTGCGTCATTCCTGCGAAGGCAGGAATCCAGAGGGGCGGGGCGCGCCATCCCCGTCACCACCCCCGCACGACTCACCCGACCCCATCACCCATGCCGTAGGGGCCTTTCGCGAAAGGCCCGTCCCGCGCCAGCGGGAACGCCCACTCCCTTGACACCACCCCGTCGCCCACGCGGTAGGCCCCACCTCTTCGTCATTCCTGCGAAGCCAGCAACCCACAGAAGCCGTGGCGCGTCCGTTCGCCCTGAGCCTGTCGAAGGGCCATCACCCTGCCACGAACCCCTCGCGCCAACGCCGAGCCCCCCGCTACCCTCCCCGCATGAAAACACCATCCGACGCAAACGACACCCCCATTTCCAACCTTGGCGCCCCACGGCGATCATCACCTTCGTTTTGCCAGAGGCCCCTATCTGGCCCAAATCTGAATAGTTTCTCACCGGCGCAAGAAAATACGACTCGACTCGACTCGAATAGACGCCGTCCCACCTACGGCCAGCTCTCTAAGGCCAATGCAGGCCCACAACCCCCTCTCGCCCTTCCTGCGCCCCCCACTCGTCATTCCTGCGCCTCCCCCTCGTCATTCCTGCGAAAGCAGGAACCTAAGTTCACAAACGAAGTGCAACACCAGAGTAAGGTGTTGGCATGGGAAACGCTTATACGCAGGTCAGCATGGAAGAGCGGTGTGAGATTGCCCGATTACGTGCCCAGGGCGCCTCGGTCCGGCAAATCGCAGCAGGTGTGGATCGCCCGCCATCGACGGTGGCTCGGGAGCTGAAGCGCAACGGCTCCCGCACGCTGGGCTACCAGCCCAGCTATGCAAACCAGCAGGCCCACGCCCGGCGTTGGCGGGGCTCCCGACTGGAGCGGGACGGTCCGCTACGGGAGCAGGTTCTCGCCGGTCTGGGCGCGGGCTGGTCTCCGGCGCAGGTGGCCGGGCGTCTCGCGCTGGACGCGGGTCGGCAGATCATCTCCCCGGAGAGCATCTACCGGTTCATCTACGCCCAGATGGCGCGGAAGAAGGACTACTCCTGGCGGCGCTACCTGCCCCGGGCCAAGGCCAAGCGCGGCTTTCGCGGTCGGCGCGGCGGCAGCCCTGCCACCCACATCACCCACCGAGTCCCCCTCAGCCAGCGCCCCCATGCCGCCGCCGACCGCGCCACCTTTGGCCATTGGGAGGGGGACCTGATGCTCTTCGGCAACCACGGCCCCGCCCTCTTGGCCCTCGCTGAGCGCCACTCCCGCCTGGTCCTCCTCGCCCGCCTCCCCGGAAAGCATGCCGACGTCACCGCCGACACCATCGCCCGCCTGCTGGCCCCCCTCCCCCCGGCGTGGCGCCAGACCATCACCTTCGACAACGGCACCGAGTTCGCCCGCCACTACCGCCTCCACTCCCTGGGCATCCAGACCTTCTTCTGCGATACCCGATCCCCCTGGCAGAAGGGCGGCGTGGAGAACACCATCGGCCGCCTTCGGTGCCCGCTCCCCCGCAAGACCCGGCTGGCTGACCTCTCCGAAGCGGCCTTTACGCAGGCCATCCAACTGTACAACAATACCCCCCGCAAGTGCCTCGGCTACCGCACGCCTGCCCAGACCCTTGACAATCAGGTGTTGCACTTGGAATGTGAACTCACCGAATCCAGAGGGGCGCCGGGCGGGGCAACCCCACCACCAACCCCCTCGCGACGCCACCCACCCCGCACCCACCGCAGGCGTGATTCCCCAATCGCCCGTCCCTCCGTCAGGCGGCAACCCGCCCCTGCCATCGCCCCCTTGCCCCGGCGCGCCGCCGCGCGCTACCCTCCCGACATGGAAGCCACAACCGCCCACCGCATAAACCCCTCCGTTGGCGCCGAGATCCCCCGAGCGCAGGGGACTCGTTCTGAAAAATCCCGAAATGAGACGAATCGAAATGACTCGAATCCTCGCCAGCAACTCGTTTCGCAATTCTTGAAAACCAGTCGACACGAATCGAATCCAATGGCAGGACTCGCCCGCACATGCAAGCCAGATGTCGCTATTCCTGCCCCTCCCTGTGCGGATCGCCCGTCCCCACTCTCGCAGTTACGCTATAATGAAGCTGTCGCTCAAGCGTACCTTTGGCGAGTCGCGCCGTAAGGGGTAACCATGTCCATGAACCCGCGTTGGACCTACCGCAGGGACGGTGGCCTGCAGTTGCGCATGTACTTCACCATGTTCATGCTGGCCGCGCTCTACCTGTTCTTTGTCACGGCGATGATGGCCCTCGGCGTGCCGATCATCTTCGTCGTCGTCATTGCGGCCGTCATGCTGGGCATCCAGTATTTCGCCTCAGACAAGCTGGTGCTCCGCTCCATGCACGCCAAGGTCGTGACGCCGGAGGAGTACCCTGATCTCCACGCCATGATCGACCGCCTGGTTGAGCGTGCCGACATGCAGAAGCCCAAGGTCGCCGTTGCCATGACCGATGTGCCAAACGCCTTCGCGACGGGCCGCAACCAGGCGAACTCCCTCGTGTGCGTGACCGAGGGCATCATGCAGCGGCTCGACCCCGACGAGCTCGAGGGCGTGCTTGCTCACGAGCTCACCCACATCAAGAACAACGACGTCCGCGTCATGACCCTCGCGAGCTTCTTCGCGACGGTGGCCGCCATGCTGATGAACATGCTCATGTGGATGAGTCTCTTCGGCGGCATGGGCCGTCACCGTGAGGGCGGGGGCAACTTCGCCGCGGCTCTCATGTTGGCCTACGTCGTGTCCATCCTGGTCTACTTCATCGCGACGATGCTCATCCTCGCCCTCTCCCGCTACCGCGAGTACGCGGCGGACTACGGCGGCGCCCACCTGACGAACGCGCCCTCCAAGCTGGCCTCCGCGTTGCAGAAGATCTCCGGCGTCATCGCCCGTATCCCCACCGACGACCTCCGGAAGGTGGAGACCGCCAACGCCTTCTTCATCGTCTCCGCCCTCAAGGGTGAGAGGCTCGCCGGGCTATTCGCGTCGCACCCGCCCATGGAAAAGCGCGTCGCCCGGCTGCACCAGCTCGCCGAAGATCTGGAGGGACGACAATAATGCCCCTTTTCAGCAAGGGCAATCAGGCATCCTCGGACGAGGCCATCCTCGCCATCGCCGTCGCGGAGCCGACGCTTTCGTCTTCCCTGCAGCTCACCAGCACGGGCAAAGCGGGCCTCACCTACAAGCCGGCCAGCGGCGACGCCTTTGCCGAACTTGAGCAGGAGGTGCAGGGCCTGCTGCACTCCGGGCAGCAGAATACCGGCACGCGCTTCACGGTGGAGACGGACGAGTACGGCTACCGGTGGGTGCTGTTGGGTGACGAGCAGTTTGAGGACCTGGCAATGGGCCTCTACGTGGTGGGCCAGAGCTTCTTCGAGCGTGGCGCGCGGGACCTGTTGTTGGCCGCGGTCTTCCCCTTCACCTACCAGGGCCAGGAGGTGCAGTGGATCTTTACGCACAAGCGCGGCACATACTATCCCTTCGCTCCCATAGCGCAGACGCGGCGCCGCAATAATGAGCTGGAGCTGGAATTGGCGGCCAAGGTCGCGGAGCACCTGCCTGTGGAGAAGCGGCTGGAGCAGTGGTTCGCGCTGTGGGGAGCCCCGTTTGAGGCGATTTAGCGCCCGACGCATTCCGTTGCGCCGTCAGCCACGCCTCGATATACTTTGAGTGACGTATGGATAACACACTGCAACCCGCATACCCGTTGGACGATCCCGAGGAGGAGCGCCGGTCATTCCTGCGCACTCATGGACGGCTAGTCATTGGCGGCATCCTCTTCTTTGGCGCGCTGTTCTACTTCGCATTTCTGGCATTCCAAGGCTCCACGGTCTACTACCTGACCGTGGATGAGTTGCGGGAACAGGGCAGTTCAGCCTACGGCGTTCAGAATCGAGTGTCCGGCAAGCTGGTGCCGGACAGCTTTGAGCGCGAACCCCAGGGCACGCTGGCCAACTTCGCCCTCGCCGACGAGGGCGGCAGCCACACCCTCCCCGCCCAGTACAACGGCGTCGTCCCCGACCTCTTCTTCAATGAGCACTCGGAGATCATCGCGGAGGGTAGCTACGGCCCGGACGGGGTGTTCCACGCGGACCAGGTTATCGTGAAGTGCCCCTCCAAGTACGTCTCGGAGGCGGAGACTGAGACGCAACCCAACTATTCCCAGCTCGAGACAGAGACTAGCTAACCCTCAGGGCTTGCGCCTTCTGGGGCCTTCACGCTTGTAGCCTCAGTTTGCGCTCCAACTAGGCACGCCACGTTTCCTGCGAGGGACAATCCAGAGCATTCGCGGCTGATTATCAACGACGGTGAATTGTAACATCACTGTAACATCCATAGTTTGACAGATTTCGTCACGCTTCGTACGATTGTTGTATCACTTTACGTTAGGGGTATCTCCGCATGGATGAACTGGACCGCAAGATCATCCAGATACTTCAGGTAAACGGGCGCGCCAGCAACGCCCGCATCGCCCGGGACGTTGGCGTAAGCGAGGGCACCGTCCGCAGGCGCTTGCAATCGCTGTTGCAGGAGGGCATCATCAAGGTCGTGGCCCTGCCCGACCCGGAGGTCTTGGGCTACAACACGGAGGCGTTGGTCGGCATCCAGGTGGACCCGGACAAGATCGACGAGGTTGCCCGGCAGTTGGCGGCGCTCAAGGAGAGTTCCTGGGTCTCCGTCACCACCGGCTCCTTCGACATCTTCTGCTGGGTGACCCTCCCTTCCTCCGAGGACCTGGGCAACTTCCTCAAGTCGGAAGTGGGCACCATTTCAGGGGTGCGCCGCACAGAGACCTTTGTGAGCCTCATGGTCCGTAAGCGCAACTACGGCATCAGTCTCTAGCCACGGCACTCCCGTTCCCGAATGCCGTGTGGTACAATTGCCGCTGTTTTGGCGACTGTAGGCGAGTCCACACATTCCTGCATAGAGGAGGCCAGCCCGCAATGACCCACATAATAGTCTCTCCCTGCATCGGGTTGAAGGATGGCAGCTGCATCGACGTGTGCCCGGTGGACTGCATCTACACCACCGACGACGACCAGCAGATGTTCATAGCTCCTGACGAGTGCATCGACTGCGGCGCCTGCATCCCAGCCTGCCCCGTCAACGCCATCTTCCTGGAGGACCGCGTCCCCGCCGCCGAAAAGGAGTATCTGGAGATTAACGCTCAATACTTCGAAGGCAAGGACATGGCCTTCCTCAAGCAGGCCACAAAGACAGCAAAGCGGAACATCGAATAGGCACGGCGCGTATGCGCTGTGCTATACTTGCCACGCGCCGGGTGGGCCGGGGCGCGGCCGTCTGGCAGCTATTTAGAGACAAAACCGAAAGGGGGTTTCCCAACCCATGACCTATATAATTGTCTCCCCTTGCGTCGACGTCAAAGACGGCGCATGCATCGACGTCTGCCCGGTGGACTGCATCTACACCACCGCTGACGACAATCAGATGTACATCGCCCCGGATGAGTGCATCGACTGTGCGGCCTGCGAGCCGGTCTGCCCCGTCACCGCCATCTTCGCGGAGGACCAGGTGCCTGCGGACGAGGAGTCCTTCATCGATGTGAACTATAAGTACTTTGAGGGCAAGGACATGGACGTTCTTCGGACAGCGACGTTGGACGCTCCCCGGAACGTCGGCGAGGCCTAGAACGCCGTCATAATCCCCCGGAACGTAGGAAGCCCCGCCCGGGTTGAGGGCGGGGCTTCTGTTGTGCCTGACTCTTGGGCTCCTTACTCCTCGCGAAGCAGGCGTCGCAGCACGGTATGCAGCACGCCGCCCTGCTTGTAGTAGTCAATCTCCACCTGGTTGTCGATGCGCAGCGTCGAGTCAAATGCCAGCCGTGAGCCATCCTCGCTGACCGCATGCACTTGCATCGTCTGCCCCGGCGTAAGCCCCTCTGATATGCCGACGACCTCAAATGTCTCCCGGCCTGTCAGACCAAGGCTCTCCGCGCTTTCCCCCGGCTTGAATTGCAGTGGCATGACGCCCATGCCCACCAGGTTGTTGCGGTGGATGCGCTCGTAGCTCTCTGCCACCACCGCCTGCACGCCCAGCAGGTTCGGCCCCTTGGCGGCCCAATCGCGGGAGCTTCCCGATCCGTACTCCTTCCCCGCGATGATCACCGTGGGTGTGCCCTGCTCAAGGTACTTCTGGGATGCCTCGAAGATGCTGGTGGCCTCGTCGCCCGGCAGGTAGATGGACCAGTCGCCTTCCTTCTCGGGCGTCAGCTTGTTGCGGAGCCGGATGTTGCCGAAGGTGCCGCGCACCATGACTTCGTGGTTGCCTCGCCGGGAGCCGTAGATGTTGAAGTCCACTGGCTCGACACCCTTGCTGATCAGGTATTGGCCCGCGGGCCGGTCGACGGGAATGGCCCCGGCTGGCGAGATGTGGTCCGTCGTGATCGAGTCGCCCAGCATGGCGAGGACCCGGGCGCCGCGAATGTCCTCCGGCTCGTCAACGTCCATCTCCAGGTCCAGGAAGTACGGCGCCTCGCGGATGTAGGTGGAGTCCGGGTCCCACTCGAACAGGTCGCCCGTGGGCGCGGGGATCGCCTTCCACGCGTCTGACCCCTCCGTGACCGTGCTGTACCTCGTGCGGAACATCTCCGGGTTCAGCGACTGCGCAATCGTCTCCTGAATCTCCGTCTGCGACGGCCAGATGTCGCGAAGGTAGACCGGCTGCCCGTCGGCCCCTTCGCCGAGTGGGTCATCCGAAAGGTCGACGTCAACCGTGCCGGTGATGGCATAGGCCACCACCAGCATGGGGGACGCCAGGTAGTTTGCTTTGATCAGCGGGTGGATGCGTCCCTCAAAGTTCCGGTTACCGCTTAGCACCGAGACAGCGACAAGGTCGTCGTCCTCTGTTGCCGTTGCCACCGGCTCCGGCACCGGCCCGCTGTTGCCGATGCACGTGGTGCAGCCGTAGCCGACGGTGTGGAAGCCCAGCGCCTCCAGGGAGGGCGTCAGTCCCGCGGCGGCCAGGTAGTCGGTCACCACCTGTGAGCCCGGGGCCAGGCTGGTCTTCACCCACGGCTTGGATGACAGCCCCTTCTCGACGGCCTTCTTGGCCAGCAGCCCCGCGCCTATGATGACTGAGGGGTTTGAGGTGTTGGTGCAGCTGGTGATGGCGGCGATGACCACGGCGCCGTGCCCAATCTTGTGTGTCTCGCCCTCAATCTCCGTCTCCGAGGTAAGCGGGATATTGCCGTTGGCGCCGGCGGTTTGCTCCGGGAAGGCGCTGCGGAAGCTGCGCTTCATGTCGGTCAACGCAACTCGGTCGTGCGGACGCCGCGGACCTGACAGGCTCGATTCGACGTCCCCTAGGTCCAGGTGAAGCACGTCCGTGTACTCCGGGTCCGGCGTGTCGTCAGTGCGGAAGAGCCCCTGCGCCTTGGCGTACGCCTCGACGAGCCCAACCTGCGCCTCGTCTCGCCCCGTGCCGCGCAGGTAGTCAAGCGTGATGCTGTCGATAGGGAAGTAGCCGCACGTCGAGCCGTACTCCGGCGACATGTTTGCCACGGTGGCGCGGTCGGCCAGTGGGATGTTTGACAGCCCGGGCCCAAAGTACTCGACGAACTTCTCCACCACGCCCCGCTGCCGCAGCATCTGCGTGAGCGTCAGTACCATGTCCGTTGTCGTCACCCCTTCGCGAAGGGTGCCGCTGAGCTTGACGCCGATTACCTCGGGCACTTGCATGTAGTACGGCTGGCCGAGGAGCACTGCCTCCGCCTCGATGCCGCCGACGCCCCAGCCAAGTACGCCGAGGCCGTTGATCATGGTCGTGTGCGAGTCTGTTCCGATGACGGTGTCCGGGAAGATGGTAAGCCCGTCCGATGTCTCCCGTGTCGTCACCACGTCGGCCAGGTACTCCAGGTTGACCTGGTGCACGATGCCCGCGCCGGGCGGCACAAGCCGGAAGTTCTTGAAGGCGTTTTGGGCCCAACGCAGGAAGCTGTACCGCTCCTGGTTGCGCTCGTATTCGCGCTCCACGTTTCGCTGCAGCGCCAGCTGTGAGCCAAAGAAGTCCACCTGCACCGAGTGGTCGATCACCAGCTCGCAGGGCACCAGCGGGTTGATCTTCTGCGGGTCGCCGCCCAGTCGCGCCATCGCCGAGCGCATCGCCGCCAGGTCAACCATGGCCGGAATCCCGGTCAGGTCCTGCATGAGCACCCGGGCAAGCATGAAGGGGAACGTTCGCTCCGGGGGCCGTTCAGGCCGCCAGCTGGCCACCGCGGCGATGTCCTCTTCCTCCACCAGGTAGCCGTCCATGTTGCGAAGCGCGTTCTCCAGCAGAATGCGGATGGTGTACGGCAGCCGGTCCAGGTTGGTGAGGCCCTCTTTCTCCAGGTACGGCAGGCTGTAGTAGGCTCGGTCGCCTTGCGGCGTGCTCAACGTTGCCCTGGCGCCCGAGTGATACGTCTGATTGGTCATTGCGGACGTTCTCCTCTTAGGGGTTATTTTGGATAATTGCACTATACCACACGCAGAAGGCGCCGGTAGGGCAGCTCGATCCCGAGGCCTCCCACAGCGTCGACGGTGCCCCAGCCGCCTGTGCTAGCATGGGCCTACACCACTCATGAGGCGCGCCCGTGCGATCACGTCTACTGCTGCTCCCGACCCTCCTCGCCGCCGCGATGGCGCTGGCCGTCGTGACCGCGGGCTGCGGCAGCGAGCGGTCGTCGATAACCGTCTTTGCCGCCGCAAGCCTCGCCAACGCCCTCCAGCCGCTGGGGGAGCAGTTCGAGGCGGAGCACAACACGGACGTGCTGTTCAGCTTCGGTGGCTCCACGACGCTGGCCCAGCAGATCGTCCGGGGCGCGCCCGCCGATGTCTTCGTCTCCGCAGGCAGGGTGCCCATGGACCATGTGGAGTCCGCCCAACTCCTGGCTGCAGGCAGCCGTGTCGACCTGCTCGGCAACGCGTTGGTGCTGGTGGGCCCCAGCGGTGGCGTCGACATTGCTGCGCCGGAAGATCTGCTGCGGGAGGACGTTGGCCGCATCGCGATGGCGGATCCGGCGCTGGCCCCGGCTGGCGTCTATACGCAGGAGGCCTTGGAGGGCCTGGGGTTGTGGGAAAAGCTCCAGCCCAAGCTCCTCTACGGGCCGGACGTCCGCACGGCGTTGCAATACGCCGCTTCAGGCTCCGTCGACGCCGCCGTAGTCTACGCAACTGACGTCGCCGGCGCGGAGGGCGTACGCATGTTGTGGCGTTTCCCTGACGATAGCCATAGGCCGGTGCGATACCCGGCGGCGGCGATGGCGGACGCGGACAACCTAGCGGGCGCAGCCGCCTTCCTTGCGTTCCTGCGCACGGAAGAGGCGCTGATGGCGTTCCGGTCGCACGGCTTCACCACGCCGTAGGCCCGTGCTCCAACCGAACAGGTGCGCCTTGGCACGCGTGCCCGCACCCGCTACCATTTGAGCAACCCACCACGAAAGGGTGTCACGTATTGCCAACGCCTGAAGAGTATTCCGTCCTCTTCCTCTCGCTGCGGGTTGCCTTTGTTGGCACACTGCTTGGTCTGCCCATCGGGTTAGCCGTTGCCTGGATCCTGGCAAAGACATCGGTGCGCGGAAAAGTGCTGCTGGACACGTTGGTGTCGTTTCCGTTGGTGCTTCCGCCCGTCGTGACAGGCTACGCGCTCCTCCTGCTGCTCGGCCGCAACGGGCCGCTGGCCGGGCTGCAGCAAAGCCTGGGGGTCGAGCTCCTCTTCACGTGGTTCGCCGCGGCGATGGCCGCCGGGCTTGTCGCCCTGCCGCTGATGGTGCGCTCCATGGAAGTCGCCATGGCAGGCGTCGACACGCGGCTCGAACTTGCAGCCCGCACCCTGGGCGCAAGCCGATGGAAGGTATTTACCGGCGTCACTGTCCCCCTCGCGTTTCGCGGCATCGCCGCAGGCACGCTGCTGGCCTTCGCGCGGGGCCTCGGCGAGTTCGGCGCAACGATCATCGTCGCCGGCAACATCCCGGGTCACACGCAGACGCTGCCCCTGGCCATTTACACCAACCTGCAGACCGGCGACGATGCTGCCGCGGTGCGCTTCATTGGCTTTTCCCTGGCGATGGCCCTGGCGGCGCTTCTCACACACAGGTGGCTATTGAAACGAGCGGTAGGTTAGCTATGGGTGAACCCTTTCTAGAACTGCACTTCCGCAAGAGCTACCCGGACTTCAATCTGGAGCTGGACGCGACGCTGACTGCGGGCATTACGGCCATCTTCGGTCCGTCCGGCAGCGGCAAGAGCACGACGCTGAACTGCATAGCGGGCACGGCGCGCCCCGACGCCGGCACGCTGCAACTGTGGGAACGGACCCTCTTCTCGAACAAAAACCGGTTCCTTGCGATCAACCGCCCGCCGGAGAAGCGACGCGTGGGCTACGTGCACCAGGACGGACTCCTCTTCCCACACCTCCGTGTGCGCGAGAACATCCTCTTTGGCTACAACCACACGCCCAAGCAACGGCGCTATCTCCTGCCCAACACCTTGGTCGCGCTGCTTGAGGTCGAGCCGCTGCTGCACCGCATGCCGTCAACCCTCTCCGGTGGCGAGCGCCAGCGTGTTGCGCTCGCCCGCGCTCTTGCCGCCTCGCCGGAGGTGCTGCTGCTGGACGAGCCCCTGGCCTCGCTGGACCTGCCCTCGCGGGGGCGCATCCTGCGGCGGCTACGGGCGGTGCACAAGGAGACGGGCATCCCGATGGTCTACGTCTCCCACGCGCTGTCGGAGGTCAGGGCGCTGGCGGAACAGGCGCTGGTGCTCGACAACGGAAGGCAGGTGGCCCTGGACACCCCTGCGCGGGTGCTCCATCAGGGGCCCGTGCTGCCGCTGCTGGAGCCGGCGCACATGGAGACGCTGCTCGAGGGCCGCGTGGTGGCCCAGCACCCGGACAGCGGGCTGACGGAGGCGTCCTTCGCGGGCTTCACCCTTTGGTTGCCCACCATAGACCGCCAGAAGGGCGAGGAGATCGCCGTCATCGTGCCTGCGTCCGACGTGCTCGTGGCCGCTGAGCCGCCGCATGGGCTGAGCGCGCGCAATGTGCTTCGGGCGACAATCACCGGGCTGGACCGTGTGGGGGACAGCGTGCTGGTGTCGGCGGACGCCGGCGCGACGATGTTGGCGGCATTGTCGCCGGAAGCGGCGTCGTCGCTGGAGCTGCGGCCCGGGGCAGAGGTGAGCCTCGTGCTCAAGTCCAGCAGCATCATCGTGCTGGGCTAGCCCCTACGCTCCTGTGCGCCTGCCGGCCACGCCCTCCGTGAAGAAGTGGATGGTCAGCCCGAAGCCCAGCAATATCAGGCCGATCGCGCCCATGACATAAATGATGCCCGGTCGACCTTCCGCCACGATGGCTATCAGCACGCTCAGCCCGATGAGCACCGCTCCAATTGTCATCATCACCCGAGGGACGTGCTTTAGCTTCTCCATCTCCGCTACCCAATGCCCTGCAGGATGTCGTCCAGCCCACGGGCGATGCAGGTGAAGATGGGCGTGTCCCGCTCCGTGTACGGTCTGGCCGCCGACTCGCGAAGCTCCATCAGCAGGTCAAGGAACTCGTCGATGTTTGAGACGTCGAAAGCGACAACGTGCTCCTGGTCGTCGATTCCGAATGAGTAGGTGGTGTTGTTTCGCACGCCGGGGTACTTGTGACCGATGGCGAAGTGCTGGTTCATCATCTCCTGCCGTTGCTCCAGCGGCATTTGGTACCAGTCCGCGGTCTTCACGAAGGGGTAGACCACCAGGTAAGGGTGGTCCGGGCTCTGCGGTCGTACCGCCTTGGCGCGCCCCTCCTGCCCCGTGTGGACGTGGCTGTCCACGTACGGCGACGGCCGCGTAAGCGAGAGGAAGGAGTGCGCAGTCCGCAGGTACTTGCCGAGGCCGGTGCTGTTGACCGCCGCGGCGAAATCCTGCACGTCGTCGAGCGTCCGGCCCAACAGCCACAGCAGGAAGTCGGTGTCCCCGCGCAGGCCCACGAGCGAGTAGCTGCGCACCTCGATGCGGTCGGAGAATTCGCCCACCAGTGCGGCGAACTCCCGACGGTGGTCGTCACGCTGGGCGTCGGGCAGGCGGCGCCACGCTGGGTCGACTTGGTAGAAGTTGTATTTGACCACCTGCCGGCGCATCACGCCTTGGGCTTCGGTCATCCCGTCCTCCATGGAGAATTCGGCTTTCATTATAGCCGTTCGCGGCAAGCAAGCGGCCAGACGCGGCGGCCTTCGTGGCAGAATGGCGTTCCGAGCGCGCTACCTCTGACAGCATTGCCCGCGGGCACTTCCCCTTGAATTGCGCATACCTTGACACCCTTCCTGGGGAACCCTAGACTAGCGTCATTATGGTGAATGTTTCAGTCAACAACGGGTGCTGTCGACCAGCATAGGGGTAGCCGAAATTCGATTCCGGTGCAGCCCCGCTCGCCAACACAAAGAGCGGGGTTTTGTTTTGGAGGCAATAAGGAGGGACCATGACCACGTCAGCCGACAACCGATGGTTGCCGAACGTCATCATTCCGGTGCTTCCGGAGGAAATTGACCACTTTGAAAATGAGGCCAAGCGGTTCCGCTCCGGAGACTTGGACGGGGCGGAGTTCCGTGCCTTCCGCCTGCGCCAGGGCGTCTACGGCCAGCGGCAGCCGGACAACCAGATGATGCGCGTCAAGGTGCCCCTGGGCCGCCTTACGCCGGACCAGCTCGAGAGCCTGGGCCGCATCGCCCGAGACTACACCCCGCAAAAGCGCGGCCACATCACCACGCGGGAGAACGTCCAATACCACTTCATGAATCTCGACGACGCCGCTGAGGTCATGCGCACCCTCGGCACGACGGGCCTCGGCAGCCGCGAGGCCTGCTCCAACACCGTTCGCAACGTGACCAGTTGCCCGCTGACCGGCGTGTGCCCGGAGGAGGTCTTTGACCCCAGTCCATACGCCGTCGCCTACATCCGCAATTTTGTGCGACGCGACTTCACCCACAACATGCCGCGTAAGTGGAAGACCGCCTTCTCCGGCTGCACCCACGACTGGGTCATGACCGCCATCCACGACATCGGCTTCCACGCGGTCATCCGCGAGGAGAACGGCGTGGAGCGAAAGGGCTTCCGAATAGTGGTCGGTGGCGGCACCAGCATCCAGCCGCTCATCGCCCAGGAGCTCTACGACTTCGTCCCGGTCGAGGACTTCCTCAAGGTTTCAGAGGCGTGCCTGCGCGTCTTCAACGCCGCCGACGAGCTCCGCAAGAACAAGATGAAGGCCCGCGTGAAGGTCCTCGTCAACCGAATCGGCATCGACGCCTTCCGCGAGAAGGTGGAGGAGGTCATGCGAGACGAGCTTGCCGACGTCACCTACGACATGGACGAACTCTCCGCCGGTGAGTACGAGCCCGTAGTCCCGCCGCCCCCGGCCGACTACCCGCCCTTCCCGGCCGACGACCCCGCCTTCGAGCGGTGGTTGGGCAGCAACGTTATCGGGCAAAAGCAGGACGGCTACAGCGCCGTCTTCATCAAGCTGCGCCTCGGCAACGTCACTGACGAGCAGTTCTTCCAGCTAGCCGACATCTCTCGGGACTTGGCGGGCAGCATTCGCATGACGCTGCGCCAGGACATGACGCTGCAATGGGTGCCCAACAACGCCCTGCACGCGCTGTACGAGAAGCTCGTCGCCGTGGGCATGGCCGAGCCCGGTGCCAACGAGTTGAGCGACATAGTCTCCTGCCCCGGCACCGAGAGCTGCGCCCTTGGCATCACTTCCTCCCAGGGCCTCGCCGGCAACCTTTGGGATGCCCTGAAGGACTACAAGGACTCCGACGAGTTGGCCCGCAAGATCCGCATCAACATCTCCGGCTGCCCGGACGGCTGCGGCCAGCACCACCTTGGCAACATCGGCTTTCACGGCGCGGCCATCAAGAGCGGCAACTCCCAGGTTCCTGCGTACGAGGTCTACGTCGGCGGGAGCCAGATCAAGCCGGTGCGCATCGGTCACCACCTGCGGGTGAAGGTGCCCTCCAAGCGCATCGAAGAGGCTGTGAAGGTCATCGTCGAGGACTACGTGACCAACCGGAACGACGATGAGGTCTTCAACGACTACGTGGATCGACAGGGCCCGGCTGCCTTCGAAGCGCTGCTTCAGCCCGTGTCCACCGTGCCGGCCCTGGACCGCGACACCATCCACTACTACATCGACTGGAACCGCGACGTGCTGTACAAGGTGGAGCGCGGCGAGGGTGAGTGCGCGGCATAAAGCAGAACTGAGCAACTAAAAAGGGTCCTCTCCATTTGGAGAGGACCCTTTTTAGTTTCCCAGCGCTTTGACAGTCTGTCGGTCGCCCTACTTGCGGAAACGGCGGGTCAGCTTGTCCCAGAACGACGGGCCGCTCGCCGACGAATCGTATTCCACGGGCTGACCGCGCCAGTGGGGCTTGTTCTCGGCACGGTCCGCGCGCACGAAGAAGAAGGCATAACCCAGCACACCCACGACGAGTCCGGCCCACAGGAAGACCGTCGCTAGTGTGCCGTCGAAGATGATCGCAAAGGTGAGGAGGAGGATTACTCCAGCAATGATGATTCTGCCGGGCGTGATGACGCCGCCGAAGGGGGACTTGGGGTCGCCGTCCTTGGGTTGGGGCGCACGCTTTGGGCGAGACGGCGGAGGCATCGCCTCGGATTGCTCCAGGATCTCTTCGATTTCCTGCTTAAACCGTTCAGGCATCGCCCACCCCCCGGGCTCCGCGTCTTTCGACATGTTCACCGGAGCCCTGCCAATACAAAGCCGCCGGTAGATTGGATCATTGAAGCTGTCGCTTCTAAACGCAGGCCGCCGTCCGCCACGAACAACCGCCCCATATGTGAATCGTAGTCACATCCGAGAGCAAATGTCAAGATTCGGAATAACCTGATATGCAGTTCGAGAGAGGGAACGCCAAAACACCGTCTCGACTGCCCAACGCAACGGGTCATACCGTGGAGTACACTAGGCGCAACCAGAGGCATCTTCACCGGGATGGAAGCATGGCATCTACGGAGCAAGCATCATTTGCGCGCCGAGTCTATCCGCTGGACCCCAAGGAGGTCTCGGAGGAGGAGTTGGCCGTAGTCTTCGCGATGACGTCACGGCGGCCGGAGCCCTTTGACGAGATCAAGGAGATGGTGACGGCGGAAAAGGCGGCGGACTTCCACGAGCGCTGGGTGCTTGGCTATGGCCACGCCTCCGTCGCCGAGCACGCCGTAGTGCACCTTGCCGTGGAGAATGTCTCCCGCCTCGCCTGCGACACCCTGGAGGACAACCGCCTCGCCTCTTACACGGAAAAGTCCTCCCGCTACCAGGTGTTGGAGCGCGACGCCTTCTACACGCCGCCGGAGCTCGACGACGTGCCGGAGCTCCATGCCGCGTACACAGCGGCGTGCCGGCGCCTCTTTGCGGTGTACCACGAGCTCGTCGAGCAGACGCAGGCTTACCTGGCGACCGTCTACCCCCAGCGGGAGGACGAGCGCGACGGCGCTTTTCGTCTCCGCCTGCGCCGCATCGCGACGGACGTCTGCCGCTTCATCCTGCCCGCGTCCACGCTGACCAACGTCGGCGTGACGATGAACACCCGTTCGCTCGAGCACGCCGTCCGCAAGTTGCTCTCCTCCGACCTGCAGGAGGAGCGCGAGCTCGGCGATGAGATGAAGGAGCAGGCCAAGACCATCACCCCCACGCTCGTGCGCCACGCCGATCGCAACGACTACCTCATCCGTAGCCGCGAGGCGCTGCAGGCGCAGTCGGTGTCGCTGCTCCCGCCGGCGCCGCCTGTCGCAGCCGGCCCGCGCTCGGTCGAAGCACGGCTCGTCGACTACGCCCCCGACGCCGAGACCCGCATCGTTGCGGCCCTGTTGTACCGCAACGCCCATGAGCCGTACGACGCCGTCCTTCGCCGCTCGGAGGGGCTGTCCGCCGACAAGCGGGCCGCTGTCCTTGCCGCCGCCCTCGACAGCCTCGGGCCCCACGACGCCACGGCCCGCGAACTCGAGCAAGTTGAGTACACCTTTGAGTACCTGATGGACTACGGCGCCTACCGGGAATTCAAGCGCCACCGCTTGCAGTCGTACCTGCCGCAGCCGCTGACCGTCGCCGAGGGCTACGTTGAGCCGCAGTTATTCCCGGACAGCGGCCTCTCAGCGTCCTACCGTGAGGCCATGGACGTCGCCGCCGAGGCCTACGCCTGCGTGGCCGCGCTTTCGCCGCGGCTGGCTGAGTACGTCGTGACCCACGCCCACCTACGGCGCGTCATCACTCGCATGAATCTCCGGGAGTGCTACCACTACTTCAAGCTGCGCACACAGCCGCAGGCGCACTTCACCATCCGAGAGGCCGCACAGCAAGCCATGGACCGTGTGATGGAGGTCCACCCGCTCCTCCTGAAGTTCATCAACCTGCGCGAGTAACGGTCCCCCATGCGTTTCCCTCCGCTCCACGAGGCCCGCTTCATCCGGCGACTCAACCGCTTTGCCGCGACGGTGTCGCTGGACGGCCGCGAGGTCATGGTGCACGTCGCCAACTCCGGCCGTATGCGCGAGCTGCTGCAGCCTGGCAACCTCTGCTACCTGACCGAGCAGCCCGGCAGCCACCGCAAGACCGCTTTCGACCTTACCCTCGTCGCCATCGACGCCCTCGACGCTGCGGCCGTCCGAGAGTCTCCGGCGCCCTACGCCGCGGGTCGCGAGCCGCCCATCGACGCCTGCACCCTCGTCTCCGCCGACGCCCGCCTGCCGAACGCGCTGGTGTGGGAGGCGTGGCGCGATGGCGCGCTCCCCCGCTTCGAAGGCTATCCCTCGGCCCGACGGGAGGTCCGCTACCACGACAGCCGTCTGGACCTTCTCCTGTCGTCGCCGGAGGCGCAGTGCTACGTGGAGATCAAGTCCGTGACGCTTGTGCAGGACGGCGTCGCGCGCTTCCCGGACGCGCCCACGGACCGCGGTCGTCGTCACGTCTCGACGCTGGTTCGCGCCGTGCGGGAAGGTCACCGCGCTGCGGCCGTCTTCGTCATACAGCGCGCCGACGCCCGCGCCCTCTCCCCCTACGACGACCATGACCCGCTCTTCGGCGAGGCGCTGCGCGAGGCCGTCGCCGCGGGCGTCGAGGCCTACGCCTTCTCCTGCTCCGTCACTCGGGAGTCCATAACCATCGCCGGTGAAGTGCCGGTCTTGCTGTAACATGACAGTCATGCCGCACGACACTCCCTACATTGCTCGCCTGCGCGAGGTGGCGCAGTCCCACCGCATGGTCTTCATCGCCGGACTGCCCGGCGTGGGCAAGAGCCTGCTCCTGCGAGAGCTCGCGGAGGCCGCACACCACCACGGTCGCCGAGTCTTTCTGCTGCAGTGGGACGTCGGGCGACGCACCTTCGACGCGCCCCCGCTGCTGGCTCGCTACCCTGAGGTCGACGGCATAACCCACGCCGTGCTCCGCAAGGCCGTCGGCCTCTGGGCCCGCGACGCCGTGTCAACATGGGCGGAGCATCACGACGGCGACGGCGCGATGCTCGCGGGCGAGACGCCCCTAATCGGCCACCGCTTCGTCGAGCTTGCGAGGCCGGCTGCTGACAGTGCCGAAGCCGCGCTGAGCTCCGATGCAACGAGGTTCCTCGTGCCCGTGCCCACCGTCTCGGTCAAGGAGGCCATTGAGGCCGCACGCGCCGCCACCACAGCGAAGCCGCGTCACGAGCGGGAGCGCAACGATGCGGTGCCCAGCGTGGTCCGCCTCCTCTGGGCCGAGCTCTTCGACGCCGCGACGCAGCTCGCCGCCATGCGCGGTGACCCTCCCCCTGTCAACGTTGGCTACGATCCCGAGACCTACTTGGCCGTTTTCAGCAAGGCGCTGAGCCATCGCAATTGGGAGCCGTTGCCGGTCGAGGTGGCGCTGCCGCCGCAGGACCGCTCCGTGTATGACGTCGACGCGCCCATCGTTGACCTTGCGCCGTCTGAGTCCGAGGCGGAGGCGTACGTGGCCCGCGTGGAGCGCGAGTACCCGGACCTCGAGGCGCTGGAGCGCGAGACCGCGGCGTGGTGGCGTGCATGAGCCGCCCAACGAGCGACTTCCTCATGGAGGTCTACCGCCGCCTCTTCGACGCCTACGGTCCGCAGCGCTGGTGGCCCGGCGCCGAGACGCCCATCGAGGTGTGTATCGGCGCTATTCTTACCCAGTCGGCGGCGTGGACCAATGTGGAGCTCGCCCTGCGGCGGATGCGGGCGGCGGATGCCCTTTCGCTCGACGGCATCCACGCGGCGACGCAGGAAGAGCTGGCGCAACTCGTCCACGCGTCCGGTTACTTCAACGTGAAGGCGAGAAAGCTCAAGGCGTTCGCGCAACACGTTTACGACCACCACAGCGGCAACCTCGACGCGATGCTCGCCCAGCCGTGGGAGCCGTTGCGAGAGGAGCTGCTCGGCATCTACGGCATCGGCGAGGAGACTGCGGACGACATCCTGCTCTACGCCGCGGATGCCCCCAGCTTCGTGATGGACGCCTACACCCGCCGCATCCTGGCGAGAATGGGCATCTATGCCCCGGACGAGCGCTACGAAAGCTATCGCGCCATCTTCATGGACGCCCTGCCCCGCGACGCGCACCTCTTCAACGAGTACCACGCCCTGCTGGACTATCTCGGCAAGGAAGTCTGCCGTAAGCGCGCGCCCCGCTGCGCCGAGTGCCCGCTGCTTGACCTGTGCCCCACGGGCAAGGGGGAGATGAGCAAATGAAGAATTGCAGTAGCAATTGGTCTAGGCCAAAGTTTGGAAATCGCTTAGTCTCCCCAGAGTCAGTCTGCTAAATGCTTGCCGTGAAATCTCAATTACCCAGGTCGTTCCTGAACGTGGCATTATCAACTTGCGAAGAATTTGTTCAAGTTTAAGTTCACGCATAACTTGATCCATCTCCTCGCGAGTCACAGCGGGCTTCAACCAATGGGGTGAATAGCGAATTTCTTTAGCCGACTTGTGAGCCTTCGATATGACACCTACACAAGGAGCACTGTTGGCAAATTCCTTGTAGCTGTCGAAACAGTACAAGAGAAGGTAGTCCCCTTCTGCTATTCCATCTGGCCATACGCCATGGACGGGATATCTTCCGGACCCTACGGCAGTTCGGTTGCTGCCTCTTGGATCCCCGTGAAAGGCAATAAAGCAGAGCATGAGATCCTCCAGTGCTTGAGATTGCCAGCCCTTATTCTCGATTTGCCAATCGCAGGGCCTACCCCAGCAACCCGTAAACCGCCCGCCCGAAGGACTCTGCCGCAATCTCGAACAGCCAGTGATTGTTGAACCGGATATTTCTCAGCTTGGCGGCGTCGACCGGCTCGAACACGAACCGCAACGCCTCGAGAGGCACCGGCTGAGAGAGGGGCTCGTACTCGAAGGTGAATGACTGCTGCCCGTAGTCGACCTCTTCCACCACGCCAACGCCGGGCACAAACTTGGGGTACCGGGCATACCCGCCCGTGCAGTACAGCAGCACGAGGTCGCCCGGCGCGATGCCTTCGGGCCACCCGGCCGATACGCCGAAGTGGCCCTCTTCCACGGTCACATGCCCCGGAAGCATGGGGTTGCCAAAAACGGCCAGATAGAAGCGCGGCTCCTTCATGGCATAGGACTATAGCAGTACCGCCCTACTCCTTGGTCAACGCCGTGTCATCGAGGTTGGCCCACTCGCCCATGGAGCCGTCGTAGTTGCGAACGTTGTCGTATCCCAACAGCCGAAGCGTCAGCAGTCCGTGCGCCGCACGGATGCCGCCCTGTCAGTAGGTGATCACCTCTTTGTCCGGCGTCACCCCCGCTGCGTCCAGGAGGGCCTGGATCTCCTCGGCCGGCTTCCACGAGCGATTTGGCTCCGGGTTCATGAAGTTGGTCCACTCCAGGTGGATGGCCCCCGGGACGTGTCCGTTCCGCTTGTTGCCCCGGGTGACTTCGCCCGTCCACTCGCCGTCAGAGCGCACGTCCAGGTAGATGACCCCCTCGTCGCCCACGTGCGCCTTGCCGTAGTCCAGAGAGCAGAGGCCAGTGTCATTCACAGCGGGCGTAAACGTCGCCGAGGCCGTGCTCGGCACGTCGCGTGAGATGGGTCGGCCCTCGTGGAACCAGCGCTCCCATCCGCCGTTGAGCACCTTGACGTTGGTGTGCCCGTAGTAGTTGAGCACCCACCACATGCGGCTCGCGGGCACCCCGCCGGCGGTGTCGTAGGACACGACCGTCGTGTCCGGCCCGACGCCCAGGTCGCCCATTAGCTTGGCAAACTGGTCTGGCGGCATAACGTGCAGTGAGTCGTTGGCGTCCTTGATGAAGGGGTTGACCCGAAGGCCGACGGCCCCCCTGACGTGTGCCTTCTGGTACAGGTCGAACGTGGCGCAATCGATAACGCGCACGTTGGGGTCGTCCAGGTGTTCCTCCAGCCAGTCGGGCTCGGCGAGGAGCTCCGGCCTGGCGTATCCGGCAGATGCTTGGGTCACAGGTCACCTCCCTTTGCGGGTTGGCGCCAGTATACTCCACACGGGCCCGCGAATTGCACTATCATGGAAGCGCGAACGCAGACGCGGCCAAGTTTTCAGGAGGATAGATGCTCTTCGACTTCCACACCCACACCTTTCTCAGCGACGGCGTGCTTTCGCCGATCGAGCTCATGCGTCGAGCCGCCTCCAACGGCTACACCGCCATGGCTGTTACGGACCACGCCGGCATCAACGACCAGGAGCGTGTCCTCGACATCCTGGTGAAGGAGTGCGCCGAGGCGACCGAGAACATGGGCATCACGGTAGTCCCCGGCGTCGAGCTCACCCACGTGCCGCCGCACCGCATCGCAGAGGCGGCCCGCAGGGCGAAGGCGAACGGGGCGAGAATTGTGTTGGTGCACGGCGAGACCATCAAGGAGCCGGTGGCCAAGGGCACGAACCGCGCCGCGCTGGAGTGCCCCGATGTCGACATTCTTGTGCACCCCGGCATGATCACTGAAGAAGAGGCGGACATCGCGCGGCAGGCGGGAATATACCTGGAGCTTTCCGCTCGAGCCGGGCACAGCCTCACCAACGGCCACGTCGCCCGCACGGCGATGGCCGTCGGCGCGAGCCTTGTCGTGGACTCCGACAGTCACGCGCCCGGAGACCTGCTCACGGAGGAACTGGCCAGGCAGATTGTCATCGGAGCCGGGCTGACGGAAGAGGAGTTCGCTGCGGTGCTGGAGACCAACCCCATGGCCCTACTCGCCAAGGCGACGGCCTAGTCTACCCGACGACACGGCCCCGCTGTTCCGCGTTGCCGGCTTCGCATGAGGTTGGGGGACGAGACGGTCCGGCTGCCGGTCCACCGGCATGGCCTGTCTGTCGCGGAGCAATGCAAATGCAAAGCAGTTTGACTTTTGTAGCCACGCGCGTATACTAGCTTCAACAGGCTAGGATATCTTAGCTAGCCGGAAACGCCGCGCACGGCCACGTCGTGACGCGCCGATGGGTCAAGTAGATAGGAGGGTTCCATGCAGCAGCCGCGTGTCGATTCCGCTTTTTCCCGCTCCCGAAGTTCATCGGTTCTATTGGGCCGCCGCTCGTCCGAGTCGTATGCCAACGAGGCGGAGGCCGAGGCGCATGCCGAAGAGGCCTCTCCCGCAATGGACCGTCGCTCTCGCCCCCAGCTTCAGCCGCCGCGTGCGAACATGGACTGGCCGGACTGGGCAGTCCGGACCCAGCGGTTGCAGGAGCGCCTGGCCTCCACGCTGGAGCAGTTGATCTGGGGCAGCATCGGCGCCCTCATGGGCACCGCCATTGCCGGCATTCCAGCCATCATGGATGGGGTCCGGTCAGGCTACCCCTTCGTTCTGTGGCAGCCCTTTGGTGCCGCGGTGGGCGCCACCTTCGCCATCGTTTTCCTCAGCATCCTCGCCCGCGGACGCAGGACGGAGCGAGAACGGCTCACAGCGCCGTCAGCCTGGGCTTCCCTACCGGACCGATAGGGCTGCAAGCGCGTAAACACGAAAGAGTGGGCCGGGGGGGCCGTCACCGGGGGAGGTCGTCAACCATCTCCTTGTGATAGCCGTTGGTGCGTACGCACTGATGGCCCTCCGGCCCCATCGGTGTTCCGCACAGGGGGCATCGTGGCCGTCCCGCCGCACACACCTCCAGCGCCCGCTCCGATAGCGACTTGAGCTGGTCTATGTCCACCAGCGTCCCCACCGTGGCCTCGGAGTTGTCGGAGTCGTCCTGGTCCTTGGCCAGCAGGTTCAGGATGGGGCCGCGGACCTCCTCGCTGATCATCAGTCGCGCTACCTGGAACTCGTGGTAGGCATCGCTGGAGCGCGACGGAAGGTTGGAGGGTCCGCCGCCGGAGGACATGTCCATGGTGGAAAGGAGCCGCTGTATGGCGATGGCCAACTGGAAGAGCTGCTCCTTCTCCAACCAAAGGCAGGCCCCCCCAAGTTCCGCATCAACGAGGAGTCGGAACCTGCGGTTGCCTGGCTCGCCGACGGCGTCCGCCGTCAGGGTTATCGCGCGTCCAAGATTGTTCTTCGGGCCAGGCACACGTTTCCTCCATGCCTATAGCTGCCGCTGCATCATAGCATAGGCAGACTGGCTCTGTGTTGACGGTAGTGGACTCCGCGCGGCCGCCATGATGCGCGCCCCGCAAGTGGGCAAAAGACCGTCGAAGTCCGCTCGATTCCCCTAATCAGCCAAGGGCTGGCGCCTTTGGCACGACTTCGCTAATCCCACATTGTCACGTGACGAATTTCGTTACGCGAAGGCGTTTGTGAAGCTGTGCACATACGATTTCCTGTTGACACGCGCCCTCTCGCGATGGTACTTTGACTGTTGGGTTTTCAGATAGGTGCAAACGTCCTTGGCGTTTGCAGTCAGGCAGCGCGCCAAAGCCGGGCGACTCCCCGGGAACGGCGGTCCCGCTCTGAACAACTGGGCGGAACGGGAGTGAGCGCAGCAGTGCATGGGAGGTCCAATTGAAGCGGGACGATTTCATCATCCGGTTCGCGGGAGAGGGCGGTCAGGGCATGGTCACGTCCGCTGACGGCCTTGCCCAGGCGGCTTCCATGGCCGGCTTCCACGTGCAGACCTTCTCCACTTTCCCCTCCCAGATTCTGGGAGGCCCCACGTGGACGCAGACCCGCATTTCCACCAGGCCCGTTCGCAGCGCTGGCGACCAGATTGACGTGCTGGTCTGCTTCAACCGTGAAGCGTACGACACCCATAAGGAAGAAGTGGCGGGGGACGGCGTCATCATCTATAACCAGGGAGACTTCCAGCTCGATGGCGACGGCAAGAGCTTCGGCATTCCCTTCGAGGAACTGGCCAAGTCCACCGGCAACGCCCGCGCCGAGAACATGGTGGTCATCGGTGCTTTTGCCCACCTGGTCAACATGCCCCAGGAGTTCCTCGACGAGTTCGTGACCAAGCGCTTCACCCGGGGCCGCACAGGCGACGAGGAGATCATCCGCTCGAACATCGAGGCGATGCTCCTCGGTCGCAGCCACGCCGCGGCCAGCGGCTTCACCTTGGCGGAAATGTCGCCTCCTGTGAAGCCCGAATACCCCCAGATTCTCATTAAGGGCAACGATGCGGTCTCCGCGGGCGCCCTGGCTGCAGGCATCAACTTCTACGTCGGTTACCCCATATCCCCGGCCACGCCCATCCTGCTCTTCATGGAGCGCAACCTGGCGGGAGAGGGCAACTTCGCCTACCAGGCCAGCTCCGAGATCGAGGCGATCAACGCGGTCATCGGCGCCGGCTATGTCGGCAAGAAGGCGATGACCGCCACCAGCGGCCCCGGTCTCTCGCTCATGAGCGAGGCCGTCGGTATGTCCTGGATGACGGAAGTCCCCTACGTTCTCGTGAACGTGCAGCGCGGCGGCCCCGCCACCGGCCTGCCCACCAAGACGGAGCAATCGGACTTCCAGGTGGCCCTGCATCCGGCCCACGGCGACTCCGCCATGCCCGTCATCGCCCCCGGCACCGTCGAGGAGTGCTTCTACGGCACCATTACCGCCTTCAACTGGGCCGAGCGATACCAGGGCCCCGTCATCATACTGAGCGAGCAGATGCTGGCCGAGCGAGCGCAAAATATTCCCCGGCCCGACGTCAGCAAGGTCCATGTGGAGAACCGCGAGGTCTACAACGGCGACAACGGTTACCTCCGCTACGAAGCCCACGAAGTCTCCCCCATGCCCATTCCGGGCGGCCCCGGTCCCTACATCGCAAACGCCAGCGAGCACGACCCCTTCGGCGACACGACCCACCTGCCCGAGCGCCACGTCCACATGATGGAGCGCCGCTTCTCCAAGCTGAAGCTGCTTGAGGACGGCGACTACGAGGCCCACAACACCGACGCCACCGTCGCCGTCATGCCGTGGGGCGGCTCCAAGGGCCCAACGGAAGAGGCCTACGAGGTCCTGCAGGGCTACGGCCTGAACGTCGCCTGGTACTACACCATGTACCTGCACCCGCTGCCTGCCAAGCTCTTGGAGGAGTTGCTGCAGAAGGACCTGATCATAGTCCCGGAGTTGAACTTCCAGGGCCAGTTCTCCAGCTACCTGCGGTCACTGGGCGTCAAGGCGGAGTCCATTACCCAGTACACCGGACTGCCTTTCAACGTGAGCAACCTGGCACGGCGGCTGGAAGAGCGGCTGGGCGCTGGGGCGAGAGGGATGGTGAATGTATGAGCAAGAAGAATCCCGAGTACGATTTCAAGTGGTGCCCCGGTTGCGGTGACTTCGGCGTCCGGCGCGCACTCGAGATGGCCATGAGCCAGTGGATGGTCAAGACCGAGATGCCCATCGAGCGCAACGTCGTCGTCGCGGGCATCGGCTGCTCCGGCAACACAGTCCACCTGCTCGAGGGCCAGCAGCCCTACGGCTTCCACGGCATCCACGGCCGTTCGCTGCCGCTCGCCATGGGCGTGAAGATGGGCAACCCCGAGCTCAACGTCATCGTCGTGGCCGGTGACGGCGACTTCCTGAGCATCGGCGCCGAGCACATCGGCCCGCAAGCTGCCCGCAACCTGAACGTCTGCGCCGTCATCATGGACAACGGCGTCTACGGCCTCACGAAGGGGCAGAGCTCGCCCACCACGGCGGAGGGCGTCATCACCTCATCCACCCCCTACGGCAAGGTGGAGGCCCAGATCAGCCCGCTGCACCTGTACATGACCCTGGGCGTCTCCTTTGTGGCCTCCAGCTTCTCTTCCAAGGTCCGGGACATGGCGAGCCTGATCCTCCAGGGCATGGAACACCCCGGCTTCGCCATCGTGCACGTGCAGTCACCGTGCACCACCTACAACAACACCTACGACGTCCTGAAGGGCGACCCCGCCAAGGGAATCGCGCCGGTCATCTACGACGTGCCGGACGAGCACGACGCTGCGGATCGAAGCGCTGCCATAGCCATGATCGACGCCCCTGGCTTGCCCCTTGGCCTCATCTACCAGGACCCCCACTCGGTGCCGCTGGACAAGCGGATGGCCAAAGCCACAGTGAACGCCCGGACCCGCCGGGCAGAGGACCTCTTCGACACCCTTGCCATCTAGGGCAAGCAAACGCGGAGCAAACAGAGAGGGGCGCCCACCACGGGCGCCCCTCTTGTTGTTCATGCGAATTGCGGCCCTACGCCATCTCCCGTCCTCTCTCACGTCATACCGGCGAAAGCCGGTATCCAGAGGTGCAGGGCAATGGGGCGCGCTCGCCCTGAGCCTCTCGAAAGGCCGCTCCTACGCCGACACCCGCTTCCGCCGGTTGTTGATGTAGTCGACAAGCACGTACTCGCCCAGTTGGTAGGGGCTCGTGTAGAAGGCTCGCCCCCTGTTGATGCGCGTCAGTTTGTCCACGAAGTCCAGCAGGTATGGGTTGGACTCCAGCATGAAGGTATTGATGGTCACGCCCTCCTGCGTGCACCGCCGCGCCTCCTTGAGCGTTTCCTGCATGGTGCGGAAGCTGGGAGGGTAACTGAACGCCGCGTAGTCCCCCTCCATGTGCGCCGTGGGTTCGCCGTCCGTGATCATGATGACCTGCCGCGTCGCGCCCTTGTGGTTGCTCAGCAGCTTGCGGGACATCATCAACGCGTGTTGCATGTTGGTGCCCGACACCCACGCGTTCCACGACGTCTCCGGCAGGTCCTCCTCCTTGATGCGCCGTCCGTAGTCCGAGAACCCGATGAGGTAGATGGCGTCCCGCGGAAACTTGTTGCGCACCAGCGCGATGAGCGCCAGCGCCACCTTCTTTGCCGACGACCAGCTCCCCCAGTGCCCCATCGAGCGGCTCTGGTCAAGCAGCACGCACGTCGCGGCCTGTGTCGCCTCCTCCCGCTCCACCAGCTCGAAGTCGCTGGGGTGGATCTTCACCGGCGTGCCCGGCCCGTTGCGGATGATGGCGTTGCTCAGCGTCTTTTGCAGCGAGATGTCGAACGGGTCGCCGAACTGGTGTTGCCGCGTCGCCCCTGAGATGTCGCCCTGGAGTCCCGCCTCGTACAGCTCGTGGTTGGCGAGCCGGTCCTTCTTCAGGTTGGCGAAGACCTCCTTTAGCGCCTTCTGGCCGATCTTGCGTATGCCCCGCGGCGTCAGTTCCATGCGGTCGCCGTTTCGACGGATGAAGCCCGCCTCCTCCAGCATCCGCGCCATGTCCTTGAGCTGCTCCAGGTTGCGCCGCGCCTCTTCGCCCAGCAGCCGCTCGATCTCGTCGAGGTCCAGGTCGTCCAGGTTGCCGCGCCGCCCGACCTCCTGCAGCTGCTTCTCGAGCTGGTCCATGTCCTGTAGCTCGCCCATGAGTTGCATGGCCTGCTGCAGATCGATCGGGTCGTCGCCCATGAAGGGGTAGCGCTGGCCCAGGTCGTCGGGCGGCAGGAACTGCGACATGAGCGACGCCAGCTTCGATAGCTCCCTCGCCATGTCGTCGTCCATCAGCGAGTCCATCAGGTCCATGAGCTCCTGCCGTTGATCGGCCGACATGGAGTTGAGCAGCGAGTCCATCTGCGCCATCTGCCGGCGCATGTGTTCTAGCAGTTCCTGCAGGTTCTGCGGCGGGTCTTGCCCGAACATGCTTCCGTACTTGTCCATGAACTCCTGGAAGTTGGGCTCCCCGCCCGTTTCCAGCATGTCGTTCAGGTCCCGCAGCATCTGGCGCATGGCGGACATGTCGCCGGGAGTCATGTTCTCCAGGTTCTGGCGCATGTTCTGCATCATGTTATTGGCCATCTGGCCCCGCAGCTCGTCCATCAGCTCCTGGAACTTGCGGGCGGCCTCCGGGTCCATGAACTCGTAGTCGTTCAGCTCCCGGACCGCGCCGCCCAGGCTCTCCGGCAGCGAGTTGAGCGTCTCCTTGTTCCGCTCCACCTGCCGCCGCAGGTTCTCGAGAAGCTGGTCCTTCATCGGGTCCTGCCCCGGCTCCCCGACGCGCTCCTCCGTCTCCTGAACGCGCCGGTCCATGCCCTCCCGCTCCGTCTGGAGGATGTCCTGCAGCTTCTCCTTCAGGTCCTCCATGGTGTGTTCCATGTTGAAGCGCTGGAGCTGCTCTTGGCGTTGGCGGCGAAGGCGGTCCATGAGGTCGCGAAGCCCGTCGAGCCGCTGGCCGTCGGGCATCTGCATGCCGCGGCGCATCATGTCTCGCAGCGCGCGGTTGACGTCGCCGTGCTCCATCAGGTCCTCGGCGAGCGCCTCCATAAGGTCGTCTTGGTCCGGGTCGAAGACCTGTTGCGAGCCGTCCCACTGCGAGTATCGGAACGTGAGCATCGCGCCCCTTTCCCTCGACCGCTGGTTGTAGCCTCGGCTGGCTATGGGCGAGGCACCTTGGAGGTTTGGCCTAGCCTAGCCCGCTCCGAGAGGGGTGTCAATCCGCGCCCGCCCACCCCCACCGCGTCCTTCCAGCCCTCCCGCCCCCTCGTCATTCCTGCCCACCCCAATCGTCATTCCTGCGCAGGCAGGAATCCAGAGGGGCAGGGCCGGGCGGGACCGTCCTCCGTTCGCCCTGAGCCTGTCGAAGGGCCGCTGCCGCGCCCACACTCTCGCCCGTCGCGCTCCCACTCTCGTCATTCCCCCATATTCGTCATTCGCCCACACTTTCGTCATTCCTGCGCAGGCAGGAATCCAGAGGGGCAGGGGAAAGGGGCATCTTCACCACCAACGATCCCCTTCCCCCGAACGCCAGCCCCGCCGCGAGGGCCATTCGCGAGTCGCCCGTTCCCGACCATGCTCTCGCGCACGCCCTGACACCGCCCCCTTGCCCCGGCGCCGCAGCCCACGCTCGTTCCCACCTTTAGCGTCATTCCTGCGCAGGCAGGAATCCAGAGGGGCAGGGCTGAGGGGCATCCCCTCCACCACCCAACCCCTCTCCTCGCGCCATCCGTAGGGGCGATTCGCGATTCCGATCACCCTGAGGCTCTCGAAGCCTGTCCTGAGGGCACTCGAAGGGGGCCGTCCCGCGACAGCGGGAACACCCCCTCCGATTGCAGGTTCATCAACTGACCCCATCCCCCCACCCCTGACACCGCCCCCTTGCCCCGGCGCCACGCCCACGCTACCGTGCCCGCATGGAAGTCGTACGCAATCTCCTCGAACAGACCCTCGCCTGCACGGTCCGCATCGATGACCGCATGCGGTTCGGCGCCCAACAGCAGGGAATTGTTTCAACACCGCGGAGCGTTCTTGCATTCGACTTGTAGCTGCAATGCGTCACATCAGCTACAAAGCGAATGCAAATACAGTCTCTCCACAGCTACGCGGCGCCGCAAAAACATAGCTTCCCTCAGCTACGCCGGCCCGTGAGAACAACGCCCAAAACGCCTTCCCGCACCCCCGAGGGCGACGCGACGCGAGGACAGGCGGCAGCCCAGGTGGGGTAGGCAAGCATGGAGTGGAGTACCATGCGGATGGGGATCTCAGCAAGCCGCTCGCACTAGGCCGGTCCTGAGGCTTTCGAGCACTAAGTTGAAGGGCGCATCCTTGCCCGCCGTAGCTGGCGAACGTATACTTGAACCACTGCATTACGCCGCGCAACACCCTCGCGGCGCGAGGAGCGTTCCACGTGGAATGGGAAACCGTCATCGGCCTTGAGGTGCACGCCCAGTTGCTCACCAAGAGCAAGATGTTCTGCTCGTGCCCTGCTGACTACCAGGAGAATGACCCCAACACCGGCGTCTGCCCGGTCTGCCTCGCCATGCCCGGCACCCTCCCCGTCATCAACAAGCAGGCTGTCGAGCACGTCATCCGCACTGGCCTCGCCCTCAACTGCGACATCGGGGAGTTCGCCCAGTTCGACCGCAAGAACTACTCCTACCCCGACCTGATGAAGGGCTACCAGATCTCTCAGTTCGAAAACCCCATCTCCTACGGCGGCTGGATGATCATCGAGAACGGCGGCGAGTCCAGACAGGTCGGCATCACCCGCGCCCACCTCGAGGAGGACGTCGCCAAGCTGCAGCACGCCCGCGACGGCGCCGGCCAGGGCCACGCCCTCATGGACGTCAACCGCGCCGGCGTGCCCCTGATGGAGGTCGTCGGCGAGCCCGACCTGCGCACCCCGGACGAGGCCCGGCAGTACCTGTTGAAGCTCCGCTCCATCCTGCAATACATCGGCGTGTCCACCGCGGACATGGAGCAGGGCAGCTTCCGTTGTGATGCCAACGTGTCCGTGCGTCCCAGGGGCGCAGCGGAGTATGGCACCAAGGTGGAAGTGAAAAACATGAACAGCTTGCGCGCCGTCTACCGCTCGCTGGAATTTGAGATCCAGCGGCAGACAGAGGTGCTGGAATCGGGCGGTAAGGTGTCGCAGGAGACGCGCGGCTGGTTGGAAGAGAAGGGAGTCACGGTCTCCCAGCGCTCCAAGGAGTACGCCAACGACTACCGCTACCTGCCGGAGCCGGACCTGCCGCCGCTGCTGATCTCGCGTGAGTGGGTGGAGGAGGTCCGGGCGCAGTTGCCGGAGCTCCCCGACGCCCGGCGCGAAAGGCTCCAGCGCGACTACGGCCTCTCCCCCTACGACGCCTCGCTCGTGACGGCAACCCGTCGCACTGCCGACTACTTCGAAGAGGCCGTCGCCGCCCGTGCGCTGGAGGGCGAGGCGCTCCAGGCTCGTGCCAAGGCCATCGCCAACCTCATCAACTCGGAGTTGGCCCGGCTGCTGAACCAGGCTGGACAGGAGCTGTGGGAGAGCAAGGTCACCGCCTCCGCGCTTGCCGAGCTGGTCGACGTTGTCGACGAGCGCATCGTCAGCACCACCCAGGCCAAGCAGGTGCTTGAGGAGATGTTCGAGAGCGGCGCCGGCCCCCGCGCGATCGTCGCGGCCAAGGGCCTTTCGCAGGAAACGGACGAGGGCGCGATACTGGACGCCGTGCGGGAGGCGCTGGACAACAACCCGCAAGCGGTGGAGGATTATCTGGGCGGCAAGGAGAACGCCGTCAAGTTCCTGGTGGGCCAGGTGATGAAGGCAACCAGAGGGCGCGCCGCCCCCGCTGTGGTCAACCAACTGTTGGAGGAGCAGCTAGCCGCGCGCAAGGGCTAACCCAGCTTTGTCTTCCCGGCGAAAGCCGGGATCCAGAGGGGCGGGCCGGAGGGGCTGTTCGCCCTGAGCCTGTCCTGAGGCTCTCGAAGGGCCTGTCGAAGGGCGGCGGAATCCAGGTAAGGGTCACGAAAGGAAGTAACTGAGACAATGGGACCGTTTCTGAACGTTACGTTGATCCTGGTGTCCGTGCTGCTGATAGCCGTCATCCTCATGCAAGTGCGCGGCGAGGGCTCCGGCGCCTTCGGTGCCGCGCAGGGCACCTTCCGCGTGAGGCGCGGCATTGAGTTGATCCTCTTCCGTTTCACCATCGGTCTCATTGTCCTCTTTGTCACCCTGGCCATTCTGGCTGCCCGCTTCGCCGACCTGTAGACGCGATGGCCGCCCCGGTCATCGCGCTCCTGACTGACTTCGGCGTCCGCGATACCTACGTCGGCGAGCTCAAGGGCACCCTCCTCTCGATCAACCCCTCCGCCACAATAGTAGACATAACGCATCACATTCCGCCCCAGGACGTCCGAGTCGGCGCCTTCCTGCTCGGCAACGCAGTCGCCGCATTCCCCGTAGGCACGGTCTTCGTCGCCGTCGTAGACCCAGGCGTGGGCAGCGAGCGCCGTCCGGTGCTCGTAGAGACGCCGCAAGGGGCGTTCGTCGGCCCGGACAACGGCCTGCTAAGCCGCGTCATATGGCACGACGAGCACGACCCCGGCCCGTCGAGTTCTGGGTCCTCGCCCCTGACGCCCGGTGTGAATGCCTGGCGCCTCACCAACCCCGCCTACTGGCGAGAAAGCGTGAGCAACACCTTCCACGGCCGCGACGTCTTCGCGCCCGCCGCCGCCCACTACGCCGCAGGCGTCCCCGCGTCTGCAATGGGTGAGCCTGCCACTGACCTCTGGCGCCTGCCGTTGCCGCAGCCTAAGCTGCAAGAGGGCGTCCTAACCGGAGAGGTAATCTACGTGGACAACTACGGCAACCTCGTAACCAACATCCCCGCGCGAATGATGCCACCGGACGCGGTAATCGTGATGGTCGCCGGTCGGCGCATAGACGGACTCAGCGAGCACTACGACACATCCCGCCCCCTGGTGGCCATAGTAGGCAGCCACGACAACCTGGAGATCGCCAAACCGGGAGGCAGCGCTGCAGAGGAACTCACCGTGGGACGCGGAGAACCTGTGCGGGTGACGGGTGCCCGTTCGCCCTGAGCCTGTCGAAGGACCGCCTCCCGTCCGCGTCATTCCTGCGGAGGCAGGAATCCAGAGGTGCGGAGAGGTGGGGCCAGTTCGCCCCGAGCCCGTCGAAGTACGCAACCCGCTAGCGTCATACGGGCTAAAGCCGGTATCCAGAGGGGCGGGGCGGGGCGGAGTGGGGTGTCCCTTCCCCCTCAGGGGGAAGGTTAGGATGGGGGAGCCCCCCCCCGCCTACAGGTCCAGGTTCCCCGGGTTCAGGACGTGCTGCGGGTCCAACGCCTGCTTGACGCGCCGAAGCGCCTCGAAGCCCGCGTCGCCTCGGTCACGTCGCATCAGGTGGGTGAGCTTCAACCCCACGCCGTGGCAGTACTCCATGGAGCCGCCCATGTCCTGCGCCGCCGACAGGATGTCGTCAACGGCCTGCCCCATGAGCGTCGCGTCCGGTCGCTCCTCAGGAGAGGGGTCCGAGATGAGCAGTGAGAAGTACTCGGGTCTACCCCAAAGCGACCATTCGCGGACGGGGATGCCCCGTTGCGAAAGCAGCTTCTGGCAATAGTCGTGGTACTCAGGCACCTTTGACGAGGGGATCGCCACATGAAGGTAGTCCATGCGCCACGGCCGCCTGCGCCTGCGGGACGCGTGCCCGTGTTGCAGTACCTCGCGCTTGTAGCGTTCGGCAGACGAGTGCCGCTCGCGCCAGAACTCCTCGACTTCCTCGGCGGGAAGCAGTTCGCCGCCCGAGGCTACGCAGATGCGGTGGCCGCGCTCCCGTTGGGCGGCGACTTCCTCCCGGTAGCCCTCGAACGAGAGGTAGAGCGTCGTCTCGCTCTCATCCGGCTGCCCAATGGGATCGCGGGGGAATTCCTCGTCAAAGTCCACCATCGCGGGCCGCAAGCCTATGGCATGCATCTCCTGGACGGCGTTGTATCCCGCGATGAAGCCGGTGAACCGGTACGCGCACAGGTGGCGCTCCTCCGGCTGCGGGTGCGCTTCCAGCGTGGCGCGCGTGATGATGCCCATGGCGCCCTCCGCGCCGACAAACAGGCTGTCCACGTCCGGCCCAGCCACTTTTGGCACGCCCGGCGTCTCGATGACCTCGCCGGTTCCCAGCACAACCTGCAGGCCGAGCACCTGCTCGCCCATGCTGCCGTATTTGCCGGCCAGGTAGCCCATCCCGTTGGTGGAGATGGCCCCGCCGACCGTCGCGATGGGCCGGCTCCACGGGTCGTGGCCCAGGAGCAGCCCGCGGCGGATGAGTGCATCCTCGACGTCCTCCAGGATGGCGCCCGCGCCCACGGTCACCCGGCGCCCCTCGCGGTCGATGTCGTGCACCGTGTCCATCCCGCGCAGCTCGACGACGATTGCCCCCTCGACGGGCACTGCGCCACCCATGACGCCCGTCCCGCCGCCGCGCGGCACGAGGGGTATGCCTCGCTGCGAGGCGTAGGCCGCCACGGCGGCTACCTCTTCCACATGGGTGGGCGCCACAAGTGCCGCGGGCAGCACCTCAACCCCGCCAGTTCGCTGGAAGGCGCGGTACGCCGCCAGCGCGTCCCCGGAGACCCGGGAGAGTTCGTCGGCGTCGACGGATACACGCTGCGGGGGCAGCAGGCGGGACAGGTCCGCGATGAGTGAGGTAGCCATTACAGTACCCTCGCGAAGTATTGGTGCGGGAGGATGGATGAACGCATGCTCAGTTGGAGGTGAAGCGCCACTTGGTCCCCTCAGGGGTGTCCTCGAGGCTCACGCCCAACTCTTGCAGCCGGCTGCGAATGTGGTCCGCCAAGGCAAACTGCTTGCTGGACCGAAGCTCTTGGCGCACTTCCGCCAGCAGCTCCAAGAATGGGCTCGCAGGCTGTTCGGCCCCCGTGTCCTCCGGTTCCAGCCGAAGGCCGAGGACAGTGGTGAGCTCTCGCAGGCACTCTTGGGCGGTACTCAGGACCTTCCCCTCCTCCCGGCCGCGGTTGATGTCGCGGGCCAGCGAGAACACCGCGGCAAGGGCCTGCGGCGTGTTCAGGTCGTCGTCCATTGCGGCGATGAAGCGCTGGCGGTATGCCTCCGCGTCAACGGACTCGGCGGACGAGTCACTGCCCCGTGCCGAAAGCGCGATGCGAAGGCGGTCGGCGGCGCGTTGCTGCCCCTGCAGCCCCTCTTCAGAGTAGGCCAGCGGGCTGTGGTAGTGCGAGTTCAGGAAGAAGAGCCGCATGGCGTCGGAGCCGAACTTGCTGAGCGCGTCACGCACCGTCACCAGGTTGCCCAGCGACTTGCTCATCTTGTCCTGGTCCATCTGCAGCAGGCCGTTGTGGACCCAGTGCTCCGCGAAGGGCTCCAGACCCGTAAACGCCTCCGTCTGCGCAATCTCGTTCTCGTGATGGGGAAACACCAGGTCCTGCCCGCCGCCGTGGATGTCCAAATGCGGGCCAAGGTAGTGCAAGGCCATGGCGCTGCACTCGATGTGCCAGCCGGGGCGCCCCTCGCTCCAGGGGCTCGTCCACGACGGCTCGCCAGGCTTCGCCGCCTTCCACAGCGTGAAGTCCATGGCATGGTCCTTTTGAGCGTTTGCCTCAATACGAGCGCCCGCCATCATGCCCTCGAGCGTGCGATGGCTCAGCTTGCCGTAGCCCGGGAAGCGGGTGACGCGGTAGTAGACATCGCCCTCAGACTCGTACGCAAATCCCTTGTCGATCAGGCCCTGGATCAGCCCGATGATGGTGGGTATCTCGTCGGTGACGCGCGGATACATGTGGGCTGGTTGGATGTTGAGTCTGGCCATGTCGATGAGGTATTCCTCGACCATCTCCTCCACCAGCATCACGGGCGACGTCTTCTGCACGGCCGCCGCGTCGATGATCTTGTCGTCGATGTCCGTGAAGTTCTGAACGTGGGTGACCTCGTAGCCCGAGTACTCCAGGTAGCGGCGCAGCGTGTCAAAGTAGACGGAGCACATGGCATGACCCACGTGAGAGGAGGAGTAGGGAGTCACGCCGCAGACGTACATCTTGACCGTGTCGCCCCTGGGCACAAAATCCCGTTTTTCGCCGGTCAGGGAATCGTAGAGCTTCATGGGGTTTCCTCAAGAAGGGCCACGGCGTGGACGGCGATGCCTTCGCCGCCGCCGATGGCCCCAATGCCGTCATTGGTCTTGGCCTTGACGTTAATCTGTTCTGGTTGGGCCGACAGGCAGTCCGCAATGCACTGCTGCATGGGGGCCAGGTGTGGCTTCATTACGGGCCTTTCCGCAATGATTGTAGCATCCAGGTTCACCAGTCTCCACCCGTTGCTGTGCATTAGCCCCGCGACGTGCCGCAGTAGGTCCCGGCTGTCCGCGTCCTTGTACGCCGCGTCGTTCGAGGGGAATTGCCCGCCGATGTCGCCCAGTCCTGCCGCGCCCAGCAGCGCATCGATGATGGCGTGTAGTAGCGCGTCGCCGTCACTGTGGCCGAGGAGGCCCTTGTCGTGAGGGATGTTGACGCCGCCAAGCACCAGGGGGCGGCCATCGACCAGGCGGTGGACGTCGTAGCCATTGCCTATGCGGATGGCAACACCTCCGGGATGACCCGGGACGCCAGGATGGACTCCGCCAGCGCCAGGTCCTGCGGTGTGGTGACCTTCAGGTTGCCGTAGTCGCCGGGGAAGACGTGCACGTCGTGTCCCATCCGCTCCAGCATTGTCGCCTCGTCAGTCACATCGTCCTGTACCTGTGCTAACGCCGCCACCAGCAGGTCCCGTCGGAACACCTGCGGTGTCTGCACAGCCCAGAGGCGCGAACGGTCCAACGTCTCTGCGACCCGACCCCCATCCTCCACGACCTTGACGGTGTCCGTGACGGGCACCGCGGCGACGGCGGCTCCGGTCGCCTGTGCGGCCTCCAGCCCCCGATAGACCATCGCACGGTCAACACACGGCCTCGCGACGTCATGGATGACCACCCACTGCACGTCCGTCAAACGCTCCAGCCCTCGCTGCACCGAGTCCTGACGACGGGCGCCTCCTGTGCAGATGCTCCACCCCACGGACCAACCCCGGCGCATGAGCACGTGCTGCGCCTGCGCCAAGCTGTGCTCCGCGACGACGATGACACCCGTTGCAACTTCAGGCACCGATGCCATCACGCCGAGGCTATAGTCCAGGATGGGTCGGCCCCGCAGGGTGGCGAACACCTTGTCGATGCCCTCCATGCGGCGGCTCTCTCCCGCTCCCACGAGAATGACGCCAATGCGTCCCGGCACTGCAATTCTCCGAATTCAGGGTTGGGTTTTGGGTAGCGCTCCCCGCGCTAGACTTCGGTTGACATGCCTCAGCATAGCATAGGGGGACGGGGCGAAAAAGCTGCGTTTCCTTAGGAAGGCGGGCCGTATTGCTCCAACGCCGCCTCGTAGTCTTCCATGGTGTTCAGGTCGAGGCGCACCATTGGGTCGCCGAGATCCACTCGTCGAAGCGTGTCCATGTGGCGGCTCACGACCTCACGGATGCCCTGGCGCCCCTCCGTGACGCCCAGCAACTCCGGTATCAGTGAGCTGCGGAAAATGATGGGGTGGCCACCTCGCCCCTGGTAGGTGGGGTGCGTGATGAGTGACACGCCTGACTTGTGCGCGTCGATAACGCGGCGCATGATGGAGGCGGTGCGCGGCTGGTCCACCGCAAGTAGTAGCACGCTCTCAGCGTCCTCCGTGACTTGTGACACACCCAGGCGGACAGAGGTCGTCTTTCCCTCTGCCGCGCGATAGTTGATTACGGTCCGCACACCGTCGATGCCTGCTACGTGGGATTCTGCGTCAAGTGTGCTCGGCCCCAGCACCACCACGATGGAAGTTGCGCCGGCATCTGTCAGCGAGTCCACTTGGTAGCGCACGAGAGGGATTTTGCCCCAGGGCAGCAGGGGTTTGGGTTGGCCCATACGGGAGGACTCGCCGGCGGCGAGGAGGACGGCTGCGACACCCGGCACGTCTAGCTCCTGCCGGGGACCGCCGTGCCCTTCTCACGGGCGATGCCAAAGAGGCGGTTGTCCATCAGCAGCGGCGAGCCGTTGCCGCCGTGCCGGAGCGCGACGATCTCTGACATTATGCTTAGCGCGATTTCCTCCGGTGTGCGGCCGCCTAGGTCCAGGCCCACCGGCGCCCGCACGGCGCGGATACGCTCTTCCGGGATGCCCTTGCGAAATAGCTCCTCAAAGATGAGCAGGTTCTTGCGCTTGCTTCCGAGGATGCCCACGTAGCCCGCTGGGGAGCGCACCGCCGCCTCCGCGGCCATATCGTCATAACGGTGGCCCCGTGTGGCGACGACGACGGCAGTGTTGGGGGTGATGGGGATGCCCTCCAGCCCGGTGTCGTACCCGGCGACAAAGGTGTTGACGGCGTCTGGGAACCGCTCCGGGTTGGCAAACTCCGGCCGGTCGTCTACAACGTAATACTGGTAGCCCAAGGGTGCCGCAAGGTTCGTCAGGGCCTTGGATATGTGTCCGCCGCCCATCACGACCAGCGTTGGGGGCGTCGTGAATGCCTCGATGAAAAGTTCGCACCCCTCATCCGTGGAGTAGTGCTCGCACTTGCCGTAAGCCAGCAGTTGCCTTATGTGGTCGATGGCTACCGCGTCGAGTCCAGCGTCGCCAAGGGTGCCCTTGGTGGCGCCGGTCGCCTCGAGATAGAGCTTGTCGCCCACAGCGAGCGATGACCCCTCCGGCGCTCCCACCAGCGTTGCAATTCCTATAGCCGTTTCACCGTCGTAGGCCCGTTCTACTTGCTGCAGCTGGGGCAGTACGTCAATGGGCTCACGAATGGGGTCCAGTAGGAAATGCATGGTGCCGCCGCAGATGAGCCCATCGCGGGCCGCGATCTCCTCCGTTAGCTCATAGTCACGCACCTCGGCTGGACCGCCGCCCCGGAGCAGCATCTTCGCAGCAAACCAGATATCGCCTTCCACGCATCCGCCGCCCAGGGTGCCAACGCCGCTTCCGTCCGCGCGAACCAACAGCTTGGCGCCCGGCTTCTGTGGCGTTGAACCCTCCGTCTGGATGACGGTGACCATCACGCAGGGGTCGCCCGCCTCCAGGGCCTTAACCGTCTCGTGAAACACGTGCTGCATGTGTGTACGACCTCCGCGCGGCTGGCCCCATTCTACTGCACTACCGCCTGCATTGCAGCCCCGGAAGACCAAAAGCAAGAACGCCCCACCTTTGGCAGGGCGCTCTTGCTACTTACCGTTTGTGCCTCTAGTACAGGTGGCAACTGACAAAGTGGCCCGGGGCCATTTCCTTGCGCTCCGGAATTGCCTGAGAGCAGATGTCCATAACGTAAGGGCACCGCACATGGAAACGGCAACCGGACGGCGGGTTGATGGGGCTGGGCACCTCGCCGCGGAGAATGATCTCTTCACGCTGGGAGTCCGGGTTCGCTGTCAACGCCGCCGAGAAGAGCGCCTTGGTGTACGGGTGGAGCGTATTGTCGTAAAGTTCGTCCGTCTCGGCCTGCTCCACAATTTCGCCCAGGTACATCACGGCGACGTCGTGTGCGAGGTAGCGGACAGTGGCCAGGTTGTGTGCCACCAGTAGGTAACCGACGCCGAAGGATTCTTGAAGATCCTTCAGCAAGTTCATAATCTGCGCCTGGATGGAAACGTCAAGCGCCGAAACCGGCTCGTCCAGGCAGATGAGCTTCGGGTTGCCCACTAGCGCCGCCGCGACAGCCAATCGTTGCCGCTGGCCGCCGCTGAATTCGTGGGGGTAGAGGGTGGACTGCTGCGTCCGCAACCCAACCTGCTCCAGCAGGAAGTCGACGCGTTCATACGCTTCAATTTTGTTCACCTTCTGGTTGACCACCAAGGCTTCCGAAATGATGTCACGTACGCGCATGCGTGGGCTCAGCGAGCTCCACGGGTCCTGAAAAACTGCCGATACGTCCGTGTGGTACTGCTTGAGTTCATCACCCTCAAGGGTATGAACATCGGCGTTCTCCAGGGTGACCTGACCGGTGGTAGGCTGCTCCAATCGCAAGACGAGCTTGGCGGTCGTCGTCTTGCCGCAGCCGGACTCGCCCACCAGCGCTAGGGTCTTGCCGCGCGGTATGGAGAAGTTGATGTGGTCTACCGCCTGCACCCACCCGACAATCTTCTGGAGCACCAAGCCCTTGGTTACGGGGAAGTATTTGGTGAGGTCTGTAGCTTGGAGCAGGGTGTCCTGTTCCATGTTTCCTCCAAATGGTTAGGTTACCCGGCGGCGTCCGCCACTTTTTTCCACTCACTTTGCCCATCCAGCAGCCAGCAGTCGGCTGAGTGGCCCTGCTCGTTGCCGAAGGAAGGCGGGTACTCCTCAAAGCACCTGTCCGTTGCGAATTCACACCGGTTGGCGAACCGACAGCCCACAGGGAGATCGAAGAGGGCTGGGGGCTGTCCCTCAATGGAGTAGAGCTTTTTGACGTGCTTTTCCTCCATGGACGGGACAGAGGCCATCAGCGCCTTGGTGTATGGGTGGGAGGGGTTCCTGAAAAGGGTGCGAATGTCCCCCTGTTCCACGACGCGACCAGCATACATGACCAGTGCGCGGTCGCACATCTTTGCCACCACGCCCATGTCATGGGTGATGAAGATGATTGAGACGCCGGTCTCGGCCTGCACCTGTTTGAGCAGTCGCAGGTACTGGGCTTGAATGGTCACGTCGAGGGCAGTCGTCGGCTCATCGCAGATGAGCACACGTGGCGCGCCGGCAATGGCCATCGCGCCAACAACGCGCTGTTTCATGCCACCGCTCATCTGGTGAGGGAAGTCACTGACGCGCCGCTCCGGCGCGGCCACACCCATTCTCCGCAAAATGTCCACGGCGCGGCCCCGCAGACCTTTGGACTGCTCCTCCTGGTAGTACAAGCCCAGCGCTTCAACCATTTGGTTGCCGATGGTGAACACAGGATTCAGGGAGGTCATGGGGTCCTGCAGAATCATGGAGATCTTTTGGCCGCGGACGAAGCGCATTTCTGACTCCGGCCGCTCAAGGATGTTCTCCCCGTCCAGGTTAACCTCGCCGCTGACGATGCGGGCGGCGGGCTTGGGGGCCAGACGCAGCAGAGTCAAAGCGGTCATGCTCTTCCCACAGCCTGACTCCCCCACAATGCCGAGGGTCTCGCCCTCGCGAACCTGAAAGGTCATGCCGTCAACCGCCTTGGTGATGCCCCACCGTGTATAGAGGTAGGTCCGTAGGTCCCGTACGTCCAAGACTACGTCCCCAATTTTGTGCTCCGGCTCCCTCTGGGTTTCTGGCTGTCCTGTGGTCATAGTGTTACACCTGCCGCAGTTTCGGATCCAACTTGTCGCGCAACCAGTCGCCCATCATGTTCATGGAGAGTACCACGCACATGATCGCGAGGCCGGGCATAACGGCGATCCACCATGCGCTCGCGATGTGGTCGCGGCCGTCCGCCACCATGACGCCCCAAGCAGGGTTAGGCCGAGGAATGCCGGCGCCAAGGAAGCTCAGTGTCGCCTCCAGCAGGATCACCGTTCCCACCTGCAGGGTCCCCAGCACGATCAGCGTGTTCACTACATTGGGGAAGACGTGCTTTATGATGATCCGCCAGTTGGAGCAGCCGGCCACGCGCGCCCTGGCCACAAAGTCAAGCTGCTTGATGGACAATACCTCGGCCCGGATCTGCCGTGTGTACCTTGACCAAAGGAGCACTGATATGACTCCAATGGCCGTATAGAAGCTTGGGCCGAACACCGCCACGATGACCAGCGCCATCAAGATGAGCGGCAACGCTAGGAATGTATCTACCACACGCATGATCAGGTGGTCGATCCATCTCCCGAAGAATCCTGAGACAAGGCCAAGCGTCGTACCAATCGTCCCTCCAATCGCCAGCGCGGAGAGCGAGACCATTAGTGAGATGCGGGAACCGTGCATGATGCGGCTCAGGATGTCCCGGCCCTGCTTGTCAGTTCCCAGGATGTTGGACCAAGTGCCCGGCTTGTCGCCAGACTGGTCCCACACCGGCGGGGTCAGCCGCTTGCTGAGCTGCTGCTTCAGCGGGTCATGTGGAGCGGTAAAGTCGGCAGTTAGCGCCGGGAAGATCAGCACCAGGAACAAGATGGTCAGCCATACGACCGGATAGTCCTTTATGACCAAGTTCAATAGGTGCCTCAATCTTGCCACGCTGTACCACGGTAGCCTCTGCGGTAGTTGAAGAACGTTTCCCTCAGTCGCCATTGCCCGTACTCCTTATCCCCTCGGTAAGTGTGTTCGTCGAATGGTGCTCCTAATTGAACCTGATCCGCGGGTCAATGTACGCGTACAGGATGTCGATGAGAAGGTTCATGCCGATGAACAGCACTGAGATGAACATCGTCACTGCTTGAATCACCTGGTAGTCGCGGGCGTTCACTGCCTGCAACGCCAGCAGGCCGACGCCCGGCCAAGCAAACACGGTCTCGATGGTCACTGAACCGGTCATCTGACCGACCACTATGGCCCCGAACACCGTCAGCGGCGGAATAGCCGCGTTCTTCAGGCCGTGCTTCCAAACAACCTTCCACTCGGGCAGACCCTTAATGCGGGCGAGCTTGATGTACTCACTGTCGAGCACGTTGAGCATGGAGGATCGTGTGAGGCGCATGAACGATGCAACAGAGAACCACCCCATCGCCACGGCGGGCAGCACCATGTTGGAGACGCCGCCCCGCCCGGATGTGGGGAACCACCCCAGTAGCACTGCGAAGATCCAGATGAGCACGATGGCCAGCCAGAAGGAGGGGAGCGACTGCCCCAGCAGAGCAATCAGCTTCCCCACTGTATCCAGCATTGTTCCCTTCTTGACCGCGGACATCACCCCGATGGGCACGGCTAACAACACCGAAACACCAATGGATATGAACGCCAACTGGAGGGTCGCCGGGAGGTGCAGTAACACTAGCTCCATCGCCGTCCGGCCCTGCCACTTGAATGATGGGCCAAACTCGCCGCGGGAAGCGTTCTTGACGAAGGTGAAGTACTGGATATACCACGGGTCATTCAGTCCCCAGAGTTCACTGATACGTAGGAAAGTCTCGTCATCGGCTTCGTCCGGCAGCAACACGTCCAACGGGTTACCGGAGAGCCGGGCTAGGGAGAAGACGATGATGCTCACGCCGATGAGCGTAAACACAGACTGGACCAGCCTGATCATGATGTATCGCTGCATATCTTCCTCGATTCTCCTCCAACTAGCTCAAGATAGATGGGTTCTAGGGTGCGCAGATTATACTCGGGATGTCAAACCTGTGCTAGCGGAGATTCAATAGCCTGAGCACATTACGCATTGCGAAGAGCACAGCTAGCCGAGCCCCCCCGGGCACAGTTATCAATTTCGATAGATGTATCATACCGTCACTACTGTGTCAAGCAAATTGAACCCTAGCCGCCTCCTTCGAACCTATGGCCTCAAGTCCCCCTAGGGCCAGTGTCCGGATCGCCCTTGTTCAGCGGCCCACAGGCCGAAGTGCAGCAAACCGCGCAGCCCCATCGGCCGGCCCAGAATCGTCGATTCGTACCATCGTTTGCGCTGGAGGACATAAGCTGGGCTGGCGCCCGTGACCAGGAAGAAACGCAAAACCCCTAGCAGCGCCATCTTGAAGGATAGGACTGCGATTCCCCAGCCGACCACGGCGGCAACTGGCCTGAGTATGGTCCACCGCATGGCCTCCTCCTTGGTGCTACAGCACGGTCCTTGCCAGCGCGAGAGTCACTGCGACCACCGTCGCAAGAATTACCCACGGCCACAACGGACGCGCGCCGCGCCGCTCACTCCCTCGACGGGTCCGGTTCCGACGCTGTCTCCTGTTCATCCGCTCGTCCGGCCTCCGAAGTGGTGAGAAGGCCGAGGGCCCCGGTGGCCGCCTGTCGCTCAGCGTCCACCTTGCGCCGTCCTCTGCCCTGTGCAAGGGCCTCCCCCGCGAGGGCAACCTCGACCGTAAATGTGCGGTCGTGCCCCGGTCCCGTTTCAGAGAGCGTTCGATACTGGGGGACGCCGAGGCCCCTCGACTGGGCCATCTCCTGCAGCTGCGATTTGGGGTCTTGAGCTACCTGCCGGTCGACAACGGCGTCGAGGTACGGCCTGAGGGCGCGTAGCGCGAATGCCTCGGCGGCCTCGGGGCCCTGGTCGAGGTATAGGGCGCCCGCCAGCGCCTCAAGCGCGCACGCGAGGTTGTTGGGCTTCGTCCTCCCGCCTGTCTGCTCCTCACCCTGTCCAAGCAGCAAGTACTCACCGAGGCCAAGGTCCAGCGCACAACGGCTCAGAGAGTCGCCGCGAACGATCGAGGCCCGTGCCTCAGTCAGTTCGCCCTCAGACATCTCCGGGTGGTCCAAGTAGAGCTTCCGGGCGACCACCAAGCCCAAAAAAGCATCCCCCAGGTACTCCAGCCGTTCATTTGAGGCGGGAGCATCCTGGGGGTGCTCATTTACGTAGGAACTATGGGTCAGGCTCAGGCGAAGCAGAGCGGCGTCACGAAAGCGGACGCCTATTTCCCGCTGCATCGCTTCCAACGCTGGGTCCATCCGGCGCCGCTAGCTCCCGGCGGTGAGAGCGCCCTTTGGCCACGGCGGCTGGGGCCGCTTCACTTCGCCGATGTAGATGTGGTCCTCCATCATTTCCGCCAGCAGCTCCAGGGCGCGAGAGGCGCGGGCCTCTGGCGGTTTGAGCAGCTTGACGAAGGCTGCTGCGCCGTTTGGAAAGACAAAGGTCGGCGTGCCGAAAACGCCGAAGCTCTCGACGGCCTCAAGGTGGTCCGCGGTAACCTTGTCCTTGGTTGCTTGGTCCTCCATGTCGGCGCGGAACTTCTCCAGGTCCATCCCCACGCGTGCCGCGATCTCCATGAGCACCTCGCGGTCGCCGATGTTGACCCGCTCTTCATGCCTAGCCCGCAGCAGCGTCATGTGGAACTTCTGAAAGACCTCAGGGCCCTGAGCCTTGGCGGCTTCACCTGCTCGAAGCGCCCACATGCCGCGAAACTCGTAGTCGTCGGGCTGCTCCCACACCTTCCAGTCGGGGCCCTCCTTGCTGTTGATTTGCTCCAGCAGGAAACCTCGCCAGTTCAATTCCAGCTCGTCCCCTGCAGTTTCCTGTGCCGACTCCAGCCACACGGCTGCGTTGTAGACGAAGGGTCAGGTGTAGTCGAAAAACACATCACAAGAAAGCTTGGCCATGCCTCACCTCCCGAATAGATGGCGCCATTGTAGTGGGACGCCGCGCCTCCGTCAAAGCCGCACCTCCGCCCAGACCCAGTGTCTCAACAAATGGCCGCGCTATTGCCCGGCCTTTGACTTTTGTGCGAATATAACCACTAGCTATTGGAGGGGGAGAAGATGGACGTAGTCGAGACGGTTGACCTTACGAAGATCTACGAGACCCGGCAGATTGCCCTTAACAGCGTCAACCTCTCCATCCCGCAGGGATGCATTTTTGGGCTCATCGGTCCCAACGGGGCGGGCAAGAGCACGGCCCTCCGGCTCATCATGGGCCTGCAGAGGCCGACTGCAGGCAGCATCCGCGTATTCCAGGAGCCGATGACCCTTTCCGCCGGCCACCTGCGCCGCCGTATCGGCTTTCACTCCCAGAACGGGAATTTCCCCTTCGAAATGACGCCAATCACCTACTTGGACCTTGTGGGTAAGCTCTTTGGCATCGCCTCCAATATTCGCAAACCGAGGCTCTCTGCTCTGTTGCACGCCATGGACCTCTTGCAGGCGTCCTCCCAGCGTATCGAGCACCTCTCCAGTGGTCAGCGCACACGCCTCGGCATCGCCTCCGCTCTCATGAACGATCCAGACCTGCTACTCCTTGACGAGCCGACCATCGGCTTGGACCCTGAGGGGCGGCACTACACCCTTGACCTGTTTGAGGAGCTACGCCGCAAGGGCAAGACCATCATCCTCTCTACCCACATCTTGCCTGACGCTGACGAGACGTGCGACTACGTGGGGATCCTCAACCACGGGAAGCTCGTGTTCACCGGCTCCGTGCTGGATATGAAGCAACTCACCCTGGCAAACACCATCGACCTGCTCGTGGAAGGCGAGATCGAGCTCGGCTTGCAGGCTGCGACCGTGGAGGTTCGCGGCATTCAGTTCGAGCGTCTTGGAGCAAATACCGTACGTATTGCGTTTAATAGTAGGGAAGGGGAGTTCATCTCCGTTCTCAGCCAGGTGCTGGACGCGCTCGCCCGCCACGGCGTAGTGCTCAAGTCCATTCAGCCTGCTGGGGACCTGGAGGATGCTTTCCTGAAAACCCTACAAGAAGATCGGCGGAAGGGCTTCGCACGGGCCCTGGACACTGAGGACATCATGGCTCAGTTGGGGATCTACCCCCCGTCCAGGAACCCTCGCGACGGTCTGCCCTCGCTCCGCTCTGCTTCATCCGATGAGGTGAATTGATGCATAGAGGCCTTGGCACTAATGCTTTCTTGTGTCTTCTGGAATACGACCTGATGATCCTTGCCAAATCCTGGATTGTCCGGTTTTGGTTCGCCCTCACTGTGGTTGGCGGCGTGGTTGCGGTCATCATTTCCCGCAACTTCATAGATGATTCGTCTTTCCTCATGGGCTGGGGGCTGGTGCTATACGTCGCCCTCGGCAGCTTGGTGGTGCTGGCCAACAGCGTCAGCGCTATATCCCAGGAATTCCGTTTTCTTGGCGAATCCATTATTAGCCGCGGCATCGCCCCGACGCCGTACCTTCTCGCGAAGCTGGTCTCCCGCTCCGCCGGCAACGCCTTCATGTTCCTCATCGTCGTGGCGCCAACGGCCTTCCTCATGCGCTTGATGGCCCTCAACAACGACATGACTGTGGAGGGCATCTTCGTGGGGTTGGCATATTGGGTGCTGCTGATCACCCTCCTGTCCTTTATGGGCATTACCGTTAGTGTCTTGGTTAACAACACTATGCTTGGACTGGTCGTGCTGGGCGTCATATGGTACATGGGCCTTGGCATACTTGACCTGGCCTACGCCGATGGGTTTTCGCCGGAGGGCGTGCTTGGAAACCTGCCGCTGGTGCTGCAGGGCAAGTCTCTGTCTGAGGAAGTGACCGTACTTCTCGTCCTCGGAGCCATCCCGATCCTCATCCTTCCGCTCCTGGCGGTTAAGTTTATGAATAGTCGGGACCTATAGCGCCTTTGGGCGTCGCTGTCGAATCCTTTGGAGGCGGGCGAAAGCCCGTCTCTTTTCATGTTCTCGCTGTCTGTTCCTCCCTCGTTTGAATGTGCGTCAATCCGTGCGACGAATTTCGTCACAATGGCCGAAAATCGCGTACAATGGAAGGAGAGGGAAACAGCAAACGGCGCTGGGCCTCTCCGGCGCCGGGGAGGAGGTAAGCGATGGACATCATCGAGACCCTGGAGACCGGCGACTACGAGCAACTCCTAGTAGCGGTCGATAAGCATACCGGCCTCCGAGGATTCATCTGCATCCACGACACCACCCTTGGTCCCTCTTTGGGCGGCGTTAGGATCTGGTCCCACGCAACGGAAGAGGACGCCCTCGCCGACGTGCTTCGCCTCGCGAAGGCCATGACGTACAAGAGCGCCGCGGCTGGGCTGGACTTCGGCGGCGGCAAGGGCCTCATCTGGGCAGATCCCCGCACCGGCGTGACGGAAGCCACAGTCCGCGCCTTCGCCCGCCATGTCGACTCACTTGGGGGCCGCTACATAACAACCGAGGACGTCGGCGTCACGCCGGAGCACCTGGTAGCCATGAGCAAGGAGACCAGGCACGTCGTGGGCCTGCCCGCGCACCTGGGCGGCAGCGGCAACACCTCGCACATCACCGGCTTCGGCGTCTTCCGTGGCATGAAGGCTGCGGTGAAGAGGGCCATGGGCGTTGATTGCATGAGGGATGTGACGGTCGCGGTGCAAGGATTCGGCAAGGTGGCGAGCTCGCTGGTCGGGCATCTCTTGAGCGCCGGCGCCCGCGTCATCGTGACGGACGTGAACCCCGATGCGCTGGAGCGGGCACGCGCCCTTAACTGCCACGTGCTGACCGACCCGGACGCCATCTACGATGCTCAGTGCGACGTCTTTGCCCCCTGTGCCCTGGGCGGCGTGCTGAACGAAAAGACGGTTCGGCGCCTGCGCTGCAAGGTGGTTGCGGGCGCGGCCAACAACCAGTTGCTTACTCCGGACGACGGCAGGAAGCTCTGGCACCACGGCATCGTCTACGTGCCGGACTTCATCATCAACGCCGGCGGCGTAATCAACCTTGCCGTTGAGGTCGACGGCTACGACGAGGAGATCGCAAGGGAGCGGGTCGCCCACATCTACGACACGGTGACCGAGGTACTCAGGGCCTCTCACTCGAAGGGCATTCCCCCACACGAGGCGGCGAATCGGCTTGCTGAGGAGCGGCTGGATGATGCACGCCGCACCCGCAAGGGTCTCCTGAACGGCCATGCCCACACTGATCGTGATGACTTCCTCCGGGTGCGGACACCTGAGGTTGGCGTCCTGGAGCACGCGGCGACGAAGTAGCGAACTCCCGGAAGCGGCGGGGAGCTAGCCGAATCCCATTCGGTGAATCTCCTCGTCGCTCCAACCGAAATGGTGCGCCAACTCGTGCACGACTGTTATTTGCACCTCCCGCTCCAGTTCATCGCGGTTGTCGCAAATTGCCTCGATCGGTCGCTGGAAGAGCGTGACTCTATCCGGCAGCGCCCAGTTGTAGTGGTCCCGGTCGATGAGCGGCGTGCCCTCGTACAGTCCCAGCAGGCCGTAGCCGTTTTTCGTGTCCGTCTCCTCCATCTGGTCCGTCGATGGCCAGAGCTGGGTGAGCACGTCCACGTTGTCCAGCAACTCCAAGGCCTCAGGCGGCAGGGTGTCCAGCGCCTTTGCCACCAGCTCCTGGAAATCGTCCGAGGAGAGTCGGACGCCCATCAATCCGCCCCCGCCCTATCGCGAATTGCCTTCAAGTGGTCGAGTTGTGCACGGTCCGGCCCCTTGCCTTCGCCTGGGGTCTCCAACAAGAAGGGCACGGCGCTGAAGGCGGGGTGCGCCACGATGACCGCGAACCCGGCGTCGCCGATGTGCCCTTCGCCGATGTTGGCGTGCCGATCCACTCCCGACGCGAAAGGGGTCTTGGCGTCGTTAGCGTGAACGGCGACAAGGTTGGATAGGCCAATGGCCGCGTCGAACTCCGCCATGGCTTCTTTCAGCGAGTCCCCCTGCGAGACGTCGTACCCCGCCGCGAAGCTGTGCTGTGTGTCCAGGCACACCTTGACGCGTGGGTCGTGAATGCCGTCCATGATGCGCCCAATCTGCGTGAACGACGCGCCGATGTGGTTGCCCTTGCCGGCGCAGTTCTCAATGAGCAAATTCGGCCCCTCTGGCGTTGCGGCCAGCACCTCGCGCAGGGCAGCCACAGTCTGAGGTAGGACCGCCCTCGAAGCCCTGGCCCATATGGCTGCCGCTATGGAAGATGACTCCCTCAGCGCCAATTTGTGCTGCGCACTCCATGTAGTTGGCGAGCGCACCCTTGGACTTGGCCAGCAGCGCCTCGTCGGGGCTGCCGAAGTTCATCAGGTAGATGCCATGCAGAAAAACCGGCCCGATGCCAGTTTCCTCCAACTTCTGCCTGAAAGCGATGATCTCCGTTTCTGGTGGTGGCTTGTAGTTCCATCCCTGAGGCGGAGAGCAGAAAAGCTGTATCGTCTCCGCGCCGATCTCCACGGCCCTATCGATGGCCTTGCTGATGCCTCCGGCAGAGGATACGTGTGCGCCGATCCGCATAGCGCTACCCCACGCCGCCCATCTTGGCGATGATGTCCCATTCCTCTGGTGTCACCGGCTGAATGGAGAGCCGCGCGCCACGCTGGGCCACCATCATCTTCTCAAGCCCCGGTGTGTTCTTGATTGCTTCCAGCGTGACTGGGCTTTCGAGCTCGCGGTCGGCCCGGATGTCCACCATGTACCAGCGCGGGTTGTCTGGCGTACTCTTGGGGTCCGGGTGCGCCGAGTCGGGGTCCCATGCCGTCGCGTCCGGGTAGCCGGCTCGCACCACCACCGCCGTCCCAACGACGGCCATGGGCGCAGTGTTGCTGTGGTAAAAGAGGATGCCGTCCCCCTCTTGGATCGTGTCGCGAAGAAAATTGCGGGCCTGGTAGTTGCGCACACCGTCCCACTCGGCCACGCCGTCCTCCTGCAGGTCACCGTAGGAATACGCGTTTGGTTCTGACTTGAACAGCCAATGCCGTCGCTCTGCCATGACAGCCTCCCGACCCATTGTAGCGAATCCCGCCTGCTGGCGCGCCCCGACTGCCGAGCCCATAATGGCCGTATGGGAGAACGTCAACAAGGGGTAATTTACTGGCTGGGGCAGATGGAGTACCGGCGTGCGTGGGCGCTGCAGGCCACGTTGGTAGAGTGGCGGCAGAAGGGCCGCATCGGAGACACGGTGCTGCTGCTTGAGCACCCTCACGTCTACACCCTGGGCCGACGGGGCCGCATGGACGACGTGCTGCTCGATAGCGAAACCCTCGCCCAACGCGGCATTGACGTTCAAGAAGTCGACCGTGGCGGTGAGGTTACCTATCACGGGCCCGGTCAGCTGGTGGGTTATCCAATCATTGACATTCGTACCTTGGGCGGTCCGGTGGGCTACGTGCGTGCCTTGGAGGCGGCTCTGGCGGAGACGCTCGAGTCCTTAGGCGTAACGGGCCGAAGACAACAGGGCTTGCCGGGTGTCTGGGTTGGGGAGCCGCCGGAAGAACGAAAGATTGCCGCCATCGGATTGCGGGTGAGCAAAGGCGTCAGCAGCCACGGATTCGCGCTTAACGTGAGCACAGACCTGGGTTACTTCAGGCACATCGTAGCGTGTGGCGTACCGGACCTTCCAGTGACCTCGTTGGAGTGCGAGCTCGGCCGTGGGGTGGACACCGAAGTCGTACGGACCGCGGTGACTGAGGCTCTGGCGCGTCACCTGCGCCTTGACATCACAAGGGCCTCCGCCGAAGAGGTGGAGGCCCTGCTATCGAGGGGATGGATGCCGGAGCCCGCTCCTAGGACGTGACGTTAATGAGGTTTAAGCGGATGCCCACAAGCAGGTTCCGCCAGTCGCGAGTGTTCAGTCGCAGAGCTTCCGTTCGGCGCCAGAGGCCGGGGCTCCAGGTGTCGGCCTCGTCCAGCGCGCCCATGGCCAGCTCAAACTGGTCCTCGGCCATGTCCGCGAGTTCCCCCCATCGCGCCCGGTCGCTGCTGGTCGGCTGCTCTGTTTCGTACCATTCGTCGATGATCTTGTAGAGGTGGTCGGCGGCTTCGTACGTCCGGGCCTGCGCTTCCATGGCAAAGATGGTGGACCGGGCCCGCCGGTGACTGTTAATAAAGACCTGATTCGCGTCGTCTGGGACCAGGTCGGCAAGCTCTTCGCTCTTGTTTGTGAGCTCCTCCACGTTTGCCTTGGCAAGGTCGAAGGCCTTGCTGGACTCGCCGAAGAACTTGGCGGCCTCCGCAAAGTTGTCTTGGTTGGCGGCTCGGTGCCCCTCTTCAACCAAGAGCATGGCATCTCCGCGATTGGGCCAATACTGGGAGGTGTTGAGCTCCTCCAATTCTGAGAGAAGCTCGACAGCAGCGGTTAGGTCCCTCTGCGACTCCTGGAGTGCCAACACGCGCACCTGCAGATTGTGTGCCCGTTCTTCCGTACTCGCCAGGGAAGACTCCGCCCTGACCAATTGTGTCTGGACGTTGTTCAACTCGTTTGACAGCGTTGCCCTGTCCACTTCCAGGTCGCTGGCGGTGGAGCGTGAAGCCTCCAGGGACACGCTCAGGCCGGAGCGCTCAGCGTTCACGTCGCCGATCTGCGTGTTGAGCGATGCCAGTTGACTGTCCTGGTTTGAGAGACGGGACTGCATGCTGGTAAGTTCTTGACCCTGTTCCTCGGTCTCCGCGCGGAGCGCTGTAACGTCAGGCGCGTTTGTGCCGAGCCCTAAAATCAGGCCGCCGGCAAATAGGGCAGCCATCAAAATCACCAGCATTGTCCCGAGCCATACCTTCTGCATGCGTACCCTCCGTGGTAGTAATTGGTATTGTAACACCCTGACTGCACGGTAGTCATCGTGCACCGACGCAGCCCTTTTGCAATGTGTCGTCAGACTGTCTATTTAATTCAGTCGGATTTGGGGCGCTCCATTCGCGTACAATGTGCATGCCGGGCCGCGTGCTCGACGACGCTTGCAAGTGTCAGTATGTCTATTCCTGGTAACGACAATGTGGAGGATTGGATAGCATTTGTGCCGCTGTTAACCATGGATGGCATCAAGGTGCACTTCTCCGCTCGAAAAATGCTCTTCCGGGCCGACATCGTGCGCGCTGTCGATGGCGTGTCGCTGTCGCTGGAGCGGGGCGAGACGGTATCCGTCGTTGGTGAGTCCGGAAGCGGCAAGACAACCCTAGGCCGAGCGTCTCTGCGGCTGGCGCCCATTACCGAGGGAAGCGTCGTCTTCGACGGCGTCGAGATAACTGGCACTGGCGAGGGCAAGCTGCGGTGGTTTCGCCGGCGGGCCCAGGCCGTCTTCCAGGATCCCTACTCCAGCATTGACCCGTTCATGAATGTGCGGCAAGTGCTGGAGGAACCGCTGCTCATCCACGGCCTGCCAGACAGGGATGATAGAGTGAAGCAGGCTCTGGAAGAAGTGAGGTTGGCGCCTGCAGGGGAGTTCATGGGTAAGTTCCCGCATATGCTCTCCGGCGGGCAGCGGCAGCGTGTGGGTATTGCCCGGGCGCTCATCATGCAGCCCGACTACATCCTCGCAGACGAGCCCGTCTCCATGATTGACGCTTCCAGCCGCACGGAGATCCTGTACCTGATGAGCGAGTTACAGGAGCGGCTGGGCATCGCATTCTTGTACATAACGCATGACATTGCGACGGCGCGTTACTTCTCGGAACGCATCGCCGTCATGTACTTGGGCAGGGTCGCCGAGCAGGGGCCACCAGGTCAGGTGCTCGACGACCCGCTGCACCCGTACACTGTTGCGCTTATCGAGGCCGTGCCTGAGGCGGACCCGGACAACAGGCTGCGCGACCGGCCCACGGTGCCCGGCGAGCCGCCCAACCCTGTGAACGTGCCGAAGGGCTGCCGCTTTTCCCCACGGTGTCCCCAATTTATGGCGGGACTCTGCGACGTCGTGGAGCCGGAGCTCATTGAGGCGCGTCCCGGCCGCTTCGTCGCATGCCATCTGTTTACGTCCCATGAGCAGGCACAAGGCGGGCAATCTGTTAACGCAACTGCTGACTGAGGAGTATTGCATGGATCTGCGCCAGCTGATCCGCGACATCCCAGACTTTCCCCAGCCGGGCATAGTGTTCAAGGACATCACGCCCTTGCTCAAAGACAGCGCCGGCCTATCCGACGCGGTGGACGCAATGGCCGCGCCGTGGGCAGCCGAGCGCATTGACTCCGTGCTGGCTGTTGAGGCCCGTGGATACCTGCTGGGAACACCCGTCGCACTAAAACTAGGCGTCGGGTTCGTGCCTGCGCGCAAGCCCGGCAAGCTCCCGTATGAGACCGTCAGTGTCGACTACGACCTGGAGTACGGCTCCGACACCATTGAGATGCACCGCGACGGCGTCGAGGCAGGTCAGCGCGTCCTCATTGTTGACGACATCCTGGCAACAGGCGGCACGCTTGCTGCAGCCATTCGCATGGTGGAAGGCACCGGTGCGGTGGTGGTGGGGCTCTCAGTGCTGGCGGAGCTCGGAGCGCTGGGCGGTCGCGAACGGCTGAGTGGCTACAGGCTGGAAGCGGTGATGACGCTGTAGCCCACGCCTATCCTTTGGACGTCCCCGCAGCATCCTGCCGAAGCCAGCAGCGGGCGGTGTGGCCCTCGGCGACTGTGAAGGCGGGAGGGTCGTCCGTGAAGCAGATCTCCATGGCGTAGCTGCAACGGGGGCTGAATCGGCACCCCGCCGGCGGGTCCAGCAGGTCCGGCGGCGCGCCCGGGATGAACTCCGGTTGCACCCCGCTCCGAAGTCGAGGCGCGCTGGCAAGCAGCTTTTCCGTGTACGGGTGCGACGGCCGCCGCAGCACTCCCTCAATCCCGCCGATCTCTATTACTCGCCCGCCGTAAACAACAGCGACGTAGTCGCAAACATCACTGGCCAGAGCGAGGTCGTGTGTGATGAAGATAAATGAGAGGCCCAGCTCGCGCTTGAGCCGCTTGAGTAGATTCATAATCTGCGCCTGCACGCTGACGTCCAGCGCAGATGTCGGCTCGTCCAGAACTACGAGCTTGGGGTCACGCACGAGCGCCATAGCAATGACCACACGCTGCTTCATGCCGCCGCTGAGCTCGTGCGGATAGCGGCCGAAGACCTCCTGCGGCAGGCCCACCATCTCCAGCATCAACCGGACCTTGGCGTGCGCCTCACTCTTCGCCACGTCCCCGTCCACCAGAAGCGGCTCAGCAATCTGGTGCCCAACCCGCATGACGGGATTGAGGGAGTTCATGGCGCCCTGGAAGCCCATGGAGATGACGTTGCCGCGAAAGCCCCTGCGGAATTCCTCCTCGCCCAGTGAGAGGACCTCGACGCCGTTCAGCCGTACGGCGCCCTCCGGCCCGTGGGCGTTGCGGGGCAGCAACCGCATAAGCGCCAGCGCAAGGCTGCTCTTGCCGCTACCGGACTCCCCCACCAGGCCGAGCGCCTCGCCCGGCTCGAGCGTGAACGACGTTCCGTCCACGGCCCAGAGGAGGCCCCGGTCGGTGATGTAGGCCAGGCGAAGGTCTTCAACTTCCAGAAACGCCACGGTACCTACCCCACTTCAAAGCGCATGTGGTCTTCACCGAGGACAACCTCGCATTCGACACCCTGCTGCATGTAGCCCTGCAGCTCGTCGAGGTGCTCATCGGTGAAGAGGTGTGTGAGAACGAGCTGCTTTACGCCCGCGTCATGGGCGATGGTCTTGACCTCCTCAGGCAGCGAGTGCTTGGTGCGGCGGGAGGCCTCGTAGAGCGTCTCGCTGGCGTCATCCAGGCTGAAGGGCCGGCGGCCGTCCTTGCCCTGGTTGGGCTGCCAGTAGACTTCGTGCACAAGCACGTCGGCGCCCTTGGCCAGCTTCCGGATGCCGTCGCAGGGGATGGTGTCGCCGGAGAAGACGACAGAGCCGTCGTCGGTGTCGATGCGATAGCACAGCGTGAAGTTGCCGCCGACGGTGAAGTGGTCGGCGCGTTCCGCCGTGAGCTTCCACGTGTCGCCTTCCATCGTGAACCCTGCGTCGATGTCCTGTACCCCGCTCAGAATCGTGCCGGATACGATGCTCTGGCTGGTGCGGTTGTTCAGGTCGATGGTGAAGCCGCCAGTCTGAAACAGGTCGCTCGACAGCTTCTCCGTGCCGATAGGGCCAAAGACGTTCAGCGGGGTCTGACGACCGTTCCGGCCGTGCAGCACGAAAGACGGGTAGTCGACGTTGTGGTCGTAGTGGTGGTGCGTGAAGAGCAGGCGTTGCACGTCGTGCAGCCGGACGCCGTTCTCCGCCATGCGCCGCACCGAGCCATACCCACAGTCGATGAGGATATGGTCACCGCCGATTTGGATGAGCGAGGAACTGCCGCACCGGTGGGGCCGCAGTTGCGGGGTACCTGTGCCCAGCATGAGTACCTTGATGTTCATGGAGCCTCCCCGTACGTGGAAGCGGGGGGTGCCGCCCCCCGCTCCAGGATGTTGGCTCTTGCCGCGGCGGATGCTACGCGGACTTCAATTCCCACATGTGAGACCAGAAGCCGGAAAGAGCGCCCGGCCACGTAAATCCGCCCACTACCTCGGGGTTCACGACAACCTCCGCGGGCAACCAGTACAGCGGCAGGTTGATGTAGTTGTCGTATATGAGGTTGCCGTATTCCGTCCAGAGCTGGGCCCGGCTCGCGTCGCTAGTCTCGCGGCGGATCTCCAGGAACTTGGCATCGACTTCCGGCGTGGTCGCGACGCGGGAGAAGGAGGTGTTGGAGGTGTACACGCTGGAGCCGACGATCTGCCCGGCGCTCGTGGTGCCCAGCGAGAGGTGGTTGGTGTACTGCTGGGTGCGTCCCTTGGCGCGGCGGGTCGCGGGGTCGTCCTGGACAAAGTTGACCTTGACGCCAATGTCCCTGATGTACTCACCAATGACCTCAGCCATGTCATCGGCTCCGGGGAGCTGGGTGCTCTTGAAGACGTGGACATTGGTCTCCAGCGGGTTGTTCTCGTTGAAGCCGGCCTCTGCCAGGAGAGTGCGGGCTGCCAACGGGTCAAAGCCGTAGGCCTCCGGGAAGCGATTCACCCACGTCTGGGACCACCCGGAGAGGCTTGGGTTAAAGCTGTGGACGTACATTGGGATGCCCTTGTTGGCCAACAAACCCTCATTGAGCTCCGCGCGATTTACGGCCTTGTTGAGGGCCCTACGGACCCGGACGTCCTGCAATGGTGAGTCCGGGTGCATGGGCCACTCCCGCGTCGTCATGTCGACGAAGCAACACTGGTAGGACATCCACACCCGGCGCAGTGAGGCGGTGCCGGGTATTACCTGCATCCCGTCGCTGAGCGCTTGAGGGTACAGGTCATCCGGCAAGCTGGTGACGTGGATCTCCTTGGTCAGCAGCGCCGCCAGCCGGGTAGAGGCTTCGTTCATGTAGCGGAACTCCAGTTCCGGGAAGTCCGGCACGATGCTCCGGTGGTTCTCATTGCGCTTGTAGCGGAAGTAGACGTTCTGCTCCCGCTCCATGAACTGGTACGGTCCGGTGCCCGCAAATGGCTCGGCGTTGAAGTCCGGGTCCGTGCCAATGGAATCCGCGTGCTCTTTGCTGACGATGGACATTGCCGGTTGGGCCCGTGACAGCAGGTTGATTAGGTCCGCGTCAAACTGCTTCAGGTGAATGAGCAATTCGTGGTCGTTGACGGCCTCAATCCTGTCGACGCCCCGGCGAAGCGGCGCGCGCACGCCTCCAACGGCGTCATCCTTGATGTACTCGTCGTAGGCGAATTGCACATCTTGGGCGGTGACTTCCCCCCAACCCTTATGGAACTGCACGCCCTCCCGCAGCTTGAACCGCCAGGTGTTGCCGCCTTCCAGTGCCCACTCTTCCGCCAACTCTGGTATCTGCTGCCCGTTTGACGGGTCCATGCCTACCAGGGACTCGTCAATGGGGTCGAACTGCACTGCGGCAATCTGCCCGACGATGCGGCGAATGTTCGCCTCTTGGGAGAACGGCACGATGCCTACGATGACCCGCTCCACCTTGGGTTTGGCCATCATGACCTCAGGCGCGGCCTTGGGCATCATGGCAGGCTCGGCAGTTGGCGCCATCACGGCGCCGCCGGCCTCTCCCGTCGGCTGGTCGGGCGCGGCCGGCTGGGCCGGCTGCTCAGGCGCCGTCGGGCTGGTGGTGGTCGTTGCGGTTGTCCCGCCTGCATCCGAGTCACCGCCGCACGCAGCAAATGCCCCGAGCATCGCCGCCAACGCCAGAATTGCGGCCAATCGTGTCAGTAGACGTAAACTTGCCATTGAGTTCCCCCCCTCGATTAGAAAGCAGTGCTGTGGACACCCGTTATACTCGCCCTTCGCACGTCAGTTGCAAGCGCGAAGCCAACGTTGAATTGCAGCTATGAATACTATCCATCCTGACGCCATGATGCAAGGGGAAAAGGGGCAATACTTTCACCTGGAATATTGTCACACTCTCCCTGGCAAAGACACGGAGTCCATTTGCCTGTTGCGGTAGGCCGAGCGAATGAACCGGGCCGCATTTCGACCCGCTACACTCGCCCTTTCACCTCCGGGCCGTCGACGGCGTAGCGGAGGGCGCGGAACACCGCGCGGTTGTTTTTCTCGACGCGCCATGGGCGGGTCTCCGGGTTCATGTACTCCCAGACGATGTCGCCTTCCGTTGTCACCTCAAACAACCGTCCCGTGCGGCCGTCGCAGATGAAAGTGTTGCCATTGTCGAGACGCTGGGCGCTGCTTATGCCCGTGCTGAAGAAGGACAGGGCCGGGTCGCCCCGGAACTGCCAAACAATCTCCTTGCTGTTGGGGTCAAGCTCCACCACGCGCGAGTAGACGCTGCCTACGGGGCGGTGCTCGCCGTTGTCGAAGATGAGTAGGTTGCCGTTGGCCAGCTGGGTGGGGTTGTGCTGGTGAGAAAGCTCGCCCGGGCCGTAGCGCCAGTAGACGTCGCCCGTAGCTTTGTCGATGAAGATGACCTGGCTGGTCTGGCGGAAGCTGATGCAGATGTTCCCGTCCGCAAGCTCGGTCACGCCGTTACAGTGGGTCCATTCACCGCGAAATTCCCGTGGGCAGATGACTTCCTGTTCCGGGTCAAGCTTGTCCTTGCCGTGCCACTCCCAGACGACCTCCCCGTCCGCGTTCAACTCGAGGAGAAAGTCGCCAAGCATGGCGTGGTTGGGACCCTGTCCGGCGGGGAACTCAACCCCGCCCTGCACTCTTGCTGCCTCCTCGTCCGTCATCTCCTCCCAACCGATGACCATGATATTGCCGTTTCGCAGGACGATGTGGTCGTGGTGGATAACGGGGTTGTCGTAGCGCCAGACGACGTTGCTGTCCCAGTCCAGCTCCACGAGGATCCCGCCGAAGCCGCCGCCGGTGAAGGGCTCTGTGTTGTCGTAGCAGCGCACTAGTAGGTTCCCATTGTCCTTCAGGATGCCGTAGAAGGGCTTGGCGGGCGCTGGCGGCGTCCACTCATGCACCGTGTTGCCGTTCATGTCGACGAGCCGGGTGACTTCGCTTCCGATTGTGGTGTAGAGGGTGACGCCGTTGAAGGCCCGTTCCTTGTCCCAATGAGTGACGCCGTGGTTACCGTAGACTGCAAAGCCCATGTCCGTTCTCCTTTCGGGTCAAGCGGTGGCTAACTTTCGACTTGCGAACGCGCAACGATGTGTCGACATCGTCGTCGCCCAAGGGTTGCGCGCTAGGCACGCTATTCACATGGCGAGTGTCAAGAACAAGTGGCGCGACTGCTACACGCGGCCCCGTATCTCCGGCCCGTCAACAGTGTAGCGGTGGGCGCGAAACACGGCTCTATTCAACTTCTCCTCTCTCCACTCGACAATTTCAGGGTTCATGAACTCCCACACGAGGTCCCCCTCTATCGTGACCTCAAACAGCTTGCCCGTCCGGCCGTCACAGATGAGGGTGTTGCCGTTGCCTAGCCGCTGGGCGCTGCTGATGTGGGTGCTGTAGAAGGAGGGCTTGGGGTCTCCCTTGTACTCCCAGACAATGTCCTTTGTGTTGGGGTCCACTTCCACAACGCGGGAATGGACGGCTTCCTCGGGCCGGTGTTCGCCGTTATCGAATATCAGCAGGTTGCCGTTGGCCAGCTGAGTCGGATTGTGTTGGTGAAAGAGCTCACCGGGGCCGTAGCGCCAATAGACGTCGCCCGTTGCCTTCTCAATGAAGATGATCTGGCTCGTTTGGCGGAAGCTGAGGCAGATGTTGCCGTCCATGAGCTCGATAACGGCGTTGCAGTGGGTCCATTCCTCCCGGGTGTCCATGGGGCAGATTAATTCCTGTGCGGAGTCCAGCTTGTCGATGCCATGCCATTCCCAGACGACTTCCCGGTCAGGGGTTATCTCCAGGAGGAAATCGCCGATCATCTCCTTGGGATTGCCCTCGTCGTCCAGTTTTTCCTGACCGCCTTGGACTTTCGCGGCCAGTTCCTTGGCGACCGGTTCCCAACCGATGACCATGATGTTGCCGTTGCGCAGGACGATGTGGTCGTGGTGAATGACGGGGTTGTCATACCGCCACACGACATTGCTGTCCCAGTCCAGCTCCACCAGGATGCCGCCTTTGCCCCCAAAGCTGTAGGGTTCATTATCGTCAAAGCAGCGCACAAGGAGGTTGCCGTTGTCTCGCAAAAATCCGAAGAAGGGCTTGGCAGGCCCCGGCGGGGTCCATTCGTGGACCAGGTTCCCGTTCATGTCCACAAGCCTGGTATTGCTGCTTCCAAAAGTGGAATAGAGGGTGACACCGTCAAAGGTATGCTCCTTGTCCCAATGGGTCACCCCGTGGTTACCATACACGGCAAAACCCATTTACGATCTCCCTTCTTGTCAGAGCTGGCTGTGCTGGCCGCGATTCGCGCGACAGGTGGCTGGGCGCAAGGTTCGTCGAGCTCAAAGCCGGCTTCAAGAACGCGGTGCGTGCGATTCCCTCTGCTCTGGCGGCTACACTCGACCGCGCACCCCCGGTCCGTCGACCGGGTACCGGAGCGCCCGGAACACTGCGCGGGCAAGCTTTTCTCCTCGCCAGGGGGCAATCTCCGGGTTCATGAACTCCCAGACGACGTCGCCCTCCGTCGTCACCTCGAACAGGCGACCCGTGCGGCCGTCGCAGATGAAGGTGTTGCCGTTGGGGAGGCGCTGCGTGCCGCTGATGTTTGGGCTGTAGAAGGACAGAACCGGGTCGCCGCGGAACTGCCACACGATTTCGTCGGTCTTGGGATCCACCTCCACAACGGTGGAATGGGAGCCGCCGGGGTCTCGGTGCTCGCCGTTGTCGAAGATGAGGATGTTGCCGTTCTCCATCTGCGTCGGGTTGTGCTGGTGCCAGATCTTCCCCGGGCCCCACCGCCAGTACACGTCCCCCGTCGCCTTCTCAATGAAGATGACCTGGCTGGTCAAGCGGAAGCTTACGCAGATGTTGCCATCCTGCAGCTCTATGACGCCGTTGCAGTGCGCCCACTCGCCGCGGCCATCGAGTGGGCAGATTACTTCCTGTTCCGGGTCTAGCTTCTCCCAGCCGTGCCACTCCCAGACCACCTCTTTGTCCGGCGTCAGCTCGAGCAGGAAATCGCCCAGCATGCCGTGGTCGCTTCCCTCCGAGCCCGCCTTGCCTCCCTGCACCCTTGAGGCTTGCTGCTCGGTCAACTCCTCCCAGCCGATGACCATGATGTTGCCGTTTCGCAGCAGCGTGTGGTCGTGGTGGATCACGGGGTTGTCGTAACGCCACACGACGTTGCTGTCCCAGTCGAGTTCCACAAGCACGCCACTGTAGCCGCCGAGCTTGTAGGGCTCATTGCCGTCGTAGCAGCGCAGCAGCAGGTTGCCGTTGTCCCGCAGGAAACCGTAGTAGGGCTTGGCGGGCGCGGGCGGGGTCCACTCGTGCACCACGTTGCCGTTCATGTCGACGAGGTGCGTCTTGTCGCCGCCCTGGGTCGAGTAGAGTGTGACGCCGTTGAAGGCGCGTTCCTGGTCCCAATGCGTGACGCCGTGATTGCCGTAGACCGCAAAGCCCATTTGAAGACTCCCTTCGTAACTGCCGTGGTGCAGGGTGTTTGCTTGGGATGCCTCGGAGCGCCAAGAGTGTCAACTGGATATGGAATGGCTGTTAGGTTCACTGAGCGGGGTACGTGTGTCAAGAGAGAGCGAGGCACGGTCCGTGACAGAGCGGTGATGGGATGCGGAGGCCTGTCTTTGGACGCCGCTAGTCCGTTGGCATTAGGAAAAAGTTGTATCCCTCGTCGTCAGCGGCTACGTCTAGGACCATGTCGCCAAGGTCGGCGTTCATGTCGGGGTCTACGAGCAGCACGGGCTCGCCCTGGCAACGGAATACCATGTCCAGCAGGTCCGGCTCATCCATCTCGAAGGCCAGATCGTCGCCGTCCCAGATGACGCGCATGACTTGCCCGGAGGGGTGGTCCTCGGAGACGCGTCCGTCGAGCAGGGCTTCGAGCGCGGCGTTGGTCACGTTGAAGAGCATGTGACGAGTATACGGCAACCCACAGCCCAATGCGTTGCTGATGGTGACTGTTTTCAGTCGCTAACGCATTGTTCGGAGGCGCGGGTTCAGCACCGGTTCGATGGCCAGCGCCAACAGGACGAAGGCCATTGCCGTCAGCACGATGAGCAGGCCGGGCGGAAGCACCCACCACCAGTACCCGACGTAGACGGCGCCCGTGCGGAACCCCTGCTCCAGGATCTGCCCCCACGTCGGGATGGACGGGTCGCCGAGGCCAAGAAAGCTCAGCCCCGCCTCTGCAAGGATGGCCGCCGGGGTGAAAAAGATCATCTGCGCAAACACGTAGGGCGCGGTCTGCGGGAAGATGTGGCGCAGCATGACCCGTCGCTGCGACGCCCCAAGCGCCTTGGTCGCCTCGACCAGTTGCCCGGAGCGAAGCTGCAGCACCATGCTCCGTATGAGGATCGTGAGCCCTGGCCAACTGAATGCCACCAGCACGAGGATGATGAGCAACAGGTTCGAGCCCCATACGATGACCATGAAGATGAGGATGGGCAGCAGCGGCACGTTCGCCACGACGTCCGCAAGCCTCTGAATGGCCGTGTCGACCCAACCGCCAAGGTAGCCGCTCATGATTCCCAGCGACGCCCCGATGGCCGTCGTGAGCGTCGAGGCCAAGAGTCCGATGAAGAGCGCCACCGGGAAGCCGAACAGCAGCCCGACGGCGAGGTCTCGCCCCTGCGAGTCCGAGCCCATGACCCCAAATACGTCGCCGCCCACCACCACCTTGGCCCCGTCCATGCTGTCGTTCTCATTGGCGAAGGTGGCGGTGACGATGAACTCGTACTCTCCCTGCAGCGGCGTGAACTCGGCGCCCTCGTTCGTGGGCGTCCCAAACGCCGCCTGTTCGCCAAGGCTGCGCAGGTCGCGCTCGTCGAGTGCTGTGCCGTAGCGTTCGTTGTGGTAGTCGGCAAGGGAGGAGCGGACGGTCTCGTCGGTGCTCAGGAGGATGCGATAGGGCGTGTCGAGGTAGCGCACATAGGGTGCCGGTTCGCCGTCGCGGCCGCCCGTGGGGACGTGCTGCAGCAGCCGCACCGCGCCGCCGTCGGGCCGCTCCAGCGTCAGGGTGATAAGCGGCGGCCTATCGTGAAACCTCACTGGGTCAAGGGAGAAGGAGACGAACGTCGGGAAGCCCTCGAAGGGGTGGGACAGGGTCAGCCGGTACGTCTCCGCCTTGACGCCTCCCACGGTGAGGACCTCATCCGGAGCGGCGGCGGAGAGCGTCGCGTGGGCGACGTTGTCGGACCCGGGCAGCAGGTTGAGCCACACCGGCGGCACGGCCTTCGGGTTGTCGGCCCAGACGGCGGGGTTGCTCCACTCCTTCGTGCCGAAGTCCAGCGGGTAGGTGGCCAGCACATAGGCGGACACAGCCACCAGGAAGGCCAGCAGCGTCAGTCCCGCCTTGCCGGTAGTGCTGCCCACCAGCACGCGTACTGCGTCCTTCAGCGTGGTGTTCATGCGCTGTACCGTACCCTTGGGTCCAGGAGGAGGTAGAGCACTTCCAGCACAAAGCGGGCCACCACGTACATCAGCGTGAAGATGAAGGTCAGCGCGACGATGAGGCCCTCGTCGGGCGTGCCCGCCACCGCCTCGAAGTAGAGGCGGCCCATGCCGTTCCAGTTGAACACCGTCTCGACGAGGATGGAGCCGCTCAGCGAGCCGACGAGGCTCAGGATGAGGCCCGTCACGATGGGCGGCGCGGCGACGCGGAGGATGTGCTGGCGCATGACGGCGCTCTCCGCGAGGCCCTTGGCGCGTGCCACGAGCACGTGGTCCTCCTGCGCCACGTTCAGGGTCATCGTCCGCACGGAGTAGAGATAGGGCCCGACGCTCACCAACACCAACGTGATGATGGGGAGGATTGCGTGCTTCAGGACGTCAAAGAAGCGCGCGATGCCGCCTTCCGGGGGCGGCGTGCTGAACATGCCCCCGCTGGGCAGGACGTTGAACTGGAACGAGAGCAGCAGGATCAGCAGGATGCCCGTCCACCACGCGGGTAGCGCGAAGGAGACCGCCGCGCTGAAGGACACCACGCGGTCGAGGCGGGTGCCTACGCGTGTCGCCATCTTGACGCCGACCGCGAGCCCGACGACCGCCGTGATGAAGAGGCTTGTTGTGAGGAGCAGCGCGGTGTTGGGCAGCCGCTCGAGGACGATGTCTGAGACGCGGCGGCTGCCGTCGGAGCTGCGGAGGGTGCGGGCGTCGCCAAGGTCGAGGGTGATGACGCGGAAGACGGTGGCGGGCATCCGCTCCCACCAGGCCTTGTCCAGGTCGTAGAAGGAGATGAGTTCCTCCCGCCGCACTTCCAGCGCCTCCTCAAGGGCATCTGGGTCGCGGGCCTGGGTCGCCTGGGCCGTGCGGAGGCCACGGATCTCCTCGTTGATGACGGCGGTCAGGATGCGGTCGGAGAAGCCGGTGGACCCGAGGGTCACGACGAGCAGGACGAGCACGGTGAACAACACGCCAAGGAGCGTGGCGGCGCGGATGCCAAGGGTGCGGACGAGAGCCAATGGGCTTCTCCGTCAAGTTCAGGATTGGCGCGGCGCAAGGTCGCTGGCACCAGTATACCGAAGTAGGGGCGGTGGGGGAGCGGAGAAAGGCCCCGCAACTGCAGGCGCTGGCCGCGCCCAGCTACGGACTCGGCAGCACAACCCTTTCCCTGGTGGCGGGTTGGACGGTCGTCGGACCGTACAGCGAGCGGCGGGCGCGGCGTTGGGGGTGGCGGTGCCGGCCATCCTAACGTTCGCTCGAGGGGGAATACCCTCGCAGCGCCGCCTTTCCCGGGTCCCGCTTATTCAAGTCGAGTCATTTCGTATTTTTTTACGCCGGGGAGAAACCAATCCTGTCTGGGGGCTAGGGGAGGAGATAGAGAAACGAATGGCGAGTTGCAGGGGCGCGTTGCAGTGGAGGCGGGCGCTTTTCTTGTTGCCGCAGTGGGAGTGCATGGGGACAGGGTAGCGAGGGGCGTGCCGTTGGGGGAAGGAGGTTGTGTCAGGGTGGCGGGAAAGCAGAGGGGCGGCCCCGTGCGGGGTCGCCCCTTTTACATAACAGATCATTCGCAGGGTAGGTCGATTGCCCTAGCGCCAGATGCGCCGTCGGAATATGAGGCCCAGCAGCGCCAGGCCCGCCAAGGCGTAGACGGATTCTGTCTGCTCGGCTCGGCCGCAGCCTCCGCCGCTCTCCTGCTGCTGTACCGGCGCCGTCTGCTCCGACGGGGCCGTGGTGGCCTCGGGTTGTGCGCCGTCCGTGGAGGACGCGCCCGGCGTGCTTGGCGCAGCGGCCGCGGCGTCCAGCGACGCTTCCAGGTCGATGCGGCGCTGGGTCATGCTGGAGACGGCGTCGCTGTAGCCGCCGAGGTAGAGTTGGTACAGCCCCGGCTGCAGCGAGTCGCCGACGGCCTGGTCAAGGGCGATGGTGAATGAGCCGCCCGCGCCGGCCTGCGCCTGACCCTTCGCGAGGACGCGGTTCTCCGCTGGGTCAAAGAGCGTGTACTGCAGCCCGACCGTGCCAGGGCCGTCGACCTGCACCGTGAGGGTGTTGGCAGCGCCGATCTGCAGTGGCGTCGATGGTGTCTCCGACAGCCGGACCAGCTCGGCCTCGCCGAAGCTGAAGTCGCCCTTGGAGAAGGGGTAGTCCGGGTGCCGGTTGGCCGTCAATTCGGCGAACTGGGCGGGCGGGTCGTAGCGAGTGAGCATGAATGGCCCGTTGCTGATGACCATGAGGTTGTGCTCGGTGAACCAGTCGAGGACGGCCTGGTAGCGCGCCTGCGCCTCATCCTCGGTGACCAGCGACCTGCCATTCACCATGAAGACACTCTCCGGCACCGTGCCCTCGCGCTGGAAGCCCAGCAGGGTCGTGCGGACGAGCCGGGCGTCGCGGTCCTGCACGAGGCTGATCCACGGCACGTCGAAGCGGCCAGCGGCCGTGTCGCTGTAGGCGGCCCGCCGTTGCTCGAATACCAGGTCATCCATCGCCGCCAGCACCTCCCATGGCATCGAAACGCTGGACGGGCTGGCGTAGGAGGCGATGTAGTTCTCCTCAAAGTGCCAGAAGTCCACATAGACCTCCAGCCGGTTCTCGTCGAGGACGCGGAAGCCCTTGAAGGTGTCCAGGAACGGCCGGGCCGTTACGGCCAGCGCCCGCTCCACCTTGGACTTGTCGTCGTCATAGGCTATGTCGAAGCTCTGGTAAATGGAGTAGACGACGTCCGCCATGGTGATGTCGATGCCGTGGTGCCAATCGGCCGAAAAGTACTTGGTGTAATCGAAGATTACCTTGCTGGTGGCCTGGGTACCGGAGCCCACGGACTTCCACGTATCCGTCGGCGGGTCCAACATGACGGCGTCGGTGGGCACAGTCAGCGTGGCGGACGGCCCCGCGGTTTCCACCTCAAACCCAGCGCGCACCGGCTGGGGCACGCCGGAGAAGGGGTGGTTCCAGATGGGCGGGTCGTTCAGGTTGCGCCAAATGTCCGTGCTGTAAACGTCGCCAAAGCCGCCGACCGGGTTCCACGTTGTACGCTCCGTCCACACCCACAGGTGGCCGACGGTAAGCTCGCTCTGGCCGGGAATCTCGGCCTCACGCAGCGTCCAAGGAGCCTTGGGCCCGGCGACGAGGTCCTGCGTCACGCCGGTGAGGGCGCTGTTGGCCGCGAAGCTGTTTTGCACCGTCGCGACCCAGACCCGCACGGAGTCCTCCACGGCGATGCGAGTGGCGCGTTCATAGAGCTCGTTCCGCTCGGCCTCGTTGGAAAACTGGCCCGTGAAGATGCGCTGGCCAATCTCGTCCAACTCCTCGTTCTCGTACTGCCAGAAGCCCGCCTCGCGCCATCCGGGCATGCCACCGGTCCAGGGCGCGGTGAACTGGTTGATGGAAGAATAGTCATAGCGGACGGGGGCGGAGCGGCCCCATCCCTCGGTGTAGATGTGCCACTCAAACGTCTGCGGGTTTGACGAGTACACCGTCAGAATGGCGGGGGCGAAGTTCTGGTACACCGGGTCCACCTGGAAGCCGGCTTGCAGCAGCTCCGCTCGGACCAGGTCACCGATCTCCCGGCGCTCGTCCTCAATGCGGATGATGAACTTGAGCCGGATGGGCCGGTCGTTGTAGTTCCAGATGCCGTCCACCATCTCCGCGCCGGCGCCGGTCATCGACTCGTTGATGAGGCTGCGGGCGAATTCAGGGTCGTAGCGGATATTCAGCTCGCGGATGAGGTCGAACACCGTGAGCTGGTCGAAGTCCGAGGGGCTGATGTGGGTGACCATCGGGTCGGCCATGCCGCGGAAGATCTCGCCCGCCACGAACTCGCGGTTGACGAGGTGCTGCATTGCCCACCGAACGTCGCGGATGGAGAAGGGGTTGAGCTGCCCCTCGGGCGCATCCGCCGGGTTCAGGATGAGTGAGAGGGTGGTGGCGGGCGCCTCGAAGATCTGCAGGTCGTCGGAGTCGCGGAGCTCGGTGGCGGCGGCCGTCTTGAGGCCGAAGAGGTAGAGGTCCATGTTCCCCTGCTCAAGGTCGAGCGGAGCGCGGTCCACATGGAACGCCTTGAAGTAGACCTTGTCCACCGCCGGGCCTGTCTGCGACTGCTCCGGGTCGGCGGCGTACGCGATGCCCGCACCCACTACGGCGGCAAGGAGCATGACAACGCTCAGGGTGAGCATTAGACGGAGTCGACGGGCCATGGGGCCTCCTCCTCTTTTCCGTTCAACATTTCGGTGGGAACCGGCCGTTCCGAACCCTGAACATAAGGGGGCCGGCGGCGGGTCCCCACCAGTATTTACCTGTCAGGACCGGTCCTTTTGCGGTCTATTCCGTCGCTGTCGGCGCCGGTGACCTTCTCGCGGCGAGATAGGCCAGGCCGCCCACGACGACGGCAGTGCTCGCCACGGCCAGGATCAGCAGCCACCACGGGGCCTGGGTGTCCTCGATGATCGGGGCCGGGATCTCCGGCATGACGATCTCCGGCGCAGGAGCCGGCGCAGGGACGTCGGGCTGCGCGGGGACGGCGGCGCTCGCCAGCGCGCCCAGCCCCTGCAGCTGGGATTCCAGCGCCGTCATGCGGTCGACCAGGGCTTCCTGCGTATCCTGAATGTTATCGAAACCGAACTCCATGAAGAAGGAGGACGTGGCGAAGTTGCCTGAGTCGTCAAAGACGTCGATGGCGTGGGCGCCCTCCCCAGAGATCGGGATGAAGACCTGGCTGGTGAACCGGCCAAGCTCGTTGGTGCGCTCGGAGGCGACGGACACACCGCCGACGCGGATGAGCACGTTGATGTCGGGCTGGAAGTTGAAGCCCTGCATTGTGACCGGCTGCCCGCCCGGGCCCGCCGGCGGGTTCAGGAACACCTCCGGAGACTGAATCGCCGCGCGGCGCGTGAAGCCGATCTTCTGGTTCGTCGGGCCGAACTCACCAAGGCGCGTGTCCGCCCAAGTCAAGTACACGTCCTTGTCGGAGGCGGCGATGGAGAAGTAGTCGCCGATGAAGACGCCGCCGGGGAAGCCCTTGTTGGCGTTGGAGTGGTAGTCGGTCACGCGGGTGTCCGGCGTGTCGATGTTCAGGGTCTCGTCACGGAAGCCCCAGGTGTTGCCCTGGTCCGAGGAGGTTGTGTAGTAGATGTGATAGCGCGTCTGCGCGCGGTCGTCGCGGAAGTCGCCCCACATCACGTGCAGGTCGCCGTTTGGCGACGTGGCGATGCTGGGGAAGAACTGCAGGTGGTCCGTCTCGTCGCCGTTGAGCGGCTTGGGGCGGGTCCACGTTTCCCCACGGTCCATGGAGCGGGAGAAATAGATGTCGCCGTCGTCGATGCTGGAGTCAGGCGGGCGGGCCGTGTAGACCACGTAGACCTGGTCTCCCGGACCGGTGGCGATCTGCGGGAACGCGGAGCCCCAGTAGCGGAAGAAGCCGTTTCGGGGCCGGAAGCCCGGCTCGTTGAACACGCCGGTACGGACCGGTTTGCCGAAGGTCGCGCCGTCGTCGTCGGAGCGGGCGACGTAGTTCTCAGCCAAGCCCTCCATGGAGTCGTCGTCCGTTGAGTCGAGCCAGGTCACGTAGACGGTGCCGTCGGGCGCCACCTGCGGCTGCGAGCCCTGCAGCACACGCTGCGTGCCGGTGGCCTCCGAGGGGGCGTCCTGCAACTCCTGCGTCTCCTCCTCTGAGGCGTCTTCCGAACTGTCTCCGCGGGCAAAGATTCGACGCACGACGGGGCTGACGAGCTGGGGCCTGCTCCAACTTCTGCCGCCGTCATCGGAGCTGACGACCTTGATGGACGTTTCGAGTATCGGCACGCCGAAGAAGGGGAAGTTGCCGGAGAACGGGAAGACAATGGGGTAGACCGACTCAAACTCGGTCACAGAGATGTAGATGACGTCCTTGTCCGGGTCCTCCGCGCTGGGGCCAATGTCCATCCACGGCTTGTCCAGGAAGCCCAACGAGATGTCGCCTTCCAAGCGGCCGCCCGGTCCCGGGCTCAGGTTCTTGCTGATGGAGCTGCGTGCCGCGGAAATGGGCTCGTTCCACGTCCGGCCGCCGTCCTCGGACTTGGTGATGCCGATGCTCGAGACGATGGCCTGGTCCGCGGCCGGGCCGACGGTGAACTCCTCTACGCCGATGGAGATGAAGATGACATAGACGTTCCCTTCCCGGTCAAACGCAACCACCGGGTCGCCGCCCGCGCCGATGTCGTCGGCCAGGTACGGCGGCTGGGAGGGGCCCTCCCACGTCACGCCCCCGTCGATGGAAACGTAGATGCTGATGTTGGGGAAGTTGTAGTCGACGGCGCCCATCACGAGGTGGTCCGGGTCGTTGGGGTTCACCGCAATACTTGGCTCGGTCTGGATCGGGGCATTGGAGAAGTCTCGAGGGATGAGGACGTTGCGGCTGAAAGCCGGCGCCGGGTCACGGAAGGGCACGAGGCCCGCACCCTGCGATACCGGCGCGCCGGGAGGCATAGACGGCGCCACGTAGACTTCCGGCAGGGCCTCCCACGCGAGCCCGGGCGGGGGAGCGACGTTGTTCCGTGTCCGGTTGGCGAGCGTTGTCGGGCCCCTGGGGTCCAGTCCCCGCGCCATGATGCCTATGGAGCTGGAAAGCAGCTCAGTGAAGGGAGTGAGGTAGGTAAACGGAGCCGCGTTGACGTTGTTTGCCACATTATGAATGAACGGGGTCACGGCTTGGGGCGCGCGCCGTTCCAATTCCTCCGTGGCGCCCTGGTTGTTGGCGTCGTCTTCCGGCTCCTCCGCGAATACGACGGGCGGCGCCGCCGTCAGCAGAAGGATTACGGCCAACAACCCCAAAACTCGCGTGATGCTCCGATTCATGCCATGCTCCTCTTTCAGTCTACTTGTTTATCGTACCAGCCTACGCTTACGGGCCTCGTCTAGTTGTCGACCAGGCCAGTGGCGACGTCTATCCGGTTGATGAGCAGCAGGAAGACGTCGCTTTGCAGGTCTCCGGACAGCGTGCCGAACTCGACGGCGCCGGTGTCGAAGAACGCCTGCAGGGACTCGCACGTGTCGTCGTATTCGCCTTCAAACCACTCGAAGTAGGTGGGCAGGAAGGCGAGCACTCGGTCGACCTTTGTGCCCAGCGTGGGGTCAGCGGCCACGGCGAGCTCCTTCACGCGCTCCCAGTACTCCGTTGCGTCCTCGAGGTTGTCAGGCGTGTCCTTGCGCAACTCCACGAGCAGCAGCCGGTCCTCCGCCAACGGCAAGATGGCCTCCTGGAGGCCTGAGATTCGGCTGGTCAAGTCGGCCTCGCCGCCAATCTGGGACTCCAACGCAGCGATACGCCTCTCGGTAGTGGTGAGGTCGGACTGGAAGCCACTGCCGGCCTTTTCCGCGGCGGCCAGCGTCTCGCCCTGCCGCTCGAGCTCTTCCATGAGCGTCACATTGGTCGCCTTGGTGCGGGCGACCTCCTCCTTGAAGCCAGCCACCTGGTTCAAGAGGTCGTTGTAACGGGAGTCCTTCTCAGCAAAAGACGCCTCCAACCGTGTCACGCGTTCCCGGCTGGTGTCCAGATTGGACGCAGCCTCGGTTGATGCGGGTTGGAATGCCAGGTATCCAATGCCTATGCCAATACCCAACGCCGCCGCCAGCAGCACAAGGGTTAGGCCCAGCGTTCCCAGCGTAGCCGACTTGAACATCTGCTTCTCCTTAATGGTTGCCGACCTTGCCGTTCACACAGCAGATCCGCCGCTCACCACTATGTGGTCCCGAATCCCTAGCTATCGGAGGAGCGCCACACGTTGGGGCGCGTCCTCCGAAACTCTATGACTGTTCAGTTTCTTCCTCTGGCGTTTCGGCTGTTGAAAAGTAGCCCTTGCCGCTGCGATAGAAGGAGTCCAGACCGAAGATCAGCAGCGGTGCAGGGTCGCTGATATCCACTTGCCAGATAGTCCAGGCCTCAATCCGGGCGCCGGGATACAGCCTGGCGCTCAAGAAGGGCTGGGGTGGCCGCAGGTTGAAGGGGATGTAGTAGTCTTGCCCCTGGCTGGAAAGGAGTCCGAAGTCAAGCTGGTTCACCCAGTCTGTGTGCCCTTCCGGCCCCAGCGTGTAGTCAATGCGGATCCAGGCGAGCATGTACTCAGTGCCCGGCCTGGGCGGCAGGTTGAAGCGGTATGCTTGCTGGATAATCGACCACGCCTGCTCTCCGCGGAGGACCTGCATCACCGTAATGTCGTGCGCAAGCGGGCTGCCGTCGAAGTAGCGGCTCAGCACGCGGACAGCGTAGTTCAGCGGCGCCGGGTCGCGATACGAGTGGCCCGGCCCCGGAGGAATCGGGACTAGGTTGACCTCTCCCATCTGCATGCGGCCGATGAGGCTTCTTACCTGTTCGTCCATGGCGATGGCCCAGCCCAGTGTCACCAGCGGGCTGGTTGTCGCCGGTGCGCGACTGACAATGCCTACCACCAACCCCTCGTCAGTGAGGACCGGACCGCCGCTCTGCCCCGAATGGAAGGTGGCGTCCGTCTGAAGGTAGGTGTACTGCTCTTCCTCGTTCTCCAGAATCTCCGACACAATGCCGAAGGTGGAGGTGATGGCCTCATTGAAGGGCGTATAACCCGTGGTCACCACCTCGTCGCCCTCCTCTACGTCTTCCAGGTTCCCCAGCTGCAATGCTGTTAGGTGCGGGCCGCCGCTGATCTTCAACACTGCGAGGTCACGTACCTCGTCCCGGCCGACGACCAGGGCTTGCTCCACCTCGCCATTGGCGTGGGTCACCATCACGGCTGCGTCCGCGCCGACCACGTGTTCCGCAGTGAGCACGTAGCCCAGGGTGTCGAAAATAGTGCCCGAACCGCGGCCGCCCGAGGATTCGATCTGGACGATGGCGGCCCTGGCCGTGCTCAAGATGTCGTTGAATGTGGGCTTTGGCGTCGGCGCTGGCGTGGGCGGAGGCATTGTGGTCGCCGCCGGAGGGGCCGTGGGGGCGGCGGTTGTCGGCCTCGGCGTCGCTGTTGGGGCCGGAGCTGCGGTCGCAGCGGGTTCAGGCGTGGCCGGCAATTGTACCGACGTCGGCATTTGCGTAGGTGCAGGCGGCGCATCGTCCGTGGCCGCCGAGTCCTCCGTACAGGCTATTAGGGTTGCAGTAAGCAAGAGGAGCGCCACTGCGATAATGACCCTATTCATTGCAGTTTCCCTTTCCGCGGTGAGGGGCAGGGTGAATACACCACGGCAAAACAAGAGGCTGAAGGACGGCATGTTCTGACAGGCGGTAACCCGGCGATGCCCGCAGGCCCAGCAATTTCACTCTCAATGTCATGTCCGTGTCGTCCTCTATGGTACCAATCAACAGCCCAAAATGAAACTTATACAGCCTTGTCCCTCTTCCTGCGGCAGCTCCGAGGCCACACATGTTCCGTAGCCTTGCTATGATCAAACTTCGCGACCTCTTACGGGTGGTAACGAACGTAAGCCGCTTGTGGGTATGACCCTGAAGAAAACTGGAAGCCGAGTTTCCTGTGAAGTGTGGCGATGCCGTCCTTCCCCGCAGTTCTCGCTCGTTGACACCGAAGGGGGCCGGTTCCTAGAATGTTGCCCTATTCCCCGCTCCTACTCTTTCCGCGAGCGACGCCTATGGCGACCATCGAAGCCCTGTACAAGCTCCAAGAGCTGGAGTTGGCCATCAAGAAGAACAAGGCCGATCTAGCGGACATTGGCACGCGAATTGAGCGCGACGAAGCTGCCGTCCGCGCCCATGCGCTGTCCGTCCGCGCCCAGAGGGCCCTCGCCGCGCTGGAGGCCCAGCAGGCAAAACTGGACGGCGAGGTGCAGGAGACGCTTGAACGGTTGAAGGGCTATGAGCAGCGCCTCTACAGCGGCAGTACCGCAGCTTCCAAGGACCTCTTGGCGCTCCAAAGGGAGATCGCCCACTTCAACGAACGGCGGGCAGACCTGGAAGAGCAGCTCCTGGCCAAGATGGAGCAGGTGGAGGCGGCGCAGACCAATGGCGCATCGCTGGAGGCTGCCTACAAGGACGCCGAGGGCGCTTGGCGAAAGGCATTGCCCTCGCTTCAAGATGAGCAACGGAGGCTGCAACTTCATGCGAAGGAAGTCGCCAGCGCTCGAGATGAGTCGGAGGCGGCCCTGAGCACCGCGGAGCTGAAGGTCTACCGCAGGCTGGAGGCCAGCAGGGGGCAGGCCGTCGCCCGAATTGAGCGAGGCATGTGCGGCGGCTGTATCATCGCAATCCCCACCCACGAGCTGCAGCAGGCGCGGACGACATCGGATCCCATCCGATGCCCCAACTGCGGACGGTACCTGTACCCGGGATAGGAAGCCTCCACGCGGAGGGGCCGCCAAGCGTTCTGCCTCCTGTGTGTCGCCTTGACAGAGGCCGTAGGAGCATTTCCGATGTCGACGACAGGGCCAGAGGCGCCGGTGTCAATTCACGCCAAACACGCCGCGTGGTGCATATTCGGCGTTGTCGCGTCGCTCATCGTCGTGGGGGGTGTCAGCGGCACGCTGCCTCGGCACGTAGTGCAGGTGGCGCCCATGGTGGTTGCCGTCGACTTCGTGCTGCGGCGGCCCGGCCTGGGCGCATGGTTTGCAGTCCCAGTCCTGGCTGTTTGGGTTGTGGTCATGGCTGCAATCTGGGCCTATCTGCTTGGCCTGTCGGACATTGCGTCCGGGACCTATTCGAACCTTGAAGTCATCCTGACCATCGTCATCGCCGTGTTCGCGGCGCTGGGCATCTGGAAGTGCCTACGCGAGGGGCGGTCGGCATTGATGCGCGGCCGGGTGGCAATGGTATTCGGCGGCCTGGTCCTGCAGGCCATGTTCATGGCGTTCAGCTTTGCATTCTTCGCGTGACGGTGTTCGCGAGGCGAACACGACGTGCCTCGCCTGCTACAATGTCACTGGGGCCGGTGGGCTGGGTGGCCGCTCCGAGCAATTGGAGAGGAAAGTCCGAGCTCCCACGGGCAGGGTGCTGGGTAACGCCCAGGCGGGGTAACCCGACGGAAAGCGCCACAGAAACATACCGCTTCGGCTTGCCGGAGTAAGGGTGAAATCGGGAGGTAAGAGCTCCCGGCCGCCCGTGGTGACACGGCGGCGGGCAAGCCCCACCCGGAGCAAGGCCAAATAGGGGGGCCATGAGCGCCCGACTCGCCCCCGGGTTGGCTGCATGACCCCGGCGGCAACGCCGGGGCTAGAGGGATGGCCACCGCCCTTCTGCCCATAAGGAGGAAGCCCCGGAAGGGGCGTAAACTGATGGCGGAAGGGTACAGAACTCGGCTTACAGGCCCACCGGCCCCTCCGTTCAAAAGCGACGTGCCATGACGGAAGCAACCCTGTCCTCCCGCGACGTCAAGCTCGGCTTGGATACAGCCGTCATCGGCTGCCGCGTTCGGTGTTTTCACTCCCTCTCCAGCACGATGGACACCGCCCGCCGCATGGCCGAGAGCGGCGCGCCTGAGGGAGCCGTCGTCCTAGCCGAGCGGCAGACGCAGGGCAGGGGCCGCTTCGACAGGCCATGGGTCTCTCCTCCCGGCCAAAACCTCACCTTCTCAATCATCCTGCGGCCTCCGTTGGACCGCATGCGCACCCTGAACATGGCGGCGAGTGTTGCGTTGGTGGAGGCCATTCAAGCGACGACAGGCCTCATGGCGACCGTCAAATGGCCAAACGACATCCGCGTCGACGGCAAGAAAGTCGCCGGCCTGCTCATCGAGGCGTGGGCCCTATCCGACGATGGCCAGCCCGGTGCGGGGTACGCAATCCTCGGCGTGGGCCTCAACGTGAACCACGACCCCACGCCGACGCTGTCGCCGCCAGCCGAGGCCACGAGCCTCGCCGTCGCGCTGGGCCGTCCGGTCGACCGGCTTCGCGTGTTGCAGGCCTACCTGCACTCGCTGGACGCTCTTTACGTGACGGAAGCGGGCGAGGAGAAGCTCTTTCAGCGGTGGAAGGGGCTGTTGGACACCCTGGGACAGCGCGTCCGGGTGGCGTGGACCGGCGCGCAGGAAGCGCCCTCGGGGGCCTGGCCAGTCGAGGAGGGCGTCGCCATCGACGTGCACCGCGGCGGGGACCTCGTGCTGCGCCGCGACGACGGGAGCACGGTGACGCTGAACGCGGGGGAGGTCACGGTGGCAGGGGGCGCGGGCTAGGCGCCGGCGGCGCGCCGCCGGCGGAAGGGACGCGTTGGCGGGTTTCCGCGTCCTGTCCGAAAGGAGTCTCTCCCTATGTCGCGTTTGAGGCCATGCCCTTCCTAAGCTACAATGGATGTCGTATGTGCCCCGCCGAGGGTACGGCAGGGCGGCGATTGCGGAGGTATTTTGGCGGCGCAGGGCAAGCAACCCCTCATGGGCATGCGCGATCTCTTCGAGGAGGAGAATCGCCACAAGCTGCGTGTGCAGCATGAACTGCAGGCGACGCTGTCGCTCTGCGGGTACCGCACCGTCGACACGCCCGTGCTGGAGCCCACGGACATCTTCCTGCGCAAGTCGGGCGGCGAGTTGGCCTCGCAGATGTACAGCTTCGTGGAGCCCGGCGGGCACCAGGTCAGCCTTCGACCGGAATTCACGTCGCAGGTTATCCGGCTCTTCCTGCAACAGGAGGGCGCGCAACCGCTGCCTGTTCGGTGGCAGTACGCGGGCCCCGTCTTCCGGTATGCGCCCGGTGATGTTGGCCACGGCCGGCAGTTCACGCAGGTCGGCGCGGAGCTCATCGGCGCGGGGGGCGCGGCCGCCGAGGCCGAGGTGATGGCGACGGCCTGCGGGGCGCTAACATCGCTGGGGCTGCGTCCGCTGCGGCTCGTCGTGGGCGATGTCGGCGCGGTGCTCGGGCTGCTGCGGCAGTTTTCGCTTTCGGAGCGGGCCACGCACTACCTGCTGAACGCCATCGGGCAGCTGCGGGAAGGCCCAGAGCAGTTGGACGCAGTTCGTGCCCGGGCGGAGGAACTCGGCCTCCTCGTGCTGGGCGAACGGCAGGGATTGACGGCGCTGTCGCAGCACATGGCCGCGGTGGATGCCTCAGCCACCGTCACCTTTGGCGCACGGACGCCGGCGGAGATACTGGAGCGGCTCGGGCGCAAGCTGCAGGCCTCTGACGACCCCAGGCAGCTCGAGCGGGCGATGGAGTTCACGAGCAACCTCGCTCGCCTCAAGGGAGAGCCCGCAGACGCCGTCGAGCAGGCACGGTCGCTGGCGGCGTCGTACGGACTCGACGCGGCGCCGCTCGACACGCTGGAGGCGAGCCTGGCGGCCCTCGCGTTGCACGACGGAAGGGACGTCGAGGTCACAATCGACATGGGACTGGCGGGGGGCATCGCCTATTACACCGGCCCACTGTTCGAGGTGTGGGGTGGGCCCGACGCCTCCGTGAAACTTGCAGGCGGAGGCCGGTACGACGGCCTCGTGAAGGCGCTTGGCGGCTCCGACGACGTTCCGGCGCTGGGCTTTGCGTACAGCCTGGAGCCCGTGATTGACGCGCTGGCCGCCGCAGGCGCATTGACTGACGACTCACGAACTCAAAAGAGCGCTCTGGTGGCGCCTCGGACGCCCGGCGCGCTGGCGGCGGCCCTACGCACCGCGGCGTCGCTGCGGCTCGGCGGCGAGGCGGCGGCGGTCGCGCTGAACGGTGAATTGGATGAGGACTACGCCCGCAGACAGGGCTTTTCAGCAATCGTAGCAGTTGGAGAGGACGGGGCAAGTGAACGCACCTGGCTCTAACGGCACCGGGGACCGGGAGGGGCTTCGGCTCGCAATTCCCAGCGACGGGGCTCTCTATGACCCGACGCAGGACTTCCTGCGCGCCTGTGGCATGCCCAACCGCCGCATCAGCAGCCGAGGGTACACCGGCCGACTTTCCGGAGTGCCTGGCGTCAGCACCCTTTTCCAGCGCGCGTCCGATATCCCGAGCAAGGTGGAGGACGGTACCGCAGACTGCGGCATCACGGGTCTCGACAGAGTCCTGGAGTCCACGCAGGAAGACGGCGACGCCCTCGTGGTCATGGACGACCTGCGGTTCGGCGGTTGCGAGCTGGCCCTCGCGGTGCCGGAGACGTGGCTTGACGTCACCACGACGGCCGACCTCGCGGACATTGCGCTGGAGTTCCGGGAGCGCGGCCAAGAGTTGCGGGTGGCCACAAAGTACCCCCGGCTCACGCAGCGCTTCCTGTTCTCCAGGGGCATCAACTACCTGAAACTGGTCCCGTCCAGCGGTACGCTGGAGGTGGCCCCGGCCATTGGCCAGGCGGACCTCATCGCCGACATCACCGCCACCGGCACGACGCTGAGGGAGAACCGCCTCAAGATGCTCTTGGACGGCACAATTCTCGCGTCCCAGTCCTGCTTCATCGCCAACAAGCGCGCCCTGCGGGAGTCCGCCGACAAGCTGGCGATGGTGAAGGCGGTGCTGGAGCGCGCCGAGGGATACCTTCGCGCGCAGGACTACTGCCGCGTCGCCGCCAACGTGCGCGGGCCTTCTCCCGAGGCGGTGGCGGCGCTCATTCTCGAGCAGCGGGACCTCTCGGGGTTGGAGGGTCCAACCGTTGCGCCGGTGTTCGATCCCAACGGCAACGACTTGCACAGCGTCACGATTCTCGTAGAGAAGGAACGCGCGCTGGACGCCGTGGACTATCTGCGGAGCTTCGGCGGCAACGGCATCACCATTTCGCAGCCGTCCTACCTGTTCTTCGCGCAGTGCGAGGCCTACGAGCGGCTTGCCGCCGCCGTGGATGCGGACGACGAGCCCTAACGTCGGCGATTCTGGAGTGATAGTGGAGCTATGCGGGTAGTCAAGGGATACGAGGCTGGGCGCAAGGCCCTCGACCGCGGCGCGCGGCGTGTGTGGGACTCGGCGTCTCCGGACACGCTGGACCGCATCGAGGCGCTGTTCGGCGAGCGCTTGTCGCCTCGGCAGGCCGTGCAGCGCGTGCTGGACGACGTCCGTGAGCACGGCGACGCGGCGGTGCGCCGGTATGCCGAGCTGCTTGACGGCGGCGCGCCTGACTCCCTGGAGGCAACTGCGTCGGAGTTGCGGGAGGCCTACGACGAAACCCCGCAGGATCTGCGCAGCGCCCTGCACACCGCGGCGGACCGTGTGCGCGCCTTCCACGAGGCCTGCCTCCCTAAGTCCTGGATGGACCCTGCCACGGGCCTCGGCGAGCAGTTCACCGCTATGGCCCGCGCAGGTGTGTACACGCCGGGCGGCCAAGCGGCCTACCCCTCGACGGTGCTGATGACCGCGGTGCCCGCCCGTGTGGCCGGCGTCGACGAAGTCGTGCTGGCGACGCCCTCGCAGCAGGGTGTGGGCCCCAACCCGGCTGTGCTGGCTGCGGCGTACGTGGCCGGGGTGGACCGCGTCTTCCAGATAGGTGGCGCGCAGGCAATCGCGGCGATGGCATACGGGACGGAGTCGGTGCCCAAGGTGGACATCGTCTGCGGCCCCGGCAACATCTTCGTGACGCTGGCCAAGCAGATGGTCTACGGCGAGGTCGCGGTGGACGGCCTGTACGGCCCGACGGAGACGCTGGTCATCGCTGACGCGTCCGTCGACCCTGTCGTGTGCGCCGCCGACCTGCTGGCGCAGGCGGAGCACGACACCCTGGCGTCGCCGGTGCTCATCACCACCTCGGCTGCGGCGCTGGATAGCGTCTGTGCGGAGATCGAGCGGCAGCTTCGGACGCTGCCCAAGCGCGATATCGCCTCAGCGGCCATCGAGAACCAGGGCGTCGCCGTGCTGGTAGACGACCTGGAGCAGGCCGTATCGCTGGCCAACCTCTTCGGGCCGGAGCACATGTGCCTCCTGGTCGAGGAGCCACGGCTGTTGTTGGGCAGCATCCGCAACGCGGGGGGCGTGTTCCTCGGCGAGGCGTCGCCAGAGGTCGCGGGCGACTACATCGCCGGACCCAGCCACGTCATGCCGACGGGCGGCACCGCGCGTTTCAACAGCTCCCTGGGAGTGCACCAATTCCTCAAGGTCACCTCCATCATTGGTTTGGACGATGCTGCGTTCCAAGCTCTCGGCGAGGACGCCGCCCGGCTGGCGGAAGCGGAGGGGCTGGAAGGACACGCCCGAGCGGCCCGTCTGCGACTGGACCGGGCCCCCCCTCCTCGTCATTCCCGCGAAAGCGGGAATCTACCCTCCGTTCGCCCTGAGCTTGTCGAAGGGCAGGAAGGCGCCGCATGAACTACAACGTTGACCAACTGGTGCGCGCAAGTGTCCGTGCGCTCGAACCGTACAAGGCGGTGGAGCCGCCCGAGGAGCTGGCAAGGCGCGAGGGCATCCCGGCGAGCATGGTCATCAAGATGGACGCCAATGAGAACCCCTACGGGCCCTCGCCGAGGGTGGCGGAGGCGCTCGGCGAGTTCGACGGCTACAACATCTACCCAGACCCGTTCCAGCGCGAGGTGCGTGCGGCCCTCTCGGCCTACACCAACGTGCCCATGGAGTGCATCGTAGCCGGCGCCGGCGCGGACGAACTCATCGACATCGTGATACGCCTGACCATGGACCCCGGCGACAAGGCGCTGGACCTCGTGCCCACGTTCGGCATGTACTCCGTGACGATGAAGCTGGCGGGGGTCGAGGTTGTACCCGTGCCCCGCAATGAGTCCTTCGGCGTAGACGTCGAGGCCGTGCGCGCCGCCAAAGACGATCGCACCAAGCTCGTCTTCCTGTGCAACCCCAACAACCCCACGGGCACGCTTTCGCCGGAAGTGGACGTGCGGGCGCTGCTGGACATGGGGCTCATCGTCGTCGTGGACGAGACCTACCACGAGTTCAGCGGCTTCACCGTCGCCCACCTCGTGGAGGAATACCACAACCTCGTCGTGCTGCGCAGCCTGAGCAAATGGGCCGGGCTGGCGGGCGTGCGGCTGGGCTATAGCATCATGCACCCCCGCCTGGTCCAGTACGTCATGGGCATCAAGCAGCCGTACAACGTCAGCGTGGTGGCGCAGACGGCGCTCTACGCGACGCTGCAGGACACGGACGCGCTGCTGCAGACGGTGCGCACATTGGTGGAGGAGCGGGAGCGGATGCGCGGCCTGCTGGAAGACAGCCTGGGGGTGCATTGCTACCCGGGCAAGGGCAACTTCCTCCTGTGCGAGTTCTCCGCGGGGCGTGCACCTGAGTTGCAGGCGCAACTGGCAAAGCGAGGCATCTTTGTGCGGCGGTTCGACGAGGGCCGGCTGTACGATTGCCTTCGCATTTCGGCAGGCAGGCCGGAGGAGACGGACGCGCTTATCAGCGCACTCACAGAACTGTTGAAGTAGGTGGCGCAATGGAAGAACGAAGGGCCACGGTACAGCGGGAGACCCGGGAGACCAAGGTCAGCGTGGACCTGAACCTGGACGGCACCGGGCAGTACAGCGTCAACACGGGCAACGGATTCTTCGACCACCTGCTGTCGCAGCTGGCGCGCCACTCACTGATGGACCTCACCATCGAGGCGCAGGGCGACGCCGAAAAGACCGGCTGGCACCACACCGTCGAGGACGTGTCCATCGCCGTGGGCCGTGCGCTGAACCAGGCGCTGGGCGACGGCCGGGGCATCATGCGCATGGGGCACTCCATGGTGCCCTTCGACGAGACGCTGGTGCAGGTCGCCGTCGACCTGAGCGGCCGCGCCTACGCCATCGTCGACACAACCATCGACGCGGAGATGGTAGAGAGCCTGCCCGCGGACCTAGTGCGCCACTCCCTCGAGTCCATCGCAATGGAAGGCCGCTTCAACCTCCACGCGACTGTGCTCGCCGGCCAAAACAGCCACCACAAGGCGGAGGCCCTCTTCAAAGGGCTGGCCCGCGCCCTCCGCGCCGCCATCACCCTGGACCCCCGCCAAGAGGGCCAAGTGCCAAGCACCAAGGGCACGATCAGCGGGTAGTTGGGGTGTGTTCCGTTTGCCCGAACGGGTAGTGACATGCCCAAAGCGAGGGACGGTGTGAGGCCGTTCGCCAATCCCCCGCCGCCATTTAGCCCGCGCCCGTCGAAGGGCCCTCACCAGTCGCCTCCTACCCTTGAACTGGCAACGTACGTATACTCGCGCCAATCAGTCGTGGGCACCTGAGTGTGGGAGGCGAGCAATGCAAGACCAAGACATTGAGAGGCTAATCCAAGAGCGTGTAGAAGCTGCCAAGGTGGAACTCCGCGCGGAGTTTGCCTCTCAGTTGCAGGGGGACCGGGTGACGCTTGGAGGGGGTATGGATTCCAACATCGTTATCGACGGTCACTTGATCGTTCGCGGTGACTTAGTGGTTCCGGGCCCCGACGGTAAAGTTGGAGTCTTACTTTCCAGAGACGACATGGGTGGGTTTGTGCACGTGATGAACAGCGAAGGGATCCCGGGGGTTGTGCTGCTCAATGGTAATGAAGGTGGGAGTGCGTACATTTGCAACGATTCAGCACAGCAGGTGGTAACTCTCTCGGCAGACGAATTTGGTGGGAGCGCCAAGGTGCAGGATGATTCCGGGAAGGTGGCAGTCCATATGGAGGCAGGTGAGACTGGTGGTCTTATGGGAATATGGGACAGTACCGAGAACCTTCGGGTCATGCTTAACGCTGGCAATGATGGCGGAGCCATAGGAGTTGTGGGCAGTTCTGGCCAACCTGCGGTTGTGCTTAGTTCTGGCCAAAGCGGTGGTGATGTTGTTGTCAGAAACGGTTCTGGTGAGCCTGTGATTTCGTTCGCTTCTGACGAATACGGTGGAATTGCACTTGTCAGGAACGGTTCGGGTCAGCCCGTGGTTGTGCTCAATGCTGGCGATGACGGTGGGGTAGCCGATATAAGGAGCAACACCGGCCAACCCGTCGTTATGCTTGCTGCGGAACAGCCCGGAGGGGCCATTTCAGTGAACAACGGCGCCGGAGAAGGTGTTGCCTCGCTTTATGCGAGCGAACATGGCGGCATTGCCGGTGTAGCAAACGAATCAGGGAAGAGCGTAGTGCAATTGCTTTCTCAGGAGAATGCAGGATGGGTGCGGGTTATGGATGAATCGGGCAAGGACAGGGTTGTCTTGTACTGTATTCAGGGTGGTGGGCGAATCTCTGCAAGAGACGCATCTGGAAAGGAAAAGGTTGTACTTCAATCCATGGAAGAGGGCGGATTGGGGTACGTGACTGATGCCACAGGCGAACCAATGGTAATTCTGTCTGGTATCGAACAAAAAGGCGTAGCGCTGTTCAAGAACAGTCAACGTGAGAGCGTGCTTGAACTTACCTCCGAGGAAGATCGTGGCGCGGTTTGGGTATTCAACCGCGGCAGGCACCTAGCTGGGCTTCATGCAAACGATAAAGGTGCACGACTATCACTCTTTGGCAGTGACGGTGAGTCCTTGGGTGAGTTCCATGTTGACAAGGACGGTGGCTACTTGACTCTGACGGACAGCAAAGGCTCCACAGTTTTCAACTTGCAGAAGCGGGACGACGGGGAATTTTCACTTGGAATTAGCGGGCAATGAACACTATGGGGTTGGGTCCTTGGAAGTTGCTGGAGCCACTGGCCGGCATGTCCGAAAAGCGGTGGGGCTATAGTAGTGTAGGCTTCCCCCCTGCCTTGACACCCCCGCGCCCGCACACGTAGCATCAGCGCGTTGAGATGCGCCGTCGTCTTGGCCTGCACACTTGTGCCTCGGAGAGAAGAATGGCCCAAGCGGATATCGCTCAGTCCATAGGGCTTCAGGAGAAACCCCGGTCCCAACGCGGCCAGAGCGACCTCTTTGTCGCTTGGGCCCTCATCGCTGCCCACACGATGCAGCATGTGTACTCGCGCGGCTTCTTGGTGCTGCTGCCCTTCATGATGGAGTCCCTGGGCATCGGCACGATAGGCGTCGGCGTAATGGAGGCCACGCGTCGCATCAGCAGCGGCGTCGCCTCGATGGGCGGCGGCGTCATCACGGACCGCATCCAGCACCTGCGAGGCCCCATACTGGCTGCAAGCATTGGCCTGATGGGGTTCGGGTACCTGATCATCGGGGTCTTTCCCAACTACTACGTCATCGTGATAGCGCTGGGATTTGCCGCCGCCGCCGGGTCCATATGGCACCCGCCGGCGCTGGGCATCCTGTCGCAGCGGTTCCCGGAGCGGCGCGGATATTATATCTCGCTGCACCGCTCCGCGGGGAACGTCGGCGAGACCGTCGCGCCTATCGTATTCGGACTGCTGCTAGCAGTCATTGCCTGGCAGGCGGTCCTCTGGGGCGTCTTCCCTCTCGCCGTTGGAGTGGCCATCCTCATCATGGTGTACCTGCGAGGCATCGGCGGCAGCAAACGCATGATGGTGCAGGGCGGCGACCGGACCCTCATGGAGCAATTGAGCACCATTGGCACGCTATTCAAACACAAGGCATTTGTGGCGCTGCTGCTTGTGGGTGGCATCCGGGGCATTGCGGACGGTGCTGTCCTGCTTTTCCTGCCCATCTACCTACGGCGTGAGTTGGAAATGGGCGCCGTCGCCATCGGCGTGTACGTGTCGCTGCTCACGGCCGTTGCGATCTTCAGCGGGCCGCTCTTTGGCCGGCTTTCCGACAATTGGGGCCGAGGCAGGGTCATCTTCATGATCATGGTCTGCTCCACTGTCATAGTTTCCCTAATGATCATCTTCAACGAGGGGCTGGCACTGGCCGGACTCGTGGCGCTGGCGGGCATCTTCATGTTCTCTGTGAACTCGCTGACGCAGGCGGGGTCGATGGACATGGCGGAGGGGCTGAACCTCGAGGGGAGCATGATCGGGCTGCTGTGGGGCGTCAACGCTTTCTTCGGCGCGCTCTCTCCCATTGTGCTGGGCTTCCTGACCAATGAGTTCGGCCTCAGCATCTTCTTCATGTACGCGGCCTGTTTCTACGCCTTTGGCACCCTTGTTGCGTTGCTGCTTCCCGGTGTGCTCACCGCCAGGAATCCGGCAGTCGGCGCCCGGTAGACCTCGCCGTCAGCGGCCGCGTCGGCGGAGACCTGAACTTGGAGAGTCTGCTTGCCCCCGTATCGCATACGGGGGCAAGTTGTAAGCACACTATGGGCGAAACGAATCGACGGAGGCGAGCATGAAGTTAGGTGTGATTTTCCCGCAGACGGAGATTGGCTCCGACCCGGGCGCCATCCGCGAGTTCGCGCAGGCCGCAGAGGAGTTGGGCTACCACCACATTCTCGTCTACGACCACGTGCTTGGCGCCGACCCGGACAAGCACCCCGACTGGGGTGGCGCGTACACCATGCACAGCGCCTTCCATGAGCCATTCGTCCTCTTTGGCTACCTTGCGGGCGTGACGTCAACCATCAACCTGACCACGGGCATCATCATCCTGCCGCAGCGGCAGACGGTGCTCGTCGCAAAGCAGGCGGCGGCCATCGATGTGCTGAGCAACGGCCGAATGCGCCTTGGCGTCGGCCTGGGCTGGAACCGCGTCGAGTACGAGGCGCTGGGCGAGGACTTCCGCACCCGTGGCCGCCGTGTCGAAGAACAGGTTGCGCTGCTGCGGGCGCTGTGGACGGAGGAGTCGGTGGACTTCTCGGGGCAATACCACACGGTCAACGGCGCGGGCCTCAACCCGATGCCCGTGCAGCGGCCCATCCCCATCTGGATGGGCGGCGGGGCCGAGCCGGTGCTGCGCCGAGTGGGCGCGTTGGCCGACGGTTGGCTTCCACAGTTTCAGCCCGACGAGGCGGGCCGTCAGCAGTTGGAGCGGATGTGGGAATACTCCCGCGAAGCTGGCCGAGACCCGGCGGACATCGAGATCTGCGTGCGCACCAACCCCGCTCGTTCGACCGAGGACGAGTGGGCGACGGCCATTGCGGCCTGGAAGGAAACGGGCGCGACGCAGCTTGACGCCGTGACCATGGGCGCCGGCCTCGACACCCCGCAGCAGCACATCGACGTCATCCGACGCTTCAAGGAAGTGGCGGACAGCGTCGGGTAGCCTCGTAGCCAAGTGAAAGAGGAAGCCTGCCCCGTTTGTCCCTTGGGATGAACGGGGCGGGCTCTTGTTTGTTGTTGGCAGTTGCTTCTACCCGCCGCCTTCGCGCATTCGAGGCGTGGCGGTGATGTACTCCTTGTAGTAGCGCGCCGTAGATCCCTCGTGCATCCGCTCCCGCAGGTCGAAGTAGTCCTCGAGGCTGGAGCGCAGATCAGACTCCACCGTCCAGCCTGACATAGCATCCTCCTCGGAAATCGAGCGGTCTGGCGCTATTCTGGGCTCGCATACGCCCACCAAGCGAGGCCGGGGGGTTCCTTGACCCTTCCCACGGCGGACACCTATACTCGCATACCGTCACGTGGGTTGGCATTGCAGTGTGCGAGTTGCGCGCAGAGAAAGGGGCTGAGTCATGGCAAGTACACGACCACGCGTCGCCTTCATCGGGGCCGGGAAGCAGGCCAACTGGCGCCACTACCCCTCGGTAGCCAGTCAGCCCGACGTCGAGCTGGCGGCCCTGTGCGACCTCATCCCGGAGAAGGCCGAGGAGACGGCCCAGCGTTGGGAGGTCCCCCGCGTCTACCAGGACTACAAGAAGATGTTGGAAGAGGTTGACCCGGAGGCTGTCTACATCATCATGCCGCCCGCGGACGTCTTTGAACCAACGCGGTACGCCCTGAGCCAGGGCCGCAACGTCTTCATCGAGAAGCCGCCGAGCGTGACGCTCAACGGCATCAAGCTGCTGGCGCACTACGCGGAGCTTAACGACTGCACTACCATGGTGGGCTTTCAGCGCCGCCACGTCCCGGCGATGACCGCGTTGAAGGCGCGCGTTGAGGAGCGCGGGCCCATCCACGCGGTCACCGTCGCAAACCTCAAGTCGACGAGGGACTTTAGCCAGCACACCGGCGGCGCGGGCCTACTGGACATGTTTACGAGCGACGGCATGCACTCCGTCGACAACCTGCGCTGGCTGGGCGGCGGCGACATCCTGCGGCTGACCAGCAGCGTGCGGACGATGTACGTTCCGGGCCCTGTCGCCAACCACATCATGGCCCAGGTGGAGTTCTCCAGCGGCATCATAGGGCAGCTTCACTACAGCGCGGTCAGCGGGGGCGCCGCCATCGTGCCTGGGGCCACAGCGGCGGGCTTCTTCCGCGCCGATCTTTTCGGCAGGAACATCACCGCCTACGTCGACGCGGACAGGGAGAGTTCCCTCGTGGCGGACAGCGGTGAGATGGAGACCTTCGACTCCAAGGCTTTCAGCGAGGACATCGGCTCGAACCCTGAGCACTACCTCGGGTTCTGGCACCAGCACCGGTACTTCATCGACTGCCTAAAGGCGGGAGAGCAGCCAAACAGTCACTTTGGCGATGCCGTAAAGACGTGGGAGCTCATTCAGCAGATCTACGACGCCGCGCCGGACTGGTAGACGGGGCAAAGTAACAAAGCGGGCCGCCGTTCATCCTGCCTGAATGCAAGGATTGGACGGCGGCCTTTTACTTGCGATAGATTGCTGACGTGGCCGGAAAGGCCACTCGAATAATGGGCTATGCGCCGCGGGTTGCCACGTCTACTGACGTTCCCGCGGGCGGCGCATCACCGCGCAGCTCTCGAGGCAGCACGAAGGTGACGTCCTCGTCCACCACGTCCCGCGCTACGATGGTGGACGGCTCCAACTTCGCCACCACGGCCTCCACCAGACTCTCGGGCGTAGAGGCCCCAGAGACGATCCCAACCCGCTTGGCTCCCTTGACCGACTCCATTGAGAGCTCGTCGGGACCGTTCACTAGGTAAGCGGGGATGCCCATGGCCTCCACGACCTCGCGGAGGCGGTTGCAGTTTGAGCTGTTGCTCGCGCCGATGACGAGCACGACGTCTGCGTCTACCGCAAGCGACTTGGCCGCCATCTGTCGATTGGTGGTCGCGTAGCAGATGTCGTTACGGATGAGCAGGTTCGGGAAGCGCTCCCGAAGGGCGTCCACAATCTCCTTGGTGTCGTCGACGCTCAGCGTGGTCTGGGTCAGGGCCGCAACCCGCTCCGGGTCCGGCACCTGCACGGCCCGCGCGTCCTCCACGGTCTCTACGATGATGGTCTGGTCCGGGGCCTCGCCTGACGTGCCGATGGTCTCCGGGTGGTCGCGGTGTCCCACGAGGAGGATGGTGTATTCCTGCCCGCCGTACTTCACTGCTTCCAGATGGACCTTGGTCACGAGGGGGCACGTGGCGTCGATCACCCGCAGGCCGCGCCTGTCGGCCTCCCCCCGCACCTCCGGCGAGACGCCGTGGGCGCTGAAGATCACCAAATGCCCGTCCGGCACCTCGTCCAACTCCTCGACGAAGATGGCGCCCTTGCCGCGAAGCTCCTCAACGACGAAGGGGTTGTGGACAATTTCATGGCGAACGTACACAGGGCTGCCGAAGCGCCGCAGCGCAAGCTCGACGATGTCTATCGCCCGCACGACGCCCGCGCAGAAACCTCTGGGTGAGCCGAGAATGACCTCCATAACGCCCTCCTGCCACCATGCTACTCCGATAAGACGGGAGGCTCAACTGTGGGCATTACAGCATCAACCAATTGCGAGGTCATCGCCTCAAAGTCTTGAGGCGTACAAAGGCCTTGCCAATTATTTGTATTAATTTGGGAGAGCGCCAGTATCGCTTGAATCACTCAAATGCCTGTAACATTATTGCGCAATGGACTACCGCATCTACATCGACGAGTCCGGGGACCACTCGTATCGGGGTCTGGAGAACCTTGGCAGAAGGTACTTGGGGCTCACTGGGGTGGTCTTCCACAAGGCTGAGTATGACCCGGCAATTCCGCTGGAATTGGAAGCCCTCAAGCGAAGGTACTTCCTGGTCGACGTAGACTACCCGCTTGTGCTTCACCGACGGGATATCCTGGAAAGGAGAACCAATTTCTGGGTGCTTCGGGATTCTTCAAGAAACCGTGCATGGGAGGATGACCTGACTGATTTCCTGGGCCGTTGCCCAATGCAGGTTTTTACTGCCGTCGTTGACAAACGCGCTCGCATTGAGAACTACGGAGACGTCAGAACGAATCCCTATGCGCTAGCGTTTGCCGACCTATTGGATCGCGTAGGGTTCTGGTTGGCGTCAAGGAAAGATGGGACGGCCGACATCATGCTGGAATCGCGTGAAAGCAAGAACGACAGCGCGTTGGTGAGGGCATATACGCAGCTAAGGATTCCAGAGTCTCGTGCGCTTTCCCCTGAACAGTTCACAGCAGTTTACCCGGGTGAGTCTCTTCTATTTAGAAACAAAGAACACAACGTGGCAGGGCTGCAAATCGCGGACATTCTTGTTGCTGACCAGAAGAGACTCACGGTGGAGGAGGCAATGGGTTTACGTGCCTCGCGTGCTGGCCCCTTTGGCCAACAAGTAAACAGTGCTATCGCGGACAAAGTGAGTTCACAGGTTGGGAGGAGGTTGCTCCAATAAACAGGTAAGGGCAGGCCAACGCCTACCCCTCCTGTGTTAGCCCTACACGGGCTAGTTGCAATTTCATCCTAGAGTTTCGTCCTCATGCTGTCAATGACGCTCACCCCCTTTACTCCTCCACAAACAGCGCCAGCTGCGGGTTCTCCGGCGCGGGGCCGAAGTGGGACACGCCGACGCCGATGAGGCGAAACCAGCGGCCCGGCGTTGCCTCGCGCTCGAGGATGCCCTGGGCGACTTCGTCGATGCGGGAAGCATCGCTTACGGGCGTTGGGAGGGTGACCTGCCGGGTGAAGGTGGTGAAGTCCGACAGCCGCAGCTTGAGCGTCACCGTCCGCCCCTGCAGGCCGCTGCTATCGAGGTGGCGGGCTACCCGCTCGCTCTGGCGGCTTACGATTGCGCGGAGATCCTCCAGTTCAGACACGTCCTCGGCCAGCGTGGTCTCCGCGCTCACGGACTTGGTCTCGCGCTCGGTCGAGACGGGGTGGTCGTCCTGCCCCATCGCCATGAGTCGGATTTCAGGCCCTCGCTTGCCGAACCACCGTGCGAACCACTCCTCGGGCCTCGCCGCCAACTGACCGATGGTATGGACGCCCTCCGTCTGCAAGCGAGCGGCAGTCTTGGGACCGATGCCCCAGAGCTTCTTGACCGCCAACGGCGCCAGGAACGCGCCCTCGCTGCCGGGCGGCACGACGGTCAGTCCGTCGGGCTTATCGAAGTCGGAGGCCACCTTGGCGACGGACTTGCACGTCGAGACGCCGACGGAGATGGTCAGGCCCACGTCGAGCCGCACCCGCGACTTGATCTCGCGGGCGATGGACTCGGCGCTGCGGTCCGGCGTTACCTCGCCGGTGACGTCGAGGTAGGCCTCGTCCAGCGATAGCGGCTCAACCAGAGGGGTCACGCCGATGAAGATTGCTCGTATCTGGTCAGAGACCTCGTGGTAGCGGTCGAAACGGGGGCGCACTATGACGGCGTGGGGACACTGTCGCACCGCGACGCTCATGGGCATAGCGGAGTGCACGCCAAAGCGGCGGGCCTCGTAGGAGGCAGCCGCCACCACGCCTCTCGACGTCGGCGAGCCGCCCACTAGCACCGGCTTGCCCACCAGGTCCGGGTTGTCCCGCTGCTCAACGGACGCGTAGAAGGCGTCCATGTCCGCGTGCAGAATGTGCCGCATGTCCATGCGCTCCTTGCGTGTGCAACAGTACACCACTTAGCACGCATGTGCCAAACCCTTGAAGGCGCGCACAACGCCCTTCGCAATCCAACGGTGGGGGTCCCACGTTAATGGAGCGAATCGCCGCAGTTACCGAGAGGGTGCGGGCACTCGGAGAGGGAACCTGCTCCGCCAACAACAAGACCGCCCGCGGCGGCATTGCTGCACGCCATGGGCGGTCTTCCGTGTCGCGTTGGTGCGCGAGACCTACTCTTTTGCGGCGGGGGCCGCCTGCTGCGGCGCAGGGCGCCGGCCGCCACGAGGGCGCGGCCTGCGTCCGGCTGCCGGGGCGGGAGCGCCTGCGGCGGCTGCCGCCTGGCCCTGCGCGTTGCTCCCCTCGGTAAGGCAGCGGTCGCAGACCCGGTAGGTTGTACGTTTCTGCAGCCCGGGCAGCAACACCCTCTGGATCATGCGATTGCAACGCGAGCAGATTGAGGTGTGCCAGACGGACCGCGTTGGATGCTTGAAGGTCCCCATACTTCGACGTGTTCTCCTAACGATAGGGACGCGATTTCCCGTCCCTCAGATTGCAGTTCTCGACAGTATAGCAGCTACCCGGCAATGCGAGTAGGGGCCGGACTTGCTGTCACTCTGCACGAGGTTGCAAAGGACTCTTGCCCTACGGCAATTGTATGGACGAGCGACTTGGGTCGCCGGTTAGCCGAGCACGTCCAGGTACTTGAGGCCACTCCCCGTGTTGAGCAGGACGATGCGCTCGGAGGCGTTTACGTCGCCTGATTCCAGCAGCTTGCCGAGCGCGGCCAGCGTCGCGGCGCCTTCCGGGCACGGGAAGATGCCCTCGGCCGAAGCCATCTCCGGCACGGCGGCAAGGGCCTCGTCGTCGGTGACCGTCAGGGCCGTGCCGTCGCTCTCGCGCAGGCAGCGCAGGATGAGGTAGTCGGCGACGGGACCCGGCACGCGAAGGCCGGCAGCCACCGTCGTTGCGTTCTCCCAGGGGCTGATGGTCTCTTGTCCTTCATGGAAGGCCTTGACGATGGGCGCGCAACCCTCCATCTGCACGGCAATCATGCGGGGGCGTCGGCCAGCGGTGAGCCACCCCATCTCCTCCATCTCTTCAAAGGCCTTCCACATCCCCAGCAGTCCGGTGCCGCCGCCGGTGGGGTAGACGATGACGTCCGGCAGCTCCCATCCAAGGACTTCGGCAATCTCGTAGCCAAGGGTCTTCTTGCCCTCGACGCGGTAGGGCTCCTTCATGGTGGACATGTCGAACATGGGCGAGACGGCGGCGCGCTCACGGGCGGCGCGGCCGGCGTCGCCGATGTGCCCCTCCACCAGCTCCACCTCCGCCCCGGCGATGCGCGACTCCAGGATGTTCGACTGGGGCGTGGTGTTCGGCATAAAGAGGTAGGCGGGCATGCCTGCGCGAGCCGCGTAGGCCGCCATGGCCCCGGCCGCGTTGCCGGCGCTCGGCACCACCAGCCGCTCCGCGCCTAGCTCCTTGGCGCGAGAGACCGCTGCCGCCATGCCCCGGGCCTTGAAGCTGCCCGTTGGGTTCACACCCTCTTCCTTGATGTAGAGGTCCGTGCAACCGAGGGCCGCGCCCAGACGCTCGGCGCGAAGGAGCGGCGTACCGCCCTCGCCGAGCGTCACTTCGAAGGCGTCGTCGCGGACGGGGAGCACCTCGCGATAACGCCACATGGTCTGCTCGCGGGTAGCAAGGTCCGCCGGCGAGACTGCCTTTGCCGCCGCCGAGAGGTCGTAGCGCGGGTACAGCACCTTGCCGCAGTCCCGGCAGAGGTTCTGCAGAACGTCGGCGTCATGACGCTGTCCGCAGGCGGTGCATTCCAGGTGGGTCAGGTAGCTTCGCATATCGACATCCCAAGGTGGTTTTCGGCTTGGCCATGATAGCATAGGATGAAGCGCACAAAGGGACGGACGACTTTTCGACGACGACAACGAGGGGGAACAGCATGCCGACGATCCATGAACAGTACGCGCAGAACCACGCGGGGTCCGCGGCGGCGTATGCCGACGCTGTGGGACTCTTCCCCGATGGGGTGACCCACGACACCCGCTACGTGATGCCTTTCCCTATCGTGGTAACCCACGCCAACGGCAGCCGCAAGTGGGACGTGGACGGCAACGAATACGTCGACTACGTGATGGGCCACGGCGCCCTGCTGCTCGGCCATGGAAGGCCGGAGGTGATTCAGGCGGTGACCGATGCGCTGCAGCGCGGGACGCACTTGGGCGCCAGCCACCGCGAGGAGGTCGAGTGGGCGCGATTGGTTCAGCGGCTTGTGCCCTCTGCCGAGCGGGTGCGGTTCACGGCGTCCGGCACGGAAGCGACGATGCTTGCCCTTCGCTTGGCGAGAGCCTACACCGGCAAGAACCACGTCCTGCGGTTCACCAACCATTTCCACGGCTGGAATGACCTGCTGCTGGCGGGCGCCGGCCGCAACATGGGCGGCATTGCGCCGGAGGTCGCCGCGCTGTCGTACGTGCTGCCGCCCAACGACCCGGAGCAGGTCGAGCGCGCGCTGGAGGCGCACGACGACATCGCGGCGGTGATCCTGGAGCCCACGGGCGCGAGCATGGGGAATGCGCCGGTGTACCCGGAGTTCCTGCATGCCCTGCGGGCCTTGACCGAGAAGCACGGTGTGCTCCTCATCTTCGACGAGGTGGTGACGGGCTTCCGCATCTCGCCCGGCGGAGCGCAGGGGCTCTATGGCGTCACGCCGGACATAACGACACTGGCCAAGATATTGGCGGGCGGGTTGCCCGGCGGCGCGGTGTGCGGTAGGGCCGACATCCTGGACATGATCGCGCACCGAGAGGGTGCGGGGGAAAATCGCGTTGCCCACGCGGGGACGTTCAACGCGAACCCGGTGTCGGCGGCGGCGGGCTCGGCCGCGCTGCGGCTGGTGGCCACGGGCGAACCGAACGCAACCGCGGACGCCCGGGCCGTGTCGCTCAGGGCGGGCCTTAACGACCTGATGACGCGCCTCGAGGTGCCGGGCTGCTGCTACGGCGTGGCTTCGATATTCCAGGTACGCCTGGGCGCGCAGTGCCAGTGCTCCGACGCGGAGCACCTGCACCCGGCGGAGGGACAGCCCGCGTCATCGCCCGCCGTGGCCGGCGCGATGCGTCTCGCCGCCATCAACGCGGGCATCGACCTGATGGGCGGACGCCCCTCCGGCCTGGTGTCCTCAGCGCACACAGAGGCCGACGTCCAGACAACGCTGGCGTCCTTCGAGGAGGCGTTCGGCGCCCTCCGCGCCGACGGGCTGCTGTAGATGGGCAAGCTGATGGCCTACGCTGACGACAGGAAGGCCGCCGGGTGAAAGTCCTCTACCTTGATGAGTCCGGCGACCATAATTTAAGCGTTATCGACCCGCAGTTCCCCGTCTTTGTGTTGGGCGGCGTCATCGTCGATCAGGACTACGCGGAGGGCCCGCTGACAAAAGCCCTGAACAGCTTCAAGCAGGAAATGTTCGGTACAACGGAGATAGTCCTGCATACGGCGGATATCGCAAGAAACCGCAATGGGTTTGAAGCGTTGAAGAACAGGGCGTTCCGTGAGCGTTTCTACGCGCGGTTGAACGAATTGATGTTTAGGTTGGACTACAAAGTTGTTGCGTGTGCGGTCCTCAAGGAAGAATATGTCCATCGCTATGGGAATTTGGCGAAGGATCCATACGTCCTTGGCCTTGAAGAGATTGCACAAGTCTTTCGTTTCGAGATTGGAAATGTACATCACGGAGGAGTCATTGCCGCAGAAAGGCGTTCAGAACATCTGGATAGCCGCCTGATTGCCTCATGGTCAAGTCTGGTAACGCTTGGAGCGCAGTCCATACGAGCTAGGAGCGTTGCCCAGAGAATCGAGCGGTTGGAATTGCGGACCAAGGATGAAAACCTCTCCGGCCTTCAACTCGCCGATCTGGTTGTAACTCCAATTGCAAGGCACATTCTTGGCAAGACCGATTACGAAGATTGGCGAATAATTGAGGGTAAAATACGGGAGGACAGGAGAGGGATGACTGGAGGGTATGGATTGAAAGTGCTGCAGGAAATGAAATAGGGCTGGTTCCCGTTACGCAGTTGCCAGCCCCTACTCTTTATTATGCTCCCCTAGTCTCTAGTGTCAATCCCTTTTGTTCCTGAGATGGAAGAGGGCCGGTCCTCCGCTTCGCAGAAACCAGCCCATGCTTCAATCTTTGCCGTCCAGCCAATTCTCCTCAAGCGCCCGCTCCACCTCCCGGCGGCGCAGGAGCTTGGCGGCTTCCTTGGCCTCGCAGTCCAACGCGTAGGCGATGGTCGACAGCGCGGCACGGGCGATGGCGCCGTCGATGATGACGCCCTGCTTGACCGCGTAGGCCTGCCCCTGACGCTGTGCCTCTGTGTAGGCGCGAATGGCTTCCGCACACCGCACGACCTCCGCCTGCGAGGGCCGCAGAAGCCTGTTGGCGGCGGCCACCTGTGCTGGATGCACGCAGAAGGTGCTGCGGCAACCGGCCTCCCAGGACGCCCGCATCGAGAGCTCCAGGGCCGCCGCGTCGCCGTAGTCTGCGATCGTGGAACGCCCCGGCGTCCATGCCCGTCCGTTGACAGCCTTGCCCAATGCCCGCACCGCAAGTCCGACCTCGCCTCGGGCGTACGCGAGCACGTCGATTTCGTGAAGGTCGTCGAAGGAGAGCCCGAGGTCCGCCGTCAGGTCCGCCTCGCCCAGCACGCCGAATGCCCGTACGCGAGGGCTGCCAAGCGCGATGTCGTAGGCGTTCTGCACACCCACGGCCGACTCCACCATCGGCATGATTTCGACCGTGCCCAAAGCGATGCCGCGCTCCGCCTCGAGCTGCGACAGGAACGCGTCGAGCCGTTCGACCTGCCCCGCAGTCTCAGCCTTGGGCAGGACGATGGCGCACAGCCCCGGCCACACGCCGGCGACGCAGTCCGCCTCGACTTGGTCGTGGTTGACGCGCAGAGCGGCCTCGGCGCCGCCGCGCTGCACCAGCGCGATCGCCTCGCGAACGACGGTGCGTGCCGCGGGCTTTTCTTCGGGGGTTACCGAGTCCTCCAGGTCCAGCACCACCACGTCGGCCGAGTGCCGCCACACGCCCTCGACAAAGCGGCGTACGTTCACCGGCGTGAACAGCATTGAGCGTCGAACGGGCGGCATGGGCTACCTTCCATCCGTTGTCGGCGTGTTTGTTGTGGCGTTGTCCGCGGCCTCCGCGCCGTCGGCGTTGCTCGGCGAGGGGAGCGGCTCCCGAGGAGGCACGCGAATGCCGAAGTGCGACGGCACCACGGGCTGCCACTTGGTCGGCGCCGGTGCGCTCGCAGCAGGAGCCGTGGGCGAAGGCGCGGCATCTGCCGACGTAGCGGGGACCTCTCGTTCGGCGGAAGACGCCGTGGACTCGCTTGCTTGCGGCGCCGGGGACTTGGGCAAGCCAATGCCGAAGTGCGAGGGCACAACAGGCTGCCACCTTGAAGGGACTGGCGCAGCCGGCGCAGGCGCGCTCGCAGGCCGTGGCCCCTGGAGGGCGGCGTTGCAGGCGTCGATGGCCTCTGGGTGAAGGGTCACCGCACCTCGATAGCCGTAGGACCACGCCGCCGCGGCCGCCTCCGTGATGCGCTGGCGCTGCACAGCGTCGCCGCCAAGCGCCTCGGTCAGGCCGCCCGGCGCCACGCTGGTTGCGAAGCATCCGTACACCGGCACACCGGCTTCCATGGCGGCCGCCGCGATGCGCCCACGTAGGTGCGCCGTCTCCGGCAGCGCCGGGGGGCGCAGCGTCGTCCACGTTGCACGGTTGTCCACCCTGCCCAGCAGGTCAAGAACGTCGTGGGTCGCTGCAATGGCCGAGGAAATGCGCGGAGTGGCGGCCAGCGTCTCGCGCAGTGCCCAGACCCCGACGGCGTTCTCCACCTGCACGACAATGCGTACGCGCTCGGGCACCTCCCTCTCGCGCTCCAGGTCCGTGAGCATGGCGTCTAGCTGCCGGGCACCGTCGGGCGATACAGTGGTGGCCACCACTGCTGTGAGCCCAGGCCAGACGGCTCCCGCCAGGTCGGCCTCAGCGTCGTCGATGTTCACGCGCACCCAGACGCGTCGGCCCGCCTGCTTTGCGACCGCGATGGCGCTCGGCACGAGTTCGCGCGAAGCAGCCCTCCGCAACGGATGCACCAGCGTCGTCATGTCCAGGCAGATGGTATCGGCGTTACCGGCCATCGCCGCCAGGGTCTGTGCGGCGTCGTCCGCGGGGAGGAGGAGGATGGAGCGCGCAATGGCGCTCGGTGCGAGCGGGGCAGGGACAGGCTTGGGGATAAGGTCGTAGCCGCCGTCCATCCAGGCGCGGGCAATGGAGACCAGCGTCTCGCTTTCCCGGCGGCTGACTTCTCGCATTGGCCATCGTTGGGGCTTGGCGCCAGCCGTCGCCGTCGAGATCTCCAGCGACAGGTCGCCAAAGATGATGCCGAGCAGGACGGCGGCCACACCCAGGCCCCCGGCCGCCAGTTGCAGCGGCGTTCCGGGCCCGGCCAGGAGGCTCAGGGCGGCGATGAGTGCGCCCAGCACGACCGTCGTTGTTCGCGGGCGTTGCGTCAGCTTGATGCCCTGCACCGCCGCGTACGGCAACTCACGAAAAACGGGCGCGCCGGAGCGGGCGATGTGGTGGATGAGCCGCAAGTTGGTGGCCGCCACGTGCCCGCACTCGACGGCCACGCGCTCTTGCGGTTGAAGGTAGTCGGCTAGCGCCAAGGCGGAGCGCTCCCTTCCTCCGAGGTGGGTCCGGGTGTCGGCGCACCTTCGTCAAGCGAGGGACGTTCCTGCCTGCGGTTGATGGCCTCGGCCCGATCGATGACCGCGCGCGCCTGCCGGATGTTGGCAAGGTCTGCCATGGTGCCCGCGGACGCCGCGATTGCGCCCCGGCCGTCGGCGACAGCGGCGTCCATTGCGGCGAGTACGCGCCGAGCGGCCTCCACTTCGCCCTCGCTTGGGCTGAAGCCCGCATTGACCAGCGCGACAACGTCTTCGTCAAAGCAAAGGGCGCCGCGCAGGCCAATGCGCCGGCCCACCGCGGCGTATCCGGCTGCGAGTGCGCCCACGCCCGGTCCGACGGCCCCATGCGCCTGTACGCCAAGCGCCCTCGCCGCCACGACGACTGCGCCCCGATGGTACGCGGCAAGGTCTCGTCTTGCGGCGTCGTTCGCACTGACGGCGCGAAGCAGCGCCTGCTCGTCCAACGCGAGGGCGACCACTCGTGTGCTCGCCGCGACGATGACAGCGCAGGACTGCAAGGCCGCTGCCGTCGCCAGCACGACTTCCACGTTGACGACTCCGCGCTCCATTCCGTGGAGCGCTTCCCAGTCTCCCAGCGCGCCGTCCACAGCACCGAGTTCTTCCGGTGACCCGGCTGTAACCAGGACTCCCGAGATGGCGCGGGGAGGGCAGGCTGCGAGGTCCTCGACGACGCCAGCGGCGTCCGTCCACAGAAGGGTCTCCCCGCCGGACTGCGCCAACGTGCCGAGCGACTCGCCAAGCATGCCCCGGGCCTCGTCGCGCCGGTGGGCGGAGGGCCCGCGAGCCATGTCGAGGACAACGGCGTCAGCGCCGGCTGCTGCCGCTCGCGCCACGGCTGGGCCGTCAATTGGCGATACCGCCAACAGGGTGCGCCGCACCAGTGTGTCTCGTGTCGAAACCGCCGATTCCATGTCAGGCAGCATACCATACCGCTATCGAGCGTTTCTCAATTGGAGCAGGGACGCCGGTGCATTCTGGTCGGCAACGTGGCCGCGCTGCGTTCGTGTGCCGGAATGGCGCTCAGAACACCTTCCGCAACGACGCTTGGTTAGGTGAATTGCACCACTTCTGCTATGCTAAAAGACAGGTGCTTTCATTGCGTGAAGGGGCAGAGCGGCGTAAATGATTTCTTTCATTGGCGGGACTGGTCCGGAGGGACGGGGTCTCGCCCTGCGATTTGCCATCATCGGGGAGCACATATTCCTTGGCTCTCGGGACCCGCAGCGCGGCGTGGCGGCGGCTGCGGACGTTCGGACGCTCTTGCCCCGGAACTACCCCTCCGACTCCGTCATGGGCGGCACGAATGAGGAGGCTGCCCAAGTGGGAGACATCGTCTTCATCGCGGTGCCGTACTCCGCGCAGAGGGACACCCTCGTCGAGCTCGAGATGCACCTTCGCGGCAAGGTCATCGTGAATGTTGTGGCGCCAATGGCGTTTGTGAAGGGCTCGGCGCGGGCGTTGCCGGTGGAGGCGGGGTCCGCCGCCGAGGAAGCGCGCGACCTGCTGCCGGAGTCCTCGGTCATCGGGGCATTCCACAACCTGAGCGCCATTGACCTGCTCATGCCCATGCAGGCGCTTGACTGCGACGTGGTCGTTTGCGGCGACGACCCCGAGGGGAAGGCCAAGGTGATGGAGCTGGCGGAGTCCATCAAGGGCGTCCGGGCCGTCAACGGGGGCGCATTGGTCAACTCTCGCTACGTCGAGCACCTGACGTCGCTCCTCATCAACATCAACCGAATCTATAAGGCCCACTCCTCCATTCGCATTACGGGCATTTAGCAAGGGTGAAACGCCCAGCGCGAAGTCCTGCGCCCGCAACCCCTCAGTGTCTCCTTGGACCGCATTCCGGAATCTGCCTGGTTTCGCAAATTCGCCCAGATCCCCCTTGGGCATCCGTAACGAAATTCGTTATACTCTTGCACAACACATCCATCGCAACGCCCGTAAGGAGGGGAGATGCAGTTTGCACGGTACTACGCTCATGGCGAGGTCGCCTATGGCGTGGTGGAAGACGGCATGGTGAAGCAGATCACCACAACGCCCTTTGAGGACTATGAGGTCACGGACCACGCACACACCCTGGATCAGGTACAGCTCCTGCCCCCTGTGGATCCTGGAAAGGTCATCGCCATTGCGTTGAACTACAGCACGCACTTGGGCGAGCGTCCCGCCCCCAAGCGCGTGGAGGGCTTCTTCAAGACGCACAACTGCATCATCGCGGACGGCGACGACATCGTGCTTCCCAAGGATGCGGGCCGCGTCGACGAAGAGGGCGAGCTGGTCGCCATCATCGGCAAGACCTGCAGCAAGGTCTCCAAGGAGGACGCGCTGGACTACGTGATGGGCTACACCATCGGCAACGACGTCAGCGCCCGGGACTGGCAGAACGGGCCGGAGAAGGACATGCAGTGGTGGCGCGCCAAGGGCGCGGACACCTTCGGTCCCCTCGGGCCGTTCATCAGCACCGACTTCAACCCGTTTGACTTCACCATTCAGGTTTCCGTCAACGGCGAGAAGACACACAACCACGCCCATGCCGAGGACCTTATCTTCGACATCCCCACGGTGGTCAGCGAGATCAGCCGCTACGTCACCCTGGACCCCGGAGACGTCATCTACACCGGCACGCCGGGGCAGACCAGCGAACTGCATGCGGGCGACATCGTTGAAGTGGAGATCCCGGGCATCGGGACGCTTCGCAACCCAGTGGTGAGCGAGTAAGCCAGCCTTGGGCGCAAACAAGCCGGTCACCAAGAAGAACGCAACAGCGGAAGGGGCCTGTCTCGCGGACGGGCCCCTGACTTTTACCCCTGGTCGATCGGCTCCGATGCGAGTGAAAGACTCGGTCCAAAGCGCATATTGCGCAAATTGACGGCGAAATACCCCACTGCTAAACTCCGTTAAACCTTTCGCCGCAGAGAGGAAGTGGTCTATGGGGGCGCCTCGCTTTAAAGAGGTCCGCCGCAGTTATGGTTTCGACGAAGTAGCTATAGTCCCGGGTCAGGTCACCATCAACCCCGAACAGGCTGACATGAGCCTCACCATTGGTGAGCACCACTTCTCCGTTCCCGTTCTCGCCTCCGCCATGGACGCCGTGGTTTCTCCGGACTTTGCCGTCAAGATGGGCAAGCTCGGCGGCCTCGCCGTCCTGAACCTGGAGGGCCTGTGGACACGGTACCCGGACGCCGCCGACAAGCTCGCCGAGGTTGCCGAGACGCCGATCGAAGAGGCGACGTCCCTGCTGCAGAGGCTCTACCAGGAGCCCGTACAGGACGAGCTCGTGGCGCAGCGAGTCCAGGAAATCAAGGCCGGAGACGTTCGGTGCGCGGTCGCCATCACCCCGCAGCGGGCCAAGCGGCTCGCGCCCATAGCAGTAGAGGCGGGCGCTGACGTCATCGTGGTGCAGTCCACCGTGACGACGGCCCGCCACATCTCCAAGAGCTACCGCGGCCTCATTTTCTCGGAGTTGGTGGAGCAGATCCGCCGGCCGGTCATCGTCGGCAACTGCGTTGGCTACGACGTGGCGCTGGAGCTGATGGAGAACGGCATTAGCGGCCTCTTGGTGGGCATCGGCCCAGGAGCGGCGTGCACCAGCCGCGAGGTCGTCGGAATCGGCGTCCCGCAGGTGACCGCGACAATGGACTGTGCGGCGGCGCGGGAAGAGTACCTGCACCGGACGGGCCGCTACGTTGCCGTCATAACCGACGGCGGGATACGCACGGGCGGCGACTTCTGCAAGTCGATGGTCGCCGGCGCCGACGGCGTCATGCTGGGCACGCCCTTCGCGCAGTCAGTCGAGGCCCCCGGGCGCGGCTACAACTGGGGCATGGCGACTCCGGACCCGGCGCTGCCCCGGGGCACCCGCATTCGCGTGGGCACCAAGGGTACGCTGGAGGAGGTGCTCTTTGGGCCCTCGTCCCGCACGGACGGCACCATGAACCTGACCGGCGCCCTGCGGGCCTGCATGGGCATGGTGGGCGCTTTCAACATTCGTGAGTTCCAGCAAACGGACCTGGTCTACGCGCCTGACATAAAGATGGAAGGCAAGGCTTTTCAGTTGGCCGGTAGCCTCTAGGAAGACACGGCGCCGGCCGCACTACGCGGCTGGCGCCCGGTTGGCGCGGGCTTGCGGCCCGCGGCTGAGATAGGCAGGAGCAGGACATGCCAACGTGGGAATACCGCGTGATTGAATTGGGCGACGAGGTTGAGGACGGCGCCGGCCGCGTCGCCGAGTACGAACAGATCCTCAACGAGTTGGGCGGAGAGGGCTGGGAGCTCGTGTCGGTCACCGAGACCGAGTACATCGACGAGTCGGACCCCGACGAGATGGGCATCCCCTCCGGCACCACCGTCGCCTACCTGAAGCGGGAGAAGCCCTAGCCTTCGCCAGAGGCTGACCGAAATGTCGACGGCGGAAGCGTCCGGGTCGTCCCAAGAGCCTGCAGCCAAGGCTACAGTTCGCCGTGCCCGCGGGCGCGCGGTCTCGCAGCACAGGATGGGCTTCGTCACCATCCTTGGCCGGCCCAACGTGGGTAAGTCGACGCTGATGAATGCGCTCTTGAAAGAGAAGCTGGCCATCACGTCTCCACGGCCCCAGACCACACGACAGCAACTGCTCGGCATCCTCACTCACGACGACTATCAGATCGTCTTTTGGGACACTCCCGGCTACATGCGGCGCACCCGCGACGCACTTGATCGTCGCATGCTCGGGCACGTTCAGGAATCGATGCTTGCGGCGGACCTTGCGCTGTTGGTGGCCGAGCCCAGGCCGCCCGGTGAGACGGAGAAGACGCTGCTGAAGGCGTTGGTGGCTGAAGAGACGCCCATCGTGATCGCCATCAACAAGGTGGACAAGGTGGGCAAGCCCCTGCTGTTGCCGGTCATGCGGGCATACTCCGAGTTCGTCCCATCGGCGGAGATCGTGCCCATCAGCGCCCTGCATGCCGACGGCACGGACCTGCTGGTTCAGACGCTCGTCGAACGGCTGCCGCTGCGCGCCGCAGAGTATGGCGCGGACGAGATCACCGACCGCTCTGAACGGTTCCTGGCCTCCGAGTTGGTGCGTGAGCAGCTCTTCCGCCGATTCGCCGAGGAGGTGCCCTACGACACGGCCGTCGAGGTGGAGGAGTTCACCGAGGCAGACGGTTTGGAGCGCAAGAAGGACTACATCCGCGTCGTGGTGTACGTGTACCGGCCATCGCAGCGGGGCATTCTAATCGGGAAGGGTGGCGCGGCGCTCAAGGAGGTCGCGACGGCGGCCCGGCTGCAGATGGAGGACCTCTTCCGTCGACCCGTCTATCTCGAGGTGTGGGTTCGTGTCTGGGGCGATTGGCGCGACGACCCGAATTTCCTCGAGAACGTTGGGCACTAGCTCCCAAAGCGCCCCCCTGCCGCCGCGCGTCATTCCTGCGCAGGCAGGAATCCAGAGGGGATGGGCCGGAAGGGGCACCCCCACCGCCTACCCCAACGACTCCGTAGGGGCCATTCGCGAATGGCCCGTCCCGCCGCAGCGGGATCCCCACCCCCTGCCACCAGCAGCACTTGCCGGCCCGCACACCCCCATCGTCATACCGGCGAAAGCCGGTATCCAGAGGGGTGGCGGCGTCCGTTCGCCCTGAGGGAAATCGAAGCCTGTCCTGAGGCTCTCGAAGGGGGGAACGGACGCCGGGCGGGGCACCCCCACCACCAACCCCCTCGCCTCCCCAACCCCCCACACCCCGTAGTAGGGGCCATTCGCGAATCACGCGCCCACCGTTCGCCCTGAGCCTGTCGAAGGGCATCCCCGCCCTCCCACGTCATTCCGCAATGTCATGCGAGCGGGTGTGTTGACATGTGGGAATGAATGTTCTAATCTGTACGCACAAGTGTTCGGGCAGGATTTGTCGAAGTGATGAGCCTGAAAACGTGAGGCGCCTCCGCGGAGGGGGTGGAGGCGCCCGCGGTAGGTCTCCCGGAGTCGGCCAGCGCGGGTTTGATGCATAGGTGGCGGGGGAGGGGTCGGTCTGCACAGCAGTGCGCCGGCCCCTTTCATTTGCCAGCAATGCGGGAATGCCGGGTATACTACGTGCGGCCCAATCCTACATCACCCACGCGAAGGGAGCACAATGACCCAAGCATCCGCGAGCGGCAACATAACCGGTGTCCTGGCAGACTACATGGCGGAGGCGCGTGACCGCGTCCTGCCCCCGGACGTGGACCGTGAGGCCAAGCACCGGCTCCTGGATAGCCTCGCCGCAATTGTCTCCGGCAGCACCCTGTTGCCGGGGCAGATGGCGGCCAAATACGTTCGCACGCTGGGCGGAGTCCCCGAGTCCATGGTCATGACCACGGACATCGTGACCTCCGCCGCCAACGCGGCTCTTGCCAACGGCATGATGGGCCACGCCGACGAGACCGACGACTTCGACCCCCCGTCCAAGGCGCACCCCGGCTGCAGCGTCGTGCCCGCGGCGTGGGCGATGGCCGAGCGCGAGGGAGCGTCCGGCACGGCGATGCTCCGCGCCGTGGCGCTGGGGTATGACGTCGCCTGCCGGATGCTGCTGGCGGTGGACGGGGACAAGCTGCGGGCGGCGCACCACAGCGCCGAGGGCTTCGGCGCAACGTTCGGTGCGACGGGCGCGGCGGCGTCCCTGGCGCGCCTCAACGCGATGCAGATGCGGTACGTGCTCTCCTACGCGGCGCAGCAGGCATCCGGACTCTGGGCCTGGGTGGGCGACGAGGAACACGTAGAGAAGGCCTTTGACTTTGCCGGCATGGGCGCTCGCAACGGCGTCACCGCCGCCACCATGGTGCAGCTCGGCTTCTCCGGCGTCCCCAACGTTTTGGACGGCGAGCACAACCTGCTTCTGGCGTTCTCGCAAGCCCCGGACCCGCGACATCTGGTGGAAGGCCTCGGCGAGCGCTATTCCGTCACCAGCACCGCGATCAAGCCCTACGCCGTCGGATACCCGATTCAGTCGGCGCTGGACGCGCTGTTCACCATCACGGCCGCGAACAATCTCGTCGGCGGCGACGTGGAGAGTGTGGTCGCAAAGCTGCCCACCGACGGCGCGGGCGTGGTCAACAACCGCGCCATGCCGGACGTCAACATCCAGCATTGCATTGCGCTGGCGCTGGTGGACGGCGCCGTTTCCTTCACCTCCACCCACTCCTACGAGCGCATGGGCGACGCCGAGGTGTTGGCCATGAAAGAGCGCGTGACGCTTCAGCCCGAGGAGAGTCTCGTCATGCCGGAGGCCCCGCGACAGGCCATCATCGAGGTGACTACAAGAGATGGGCGCACGCTGAGCCACCACACCAAGTATGCGCCGGGCACGGCCCAGAACCCCCTCGACACGGCGCGCGTGTGCGAGAAAGCACGTGACCTGATAGCGCCGGTGCTGGGCAAGGACGCGACGGAACAGCTCATAGATCGGGTGCTACACATAGAGGACGTGGCAAACGTGCAAGACCTCCGCCCCCTACTGGCCCGGGCGTAGCAGGTATCCGTTCGCCCTGAGCCTGTCGAAGGGTCAAACGAACGGATGCTAGGGCCGAACGTCGCCGCCGGACAACACGAGAGGGGCCGCTCAACGGCCCCTCACTTTGCGTTCACGGGCAAACGAAAGGACGCTACGAACCCGTTAGCGTGTCCACCCATTCCTGCCACTGGCTAGTGTTCATCCCACCGAAGCCCTTGCGCAACTGGATCGTCCCGTCTGCGTCGATGCCCACAGCGCTGGACTGCGTCGTCACCCGAAAGGCGTCCCTGACGACGCTGCGGTCGTATGGAGCAAGTGGGAAGCTCAGTCCACGATTGTTCGCGTAGTTCCGAAGTTCTGACTCTGTCGCTAGCGCATCATAGCTGACGCCCAGGATCAAAACGTCGTCGCTGTTGGCTGAATAGACACTCGACAGATGCGGAACCTCCGCATTGCAGACCGGTCACCAGGTCGCAAAGAAGTAGACAATCACCGCCTTCCCGCTGGCGTTCACCTCTGAGAGTGTGTACGTCTCCCCGTTCACCGCAGTCACGGTAAAGTCCGGCGCGCGATTGCCTATCTCTGATCCCAAGGGCAGCTGTGGCCTGGGTGTCGGCGTCGTCGTTGGCCGGGGAGTAGCGGTGGGCCGAGGGCGAGGCGTCGCCGTCGGAATCGGTGATGGAGTGATAGTAGGCGCGGGAGCCGCGACCGGCGGAGGGGCAGCGGTGGGAGCGGCAGCCACAGTCGGCTCGGGCTGTGTTACAGGCGCGACAGTCGCCGCCGCGGGGGCCGGAGCGGCCGTGGGCACAGCCTCGGCCGGGGCAGGCGCGATCGGTACGGAGGCGGCCGTCGACGGAGCCTCGGGCTGCGCGGACGCCGTGCGTCCAGCCAGCGTGTTCAGCCAGTCGCGCCACTTGTCTTCGCCCTGCAGTCCCCCGTTCTTGCGGAGAACGATCTCGCCGGCGGCGTCGATGCCCACGGCCGCGGACTGCTGGCTGATGCGGTAGTCCTTCAGCGGCTGTGCGCTGACCGGCGCTAGCTGCCAAAAGAAACCATTGCCCTCTGCCCAGCTGCTGATGCGTTCCAGGGACTCGCCGGGGTCCACGTCCACGCCGATGAGCACCACGTCGTCCTGGTAGTCAGGGTAGACCGTCCGCAGATGCCGAAACTCGGCATTGCACGTCGGTCACCACGTCGCGAAGAAATAAAGCAACACGGGCGACCCGGCGGCGTTGACGTCGGACAGGTTGAACGACTCGCCCGCAACGGTTTCCACCGTAAAGTCCGGCGCCTGCATGCCGACTTCGTGGCCAACCGCGACCTCTGGCTCAGGGACATCTGCAACGGGAGCGGCATCGCTGCCAGCGGAGGACGCGGTGTCCGTCGTGGCGGTTGTTGCGCCGCCCTGCTCGGCTGCCGGTTCCGCCGCATCGTCCGTCTCGCTTCCGCAAGCGATGGCTGACAGTAGGCACACGGCCGCGCCGATGGTAAGAAGCCGTCTCCAGTGCGCGGACCCAAGGGGCAACCATCGCAACGATTGCTCCATTTTCACCCCCATGGCTGTTCTCTCTCAATTATACGCCAGAGGTGGGTGAGATGGGCATTCCCCATGTTGACAACGGCGCTCCCCATGAGTAGGTTGATATTAGATATGCCGCATCGCCCAATTGGGCTTTATCCCCAGCTTCAGGGATAGTATTTGGCAAGGGGGTAGCGATGGCAGACGTACACTCCCACGATGAACACTGCCACCTGCATTCGGGCGAGCATTGCCACTACCATGAGGGCTACGAGGGGCAAGAGGGCTTCCACTGCCATGAACACGGCGCCGGCCACTGCCACGTGCACGGCGACGAGGCCTGCGTTGCCATAGGTGGGGTGGAGACCGTGGACGAGCACGGCCACATCCACTGCCACGAGCACGCCGGCGAGCACTGTGCTGCTGCAGACGACCCCCACCACGTCGTCCACGCTGCCTAGAGTCGGCATTGGTCAGGCGCCTTACGTAACCCGAACGATATGCGAGCCAGATGTCCGGCCAGGCAACGACCTGCCGGACATCTGGCATTTCGCGAAGGGGAAGCGTTGTGACAACTGAGCACCGGCACGATCACGAGCATGATCACGACCACGACCACGACCTCCGCGGGGCGAGCAAGCGTAGTCTCCTGATCGCGCTCTCGCTGATTGGCGGGTTCATGATCGTCGAAGTGGTCGGCGGTGTGCTGACTGGCAGCCTTGCCCTCTTGGCCGATGCGGCTCACATGCTGACCGACGCCGCGGCTATCGGTCTGGCGTTCTTCGCAATGTGGATCTCCGGCCGACCCGCGTCAGCCGGTTCGACCTTCGGCCCGTATCGGACGGAGGTGCTGGCGGCCCTTGCCCAACACCGTCAGCTTGTGGCTTATCGCCGGGTCGATCTTCTTCGAGGCCTATCACCGGTTTCTTGATACGCCCGAGCTTGAGTCGTTGGGACTATTGTTCGGGGTTGGCAGCGCAGGTCTCACCACCAACATTGCCGCCTGGCTCCTCCACCGCGCCGCGGGAGAGAGCCTAAACGTGGAGGGAGCATTCCAGCACGTCCTTGGCGACCTTATGGGCTCCGTCGGCGTCATCATCGCCGCCATCCTCATCGTGACCTTGGAGTGGTACATCGTTGACCCCATCATCAGCGTCCTCATCGGTCTGCTCATCCTCCGCAGCTCCTGGGGCCTGTTCATGCGGGTCTTCAAGGTGCTTCTGGAAGGCACGCCCGAAAGCGTAGACGTTTACATCAGCTGCTCGGAAATGGAGGAGGTAGAAGGCGTGACGTCGGTGCACGACTTGCACGCGCGGACAATCACGTCCGGCTACAACCCCTCAAGGCACATGTCTCTGTGAGTCCAAGCAGGGCTGGCCAGCAGGAGGACATCCTCAAGCAACTGCAGAAGATTGTGTACTCCTATGGCCTCAATCATGTGACCCTGCAGGTGGAATTGTCTACGGCGGACTGCGAGGAGAACCACCACGAGGAGCACGAGCAGGCTCGAATGCAGGCCCAGATCTGACGAGGGCAAAGGCCAAGACTCAGCCGTAGAAGTACAGAGAAACGGAACGGCCCGGCGGGAATGCCCCGCCGGGCCGTTCTTCCTTTGACGATTGCGCGCTCCCCCCTACACCGCGGGTATGCCGCCGATGATGGCGCGGTCGAGCTCCGGGTGGTCGACCCAGCCATCTCGCAGGTGCTTGGTGGCCTCGTACCAGTCACAGCCGATGGGCAGCATGGCGCCGCCGGACCGCACAGCGTAGACCTCCGGGTTGTCGACGCCGGGCGGTGTCTCGCCCTCCTGCAAGGAGCGGGCGGCCCGCAGCAGGCGCCGGCGCGAGCGGATGATCATCTGGTCGCTGGTGCCCAGCCGCTCCTTCTCGCGGTCGACGACGGGGCCCATGCTGACGGTGACGGCTTGGTCCTCCAGGAAGATGCTCTTCAGGCCGGCGAAGCTCTTCGTCTTCTGGGCCTCGCGGTCGACCCCAAAGTCGTTGTCCATGTCCGCGACGCAGCGGAAGCGGTCGAAGAAGCCGGTGCCGTTGGGGTAAACATCGGTTGCCCCCGACGCCCACTTCCCCTTTGGCCGCTCGCCGTTGGGGCCAAACAGCGGCGAGCGCTGGTTGGAGGAGATCGCCAGGGTGTGGGTGTCGTCCATGGGCACCCAGGCGCGGAACTTGTGCTCAAGACCCAGGACGCCGGGCGGAGTCATGGCGTAGAAGGGCATCAGGAAGTTGGCGAAGCGCCAGTAGTTGATCCCTTCCATGGCGGGCCGGTATGCGCCGTACATGGTGCCGAAATCCGTGTCGATGGCGGCGTAGTGGGGCGCGCGGTTCTGCAGGTGCCACCACGCCCAGCTGCCCACGGGCGCGTCCTCGTACTGGGTGAGGCCCAGGTGTAGGTACAGGGTGTGGACGGTGTCGATGTCGCCCTCGAGGGCCTGCATCCAGTTGCAGGGCCGCATGTAGGCGGACACGGCGACGTCGTCAATCATGTTCGACGGCAGTTCGGGCAGGCCCGGGAGCGTGCTGCGAGGGCCCATGTAGGTCCACATGATGCCGCCGCGTTCCTCCACGGGGTAGGCCTTGATCTTGACCTTGTCCTTGAAGTTGCTCTCCGCCGGCTCCGACGGCATGTCGACACAGTCGCCGCTGGCGTCGAACTTCCAGCCGTGGTACACGCAGCGAAGCCCGCACTCCTCGTTCCGACCGAAGAAGAGGCTCGCCCGGCGGTGGGGGCAGTTGTTGTCGAGCAGACCCACCTTGCCGTTGGAGTCGCGGAAAGCGACCAGCTCCTCGCACAGCAGCATGACGCGGACGGGCGGGCAATCCGCCTCTGGGAGCTCATCGGAGAGGCCGAAGGGCATCCAATACTCGCGCATGAGCTCGCCCATGGGCGTCCCCGGCCCAACCCGAGTGAGCATCTCATTGTCTTCGCGTGTGAGCATCCTTTCCTCCTCGTAGATTGTGAGGCTGTCCTTTTCGCGCGCGAAGCACACGAAGGAATATAGGAAGGTTAATGCGAAGGAACAAAGGCGTCAACGGGGGATGAGGCGACAGCGTCCAGACAAAGCAGTCGAATGGCACAAGGGACCTCTGCCACTTCGATAGACCAATGTCGACGGACCTGAACGGGAAAGTCCCGGTTCGTGGAAACACCCCCACGCTCAATTTGCGCGCTAGACTCAAACTTCTTGTGGCTGCAGAAATCTTCACGCACCATTTCGACTTAAGTGCATTGCCGAAGGTGGAAGGCATGTATCGGCCTGCAGGATCAGGACTACAGTAGCCCGGTCGCAAGTGCTGAAGTCGTAACTCCTTTGTGTTACATTTTAATCTGTAGGCGGGTCCAGTCAACTTTGATATCGGTAAGGAGCCAGTGAATGAAGGCTGGAGCGATCTCGATAGGGATTATCCTCTTGGTCGGGATCATTTCAGTTTGCTCTTTGTTCGAAGAGGCAACCCCCACCCCACAAGAGCCAACCCCCACGCCGGAAGAGCCAACCCCCATCCCACAAGAGCCAACCCCCACGCCGGAATTGGCAAGCCTCGCCCCACAAGAGCCAACCCCCGCCCCACAAGAGCCATCTCCCACCCCGGAATTGGCAACCGGAACACCAGAAGAGGCAACCCCCACCCTATTGTGGGAACGCCAGGTGTCGGGCATCAGAGCCGTGCAGTATGACGGCCGCACTGCATTTGTGGCAGTGTTGAACAGTGGTGTTCCTGAGGTGCATGCAGTGCAGATGGACACCGGCGATGTTCTGTGGCGCCGGGAGTTTGAGCCATATGGGTCTAGGACGTCTCTGCGCGGCAAACTTCTCGCGGCCGACGGTATCGTGTATTTCCACCACATCCACAAGGAGGACGGCCGGGCCAACTACTTTGCGCTGGAAGGAACGACTGGAGAGACCATTTGGACATTTCAGCTTGAGGGATCGGGTCGGTTCCCCAGGTGGGAAATTGTAGATGGGGTTTTGTATTTGCACGCTTGGGACCACTATGTATTTGACCCACCTACCGGAGAAATGCTTTGGAAACGAGAACGCGTGAGTATTCCGATTTCTGTGTCCGATGGAATTATGCATTTCTTTGGCAACGGAGAGATTGTCGCAGTTGATTCCACAACCGGAAGCGATTTGTGGCGACACCAAGTGAGTGGCCTCTCGACTGCCAGAGTGGTCGGAGGGGTTGTGTATGCCGAAGGCGGAGGCTCTGTTCGGGCCGTAGACGCGGGCGAGGGCGTGGAAAAGTGGCGTAGGGAGGATGCCGACCGGCTAATACACTTTCGAGCGGCCAACGATCAGGTGGCCTTACTCACTTCGAGTATGAGAGAGATGAGCGGCTATGCAGTAATTCATCCCTCTGATGAACTCTGCGCGATTGATGCAATTGGTGGGTCGGTTCTCTGGTGCAAAACAAGTGAATCTAGCTACTCTTCCACTCTGATGTGGAGTAGGGACGAGGTGGTTTATCTGGCGGATGAAACTCGACTCATTGCCTTGCGAGCATCGGACGGAACCCAGCTGTGGACACGTGATTGGCTGGACGGAGAGCTGGTGACGATTCCGCTGGTGAGATTTGTCGGCGACGTCGCATACTTCGGGTCGCTGAACGCCATGGACCCGCAATCGGGACGACTGCTGTGGGGCTATGGCTCCGAAGAAGACGCTTACTTTAGCACAATCGGCGTGTTTGACAATGGGGGCATGATCATTTGGGCGTCGCAAAGGGGACTTATGGCGATTTCCCTTTCCGCGTCCACAGTTGCGGCCGATGAGTCACGTTCCGCCTCCATGCCTGACCTGCGAGAGCGGTGCAGCAATGGAATCGCTGTCCCCAACCCCCGGGAAAACCCTGGTCTCGTTGAAGATTGTGCAATTCTTCTCTCCATCAAGGAGACCCTGGTAGGAAACGTCGGAACTCTTTATGCGGAGGCCCGGTTGAATTGGAGCCCCCAACTCTCAATATCAGAATGGGACGGTGTGAATACGCACAGGGTTGCCACTGTGGGTCCGATCTCTGAGGTAACACCAACTCCATCTCCGCCCTTGCCGAATCGGGTCAGACGCCTGTCGCTCTACAACCGCGGATTGGCAGGTAAGATTCCACCGGCAATAGGCGGACTCTCTGCACTGGGCGCGATAAACCTTAATGACAATGAGTTGACAGGAGAGATACCTCCGGAGTTGGGCAACCTCGCAAATTTGGGAATCCTATCCCTGTGCTGTAACAAACTGGAAGGTGAAGTTCCACTTGAACTAGGCAATCTGGTTAATCTTGGAACGCTAAATCTCAACTATAACCAATTGAGCGGAACCATTCCCAGTGAACTTGAGGCACTTACACGGCTTAGCAAAATCTACATGAGAAACGAGGGGTTTTCCGGCTGCATACCTAAGTCTTGGCAGAATGTACTCATACAGCAATACTGGGACAATCTGTCACAATATTGCGAGTAGGCACCTCGGCTTCGAACTGCGAGCAATTCGCGCGCCCCCTACCCCGCTTCCAACCCCCGTATCCGTTCCTCGATGTCCTGAAGGCTGGTGTAGTCTTCGTCGGCGAGCTTGTAGCAGCGTTCCAGGTAGAGTTGCGCAAGGTCGCCGCCGGAGCGCGAGGGGTCCTTCGCCGTGCGCAGCAGCGCGTCGATCTGGTATCGAGGCGGCATGTAGCGCGACAGCACCCGTACCTCGTCCTCAACCTCCTGCACCTGCCGAGTGTCGTTGCCCTCCACGGCGAAGCGCAGTCGGCCCGTGAGCTTCGAGAGCTCGCCCAGCCGGTCACGCTCGCTCATGAGCTCGAAGAGTACTTCGTTGACACCGTGGCCGCTGATGGCCTCCGGTGTCGCGATTTCCTCTGCCTGCGCTGCATTGCCGATGTAGCCCTGGTAGCGCTCGGCGTACTGCTGAACGACGTCGTTGACGCGCAGGAGCATTTCCTGCACGTGCTCGGGCGAAAGGTCGCCACCGAAAAGCAGGTCGTCGCCTCGGGCGGCCGCCAGCGACTCGAGCTGTGACTGGCCTCCAGCCTCTTCCGGCATGGGCGGAAAGGCGAAGGCAGACAGTTCCTGTGCGTTCACGTTGGGGAGCTGGTTGGCGAGGAACGGAGGCATGTACTTGACCAGGTCAATGGAGATGGGAAGGACAACAACGTAGGTTGAGTAGAGTCTTCCTACTCCACCTACCTCCCGGAAGTACAGGAGGGCATGCCCTTTGGGCGCTGACGCGTCGCCGCGATCAAATACCAGGTCCATTGCCACCTCTTGGGGGATTCCTAGCGCCATTATAGCCCAACCAGCAACGTTGAGGTTTGCAGCCCTTTTGGAACGGCGGGGGGCCAATTGGGCGAGTTCAGGAAGGTTCTGGAAAAGCACAGGGGTGCGGAGACCTCACTTGTCCCTTGCCTATGCAGTCCTCTCAGCTAGAATACCCGCATGGTTGACGTTGCGCGGCTAGCCAAGGAATTGGAGCGTCGGGGGCTAACGGTGGCCGCTGGCGAATCCGCGACGGGCGGTCTCCTGAGCTACCTGCTATCGTCAGCGCCAGGGTCGTCCAGATACTTCTTGGGCGGCGTCACGGCCTACGCCAACGAGGCCAAGGCGGAGGTGTTGGCCGTGCCCGCGGAGGCCTTCAAGTCAGGCGCGGTGAGCGAGGCCGTCGCCGCGGCTATGGCGCGGGGCGCGCGTGACCTGTTCCACGCCGACATCGGTGTCGCGGATACGGGCATTGCCGGGCCCGGCGGCGCTACGCCAATGAAACCGGTCGGCCTGTTCTATGTAGCGCTGTCGTCCGGAGACGGCTTCGAGACGGTCCGCACTTACAATTTCAAGGGAGACCGTGCGCAGGTGCGTCAGGCCGCGGCGGACGCGGCGCTTTCGCTTCTGGCGGAGTACGTGCGCGGGCGGCCGAGTGCGGATGGCAGCCCCTAGATTCTCCCTGCCAACCGTCTATACTGGAAGGGAAATACCGCTTCGCCGGACCTAGGCGAGGCGTGTTAGCAGAGTGTCGACAAGAGGAGAAGTGCGTGAGGATTTATCTGGGTAACCTTCCATTCACGTCTACGGAAGACGAAGTAGAGGAGACCTTCAGTTCCTACGGCGAGGTGGCCTCCGTTACGATCATTCGCGACCGGGACACTGGCCGGTCGAAGGGCTTCGGATTCGTGGAGATGCCGGAGGACGGCGCTGCGCAGTCCGCGATCACGGCGCTTCACGGGCGAGAGCTCGGTGGCCGCGTCCTGACGGTCAACGAGGCCCGTCCCCGCGAGCCCCGACTCTAGGGCGCGGTCAATCGCGCAGGGCTGCAGTCCTGCACGGGTGAATTTGCACGCGGGCGTAGCTCAGCGGTAGAGCCCCTGCCTTCCAAGCAGGTTGTCGTGGGTTCAACTCCCATCGCCCGCTCCAACCATTCTTCTTCTTCCTTGATAAGAGGCTGTTCTATGTTGCCTGTCCCGTGGTGTATGCTTGCCACGCCCATGGAGGCTTGGCCTTCGACGGGCTTGGAGGGAACGCTGCGGGATGCTTCTGGATTTCAGTTCTCGCCGGAATGACGAATGAGACATCGAGTGGAGTAAATGAGCACGAGCGATTGGAACGCTGCGGTCTATCTGAGCTTTGGCAACGAGCGGCTTCGACCCGCCCTCGACCTGCTCGCGCAGGTGCCCATCGAGCGGCCGGAGCTCGTGTACGACCTCGGCTGCGGGCCCGGCACGGCGACGGTGCACCTGAAGCGGCGCTGGCCGGACGCGAGGGTCGTCGGCGTGGACGGCTCGCCCGATATGTTGGCGAGGGCACGTGCGGAGCATGACGACATCGAGTGGGTGGAGGCTGACCTGACGGCCTGGCAACCGGACACCCCCGGCGACGTCGTCTACTCCAACGCCACCTTCCAGTGGCTGGACGACCACCACACGCTCCTCCCGCGAATCGTAGAATCGGTGAAGCCCGGCGGCGCGCTCGCCATCCAGGTGCCCAACAACTGGCGGGAGCCCAGCCACGCCAGCATGGCGGAGACGGCGAAGAATGGGCCATGGCGCGACCGCGTGGTGCCCATCCTGCGCGAGCTCCCGGTGTTGACGCCGCAGGAGTACTACGCCATCCTGCGGCCAACGGTCTCCTACTTGAACATTTGGGAGACCACGTACCACCAACTGCTGGAAGGCGACGACCCCATAGTCGCGTGGACGTCAGGGTCCTCGCTGCGCCCGCTCCTCGACCCGCTGAACGAGGAGGAGAGAGTGGCGTTCGTGGAGGAATACCGCCGCCGCGTGACCCCGGCCTACCCCAAGCAGGCCGACGGCCGCACCATCTACCCGTTCAGGCGCATCTTCATGGTGGCAGTGCGGTAATGCCTCACTGCCGGTTGATCATGAAGGTGGAAGCCTTCTCAAAGTGGTCAAGCAGCAGGGCGGCGTCCCCCTCATCAACACCGGATTCCAGCACGCAGTCGCGCATGTGCGTGAACCAGGCGTCGCGCTCCGCTTGCCCGATGGCGAAGGGCATGTGGCGCATACGCAGCATCGGGCGGCCGCGCTCCATCGAGTAGTAGGGCGGGCCGCCCCATAACTGCACCAGAAACATTGCCAGGTTGTTCTTGCCCGGTTCCAGGTCCTCTGGGTACAGCGGTCGCAGGATGGGATCGGCCTCCACCTTGGCGTAGAAGCTCTCCACCAGCGCCTTGAAGTAGGGGATGCCGCCAACCCGCGAGTAAAGCGACGTTGTTGGCAGCGGCCCCTCTGCGAACTGTCCTCGTTGCGCTTCCATCGACACTTTCGTCAGTCCTGAAGGCAAGGTGCCCGTCCCGTTCGCCCTGAGCCTGTCGAAGGGCCTGCATTGAGGGAAATCGAAGCCTGTCCTGAGGCCCTCAAAGGGGGTGAACGGGATGGGCTCTACGGCACCGGCAGCTGGTCGGCGTCCTCTGCCGGCTGCAGGTCGAAGGCGTTGTTGATGGCGGAGATGTACTGGTACTGGCCGATTGTGCCCGTAAGCTCCACGAGCCAGCGAGTGCCCTTGCGCTCCACCAACGAGTCAAACAGCGACTGCTCCACCTTGTTGGTCTGGAGGAGCTGGCGGACGTAGTTGATGATGTCCTGTTCGTCCTGCTCCAGGCCGCTGACGTCCTCGCGGTTGCGCACGGCCTCGATGGCCTCTTCGCGCATGCCCTGGCGACGGCCGGTCGCCACGTGCGACGCCCACTCGTACCGCGCGTCCTTCTCCCGGGAGACCGCGATGATGCAGAGCTCGCGCTCTACCTGGGACAGGGTGGACTGCAACCGGACGTGGGCGCCGGCCTCCATCACCTTCTGCGCCAAGCCGGGGCTGTACAGCAACACGCCGAAAGGCCCGGCAACGCGGTTCAGCGTCGCGACGATGGCGTCAATCTCGTCGTGCTGGTCATCCTGAACGTCAGTCTTTTCCGTTAGCAGCTTCACTCGTGGCATGGTGTCCTCCTTCGTTTCGTATCGATTTGTTCTAACTGCTTTGAGCCTTGATTTCAGCCAGAGGGGTGTTCGCTACTTCCACGTCTCGTCGGTAGGGGAGACGTTGGCGCCCATGTGCACTACCGCCGGACCGTCGCGCCAGTCGCCGGTGGTTTCTCGCATGCGCAGGAAGTGCGGGGCTGCCTGGTGCTCGGCGAAGGCGGCCTCGTCCTTGTACACCTCGTAGAGGTGGATGGTGTTGAGGTCCTGCGAGTCCACCACCACGTCGAACCGCAGGCAGCCGGGCTCGTCTTCCTGCGCGCCCTTGGCGTTGAGCAGCATCTCCGCCATGTACTCTTCCCGGTGCTCCGGCTTCATCTTGATAGTCACAAACAGGATGTGCATATTCCTCCCTTGCTAACTTGCGGCTTTCTGGCGCTTCCGCGACGTGTATGCTGCCCGCGCCTCTTCGTAGAAGGCAATATACTGCTCCATCGACGTCCCCGCGATGACCTCGCCCACCACGTCGAGGGGCAGGTCGTCGAGGCGCTTGAACCGGACGCAGGACTTGCCCATGTCCAGCTTCTTCCCGCTGGCCCTGTAGCGCTCCTCAAACCAGCCCATGTCCTGGTAGTGGGTGTACAGGCACATCAGGTAGAGGCCCATGTGGTTCTTCTGATCGGCCAGAGCGGCGTACATGAGGGGATGGCCGTTGTACGTCTTGGGGTACGCCGAGAGCGGCACGACATAGCTGATCATCCCGAAGTCCATGATCTCCTCATAACCTTCCGGCAGATTCTCCAGCACGACGTCCCGAACCGTGCTCAGGCCCTCCCGTCTTTCCGGCGACAGCTCAGCAAGATACTCCTCGACGGTCGTGGCGGCGCTCCTCACCATGGGTTGCTCCTCCAAGGTTTGGTCTAGGGTACACAGGCAGCGCGCCAGGGGCAACGTGCGACCGCCTTGCCCCTCCGTTCGCCCCGAGAAAGACGAAGCCTGTCCTGAGCTTGACGAAGGGGGTCCCACGAACGTGCGACCCCCTACCCCGTCCGTTCGTGCTGAGCCTGTCGAAGCACCCCGCTACGCCGCCCGCAGGCACTCCTCCAGCAGCGCAAGTGCCCGCTCCGCGAACGCCCACATGTTGGCCTCGCGGTCGGTGCTGCCGGTCTCCAGCGTGACGGCGCGTTCCACGGGACCGGAGACGGCGAAGCAGGCGTGTCCGGCGTCGTCGCCGTAGCGGTTGCCCGTTGGCCCGCTAGCGCCCGTCTCGGCGATGCCCCAGTCTGCGCCCATCTTCTCCCGCACCGTCTTGGCGATAAGCGCCGCGTAGGGCTCCGTGCTTGCGCGCATGCCGGCGCGAGCCATGTCGTCCTCCGAGATGCCAAGCAGCGCCACCCGCGACACGCCGGTGTACGAGATGATGCCGCCAATGTAGTACGCGGACGCGCCCGGCACCGAGAGCAGCGCGGCGGAAATGAGCCCGCCCGCCGACGAGTCGGCCACCGCAATCTTCTGCCCGCGCTCCTTAAGCAGCGCGCCAACTGACTCCGCGAGTGGGGTGAGGTCTGGCATTTCTTGCCCTCCTATACGGTTGTGTGCCTTGGATGCCCCCGTTCACCCTGTGCCTGTCGAAGGGCCCCTACCGGTCGTCGTTCTCCAGCCCCATGACGAGGGCCAAATGCTCCACCTGCTCCAGCACGTCGTCGACGGGGTTGAGGACGAGCAGGTCCGCCCCGGCGCCCACGATCTCCTGCAGGCCGGCGGCAATCTCGCTGCTGGGGCCGCGCAAGCTGACGCGCTCGCCGAGGTCCGCGTTCATGATGCTCCGCTCCGCCCAGTCGCGCATGCGCTGCGTCGCACGGTCGACGCTGTCGTCCAGCGCGAGGAACTGCCGCTTGGCGATGGTAAACGTCGAGCGGTCGCGTCCCGCCTCGGCGAGCGCCTCCTGCACCGTGGCGGCCTGCTCGCGGAAGCTCTCGATGGTCGAAGAGCTGGCGCCGATCCAGCCGTCGGCGATGCGAACGGCGCGGCGGATGGCGTTCGGGCTGGAACCGCCCAGGAAGATGGGCATGTGCCCGCGTCCGGCGCTTTGCACGGGCTTGGGGTCCAGCGTGGCGTTGCGCAGCGGCCAAAACGCGCCGTCGAGGTCGACGTCCTCCTCGGTCCAGAGGCGCTGCATGACCTCGAGGCCCTCGTTGAAGGCGGCCACGCGGCGTTCCGGCGCGGTGCCGGGCAAGTTCTCGTTGATGTAGAAGCCGCCCAGCGAGAGGCCCGCAATGAGCCGACCGCCGGAAAGCTGGTCCAGCGACGCCAGGGACTTGGCCAGGCGAGCGGGGTTGTGCCAGGGCAGCGGCATCGTCGCGACGCCCAGCCGAATATCGTACGTAACCCCCGCGACAAAGGAGAGGAGACCCAGCGGCTCTAGCCACGTGGTGCGGCCTATGAACCGGTCCTGCACCCAAAGGCTGTGGTACCCCAGGTCCTCAGCGCGCTGAGCGAAGCGGGAGATGACGGCGGGCTGCACCGGCCCATCCGGAAAGGCCTGTGGCAGCGATATCCCAATCTTTGCCTGGTTCGCGAGGGCCACGCATATCTCCTTCGCCGTTGCAAGTCCGGTCGGCTCTGCGGAACGGGCACAACTCGCCCTCCTCAATAGAACGCCGGCGCACGTGCAGCCTAGCTGCACGATGGGCGCAAGGTCAACCGTACAAGAGGGTGCCCGTCCGTTCGTGCTGAGCCTGTCGAAGCACGCCGCTCGCCGCAGGGCGGTGAGGTGCGGGGCCGTTCGCCCTAGCGCCCACCGGCCCGCGCCCGATCAACCTTGGCACAACGCAGCCATGCTACAATCGACGCCGTTGAAGGAGGGGGTATGGAGACCAAGAGTGGAGTTCGCATTGGCATAGCGGTGCCGCAGGGGTTTGCCGACGGCGCGATAGACATGGGGCTTGTGCGGCAGTTCGTTGGGCGGGCCGAAGCGCTCGGCTACGACGACCTGTGGGTGGCGGAGCAGATCACCGGCGCCATCGCGTCGCTGGAGCCCACGGGGTTGCTGGCTTACGTGGCGGCGTTGACGGAGCGAGTGCGCATCGGCGCGTCGGTGTTTGTGAGCACACTTCGGAACCCGGTGCAGTTCGCCAAGGCCCTCAGCACCCTCGACCATCTGAGCGAGGGCCGGCTGACCGTCGGACTCGGGCTGGGCACCAACACGCGCATGTTCCCGGCGTACGGGCTGTCCGAGGAGCGGCGCGTCGCCCGCTTCGTCGAGGGCGTCCGCATCATGAAGGCGCTGTGGCAAGAGGAGTCCGTGGACTTTGAGGGATCGTTCGCGACGCTGTCCGGCGTGAAGATGGAGCCCAAGCCCGTGCAAAAGCCGCACCCGCCGCTGTGGTTCGGCGCGCGCGCCCCTGACGCGCTGCGACGCACCGCCCGCCACGCCGACGGCTGGATGGGCGCCGGCTCCAGCACCAACGAGGCGTTCATTCGGGAGCGCGGCGAGCTGATGCAGATGCTGGAAGAAGAGGGCCGCGACCCAACCACCTTTGGCGTAACAAAGCGCGTCTACCTCGCCATCGACACCGACGAGGCCCGCGGGTGGGCCGGCCTGCGCTCGTGGATCGGCGGCTTCTACGGCAACCCTGCCCTCGCCGAGCAGTGGAGCATCGTCGGCAGCGCGGACCACATCGCCGAGCAACTAGCGGAGCTTGTGGAGGCCGGCGCCAACCACCTGCTCCTCAACCCTGTCCACAACTACATGGAGCACCTGGAGGTCATTGCGGAGGAGGTTGCGCCGCGGATCTAGGCGCTCAGCGGCGCGGGCCTAAACCGAGCCATTCAGCTGACGTAAGCCGATCAAAAATCCCATCGTACCCTTGGTCGTTGGGGACCCAATTGGGGTAAAGCTCGACCGTGTTGAACGCCTGTTTGATTTGCTGGATTTCGTCGAAACTTAGGCGGCTCGATCGGCCCAAGAGAATTTGCTGAATCTGTTGGTGTAGCCACACTAATTTTGCCTTCCTTATTTGGTCTCTTGGGACCATGCGGCCGATCGGGTGGTTGGTGAGGTCTAAGTCGGTAGAGCCGTAGATCTCATCTCTTGACTGTTCAATTGTCCTGGCAAGATGCCGGATCTGCTCCCGCCTTTCGGTGCGGCCTTGGATGACGCTCTTCAGCCAACTGAGCAAGCCCAAAATGAGGCCAGAAATTAATCCTGCCGAAGCGCCGATGGTGACGCCCTCCAAGAGTGTGTCAATGGTCAATCTGCTCTCCTGTCTTTGCCCAAGTGTCTGGTTCCGACTATCTTGTGAGGGTTCTGTCTCAGGGCCCCACCTGGACCGACACAGCATCTACGCCATATCTGTTCGCCCCGTGGAACTCGAAGGGTCTCACGAATGGTTCTTGGCGGAGCTAGTCCATGGCGTCCATGAAGGCGTGGAGGGTGGCCTGCTGCAGCGGGGGAGTGCTGAAGCCCTCGCAGAAGTTCCACGTGGCGGCGATGCGCTGGGCGATCTCCAGCGGCAGCCCTTCGGCGAGCACGCGCGGGCCTGCCTTTTCCTGCAGGACGACCCGGTTACCGCCTTCTCCCTCTTCAACGATGAGCTTAATGTCTTCCAGCAGCGGCGCCTTCTGGGCCATGCGTGCATTCCCTTCGAGTCGAGTCGAGTCGATTCGTCCTTTTCCCCGTGAGATTCCAATGCCTGCTGGGACGCGGTCAGTCGGGGCGCCATCGCCCCGTGTGCAGTGCTGACCCGCTTCCATCATTGTCGGATGGGTGGGAATGGGGACACAACGGAGTAGTGTCAGGGCAGCAATACCTCTCATTTCGTCCGACACGAGGGCAGGCCGGCGAACGCAAAGATGACAAGAGGCCAAGAGTGGAAGCTAGTTGCCACGAATGAATGTGAGAAGCGCCAATATGAAAATCCCGATGCCCGCTAACCACCAAATCTGTGCCGGGACGGAACGCGCAAATTGCTTGAGTCCGGATGTCAGCGAGTCTTCATTCCGAAGTCTGACCAACTCATTACGCCCAAGCGCCGAGAGTCCTCTAATCAAGAAATCTGGCTCTCCGAAGGCGCTTCTGTCATGAATCTCGAAGAGTCCTTCCTGGTGACAAAGGGAGATATGGTGATTTACCTGTTCCGGCAAATACCCCGGAAACTCCAGCTGACTTGAGAAGGCAGGTTGCTCAAGAGACACGGTAGCTTCCAAGTGTTCCAAGATCATCCGCACAAGGCCAGAATCGCGTTCCATGGCACCTCAAATGGTCAGTGCTAATGCCCCACCACACAGGGAATCCTGGGGGCATGGCTTACGCCTTCACCGCGCTCCCGAAGGCCGCCTTGAGCGCATCGATTATCTCCGACATGGCCCGGACGGCTACGTCCACCGTGGGCGGCATGCTGTAGAAGTTGTGGCTGGCGCCGGGGTAGTGGGTGAAAGTGGCCGGGACGCCCGCAGCCAGCAGCCGGCCGGCGTACGCCTCGGTCTCGGACAGCAGCGGGTCGAACTCGCCTGCCAGCAGCAGCGCGGGCGGCAGGCCCGAGAGGTCCTCGGCGCGAAGGGGCACGGCGTAGGGGTTGTCCTTGTCCTCCGGGTTCTGCAGGTACTGCTCCCAGTACCACATCATCGTCTTGCGAGTGAGGAAGTACCCCTCGGCGTTGCGCAAGTAGGACTCAGTGTCAAAGTCGAGGTCCAGCATGGGGTTGATGATCGACTGATGTACAAGCGATGGCCCGCCCCGGTCGCGCGCCATCAGGGCGACCGCCGCCGCGAGGTTGCCGCCCGCGCTCTCGCCGCCAACGGCCAGGCGAGAGGCATCGCCGCGCAGCGACTCGGCGTTGTCCGCCGCCCAAGTGACGACGTTGAAGCAGTCCTCCGGCGCGGCGGGGAAGGGGTGCTCCGGGGCCAGGCGGTACCCGGGGGAGATGACGACGCAGCCGGCGCCCAGGCAGATTCGACGGCAGGCGGCGTCGCAGGTCTCGATCGTGCCCACGACCATGCCGCCGCCGTGGATCCAGACGAGCATGGGGAACGGGCCGTCGCCTTCGGGCCAGTAGATGCGCACGGGGACCTCGACGTCGGGGCCGGGCACGGTGCGGTCCTCGATGGCGACAACATCCGGTCCGGCGACGCGGGGCCGCAGCTTCGCATTCTCCCGGGCCTGCACCGCGCCGACCTCGTAATGCGGGGGCAGACCGAGAGCGGCTATCTGGTCAAGGACCTCTTTGACCTGCGGGTCCAGCGGCATGGCGGTGTCCTTTCTGTCGCGCACGCTCCCCCCGTTCGCCCTGAGCTTGTCGAAGGGCTTGTCCTGAGGCTCTCGAAGGGGCCGCGCAGTTAGCTGATGTTGAAGAGGGCAGCGGCGTTGTCCCAGAGTATCTTGCTCTTCTGGTCGTCAGTGAGGTCCGGGTCCGCTACGAAGGCGTCGAGTTCGTTGGGGAAGGAGGGCAGCGCGGGCCACGGGTACTGACTACCCCACACCACCGCTTGGTCGCCGACCTCGTGCAGGACGCCCGCCGTGCCTGTCTCCCATGGCTCCATTGCTGCAAATCCCTGCTGCTGGAAGACGTAGTCGGGCGGCAGCGTGTTGGGGCAGTCGAGGCCGAAGGGAATCTCGCCCCAGTGCTCCTCGAGGCGCTCGATCCAGAATGGGAGCCAGCTTGCCCCGGCGCCCAGGAAGCCGACATTCAGACCGGGGAAGCGCTCCAGCACGTTGTGGCTGAAGAGAGACATCATCGCAACCCAGAGCTCGTAGGTGGTGGAGACGGCCTCGTGGGAGAAGCGGTCATCGGCGTAGCGGTCGGCGCCGAGCTCAGGCAAGACGCAGCCGGTGGCGCTGCTTACGACGAGGGGCACGCCGAGATCGAGGGCCGCGGCGTAGAGCGGGTCATAGGCCCTGTCGTGCAGGTTCCGGTGGACGATGGGGTTCGAACGGAGAAAGCCCGCGACGAAACCGAGCTCGCCCACGGCGCACCGCAGCTCCTCGACGGACGCCTCGACGCTCTGCAAGGGCAACAGGGCGATGCCCTTGAGTCGGCTGGCGTCGGCTCGGCAGTAGTCGGCGAGATAGTTGTTGTAGGCGCGGGCGAGGGCTGCCGCCAGTTCCGCGTCGATGTGGTCGGACCAAATAGCGTAGAGGCCGGCCGTCGGGAGCAGCAGGCCCACGTCGACGCCCTCGATGTCCATGTCTGCGAGGTGCGACTGCGGGCTGAAGTCCTGGGAGACGGCGTCGGCGAAGGTCTCGCGGTAGATGGGATTCGCAAGGAAGTTGATGGCGTTGCGCGAGACGGGGCGGCCGTTGACGACCATTGCCACGCGGCTGCTGTCGACGCGGATGGCGCCCTGGGACTTGTACGCCGGCTCCAGCCAGCGGTCCCACAAGTCCGGGGGCTCTATGACGTGGCGCAGGGTGTCTATGACCTGGAACTTTCCCTTCATTCGGGCCTCCGTGATTGATGAAAAGGGTCAATGGGCAAGGCAATGCTAGACAGGTGCGCTGGTAGCGTCAAGGCGGGTGCGCGGTTGACCGTCGTGGGGGGCGCGGCTACCATGACGCCGACTCATACCTGAGGGAGACGTAACATGAAGATCGTCCGGTACCAGCACTTGAGCGACGCAGCCGACGAGGCGCCCCACGTAGGGCTGCTCAGGGATGACGGTGTCGTCAACATAGTGTCGGCCATCTCTGCACTGCCCGCGGGGACACCGCAGCAGCAGATGGAATCGCTCATCGACAGCTTCGAGGCGCTGCGGCCGGCCCTGGAGCAGATATTGACCGACGGCCCAGCGACGCCGCTCGACGAAGTGCGGCTGCGCCCGCCGTTGCCGCGCCCGAGCAAGATGCTCAACTGCATCGGCAACTACTGGGAGCACCAGCAGCGAGAACCGGGGCAGCTCAACATGTTCCTCAAGTCGCCGGACTCCGTCATCGGCGACGGCGACACGGTGGTGCTGCCCAACAACACGAGCCCGTACATGTTCCAGCACGAGGCGGAGCTGGGCATCGTCTTCAAGGGGCCGGCCAAGGACGTGAGCCAAGAGGACTGGCGGAGCGCCGTCTTCGGCTACACGTGCATGATCGACGTCTCGGCGCGGACCGAGGGCCGGCGCACGTGGCGCTCCGGCAGCTGGATGGGCAAGTCCTTCAACACCTTCGGCCCGCTGGGCCCGTGCGTCACCACGGCGGACGAGATCACGGAGCCCAACAACCTCTGGGTGAAGTTCTGGAACAACGGCGACCTCCGCCACGACTACGTCACGGACGACATGGAGCACCGCGTGCCGGAGCTAGTTGAGTTCGCCACCAACATCATGACGATGAACAGCGGCGACGTGCTGAGCTGCGGCACCAACCACGAGGGCCTCGGGCCGCTGCAGGACGGGGAAACCGGCGAGATTGAGATCCAGGGGATCGGACGGATGACCATCCACGTCTCGGACCCGTTGAAGCGGACGTGGGACCGCGGCATCTACATGGGTGAGAACTCGACCAACCCGGCTGCGGTGGCAGCCCGACAGCAGCAGCAACAGGGCTAGGACTGCCCCCCCGTCGTTCCTGCGAAGGCAGGCACCCAGAGGGGTCGGGACAGGCAGGGCAGGCACCCCCCTTCGTCATTCCTGCGAAGGCAGGAATCCAGAGGGGCAGGGACGGGCAGGGGCCGCCCCCCTCCGTCGCTCCTGCAAAAGCGGGAATCCAGAGGACCGGAACAGGGCACCCCACCCCGTTCGTGCTGAGCCTGTCGAAGCACTGGGGCGGCAGAGGTTCGGGGCCGCCCGCCCTGAGGGAAATCGAAGCCTGTCCTGAGGCTCTCGAAGGGGATGAACGGGCAGGGCCGCCCCCCGGCGTCATTCCCGCGAAGGCGGGAATCCAGAGGGGCGGGGACGGGGCCAGCTCGCAAGAACAACGCATCAAGGAGCGCTGCATGGAGATAACGCGGGAAGACCTGCGCAAGATGTTCGCCACCATGGTGACCATCCGCCAGTTCGAGTTGCGGGCGTTCACGGAGGTTGGCCAGCGGAGCCTTCGAGGCGCGCTGCACCTGTCCGTCGGGCAGGAGGGCGTGCCAACCGGTATCTGCGCCCACCTCTCGGACGCCGACTACCTCGCGTCGACGCACCGGGGCCACGGCCACTGCATCGCGAAGGGCGTTGACGTGCGCGGCATGATGGCGGAGATCCTGCAGCGCGCCACGGGCACCAACAAGGGCAAGGGCGGTTCTATGCACATCGCGGACATGGCCAAGGGCATGCTCGGCGCGAACGGCGTCGTCGGCTCCAGCGTGCCCCTCGCTGTCGGCGCGGCGATGGCCGCCAAGCAGCGCGGTTCGGACCGAGTGTCCGTCGCATTCTTCGGCGACGGCGGCGCCAACCAGGGCATCGTCCACGAGAGCATGAACCTCGCGGCCATCTGGAAGCTGCCCGTCATCTTCGTCTGCGAGAACAACCAGTACGCCGAGTCGACGCCGGTGGAGTACGCGACGCCCATCGCGGACATTGCCGAGCGGGCGCGCGGGTACAACATGCCCGGCGTCGTCGTCGACGGCATGGACGTCTTCGCCGTGTACGACGCCGCGGGCACGGCCATCGGGCGCGCGCGCTCCGGCCTCGGCCCGACGATGCTGGAGTGCAAGACCTACCGCTACTACGGCCACGCCGCCTTCGACAACCCCAAGAACTACCGGACGACCGAGGAAGAAGACGCATGGAAGGCCCGCGACGTCATCGCGGGGTTCCGCGAGCGCGTGGCCGCCGAGGGGCTGCTCGACGCCTCGGAGCTGGACGAGCTTGAGGCGGAGGCGCAGCAGCTAGTAGACGACGCCGTAACGTTCGCCGACGAGTCGCCCGCGCCAGACCTGAGCGAACTGCTGACAGACGTGTACCTGGACGGGTCACTGAGCGCGCTGGCGCGGAGCTCGCACCTGTAGCACCCCCATTCGTCATTCCTGCGGAGGCAGGAATCCAGAGGGGCGGGGGCTCTGAGGGGGTACCAGTGCAGCGGGGAGGGGCCGTTCGCCCTGAGGGAAATCGAAGAGCCTGCCCCGTACTTGATACGGGGGGGAACGGGGGCGCCATAGCGCCCACGCCGCACACCTGTAGTTGTCATAAACCGGAGGCAAACATGACGCAGACTGCCGAGCGGATTCTGTCCTACCGCGACGCCATCAACGAGGCGCTGCGGCAGGAGATGGAGCGCAACCCGGACATCATCCTGCTCGGCGAGGACATCGCCGGAGCGGCGGGCCGTCGCGATCAGGGCTTCGTCGACGCCTGGGGCGGGCCCTTCCGCACGACGCAGGGCCTCGTGCAGCGCTTCGGCGAGGACCGCGTCCGCGACACCCCCATCTCAGAGGCGGCCTACATCGGGGCGGCAATCGGCTCGGCGGCTGTGGGCATGCGCACCGTGGCGGAGCTCATGTACATTGACTTCGTCGGCGTCTGCTTTGACCAACTGCTCAACAACGCGGCCAAGATGCGCTACATGTACGGCGGCAACGTGCAGCTCCCCTTCACCATGCTCACGCGCATCGGCGCGGGCGTCGGCTCGGCGGCGCAGCACTCGGAGTCGCTGTACTCGCTGATGGCGCACATCCCCGGCCTCAAGGGCGTCGTGCCGTCGGACGCGTACACGGCCAAGGGCTTGCTGATTGCGGCGATGCGCTCCAACGACCCGATCATCTTCTTCGAACACAAGCTCCTCTACCACATGGAGTGCGACGTGCCGGAGGAGTCCTACGAGCTGCCCATCGGCAAGGCGCGGACGGTGCGCGAAGGCTCGGACGTGACGCTGGTGGGCATCTCGCGGATGACGCAGATATGCCTCGAAGCCGCGGACCTGCTTGCGACGGAAGGCGTCAACGCAGAGGTCGTCGACCTCCTCAGCGTCTTCCCCATCGACTACGACCACATCGTGGAGTCCGTGCAAAAAACGCACCGCATGGTCGTCGTCGACGAGGACACCCCCACCTGCAGCGTAGCAGCGGACATAGCAGCCACAGTGGGCGAAGAGGCCTTCGACTACCTCGACGCCCCCATCATGCGAGTCCAAGCCCCGCACACCCCAGTCCCCTACGCCCGCAACCTCGAGCTGGCCTACATCCCGGACGCCAACCGAGTAGCCCAAACCGTCCGCACCCAGCTAGGGGCGTAAAGAGTGTCCCTTCCCCCTCGGGGGGAAGGTTAGGATGGGGGAGCCCTCCCTCCCGTTCGCCCTGAGCCTGTCGAAGGGCCCCGGTGTGCACCGTGCAGTCTCTTCCTCCCCTCGTGGGGGAAGGTTAGAGCCTGCCCCGGCGGAGGCCGGGGATGGGGGGCGTCCCCCCGCTGTCATACCAGCGAAGGCCGGTATCCATGGTGGCCGTAGGGGGCAACCCTCGTGGTTGCCCTGCCTCCTGGGTGTGGCTAAAAGTGAGGGGACAAGACATGCTCGATTCTGCACCGGACACAACCAACATCATGGACCTCATAGCCAATGCCCCGTGGCGAGAAGCAACAACGTACCGCGACACCTGGCCTCACGAGTACGTTGTAATCCAAAAGGACGCACAGCAGGAGCTACTGGCAGCCTTCTGCAATCGCATCCTCCGGGGCGAGGGCGTAGAATGCCGCTTCTTTCACCAGACGCGCCCCTATCTGTTTCTTGGGAACCACAAGTATTGGGTCATGGACGAGGTCGAAGGCATTGACCCAGACACCTACGACAGCGTCCTGAACCGCGCCCTCCTGTACGGGGACCGCCGCGACTTCGTGATTCAGCAAGGCGACTCCGGCGCAAAAGGAGAGTGACCAGTCATGACCGAATCCACGGCGCGCCGTCTGAGTCGCCTGAGGGTCTAGACTGCCATGGATAGCGTCCCAGCCGCCATCACGCGTGCGCTGACAGCGCAAAACGCTGTCACTTCCGTCACACTGACGGGCTCACGAGCTCGAGGGGACCCTGGCCCTCTGTCCGACTGGGATTTCGCGGTGGCGGTGGACGACTTTGAGGCTTTCCGAGCAGACTTGCCACGATTGCTGGCCCCGCTCGACCCCATCAGACCGCATTGGGACCCGCTCAGCCGGATCTGGAACCTCATCTTCATGCTGCACGGCGGCGCGGTGGTGAACCTTCTATTTACCGGAGTGCCGCACGTTGCCGGTCCGCCATGGGAGCCCTCCGCCGAGACACTTCAGGACATTGACACGCATTTCTGGGACTGGTCCTTCTGGCTCGCGGGCAAGCGACTAAAGGGCGAACACTCGCTCGTAGCGTCCGAATTGCCAAAGATGTTCGCGTTCTTGCTTGGTCCAATGGGCTGCCACGCTCCGCCGGCCACGCTCGAAGAGGCATGGGCAGCCTACACTATCGCACGTGCCGACTTGGCGCGTCGCTTCGAGGTAGCGGTCGATGAAACGCAAGAGCAGGAGGTACGTGCGGCACTGGCCCGCAATGGTGTAGTTATACCAACGTAACCGGCCCTGATGCCGTGAAGTGGCGAAGACCGCGCGCACGCAGCTAGGAGCACAACCCAACCCGCCATCCCGGCGAAAGCCGGGACCCATGGGCGGGCCAGCGGGCCCGTTCGCCCTGAGCTTGTCGAAGGGTGCACGCCGTTTGACCCACCTCCGCGCCCGGCGTACACTCCAAAAAGGTGAAACCATGGCTGATTGGACAACATGCCCTGAAGTGGAACGACACCCCGAAAGGGCAAGCGGCGCTTGGGTGTTTGCGGGGACACGGGTGCCCGTCTCCGCCCTCTTTGAGAACCTCAAGGACGGCGCCACCGTGCAGCAGTTCCTTGAGTGGTTTCCCGGCGTCGACCGAACCGCTGTGGAAGCCGTCCTTGCCTTTGAAATGCAATCGCTCGCGGATGCAGTCAAGCGTTGAAGGTCCTCTTTGACCAGGGCACTCCCGTCCCTCTCAGGCAATTCCTCGAGGAACACAGCGTGGATACGGCTTTTGAGATGAGATGGTCCACCCTCCGCAATGGCGAATTGCTGGACAGGGCAGAGCAGAACGGCTACGAGCTGCTCGTCACCACCGACCAGCAACTCCGATACCAACAGGATCTTTCCTCGCGCGGTCTAGCTGTCCTTGTCTTGCTGTCGACTTCCTGGCCCCGCATGCAGACTCGGGTCCAGGAGATTCAATCAGCCATAGGCAACATGCAGACTGGCGAGTACCGAGAATTGGCAGTCTGAGGCCCCCGTTACCCCTGAGCCCATCCCACTCCGTTCGCCCTGAGCCTGTCGAAGGGCCAGGGGTCTCGTCATTCCTGCGGAGGCAGGAAACCAGAGGAGCAGGGTGGGGCCGTTCGCCCTGAGGGAAATCGAAGCGTGTCCTGAGGCTCTTGAAGGGGGTGAACGGGGAGCCGCAGGCCCCTTGGTGGTATGCAGTCCGCTACACCCCTACCCCCGCACAAACTCCCCCACCACCGCCGGCAGCCGGTCTAGGCCCCCTCAGCGCGCGCGGCCAGGGTCTCACTTTCCGGGTAGAGCTCCCACTGCCACACCACGCCTTCATTCTTGGGAGTCCTGAACATGGTCTTGTTCTGCAGAAATTGGGTCACATACTCAAGGGTGTCTTCGGCGCAGACGGCGCAGTAGCCGTTCTTCTCAATGAGGCGCTTGACAATGAGGATGCGCCGATTCGTCCACTCCGCCCGCTGACGGGCTTGGCGGGGCCGCATGAGGGCAGCGTTCAACTCTCGAACTGAAGGGAAGAGCCGCGCCTCAATGGCCGCCTTCAGCCGCGGCTCAGTCGTGTACGTGAACCTGTGCTCGCGTCTGTTGTACAGGGCCGCCAGATGGTCTATCTCCTCCCGGAAGGCCCTCTTGTCTCTCTCGCGTATGCCTATCGCCCGCTCCATCTCCTGCATCTCTCGTTCGTCGTAGTCCTCATCGGAGCCCTCCTCGGAGCAGTAGGTCCGCGCGTTCCTCAGGTATCCGGTGAGCATGATAGCCGCCGTATCGTCAAACGAGTCCTTGTACGCTCGCTGTATCTCATTAACCGCCAACTCGTTGTACTCGCTGACGGTGTCGGTTATGAGGCCTATGGATGCCGCCCTGCCGGTCTGGTCAAGGCTCACGTTCTCGGTGATGCCCCGCCACAGGCTGTCGATCACCGCCAGCGGCGTCACGCACTTGATGTTGGGAGCGCTCGCTACCGTCGCAATTCGGTTCATCACGTATCGCGGCGATATCCCGCTCATACCCTCCCCAACGTGATGCTGCTTCATTTCGACCACATCCTGGCGCGTGTACGCCCCCACCATACGGCCGTCGTAGAGCCGCATCTTGTCCAGTAGCGTCATCCCCTGCCGGGAGGGCGGTTGCAGCCGCGAGAGCACGGCGTAGGTGGCCGCAATGCGGAGCGACAGCGGCGCGATGGTGACGCCCCTCTCCTGCCGCCCGGCCATCACCTTCTCGTAGATCTTCACATCCTCGCTGACCCGCAGGTTGTACGGCACATGGATGGCGGTGATGCGGTCCTTCAGCGCCTCAGAGTGCTCGTCCAGGGCGAAGGTGTTGAAGTCCCCCTCGTTCGAGTGGCCGATGATGACCTCGTCGGCGTAGATCGCCCCGAACTTCTCCATCTTGATCACCTGCTCCTGCGCCAACCCCAACAGGGTCGTCAGCAGGTGCCTGTCGGCCTTGAACATCTCCACTAGCTCGATCAGCCCCCGGTTCGCCACGTTGAACTCGCCATCCATCCGAAACGCCTGCCCCGCGACCTCTGTCCGCGAACCCTCCAGCCGGCCCGTGTCGATGCTCCCCACCAGCAGCGAGGAGTCCGAGTTCGGGTTCGTGGCCACGTAGTAGCCGATGCCCACCGCCTCGTGCTCTGAGAAGACCACCCGCTCAACCGGCGCCTCAGCGATATCGCCGTTGTACTTCGTCCTGAGTAGATGGCGGTTCCGGGGATTCAGGTCCCCCTCTATCTCAATGCCGTACTGCTCCTTCAACACCGGGCGGAGCGCGTCCGGAATCAGATGGAGGGGCTCCTCCTGCATCGGACAGCCTGCAAGGGCGTAGACCGCCCCCTCATCGGTGCGCGTGTAGTCTTCCAGCGCCTTCTTGATGAGCGCGACGATCGTCGACTTGCCGCTCGCCGGAGGGCCGAGCAGCAGGAGGATCCGCTTCCTCGTCTCCGTGCCCCTCGCGGCGGCCTCGAAGTGCTCCACGATAGTCTTCAGCACGTCTTCCATTCCCAAGATATCGTTTTCGAAGAGCTGGTAGATCGGCTCTCCGGCAGGCGAAGTGTCCACGCCCTTGGCAAGGACCGCGTCCCGGACCCGCGCGTGGGCGAGCTTCACCATGGAGGGGTTCTTGATCACCATAGCTAGATAGTCGGCGAAGGTGCCCTTCCACTCGTAGAGCGCCGCCTCACGCCGGCTCGCGGCCAGGATCTCCTCAATCGACATGGACGTGTCGGCCATATCCGTTGTCCCCTCGGCGACGCCGCTGAGCGCCGCTTTGCTTCAAGGTATGGGGCCCTCCGCGGGCTAGGCGATCAACCGAGTGCCGACAGCCAGCCCGATAAACGTAACGGTCCCTCCCCCCACCAGCAGGAACCATGCCGCCACCGGCCGTAGGCCCCTGAAGGTGAACCCCAGCGCGAAAAAGACCATGGCCGACACCACGGACAGCAGCAGCGTCGCCGCGGAGAAGCTGAGCCAGGTCGGGTCTCCGTATCGAGGACCCAATGTCCCTGCGTAGTAGAAGAAGCTGAACACCGTCACGGCCGCCACCACCGCGCTGTAGAAGCCCACGGCACGCTCGTCCTGGTCCCACAGCGCCTGCGCAGCCACCGCTATGCCGTACACGGCCCACACAATGATCAGCGTCTTCGTCACAGTTAGCTCGGACAGGTGGTTAGCGGCTGAAATCGTCCTGTCGCCCGATCCGGTGAGCAGCACTGGCTCCAGCAGGACGGCCCCCAGGGACAGCAGTGAAAGCCCCCCAATGATTACGCCCACGCTCCTGCCGTCGGAATACAGGCCCAACATGTGCCAAGCTTGGGAAAACAGCACCGCCCCAACCAGGACCAGAAATACAGCTTCCATTTCTTTCCGCCTCCTTGGGAGTGGCTCTTCCAGCAGAGCGGGCCTATTCTTGCACAACGCTAAAGCGTATGTCTACAGATAGCGCCTGGGGCCCCGATACACGGGCCGGAATCCGAGCGTGTCGGGTCGCCCTGTCCCCACTGCCCAATCCGTTCGCCCAGAGCCTGTCCTAAGGTTCTCGAAGGGCCTGTCGAAGGGCTACCCCTCCAAGAACTCCCCCACCACCGCCAGCAGCCGGTCCACGTCGTCCTCGTTGTTGTAGTAGTGGATGCTCACCCGAACGCCGCCCACGCCCGACGTGTACCGCTGCGACACGCTGACCCCCTCCGCGAGCAGCCGCTCCAGGCACGCCGTGTCCCGCTCGCGAGAGCCGCAGTGGAAGGTGATGATGCCCGCCCGGTTCTCCCGCTCGAAGGGTGTTTCCAGCCGCACGTCCAGCCCTCGCAGCCCCTCCTGCAGGCGCTCGCCTAGCTGCCAGATGCGCTCCGCGCTCTGTGCGACGCCCACCTCGTTCGTGACCCGCAGCGACTCCGAGAGGCAGACGGCGCCGGGGTAGTTGCCGGTGCCGCCGATCTCGAAGCGCTTGGCCGACTCGGTGAAGGCGTAGTCGCGGTCCGGGGTGATGGTGGGGGTCGTAAAGTAGTTGACCCAGCCTCCCTCGGGCGTCGTCAGGTTCAGGTAGCCCCAGCTTGTCGGTTGGAGGTCGCTGAGGACGCGGTCCGAGAGGCAGGCGAAGCCCGTCCCCATCGGCGCGTTGAGCCACTTGTGCCCGCCCGCGAGCAGGAAGTCGACGCCCTCCGTCGGCAGCGGCAGTGCGCCCGCCTGCTGCACGGCGTCGACGATGAGCCAGACGCCGCGCGCCCGGCACGCCTCCGCGACGGCCTCCAGGTCGACGCGGTAGCCGTTGCACCACTGGGTCGAGCTGAGGACGACGGCCTTCGTGCGCTCGTTGATGGCGGCGGCGTAGGCAGAGGCGGGCACGACGCCGGCCTCGTGCTCCAGGAACACCGGGCGCACGCCGTGGGTCTTCGCAAGCTGCACGAAGGGGATGGCCACCTGCAGGAACTCCAGGTTGCACATGACCACCTCATCGCCCTCGCGCCATGGGATGGACTGGGCGGCGATGTTCAGCCCGTGCGTGGTGCTCTCGACGAGGGCGACGTTGCGCGCCTCGACGCCAAGCAGCGCCGCGACATGCCCGGTCGCCTCCTCCCGCGTCCCGTCCATCCACAGGTGGTGCTCCGACGCGTTCCGGTGCGAGGGCCGCGTCAGCTCCCTCGCAAAGCGCGCAACGGCGTCCTCAGCCGTCGAGGGCGTCAGCGAGACGCACGCGGCGTCAAGAAACGTGCGGTCTGCCAGGCCGGGGAACTGCGCTCGAACGGCGTTCCAGTCCATGGAGTGCTCCTTGCGGTGATGGCGCTGCGGTATATGCGGAGAGCATATCACGCGGAATCACAGGTGCGCGCCCAATGGACACCGCTCCCTGCCCTCCCGTATCGTGCCGGGCATGACGACGGAAGAGCTCATCATCTCGGCAGTGCGCATCGGCGGCGCGCTGCTCGTCCTGCGGTGGGCCTTCCCAGGGGCGATCGCCGCCATCCTCATCGACTTCTCAGACCTCTTCATGATGAACCTGCTCGACTTGGGCGGCGTCCGAAACTACCAGGCCCTCGACAAGTGGCTCGACCTCTCGTACATGCTCACGTTCCTCTGGGTCGCGCTCCGCTGGACCGGCCCCCCGCGCTCGATAGCCGCCGGCCTCTTCGCGTTCCGAATCGTAGGCGTACTCGTGTTCGAGATCGTAGGCAGCCGCACAGTGCTCCTCTTCTTCCCCAACGTCTTCGAGTTCTGGTTCGTCTTCGTAGCAGGCATCCGCCAGTTCAAGCCCGACTACGAGCTGACATGGCGTCGGTCGGCGATGTGGCTAGTGCCGCTGACGGCGCTAAAGGAGTTTCAGGAGTACGCGCTCCACGGCGGCAAGTGGCTGGACAACTACCGCGCCACAGACGTAGTGGTCGCCTGGTGGGACTGGCTGGTAGGCCTCAAGTGGCTGGGCAGGTAGGGTCTCGCCCGTACTACGATACGTGGCCGGAATCCATAAGGGCGGGGAGCGACCGTTCGTGCTGAGGGAAATCGAAGTATGAACGGTCGCAGGGCAGGGAAACCCTGCTACGGACCGATTCGGCGTCAGCCACCCCCCGTCGCCATCCCGGCGAAAGCCGGGATCCAGGGGCGGGGAAACCCCACCACGAACCATTGCGGCATCGCCCACTCCCCCAGCGTCATTCCTGCGAAGGCAGGAATCCAGAGGTGCGGGGCAAGAGGGGCATTCCTACAACTGAGAAGGCAGACACCCATGCTCCTCTACCGTCGTTTCCGCGAAGGCGGGAACCCCGACACGCAGCAAGCGCCCCGCTACCTACCGGCGCCTCACACGTGCGTACAACGCAATCCCGACCACCAGCACAATCCCCACGGCAACCGCCAGAATGACCGCCCAAGGCAGACTCGCGCCCGGGTCCTCCGGTTGTTCGGGCGACGGTCCGTTCGTCTCGTCTATTGGAGGACTGCCCTCTCCAAGCTCGTCGATGTCAGCTTGCGCTTCTTCGAGGAGGGCAGTCCGGCTGCAGATGCTGACGGTATGGCCGTTGTCACCATACGCGCTGTCGGAGGCATAGACGATGTACTCCTCACCCTCGATGAAGGCAAAACCGCAGCTCCCGCCGGTCGGTGGTGTGGTGACATCCATACTCTTGAGAACATTGCCCTTCCACACGTTGCTGACCTCGAAGCCAACTGTAGTGCGGTCTTCTGGCGAGACCGTCGTTGCATTCGGATCAAAGGAGTGTTCTATGGAAATGACTCTCCCCGTGAAGACTGCGTCAAACTTTGGCAACTCCTCCGCGGGAGCGCCGGGCGCCGCGCACTTGCACGCGTACACCACTCCCGGGTTCCAGAGAAACAAGAGGACGTTAACCATGAGCGCAAGAGCCACTGCAACAACGGATGAGACCCTGAGCCCCATCCCCTGACGCCCTGCAATGAGTGTCCTCATGGTTCCTCCCGTTGCTGCATTTCTCCTGCGGGTAGAGACGAATCGAGTGTCCTTACTGTTTTGCAGTGACAGTTGGATGCCCGGGTGCATGGACGGCCACCCAGAAATTCACCTTCAATATAAGGGACGCCCGGACCCCCACCGAGGTTCCCTGCGCACAAGCAGCACCGCGGCCGCTGGCTCCACAACTACCGCGCCACCGACGTGGTCGTCGCATGGTGGGAGTGGGTAGTTGGGTTGAGATGGCTGGGTAGGTGGGTGATATTTGGGGGGCGATCCCGTTGCCAGTCCTTTCTCAACCATGCCAAGACGGCCCTTCACCTAAACCAAGGCAAGAACTGCAGCCAAAACGGTTGACATACGGAAGGCTGGTTTGTATCATAGCTACGCAAAAAAAGCTTGAGAGATTGTACGCAAAATTTCACGCAAAAAGTTAAAAACTCTGTGGAGGTATCAATGGCCCCACTCTACATGGACTTAGTAGACGCCCAAACCACTTTGCGGCCCCGGTTGCCGGTCATTGCCGGAGCTCTTGGGAAGGCCGTTCGTGAGTGGAACGCTATAGGTCAGTATCATGCCCTCGTCGACGAATTCTTGCGTGCTGTGTTCATCAGCCAGTTGTGGTATACCTATATCACTCAGGCATCGCGAGGTGATGCAGGTGTCTTGTTACACCGGAGCGGGAATCGCCCTTTCTTCACATTTGACGACCTACTCGTTCTGCGTTTCAAGCACGTCGACAATGAATATCAATCGTGGAACCATTCCACCCCAGAGTTTCGTGCCTGGGACGAGCAGGCGTCATTCTCGACCACGCCTCCGTTGCCAAAACTTGAGTTGGGCTACCGATTGGATGTGACAGGGACGGTAGTGAGGGATGCTATGGTGATGTTCAAATACAGGAAGCAGGCGCTTTGGCGGTGGCAAATTTGGGGACGTCCTATTAGTGAGTTTTCCACACATTCTACAGATCTGTTGGGTCGTGTTGTCTATGCACACGACGACCATTCTCGAAACCTGTTGCCATGAGTGAGGTAGAAAGCTTCAACCCTGAGATGCTCGTTCTCGCTCGCCGGTCCCGCGGACTAACTCAGACCCAACTGGCTTCAAGTGCCGCGGTTTCGCCCGCTTCAATTTCTCGTTACGAGATGGGTGCCCTAACGATGGGCCCAGACATCCTAAATCGCATTTCTGCTGCACTCGACTATCCCCCAAACTACTTTTGCAGGAGACCAACCTTGATTGGTGCAAGGGGAGGAGCGATTTTCCATCGGAAACAACAGAGTTTGCCGCCCAGAAAGCTCTACCGTGCCCACGCCCTTGCGGAGACACGCCGCTTAGAGATCACTAGACTGTTGGAATCATTAGACATAACCTCATCGTTTCTGCCTGAATACCCCGTCGAACTATATGATGATGACCCGGAGAAAATTGCACGTTCAGTACGCGTAGCGACGAATGTCCCACCTGGGCCTATATTCAACGTGGTTGAGACGTTAGAGCGAAACGGCTGCGTAGTAGTCAAACACGACTTCGAATCCCGTCAAATTGACGGATTCAGTCAGAGGCCGCCGTATCCACCTTGTTTCATCCATATCAACTCTGAACTGCCGCCCGACCGGTCACGATGGACCCTTGCCCATGAGCTAGCCCACATGGTGATGCATTTCGACCCTATGGCGTCGCGCAGTTTAGTGGAAGACCAGGCTAACTTGTTTGCAGCTGAGTTTTTGGCGCCCGCCCGTGAGATTGGGCCACAGCTCGACGGGTTAACATTTCAGAAACTGGGCGGGCTCAAACGCGAGTGGAGAATCTCTATGCAGGCGCTCATTTACCGTGCATATCAACTAGGCACGATTGGCGAAAGGCAGCGACGTTCCATGTTTATCCAACTCTCGCAAGCAGGGTATCGAACTCGTGAACCGGAGACCTTGGACCCGCCTGTGGAGAAGCCACACTTGGCAGTGCGCTTGGCTCAGAGGCATCTGGATGAATTGCAATACGCCCGCACTGAGATCTGTGAACTGTTAGCAATAGGTGAGGCTGAGTTCAAGAGGCACTACATCGGTTCCGAAGACATTTTGGAGCAACTTGGTATAGATGAGATGCTTCAAAATGATTGGTAAACAAACGGACTCTCACTGCTTCCCGGCACTCCCCGCGTCCTCCAAGAACGTTCCAGCCCAAATGTCTGTGCCTGGATCGCTCTCCCGAGGCAAGAGCCCAACGTCCTTACATATGCCCTCTATCACCCCTTTGAGACTTTCGGCCAATTGGTCCTGCTCGTCTTGGGGGCGGGAGATCCGGTGTTCAACCGTCGCCACCCGGGCGATCACGCCTACCGCCGCTGCCACCTGGGTGAGGGTGACGTCGGAGTTCGACATCATGGTCCCCAGCTTGACCCGCAAGAAGTCCAGCTCATGCTTCAGGCCCTCGAGACCACTCGCCTCCTTCAGCTTCCGCCGTTCCGCGGGCGTGACAAAGGACGAGTAGAACCCGTGCTTTCGGGAATTCTGGTTCCCCGGCTGAGCGCCGCTCTTCCGCTTCCGGGATTTCTGTGTGGGCTTGTTGGATGCGTCTCTCTTCTCCATGCCCTCAGGGTAGAGACCTGCCCGCGCCTGCCGCAAGGACTAAATGTCACCCCGCCGGCGTCTCTCCAACCCTGCCATCAGCCTCTGGCGTGTTCGCCCTAAACGGCAATACCCTTCCCCCATGCGTAAGTCGACCCGCGACCGCCCCTGCTTGCCCCTCGATGCCCGTGGAATCTCCCCGTGGAGCAGGAATCGCCCCGAATGCGGTTCGACGTGCCCCAAGAGCGGCTGGAGTTCCCCCAAATGCGGCTCGTCATGGACAGGACGAGTCGTATCTGCGACGGACGGTTTCGTAGGAGACTCGTTCCCCAGCACGCAAGAATTGAATTGCAGCGAATCCAAGGAAGACCCCCCGGGGCCCGAGGTTTCCCCCGGCCCCTACAGCGCCCGGCGGTGGGAGAAGCGGGTTTCTGCGGAGGTGATGAACTCCAGGAGGACCGCTTGCCCCTGCTCCTCGGTCATGCGGCGGGCGCGTTCGAAGGCCGGGCCGACGTCGTCGGGGTCGGTGACGCGCTCGGCGTAGGCGCCCAGGGCGCGGCCGATGTCGGCGTACTGGCCGCCCAGGTCGCGGGCCTTATAGCGTTCGTGGGACGAGATCATGTTGCGGTTCTCGATGGCCATGGTGCCGTTGTTGAACACGACGGTGATGATGGGGGCTTCGGCGCGCACGGCGGTCTCGACGTCGAGGCCGGTCATACCGAAGGCGGCGTCGCCCATGACGTTGATGCACACCTTCCCTGGCTCCGCCAGCTTCGCCCCGATGGTCAACCCCAACCCCGTGCCGAGGCCGTGGGACTTGCCCCAGCCCAGGTAGCTGCGGGGAACGGGAGCGAGGTAGAAGGGGAGCATCTGGTCTCGCGGGCTGCCGGAGTCGTGGGTAACGATGGCCTCGGCGGGCGGGATTGCGCGCTGCATCTCATGGATGATGCGGTAGGGGTTGATGGGCGTCTCCGCCGAGGTGAGGATGGGCGACCACTCCTGCATCCAAGCGTCGCGCATCTCCGCAATCTCGCCGGCGGTGTTGGTGTCGCGGGGGACCGACGTGCCGCGGACCTCCGCCACCGCCTCGGCGAACTGCGCGAGGACCAGCTTGGCGTCGCCAAGGATGGGATACGTGGCGGGATAGCCCTTGTTGATGTCGGCCTCGTCGTTGGTGGCGTGGATGACGGTCTTGCCGGGCGGCAGGGTGAGGGACATGGGGTGGCGGGTGAGGCTGGCGCCGATGGCGAGTACAACGTCGGCGTCGACCATTGCCTTGTAGCCGTGGGGCGTCATGACGGTGGCGCCAACGCCAACCGACAGGGGGTGGTCCTCGGGGAAGGCGCTCTTGCCGAGCATGGTTGTCATAACGGGGATCTGAAGCTGCTCGGCGAGGGCGACAAGCTCGTCGGTGGCCTCGCCGTAGAGGACGCCCTGGCCCGCGAAGATGACCGGGCGCTGGGCCTCGACGAGGGCGCGGGCTGCCGCGAGGACGTCGCGGGGGTCGGCGGCGGAGCGGGTCGCGGTGACGGGAGTGTACTCGTCCGTGGCGTCGCCGATGTCGGTTTCCATGATGTCGGCGGCAAGCTCGACCATGACGGGGCCGGGCCGGCCGTGGTAGAGGCGGCTGAAGGCGCGCCGCATGACCTGGGGGAGGCGCTGGGGGTGGTCGAGGCGCTCGACCCACTTGGTGACGGAGTTGTAGCTCTCCTGCGAGCTGAAGATGGGCGGGACGCCCGCGATGGCGCCGGCCTGGCCGAGGGGGAGGAGCAGCATGGGCGTGGAGTCCGAGTAGGCGGTGGCGACGCCTGCAAAGGCGTTTTCCGCGCCGGGGCCGTACTGCATGGCGAAGACGGCGGGGCGCCGGCCGTTGGTGACGCGGGCAAAGCCGTCGGCAATGCCGACGCCGACGCGCTCCTGGCGGCAGATGACGGGGCGCATGCCGACGGAGGCCGCGGCGTCGATGACGGACGTGGTGGGGAAGCAGCTAAGGAACTCGACGTTCTCGCGCAGGAGGATGTCGATGACGGCGTCAACGGTCTTCATGGCGGCCTCCGTATGTGTGAGTTCGCGTGGCGGGGGTATTGTAGCGTACTGGGGATGTGCATGGGGGGATGCGGTTTGTTGACGCCGCTGGCTACGGGCTGCTACGTTGAGCCATCTCTAGCAGAGCGTCCCTTGAGGTGAATGCGATGGCTGATTTTTCGTACGACGTAGCGGTTGTCGGCGGCGGCATCCTGGGGGTGGCGACGGCGATGGAGCTGGTCCACCGTCACCCGGGCCTGAGCGTCGGCGTGCTGGAGAAGGAGGAGCGGCTGGCGGCGCACCAGACGGGGCACAACAGCGGCGTCATCCACTCTGGGATCTACTACAAGCCGGGGTCTCTTAAGGCGCAGAACTGCGTGACGGGCTCGAAGTCGCTGATGGAGTTCTGCGACGAGACGGGCGTGGCGTACAATCTGTGCGGCAAGGTGATCGTCGCGACGCGGGAGGACGAGCTGGGGCGGCTCGACGACCTGTACGAGCGGGGCGTTGCGAACGGCGTGCCGGGGCTCGAGATGATCGGGCCGGAGCGGCTGCGGGAGATCGAGCCGCACTCGGCGGGGATTCGGGCGCTGTGGTCGCCGAACACGGGCATCGTCGACTACACGGAGGTGACGGAGGCGTACTCGCGACGGTTCCAGGAGAACGGCGGCGACGTGGTGATGGGCGCGAAAGTGAAGGGGGTGTCGCAGGACGCGGACGGCATCACCGTCGAGACGTCGCGGGGCGACGTGCGGGCGCGGTACCTCGTCAACTGCGCGGGGCTGTACGCGCACAACGTCGCGCACATGATGGGCGCGCCGTACGACCTGCGCATCATCCCCTTTCGCGGGGAGTACTTCACGCTGACGCCGGAAGGGGCGTCCTTGGTGCGCGGGCTCATTTACCCGGTGCCGGACCCGCGGTTCCCGTTCTTGGGCGTGCACTTCACGAAGGGCATCCACGGCAGCGTGGAAGCGGGGCCGAACGCGGTTTTGGCCTTCGCGCAGGAGGGGTACACCAAGTTCAAGGTGAACGTCGGCGAGACGCTGGCGACGCTGGGGTTCCCCGGCTTCTGGGGTATGGCGGGCCGGTACTGGAAGACGGCGTTCCAGGAGTACTACCGCTCGTTCAGCAAGGGCGCGTTCACGCGGTCGCTGCAGCGGCTGGTGCCGGAGGTGGAGCGGCGGCACCTGGGCGAGGGCGGGGCAGGCGTGCGTGCGCAGGCCGTCGAGCGGACGGGGGCGCTGGTGGACGACTTCCGCATCACGGTGACGGGGAGCGCGATACACGTTCGGAACGCGCCATCGCCGGGCGCTACTGCGTCGCTGTCGATCAGCAGGGGCATCGTGGACATGGCGGAGGAGGCGTTCGAGCTGGGGGTGTGAGCGGAGGGCTAGTTTCCGAGAAGGCGCTCAACGGCGAAAGCAAAGGTGGTTGCGGCAGCAATTGCACCAAACATGAGGCCGACAATCCACTTGATGAGCTCTGCCTTTGTCTCGGCGACTTCGGCCCTCAAATCTGCGACATCCGCTTTTGTGGCGTAGTGCTGCAACTCCCGGTGCAAATCCTCGCGGAAGGTGTGGAAGTCCTGCCGCAATTCCTCACGGAACGACTGGAACTCGCGCCGGGTGAGAGGGGCGTCGTCCATGGTTGTCAAAATTGTCCCTCCAAGATGCAACAATTATCATTGTCGGGGGTGACCGTGTCAATGGAATTGTTTCAACTATGAGGCGCAATTTCTCTCCACCTCCTAAGTACATCTGACGACAACTCGGTTGCGACGTGAAGATTTGGGCAATCGCAATTGGAGGGAGCGTTGAGGTTACTTCTTGCGTTGGTTGCGGGTGTGGTCGTTGCCAACGTTGTCTTCTTTCTTGCCGGTTTCGTGGGTGAGGCCTTGTACCCTACGCCGCCGGAGTTGCTGGACCCGCAGACGGCTGAGGAGACGGCGGCGCGCGTCGAGGGGGCAAGTGCGGGCGGACTGGCGCTGGTCGTGGTGGGTAGCGCGCTTGGAGGGCTCGCTGGGGGGGTGGTCGCAGGCATGGTCGCACGAGGGCGGGTCGTCGCAGTGGCGGTTGTCGTCGGGGCGCTGCTCTCGCTTTGGGGTGTCTATTCCTTCTACGTCTTCTACCCCGCGCGGCTCTGGTTTCCCATCGGACTGTTCGTCTGTTTCCCCCTGTTTTCTGTTCTTGGCGGTCTCGCAGCGGCCCGCTTTCGGAATGCTGGTGCGGAAAGCAGATAGGGCCGCGTATCTGCGAGCGCGGACTACTCGACCATGTGGGCCCTGGCGAGATGGGTACGGTGGGCCTTGACACCCCCTCTCGCGGGCGGTATAGCTAGTCGAAATGGCCGAGACTTGATTGGAGGGTACGAATGCTGAGCCGTGAAGAGAATGACATGCTGACTCAGACGGGCAAGGGGACGCCCATGGGGGAGCTGTTCCGCCGGTTCTGGATGCTCGCGTGTTTGAGCGAGGAGATCCCGTCTGCGGACTGCCCGCCGACGCGCGTGAAGCTGCTGGGAGAGAACCTCATCGCGTTCCGGGACTCGGATGGGACGCCGGGGCTGGTTGACTCGTACTGCCCGCACCGGGGCGCGCCGCTGTTCTTCGGGCGCAACGAGGAGTGCGGGATACGGTGCGTGTACCACGGGTGGAAGTTCGACGTGAGCGGGGCGTGCGTCGACATGCCGAATACGCCGGAGGGGGAGTCGTACCGGGACAAGGTGACCCTCGCAGCGTACCCGTGCTTCGACGCGGCGGGCATGGTGTGGGCGTACCTGGGGCCCAAGGACCGGACGCCGCCTCGGCCGGGGTTCGACTGGATGAGCCTCCCGCAGGACCAGACCTACGTACGGAAGTACCACCTTCGCTGCAACTATTTCCAGGCGTTGGAGGGGGACTACGATCCTAGCCACGGCGGGTTCCTCCACCTGACGCGCGACCTGACAACACCCTCCGCCATCCTGGACGCAGCGCCGACGCTGGGAACGCTGTTGAGCGACAAGAGTTTCCTGAAGATGAAGTTCATTTCCTATGAGGAAACGGACTTCGGCATGCTGCAGGTGAGGGTGATGCCGGAGGCGGACGGCACGCAGACGGTGACGGCGGGCACCTTCTACTTCCCGTGCTTCAGCTCGGCGGGCATTGCCGGGCCGGGGGTGTACTCGAGCAACATGCGCATCCCCATCGACGACGACAGCTGCTACATGTACCGCTTCCGCTGGAGCTACGAGCCGTTCACGGAGAAGCAGAAGCAGACTGACCGGTTCGGCGGATTCACCTATCCGGAACAGATCCCGGGGACGTTCATGGCGGTCGAGAACAAGGACAACGACTACCTGGTGGACCGGATCCTGCAGAAGAACTACTCGTACACGGGAATCAAGTCGTTCCCCATCCAGGACTTGGCATTGGTGGAGGACCAGTGGGGAAGCCGGGCGGACCGGAGCCTCGAGCACCTGGTGACGGCGGACGAGCCGCTGATGCGGGTGCGTCGCCGGTTGCTGAAGGCGGCGATGGAGCTGCAGGAGGGGCAGGAGCCGCCGGGGCCGCACAACCCTGAGGGCTTCCGCACGCACACGGCGCGCACCAAGATACCGGCCGACCTGCCGGCGACGGAGATCATCGACCGCATCAAGGAGTTGACGGTGGGCCCACCGCCGGAGGCGCGCATTCACGCGGCGTAGGCTTGCGCGAAAGGAACGGTAGTTGCGACGGGGCGGCGTCTTGGGGGGCGCCGCCCCCTCACATTTGCGTTCGGGGAGTGGCGGTGTGGATGTTACGGCTTGACGAAATTTAGGGTGCGCTTCACATAGCTAAGCAGTTCCGTCCGGTTAATCGAGTGGACCTGTGACGGGTTCTTGGGGTCGTGGTGAAACTTGCTCGCGTATCCCAAGATAGCCTCAAGTTCACCAAGTTTATTCTTTGAGAGTATGGGATTGGCTTGGGCGATTCTGTTCCGGCATTGTTTGATGAACCCTGAACCCAATGATTGCCCGGCTGAGAATTCTGTTGGACAGGTAACACGCAAGTAGCCCTCCAAATGAGGCCTAATGTCCCGCGCTATCTCACGCTCTATGCCTTCCCCACTTTCGAGAAAGTCTATTAGTGCTTTATGGCTACGGTCATGATCGGTTTGGGCGTCTTCCTTCGCGTCCCACTCCATCAGCGTAGAAGCTTCACCTTCGCGCCTAATCTGCAAAGTTACGCAGTTCGCTTTGGGTACCTGTTCCCATATTTGGCACAAAAAGGACTTGCTGTGGGAGAGCACAATGACTTGACCTGCCTGCTGAGTAAGCAACCGAATCTCGTGTGCGGTAGCTGTGGTGCGATGGTCGTCAAGGCTCGAAATTGGATCATCGATGACCACAATGTGGCCTGCAATCTCAGAATCTTGGTAGAGGCTCGAGAAAAAGAATGCTAGGGCCAGTGTGTTGCGGTCACCTGCGCTTAGTGTGTTCTCAAATGTAGGTCCAACTGCAACATCTGAACTTGCAGTTACGGGAACAGGAGTATCTTCAATGACGAAGTTGTAGGTAGATGATGTTCCTGAACTGATGTTTCGGGCCACAAGGTCACTGATGCTAAAACCAGCATTGAAGCGAGGGAGGCATCTGTTTACAGCATCTTGTATAGCAGGAAAGGATTGTTGCCTATGTTCATCTAGTTCCTCCCTTGCAGCGGATCTAAGTCTCTCCGTTAGGGCCTTGGCAGCTTGTTCATTGAGGTAATCTTGACAAAGTGGGGAGGTCCCTGGTGAGTGCCTGTTCCTTGTTGCTTCCAGACGAGATACCTCCGTCTTCAGGTCCTCTAGACTTGCTTGCCTTGTTGGTTCCTTAAACTCGAGAATCTTGGCATTGATGGACTCCAAAGTGGCATCTGTCTGAACGACAGCATTCAAACGCTGTGCAAAGGCGAGGATTGCGGCTTGTGCTTCTCCGGGAAAGACCATTGGCTCTAAAGGTGCCCTTTGTTTGACTTCAAGCAATTCCACAACGGCATCAATCGCTGACATCCAATCCTTGCGAATAGACTCCGTATCTAACCCAATTTCTGGAAGTGCAATGAATTTTTCCCAATAAGTCATGCCGATGCGCAATTGACCTACAGCCTTTTCGAAGTCCGCCTGCGCGCCTTGAGAATGAACCTCCCGTACGCGGGCTATCGTGTCAGTCACTTCTTGCTTGTGGCGGCTATATTCGTCGTTGAAGTAGGCACTGTAGTGTGAAATCAGAGTGGAGGAAGTAAGGTCTTGGCCACAAAATGGACACCTGTTACTGGACGGGCTTAAGTGGCGCACTCCCTTTTGGATCCAAGATTCGCCTCCTTCGCTGAGCTGGGCGAAGTGTTCCTTAACTCGTTCCTCTGCGGTAGCGGCCATCGCAGCCATTTCGGCAGCAAGCAAGTCCTGTATACGCTGTTCATCAAGCGCGGGCAAGGAGAGGAGAGGTAAGAGCTTGGCAGCTAGGACTGACTCTAATTGTTCAGCAGCAGCTAGACGGTTTTGGCCATCAATCAATTTGTCTTCTACGTCCGGTAGAGCGGGCAAAGCACAAAACTCCGCAATTGGCATCCCACAAAGCAGATTGGAAGGAATGGCGGTTTCTTTTTCTCTTATGGTTTCGTTATGCTTAGCGACTCTAGCGGCCAACTCTGTGACGCGATTATTCAGAGCAACGCCCTTGTCGCCCAAGATTAGTTCATGGAGCTTCTGTCGATGTTCGGGCTCTACATGGAGGCCAGAATAGACGTGTTGGTCAACAAAAGTGTCATCAAATATTCTTATTTGCGGGAGTGCATCGTTCCAGTGGCCATCCTCGAATACAAAGTCATGGGACCCACCGTCGCGATCAAGAACAACGTGAGGCGGCCTTGAGGATCCCAGTCGCCTGCGCTCCATGATAGGTCTGGAGTCTCCGGTTCTTAGGGAACGCAGGACGCCTGCAATGGTGGTTTTTCCAGAGCCGTTTTCTGCATAAATTAGAACTAGTTTGCTTAGGTTAAGTGAGCTTCCGTTGTCATCGGAGTCGAACTTCCCTATACCTTCCAGCAATTTGAAACGTCGAATCATTCTGTATCTACCCTTAAATACTGGAGCGCAAAGGAGTAGTGCGCTCATGTTGTCGACTAACTACTATAGTAGTCTACAACAGGGGCAAGGCCATATGAGCGTTTATGTGGCGTGCTGAGCGTCCAAAGGAAAACGCACACAGCCCCGAGGCCCCATATCGGACTTATAGGGGCGGGGGGTTTAGTCTCCGAAGGCAAGAACGACAGTCGCCAGCGGGCGGGGCTGAAGGGCTCCGCCCTCTTCGCTTTGCTTGAGAGACCGCGTCTACGCCCCTGCGTTCCTGCCTTCGTGGAAACGACAATAGAAGGACACAAAGTGAACGGATTCTCTGGGTACAAATGGGCCGTTGGGTTGCCCGCCTGTGGATAAGTATAGGCTGCCCTGGAGAAGTCACCTTGCCCCGTCCTGGATATGTGATCCGGGATTCCATCTGTGAGCTGGTGCAGAGCCGTCTTGCGACATTGAGCAACCTATGTTTTGATGGCGTTGCCGCTAGCCTCCTCTATCTCTAGTTTATTGGGTTAGGGGTTCGAGTCCGAATAGGCCCACCAAACTGGACAAAGTCGAAAACTTATAGGTTGAGGTTCAGGTTGGCCGTGTAGAGCAGAGGGCTTCTCTGCACTATCGAGCGCAAGTGTTGCATCCCGGGGTGGAGGGGAACCTATGGTGAGTGTGTTGGCAACGCTGGCGTCCCTCGCCGTCATTGGCTTGCTGTTCGCGCTGGACCCTGGCGGGGAAATCGCCCAGAGTGGCTTCCCCGATTTCCGGGATATGGACTGGAAGCAGCAGCTGGTCTGGGGCTTCCGGTTGATAGGCGTTGGCGTCGCGCTGCTGCTCTTGCTGGTGCTTTGGCTCATGTACCGGCCCTGGCGGAGGATCAAGGATCCGGGCTCATTGGCGCCGGCAACCATGGAGTCCGGTGTGTTGCCGGCGGCAGCGGTGTCGGTGCTGGAAGACCGGGTGGTCAGCGACCGAACACTGCTGGCGTCGATAGTCGAGATGTGCCAGTGTGGTACGTTGCAATTCGAGTGCGTCGGAACAGGGAGTGGCTACCGATACCGGCTGTCGCAGCAGGGCTCCCCGCAGTTTGACTGGGAGCGGTTGATATGCGACAGCTTGCCATCGCAGCCCACAACGGTTCAAGCCCTGCGTGACGGGATAAGCGAGCACAAGGATGCCATCGGCGACCAGTTGGGGGAGTACCTGGAGGGCAGAGGCCTCTTCCATGGCAACTCGATGCGGGTAATGAGGGAACAATTCGGTGATGGAGCCGGATGGGCGGCGCTGGCCGGCGTTTTGATGGGCGTTGGCGGCGGGCTTTGGCTGGCTTTGTGGCTGCCCCAATGGTGGGCGAACTCCCTCGTCGGCGCGGCCATCGGCTTCACATATTGGATGATTGCGACGCCGATGCACACGGGCATTCTGCCTCCAACGCAAGCCGGGGCAGATGAGATAAGTCAGTGGCATGAAATGACAAAATTCCTGCCCGAATCTGACTCCGCGGACGACCGGGACGAAAACGATGCCATGTTGGCCTATGCTATCGCGCTGGATGTGGCCAAGCCGTGGCTGGACGTTGCGCTCCCGGCTCCACCATGGGTTGGCACCACCGAGGCAGCCTTCCGGCGATACCTCGACATGGACGTAGCCTATCACGGCTTCGTGTCCGCACCGGTGTGGGGCCTGGCAGGACGGTCCGAGGGAGCGGCGGAAGCGGCGGCGCGGCCAAGCGCCGGGGAACCTGATGTCGCTTAATGTCATGGGACGATAGGGCGCGGACGGAGCCGCGCCACTTGACACCCCTTCGTGTGGGCGGTATAGCTAATCAGACTAGGAAAAATCCAAGAGGAGGGTCGAATGCTGAGCCGTGAAGAGAATGACATGCTCACCCAAACGGGGCCTGGGACGCCCATGGGGGAGCTGTTCCGGCGGTTCTGGATTCCCACGTGTTTGGAGTCGGAGATACCGTCGGCGGACTGCCCGCCGGTGCGGGTGAAGCTGCTGGGGGAGAACCTCATCGCGTTCCGGGACTCGGATGGTACGCCGGGGCTGGTCGACGCGAACTGCCCGCATCGGGGCGCGCCGCTGTTCTTCGGGCGCAACGAGGAATGCGGGATCCGGTGCGTGTACCACGGGTGGAAGTTCGACGTGAGCGGGGCGTGTGTCGACCTGCCGAACTCGCCGGAGGGGGAGACGTACAAGGACAAGGTGGCGGTCAAGGCGTACCCGTGCTTCGACGCGGCCGGGATGGTGTGGGCGTACATGGGGCCGAAGGACCGGACGCCGCCTCGGCCGGGGTTCGACTGGATGAGCCTGCCGCAGGACCAGACGTACGTGCGCAAGTACCACCTTCGCTGCAACTTCTTCCAGGCGCTGGAGGGCGACTACGACCCGAGCCATGCGGCCTTCCTGCACATGACGGCCGACCTGGCCACGCCGGGCGCCATCCTGGACGCGGCGCCGACGCTGGGCTCGCGGCTGGGCAACCGCACCTTCCTGCGCATGAGGTACCTGGCCTTCGATGAGACGGACTTCGGGATGATGCACATCTCGGCGACGCCGGATGCCGACGGCACGCAAATGGTGTCGGCCAGCACCTTCTACTTCCCGTGCTTCAGCTCGGCGGGCATCGCCGGGGCGGGCGTGTACTCGAGCAACATGCGCATCCCCATCGACGACGACAGCTGCTACATGTACCGGTTCCGCTGGAGCTACGAGCCGTTCACGGAGAAGCAAAAGGAAGTCGACCGCTACGGGAACTTCACCTACCCGGAACAGATCCCGGGGACGTTCATGGCGGTGGAGAACAAGGACAACGACTACCTGGTGGACCGGATCCTGCAGAAGAATTACTCGTACACGGGAATCAAGTCGTTCCCCATCCAGGACCTGGCGCTGGTGGAAGACCAGTGGGGGAGCCGCGCCGATCGGTCGCTGGAGCACCTGGTGACTTCGGACGAGCCGCTGATGCGGGTGCGTCGACGGCTGCTGAAGGCGGCAATGGAGCTGCAGGAAGGGCAGGAGCCGGCGGGGCCGCACAAGCCCGAGGGCTTTCGCGCGCACACGGCGCGGGTTGCGATGCCAGCGGACGCCCCCGTCGAGGATGCGATGGAGCGCATCAAGGAGCTGACGGTGGGCCCACCGCCGTCGGAGCGGGTGCAGGCGGCGTAGGGGGCCTTCGGACATAACGGCAATCGCGAGGGGGGCGGGGCCGAAGGGCTCCGCCCCCTTCTTTTGCTTATGGCTTGTCTTGCTACAGAGCACGGCCGCGAATGGGTAGCCAGCGGTAGTCGCTCCCGACGTACCCTTTATCCTATTTCGCTCACATAATTTAGCCTATATGTGCTATGAACCTGCAACGATAGATAACATGATATGCTCACATTCCGGAAGAGGGACTCACATACACGCTAGGGGTATTGCCATGCACCTGATTCATTTGCGCTTACATCCTCGTTGGGCAACTATGAGCTGCTATCGCATTTGGTTGACTGGCCTACTCATGGGGGCACTGCTCACTATCGCCATGCTTTCCGCATGCGGAGGAGGTGAGGAGCCAACGGGGGATGGGTCCGGTCCTGCGCCGAGTACTCAGACGCAGAATAACGCTCGAATGTCGCTCGACGAATACTTGGAAGTTTGCGCCGCAAGACCTCCGGCAGGGATTGACCTTGAAGGTGAAGGCAGCATTGAGGATTTCCAGGCAGCGTTGGGTGAGTCTATCGAGCGATTGGAATCCGTGGAACCGCCAGAAGAAGTTGCCCACTGGCATGATGCTGTGCTGCCCTATCAAAGGGCCATTAAGGAATCGATTGATGATTACCTGGAATCCGGAGATGGCGAGTCTATAGACGACTTCATTCTCGCGACATTATTCCCTCTAGCTTTCGAATACCAACCTCCGATTGACCGGGCCATCAGTGGCATGGATGCGGACGTTCGGTCTCGGATGATTGAGGCTGGCTGCATCGATGAAGAGCTCGCAGGGGAGAGCGCTCCGCAGATTGACGCTACCCTGCTGACTGTAGGCGAGAGTTTCGACGATTCGGTGGACAACCCGGATCTTGCCAACCGCTACACCTTTCAAGGTGAGCAGGGAGCAAGGTACCTGATCGAAGTGGCCAGGCAATCCCTGCCGGATTTCGTAGTGACCCTTCCCGTGACCTTATTGCAGTTTCCCGAAAACTTCATAATATCAGCCGGCAGGGAGCAAGTGTCCTTGCGTTGGGAGGCATGGGCTTCGGACACATACTTCTTCCAAGTGTCAGGAGATGGTGCAGGAACCTACACCGTCGGCGTACGCCTGGACCTGACCCCCATTAGCCCGTCGAATGTGGGGTATGACTGGGATGAGGGCTCAATACGAGTAAGCTGGCACCCGGTAGACGGGGCAGAATACTACAACGTCTACCACGACGATTTCTTCGAAACGGGCTGCTCGGTGGGCAGCGACGGTAACCCCCGCTTTTGCGATGAGGTGGCTACCAATGTCGTCGGCACTACGATTGTTCACACTCACACGGACCCTGACGCAAACTACTACTGGGTAGTTGCGTGCAACCAAGAAGGTTGTTCAGCGACCGATTTGAACAACCCCGCCCTGTTTATAGGGGACGGATCCGGCGGACCGAGAAGCGGCGGGCCATGCCGCCCAGGCGTAGCACTCGAATCAGGCGAATTCTGCACTGTTGTCATTCCCGGCAGTCAGGCGGGGAACGACATCTTTGAGGTACGAAACGGCAGAGGTTGCTACGGGGACGTCTGCACCGATAATCTCATAAACCGCAACGGGTTCTTGGCTGACGGCATAGGTCGCGACGGAAGCTGGACAATTGTGCGTGTGCCTGACGGGACCTCCGGCGATACGGCGCCAACACCCGTGCCCACGCGGACCCCACGCGCGACGCCGACTGCGGCGCCAACACCCGTGCCCACGTCGACCCCACGCGCGACACCGACAGCGACGCCCACACCCGTGCCAACGCGGACCCCACGCGCGACGCCGACTGCGGCGCCAACACCCGTGCCCACGTCGACCCCACGCGCGACACCGACAGCGACGCCCACACCCGTGCCAACGCGGACCCCACGCGCGACACCGACAGCGACGCGCACACCCGCAGCGACGCGCACACCCGTGTCAACGCGGACCCCACGCGCGACGCCGTCAGCGACGCGCGCACCCGTGCCAACGCGGACCCCACGCGCGACACCGACAGCGACGCTAACACCCGTGCCCATGCCGACCCCACCCGCCGGACCGAGTAATGTGAGGTACACTCAAGAGAGTTCGTCGATTCGCGTCAACTGGGACCGTGTAGAAGGAGCGGAATTCTACACGGTCTACTACGATGACTTCTTCGATTCCACTTGTTATTTGGACAGAGGAGGCACGCCACGATTTTGTGACGAGTTGGCTACCGATGTGCGTGAGACGACCTATCTGCACACAGATCCTGACGAGAGACGGAACTACTATTGGGTCGTCGCCTGCAACCGCGAGGCCTGCTCGGAAATCGATTCAGAGAACCCGGCTGAAGCCGCTCCTTAGGACCTAGGGTCTTCTTCAGCCTTCTATGCTCGCAATGAGTATGGGACCGTGCCACTCAAGGTACCGGACGGTACTAGCGGCAGTGAGGCCAACACGTCTACGCAGGTTGGCGCCTTTCGACAGGGTCAGGGCGAACGAGAATCAAGAGAGGGCGGGGCTGTAAGGCTCCGCCCTCATCTTGTGTCGGTTCGGGGCGCGGCTCTACGTCCCTATTTGCAGCGGGCTCGCGAGGTTCTGCAGGGTGCGGATGATGCTCATCACGGTTAGGCGGCCGGTGCGGGGGTTCTCTGTCGGGATGTTCTCTATGTGTATGTGGAGTCGGCCGAACTCGCCCTCTACCTCGATGTCGTGGCAGTTCCGCTCGAGGCCGGGGACGGCCATGATGCGGATGCGGGTCTCGTCGGGGCCGATGCCGGCGAGGCTGACGGCGGCGGAGACGTTGACGTTGGCGGGGAAGCCCCGGCAGGCCTCGCGGGCGGTGCCGGAGAAGATCTCCGTCTCCTCGGTGAAGCCCAGCACGGAGATGCCGCGGTCCACGAGGTAGGGCGAGCCCTCCAGCGCCTTCAGCGGCTTGCGCGTGGTCATGGTGACGTGGTCAATCCTGCCGGAGGAGGCGGACTTGATGCCGTCCAGCCCGGCAATGGCGCCCGAGGGCGCGTAGAGCCTGCAGCCTCGCTCTGCGGCCAGGTCCAGGATGTCCGGGTGGTCGAGCAGCGCGCCGATGCTGATGGCCATGAGGTCCTTGCCGGCCTGGAAGGTCTCTCGGGCGAGATCCGGGACGACGCCCCCGCCGGCGGCCTCGACGACGAGGTCCGCGCAGTCGATGAGCTCGTCACGGGTGCAGTAGGGCGGCGGCGATTGCAGCGTCTCGAGGAAGTCGCGGGCCGTGGCCTCCGTGCGGCTGGTGACGCCGGCGATGGGGAGGGTCAGCTTGCCGGACTCGCTGGCCTTGAGGAGGGCCTGGCCGACTGCGCCACATCCGACGATGCCAATGCTTGTCATAACGCACACCACTCTTTCCGGCGTATTGGGTTGCCTGTCGGGGGTACTTTAGCACGATTGGCGGCTGAGGTGCGACGGAGGGTAGTTTGTTGACAACCGGCTTTTGCCGCGCAAGAATGCAAGGGTAGGATATAGCCGCGCTAAAAATGTGGGCTAGGGGGGTCTCCTTTGATAGGGGGCCGCGCCTAGCCCACGATCGTTTCTTGAATGGCTTAATGGTTCGTTAGGTCACGCGCAGCCACAAAGGAAAGTTCAATTGGAGCAGATCCTCCCACTGCTGCGCCCGCGAATCCGTTGGCTATGTGGTGAACAAACTGTAAGCCGTCTACGTATGCTGACGCCGCGTGGGTTATATGTTTGGGAGTAGGCAGGAACCAATTTCCCGCCAGGTATTGAAGTAGGTTCTCCCTAGCTTCCGCCGTCATCTCGAATCTGTCCAAGATCAAGTCGTATTGATTTGACAGTAATGGATAGTGCTGAAAGTGAAACTCCAAAAGGCGACGTAATACGTAGTTACGAAATCTTATCGGGTCTGAGGGCCTCTTCCCACCAGGCTTCAAATAGCTCCCCGTGTACCGGGCCTTGTCCAGGTACACAACCGATGCCCAGATGTTCCCCCCCTCCTCCGCCATAGCCCGGACGGGACCGACAAATCTACTGAATTCTGGCGCACCTACGGGGATCTTGAGGTTGTTGTACCAGCCCCGATAGAAGCGAAAGTTGGCAATGTGGCGTGTAAGGAGGGGGATGGAGTTATCGCAAACGTGTAATACCGCAGTTGTGTAGTAGGGTGAACTGACCAGGTGGCCTGAATTGGGGTCCAACTGGTAGCCGGGATCGCCGGACTCATCTACGAAAAGGAAATCATAGTTCGGCATTGGCTTCTCCCACGAAATTGTACCCGCAATTTACGGTGGCAGCCATGCAGAAATCGCCCACGTATTCACGGAAATACGTAGCGGGTCGATCTCCCTTTGCACGAACGGAGAGCGCTCCCCCCACAACCCGGCCACGTATGAGGGGAGGCTACGCCGGGGTGTACTCCGGGTTGTAGGGGCGCTGGTTGTAGAGCTCCTCGTGGAGGGCGTCGCGCCAGTGGACGTCGATGGGGAGGATTTTTTCGATGGCGCGGAGGCCGTAGATGTCTGTGCCGAGGCCAGGCGGGTCGCCGCCGTCCTCGACGGTGCGGGCGGCCTGCAGGAGAATGCGTCGCGCCATGATGATGGCGCGGTCGGTGGTGCCGAGGTGCTCCTTGGTGCGGTCGCAGATGGCGCCCATGCTCTCCTGGACGGCGCGGTCCTGGACGTTGACGCCCTGGATGCCGGTGAAGTTGACGGTGCGCTGCATCTCTCGGTCCAGCAAGTAGTCGTTGCCGCCGTTGGCGATGGCGCGGAAGCCGTGGTCGGGGTCGATGTCCTTGTAGAGCTCGTTGCCGCTGCCGTAGAGGCGCTGGTCTTCGTCGGTCAGGGGGTCGTCGCCGAAGCTGTAGGTGTAGTTCCAGACCATGGTGTGGGTGTCGTCCATGGGCACCCAGGCGTGGCCGGAAACGATGCGACGGACCTCACTGCGGCCGCTGAGGACGGAGCCGAGCTGGGCGGCCCGGAGCTGGTAGAAGGGCATGACGAAGTGGTAGCCGCGAACGAAGGCGCCGGCGTCGTCAGGCAGGGGGCGGATGCCGGCGTAGGTGTAGCCGTAGTTGGTGGGGACGACCTCCACGATGGCGGAGGCGGAGCGCCGGATGGCCTGGTCTCGGGCGGCGATGCCGGAGCCGGCGAGGCGGCGGTGCAGGAAGGTGCTGTGGACGGTGTCGATACCGCCCTCAAGCCCCTGGAGCCAGCCGGTGGGCTGGACGACCTTGGTGACGCCGCGGTGAGTGTCGGGCACCTGGGTCCACTCCATCTGCGGCGTTGGGGGCCTGGCGTCCGCCGGGCCCATGTAGGCCCAGACGATGCCGCCGAACTCCTCGGTGGGGTAGGCGGTGAGCTTCACCTTGTCCTTGAAATTGCTCTCGGTGGGCTCCGAGGGCATGTCGACACAGTTGCCGCTTACGTCGAACTTCCAGCCGTGGTAGACGCAGCGTAGGCCGGACTCCTCGTTGCGGCCGAAGAAGAGGCTGGCTCGACGGTGGGGGCAGTTGTTGTCGACGATGCCGACAGCGCCGGTGGTGTCGCGGAAGGCGACGAGGTCCTCGCCGAGCAGGCGCAGTCGTACGGGCGGGGAGTCGGCCTCCGGCAGCTCCCACGAGAGGAGTGCGGGGAGCCAGTAGCGGCGAAAGACGGCGCCCATTGGCGTGCCGGGCCCGACCTGGGCGAGGGTGTCGTTCTCGAACTGCGTCAGCATGGCGTCGACCTCCTGAGCGCATCCGCGCGCTATTGGGGGGATTGTACACCAGAGTGGGAGGTTAGGGGGTCTCGTTGTTGTGGAAAGGAGTGCGGGCGTCTTGGCTATGTCTCTTTAATAGCGCGGACCGTTATTAAAGAATTGGGGCGGAGATTTTAATAACGAAGGGTTGTGACGGGTATGGGGCACTTTGACGGGGCTCAGGGTGAACGGGGTGGGTGGGGGACTCTCCCATCCTAACCTTCCCACTAGGGGGAAGGACGCCCCGCACCTCCAGCCCTGGATTCCGGCTTTCGTCGGAAAGACGGGGAGCTCAGGCACCCTTCAGGAGGATAAGGGCGAACGGAGGAGAACGGGTGACTCGCGAGTCGCACCTATGGTAGTGGGCGGGCCTTCTTACCGAAAGTGCGGAAACACCTGCTCCGCCGTCAGCCGCATCGCGTCAGCCGTTGGCTCGGGGGGCATGCCGGCCCAGCGCATTCGCAGGCCGATGTGGGTGATGCCGAGAGCCTCGTAGCGCTTGAGGTCGGCGACGACCTGCTCGACGTTGCCCACGATGAAGCGGTCTTTCGCGAGGGCGGCAAACTCCGAGGCGAAGGACTGTTCGTCCTCAAGGGCCTGGTCCTGACCCCATTGTGCGTAGGTCTCGTACTTGCCGGAGACGAAGGGTTGCGCCGCGCGCATGGCCTCCTCCGCCGTATCGGCGACTAAAAACTCACGCAGGATGGGGAGGTCGACTGCGTAAGGGTGGCCTGCCTGGGCGCGAGTGTCGCGGTAGAGGGCGACCTGGCGCTCGATGGTGGGGTAGTCGGCGTGGTTGATGAGCCAGGGGTAGCCGAGGCGGCCCGTGCGCTCGACGGCGGCGTCGCTGCTGGCGGCGATCCACACGGGCGGGCCGTGCCGCTGGACGGGACGGAGACCGATGGGCGCATTGTGGAGCTGGAAGTGGCGGCCCTCGTAGGTGACGGGGCCTTCCCCCTGCCAGAGCAGGTTGATGACCTCGAGCGCTTCCATCATGCGGGTGACACGGTCACGGCGGGCGATGCCGAAGGCGTCGGTCTCCTCATCACGATAACCGAGTGCGGTGGCGAGGATGGCGTGACCGCCGGTGATGACGTCGAGGGTCGCGACCTGCTCCGCGACGTCCACGGGGTTGGCAAGGGGCAGGACGGCGGTGGTGACGAGGTCCATCCCGGGAGCTGCCGCGGCCAGTCGGGCCATCACCGGAAGGGGCTGGAGCATTTGGTAGGGGTGGCTCAGAAAGTGCTGTCCGGCGTAGAGGAATGAGAACCCCAGCTGTTTGGCCAGGCTGACGAGGCCGAGGGCTTCCTCCACCGCGGCAACCATGTCCGTGCCGGGAGGCTGCTGCAGCATGCCGGTGAGTGAGAGGCCGAATTTCATGTGGTCGCTCCCTTCGAGGTATGAGTATATTCGGATTGGCGTGGGGAGGGCTACGCGGCGTTGGGAGCGGGGGTTTCGCCAATCGGCCCTAGATGTGGGAAGCTCCCTCGACTTGCCAGGGGCGAGCGGGGAGAGGTGGGTGGTATACTGCGGCCATGTTCCAGGTCACGGAAGCTGCCCTCGACGCGCTGTACAAAGGCCGGGTGGACGCGGGCCATTCGGAGGGCGAGGTCATGCGGCTGATCCCCCAGGGGGAGGGGTTTGGCTTCAAGCTGGACTCGGCCGGACTGACGGACATGGTGTTCCGGCACAAGGAGCAGGAGGTGTTGTTGGTGGCCTCCAGCCTGAATCGGACGATGGGGCACATGCGCATGGACGTCGTGAGCCACGGCGGGAAACGCAGCTTTGTGCTGGAGCGCGCGAACCAGTAGGCGTCACGACTCCTCGAAGTAGAGCTTGATGATCTCTATCACCACATCCTTCTCAATATCGCCCGAAAAGTAGTCAGCGACGGCCGATAACACCTCATCCCGGTCTATGATCCCATTCCCGTTCGCGTCGTACGGGTGGTGCACCGCCTCGATCACCGTGATGTTGACGGTGATGAGGGCGCCGAATCCCGCCGAGTCCGTGGCGGTAAGGTTGATCGTATACGTGCTCCCCAGGGTCAGGTTCACCCCTTCCTTCACGCGTATCTGGCCGGTGTCCTCGTCGACGTTGAACAGGGCAGCGTCGGTGCCGCTCATAGAGTAGGTGATCGCGAGGTCGTCTACGTGGGTGGCGTCAATCGGGTCGCCGATAGGGTCACCGGGTACGGCGTTCTCCGGCACTTCACGCTCGGTGCGGAAGCCGTCGTCAAACTTGGGCGCGACAGGCGCGGGGCCGAATCCACCGAGGCCCCCATCTTCGGAGCCGTGGGAGTCAGTTTGACGCCGTGAACAGGAAACCTGTGGAAGCGCCGTTGTGCCGCTTTCCGGGACCACTCGCAGGATGCTGTCGTTGCTCCCGTTGGACGTAGTGACGTAGAGTGCGCCGTCCTGTCCCATCATGGGGGTGCGGAGCCGCCCGTAGGTCCCGTTCAGCTCAGATACGGAGTGGATACTCTGGAAGTCGCCGTCTTCGTCAAACGCAAAGAGGTGCAGTTCGCTGTCCTTAAGGGCGGCCACGGCGAGCCGCCCCTCCCAATCACCCCAATGCTCGCCCTCGAGGAATATGCCGCCGCTGGTAGCGAGGGTCGGGCTGCCCGATGACCACTTGGCTTCAACTGCGTCCGGGTACTTGGTGAGGTCGGTCATGGAGACGCTTTCGTTGTAGCCGGGCACTGGGTCCCAGCCGTAGTTCCCGCCGGCGACCAGCAGGTTGATCTCGTCGTCGACGCTTGGGCCGTGCTCAACCGACCACATTTGACAGGAGCCCGGCCGGAAGGCCAAGCCCTGGACGTTGCGGTGTCCGAAGGTGTAGACCCGCGGAGATGACGTAAAGGGGTTGCCAGGGGCGCCTGCCCCGGTTGTGGCATTCACACGGAGGACCTTGCCCCCGAGAGAGGAGAGGTCCTGGGGGTGCGACCCCTGGGTCGCGTCTCCCGTCCCGATCCAGAGGTAGCCATACGGGCCGAATCGCAGACGGCAGCCGCTGTGCCTGCCGCCGCCCGGTATTCCGCCGACGAGAGGGTCGGCGACGCGGGTTGCCTCGGTATAGTCGCTGTTGATGGTCCACGCGATGACCTGCACCTCTCTGGGGCTGAAGTGGGTCTGGCACGTGTAGAAACGGCGGTTGACGTTGAAGTTGGGGTCGACGAGGATGGCCATGAACCCGCCCTCCCCAGAAGCGCGAAAGTCGCTGAAGTCTGCGGTGACGGTCTGCACTGTGCCGTCGGTGAGGCGGGCGCTCAATATGCCCGACCGCTGCGTGAACAGCATCGTGTCGTCTGGCGTAAAGTCGAGGTCCCAGGGAACGCTGAGGCCGTCAACCAGGACATCGACGTCGATGTTCGGTCCACCGTTGCTGACGTCAACGCTCCTCGCGTCAGCGCGGTCGGGCGCGATGGCGAGGATAGCAAGGATCGCAGCGAGGATGACGGCGTAGGCAACTGTTGCCGCCATGGCGTGGCCTCGACGTTCAATTGTTCCATTCATTGACTGTGACTCCAAACCCAAGCGAGTGCGAGTCTCCTGCGCAATTCTAACATTTTCTGATGGCACTGAATCGGGACTAGGCACTCATGGGTTTTCTGCGTGGCGTCGCTCTAAGGAAGTCTTTGAAGGGGCCGCGCTTGTCCAATGGCAATGTTGCGGCCGTTTCAGGTTTCGTAGCCGGTCCGGTAAATGGGGTAGACTCCATGGCTAGCCTGTTGGAGCCGAGGGGAACCGTGGGGACAGTGGAGACGACGGGGACTAGTTGGGTGATCTTCGGGTTTGCCGCGTACTTCGGGATGCTGATTGGCATCGCAGTCGTGGGCGCACGACAGATGCGCGACATGGCGGACTACACCCTGGGCGGGCGGCGGCTGAGCAGCTTCACGGCGGCGCTGAGCACGGGGTCGTCGACGACGAGCGCGTGGACGATGCTGGCGCTGCCCGCGCTGGCCTTCACGGGGGGCCTCGTTTCGATGTGGGTGCCGGTGTGCGCCTCCATCGGTGTCTGGCTGAGCTGGACGCTGCTGGCGAAACGGCTGCGGCGGTACACCATCGCGGCGGACAACGCGGTGACCATTCCGGAGTTCCTGGAGCGGCGGTTTGGCGACACCACGGGAACGCTCCGGGCCGTATCCGGAGTCATCACCATTGTGTTTGTGGTCTTCTACGTGAGCTCCGGGCTTGTCGGCGGCTCAAAGCTGCTGGAGCAGATCTTCGGGCTCGACCTCACCGTGGGCGTCATCCTTACGCTAGTCGCCGTAGCAACGTACACGCTCATCGGTGGGTTCAAGGCGGTGTCCCGGACGGACGTGTCACAGGCGCTCCTCATGTTGGGGAGCCTGGTAGTGCTGGTGATCACGATGCTCGTCGTGACAGAGCAACCGTTCGGGCACGGCGCTGCAGCCGGGTTCTTCGACCCGTTCACGGCCACGGACGGGTCGCCCATAACGCTGAGCTGTGCGCTTTCGGCGTCCGGGTGGGCGATTGGCGGACTGGGCGCCCACAGGATTCTGCAGCGTTTCATGGCGATTGAACGAGAGGACAAGATACGTCAGGACCGCACCATTGCGATTTCGTGGCTGGTGACGGTGTATGCGTTGGCCTTTCTCGTGGGCGTCATCGCGCGGCCTGCCCTGTTCGAAGCGGGAATGCTGGGCGCGGTCGCGGACACGGAGCGAGTCTACTTTGTGGTGTCTGAGGTCTTCTTCCACCCGGTGGTGCTGGGTGCGCTGCTGACGGCAGTGATCGCGGCGGTGATGAGCACGGCGGACTCGCAGCTTCTGCTGGCGTCGGCGATTGCCACGGAGGACGTTCCGGTGCTCAAGCGGATAGCCATGGGGCTGGCGGCGAATGCCCGGATATGGATGGGGCGAGGGCTGCTGCTTGTCATAGGGGTCGTTTCGGCTGCGCTCTCCATTTGGTTCCCGGAATCCATCTTTGACCTGGTCAGCTACGCGTGGGGTGGGATGGGGGCCGCGTTTGGGCCGGTCATGATACTTGGACTGTATTGGCGCAGGTTCAACGCCTGGGGCGCAGGAACCGCAGTGGTGATCGGGACGCTGGCGGCGACGCTGTGGCAGCTCCTGAGCGGCGGTCCGGGAGGCGTATGGGACATCTCGCCGGCGACCCCCGCCTTCCTCATCGCGACGGTGACGGCCATCGGGGCGACGCTTGCGACACCGCCGCCATCGCAGCCGGTGGTGGAGCTGTTCGACCGGGTGAACGCGGCGTAGGCGCCGGGCGAGCAAGGTGACGGTCTAACAGATGCCAAGCAGGGTCAGGGAGGGATGGTGTACCCTGTAGTGGTTCCGGGGAATGCGCACCCGGCGCATAGGGGAGCAGGATTTGCAGAGAGGCCTATGCCTCGTAGGGGCACTCTTTCTGGTCGCACTGGTTGCGGGCTGCACGGGAGAAGCCGTGCCGGACGCCCCGGAGCCCGTCGAGATAGTTGCCCCGCCGACTGCTGCCCCGGTACCCGCAGTCGCGCCGACCGTAAGCCGCACGGTGCTTACGCTTCCGACACCGACGCCTTCGCCCACCGTCGAGGCGCCACCCACGTCTGTACCGGCGCCAACCATTGCGCCAACGCCCACTTCCGAGCCGACCCACACGCCAACGCCCACTCCAACACCCGTTCCTGCGCCCACGCCCACGCCAACCCCGACTCCCACGCCGACGCCGACCCCGACGCCAACTCCTACGCCCACGCCCACGTCAACGCCCACTCCAACGCCCACTCCAACTCCGATTCCGACGCCCACCGTACGCCAAATTGCTGCCGCTCACCTTGCGGGTATCATCCCGTGGTTCCTGAACCCTCCGGATTCAAACCATAGGAACACGGCAACGTTGCTGATAGACGCGTGGCTTGAGGACCCGACGCTTGGGGATGCGCTTGCGTCAATGCCATGGATCGTAGACGGCGTAAGCTCCGAGGAGTATGACTTCTTTCAATTGCTCCCCAGATTCGCTCGGGCGAACAGAGTTGTATTTGATGCATTGGTGGGGGCATTACTCGAAGCGCCCAAGGGAGACTTGGGGAGCCATCTCCTGGAAACCCTGCAAGACAGCAGATATCAAAACCCGGGTGGGGTTGCGCAGGCGCTTGCCGCTCCTTGGGTCACCGACGGGCTTAGCCAAGTAGACGCCGCGGCACTTGTCTCAGTTGCCCAGTTGGCTTCGTCATATCCCAACAGCGCCGCCTTCAGGCAACTCCTCAGTGGATATCACGTGCACTCCAAGACTATCGACCTTCCGCTTTCAGGCGAGGTGAACTTATGGGCCTTCCAGAACGTGCCATTTGATGACGACGATGATGTTCCGGCAGTCTTGGAGAGCAGCGTTCGCAACATGGAAGCGTTCACGCAAGTGGCCTTCCCCACGCGCGACGTCATTTTGCTGGTGCACGCGGTCCAGGACAACTCCACATATCTTGCAATCGGTCAGAATTTTGGGAAATCGCTGTGGGTTGTTCGCTACGGCAAAGAAATACCCGTGATTCGTCATGAGACGGCGCACTATTACCTGCTTGGTAGACCAACGTGGTTGATGGAAGGAGGGAGCAATTTCCTCAGTGACTACGTGTATGCCCAAGAAATGGTCCAGAGCTTGGAGGACAAGCATGCAGAGCTATTGCAGAGCGAAGCCTACCTCAAGTGCACCGAATTCTATGGGCTAGAGAGCATCTTGCACTTCAACTACGCAGGGAACCGTATCCCCACATCGTGTGGATACATTCTTGGCGAGGAATTCCTGCTCACTGTGCTGGAAAACATCGGCAGTGAGGCAACGGGGGCGATCATTGGCAAACTGCACCTGCTCATCTCCCCATACACCCATCGCATCAGCGAACAATTGATATACGACACCTTCCTCAATAACACGCCATTCGACCTGCAGGATGAGTTCCTCGAAGTGTACGCTCGCCTGCATGGCGGGCCGGAGATGCCAGATACGCCTGACGATCATGGGGGAAAGCTTTCCAGCGCGACGGTCGCAGTTCTTGGGGAAGCGATTGAGGGGAACCTGGACTACACGGCGGACATCGACTCCTTTTCGTTCGAGGCAGAAGCGGGAACGCGGTACCGGTTCAAGCTGGAACACGAAACGCTGCCCAAGTGGGCCCTCATGATCTACTCGGCAGCGGGGGTGTCCCAGGTGCCGTCTAGCAATCGAGATGGCTGGAACATCACGCGCGTTGGGTCAGACATTCAGGCGCTGTGGGATGCGCCGGCGGACGGTACGGACTACGTCTCCGTGGAGAACTTTGCGGGGGAAAGCGGCCCATACACCCTGACGATTGACGAGATCTAGGTGGGTGACCCTGTCGCGACAGGGAGGACCCGCGGCTGCCGAACGGGGACGAAGGCAGGGCTGAAGAGGCCGTCGGCCGGGGCCATCAGCTTACACGCGAAGGTGCTGTTGTCGCCGGAGACGGTGGACGAGGCGCGAAACAAGACGGTCAAATATCGCGCGCCGGGGGCGTAGGGCTCGAGGCGCCCGAAAGCGGTAGAGGCAGCGAGCCCGTCTCCTGGTAGGCAATGCGGCACGGAGCAACTGAGTTTGCGCTCTGTGCGCGCTGCAATGCCAGGGGACGGTCTCATCATTTGTTAACTGCGATGCTCCCTGAGCGTCGACCGGCGTCGACGCGGCGGCGCCCCACCGATGAGGGCGGCCCGGCCTACTACCCCTTTGCGCTGACGACGAGCATTTCCAGGATCTCGTTGCTTGAAATTGAACCCCTGAACGTTCCACTCTCGCGGTCAACAACGGGGAGGACCGAGAGGGACGTCTCGGTCATGCGCTGCAATGCATCCTCCAGGTATTCGTCGGAGTAGGCGGTGGGCGTCTCTTGGCGCAGCACCTGGCTTAGCGGTGTGTGGTCCCACTCTGTGTGCGGCAGGTAGCGCAACATGCTCACCGACACAATGCCGGCCAGCTTGCCGTGCTCCACAATCACGTAGTCGTGTTGGTCCCGCAGAAGCCAGTCTTCCGCAAAGGACTTGACCGACTGTGAGGCCTCCGGGTGGTGACGTAATGGGTCTAGCAGGTCGCGCACTCGGATCTCGTCGAGGACAAACCGCTCAAAGGACGGCGGGAGCCTGTCGGGTGCAATTGCGCCCGTCGAGTGGGCTGTCCGCTTCAATGCGTAGCCGATGCCTATTGGCGTGAGCATGATGTAGGCCAGCATGACGAGGGCAAGAAGAGAGAAGATGTCCTTACCGATTGCTCCGGTTTGCAGCATTACGAGGAGGAGCGCAATCTCGGCCACGCCCTTCGCGGTGAGGCCAACGGCCGTGGCGAAGGGGGCCTTGACCCGTGTCGCGTAGGCGCTGAGGAATGACGCACCCACCTTTCCAGCCAAGGGGATGAGGGCCAGCGCCAGCACGGTTTCCAAAGGCAGCTTCAGGAAGTCCAGACTGAGTTGGAGGCCTGCTGAAGCGAAGAAGAGCGGAACAAAAAATCCCTCCGCTGCACTGCGCAGACCGGGCATGATGTCGCGGCGCATCTGGTACGGCAGGAAGGAGAGGGCCGCGCCGAAGAGGAGCGCTCCCAGTGAGCCGTGCAGACCGACTTCTTCGGCGACTGTAACGACGAGGAAGAGGCCCCCGAGGAGCATGCCGAATGCGAACTGGGGCACCCGTAGGACCCGGTGCAGGAGACCGAGAAGACGTGGCACCAGCTTGCTGGCCACGAACCACGTGACGACGGCGAACCCTAGGATTTCGGCGATGGTTTGGGCCACGGTCACCACTTCAAGTCCGCCTTGCTCTCCGGACGTAAAGCGCTCGCTAATGGCGAAGCCGACTACGAACAGGGCGATGAGCTCGACGATGATGACGGCGGTGAAGATCTGGACGCCGACGGGCTCGCGCAGACGCCCCTCGTCGATGAGGGCTTTCGCGACGACGCCGAGGCTGGAGAGCGAGAGTACGCCGGCCAAGCCAAGGGCCTCAGTAAAGCTGAGATCGAGTTGGAGGTCGAAAATGTAGTCCGTTGTGACGGCGAGGGAGACAAGCATCGAAAGGACCACGGCGATTACGGCGGTGAAGAAGATTCGGCCGCGGATTGCCGCGATGAAGCCAGGGATGTCGAGTTCCTCCAGGCCGATGAGGAAGAAGAACATGAAAATGCCGATGCCAAGGATGAGCTCTATCTCGGCGCCGGTGTGGACGAGGCCGGTTACTGGTCCAAGGATGAAACCCGCTACGGCGTAGGCGAAGATGGCGTTCAGGCCAAATCGCTTGCATATGCCCTCAAGGAGCTTGGCGGCGACGATGAGCGCCCCAACGGCAAAGAGGGCTTCTTGGATTTCCACGCCGTGGTGTCCTCCCCATCATCCTCACTGAACACCCTGGTTTCAGGCTGGTAACGAGGCCAACTACGTCGGCCTTGCGGGCTTGCCTTGCCGCTTGCGTTTGGGCCGCAATAGGGAGCAATAGTCCTCATATGTTGCGGGTGCGGATGGTAGCATCGCGCTGTTGAGGGCACAAGTCGCACAGGGGTGCCCTTGGAACAAGGGTGATTAGATTCAGCGATGGCTTTCGCACGATTCCTGGCGCGGTTTCGCTTGCACACTTCGCACTTCAAATAGGCATATTTTCACCAACACAGACACAAAGATGTTAGTCGCAAGTGTGATAGCTGCGGGTGCAATCTGGCGATCATTAGTCTTGCTTCAAATGCACCGATTAGGCATAATGCGTTCAAGGCAGTGGACGGGATAGGGTCTGACATTTCTGTATCTAGAATGTGCGCGAAACGATGACTCCCAAGACTGATGTGCAACGGATAAGAGCGGCCCAGGTTGGGTTCGCAATGAGGGCTTACCGGGAGTCCTTCACGTCAGAGGCCGGGCGGCGCGGGCTGACGCAAGAGGAACTCCTTCAGCGCATGGCGGCGGTGGACAGCGAGTACGGGGAGCGATTCAGCCACGCCACCGTCTCGCGGTGGGAGTCGGGCGCTACCCGCCCCACCATCCACAGGCTGAAGGCGTTTGGAAGGTCGATTAACCTCTCGCAGACGGAAGTAGCCGGTCTGATACTCCTGGCAGGACTCGCTCCGGACTTCCAAACGGCATGGGACCGGACAACGTCGAGCGGTGTCGAGCTGGCCGTCAGTCCAGCGGCATCGCGGGTCCCGGGCCCGAGTGAATTTTCAGGCGCCTACGAAGATACGGAAACACCCGCAAGCTACTCGATGGCGCTCAGGGACGCGACGCGGCTGCTCCTCCTCCGATGGCTGCCGCTTGTTGCGCTCATCGTAGCCTGCGGACAAGCCCTGGCGTTGCTGGGGCTGAATGACTCCTGGACGCCGGTGGTGTACGTCGGCCTTGTAACTGCGGTGGTGTTGGCGCAGGGGCTGCTGCTGCCCGAGCGAGGAGCCATCATCCGGGACTTCTACTGGGTCTCCCTGTTCTTGCTATTGACAACTCCATTGCTGCAATTCGCGCCGTAACGCATGGACCATTACAATTTCTATAGGATTGCGGACTTCTATGGTACGCAGATGCCATACATGCTGGCCCTCCTTTCGAACCTGACGCTTGCGATGGGCGCCGGGCTGCTGTTCCAGGCCTTGTGGAAGTGGCAGAACCTCGGACGACGGAGCGGAAGCAACGTCCTTCGCCGCGCAACGTGGACAGTGCTACCGCCGGTAGTGATCGTTTATGCGTTCGTGATGATGTTCTCCAACATGTCCGTGTGGATACAACTTGCCATCTTGTTGCCGGTCGTGGCAGCTGTGTTCATTGCGCTGATCGTCGTGAATGATCCGTCGATCAACCCCAGTGAGGGGGACCGACATTTCCTTTTGTCTACCACGGTGACCTTCGCCATAATCTCGACCCTATTGGGTTCGGTCCTAATCATGGCGATTTACGTGTCGCCGGACCTCCCCAGTGTGCTTCCAGACCACAATTTGGTGCGGTCTTGGGAACTTGACTTTGTCGCGATGGGCATCACGCGAGCCGAGGCGCTGGACCTCTTGAACCTGGGCTATGTATGGCATGCGATGTGTATCGCTGCCTACGTCGTATTCATTCTGGGAGGGAACCTGCTGATTGCGATGTACCGGATGGGAGGCAGGGACGTCCTGGAGCCAACCATGGGCGCTGCTCAGCAGCCAGCGGCGGTGCCGACATCGAACGCTGCAGCCGGCGCAACTCCAACAGTCAGGGCCTAGCGGCTCCGACGCCTCATCGGCAGGGGCATCGCCCAACAATTGAGCGGCTCTCCGCAGGTACTCCTCCGCACCCTATCCGTGAAGCGGAACGCGCCGCATTTTCCCTTGTCTGATCGCTTTCCTCTTGCTGTTTCGATGCGCGGACATGGCGTAAGCATGCGGCTGAGCAACGCACACGCTCATTGTGGGCGTGTGCGTTTTGCACTTGCGTACAGACTTCAAGCAGCGAGCTACGTATGGTCTGGACTATGGAACATCGGTAGGGATGTCATCGGGTTGAGAGGGAAGTGCGGTCAATGCGACCTAGGTCTGACACAGCCAGCCGCGTCCTGTTGCGCGTAGCCACAGCCGTTTTCTTCCTTGCCGTAACCATGGCGCTAGCTGTCGACTGCGAACAGAAATCGCCGGCCGCACCGCCTGAACGGACGACGATCTCCCGCTGACCCCGCCGACGTTGCTGACGTCGCCGCTTTTACACCACTGTCCTAAGCCACTGCGCTCCAGTTGACTTCCAGAGCAACCCTACATAAGGTTGCCAATGACCCGGACTGGACTGTTGATGTCTATTCCTTGTCAGTAGCAACCCTGCGACGAAAGACTGTTGACCTGAACAGGCGGCAGCGAGGGGTGGGACACCGAGTGCGCAGCCGTATCGAAAGCCTGCGGGCAACCCTTAGTAAAGCCAAATTCCGCTAGGCAGGCGCCGCGCTGGCCCTCGCGCTGGTTGTGGCGTCGGGCACGCTGGTGGTGTTGCCGTCCGCCTCTGCCCAGACTCCCCCGAGCGTGGACACCGTCTCGGCAGACAATATCACCCAGACCGATGCAAGGGTGACGGTCTCACTGGCGAACTACGGCTCGTCGTCGCTAACTGTGCACGTGCGTGTTCGCGTCGGTGATACGATGGAACGGTTCACCAGGTCGCAGTCAACCTCGACTGGGACCACCGAATTCAACTGGATGACCTTCCTTGTCGCAGGCACGACGTACCACATCGAGGCGTCCCTGGACAGCAACTTTGAAACGGGAGTGATCCTCTAAAGCTTCACCACGCTTCCGGCGGACTTTACCATCACCGGCGTAACCGTAGGCTCCAGAACTCACACCTCAGCTGTCGCGACCATCAACAGCACCAGCCAAACGATGGCCAACAGGTATGTGACGCTACGGATTCGCCCAGTAGGGACCACGATATGGGACCGTCTCGTCTCAATCAGCTTCACTCCAGACTCCATTGACGTGGACCTCGTTGACCTGAACCCCGGCACGGAATACGAACTTCACGCATCCACAGACGAATCCTATCTCGGCGGCCAGAACCTCTACGTTCGCTTCACCACCCTGAAGGCCCGTGTCAGTGAAATCGCTGTGAATGGGAACGCTTACCAAACCAGCGTGCGCCTTGATGTGACCATTCTTGATCCCGACGGCCTTAAGCAGTACATCTTCCTGCGCTACCGCGCAACGCCGTCGGGCAGCTGGACGTACTTTCGGAGTCACAGCAGCACCGACCAGGGAGACGGGGTGCTGTTTGGCCTCACCTCGGCTACGGACTACGAGGTGGAGGCGTCCATCGACTTCAGTTTCCCCGCGGACGAAACCGCCTCGACTACCTTCACCACCCTCGCCCCAGACATCGCCCAGGTCGCTGTGGACGACGTCGACCAGACCAGCGCCACGGTCACCGTTGCCATCGGCGCGCCCAACGGCCAGTCGCAGACCGCGTACGTGCAGTACCGCGAGCAGGGCACACAGACGTGGATGGACGCCGCAAACGTGGTCACCAGAGGCGCCGAGGGCACAACCCCGCTGACCGGCCTCACTTCCGGCACGGAGTACGACGTCCAGGCATCATTGGACGCCACGTTCCCCGCGGGGGAAACAGAGTCCGCGCAATTCACGACGTTGCCGCCCATCGTTTCCGACGTGCAGGTGAACAATGTCACCCAGACCACCGCAGAAGTCACAGTGACCATTACGGAGCCCAACGGGCAACCTCAGGAGATCAACGTGGTGTATGGCGGTCGGATTCATGATTCACCCGCAACAGACCGAACCGTTACCTCGTCATCGTCCTCGGACACCGCTACTATCACATTGACTGGCCTATTGCCGGACATACCCTATCACGTACGCGCCAGAGTCCTCGATGACCGTTTCATCACTCCTAGGTCTGTCGTCGCCAACTTTGACACCGATCCTCCGGACCCCAGCCTCGTCAGCATCTCCGTCCGGACGGTCACCGGCACCTACACCGAAATCTGGATGGCCGTAGCCAACCGTAATTCTGGCACGCGGATGCACTCGCGCTACCGCGAAACCCCCGATGGACCCTGGTCGACTACCACGTCGAGCAACGCTGGACGATCCACGTTCGTCCGTCATCTGAATTCTCTAAATGCCAATACCGAGTACGAGGCGCAGCTATCCCTGGACCCCTCCTTCCCCACAGCTGAGACGCTGTCCACCACCTTCAAATCGCTGCTGGCCAATCCTAGCCTGGACCATCTGAACGTCATAGAAGCCGACATCACCCAGACCGAGGCGCCGGTAATTGTTACTATCGCCGACCCCAGCGGCACGGAGACGGTCTTCATGCGCCGTCGGGAGCTGCCATTCGGGTCGTGGGGCAACGTCCAGAGAGAGACCACCACCACCTCGACGGTGGACTTTACGCTTTCAAGCCTGACCACCGGCGGGCAGTATCAAATACAGGCTTCCCAAGACGATGCGTTTCCAGATAACGACACGCTAAGTGAGTTGTTTACCACTGCGCCGCCGGACCCTGCCATTTCCGAGGTGTTCATAGGAAATCCGCAGGGGTTATCTTTTTCCGTCGGGGTAAGAATATCCAACGTTCGGAGCCGCCTACCCGTGTACTTGCGCTATCGCACCACGCCGCCCGGTCTCTGGAGCAGTGTTGTAGAACGCGTCACTGCTGCCCGTGACGCATTCTTGGATTTAGCGTTTGATTTAGAGGGCCTAACCCCTGCAACGGAGTATGAGTCTCAGGTATCTCTCGACAGCAGCTTTCCTCCCGCTGAGACCAGCACCGTATCGCATACCACAGCGCCTACCTCTGTCAGCTCTGTGGAGGTGCAGAAAAGACTGGAGGATGCCGCTACGCTCTCGGCGAGCCTTCTGTGGGTCGACGGACAAGAGCGTGAGGTCTACACCAGGTACCGTGACGTGGGCGCCAATGAGTGGACGGAAGGCCCGATGGTGACCACGACAACCAACAATGCTGTCATTGAGTTGACTGGTCTATTTGGTGGCACTGACTACGAGGCGCAGGTGTCAACTTTCAGCGGATTCCCGCTTAGCACTCGCATGGCCACCTTCACCACGCTGCCGCCCCGCATAACGGACACGGGGATCTATAATCTCGCCCAAACTGACGCTCGAATCAGAGTTGGTCTCGCAGGTGTTAGCAGCGACAACGCAGTTCAGATGAATCATCGGTACCGAAGGACGTCGCCACTTGGGCCCTGGATCCATCTGCGTCCCACCCCACCACCACCTCCGCTTTTTGGTCCGGCTGTAAGCACCATTTTCCATCTGGATGGGCTCGCGCAAGAAACTGGCTATGAGTATGCCGTGTCTCTTGACGTCCACTTCGCCCCGAACGCCACAAAGTCCATCCGCTTCAACACGCTGTGGTCAACGGTCTCAACGGTTGAGGTGGTCGACGAGACCCAGGACGGGGCTACGCTCAATGTGTTGCTCCAGAGCACAGACGGCAGCAATCGCACGGTGTATGGCCGCTACCGTCCGGTGGGCTCAGAAGGGCAATGGACAACCGGAGCGAGGGCGAGCACCTCGACGGACGCGGTGACCATCGAACTCAGGAGACTTCGAGCGGGGGCGGAATACGATGTGGAGGTCTCCACGTACGGCAATTTCCCGGCGTACGCAACGACGGCAACTACGCTCACGACGGAGCCCGCTCGTATCGAGGGACTTAGCCTCAAGTCAGTAGGCAAAACGGAAGCTGAGGTCAATGTAGACTTCGCCGGGCACAACCTTTATGTGGTCCTGACCTATTACCGCTACCGCGCCCTGCACTCCGGCTCCTGGAGTCCTACGTACGTAGAGGTCGGAACCACGAGAGGGACAAGGACGCGGCTGGAGCACCGGCTGCCCCTCTTTATGTCCGGTACGGAATATGAGCTGCAGGCATCGACAGACCCCACCTTCCCGTCACCCGGTTCATGGACCCTTACATTCACCACCGCACCGCCCGCACTGTTTTCGTTGACTGTGGACAACGTCAAAGCGACTGAGGCTGAGGTCACGGTCAACCTTGACGCACCCAACGAAAACGCGCAAACCGTTTACCTTCAATACCGCAGACGGGGAGAATCGGAGTGGAGCGACCTGCCGGACATCGTGACAGCCACGGCAACGCGCGCCCAAATGCTGACAGGCCTGCTTGCCAACACGGTCTACGAATTGCGGGCTTCGCTTAACGAGACATTCCCCAGTGGTGAGACAGCCACGGCCCGAGTCGAAACCGCCAATGCTGGGGTGTCCAGCTTCCTGGCGACCAACGTCACCAAGACGGAAGTCGAGATAACAATAACCCTCAGCGACCCTGTAGGCGACGCCCAACGATTTCTGGTACGGGTGATAAACAGCGACATCCCCCGAAGTGAAAGGGCTCGTGCGGCGCTTTCCACGACTACGTCTACGGCAACTGTCACGTTGTCCGGCCTTTCACCTGCAACGTCATATCTGGCAACTGCCTACGTCGACTACCCAAAGTTTGAGTTTGTTCGCTCCCTCGTTGCCTTTGAAACCCTGCCACCAGATCCGAGACTGGCCCTCGTTTATGTGGACGATACGACCTCCAACGCCGCCGAAGTCACGGTAGCCGTGGAGGACCGGTACGACCGCGAGCCGATGGTCTACCTCCGCCATCGCGCCGCCGGAGAGGCCGACTGGGAACAAACGTCGTCCCGTCAGGCATCCACAGATGAGGTTGCATTCCCATTGTTCGGACTGGACCCTGGTGTCAGGCATGACGTCGAAGTCTCTCTGGAAATGACGTTTCCAGCAGGTATGACAACATCGGCCTCATTCACGACACTGCAGGCTACTCCTACCCTCAGCGGTTTATCCATCGCTGACATCACGCAGACCTCTGCAGAGGCAACGGTCTCGATACAAAGCCCAATCGGCACGCAGCGGGTCTACCTGCGTCACCGGCAGTTGCCCAGCGGCCGCTGGAGCCGTGCCCAACCGGAATCGACAGACACCGGGACGGCCGAGTTTCCGCTGACCGGGTTGGCGCCGGGGTTCAAGTATCAGATAGAGGCCTCAATGAACTCGTCGTTCCCTGCCGCCGACAGCCGAACAAGGGTGATCGCGACGCTGCCTCCCGATCCCAGCATCGCTCGAATCCAGATTCTTGAGATTGATGGGTATGACTTCAAGATGGAGATCCACTTCGCGCATGGCGGAACCACATTGAAGACCGTCTATCTGCGCTACCGTGTCGTGGGGGATCGGGACTGGAATTCGAATGTTTTCAGCACGACCACTACGGCCACGGACATGGTGGAGATGGACCCAGATGGCTTGAAGCCTGAAACCCTCTACGAATTCGAGGCATCCCTGGATGACACCTTCCCCAGGGGAGCCACCTCCTCGACAACTGTCAAGTCGGAGCCTCCGAAAGTAGTAGGCGTAACCATAGGGGTCGTCGAACAGAACACTGTCGAGCTAACGACGACAGTCAAGTTTTCGGCCCAGGAAGACCAACCCGTGTACACACGGTACCGGACGCTCCCTTCAGGCAGATGGGTCAATGCGCCAAAGGTCACGGTCGATAACCCCGCCAGCAATGAGAGGGTTACTGTGGACTACGACGTGACCGGCCTCATCGCAGGGACGGACTACGAGATCGAGGCAGCGACAGAGCCAGGCTTCCGTTTCAGGCACATACGGACTTTCACCACACTGCCGCCCACAACATCCGGGGTGCACGTCCACGAGAAGTCCCCTCGACAGGTCGGCGTAAGTGTGAGCACAAAGGCCCGCAGGGACAGCGTCACCGTTTACACGCGATACCGGTCGGGATTAGACCCGTGGACCAACCGAAATCCTTCCGAAGCCCCGCCCGGTCACGTCCTCGATTTTCAGCTTGGCGGCCTCATGCCCGGGGAGGCATACGAGCTGCAAGCTTCAGTCGAGGACGATTACCCGGGGCCCAATACCAAGTCCTTCATGTTCAGCACCCTTGGGGATACGCCCACCAACGAGTCATTGAATGAGAATGGCGTCACGAAGGACAGCGCCAAGGCGATGGTGAAAGTGCATTCGCCGGACGGCACGGAACACATGGTGCACCTGCGCTGTAGAGAGCTTGGCGAATCAGGATGGACACCCATGACCCCGGAGATGACCACCGATCTTGAGGTGACCTTCGACCTGACCAATCTGAAAGAGGACACACTGTACGAGATGCAGGCCGCGCTGAACAGCACGTTTGATGCCGACAGCGTCCTGTCCCGGGTATTCGCCACGCGCGGCGGCTCAACCACCACGACAACGACAACGACAGGCGGCGGCGGTGGCGGTGGCGGCGGCTTCGGCCCGGCTCCCGTCGCGCCGAAGTTCGCCGACGGCTTCCGCGCCACCCGCAGCCTCACGGAGAACGCGCGGCCCGGCGACGCTGTCGGCGACCCGATCGCCGCAACCCACCCCGACGACTTTGAGATCACCTACTCCATCAGCGGAACGGATGCTGCATCCTTCACCGTTGACGAAGAGACGGGGCAGATCCAGGTCAAGGAGGGCGTGGAGCTCGAGCTCGGTCAAACGCTTACGCTGAACCTCACTGCCACAGACAGCGCCGGTTTCGGAGCCATCATCATTGTTACGATTGAGGTGGTAGAGGCCATGCACCATCGCTACGACGCGAATCGCAACGGCAATATCGAACGCGACGAGGTCATCGCGGCCGTCAAGGACTACTTCGATGGGGACATCTCCAAGGACGAGGTCATCGAGTTGGTCAAGCTGTATTTTGCGGAATCCGAGTAGCGCCGTAGGGGCGATTCGCGACTCGCCCGCCCCCAACCAAGTGTCCGTTCGCCCTGAGCCCGTCGAAGGGCCGTCGAACCCTGACACCGCCTCCTTGCCCCCACGACCTGCCGGCCGCTACCTTCTCCCCATGGCATGCGACATCCTCGGTGCGAACCCTGCCCCACCCTGCGCGCCACGTGGGTCCTCGCCCGCATGGTCCGCATCGACGACCGTGTGCGGTTTGGCTCGCATGAAGCAGGGATCGGTTATCCCTGGGCAATAATTATTTTTTGGATTTGTAGCTGCAATGCGACACATCAGCTACGATTACGAATGCCCAGAAAGTCCGCCGCAGCTACGCCGCTGGTCCTTGACCAACATAATTTGAGGAATTCGCCTTCCTCGCACAGGCGAAGGACTGTCTGCCCGCCTTTAGCCTCCGCCTCTGCCAGGCAGGTTGCCCGGAGCCTGCTGAGCCGATGAGGTCCTTCGCAGTAGCGACCAGCCCATCCCCGCAAAGCCGACGGCAACCATGAGCGCGGGGCCGACCAGGAACTCGTCGCGGAGGATCGCGACGGGCGCCAGCGCGGCCCCCAGCGCCAGCAGCGCGCCGAACGCACGGGACGGCGTTCCCTCTCGGACCACCGCCGCGCCAAAGAGCAGCAGACCAAGCAAGAGCGACGGCCCTCCAAGCTCGCCGCCAACCCTGAGCAAGTACGACGCCCGCATCTCGCGGACGGTCTCTTCCTCCAGGCCGGAGACCTCCGGAAAGGCCCAGAACACAAAGCCGCTGACAGCCAGCGTACCCATAACCCCCAGGGCCATGCCGGTCCAGCCCAAGAGCCCCAGGCGCTTGGCCTCGCTGGAGTACAGGCCGATCAGCGCGACGGCCATCGACCAGTGCGCTGCCAGCCACAGCGCCCCCGTGACGGCCAGCAACGTCCGAGCATCCGCCCTCGCGTCGTCGTCGATGAGGAACAGCCAGTAGAGGAGGTGGCCCATGGCCAGCAGTACGCCCGTCGCCAAGCCGGCCATACCGATGAAGCGGCGCCTCCATGCTTGGCTCATGGGCGTTCACGCCGAGGGGCGGCCGCAGCCTGCGATCGTCCAGCTCGCGGCCCTACCATTCGGCCACGCTACCGCTGCGTCTGGCGGAGCTTGGGGTCCAGGCTGTCCCGCAGCCAGTCCCCAAAGAGGTTCAGCGACAACACGGAGAGGAAGATTGCCACTCCGGGGAAGAAGCTCACCCACCAAGCGATGATGACATAATCGCGGCCGTCGGAGATCATCACGCCCCACGCCGGAGTTGGGCGAGGGATGCCCACGCCCAGGAAGCTCAGCGTGGACTCTAGGAGAATGACGAATCCCACCTGAAGCGTCGCCAGAACGATGACGGTGTTGAGGACGTTCGGCAGCAGGTGCTTCATCATGATCCGTGTGTTGGAAGCGCCCGCCACCTTGGCCCGCATCACGAAGTCCCTGCCCCGCATGCTGAGGATTTCGGCGCGGACCACCCGTGTATACCGGTTCCAAAGGAAAAACACGATGACTGCGATGGCAATATAGATGCTGGCCCCGAAAACACTCACCAGCAGAAGGGCGATCAGGATGTCCGGCACGGAGGCCTTGATGTCCACAATCCGCTGGATGACGTGGTCCACCCATCCGCCGTACCAGCCGGACACCAGCCCCATCGTCACGCCGATGAGCGCCGAGAGCGCCAATGAGGAGAGGGAGACCAGCAGGGCTATGCGGGCGCCGTAGATCATCCTGCTGAGGATGTCGCGCCCCTGCCGGTCGGTCCCCAGCACGTGGTCCCAAGCGCCCCCTTCGAGCCAGACCGGCGGGGCCAGCCGCCTGATTGGGTCGGCGTCTTGGATCGGGTCATAGGGCGCTAGGACCGGCGCTAATATACCGGGGATGAGCACAACCACCAGCAGTATGAACACCCAAAGGAGGGGCAGACGCCGTAGACCGCGTACCCGGTATCGGGCGCGTTGGGCCAGGGTGGGCCCAGGCAGCGCCGCGCTGCCAAAATCAACAGCCATGGGGCTTCCTCCGAAGCTGCCTAGAGGTTCATCTTGCCGAATCGTATTCTGGGGTCCACGTAGGCGTACAGGATGTCCACGACGATGTGGAGCACGATAATCACCGACGTGCCCATCAGTGTGATGGCCTGCACGACGGCGTAGTCCCTGGCGTTAATCGATTGAATGGCCAGCAGTCCAATGCCCGGCCACGCAAAGATCGATTCCACGACCACGGACCCGGTGACGATGTTGGCGAAGATCACGCCCAGGAACGTCAACGGGACGATGGCCGCGTTGCGGAAGACGTGCTTCCAAATGATCTTCCACTCCGGCAGCCCCTTGATCCGCGCCAGCTTGACGTATTCCGAGTCCAACTGGTCCAGCATAGTTGAGCGCATGAGCCGCAGGATGGTTGCGCCCGGCGTGGCCAGCACGGCTATGGGCAACACCAAGTGCAGCCACGTTCCCTTCCCGGACGAAGGCAGCCAGTCCAGGGTGATGGCGAACAACCAAATGAGCATGATGGCCAGCCAGAAGTTGGGCATGGCCAGGCCGACGAAGGCGACGAGCTTCCCAAAGTAGTCGAAGAAAGTGTCGCGTTTCACCGCCGTCACGACGCCGAGCAACAACGAGATGGGGAGCGATATCGCCGTCGCCACGCCGCCCAGTAAGAGGGTTGCGGGGAGCCGCGACCAGATGAGGTTGGAGACGGAGCCGCTACGGCTGAAAGAGTCCCCAAAGTTCCCGGTGACGATGTTGCGCATGTAGATGAAATACTGCGTCGTAATTGGGCGGTCCAGGCCCCAGAGGCGCCTGGTGTGTTCAATGCTCTCTTGGTCGCCCTCGTCCTCCCCCGCGTACAGCGCCTGAGGGTCGCCGCTCGCCCGCACCAGCACGAAGACCAGCAGACTCACCCCAAGGAACGCCAAGAACCCCTGGGCGATCCGAATCATAATGTAGGACTGCATAAGCTCTACATCCGCCGAAATCGAATTGGCGCAGGCTGCCTTTCGCTGCCCCCAGCGACGACGCGGCTTCCCGCGTAGTCCAACCGAACGCTCGCGGCGCTGGGCGGGCGGCTAGTCCGGCTGGAACTTCCGCAGCGATGGATACAGGTCTCTCGCGCCTTCGCCCAACACGCCGGCCCGGTCCTCTTCAGACAGAAACGAAAGGCCATCCAGCAAGATGCTCTTCGACTCCGCAAGGCCCCGGCCAAAGGAAGACCATATCAAGCGCCGCGGCCCAAAATGCTCCAGCAATGCGAGCAGGAGCTCCTTCGCCGGTTGGCTCTCCATCGTGCGCTTCACGAAGTTCACGGAGAAGTTCACGTAGGTCCTTGGGAACTCCGCCAGGTCCAGCAGGTCCCGCGCGGCCTGGGAGCCAGCGCCCTCGCCCGCCGGCACGTGGGTCAGGTTGTTGAGGCTGAGGGGAAGCTCCGGGAAACGCTCCAGCAGCCGACGCGTGTTGGGCAGGACCTCGGGCATCGTCGCCTGTGCGTTGCAGGGCACGCCCAAGTCGCGCACCCGCTCCCAGGCGGGGGTCAGCTTCGGGTCGTCCACGTAGTTTGCCAGACCGCGCTCGTCCCCTGGGAAGCGATGACCGGCCTGTGGCCCGCCGCCCCAGAAGCGTACGCCGTGCATGCCCCGCTCTTCTATCCAATAGCTGATGGTGTCCGGGGCGTCGGGCTCGAGGATGTCTATGTTGGCCACGCCTACGAAGCGGTCGGGGGCCAGGGGCAGGGCGTCCGCGCAGTAGCTGTTGTCGAAGCCGTGAAAGCGGGACGCCATGAGATAGGCCTGATGCAGGCCCGCCTCGACCATGGTCTGCAGGAAGACCTCCGGCGCGTTCACCTGGCTCTCGGTGAACTCACTTTCAGTGCCGGGGAAGATGTTCAACGGGTACTTGTCCCGCGCCTCCGGTGGCGCGATGACGTGAATGTTCGTGTCGACGAGCACTGCCATTGCCGGCCCTCGCTTCCAGGACCAACGGCCCTGGTCAATTCCCTCACGCTGCCTGAATGCCCTGAAACCATGCCGCCGGAGCGACGTGCGCCATACATCTCAACCCCGCAGCAGAGACGCGAGCGCCTTGCCTCGCGTCTCTCCCACGAGAGCGGTCGAGCGTCGCCCGTTCGGCGCGCTCTTGCCTATACGGCGTGTTCCACGAATGCCTTGCGCAGCTCCTTGGTCTCCTCGACCCAGTCAGCGCCCTTTGACAGGAAGACCTCTCCCGTACGCACCTGGTACAACTCTGGGTTGTGCACGCCGGGCGGCGGCGCCCCCGTCTCCGCGAAGTCGATGGCCGCTCTGATCAAGCGGCGGCGCGTGCGAATGATCTGGGAGTCGGAAGTGCCCAGATGCTCATGGCTGCGGTCGTAGATGGTGCCCATGCTGTTGGTCATCGCGCGGTCCTGGTGTCTGCCGCTGGGGATGCCGGTGTAGCTGCGCCCGCCGGAGTTGAGCTTGGAGTTGCGCTGCACGTCACGGTCCATCATAAAGTCGTTGGCGGGCTGCTCCATAGGCCGGAAGCGTCCGTACCAGTCCGAGGTGTTCGGCAACAATTCGTAGTGGTCCAAGGCGCTCTTCGCAATGAAGTGGACGTACAGCGTGTGCTCGTCGTCCATGGGCACAGCAGCCGTGAGGCTGGACGGTTTGCCCTTGCCCTGGAACCCTCCGCCCGTGGGAGAGATGCCGTAGAAGGGCATCAGGAACTCGGCGATCCGCCAGTAGTCCATGCCGGGAGGGCCGTCGCGGTAGGTCCCCATGCAGGCGCCGATCTGCGTCTCAAGCATCTTGAACTGCGCCTTGCGGCTCTTCAGGTAGTAGTGGGAGAAGCTGTCCTCCGGCTGGTCCTCCCAACGCGTGGCGCCCGCGTGCAGGATGCCGGCGTGGATGGTGTCGATGGTACCTTCCAGCACCTGCAAATAGTTGTGGTCGTGCTCCATGGCGAGGGTGTGGTAGTCCTCTGCAATGTTGGCTTCGATGTCCGGCAGGGGGGGCAGTTCCCGCTCCGACCCCATGTACACCCAGATCGCGCCGTTGCGCTCCCGGCAGGGGTAGGTCAACGCCCGCACCTTCTCCCGAAAGTCGCTTTCCGCCGGCTCGCTCATCTGGTCGAGGCAGTTGCCGTTCACGTCGAACTTCCAACCGTGGTACACGCACCGGAGGCCGCCCTCCTCATTGCGCCCGTAGAAGAGGGACGCGCCGCGGTGGGGGCAGTAGTTCTGGATCAGGGCCACTCGCCCCTCGCTGTCCCTGAAAGCGATGAGCGGCTCCCCCAGCAGCATGACCCGCACCTGGGGACAGTCGGGGTGGGGAAGCTCACTGGAGAGCATCCCCGGAATCCAGTACTGGCGCATCATGTTCCCCATGGGCGTCCCAGGCCCCACGCGACAGATCAGTTCGTTCTCTTCAGATGTCAGCATTGTCCTCTCCCCTTTTCCCTATGCCATTGCTTGCGTTCTCAACCTCAAGGCTGTTTTCTGCGTCGCCTGTTTAACGCCTGGTCATGTGCCGGGACCTACTGGACCGCGCGGATCAGGTAGAAGTGGCTCCAGGACAGTCCGCTTCCAGGATATATCCAACTCTCCACAATCTCCGGGTTGACGGTGACATTGCGGGGGAGCCAGAGCAACGGCACATGCTGAACGCTGTCGAACGCCAAGTTGCCCGCCTCCCGGAAAAGGCGTTCATGCTCCGCCGGGACCATCGTGCTTCTGGTGGAGGGTTGCAAGGTGTTGAACTCCGGCAGTACGAAGTGCCAGGAGGTGTGGAAGTTCTGGCTTGCTTCCGTCAAGAGCCAGCTGAATATGTCTCTGCCGCCTGTCCGCAGGAACAGATGGTTGTCGAACTCCCAGTTGCGCGCCCTGGCCCTGGCTGTGGCCGCGTCCATCGACTCGAACTTGACGCCGATGCCGACGTCTTCCAGCATTCTGCCGGTCGTCTCGATGACGTCCGGCCCCTCCGGCAGCGAGGTCTGGAAGATGAAGGTGAGCTCGTACGGGTTATTCGGGCCATAGCCAGCCTCCGCCAGCAGTGCCCGTGCAGCATCTGGGTCGAAGCCGAACTGCTCTGGGTACCGCTCCGCCCACTCTGGGTTCCAGCCGCGCGTCGATTCCTTATACCCGTTCATGACCGCCAACTGGCCGTTGCCGCCGAAGAAGGCTTGGTTCAGGACCTCCCGGTCAATAGCCTTTGAGATGGCGCGCCGGATCCTGATGTCCATCATGGGAATGTCGTCGCCGTAGATGTACCCCATCGAGGGGTCTTCCCGGTCATTCAGGTGGCAGCAGACGAAGGCAATGTGCATTCGCAGGTCGCTTGCTTGGGCGTCGACGTTCTTCATGCCGCGCCTGACGGCCTCACTGGCCAAGTCAGTGGGCAGATTGGCGATATGCACCTCCTCGGTGAGCAGGGAAGCCATTCTGGTGGAAGCCTCCGGTATCCACCGGAGCTCCAGCTCCTCAAAGTCGACTTGGTCCCTGTAGTGGGTGCCGGGAACGCGCCTGTAGCGCAGGTAGGAGCCCTCCTCGATGTCGTCGTACTGGTAGGGACCCGTCCCGGCTATCGGTTCCTCACCAATCTCCGGCCAGCGTTGGTTCGCGGCGAAGAACTCGTCGAAGTGCGCCTTGCTGTTGATCACTGCTATCTCTTGGTACTGGCTGATGGCCCTGAACAGGATGGGGTTCGGCTCTATCAGGGGCATCACGACTTCGTAGTCGTTGACGACCACAACCCCATCAATCTGGTTCCGGAAGTTCCTTCCGGTCCCGAGTTCGGTGTCGGGATGCGCCATCTCCCAATACATGTGCTCGACGTCTTTGGCGGTGAATTCCCCCCACCCGTTGTGGAACTGCACCCCCTGCCGGAGCGTGAACCGCATCTCCTCTTCAGACACGGACCACTCGGTGGCGAGGTACGGCAACGCCTGTCCGGTGACAGGGTCGATGTCCACGAGGTTCTCGTACATGGGGGTCTGCTTCCAGTTGTTGGTCCTGAAAATGTTGGGCGTCGAGATGTCCTCGCGCTCGATGGCGGCGGAGGCGAAAACGAGGCGCTCCACCGCGCCTTCGACGGCCATTGCCGCAGGCGGTGGCGCCTGCGGCGCAACGGCGCTGGCGGGCTGCTGCGGGGATCCCGGAATAATGCTCTGCCCTGCCGCCGCGGTAGGAGCCGGGGCCGCTGCCGCCGGAGCCATGGCGGGCTGGGGCTGCGTTTGGGACGTTGGGGCGCTTGTCTCGCCGCCGCTGCCGCCGCAAGCGGCCGTCGCCAGCGCAACGGCCAAGAGTCCGGCTAACCCCAGAATCGTCGCTTTGAGCATTTTCTTCCTCAACATTTTGCCCTCCCGTGCCCACTTTCCATAAACTGTTTGCTCTGTACACTAGTCAATTTGAAGCAGGTTCCTGTGGCGACACCGCCAATGGAGACGCCTCTACAGTACACCCATTCCACAGCCAGTCAAGGTTCCCAGACAACAGTGCGACGCCGATTCCCATCACCGCGGACGACATGGCTGTCGGCAGCTTGGTCGTTGTAGGGCGCCCCTGTTCGGCGGTTTCCCTTGGCGTTGCATCCTAGTCTGCTAGGCCCGGACGCCTGGAATGATCTCGCTGCACAGCAGTTTCAGGGCTTCGCCAGGCTCCGGGCCCCATTCGGAGAACATGAGTTGCTGAAACCCGTGCGCCTGCGCCATCCCTAGGACTTCGACCATGCGCTCCTGGCAGAAAGCCGGGTCGCCCGCCACGAAAATGCCGTCGATCATCGAGTCCGTCACCATCGCCATGAACTGCTCGGGCGAGGCCCCTTCGTTGCGGGCCACATCCAGGCGGTCCATCTCCTCCGGCGAGACGCCCAGCCGCGCTATCTGTTCCTCGGTGTACCCGCGATCCCGCAAGCTGAGGACTCTGGTCCCGGCGCTGCGCCGGACGAACTGTCGGGCGGCTTCACCGTCCCGCGCTACGGATATCTTTATTTCAGCCACCTTCGGCAACTTCCCGGTCTTCCCGGCCCCGGCGGCTGCGTCGTCAAACGTCTCAAGCAGCGATTCCATGCGACCGGTGCGGGCGACGGCCTGAAACGTCCCGCCGAATATCAGGCCGTCCATGAACTCCCCGCCCACAGCAAGGCTCAGCGGCCCGTTCCCGCCGCAGTAGAGGGGCACACGGGTCTTTGGCCCGAAGTTCAGTTGAAACGACGCGTCTGGGGCGAAGTTGAAGTAGGACGCGATGGTGGGGTAGTCGTTGAACTGCACGGCATCACCGGCCAGGAGACGGGTGAGGCTCTGCGCCGTCTCCCGGAGCATGGAGATGGGCTTGACGGTGTTGACGAAGCGCGGTGTCCCCGCGTTGCCCCGGGCGATGCCGATGCTCAGCTCTTGGGCGTCCATCATCTCGCTGACGGCCGCTGCCGCGTCGGCGACGTCCACCGGGTTGCGGAAGTACTGCACCATGACGGCGGTGCCGAGGTTGATGGGCACGTTTGCCGCCAGGGCCGCCAGCACCACAAAGGAGTTGCGGCTTTGCAGGTTGTCCGTCACCCATATTTGCGAGACATCCGCCGCCTTCGCCGCCTTGCCCAGGCCCACAAGCTCGGACATGGGCACGCCCCGAAAGGTCGGGATATGAAATTGCAGGCCTACCTCAATAGGTGGCATAGGTCACTGTATCCGTTCTCGCGCGCAAACAGCGCGGTGTGCGCGGCCCATGCGTCCAATGATCAGACCAGCGCCCCGGAGGCCGCCTTCACCGTGCCCAGGTTGCCCTCAATCTCTATCTTGGTCCCGAAGGGCTCGGAAAGGCGCTGAAAGCGTTCCAGTGTCTCGCGGGCGCCCTCGCCATCAGCCAGCTGCGGGCGGCCCGAACTGGTGCGTGGAAGGTCTTGACCGAACTCGATGGGGTGGAGCTTGATGTCCAGGAGGCCGTTGTCGTCAAAGGCCACCACGGCGACGGCGCTTTGGTGGTGGGGGTCCGTGCCCTCGTACTGACGCCTTGGCCCAGCCCGCCGGGTCTCGAACAGGTCTGCCGGCACGTTGTCGTGCCCCAGACCGTAGAGCACCATGCTGTCCTGGGGCATCCGCTCGACGGTGTCGTTCTCGATGATGAGGGCGCCAAGGCTGTAGATGATGGGCTTGCCATTGTAGATTTCGATGCCCCTGTCAAGGTGCGGGCCGTGGCCTATGAACACGTCGGCGCCGGCGTCAATCACGGCGTGGGCCATCTCCGTGACGTGTTCCGCAGGCTCATCTTCTAGCCGCCCGCCCTCGTGGCTGTGCATGGTAAAGACGACCCAATCCGCCATCCTGCGGGCGTTTCCGACGCTCTGGAGGTTTCGCTGCATGTCCATCCGGTGGATCCGCGTATGGCGCTCGAAGGCGTCGCCCAGCACAAACCGCGCCGCCGGGTCCTCTGTTCCCACACCTAGAATGTTCCTATCGGGCAGATAGGCGACAGTCGACTCGTCCTCGCCGCTCACGCCGTAGGCCCGGTTGTACCAGGCCGGGACCGCCTGCCTCCATCCGAACTGCTGGGCCATGCCCTTCAGGGTTTGGAAGGTCTCCCGGTCAACGGTCCACTCGTTGATCCAACGAATGAGATTGACGCCGGGCCGTCCCTGCATGTCCGGGCGCTGGTCCCCCGCGCGGGCGTTGGGGCGCGCGGACGTAGTGGCAGAGATGAGCGCGACGCGGCCCTTGGCGGTGTCCAAGTACGCGGGGAACAGGGCGTCGGCGTAGTGCTTCCCGGTGCCGGCATGGACCATCCCGGCTTCATCCAGGTTCCGGTTGTTCGTCAGAACGCCGTTCTCACCAAAGTCGGTGCAGTGGTTGTTGGCGCACGCCATGAGGTTGACGCCGAACCACTGAAGGTCCTTGATGAACTTGGGGTCGCACCGCATGTATGTCTGCGAGTAGAACGTCGGCGAGTGCTCGTAGTTGTGAAAGAGCATCTCACCATTGGTGAACCGGACGTCCGATTGATGCAGGAGGTCGCGCACCCTCAAGAACCGCTCTTCCCGAAAGGGCTCCAGCGCGCGGCTAATCATCGAGTCGCCAGTAAAGGCCATCGAGATAGGGGCGCCGTTAGTCTCGTAACCCATGCTCCCTCCCTATCGGACCACCATTCTTCACAGGTCAGGCGTTGCTTGCCATATCCCAACCGCTGTCACTATGGGTGTCATTATGCACTACTAGGATATTAAGAGCCGAGACTATCCACACGCGCATGCATTGTCAACCAGAAACGGCGCTCCGAACCGCGACGAGCGGTGGGCCCGTTGAGACTGTAGACATAACCATTTTCAAACTTGTAATCTCGACCCAGGTGTTGGGCTCGACGAGTTCACTGGCGCTGAGTTGGCATACCCAGCCAAGCGCAAATCGACCGGGGCGAGGCCATCCTCGCCGTGACCGACTACTTCAACTGCGGCATCGACTGTTCAATGCACCGGGAGCTGTTCCTACTGCAAGCTCATCTCCTGAACTCCGGTAGGAATCTTTGCGGCAATGAGGGCAGGGGTGCCGTTACGGACCTGCTCAAGGCCACGACGCAGAGCGGGGCCAACCTCATCGGCCTCGTAGACGGTCTCTCCGTAACCATTGGCCGCCTCCGCGAGTTTCGCAAAGTCCGGGGGTGGGTCGAAGAGTCCGCCATCGTAGTTCTCGGCGCGAACTGCGGAGCCCTCCGGGTACGTGCCTTTCAGCCCTCGAGTGCCTGTGCTGTACGAGCCGTTCACAAATACGACGGTCAGGAAGGGCGCGCCATGATGACCCGCCGCCCAAAGGCCCGCCAGTGGCGTCCCGAACATGAAATAGCCATCGCCAGAGGCTAGTATGACGTCGCTGTTGGGCTTGGCCATCTTGGCGCCGAAGGCGGCTCCACTCCCCCAACCTCCGGTGCTCCCGCCGCTTTTGAAGTAGGTCCCAGGCTGCGAGCGCTTGTGGTAAGCCTGCACAAAGGGCGTGTTGCTGAGGGCGTCGTCCAACAGGATGGCGTTGTCCTCCATGATCTGCCCCAGCTGGTACGCTACCCACCGAGGATGCAGCGGCGTCCGTTTGCTTGCTTTTGCCGCGGCGTCTTCCGAGGCTTGCTCCTTCTCCTGCTTGAGCGTCTCGAGCCGGGACCGCCGGTCCGCGATGCGGCTCATGTCGCTCTTGGTCAGCAGGCCGGTCGCGGCGTCGTAAATGGCCTGGGCAGCGCCGGCGACGCTCACGGGCAACCACATGTCCGCCCGATGTTCCATGGTCTTGTACCGGGACTGAACGGCGTCCACGTCCACCCAGATGATCTTGGCGTCGGCGCTGGGAGAGCCTCTGCCCGGCACGAAGGCCGCAGGGGATTCAATGACCAGGAGGGCGTCTGCGTCTTTCGCGCTCGGGCCTGTGCCATACAGCGGGTGGGTGGTGGGAAAGTTCATCTTGTCCGTTTGGGTCTCCATCACCGGCAGTGCCAACAGCTCCGCAAGACGTACCAGCGCCTCGACCGACTCCGGGTGGCGGCCCGATTTGGCTACGTAGATGCACGGATTGTTCGCCTTGATGAGCCATTCCGCCGCGGTCTTCGCGTCCTTGGGGTCCGGCCAGGAAGGCCTGGCGACGCCAAGCTGGTCCCGCGTGGGGAAACTGGTGGAGCCTGGCATGGACTGCATCGCCACTTCGCGCGGCACAGTGAGATAGACGGGGCCCCGGGGATCGCTCATGGCTACCTGCAGCAGCCTGCTGACCATTAGGCCGGGGTTGTCCTGATGCTCCAATCTGTGGTCATGCTTGGTGTACTGCCTGACGATTTCGCCCTGGTCCCGCGGCTCCTGCACCCATTGAATGCCGCCGTCGCGACCGCCGGTCATCGAGCCGGGGTAGGCCCTGGGCCCAGCGCCCGCCATCATCAGGACCGGGTAACCTCCGCGCCATGCGGTGTGGATGCCCGCGCCGTAGTTTAGCGTCCCGACGTCGACGTGGACCGCGGTTGCAGCCGGTTGGCCCGACACCATGGAGCTGCCGATGGCCGCGTTGAGCGCAGCTCCTTCATGGGTCATGGTGACCAGGCGAGGAGAGGGCCACTCTCGCTCTCGCGCTTTCGCCGCGCTCTCCTGGTAGAAGGCAATCTCAGAGCCGGAAACGAAGAAGAGGTTGTCCACTCCACCCAGCTTCATGGATGCCATCAGCGCATCCGACCACTCGTCAGCGCCTGTAGTCGTCCACCAGGATTCGCCTTCGAAGGTTCTTTCGTCAGCCATCGTTCAGCTCCATCCTTTTCCAAAGTTGCCTGTTCACGTCTATTCGATGCGACATAAGCGCCGGTCGCCGCCTCCCGCCGTTGTTGTAGCGGGAGGCGGCGACTCCTGCGCTTCTTGCTTGGACGACATGCTCTACGTTAACGGTGGCGCCCATCGAGTCGCGATGGGCGCCACCTCCTCTCCAACTCATCGGAGAGGGACAATCCGCCGTTCTAACCGGCAGCCTTGATGTTGTGAATGTGCGTCCATGTGCCGGTGATCGAGCCCGGGAAGAGCCAGTCGCCTACGATCTCCGGATCGACTGCGGCCTGCGCGGGTAGCCAGAAAAGGTGGGTGCTTCCGTGGTTCTCGAACATCGCATTCCCAATATCGCGCCATATGGCGTCTCGCTGCGTCGGGTCTACGGTTGCAATGAGCTTCAAAAGCAACCGCTCGGCGGGTTGCACGTTGACGCCGGAAAAGGACCGTGTATGGGAGGAATTGAGAATCGCGACACCTGTCCATAAGCTTGAACCTGTGCCAAACATACGGGTATGGTTATCGAGTTCGCCAGCTCTGGACCGAGCCCTAAGAGCAGCGGAATCCGTCGACTCTAGGTTCACGTCGACGCCAATGTCGCTCCAGTAGCCCCCGACGGTCACCGAAAGGTCCTCGCCCGAGGCTATCCCTGTCACTTTCATTACCAGTAGCGTCGTTTGCAACGGATTGTTGGGGCCATAGCCAGCCTCGGCGAGCAGGGCCTTGGCCGCCTCGGGGTCATAGCCATACTCCGCAGGGAACCGTTGCTCCCAACTTGGGTCCCATCCTGGGCGGCTCGGGTTGAAGTGGTTCTGGTACATAGTAATGCCCTTGCCGCCAAACAACGCCTGATTCATCTCTTCGCGATTAATCGCCTTATTGAGCGCTTTCCGCACCCTGAGGTCCATTAGTGGGCTATCGGGATGCACGTATCCTGAATCAGGATTCTTTTTCTCAGTCAAGTAGCAGCAATAGGTAAGGCCAAACAACCGCACTCCTGGAAATACTGCGGTGCGGAGCGCCATCCCCCTACTCACCGCCTGCCCTCTCAGGTCGTCGGGCAAATCAGCCATGTGTATTTCTCCCGTCAGGAGAGCGGACAAACGCGTGGAGACCTCAGCCATGAAGCGGAATTCAAACTCCGCGAAGTCCGGGGTTACGCCTCTCCAGTGGGTCCCGGGCGCCCGTTCCAGCAAAATGTTCACGCCTAGCTCGCGGCTCTTGGTCTGGTAGGGGCCGGTCCCCGCTTGGGCCCACTCCAGCGCTTGTGGCGTGCCTCCCATGGCTTCGACCTGCGCCGAGCTGCGAACTTCCGCCCCACCCTGGATCTCCGAGATAGACTCTATGATCTGCCCGTCGGTCCGCACCGGGTGATAGATGAGCTCGTAGTCGCTGACAACTTCTATATCTTCCACTGTGCTGGACCACCAGCCGCTCTGTCCGTGCCGGCTATCCTCCTTGCTGATGTCTTTCCACATAGCTACAAGATCAGCTGACGTGAACTCGCCCCAGTCGAAGTGGAAGGGAACGCCCTCGCGTATCTTCACTCGCATGGACCTTCCATCCGGTTCAATCTGCCACGACTCTGCAAGACCAGGCATCAGTTGCCCGGTTTCCACGTTCAGCGCTATCGGGTAATCGTAGACGGACCGGAATGGCCAAACAGTTGGCGACGAACTGTGCCTGAGTTCGTTGGTCTCGGTGCCGCTCAAGGGGACAACCCCCATGATTAATCGGTCCACCTTGGGCATTGCCGCTACAGGCGCCGCCGCCGTGGGAGCCGCCTGCGGAACCGCCGTCGCGGCTGCTGCCTCGACAGGCGCCGCCGCCGCGGCAGCTTCTTGGGCAGGCGCCGCCGCTTCCGAGGCTGATGGGGCGTCCGTAGCTTCGTCTGTCGACGAGCAGGCCGCAAACGCCAATATGAACACTAAGCCAACAAGAAACACCGCAAGTGCGCGCTTGGATAGGCTTTCCATTTGGTCTTCTCCTTCTCACATAACGCAGGCAACTCTGTTTCGCGGGACCCGTCTCCTCGCCGAATCAATGGTCTCGAAGGGTTGGGAATTACGCGGTCTCCATGATCAACTGCAGGCGTTCTTTCCATTTGGGGAGAACATCCGGGTTTACCACTGAGTCGGGTACTTCCCCCTTCAGCGCGATGATCGCGGTGTCGATTGCCTTTTCGCGGTTGGCAATGAGGCTCGCGTGAGTGTGGGCAATGCTGTGCGGCGTGAGAAACACTCGGTCTGGGTCGAGGCTCCTCATCGGGCTGTCGACTGGCAGTGGTTCCTGATGGAAGACGTCGAGCGCCGCGCCCGCGATCCACTCTTCGTCGAGCGCCTTTCGCAGCGCCACTTCTTCGATTGCTTCACCTCGAGATGTGTTGATGAGGTAGGCGGTGGGTTTCATCATCCGGAGTTGGTCCTCGGCTATCATCTCGTGGGTTTCCGGCGTAATCACCACATGGATCGTCACAAAGTCTGATTCCTGTAGGAGGGTGGGGAGATCGACCCTCTCCACGTCAAACTCCGCCGCGCGTTCATCGGATATGTAAGGATCGTAGCAAATCAGTCGAACGTCCCACCCTGAGAGTCGCTTGGCCACGCCCGAACCCGTTCGTCCCAATCCGATGATCCCGACAGTCTTTTGCCAGAGCAGGAAGCCGCGGTCAGAGTTTTGGCTCCACTCTCCTCCGCGAATGCGCGCTTCCTTTCGCCGGAGGCGCTTCGCCAGCATCGTCATCAACGCGATCGACGCTTCCGATACGCTTACAAAGTTCTCTGGCGTAGGACTGTTGCAGACCATGATGCCCAAATCTGTAGCGGACTGAACATCCACTCTCTCGTAGCCAATGACAGGAACAACCAGGGTGTGGAGCAGAGGAGCCGCCTCCATGACGGCATGCGTCAATGTGGGGGGAGGGCCGAGAACAGCGTGGACGTCGTGACACAACTCCATCAACTCGCCTGGGGTATAGGGCTCTCTGGGGCTCGCCACGGACCCAGGCGCGGATGGCCGGCCGAAAACAACCTCATGCCCGGCCTCCGTGAGGGGTTTGAGGGCCTCATCCTGCCCCGCCAGGTTCAACACCAATACCTTCACGGTCACTCTCCTTGCATCCGAGGTGTCTATACGGGTCCTGCTTTTAAACGAAGTTGCGGCGCAGTCACCCAAATACACACTGCGAAAGCCCCGCCGAACCCCGCCTCGACTAAAGCTTGTAGAAGTCCCTGGCGTTGTCGTGGGTGATCCTCTGTCGCATGGCAGGGTCGATGTTCGCCATTTCCTTCTCCAGGATCGCCTGGGAGTTGGGCCACGTGCTGTCGGGGTGCGGGTAGTCCGACGCCCACATCATGTGGCCATCTCCGAAGAAGTGGATGAGGTTCAGGCCCACCAGGTCCTGCTGGTACGTGGCCCATACCTGCTTCTTAAACACCTCGCTGGGCAATCTCTTCAACGGGAAGTCGCCCGACCCCCGCCGCTCGATGGCCTGGTAGTACCGGTAGTCCATCTCCTGCACCTGGAAGGGAATCCACCCGGTGCCGGATTCCGCCAGCACAACCCGAAGGTTGGGCCGCTTCTCCAGAATACCGTAGGAAAACAGGCCGACGAATGGTTGGTAGAAGACAGTGGAGCCGTCGCCGAGGCCCATGCCGAACGCCGGCTTGCGCTCCTCCACCTCAGCGGCCGCTTGGGCGGATGTAAAGGTCCCGGCGCGGCTTGGCCCGCCAACGTGGTAGTTCACTACGATGTTGTTTGCCTCCGCAGCATCCCAAAACCCATCCCATGAGGGCTGATACATAGCCATGGAGACGGTGCCCACCAAGAAGTTCACCTGTCGGACGCCCATTTCGGCGCACCGCAGCATCTCCACGGTTGAGCCTTCCGGGTCGTCCGGCAGCATCTGCGCGACGATCCGGAAATGCTTCGGCGCGGACTTCTCGAAATCCGACGCCCAGTCGTTGTAGGCGCGGACGACGGCTTTGCCCAGCTCCTTGTCTTCCATGCGCATACCGAAGATCGGCGGATACATCACGGAATACTCGACGCCGTCCCGTTGCATATCTTCCAGGCGGAGAGCTGTGGTAGTTGGGCGGACTCCATAATTTCCTTCAAGCTTGATGCGATCAAGCGCCACCCTGGGCCTCTTGTCGTCTAGATACCATCGCCCGGCGCGCCAGTCGCCCCAGACGGCGCCATCGCAGACCCACATTTCCTTCCCGTTCCGTTCCTCTACGTGAGGACCCCGGTCCTTGAACTCACTGGGAAGGCGTTCCAGAAACAAGTCCGCTGGCAGGTACCCAAGGTCAATGTGGTCGTCTGCGGAAATCATCATCTCGGCCATCGGTCCTTTCTCAAATTGCCTACTGCGTGGCTCCCTCTCCTTGATGGATGCAACTGTGTTTGCATAAGAATGCCAAGCGCTTCATGCGCAAAACCAGCGTGTTCTCATAGGGTTCTTCACGAACTATCGCGCTTGATGAAATTCTTAACATAACAGCCCAAATACTCCCCGCAGATGTATCACACGCCAGCTTCACTGTCAATCTGCAATGAGGCAAACTGAATCCCAGAGAGTTGCGCAAGTGACAGTCTGGCCAATTGAGAAAAAGGACCGCTCCGTCGCCCTCGTAATCGACCACAGTGCCGGAGGCGAAACGGACCGGTTTCCGGCGACGCCCATGCGACCCCCTGCCATCGCCCCGTTGCCCCCACGACCTGCCGGTCGCTACCCTCTCCCCATGGGAAACCACGTCTCCGACGACAACATCGCCCGATACCCCGGTTCGACGCTCGCATGCGGTCCGGCGCCCAACACCCAGGATTTGTTTCCCCCTCCATAGCGATGCAAACTTCGACTTATATCTGCAATGCGTCACAACAGCTACAAAGCGAATGAAAAGGCAAAGTCTCCTCAGATACGCCGGGGGTGAAAAGACAAAGTCTCCTCAGATAGGCCGGGGGCCGCAAAACAAAACGCCCGCGCCGCAGCAGGGAGCGCCGTCAACACAAGAATCAGGGAGAAATCGCAAATGAAAAGGCGCGGACTGCTGTTGGAGGAGCGGCGGAAGCCCTTGGACAGCGCCGCCACCGTCGCCACCATCGAGCCCCATGGCGGAGCGGACGCCGCAGACATCGCCTCAAACGGGCGAGTTAAGCTTTCAGTACATCTATTGTGACGATAGGCAGAACCATCTTCGAGATGTGGCTGGGCAGCCTATGAGCCTACCAGGGCGTGCATGTCCACAAGAATTCAGTGGTCACTGAACCACCGGGCGCTTTGCGTCCAAACAACGCCTCTCCATTCAAATCGAGGTATACCTGCAGCTTCGGGTACTTCGGCATTAGGCAAATGTCGCCAGCAGCTAGCACAGAGTCCTCAAGTGTCTTGAAGCCACCGCCGCTCGCGGCCATGACTTCGATGAGACGCTGCCGCTCAGCCAATTGCCTAGCATGAATTACATCCAACATGTGTAGCAGTGCGTAGGCAAGGGTGTTGATGTCGTGCTGGAAAGCTGTCCATAGACGTTGCCACTCCATTCTGAGCCCAGCTTCGACGGATTCCGGGAATTGTTGCGGAGGGTGGGTCGGTTCCTGTTTGACGGCGGCGTCATGCTGCAGGTGCTCGGCGTTCACAGACTGCATCGAGCCGCTCGACGAGGCTATCTCCCCAGTTACGGCTCTGTGGTTTGAGTTTCGGACGTTCGCGTCCACTTCTTGCGACGAAAGCAAGGGTAACGGCCAGTCGCCACGACACTTCGGATGGTGCATGTCGGCATCGTTCGGCGCCTCGAATTGGACGAGCCCCTTTCGTGCAGCGGCATCCTTCCACAGCCGCAGGTGTCGCTCCACGTCTCTTTCGCAGTAGTACCTGGCACGTTCATCAAGCGGCTCGGATGCTTTCTCCGGCCACTTGGGATGGGCCATGTAGAGCCGCGCGGGGTGTGGGACGACATACGGGATGCCCTGCTCTACGCATCGTCCGACGAGTTCCGACAGGACTCCCGAGACTATCATGGAACCCACGTCCGACGGCGGGGGTGGGGCCTCTTCGACGATCGGCCGCCAAACAACCTCCAGTGCTCGGTCGATCTCCCCTTGCTCTTCGACCGACCAGCCGGCCTTCAGGGACGGAAACTCGGATTCAGCATCCAGTAGCCCACGCGAGGCTCGGTGAAGATGTAGGTGGTTTGCCGCGTCATCGCCCTGCCTGTCAGCTTAGCCCGCTTACAGGCGGTGAACATCAACCCGCATGTAGGCCGGGAATGGTGGGCCAACCGCCCGGCGATCGAAGGACCCTCTCTCGTGCGAGAGTGGTCACCTACCGTTCAGGCAGGTCTTCTGGCTCGCGAGTGGGCCGTATGCACCGACCCCTTCCCAGCACTACGGCGAAAATAGGCGCCGGCCCGGTTTCCCGCTTACAGTGGCGCGAATGCGGCGGACTCTCACCGCCTTCCCTATTCTCCCTGAATGGACGCCTGAACAGGCAGTGATCGCTTTAAGCGTCGACCCGGATGAAAGGTGCCGTTAACTGCCTGTCAACCGAACCTCCGGTCAGCCCTCAATCACTGCCCGCATGGACTACGGACCGTTGCCGGCGGCGTCCAAACCGAGCCGCGCCGTCGCATTGACTAACCCGCAAAGTACAGTTTGATCACCTCAATGACGTCTTCTTTGGTGATTGTTCCGGCAAAGTAGTCCTTTATGGCCGCAATGACCTCGTCCCGCTCAATCTTGTCGTTGCTGTTCAAGTCGAACGGGCTGAATGATGGCTCGGCCACTTGGATCGCCACGATGATGATAGCCCCAAAGCCGGCGCTGTCCGTAGCCGTGAGGTTCACCGTGTACGTCCTGTCAGCTTCGAACTCCGCCCCTTCCTTCACCCGAATCTGCCCCGTCTCTTCGTCCACGGTGAAGAGTGAGGCATCCGCCCCGCTGAGCGAGTACGTGACCTCGAGGTCATCGGGGTGCGTGGCCGCCACGGGCTCGCCGACAAGACCTCCTGCCCTCGCGTTGGCCACGACGCTGCGCGTAGTGCGAAAGCCGTCGGCGAACTTGGGCGCGATCGGCGAGGGACCAAAGCCGCCACCGCCAACACCCGTAATGGGGGGCGGCGGCGGTGGAGTGACGCTCAGCATTGCTGTCGACTCGTTTGACCATTCTGCTTCGCCATCCGCGTTGACTGCCCGAAGCCGGTAGGTGTAGTCCGTATCCTCTTCCACGTTATCGTCACGGTAGAAGAGAGCGGCCGGATCAGGCGGCGTCAGGGGCAGAAAGGCGCCTGTTCCTGCCTGGCGTTCCAGCTCGTACCCGGTGATGGCGCTGCCGTTATCCCCGGGAGCGCTCCAGGTCAGGTCGATGTGCCCGGCCGCCCCTGACGCCGACAAGTTCGTGATCTTCCGCGGCGGTGCGTCAAGCGCGGTGGTCGCTGAGTCGTCGTTGTCAGCAGGCGTACTGTCCAGTTGGTCGCCGTGAGCCGTGGCGGTGAAGCCCAGGTCCGCAGAGGCATTGTCGGAAACATCAACAACAATCATGCCTTCCGCGTTTCCGCCAACGCTCAGCGTCCCGAGCGTGCATGTGACCGTGACACCGGAACGCCTGCACTGGCTTCCAGTCGGAGCCTTGACGTCAGCCGAGACAAAGGTCACGCCCCCATCGAGCGTCGCGGTGAGCACCGTACCGGTGGTATCCGCCGGCCCGCTGTTGCCGACCGACCAATCGTAGGTGATCTGGTCCCCCGGCGCGGCAATGCTCCGGTCGGCGATAACCGTTGTGCGAAGGTCCGAAAGGGACGCGGCGTCGTCCGTGATGGTCACGGTCGCCGTCACGTTGCCCTGGAGCAGGTACGGCTGGCTGCCGCCAACGTAGGCCAGCCTGACGGTGAACGTTTCCAGCGGCTCGTCCACGGTGTCGTGCTCCACGTCGACGGTGAAGTTTCGCGAAGCCACCCAGCGGAACTGCCCGTCCACCGTAGTGCGCGAGAAGTCGTTGCGGTCGAAAGTTGCCGTTGTTGACAGCTCCTCGTAGTCGTCCGGCTGCCGCGCGGTGCCGTTGGCCGTACTCACGGTGAAGTCGAAGGTGAACCCGTTCTCGGGCTGCTTGTCCGTGGAAGTAACCGCCATGGCGCGCAGGGTAACCGACGTGGTGGCGCCCACACTCGTCGGCTCTTCCGCCGTCAACTCCGTCTCCTCCCAGCCCAACGTGACCGGCACGTGGTCGTTGTCGTTGATGGTGACAGTTGCCCCGGCGCTGCTGCCCCTCAAGTGCGGCAATGTCGGGTTGCTATAGGACAGCACCACTTCAAATTGTTCAATCGATTCATCCATGGTGTCGTCAAGGATGGTCACCATGAACTCTCGCGTTGCCCGGTAGCGCTGCCGACCGCCACCCGTGTCGACGGGGGTGAAGTCGCTCTGCAGGAAGCTTGGCGTCGCCGACAGAGGGCCAAAGTCCTCATTCCTCGTTGCGCTGTCGTCAACGGCCTCAACGGATACCACAACGTCGAAGCCGCTTTCCGGCATCTTGTCGACCTCTGTCGTGACCTCCGCACGAAGGGTGACAGTCCCTGCGTCCTCGTAGACCGTGAACGACGACTGTTCCCAACTGAGATTCACCGGCACGTGGTCGTTGTCGTCAATGGTCACCGTTGCGACGGTGTCACCCTCGCTGAGGTGCGGAAGGCTCGGGTTCGTAAGGCGCAGGGTCACGGTGAACATCTCATTCGGCTCATCCACCACGTCGTCCGCGATGGTTACCGTGAAGTCCTTGGAGGCCACAAACCGTTGTTGGCCCCCGACACTCCTCCGCGAAAAGTCGCTCGGCACGAACGATTCCGCATTGCTGAAGACCCCGTCAAAGTCATCCGGGTCTACGGCTGATCCGTTTGTTGAGTTCACGGAGTAGTCCAGCACGAATCCGGCTTCTGGCTGCTTGTTCGTCGCGGTGACAGCCCTGGCGGTGAGGGTGACGGTTGTCGTCCCGCCGCTCGTGGTGGGCTCTTCCGCCGTCACCATCGTCTGCTGCCACCCGAGGGTCACCGCCACGTGGTCGTTGTCCTCGATGGTGATCGTGGCCGTCAGGTCGCCGGCCACCAGGTAGGGGGCGCTGGGGTCGTTGAACGCCAGCGTCACCGTGAAGGTCTCGTCGGTCTCGTCGACGGTGTCGTCCTGAATGAGCGCCGTGTAGGTGCGCGTCGCTCGCCACCGCGTCTGCCCGGTCGAGGTGTCCACGGTGAAGGCGCTGCTCGGTATCGATACGGACTGCGACACCACCTCGTAGTCCGACGGTTCCGTCGCTGTGCCGTCTGCCGTCGCGACGGTGTAGTCCAGCGTGAACCCGGCTTCCGGCTGCCGGTCTGCCAGGGTGATTGCCACGGCCGTAAGCGTCACAGTTGTCGTGCCGCCGGGTGCAGTGGGCTCGGTTACCGTGAAGACCGTCTCATCCCACCCCAACATCACCTGCGGCTGCTCGTTGTCGACGATGGTGACCGTCGCTACATCGCTGCCGCCCGTCCAGTGAGACTGCAGCGTGCCGCGATAGGCGAGGGTGACGGTGAAGTCCTCGTCCGGCTCGGCCGAGGCGTCATCCGTGATGGTGATGTTGATGTCCCGCGTGGCCTGGAAACGGAACTGTCCTCCGACGTCTGCGCGGGTGAAATCGCCCTGACTGAAGCTGAAGTTGCTGGGCAGGCTCCGGTAGTCTGAGCCCTGCGTGGCCGTGCCGTCGGCCGTCGTAGCCGACAGGTCCACAGTGAAACCGCTCTCCGGCATCTTGTCCACCGTCGTGGTCGCCCGCGCTTGCAGGGTTACCGTGCCCGCGTGCTCGTCGACGCTCACGGAAGTCTCGTCCCAGCTGATGGTGATGGGCACGAAATCGTTGTCTTTGATGGTGATCGTGGCCGTGGCGGCGGGTCCCTGCTGGCCAGGAAGGGTCGGGTTCGCGTACGACAGTACGACGGTGAGCTCTTCATCCGGCTCGTCATCGCCGTCGTCGATGATGGGTAGCTCGACCTCGACCGTGGCGCGATAGCGGGGCTGCCCGTCGACAGTCGTCGGCCGGAATGAGCTGCCGCTGAACACGACGTTCTTTGCAAGCGGGGTGTAGTCGGCGCTCCTCGCAGCGGTCCCCGCGATCGATGATACCGACGCCTCCAGGACGAAGTCCGCGCCCGGGGCCTCGTTCTGCGCCGTGGTGGCGACCGCCCGAAGCGTCACTGTTCCATCGTCCTCGTCCACCGTCACTGTTGACTGCTCCCAGGAAATGGCCACGGCCCCATCATCGTCGTCGGTGATGGTGACCGCCAGGTTTGCGTTGTTGCCAAGCAGGTGGGGTAGCGCTGGCGCGTCGTACACCAGCGCCAGCGAAATCTGCTCGCTGGACTCGTTGAGGACGTCGTTCACAATGTCCACATCGACATCCGCGACCGCCCGATAGCGGGTCTGCCCGCCGTCGTCGAACGAGGAAAAGTCGCTGGTGAAGAAGCGGAGCGACGTCGTCTGCAACGTGTAGTCCGCGGGGGTGTCCGCTGTGCCCGATACTGCGACGTCGACATCAACGAAGAACCCGCCTGGCAGCGTCCCCGCCTCCGTGGTGACCATCTCCGCCTGGAGCGTGACCGTTGCCGCGTTCTCATTGACCGTGGTGGCCGAGCTGGCCCATTGCAAGCGCACGTCCAATTGGTCTGCGGGTGTGCCGGTATCGCTCGCCGACCACGCGCCATCGCCCTTGCCGTTGTCCGCCCTCACCTGCACGTCGTAGCCCGAGCCGTTGGTGAGCCCGCCCTGGGCATAGTCCAGCGGCCCGGACGTCCACACCGATGTGCGGACCGTCCAAAGGTCGGGGTCCGTCTCGTCCGCGGTGGTCAGGATGTAGCGCAGGTCATACGAGGTGATTTCGTCACCCACAGCCTCGGGCGGCGGCGTCCACGTGACGCCGAGGGTTTGGTTGCCAGGGTCGACCGCCGTTATGGAAGGAGCTGTGGGAGCCGTTAGCCTTGGCTCAACATCCTCCGGCTCGGACCACGGCCCGGCGCGACTGCTGCTCCTCGCGCGAATCTGGACGTCGTACTTGCTCCTGCCCTCAAGCCCGGTGAGTGTGTAGCTCAGTGTCCCCGATGTCCAGATGCTCTCCACCAACGCCCACTCCGAGTCCTGCTCGTCCCCCCGGTAGCGCACGTCATAGGAGGTGATGGTCGAGTTGCCGGTGATGACCGGCGCAGTCCACTCGATGGTTGCGCTCCGGTCGCCATCCGTCACCGTGTCGATTTCGGCGAACCCGGGGCCGTCGCCGTGTCCGTAAACGGTGATGCCCCACGTCTGGAGAATTCCGGTACCTCCAGTGTTGAGGTCCGTCATCCGCAGTTGCCATACCCCGGCCCCGTTCTCACCCAGGTGCTTGGCTGTGCCCAACGTGAACTTTCCATTCTGCGTGATGCAAAGAGGGGAAACGTCGCACTTGCCTGTACCCTTAACCTCCAGTCCCGGTGTGAGCACGGAAACGGCGCCGCTCGGCGAAATCAGTTCGATGTGCAGGTCCCGGAATGACGTATGGTAAAGCTCCACTTCCACCTGCACGTACTCAACGAAGTTCACATACGGCTCAACCGTGATGCTGTCCGTCACTGCCGCCAGATAGTCTCCGCCTGAGTAGTCTGGAATGCGAACGCCAAGATACCTGGAGGGCACGGAGATTTGGCGGAAGGCCGGCAGCGTGCTCCAACTCCTCGCCATGTCGACTGCCGCCTGTGCATCCACCAGCCCGAAGCCATACTCGTAGTTGAAACTGTACCGCTCCGATGTCGAGCCGAACTTCAGCGCGCCCCTCTCCCAGCCATCGCTGTTGGCGTCCACCTTTCGGGCGGAGGCCGCGAGGATCAGTTTGATGTCCCGCCACGTCAGCGCACTGTTGGCCTCGCGCATGAGCGCGGCAACGCCGGAGACCATCGGCGCCGCGGCGCTCGTGCCGCCAAAGTCAGTCCTGTAGCTGTTTCCGAGATCGGTCGTGAGGATGCCCGGCAGGCCGTAGTCCAGGCTGTCGTCGGACGGGCCACAGACCCACAGACTCGAGCCCCTATCCGAGTAATCGGCGCGCTTACCGAGGTAGTTGACGGCGCACACCGCCGTGACTCCGTAGAAGCTGGCATATTCATCGAGGGAAGAGTAGTCATTGTCGCCTCCGTTTCCTCCTGCCCAAACGTAGAAGACCCCCTTGCCTCCGTAGCCATCGGTGATGCCACTTTCTATAGCCAGCTTCCAGACGGACGTGGCCGCCTCAGGAAGACCGACCTCGGGTGGCCCCCAACTGTTGCTGCTGACAGCCGTGGTGGCCATTTGCCGGGTCATGGCATCCGCTTCGTTCAAGAAAGTTGCGAAGGTCAGGAGGTTGTAGCCGTAGATGGTGGCCCCCGGCGCCACTCCGCGCACCCCGATGTCGTTGTCGTCAGCGGCGATGATGCCGGCGACCGACGTGCCATGCCGCGGGTTGAGTTCATTGACCGTCAGATCGGGCTCGTGGGTATAGTAGTTGTAGTTCTGGGTCGTATCGACGTTGGCGCTCAGGTCCTCATGCTCGTAGTCCAAGCCGTCGTCGACGATTGCGATGGTGATGCCGTCCCCATCATAACCGGCGTCCCACACGCCCTCGACGTTCAAGTCCGGTCCCGCGAGGCCGCCGAACTGGCCCTCGTTGACCAGGTGCCATTGGCACCCCGCGAAGGCGTCCGAGATGCCGATGAGGCTGCCGGGACACCTTGCCGCAAGCTGGTCGAACCGCAGGTCCTCGACGACGATTACCGCATAGTCCTCAGTGTCGGTGCCTGTACTGCTGGTCATCTTGATGTAATACGTGCCTGCCGAGAGTTCGATCGACTCACTGAACGCCAGATCGAAGTCAATTTCTGACATCGGGAACGGCAACACCGAGTTGAGGCTGCTGTCCAGGAGTTCGCCAGTCACCTTCAATATAGCGCCATTACTGCCTACGCCAAAGGCGGCGATCGCGGTCCTCGTTCTCTCCGTCAACGTAAAGGTGAAGTAATCAGTGTCGTCCGCCGGGTCTATGCTGCCGCCCCCGGCCACGCCAAGGGTCAGTTCGTAGGCGTCCGCGGAGGTGCTGCCGGGCTCGGTCATGGTCTCCGCGTGAATGACGTAGGGGCCCGTAAGCGCTGCAACCTCATCGACCTTCAGGTAGTAAACGCCCGCGGCCAGAGTCGCGCGCATGAAGAAATTGCGGATACCCGTTGGCAGCCAGCCGTCGTTGTCGGAGTCCAGGAAGCCGCCCGAACTGTTGGTGAGTTCCGCTCGGGGATTCCACCTTCCGGTGCTGCGCAGCAACACATCAGTCTCAGTCGTAAGTTCCAGCTTGAAATAGTCGATGTCTTCAGCGACGTCGAAGCTCGCGCGGACGGGGCTGTCGAGTGGGAGTGGCACGGCATTGGACCTGCTCGTGCTGTCGGGGACCTCCTCCGCCCAGAGCACATAGTCCCCGGTGGTGTTTCGAAAGCCCCTTAGCCGCAGGTAGTAGGTGCCTGCGTCGAGATATGTCGGTAGCAGGAAATTGCTCCCACTGTCCGGCAACTCTCCGTCATCATCCGCTCCTATGATGACCTCTTCCGAGGTCAGCAGCTCCGCAACGGTATCCGTGTCCCCTGTGGTGTAGAACCAGACGTACTTGGCCGTTGCCAGTTCGAGTTTCAGCACATCGACGTCGCCTGCACCGTTTATGACGCCCTGCACCGGACTGTCCAGCGGCAGCGTGCCGGCGGTCTCCACCGTGCTCCCGAAGTCCGAGGGCTGCCCCGTGCCCGTTGTCGACCACGTCCCGTCGCTCGTGCCAACGTGCCGCACCTGCACGTCGTAGCTCACGCCGTTGTCGAGGCCGGTGATGGTGTAGGTAAGCTCTCCCTCGGTCCATGCGTCATCGACGACGGTCCAGCTATTGGCGTCGCTGCGCTTGTGCCGCACGTCGTATGCCGTCGTTGCCGAGGGAGGAGTCGCGGGCGCGCTCCACGATACGTTGAGCGCCGTATCCTCGGAGCGCACGGCGTCGATGGCAGGCACGGCCGCGCTCCCGGCCGTCGGCGTGCCTACGACGGTGCCCGACCACGCCCCGTCGTCGCTGCCGCGCACTGCCCGCACCTGCACGTCGTACGAGGTGCCGTTGGTGAGCCCTGAGATGGTGTCCGACAACCCGCCTGACCCCGAGGTCACGGCGTCGTCGACGACCGTCCAGTTCGCGTCCGTTTTGTCCGGCGCGTTGCTCGCGATGTGCCGCACGTCGTACGCCGTGACCGCGTCGTCGTCCAGCGCCGTCCACCCGACGATGAGCTTGGTGTCCTCCGGCGTCACCGACGCGATGGCCGGAACGTCTTCGCTAGACGAATGGCCGTAGATCTTGAGCCTCCATGACTTTAACGTGCCCGCGGTGCCCGTGACCTCGTCGGTGATGCGAAGCCTCCATGTGCCCGAGGATCCCTCTCCGAGGTGCGCGGCCGTCCCGAAGCGGAACTCGCCGTTCAGCGGGTACTTGTCGTCCGCGTCGTGGGACACGCTGAGCACAGACGTCGCGCCGGCGGGCGAGGTGAGCTTCACCTTCAGGTCACGGAACGATTGGTGCGCAGTTTCGAGGTGGACGTCCACGTGCTCGATGAAGTCGATGCCGCCGCCAACGGTGACGCTGTTGCTCGCGCTGCCGCTGTCCGCAATCGCCAGGTCGAGGTCGCCCGCCGAGCCCGCCGTCACGTGCTTCATCGCCGGCACGTTGGTCCACGTGGCCGCCAGGTCCACCGCCGCCTTGGCGTCCACCACGCCGAAGCCGTATTGGTGGTTGAAGTTGTAGGTGTCAGTGGCAGATCCGTACTTGGTTGCGCCCGTCGCCCAGCCGGAGTTGCTGGAGTCGTTCTTCCTCGCGGACCCGGCCAGCACCAGTTTGACGTCGCGCCACGTCAGGGCCGCGTTGGCCTTCCGCACCAGCGCGGCTACGCCGGAGACGAGCGCAGTAGACGTCGACGTACCCGCGAGGCCGTTTCTGTACCTGTCGTAGTTGACGGTTGCCAACTCTCCCTGGCGTCCCGAGTCACCGGAGGGCGCGCACACCCACAGGTTGGAGCCCTCCTCCGAGTACGTCGGTCGCTGGCCCCGGTCGTTTACCGCACACGCCGCGGTGACCGCGTAATAGTTGGCTAGGCCATTGAGGTTGGAATAGTCCCCCTCGCGGTCCCCGTTGCCTCCGGCAAAGACGTAGAAGACGCCCTTCCCGTCCAAACCCTCCGTGACGCCCGACTCTATTGCGAGCTGCCAAAACCGTGGTGAGGGATCCAGTCCAGGTCCGTTTATGAAGCCCCAGCTATTGTTGGAAACGGCGGTAACGTCCCGATTGCGGGCGGCAGCGTCAGAAATGCTGAGGAAACTGCCGCTACGGATCGCGTTGTAGACGTAGATGCTTGCCCGCGGGGCCACGCCGCGCATGCCCACGCTGTTGTCCCGCGCGGCGATGAGGCCTGCCATTGCGGTCCCGTGGAAGTAGTGCCGCTCGAAGACATTCCCACGTGGCGTGTAGTCGTGGTTCCTGCTTGTATCGACGTTGTCCTTCAGGTCCTCGTGCGCGTAGTACAGGCCGGTGTCGACGATGGCGACGTTGATGCCTTCACCAAGGTTGCCTCCGGCCCAGACGTCCTCGACGTTGATGTCCTCGCCCGCAGTGCCGGACCGGCCTCCAGTGTTCTGCCCCGTGTTGTTCATGCTCCACTGGCAGCCGTACAGGGGGTCCGAGTACGAGGTGGTAAGGCCGGTGCAGGTGGACAGGAACTCGGTGTAATCCTCGTCCACAGTGACGCGGATGGCGAATGGCCCGGAGACCAGGCCGTCGTCGGACTTCACCTGCACGTAGCTCGTTCCAGCCTCGAGGCTCGCGTACAGCGTGAAGCCCAGCGCGCCGGGGAGGTAGTCCGTGTCCGAGACAAACGCCGCCTTCTCGCTGCCGTCGGTGCCGTAGAACGTGCCTTCCGTCTCGATGTCCGCGCTCACCACCTCGAACTTGACGTGGGTTGGCTCGTCGACGCTGAGGCTGAAGTAGTCTGAATCGCTGTTCGTGTCGATGCGCCCGCCCGCCAGCGAGCCCTCCCCAAGCGCCAGCGGCGCCGCCGACGACCGTGAGCTGCTTCGCGCGGGCACCGCCACCGCCGCGACGGTGTACGGCCCTCCAACCGTTGACGCTGTCTTCCTGACGGTGTCCTGACAGTTCTCCCAGGAGAATCGGAGGTACTCCGGGGTAAAGCCCTTGCACTCGTCGAAGGTCGTGGTTGGGGCCCCGCTCACCTTCAGGAAGTAGACGCCGGCGGTCAGGCTCTCTCGTATGATGAAGTGCTCTGACCTGTCGCCGTCTAGGAAGCTGTCGTCGTGCTTCGCGACAACCTTCCCCTCGGCATCGAGCAGCGTGCCCAGCGGATCGAGCCCCGTCTTGGCCCGAGGCAGCCAGATCATCACGTCCGTGGTCGCCGAGACCTCTAAGCGAAAGTAGTCCTCGTCCTCGGCCCCAAGATCCATGATGCCGTCGGCCCGCCCGCCGAGGTTGAGGCCCACGGCGTCGTCCACGTTTGTGCTGTTGTGCACGGGCTGCGTGTGCAGTGTGTAGTACCCCGCCTCCGGCGCCTCCACCATCACGTAGTAGGTCCCCGCCGACAGGTCGTCCCAGATGAAGAGTTGGTCGCCGTGCTCCCGGAACTTCGGCCCGTCCTCGTCGTCCTTGATGCGGTTGCCGCTGCTGTTCTGCAGCTCGCCGGTGGTGGCGAGGAAGCCGGAAACGTAGCTGGTGGTGAAGATGAATACCCCCGAGTCATCGTCCAGTGTGAACTCGAAGAAGTCCACGTCGCTGCTGGAAGCGATGTAGCCCAGCGTCGGCGTCTGCAGCGCGATGTCCGTTGCGCTGCCGCGGCTGTTGCCGTGGTCGGCTGGTGTGCCGGTCATGGTCGCCGACCACACGCCGTCGCCGCGCGAGTTCACCGCGCGCACCTGCACGTCGTACTGGTTGTTGTTGTCGAGGCCGATGGCGGTGTGCCGCAGGTCGCCCGCGCCCGACCACACGTCCTCCTGCACCGTCCAGTTGGCGTCGACGGTCTCGTCCGAGCTGGTCAGAATGAAGCGAAGGTCGTAGGCGGTGATGATTGCCGTGCCGGTGTCCGAGGGCTCACTCCACCCGGCGGTAAGCGCCCTGTCGCCGGCGCTTACCGTGTCGACGGTCGGCGGACCCGGCGTGCCGGTCTGTGCGAACACCGTTCCAAGGAAGAGCACAGGCACAAGGAGCAGCGTCCCCGCAACGGCCAGCAGCAGCCTGGAGGGTCGCCGCGCCATGGCCATTGGGCCCGTCATCCCGAGGAGGGTGCGCGGCAGGCTGAGGCCCTCATCTGACGGTCACTTCCGTCCACCAGTTGGGACTGGAGAGGATGACGCCGTCCTTGGTCGCAAGGGTGTTGGCCAGGTCCAGCGATGGGAAGCCCGCCTCCGTTTCGACGAAGAAGCCGTTTTCAAGGAAGTCCAGTTCCGTCACGCTGTCGAGTTTGATGCCGTTGCTGGAGAAGAAGGCGTTGATCTCGGTCTGGGTCCACTCCGGGTCAAGCACAAGGAGCACACCGCCGGGAAGCGTCATCAGCGCGCCTGACTGCGACTTGAACACCGGCAGGCCCGTGCCCTCGCCCTGCGCATCCGCTGCCTTCACTATGGCGCCGCCCGGCGACGCTCCCGCGGCGCCCTTCGTGGAGGCGCTTTCGTCCAACACCAGGTCGGCCTGGAGCGTAACCGTCAGCGCGCGGTCGCCGTCCTGCCAGGTGTACTCGGTTTGCGTCCCGCCATCGGATCCCCCCTGCGCGTCAACCGCTTGCGGAGCGTTCGTGGCCTGCTGCGACTCGACGACACCGCTCGAAGGTGAAGACCCCTGGGGCAAGGCGGGCGACTGAGTGGATGGCGTTTGCGAAGTCAGTGCGCCGGGAACGGGCGAAGGAGGAAGGTCGGACGACTCAAACTGTTCAGCAAGCGGAAGTGCCTGCCTGCCCGGGTCCGGCGCGACTGGCGATGCTGCCGACGACCCAGCGCAAGCGGCATACGTCATCAATGCGACCGCCCCAAGCAGCCCCGCGAGAAGTCGCCGATTCCCTTTGCCGCGTTGCTTCATTCGACGCTCTACTCAATGAATCCAAACCCACCTTCATAATACTAGCAGAAGTGAGGCGATACAAATAAGTCAGTACTACGACAAAAGATTGGCTATTGTGACCACTCTACGACATAATCCGGGAGAAGTGAGCACTACCATGCCGTGAATGTGCTACTCAGACTACTGCAACTTCAGCCCCGCAGCGAGGCATGGGCGCGCACGGCTATAGAGGAAACGGAGTGAGCGAATGTGAGATAGCGCCATAGGCAACGTGCGCTACCCCAAGGGCCACGGCATGCAGTTCCTGCGTCCCACCTTCCCCCGGCAGGCGTTGCCCAATGCCGAGGTTGAGACGGCGCCCGACGATGCCAGCGTGCAAGTGGCCGGGTGGCCCGTGGCTCGCCAGCACCCACGGATCGGATTCCGGCGACGCCCATGCGACCCCTGACACCGCCCAGTTGCCCCCAAGCCCCGCCCCTCGCTACCCTCCCCCCATGGGAAACCACGTCTCCGACAACAACATCGCCCGATACCCCGCCTCGACGCCCGCATGCGGTCCGGCGCCCAACACCCAGGATTTGTTTCCCCCGGCATCGCGATGCAAACTTCGACTTATATCTGCAATGCGTCACAACAGCTACAAAGCGAATGAAAAGGCAAAGTCTCCTCAGATACGCCAGGGGGAAAAGACAAAGTCTCCTCAGATACGCCGGGGGCCGCAAAACAAATCGCTCGCGCCGCAGCAGGGAGCGCCGTCAACACAAGAATCAGGGAGAAATCGCAAATGAAAAGACGCGGACTGCTGTTTGAGGAGGTTGCCTTGGCGTGCGGTGATGTTGGCGCTTGGCGCGTTGGTGGGCCGTCAGGGGCTCGAACCCTGGACACCCGGATTAAAAGTCCGGTGCTCTGCCGACTGAGCTAACGGCCCATATGGACATTGTAGCAGGCGCTTGCCGGCGATTCATAGCCGAGATTGTGGTAATACAAATGAGAAACAATTGCTATCGATACGATTAACGATATCGGTTGTATCTGATACAGGCAACCTTTCGCTCTCGCGTGTCCCCGCTACTGCAGCGGCGGGGCGTCGGCGTCCAGGACGTCGAGGCGGTCCAGGGGCCAGTACGAGACCCAGGCTTTGCCAATGATTTGCTCCATGGGGATGGGACCCATGAAGCGGGAGTCGTAGCTAACGCCGCGGTTGTCGCCAAGCACGTAGTAGTGGCCCGCGGGCACGCTCAGGGGGGCCTCGTTGGAATCGTCAAAGCCGGTGAGATATGGCTCTGGCAGCAGCTCACCGTCGATGAAGACGCGGCCGTCGCGCAGCTCGACGGTTTCGCCCGGAAGGCCGACGACGCGCTTGACCAGGTCGGCGCCCTCTCGATCGGCGATGTGGAAGACCACGATGTCGCCACGCTGTGGGGGGTTGAAGACGAACGCACCGTCGCCGCCGGAGTCGCCGACGGTAGCGGCGAGGGCGGTCTGGAAGGGCACGACGGCATAAGCGAGCTTACTGACCAACAAGTGCTGTTGATTGGCAAGCGTTGGGTCCATGCTCTGGCCCTGGACGCGGAAGTTCTGCACGGAGGCTTGGAGCACCAGGAAAGCGCCAAGCCCGAGCAGGAGGGTTTCCAGGGCCTCAAAGAGAAATGTCTTCACGTTCTCCTTCGTCCACGGGCGTGGATACAGGTGCGCCAATAGTGTAACGTGGGAAGGCCCGATTTTGTTGTCGAAGCCTCGTCGGCGCGCCATATCGTGGCAACGTGGGCGTGGGTTTCCGGTGGTATGAAGCGGCTATGCGGGTATGCTATACTCGCGATAGTAGGAGTATTGGTAACGTCATGGATGAGCAAACGCTTCTGCAGGCCAGCAAAAAGGGCGACGCAGGGGCCTTCAATTGTCTGGTGGAGCACTACCAGACTTCGATCTACAACGTGGCCCTGCGTATGGTCGGGGAATCCGCGGTGGCGGAGGACATAACGCAGGAGACCTTCGTTTCTGCGTTTCGTGCGCTTCACACCTTCTCTGCCGGCAACTTCCGCGCTTGGCTCTTCCGCATCGCGACCAATGCCTGCCGCGACCACCTTCGGTCTGCGCAGGTGCGCCGCAACACGTCACTGGACGCGCTGGTGGAAAACCCCTCCTTCAGTGTGGCGAGCGAGCAGGAATCGCCGGAGGACTACACCGTTCGACGGGAGCTATCGAGCTTCATCCAGAAATCGCTGAGCACGCTGCCGACAGACCAGCGCATGGTGTTGATTCTGGTGGACATACAGCAATTCAGCTACGAAGAAGCGGCGCGCGTCTTGAAGACGCCCGTAGGCACGGTCAAGTCCCGGCTGAGCCGTGCCAGGGAGGCGATGCGCGCCGAACTCTCCACCCAGCGGGAACTTTTGCCCGCCCAGATTCGTTCTGGTTAGTGGAGGTTGTCCATGTGGCTCTTTGGCGAGGGCTTTGGGGACCGGCACTGCTCACTGGAAAAGGTTTCATCTTTCCTGGACAGTGCTTTGCGCGATCGGGAGATGCGGCGGGTTGAGGCCCACCTGGCATCCTGCACAGGCTGCGCACAGCAAGTCGAGGAGATGAAGTCCGTAGTGGGCTTACTTCGCATGATGCCCACCGAGCCCACCCCTCGCAGTTTTGCGATCCCCGTGCCTGCACGGGTCTTCGTGGCCGCACCCGCCCGACCGTGGTGGCGGCCCGCTCCGACGGTCGGCCTCCGCGCCATGGCAACCGCGGCGGCGATCCCTTCGTGGCGGCCCGCGCCGATGGTCGGCCTCCGCGCCATGGCGGCAGCCGCGGCGATTGCGCTGGCGGTGGTCTTCGCCGGCGACGCGTCCGGCGTCATAGGCACGCCAGAGGTTCCCCTCCCGGTAGCTATGGTGGATGAGCTTCCGTTCGTGAACCCGGGCAACCCGGTTGGGCCTGAGCCATCGCTGGATCTGTACCCGGTGACCGCGCCCGACCCTGCTCCGGGCGACGCAGGCGCCGTTGACATACCCGGCACCGAAACGACGCCCACAGCGGACGCCACGCTCACCGAGCACTCCTGGTTCCGGTTTGAGCTCTGGCCGCTGGAACTTGGCCTCCTGGCGCTCACCGCCGTGATGGCCGCCACCACCGTCCTGTTGCGTCGGCGCAGCGCCTCTTCCTAGGCGCCTTCGGAACCTCTCGGCGCCAAACCGCGTCCCTTTTTACAGAGGGACCACTCCTCAACCCACTACAGGAGGCACACCTTGGGCATCTCACGCCTTTCCCGGGTACTACTGAGCCTGGCTCTGGTTGTTGTCCTTGTGGCCGCACTTGCATGCGAGAGCGACGATCCGGACGAGGCTGCTGAGGAAACGCCGGCGGCGAGCTCGGCGCAGACGACGCCAACCGAGGCCGCTGCAGCGGAATCGACGATGGACAGCGACAAGAGCGATTCGACAATGATGCCCCATGACAAGGATGGCTCGGACTCCAGGATGTCGAACGAAGAAGGGTTCGCCATGGCCATGGAGTTCCTGACGATGTTCGGGAGCATGGCGGAGTTCGACAAGCAGCCGAAGGCCGACATCGATCTCAAAGCGGCTGGCGTCATTGGAGGCGCGCAGGATGCCGGCATTTGGGTGAATGGCGTCGGAAGCGTGTCCGCTGCGCCGGACCTGGTCGAGATGAACTTGGGAGTGGTAGCCACCGCGGACACCGTCTCTGAGGCGCGGCAAAGTGCGGCGGAGGCCATGACGGCCGTCATCGGCTACCTGGTAGGCAGCGGCGTCGCGACGTCGGACATCCGCACACAGCACATCTCCATACAGCCGCAGTACGACTGGCAAGAGCGCATCGAGGAGGGCATTCGCCGCAGCGAGCGGGTGCTCACGGGCTACCAGGTCTCCAACACCGTGCAGGTGCTCGTACGCGAGATGGACCGGACCAGCGAGCTGCTCGACGGCGCTGTGGTGGCGGGAGGCGACCTGATCCGCGTCAACGGCATCACCTTCACCATCGAAGACACGTCGGAGTTGGCAAAACAGGCGCGCGAGATGGCGGTGGAGGACGCGTTGGCGAGGGCGGTCGAGCTTGCAGCATACTCGGGCGTGACCCTGGGGCCGCTGGTCTACCTGTCCGAGGTGAGCACGCAGCCGGTCTTCGCCGAGAGGGCCTTGGCGTCGGTCGTGGCGGATTCCAGCGCGTCCACGCCGATCAGCCCGGGGAAGCAGGAAGTACGGGTAACCGTACGAGCCGTATTTGACATAGACAACCGGAGCTGAGTGAACTGCTAGGCGGCTCGGAGCCGAGAGACCGCGAGTATGTGAGCGCCGGCGCATAAGCGTCGGCGCTTTACATTCTGCCGGTGACGCCAGGGGTTTGCGAGAGGGCCAAATTAGAGCTACGGCAGTGTCCCGGTATCGGAAACAAGGCCGATAGGCGTGTAGAGGGACTGAGAGGGCTGCGAGTTCCAGCCGCTAGCGCCCTGACTCGTCCCCTTCCGGGGCGACAGGGTCCTCGGTGAAGGTGGGCGGCAGCGAGAGGCCGTCGTCGGCGTCAGCGTCGTCAACGGCGTCCACCTCCGAGGAGTTGGCAGGGAAGGCCAGGATCTCAGTCTCCCACAAGTCAGAGGCCTTTGGCAGGTTCTTGGGGGCGCTCTTGGTATCCTGGAGGTGCTCGGCCTCCTTCATCAGAAACTGCTGGTAGTAGGCGCCGTATTCGCCCTTCTTGCGGTAGCGCTTGTGCCGCTGCGAGAGCATGCGGTTGGTGGAATACCGCTCAATCCTCGCGACAGCCCGCACGAGGGCGCGCTCCAGTGTGTAGGCGGAAGCCTCTGGGTCTGTGTGCGCGCCGCCCGGCGGCTCCGGCACGATGGTGTCGATGATGTTGAGGTCCTTCACGTCCCTGGCCGTCAGGCGTAGGGAGTGGGCGACGTCCGGTGCCCGGCTGTCGTCGCGGTAGAGCATGGTGGCGGCAGCTTCCGGGGACGCTGGCGTGTAGATTGCGCCCTCCAGCATGAGGATCTGGTCCGCAATGCTGAAGGCTAGGGCGCTCTCCTTGCCACCCTCTCCGAGGATGACGGCGACGGTGGGGACGGGCAGGTTGGACATGGTGAATATGGTCTTGGCCAGGGAGTTGCCCAGCCCTCCTTCCTCGGCCTCCAACGTGAGCGACGGCCCGGCGCAGTCTATGAGGGTGATGACGGGAATCCGGAACTTGGCGGCCATTTCCATGACCCGTATGGCCTTGCGGAAGCCCTCCGGCCCTATGAAGGGTGGCTGGCTTTCTCCCTCCGCGGTGTAGCCGCGTTGCGTGGCCACGACCATGACGGACGCGCCGTACAGTTCGCCGACGCCGCAGATGACGGCGGGATCGTCGGCGGCAAGGCGGTCGCCATGAAACTCGACGAACTCACGAAAGACGCGGTTGATGTAGTCGCGGGCCGAAGGCCGTTGCGGATGCCGAGTGCGTTGCACGGCCTCCCATGCGCCGAGTTGGCCCTCGGGGCGCTGACCGCGCTCGCGGGGCACGAGCAGGCGCACACGCGTCTTTGCTGGCACGAGCCGCCGCAAGGTCGTCGCGATGGCGCCGCGCAGGTCCTCGCGGTCGACAATGTTGTCCAGCATGCCGTGGCGCAGGTGTGATTCGGCAGTGTGCGAGTCCTCTGGCAGCACCTGCCCTGCCGATTCCTGTAGCACGCGGAGGGGCGCGAACCCCATGAGGGCGCCGGGCTCCGCCAGCAGCACGTCCGCCATGTTGGCGAAGCTGGCATAGGCCTGGCCCGTGGTGGGGTTGGCGAACACGGCGATGTACGGAAGGCCCTTGCGATGGAGTGCGCTGACGGCGGTGGCCGCCTTGGCCATTTGCATAAGGGACAGGGCGCCCTCCTGCAGCCGAGCTCCTCCGCTGGTGACCAGTGCAACCAACGGCAGGTCCTTCTTGCGGGCCAGCTCACAGGCCAGGGCCACCTTCTCGCCGACGACAAGGCCCATGCTGCCGCCAAGAAAGCTGAAGTCCAGGGCAAGGAGCACAGTGGAAATGCCCTCGATTCGGCATTGCCCGACGATGGCGGCCTCTGTCAGACCGGTTCGGAGCTGGGCGTTGTAGATGTCGCTGCGGTACGTGTCCCGGCTGTTGAAAAGCAGCGGGTCGATGGAGACAACGGCGCGGAACTTCTCCCGAAAGCTCTTGGGGTCCGCAAGAAGCTGGATGCGGTCACGGGCGGTGATGCTGTAGTGGAAGCGGCACTCCGGGCAGACACGGGCCTCGAGGTAGAGGGCTGAGTCGGCCAGAACGGCGTCGCAAAAGAGGCACACGTCCTGGGCCAGGGCAACCATCTGTCCTGTACGGCCCCTTCGGCCCAGAAGGGTGTTAATGACGCCAGTTATGCGCCGAGGCACTATCCAACTCCCTCAAGCCTTCGGCGCCGGGTAATGCGCCGAAATTTCCACGTACAACCATAATACACCCTGGAGCTAACCGCCGGGTGTAATCACCTCGCGGGACTTGCCCGGGTCGCCGGGGCCAACGATGCCGCGGTCCTCCAGGTGGTCGAGCAGGCTGGCCGCCTTGGCGTAGCCGATGCCCAGCTTGCGCTGCAGCAGTGAGGCGGAGATGCGGCTGTGGTTGATGGCCAGCCGCTGGGCCTCCTGCAACATCGTGTCCTCCTCGTTTTCCGGGGAGGCGAGTTCCATCTCAATGGTGGGTCTGGGCTTGCCCTTTTGCTTGTTCCAGAAGGAGACGATAGCGTCCACTTCATCATCTGAGATGAAGGCGCCCTGGAGCCGCTTGGGCTTGACGGCGTTGGTGGGCATGAAGAGGAGGTCGCCGCGGCCCAGGAGCTTCTCGGCGCCCCCGCTGTCCAGCACCGTGCGGGAGTCGACCTGGGAGGAGACGGCGAAGCTTAGGCGGCTGGGGAAGTTGGCCTTGATGAGGCCGGTGAGCACGTCGACGGAGGGGCGCTGGGTCGCGACGACAAGGTGGATCCCCGTCGCGCGGCCGAGCTGGGCTAGGCGGCAGAGGGCGTGCTCGACATCGCTGGAGGCCGTCATCATGAGGTCGGCGAGCTCGTCGATGACCAGCATCAGGTAGGGCATGCGTTCCTCACCCCTGGTCAGCTTGCTGTTGTAGGACGCGATGTTGCGGGCGCCGCGGGCCTCGAACTTCTTGTAGCGCGACTGCATCTCCGCGATCAGGGCGTGCAGGGCCGGGACAGCCTGGTCGACTTCGACGAGAACGGGAGCGATAAGGTGCGGCAGCCCGTTGTAGGCGGTGAGCTCCACGCGCTTGGGGTCCACCAGGTACATCTGCAGGTCCTGCGGTGAGCATTGCATCATAAGGGAGCAGATGATGACGTTCATGCAGACGCTCTTACCGCTACCGGTGGAACCGGCGATGAGTAGGTGCGGCATGTCGGCGAGGTCTGCCATGACAGGTTCGCCGCCGCTGCCGAGGCCCAGGGCGACGGGCAGCTTGGCCTTCTTCTGCATCGACTGGAAGGCGCTGCTTTCCAGGGAGGAGCGCAGGGTGACGACGTCGCGCTGGGCGTTGGGGACCTCCAGTCCCATGAAGGACTCGCCGGGGACCGGCGCCTCGAAGCGGAGGCTGGGCGCGGCGAGTGCAAGCGCCAGGTCCTTCTCGCGAGCCAACACGTGATCGACACGGACCCGGGTCTTTTCCTCGACGCGCCGACTCACCAGCTTGCCGTCAGCGCCGCGGGCGGGTGTCCCGTCCGGATTGCGCTCGCGGACATCCTTGAAGCGTCGGACCCAGCCGGGCACGATGCCGTACTGAGTGACGACGGGGCCGGGGCGGATCTCCTTGATGGACACTTCGATGCCGTACTCAGTGAGGGTCTGCTCGATGAGGCGGGCCGTGACTTGGTGGACCTCCTCCGACACTTCCTTGCGAGGAACGGTCTTCAGCAGGTCCAACGGGGGTAGCTCCCACTTGCTGCTGGTGGCGGCGATTCGGCCCCCGCTACGGGCAGAGGCGCTATGCAGGTCGATGACCTCTGGGTCTGAGGGGACGTCAAGGTCGCCGTCCTCATCCACAAGCTCATCGTCGTCAAGGTCAAAGGGCGGAGCGTCGAGGTCTTCGTCGTCGACGTCCTCGTCTGACTCGGCTTCGATTTCTTCCTGCTCGTCGATGGCTTCGGCATAAGGAGACATAACGCGGCCTTCATCGACTTCGTCGTCCTCAACCTCGTCCTCGACGGCTGCGGTGGACGACGCGGCCTGTGAAGGACGGGTATCCGGACGCAGGAAGGATGGAGACTCGTAGGGTCGCCACGCGGGCTCCGTCGCGACCTGCGGCGAAGGCCGGGGGGCGGGTGGCGTCAGCGTCGTCTCGCCATAGGAGCCCACATTGTCGAAGACGCCTTGCGGGTACGGGTAGGGGTCGCGTGGGCCCGCAAACGGGTCCGCATGCGGTCGCGGTCGCCGGCGTGCGCCGGCGGGACGCCGCAGGACAACGCTGCCAATAATCACCACGACCGCCCCGAAGAAGACATGGATCGGCACTTTGCTGTAGACGGCGCAGATGCCGCGCCACACGGCGGCGAAGGCCCGTGCCAGGCTTGGCGAGACCTCTGTGCACTTGATGCCAATCCAGACTCCAGCCGCCTGTATCCATCGCATCATGTAGCCCAGGGCGTCCCAGGCGTAGACCGCAAGGAAGCCGAGGCCAATGAGAGTTAGCTTTCCAACAAAGAGCGCGGGCCCAGGCGCCGCGATGGCGAGGGCTGCGGCAAATATAGCGCCGGTGCGGACGATGCCCCACGTGGCGCTGGAGCCAACGATCCAACCGCCGAACTCTCCTCCAAGGCCCTGCCCCGACAGTTGCAGGCACCCCGCCACAACGGGGACCATCAGCAGCGCCGAGGCCCAATAGTGGGGGAATCGCTTGACGAGGTCACTCCGTCGGTTAAGGGTCACCGGGAAAGCGACAAGCCATACGGCGAGCGCCACATAGGTGTATCGAAGGGCTTCCCATACCTGTACGGCGGCATCGATGACGGGCGCCCACCACAGGTAGAGGGCGACGCCAAGACTGACCAGAAGGACGCTGGCGATGCCGATGACAAAGATGGGCAAAGAGGATTGACCGGTCTTGGGCAAGGTCGGCGTCTTAGCGCGCGGGGCCGGCGCCTTCGCCGCCCGCCCGCTCTTGGGGGGCCTAACTGTATCTACCATAAGGACACCTCACGGGGACAGGAAGGAGCCTGCGAGCGCTCCAACCGTCCGCAGCACACACTACTACCACTATTGTACCCAACGATTCAACAGGGCGGACAGTTCCAGCCCCGGGATTTGTTTTTGGCGCGGCAGCGGGAGGTGACGTATGTGGGCGGATTGCTGGCCTCTCGTTCGCCCTTTGTGTTTTTGCCCGCGCGGGAACGCAGTCTGGACGAGTTCATCACATGAAAAGGGTGAGGCAACCGCTCCTGCCGAAACGGCTGGAGGAGAAGGCTAGGTGAGCGAGACGAGGACCAGGATGACAGGGCGGCGGCCGGTGGCGTCCCTGAGGAAATTGGAGAGAACGCGGGCGGTTTGTTGTCGGACGGCTTCCTCGATGTCTTCATCTGCCCACTTCTGCTGGGACAGGGCGTCCTGCAGGCGCTGGGCGGCTGCGGCCATGACCTCATGGTGGTCGTCCGGGGCCTCGAAGCCGCGGGTGGTGAGCGCCGGCGGTGCACTGAGCTGGAGTGTCGTGGCGTCGACGGTGACGGCGGCGACTACAACGCCGTCGCGAGCGAGGGTCTGACGTTCCTTGAAGACGCCGTTTGAGGGGTCCCACAGGTGACGGCCCACAACGTAGACGTGGCCCGCGGGCACTTTATCAACGATCTCCGCGCCATCTCCGGTGAGCTCCAGCACGTCGCCGTCTTCCAGGATGAAGGTGTGCTCGGGCGCAACGCCCATGCCGACGGCGATGCCCGCGTGGGCAACGAGGTGGTGGTATTCGCCATGAATGGGCACGAAGTAGCGGGGCTTGATCATACGGAGCATGAGCTTCAGCTCTTCCCGGCTGGCATGACCGTGGACGTGCACCTGCGAGTTGGCGGCGTGCAGTACGCGCGCGCCCTGGCGCATGAGGTTGTCTATGGTGCGCATGATGACCGCCTCGTTGCCGGGGATGGGGGAGGCTGAGAGGACGAAGGTGTCGCCGGGTTTGACGGAGATGTCGCGGTGGTCGTCATTGGAGATGCGTGATAGGGCGGAAGTCGGCTCGCCCTGAGCGCCGGTCATGATGATGACGGTCTGCTCAGGCGGGACGCTGGCCAGGCTCTCGGTGGGGACAATAACGCCCTCTGGGACTCTGAGGTAGCCCATCTGCTGGGCCATGGCGACGTTGTTGACCATGCTGCGGCCGATTACGGCGACCTTTCGGCCGTTCTTTGCGGCCGCATTCGCGATCTGCTGGATGCGGGCGATGAGGGACGCGAAGGTGGCGAACATAACCCGGCCCGGCGCCTCGGCGATGATGCGCTCCAGGTTGGGGTCCAGCACGGCCTCAGAGGGCGTGTAGCCTTCAGCCTCCGCGTAGGTTGAGTCGGACAGGAGGAGGGTGACCCCTTCCGTGCCCAGTTCAGCGAGGCGCGCGAAGTCCGTTGGCACGTCGTCCACGGGAGTGTGGTCAAACTTGAAGTCGCCGGTGTGGATGACCAGTCCCCTCGGTGTGTAGATGGCGATGCCCGTGGCGTCCGGGATACTGTGGCAAACGTGGAAGAACTCCACGCGAAAGGCGCCGAAGGTGAAGGTCTCGCCGGGCTCGATGACGTGCAACTCGGACGCGGAGAGGATGCGATGGTCGCGCAGCTTCACCTCGATGAGGCCATGCGCCAGCCGGGGCGCGTAAACGGGCACGTTGAGCTCCGGCAGGACGAATGGCACCGCGCCCGTGTGGTCCTCGTGGCCATGGGTGATGAGAATGGCGCGGACCTTGTGCTGGTTCTCGCGCAGGTAGGCGATGTTGGGAATGACGAGGTCGACGCCGAACATGTCCTCTTCGGGGAACATAACCCCGGCGTCGACTACGATGATGTCATCGCCGTACTCGATCGCCATCATGTTCTTGCCAATCTCGCCGAGCCCGCCCAGTGGAATGACCCGCAGGACGTCCGTGGGGTTGTGCGACGCAGCATCGGTGGCCCGTGGGGAGGAGTCGGCGTCAAGCGGCTGGTCCTGCCGCCTCAGGAAGCGTCCTAGGTTTTGCATGAAGGAAGTCTTGCCCTGTCAATCATCGGGTCGGCCTCCCAATGCGGGACGCCGTGTGATTCCATGGTACACGGGATATGCGCGGGTGGCTACAGCATCTTGAGCTGCTCGGGTTGCGGCGCGGGCTCCTCCTGCGGGTCGGCGGCGGCCGTCCGGCGAGCCTCCTCGACGAGCGTGGGCAGCTTGCGAATGTCCTCTTCCAGGTAGCGGCGCAGACTGCCCTGGTGCAGGGCTGCTGCGGGGTGGTACATAGGGAAGATGGTGCGGTGGCCCCACTGCTGCGGCTTCCCGTGGACCTTGGAGATGATTGCGCCGGGCATGAAGCGCGCCATGGAGAATCGGCCCAGAGTCACGATGACGGGCGGGTCCAGAAGTCGTATCTGTTGGTCAAGATATTTTCGACACGACTGTATCTCGGCGGGCAGCGGGTCCCGGTTGCCCGGGGGCCGGCACTTGACGACGTTCGCGATGTAGACATCGCGGCGCGTCAGGCCGATGAGGGCCAACAGCTCCTCCAATAGCTTGCCGGCGGGCCCAACGAATGGGCGTCCCTGCTGGTCCTCGTGGTGACCGGGGCCTTCGCCGATGAATAGCAGGTCCGGGCGCTCCGGCCCCTCACCGGGGACGCTGCGGGTGCGCGTCTCGCATAGGGTGCAGTCGGTGCAGCTCTCAACGGCCAGGGCAAGGGAAGCGAGGGTTTCCATACGGCCTCCAGGGTTGACCGGGTGGGTTGCGGGGATGGTAGCACCCGCACGATGCGCGGCGTCAATGAGCGCACACGCGGGTTTGGACCCAGAATGCGGAACGATGGCCTTGGCGCCAGGCGTGGCGCTCATCTGATGGCAGAGACTCTCCCATGCAAACCGTCAAATTGTTGCGCACACCCGTAAATGATTGTGTATAGTAACAAGAATAGAGTGTTGACACGCTTTTGAGGTTGTGCTATACCATCATGCGCTTGAGCATTACAGGTTCCTTTCAGCTTTGGAGGGTGCTGGATACTGTACAGTTTCTGGAGGTTAGCCTATGCAAACGGGCTGTTCACTTCTGAGATGGTGGATGCCAGGAAGTGTCGAGCGATGAGCGGCTGGCTGTCGCTTTTGTGCGTGACTGCGCTGCTCGGCTCGGCGACCATTGCGTGCGATGGGGAAGCCTCAGGCCCCGGCTCGCTCACCGTCTATTCGGGACGAAGTGAATCGCTGGTCGATCCCATCATCAAGCAGTTCGCGGATGCGACGGGCATAGACGTCAGCGTGAATTACGCAGGCACGGCCGCGCTGGCGGCAACGATTCGCGAGGAGGGGGACAACTCCCCAGCCGACGTGTTCTTCGCGCAGGACCCAGGCGGGTTGGGCGCGGTTGAGGACCTGCTGGAACCGCTGCCTCAGTCCGTGTTGGACTTGGCGCCGGAATGGGCACGCTCGCCGCAGGGACGCTGGGTGGGCATCTCCGGGCGCGCACGCACGTTGGTCTACAACACGGAGACCCTGACTGAAGCGGACCTGCCGGACGACATCCGGGAGCTTACGGACCCCAAGTGGAAGGGCCGCATCGGCTGGGCGCCCACCAACGGCTCCTTCCAGGCGATGGTCACCGCAATGCGGAGCAGGTGGGGCGAGGACGCCACCCGCGATTGGCTTGAGGCAATGCAGGCCAACGAGCCGACGGTGTACCCCAAGAACACCCCCCAGGTAGCGGCGGCTGCATCTGGCGAGATTGACGTTGGGTTGGTGAACCACTACTATCTGCACCGCTTCCTGGCAGAGGAGGGGGACTCCTTCAAGGCCCGCAACTACCATTTGCGAGGAGGCGGGCCGGGTGCGTTGATCATGGTGGCCGGCGCGGGGATCCTCTCGACCGCGGAGAACCATGACAACGCGGTCCGATTCCTTGAGTTCATGCTCTCCCAGGTGGGGCAGCAGTTCTTCGCCAGCCAGACCTTTGAGTACCCCCTGGTTGAGGGCGTCATGACACAGCGCGGGTTGACGCCCATCGAGGAAATCAACAATCCCATGATCTCCCCCAGGGAGATGGCGGACTTGGAAGGAACGCAGGCGCTCTTGAGAGAGGTGGGCATCACCCCGTAGGCCCTTCCGTACACGGACCGCTCCCCTCCTCTGACGAGAGCAGTCGGCTGGTAGCCGCATGACAGCCCGCTCACTGGACGGCTCACCATGGACGCAGCGAGCGGACTGATTTAGTTGATTCCAATTGGTCCACTGAAAACGGGCAGGTGTCATGCAAGCCGTAGGGCAAAAGGGAAGCAACGGATTGCTCCGGTTCCTCGGCGTCGGGGGCATTCCCCACGCCGGACGGCGCCGTCCGCCCGCCTTACTTTGGGTGCCCGCCGTAGCAGTCGCCGTGGCGATGGCGCTGCCCCTGGTCTACCTCGTGGAGCGGTCGCTGGACGGCGGCGGCGAAGTCCTGGGCCTGCTGTGGCGTACGCGGACGTTGGAGATCGCCCTGCGTTCAGCGGCCCTGGTCTTGGTTGTCACGGTCGCGTCCGCGCTGATCGCGGTGCCGATTGCGTGGCTTACGGTGCGCACGGACCTGCCGCTTCGCCGCCTCTGGTCAGTGGTCACAGTGCTTCCGCTTGTAATTCCCAGCTATGTGGGCGCGTTGCTGGTGGTCGCGGCGCTGGGCCAGCGCGGCATGCTTCAAGGACTCCTGGAGAGGCTCATCGGCTTGGAGCGGCTGCCGGACATATCCGGTCTCTTCGGGGCGGCGCTAACCATAACGCTGTTGAGCTTTCCCTACACGCTGCTCAGCGTGCGTGCGGGCCTGTGGGGTCAAGACCCTGCGCTGGATGAGATGTCCCGCTCCCTGGGCAACGGCCAGTGGAAGACGTTGTGGCGGGTGACGCTGCCCCAGATGCGCCCGTCCATCGCCGCGGGGTCGTTGCTGGTGGCGCTGTACACACTGAGCGACTTCGGTGCGGTGTCGCTGCTTCGCTACGAGACCTTCACCTGGGCCATCTACCTGCAATACGAGACGGCGTTCAACCGCGCGCTGGCGGCTGCATTGTCGCTGGTGATGATTGGGGCTGCGATGTCGCTGGTGGTGCTGGAGGCGCAGGCCCGCGGACGTTCGCGCTACTACAGGGCGGCGACGGGCGCGGCACGGCCGGTGTCGCTGGTGCAGCTTGGTAAATGGCGATGGCCCGCCTTTGGGTTTGCGGCAGGGGTGACCGCGCTCTCGCTTGCGGCGCCGCTGGTACTGCTGACGTTCTGGGCCGTGCGCGGTATCGCGGCGGGGGAGCCGGTGCATCTGCTGTGGAGCAATGCCCTTAACTCGGTATACGCGTCCGGACTGGGCGCGGTTGTGGCCGTTGCGGCGGCGGTGCCCGTCGTCCTATTCACGCTGCGGTTCCCCGGGCGGCTGAGCTGGGTTGTGGAGCGGCTGGCGTACACGGGCTTCGCGCTGCCGGGCATCGCCGTTGCGCTGGCGCTCATCTTTTTCGGCGCGCGATTTGCCACGCCGCTGTATCAGACACTTGCATTGCTGGTGTTCGCGTACGTGGTGCTCTTCTTCCCGCAAGCGCTGGGGGCGCTGCGTTCCACCTACCTGCAGGTAAGCCCGCGCCTGTCTGAGGCTGCCTTGAGTCTGGGACACCGGCCGCTGAGCATCGTGATTCGCATTTCGCTTCCGCTTATGGTTCCTGGTATGTTGGCGGGAGGGGCGTTGGTGTTTCTGACGGCCATGAAGGAGCTGCCGGCGACCCTCCTACTGAGCCCGATTGGATATGGTACGCTGGCGACATCGATCTGGTCCGCCGCCGAGGAAGCGTTCTTCGCGCAGGCGGCGGTGCCGGCGCTGCTGTTGGTGGCCGTGTCCGCAGTCCCGACGGCGTTTCTCATCCTCCGAGAACCAAGGAGAGGGCGGTGAGCGTTCCCGCAGTGCAATGCTCAGGGGTGACTAAGCGGTTTGCCGGCGCAGAGGGCTATGCGCTGCAAGCCCTGGACCTTGTCGCGGAGACTGGGAACATACTGGCGCTGCTGGGCCCCAGCGGCAGCGGCAAGACCACGGCCCTGCGCATCATCGCGGGGTTTGAGGCGCCGGACTCCGGGATCGTGGAGATTGCCGGGCGGCTGGTGGCGGGGCCGGGACGCTTTGTGTCGGCGGACCGCCGCCGGGTGGGCATGGTCTTTCAGGAATACGCGCTATTCCCTCACCTCACAGTAGCCGCAAACGTGGGATTCGGGATTGGCGACAAAGCCGTCCGCGCCAGGAGTGTTGACGAGACGCTGGAACTGGTGGGCATGGCGGAACTGGGCGACCGGATGCCGCATGAGCTGTCCGGCGGACAACAGCAACGTGTTGCGCTCGCGAGGGCGCTCTGTCCGCAGCCTGCTGTGCTCCTGCTGGACGAGCCCTTCTCCAACCTCGACGAGGCGCTGCGCGAGCAGGTGCGCCGCGAAGTGCGGGACATCCTCAAGTTCACCGGCTCAACTGCCGTCTTCGTCACGCACGACCAGGACGAGGCCCTCTTTATGGGCGACTACGTTGCCGTGCTGGACCAGGGCGCGCTACAGCAGGCGGCTACGCCGGAGGAGATCTACCAAGCGCCGGCCACCCGCTTTGTGGCCGAATTCATCGGCATTGCTGACTTCCTGCCCGTTGGCTACGAAGATGGGCGGCTGCGGACCGTCGCGGGCGATGTCCAATGGACAGGTGAACCGCCAGGGGAAGGCGCTGAGGTGCTGCTTCGCCCGGACGACATGTCCCTGACGCCGTCGGAGAACGGTCAGGGCGTCGTGATGGAGCGGGTATTCCAAGGGCCCACGTACCTGTACGAGGTGGCGCTGGACAACGGTCGCACTGTGCGCGTCTTGCAGCACCACACGCGCCAGTACGACGTTGGCACGAAGGTGGAAGTACGCATCGTGGCCGAGCACCAGCTGGCGTGCTTCGTGGAGGGCGTGCGCGCCGAGTGAGGGCTGCCTACGGGATCAGCGACTTGCGACTGATGGTCTCGTGCCGGTGGGGCCCCGTGGAGACTAGGTCAATGGAGCAGCCAATGATCTCCTCGATGCCCCTGACGTACTCCTGAGCTTCCTTGGGAAGGTCGTCCCAGTCGGTCAGGCCCGCCGTCGGCTTGTCCCACCCCGCGAAGTCCCGGTAGATGGGCTTGCACATCTCCAACGCCCGGATCTGGGCCGGGAACCCCTCGATTGGCTTACCGTCCAGCTCGTATCCGACGCAGACCCTGACGGGGTTGAAGCCGTCCAGCACGTCGAGTCGCGTGAGGATGCCGGCGGTGAGGTCGTTGACGATGACGCCGTAGCGTGAGGCGACGCCGTCGAACCAGCCGCAGCGGCGCGGGCGGCCAGTCGTGGTGCCAAACTCAGCGCCGAGGGTGCGAATGGCCTCCCCCATATCGTCGTTGAGCTCCGTGGGCATGGGGCCCGCGCCAACGCGGGAGGTGTATGCCTTGAAGACGCCGAAGACCCCCGCCACGGAACGGGGCCCTATGCCCAAACCGGCGCAGGCGCCGCCGATGCTGGAGTGGGACGAAGTCACGTAAGGGTAGGTGCCGTGGTCCAGGTCCAGCAGCGTGCCCTGTGCCCCTTCCAACAGGACGTTTTCCCCCTTGCTGAGGGCCGCCCGCACGCGCTCCTCCACGGGCGCGATGAAGGGGCTGAGTTGGTCTCGCCAATTCAGGCACTGCTGGAAGAGCTCGTCCACGGAAAAGGGTTCGCCGCCGTGGACGTTCGTGATGACCTTGTTGGTGTGGGGCAGCACTTGGGCGAGGCGGTCGCGCAGACCCTCCGCGTCCAGCACGTCTCCGAAGCGGATCCCGGAACGCGCGACGCGGTCGACGTAGGCGGGCCCGACGCCCCTGCCGGTGGTGCCCAGTGCGTCCTGCCCCCTGCCAATCTCCTCGAGCTGGTCCAGCTTCACGTGGTAGGGCATGATGATGTGGGCGCGGTCGCTGACCTGCAACTTGCTGACGTCGATTCCCCTGGCGCGCAGGTCATTGATTTCGTCAATGAGGACGTCCGGGTCGACAACGACGCCGTTTCCGATGACGGGGGTGACCTGGGGCCAGATGACGCCTGAGGGCATGAGGTGAAATTTGAACTCACCCGACGCGTTTAGGACGGTGTGGCCGGCGTTGTTGCCGCCAGAGTAGCGTGCCACCATGGTGACGTGCTCGGAAAGGTAGTCTATGACCTTCCCCTTGCCCTCATCACCCCACTGACCACCAATAACCGCGTAGGCAGGCATTCCTCCTCCAAGGGCTCCTCGATTGGGTGCGTGCTGAAAAGCCAGCGTATTGTATCAGTTACGGCGCCGCTTTGGGAACCGAGCGCCGCTTGCAGGCGTCTTGGAGGGTGTGGGGCCCTAGGGACGATGCTTTCCACGGGCCTTCAATCATAGGCCCATGCTATAATCCTGGTGGCTATGACATTGCCATAGCACAGGCTGCCGTGGCGCACCCGCTTCCCGAATAGATTGGAGGAGATGGCATGCCGTACCTGGATGAGATGAAGGTGTTTAGCGGCCGGTCCCACACGGCATTGGCTGATAACGTCTGTGCATACCTGGAAATGCCGCTGGGCAAGGCCCACGTCTCCAAGTTCTCCAACGACAACACCTTTGTGCAATACGAAGAGAACATCCGGCAGCAAGATATCTTCATAATCCAGCCATTCTCCTACCCGGTGAACGACACGATCATGGAGTTGCTCATCATGATCGACGCGGCCAAGCGGGCGTCGGCGGGGCGCATTACGGCGGTCATCCCCTACTATGCCTACGGGCGCACCGACAAGAAGGACCAGCCCAGGGTGCCTATCACCGCGCGGCTGCTGGCGGACCTTCTCACCGTGGCCGGCGCGAACCGCGTGGTGACGGTGGACATGCACGCGGGCCAGATCCAAGGGTTCTTCAATATCCCCGTGGACGAGCTGACGGCGTTGCCGCTCATGACGGACTACTTCCGTCGCAAGGCGCTGCCGGACCCGGTGGTGGTGGCTGTGGACATCGGCATCAGCAAGCGGGCGAGGGACATGGCGACGAAGCTGGGCGCTCCGCTGGCCATCATCGAAAAACGTCGGTTGGACAATGATGACCACACGGAGGTCATGAACGTTATAGGAGAAGTACGGGGCAGAACGGCCATCACCTTCGACGACGAGACGGGCACGGGCGGCTCACTGCAGTTGGCGGTGAATGCGGCCTTGGAGGCAGGCGCCAAGGAAGTCTACTCCTGCTCCACGCATGGCGTGTTCACAGAGCCGGCATTGGACCGGATCGACAATATGGGCATCAAGGAAATGGTGGTGACGGACACGCTGCCGAGCGCCTGCTCTACCAGCCTCCCCAAGTTGACGGTGCTGTCCGTCGCCAGCCTGCTGGGTGAGGCGATGTCCCGCATCCACGAGGGTCGCTCCGTAGGCGAGCTCTTCTTGGACATATCGGACAATTAGGAGGAACCGCGCACGCGGGCAACGGCCCGGCGCCAATGAGGGAGTCACTATGGTTGGCATGTTGGGAAAGCTTTTCAAGGGCAATCCGGACGCGGTGCTGAAGAAGCGCTGGCCCGTGGTGGAGGAGACCAACGCCCTTGAGCAGCAGGTGCAGTCCCTCAGCGAAGAGGAGTTGGCGGGCAGCACCGCACGCTTCCGCGTTCGGCTGGAGGCGGGCGAGACCCTGGACGACCTGATGCCGGAGGTCTTCGCGGCGGTGCGTGAGTCTGGGCGGCGTACGACGGGGATGCGGCACTTCGACGTCCAGCTCATCGGTGGGATGGTGCTCCACGAAGGCATGATTGCGGAGATGGGCACGGGCGAGGGCAAAACCCTCGTCGCTACGTTGGCGGCGTACCTCAACGCGCTGGGCGGGGACGGCGTCCACATCATCACCGTGAACGACTACCTGGCGAAGCGCGACACGCAATGGATGGGGCCCGTGTACCATGGCCTCGGCATGAGCGTTGGCTGCCTGCAGCACGAGCGGTCCTATGTGCTTGACCCGGAGGTGCACTCGGACAACCCTGCGATGAACGCACTGCGAGAAGTGTCGCGCAAGGAAGCGTACAACGCTGACATAACCTACGGCACCAACCACGAGTACGGCTTCGACTACCTTCGGGACAACATGGCAGTCGACGCGACCCAGCAGGTGCAGCGCGGCCACCACTACGCCATTGTGGACGAGGTGGACAACATCCTCATCGACGAGGCGCGAACGCCGCTGATCATCAGCGGGCCGGCGCAGGAGGCGACGAAGACCTACGGCACCATGGCGCGCCTCGCCCCTCGGCTGGAACGAGAGGAAGACTTCACCATCGATGAAAAGCACCGCACCGTTTCGCTGACGGAAGACGGCATCGCGAAGGTGGAGCGCGCGCTCAACATCGGCAACCTGTACGACCCCGCGAACTACTACATGACGCACTACGTCGAGAACGCCGTGCGCGCCATGGTGCTCTTCCAGCGAGACAAGGAGTACCTGGTCGAGAACGGCGAGATCGTCATCGTCGACGAGTTCACCGGCCGAAAGATGTACGGGCGGCGTTACTCGGATGGGCTGCACCAGGCGCTGGAGGCCAAGGAGGGCGTGCAGGTGCAGCAGGAGAGCATCACCTACGCCACCATTACCCTGCAAAACTACTTCCGGATGTACGAAAAGCTTTCGGGCATGACGGGCACCGCCATGACCGAGTCCGAAGAGCTCATGCGCATCTACCGGCTGGACGTGATCGTCATTCCGCCGAATATGGAGCGCGTGCGCGAGGACCACACAGACCTCATTTTCAGGTCGCAGCAGGGCAAGTGGCAGGCCATCGTGGACGAGATCAATGAGATCCATGAGGAAGGCCGGCCCATCCTGGTGGGTACCGCGTCTATCGAGAGCTCGGAAACCCTGGACGGAATGCTGCGGCGAAGCGGATTGCCGCATCAGGTGCTGAACGCCAAGAACCACGAGCACGAGGCGCAGATCGTGGCGCAGGCGGGACGCGTTGGCTCGGTGACGGTGTCAACCAACATGGCAGGCCGCGGAACGGACATCATCCTCGGCGGCAACCCGGACATGCTGGCGCTGGAGGAGCTGCGCAAAGCGGGCTTCACTTCGATGGACGACGCCCCTTCGGCGGTCGTCGAGAAGGCGCGGGCCAACGTGCAGCGGCAGTGGGACGAGGAGCACAACCGCGTCGTGGAACTGGGCGGCCTGTACGTCATCGGCACTGAGAAGAACGACGCCCGGCGCATCGACAACCAGCTTCGCGGGCGCTCCGGCCGGCAGGGCGACCCGGGCAGCACCCGATTCTTCGTGTCGCTCGAGGACGACCTCGTGCGTCGCTTCGGCGGTGACCGTATCCAGTCGATCATGGGCCTCGCGGGCATGAGCGACGAAACGCCCATGGAAAACAACATGGTCAGCAAGGCGCTGGGAAACGCGCAGACAAAGGTGGAGGCGTCCCACTTCGAGATCCGCAAACGCCTCGTAGAGTATGACGACGTCATCAATACGCACCGCGAGGTCATCTACGAGGAGCGGCACAAGGTGCTGGAGGGCGCCGACCTCAAGAGCAACATCCAGGGCATGGTGGAGCGGGAGCTCGATTCCATCGTGGACAACCACGTGGCAGGCAACGACCCCGACGAATGGACCCTCGACGACATGGTGGAGGAGCTGCGCACCATCTTCCCCCTGTCGCCGAACTTGGAGGCTGGCGTCCTGTGGACGCTGTCCGGCGACGAGATCGCCGAGCGCGTCCAGGACTACGCCACGGAGCTGTACGAGCAGCGTGAGCAGGCCGTCAGCGAAGAGCATATGCGCGTCATTGAACGGCTGGTGACGCTGCGCACCATCGACTCGCACTGGGTGGTCCACCTCACGTCGATGGAGAACCTGCGGCAGGGCGTGGGCCTGCACGCCTACGGGCAGCGGGACCCGCTGGTCATGTACCGGACGGAGGGGCACCAGAAGTTCCAGGACATGATGAGCACCATCCAACACGACATTGTGCACACGATCATCCACGCGACCCTGCTGGAGGGGCGCCCCACGACGGGCAGGCCGGCGAACCGCGCCGCTAACAGGGCGGCCGCGATGAGGGGCAGCCCCATGGCCGCTGCGGCCGGACGACGAGCGCCGCAGCCCGTGGGGGCAGGCGCGGACAGCGGCCGCAAGGTCGGACGCAACGACCCATGTCCCTGCGGCAGCGGGGTGAAGTACAAGCGGTGCCACGGAGCGGGGTGATGTCCGAGTCGTCCGCACATACCAACGAGGCGATCGCCCGACTCTTCGACAGGCTCGCGGGCCTGTACGAGATGCAGGAGGGCGGCGGCTTCAAGGCGCGGGCGTACCGCAAGGGCGCGCAGGCCATCCGAGATCTGCCGGAGCAGTTGACGGCGATGGTGGCGGCCGGCGCAAACCTGCAGAAGGTTCCGGGCATCGGCAAGGCGATTGACGGTAAGGTGCGCGAGCTCCTAGACACCGGCAGCGTCCGCACCTACGAGCGGGAAGCCGCGAGCGCGACCCCGTTGGCGCTGGCGTTACTGGACGTTCAGGGCATCGGGGGCGCCTCAGTACGGCGGCTCCTCGAGGAGACGGGCGCAAGCTCGGCGGAGGAGTTGCAGGCCGCAATGGACGCTGGCGCGGGCGCATGGCTGCCGCAGGCCGGTCCGCGTTCCCTCGAGGCAATTCAGGCATGCCTCCGCGAGCTGGCGCACTCGAGCGCCGTGGCGGTGGAGCGATGACGGCATCGCGAGCGCGAGGGCAGTCCTCCACCTTGGACGGCAAATGGCCCCCGGAGGACCAGCCGGTCGCGCAGACGACGCTTCGGCTGCGGCAGGCGGTCGAGGACGGGCGGCCCTGGCAGGAGGCGCTCCTGAAGGCGATGGAGCAGTGGACCCTGCCTGAAGAGACCATCGGCGGTGTCCGGCGCCAGTACCTGTTGCTGGGCGAGGCCTTCGACTGGCTGCTGCTGGCCCGGCGGCTTGGCGCGGAGGTGCATGAGCTCATCTCGGAGGACGAGCGGCGGGGCAGGCTGCACACCGGCCACTTCATCTTCGATATGCCAATGGAAGAGGTGCGGCGCCTGCTCGGCGTCACCAAGTACCGTGCGTACCTGAATTACTGGTACGGCGTGACGGTGGAGCAGGCCCTGCAACTGGTCGTCCAACAAGAGGTGCGCAAGGAGCGGATCAGCCTGGGCTACCAGTCGAGGCGAGGCGTGACAGACATGGTCTTTGACAAGATCTACGGGCGCGCGCGCGGTGAGTTGATGGTGGAGTTTCGCGGCGAGTGGCCCATGAACGACCCGCAGGACGCCCCGGGCACGGAGCTGAAGGCGTTCACCTATTGGCTCTTCAAGCTGCGCGTCCATCGCTCCGACCCTGCCCGCGTGGCAAGCGATACCCGCAAGGCGCTGGAGTGGCTGCACGAGCGCCTTGGCTCGCTACCCTCGGTCGCCGCGGAAGACCTTGCAGCGCACCTGGCGGCGCATAGACGGTAGCCGCGTCTCCGGCCTGCCTAAGGCCGGCGGGAACATTACCCACCAAGGAAATGAGCATGAGACCCACAAGTGTGTTGCGTCCCCAAATGCGTGCGGCGATAGCCCTTTCAGCTCTGGCATTCACGCTGCTGTTGGTTGCCTGCAGTGGCCTTGCGGGCGATGCCACGACGGCGTGCATCGACGAGAGCGACCGGGCGTCAGGCATCAAGGCGACGCTGGTAACCGTGTGGAACGGCAATCCCGAGTTCCTGCCGGAGGGCATCGGTGTAACGGACGAGTGCACGAGGCCCGTCCACACGACGGACGATTCCTCCTACGTCTACATCGTCGGCGATGGCAAGTACACCGTCGGAGACTTCTTCGAGGTCTGGGAGGACAGCCCCGACACCCGCCCCGCCTCCGCAGTCGAGAACGTGTCGCTGAACGGGCAAGCCTTCAACGGAGACTACCGCTCCATCGTGTTTGAAGACGACCAGCGCATCGTCGTAGCCTTCGGAGACCGCACGCCGTAGCTGCGATTCACAAGTCCGTTCGCCCTGAGCCTGTCGAAGGGCCGTCCGCGTCCCACGGCTCCACTGTTCCTCGCTCTCCTCTCGTCATTCCTGCGGAGGCAGGAATCCAGAGGTGTGGAGGCGAGTGGCATTCTCGCAATAACGGCGACCACCATCCAACAACGCCCCCCAAGCCCATCGTCTTTCCCGCGAAAGCGGGAATCCAGGGCAGGGGCGCGGGGCGGGGATTCCTTCCCCGCTGTCACCCGCACCCGCCCGCTGACCCTGTTTTCCCATCGTCATTCCTGCGAAGGCAGGAATCCAGAGGGGCAGAGGCGAGGGGCCGTTCGCCCTGAGCCTGTCGAAGGGCTCGCCACCACCAACAGCGTCCGTTTCCCACGCTCCCCTTCGCGTCTTTCCCGCAAAAGCGGGAATCCAGGGCAGGGGCGCGGGGCGGGGGTCCCTTCCTCCTTGAAGGGGGAAGGTCGGGGATCCCTTCCCCCTTGATGGGGGAAGGTTAGGATGGGGGTGATTCCCCCCACCCTGACACCAACCCCTTGCCCCTGCGCTCCACCCCCCGATACCCTCCTCGCATGGCACAGAAGTCTTGCGTTTCCGACTTCCCCCACCCCGCCGCCGGGCGCCAACGCCCGCCCGGTTCATTGCTAACCGTCACCGGCGGACACTCCGCCGGTCCCCACGATTGCCTCTATCGCGCCCGGTGCGAAGGCGACGTTCGGAAAAGCTTCTCACGTACGTAATAACGTACGTAATATTGGAACCGAAGGAATCCGTAGCTGGAAACGAATCTCTCAGATAGGAGGCTTGGCTGCCAAACAATAGGGACTTGGCTACCAAACAAAGGGTGAACAAAATGGACCCTTACGTGCCGGGCCGGCCCCCTGGCACGCCGGAGCGGCAAACGATTCGCTCAACAGCTTGGGACGTGACGCCTTGCAGTACAATGGAGGGGTGCGGCGGGTTTCGGCCCGCTCAGATACTCCATCGAACAGGCGGCGACATGACCCTAGAGACTCCGCAGCAGCTTCCCAGCGCCTATGACCCGGCGTCCGTAGAGCAGCGCCTCTACCAGAAGTGGCTCGACGCCGGGTACTTCACCCCCGCCATCGACCCGTCGAAGAAGCCCTTTGTCGTCATTCAGCCGCCGCCGAACGTGACCGGCGAGTTGCACCTGGGCCACGCCCAGCGCGCCACCGTCGAGGACGCCCTGACCCGCTGGCGCCGCATGTTGGGCGAACCCGCCCTCTGGCTCCCCGGCCTCGACCATGCGGGCATCGCGACGCAGGTCGTCGTGGAGCGCGAGCTTGCCGCCGAGGGCCTCACCCGCCACGACCTTGGCCGTGAACGCTTCCTGGAGCGCGTCTGGGACTGGGTCCGTAAGTCGCGTGGACGCATCGGCGAGCAGCACCGCCGCCTCGGCGTGAGCTGCGACTGGTCGCGGGAGACCTTCACCCTCGACCCGGGCCCCAGCCGCGCCGTGCGCCATACCTTTGTGAACCTGTACCGAAAGGGGCTGATCTACCGCGGCGAGCGCATCATCAACTGGTGCCCCCGCTGCGCCACGGCCCTCTCCGACCTGGAGGTCGAGCACCGCGAGACCGAAGGCCATCTCTACTACATCCACTACCCCCTCGTGAATGGCAACGGTCGCCTGACCGTCGCGACGACCCGCCCGGAGACGCTCCTCGGCGACACCGCCGTTGCCGTCAACCCGAAGGACCCCCGCTACGCGAAGTTCGTTGGCAAGGAAGTGGTGCTGCCCATCCTGAGGCGGCGCATCCCCGTCGTCGGCGACGAGGCCGTAGAGACGGAGTTCGGCACCGGCGCGCTCAAGGTAACGCCCGGCCACGACCCGACGGACTTCGACCTCGGTGAGCGCCATGGGCTGCCCATCGTCACCGTCATGCACCCCAACGGCGCGATGAATGCCGAGGCCGGCCCCTACGCGGGCCTGGACCGCTTTGAGGCCCGCATCCAGATTGTGGAGGACCTTCAGAAGGCGGGGCTGCTGGAGCGCGTCGAGGAGCATCGGCACGCCGTCGGGCACTGCCAGCGGTGTACGCAGGTCGTGGAGCCGATGGTCAGCAAGCAGTGGTTCGTGAGCATCGCACCGCTGGCCAAGCCCGCCCTCGACGTGGTGCGCGACGGCACGGTGCGGATCGTCCCGGAGCGGTTCACCCGCATCTACGAAAACTGGATGGAGAACCTGCGCGACTGGTGCATTAGCCGTCAGTTGTGGTGGGGGCACCGCATCCCCGTCTGGTATTGCAACGCCTGCGAGCACGAGATTGTAGAGTATGAGGACCCGGACGCCTGTCCAAGCTGCACCTCGCGTGACCTGCGGCAGGACGAGGACATGCTGGACACGTGGTTCTCCTCCGGGTTGTGGCCGCATTCAACGCTCGGGTGGCCGGACGAGACGGCGGACCTGGACTATTTCTACCCCACCAGCGTCATGGAGACCGCCCACGACATCCTCTTTTTCTGGGTGGCGCGCATGATTATGCTGGGCCTGGAGAACACCGGCAAGGCGCCGTTCCACACCGTTTACCTGAGCGGCCTCATCCGCGACGTTGAGGGCGCGAAGATGAGCAAGACGCGCGGCAACGTGCTCGACCCGATCGAGGCCATCGACCAGTACGGGTGCGACGCCCTGCGGTTCGCGCTGACCGTTGGCAACGCGCCCGGCAACGACGCGCGCCTCGGCAACGCGAAACTGGAGGCAGCGCGCAACTTCGCCAACAAGATCTGGAACGCCACCCGCTACGTCGTCCGCGCAATGGAGGAGGCCGAAGACCTGAACGGGTGGAGCGACCCGCAGCCTGTCCATCTCGAGGACCGCTGGATAAAGAGCAGCCTCAACAAGCTCGTTGCGCGGGTGACGCGGCAGTTGGAGGAATACCAGCTCGGCGAGGCGGAGCAGTCCATCTACGAGTTCCTATGGAGCGAGTTCTGCGACTGGTACATCGAGGCCGCAAAGGTGCGCATTCGCAACAACGACGGACCCTCGCCCGTGCCCATGCTGGTGCACGTGCTCGAGACCACGTTGCGGCTGCTGCACCCGTTCATGCCCTTCGTGACCGAGGAGGCGTGGACTAACTTGGTGGACCGCGCTCCCCGTGAGCGTGAGTTGGCCAACTCCATCATGGTCTCGGCATACCCCGGTGTGGACGCAAGTGCGTTGGACGACGAGGCGGAGGAGGCAATGGCCTCAGTGCGTGAGGCCATCCGGCTGGTGCGTAACGCCCGCGCCGAGTTCCGCATCCCGCCGGCGCAGCCGTTGGAGCTGCTGGTGGACCCGGGTGCGTCGGGAACGTCCCTGGAGGCTGAGGCGCCCCTCATTCGTGCGCTGGCCCGTGTGGAGCCGCTTCGCTTCCTGCAGGGCGGCGAGCAGCTCCCCTCGAGCGGCGCGGCAACGGCGGTGGTCGGGCGCGCGGTGCTGGCTATCCCGCTGGAGGGCCTGGTCGACATCCAGGCGGAGCGGGCTCGGCTGTCCGGCGAGCTCGACGATGCGCAGCAGGCCCTGGAGCGGCTGAGCGCTCGCCTCTCCGACGCGCAGTTCCTGGAGAAGGCGCCGGAAGAGGTGGTCGACCGTGAACGCGAGCGCCAGCGAGCCACGGAGGAGCGGAAGGCGCGGCTGCAGGAACTCCTTGCGCAGTTGACGGAGTAGCCGGTGCTGAGCTGGCTCGCCCCTGACGGTCGGCTCATTCTGCTGACAACCAGCCTGCGCTCCTTTGCCGTGGGCTTCGTCAGCGTCCTGCTGGGCCTGTACTTGGCCGAGATGGGACTCGACCCGGTTCGCGTGGGTGCAGTCTTGGCGGCGGTGCTGGCAGGCAACACCCTCTTCACTACTTTGGCGTCGCTGTTTGCCGATCACTTTGGGCGGAAGCGGTCATTTATCACGCTAAGCCTGCTCACTATTCTGGGCGGCGCGCTCTTCCCCCTGACAGATTCCTTCATCCTGCTCCTGTTCGTCAGCGGCATTGCGGGCTTTGGGCTGGGCGGCAAGGACCGCGCGGCGCAGAGCTCGCTTGAGCAGCCCGTGCTGGCGCGATCGGCGCCCGCCGAGCACCGCACCTCGCTGTTCGCGTACTACAACGTCATCGGCGGGCTCGCGTCGGCGATGGGCGCGCTGTGCAGCAGCATGCCCATCATCCTGGAGAAGACGCTGGGCCTCGAACTGCTGGACGGCTACCGGGTGATGTTCTTCCTCTACGCCAGCGTCGGCGCCGTGGTGACGGTCGTGTACCTGCGGCTCTCCCCTGCCGCGGAGGCCCCGGCGGCCGATGGACGACGGGCAGGCATCACGCTGCCGCGGCGCTCGAAGGGGATCATCTACAAGCTGGCGGCGCTGGGCGCGATGGACTCCTTCGGCGGCGGCTTCATGTTCCAGACCTTCCTCGCCTACTGGTTCACCTTGCGGTATGGCCTGACGCTGGAATCGCTGGCGGGGGTGTTCTTCGCCGCGAATGTCATCAGCAGCTTCTCGGCGATCCTCGCGGCGTGGCTCTCAAGGCGCATCGGGCTGATTAACACGATGGTGTGGACGCACATTCCGGCGAACCTGCTGGTGGTGGCGATGGCGTTCTCGCCGTTTGCATGGCTGACGATTGTCTTGTTGCTCATCCGTGAGAGCATGTCGCAAATGGACGTGCCGACACGGCAGTCGTTCACGATGGCGGTCGTGGACCCGGAGGAGCAGACGGTGGCGGCGGGAATGTCGACGCTGGGCCGGCAGGGCGGGCAGATGTCCGCGCCGTACATTTCGGGCATGCTGGTGGCGGCGTCGATGACCAGCGCGCCCCTTGTCATCGGCGGGTTGATCAAGGTGGTGTACGACCTGCTCCTGTGGCAGCAGTTCCGCAACGTGCGCCCTCCGGAGGAGCAGGCGCGGCAGCTGGCGCGCGCGTCCGCAAAGGCGTCCGGCCCCACCGGCGGAGCACGCTAGTGCTCAGCTGGCTCGCCCCCGACGGCCGCTTGGTCCTGCTGACGGCCAGCCTGCGCTCGTTCTCCGTCGGCTTCGTCAGTGTGCTGCTGGGGCTGTACCTCGCGGAAAAGGGCTTCGACGCCGTGCGTGTGGGCACGGTGCTCGTGGCAGTGCTGGCCGGCAGTACCGTGTTCATCCTGCTGGCCTCGCTTTTCGCGGACCGGGTTGGCCGCAAACGGTTCTTCATCGCCATCACCCTGCTCACGGTCTTGGGTGGCACGCTCTTCCCGCTGACCGAATCCTTCTGGCTGCTGCTGCTCGTCAGCGGCTTCGCGGGCTTTGGCCTGGGCGGCGGCGACCGCGGCCCCCACGGTGCCCTGGAGCAGCCGATACTGACGCGGTCCGCCCCAGATACCCAGCGCACGACGCTGTTTGCCTACTACCACGTCATCCGGGGGATGTCGGCGGCCCTTGGAGCCCTCTTCAGCAGCATGCCGGTGATCATGGAACGCGCGCTGGACATCGACGTGCTGGATGCGTACCGCGTCATGTTCTTCCTGTACGCGTGCGTTGGCGTGCTGGTCGTGCTCGTCTTCACGAGGCTTTCGTCGGCTGCCGAGGCCCCGCCTGTCGATGGTCGGCGAGCGTTGTTCTCGTGGCCGCGTCGTTCGAAGGGCATCATCTACAGGCTGACGGCGCTGGGCGCGATGGACTCCTCCGGCGACGGCCTCATGGTGCAGACCTTCATGGCCTACTGGTTCAGCCTCCGCTTTGACCTGTCGCTGGAGTCGCTGGCGGGCTTGTTCTTTGGTGTCAACATCCTAAGCAGCTTCTCGGCGTTCATAGCGGCGTGGCTCGCAAAACGCATAGGCCTGATCAACACAATGGTCTTCACGCACATCCCATCGAACCTGCTGTCGATAGGCATGGCCTTCGCGCCCGTTGCGTGGCTGGCCGTGGGCATGATGCTCCTGCGCGGCTTCCTTTCGCAGATGGACGTGCCCACGCGAAACTCCTACACCATGTCCGTCGTTGCGCCGGAAGAGCAGACGATTGCGGCGGGCATGTCGTCGCTGGGCAGGCAGGGCGGTCAGTTGGCGTCGCCGTACATCGCGGGTCAGCTGTTGGCCGCGTCGCTGCCTGGCGCGCCGCTCATCATCGGCGGCTCCATAAAGGTCTTGTACGACCTGCTGCTGTGGGCGCAGTTCCGAAACGTCCGCCCGCCGGAGGAGCAGGCCCGCCAGGCTGCGCGCTCCGCGGACGAGGACGGCCACGAGGACTAGCCCAGCAAGAACCCAGATGGCGAAATGGACATAACGTAACCCGCCTCGCCCTCACTCCGAGGGCCTGCAGCTACGAAAGGCGCTGAATGCGGCGTTTTTCGGGGCCGGGGCGGTGTCTGGCTCAGCGGCGCACGGAAACAGGGCCGCTTTGAGGCCGTGGCGAGAGGGTGATTCGCGGACGCTTCGCAGCGCAGGGCGCCGGAGGCGATAGGAGAGGCTTCCGCCGTCACGGCAACGATGGGTGTGACGTTGTGACCTCGCGGCACGGTCGCTGTGACGTCTTCGTTAGTGTGACAAGAAGTGTGACAAACTTTTCCAAGCCAAGACTGTCACATGCTTATGTGACAAACACTACCCGTCGCGCTTGGTGAACAATGAGACGACACGGTCGAGGATCTTGTCACCCACCTCGTATTTGGTCAGCAAGGGCAGCTCTTCTGTCACACCATCTGCTCCGATGATTGTCACTTGGTTGGTGTCAACCTCAAAGCCGCTGCCTTCCTTTGTGACGTCGTTGGCGACGATGAGTGCCATCGACTTGGCCTGCAGCTTGTATCGTGCGTTCTCCAGCAGGTCCTCTGTCTCCGCCGCGAAGCCCACCCGCAGGACGCCCTCCGGCGACTCCATGAAGAAGTCGCCGGTCTTCTCCATCTCCAGCGTTATGCCGCTGTTGGCCTCGGCGCCCATCTTCTTGATCTTGTGGTCCGCGACGCTGGCGGGACGGTAGTCACTGACGGCGGCGGCCATGATGAGGGCGTCGGCGTCGGTGCAGGCGTCGAGGACGGCAGCACGCATGTCGGCGACGGTGGTGACGCGAAAGGACGTCACGCCGTAGGGCGTCGGTAGTTGGGACGTTGCTGTAACCAGTGTGACGTCCGCGCCGCGGTCCCGTGCGGCCTGGGTGATGGCGTAGCCCATCTTGCCGGAGGAGCGGTTTGTCACAACTCGAACGGGGTCAATGGGCTCCTGCGTGCCGCCTGCGCTGACCACGATTCGGCGGCCGTGGAGGTCGCCGCCCTGGGCCAGCGCCCAGCGGAGGTGTTCCACCAGGTCGGCGGGCTCCAGCAGGCGACCTTGTCCCATGAGTCCGGAGGCGAGCCTGCCGGCGCCGGGCCCGGCGATGTGGACGCCCCGGTCGCGAAGTGTCCCGGCGTGCTGCTGGACCGTCGGGTGCTCCCACATGCCGGCGTCCATCGCCGGCGCGATGACAATTGGCGCGGTGACGGCGAGGGCCGTCGTCGTGAGCACGTCGTCAGCGAGACCCAGCGCCAGCTTCGCTATGGTGTTGGCAGTTGCGGGTGCGATCAGCATGGCGTCTGCGCGGCGTGCGATGGCAACGTGCTCTATGGCCTCGGGTGAGTCGGCGTCGAAGAGGTCCGTGACAACGGCACGGTGGGTGAGACTGCGGAAGGTGAGGGGCGTCACAAACTTTGTGGCGCTCTCGGTCAGGAGGACGTCGACGAGCGCGCCGGTCTGTGTAAGCTTGCTGGCAAGGTCAGCCGCCTTGTAGGCCGCGATACTGCCGGTGACGCCTAGGATAACGTGCTTACCAACCAACGGGTCTGGCATGGTCCCTTCCTTTCTGGGGTAAGGGCCGGGGGCCCGTGTTCAGGAGGACATGCCTCCATTCCTGTTCATATCGTACACCAACCGAAGGCCGATGAGGGTGAGGTCCGGGTTGACCGCGTGAAACACATCGGTCTGTGACGCCACAAGGTCGGCCAGGCCGCCGGTCGCGATGGCGCGGGCGTCTTGCCCCAGCTCCGCGCGAAAGCGGGCGATCATCCCCTCGACCAGGGCGACGTGGCCATAGACGAGGCCGGACTGCAGCGCAGCGACGGTGTTTCGCCCGATGGCCGATTTGGGCGCCGAGAGCTCCACGCGCCGCAGCTGCGACGTTCGCTGCACCAACGCCTCCGAGGCAATCTGCATGCCGGGAAAGAGAGCGCCGCCGAGGTAGTCGCCCTCCTTGGTGACGGCGTCGAAGACGGTGGCGGTGCCGAAGTCGACAATGACGAGAGGCCCGCCGTAGAGACGGTAGGCCGCCGCGGCGTCCACGACGCGGTCCGCGCCGACATCGCGTGGGGGCTCGTAGAGGATGCGGACGCCGGTCCGCGTGCCCGCTCCAACGACGAGGGGCGCGGTGTTGAAGGTGTTGACGCAGGCCTCCTCAAAGACAGGCGTGAGGGGCGGGACAACGCTGCATATGACGACCGCATCAATGTCCGCGGGGCTGACGTGCTTCATCGTCATCATGGACTGCAGGATGACGCTGCACTCGTCGGGCTGCCAGCGGGACTCAGTGGACATGCGCCAAGTGGCAGCGAGGGCGTCGCCGCTGAACGCGCCCATGGTGATGTTGGTGTTGCCGACGTCAATCGCTAGCAGCATTGCAATGGCCTCGGGTTGAGTATAGCAGATAGGGATGTCTGGTTCGTGCGGAGGGCGTCTGGCGAGCGCAAAATGGGCTGGCTTGCGGTGAGGTTTCCAGCACGTATCGAGGTACGAGGCAGGCACTGCACGGCATCGACGGGTCGCGGCGTACTAGGCTATGTGTTGGATGCCGGGGGAGAAGGACCCGTCCCTCAAGGTATGCATGGCCTTGGGCAGGAGGGGGAGGAGGTCTCCTGCGATGACGCCTGCCTCGCCGATCGCCCCGGCGGCGAGCTCCCCTGCGGAGGCGTGGAGAAATGCCCCCAAGCTGGCGGCGTCGAATGGCGGCAGGCCCTGCGCAAGGAGACCAGCCACGCAGCCCGCGAGGACGTCGCCGGTGCCGGCGGTGGCGAGGGCCGGGTTGGCGAAGGGTAGAACGCGCACACGGCCATCGGGCGACGCGGCGACGGTGAAGGCGCCCTTCAGAAGCACCGTGACGCCCCACTCGGCGGCTGCGCGGCGGGCCACGCCGATGCGGTCCGATTCGACCTCGGTGATGCCACACTTCATTAGCCGCGCCATCTCGCCGGGGTGCGGCGTCAGGACGGCGTCAGCCTTCAGCCGCTCCCACCAGCCTGACGTGCTTGCCAGGAAGTTGAGGGCGTCGGCGTCGATCACGGCCGGCAGCGGGAGCGATACAGGGGACAGCAGGAGCCGGTCGAGAAGAAGCCGTGTTGTATCGTTCTGGCCCAGGCCGCAGCCGACGAGCAGGGCGTCGCAGGCAGGCATTGCGTCACGCAATGTGCCCGCCGCCTCGGGATCCGCCACGCCGTCCCCGTCGTCGGGCAGCAGGAGGTACGTGCTCTCCGTGAGCTTCGCGGAGACGAGGGCCTGCACCATGGGCGTCACGGCCAATGTGACGTAGCCCGCGCCGGAGCGGGCCGCGCCCATGCATGCCAAGTATGCCGCGCCCACGTAACTGCGGGAGCCGGCCAAGGCCAGCACTCGGCCAAACGAGCCCTTGTGGGAATCCAGTGGCCGCCGGGGCAGTTGGGTCCGCGCCCACGACGAGGTGACGACCTCGTCCGCGATGTCATCAGCCAAGGCGTCCGGGACACCAATGTCCGCGACGACCAGGCGCCCCACGCAGGCTGCCGCTGGAAAACGGAAGTGGCCATGCTTGGGGAAGCCGAAGGTCACCGTGACGTCGGCGTCGAGGGCGTTGGGGTCCGTGTTACCCGTGTCGGCGTCGATGCCGGTGGGGACGTCCAGCGCGAGCACGTGCAGGGTGGAGCGTCGCGCGCGCTCGGCCTTCACCAGCTTTATGGCGTCGCGTATGCTCCCTTCGAGGGGCCGAGACGCCCCAATGCCAAGCACGGCGTCCACTACGAGGACGGCGGAGGGCAGAGCCCGTTCCAGGGCGGCAAAGGGGTTATCGTCTTCCCCGACAATGGCAACCCCGGCGTCGAGCGCGAGGCCTCGCTTGGGGTCGTCGTCCGGGCGCGGGCCGAGAATGACGACGATCACACCGCTGTGCCAACGATGCAGGTGGCGGGCTGCCACGAGACCGTCGCCGCCGTTGTTGCCGGGTCCCACTATGAACACCACACGAGGCGCGGACATTTCCTCTGAAACAGGAGACGTGGACATAACGGGAGGCGGTTGCATGACAGGGCGTGAATGCGGGGCATCGCCCGGCTGCAGCATGTCCCAGGCGCACCGTGCAGCCACAAGACCCGCGCGCTCCATGAGGTCGTCCAGAGAGCCCTCATGTTCAACGGAGCGGCGCTCCAGGACGCGCATTTGCTCAGGCGTGACTATCTTCACGTGTCTCCCCCACGGCAACCACAACGGCGTAGTCTCTGGAATGCGAGATTGAGATGGCAATCTCGCCGAGGGTCATCCGCTCCGCGCGGGCCTTGGCGCGCCCATGCAGTACGACGGTGGGTGCCTGCCCGGGCTTGCGGACGACCTCGATCTCGCGCCAACCGACGCCGCGGACGCCGGTGCCGAGGGTCTTCATGACAGCCTCCTTGGCGGCGAACCGTCCGGCCAGCTGTGGGAGCCGCCCCCGGGCGTAGGCGAGCTCGCCAGGGGTGTATATGCGGTTGAAGAAGCGGTCACCCCAGCGGGCGACCGCTTCCCCTATGCGTGAGATCTCAACAATGTCTACGCCGGTACGCAGCATGCGGCATCAGTCCATAGCTTCGCGGTATATACGGAATGTCCCCTAGAGCGAGGGCCATTATAGGGGTCGCGTAACGGGCCTGTCCACGAAGGGAAAGGCCACGAGACGACGGCCAGGGCCGATGCACGAAAGCCCTCGGCGCCAGTAGCGTGCACGTGGTATGTCACTTCTCGACGCAGGCGGTGGGGCGCTTGGCCTGGGTGGCGAACAGAGACACGTGATGAATAACCAAAATGGCGCCCTTCGCCCCTTAGAGACGCCACAGCACGAGATGGCTGAACCTCTTGAACGGACTGTGACATCCCAAATACATCAAGAACCAGCTATAAAATCTAGGTGTTCTATACTCTGTCTTAGAAAGTTTTAAACTTGTTTAAGAGAAGTTATTGACAAGGGCTTGACATGGTCTGGAACATGCTGTAGGCTATCTGCAGTGGGACAGTTCCCGCAAGGGGGTGAAGGAAATGCCAAGAATGACACCGGCGATGATCAGAGTGGAGGAGCAGTACAAGCGACCGCTTGAACGGCTACTTCCTGAGATGGTCAATGAGCGAGGGCTTTCCGGCACCGCCCTGGAGTTCGGCGTAAGCAAAGCAACCATCGGCTATTGGCTGCTAAAGCTGGGCATCCAGGTGCGCCGCGTGGCGCTGGCGCCGGACGAGACCTTGGAGATCAAGCACCAGAGTCGGTAGACATCAAGTAGAGTTCCGCGTGGCCGTGGAATTGGCCCCTGCATCTCGGAGGGGGAGAGGCAGGGGCTTTTCCTTTTGCATGGGTATGGCGATAGCGTCCGCGGCTGGTGTCGCGCACGAAACTGGCGCTAGGCGCTTGTGAAACGCGTTGCGGCTTAGTTCGGCATCGCCCTATACTTGGTGAAAATCCCTAGGAGTGATGCATATGAACGTATCCTGCCTTCAGGAGACGTTGAACAAGGGTCTTGGCGTGGTAGGTAGGGCTGTGGCAAACCGGACCACCCTGCCTATAACGCAAAACGTGCTCATCGCCACAGACCAGGGCCGACTGCGCCTGACTGCCACCAACCTTGAGGTTGCCATAAGTACGTGGATTGGCTCCACGGTGGAGGAGGAAGGTGAAATCACCGTTCCAGCGCGGCTGCTGACCGACTTTGTGGGCTCACTGCAGAACGAGCGCGTGGACGTGAAGACAACGACCCAGCCCCACGCCATGGAGCTCAGTTGCGCCCGCAACCAGGCGCGCATCATCGGGACCGACGCGGCGGAGTTCCCGCCGATTCCCACGGTCGAGGAGGGCGTCGTGGCCAAGGTGTCGTCGCGAGCGCTGCGGGCGGCCATCGTGCAGGTGGTCTTCGCGGCGGCGACGGAGGAGTCGCGGCCGGTGCTGACGGGTGTCAAGATGGAGATCGACGAGGATCGCCTCACCTTGGCGGCGGCAGACGGTTTCCGCCTGGCGGTACATCACGGGACCCTGCAAGAGGCGGCATCGGAAGCTACGGAGGTCATCATCCCTGGCAGGACCATGAACGAGCTCAACCGTCTCCTCAGCGACGACGACGAAACGGTGGAGATGGTCATCTCCTCGGCGCGTGGACAGGCGTTGTTCCGGTTCAAGGACGTCGAAATGGTGTCACAGCTTATCCAGGGGTCCTTCCCCAACTACTCACAGTTGATCCCGGAACGGTACACCACGCGGGCGGGGTTGCAAGTGGATGAGTGTCTACGCGCAGCGAGGACCGCCTCGATTTTTGCGCGTGACAGTTCCGGCATCGTTCGGCTGCATATCCAGCCGGGGTCGCCGGGTGCGCTGCAATTCGTGGCCCGCGCAGACGAGGTGGGCGAGAACAGCGCCGAGGTGGATGCGGAGGTTGAGGGCGACGAAGCGAAGATTGCCTTCAACGCAAAATACCTCACAGACGTCTTGGGGGTCATAGGCACAGACCGTGTGGCGTTGGAGGTGACGACGCCCTCAAGTCCCGGCGTGCTTCGGCCCAAGGACACGGAGAACTACATCCACGTTGTCATGCCCATGTTCGTGCAGTGGTAGGACGACACCCCTTTCTTTGCTGAAGCCCATGGTTAGACAAGCAGGGAGCCGGCCATTCCAGTTGGTCGGCTCCCTGCTTGTTCGATCCAGAGCCTCGAACCTCTAGGGTGTGACGCGTATGACCTGGCGAGGGCTCGTCACGTCCCTGCGGCTGGGCGGGACCTTCCCACAGACCTTCCCACGTTCTCTCCACATATTGAACCGTATCCGCCCCCATGTTTCCCACACCAACTGTGGGAAACATGGGGGGATTGCCTAATGGCAGCGCTGTAGCGTCGTGCGCTTGGTCGTTGTGGCATCGCCCGTGACAAAATTCTCTTAAGGGAGTGAGCGGCCGAGACGCCCAAAGACGGTCGACATGTGACTTCTGCGGAAGGGGTTGACAGAGTCGTCTTGTGACGTTAATGTCGTGACATGACACAACGAACGCGTCCATTGTTTGAACTTTTGCTGGGTGAGGTGTCACTGAAGGCTCCTGAGACGCCTCTGTACCTCAAACTTGCAGGACAGGTGTTGGAGGCACGACGCCTGGAGCTGGGAGACGGATCGTCAATGGAGCCCGGGCCGCCGTCACCCACGCCGCCTGCCCCCGCGCCTGCCGCCACGGCAATGCAGCCCCCGCAGGCAGAGAGCGAGGCCCCGGAGGCCGTCGCGGTGGCGGAGCCGCCGATTGCCCCCGAGACAGAGCCCAGCGTGGCGGAGGTGGACGCATCGCCGTCGGCCGCCGTAGTAGACGAGCCGCAAGAGATTGCGGAGACCTCAGCGCCAGTGGTGGAACAGGAGAATGAGCCACAGGAAGCCCAAATCGAGCTTCAAGTAGCGGAAGAGGCGTCGCCATTGTTGGTGGAGCGTTCTGCGCCGGCTCCCGAGGCGGAGGCCCCCATGCGCCGCGCACGCTGGTTCCGCGGCCAGTTTCCCGTTGTTACCTTTGAGGATGGGTCTTCACAGGTGATGCAGTCATTGGACGCATTGAAGGACCTGCTGCGTTCCCGTGGGCTAACGCCTCACCCTCGCGGCGACGCGTCGATGCTGCTGTGGCAGGTGCGGAACCGGCTTGGGCTGACTGTGGGACAGGTGGACGCGTAGCCCGCGCTAGTACCCTACTCACCACGCTCTTGCTTCAAGGAAACCTCCTTGCCGACCGTTTGGGCCTCCGAGTGCTGCGTTCTCGACAGTATTGCCTTGCCCCCCTAGCGTCCTGCCTTCGTAGGAACAAAGAGGGGGCAGGAACGGCGCATAAGGTTCGCAGTCGCGACGGCAGCGGTGCAGCATCGTCGAGAAGGGTCGTCGGAAAGGCGGGCAATTCACCAATTGCACCTACGCCGATTGCGCCGGACCCTTGCTCGCCCACAGCGCATCCGGAGGAGCTAGAGCTGCTCCTTGACGTTTTGGGCCAGAGCGCGGGTCATTCCAGGGACTGCGGAGAGCTCCTCAAGCGTGGCGTCGCGGACGGCTTGGATGCCCCCGAAGTGCTGCATCAGCATGCGCCGCCGCTTGGGGCCAATGCCGTGTACCGTATCTAATCCGGAGCGGGTCTGCCGCTTGGAGCGCAGCCGCTGATGGTAGCTGATCGCGAACCGATGGGCTTCGTCACGGACGCGCTGGACCAGGAAGAGTCCCTGGGAATTGCGCGGAAGGGCCGTCGGCTCTGGACTGTGCGGCACGAAGATTTCCTCCTCCCGCTTGGCGAGTGACGCGAGGGGCACGACATCTGTCGAGAGGCCCATCTCCAGGAACACCCCGTGCACGGCGGAGAGTTGGCCCTTGCCGCCGTCAATGAGGACGAGGTCCGGGACGTTCTCCCACGCCTTCCCGTCTGGGGCCTCAACGGGCTCCGGCTCACTACTGGTCTGCGAATAAAGGGTCGCGGCGTCCTCGGTAGGAATGGACGCCGCCATGCGACCGAAGCGGCGGCGCAATACTTCGCGCATAGACGCAAAATCGTCCGACCCATCGACGGACTTGATCTTGAAGCGGCGGTAGTGCTCCTTGCGTGGCGCCCCGTTCTGGAAGACAACCATGCTCCCGACGGAGTCCGTGCCCTGAATGTTGGAGATGTCATAACACTCGATGCGCTTGGGAAGGCGAGGCAGGCTTAGGGCCTCCTGCACCTCGGCCATGGCGGAGTCGAGCGCCCCCTGCCCGGCCAGCCGCTGCGCGCGGGACATGCTCAGCCCCTGCGACGCGTTCTCCGCCACCATGGATACGAACCGTCGCTTCTCGCCGCGCACGGGCACCTGCAGTTGCACGGACGTGCCGCGTTTCCCTGTGAGCCACTCGGTTAGGAGGGGCGTGTCATCGGCGGAGTGTTGAAGGAGGATCAAGGGGGGCACGTAGGAGGCGCGGTCGTAGAACTGCTGGATGAAGGTGGCGAACACGCGTCCCTCCTCCTCGTCCAGGACTCCGTCCATTATGAAATGGTCGCGGCCCACCAGCTTGCCCTTGCGGATGAAGAAGGCCTCCACCCACGCTTCGTTGCGCTCCTGGGCCATGGCGATGACGTCTATGTCCTGGCTCCTCAGTGACACGACCTTCTGGTCCTCGCTGACGCGCTGGATGGCCTGCACCTGGTCGCGGAGGCGGGCGGCCCGTTCGAACTCAAGGCTCTCGGCGGCCTCGGACATGCGCTGGTTGAGCTGGCGGACAACGTCCGTCGTCTTGCCCTCGAGGAACATGAGCACCTGCTCGATGACCTCTTTGTAGTCGCGTTGGTCCGCGTAGCCCACGCACGGGGCAACGCAGCGGTGGATGTAGTACTCAAGGCAGGGTCGGGCGTCCGTGCCGGTAATGGTCTTGGTGCAGGACCGGTAGGGGAAGAGCTTTTTCAGCAACGCGAGGGTCTTGCGCACCGAGCCAGCGCTGGCAAAGGGCCCAAAGTAGCGTGCGCCGTCGTTCAGGACGCGGCGCGTAAAGTAGACCTGCGGAAACTCCTCGCTGGGGTCGATCTTGATGTACGGGTAGGTCTTGTCGTCGCGTAGGCGGGTGTTGAAGGGCGGACGGTGGCGCTTGATGAGGGTGTTCTCGAGTATGAGCGCCTCGCTCTCCGAGTGCGTTACGACGAACTCAAAGTCCCTGGCCTGTTGCATCATCCGTCGGATCTTGGGGACGAGGCCGAAGGGCGTACCAAAGTATGAGCGGAGGCGATTGCGCAGGTTGGCTGCCTTGCCGACATAAATGAACTGGCTGGAGGCGTTCTTGAAAAGGTAGACGCCCGGCCTTGCCGGGACCGACGCCAATCGCTCCCGCATGGGGCCCTTTGCCGGCGTGGGGGTTTCCGTTGTGTCTACCATGATGGCTATTCTACGCCATTCGTGGGTTGGCGCTGTAGGGGCCCCACCCTAAACCCCAAGTCGAGGGGGAGCGTCAACCCTGAGTGGTTCGCGAGCCCGGGACATGAACGGGGCATCCAAGAAACGCCCTTACAGTGTGTGGAGCTAAGGGAGCGGCCCCTTCGATAGTTGAAACGACATGGCCCCAGGTAAATCGCTAGTCCCGGAGGACAGTGGTCAAGACGACAAGCAGGACAGCGATGAACGACGCAAACGCGGCGATGCGCACCAACTCCTTATTCAGCAGAGGGTCGCCGTGGACCGATGCGCCTGAGACCGTCGTGCCCGGCGATTGAGGCGCGGGGGTGCGACGGGGAGTTGACGCGGGCGCTTGTGACGCGGCGGGAGAAGGCGTTTCGGTGTCGGATGGGGTGGCGGGCGTCACTGCCGCCGTAGCGCTGTCAGGCGCGGACGGCTGCGGTGCAACTGAGTCAGCTGGTTGGCTGCCTTGGCGTCTGCGGGAGCGGTGACCTCTGTGACCTGAAGCGCCTCTGGAACTACGGGGCATGAACGTCCTCCGGAGCCTAAGCGCGGATTGTCGCGCCTTGGCAGTGTCGTGATCGCGATTGCGGGCTGGCTAGGAGTCGAGGTGAAAGGCCTGGGCCACCAGCTTGGCCGCCCTCTCTATACCAAGAGTAGCAGGGTTTACCATCATATGGTATAGGTGCGGGTCGTCAGGGTGGGCTTTGAAGTGACGACGGTAGAAGCTGATGCGGGCCCGCTCTTCCATCATAACGTAGCGTTCAGCTTCAGCCCGGTCCATGTTGTTTCGGTGCATGGACGTATTGATGCGAAACTCAATAGGGGCCACAACTCCTACGTGAAAGACCTCAGGCGCGTCTTTGAGGACCATGTTGCCGCCCCGTCCCATGATGACGACGTTGCCCTCTTCGGCCAAGTCGTGCATGACGTCGCTCAGAACCTTGAAGAACTGCGTATCGTCGATATGACTTCCGGTGGCAGCGGCCGTCGATGCCTCCTCCACCCCCTCACCCTCCGGGTATGGGCGGGCAAGCAGGGTGTCGACACCTGTACCGAAGAAGGGGTCGCCGCCGTTGCCCGAGTAGGCGGAGCGCTCGAAGGCGATCTGGACCAACCTCGTCAGGCGGCTGCCCAGCGACAGGTCTTCTTCTTCCTTCTCCTCAAGGGCCGCGATTGGTGCGCCGACACGTTTCGCTGCCTCAGCGAGAAGAATGCGGTCAACAAAATCAATGTCCAGCAGGCGGGCAACTTCCATGCCGACCTCCCGGGCGGCGCCGCCAAGTTGTCCGTTGATGGTGATGACGGTCATTGGACCCCTCCTGTCTGGTGTGCAATTGCCGCGAACGGCGCAAGCTTCCCTTCGCGGTAGTCCATGCCCTTGAGCCATTCGATATTGGCGCGATCCGAGTCGTCCGGTTGTCCGGCGAACAAGGCGTCCAGGATTTCCGACGCCACCGCGATGGAGACTCCGCGCAGGCTCATGGCGAGAATATTGGCGTCGGTCAACTCAGTCCTCTCGTCACTTCCGACAGCAATGCGCATCTCAGCGTTGTCCCTCTGGCCCGCCGCCCGTGGCTGCCCGCAACTGGTGCGCGGCGCGAAGGCGAGAGGCAACCGACCTATCTGCCCCGGGGATGGGCCTCCTCGAACTGCTCGCGAAGGTGGTCGTCTGTGAGGTGAGTGTAGATCTGCGTGCTCGCAATGCTGGCGTGACCGAGGAACTCCTGCACTTGGCGCAGGGAGGCGCCGCCGCGCAGCATGTGCGTCGCAAAGCTGTGTCGCAGTGTGTGCGGAGTCACTTGGCTGGTGATGCCCGCCTTGCGCGCGTACTCCTTCAGGATGAGCCAGAAGCCCTGCCGGGTTAGCTGGTCACCGCGGCGGTTCAGGAAGAGGGCCGGCTCCTTGGGATTGCTGTTCAGGAAAGAATCGCGGCCTTCCTCGATGTAGAACGCCAGAGCGTCCATAGCCTGCGCATGGAAGGGGATGAGGCGTTCCTTGTTGCCCTTGCCGATGCAGCGCACGAAACCGCCGCTCAGGTTGACGTCGCTGACCTTGAGCGAGACGAGTTCGGTGACGCGCATGCCGGTGGCGTAGAGCAGCTCCAGCATGGCCTTGTCGCGGCGCGATTCGGGTGTGTCGACGGCCATGGGCGCGTCAAGGAGGAGCACGACCTCGTCCTCGGTGAGGGCGGTGGGGAGGCTGCGGCCGATCTTGGGGGAACTGAGCTCGGCCGCGGGGCTATTCTCGATCAAGCGGTCGTCGACAAGGAAGGAGAAGAATGAGCGGACGGCAGCGGTCTTTCGGGCCCGGGTCGTCTCGGAATACCCCTTTTCCTGTAACAGCAGCACAAACGCTGAAAGGTGATCCGTGGTGACGGACTTCCAGTCTGAATGGCTCTTGGACTCAAGGTCCTTAAGTAAAGAGTACAGGTCGTTTCGGTACGCCATGATGGTGTTGCCGGAAAACCCGCGTTCCACTGCAAGGTGGTTGAGGTACGCGTCAATCTGCTGCTTCATTACGACCCCTTATCGAAAAGCCTGTCTTGTCGACCGACTTTGCAAGTCCCCCGGTAAGCCTCTAGGCAACATAATACAGTCGTGCATATTGTACAATAGGGAATCGTAATGTCCACAGCAGGCCACAAATTTGGCGGTTTGAAGGTGCATGCTGGCCTCGGTCTACCCTTGACCTGGCTTTCGCCGCAAAGACGTCAGCTTCGGGAGCGGGAGAGACGTGAACGCTACTCTCCGTGCCGTTCCGAAGGGATTTGATCCCGCGAGAATGCAAGCCGGGGCGCTTTCTTGCCGGGGCGCGCGGCGCGTGCTAGGATTATTGCGCTTCTTTCCTTGGGCAAACCCTTAGAATGACGAGCGTACGCCTGTGGAACAACAGCAAGAGTCCCGCCTCGAACAGCTTCAACAGCTCCGCGCCCAGACACTTGTCGGGGGCGGCGAGCGGCGCATAGCCCAGCAGCACGAGAAGGGAAAGCTCACTGCGCGCGAGCGCCTCGCGCTGTTGGTCGACCCCGGCTCCTTCCAGGAGTTGGACAGCTTCATGACGCACCGCGCCACGGAGTTTGGTCTGGCTGACCAAAAGGTGCTGGGCGACGCGGTCGTGACAGGGTACGGGCACGTAAACGGTCGGCAGGTCTTCGTCTTTGCACAGGACTTCACTGTCATGGGCGGCTCGCTGTCCGAGGTGGTCGCGGAGAAGGTCTGCAAGATCATGCAGCTGGCCATGAAGGTGGGCGCGCCGGTTGTGGGCATAGAGGACTCGGGCGGCGCGCGAATCCAGGAGGGCGTCTCCAGTCTGAAGGGCTACGGCGACATCTTCCTGCTAAACACGCTGGCATCGGGTGTGGTGCCGCAGGTCTCCGTCATCATGGGCCCGTGCGCGGGCGGCGCCGTCTACTCGCCGGCCATCACAGACTTCATCTTCATGACTGAGGGCACCGGTCAGATGTACATCACCGGCCCGGACGTCATCAAGGCCGTAACGGGCGAAGATGTGACGCACGAGGAGCTCGGCGGGGCGCACGCGCACACGGCTCTCAGTGGCGTCGCCCACTTTGCCTTCGCCAGCGACGAAGAGTGCCTCGCGCAGGTGCGTCGGCTCTTGGATTTCCTGCCCTCAAGCAACGCCGAGGACCCGCCTTGGCGCGACTGCGGCGACGACCCCAACCGCCTCTGCGAGTCGTTGCGCTCCATCGTGCCGGAAGGCGAGAATCAACCATACGACATGAAGGATGTCATCGGCGCCGTGGTGGACGGTGGCGATTTCCTTGAGGTGCAGCCCAACAACGCCCAGAACATCGTCGTGGGCTTTGGGCGGATGGACGGGCACCCGGTGGGCATCGTCGGACAGCAGCCGGCGTACCTGGCAGGTTCGCTCGACATCAACGCATCGCTCAAGGCGGCGCGCTTCGTTCGATTCTGTGACGCCTTTAACGTCCCCATCCTCACGTTCATCGACGTCCCAGGCTTCCTGCCGGGAACGGAGCAGGAGTACGGCGGCATCATCAAGCACGGGGCCAAGCTCATCTACGCCTACGCCGAGGCCACGGTGCCCAAGGTGAGCGTGCTGACCCGCAAGGCGTACGGCGGCGGTTACATCGTCATGGGGAGCAAGCACCTGCGGACCGACGTGAACTACGCGTGGCCCTCGGCGGAGATTGCCGTCATGGGGCCTGCGGGCGCGGTCAACGTCATCCACCGCGAAGCGATCCGAAACGCCGAGGACCAGGACGCGGAGCGTGCCCGCCTTGTGCAGGAGTACCGCGATCTGACGGCCAACCCGTATGTGGCGGCAGCGCGCGGGTTCATTGACGACGTGATTGACCCGGCGGAGACGCGCATGCGCGTGATCCGTTCGTTCGAAATGCTTCGGGACAAGCACGACAGCCTGCCGCCCAAGAAGCACGGGAACATCCCGCTGTGATCGCCGAGGAGCAGGCCACGCCCCGCACCTTCGACATCACCGTTGAAGGAACCCCCCTGTCCGTGACGGTAACGCCGGGAGAGTCGACGGAGCCTGGCGTCGTGCAGGTTACTGTAGACGGGCAGGCATTCAGTGTGACGGTTACGACCGGGGGCGCTTCGGCGGATGCGGGGCCAGCGGAGGTTGCCGCGGCCACCGCGCCAAGCCCGGCGCGCACGGCGCCCGCACCCCGTCCCCAACAGGCGGCGTCTCTAGCGCCCCAGCCCGCACGCACTGCGCAGGCCGCGCCTGGCGAGCGGCTGCTGACCGCCCCGATGCCCGGAACGGTGGTGCGCTATACTGTAGCTGAATCACAGCGCGTGGCCGCGGGCGAGACGGTCGTCGTGCTGGAAGCGATGAAGATGGAGAACACGCTCCCCGCGCCCGTGGCCGGGATTGTCATGCGCCTGTCGCAGCAGGCCGGCGCCCGGGTTGCACGGGGGGACGTGCTGGCGATCATCGCGACGGAGTAACGTCACCGAGATCACATAGCAATGCAATAGCGCGCGGGCAGCCTTCGAGGGGTTGGCCCGCAAGGAGGAAAAGGATGGTAGACACCCAGGCAATAGAGAGAGCCAAGGAGCACTTTGGCGTGGTGCTGCAGCAGCAGATGGAGCGCGTTGAGCGGCTGAAGACGGCGGAACCGCCTGTGGACTTCACGTCCGTGTCGCCCATCATCGTGGGCGTACTGGGCGGCGACGGCATCGGACCGTACATCGCAGCGGAAGCCCAACGGGTGCTGGAGTACTTGCTGAGGGACCAGGTGATCTCCGGCAAGGTTGAGTTCCGGGTGCTCGAGGGGCTGACCATTGAAAACCGGGCGGCGCGAATGCAGTCGATCCCGGACGACGTGCTGGCCGAGATTAAGAAATGCCACGTCACGTTGAAGGGCCCCACCCACACGCCTGAGCAGGGCGACGGCTGGCCCAACCTTGAGAGCGCCAACGTGGCCATGCGCAAGGAGCTGGACCTCTTTGCCAACGTGCGACCCGTGCGCATTCCGGCGGATGGCATCGACTGGACATTCTTCCGGGAGAACACGGAGGACTTGTACGCCGTGGGCAGCCAGGGCATAAACGTGGACTCTGACCTGGCGATCGACTTCCGCGTCATCACGCGACCCGGCTCTCAGCGCATCATCGACGCGGCGTTTGAGTACGCCAAGCGCACGGGCAAGACCAAGGTCACCGCCGTCACCAAGGCGAATGTCGTCAAGACGACGGACGGTAACTTCCTTAACCAGGCGCAGGAGACCGCCAAGAATTACCCGGGCATCGAGTTGGACGCGTGGTACATCGACATCATGACCGCCAAGCTGCTTGACCCGGCGCGCCGGGCCGAGTTCCAGGTGCTGGTGATGCCGAACCTGTACGGGGACATCCTGACGGACGAGGCCGGTCAGATCCAGGGCGGCGTGGGCACGGCGGGTAGCGCAAACCTCGGCAACCAGTCTTCCATGTTCGAGGCGATTCACGGCAGCGCGCCGCGCATGGTGCAGGAAGGCCGCGCGCAGTTCGCCGACCCCAGCTCGATGCTCCGTGCCGGAGCGATGCTCATGGAGCACATCGGCTTCCCGGAGCAGGGGCAGAAGTTGCACATGGCACTGGACATCTGTGGTCAGTACGAGCGCGAGATTGTCATGACGGGCCGCAGCACCGGCGCCACCGGCGCGGAGTTTGGCGACTACCTGATGGCCACGGTGGAGGACCCCAAGGTGGGCGAGCGCTGGCAGGCGTACGTCGACGCGGTGTAGGAGGCCCATGCCACCACCCCCGTCCTTTTCTTGAGGAAGAGGCACATCAGCAGAACCGTTCGTCCTGAGAGAATTCGACGGCTGAACGGCGAGTGAATCACGAGCATCGCAATATGCAAGCAGAGGTAGGACTATGGCACGTAAGAAGGTAACGGTCGTCGGCGCTGGCAACGTGGGAGCGACGACGGCGCAACGGATTTTCGACCGCGGGTACGCGGACGTCGTGATGGTGGACATCGTTGAGGGGCTGCCGCAAGGCAAGGCGCTCGACATGCTGGAGTCCGGCCCGGTCATCGGCTCCGACGCGTCAGTCATCGGCACGAATGACTACGCAGACACGGTTGGGTCGGACGTGATCGTGGTCACGTCAGGCATCGCCCGAAAGCCGGGCATGAGCCGCGACGACCTGCTGTTCACCAACATGGACATCGTGGGCAGCGTCATCAAGCAGGTGGTGGACAACTCGCCGGACGGCATCGTCGTCACGGTCACGAACCCGCTGGACGCCATGACGCAGCACGCGCTGGAAGTTTCGGGCAAACCGCGGGAGCAGGTCTTCGGCATGGCCGGCATCTTGGACACGGCGCGCTTCCGCACCTTCCTGGCGGCGGAGCTCGGCGTCTCCGTGCAAGACGTACACGCCTACGTGCTGGGCGGCCACGGCGACACGATGGTGCCGTTGGTCGGCGCGACCAACGTCGGCGGAATCCCGGTGGGAGACCTCATCCCCAAGGAGCGGTTGGACGCGATAGTGAAGCGTACCCAGGACGGCGGCGGCGAGATCGTCTCGCTGCTCAAGACGGGTAGCGCCTTCTACGCCCCTGCGGCTGCCGTCGCCCAGATGGTCGAGGCCATCCTGTTCGACCGCAAGCAGATCGTCCCGTGCTGCGTGAAGCTGCAGGGCGAGTACGGCATCGAGGGCCTGTGCGTGGGCGTGCCCGTGAAGCTGGGCGCTGCCGGCGTGGAGGAGGTCATAATGCTAAAGCTTACCGACGACGAGCAGTCGGCTCTAGGACGGTCAGCGGATGCGGTCCGGGAGCTTGTCGACGTCATGCGGAACCGGCAAAACTAAGCCAACAAAAGGACATTCGGGGGGATGAGTCAATGACGACAAGGAACGTGGAGGAGCTGGAGACAAAGATCCAGGCCGCGGCGGACGAGTTGCAGGAGCTGGAGACCGCAAGCGACGTGCGGCGGTGGTGGAACACGCACTACTACGCGCTGGGGCACAAGCGGTTGGGCAGGCTGCTGCTGGGGCAGTCCGTGGAGCGGCTGCTGGAGCGGGCGTCGGCCAGCAGGGGCGACGACTAGCGCAAGGCCATTCACAAACAGTAGCGCAAACGCCGCTCGTCTTGACGGTCAAGTGGCCGATCAGGGCGGGCGGCGTTTTGTTGCCCAGCGGGCGGCGGTGGTACGATGGCGTGACTCATTCCACGGAGGGTGCACAATGACCGGCGGGCATGCCGTTGAGTGGACGGTAGACATCGGCGGGCGGCGCTTCGAGTGGGGCAGCCGCACGTACATCATGGGTATCGTGAACGTGACGCCGGACTCCTTCTCCGGCGACGGCCTCGCCGGCGACGTGAGTGCGGCGGTCCCGCAGGCGCTGGCCTTCGAGGCGCAGGGCGCGGACATAGTCGACGTCGGCGGGGAGTCGTCCCGCCCGCCTGGGTCCGTCTACGGCGAGGGCGCGGCGTTGGTGTCCGTGGACGAGGAGCTGGCTCGCGTAATGCCCGTGCTCGAGCGGCTGCGCGGTTCGCTGGGCATTCCCGTCAGCGTCGACACCACGAAGGCAAAAGTGGCACGGGAGGCAGTGGCAGCGGGTGCGTCCCTCATCAACGATGTCTGGGGCCTGCAACGCGACCCTGAGCTGGCGGATGTCGCCGCCGAGACCGGGACGCCGATCGTCCTCATGCACAACCAGCTGGGCACAACGTATTGGAACCTCATCCCTGACGTGATCGAGAGCCTCCGCGCAAGTGTGGACGCAGCGGCCGAGCGAGGCGTACCCCGCGAGCGCGTGATCATCGACCCGGGCTTTGGATTCGGCAAGACGCCCGCGCAGAACCTGGAGCTTATCCGGCGGCTGGGGGACATCAAGACTGCGCTGGGCCTGCCGGTCCTCGTTGGCGTGTCCCGCAAGTCAACCATCGGCACAGTGCTGGGTGGGCTGCCGCCCGAGGAACGGCTGGAAGGGACGGCCGCAGCGGTAGCCCTAGCCATCGCTAACGGAGCGGACGTCGTGCGTGTCCATGACGTGCAGGCAATGGCCCGCGTTGCCCGTATGAGCGACGCCATTGTGCGCGGCTGGCGCCCGTCGCCATGACCGTCGCGTACCTGGCTCTTGGCGGCAATGTGGGCGACCGCGGGGCGAACCTCTCACGGGCCCTCGCGCTGCTGCTCGGGCACGGCGTCCGCGTCCTGGAAGTCTCCCCCCTGTACGAGACCGACCCCGTCGGCTACACAGACCAACCCCTGTTCCTGAACGCGGCTTGCCGCGTGGAGACAGGGCTCTCACCGCGAGAGCTGCTTGCGGCGGCCAAGGCTGTCGAGGCTGAAGTTGGTCGCACACCAACGTTCCCCAACGGCCCCCGTGAGATCGACGTGGACATAATCCTCTACGGCGATGCAATCGTGGAGGAAGAGGACCTCGTCATCCCCCACCCGCGAATGGCTGAGCGGGCCTTTGTGCTCGTGCCGCTTGCGGACGTCGCCGCGGACGCCGTTCACCCGGCCCTCGGATTGACGGTGACAAGGCTGCTCACCGAGGTGGACGGCCGCGACGGTGTCCGTCGGTGGAGGACGTTGCCGGAGGCGCGATGATCCTTGGCCGGGACCCTGACACGGCGCCCTTGCCCCAGCCACTCGCCCCACGATACTGTCCTCGCATGGACAACGCTGCCGCCCAGCGCAAGTGGGTCGCCAAAGGCATCCGGACGCCCGCCGGAGAGCAGACCCGGTTTTGCCCCAAAAGGGCTCGTGTCAGCAGGAGCGAGTCGTATCTGGAACGGGGTTTTTGGATAGGACTCGTTTCCCAGACTTCAGAAAACGATTGATCTGCGCGTATCTGCCCGAATACGCTTTGGTTACCCCATTCAATTAGACTCGTCTACAAACGCTTCGGCGCAACACTGATTCCGGGCCCGCCGCCGTCTTGGGGAGGGGCAGCGGCCGCCGACTCTGGACTCGCGAACGACTGCCCCTAGCTCACCGGCGGGCGGTGCTGCGCCCACGGGTGCGCCGCTTCCAGCGCCGCAGAGGCGCGGAGGACCGTCGCCTCGTCCGCGTAGCGCCCGATAAGCTGCACGCCGATGGGGAGACCGCCGCTGGAAAACCCGTAGGGCACGCTCGCCGCCGGTTGACCGGTCATGTTGGCGAGGTAACAGAAGGGCGTGAAGGCCCAACGCGGCTCCACCGAGACGCCGTCTATGGTGTCCGGCCAGCCCTCAATGGGGAAGGCGGGTACGGCGTTGACGGGGCTGAGGACGAGATCGTGGGTGAGGAAGACGCTGCGCATGACCCCGTTGAAGCGTTCCATCTCCCGGAGGGCGCGGGCAAGGTCCGCAACTGTCCACCGCAGGGCATCTTCCAGGTAAGCCCGCATAGTGTCCATCAGCAGGTCTGCGTGGGTATCCAGCAGGCGGCCCGTGCCCGCCGACATGTCGCTGACGAAGATGGTGCGAAAGGACTCCCGCAGCGTCTTGCCATCTACTTCCGGGTCGATCTCATCGACCTCCGCGCCGAGGTCTGCGAGCAGCTTCGCAGCGTCGCGGACCACGGCGCGCACCTCGGGGTCGACGGGCATGCGGCCGATGCTGGGAGCGTAGGCGACACGCAGACCCTTGACGCCGTCGTACAGCCCCTCCGTGAAATTGGGCGGCTCCTCCAGGATGGACATGGGGTTCTCCGGGAAAGGGCCCGCTATGACATTCAGAAGCATGGCTGCGTCACGGACATCGCGCGAGAGCGGACCAGCCACGCCAAAGATGTTCCAGCCGCCCGGACCGCTGTAGGTGTTCGGCACGCGGCCCCGCGACGGCTTGAAGCCATAGACCCCGCAGAAGTTGGCGGGCACGCGGATCGAGCCGCCGCCGTCGCTCCCCTGCGCGATGGACGCCATTCCTGACGCCACCGCTGCCGCGGAGCCGCCACTGGAGCCGCCCGGTGTCATCTGTGGGTCCCACGGATTGCGGCACGGGTCGCCGAGGAGATTCTCGGTCGTGCCACGGTGACCGAACTCAGGGGTGTTGGTCTTGCCGACAACAATGCCGCCCGCAGCCTTGATACGGGCCACAACCATGTCGTCGTCGGTGGGAACGTCGTCTTTGTAAATGAGAGAACCACGGGTGGTTCGGATTCCCGCAGTGCGGCTGAGGTCCTTGATGGGCACCGGGATGCCGTGAAGCGGGCCCATGGCCTCGCCGCGGAGTGCCTGCTCCTCCGCCTGCTTGGCTGCCGCGACCGCCTCGTCGCCGCACACGGTAAGGAAGGCGTTAAGCTTGGGGTTGAGCTCGTCGATGCGTTGGAGCATTTGGGTGGTCAGCTCCACTGGCGAAAGCTGTCCCACCGCAATCCACTCTCTAAGCTGCCAGGCAGGGGTGAACGACAGATCGGCGTTGGTCACAATGGGGCCACCTCCGGAGGCCTAGGCTAGGCCAAAAGAGTGAGGGGCGCAACTGTATTTGCGTTGACGACGATGTGGCGCTCTGGTACCTTGAAATTGCCACAGATCGACGCGATGTAGGGCGCAAGGCCCCGCGTCTTCCATGCCACCAACGACCACGGTGTACGCTTCTGGCCCCGAGCCGCAGCAACCCTGGCGTCCGTGAGGAGTAGCGTTGAACTACACAAGTGCGTTGCGTCACGTATTGGGCCTGGCGGACCTGGAACGTATGGTGGAGCCGCCTGGCGCCCGCCCCCGCTATGACCTCGGCCGAATGCACGCATTGCTGGACTCGCTGGGCCGACCCCACTTGTCGACGCCCACGTTGCACGTAACGGGCACCAAGGGAAAGGGCAGCACGTCGGCCATGGTGGCGTCCATCCTCCGTTCGAGCGGGTTCACCGTCGGACTGTACACGTCGCCACATCTGCACACCATGCGCGAGCGCGTTCAGGTGAACGGCGAACCACTATCGGAGGAGGACTTTGCCGCGACTGTTGAGGCGGTGTGGCCGTCCGTGGAGGCGCTGATCAGTGAACGCGTCACCACCTTCGAGACGCTGACAGCCATGGCCTTCCACGCCTTCGCGGAGCGGCGGCTTGACTGGCAGGTGCTTGAGGTGGGAATGGGAGGCGCACTGGACGCCACCAACACGGTGGAATCGCCGCGGGTGTGCGTAATCACATCCATCAGCCTGGACCACACGAAGATTCTCGGCGACACGGTGGAGGCCATCGCGCGGGACAAGGCCGGCATCATCAAGCCGGGAGCGACCGTGGTGACGGCGCCGCAACAGCCTGGGGTCATCGCTGTGCTGCAGGAGGCGTGCGAATCGGCCGGCGCCGAGCTGGTGCAGACCGCCGAGCGCTACGACTGGCGCGTTACCGAATTCGACCTGCGCGGCCAATCCTTCCACGTAGATAGTCAGGAGGGCGCCTGGGAGGGCTGGCTTCCCCTTCTGGGCGAGCACCAAGTCGAGAACGCCATGTGCGCCATTGCGGCAGCGGAGGCGCTGGCAATGCGAGGCGCAGCAGTGTCGCACGACGCCGTGTTGCAGGGACTCGCCGAGGTGTCATGGCCGGCTCGGCTGGAGGTGCTGGAGGAGCGGCCCCTGGTGATAGTTGACGGGGCGCACAACCCATACTCGGCGGAAAGGCTTGTGGAAGCCGTCGAGCACTATTTTGGCGCACGGCGGCGTGTGCTGCTGTTCGGGGCGTCGCTGGGGCATGACCTGCGGGGCATCGTTCAGGCGCTGGCCGCGTTGGAGCCGGAGGCCGTCGTCGTGACGGCGTCGAGGCACCCTCGGGCAGTGGCCATGGACGTGCTTATGGAGGAGTTTCGCCTTGCGGGAATGCCGGTGCAGTGGGGCGGCAGCGTGGCAGAGGGATTCGCGCAGGCAAAAGCCCTCGCTGGGCCGGACGATCTGATGATGGCACAGGGTCGTTGTTCACGGCCGTGGAAGTGCGGGAGTGCCTGTTTGGCATCCCGCCAGAGGAGTACCCTGAGTTTCAGGACATTCGATTTTCTTCACGGGTGAGGTAAACGGTGGCAGAGCGAAAAAGAGTTGTCATAACGGGAATGGGCGTCTTAAGCCCACTGGGCGAGACCTTGGAAGAGTACTGGGACGCGCTGGTGCAGGGGCGCTCGGGCATTGGGCCGATGACGTTGTGCGACCCGACGGGGTTTCCGTGCCGCATCGCCGGCGAGGTCACAGGCTTTGACCCCGCAAGCTACATGGACGGCAAAGAGGCGCGACGGATGGCACGGTTCTCGCAGTTGGCCGTAGCCTCGGCCGTGCGGGCCATGGAGCATGCCGGTTTGAACGGTTCCAACATGGACCCAGAGGAAGCCGGAGTGCTGATGGGCAACGGCAACGGCGGCATGCCGGTCACGGAAGAGAACGCACGGGTGCTCTTTGAACGCGGCGGCATGAAGGAATCGCCGTTCTTCATCCCAATGGTGCTGCCCAACATGGCGGCGGCGCACGTAAGCCGGCTGCTGGGGCTGAAGGGGTATACCAACACCGTTATCACGGCGTGCGCCGCTGGGACGCAGGCCATCGGCGAGGGGGCAGAGGTGATCCGTCGCGGAACCGCCAAGGTCATTGTCAGCGGCGGCACAGAGGCGGGAATCTGCCAGCTGTCTCTGGGCGGGTTCAGCGTCATCAAGGCGCTCTCTTCCAACAACGAGGATCCGGCGAAGGCCAGCAGGCCCTTTGAGGCGCGCCGAGACGGATTCGTGCCCGGCGAAGGCGCGGGGGCCTTCGTCTTGGAGGAGATGGAGTTCGCCCTGAGCCGCGGCGCCAACATTCTTGCGGAGGTTGTCGGATACGGCGTTTCTTCCGATGCCTTCCACCCGGTGCATCCCGACGATAACGGCGACGGCGCGGCGCGGGCGATGCGCTGGGCGCTGGCCGATGCGGGAGTGCGTCCGGATGAGATCGACTACATCAACGCGCACGGGACGTCGACGCCGATAAACGACGCGGTGGAGACCCTGGCCATCAAGCAGGTGTTCGGTGACGGAGCGTACAACGTGCCCATCAGCTCCACCAAATCGATGATTGGGCACGCGATGGGCGCGGCGGGAGCTGTCGAGGCCGTGGTGGCGGTGAAGACCATCGAGACGGGCATCATTCACCCGACCATCAACTACGAGGACCCGGACCCGGCATGCGACTTGGACTACGTGCCCAACGTCGCAAGGCGGGCGGACGTGCGCACGGTGCTTTCGAACAGCTTCGGTTTCGGCGGCCAAAACGCCTGCCTAGTCATTCGCCGGTTCGAGGAGTAGTGGCGCGGCCGTACTAGCGCGCGGTGAACTCCGCCGGGATCATGCCGCCGAGCTGTGCGTCCACCGCCATCGTGTGGCTGCACGTGTGGTGGGTCGCGAAGAAGGCGCACTCACAATGCCACGTGCCGCCGTCATAGGTGAGTGTGTGGTCTGAATGATCGCCGTGGAAGAGGACTGTGAACTTCAGGAGTGTGACACGCCCGGGGTCCTGAGCGTACCGCTTGGCTTTCTCTATCTTGCCAATGATCCCAGAGTTCATGCTCCCTCCTGGCTACAGATTGCTTAAGGCGCCATTCTAGAGAAACGATTGGATGAGGTCAACGACAATTTAATGGAGATTTGCGGCGTTGGCGGTGCTGGTGAAGAGGGGCGGATTGTGAATTCACACGTAGTTCATGGCCACTTGACAAAGTCTTTGGCAGCCCGTACTGTTTCGTTTGGTACGAGAACGCGCGTATCAGCCAAGGGTCCCCTGGGTTGGGGACGACGGCTTCCCCACCCTCAGCCCACTGGTTTCCACGTACCACCAGCCAAGCCTCCGTTGTCGCACACCGTTCACTTGCCGGGAGAAAGCGGCTGCCCCGTATGACGAAATACATATTTGTGACTGGCGGCGTGGTGAGTTCCGTCGGCAAAGGCATCAGCGTCGCATCCATAGCGCGAATTCTGAAGAGCGCCGGCCTCTCCGTCTCCGTCCAGAAGCTTGACCCCTACCTAAACGTCGACCCCGGCACCATGTCCCCGTACCAGCACGGCGAGGTCTTTGTCACGCGGGACGGGTCCGAGACGGACATGGACTTGGGCCACTATGAGCGTTTCATCGATCTGGAGTTGACCAGCTCCTCCAGCGTGACCGCCGGACAGGTGTACAGCGGCGTCATCGCCAACGAACGCCTCGGGAAGTACCTGGGAGGCACCATCCAGACGGTTCCGCACGTTACCAACGTGATCAAGCAGCAGATGATGAAGCTCGCGGCGGAGTCGGACCCGGACGTCGTGGTGGTTGAGGTCGGCGGCACGGTCGGCGACATCGAGGGACTCCCCTTCCTGGAGGCGATCCGGCAGATGCCGAACGACGTGGGAAGGGACAACGTCTACTACATCCACGTCACACTGCTGCCCCACATTTCGTCGACGGGCGAGCTGAAGACGAAGCCAACCCAGCACAGCGTCAAGGAACTGCGGAGCATTGGCATTCAGCCGGACTGCATCATGTGCCGCAGCGACTTTCCGGTGTCGGAGGATATCAAGGACAAGATTGCGCTGTTCTGCGACGTGAAACGGGAAGCCGTAATCCCGCTTCCAACCGCCGAGTCGATCTACGAGGTTCCGCTGGTGCTCCAGGAAGCTGGTCTGTCGGGCCTGCTGTCGAAGGCGCTAGGGCTGGGCGACCTTGAGCCGGACTTGCGGGACTGGGAGGAGATCGTCGGGCGGATCAAGGAACCTAAGACACCGCTGTCGGTGGCCGTCGTGGGAAAGTACGCGAACCTGCCGGAGGCATACATCTCCGTGAAGGAGGCTCTGCACCACGCGGGTCTGTTCCACCATCGGGACGTGGAGGTCAAGTGGGTGCCGTCAGAGGACGTGGAGCGCGAGGGCGCGGACCGCTTCCTCAAGGACGCTTGCGGCATCGTGGTGCCGGGCGGGTTCGGCCCCCGGGGCGTCGACGGCATGGTAGAGGCGGTCAGGTACGCCCGAGAGCACCAGGTGCCGTTCTTGGGCCTGTGCCTCGGGATGCAGTTAATGGTCGTTGAGCGGACTCGAAGTTGTGCGGGCCTGCCAAAAGCCAACTCAACGGAGTTTGACACAGAGACGCCGGACCCGGTGATTGACCTGATGCCGGAGCAGCGGGAGATCAAGGAGATGGGCGGCACCATGCGCCTGGGCGTGTACCCATGCCACATGACGCCCGGCACCATCGCTGCGAGGGCGTACAAGCAGGTTGTGGTGGACGAGCGGCACCGCCACCGCTTCGAGCTCAACAACGACTACCGCGAGCGGCTTGAGGACGCCGGGATGCGCTTCAGCGGGCTCTCGCCAGACGGGCAGTTGGTGGAGATTGCGGAGGCGGTGGACCATCCCTTCATGGTGGGAACGCAGTTTCACCCGGAGTTTCGGTCCCGCCCCAACCGGCCGCACCCGCTCTTTCGTGAGTTTATTGCCGCGGCACAGCACGTGACGCGTGAGGGAATGCAGCCGCCGCTGCCGCTGGACGGCGTAGACGGCTCAGGAGTCGTGGAGAAGTAATGCAAGGGCGTGCCCCGCAGGTTAAAAGCTCAACACCATTGAGAAGAGCGGGGGGCGACGCAAGGAAAGCGTCCAAGGAGTGACATGCAAGAGACCGCAGTGACTATGGCACAGTTGGAGGCCAAGACCAAGGAAGAATTGATCGAATTGGCCAATGAGATGGGCGTGGAGAACGGCGCCCAGCGGCGGGAGGAGATTGTCTTCCACCTGTTGGAGGCCTTCGCCAAGAGGCAGGGGTACGTGCTTGCCACGGGCTTGCTGGAGATCATTGGCGACGGTTACGGCTTTCTGCGTCAGCAGGGCCTGCGCGCGGGCCCCGGCGACGTCTACATCTCGCAATCGCAGATACGACGGTTCGGGCTGCGCACCGGGGACCAGGTGACGGGGCAGGTGCGTCCGCCCAAGGAGGGCGAGCGCTACTTCGGGCTCATCCGTGTCGAGGCAGTGAACGGTTCGGACCCGGAGTTGACGCGAACGCGCGCGCACTTCGACAACCTGACGCCCATGTACCCCACGGAACAGCTGATACTGGAATCGCGCCCGGAAAACCTGTCACAGCGGCTGATTGACCTGGTGTCGCCGCTGGGTAAGGGGCAGCGGGCGCTCATCGTGTCTCCACCCAAGGCCGGCAAGACCTTCCTGCTGAAGGACATCGCCAACGGTGTCCTGGCCAATGCGCCGGACGTATACCTGATGATCGTGCTGGCGGGCGAGCGGCCGGAGGAGGTTACGGACCTGAAGCGCTCCATCAAGGGCGAGGTCTACTCGTCGACGTTCGACGAGCCCGTCGAGGACCACTGCCGAACGGCGGAGGTGTCCCTGGAGCGGGCCAAGCGGCTGGTGGAGAGCGGCAAGGACGTTGTGGTGCTCCTGGACAGCCTGACCCGGCTGGTCCGCGCCTATAACCTGGCGCTCCCGTCCACGGGCCGCACGCTCTCCGGCGGTATCGACACGAGCGCGCTGTACCCGCCCAAGCGCTTCTTTGGCGCCGCTCGCAACACGGAGGAGGGCGGCAGCCTCACCATCGTCGCGACGTGCCTGGTGGAAACCGGCAGCCGCATGGATGAGGTCATCTACGAGGAGTTCAAGGGCACCGGCAACAGCGAGATCCACCTGGAGCGTCGGTTGGCAGAGAAGCGCGTCTTCCCGGCCCTCGACATCCACCGCAGCGGCACACGCCGTGACGAGCTACTGCTGGCGGAAGAGACCTTTAAGCAGGTGATGCTCCTGCGCCGGATGATCTCGTTGTCCCAGCAGTCGTCCAACATGGACTCGACCGACGCCACTGAGCGGGTTTTGGAGTGGCTGCGCAAGTCCAAGACCAACAAGGAATTCTTCGCGAACCTGATGCAGGAAGTGACGCGCGGCCGGGGAGTGGAAAGGTAGGGTTTCCGGATAGCGGACTACTCTTCTCCGGTTTCCCACCCCGTCCGTTGGCTTCAGCAAAGTTGCCGCAAGTGGAAGCGGTGACGTCCCGCGTTCCCTCGTTGCTTCCCCACAAAATGTTCCGCCTCCTCGGCTACCGCGGCCCACAGTGAGCCTTGAGAAGTATCAGCGATGGGTACCATTGACGGGCACGGGGTACCTGACAGCGATTGTGGCGGGATTGAAGGTGTCACCCCATTTCCCAAGGACCGGAATTCTCTCATTTGGACCGAGCGCCTTGGGGATGAGGCAGAGGAGTGAAGATGAGCGTCAAGAAGCTCAACCAGTATAAAGGACAGCATTTCGGCATAACGAGAAACTCGCTCCATTCGGCGAGGGTGCAGCTCATCTGTGGGAACCACGAACACGAGGACTTCCTCGTTAACCTGATAGATGAGAGCAATTATCAATGGGTGACAAGCGGGTCAGACGATGCGAACAGTGACTGGGCTGTGGGGCGAGAAAGTGCGGGATACCCTCTGGAAGGCGATTTCGTGGGTGCGGTGGAGCACGCAGCGGACCTACTGCTGGAAGAGTGCTCCGCAATGAAGGACATCGAGGACTTCTTTGGGGACGGAGGGCGCCTGACTGCCACCGGCAAGACTGTATTCTACGCGGGAAGGCAGTACACAGTTACAAATATGTCCTCGGTTGCAGCCAAGGTGGACGCTGTGTGCAACAGGCACAGTCATCGACATTACATAATCGGTCTAGTGGAGCACGAGGCGGCGGGTTGGGTGCTTGGGCGGCCGGAATCGGGGAGTGGGAAATACGTCCATGAGGGTAGATTCGCTGAAGCGGTGGAGCACGCGGCGAACCTGCTGCTGAGAGAGTGCATGGCTATGGACGAACTTGATGCGTTTTTTGATGAGTTGTAACAGGCGCCGGATTGCGAGGGTCCAAGAGGAGGGGCGAAGAGACTCGCACTGAACTTCCCCCGCCCGCAATCACGCCCCTGGATTCCTGCGGAAGCAGTATCGACCATGGAGGTGCTGGAAGAATGAGTGCGGGCCTCTAACGGGCTCAGGGTGAACTGGCACCGGCTACTGGCGCAGCGACGGCGGCAGCAGGTTAGGAATAGCGTCAATGATGGGGTAGGTCTGGGGGCACTCAGGGCAGTGTAGCGAGCCCGATATGACCTCGTCGTTCTCCTCCGACTCCGCGTTGAGCAGCAGCGGGGACTTGCAGACTGGGCACGCCAGGATGTCCATGAGGTCTCGGCGCATTGCACACTCCTAACGGGTCAGTGTGGGCAGAGTACACCTATTGCAGCGCGCGTTCAAACAGCGCCTGCATCACTGTCGATAGCAGGAAGACCACCACGCCAAGGATCACGACCTGGTTGGCCGAGTCCATGGTCCGTCGCCACCCTGAGCGGGGCGCGGCCGACGTCGCTCGTGTCGAGGCCAACGCAGGCCTCCGTCTGCGAATCACGCCAGCCAACCAGAACATCCACAGCGTTAGCGCCAGCTTCGCCCCCAGTACCGCTGCGTAGCCAACACCCGTGTGCTGGGATGTCAGCCGTTCAAAGGTGAGAACAACCCCGGTGATCACCATCGCGATGACGGAAATGTCCACCAGCCAGCGGAACTCGTCCGCAAGCGTCTGACCGCCGCTTCCCGCCTGCCGGGTCAGAGGCCGGATGACGAGCACGAAGACGAGGCCGCCACCCACCCAGAACGCGGCCGCCAGCGTGTGCACCCACTGGGCAATAACCAGCGCTACCGCCGATACGTCCACGCCGCTACTCCCTCGCCGTCTCTTCCGTGACCAGTTCCGTCCCCCACGAGAGGGCTTGCCGGCGGGCGTTGTCGTCCAGGTCCGTGCGCCCCTCCAGGTAACGCTCCAGCGCCTGCTGCGGCGTGATGCCGCGGGCGTACGAGCCGAAGCGCGGCTGCCGGGCGTGGATGACCTCTCGACTAACCGCGGCGACGGAGTGTGCCCCGGCAAGGGCGCCGCGGATGGGGCGCTCGTTGACGCGGCCTGCTATGGCGGCCGGTACGGTGACGTGCACACGGACGACGGCGCCCTCAAAATCCCGCTGCGCTATCCGCTCGAGGACCAGGGCGGTTGGGTCCTCAGCCTCGGGCGGGACGTTGACCTCGATAGTGAGGACGCGGCGGGCGTCTGTGGAGACGTGCTCCCACCGCGTGCGCTGCCCCCTCGGCGCCTCGGGGTCAATGTCGACGACGCAAAAGCCCTTGCGGTCGTCCTCCTCGCTGAAGTCCACGCGCTGGAGGCTGCCCGGATAGACCACGGGTGGCGACGCGATGAGGCACTGGTGCTTGTGGATGTGCCCAAGGGCGACATAATCGAAGGCAGGCAGCGCGAGTGTGCTCGGCTGCAGGGCGTAGTCGCGGCCCAGCATCATCGAACGCTCCGAGCTGGACACGGCGCCGTTCACAGTGACGTGGCCCGCGAGGATGGCTGGGACGTTGGGGTCGAGGGCATCCGCCTCCGTCAGAATTCGCGCCGTTAAGTCCTCTTCCACGTAGCGCGTGACTTCGTCGATGGGGGCGCCCTGGTGCTCCTCACGCGCCAACAACTGCCCGCGGCGGATCCACGGCAGGGCGACGACCTGCAGCGGGCCGGAACGGGTCTCGACAAGGTGCGTGCCGAAACGCTCGGCCACGGTGACGCCAGACACGTCAAGCGTCGGGAAGATGGCGAGGGCAGTGGCCCGCGTCGGCGAGTGGGCGATGTCATGGTTGCCGCTGAGCAGGAAGACCGGGATGCCCCGGTTCACTAGCGTGACCACCCGGCGCGCAAACTCACGCTGGTGCGTCTGCGACGGATCGCGGCTCTTGTAGGCGTCGCCGGCGATGAGGACGAGGTCGGCGTCGTTGCGATGTGCGTAGTCGACCACCTGGTCGAGGGCGCAGAGAAAGTCGAGGAGGCGCGTGGAGAGGCCAAGGTACGTGCGCCGGTCGACGCCGGGGGCGAAGTAGCTGGGAAGGGCGTCGATGTCCACCTGCGTGGCTGGCCGCCCGTAGCTCTCCACGCCGATGTGGACGTCAGCCGTATGGACGATACGCACGGAGGCTCACAGCTCCATGACGCGGCGGAGCCATTGGGACAGGCCTTCCATGTCTCGTCGAGAGAGCGTTCCCAGCTTGCGCAGCAAGTGCGAGGAGCGCAGGGTCGTCAGGCGGGCGCGCACGGTGCTCGGCCCCAGCAGGCCCGCGTTGGTCCAATCCATGACGGTGTAGTCGCCTATGCGAGGCGTCGCGCGCCCGTGGCCCGTGATGGGGGCGATGATGACCTCGCCGGTGCCGGTGTTGAAGTGGTCGCCGCTGACGACGACGGCGGGCCTGCGCTGCGTGGACGTCGGCGAGTTGAGCGGGAATGGGACGAGGACGACGTCACCGTGGTGGGTGTTAGAGACGGTCATAGGCGGCGTCCTCGGTGCTGTCCCAGTCGGTCGTGAAGGTCTCGTCGGTGGAGGAAATCAGCGCCGAGGCCTCCTCCTGCAGGCTCAGGTCCTCCACGGCCTTGTGGGTGGCAACGTACAGGTCCTTGCCGCTGGGACGGGGGAACTTCTCTATGTAGCCGGACTTGACCTGCTGGCCAATCCACTGGTGCGGCGTCTCGTGCTCATCGAGTAGGCCGAAGAGGCCCTTCTGGTCGAGGCCACCGGTGGCGTAGAGGCGGGTCAGAAGCTCGCGGCGGCGGCGGTACATGCGCTCCATGGTGTCTTCCATAGGGGAACCCAGGAGCTCTTGCAGCTTGTCGATGGTCTCGCGCATGGTGCGGAGGCACGCGATGATCTGGTCGTTGTGATTGGAATTGCTTGTCATATGCAAAGCTCCTGAGAAGCCATTGGTTATCTTCCAACACAATCGTACCAGAAAACGCGAGAGCGGGATAGCGGTAGAATGGTACCACCGTGTCCATCGCCGGGCAACGTTCTCTGGCGTATTGAGATGGAGTCGCAACCTTGGGAGGGACTACCAACCGAAACGCAGTTCCAGGACATCTTCCGTAGCTCTGGGATGGGAGGCCGGCGGATACGGGGATGACCATTGCTGCCGCCAATGCTCCAGCGTGGCGAGGGCATGGGCAGGGGTGGATTGTTCTCAAACAATTGCTTCCAGTTGTAGCTGGGCAGGGGTGGATTGTTTTCAAACAATTGCCTCCCGTCGTAGCTGGGCCGAGGGAGTTGTTTCGAAACAATCGTAGCTGGGTGAGATTTGTTTCAGGAAACAATCTTGTAGCTGGACGAAGGAGTTCTGGATACGGCAATTGAATTGTTTCGGGAAAATTCTCTTCTTGGGGATCACATCCGGGATCCGTCCCGCGCGCAGACAGCGCAGCCTTGTAGCGGCGGGGTGTGGCCGACATCGGGAGTGCGTGGTGTTTCATAGGACAAGAGTAGCGACGCGCGGGAGGGCGGGGCAAGGGGTTGGTGTCAGGGTGCAGGTGCCCTCGTGGAGGACGCGTTGCGCCGAGGCATTGGCACTCTAGCAGCTTGGCCGAATGCCCCTTACCCCACTCGCTTCGCCAACTCTGCCTGCAGGTCCGCTATGGCGACGCGGTCCTGCAGGAGGGTGTCGCGGTCACGGATGGTGACCTGGTTGTCGTCCAACGACTCGAAGTCGACGGTAATGCAGAGGGGTGCGCCCACCTCGTCGAAGCGGCGGTAGCGTCGGCCAATGCTCTGGGCGTCGTCGTACTCCACGCGCCAGCGTCCGTCGTCCACCAGGCCGGCGAAGACCTCGCGGGCTAGGGGCGTCAGGCGGGCGTTGCGGCTCAGCGGCAGCACCGCAGCCTGCACGGGAGCAATGCGGGGGTGGAATCGCAGCACCACCCGGGCCTCGCCTGCGCCGGCCCCAGCAGCCTCGCCGCCGACCTCCTCCTCGTCGTAGGCGTCCACCATGAAGGCTAGGGCCGCGCGGTCGACGCCGCTGGCGGGCTCGATGACGTAGGGCGTGACGTGCTGATTCGTGTCGTTGTCAAAGTAGGTCAGCCGCGCGCCGCTATGCGCCGAGTGCTGCCGCAGGTCGAAGTCAGTCCGGTTGGCGATGCCTTCGAGCTCGGCCCAGCCCCATGGGAAGAGGTACTCGACGTCCGTGGTCGCCTTGGAGTAGTGGGAGAGCTCGTCGGCGTCGTGGGGGCGCAGGCGCAGGTTCTCGGCGCGGACGCCGTGGCGCACGTACCAATCGAGCCGCTCCTTGATCCAGAAGTCGTGCCAGCCCTCGTCCTCACCGGGATGCACAAAGAACTCCATCTCCATCTGCTCAAACTCGCGAGTACGGAAGATGAAGTTGCCGGGGGTGATTTCATTGCGGAAGGACTTGCCAATCTGCGCGATGCCGAAGGGCAGCTTCTTGCGAGTGGAGGTCTGCACGTTCAGGAAGTTCACAAACATGCCCTGGGCCGTCTCCGGGCGCATGTAGACGGTGCTGGCCGTGTCTTCCACGGCGCCCAAGAAGGTCTTGAGCATCAGGTTGAACTGCCGGGGTTCACCAAGCGCACCGCCGCAGTCCGGGCACTCGGACGACTCGACGTGGTCGGCGCGAAAGCGGTGACGGCACTCGCGGCACTCGACGAGGGGGTCGGTGAAGCCCGCGAGGTGGCCCGAGGCCTCCCACACGGCGGGGTTCATCATGATTGCGGCATCCAGCCCGACGACGTCCTCTCGGCGGCGAACGACGTCGCGCCACCAGGCCTCCTTGACGTTGCGCTTGAGCTCGACGCCCATGGGGCCGTAGTCCCAGGCGTTGGCGAGGCCGCCGTAGATCTCGCTGCCGGGAAAGACGAAGCCGCGGCGCTTGCACAGCGAGACGATCTTTTCCATGGTCACGGCACGGGGGGCGTCAGACACGGGTACCTCCGAGGGGTGTAATGTGGAACGGGCTGCGAAAAGCGTAGCAACGGCGGGTGTGGATGTAAAGCGAGGGGAACGGGGCCTAGAGGCCGAAGACGTACTTGATGACGGCGACGGCAACTGCGGCAAAGATAGCGACGCTAACAGCCTTGATGACACGGAGCTCGCCCTCGACGGAGCTGATGCGGCTGCCAAGGCTGGTCTCCACACCGCTGATGCGGGCGGTCAGGGCCGCTTCTACCTCGTTGATGCGGTTGCCTAGGCTGGTCTCCACACCGCTGATGCGGTCGGCGAGGCTTGTCTCTCCGCCGCTGATGCGGGTGGCTAAACCGGATTCCACGGAACTGATGCGGTCGGCCAACTCCTGGTGTTGGCGGGCGTTCTCCTGCACGAAGTCCGCGAAGTATTTGGGAACGCTTTGTTCTTGCGTCGTCATTGATGAGTCCTTTGGTAATTACAGCCCTATTTTGCTCGAATTGTTGAAACGTTGTCAACTGGGATGAATACTGGACTTTCCGTGTAATTTCGCAAGCTGTGGGGCGAGTGCACCTGATTCCAATTGCCATGTGGGGATTCTTCTCTTCGGCGAAAAGGCGGTTGTTGGAATGGACATTCTTTGCGGGCACAAGGTGTGAAGGAGAGGAGGATTCGCGAATCGTTCAAAGGGATGTTGCAGGCTGGGTCAGCGCGGCCTCCTTCGTGCTACGATAATGCCGTTGAAGCGGCGGACACTTGCTTGAAAGGACGCACGTGGACAACGCGATTGAGACGCACGGGCTGACGAAATACTACGGCAAGAGTCGCGGCGTGGTGGGGTTGGACCTCGAAGTGCCAGAAGGCGAGATATTCGGGTTCCTGGGCCCCAACGGCGCGGGAAAGACCACGACCACACGGCTGCTGCTGAACCTGCTGCAGCCGACCAGCGGGAGCGCGACGGTGCTCGGCATGGATGTGGTTGCCGAGTCGCTGGCCGTGCGGCGCGTGTGCGGTGTCGTGTCCAGCGACTCCGCCTACTACGAGAGCCTCTCAGGCCGCGCGCACCTGGCGCTCATGCAGAGCCACCACAACGGTGCGTCGAATCGCGGTGACGAGTTGGCAGAGCGGCTCGGGCTGGACCTTGACCGCCCCGTGAAGGCCTACTCGCACGGGACGAAGCAGAAGCTTGCCATCGTGCAGGCGATGGCGCACAGTCCCCGGCTGCTCATCCTGGACGAGCCGACAACTGGGCTGGACCCGCTGGTGCAGCAGGAGTTCTTCAAGCTGCTGCTGGAGGAACGCGACCGGGGCGTGACCGTGTTCTTCTCATCCCACGTGCTCAGCGAGGTCGACCGCTTCTGCGATCGCGTCGGCATCATTCGCGAAGGCTTGCTTGCGGCGACCCTGGACGTCGACGAACTACACCGGCAGCAGGTCCGCCGTATGCAGGTGACGCTGTCGCGAGACGCCACCCCGGAGGACTTCGCGCTGGAGGGCGTGACTGTCGTGGCGTGCGAGGGGCCACGTGCGGAGCTGCAAGTAGCGGGGCGAGTCGGCGCGCTGGTCGGCCACCTTGCAACGCTCCCCGTAGAGGACCTCGTGTTCCCGGAAGCGAGCCTGGAAGACACCTTCACCCGCTTCTACGCCGGCGATGGGGGTGAGGCATGAGCATGTCCATTTACCGCAACGTCCTGACGTTGGCGAAAGTTGGCGTGGTGGCCTGGAGCGTCGTCCTGGTGCTCTGGGCGCTGTTGGTGGTCTGGATCTACCCGTCGCTGGGCGACACCGGGGTCAATTTTGAGGATTATCTGGACGCAATGCCAGAGCAGCTGAGGGCCGCTATGGGCATAGCTGGGCCAGAGGAAACGGCGTTGGTCTTTCAAGCCGGTGCGTTCACCTATGAGGGGTACGTTCACATCGAATACATCTCCTGGCTGCCCCTGCTCCTGGGCATCTATGCCGTGGTGTACTGCGGTGGTCTCGTGTCCAAGGAAGTGGAGCGCGGCACGCTGGACGTGGTGCTGTCGCAGCCAGTGGAACGGACCACCTTCCTGCTGAGCAAGCTCGCCGGGTTCCTGACGCTGGCCCTTGTAGCCACGGGCTCTTCGACGATTGCGTTATTGCTGGGCGCACTGACCATTGGCGAGGACGCCAACGTGACAAACGTGGTCGCCGTACACGTCGTGTCCTTCCTGCTGGTGGCTGCCATTGCCGGCTACTCGACATTGGCGTCGTGCATCTCGCTGGATCCTGGTCGCTCGCTGGCGGTTGCGGGGGTGTTGACGGCAGTGAGCTACTTCGCGAATGTCCTGGGGTCGGCGGTGGAGGCCGTTGGCTTTCTGAAGTACGTCTCTCTCTTCTACTACTACGACTCGCTGCAGGTGCTTGCGGAGGGAGCGGTAAACTGGGCGGGCATCGCCGTCTACGTCGGCGTGTTCGCTGTGACGACGGCGGCGGCCATTCTGGTGTTCCGGCGGAAGGACCTGGTGCGGTAGCGCGTCAGTCGGCCGGCAGGTCCTCTGTAACGACGTTCTCCAGGTGTGTCACGCGCTGCACTACGCCTCGGGTGTTGAGCGCGATAGCAACAAGGTCGATGCGGAAGGGCACGTCGAGTTCGTGCTCTTGCAGGTAGGTGTAGGCCGTAGCGGTTAGCCGCTTACGCTTGGCGGCCGTCACGGACTCTTCAGGTGTGCCGAAGGCACTGCTGCGCTTGGTACGCACCTCCACAAAGACGACCTCGCCCTCATGTTCCATCACCAGGTCCACCTCGCCCCAACGGCAGCGGTAGTTGGCCTCCCGTAGCGCATAGCCGCGCTCCTCAAGGTGACGGCGCGCAATGCCCTCACCGGCTTGGCCGAGGAGCGTTCGGCTATGAGGCAACGCTGGCCTCCAGCACACGCCGCACGGGTGCGAAGCTGCGCCGGTGCAGTGGCGTCGGGCCCAGCCGCTCCAGCGCCGCGAGATGCTCCGGCGTGGGGTAGCCCTTGTGCCGCGCGAAGCCGTAGCCGCGGTGCAGCGCGTCGAGCTTGACCATGAGGCTGTCGCGCGCGACTTTGGCCACGATTGACGCGGCGGCGATGGAGCAGCAAAGGGCGTCGCCGTGAATGATGGCGCGGCACGGAAGGCCGTCGCATTCGAGGCGCAGCGCGTCGACCAGGAGGTGGTCGGCGGCCTGCGGTAGCTGTCGGATGGCGCGGGCCATGGCCGCTACCGTCGCCCCTACGATGCCGAGAGCGTCGATCTCCGCGTGGCTAGCGCTGCCAACCCCTACGCCCGTCGCGTAACGGCGCACCTGCGGCGCGAGCCGCTCGCGAGCGGCGGAGGTGAGCTGCTTGGAATCGCGCAGGCCGGGCAACTTGCTCGCCCGGAAGGACCGTGGGAAGACCACTGCGGCGGCGACCACGGGCCCTGCCAGCGGCCCGCGGCCAACCTCGTCAACGCCCGCCACGCGCAGGTAGCCCTGCTTCCACAGGAGCCGCTCAGCCGACCAATCGGGTTGGGTGGGCATGTGCTAGGCTCCCAACGCGGCCTTCTGCAGCCCCACGATGTAGTCCATCTGCTGCTGGTGGCCGAACTCGTGGGTGATCATCGAGCGCAAATAGGTCGCGGTGATCCATTCGGGCCGTTCAGGATTGGGGACCTCGTCGAGGGTGTCGGCGTCGAGGCTGTGCAGCAATTCCATGGCTCGGCTGCGCACTGTCTCGCCGTAGGCCAGCAGCTCGCCCAGCGGCGGGATGTCGAAGGCGCCGACCTCCTCGAAGGTCCAGCTGTTGCCGGTGGTCAGGGCGGCGCGCTCACCGGTGATGGTGGCGGGAAGCGCCCATGCTGCGTTCCAGCCATCGGCGGTGTAGGTCTCCTCCTGGCCGGTAAGGAGGCGAACGTAGCGGTCCTCCGTGCGGAAGACGTGCCAGAGCAGGAAGCCGACGGGGTTGGCCTCCGGGCCTGCGCGCCAGGTGAGCTGCTCGCGCTCGAGGCCAGACACGAGGCCAAGGGTCGCGTTGCGCGACTGCGTAGCCGCCATTTCCACGAATTCAAGCGTGTTCATCGTACGTCCTTACGCCGGTGTAAGGGCGGGCCGCGCTTGGTCCTCCGCGCCGTGCGAGAGGGGGCCGGCGATGTATCCGCCGCCCAGCAGCTCGTCCCCCGCGTAGAATACCGCAGCCTGTCCAGGCGTGACCGCCCGCTGGGGCTCGGAAAACCACACGTTTGCGCCGCGCTCCGAGGCAACGACCGTGGCGGGCGACTCCGCTGCCTTATAGCGAATTTTCACGGTAGCCCGCAGCGGCCCATCCGGCGGCGTACCGCGAACCCAGTTGACGTCCGTCGCGGCGAGCCCCTGCGCGAATAGCGCCGACTCCGGCCCCACCACGACGCGACGCGCCTCAGGCTCCAGCCGCACCACGTACAGCGGTTCCGTGCTGGCGATGCCGATGCCGCGACGCTGTCCCACGGTGTACCGGTCTACGCCCTTGTGCGAACCTAACACCGCACCCTCCATGTCGACGATGTCGCCGGGCGTGGGCTCGCGGTGCAGCGTGAGGAACTCTCGGTAGTCGCCTGCCGGGATGAAGCAGATGTCCTGGCTGTCCGGCTTGTCGGCGATACCCAAGCCCGCCTCCCGCGCCAGCTCACGTAACTCCGACTTGGCGTGGTGGCCGACGGGCAGCAGGAGCCGCCGGAGCTGGTCTTGGCGCAGGCCAAAGAGCACGTAGGACTGGTCCTTGGACGGGTCGACGGCCTTGAGCAGCCGCACCGTGCCGTTAGGAGCTCGCTCGGCCCGGGCGTAGTGGCCCGTTGCGATGGCGTCGGCGTCCATGGCCAGCGCGCGGTCGAGAAGGAAGCTGAACTTGATGAGGTCGTTGCAGGCGATGCACGGGTGCGGCGTCCGCCCACGCTCATACTCGGCTAGGAAGTGGTCGATGACGGAGGAGCGGAACTCGCGCTCGGCGTTGATGACATAATGGCGAGCGCCGATTGCCGAGCAGACCCGGCGGGCGTCGTCAATGTCCTCGAGGGTGCAGCAGCCGCGGCTGAGGGGTGCGGCGTCCTCGCGCTCCTCGGCATACAGCCGCAGCGTGACGCCGATGACCTCGTAACCCTGCCGCGCCAGCAGCAGCGCGGCCACCGACGAATCGACGCCGCCGCTCATGGCAACAACAACGCGCCCCAAAGACGTTGACATAGGGTGTGTCCTCCTACGTCGAGGGTACCATAGCCGTAGGAGAGCGGAAACCTACCCGTGCCCTCGCTACCGTCATTCCCGCGCCACTCAAGCGTCATTTCTGCCCACCCCCACTCGTCATTCCTGCGAAGGCAGGAATCCAGAGGGGCAGGGCGCGCCCGTTCGCCCTGAGGGAAATCGAAGGGGGAACGGGCGCCGGGCGGGGCATCCCCACCGCCACCACTGTCGCTACGCCCCGAACGCCAACCCAATGCGTAAGGACGATCCCCGAATCGCCCGCCCCCAACCCAGCACCCGTTCGCCCTGAGCTTGTCGAAGGGCCGCCCACCCCCTGACACCGCCTCCTTGCCCCAACGCACCGGCCCCCGCTACCGTGCTCTCATGCAAGTCGCACTCATCCACCGCAACCAGAACACCGCCAATGCCCATGCTGAAGGGGGCGCCAGCCCGCTTGTTGACGGCATGCTCCGCATCGACGGGCAGAAGCCGTTCTACACGCGACGGGGAGGAAAGGGTTCTCCCCGGGAAAAACATTTTTTCGATTTATAGCTGCAATGCGACACTCCAGCTACGATAACGAATCCCCAAGATATCCACCGCAGCTACGCCGCCCCGCGACACTTTTGCCCTTTTTCGCCGCCCCAAACGTCCCTCATCGCGGTACGAACCGCACTCGAAAACCGGGGCGCGGACAGGGGCGCGGCTTGTTGGGCTTGGGGGCCGCTGCTATAGTGGAGTGGTGGCCCCCGTAGCTCAGCGGATAGAGCACCGGCCTCCGGAGCCGGTGGCGGGCGTTCGAGTCGCCCCGGGGGCGCTCCACCATCCCTTCGGGGCGTGGCGCAGCGGTAGCGCGCTTGGTTTGGGACCAAGAGGTCGGCAGTTCAAACCTGCCCGCCCCGACCAACTTCCACTCATCGGACCAATGCACACTTGTGTTTTTTCCATCTCCCGCAAGCCGGAGGAGGGCATTAACTCACGGTCGCACAATGGGCATACACCGTCGACAAACGTTTCCCGCGTTCAGGAGCGCCTGCCACGTATGCGGCGCAGCTACGTTGCCCTTAACGACGGGTGAAGTCTCCGCTAACGGACACGCAGCGGGATTACCCCATTGTTGTGTACGCGAGTAGAATGCGAGTAAACCTGCTCCGACAATCCTGACGGCGGGAGGTCGCCTGTGGCCGAAGGCACGGTCCTGATCATTGAAGATGAGGAGAACCTGCAGGAAGCGCTCAAGTACAACCTGGAGCGTGAAGGCTACGAGGTCATCACTGCCAGCGACGGCGTTCGCGGCTTGGGTCTGGCGAGGGAGCGGCTGCCGGACCTGGTCATCCTTGATGTCATGCTCCCGCAGTTGGATGGCCTGGAGGTGTGCCGCCTTCTCCGTCGCGAGCACGACACGCCCATCATCATGCTCACGGCCAAGGGCGAAGAGGTCGACCGCGTGGTTGGCCTTGAGCTTGGCGCCGACGATTACATAACCAAGCCCTTCAGCATGCGCGAGCTGCTAGCGCGGCTCCGCACGGTGCTTCGACGGACAAGAAGCCATGCCCGCGACGATGCCCTTCCTTCCAGCGAGGTCTTCACCTCCGGCGACCTGGAGGTCGACCTGGCGAGCCACATAGTCAAACTGGCCGGCGAGGAACTGGAGCTCAAACCCCGAGAGTTTGACCTGCTGGCGCTTCTGGTAGCCAACAAGGGCAGGGCCTTCACCCGAGACCAGATCCTGGAGCGTCTGTGGGGCCAGGACTACATCGGTGATACGCGCACCGTCGACGTCCATATCCGCTGGATCCGCCAGAAGTTGGAGACAGGACCTGGCAGCCCCCACCGCATCATCACCATACGGGGAGTAGGGTACCGGTTCCAGGGATGAAACCGCCGCGCGGGTTCCACTGGCGCATCATTCTGGTGTTCGCGGTGTTGACCGCCCTCACAACCCTCGGGGCTGCCCTGAGCCTGCTTGGCTTCATGTCGGACGCCCCCCTTGCCACGCAGGAGCGCATTGGCCTGACGTTGACGGCCACAGGCGCCGTCGCCGTTGGGCTGCTGCTCGTCATGGCGCTCATTCTGGCGTACATGACGCGCCGCGCGTTCGGACGGGTAACGCACTCCGCCCGCCGTATCGCCGTTGGAGATCTGGAGCATCGGGTCCAGGTGTCGTCCTCCAGCGAGACCAGCGACCTCGCTTTTGCCGTCAACCGAATGGCGACCTCCCTCCGCGACATCATCCACGACCTCGCCACCGAGCGCGACAAGTTGGCGGCTGTGCTGGACACCATGGTGGACAGCGTCCTGGTGGTGGGCGCACAGGGGCGCATCGAGCTCGTCAACCAAGCGGCCGCTCAGCTGCTGAGTCTGCGGCAAGAGGACGTGGGTCACCGCGACTACGCCGAGGTGCTGCGGGACCCTGACCTTCGGGAGATCTTCATGCGCTGCCAGCGGTCCGGCATCCGGCAGACGGCCGAGATTGACCTGAACCAGGCGGGGCACCTGATCCCGGTCAACATCATAGCCACACCGCTTCCGGGCAGCTCGCCGCCGGACGTGCTGCTGACCGTGCACGACCTTCGGATGCTGCGGCAATTGGAGTCGACGCGGCGGGAGTTCGTGAGCAATGTCTCCCACGAGCTGCGGAGTCCCCTGGCCTCCGTCCGCTTGCTGACGGAGACGCTGGAAGACGGCGGGATCAACGATGAGCCCGTCGCGAGAGACTTCCTTGGCCGCATCCGCCGCGAGGTTGACCGAATGAACGCGCTGGTGGAGGACCTGCTGGAGTTGGCCCGCATCGAAAGCGGACGGGACCCAGTGCCGCAGGCCCCCATGCAACTGGGGCCCGTGGTGCAAGATACGGTGAACCGCTTCCGGGTGCGCGCGGCCCAGAAGGGCGTGCGGCTGGACTCGGAGATCCCGGAACACTTACCACCTGTGCGCGCGGACGAGGGCCGTATCGTGCAGGTGCTCACCAACCTCCTCGACAACGCCCTCAAGTGGACCGAGCGCGGGGGAAGCGTTCGGCTGCAGTTGGAGGAGAGAACCGGGGTCGTCCATGTGAGCGTGCAGGACACCGGTGTCGGCATACCACAGGAGCACATGCCCCACATCTTCGAGCGGTTCTACAAGGGCGACCGGGCACGCCGCGACGGCGGAAGCGGGCTTGGGCTTGCCATAGTCAAGCATATCGTGCAGCAGTGCGGGGGCGAGGTGTCGGCGCAGAGCCAGCCCGGTCAGGGGAGCACCTTCACCTTCACGGTGCCGACGGGGTAGCAACACCTCAGCAGCGCGGACGAGGCGGGTTGCAACGGTTAACGGTGCCTTAATGTGGCCTTCAATGGACGTTAATCAAGCTCCTGTACCCTACAAGGTGAAATCAATCGCGAACGCAGGGTATACATGCGCGCCTTTTCGAAAGTGCGGCCCCTTGTCTGGGTTGCCCTGATGGCCGTCCTTGTTCTGTCCCTCAGCCTCGTGGCCTGCAATGGCGACGATGCGGCGACCACGGGAAAGCTTAGTGGCGCCATCGAGATCGACGGTTCCAGCACGGTTGAGCCCATCACTGCCGCAGTGGCGGAAGAGTTCAAGAAGCTCCACCGCGGCGTGAACCCAAACGTCGCGGTCTCCGGGACCGGCGGTGGGTTCAAGCGGTTCACGAGTGGTGACACGACCATCTCCAACGCCTCCCGCCCCATGAAGGACTCCGAGAGGGAGGCCGCCGCAGCCAACGGCGTCGAGTTCATTGAGCTCCTGGTTGCGGTGGACGGCCTGACCGTCGTCGTCAACCCGGACAACAACTTCGCCACCTGCCTGACGGTGGACGAGCTCAAGGCAATGTGGGAGCCGGGTTCCCAAGTCAACAACTGGAACCAGGTCCGTTCTTCCTTCCCGGATCAGAAGCTCACCCTGTACGGTCCCGACACGGACTCCGGCACCTTCGACTACTTCACCGAGGAGATCGTGGGTGAGGCGCAGGCCAGCCGTGCCGACTACAGCCCCAACGCCAACGACAACATCCTGGTGCAGGGCATTGCCGGTGACGACAACGCCCTGGGGTACTTCGGTTTCGCCTACTACCTGGAGAACCAGGATAGGTTGAACGCGGTCGCCATTGACGACGGCAACGGCTGCGTCGCCCCCATCCCTGAGACCATCAAGGGCGGTTCCTACACGCCCCTGTCCCGGCCGCTCTTCATCTACGTGAACACGGCCGAGCTTGAGAAGCCTGAGGTTCGCGCCTTCGTGGAGTACTACCTGGACAACGCCGCGCAGCTCGCCGCTGAGGTGGGCTACGTGGCCCTGACAGATGCAGAGTACGACGAAAGCCGCTCCAAGATCCAATAGTGTTGGATAGGAATCGCGGTGGCGGCGCCTTCCGCAGGGAGGACGCCGCTCCCGCTCCCATCCAAGAGTGAGCAACACGAATAGGCATTGCTAAGGAGGGCGGTACTACGAGGTCTTTGCCAACGACTGGGAGCGCTGCCTACGCCTACCGGGCAAGGCGCAGGGCCCTTGTAGGACAGGTGATGAAGTACATCTTCCTCACCTGCGCTGTGCTTTCCGTCGTGACCACCGTAGGCATCCTGTTCAGCCTGGCGAGCCAAGCATGGGGCTTCTTCTTGGAAATAGGCGTTGTAGAGTTCCTCACGGGCACGAATTGGTCGCCCATCCTCAAGCCGCGGTCCTACGGCGTGCTTCCGCTGGTGTCCGGGACGATGCTGGTCGCGGTGTTGGGCGCCATCGTCGCGGTGCCCGTGGGTCTTGGAACGGCCATCTACCTGGCCGAGTACGCGCCGGACAAGGCTCGTCGCGTACTCAAGCCCTTTCTAGAGATACTGGCCGGCATTCCCACGGTTGTGTACGGCTTCTTCGCGCTCACCTTTGTGACGCCCCTTCTTCAGGGGTTCATCGGCGGATTGCCAATCTGGAACGCGCTGAGCACAGGCTTGGTCATGGGGCTGATGATCATCCCCATCGTGTCGTCCCTGAGCGAGGACGCCATGGTGGCCGTGCCGCGGTCCTTGCGAGAGGCGGCGTACGCGCTTGGCGCCACGCGCATCGAGGTGGCGCTCAAGGTGGTTGTGCCGGCGGCGCTTTCGGGCATCGTCGCGGCGTTCATTCTCGCTCTGTCCCGAGCCATCGGCGAGACGATGCTGGTGACCATCGCTGCCGGCGCAAGGCCGAACTTGACCTTCAACCCCGTCGAGCAGATCCAGACCATGACCGCCTACATCGTCCAGGTGAGCCAGGGCGAGGCCGCGCACGGTTCCGTCGAGTACAACACCCTCTTCGCGGTTGGTCTGCTGCTCTTCTTCATGACTTTGGCAATGAACCTCCTCGGGCACTTTATCGTGCGCCGGTGGCAGGAGCGGTACTAATGAATGTGCAAAATGCAAAATTCAAGCCTAGGCTGGAAATACGGAAGCTCGTCGGCAGCCTCTTTCTCGGTCTTTTCATCCTGTGCGTTTTGGTGGGCGTGGTCGGGCTGGTCACGCTGCTGGTGCAGGTGCTCATGGACGGCCTTCCCTCCCTCAACTGGAACTTCTTGAGCACCCGCTCAACGTCACGGCACGTGGAGGAGTCCGGCATCCTCTCCGCCATGGTGGGCACGGCGTGGATCATGTTCTGGACGGCGCTGTTCACCGTGCCTATCGGCGTGGGCGCTGCGGTGTACTTGGAGGAATACGCTCCCAAGAACAAGCTGACCAACCTCATTGAGATCAACATCTCCAACCTGGCTGGGGTGCCCTCCATTGTCTACGGCCTGCTGGGCTTGGCGGTCTTTGTGCAGTACCTGTCCCTAGGCCGAAGCATCCTGGCAGCGGGCCTGACCCTCTCCCTCTTGGTTCTGCCCATCGTCATCCTGGCGTCGCGGGAGGCTATCCGGGCGGTGCCATGGTCGCACAGGGAGGCCGCGTACGGCCTCGGCGCGACGCAGTGGGAGGTCACGCGGTCCGTCGTGCTGCCCTCGGCGGTGCCGGGCATCGCCACCGGCATCATCCTGGCGCTCTCCCGGGCCATCGGTGAGGCGGCGCCAATCGTGGCAATCGCGGCCGTTGTGTTCATTACTTTCGTCCCCGCGACGCCCTTTGACCGGTTCACTGTCCTGCCGGTGCAGATCTACAACTGGACCAACAGGCCACAGGACTTCCAGTCGCTGGCAGCCGCGGCCATCATCGTTCTACTGGTGATGCTGCTCTCCATGAACGCTGTGGCCGTCTACATCCGGAACCGCTTCCAGAAGCGGTCTGAGGAGTAGTCCGGCTCAAGCTATTCAACAAGATAATTACGAATAGGACAGGCCCCGGCAGCACCCCCCGGGGCCTGTTTCCGTGCCTGCGGCGATTCCTTGACGCCCCAATGTGCCAAACCGATACTGTAGCTACGAAGATCCCTTGGCGGTGAACTGCTTCCGCAGCGAGGAGTGAGCCATGACGACAACAGCGCCCACACCCAGAGTCATCGGCACGCGTACGCCCAAGGTGGACGGCGTCGAAAAGGTGACGGGCCGCGCCCAGTACGGGGCGGACGTGCAGCTGCCCGGCCTGCTCGTCGGACGAATCCTGCCCAGCCCGCACGCCCATGCCCGCATCGTGCGCATCGACACGTCCGCCGCGGAGGCCCTGCCGGGCGTCATGGCGGTTGTCACGGGTGCGGACTTCCCGCTGCCGTCACCGGGTACGGAGACCCCCTTTGGGACGGCCACCGAGCGAAGCTACTTCACCGCGCAGGAGGTCATCGCGCGAGACAAGGCGCTGTACCACGGGCACACCATCGCCGCGGTGGCGGCGCGGACGGCGGAGGCGGCGGAGCGGGCGCTGGAGCTCATAGACGTCGAGTACGAGCCACTGCCACCAGTACTTGATGCCGTGGTGGCGATGCTGCCCGGCGCGCTCGTCCTGCACGACGACCTCTTCACCAAGTCGCCTGAGGGCATCGCGTCCGATCCGAGCAACGTCGCCGAGCAGGTCGTGTTCGAGCGCGGGGACGTCGGCGCGGGTTTCGCCGAGGCCGACGTCGTCGTCGAGCGTGAGTACAAGACGCAGGTTGTACATCAGGGGTACATCGAGCCGAACGTGGACTCCGCCTATATGGACCCGCAGGGCAACGTGACGGTTTGGGCCAACACGCAGGGCATCTTCGGGCAGCGCCGCGACATCGCAATGATTGCGGGCGTGCTGCCCAGCCGCGTCAAGGTGGTCCCGACGGAGGTCGGCGGGGCATTCGGCGGCAAGACCAACGTTCGGTGCAGCGCGTTGGCCGTCGCGCTCTCCCGGAAGACGGGGATGCCGGTGCGCGTTGCCCTCAGCCGCGAGGAGGTGTTGCGCACGGCGGGGCCGGGCAACGCCATCACCTGCCGCGTCAAGCTCGGCGCAAAGTCCGACGGGACGCTGACCGCCGTAGAGGGCAGCTTCGTCTACGACGCGGGCGCCTTCCCCGGCGCGCCGGTGCGGCTGGCTATCCGCCGCGTGTTCTCCCACTACCGTTCCGCCAACCTCCGCGTGGAGGGCTTCGACGTGCTGACCAACCACGCGCACGTGCACGCCTACCGTGCGCCGGGTGGCACGCCGACGGCCTTCGCGCTCGAGTCGGCGATGGACGAGCTGGCAGAGGCGCTTGGCATGGATCCGCTGGAGCTGCGCCGCATCAACGTCTCCCACGCTGGCGACCCGATGCCGGACAACGTGCCGCTGACCTCCGTGAGCTTCGACCGGGTGCTGGACGCCATTGAGGCGCACCCATGCTGGACGACGCCACTAGAGGGCGCAAATCGCGGTCGAGGGATCGCCCTCGGCATGTGGACGGTGCCCGGAGGCACGGCAAGCAGCCACATCACGCTGAGCGGCGACGGCTCGGTGGCGCTTGTGCTCGGCACCGTGGACCTGTCCTCCACGCGCACGAGCCTCGCGATGGTGGCGGCGGAGCTGCTGGGCATCGACATGCGGGACGTGCGGGTCATCATGGGCGATACGGACATCGTGGGGTACTCGGACTCCAGCTCTGGCGACATGGTGACGTACGTCGCCAGCCGCGCGGTGCGGGAGGCGAGCATCGACCTGCTGGGCAAGATGAAGGCGGTGGCAGCGGCGCACTTCAGCGTCGACGTGGCCGACATCGAATACGCCGACAAGCGCTTCTACGTGCTGGGCGCTTCTGAGATGGCCATCGGCTGGGCGGATGTGGCGCAAAAGGCCCCGGGCAGCGGAGGCGCGCTGGTGGGGTACGGCAGCGTAAACACGCCGTCGATGAACCTGGGCGTGCTGGCGCCGAACGCCGCCGCGCACGTTGTCGACGTTGAGGTTGACCCGGACACGGGCAAGGTTGAGCTGCTGCGCTACACGGCTTTTCAGGACGTGGGTCTCAGCGTCAACCCGGACCAGGTTGAGGGGCAGGTGCAGGGCGGCGTCGCGCAGGGCATCGGATGGGCCCTGCACGAGGAGTACGACTTCGACGAGAGCGGCGTGTTGCGCAACGCGACGCTGCTGGACTATCGCCTGCCGACGTCCCTGGACGTGCCTCCCATCGAGACGGTGGTCCTGGAGGAGGCGGCCCCGGAGCACCCGTTAGGCATTCGGGCCGCGGGACAGGTGCCCATCGTGCCGCCGGTCGCGGCCATCGCAAACGCCATCCGCAATGCAACGGGCGCGCGTATCCGTCGGCTGCCAATGAAGCCGGAAACGGTGTTCTGGGCGCTGCAGGAGAACAGCAAGTAGGGGGCGATTCTTGAATCACCCCCTACTCGGCGCCATACCGTCGACGCCTGCGAGACGCTAGCGTCCCCAGAGGGCCTTGGTCGCGATGCCGGCGCCCTCAACCATTGAGCGGAACTTGCCCCACACGATGTCCGGGTGCACCCTCCCGCCGAGTCCGCAGTCAGTGCCCGCCACGACGTTCTCGCGCCCGACGAGGTTTGCCAGCCGCTCGATGCGGTCCGCGATGAGTTCCGGGTGCTCGATGACGTCGTTGGTGTGCGCGACGACGCCGGGGATGAGCACCTTGCCGTCGGGGAGCTTAACATCGCGCCACAGCTTCCACTCGTGCTCGTGGCGCGGGTTCTGGTCGTAGGAGATGCCGGACGACCGGACCTGCAGCAGCAGGTCGACGAACTCGTTGAGGTTGATGTCCTCCGAGTGGGGGCCGCGCATGCCGCCGTAGCAAATGTGGAGCCGGATCTGTTCCTCAGGGATGTCCTGCAGCGTGTGGTTCAGCAGCTCCACCAGCCGCCCAATCCGCATCCGAAAGTCGGGCAGCTCCATGCCGAGGGCGTTGAACTTCATCACCGGGGTGTCCACCTGCAGGACGAAGCCGGCGTCAGTAATGACCTTGTACTCCGCGCGCATGGCCTCGGCGCAGGCGCGGGTGTACTCCTCTTCTGAGCCGTAGTACTCGTTCTGCTCCGGCTGGTAACCCACGTTGTCCGGCCCCACGGAGGCCATGAAGCCCTCGGCCACGTCGACTGCCTGGAGGGCGGCCTGGAAGTTCTCAACGTCCGCTTGGATTTCGGCGTGGCCGGTGTAGGAAATGGGGCTTGTGCAGATTATCTGCCTGGCGGGCGCGGCGCCCCGGTTTCTGGCCAGGTCGGCGAAGTAGCGCTCGTAGTCGCCCTTGACGCGCTCCGTGCCACGCTCCGTGTTGCCTCCGCCGGTCGCAACTTCACGGAACTCGAAGCCGCTGAGGCGGTCCCGGATGTAGCCCGACCAGCCGGTCTTGTACTGCTCGCCGTCATTGATGATGTCCAGGCCCACGTCCGCTTGCTGTCGAACGATGTTGGCGACAGACTCCTTCACCAGCGCCGCCATCGCCGCCTCGTCGTAGGGCTCCAGGGCCTGCTTGGCGTCGAGCATTGCCCGCAACTCCGGCGGTCGGGGCATGCTGCCGACATGGGTGGTCAGGATCCGGTCCGTGCTGTGTCTCATGAAGTTCTCCTTTGCTGCTTGGGTTCGCCGCCCCGCACGAGGCGGCAGGGCATCCATGGCGGCAGGCGATTCTCGAATCGCCCCTACGGGACCTGCTTAGGACGCAGGGAGCTAGGTGTCCAGGGTGCTGGCGGCCATCCAGTCCTCCAACGAGAGCCGTTTGCTGGTGAGGCCCTGCTCAGCGTTGTACGTCAGGAACGTGTCGATGGTCCCCATATCGTCCTTGACGCCGTAGGTCCATGGGTCGCCCCACACCTTCTCCTGCTCAACCACCGCCTCCCGCTGGTACATAAGGGAGAAGCCCGCGCGGTCGTTCACGGCGTCGATGTAGGCGAGCCGCTTGGCCTCAACGAAGGCGTCGAACACGCGGAGGGCCAACTCGGGGTCCTCCCGGTCCAGCTTCCGGCTCATCACCATCTGGTGCATTGGCGCGTGGATGCGCATCTCGTTCCAGAGGGCCAGGTCCTCTTCCTGGTAGTTGGGGAAGACGCGCTTCACGTCAGGGCTCGCCTCCAGCATGGCGAAGGCCGCCCCGTCCGAGATGTCCGAGATGATGGCGTCGACGTCCCCCGCCATGAGTCGGTCAAGAGGGCCAACGGGCGCCTGGCCGTCAGTCGCCTCGAGAGAGGGCAAAACAGAAGGGCGGTCCACGTGCAGCGGGAAGACGCGCCGGCTGTTGGTGACCTCCCACCTGAGTGTCGAGATGTCGACGCCGTGCCGATGTTGCAGCAGCCCGGCCGCCCACACGGTGATCGACGTCGGGTACGACCCCGATCCGATGCGCTTGCCCTCAAGGTCCTTCGGTGTCTCAATTCCGGCGTCGGCGCGGCAGTAGATGAAGGTGTAGACCGGCTTGCGCTTGACCATGATGGGCAGGCCGACGATCTCCCATCCGGCCTCGATGGCGGGCAGCACGTAGCCGAGGTTCAGGTCCCACAGGCCGAAGTCGCCGGACTGCAGGGCGGGCATTTCGTTGAAGACCATCGCGGCCGTCGGGCCGGGCGCAAGCTCCACGCCGGGAATCTGGACGCGCCCGTCGAGCAGGGGCATGGTGATGTCGTAGCGCATGGTGGAAATTGGTATCTGCATGGTTCACCTCCCAGGCGTTGTATCTTTGAGCGTGCTGAGTCGCTAGGCCGGCCGGACCTTCACTGTGCAGTCCCACTCGCTGAGCGGGGCGCAGTGCCACCACCAGTTGGGCGCCTGCCGCTCCTTCGCACCGAGGGGCACGCGGCCGACGGCATAGAGCAGCGCCTCCCACGGGTCGCCCTCGTCTTGCACCCACGGAAAGAGTCGGGCGAGCGCCATGGCCGGGATCTCGGGCGGCGGCTCGAAGTCGAGTCCGAGCCCCTGCGCGATGTCCGAAGCATGCACCAGCGTCTCGGTGCATGCCATTGCGGCGAATCCGTGTCGGTCGGCGAGCCCCGCTGGGTGGAAGCCGCGGGCGTCCTCCGGCATCGAGCGGAGGACGGCGGCGAGCACGTTGGCCAGCGCCCGGTGGAGCGTCACCAGTTCGGCTATCGATTGGTCGGGGTTGTTGGCGCGCGCGCCCGGCAGGCGGCTGCGCGTCTCGTTGGCCGCGTTGGAGGCAAGGAAGATCTGGACGGTGGTGACGTGCTCCAGCGTCTGGCGGCAGTCCCAGTCCAGGTCACCTGCGATGACGGACCAGTCGAGGTCCGCCAGCGTCGCGAAGAGTTGGTAGGCGATTTCGGCGGCGACTACTACGTCGTCCGGGCCGGGTTCGTGCAGGTCTTCCATGGAGAAGCGGTCCTCCTCGGTGTGCGGGTCGCGGCTATAGTATCACGGGGCCAACGTCGTGCAAGAGGGCCGTCCACAGCTAGGCCGTGCGGACCCTCACGTCACCCTTCCACTCGCTTAGAGGCGCGCATTGCCATGACCAGTTTGGGGCCCGCCGATCCTTGCCGCCCAGGTCCCGCCGTCCTGCGGCGTAGAGCAGCGTCTGCCACGGGTATCCCTCGTCCTGCACCCATGGGAAGAGGCGTGCCAGCGACTTCGCGGCGAGGTCCTCAGGCGGCGTGAAGTCGACGCCGAGACCGCGCGCGATGTCCCATGTGTGCACAAGGGTCTCCGTGCATGCCATCGCCGCGAAGCCGTAGCGGTCGGCGAGCCCGGCGGGGTGGAAGCCCCGCGCGTCCTCCGGCATGGAGCGCAGCACGGCGGCAAGGACGTTGCTCAATGCGAGGTGGACCTGGACCAACTCGCCTATAGACTGGCCCGGATTGTTGATGCGAGCGGTTGGACGGCGGCGCTGAGACGGATCGGCGGCGTGAGTGGCATAGAACAGCTGGACGAAGGCGACGTGCTCCAGGGTCTGGCGGCAGTCCCATTCGAGATCGCCGGCAATGACGGACCAGTCCATGTCCGCAAGCGGGGACAGGAGGGCGTAGGAGGCCTCCGCGGCGGCTATGACTTCGTCCGGACCGGGTTCGCGCAGGTCATCCATGGCGTCGCGCTCCTTCTCAGTGGGCGGGTCGCCGGCATGGTATCACGGGAGAGAGGGAGCGCGAGGAACGGGCTGCTCGTCGTTGACGGGTCATGGGCTCGCCCTTACGCTGGCTGAGCAAACCAAAACGGGAGATAACGTATGACGAGGGCAGTCTATCAAGTGCGCCTCATTGTGAAGCCGGAGCTCGAGGAAGAGTTCAATGCCTGGTACGAGGGCTGGTACATCCCCAAGCTCATGGCGGAGGTTCCACACTTCTTTTCCTGCCATCGCTACGTGGGGGAGTTCGACGGGCACAATATTTACATAACAGACTATGAGACAACCGTCGAGGACATGGAGACGGCCATCGCGGAGATGCGCGTGCCGGAGCGCGCCCCCGTGAACGCCCTGTTCTACGAGTGGCGCGACAAGGCGATCACGCTCCACGAGTCCATCCGCTTCACGGAGCGCGTCACGGTGGAGCGCTAGCATGGCGTCGATCGAGGAACGGCTGCAGCAACTGGAGGACCGGCAGGCCATTCGCGACCTGGTCGCCGAGTACTGCCGCGCCATAGACGACCGCGACCTCGAGGCGTTCGTGGGGAACTACACGGACGACTGCGTCCATCGCCAGCGGGACGGTTCGCTGCACTTGGAGGGCAGGGCCGCGCTTCGGGAGCACTATGCGGCACGATTCTTACAATACGGTGTCACCCTCCACACGCCGCACGCCCACGTCATCACTTTCGACGGGCCGGACAGCGCCCACGGCTGGGTGAGCGGCCACGCCGAGATGGGGCTGCAGGGCGAGGGCTGGCTCGCCGCCTTCCGCTACGCCGACGAGTACCGCCGCGAGGACGGCGTGTGGCGGTTCGCCAAGCGTGAGCTGAACACCTACTACTACCTGCGCATGGCGGACCTCGCGACGGGCCTTGGCGGCGCTATGCGCAAGCACTACCGCGGCGAGCTGGGCCCAGCGGACCTGCCGGAGGGCCTAGACACGTACAAGCGCCTGCATGGGCTGGGGTGACCGGGTGCCACTGCTGATTTTGAGGCCGCACCCATTGTGAGGAGGACAATCAATGTCTACCCAGGACTCTGAGGACTCTGTCCCCATCAGAGAAAGGGTCCGCTTCTGGGAAGAGCAGGACAAGATCAACCAGGAGCTCATCCCACGGGTCATTCGCCAGCATGAACTGTTGACCCGCCACATCGGCGAGCACGAGTCCCTGCCTGAGGTGGTCGCTAGCGCCGTCCATAACGCGGTCACCGCAATGCGCGAAGAGCAAAAGCGTGAGTTTGATACGAAGGTCACACAGATCGCGGCCGCGATAGAGCAACAAGTGGAGGTTGTCGTAAGCAAGGCAGTTGCGGAATCTGAGCGAAGGGCCCGTCATACACGGAATCTCGTAATCGGCCTAGCTGCGGGGTCCGCTTCAATGGGAGTAGCTGCAATAGCCATGAGTGCCCTCACACTGCTAGGAAGGTAGCAGCATGTCCATGCAGTCCTCTGAACAGATAGGCGACTTGCAAGAACTTCCAGGCAGCGCCTATCTGGAGCACCATTCGGCGCAAGAGGTCGTGTCTGATTTGGTGGAAACGGATTCCGCATTATACGTCGCGGAATCCATGTCTGATTCCTCAGAGGCCTTGTATTCCGCCTTTAGCGGCGGCGAAGTAGACGACAAGGCGCAACAGGCCTATGAGTTGGCCTACCCTAACCAGGCTGAAGAACACACGCTGCACGAACATTGGGTCGAACTGGAGGCTCGAGGAGAAGGGTCGACTCAGGGGTTCATAAATGGGCTCAACGGAAAGATGGCAGAAATCGATGCCAAAGAATTCCTGGAACAACGAGGGTTTCAAAATGTGGAGATAGCCGCTGACCCTACTCAGCCAATTTGGGACATCTCCGCAATCGGCGACAACGGCGAACAAATTTTGTTCCAGGTAAAGACCGGTTCCGAGAATTACGCCCCAGACGTCGTAGACGCCATGGAATCCAGCCCGAACGTCGAGTTCTTGGTGAACACTGAAATCTACAATTGGGTTTCTTCAAACCACTCGCACTTGCTTGGCCGGTTGGGAAACTTTGAGGCTGCTTTCGGGCCCGAGTACCAGCAAGTTGAGGGCGTGGAAGATGGGTTGACCACCCTGAGCGACAACATGGACATCGACGTCCCAGATGGAGCGACTGACTTTCTCCCTTACGTCGGGGCCATCATTGCCGGTGCGCGCCTCATTTACAGCGTCGTAAGCACGGAGCGGAACTTTAAGGACGTTGACCGCACCACGAAGAACAAGATTCAGGTCGTACAGACCCTCACACTGATGTCGCGGATGGGCGTCTCCGCAGTGTTAGCGATTGCTGGAGGACAGGCTGGCGCGGCGGCGGGAGGGATCATCGGAAGTGTAGTTCCCGGCATCGGCAATGCAGTTGGCGGAATAGGCGGCGGCTTAAGCGGTAGCGTCGCAGGCGCAGGGATGGGCATTTACCTCAACAGGCGCCTGCGACCCCACATGCTCAACTTGGCCCTGGACATAACGGGATTAACTAACGTTGACTTGTTCTACTACAAGAACAAGCAGCGCATCGACGAAATAGGTGATTCAATCCAAAGCTCCGCATTCGCACTGGCAGCCCTGCCTGCAATTTAGAGCTCGGGTATTCAGTTCTTTGGGTAGGATTAAGACAAACGTACCGTTAGAGTCCAATCTCGCAATATAAGCCAATTGAATGGTGTGAGCAGCAAGCACTGTTCTTTACCTGCAATCCTGCCCCGTCAACTAAAAGTTATGCTATAACAGAAGTGCCGCGATTTCGCGCCCTGCTGTCGTGCGGCTCAGGGGCGGCGCGGACGTTATCGTGAACAATCGCAAAGGAGTGAGGGACAACATGGCAACACAGTTTCGAGCGGACCACGTGGGCAGCTTCCTCCGGCCTGCCGAAGTGAAGGAGGCCCGCCAGGCGTTCGTTGCGGGGCAGATCTCCGAGGACGCGCTGCGGCTGGTGGAGGATGAGCACATCCTGCGCGTGATCGAGCTGCAGAAGCAGTCGGGCATTGGCATCTACACGGACGGCGAGATTCGCCGCAGTGGCTGGGCCGGCGGTTTCGGCGAGTCCGTGGAGGGCTACGTCGAGGGCACTCCCGCCGTCAGCATGCCCTTCCAGGGCGGACGCAGCGACTGGGTTGGCGCCGGAATCACCCCGGACAACCCCATCGGCGTTCCCGGGGGTGGCGCCGGTGGCCGTGTCATCGGCGGCAAGCTGACACAGACGCGGCGGCTGACGGGGCACGAGTCGGCCTTCATCAAGCAGCACGCACCGGGGCCCTACAAGGTGACGATGCCCGCGGCCAGCTACGTCACGGCGCGCGGCTTCAAACCGGGCGTCACCGACCAGGTCTACAAGTCGCGGGTGGCCGTGCTGGCCGACGCGGCCGCCATCATCCGCGGCGAAGTCGTGACCCTCATTGAGGAGGGGTGCCCGTACGTGCAGATCGACAACCCCCACTACCCGGACTACATCCCTGACGACCGGCGTGCCCAGTGGACAGCCCTCGGTATCGACCAGGACCAGGCGCTGAGCGACGACATCGAGGCGGACAACGCCAGCGTTCGCGGCGTCGACCGGAGCAACACCATCGTGGCGATGCATCTGTGCCGTGGCAACGGGGCCTTCGGCGCCTTCCACACGTCGGGCGGGTACGACCGCATCGCCGAGCAGCTCTTCAGCCGCCTCGAGGTGGACGCGTGGTTGCTGGAGTACGACAGCGAGCGCGCGGGCGGCTTTGAGCCGCTGCGGTTCATGCCCAAGGGGGTGACGGTGGTGCTGGGGCTGGTGACGACCAAGGCCGGCGAGATGGAATCACAGGACCTGCTGCTGAGCCGGATTGAAGAGGCGGCCAAGTACGCGGACATGGACGACCTCGCGCTGAGCCCGCAATGCGGGTTCTCCTCGACGCTGCAGGGGAACCCGCTGCAGTGGGACGACCAGCTGCGGAAGCTGGAGCTCGTGGTGGAGACAGCCCGCCGCGCCTGGGGCTAGTTCCAGACTCGGCTTACTGAGAAGCTACTACAGAGTGCCCCGTTCACCCTTTAAGGGCGAACGGGGCGCTTTGTGCCTAACACTGTCAAGCCTACAAGCATGCGCCCTTCGACAAGCTCAGGGCGAACGGGGTGGCGGCGCGCCTACACCTGGTCGGCGGGGCTGGTGAAACCGACGCCTGAGCCGGAGTCGCGCGCATCCCAGCGGCCCGCTTCTACTGCGGTCAGGAAGTCGGCGACGGCGCGGTTGAACAGGTCGGGCTCCTCTACGTTGCAGGCGTGGCCCGTCTGGGGCAGCACCACGATGCCGCTGCGGGGGATGCGGCGCTTCATGTAGATGGCGGGCTCCAGGCACGGGTCGTCCTCGTCGCCGAGGATGATGAGTGTGGGCACCTGCATCGCGCGAAGCTCCTCGTCGAGCGTCATGATGGAGCGACGCCGCGCCTGGTAACCGCGCAGCGTCAGCGCCTTGCCCTGCGCTGAGTGGTCCGCAAAGAGGTCCGCGAACTCTTGCCAGCCAAGCGGGTCCTTTTGCAGAAAGCGGATGCGCGTTGGCCCGCGCAGGTAACCCCCCATTGCGGCGGTGCCACCCGACTCCAGCGTTGCAGCGTAACCGATGGACTGCCGGTTGAACGTCTCGGGGTCCGTGCTGCCCGTGCCTGCGCCCGCTACGATGATCGACTTCGCGACCTCGGGGTGGGTGAGGCCGAACCAGAGGGCCATGTTGCCGCCCATGGAAAGCCCGGCGACGTGCGCCTGCTCGATGCCGAGATACTGCAAGAGCTGGTATAGGTCCTCCACCACCTGCTCCTGCGAGTAGTCTTCCATGCTCTGCGGCACGTCCGACGGCGGGTAGCCGCGGGCGTTGTAGGTGATGACGCGGTACCGGCGCGAGAAGTAGCTCACCTGGGCGCGCCAGCTCTCGTAGCTGCCCGCAAGCTCGTGGGCGAAGACTAGGGGGAAGCCCTGGCCCGTTTCCTCGTAGTAGAGGCTGACGCCGTTTTGCAGTTGTGCCATCGGCATGGCAATGCTCCAGTCTCGCGCCCATGGGATGCGCGGTGTAATGGTCTCGTGGGCAGGGGCAACGTAGCCGCCGTATGGGACGGTGTCAAGGCAGGGCGCGCCGCCTCCGTCGCCGTCCCCGCGCTGCATGACGCGTCGGCCCGTGTGGGGTATGCTATCCCCAGCTGCACGAGGAGCGCTTGTTGTCCACACCAGTAGCCGAAACAACCCCTCGGTTCTTTTATGGATGGGTTATCGTCTTTGTGGCGGCGGTCAAGGGCGCGTTCAACGTCGGCAGCGCGGTCTTCGCCACCAGCGTATTCCTGGTCCCCATGCAGGACGACCTCGGTTGGAGCCGCACCCTCATATTCGGCGCGCTGTCGGTGCGGACGCTCGCCGGCGGGATGCTCAGTCCCATCGTGGGCCCGTGGGGAGACCACCCGTGGGCGCCGCGGGTCGCGCTGCCCATCGGCTCCGTGCTCTTCGGCCTTTCCTTCATGCTCGTCAAGTGGGCGGACACGCCGCTTGAATACTACTTGACCTACGGTGTCCTCGGCGCGTTGGGGCTGGCCCTGACCAGCAACCCCATCCTCGAAGGCGTCGTGCTCAAGTGGTTCATCCGGCGAAGGGCGCAGGCCATCATGTGGATGCAGGTGGGCCCTCCCACCGGACCGATGATCTTCCCGCTTATACTCACGTTTCTTATCGCCGCTGTCGGGTGGCGCGATGCCTGGATGTGGTTGGGCATCGCTGCGACGGCAGTCTTCCTGCCCCTCTCGCTGTTGGTGCGGACGTCGCCCGAGTCTATGGGCCTTCTCCCGGACGGCGACCGCCCCGGCGCGGCGCCCCCGCCCTCGACCTCCGGCGGCCGACGCGGCGTCCCGGGCAACGAGCGCAGCTTCACTCGTGGTGAGGCGATCCGCAGCAAGTCGTTCTGGATGCTGTGCCTCGCGTTGGCGTTGAGCATCGTCGGGCTGCCGGGGTTCCAGGCCCACTGGGTGCCCTACCTGGTCGACATCGACTTCAGCCGTGAGGTGGCTGCCACCGCGCTTGTGGTCTTCGGCATCTTCTCTGTCGCGGCGCGCTTTGTCTGGGGCTACCTCACAGCGCGGCATGACATCCGCAACCTCATGGTTCTCCAGGCATTGCTGGCCGTATTGGGGGTGCTCTTCCTGTTGAACGTGCAGAACACTGTGATGATGTACGCTTGGGCGGTCTACCACGGTCTCACTCTGGCCGTCTTCTTCCAACTGCAGGCGCTCCTTGTGGTCACCTACTTCGGCAGGGGCCACATTGGGGCCATTCGAGGCGTCATGTTTCCCTTCATCACGCTGGGCTCCGCCATGGGTCCCATCCTGCTGGGCGCGCTGTACGACTGGCAGGGGTCCTACTTGGTGCCCTTCTCTCTGGTCATCGTCATGTGGTTGCTGGCCGCGTTGGTCGTATTCATGACCCGGCCGCCACGTCCGATAGAGGAGCCTGCGACGGAGGCTGAAGCAGCGCCTGCTCCAGAAGCTCAGGCAGCGCCCTTACCCGTGGCCGGGACTGCGCCTGCGTCGGAAACACAGGTGGCGCCCAAGCCGGAGGCGGCCGCGTGATCGCGCCACTCTCACCGACGTACACGCTGGTCACGAAGTACCCACAGTTCCTTGACCTCTGCAATACCCTCGAGCGCTGCGACCGCATCGCCATCGACACCGAGGCGGACAGCATGCACCACTACCCGGAGCGGGTGTGCCTGGTGCAGGTGGCGACGCCGCAGTCAACGTACCTGCTGGACCCGCTGGCGCTTGTCGATCTCTCGCCCCTCGGGCCCGTGATGGCGAATCCCCGCGTCGTGAAGCTGCTCCACGGCGCCGACTACGATGTGCGCGGGCTCAACCGCGATTGGGGCTTGACCTTCACCAACCTATTCGACACGCACATCGCGGCGCGGTTCCTGGGGCTGGAGCGCCTCGGCCTCGCCGCGCTGCTGCAGGACCTGCTGGGCATCGACATCCCCAAAGACCGCAAGATCCAACGGGCCGATTGGTCCAAGCGTCCGCTGAACGACCGGGCGCTGGAGTACGCCGCAGCCGATGTCTGTTACCTCTTTGATCTGCACGACATCCTGGCCGAGCGGCTTCAGGAACAGGGGCGGAGGGAGTGGGTCCGGGAGGAATGCGAGCGGCTTTGCGAAGTTCGGTACACCCCGCAGGACCTGCGCGCCTCCGTGCTCGCGTTGCCGGAGTCACGCAAGATGGACAGCCGACAGCGGGCAGTGCTGCTGGCGCTCTACCGGTTCCGAGAGGGACAGGCGCGGCGGCTTGACCGCCCGCCGTCGCATGTGCTTCCTCCTGAGGCGCTGGCCGCCGTGGCCACGGATCCAGCGGCGTCGTTGGAGTCGCACCCGACGCTCAATGCCAAGCTTGCGAGTCGCTTCGGAAGGGATATTCGAGCGGTGGTGAAAGAGGGGCTGAGCGGTCCGTCCCTCGAACGCCCCGCGCCCACGATGCCACCGCGGGGCAGGCCAACTCAGGCGCAGACCCGGAAGCTGGCCGCGTTGAAGACGTGGCGCAATGTAGAGGCCCAGACGCTGGGCGTACACGTGTCACTGGTATGGCCCATGCGCAGCCTGGAGAGGCTGGCCCGCGAGCCGCAGTCGTTCTCGGAGGAGCTGCAATCGCCGGAGGTGCGAGAGTGGCAACGCGAGCGCTTCCAGGCGTCGCTCAAGCGGGCCGCAGGTGCCTAGAGGCTTGCGGCCTTCGGGGCCAACTCTTCGCCCAGGTACGCGATGAACTCATCGTCCGAGAAGTTCATGTGCTGGAACATGACCTCGCCCACGCCGAGCTCCGCCAGTTGACCCAGCCGGTCGATCGCCTCCTCCGTGCCTCCCACGATCATGCCCCGCTCTCGAGCGGCGGACATAATGTCGTCGATTGACGTAGAGCGGACGTTCCGCATGAAGCCGCGGTAGCCTTCTGCGGCCGCCTCCGGGTTTGGCCCGACGACGCCGAAGGTCATCATGGAGCGCTTGAGCGTCGACGGATCGCGCTTCAAGGCATCGCAATGGCCCTGCAGCACCTCGACCTTGTGAGTGTAGGCCTCCGGGGACATGCTCAGGCAGTTCCACTCGTTGGCGTACTGGGCGGCAAAGCGCATGGTGCGCCGCTCGCCGCCGCCACCGATGAGCAGCGTCGGACGGCCCTCCGGCGGCTTGGGCAGGCAGTCGGCGTCCTTGAGGGTGTAGAAGCGGCCCTCGTAGCTGGCGGGGCCAGGGCCCCACAGCCCGCGCATCACGTGGATGGCCTCCTCGAGCCGGCTGAGGCGCTCGCCGACGGGCGGGAAGGGCACGCCGTACGCCACGTGTTCCGACTCGTTCCACCCGCCGCCGAGGCCCATGACAAAGCGGCCGTTGCTGAGCTGGTCGAGCTGCGCGGCCATGCGGCCAACGTTCACGGGCGGGCGGAAGGTCACGGGCGTCACCAGCGGCCCGAAGCGGATGCGCTCGGTCTGCAGCGCAGCCATGGTGAAGGAGAGATACGGCTCCAGCGAGTCCTGCTGGGTGCCGATGAAGAAGTGGTCGGACCGGAAGACGCCGGACAGCCCCGCCTCCTCAGACCTGCGTAGGATGTTGCTCCACTTGTCCCAGGTGAGGCCGTTTTGTCCTTCCACCATCAGGCTGATGTCCATGGGCGCTCCTTGAGTTTATTGGGAATTATATACAATCCTAGCGGCGTGGGACGGCAGCGCCGGGTTTGAACTCGTCATTCAGCCAGCGGACGAATTGGCGGGCGTGGTGGCAGTAGGTTTGCTTAGTTGCAAGTTTCAACGGTGCGGCCTCGACCTCAGCGATGTACACCGCAATGGCGGCCTTGACCTCCGTCATGGTCGACGGGGCGACCTTTGGCATGATTCCTCCCTCCTTACGCTTCTGCGTGGCTTTGGTGGCCGTCTGGCGCCCCGGGTCAGGCCCAGGTATCCGCTTCGCCGAAGGGGTCCAGGACGGAGACGCCGGTGGGCGCAAAATGGCGGACGTTGCGAGTGACCATGGTGAGGCCGTGCTCAAGGGCAGTGGCGGCAATGAGCAAATCAACGTCCTGATTGCCGAGCGACGCCGAGAGATGACCCCATCGCCGTGCCGCGGCAGCGTCCACCGGAAGGATGCGGTCCGCAAACCATGCCAGTATCCGCTCAGCCCATAGCGCCAGGTCACGGGCAAAGTCCGGGTTGAGGGGACGCTGAAGGGCAATCCCCCGTTCCACCTCGGCAATGGTCACTACGCTCAGGAAGATGTCGGAGTCTCTCTGCGCCTCCAGCCAGGCAGCGGGACCCGGGTTCCGATCCGGGCGGCGCAGGGCCGAGAGCACGTTGGTGTCGAGGAGATACATCACCACTCGACGTCGCGGAGATTCAGGGAGGGTCGCTCAAACACCTCGTCCGGCCCGCCTTGGGGGATGGCCAGGAGGTGCTCGACGAAGGTCGGCGCCCTGACCGCCTCAGCACGGCGCAGGAGCAGATAGTCGTCCACAGCGAGCACTACGACGGCCGGGGCGCCGCGGCGGGTGACGGTTTGCGGCTCTCCCCGGAGGGCAGCGTCCACCAGGGCGCTGAATCGATTCTTGGCGTCCTGCAGGGCCCACTGAGCCATGATTTCCTTCCTTTCCAGTTGTTCTGGCTAGATTATCGCGCTAGCCAGCAGGCGAGTCAAGGGAAAGAGGGTTGCCCCTACGCGGGGACCCGTTGAGAGCCTTAGGGTGAGCGTGGAAAGAGAGGGTGGAGCCACCGGTCGGAATCGAACCGACGACCTGTTGTTTACGAAACAACTGCTCTGCCTCTGAGCTACGGTGGCCCGGGGTTGGCGGCTAGGAATCGGTGGGCAGGTCGACCTCGTAGTCCTGCATCAGCTTGTCCAGCCAGGCCGCCGTTGTGGCGTCGGGCGCTACGAGCGGCAGGCGCGGCTCGCCCACGTCGAATCCCGCCTTGTTTACAGCGTACTTCACAGGAATGGGGTTTGCCAGCACAAAGAGACCTTGGAACAACGGCAGCAGGCGTCGGTGCTCTGCCGCGGCGCGTTCCAGGTCGCCCTCTAGCGTCAAGCCCATCATCGCCTTGATCTGGTTGCCGACGAGGTGCGACGCGACGCTGATGATGCCGTAGCCGCCCATTGCCATCATGGGATACGTCTGGTCGTCGTTGCCGGACCAGACGAGGAAGCCGGGTCGCGCATCGCGGATGATGTGCGCGGCCTGCCCCAGGTCGCCGCCGGCCTCCTTGATGCCGACGATGTTGGGGATTTCGCTCAGACGGATGACGGTCTCCGCCGACATGTTGATGGCGGTGCGGCTGGTCACGTTGTAGAGGATGACCGGAAGGTCTGTGCTCTCCGCGATGGCCTTGAAGTGCCGGTACAGCCCCTCTTGCGGAGGCTTGTTGTAGTAGGGCACTACGGAGAGGACGGCGTCGGCGCCGACCTTGGTGGCATCCTCGGTGTACTTCACGGCTTCTGCGGTGCTGTTGCTGCCCGTGCCGGCCACTACGTCGCCGACTCCGTCGAGGGCTTCCTTGATCTCGGCGAAGAGGCGCGTCTGCTCGTCGGGGGTCAGTGTGGGCGACTCGCCGGTGGTGCCCGCGACGACGACGCCGTCGCTGCCGGACGCGACAAGGGCGAGGGCGAGCTTGCGGGCCTGCGCGTAGTCCACGCGGCCTTCGGAGTCGAAGGGGGTCACCATCGCGGTCAAGAGTCTGCCGATTTGCGTGGCCATACGCTACCTCCCGTTGCCGTTGGAGCCGGCGAGCCTCCGTTCAAGCAGTTCTTCCGCTATCTGCACGGCGTTCAGGGCGGCGCCCTTCCTCAGGTTGTCACCCACGGTCCAGAGGGTGAGGCCGTTGGTCAGCGCCTTGTCTGGGCGGATGCGCCCCACAAAGACCTCGTCCTTGCCCGCCGCAAATCCGGCAAGCGGGTAGCTCTTGTTGGCAACGTCGTCGACGACACGAACGCCGGGGAACTCGGAGAGGATGTCGCGCGCCTCTTCAGGTGACATAACGCGCTCAAACTCCACGTGAACGGCCTCGCTGTGAGAGACGGGCACGGGCACGCGAACGCATGTCGCGGAGACGGGCAGGTCCGGAAGGTGCATGATCTTCCGGGTCTCGTTCTCCATCTTGGTCTCTTCCGTCGTGTAGCCGTCGTCCGTGAAATCCTCAACGTGGGGAAGCACGTTGAACGCCAGCGCGTACGGGAAGGTGACGGCGTTGGTCGACTTGTTGTCGAGCAGGTCGTGCGTCTGTTGGAACAGCTCCGTGATGCCCTTGCCGCCCGCGCCCGACGCCGACTGGTACGTGTCGACGATGACCCGCTGGATAGGGTTGGCTCGGTGCAGCGGCGCGAGTGCCATCAGCATGACGATGGTGGAGCAATTGGGGCTGGAGATGATGCCGTTGTGCGCCTCCAGGTCCTCCGCGTTGATCTCTGGTATGACCAGCGGCACCGCAGGGTCCATCCGCCAGGCCGACGACTTGTCGACGACGACTGCCCCGCGCCTGGCGGCCTCTGGTGCGAGCTGTTTACTCGTCCCGCCGCCCGCCGCGAAAAAGACGATGTCCGTGCCCTCGAAAGCGTCCGGCGAGGCTTCCTCGACCACCAGCTCATCGCCCATGAAGGGCAGCTTGGTCCCAGCAGAGCGGCTGCTGGCCAGCAGCTTGACGCGACCGACGGGGAACCCGCGCTCTTCCAGGATGCTGAGGACCACGCGCCCCACGGCGCCAGTGGCCCCAACGACGGCGATGTTAGCTCCGGTCATGTGTGTATGTTCCTTTGCGATGTGGGTGCTGGAGCAGCGCTGGGGGGTGCGAGTCTACAGGTTGAGAAGCTTCTCCAGCCCTACTACGAGACCCCTGTATTGTACCACCTGCCGGATAGCAGTGAGAACGCCCGGCATGTAGCACTCGCGGCCTATGGTGTCGTGGCGAAGGGTGAGGGTCTGCCCCAGCGTGCCCAGGACGACCTCGTGGTGCGCGAGGCGGCCCGGCATGCGTTGCGCGTGAATCGACACGCCGTCGACCTCCGCGCCGCGGCTGCCCGGGGCGGGCTCCCGCTGCGGCATCTGCCGCGCGAAGGGCTCCGCTCGGCCCGCGACCAGCGCGCGGGCGATGGCGAGCGCGGTGCCGGACGGGGCGTCCACCTTGGCGTCGTGGTGCGCCTCCACTATCTCTGCGACCTCGAAGAAGCGCCCTAGCATCTGCGCAAGCTGTACCAGCAGGACCGCGCCAATCGCGAAGTTGGGCGCGACCACCACCCCAACGCCGTTCTCTCTGGCGAGGACGTCGATGGCTTGCAGTTCAGCCTCTGGGATGCCCGTGGTGCCCGCGACCCCGTGAACGCCGCGCTCGGCTGCCGCCCGCAGGGCGGCCGGGGACGCGTCGGCAACGGAGAAGTCCACCATCACGTCGGGAGCGCAGGCCTCGATGGCCGTTCCCACGTCCGTGAAGAAGGGAAAGTCAGCGGCAAGCTCCGAGGACGCGCGAACGTCGACTCCGCCCACGGCGACCATGTCGGGAGCGGAGCGCACTGCCGCTAGCACCTCGCCGCCCATGCGGCCGGAGACGCCGTGTATGAGCACTCGGAGCTGACTGCCGCTGGACTCTGTAGTCATGGCTGCTTACCTATCTCAGTCGCGATTGAAGCGCGGCGGGCCGCTGCGAGGGGGGCCGCCACGCCGGAAGTCCGGCCGACGGTCCCTGTCGAAGCCCGGGCGTCCACCACCGCCCCCGCCGTTGGACGGAGGCGCCGACGCCAGCGCGGCCTCAGGCGTGAGGCCCTGCAGCACGGCGCGGCGAGAGAGGTTGATGCGGCCCAGCCGGTCAACCTCGATAACCATGACCTGCACTGAGTCGCCGATGTTCACGGCGTCCTCGACGCGGGCCACCGGCTCCTCGGCGAGTTCGCCCAAGCGCACGAGGCCGTCCTTGCCGGGAAGGATCTCCACGAATGCACCAAAGTTGGTGCTGCGGACCACCTTGCCGTTGAAGATGGAGCCGATTTCAGCTTCCTTGGTGAGGCCCTCCACCTTGCTGCGGGCCAGCTCCAGCGACTCCTCGTTGGGGGAGCCGATGAACACCGTGCCGTCGTCCTGCACGTCGATGGTCGCCTTGGTCTCGGCGATGATTGCGCGGATGGTCTTGCCGCCTGGCCCGATGACCGCGCCAATCTTGTCGACGGGGATGGAGATCTTGATCATCCGGGGTGCGAAGGGGCTCATGTAGCCGCGCGCCGCCGGGATGGTCTGCAGGATCTTGTCCAGGATGAAGAGGCGGGCGTCCTTGGCCTGAGCCAGCGCCTCCCGCATGATGGTGGGAGTGATGCCCTTCACCTTGATGTCCATCTGCAGGGCGGTGATGCCCTCGGCGGTGCCCGCCACCTTGAAATCCATGTCACCCAGGTGGTCTTCCAGGCCCTGGATGTCGGTCAGAACGGCGTAGTCGCCGTCCTCACCCATGATGAGGCCCATGGCCACGCCGGCCACGGGCGCCTTGATGGGCACGCCGGCGTCCATGAGGCTCATGGTGCTGCCGCACACGCTGCCCATGGAGGTGCTGCCGTTGGAGCTGAGCGCCTCAGACACCACACGGATGGTGTACGGGAAGTCATCCTTGTCAGGGATCATCGGTTCCAGCGCGCGCTCCGCCAGTGCGCCGTGGCCGATCTCCCGGCGGCCGGGGGTCCCGACGCGCCGGACTTCGCCGACGGAGTAGGGCGGGAAGTTGTAGTGATGCAGATAGCGTTTGGAGTCGATGGGGCTGAGGGTGTCCAGGCGCTGCTCGTCGCTGAGGGATCCCAGAGTGACCACGCTGAGGATCTGCGTCTGCCCGCGGGTGAACAGCCCCGTGCCGTGGGTCCGGGGCAGCACGCCGACCTCGCAGGTGATGGGGCGCACCTCCGTGCGCTTTCGCCCGTCTGCGCGGACGTCCTCCTTCAGGACGCCGTGCCGGAAGACCTGGTTGACCACGTTGTCAAAAGCGCCCGCCACTTGGGAAGCCGGGACGTTCTCGGCCACAGTTGCGGCCACTTCGCCTTCGATGATGCCTAGCTCGCGGTCGCGCTCGCCCTTCTCACGGCCCGCGAATACGGCCGACTTGATGCGGCCGCGGACCTCGTCAGTGATGGCGGCGACGGCCGCGGGTTCCGGCGCGGGCGGCGGCGTAACAGTGACCTTGGGCTTGCCGGCCAGCCTGACCAGCTCCTCGATGGCGGCAATGACCTTGGCGTTGGCGCGCTGGGCCTCGTCCAAGGCGTCCAGCACCAGGGACTCGGACACGACCTTGGCGCCTGCTTCGACCATGACCACGGCGTCCTTGCTGCCGGCCACCACGAGTTCCATGGTGCCGCGTGCAATCTGCTCATAGGTGGGGTTGACCACCAGCTGGCCGTCGACGTAACCGACTCGGCAGCCGGAGATGGGCCCATCAAAGGGGATGGAGGAGATGGACAGGGCCGCGGACGCTCCCACGATGGAGAGGATGTCCGGGGGGTTCTCCTGGTCGGCGGAAAGCACGGTGGCCACCAACTGGACCTCATTGCGGAAGCCCTTGGGGAAGAGGGGCCGGATGGGACGGTCGGTCAGACGGGCGGCAAGAATGCCGTCGGTGCCTGGGCGGCCTTCCCTGCGGAAGAAGCTGCCGGGGATCTTGCCGACGGCGTAGTGCCGCTCCTCGTAGTCCACGGACAGGGGAAAGAAGTCGATCCCCTCGCGGGCGTTGGGACTCATGCAGGCGGTGACGAGGACAACGGAGTCGCCAAGGCGAAGGGTAACGGAGCCGTCGGCTTGGCCGGCTACCCAGCCGGACTCGATGGTAAGCGTTTTGCCGCCAATTTCACATTGAACGGATTGGCGCATGGGGAAACCTCCTCTAGTCGTTGTGTGAGGAGGAAGGGGCCGTCCGCGTGAAGGTGGTTACCTGCGGAGACCGAGGTTGGTCAAAAGGGCGCGATATCGTGTGGGCGCGGTGCTGCCGATGTAGTTCAGCAGGCGCCGGCGTTGCCCAACAAGCTTCAATAGACCACGCCGGGTGTGGTGGTCCTTTTTGTGGACTTGAAGGTGGCGGTTCAGCTCATTGATGCGACCGGTGAGGACCGCAATCTGGACGTCGGCTGAACCGGTATCCGTCGCGTGGGTCTTGAAGTTGCTGATGATGGCTTGCTTTTGCTCGATGTCCACGTTGCGTCGGGACCTATTCCTCTCTCATTCTGTCGCAGGGAGTATAGCATGCCCTTTTCCTTGTGGGAAGGGTCGGCCTGCAGGTGTTTCAGGGCGCGGGTCGCTGCTATCATTTGAGGGGTCCACTACAACAGCGACGGAGGTACGCATCCATGGCGGCGGAGATCATCAGCGGGACGGAGATAGCCAAGCAGGTGCGGGCGGAGGTCGCCGAGGGCGTGAAGGCGCTTACGGCGTCGACGGGCGTCGCGCCGGGGCTCGCGGTGGTGTTGGTCGGCGACGACCCGGCATCCGCAGTCTACGTCCGAAACAAGGGCCGCGCCGCCGAGGAAGTGGGCATCTTCTCCGAGACCTACACGCTGCCGCAGGAGACGCCGCAGGACGACGTCGTCGACCTGGTGCGGCAGCTGAACGCCGACGCGCGCTTTCACGGCATCCTGGTGCAGTTGCCGCTGCCGCCGCAGGTGAACGAGGAGGCAGTGCTCTACACAATCGATCCGGAGAAGGACGTCGACGGCCTGCACCCGTTCAATCTAGGCCGGTTGGCCGCCGGGAACCCCACATTTGTGCCGTGTACGCCCGCGGGGGTGCAGGAGATGCTGGTGCGCTCCGGCCATGACCCGGCGGGCAAGCACGTGGTCGTGTGCGGGCGCAGCAATATCGTTGGCAAGCCCGTGGCGTTGCTGATGCTGCAGAAGGCGGCTGGCGCCAACGCCACCGTCACCGTCTGCCACACGGGCACCCGCGACCTCGGCGAGATCACGCGGCAGGGTGACATCCTCATTGCGGCTGCGGGCAGGCCAGAGTTCATCACGGCGGATATGGTGAAGGAGGGTGTCGTGGTCATCGACGTGGGCATCAACCGCGTTGACGACCCATCGAGAGAGCGAGGCTATCGCCTGACGGGCGACGTCGACTTTGGGCCGGTGTCGGAGGTGGCGTCAGCAATCACGCCGGTGCCGGGCGGTGTCGGGCCGATGACCATCGCCATGCTGTTGAAGAACACGCTGCAGTCTGCGCGTCGCGCTGCGGGGGTGTAGCGGGCGCTGCACCTGCCACGACACTCTTGCCCCGTCGCTTCGCCCATCGGTACCCTCCCCGCATGGGGTAGGCCTCCGCCGCGTGACGGGACCCCTGCAGGTGAGGTTGAATTGATGACCGGCATCGGAATTATTTTCACCGGGAATTTTTTTGAAATCCAGGAATCCGTATTTGGGAACGAATCTCTCAGATACGAAGTTGACTGTAATAGTCAAATCCCCTGCCAGCCCCAACCTGACCTCCCTCTGTCAGCGCGGAAGGTTCATTCATGGGTCTTGCTTTGCGGGAATGGGGCGCAACCTAGCTGGAGGCCACCCAGATGCCGCCGTCCTCCACCTTCACCGGGTATTTGGTGATGCCCGGGTCGTAGGGCGAGGCTTTCACGTAGTTACGGATGTTGAAGGCGATGCTGTGGCCCGAGCAGACGATCTGCTCCCCGTCGAGAAAGCCGGCGTCCAGCGGCCAGCTCGCATGAGGGCACTCGTTGCTGACAGCGATGACCTCGCCTTCGATGTTGGCGAGGCAGATCTCGTAGCCGTGGGCCTCGGCGCGCATGAGTTCGCCGGGGGGCAGGTCGGACGCGTCGGCGACGCGGATGTAGTCTTCGGCCAAGGTGGCGCTCCTTCGGTGGTGTCGGCCCCCTGCCGCGCGGCCCTGCGAGCGGCCGGACGGGCCCGTCTCAGGATAGCAGGTTCAGGGCGCCGCGGGCGAGGTCTCCGGTTGACGCACCGAGCCCCAGGAATCACCATGGGCGGTGCGAAGACAGGGGCATGTGACATAGTTTGTGACATCCTGTGAGTCTGAATGCGTAGCTGAAATTGGCCATTGCAGGCGAGGAGACACGGAATGACACAAGATGCGGGCGGGGAGAAGTCGAAGCCGCGGACGGGCCGACGGAAAGCAACGGGCCTCGTCATCGTGAACACCGGCAACGGCAAGGGCAAGACGACGGCCGCGCTTGGCGTGTTGTTTCGCGCGTGGGGGCGCGGCCTCAACGTGCGTATGTTCCAGTTCATCAAGAACTCAGGCTCTCGCTACGGCGAGCAACGGGCTGCGGAGAAGATGGGCATTCCCATGACCGCGGTGGGGGACGGCTTCACGTGGCTGTCCAAGGACCTTGACCACTCCGGTGAGCTGGCGGCGCAGCAGTGGGAGAACTGCAAGGAGGCGCTGCTGCACGGCGATTACGACGTCATCGTCATGGACGAAATGACGTATGCGTTGCAGTTTGGGTGGGTTTCCACCGCGGAGGTCATTGAGACGCTGAAGCAGCGGCCGTCGACATTGCACGTCATCATCACGGGTAGGGGCGCGCCTGATGAGCTCGTTGAGTACGCCGACCTCGTGACGGAGATGCGGGAGATCAAGCATCCCTTTGCGGACAAGGGCATCAAGGCGCAGCCGGGGATCGAGTTCTAGCGCGTCGTCGCGTCCGAAGGCGCTCAGATACGAATGCTGGGCCCTTTGAGGCCTGTTTGCCTAGCCCAGGTCCACCAGAATGTCGTCGCCGTCTACCTTTACAGGGAAAGACCGGGCCGACTCCTCGGGGACGCCGGTGCGCTGGCCGTTCTTGACGCTGTAGAAGTGGCTGTGGCCGGGGCACTCGACGCAATCATCCTCCAGAATGCCCTCGTGGAGCGCCCAGCCCTCGTGCGGACAGAAGTTGTCGAGGGCGTAGAACTCGCCGTCCAGGTTGGCAATCATGACTTCCACGTCGCCCACCTTGGTCATAGCAAGCATTCCGGGCTTGACGGCGGATGTCTGGGCGACTTTTACATAGTTCTCCGGCATGGAAATCCTCCGATTAGCGTGCTGCCGCCATACGATAGCAATTGTAGCTGAAGTTGTCCAATGGACCGCGAGCTAACCCGGCAAGCCTAATTACGTTCTCAATAGTGAGAGAGGCCTGCCACTGGCCCATTGGCGAATGTTCGTGAAGAGGAGGCCCACAGATACAAAATAGAGGATGGGACAATGAATCCTAATCGAATGCCATACAAACGCTCAACAAACGCTTTACTTATAAATCAGCTACAGGAGCGAAAAACCATGAGCGCTGGCATCGTTTTCTACATAGGAGCGGCCCTCGTCTTCCTCCTGGCCGCCTGCAACACCACGGAGGACGTCACAGGGCCGGAAGCCGACACGGCCACACCCAGCCCGACGCCGACTGCGATCACCACCTCCGTAGGCCTTGTCACAGACACCCTCGTCGACCCGGTCGCGGTCGAACCCCGGACTACGGAGAACGGCTCGATGCCGGCCGTCGTGGATGTGCAGATCGACGCTATGGACATCGTCGCGGCAAGGGAAGAGGTGCTGGCCCGTATCTACGAGGACTCCTTGCCTTCTGTCGTCTTCGTACGCGTGGTCCATCGCCTTGACCCCGACGACAGGCAGTTCGGCGGCGACTTCTTCGGTGGGATTCCCCGTGACCGCTTTGACGAGTACCAACACGGTTCCGGCTCGGGCTTTGTCTGGGATGAGGAGGGCCACATCCTCATCAACTGGCACGTGGTAGAGGGATCGGACAGCGTAAGCGTCGTCTTCGCCGACGGTGAGGAGTTTGAGGCTGAGCTCCTGGGCGGCGATCCTGATTCTGACCTGGCCATTCTGAAGATAGATACGGCACAGCGTCAGGTCAAGCCATTGCCGCGCGGGGACATAGATGACCTTCGGGTCGGTCAGCTGGCGCTCGCCATCGGCAGCCCCTTTGGGCAGGACTTCACCCTGACCAGCGGCATCGTGAGCGCGCTGGGGCGCACCATTCGTAGCAGGAGCGGCCCATATTCCATCCCGCTGGTGGTGCAAACGGACGCGCCCATCAACCCGGGCAACTCCGGCGGCCCGCTGCTGGACCGGCTTGGACAGGTCATCGGCATCAACACCCAGATCCTGAGCCAATCGGGGGCCAACTCCGGCGTGGGCTTCGCCGTGCCCATCGACATCGCGAAGCAAGTCGTGCCGGACCTGATCGAACACGGTAAGTACGAGTACGCGTGGCTGGGCATCAGCGGCGCCACGCTGACCGCCGATGTTGTCGAGCACATGGGCCTGCCGTAGGCGTCCCGCGGCGTCCTCATCGTAAAAGCCATCGAAGACGGCCCTGCAGAGGGGGCAGGCATCAAGGGCGGTGAGGAAGATGTGACCATCGAGGGTGAAGACATTGTCTTGGGCGGCGACGTCATCGTGGCCATCAACGGCAGACCCGTGAAGGAGATGCATGACCTCATTTCCTACCTGGTCGAAAACACCCGCCCGGGAGACGAAATCGAGTTGGATGTCTTGTACAGCAACGGCGAGACGGAGACCATAACCGTCACCTTGGGGATCAGGCCAGAAAACTAGTTAGCTTCGGGCACCCCACCTCGGAGGAGGGCTGCGCAAGGGGCCAGCCCTCCTCTGAATTTGCCAAGGCGCACTGTTTTCGACACAACCAATAGCCCTCGAACACCTGCACCATCGTTGTGGAGGCCCGCCGCGTTCCAACCGCTTGGAACCATCCCGGCGCAAACGGTGTCTAAGTATGTGAGAGGCCGCCGGAGGGCATTCCCTCGGAGGCCCAATTCGCCCGGTAGAGGTGACACGATGCAGGGCTCACACAACACCGCTTTCCTCGCCGCCATTGCCGTGCTCGCGCTGCTGTTTGCGGCGGCCGCTTGCAGCAGCAGCCCCGCGGCAAACCCGACGGCCACCGTTACCGCCGTCGTGCCGTCGGGCAAGGAGCCCAACGCCTCGGTGCGCGGCACGATCACGTACAAAGAGGACATCCCCCTGACCCAGGGGGCGCAGCTCATCGTCAGTCTGCGCGACACCTCGCTGCAGGACGCAGCCGCTCCGCTCATCGCCCAGCTGATCATTGAGGACCCCGGGCAGGTTCCCATTGCCTTTGAGGTTGAGTACAACCGCCACGACATCGAAGAGCGCAACACGTACTCCGTCAGCGCCCGCATCGTGGAGGCCGACGGTCGCCTCGCCTTCATCAACGACACGGCGTACGACGTCATCACGCGCGGCAAGCCGGACCGCGTGGACATGCAGCTCAAGTTGGTGCAGCCGCCGCCCGAGCTGGCAGAGCAGGTGGAAGGCGACCACCGAACGTGGGTGGAAGCGCCGCCCTGGGTCATCCGTGCCAACCGCATCCCCAACGAGCAGGAGCACTTCCTGCGTATCGATTTCTATCAGTCGAGCGTGGAGGACTGCGCTCGCCCGGGCAGCCAGAGCATCGAGGTTGAGGGGAATGAGATTGCCGCGACACTCACCCTGCAGCAGCCGCCGAATGTGCCCTGGGACACGGGCTGCGCGGCCGAGTTCGTGGAACTGGAAGCCGTCGAGCCTATTCCCGCTGAGCTATCGGCGGGCAAGCCCTACACGGTCACCGTGAACGGTGTGGTTGTCAGCACCTTCACACTGCCCGGGGAGGGCCTCCGCGACTCGATCATCGTGAAGTCGCCCGTGCAGCGCGTCGAGGTGTATGAGTTGGAGAGCGATCCGGTGCAGTACGTCGTTGAGGTGGTCTCCGGCAGGCCGTCGGGAAGCTGCACCCAGTTCAACGGATACGAGATCGTCCGAAGGAACGACAATACGATCAACGTGGAGATCACCCACCACCAGATTGTCGACCCGCGGGCCATCTGCACCAAGGACTACCCCATCGAGGAGACAACCGTGCCGCTCGGGGCACTGGAGAAGGGTGTTGAGTACACGGTCACCGTCAACGGCGCGCACAAGCAGACGGTCGTGGGTAGGTAGCCTGAAGCCGAATGTCGAACAGCCCCAGCGGGGGAGGGTTGAGGGGGCCCTCCCCTCCATGCGTCGCGCTATATGGGAGGCGCCACACGACGCGGGCCTCTCGGCGCACGGTTACCGGGGCCAGTCGTTGGAATGGGCGTCGGTCTCGACGTCCCCGGGACTGCTGAAGCGGAGCTCGGCGCGCAGGCGGTCCACCAGCCCCTCGACTTCGGTTTCGTCGGCCCTGTAGCGGAAGAGCGAGTGGCGCAACGCTTCGAGAGCCCCCTCCAGCTCCGGCCAGACCACCTCTCCGACGCCCAGGCGCTTGAGCCGCTCGCCCTCCTCCCGCTGGCGCACCAGGACCACCGTGTCCAGCTCCGGGTTCATGGCAAGGGCGTTGTGCGCGGTGAGCCAGGTCGAGACGGGGTCGGTGACGCAAACCACAAGGAGCCTGGCGTACCGCACGCTAGCCGCCTCCAGCACGCGCTCGTTGTGGCTGTCGCCGTGAAGGACGGTAAGGCCGCGCTCCCGCCACTGCCGGAGGAGGTTGGGGTCAAGGTCTATGGCAATGAATGGGACGTGATGCTCGCTGAGGACCTGCGCCACGAGGGTGCCGACGCGACCCAGGCCGCACACGATGGCATGACCACGCATGTGGTGGGGCCGCGTTTCGAATTCAGGGTGGCCGATTCGGTAGGGACGGAGGGACCGGAAGCGGGAGCTCACCGATGTAAGGGTCGCGGCCCCGCCCGCCAGTATGCCCGGGGTTAGCGCCATCGTGATTACGGCGGATACGATGACCAGCGAAAAGAGTTCATCATCAACAATGCCCAACTTCAGCGCCGTGGCCGCGAGGAGAAAGCTGAACTCACCGATCTGCATCATGCCGAACCCCACCAGCATCGCCGTAAGCGGCAGATAGCCGAACGCCCGCCCGATAATCGCCGTGACGCAGAACTTGCCCACCAGCACGACTGCGACGATGGCCAGGACGGGCACGGGGTCCTGCATGATGTGCACGGGGTCTGTGAGCATGCCCAGGGAGACGAAGAACAGCGCGGCAAACGTGTCGCGGAGCGGGGTGATCTCGCCCAGGGTGCGGTGGCCAAACTCGGACTCGCTGAGCAGGACGCCGGCCACAAAGGCGCCTAGGGCGGCGGAAAGGCCGGCGGCGCTGGTGAGCGCTGCTGTGGTGAAGGAGATTGCCACCAGCGAGAGGATAAACATCTCGCGAGACCCAAGCTGCGTTACACGGTGGAGGAGCCACGTCAGGGCGCGGCCCCCCAGCAGGGCCATGCCTCCCAGCACGGCGGCCGCCTTGAGCAGGCCGATGACCAGTTCGATGAGAAAGCCGCCGCCTTCGCCGCTCAGCGCCGGCAGGACAGCGATCATAGGGATGAAGGCTAGGTCCTGCACCAGGAGCATGCCGGTGAGAATGCGTCCGTGGAGGCTCAGCAGGTCTCCTCGGTCGTTCAGGGTCTTCAGGACGACCATCGTGCTGCTGAGTGAGATTGCCAGGGCCAGCGTCACACTGCTGGGGGCATCGAGGCCCAGCAGGTGTCCTACGCCGTAGCCTATGGCCCCCATCAACGCAATCTGCGCGAGGGTCCCGAATACAGCGATGTTGCGGAGCTTCACCACGTCGCGGAAGGAGACCTCAACACCCACGGCAAAGAGCAGCAGGATCACCCCGAACTCGGCAAGCGACTCGACCGTCGCCTGATTGCCGATCACCTCCAGCACGTGCGGGCCGATGATCATCCCGGCGGCCAGGTAACCCACCAGCATTGGCAGGCGCAACAAACGCGCCGCCAGCGATCCAACAAACGCGGCTGCGAAGATGATGACGATGTCCCAGAAGAGGGTAAGCTCGTGGGGCATCAGTTCGTCCTTCCGGTTGGCTTTCGGCGAGGTGCAGTGGAAGCGGGAGGTGTCCTGCGGTTGTCCGTACGGGTGTCATGGTAGAGGACGGACGCGGGTGGGGCAAGGAAGGTCTGGAGACGCCGTTTGCTTAGGACCCCTGGGGAGTCGACGCGGACCGGGCGGCCCGAATGCGGTCGAGGCGGCCCCGAATGCCCGTCTCCGGCATGAGTATGCCGTTGATGAAGAGGGTGATGTTCAGTGGCGCAACGATAAACAGGCCAATGAAGAGCGAACCAGTCGCTTCCTCCATGATCCCGACGAAGAGCGGGCCCCACATTGCGCTGAGAGGGAAAAGGGTGCGCATAAGGCCCTGCGCCACGGCGACCTCGCGGTGGGTGAGGCGCATGTCCATGGGGATGGTGAAGAGCACGGGAGGCACTGCCATCGCGGAGACGCCGGCGGTGAAGAGGAACAGCGCGGCAAGAGGTACGTTCGATGCCTGCAATAGCAGAAGGTAGCTCGCCGGCAGAATGAGACCGGGGACCCAGATGAAGGGCTTTCGCCTTCCCATCCACTGGGATAGCGGTCCTGACGACAGCGTGCCCACGATGCCGCCGACGGGGAACGCGCTCATCAGCAAGCCCGCCGTTTCCAGGGAGATGTTCAGCTTTTCGATGGAGTAGGTGGGGTAGAAGGTAAGAATGGCGCCGAAGCAAATTGCGACGCCCACTTGCGCACTCGCGACGACCCAAAGCGACTTATGGCGTCGCAGCACGCCCGCCGGGTTTATCTCCGGCGGTGGAGGAGCTCCCTCGACCCTTCCCGCGCGGTTCTCGCGGCCAAGGAATACCCAGGACAGGGTGATGAGCAGCAGCATCGCCGCGGCCATGTAGTAATAGCCCCGCCATCCTCCCAACACCAAGATGAGCGCAGGCGCCGCCGCCAGTGACAGCGTCTGCCCGAATGAGCGGTTGCCGAAGTCCAGGCTGTTGATGGACGCGTAGAGCCGGGGCCGGAACCACTGCTGAATGAACATAACCTGTATCTGGGTCCTCGCGGCGGCAAGCATGACAAAGAGGAACCTGCCGAGCATCAGGAGGAGCGCGCCGGGGGCCAGCGCCTGTATCAGCGTGGTCGCCGCCATGCCGAGACAGCATAGGAGCGTGATGAGCTTGGGGCTGTAGCGCGTAAGCCAGATGCTCGCGGGGAGCGCCATGAGGCCGAAGCCAAAGAAGCCTACGGTGCCCATGAGGCCCGCCTGGGTCGGGGTCAGGTTGAGCTCGTCCTTCCAGATAGGCACCATGACGCCCAGGGAAAAGAAGATGAGGTTGTTGACCTGGTCCATGGCCCATAGATGGGGCATGACTACCCAGGCGTAACGGGGTTGGCTGGCGTTGCGCCCGATGTTTGGCTGCGCGCTCATGAGTGGGCGCTTCCAGGGAGGAGTTTCATCCCATCCATCTTGACACGGAGGGAACCCCAACACAATTGCGAGGGCCGGGCGCCAGCCCTCGGATGCGGCTGCGTGATTCGAGGCTGGAACCTTCACGCCGCGCGTCGCTCTTCTAGCAATCGCTAGATACAAGCCGGATGTGTTCTATTCACCTAACCGATAACATATGTCCGCCCAGCAACGATCTTGCGAATATTGAAAATGTGCATGAATCGTCGTGAATTGGAAGAAAATGGGCGATATACAAAAATAACATCTGGCGAGTTAGCGATGTTGCGTAAATTCTTTGGCTATTGTCGTTGGGAATATGACGAAATCGGTCGCCCGGTCGGTTTGACATGCCTTGCGCTCGGCCATAGCATCCCCTCGTCACCGGCAACACATTGAGGGCCGCTGCATTGCGTCCCTTACGCCTGAAGAACGGTTAGCGGCTATGTTTAGACAAATCGCACTCTACCAGAATAAATGGATCACCCCGGGTCAGGCCCTCGCCGACCTGGGCTTACGCAATCGCGTCCCCTGACCTCACTACCGGCCAACTTCTTTCTTCTCTCAGGCCTTACCAATCAGGAGGATGCTATGCGTACTGTTTTGAAGTCAAAGATCCACCGTGGCTACGTTACCGGCACGGGCTTGGACTATGTCGGCAGCGTTGAGATTGACCGTGCCCTGATGCAGAAGTGCGACCTCTGGGAATACGAGCAGGTCGTCATCTGCAACGTCAACAACGGCAACCGCTGGGAGACCTACGTCCTGCCCGCCGAGTACGGCTCCGGCACAATCGCCGTGCAGGGACCGGGCGCGCGCCTCTGCGAGCCGGGCGACATCGTCGTCATTCTCGCCTACGAGGTCACCGACGCCCCCATCGAACCCAAGCAAATCCTTGTCGACGAGAACAACCGCTTTACCGACTACCTTAGGACGAAGTATGAACAGAGGGTTTAGCGAAGCCGAAACCGAGCGGTTCTACGACGAAGAGGACGCCATCTACCGCTCCTTCTGGGACTCCGAAGGCAGCCTGCACTGGGGCTACTTCGACGAGACCACCAGCGGAGACTTCATGCGGGCCTCTGCCAGGCTGGACAAGGTCATGGCGGCAAAGGGCCGCATCGACGCGAGCTCCCGCGTGCTGGATCTGGGATGCGGCAATGGTGTCACCTCGCGGTGGCTGGCCGCAACGTACGGGTGTCATGTAACCGGCATCGACCTGAGCAGTGTCCGTGTGAACAATGCCCGGGATATGGCGTCGCGGGAGTTTGAGGAGCTGCAGCGGTTGATGCGCTTCGAGCACGGCTCCGCGACGGACCTCCCCTTCGAGGACGGCGAGTTCACCCACGTTTGGAGCCAGGCCACCATCTACCATGTGCCGGACAAGGAGAAAGCCCTGCAGGAGTCCCGCCGCGTCCTGGCGCAGGGCGGCCTGCTGGTGCTGGACGACCTGCTGAAGCCCAAGCCGGTCGTGAGCGAGCAATCGCGCCAGTACGTCTACGACCGCCTGCTCTTCGACACGCCCCTCAGCTTTACCGGATACCAGGACTACCTGAAGCGGATCGGCTTCACCATCCTGGAGGCGGAGGATCTCTCTGTGTACCTGAAGCAGAGCTACCAGCACCTGGGCGCGATGGCCCGTGAGCATGCCCGTGGCGAGCTCGAGGAGAAGCTGACGGCGCTGAACTTCGCGTACGGGAAAATGGTGGAGGCTGTAGATTGTGGAGAGCTCGGCTGGGGCCTGTACATCGCGCAAGCAAGCTAGCCTGCGCGAAGAGACTGACATAACGAGACCACGCATGGAGGACCAAGCAATGACCGGGCAAAACAGGGTGCAGTGGATCTACTCGTCCAAGGACGTCAACGAGCTTCAAGAGCGCTATGACGTTTGGGCAGCCGATTACGACTCGGACCTGGATCGCGACTTCGGTTGGTATGGCCCGCAGCTGGCCGCGGGAGTCCTCGAGAAGTACGCGCCGTCCACCGCGCGCATCCTGGACGCCGGAGCGGGCACGGGGCTGGTCGGCAAAGTGCTGAAGGAGAAGGGCTACTCCTCCATCGTCGCGATGGACCTCTCCGAGGGCATGCTGGAGATAGCCAGGAAGACCGAGGCGTACGAGAGCCTCGACCAGATGACCATGGGCGAGACCCTTGGCTACGAGACGGACAGCTTTGACGCCGCAATTAGTGTGGGCGTGTTCACTGTCGGCCACGTACCGGCAAATGGCCTCGATGAACTGGTGCGCGTGGTCAAGCCGGGGGGGCACATCGTTTACTCGCTGCGCCCCGACGTGTACGAGGAGAACGGCTTCAAGGAGAAGCACGCGGAGCTAGAGGCCGCCGGCAAGGCCGCCGTCGTGGAGGCGACCGAGCCAGAGCACGTGCTGCCCATCGGCGAGCCGGAGGTGGAGCACCAGGTCTGGGTGCTCCGGGTTACCTAGTTGTACGGGCAAAGGAGGTCTGCCATGACCGAGCAGAACAGGGTGCAGTGGGTCTACTCGTCCAGGGACAATGCGGAGCTTGAGGCCCGCTACGACGAGTGGGCGTCCGAGTATGACGCGGATGTCATCGACGAGTTCGGCTACTTCGGGCCGCAGCGAGGCGCGGATATCCTCCAGAAGTACGCGCCAACGAGCGCACACATCCTCGACGCCGGCGCGGGCACAGGCCTTGTCGGCGCGGCGCTGAAGGAGAAGGGCTACGGTTCCATCGTCGCCATGGACCTGTCCAACGGCATGCTGGAAGAGGCGAAGAAGACCGGCGCCTACGAGAGCTGCGACCAGATGGTGCTCGGCGAGACGCTGGGCTACGAGACCGCCAGCTTTGACGCAACCATCAGCATCGGCACGTTCTCGCTCGCCCACGCGCCGGCCAGCGGCCTCGACGAGCTGGTGCGGGTCACCAAGCCCGGGGGCCACATCGTCTACTCCGTCCGGGCCGACGTCTATGTCGAAAGCGGCTTCCAGGCCAAGCACGAGGAGCTCAACGCCGCCGGCAAGATCACGATCGTGGAGGGGACGGCGCCGGAGCACCTGCTGCCCAAGGGCGAGCCTGAGCTGGAGCACCAGTTCTGGGTCCTCAAGGTCAACTAGACCAAGAACCCACGGCAACGCGAACCACAAGGGGCCCGGCGCACCGCTGGGCCCGTCTTGATGTACAGCCTCGCAGCTTGCCACGCGCGCCCCGATGCTGCTACCGTTCCGCTGCATCCCGCGTCGTCGAAGTGCTGCGCCGCGGGCGAGCATCGCATGGAGGCAACAATGGGCAGAAGGCAGACCATCCACATCCCCGGCGTCGCCCACAATGCGCCGATACCCTTTGGCGCGCGCGTCGGCAACATCGTCTACAGCTCCGGCATCCAGGGCATCAACGCCGACAACGGCGAGCTGAGCGAGGACGTCGCCGAGCAGGCGCGGCAATGCTTCCGCAACCTTCGAACGTTCCTGGATCACGCGGGCGCCACACCGGACGACGTCGTGCGGCTCACGTGCTACTTGCAGGACTTTGGCGACCGAACCCACATCAACGCGCCGTGGCTCGAGATGTTCCCGGACGAGAACGACCGTCCGGCGCGGCACACCAGCCAGTACAACCCACCCCCCGGCGGCATGAAGGTGCAGATAGAGGTCATCGCGGTGGTGGAGGACTAGCGGGCGGGCTCCGTAGGATTGGAAAAGAGGAGGAAACATGAAGGCGGTACAGGTATTGGAGGCCGGCGGGCCGGAAGTCCTGAAGTACATGGACGTGGACGATCCGACGCCCGGTCCCGGCGAGGCGCTCGTTGAGCTGAAGGCGGCGGGCGTCAATTACATGGACGTCTACGTCCGGTCCGGCGCGAACAACCCCGCGCTCCCCATCATCCCCGGCGGCGAGGGCTCTGGCATCGTCGTGGAGGTTGGCGAGGGCGTGACCGAGGTGGCTGTCGGCGACCGCGTCGCGTACACCGGCGCGGGGCGGTCGTATGCCGAGAGGGTCGTCGCGCCGTCGTGGCGGCTGATCAAGGTGCCCGACGATCTCGACATCGAGGTGGGCGCGGCGGTCATGCTCCAGGGCATGACCGCGCACTACCTCTCGAACTCCACGTACCCGCTCAAAGAGGGCGACACCGCGCTGGTGCACTCCGGCGCGGGCGGCGTCGGCCTGCTGCTCATCCAGATGGCCAAGATGCGGGGCGCGACGGTCATCACCACCGTCTCCACCGGCGAGAAGGCGGAGCTGGCGAAGGGCGCCGGCGCGGACCACGTCATCCTGTACACCCAGCAGGACTTCGCTGAAGAGGTAAAAAACATCACCGGCGGGGCCGGCGTGCAGGTGGTGTACGACGCCGTGGGCGCCGACACCTTTGAGGGCGGCATTGCCTGCCTGGCGCCCCGCGGCCTGATGGCCCTCTACGGCCAATCGAGCGGGCCTGTGCCGACGGTCACCCTGTCGACGCTGAACCCCAAGTCGCTGTACCTGACGAGGCCGGGCCTGAACTCGTACACGGCGACTCGTGAGGAGCTTGAAGCGCGCGCCGGAGAGGTGCTGGGCTGGGTGCAGTCGGGGAAGCTCAACGTGAGGGTGCACGGCCGCTTCGCGCTGCAGGACGCCTCGGAGGCGCACCGGCAGTTGCAGGGCCGGCTGACCACCGGCAAACTGCTGCTGATTCCATAGGCGAATGTACAATATCGCGATTCTTGTCTAGCGTGCGCGCGTGGAGTGGAGTACACTCGCGGGCAAGTTCTAGTTTCCGGAAAGTGCATAGACTCAAGAGGAGGCTTCAGCAATGCTGACCACGCAAGAGACGGAATACCTCTGCAGAGTGGGCCCCGGCACGCCCATGGGCAACCTGATGCGCCGCTTCTGGCACCCGGTGCTGCTCTCGAAGGAGCTGCCCGGACCGGACTGCCCGCCGCTGCGCTCGCGCATTTTGGGTGAGGACCTCGTCGCGTACCGTGACTCCAACGGCAAGGTGGGGTTGCTGGACAACAACTGCCCGCACCGGCGCGCAAGCCTGTTCTTCGGCAGGAACGAGGAGGCCGGGCTGCGCTGCGTCTACCACGGATGGAAGTTTGACACGAGCGGCGCCTGCGTCGACATGCCGTCGGAGCCGGCGGATAGCAACTTCAAGGACAAGGTCAAGATCAAGGCGTACCCGGTAAAGGAAGCGGGCGAGTTGATCTGGGCGTACATGGGGCCACCGGAGCTTGAGCCGCCTCTGCCGATGCTGGAGTACAACTCGCTCGGGGCGGACCAGGTGTCCGTGTCCAAGCTCCGCTATGAGTCCAACTACGTGCAAGTCGTCGAGGGCGACATCGACACGGTGCACGCCTCTCTGCTGCACAGCCGGTTGTCCGCGCTGGATGACGCCCCTACGGCGACGTCGCTGGCGGGCAAGTACTCGTACCCGGACCGCGCGCCCAAGTTCTTCGTCGAGGACACGGACGGCGGCATCCTCATCGGCGCGCGGCGCCGTGCGGAGGAAGACAGCTACTACTGGCGCATCTCCCGGTGGCTCTTCCCCTATTTCACCATGATTCCAAGGGAGCCGCATGGCATCACCCAGGGCGGCGCCATGGTGCCTATCGACGACGAGAACTGCTGGTTCGTGCACATCCGCTGGAACCCCTACGGCCCCTTGACTGAGGACCAGCGGTACGAGAACAACTTCGACCTGAACATCAGGGACGACGGTTCCTGGCTGGCCATCGGCAACCGCCGCAACGACTACCTCATCGACCGGGAGAAGCAGCGGACCGAGTCTTACACCGGCATCGCCTTTGTGCGGGCGCAGGACTCCGCCATGACGGACAGCATGGGCACTATCGCCGACCGCTCCAAGGAGCACCTGGCGACGACAGACACGGCGATCATCCGCATGCGCCGGCGTCTCATCAAGGCGGCCCGGGCGTTGGAGGACGGCGTCGAGCCGTTCCCGCCGCACCACCCCGAGTCCTACAAGGTGCGCTCTGGCGGATGCGTGCTCCCAAGAGATGTATACTTCACCGAAGACACCGAGGTCTTGGCCGACATAACCGTGAAGTAGACGCTGCCCACCGGTAGCAGAGAGCCCCACGGCTCACCTCGCGGAGGGTCGTGGGGCTCTTCTTTTGTGCGGCGGACCCAGGGTAGGGAGAGCAATACTTGGCGGAGAATCGCACGGGCGCGGAAGCGCAGCCTGAGCCGCAGTCGTGGCAGGGAAGGCTGCCCTTCTTCTACGGCTGGGTCATCGTCGTAATCGCCTTCATGATGAGCTTCATGACGGCGGGCGTCGGCTGGTCGACGAGCGTCATCGCCGTGCCCATGCGCGACGACCTTGGCTGGAGCCTGTCGTCCATCTACCTTGGCCTGACGATGCGTGGGCTGGTTGGGGCCGGCGGGATGTTCCTGCTGGGGCGCTTCGCCGACCTGAAGCACGGTGCGCGCTCCCTGGCGGTCGTGAGCGGCGGTCTGTCGGCGGTGACGTTGATCGCGATCTCGCAGGTGGATTCGCACTGGGAGTTCCTCTTGCTCTATGGCGTCGTCGGCGGGATTACGACGGCGGGGACCGGCTTCCTGATCATGTCGGCGGTGGTGCCGCGCTGGTTCTTCCGCAAGCGGGGCCGCGCCGTGGCCTTCGCGACGATGGGGTCGGGCGCGGCGGCCTTCATTCTGCCGCCTGTGATGGCGTTAATCTTTGAATACGTTGGCTGGCGGGGCACATGGGTGGTGCTGGGGGCCATGACGGCGATGTTCACCATCCTCCCCGCTTTCCTCATCTGGCGGCAGCCGGAGGACATTGGCCTAGTGCCCGATGGCAAGATCGAGCCCATCCCGGCAAACCGAGCCGGGGCGGTGCAGCACGTGCGCAACTACACCATGTCGGAGGCGCTCCGGACGCCGGTGTTGTTCGTTCTGGTGTTCGCCGTCGCGGCGGCGAGCCTCTCGCCCAACGGCGTGCCCGCCTCCCTGGTGCCCATGTACATCGACAAGGGGCACACTACTCAGGTGGCGGCGCTGGGCTTCAGCATCTACGGGTTGTTCAGCATGCTGGCCCGCTTCTTCTGGGGGTTTCTGGCGGAACGCTACCACATCCGGACGGTGATCATCGGCATTGGCGTGTTCACGGGGCTCGTCATGCCCCTGTTGATCTTTGTGGGCGGTTATCCTGCGCTGTTGTACTCCGCGCTCGCGGGCTTCGGCATTGGCGGCTTCATAGGAACGCAGACGTTGGTGTGGCCGGCGTACTTCGGGCGGACGCACCTGGGCGCGATCGTGGGCGTCAGCCGACCCTTCGCGACGGTGGTGAACGCGTCGGGGCCGCTGCTCATGGCACAGAGCTTCGACCGCACGGGCAGCTACAGCTTTGGCCTCTGGTGCATGGGGGTCTCCTGGCTGCTGTGCGCCGCCGCGATGTTCTTTGCCCGCCCCATGCGCCAGGTGGAACTGTCGCAGGAAGCGGCCAAGGCGCAGCAGGCTGGGTAGGGCATCGGCCCTTCGACAAGCCCTTCGAGAGCCTCAGGACCGGCCCAGGGCGAGCGGTAGGAAAGGGTCGGCGTTAAGCAGTTCAACCAGGGGTGGCGGATGGCAGAACAGGATACAGATGAGCGCCCACAGTCGTGGCAGGCCAGGCTGCCCTTCTTCTACGGCTGGGTGATTGTGGCCATCACCTTCGTGATGGGCTTCATGACGGCCGGCGCTTTCTGGGCGACCAGCGTCATCGCCGTCCCCATGCGCGACGACCTCGGCTGGAGCCTCTCGTCCATCTACCTTGGCCTGACGATGCGCATGCTGGTTGGGGCGGGCTGCATAGTCGTGCTGGGGCGGTTCGCCGACCTCAAGCACGGCGCAAGGACGCTCGCCATCATCGGCGGGGTTCTGGCGGCGCTCTCTTTGGCAGGGGTGTTCTACGTCAATGAACTCTGGCAGTTCCTCGCCCTGTACGGCGTGGTGGGCGGCTTCTCTGTGGCCGGAGCCGGCTTCCTCATCATGTCCGCTGTCGTGCCGCGCTGGTTTTTCCGCAAGCGCGGCCGAGCCATGGCCTTCGCGACGATGGGGTCGGGCGCGGCGGCGTTCGTGTTGCCGCCGCTGCTTGCCTTCGTGCTGGAGCTTGTGGGGTGGCGCGGCACGTGGGTGTTCCTCGGCGTGCTTACGGGGGTCTTCACAGTGCTCCCGGCCTTACTGGTATGGCGGCAGCCGGAGGACGTCGGGCTGGAGCCTGACGGCGGCATCGAGCCGATCCCGGCCAACCGAGCCGACGCGGTTCAGCACGTCCGCAACTACACCCTGAGGGAGGCGGTTCGAACGCCCGTCATGTGGGTGCTGATCTTTGCCCTGGCGTCGGCGAGCCTGTCGCCCAACGGCGTTCCCTCGACGCTCGTGCCCATGTTCATCGAGAAGGGCCACTCGACGCAGGCGGCGGCGCTGGGCTTCAGCATCTACGGCCTCTTCAGCATGCTGGCACGCTTCTTCTGGGGCTTCCTGGCGGAGCGCTACCACATCCGCACGGTAATCATCGGCATCGGCCTGTTCTCCGCAGTGGTGATGCCGATGCTCATATTCATGGAGGGCAACGTCGCGCTGCTTTACGCGGCGTTTGCGGGCTTCGGCATCGGCGGACTCATCGGCACGAATTCGCTCGTGTGGCCGGCCTACTTTGGCCGGAGCCACCTTGGCGCGATCGTGGGCGTCAGCCGGCCCTTCGAAACAGCCGTCATGGCTTCCGGGCCGCTGCTGATGGCGCAGAGCTTCGACCGGACCGGCGGCTACACGTTCGGCCTGTGGTGCATGGGGCTGTCCTGGCTGCTCTCAGCCGGCGCCCTGCTGCTTGCCCGGCCGCCTCGGCAGGTGGAGTCGTCGACGGAGGCGGCGAGGGCGCAGGAGGCCGGGTAGGGTAAGCGCCTCAATGGCCCTCGGCATCCAGTTTCATGCCCCCTACCGAATCAGCCTGCGCACGTACGCCGCCAACCCTGCACACGAATCCCTCAGCAGCCTGTCGTCGCCGGGTTGCTCAAGGCAGTCGTACCAGCGGACTGCGGCGAGGACCGGCTCTCGCCATTGCTGCGGCAGCGACGCCAACGCCCAGCGTGCCGACTCCAACTTCGTGACTGCAGCCTCGTGGGTGGTCAGCGTGTGCGCAATGCGACAGCAGTTCAGTACGACGTACTGCGCGAACAGCTCTGTCTCTACCCTGTGAAGGCGGTCCTCCATCCACGCGATCTCATGTTGCAACGCGGTCAGCACCTCTTCCCAATCTGGCCAGTTGACGACGTCCCTTGGCTGCGCCCCGTGAAGCAGCACGTAGCGGCCTGACAGCAGGTGGCAGCGGTGGAGCGCCCACATGTAGTCGACCAGGTGCGGGGACAGCAGGTGGGACGGAGTCCGCGAAACGTGTGCAGCACCTAAGTGGATGTACCAGGCGTCCAGTTCTGCGCCTAAGTCCGACTCGATCTCGCGTCTCATCGCTTCCATTCCGGCTGCCTGCGCCGAAGAGGGCGATCGAGTGAGAACACCGTGGACGTCCACGTCGCCCAGCCGGGCGGGCGGCTCGGGTGAGACCGCCGCACCGTAGACCCACAGTGCAGCGAGGTCATCGCCGAGCAGGCGAAGCAGTCCATCACGCAGTCGCTCACACGCCAAGCGCACCTGGGGAAGTAGCGATGCTAGGGAGACTCCGTCCAACGCAAGCAGTGCCCTTCTCAGACCACGGTCTGACTACCCCTCCCGCACCCGGAAGGCCTGCAGCGCTGTTTTGCTGAAGGCCCACTCGCGCTCCTCTTCGGTCTTGAAGACGGGGTGGTCTTGCACCCCGAGGAGGGAGTTGCGGTAGCCCTCTCGGCCGGCTACGGGCGGGAAGTCGCTGCCCCACATCATGCGCTGCGCGCCGAAGACCTCGTAGGCCATCTCCATGGCGGGCGGGACGTCCTCGAAGCGCAGCTCCGGGGAGAGCCGCCCCGGCCGCTGCCCAAACTCGCCGATGCCGCCGAACTTGATGTAAGTGTTGGGCCGGGACGCCAGCTCCAACGCCTTCTTGTAGTTATCGTACGGGGCCACCACCGACTCCGGGCTGCGGGGGTGGTACATGCCGCACAGGTGCTCCAGCACGATGGTGGTGTCCGACACGCCGAGGATGAGCTCCTGAAAGCCCGCGTCCGCCGTGTGAGCGGTGTTGACCAAGAACACGCTGACGGGGAGGCCGACCTCGCCGGCCTTGCGCCAGATGGCCGAGGGGTCGTCGCCGGGCGAGCGGTCCGTGGGCAGCAGGCGGACGCCGCAGACGTCCGGGTTGGCGGCGAGGGCTTCAAGCGTCGCGGGGGCGTCGGGGTCCGAGGCGTCGACGCCGGCGATGGCGCTGAAGCGGCCCGGGAACCGCTCAATGCACTCTAGCAGGTAGGAGTTGTCGTACATGCCGCGGTGCTGGGTGAGCAGGGCGCGCTGCACGCCGTTGTTGTCCATGCAGGCCAGCAGGGTCTCGATGGGCTCGAACCAGCTCGTGCCCGCGTGGCAGTGGGTGTCGACGTAGTCCATGGCGTAGCCCCCTTCATTCGCGATGATGGCCGTACGCTAGCATCGGCCTGCGCGGTCGTCAAACGGGGCTGCCGGGGGATTTGTTTGGGAATTATATACTTGACTTCACAACCCCTATCTAAGACAATACGGGTAGAGCGATAGGAGGTCAAGAGCAATGGCCCACCACGACGGAACCACCATCAGCGCCTACGAGTTCTTCCGGGAGTTCCCCGACGAGCAGGCCGCCATTGAGCGCGTCGAGCGCATCCGCTGGGATGGCGCGGTGACGTGTCCCTTCTGCGCGAGCGAGCGCACCACGCGGCTGAAGGACTACCAGTACCACCTCTGCAAGGACTGCCGCAAGAAGTTCACCGTCCGCACAGGCACCATCTTCGAGCGGTCGCACATCCCTCTGGACAAGTGGCTCTACGGTATGTACATCCTTCAGACGGCCCGCAAGGGCGTGTCCAGCCTTCAGTTGTCCAAGGAGCTGGGCATCACGCAAAAGTCCACCTGGTTCATGCTGCACCGGCTGCGCGAGGCGTGTGACGTGGAGGTGGATATCATGGCGGGGCCGGTCGAAGCGGATGAGACGTACTTCGGCGGCAAGGAAGGCAACAAGCACGAGGCCAAGAAGCTGAACGCTGGACGCGGAGCTGTAGGCAAGGTCGCGGTGGCGGGGGTCAAGGACCGGACGACGGGCCAAGTCAAGGCGAAGGTGGTGGAGCACGTTGACGCGCCGACGTTGCAAGGGTTCGTGCATGGCGCGACGGAGCCGACGGCGACGGTCTACACCGACGAGGCGCGAGCCTATGAGGGCCTGCGGCGACCTCACGCCGTCGTGAAGCACAGCGTCAAGGAGTTCGTGAACGAGATGGCCCACACCAACGGCATCGAGTCCGTGTGGGCGGTGATGAAGCGCGGCTACAACGGCGTCTACCACCACTGGAGCGCGAAGCACCTGAAGCGGTACGTCAACGAGTTCACCTTCCGGCTCGGCAAGGGCAATGTTCGCCGGACGACGATGCAACGGTTGGACAGCCTTGTACGGGGCGCGATGGGAAAGCGGCTCACCTACGAGAAGCTGATAGGGCCGGAGTACACGCGCAGCCCCCGGATACTGTAGACTCACAGGGCGAACGGGAAGATTCGGCCAGGAGGACGCCCATGCCGGAGGAACCCAAGGTAGACCAGAAGGCCCTCGACGCGATGATCAAGAAGGTCGTGACCTACCGCCCCAAGAAACAGGAGCGGAAGCCCGCAAAGAGATGACAGGAGGTGGATCGTGAATGGATTTGAGACTTTGCTTACGCCCCTCGCCCTTCTTGCGCTCAACTTGCTCATGTTGGGAGTGTGGGTGACTCTCCGGCGACTAGAGGTTCAAGTGACTGAATTGCGCTCACCAACCCATACGACGCTAGAAACACCACAACCCCAAATAGCGGAACAACCCACCAGTGTAACCGCCAAGCACGATGATCTAGTAGGTCCACGTAGTTAGCGGCGAGGCACCCAATGACTACGACGGCTGTTATCGCTATGGCGATTGGCAGCGGGGTCTCTGGCCACATACTCCACTCCTCTCGATTGACGCACCTTGACCACGGGCGGTACGATGGGGTTGCAGGTTCCCCCAGCACCACCATGAGGCCCCCGGTTGCCGCCGGGGGCCTCGCTATGTTCGGGCACCTTATACAAGGTCAATCGAGGCAGTCAACCCGTTCGGCTTCTAGGCGACCCGTTCCACGCCGTCATACGAACGCTGGATGGGGAGGCTGGGCATAAACGCGACGACGAGGGAGAGGAGCAAACCGGGGAAGACCCAAAAGAGGAACAACAGCAGCCACCACCGGGCAACACCGGCATCTCGATAGCGGCGGGCCAGCACCGTTAAGAACGGGCAGAGGTGGGTTGCTATGAGGACTAGGGAGACGCCGTTGGCGAAGGCGTAGACGTCCTCGGCCGCCTTGGCGGTCAACGCCATTGCCTCGGCGATCACCCCCGCGATGAAGAGGGGACTTGCCAGAAGGACCACGAGGTAGAGAAAGAACCACAAGAACTCTGCCCGCGTTGCCCGGCCCGCCCCATTGAAATACTGCCAGTACCCGGACCGCACGGCCTGCTTTGGTGTGAGCATTGAGCACCCCTTTGTACCGCACACAGGGGCGCCCGTGGAATCAACAGGAGACCCCATGCGGTAGGATTTGCGCTCTCTGCCAAAAGGACGCCACTCCTAATGTGCCCGCATGGGGCCACGGGGCAAATCCCCGCACTAGGAGTAGGCCGCTCTTGGCAGAGAGGGTGAGGATGCTACAATGAGTGGGTTGTGAAGTCAACTATATAATTCCCATTTGTTTTCTAGCCTCGTCGTAGCTGAGGCGACCTTCCCTCGCTGTAGCTGAGGCAACCTTGCTTCGGCATTCGAAATATAGCTGTCGTGACGCATTTTAGCTACAATTCCAATCCAAGAACCTTATGCCGGTGGAAACAAATCCTCCCCGGTGCGTGCCGAACGCCACCGGGCCATGGCCACAGAACACACTGGCACCTTGCCAATAGGCGCCCAGGTGGAGGTTGTAGGACAGGTTGCGGATGCTGATCTGCATTGCCATGAGGTGAGGGTAGTGGAAGGTGCCGCCTAGGGGCAACGGGCCGGTGTCAGGGTAGCGAGGCACTTGTGAGGGGAGAGTTCGCGCTTGTGCCCGCGTGGCAGTGCGTGTCGACGAAGTCCATGGCGTAGCCCCCTTCATTCGCGATGATGGCCGTACGCTAGCATCGGCCTGCGTGGGCGTCAAACGGGGCTGCCTGGGGATTTGTTTTCTAGCCTCGTCGTAGCTGAGGCGACCTTCCCTCGCTGTAGCTGAGGCAACCTTGCTTCGGCATTCGAAATATAGCTGTCGTGACGCATTTTAGCTACAATTCCAATCCAAGAACCTTATGCCGGTGGAAACAAATCCTCCCCGGTGCGTGCCGAACGCCACCGGGCCATGGCCACAGAACACACTGGCACCTTGCCAATAGGCGCCCAGGTGGAGGTTGTAGGACAGGTTGCGGATGCTGATCTGCATTGCCATGAGGTGAGGGTAGTGGAAGGCGCTGCGAAGGGGCAACGGACCGGCGTCAGGGGAGTGAGGCACTGGTGAGGGGAGAGCTCGCGCCCGCGCTCTCGCGGGGGTGGCGTTTTCTCGCTCGTACTGCGGGCGGGAGTACTGCGGGAGCGGGGATTCGGGTCGTCGGCTGCTTTGCCATGCCTGCCAACTTCCTGTATGTTGACGGCGCACAAATCGGCATCGGGTATTCCGTGCGTGACATAACGATGGGGGGACACCATGCAAGCTAAGGGGTTCAGCCACATCTATCTGCCGTCCCGGAGCGTGGACGAGTCCATCGCCTTTTACACGGAGCGGCTGGGGTTCAAGCTGCTCCGGAAGTACAGGACGGGGACCGGAGGATCGGCGTCGGCGTACTGCGAGCTTGGGGGCGTGCTGCTGGAGCTGACGCAGGGACAGAACACGCCGGACTCGGACGGGCGGACGGAGCCGCGCATCGGGCTGCAGGTGGACGACATCGCGGAGGCCATTGCGGAGCTGAAGGCCGCGGGCGTGCACGTGGAGCGCGAGCCATGGACCGCGCGAACCTTCTGGGGGCTGCAGGCGATGATCAAGGACCCCTCCGGCTGGATCATCTCGCTGCGAGAGTGGAGGGAGCCGGACAACCCCTACTACGCCGACTGGCAGCCCGTGCATGACGACGTGGAGCGGCTGGCGTAGGGGGAGTTCCTCCCTTCTTGTTCACCCTTCGATTTCCCTCAGCACGAACGGCCCCACCCCCTAGGCTCGTGCTCCGTACCTGGGTAAGGGCGGGGCCCTGCGCGGGAATGACGGTTGAAGACTACGAATTGCAGAGGAGGCTTCCTTGAAGCGCAGTGAGGACAGGATTTTGACCACCCACGTGGGCGCGTTGCCCCGGCCGCAGGAGCTTGGCGCGATGGTGCTCGCGAAGACGACCGGGCGATTGCTCGACGCCGACCAACTCGCGGAGTGGCTGCGGAACGCGGTCGCCGACGTGGTGCGCGCGCAACTGGACGCGGGCATCGACATCATCAACGACGGGGAATACGGCAAGACCAACTGGAACAACTACATCGGCGGGCGGCTGTCGGGGTTCGAACACCGTGACCCCACGCCGGACGAGGTGACGGGGTCCGGGACACAGGCGGGGATCGTCGGGCGAGACCGGCGCGCCTTCGATGAATTCTACGCGGACTATGACGCCAACGCCGCACGCATCCGGCAGGCGCGCGCAGGCGGGGCCTCCGCCACGTCCCAGAACCTGGTCAACGTCGGGGCGGTGTCGTACACAGGGCAGGCAGCCATCCAAACGGACGTCGACAACCTGCGGGGGGCAATCGGGTCGGCGCCGGTCGTGGACGTGTTCATGCCCTCCGTAGGCCCGGACAACGTTTTGCCGCAGAGCCGCTACGAGCACTACGCAGGCGAGGCGGAGTACGTGGCGGCGGTGGCCGAGTCGATGCACTCCGAGTACAAGGCCATCACGGACGCTGGGTACATCCTGCAGATCGATGCGCCGGTGGGCAAGTTTGAGACGCAGGACATGACGCTGGAGGGCTTTCGCGCCCGGTTTGCCCGCAGTGTGGAGGCGCTGAACCACGCGCTGGAGGGCATCCCGGAGGAGCAGGTGCGTTTCCACCTGTGCTTCGGGAGCTGGCACGGCCCCCACGGCTACGACCTGGAGCTGAAGAACGTGGTGGACCTGGTGCTGCAGGTGAACGCGCAGGCCTACTCCATAGAGGCGGCAAACCCGCGACATGAGCACGAGTGGAAGGTCTGGCGCGACACCAAGCTCCCCGACGGGAAGATCCTCATGCCTGGGGTTGTGACCCACTCCACCAACACCATCGAGCACCCGGAGTTGGTGTCGGACCGGATCGAGCGCTTCGCCGGTGTGGTCGGGCGGCAGAACGTGGTGGCGAGCACCGACTGCGGGCTGGGGGCGCGGGTACACCCGCAGGTCGCGTGGGCCAAGCTGCGGACATTGTCGGAGGGTGCGCGGATGGCCAGCGGTCGGCTGTGGGGATAGGGGCCCTTCGACAGGCTCAGGGCGAACGGTGGAAGGGATGACAGGCCCATCGACAGGCTCAGGGCGAACGGTGGGACTCACCCCCATCCCAACCTTCCCCCATCGAGGGGGAAGGGGCTCGCAGCACGGCCCCGCCCCTGGATTCCTGCCTCCGCCGAATAGCGGTATGTTTGACATAAGGAGCTGACATGGCTAGCTCAGCGGAGCACATTCTGCAGGTGTTGGAAGAGGCCGGTGTCGAGTACGTATTCGGGATACCCGGGGGCGGGACCAGCCAGATCTTCGCGCTGATGCATGGGCGAGAGGACCGCATCAAGCCGATCCTCGTACGGCACGAGCAGGTGGCGGGGATCATGGCGGACGCCTACGGCCGGGCAACAGGCAAGCCCGCCGCCGTGATGGGACAGGGGCTGTTCATCGGCTCGAACGCGAGCTTCGGCATCATGGAGGCGATGCTGAGCAGCTCGCCGATGCTGGTGGTCACGGACACGTCCGACGGCGGGGCGGGGCAGCACCCGGCGAACCAATCGGGCGCAGGGGAGTACGGCAGCATCGACCTGCCGGCCATCTTCCGCGCGATGACCAAGTACACCACGCTGGCGGCCAGCCCCAAGGAGGCGGTCATCGGCACGCAGCTCGCGCTGAAGCACGCCACCACGGGGCGGCCGGGCCCCGCGGCAGTCGTCATGCGCTCGGCGGCGGCGGGGGGCGAGGTCGACGTGGAGTCGCCGCCGTTTCTCCACCACACGGCGGGGTACCTGAACAACGCCAAGCCGCAGAGCGCGCCGGAGGACATCAGCCGGGCCGTCGACATCCTGGCGGCGTCGCAGCGGCCGGTGATCGTCGCGGGCAACGGCGTCCACGTCTCACGCAGCCACGAGCTCCTGCGGGAGCTGGCCGAGGCGTTGGGCGCGCCGGTGGCGACGAGCTACAAGGGCAAGAGCGCCATCGCGGAGACGCACCCGCTGTCGGTGGGCATGGCGGGCGTCTACGGGCAGGCCGCGGCCAACGCGGTCGTGGGGGACGCCGACACGGTGCTCGTTGTCGGGGCGAAGCTCTCGCCGCAGGACACGGTGCGGGAGCGGCCGAGCGTCTTCGACCCGCGGCGGCAGCGGATCATCCAAATAGACATCGACGAAAACAACGCGGGGTGGACCTTCCCCGTCGAGCTTGGGCTTGTCGGCGACGCGGCAAAGGTGATGGGGCAACTGCTGGAGGAGACGCGCTCTCGCGGCGCCACGGCGACGCCGGAGCGCGCGGCATGGACGGCCTCGCTGCCGGAGCGCAGGCAAAGCCACGGCTACTACGATGAGCCCGCCATGCACGAGGAGAGTTCGCCAGTGACGCCGCAGCGGCTCGTGTCGCTGCTGCGCGCAACGATGCCGGAGGACACGGTGTACGCGCTGGACGCGGGCAACAATCGGACATGGATGGCGCACATCTTCCAGGCCGTGCAGCCGCACACCTTCTTCTGCCCAGGCGGCACCGCGGGCATGGGCTGGGGGCTGCCGGCGGCCGTCGCGCTGAAGCTGGTGTACCGCGACCGGCCCGTCGTGTGCGTCACGGGCGACGGCGGCTACATGATGACGGTGAACGCCCTGTCGACGGCGATGCAGTACGACCTGCCGATGATCTGCGTGGTGTTCAACGACGGCGCGTTGGGCATGGTGAACCAGCACCAGGCGGAGGGGAAGAAGGTCGCGTCCGAGTTCTACCCGACGGACAACGCGGCGGTGGCGCGCGGTTTCGGGGCCTACGGGGTGCAGGTGCGGGACTCGCGCGACCTGCCGGGGGCGTTGCGCGACGCGATGGCGTCGGGGCTGCCGGCGGTCGTCGACGTGATCATCGACCGGGAGCAGCGCCCGGACGACTTCCGCGCCGACGTGCGGAGGGCGACCGAAACGTAGTCGTTGCGCCGCCCCCTGCTTTTGGCGACAATGGGCCGAACGTTCGGATAGACAGAAGGAGGGACTACTATGGAACCGATCACGCGCATGTACACGGGCGACGACGGCGAGTCCCACATCGAGGACGTGAACCTGGCGGACCACCCGGAGCTGGCGGAGGGCCTGAAGGCCACGAACATCACCTTCCGCGAGTACCCGCCGGGCCACTTCGTCGACTGGCACCCCGGACCGCGGCGGCAGTTCGTCATCACGATTGCGGGTGAGGGCGAGATCGGGCTGGGGGACGGCACCCTCCATAGCTTTGGGCCAGGGCACGTGAACTTGGTGGAGGACACCACAGGACACGGTCACACCACGCGTGTCGTCGGCGACGTGCCGCGCATCACGTGCACGATTCCCATCGAGGAGTAGGGGCCGCGACAAGGGATAAGGGGGACTCCCCCACTGCAACCCTCTCCCTCAGCGGGAGGGGGTTAGGCTGTATGGCCGTCTACGTTAATTTCTGTAACGGAGTGGAAGATGCTGCGGAGTACGGAACGCATTCTGACCATGCACGCGGGCACGACGCCGCGAGTGCCTGACCTGCGGCAGATGGTGCTGGACAAGAGCTCAGGTGGGAAGGTGGACGAGGCCGATCTGACCGCTCGGCTGCGAGAGGCCATCGCGGAGGCGGTCGGGCGGCAGGTGGCGATCGGGCTGGACAGCATCAACGACGGCGAGCTCGGCAAGTCGAGCTTCACCAACTACGCGCGAGAGCGGCTGACGGGGCACGTGAACCGGCTGGCGCAGCTGGGCAACGTGCTGGCGAGGATCTACGGCCGGGACGCGGCGGACTTTCCCGACTACTTTGAGGGCCGGGGCAACCTGGGAGGCTTCGAGGTGGTGTGCGTCGGGCCGCTGGCCTACACCGGCCAAGAGGCCATCGCGGAGGACATCGCCAACTTCAAGGCGGCGCTGGACGGCGTCGACGGGCCGGAGCCGTACCTGCCCGCCGTCGCGCCGGGCACCATCGAGCACTGGATGAAGAACGAGCACTACGCCTCTGACGAGGAGTACCTCTTTGCCATTGCCGACGCCATGCACGAGGAGTACAAGGCAATCGTCGACGCGGGTTTCCTTCTGCAGATCGACGACCCGGACCTGGCGGACGGCTGGCAGATACAGTCGGGGCTGACGGTGCCGGAGTACCGGAAGTTCGCGCAGCTCCGCGTCGAGGCGCTGAACCACGCCTTGCGGGACATCCCGGAGAGCAGCGTGCGCTTCCACATGTGCTGGGGGAGCTACAAGGGGCCCCACGTCCACGACATCCCGCTGGCGGACATTGTCGACATCATCCTGAACGTCAAGGCAGAGGGCTACTCCATCGAGGCGTCCAACCCTCGCCACGATCACGAGTACGAGGTGTGGCAGGACGTGAAGCTGCCGGAGGGCAAGCTGCTCATACCCGGCGTCATCGGGCACGCAAACGACTTCATCGAGCACCCGGAGCTGGTGGCGCAGCGGCTGGTGCGCTACGCCGAGGCTGTCGGGCGCGAGAACGTCATGGCGGGGACGGACTGCGGCATCGGCTCGCGGGTGGGACACTCGTCGGTGTGCTGGGCCAAGTTCGAGTCGCTGGTGGAGGGCGCACGGCTGGCTACCAAGGAGCTGTGGGGCTAACGGAGGGGATAGACCATGCCTAGCGGCGTCGAGCGCATCCTGACCACGCACACCGGCAGCCTGCCGAGGCCAGCGGACCTGCTTGCCATGATCCAGGCCAAGGAGACGGGGCAGCCCTTCGACGCGGAGGAACTCGCTGCCGCGGTGCGGCGGTCGGTCGCGGAGGCGGTGGAGGCGCAGGCCAACGCCGGCATCGACATCGTCAACGACGGCGAGTTCAGCAAGCCGGGGTTCTCCGACTACATCAAGGACCGGGTGAGCGGCCTCGGGGGCGTGGACCCGTCTCCGCAGGCGCCAACGGAAGTGGACTTCCCCGAATTCGCGGAATGGTGGCGCGGCGTCGGATTCCTGGGCAGCGTCGCGTTCCCGCGGCCGGTGTGCGTCGGGCCGATGGCGTGGACGCACCCGGAGACGGTGGAGACGGACCTCGCCAACTTCAGGGACGCGCTAACGGGCGTCGACGTTGCGGGCGCCTTCATGACGGCATCGTCGCCGGGCATACTCGACCTGCGCATCGCCAACCGGCACTACGCCTCCGAGGAGGAGTACGTCTACGCCCTCGCGGAGATGATGAAGGTGGAGTATCGCGCCATTGCGAACGCGGGGTTCGTGCTGCAGGTGGACGCGCCGGAGATGGCGATGGGGCGCAACTGGGCGCGGTTCCGCGACGGCTCGCTGGGGGACTTCCGCCGGGTCATGGGCCTGTGGGCGGAGGCGCTGAACTACGCGCTGGGGGGCATCCCGGAGGAGCAGGTGCGCTACCACATCTGCTGGGGCAACAACGAGGGGCCGCACGTTCGCGACGTGCCGCTGCGGGACATCGTGGACATTGTAATGCAGGTGCGCGCGGGCGCGTACTCCGTCGAGGCGTCCAACCCCCGGCACGCGCACGAGTGGCGGGTGTGGCAGGACGTGAAGCTGCCGGAGGGCAAGACGCTCATCCCCGGAGTCATCGACTCCACCACGAACTTCGTTGAGCACCCGGAGCTGGTGCGCGACAGGATCCTGAGCTACACCAACGTCGTCGGGCGAGACAATGTCGTTGCAAGCACGGACTGCGGGTTCGGCACCTTTGCGGGCCGGTCGCGCGTCCATCCCACCGTCGTGTGGGCAAAGCTGCAGGCAATGTCGGAGGGCGCGAGGCTGGCAAGTCAGGAACTTTGGGGCTAGGCTAGGAGAGAGACAGGGAAGGGAAAGAGGAGACCCAGAAACGACATGCAAATGAGGAGGATCACCAACGCGGGCGCGCTGCAGAAAGCGGCGGCTGCACGAATGCGTGAGTCGCAGGCGCTGCGGGCCAACGCGCAATGGCAGGGCCACCACACGGACGACGAGGTCGAGATCAACGGCGCAAGCGGCGTCACTGGCGGCTACGTCGGGCTCTACGGCGGCGTCGTTGCCGCGTGCATTGGCGCAGCCACCGGCGATCGGGACCTGTACTTCTGGAGCCTGCTAGCCATCATCGTTGTGGCCTTCGCGTATGGCGTCCTCTCCGGCGGCGCGAACACCAAGACCATGAAGGCGAAGCTGAGCACCGCCTGCCTGTACGGCAGCCTGTTCAGCTTCGTGGCCTTTGTGGTGGGGGTCGTCGTTAGCGTCATGGTCATGGTGCCGGTGCTCATGGTGCTTGCCGCGCTGAACGTGGGTCGGTACGGGTAGAACGGGCGCCGCGGGTTCAGGGAGCGATGCTGGATATTCGAGATTCGTTTGGGAAATCGGCAGAACCGGTGTTCACTTTCTCCAAATCCCTGTTACAATCGCTGAGACATAACCCCTGCTGCTCAAGACAGAAGGAGGCATAGATGCTCACGCAAGTAGAGACGGACCTGCTGTGTAGGGTTGGACCCGGTACGCCGATGGGCGCCCTCATGCGGGAGTACTGGCTGCCCGCCGCCTACGAGTGGGAGCTTGAGCCGGACGGCCAACCGCAGCGGGTGCGCCTGTTGGGCGAGGACCTGCTGGCGTGGCGTGACTCGGAGGGCAACGTCGCCTTCACGCAGCAGCGCTGCCCCCACCGGGGCGCGGGCCTGTTCTTCGGCCGCAACGAGGCTGGAGGGCTGCGGTGCGCGTACCACGGCTGGAAGTTCGACGTGAACGGCAGCTGCATCGACATGCCCAACGAGCCGCCCACGAGCAACTTCAAGAACAAGATGAAGATCACTTCCTACAAGGGAGCGGACTTCGGCGGCGTGGTGTGGGCCTACATGGGCCCCAAGCAGGACGACCCTCCCGGGATGCCGCAATTCGAGTGGGGGCTTGTCCCCGAGGAACAGCGGCGGCACTACCGGCGGTTCATCTACGAGTGCAACTGGATGCAGGCGCTGGAGGGCGAGCTTGACTCCACCCACGCGCCCATCCTTCACGGCCGCCTGCACGCTGAGGACGAGCCCAAGTACGGCGGTTACACCGTAGAGAAGGTTGCGGACTTCTACGTGGAAAAGACGGTATACGGCCTGGTCTACGGCGCCGAGCGAAAGCAGCCGGACGGCAACTCCTACTGGCGCGCCAGCCACTTCCTCTTCCCCTTCTACGGCATGTTCCCCGCCACAAATTCTCGAGTGCCCCTGTCCATCTATGTGCCCATCGACGACTACTACACGATGCACTTCGGCCTGCAATGGCACCCCACCGAGGCCATGGCCGGCAGCCGCTTCCCGACGCCGGACCTGCCGGACGAGCCGGGTGTGTTGTCGCTGAACCAGGGCCCGTGGAAGCCCGAGCAGAAGGGGACGTTCTACGCCAACTGGTGGCCGGAGATCAGTCCTGAGACGGACTTCCACATGGACCTGTGGGCCAAGAAGAACAAGAACACTACCGGCATCCCCAGCGTCCGACAACAGGACGCGGCGATCGAGTGGAGCATGGGCGCCATCATGGATCGGACCAAGGAGCACCTGGGCACGGCGGACGCGAGCATCATCCGGGCGCGGCGGCAACTGCTCTCGGCGGCGCGAGCGCTGGTCGAGGACGGCACGCCACCTCCGGGCGTGGAAACGCCGGAGTCGTACAAGGTGCGCTCCTGCGCCGTGGTGCTGCCGGGCGGTGTCCCGTGGATGGAGGCGCTGGGCGATTGGTTCTTCGCCCGCACAACCGACTACCCGGAATCGGCCGGAACGCTGACCGGCCAATAGGAATTACACGCCAAGCGAGGAGACGAAGCATGCTGACGCCGGAAGAAAACGAACTTCTCTGTAGAGTTGGGGCGGGAACGCCCATGGGCAACCTGATGCGGGAATACTGGTTTCCCGGCCTGAAGTCGGATGAGCTGCCGGAGCCGGACTGCCCGCCTGTTCGCATCAAGCTGCTGGGCGAGGAGCTCGTCGCGTTTCGCGACAGCAACAACAACGTGGGCCTCATCGACAGCAACTGCCCGCACCGTCGGGCCAGCCTCTTCTTTGGTCGAAACGAGGAGAGCGGCCTCCGGTGCGTCTACCACGGATGGAAGTTCGACGTGAACGGCGACTGCGTCGACATGCCCTCGGAGCCTGCGGAAAGCAACTTCAAGGACAAGGTGCGGATCAAGTCGTACCGGTGCCATGAGCGTAACGGCATCATCTGGGTGTACATGGGCCCGCGCGAGGTCCCGCCGGAGCTCCCGGAGCTCGAGGGCAACATGCACGAGCGCTCCACCGTCACCGTCCTGCACCGCAACTGCAACTGGATGCAGGGGCTTGAGGGTGAGATGGACACGGTCCACGTGACCTTCCTGCACCTGGGGCATTTCACCATCCACAACACCGAACCCGGCTCGATGAACTACCACCAGGCGAAGAACCGCTACGGCCAGTTCAGCGTCAAGGTGACGGAGCACGGCACCTCCTACGGCATGTTCCGCCCCACGGACGACGGGCAGGAGTACTGGCGCGTCGGCCACATCCTCTTCCCCTTCTTCGCGATGGTCCCGGGCATCGACAACCCGCTCGGCTCCAACGCCAGCTTCCTGGCCTACGTGCCCATGGACGACCACAACACGCTGGAGTGGGGCGTTCGGGCGTTGAAGCCGGGCGAGGAGCCCAGGGACCAACTGCGGGACTACAAGCCCAACGGCACCGGCTGGTTCGACCGCTACAACCTCGACCAGAACTGGGACAACGACTTTCAGGTTGACCGTGAGGCCCAGAGGAACAACGTCAGCTTCACGGGCATCAAGGGCATCCGCCAACAAGACATGGCGATGACCGAGAGCATGGGCAGCATCTACGACCGCACCAAGGAGCACCTGGGCACGACGGACCAGATGATCATCCGGACGCGCCGTCGCTTCACGGACGCGGCGCGGGCACTTCTGGAAGACGGCACGCCGCCCCCCGGGCTGGAGACGCCGTGGGCGTACCACCAGCGCTCGGGCCAGGCGGTATTGCCGGGCGGCGTCGACTGGTGGGAGTACACCAAGGACGTCCGGGAGCGCTTCGAGGCCAGTGGCCTGGTGCTGGAGCCGGGCGGCTAGCCGACTCCTTTTAGGCGACATAACAAGAGGGGCCACGTTTGTGGCCCCTTCTTGTTGGCCTGGGCGCCGTGCCGTCTGTTATAGTGGCGTCACGCCCGTTTGTGGTTGGCGGGATGCGGTGAGGTAGAAATCTCCATGCGCTACGTGATGTCCCTTCTCATATTCATCGGGTTGTCTATAGGCATCTCCGCTCTGCTTAACATTGACACTGACGACGAATCCTCGCGGTTTGTTGGATCAGCTCGTTGGATTGAGTTCACAGTTGAACCTACCGTTTGTGGAGGAAGGCTAGATGTGGCTGGCCAGACAACTAGCGGTGCCCGCTTCGGAGGAGAAAGTGGGGACTTCTCGATATTCGTGCTCTATGAAAGTTCAGCCCTTAGCTATGGGAGAAGTGGGACCATAGCCCCCGTTTTGGGGTTTCTCTCGCCGCTCGGACCAAATGAGTTCTATCCGACACTGGACTCCGCTGACCAAGTCGCGACTCGATTGGAGACTTCCTCGGCAAACGGGCAATTCCTTCTTGAGTCCAAATTACCTAGCTGGGTCGCAGAAGCCCCCTCTGACTATGAACTCGGCATATGGGGGTATCGTCGCCTCGGTGAACCTCCTGAGATTCTTCGAAGCTCTACCCTTCAAACCTGCTAGCCCCTAAGTGCCTACCGCAAATTATCCTGCTATTGACGGCCTTGTGCCCTAGTCTGTTACAGTTTCCGCATCCAATGGCTGACTTGACCTGCGGTCGCGCTATGCCCGCACGGTTGAGCCAAGACCGCTTGAGCAAGGAGAAGCCCATGGCTGCCAAGAAGCTCGTGTACTTTGACCGGTTCATTGCCCCAGTGGGTGAGCTGGAGTTGCAAAACCACTCGGACGTGGTGGAGTTGGTGAAGCTGAGCTCTCAGGACCCACGCGAGCGATTGTGGGAGGCGATGGCGGACGCCCACGGCCTCCACGTGCAGGGCCGCTCCATGCCGCCCAACACCCAGGAGGTCATCGACAAGAGTCCGAACCTGCTGGCCATCGTATCGGGACTCGCGGGCTATGACACCATCGACATCCCGGCGTGCACAGAGGCGGGCGTGCTCGTCTGCAACCAGACCGGCATGGGCAACGAGCCCGTGGCCGAGCAGGTGACGGGCGCGATGCTCCTGCTGTCGCACCGGGCGCTGCTGGCGGACCGGCAGCTCCATGCACGCATCCAGCGCAAGCCCGGCGAGCTTACGGGCAACGATCTGCTGGAGAAGACAGTGGGCATTGTCGGTTTCGGCGCCATCGGCTCGCGTGTGGGCGAAATCCTGAGCGCCGCATTCCGTATGCGCGTGCTGGTGCACGACCCCATCATGGGCGACGAAGAGATCGCCCGGCGAGGCGGCGAGAGCGTCGAGTTGGACGATCTGCTCAAGGAGAGCGACTACGTCACGCTGCACACGCCGCTAACGGACCAGACCAAGGGCATGATCGGCGAGCGGGAGTACCGGCTGATGAAGCCCACGGCATTCTTCGTCAACAACGCTCGCGGCGGGCTGTACGACGAGGAGGCGCTGGAGCGCATGCTCAAGGAGGGCGTCATCGCCGGCGCAGCGCTGGACGTTTGGGAGATTGAGCCTCCCTCCTTTGACCACCCGCTGCTGAAGCTGGACAACGTCCTCGCGACGCCGCACAGTTCCGGGCAGTCGCAGGAGGCCATCTTCAACATGAGCGAGAACGCCGGCAGGCAGTGGCTCGCCATCTTCCGGGGGCAACGGCCGTCGCCCATCGTGAACCCGGAGGTCTGGCCGGCGTACGTGGCGCGGCACAAGGCCATCGTTGGGGAGGCGCCAGTCGGCTAATGCTGGAACGCGTCGCCACGGGCTGCGGGATTCATTGACTTATATGTGCCCAAGCTATAAGATTTCGCGCAACAATCGGGCTGAAACACAGGGGGTAATTCCGCGCCCTCGTCTTCGTGTAAGCGGATTGATGACGCGGGTTTCGCCGAGATGGGAACCGTTGGCGAACAACCGGCGTCTTAGTGTTTACGGCAGAATTCGGCACAAACAGACTCGGTAGGAGGAAAGGGCATGGGTTTTTGTAGACGTTCAGGGGGGATAGTGGCGCTGTTGGCGATGAGCCTCGCGCTACTGCTGGCCGTTGCCGCATGCGGCGGTGACGACGGCGACAGCACGACCGCCACTACGGGCACCACGACCACCACGACTACGACGACGACCACGGCGGCAGTTGCTCCTACGGTGGCGCCCGCGGAAGCGCCGAGCAGCGGCGACACAATGGCGAAGCCCGCGGACGACGTAATGATGCCGAAGGCGGTAGTCGACCGGCTGATCTTCGCAACCACCACCCCATCCACCGAACACAGCGACGCGCGTGTTCTCTGTTGCTTCAACGCGCTGCAGCTGCGGCCGATGTACGAGAACCTGTTGGCGGTAAACCCGGCGGGCGAGTTCGTGCCTGGGCTTGCCACCTCATGGACGCTGGAGCCCGACGGCCAGTCCATGCGGATCGAGCTTCGCGAGGGCGTGGAGTTCCACAACGGGAACGGCGAGTTCACGTCTGACGACGTCATAAACTTCTTCGACGAGTTTGTGACCTTTGATGACGCTCACGTCTTTTCCCGCATCTTCTGGCGGGCCTTCACGGAATCCGTGGACAGGGTTGACGACCACGAGATCGTCTTCCGCATGAGTCGCCCCAACAGCTTCCTGTTGCTGGCGCTCTCTGACCGCTGGACGCAGTTGCCGATGGTAAGTAAGGCCGACTGGGATGCGAACGGCGCCCCGGAGACGCCCAACAGCACGCCGTTGGCGGGCACCGGCCCGTACCAGTTCTTGGAGCGGGAACAGGGCCAGCGCATCGTCTTTGAGCGCGCCCCCGGCGAGCACTGGCGTGTGACCCCGGACTTCCCTGAGCTGGAGTTGCGCTGGATTAGCGAGGTCTCGACGCGGCTGTCCGCGCTGTTGGCCGGAGAGGTCCAAATGACCGACCTGCCGCCAGACCTGCAACCGCAAGCCATCTCCACTGGTTTCGAAATCAAGAGCAACAGCAACTTTGGCACTCGCGTATGGATGCAGTTCTACGCGGCCTTCCCGGACCCGGAGACGGGCGTTGCCGGCTGGCCGCTCTACCCAGATGCAAAGCTGCTTGACGTGCGGGTGCGCAAGGCCCTGAACAAGGCAATCAACCGCGACGAGGTCCAGAGCGCCTTTGCACCCCAGGGCGAAAAGATGATCCTCAACCACTTCCACCCGCAGTTTGTGGGCTGGAACCCGGAGTGGGCACAGAACTTTGAGTCCGAGTACGGTTACGACCCGGCAGCGGCACGGTCGCTGCTCCGTGAAGCGGGATATGACTCCAACAACCCGCTGGAAATCAAGACGCGCATCAGGTCTTGCGTCGTCATGGCCGGCTGTGAGGACGTGACCGAGGCGGTGGCCGGCTACTGGAGCGACGTGGGCGTCGACGTGGAGCTGGTGACCATTGACGGCGCTTCGCGGAACGCCCTGAGCCGGGCGACCCGTGGCGGCAAGGCGGGCATTGGCGAGGGCATCGTGGACTGGGTGGACGTCGACAACAGCAGCACGCACCCGGTCTTCGCGCTGGCGAACCGGCAGACCTGGCACGCCACCGGCGGCGTCAACGGCTTCGCGACGCCGGAGATGTACGAGATCGTGGGCAGGATCCAGTCCGAGATGGACTGGTCCAAGCACGAAGCCAACATCCGGGCGGTTGGTGAACTGAGCTACAGCCTCCACGCCAACGTGCCTCTGTGGTACCTACCTGCGCAGGTCGCCGTGGACCCGGACATCATTGCTGAGTACGTCTGGAACGGCACAGAACACGGCACCTTCACCCACCTCGAGGAAATTGTGGCGGTGAAGAAGTAGATGTGTTGCCGTCCGGTTAGGTCGGAAGGGTAGCCCGCAAGGCGGGGATGGCACGCCGCTGTCCCCGCCTTCCGCCGGAAAAGCAAAGGAGGAGTCATGGCAAGGAAACTGTGTATCTCGGCGGACTCGCACATCGTGGAACCGGCTGAGTTCTTTGACCCGCTGATCAAGAAATACGGAGACCGGGCTCCGCACATGGCCATTTCTAACCCTGAGATGGGGCCACAGATGCACCTGGGCAACGGCAAGATTGGCCTGCCCGCCGCGGGCTTCCTCCAGCAGAACGTCGACTTTACGAGCCCGGAGGCCCGCGCCGACATGAAGCGCGGCTACGACCTCGCGCTGCCCGGCTGCTACGACGTCGCCGAGCGCGTGAAGGAGCAGGAGCAGGACGGCATCGACGCGGAGGTGCTGTACCCCAGCCTGCTCTTCAACGTGTACCAGGTGGAAGACCTGAACATCGTCAAGGACACCTTCTCGGTGTTCAACGACTGGATCACCGACTACGTCAGCCCCGCCCCCGACCGCCTGTTTGCGCTCGGCGCGGTGCAGCTTTGGGACCTGGACCAGGCGATTGAGGAGATGGAGCGCTGCAAGTCCATGGGGCACGTAGGCATCTGCGTTCCAATTACGGCGCCTCCCGACCACCTCTACGTGGACACGTGGTACGACAAATTCTGGGCAGCCGCCCAGGACCTTGAGATGCCGCTGAACATGCACCTGTTTACGGGTGCGACCGAGAACCACGGCCTTCCGCCCCGGCAGGCCCCCAGCCGCGCGAACGGCCCCATGGGCTTCGCCGGCGCCGCCTTCACCATCGCCGACATGATCCAGTCCGGCGTTCTGGAGCGGTTCCCCAAGCTGAAGGTCGTAATCACTGAGTTTGAGACCGGCTGGATCGGCCACGTGCTGAAGAGGCTCGACTGGGCGTACATCCGTGGCGGCGGCGAGCGCACCTCGGGTCTCCCGATGATGCCCAGCCACTATTGGCTGCGCAACTTCTACGCCACCTTTGAGGACGACCCTCTAGGCATCCGCACCCGCGACTTCATCGGCACCAAGACGCTGATGTGGGGCAACGACTACCCCCACGGTGACTCCGTCTTCCCGCACTCGCAGCAGGTCCTGACTGAGATCCTGGACGAGTGCACGGACGAGGAGCGGTACGAGATGACCGTCAAGAACGTCGTTGAACTGTACAAGCTGCCCTTCGAGCTGGAGGGCCCGGAGCAGGCCAAGGTCAACTACCTGGACTTCGGCAAGGAAAAGACCTGGCGGGCCTCTCTCCCCGGCTACGCGTCGCTGACGCATGCCTAGCCGGTGATAGAGGGTCCGGCCCATTGCGATTGACATAAGCAAACGAGGGTTGGGGGCAACTCCAACCCTCGTTGCTTGTCTGAGTCCCCACGTTCTGCGCGGCGCGCCGATGCCAACGGAGGTGAGCGGTGAAGAAGCAACTGGTCTACTTTGGCCATTGGACCAACCCCCTGGGCGAGCAGATGCTTGCCGAGGACGAGAACACGGAGCTGGTATGCCTGGACCGCGGCCTGCCGATCGAGGAGAAGCGGGAGGCGCTCGCCACGGCGCACGGCTACCTGCTGTCCCTGCGGGAGCTGGATGTGGACGCCGAGTTGCTGTCGGAGTGCCCCGACCTGCTCGCAGTGGGCTCTCGCGTTGCGGGGTTTGAGGCGGTCGACGTGGACGCGTGTACAGCGGCCGGCGTGCTCGTGGTCAACCAGGGCGGCATCGGCAATGAGCCGGTCGCCGAGCACGTCATCGCGGCGATGATCAGCCTCTCCAAGGAGATCCCGCAGGCCGACCGAGCGTTGCGCCAGGGCATCGTGAAGCGGCCGGGGCAATTTGTCGGCGACAACGTGCAGTACCGCACCATGGGCGTCATCGGCATGGGGAACATCGGCGCGCGGGTGGCCGACATCTGCAAGCTGGCCTTCCAGATGCGCGTCCTGGTGCATGACCCGTTTCTCACCGACGCGGAGATCACCGAGCGTGGCGGCGAGCCCTGCTCGCTGGAAGACCTGATGCGAGAGAGCGACTACGTCACGCTGCACGTGCCGCTGAGCGAGCAGACCCGGGGGATGATAGGCGCGCGGGAGTTCGGCATGATGAAGCCCACCGCGTACTTCATCAACACCTCGCGCGGGCCCAACATCGACGAACGGGCGCTGACGGTCGCGCTGCAAGAGGGATCGCTGGCGGGGGCGGCGCTCGACGTGTGGGACCCGGAGCCGCCGCTGCCGGACAACCCGCTGTTGCAGATGGACAACGTGCTGGCCACGCAGCACACGTCGGGTCCGACCAAGCAGGCGCACGCGGCGATGTCGGAGTCGGTGGCGCTGCAGTGGGCGGCGATCTTCCGCGGCGAACGGCCGCCGAGGCTCATCAACCCGGAGGCGTGGCCGGCCTACGTCGAGCGCCACACGCGCATCGTGGGCGAGCCGCCGCTGGACTAGCGTTCCGCAGCTAGCCCCGCCCGATGAAGGGCATCTTGGTCGCCATGATGGTCATGAACTGCACGTTGGCCCACAGCGGCAGGCTGTCCATGTAGAGGATTGCCTCGCCAGACTGCCGCGAGGTCATCGTCGCCTCCATGATCATGTCGCCGTTGGGCTGCTCGTTGCCCGCGCGGTTCACCGACCGTTCCGTCGCCGCGTTGCCGATGTCGATCTGGCAGCAGGCGATGTCGTACTTGCGACCGTCGAGCGAGGTGGCCTTGGTGAGGCCGGTCACGGCGTGCTTCGTAGCGGTGTAGGGCGCGGAGTTGGGCCGCGGCACGTGGGCGGAGATGGAGCCGTTGTTGATGATGCGCCCGCCCATGGGCGTCTGGTTCTTCATGATCTTGATGGCCTCTTGCGTGCAGTAGAAGACGCCATTGAGGTTGACGTTGACCACCGTGGTCCACTGCTCAATGGTCAGGTCCTCCAGGGGGTCACGGGGCGAGAATTGGCCGGCGTTGTTGAAGAGCAGGTCCAGCCGGCCAAAGGTCTCAACGGTCCTGGCAAAGAGGTTCTTGATCGACTCCGGTTCGCTGACGTCTGTCGGAACGGCGAGGGCCTTGCCGGCTGGCGCGCCGGCCTCCTCGATGGCGGAGTCGAGTAGCTCGGCGCGGCGGCCCGCCAGCACGACGGAGTAGCCCGCCTCCAGCAGCACCAGCGCCGACTGCCTGCCGATGCCGCTGCTGGCCCCAGTGATCACCGCGACCTTGTCCTTTGCTTCCATGTCACCTTCTCCCGCGTTGGTTGACGCGAGACACCCCAGGGGGGCATCTCACGCGCCCGGCTATCATCGCACAGCGGCGGGGAAGGCGCACGTAACGGGGCGTTGCATTGCAGGCCAAGACCATCGTTGCGACGCCTTGCGTCACAGTCGTAACGAGCGCAAAATGGCGGTGCCGGGCCGCATGAGGCCGGTGGCGCAGTGCGGGGCCCGGGACCGAATGGCCGAGTCGTCGGCGGGCCGCCCACGTTGTGGGCGCGGAAACGGAGGTCCTCATGGCAGACGCAGGTTCGGCGCCCGTCAGTCTCGGTGTGGAGTATCCGGAGCAGTTATCAAGGCTGTACCTGGTTGCCAAAGTCCTTTTCGGCTGGCTGTACGTCGGCATACCCCACGGCATCATCCTCTATATCTTGTCGATCGTAGCGTTGGTGTTGCACGCGATTGCATTTGTCATCGTGCTCGTCACAGGCCGCTACCCGCGAGGGATATTCGACATCATGCTGGGCTACCACGCCTGGAGCGTTCGTGTGGACGCGTACACCAACCTCATGACGGACCGGTACCCGCCCTTCGCGCTCACCTCGAACGACTACCCGGCGGCGATCGGCATCGAGTACCCGGAGCAGGTGTCGCGTGGCACGGCGGCGCTGCGGTTCTTCCTTGGCTGGCTGTACGTGGGCATCCCGCACGGAATCGCGCTGCTGGTCTTGAGCATCGTTGCTCTTGTCCTGTTGATCGTTTCGGCCTTCGCCATCCTCTTCACCGGGAAATACCCCCAGGGTCTCTTCGACTTCATTCAAGGGGTCATGCGGTGGAGTATTCGCGTGAGCACGTACCTGTACCTGCTCCAGGACAAGTACCCGCCCTTCAGCTTGAAGGCGTAGGCACGGCGGCGGCGCTAGCCTCGAAAAGCGATTGGCCAAGCCTCCGGTCGGGCAAATGCCCTTGCGTTGGCTTGGCCAATCTTGTGTTCGCTGGTGGAGACGGGGGAGAGTCGAACTCCCCGTCCAGAAAGCGCTCAAGGGGATGTACTCCAGGCGTAGCCGCTGATTTGAGTTTCGCCCTCACAGCCCCCGGCGGCAGGGTCTGGTCAGGCTAGCCGAGACAAGTCTTAAGCCTTCGCGGATCGGCGTGAGCTAGGGCAGCACCCTGTTTTTGTTGCGCCCGGCTCTTCCCTACAGGGGAGGGAAGGACGGACGGGCCGCTCTAGGCGGCCAGTGCGAGTTCACGCTCGCCAGTTACTTTTGTTCCGCCTGTTTAACGAGGAGGGCGGACCTCGGCCTGCAATCCCGCTCTGCTACCCCCTGTCGATACCACGCGTCCCCATGACGATTTGTGTCTCTCTAGGATAGCACACCGAACGAGCCTGCCCCTAGCGGTCTTCCTTCATGTGGCGCTCTGCCTCGCGGTCGAGTTCCCGCTGGATCAGCGCGTCCTTCTTGCTGTATTGGCGCTTGCCCTTGGCGAGCCCCAACAACACCTTGGCGACGCGCCCCTTGATGTACAGCCGCAGCGGCACGATGGTGTGCCCCTTCTGCGAGACCGCCACCGACAGATCATCCATCTGACGGCGATGGAGGAGCAGCTTGCGAGGTCGCTTGGGCTCGTGGTTGTTGACGTTGCCCTGCTCGTACGGGGCGAGGTGCATGCCCTCGAGCCAGAGCTCGCGCTTCTGCTCGCGAGCGTAGGCGCCTCGCAGGTCGACCCTGCCGGTGCGGATGGACTTGATCTCCGTGCCGGTCAACACCAGGCCAGCCTCGACGGTCTCGAGGATGTCGTAGTCGTAGGAGGCGCGGCGGTTGACCGCCACAGGCCCCGTGCGTTTGGCGATGGGCGTCGAAGACTTGGACGGCTTGCGGCCTCTATTAGTAGACATAATCGTTACCTATGAACACCACTTGCCTATTGCTCTGCCGGCGGCGCGATGTCGGCGATCAGTTCCAGGGCGTAGAGCATCTGCTCGTCGCGTTGAATCGGGCCACGCGCGACCTCGTTGTCCGGCTCAAGCCCGCTGCCCTCGATGAGATGACCGTTGGGAGTATACCAGCGGCCATAGGAGTAGTAGAGGCCGCCGCCGTCAGAGAGGGGCGCCAGCAGGTTGACGCTGCCCTTGCCGAAGGTGGTGACGCCAACTACGGTAGCGCGCTCGCGGTCCTGCAGCGCGCCCGCGAGAACCTCGCCGGCGCTGGCGGTGAATTGGTTGACCAGCAGTATAAGGGGCAGGTCTGTCGCGACGCCGCCGTCCTCGGCGTTCCAGTCTTTGCGCTCGCCCGCGCCGTCCAGCTCGTAGACCACGAGCCCGCCGTCGAGGAAGAGGCTCGCGATGTTGACGGTCGTGGAGAGCAGGCCGCCGGGGTTGTTGCGCACGTCCAGGATGAGGCCGCGCGCGCCGGACTCCTCGATCTCGACCAGGGCCTCCTCCAGCGCTTCGTCAGTGTTGGCGTAGAAGCCGGAGAGGCGGATGTAGGCGTGCCCGTCCGGGGTGCTCTGCCATGTCACGCTCTCCAGGTTGATGTCGCCGCGAGTGATGGACAGCTCCACGACTTCCGACTGGCCCTCATGCGTGACGCCCAGCACGACGACGGTGTCCTTGGGTCCGCGCACCTTGCTGACGACGTCCAGGGTTGTCCACCCCTCGACGCTGACGCCGTCCACGGTCAACAGCCGGTCACCGGCGCGGAGGCCTGCCTTCTCAGCGGGGCTGTCGGGCATCGGCGTGAGGATAAAGGTCTCCTCTTGGGCGCTTACCTCTGCCCCCACGCCCTGGTAGGCGCCGATGAACTCAAGGTCCTCCAATGCGTACTGCTGGGGCGGCACATAGGCGGAGTGCGGGTCGTCAAGCGCTGCCACGATGCCACGCATTGCGGCCTGCGAGAGCGCTATGGGGTCGGGTGGCTCGGCGCCGTCGCTCTCCAGGTAGATGGTGGTCCAAGCGTCCCAAAGGGGCGCGAACTCCTCCGGGAGACTATCGGGCCGCTCCAGGTCAGCGGCGGGAATGAGCGCGTCGCGCAGTTCCGGCATGTCCGAGGCGGTGATGAGATAGTCAACGGCGCCCTCTGCCAGGACGTCCGCGTCGATGTCCGCCCGGTCGACATGCCTGGTCGACAGGACTGTCCAAATGTCGCCAATCGGGCTGAGGGCCAGCACGGGCACCTCCCCGGGCATGAGCGCCTCGGCCTCCTGGACGATGGCGGACACTGCTGCGGTGTCCTCGCCGCCGGGCAGCAGAGAGCACGCTGCGGTGAGGGCCGCGACTACGAGCAGCGCCGCGACTGCCCGCCACAGGGCCGCCGGACGCGGTGTGTTGGAAGGGGTCTGCTGGGTCAAATGCGGCAAGTGAGTGTCCTCATGCAGGGTGGGGCCAAATTGGAATCTCCTACTAAAAGTGTATCACGTGCGACGGGGGGATTCGGGTAGGCTTCGTTGACACTGTCCATAGGGCGGTGCTAGCATTGTGCGGATGCATCGCCCAATCGCATGCGCGTAATGCCTACGAAAATTGGGCGTTCCGTACTGTCCAGGGTCATTCCTTCCACGCGGCCTTGGGACGCCGATGTCCGAGTCAACAGCCAAAGAGGTCTTCAGGAGGGCATCTGCCATGGCAACTCGATCGGTGGAATTGAAGCGCGGCCTGAAGGATGTTTACCTTGACCGCACGCAGGCCAGCTTCATCGACGGCTCCGAAGGCAAGCTGCTCTACCGCGGCTACAACATTCACGACCTTGCGGAAAAGTCCACCTTTGAAGAGGTGGCTTATTTGTTGTTGTACGGAAGCCTCCCAAGCCAAGAGCAGCTGAACGAGATCGATGCCGCCCTCAAGAGCAACCGCACGATACCGGAGGAAGTGTACAGCGTCATCGAGCTGACGAAGGACGGCCACCCCATGGACGTCCTTCGCACCGCGGTCTCGGCCCTCTCCTCCTTCGATCCCGAGGTGGAGGACAACTCCTCGGATGCCGTCCGCCGCAAGGGACTCCGGCTGACGTCGCAGGCGTCGACAATCATCTGCGCGCACTATCGCATTCGCGAGGGCCTGCAGCCCGTCGCGCCGGATACGACGCTGAGCCACGCGGGCAACTTCCTCTACATGATGCGGGGAGTAGTCCCGGACGAGGACGAGGCAAAGCTCATGGACGTGGACTTCATCCTCCACGCGGAGCACGGGGCCAACGCGTCGTCCTTCGCCTCGCGCGTGACGGCGTCGACGCTGGCGGACCTGCATGCGGCAGTCGTCACGGGCATCGGCACGCTGAAGGGGCCGCTGCACGGAGGCGCGGCGGAGTCCGTGATGAAGATGGCCGAGGAGATCGGCGACCCGGCAGAGGCCAATGCCTACGCTCGGCGTGTGCTGGACGGTCACGGCCGCATCATGGGCTTCGGCCACCGCGTGTACCGGGCCGAGGACCCGCGGGCGCAGCACCTTCGCGACCGCTCCAAGGCCCTGGGCGAGAAGCTTGGGCAGCCCCAGTGGATCCAGATCCTGGATGCGCTGGTGGAGGCCATGGCGCCCTACCGGGCTCGCGGCATCCACGTCAATGTCGACTTCTTTGCCGGCTCCATCTACCACCTGATGAACATCCCGGAGGACCTTTTCATCCCCATCTTTGCGCTGGGTCGCATCCCCGGCTGGACGCTGCAGGTGCTGGAGCAGTTCGAGAACAACATCCTCATTCGCCCGCTCCTGTACTACGAGGGACCGATGGACCTGGAGTACGTGCCGATGGAGGCACGCAGCTAACTCCGACGAGACAAGTGTGAATCGATGCGAGGGGCTTCCACTGCGGTGGAGGCCCCTCTTGCTTTTGGGGCCGAGTGCGAAAGAGCCTACCGTCGGCGTCGATGGAGAAGGGACGTTTCGAGGGCCCATTTGACCTTGAGGTCAACTCCCATCGCGAAAGGGGCCGTTTTAGGGCTTGAGTAGACGTCTTGTTCACAGAGCGCTCAAATGCGGCCGTTTTGGGCGCCGAGGTGGGCATTGCCTCAACCGACGCGACGAAAGGGGCCGTCTTGAGGCGTTGACTGAGGGTCAGCCCGGTGACGAGCCCAAAGCGGCCGTTTTGCGGCCTCGGCTGGCCTGCGTGTCAGCCCGCGACGTGAAAGCGGCGCAATGACGCTGTCGCCCAGAGTCGGCGAAACGGCCTCGTTACGGCAAGGAAGAGGAAGTTCGCAACACTGCAAGACTGTATGTCCACTCACGACATAAGACAGTGGTTATGTAATATTCTGGCCTTGGAAGGTACATAATATATATAGTGCGAAGTACATTTGACCAACCCGGCTGACCCCCTTGGACGTGAGAAAATGAGAAAACGCGATTATCCACCGCTGTGGACGGCGCCGTTCGGCGTCGTCGAGGACATGCCTTGACTGCCCGCCCTTCCGTGGTCTTACAGTGGAATTGCGGGATGCAGCTCGATGTGCGGGGTAGGGTGCGCCGGGGAGCCAGCGAGCTCATTTCGTGAAAGGAGTCGGTGTGACGTCGCCGTGGAGGAAACTGTACGGTGGTGTGACCTTAGTCACCCCGCTGCGCGGCAGCGGCACAGAGGACCCTTCCTTGTGGGCAGTGTGGGAGGCCTTTGCGGGCAAGGGGAGGCGCTGCCCCTATTGCGGCCACACGGGGGCGCGCCATTCCATCGCGGCGGCGCAGCCCCACATCTACGTGGAAGACAGCGACGGCAACCTGACGAAACGTGTCCTCGGCAAATACCGAGAGGTCACCATTGCCATCTGCGCCGCCTGCGCGAAGGACCATGGCACGGAGCAGGCCGTCTGCTACATCGAGAAGCGACTGCGGGGTGACATCCTTCTGGCGGATGGCCGCCTCTTCCTCTTCAGCGGGGCCGTCGAACAGTGGGCTCCGCCCGCCGAGCAGGAGGCCGCATGACTCGGGCGCAGACCCGGCTGTCCCCTCGACGGGAGGGTGCCGCTAGCCCTCAGCGCCGGCGGTGACGCCGCGCAGGATGTCGTCCGTGCTCGGCATGCCGCGTTGGTAGTAGACGACCACGCCGCTCTTGTCGACGCCGACCACCGTGCGCTTCGTGTAAAGGTTGTGGAGCATCCGCACGTCGTAGGCCTGGGCGATGGCGCTGCCCGCGTCCACGAGCAGGTCGAAGGGGAAGCCGTGCTTCTCGCTGAACCGTAGGTGCGACTTCATCGAGCCGCCGTTTACCCCGAAGACCACGGTGTCTGCCTCGTCGAACTTGGCCCTGTCGTCACGCAGGGCGCAGAGTTGGCGGGTTCAGCCGGGCGTGCCGTTCATGGGGTAGAAGACCAGCACAACGTTCTTCACGCCCCGGAAACTGGAGAGGTTGACCTCCCCGGCTTGCGCGTTGGGCAGTGTGAAGTCCAGCGCCATGTCTCCCACTGAAACGGCCACTTGTCCCCCTTCAAGCCGATGCACCAGAGATCGCTTCTCGCCCCCGGTCAGTCGATGAAATGCACCTGGGAGTTGCCGTCGACGCCGACGGGCCCCCTGTCGAGCCGCTCCATGATGGCGTTGACCAACAGGTCAAGCCCCCAGCCCTCCGCGGCGGAGACCATGACGCCGCCCTGCGCGGTCTCGCCGAGAGCCGAGAGGTCGGGCGCCGCGCCGTTCTCCCCTTGCACGGCCAGGTCCATCTTGTTCAGCGCAAGCAGCCGCGGCTTGTCATGAAGCTCCAGGTCGGCGAGCGTTTCCTCCACGACTTGCACTTGCTCGGCCGCGTTGTGGTGGCTGATGTCGACGACATGCAGGAGCAAGTCGGCCTCAGCAAGCTCCTCCAGCGTCGCACGAAATGCCGCCACGAGGGTGTGGGGCAGCTTGTGGATGAAACCCACCGTATCCGTCAGCAGCGCCATGGTGCCGTCCGGCAGGGCCATGCGCCGGGTGATGGGGTCCAACGTGGAGAAGGGTTTAGCCTCCGCGACGACGCCCGCGCGAACAAGTGCGTTGAAGAGCGTGCTCTTGCCTGCGTTGGTGTACCCCACGAGCGAGACCAGCGGTGTCTGCGCCGCTTGCCGTCGATTGCGGTGCCGTGACCGGTGCGCGCGCACTTCCTCAAGATCGCGCTTGAGGCGGCTGATGCGCTCGCGCACGAGGCGGCGGTCCGTCTCCAACTGCGTCTCGCCGGGCCCGCGCGTGCCGATCCCGCCGCCAAGTCGCTCCAAGTGCGACCACTGCCCCGCGAGCCGCGGCAGCAGGTACTCGTGCTGGGCCAACTCGACCTGGAGCACGCCTTCCTTGGTGCGCGCACGGTTCGCGAAGATGTCCAGGATGAGGGCGCTGCGGTCCAGCACCTTCACCTCCAGCTCCCGCTCCAGGTTCCGCTGCTGCGACGGCTTGAGCTCATCGTTGAAGACAACGACGGTATAGCGGGAGTCGACGCGGCTTTCCTTGATCTCCTCCAACTTGCCGTGGCCAACATAGACTGAGGTAGGGTGGTCGATGTTTTGGGTGACTTCGCCGATCACCTCGCCGCCCGCGCTGCGCACAAGCTGACCGAGCTCGCCCATCGAGTCGGCGAGTTCCCAGCGGGTATTGCGCCCGCTTTTTGGCGTAATGCCTACCAGTAGGGCTCGCTCCTGCTCGATAGCTGTGGCATGCAGCCCGTCCGGTGATGGCTTCTCTCGGTGTCTGGGCAGGTCAGTCGCTCCCTTCAGTCGCGAGGGATAACGGTGTTTTCCGCTATCCGGATGGTGTCGTTATGTCGCGCAAAACCCCGATTTCGCGGTATACGCTGCCTAGATTCTACTCGCTGTGGCAAGGCAGTAGGGTGGGTGATTCACGAATCGCTCCCAATCGGGGGATTCGGGGCCAACAGGGGCCGGCTCAGGACTGCAGCGGGGCTAGTCGGCCGTGGCGTCAGGCTCGATTACGCCGTAGTCGTTGCCGTGGGCGTCGACTACTGTGGCGTGGGCACCTTCCACGCCGCGAGCCGTCGCACACCCTCGTCGAGGTCCTCGTTGGACAGGGTCAGCGAGAGCCGGATGTAGCCCTCGCCGTACTTGCCGTAGCCGGTGCCCGGCGTAACCACCATGTCGAGGTCGTCCAGCACCGCGGTGGCAAATGTCGCCGAGGTGAAACCCTCGGGCACGGGCGCCCACACGTAGAGGCTCGCCCTGGGCGGCTCCATGTTGATGCCAAGTCCGTGCAGCGCTTCGATCACCTTGTCCCGTCGCGCCTGGTAGTGGGCGTTGCGGGCGTCGATCTCTTCCTGTGGCGTCTCCAGCGCGCGGATGCCCATCTGCTGCACCGCCTGCGAGACTCCGGAGTCCAGGTTGGACTTCACCAGGAAGAGGGCCTTGACGAGGTCGGCGTTGCCCACCGCCATGCCGATGCGCCAGCCGGTCATGTTGTAGCTCTTGGAGAGCGAGTGAAACTCCAGGCAAACGTCCTTTGCGCCGGGCACCTGCAGGGCGCTCACCGGCCGGTAGCCGTCGAATGCCACCTCCGTGTAACAGGCATCGTGCAGGAGGGCGATGTCGTTGCGGCGGCAGAAGTCCACCGCGCGCTCCAGGTAGTCAAGCTCGACCACGGCGCCGGTCGGGTTGTTGGGGTAGTTCAACCAGAGCACCTGCGCCTTCCGCGCCACGTCCGCAGGGATGGCGTCGAGGTCCGGGAACCACCTGTTCTCCTCAGTCAGGGGCAGCCAGTACGGCTCCGCGCCGGCGAAGAGGGTGCCGACGTTGTAGACCGGGTAGGCAGGGTCAGGCTGCAGCGCGATGTCCCCCGGCTCCAGCAGCCCCAGCGCGATGTGGCCGATGCCCTCCTTGGCGCCTATGAGCGACAGCGCCTCGGTGGCCGGGTCCAGCTCCACGCCAAAGCGGCTGTTGTACCAGGCGGCTACGGCCTCGCGGAACTGCGGCAGGCCCTCGGTCTCGGGGTAGCGGTGGTTGGGTCGATGGTGTGCAGCCGACTTCAGCTCCTCCAGCACGGCGTCCGGCGTCGCAAGGTCGGGGTCGCCGATGCCGAAGGAGACGACACGCTTGCCCTCGGCCCGCTTTGCCGCGATGCGCCGGGAAATCTCCACGAAGAGATAGGGCGGAAGCTGCTGGACACGCTGCGTGAACTTCATTGTAACCCCTTCGATTTCTCGTAGTTCTTGTGTTGCCACAGTCCCTTCCCCCTCAGGGGGAAGGTTAGCCTTGCTCTTCCCGGGCCTTTTGTCGCTTGTAGGTGCGAAACGCCACAAAGTAGGCGAGGACCCAAGCGCCGTACCCGATCAATTCAATTGCCGCGATGAGGTACTCAACCGGCGTCACGCGGCCGTCTTCGCTGATGCGGGCGAGTTCATAGCCGGGGATGAACGTCGCAAAGGGTACCAACAACTGCCCCGCTAGGACATAGGCTGCAATCTTGGCAATGACGATGCCCCCCCAACCCAATGACCCAACTGTGAAGAAGACCAGCCAGCGCTTCCACAAGGCCATGTTTTTCACGGTCGGCATCAGCACCCTCCTTAGCCCGGCAGCGTGGGTTGACCCACGCCCTCCGTTCCTACCCCGGAAGCAGTTTGTCCAGGGTTGCCAGAGTCCCTTCCCCCTCGGGGGGAAAGTTAGGATGGGGGAGTCCCCGGCCCGCACCGTACCGTTGTTCCTGCGCTGACGGGAATCGCACAGGCTCAGATAGAGAATCGTGCAATTATGTCGACTACGAGGGGCGGTTAGCCCGGCCAGCTGCCCTCAAAGACCAGCTCCACCGGACCCTCCAGGAAGATGTCGCCCTCGCCGTCCCACGTTATCGTAAGGGTGCCGCCCGGGAGCTGCACGGAGACCTGCTCGTCGGTGTAGCCGTGGATGCGCGCCGCCACTGCGACGGCGCACGCGCCGCTGCCGCACGCCAGCGTGAGCCCCGCGCCTCGCTCCCACACTCGCGCGGTGAGGTGCGTGCGGTCGACGACGTTGACCACCTCGAAGTTGACGCGGTTCGGGAAGAGTGGGTGGCGCTCCACCAACGGTCCGATTTCCTCCAGCGCAAACTGCCCCACCGGCGAGTCCAGGAAGGCGACGGCGTGGGGGTTGCCCATGGAGACGCCCGTGAATGCGAAGGAATGACCGGGCACGGCCAGAGGCCAATCGAAAACGATGTCCGTCGGGTTGTAGTAGCGGGTCGCGCTGCCGTTGCCCGACTGCGCCGTGGCGTGGCCCGCGCCGATTGGCACGAGGCGCTGCGACGGGTCGACGGGCACCCGCTCCGGCGTCAGCTCAGGCTTGCCCTGATTAACCCGGGCCCGCACGACGAGGCCGTCGCGCATGATGGGCTGCACTTCCAAAACGCCGATGTAGGTCTCCGCCAGGAACCGGCCGTCGCGCGGCGTGACAAGCCCGCGTTCGACGGCAAACTTGGTGAAGCAGCGGATGCCGTTGGCGCACATCTCCGCCTCAGAGCCGTCCGGGTTGAACATGCGCATGCGAGCGTCGGCCACGTCCGAGGGCAGCACCAGCAGCAGCCCGTCGGAGCCGACGCCGAAATGGCGGTCGGACACCGCGGCGGCCAGCGAGGCCCAGTCGCGGTCGATGCCGCGCGCGTCCACGACGACGAAGTCGTTGCCGGCGCCGTGCATTTTCGCAAAGTCCATAGCCTGCCCCCAGTCGTGCAGATGGTCTGTAATTGCCGTCAGAAAGGCTGTTCTCAGTGTAGTGGGCGCCGCTTGCGACGACAAGGGCGGGGTTACGGCGCGGTACCCTCGCGAATACAATAGCCAACGTAGGAGGTGACACCGATGCGTTGTCCATCATGCGGCCATGAGAACCCCGAAGGCGCCCGGCTGTGCAGGGACTGCGGCTTGTCCCTATTCGTCGACTGTGCGTCCTGCGGCAATGAAAATCCCGTCGACCGCACCTTCTGCACCAACTGCGGCACCCAGCTCCGGGAAACGAGCGCGGAGGGCATGGGCGTGAGTGGAGCCCCCGCAGTCTTTGAGCTCGGCCGCCCGGCCGGTTTCTGGATCCGCTTCATGGCGTCCATCATTGACACCCTCCCGATGCTCCTAATCTCCGCGCTACTGGCGTGGCTGCTTTTAGGCGAGAACCTGTTTGATACATTGGTCCCTGACCTAGAGACTGCCGAAGATGGCGCAGTCACGTCCACAGGCGGTGGGTTCACCGCAGGGCAGGGGCTCTACCTGTTGCTGGGCGCGATTTACGCAACAGCGATGGTTTCGATGTTGGGCGGCACCCTTGGTATACTGCTGCTGAAAATGCGCATCCTCCAGCCGGATGGGGCCATGCTAGGGCCTGGCCGCGCTTTTACCCGCTTCCTGGTCTTGACCATTAGCAGCTACATTATTCTGCCCATTATCGTCAGCGCGTTCATGGTGGCGTTCAGGAGAGACAGGCGCGGCATCCACGACATCATTTGCGACACGGTGGTGGTGATCCGGGAGTAGGGCTTTGACGCTGTCTGTTCCGGCGCCTATGGCAATCTTCAGCGAGAGGAATCAGCATGGTATGTCCTGATTGCAGCCGCGAGAACGGGGAGCAAGCCTCGTACTGCATCGGCTGCGGACGTGCCTTGTATCTGAGTTGCCAAGCGTGCGCTGCGAAGAATGCTTTAGACGCCAAGTATTGTTCCGCTTGTGGGACGGCACTGGACGGAGAGGACGCCCAGGCCAGCAGGCCAAGCGCACGGGCGCGCGCCCTGTGTCCGCGTTGCGGGTCGCTCTACGAGGCCGGCTCCCAATATTGCGCGGACTGCGGGCTGCCGCTGGACGAAGCGCTAGCGAATGTCTCGACTCCCCACGCTTCCCGGCGCAGGTCTATGCCAGCTTGGGAACTCGGCCGACCTGCGGGCTTCTGGATCCGTACTGCGGCACGGATTATTGACGGGTTAACACTTCTGGCCGCCGGTGCAATACTTGCAGCGCTTCTCTTCCAAGAAAACTACTTTAGCGGCTTCTTGACAGGCGACGGCAGCGCATGGAGGAGCGTCGACACACTTGCCGTGCTCTTGGAAGTCGCATACATGACCGTCTTGGTCGGCGCGTTGGCCGGCACAGTGGGGAAACTGCTTCTGGGCATGCGGGTTGTGCGTACAGACGGCTCCCGGGTAAGTTATAGGCTTGCCTTCGCTCGATATATCGCCCAATACCTTTCTCTTCTACTATTTGGTATAGGTTATCTGCTGATAGCTTTCCGACAGGACAAGCGCGGGTTGCATGACCTCATTTGTGACACAGCCGTAGTCATCGTAAAGACCTAGCTGTCGTGACGTTGCTGGTGCTCCTGGTCCTGGCACTGCCTCCGTCCGCTTTCTGGTTGTGGTTTTTCCTGCGTCGCAACCGGTACCGTCCAATCCCGCTTCGCGCTTTGGTAGGCACATTTGGACTGGGGATGCTTGCGACAATTCCGTCCGTGCTTCTGGAATGGGTGTTTCTCGACGAGAGCCACATAACTCCGAATACCCTCGTGATCCCGGAGAACTTTGGGTCACTGGCCCTGGGCATGTTTCTTGTAGTGGGCCCCGTCGAAGAGTTCTCCAAGTTCGGGGCTTGCTGGTTTGGCGCTCGCCGTTCCAGGTACCTCGAAGAGCCTACGGATGGACTAGTTCACGGCGTAGCAGCAGCGCTCGGCTTTGCTACGCTTGAGAACATCGTATACATGTTGTCCTACGGCGAAGCTGTAATCCTCATCCGGGGACCGCTTTCTACTGCTGCACATGTCGTCTTTGCCTCGGTATGGGCCTACGCCTTGGGCAGGTACATCCTGAAACCCTCGATCGCGAGCGTCGCGGCCTTGTTGGTGGCTCTTGGAGTGGCCGCGTCGCTGCACGGTTTGTTCAACGTGACGGCGTCGCTACATCCGCTTTTGGGGCTGCCGTTTGTTGCGCTTGGCGTATATTTCGGCATCCGGTGGACGCTTCGACGATTCGACTTGGCGCAAGAGGTCTCGCCTTATCGACTTCGCCGCAATGCGCCGCTCTTTGTGTGCAATGAGTGCGGGGAGCTCATCAGGGTCAATGCCAGATTCTGTACGAGTTGCGGACGCCGCGTACATCGGAGTGGGCTGCCGCTCATTTGCGGACAGTGCCGCACCCAAAACCGACCGAATGCGTCTTTCTGCACAGCTTGTGGGGACCGGTTCATAGTGTGAGTTGGCGGCTCAGGCAGGCTTGCCTCCCACCCACTCCGCCACCGCGTCCTCCGCCTGCGCCTTGACGCCATCGCCGGTGACGAGCCAGTGGATGCGCGCGTCTGTGGGCTTGAACCAGGTGTACTGCTGTCGGGCAAGCCGGTGGTGCGCCAGCTTGATGCGCCGAGAGGCTTCCTCCAGCGGCAACTCGCCTGCAAGGTGCTGCGCCAGCTCCCGGTAGCCCATGCTCGACAGCGAAGGGAGCTCCGGCGAGTACCCCGCGTCGAGCAGCGCCCGTACCTCGTCCAGCCAGCCGCCCGCGAGCATCGCGTCCACGCGGCCGTCGATGCGCGCGTACAACTCTTCGCGCGTTGAAGTCGTCAGCCCCAGAACCAGAGACCGGTACGGCGGCGGCGACTGCCCCCCGTGGGCGCCGGGGCCGAGGGCTGCGGCCACCTCCAGGGCACGCACGACTCGCCGGGGGTTGCGCAAGTCGATGCGGGCCGCGGCGTTCGGGTCTAGCTCTCGCAACTCCTGCGCCGCCGCCTCCACGCCCTCCTGTGCCATGAGCGCCTCGATGCGCTCCCGCAACGCAGGGTCAGGCGGGACGCGAGGGGCCTGCCACCCCTGCACGAGGGCGTTCACGTATTGACCCGTGCCGCCCACTACGATGGGCAGCCTGCCCAGGCCGCTGACGTCCGCAATGGCTTGCGTGGCGAGAGGAAGGTAGCGGGCGAGGCTGAAACGCTCGTCGGGGCTGGCGATGCCGTAGAGGTGGTGGGGAACGGCGGCCATCGCTGACGGCGACGGCGCGGCGGTGCCCACTTCCATGCCTCGGTACACCTGGCGGCTGTCTGCGTTGACGATCTCGCCGCCAAAGCGCTGGGCGAGATGAAGTGCGAGGGCGCTCTTGCCGACGGCCGTAGGTCCAACGATGACGAGCAGCGGCGTTGGCTGGTCTTCGGGAGTGGTCATGGATTCGTTCAACGTGGCTAGGCTGAGGTGGGCGCTTCGGGCTCGGACTGGTCTTCGCCCGGCGGCTGCTCATCGGGCTCGGACTGGTCATCGCTCGGGGGCTGCTCGTCGGGCGCGGCTTCTTCGGCGTCGGGCGCATCAGCCTCCGCCTCGTCCGCTTCGTCCGACTCGTCAGTCACGAGCAGCCACGTCTCCTTGTCGACCTTGCAGAGGAAGGCGTAGTACGTTGCGTTGGCTACCGATCGCGTCTCCACACACCCCAGCTCTACGACTTTCTGCAACGCTATGTCAAGGTGTGACGTGTCGATGTAGCTGCCCGGGGCGTTGGCGGTGAACAGCCTGTACAACTCGTCTTCCGAGTACGCCGCGTCGTGGTTATCCTCTAGAAGGTCGTAGACGGAGACCATAAGGGCCTCTATGCCGTCATCTATGCCCATTTCAAACTGAAGTCGGGATATTGGCATGGTGGAGCCCTCTCGAAATGGTTATGTGAAGTAAAACACTTCCAGTGTGATTGGATGCGACTCGCCTAGCCCTTCACCTCCGCGGTGATGCGGACGATCTGCGTGAACTCTTCCGCACGAAGGCTCGCGCCGCCCACCAGTGCGCCGTGAATGCACTCCTGCTCGACGAAACCCCGGACGGAGTCGGCGGTGACGCTGCCGCCGTACAGCAGCGGCGTCGCCGATGCAGCGTCACCGCCGTAGGTGTCGCTGAGGACGCGTTGGATGACGCCGCCCATGATGTCGGCCGCCAGGTCCGGCGTCGCGGGGACACCCGTGCCTATGGCCCACACCGGCTCATATGCGACGATGAGCGCGCCCGGCGTTTCGACGCCGTCCAGTGCCTTGATCAGCTGCCGCTCAATCACAGCCTCGGCCGCGCCGGCCTCGCGCTGCGCCAGGCTCTCGCCCATGCAGATGATGGGCGTGAGGCCAGCCTTGAGCGCCGCATCAACCTTCAGGTTGACGCCCTCGTCGGTTTCCCCGTAGAGCGCGCGGCGTTCTGAGTGGCCGAGGATGACGTGGGTGCACAGCTCCGCGACCATGCCCGGCGAGACCTCGCCGGTGAACGCGCCCTTCTCGTACTGGCTCATATTCTGCGCGCCCACGGCAATGGACGACCCGGTCATGATCTCCCGTACCAATGGGAGATACGGGAAAGGCGGGCACAGCACGCGCTCAATGCCGTCCATGAACCCGATGCTCTCGCGCAGGTCGCTGGCGAGGGCCTTGGCCTCCGCCACGGAGGTATTCATCTTCCAGTTGCCTGCCACCACGGCGCGGGCCATGTTGCTCCTTTCAGGTCACCAGCCTAATCCGTTCGCCCTGAGCCTGTCGAAGGGCCGGGCGTTCTAGTCCGCTTGATTCCTGCCCGCTCGCGGCCACCGTTCGCCCTGAGCCTGTCGAAGGGTGCCTGCTGCCGCCTACGGCCCGAATTTGACCAGCTTCTCCGCGTGCGCCATCGCCTGCAGCATGATGTGCTCGGCGGGGAAGCGCCCCAGCGAGCCCGTTCCGAAGGCTCGCTCGCTGAAGGCGTCGACTCCCTCGCCCAGCGTCCACTTGGAGTGGAGCAGTAAGGGCACCGGGTGCCACGAGTGCGCGGCCAGGATCGCAGGCGTCGCGTGGTCGCCCGCCACCATGAAGACGTCCGGCTCCATGCCGAGCAACTCGGGGATGAACCGGTCCAGCGCCTCCAGCGCCTCAACCTTCGCGTCGAAGTCGCCGTCCTCGCCGGCGGCGTCGGCGGGCTTGTAGTGCAGGTAGAAGAAGTCGTGCTCGTCCCAGTGCTCCCGCAGCGTCGCCACCTCGTCCGCGAAGGTGCCGCCCGTCGGGATGACCTTCATGCCAAGCAGGCTGGCGAGCCCGCGGTACATCGGGTACGCGGCGATGGCCGCCGGTTCCAGCAGGTAGCGGTCGCCCATGGACGGCAGGTGCGGCAGCAGCGAGAAGCCGCGAAGTGTCAGCATGTTTGCCCTGGGCTGCTCCGCCAGCATGTTGCGCGCCTCGCGGATGAAGGCGTTGACGGCGTTTGCCGTTGCCTCAGCGTCCGCGGAAATGGCGGCGGCGTCCAGCGGCGGCGCCCCGACGCGCTGCGGGTCTGTCTCCGTGACCTGGTCGCTCAGGCCCTCGCCGGTGAGCTTCAGCACGAAGCGGTAGTCCTTGACGGGGTAGACCGACGCCTGCACGCCCGGCACGTCGATAGTGTCGAGCATCTCGACGAGCGGCATGCTCTCCTCGGTGGCGATGCGACCCGCGCGCCTGTCGACGATCACGCCATCCCCATCGACTGTGCAGAAGTTGCCCCGTGCTGCGACTTCGCCGGGCGCGACGGGGACGCCGATGCCCAGCGCTTCGAGCACGCCCCGTCCGATGAGGTACTTCACCGGGTCATAGCCGAAAAGGCCGAGGTGGCCCGGGCCGCTGCCCGGTGCGATGCCCGGCAGCACCGGCGTCGTCAGCCCGCACGCGCTCATCCCCGCGAGCCGGTCGAGGTTGGGCGTCGAGGCCGTCTCCAGCTCGGACTTGCGGGTCTCCGGGTGCGCCAGCCCGCCGAGGCCGTCGGCCACAAGCATGACGATCTTGGACGGTGACCTGCTGACGATGTCCGCCAGCGCGGGAAAGTCGATCATGTCGGCTCCTTTACGCTTCCTTGTCGAGGAGAGCGGCGACGCCGGGCAGTTCCTTGCCCTCGAAGAACTCCAGTGATGCGCCCCCGCCGGTCGAGACGTGGGTCATGTCCTCGGCCAGGCCCAGCTCGGCTACGGCCTCGGCAGTGGACCCTCCGCCGACAATGGTAACAGCATTCTCCAGCGACGCCAGAGCTTGACCGACGGCGCGTGTGCCGTTCGAAAACGCGTCCCACTCGAATACGCCCATGGGTCCGTTCCACAGGACGGTGCCGCAGGGGCGGAGCGCTTCGATGAAGTCCCACACCGCGCTTGGGCCGACGTCCATGATGCGCCAGCCGTCCGGGATGGCTTCGGCCGCCACTATCTGCGACGCCGCGTCCTCGCTGAAAGTGTCGGCAACCACCAGATCCGGCGGCAGGACGAGGTTGACGCCCTGCTTCTCGCACCGCTCCATCGTCTCCCGCGCGAAGGCAACGCGCTCCTCTTCCAGCAGCGAGTCGCCGACACCGTGCCCCATCGCTTTGATGAACGTCGCCGCCATGCCGCCGCCGATGACCAGCACGTCGACGCGGTCCAGCAGCGTCTCCAGCACTGCGATCTTGTCGGACACCTTTGCTCCGCCCATGATCGCGGCCAACGGGCGCTTGGGGTCCTCAAGAACGCTGCCGAGCATCGTGAGCTCCCGCTCCATGAGGAAGCCGCTGACAGCGGGCAGGAACGCCGCCACGCCCGCCGTCGATGCGTGGGCCCGGTGCGCCGTGCCGAAGGCGTCGTTGACATACAGGTCGGCAAGACGTGCCAACTGTGCCGCAAACTCCGGGTCGTTCTTCTCCTCGCCGGGGTGAAAACGCAGGTTCTCCAGCAGCAACACCTCGCCGGGCTCCATCGCCGCGACGGCCGCCTCCGCCTCGAAGCCGATGCACTCGGTCACGTAGCTGACGGGCGCGCCCAGCACGTCCTCCAGCCCCTCCGCGATGGGCGCCAACCGTGAACCCTCATCCACCACCCCGTTCGGGCGTCCCAGATGAGAGCACAGGACGACGCGGGCGTTGCGCTCCCGCAGGTAGTGAATGGTCGGCAGGGCCGCCCGAATGCGGTTGTCGTCACTGATGCGGCCGTCTTCCATGGGAACGTTGAAGTCGACGCGCACCAGAACGCACAGCCCTTGCACGTCTACGTCCCGGACGCTCTGCTTTGGCATGGCTCTCCTTACGGAATCTCAAGCCTTCCCGTTCGCCCTGAGCCTGTCGAAGCCTGTCCTGAGGGCACTCGAAGGGGGCGCCCCGCCCCTACAGTTCGCCCGTCATCCATTCAGCCAACTCCCGCAGGTCCGATCGCCGCTCCTGCGCCACGCCAGCGCGGCCCAACCCCTCGTTGAAGGCCGTGCGCGACGCGAGCGCGGCGTCGACCGCCCCCTGTCGGGCGCCGGCCTCGTCGAGCAACTCCGCAAGTCGCGCAGCGTCCGCAGGCCCGTGGGTGCGCGACATGAGCAGCGTGCCTATCTCGCGCTTGACGGACACCGGCGCGGTCTCTATTCCCAGCACGACGGGGAAGCTCTTTCGCACGGCGGGGTTCGGCACGGCATCCGTACTGTTCCAAAGCTGCGTTATGTCATCTTGTAGCCTAATTGCGACGCCCAGGCTTCGGCCCGCTTCGCGGCAGGCGTCCTGTGCCTCCCGGTCCGCTCCCGCCGCGAGGGCGCCAAGCTGCGCCGCGCAGCCAAGGAGCGCGCCCGTTTGCCGTGCAGCCATCGCGAGATACGCCTGTCGGGTAGCCGCGGGCTGCAACTGCAGCGAGAGGTCCTGTTGCTGCCCTTCGAACAGCTCAAGAGCTGCGGCATCCATCACCATTGCCGAATCCAGGACGTGCTCAGGGTCTGCACCCTCGGCGTGCAGCAGCGTCAGCCGCGCCACCATGTGCAGAGCGTCGCCGACGTTGATCGCTTGGGCCGGACCCCAGATCCACCAGCCGCTGGGCCTGTTGCCCTGCTCCGGCGCGCCGGACTGGATGTCCTCGTGGACGCGGGTGAACTCGTGCAGAAGCTCGACGGCGGCGGCAGCGGGCATCGCATGGGCGGGGTCCCCGCCGAGCGCCTCGCACACGCCGAGGCAGAGCGCGGCGCGTGGCCGTTCCGGAGGTGAGGAGAGGGCCATGCCCTGCTCGTCCACCCAGCCGAGCTGGTACTCCATCATGCGGTAGATCGGGTCCGTGCGGGTCTGGACGGCGGCGCGCAGCGCGGCCTCAATGGTGGCCTCGTGGCGAGTGATGAGAGTTGGCTGGGTCATGCGTTAGCCTCGGCGGGCCGCTCCCAGGCGACGGGCGCGCCAAGTACCCGCTCGATGTCCTCTTGCGAGATCGTTCCCAGCCGCAGGATGCGCGGATGTTCCGTGGTGACGTCGAGCACCGTCGACGACCGCCCCGCCGGCGACGGCCCCGCGTCCAGCACGATGTCCACCGCGTCGCCGAGGGCCTCTCGCACGCCGGCGGCGGAGCGCGGCTCCGGGCCGCCGCTGCGGTTGGCGCTCGTGCCCGTGATGGGCCGTCCCAGCCCCTCGGCCAGCGCCCTCGGCACGGGGTGGTCCGGCAGCCTGACGGCCACCTTCCAGCCACGGGCCGTTACGAGCGGCGGCACTGCCTCCGACACGGGAAGCACCAGCGTCAGCCCGCCGGGCCAGAATGCCTCCGCAAGGCGGAATGCTGCGTCAGGCACGCTCGCTGCCACCATCGACAGCTGCGCCGCTTCCGAGATGAGGAGGGGCAGCGGCATGCCCTGCGGTCGGCCCTTCGCCTCGAAGACGCGCTCCACCGCGGCCTCGTTCAGCGCGTCTGCGCCGAGGCCGTACAGCGTGTCGGTAGGGAATGCGACGAGGCCGCCTGCCCGCAGCGTTTCCACGGCGGCGGCTATGTCTGCTGTAGCTGATTGTGACGTCACGCGGGCCCTCTTTGTATCTGAGATGCTGGCCCACTGAGTATAACACCTTTCCCGTAGCAGTCATTTCGCGCAGACCGAAAGCCAGCACACTCGCGCCGAGGGGACTCGGGTTCTGTGCGGCGCCCCGACATCAAGCCCTCGCGTCCACGCCTCGGCCCGCGGTACCCTTCCTTCATGTCGAGCACAGCCCGTGAGACCTTCCGGGAGGCGTTGGACTTGCCCCAAGAGCGGTCCGCCTACCCCCAAAAGCGCCTCGACTTCAGCGAAAGGGCGCTCGTTGTAACGGTTCGAGTCGTATTTGCAAACGGCAGTTCCGTAGTGGACTCGTTTCCCAGATGAGAAAAATCAAATGCAGACCGGAGACAAAGTGGCAGGGTTGGGGCCTGCCCCCGCGAAAGTGGGCGTTGGGGGTGACTCTTGCGGTTGCGCAAGCTGCCCCAAAATTGCGGCTTTCGCGCTTTCCCACCAGGCGGGTAATCGCGGAAAATGGTGGGGTAGCGCGTAGACGGAGACGGCGGGCGATGCTACGCTTGCCGCACACTCCGTTACGATTTCCGCAAAGGGGGTTGTGTGAGCCAGAAGCCGGAGTCAACGAGCCACAGGGTATCCACTACCGGCGACGTCGAGGTCTCCACGTACCTGGAAATCGCTGAGGAGAATCTCGGGCAAACCACGGCTCCCAGCGAGGCGCCCAAGGGCGGCGACGAGGCTGTCGTCGTGCTCGACTTCGGCTCCCAGTTCAGCCGGCTCATCACCCGACGAGTGCGTGAGGCCCACGTCTACTGTGAGATCTACCCCCACGACGTGCCGGAAGAGAAGCTGGCGCACCTGAACATCAAGGGATTCATCCTCTCCGGTGGGCCCGCCAGCGTCTTCGAGACGGGCGCGCCGCAGCTCCCCGCCTACGTGCTGGCCAGCGGCGTCCCCGTTCTCGGCATCTGCTACGGCATGCAGCTGCTGGCGCACTCGCTCGGCGGCGCGGTGGAGGAGAGCGAGCAGCGCGAGTACGGTCACGCCGTCGTTCACCAAAATACCTCGGAGCACCCGCTTTTCGAGGGTCTGCCGGCCTCCATGCCCGTGTGGATGAGCCATGGCGACAAGGTGACGTCGATGCCGCCGGGCTTCCATTGCCTGGGCTACTCCGAGAACTCGCCGGTGGCCATGATGGGCAACGACGACGGCATCATCGGCCTGCAATTTCACCCGGAGGTCGTCCACACGCCGTCAGGCGCGCAGCTCATCCAGAACTTCCTCCACGACGTCTGCGGCTGCGGCGGGCTTTGGACGCCCGGCAACTTCATCGAGGAAAGCGTGTCACGCATCCGAGAGCAGGTAGGCCACGGACACGTCATCTGCGCCCTCTCCGGCGGCGTCGACTCCGCCATCACCGCCGCGCTCATCAACCGCGCCGTCGGCGAGCAGCTCACCTGCATCTTCGTCGACAACGGCCTGCTGCGCCGCGAGGAGGCGGAGCGCGTCATCAGCACCTTCAAACGGTCCATGGCGCTGAACCTAATCCACGTGGACGCCACCGACCAATTCCTTGACGCGTTGGAAGGTGTCACGGACCCGGAGCAGAAGCGGCGAAACATCGGCGCAACCTTCATCCGTGTCTTCGAAGACGTGGCGGAGGAGATCGAGGACGTTCGCTACCTGGCCCAGGGCACCCTTTACCCCGATGTCATCGAGAGCACGTCTGCGGAGACTGGCGCCGCCGCCAAGATTAAGACGCACCACAACGTGGGCGGGCTCCCAGCCCACATGCGGCTGTCGCTCGTGGAGCCGCTGCGCTACCTCTTCAAGGACGAGGTCCGCGACGTCGGGCTGGCGCTGGGCATGCCGGAGGAGATCGTGCTGCGACAGCCCTTCCCCGGGCCGGGCCTCGCCATCCGCATCATCGGTGAGGTGACACGAGAGAAGCTGGAGGTTCTCCGCTCCTGCGATTGGATCGTCATGGACGAGATCAAGGGCGCAAACCTGTACCGGCAACTCTGGCAGAGCTTCGCCGTGCTGACCGACACCCGCAGCGTCGGCGTCATGGGCGACAACCGTACCTACGGCTACCTGGCCGCCATCCGCGCTGTGACGTCGGAGGACGCCATGACCGCAGACTGGGCGCGCCTGCCCTACGAGGTGCTGGCCAAGATCTCCAGCCGCATCGTGAACGAGGTGCCTGAGGTCAACCGCGTGGTGTACGACATCACCTCCAAGCCGCCCGGCACGATCGAGTGGGAGTAGCTATGCCATGCGCGTGATGGTCATCGGCAACGGGGCGCGGGAGCACGCCATCAATTCCCATCGTCATCCCCGCGAAGGCGGGGATCCAGGGTCCCGCATGGACAATGGCGGCTATCAAGAGGTCTTCCAGACAAGGGTGGCAAGCAAGGATGAGGCCCAAATGGGGGCGCCATGCGCGTGATGGTCATCGGCAACGGGGCGCGGGAGCACGCTATCGCATGGAAGCTGCGCGCCAGCCCGCGCGTCTCCGAGATATTCGCCGCCCCAGGCAACGCGGGCACGGCGCAACTTGGCGTCAACGTGGACGTGCAGGCAACGGACGTCGAGGGCCTCCTTGCGGCGGCGCACGCACACTCGATCGACCTGACCGTCGTCGGGCCGGAGACGTCGCTCGAAGCGGGTGTCGTCGACCGGTTCGCCGCCGAGGGGCTGCGCATCGTCGGGCCCACGCAGGCCGCCGCCCGCATCGAGACATCCAAGTCCTTCGCCAAGCGCCTGATGGAGCGAAACAACATCCCCACGGGTCGTGCGGAGGTCTTCACCAGCTACGGGGAGGCCCGCGAGTATGTCTCGCTGGTGCCCTCGCCCCTTGTGGTGAAGGCAGATGGGCTGGCCGCGGGCAAGGGTGTTCTCGTTTGCCAGACGCGCGAAGAGGCGTTGGAGGCCCTGCGAGAGATAATGGAGGAGCGCGCTTTCGGCGATGCCGGTCGGCAGGTGTTGGTGGAAGAGTGCCTGACAGGACAGGAGATCAGCGTTTTCACTTTCACTGACGGCGTTCACCTCAGCCCGCTGATGGCCGCGTGCGACTACAAGCGCATCTGGGACGGCGATGAGGGCCTGAATTCCGGCGGCATGGGCAGCTACAGCCCGCCGCTTTCCTGGAATGCCGAGCTTGAGGCACAGGTGATGTCGGAGATCATGGTCCCCGCGGTACGCGCCCTGGCCGCCGAGGGCTGTCCCTTCACGGGAATCCTGTACGGCGGACTGATGCTGACGGAGGACGGCCCCAAGGTCATCGAGTTCAACGCGCGGCTTGGCGACCCGGAGACCCAGGTGGTGCTCCCTCGGATGGAGACTGACCTGCTGGACGTGCTGGAGGCCATTTGCGACGGCTCGGTGGATAGGACGCCCATCGTATGGTCACAGAACGCCGCGGTGGGCGTCGTGCAGGCGTCGGGCGGCTATCCCGATGCGTACACCACAGGGCGCCCTATAGCTGGACTGGACGACATCGACGCCGACGTGGCCGTCTTCCACGCGGGGACGTCGCTTGACGACGACGGTGGCGTCGTGACGGCTGGCGGGCGTGTGCTCACCGTCACCGCGATTGGCAAAACGTTGGAAGACGCGCGGGCGCGGGCATACGACAACGCCGCGCGCATCAGCTTTGAGGGCATACAGTACAGGCGGGACATCGCGGCCCTTGCGCCCGCGGCGAGCAGGAGGTAGGCAGTGCAACAGCAAGTACCGTCGCTGGCTGAGCTCTTGGAGGACCAGGCTAACCGGCGTTCGTTCCTGGACCAGGTTGGCGTCTACTTCGTCCGTGACATCAACGACGTGGAGGCTGAGCGGTTCTCGAAGTCGCTGCTGGTCATTGCGTCGCACCTGAAGCGTATGGGCGGGCAACGCCGGATCACCATCTACATCAACTCGGGCGGAGGCTCCATGGGCGCCGGTTTCGCCATGATGGAGATGATGTACAAGGTGAAGCGCGACTTCATCATCCCCATCGACACGGTTGTGCTGGGCTACGCGTACTCGATGGGCGCCATCCTCGCGCAAGCAGGCGACCGGCGCTCCATGGGATTCTTCTCCACCATGATGCTGCACAGCGGCACGTGGTCCGTGGTGGGCGAGGACCAGAAGATTTTTACCGACTACCAGAAGCTTGCTACGACGTACCAGCAAAAGATCGGCGAGCTGTTCCACCGGCGCACGGGCACCCACACGCCCCGGTGGTGGACGAATTTCGTGTACTCCGGCCGCGACCGCTTCCTGTCGGCCACCGAGTGCCATAAGCTGCGGCTGGTAGACGAGGTGTGCGAGTTTGACACATGCTACATCCTGCCCCCGGATGAACGGGCCGGCAGCTAGCGCAGTCATACCGGCGACCTGACCCTACCGAAGGGTTTTAGGAGCGGGAGCCCTTTCAAGAGGGAGTTTTGTAGGTGATTATCTCTGGAGGTGCGGAGTGATGCGGAATCGCGCAAAGCAAGGCGACCTCATTCACATTCTCAAAGCAAAGAATGGATCACCGGTCCCTGCAAATTTGCCATTTCGCGCTTTGTGCGGCAAGGGTGGGTACTTGGACCGTGTTGAACCAATGGGAGGAAGAATACTTGAAGCTAAAGGTAACTGGCCTTTCGAGGCCGTACTTCTTTCTGGAGACCTAACACTTGTCACTTGCAGACATTGCATTGCTTTGAAGGACGAGTTTGTAATTGAACTCAAGAAGCAAGAGATTGCCCAAGGTTTACGGTGTGCAAGTTGCGACCACGGTAACACGTCACATATTGAAGAGGAGGGGCTGAAACACTACGGGCAGGTGCTGAGGTTTCCATGCAGAATAGACGATTGCTCTTGCCAGGGCTTTGCTGACGCACGTTTTGGGCTTGAAAAGGGCAGTTGGGTTGATGGCACTGGGACAGTTGGCGGTGCACTTGTGAAGGGCGCAGTGGTTGGTTGGGTTGCTGGAGACATTATTGAGAACATTGGTGACTGACAAGACGGTGAGATTTATAGATGCCCGTACCGGGTGATCAACAAAATAGGTCCTTGGGGATTGAAGTAGAAGGAACCGTCGCCTTACAGTTTAGCCCGTCGGAATTCCACCACGAGCCAAGTATTAAGCAATAGGGAAGGAGGTTGGTCCAGCCAGCTATGGAAGTGAGACCATTGGTAGGAGTCCTTGTCGGGAGCCGGACTGACGAGCCGCGTATCCAGGATACGCTGACGGTCCTGAGCGACATGGGCATTCCGTACGAATTCAACGCGATGTCGGCACACCGGGCGCCCGCGAGGGTGATGGACTACGTCACAACGGCTGAGGAGCGCGGCATACAGGTGATCATCGCGGGTGCGGGCGGCTCGGCGGCATTGCCCGGCGTGGTGGCGTCCTGGACGACGCTGCCGGTCATCGGCGTGCCGTTGCCCACGAGCGACATGCAGGGCATCGACGCCCTCTACACCATCGCGCAGATGCCGCCAGGGGTGCCTGTGGCCTGCGTAGCTATCGGCGCTTGGGGCGCGCGCAATGCCGCGTACCTGGCCGCGAGCATCCTCGGGTTGCAGCACCCGCAGATACGCGAGGCCTACGCCAAGTACCGTGAGGGGCTGCGAAACGCATGAGCGATCCGCGTGTCGTGGTCTTGGTGGACTTCGACGGCACGGCCGCCGCCCAGAATGTGGCCGAGACGCTGCTCGAACACTATGGCAGCGGCGAAGTGTTCGAGGGCGGAGCATGGAAGGCGCACCGCGAGGCCTTTCGCAAGGGCGAAATAACCCTGCGGGAGTACCAGGAGCGCGCCTTCAACGGTGTCGACGCCACGTTGGAGGAGATGAGCGAGGGCCTGAAAGGGCTGTGCTGGCCCCGGGAGGGGTTTTCTGACTTTATTACCTATTGTGTTACAAACGGTATGCAAGTGGCTATCGTAACCAATGGACTGCACTTTTATGTTGAGTCCGTATTGGCGAACGCCGCCTTGGAACGTATCCAGGTGTTCGCCGTCGGCGTCGAGGGCGCTCCGAGGCAGTTGCGCTACTCGTATCCGCACGACACGCCCACCTGCTGGGAATGGGGCAACTGCAAGTGCCACGTACTTGAGGAGTCCCGCAAGAGTGGTGAAGACGTTCGCGTGGTGATGATCGGCGATGGCTACTCCGACTACTGCGCGGCGAGGCTCGCGGACGCCTCCTTCGCCCGCGCGGCGATGCGTGACCATTGTGACGCCAACGGCGTCGCGTACATCCCGTTTGAGGACTTCCATGACGTGCTCGCCGCCTTCCGCGCGGGCATACCCGGCGTATGGGAGCCGGAGACCGCCGCGGAGAAGAGGAAGGCCTAATGCACCCGGTTTGCGTATCGTGCACTGCCCCTTCTCGCTCACGAACATGGATGGGAAGGGGGAGAAAGGCCCGGAAAACTCCCCTCGCGACGCGCAATCGGCCATGCTATCCTAGTTGGTGTCCCATTACTCCCAGAGGGGTTATGTCGTGATTGAGCGGTACTCTCGGCCCGATATGAAGCGCGTTTGGTCGGACGACAACGCCTACGCGCTGTGGCTGCGCGTCGAGATCGCCGCATGCCAGGCGTGGTGCGACCTCGGCGTCGTGCCGCCCGAGGACATGGCGCTCATACGCGGTGCCACCTTCAACCGCGCCTCCTACGACCGCTGGTTCGACGAGACGAAGCACGACCTCGTCTCCTTCACCCGCGCCGTATCCGAGAGCCTGGGACCGGAGTCGCGATGGGTCCACTACGGCCTCACCTCCAACGACGTCAAGGACACGGCCCTCGCCATGCAGATGACCGAAGCCTGTGACCTCATCGACGGCGACATTGGGCGCTTCCAGGAGACGCTGGAACGGCAGGCGCTTGCCTACAAGGACACGCCCTGCATCGGCCGCTCCCACGGCGTCCACGCGGAGCCCATGAGCTTCGGGCTGAAGCTGGCGCTGTGGTGGAGCGAGATGGGCCGCCACCGGCAGCGGCTGGCCGAGACCCGCTCCCGCCTTGCCGTTGGCATGATCTCCGGCCCCGTCGGCACCTACGCCGGCATTCCGCCCGAGATCGAGGCGTCGGTTTGCGAGCAGCTCGACCTGACGCCCGTCGCCGTCTCCAACCAGATCATCCAGCGCGACCGCCACGCGGAGTTCGTGCAGACATTGGCGCTCATAGGCGCGTCGCTGGAAAAGGTCGCGACGGAGGTGCGGGCCCTGCAGCGTACAGAGGTGCGCGAGGTGCAGGAGCCCTTCGGCGAGCCCGGCTACGTCACCAAGGGCTCGTCCTCCATGCCGCACAAGCGCAACCCGGAGCTGTCCGAGCGCGTCTGCGGTCTCGCGCGGCTTGTGCGCGGCTACGCGGCGACCGTGCTGGAGAACGTCGCCTTGTGGCACGAGCGCGACATCTCGCACTCCTCCGCCGAGCGCATGGCGCTGCCCGATGCTGCCCTCGCCATCGACTACATGCTGGACCTGATGACCGGCATCATCGACGGCATGCGCGTGGACACGCGGCAAATGATGCGCAACCTGGAGCTCACCCGCGGGCTTGTGTTCTCACCGAGGGTGATGCTCGCCCTGGTTGAGGTCGGCATGGACCGCACTGAGGCCTATGAGCTGGTACAGGAGCATTCCATGCGCTCGTGGGACTTGGAAGAGGACTTCCGGGACCTGCTCCGCGCCGACAGTCGCGTAGCTGCTATGCTGCCCGGCGACAGGCTGGAATGCCTCTTCGAATACAACTACTACCTGGGCCACGTCGACTACATCTACCGGGCAGCCGGTATAGGCGCCAACTAGGGCGCGAATCTAGAGACTACGTGGGGGAACTGTGGAAGCGATAGCTGAAACCAACCTGCCGAATCAAATCCATCGCGGCAAGGTGCGCGATACCTATGATCTGGGCGGCGGCCTGCTGCTGATGGTCGCCACTGACCGTATCTCCGCATTCGACGTCGTGCTGCCCACGGCCATACCCGAGAAGGGCGTGGTCCTCGCAAACATCTCGGCCTTTTGGTTCGCCATGTCAGCGGACAGCATGCCCAATCACTTCATCTGCATGGCCAACGATGCCGCCAACGTCCCCGGCCTTTCCCTGCCGGACATTTCCGCGGAGATCGCGCGGCGGGCGATGATAGTCAAGCGCGCGCAGCGTCTCGACGTCGAGTGCATCGCTCGCGGCTACATCACCGGCTCCGCGTGGGCCGAGTACCGCAAGAGCGGCACAGTGCACGGGATGGCTATGCCCGCCGGACTCGTCGAGGGCGACAAGTTCCCCGAACCCCTCTTCACGCCGACGACCAAGGCGGAGGAAGGCCACGACATGCCCATGTCCCTCGAGGAGCTGGGCAATATGGTCGGCGAGGAGATGGCCCGCACCCTCGGTGAGAAGACCGTCGGGCTGTACGCCGACGCCGACGCATTTGCCCGCGATAAGGGCATCATTATCGCGGACACCAAGCTGGAGTTTGGGCTGCTGGACGGCGAGCTCATCGTCATCGACGAGCTACTGACGCCGGACTCCAGCCGCTTTTGGGACGCCGAGGGCTATGCCCCAGGCAAGAGCCAGCCGAACTACGACAAGCAGTTTGTTCGGGACGCGCTGACCACCATGGGATGGGACCGGGAACCACCGGCGCCGGAGCTTTCGGCGGATGTGGTGGACAAGACCCGGTCGCGATACCTGGAGGCATACCAGCGCCTGACCGGACAACCCCTGCCCTAGAGGAGCGACGTGGCCAGAGAGCGATCACAGCGAAACCGGAGAATCTCGGAGACCGAGAGGCGGAAGGCCAGACAGAGCCGGAACAAGCAGAAGAACAGGATGATTAAGATCCTCGCCGCGGTGGGCATGGGCATTCTCGCCGTCCTGATCATCGCCGGCTTGGCCTTGCCTTCCTTTGGCGGCGGCGCATCGACGACCGTGCAGGACTTCTTGGACCGTGGCGGCTTCTTTGCGAGGCCCACGCCCGGCCCCGGTGAGGAGGTCGAAGACCTGGGCCGCGTCCACTTCGACACCCTCAGCGAAAGGGCATCATCCGGGTACTACAACTCCTCGCCGGCCACGTCCGGCACCCATTCGCCCACATGGGAACGCTGCGGCATCTTCGAGGAGCCCGTGCAGGACGAGATCCTTGTGCACAACCTTGAGCATGGCTTCGTCAACGTCCACTACAACACGACAGACCCAGCGCTCATCGGCCAGATTGAAGCGGCCGCTCGGGGCCTGCCCGGCTGGCCAAACTACTACCTGTTTGCGCCCTATCCGGACATGGACGCCACCATCGCGCTGACGGCGTGGAATCGCGTCCTCTATCTTGACAGCGTGGACGAGGGTGCCATGGAGGCGTTCGCGGACGCCTACCAGGCGCGCGGCCCGGAGGTGGCTCGCGGCTGCGACGCCCCTGGCCTCATGCAGGCGGGCGTCGTGCCTGAGTTGGCGCCCACCATCGAGGTGGTGCCGGTCGCAACCGAGGCCGCCGCCAGTGGTGTCGACAGCGCCGATAACGCCCCCAGCGGCGACGACAGCGCCGACAACGCCGCGGATGCTGCGCAAGACAGCAGCTCAACCCCGGAGCCGGCCGAGTCGGCGACGCCGGACGCCGGGTAGCGGGAGCACGCATGCGGTACATGGCGAGGGTCTATGTGACGCTGAAGCCCACCGTGAACGATCCTCAGGGTATCACGGTGTTGGGCGCGCTCAAGAACCTCGGGTTCACCTCGCCGGAGAGCGTACGTGTCGGCAAGTACCTCGAAGTCGGCTTGGAGGCGGACTCCGAGGTCGAGGCGCGCGAGCAGGTCGACGGCATGTGCAAGACCCTGCTCGCCAACACCGTCATCGAGCAGTACCGCTTCGACTTGCAGGAGACGGTGTAGGCAGGGACCTCTCCCTTCGCCGACGTCATCCCTTTCCCCGTACCCTGACACCGTCCTCTTGCCCCCACGCCGCCGCCTCCGCTACCCTCACTTCATGGAAGGCGCAATCACTGTTTTCAACCAGCACATTTGCCTCCCCGTGCGCACCTGTTGGTTCGCTGCCCGTAAATCCCGCACCAATGACCGGCTGCGATTCAGCCCGCAACAGGGAGGACTCGTTTTCCCATTTTTTGCAATGTTCGTTTTCGATCTGACGACTTCCATAGCTGCTACGGGTCGATAACGAATTACTCGTTTCCCGGCTCCCACCACCCCAACGCCCCAACGCAACGTCGAAGCGTGCGTGTCTAGCCCGATCTCGCCGAGGGGCTTCCTCCGTTACGCCCGTGTTAAGCTACCGCTAACCGTTCAAGGGGGAAACCTGCCAATGGCTTCCGAACACGACAACAGGCTCCACGCGCAACCTGAGCCTCGGGGAGACGCGTCAGCGATGGGGGAGCCGGCTACGCAAGAGCAACAGGTGATGGTTGTGGCTACCAGCCTGAAGCTTCGGAACTGGCGGCAATTGCCGCGGTTCCTCAGAGTGAACGGGCAGGTAGCGCGTCAACTGAAGGCTGCACCGGGCCATATCAAGTTCTCCTTGGATGCGGATTTCATACGGTTGCGTTTTTCTACACTGTCAGTCTGGAAAGATGACCAAACCATGGAAGCCTTTGTAAGGAGCGGCTCCCATAGTGAGGCCATGGCAGCGTTTGACACAATCGCCGTGCGCCCGGAATCAGGCTTTTTGAGGTGGAAGTCGCTTGACCTGGAGGGAGCCACCTGGGCGGAAGCCGGTAGAAGGCTGGCTGAACAAGGCATTCCTCATAGCGTCAAAGCGAAACGGGCTTCGCGTAGGGTGTAGCTGGAGCGAGCCCGTTCGGACTGCCCGCCCGTCTGTCAGACATCTCGTCGGTCGCAACTCCTCCTCGCCTGCAGTTATGACGCCGACACTTGACAGCCGCAAAGCTAAATCTGTACTATCGATGAGGAATTAGCAAACGACTCGCGAGAGTGCTAATTCATATTATGTCCAAAACATCACAAAGGAGTAGCTATGGGGCGGACATTTGCACCGCTGGGCGACAGGGTCCTGGTGAAGCCCGTGGAGCGGGAGGAGCAGACCAAGAGCGGCATTTTCCTGCCTGATACCGCGCAGGAGAAGCCTCAGGAAGGGCGCGTCGTAGCCGTGGGACCCGGCAGGCGCAACGATGAGGGCAACCGCATCGAAATGGACATCCTGGAGGGAGACCTGGTCTTGTACGCCAAGTACGGCGGCACCGAGATCAAGGAAGAGGGCGAGGAATACCTGCTCCTGGCAGAGCGGGACATCTTGGCCAAGGTCTCGTAGGCCGGGCTGTCGACCGCATTAGCAAAGTAACGTAAAGGAGTCGTTATGGCAAAGCAGTTGCTCTTTTCTGAGGACGCTCGAAAGCGGATGAAGTCCGGCATCGACATGTTGGCGGACTCCGTCAAGGTCACGCTGGGCCCCGGCGGCCGCAACGTGGTGCTGGACAAGAAGTTCGGCCCACCGCAGGTGTGCAGTGACGGCGTCACCATCGCCAAGGAGATCGAGCTGGAGGAGCCCTTTGAGAACATGGGCGCCCAGCTGATCAAGGAAGCCGCCAGCAAGACCAACGACACCGCCGGCGACGGCACCACCACCTCCGTCGTGCTGGCCCAGGCCATCATTCAGCAGGGCTTCAAGAACGTGGCCGCAGGCGCCGACCCCATGGCCATGAAGCGCGGCATTGAGCGCGCTGTCTTGGTCATCAAGGAGGAGATCAAGAACATGTCCAGCCCCGTCGAGGGCCGTTCGCAGATCTCCCAGGTTGCCTCCCTTTCCGCCCACGAGAACAAGATCGGCGAGCTCATCGCCGAGGTCATGGAGAAGGTCGGCAAGGACGGCGTCATCACCGTCGAGGAGTCCAAGGGCCTGGAGAACGAGACGGAGTTCGTCGAGGGCATGCAGGTCGACCGCGGCTACATCAGCCCCTACTTTGTGACCAACTCGGAGCGCATGGAAGCCATCATGGACGATCCCTACATCCTCATCACCGACAAGAAGATCTCCGCCATGAACGACCTGCTCCCTGTTCTGGAGCGCGTGCTCCAGGTCAGCAAGAACCTGGTCATTGTGGCTGAAGACCTCGAGGGAGAGGCCCTGGCCACCCTGGTCGTCAACAAGCTCCGCGGCACCCTGAGCTGCCTGGCCATCAAGGCCCCCGGCTTCGGCGACCGCCGCAAGGCAATGCTTGAGGACATCGCCATCCTCACCGGTGGCACCGTCATCAGCGAGGACGTCGGCCGCAAGCTCGACAGCGCCACGGTCACCGACCTGGGCCGAGCCCGCCGCGTCACCGCCAACAAGGACGAGACCACCGTCGTTGAGGGCCACGGCTCCGAGGAGAACATCCAGAACCGCATTCGGCAGATCCGCGCGCAGATTGAGGAGACCACCTCCGAGTTTGACCGTGAGAAGCTGCAGGAGCGCATGGCCAAGCTGTCCGGCGGCGTTGCCATCATCAAGGTCGGCGGCGCAACCGAGGTGGAGCTCAAGGAAAAGAAGAACCGCGTGGAGGACGCCCTGTCCGCCACCCGCGCAGCCGTTGAGGAGGGCATCGTCCCTGGCGGCGGAGTCGCGCTGGTCCGCACCCAGAAGGCGCTGGAAGACCTCATGGAGACCCTCGAGGGCGACGAGCGCACCGGCGTCTCCATCGTCCGCAGGTCGCTGGAAGAGCCCGTCAAGCTCATCGTCGAGAACGTGGGCCGAGAGGGCGCGGTGGTCCTGGAGGCCGTCAAGAACCAGCAGGCTGACTGGGGCTTTGACGCCGAGCGCATGGCCTACGGGAACATGCTCGAGTTCGGCATCATCGACCCCGCCAAGGTCACCCGGTCCGCCCTGGAGAACGCGGCGTCCGTCGCTGCGATGGTCCTCACCACCGAGTCCATGGTCACCGACATCCCGCAGAAGGAGTCCGCCATGGCGCCTCCGCCCATGGACTACTAGACCGCAAATTCGGGCAACTTGGAGGGGCCCCTTGCTGCAAGGGGCCCCTCCCTGCGTTCCAACCTGTCCGCCCCGTTCGCCCTGAGCTTGTCGAAGAGCTGCGCGCATGTAGGGGCGGTTCGCGAACCGCCCGCCCTGAGCTTGACAAAGGGGGGCAGCCCGAACGGATTCCCTGACAAGGAGCGGCAGATGACAGAGGAGAAGTCCCTCTCGCCGGAGGCCCGCAAGGCCCTCATGGAGCGAAGCATCCCGCCCGCCGTCATGCAGGTCGAGCGTGGCCACGTCCGCCGGTTCGCCGAGGCCATCGGCGACGAGAGCCCGCGTTGGGCGGACACCACGCCGCCGACGTTCCTGCGCGCCATGCTCTCCGAGCTGCCATCGGCTCCCGAGTTGGAGACGTTTCCGCAGATGCTCGACGGCGGCAGCGATTGGGAGTACGGCGACCCAGTCCACGTCGGCGACACCATCACCGCTGTCACCCGTTTCGCCAGCGCGAACCAGCGCAACATCGGCGTTGGCCCCGCCGTTTTCCTGCAGATTGAGACCCGCTACACCAACCAGCACGGCCAGTGGGTCGCCACCCAGAAGAACACGCTGATTCGCTACTAGGGAGCTTGCCAATGGCTGAGACACCGTTCTGGGATGACGTGGAGGTTGGACAGGAGCTGCCGGCCCTGGTGAAGCGGCCTTCCACTCGTCAGCTCGTCAAGTACGCCGGGGCCTCCGGCGACTACTATGAAGTGCATTATGACAAGGACTTTGCGTTGGACATCGGCCTCCCGGGCCTTATCGTGCACGGCGCGCTCAAGAACGCATACCTCGCCCAGGTCGTGACCGATTGGATGGGCCCCGGCGGTGTGTTGAGGAAGCTCTCCGTCCGATACCGGGGCACAGACGTACCGAATGACGACCTCACCTGCAGTGGTCGTGTCACCAAGCAGTACGAGCAGGACGGCGCCCACCTCGTCGACTGTGCACTAGCGCTGGTGAACAGCCAGGGCGAGCAGACCACCACGGGCACAGCAACGGTGCAGCTACCCCCTCGCAGCGCCTAGGACGACGCCTCCTGCGCCCGCTCCCTGGCCTCGCGTTCCTGCTGCTCCTTCTGCAGCTCTACCCAGCGTTCCCGCTTGAGCTCCATGTAGAAGAACTCCCAGCCGCTGCGCTTCACTTGGCGGATGATCTTGAACCCGCACTTCTCAAATGAGCGCTGTGCGCGGTGGTTGAAGTCCAGCGTGTGAAGGTAGACGCGCTTGATGGGCATGGCGGTGAACATGTGGTAGAGCAGCAACTGGATCGCCTCCGTCCCGTAGCCGCCGCCCCAGTAATCGCGGTTGCCCAGCAGGATGCCGAGCTCCGCCGTGCCGCGGAAGTAGTCCATGTCGTAGTACATGCAGTTGCCGATGTGGACGCCGTCGTGGGTGTCTATGCCTAAGCGGCGAGAGAAGGCGCTGGGGTACTCCAACTCTCGTTTGAACTGGCGCAGGAATTCCTGAAAGTCCATGCGCAGTGGTGCGGCGGCGTCCAGGCGGGCAAGCTCCGGGTCACAGCGCCAGGAATGGTCATCTTCCGCGTCAGAAAGGCGCTTCTCTCGAATGCACACCTTCTCGCCGGCCATGAAGAATGCTTCAGTCTGCTGGTCCCTCATCTCCCTTTGCGTGCCTCCACTCCCTCCCCCGGGTTCCCGCTTGCTTGGGAATGATTGGCCTTCCCTGAAGCGTTATCCATCTTCACCAGGGCCTTCTCCAGCATCTGGACCTCGTTGGGGTACTGCATGATGGACAGCGCCTCTTCCCCGGCGAACCACCGCACCTCGTCAAACTCGGCGTCATGCTGGTCAGTATGGCCGCCGACGGTGCGCATAAGGAAGTAGTGGACCACCTTGCGGCAGCGGACCCCGTCGGGGGGCAGCATGAACCAATACGTGATGGAGCCAAGGGGGGCTTCAATCTCCACTTGAAGACCGGTCTCCTCCGAGACTTCGCGGAGGGCGGTCTCCTCCACCGTCTCGCCTGCTTCCTGGGTGCCCTTGGGAAGGCTCCACTTTCTGGGCGACTCCCTTCCGCAAAGCGCCGTTTCCACCACGCCGTCCCGGACCCTGTATACCACACCGCCCGCGGAGGTGTGGTGTTCAACTCTTCCTTGCGTCGTCATTGTTCACACCGTAAGAAGTTAAGGATGTGCGACTGGACTGCTGCGCCATTATTACCCATAGGCAACCCGCACTTCAACCCAAGCCGTTCGCTGGCCCGCCGCATTGATTGTGCGTATAGTGTAGCGGCTGACTTGGAGGTGGCGAGCGTGTCTGATCAACGGGCAGTTTTCGCGGTGGACCTTGGCGGCACTCGTATGCGCGGTGCGCTGATTACGCCCGAGGGCGGCGTCCTCATGCGCGACGCCGTGCCGACGCAGGCGTCGCGAGGAGAGCCCGCGGCTATGCGTCGGCTTGCTGGACTGCTGGAGCGCATGACCGCGGCCATGCCAGGTGTCGAGGTGGTGGGCATCGGCATGGCGCTGGCGGGCCCCATCGACCCGGTCGCCGCCACCGTTCACAATCCACCCAACCTCCCCACGTGGAACGGCACGTCGCCAACCGCAGATCTCACGGCGAACGTGGGCCTCCCCGCGTGGGTCCACAATGACGCCTCCCTCGCCGCGCTGGGCGAGTACGTATATGGCATCGGAAAGGGAATGCGGGACCTGGTGATGGTGACGCTGGGGACGGGTGTCGGCGGCGGCCTCGTGCTGGACGGACGGGTATACGGCGGCATACGAGGATTCGCGGGAGAGATCGGTCACCTGGTCGTGGAGCCGGCGGGCCCACTGTGCCCCTGCGGTGGCGTGGGGTGCCTGGAAGTGATGGCGTCCGGCACGGCTTTGGCGCGCATGGCCCGCGAGCGGCTGGAGCGTGGCGAGGAGAGCGTGGTGCGGTCTATGGTGCGGGGCGACGTGAACCGCGTGCGCGCTGAAACCCTCGTGCGTGCCGAAGCCCGATCCGACCGCCTCGCCGGCGAGGTCCTGCGCGAGGGCGGGCGCTACCTCGGCGTCGGCGTCGCTTCGCTGCGGAGCGTGTTGGACCCGGAGATGATCGTCATTGGCGGCGGCGTGGCCAGCAACTCGCACATATTCTGGCCGGCCATGGCCGCCTCCGCGAGGGCCCATGGCATGCGCGGCGATAAGTCGACCCTTCCGGTCACACCGACAGTTCTGGGCGACGACGCAGGACTGTTGGGCGCGGCGGCTATGGCGTGGGGAGAGTTGGGCGTGGGCCCCAGTTATTTGAAGTGAAGCGGGTCCTCGTTTAGCTCCAGGGACGCCAGCGCCTCGCTGGCGGTCTGGGACACTGATTCTTCCTCGGAACGCACACACACCCTCAGCGCCTTCTTGGCTATGCTCCCGCCGATGGCGCCGAGGGCGTTGATGGAGGAAAGACACACCTGCATATCCTCGTCCTTCAGCAGCGGCAGTAGGTGGGGGATCATCTCCTCCGCACCCAGCTCACCGCAGGCCTGTGCCGCCTCGAAACGCATGGCGGGCTCTTCCCGCTCCAACGCATGCTGGATGAGGGGCGTCCATTCAGGACTGGCGTTTCGGCCCATGGCGAAAATGGCGCTCTGCTGCATGCGCGGGTCCGAGTGCCCGTATGCCCATCGGATGAGTTGCGACACCCTGTCGTCGCTGAAGACTCCAGCGGCCTCGAGGGCGCGGCGGCGCAGGTCCAGGGGTCGGCCTTCGTCCTCCACCAATGGAAGGAGCGCTGTCTGGATGCGGTTGCGGTCCGAGGGTAGGAGTCTTCCGTCCTCAGCCAGTTCCGCGTACTTACCCATAGCTTGGGCAGCGGCGGTCCTGACTTCCATAGAGGGGTCGTAGTGCAGGAGCCGGAGCAGGGATGTCATCAGGGGGCGTTCTTCGCACTCCCAGAGACCGGAGACGGCAATGGCGCGCACCCTTTCACCGTCGTCCTTGAGAGCGATCTTGAAGATTTGGCTGAAGTCCAGGTCTGCGTTGTCCTCGCTGGTCTCCACCAGGCGGGTTACCAGCGTCAGGCGGCGGTCAGGCGCAATGCGCGGCCAGGCATCGCGAACGAGTTCCATCTCCTCGGTGCCAAGGCCAGACAACTCCACCAGTCCGGCGTACCGAATTGGTGCGGCGTCCTGCACCAGCTCCTGTAGAAAGTCACTTAGCGCCACGGGCGCCCCCTAGCCCCTTGATGATACGGAGACGCCGTTGCAGCAGAGGGCGGGAGTCTGTAGAGAACCGCCAACCCACTCCGGCTCTGACCCCAATGCGCTCAGCGCCTCCAGAATAGCGTAGACATTGCCTGCAACCATGGTGTCCTTGACCCTGCCAGTCACCTCGCCGTTTTCCACAGCGTAGCCTAGGAGGACGTTTGCGGAGAAGTCGCCGCCCAGGATGTTGCCTTGTCCGGCGCCCAAGAATGAATCTACGACCAACGCCTTCTCGTGACCCGCGATCATGTCGGCGAAGGTGGTGTCGCCCGGTTCGATGACGATGACGCTGGGGCCCGGGCCCGGCTGGCTCGCGAGGCCCCGTTGGGCGCTCCCGGTCGAAACTGTCCCGGCCTGGCCCGCCGTCTGCAGGTCGTAGAGGAAATTGGCGATGACGCCCTGCTGCACCAGTGGGAACCGCGTTGCGGGCACACCCTCGTCGTCGAAGGTGCGGCTGCCGGGGATGTAGGGGTTGGTGGGGTCATCCCAGACGGTGATCCGCGGGTCCAGGATCCTGCTGCCCAGCTTCTCGATGAGTGGCGACGACTGCTGCACAATGTTGCGGCCGCTGAAACCGGCCAGCAGCGGGCCCAGCAGCAACCCGGCCACGGCCTGCGGCGTGAAGATGACGGGCACCTGCCCAGTCGGCGAGGCCGCGACTCGCTCGGACCACCGCAGTTTGCGCGTCAGCGCGGCCACAACGGCCTCCGTGTCTAGGTTCGGCCTGCAAGAGCTGGCACGCCCATTAACGAAGAGCATGTCCGTGTCCCGCACCAGCGTCCCCTCTATGCCCAAGCCCATTGTGCTGGAGGTTTCCTCTGCCACGAGCCCGGCGCTGTTGAGCAGCCGTGTGGTGGAGACGCTTTGCGAAACACGGCCCTCCCAGACCACGTCCGGCCAGTCTTGGAGCATCCGGTCAATCAATGCGCCACCAGTCTCCACCAGTGACGCCGATTTCAATGCGGCCGTTCCCTCGTCATACGTGGGCACGTGGGCATACTCGCTGGCTGCGGGGAAATCCAGGTGAGCGCGGGCGCCAAATGGCAGCATCTCCACTGCCCGGGCCACAAGTCCCTCGTTGTCCTCCATGTCCGTGGTGGAGGAAAAACCGATGCGGCCGTCCTTGATGATGCGCAGCGCCATGCCGCTCGACTCCCGCGTGTCGACGCTCTTCAGGCGATTGCCTTCATAGGAAACGGGTATGCTGCGGCTGCTGACGGAGTAGACCTCCGCCTGGTCCGCGTGCCGTTGGGCGAGGGCCAGAACTTCTTCTTCCAGCATCTTACCGCCCTCCCACAAGGCAGTTGCGCAGCCGGATGTGTGGGCTGCCGTTGGACACGGGCAACGGCGACTGGCCGCCCTTGCCGCAGCCGCCGCCTTCGTTCATCTCAAGGTCATTCGCGACGCCGTCCAGGTTCTCAAGCGTCGTGAAGACGTTGCCGGAGAGCATTACGGGCCGGACGGCCTCCTCAATGCGGCCGTCGCGGATCATGTACGACTCGCCGGCGGAAAAGGTGAACTGCTCCATGCTGGTCATACCGCCGTACCAGTTGCTGCAGTAGACGCCCTCCTTGACGCCCTCCAGCAGGTCCTCCAGCTTCGCCTCGCCCGGCTCGATGATGGTGTTGGTCATCCGGACGATGGGGGGAAACTGGTGCCCGATGGCCCGGGCGTTGCCCGAGGGTGTCTCACCCATCTTGGCCGCCGTCTCCCGCGAGTGCAGCCGCCCGACCAGCACGCCCTCACGAATGAGGTCCGTGCGCTGGCCCTCCACGCCCTCTTCGTCGTACTGGAAGCTGCCGCGGAGCGCCGGGATCTTGGCCCCGTCGACGATGTTCAGGTGCTCGCCGCCGAAGCGCCGGCCCAGCACCATCACTTCGCGTAGCTTCGGGTTCTCGTAGACGTGGTCAGCCTCTGAGAGGTGGCCGAAGGCCTCGTGGACAAAGACGCCGGCCAGAATGGGGTCCAGGATGACGGTGTACTCGCCGCCCTTGGCTTGGGGCGCATTCAGGAAGTCCACGGCCTTCTGCGGGAGCGCCGCCACAGTGTCGTGCATGCGGTGGACCAACCCGAAGTCGCCCAGACTGCCCATGCTGATGCTGGCCTGCTGCACCTCGCCGCCGGATCGAGCCACAGCGCTGGCCCAGAAGTTCACGTCAATGCGGGCCTGCTGAGTGAAGGTGCCCTGCGTGTTGCCGTAGTACATCGTGCGATGACCATCTGCGTACCGCAGCGACGATGTCTGGATCTCCGGTCCCCCCCACAGCAGGTCCAGGTACTCTTCCAGGATGCGGTGCTTCTCGGAGAGAGGGACCTCCGCGGGATCGCTGACGATATGCGGCGGGATGATGGCCACGACTGGGGGTGCTTCGGCCAGGTCCGTCTTCTCGTTGCCTACCATCCGCGCCTGTTCGACGGCCTGCTGCGCCTTCTCGTGGAGGTCGTCCAGGCTATTGAAAGATGCGAAGCCCCAGCCGCCCTTCACGCAGGCGCGCACATTGCCGCCCTTGCCTGTACTTTGGCCAATCTCGTCCAGCTCTCGACCGCGGAAAGTAATTGAGGTGGACTCCCGCTCCTCAATCCGTATCTCGACATAGTCGGCGTTGAGTCCCTTCAACGCGCTCTCGATGAGGTCTCGCATGTCACTCCCCCTGTCATGTTGCGCGCCATTATAGCAACGAGCGCTTGGGCTGGGTAGGCGTGGAGGCGCACCTCACGCGCGCCTCATTTGTGCTAGTCCTGCAATTCCGCTGGCAGCGTAAATGAACCATCGGCGGAAGGTGGAAAATCAATGACCGTCTTGACGGCGTCGTGGTTGAGTGGGCCGTAGATGTGCGGGTAGGATTCCTCGGATCCCGAGGGTTTCTCGTACTGGATAACGGACATCACGTCGCTGGTGTCGATGCGCAGGAGCACCAAGTCGTCTTGACCGGCAAACCTGGCGTTCGCCACGCCCAACACCTGTTCCTTCGCGGAGCAATGAATGAAGCCCTCTGCGCGCAGGGTCTCGTGCGTGTATTGACCTCGCGTGATGGACCGGCGCCAAAGCTCGCGGGTGGTGATGTGAAAGATGGTTGCCATGGTGTCTTGCTCCCGGTGTGGGTGTGCCGCGCCCCGGGGCGTCTGATGCGTGGCGCCACCCCTGCGCCTACAGTCTGCTGATAGATTGACCTGTTGACGCAGGGGCAGTATAAGCCGGGGTGTTGGCCCCGGCAACCGCCTGTATCGAAGCTACGGCTCGACCGCCTCCCGCTCCCTTCCGCGCCATGCCGCCAGTCCGAAGAGGCGCACGGCTGCCCAGATCACGGGCCAAGCCTTTGATCCCGTCACTCGCAGCGCCTCGCCGAAGATTGAGTCGGCTTGTGCTCTCGTGAAGCCGTGCAGCCGGCGTCCGACGACGGAATAGAGGAAGTCGTGGACAACGGCGGCTCGAGCTGTGCCCTTCCAGCTCGACACCAGCCACCGCCCGAACCACGGCACGCTGGCGAGGTCCGTTTCGAATCCCGCCGGCACCTGGACGACGGTGTCACTGTCCTCGGCCCCAACATGGTATTCCAGCGGCTCCGCCAGGCTCCACGTTGCACCGCTCCTGCTGAGTCGAATGGTCAAGTCCCCTAGTATTCTGCTCATACCCTGCTCCTTTCACCTTGGTGATTCGTGTACCATGATGCTGCCACGCCCGCTTCACTGTGCGCATCATCCTCATGTCAGTGTCAGAGGTAGGACATGCCCGTCAAGGAACGGCGTCCCCGCCGGCCGCGGTCGCCTAGAAAGCGCGCCGCTGAGGTGTTCGAGCTGCTGGTGGAGCAGCAGGGCAGGGCCGAGTGGTCGCCCCGCTACGACCCCGTGACGGAGTTGGTCTTCACCATCCTCTCGCAGCACACGTCCGACGTGAATTCGGAGCGGGCCGGTCACCGCCTCAAGTCAGCCTATTCCTCGTGGGACGCTGTAGCCGACGCGGACCCGGAGGAGATCACGCCGTACGTGATGTCGGCTGGGCTCGCCAAGCAAAAAGTCCCCCGTATCCAGGAAACTCTGAAGCAGGTGCGCGAGTTGACGGGCGGCTACGACCTCTCCTTCCTGGCGGAGATGCCGCTGGAGGAGGCGAAGGCGTGGCTGCGCAAATTGCCGGGCGTCGGGCCCAAGACGACGGCCATCGTGCTCTGTTTCGCGCTGGGAATGCCCGCCATGGCCGTCGACACCCATGTCCACCGCGTGTCCGGGCGCCTCGGCCTCATCGGCCCCAAGGTGTCCGCGGAAAAGGCGCACGATGTGCTGGAATCGCTCGTGCCGACGGAGGATGTGTACGCCTTCCATGTGGCGCTGATCTCGCACGGACGCCAGGTGTGCAAGGCGCTGCGCCCACTGTGCGCCGCTTGCGTCCTCCGCGACGGCTGCCCTGCTCGGCGAGAGTAGCTGCAGACATCCGTTCACCCTGAGCCTGTCGAAGGGCCACCTTCCCCCCGTCGAAGGGCGGGACGGCCGCGTCCAAGCGCGCATCTTGAGCAATGGCGCCCAAGCTTGGTCTCTCCAAAGCTGTGTGCAATAGGGTGGCGGAAAGGTTAGGTCTAGTAGATCGGCCATCAATAGGCCAGTCCAAAGGTTGCGAGACTGGAGAAATCATATGAGCCGGAGTATCTGGCGTAAGGCCATTGCGGGTGGGACCATTGGCGTTCTCTAGGCGCTATCCTTGAGTCTGACCCTTGCCTTCGACGGAGACAGCACGTCTGAGGGTGAGACCACGCCTGTGGAAGATATCGGTCCCGTGGGTGTCGTCATTGAGCCGCTGGACGAGTATACAAAGGGGAATTATATCGCATTTTAGCCAAACCCCGCATTTACGGGGGCGCGACCTTCTGCCGTACCCATCGCACGAGACTAAACACGCCGAACCCTGCAAGCCCTGCCGCCGTCGCACCCACAAGCCCTTGCGCCCACAGGGGCGGCGCGTCGGGCGCGTGGCCATTCCCATACATCGCCCGCACCCGTTCATACTCATTCGGCTCTGATCCGACGTCGCCGCTCCACCACCCCAAAGCCACGTTGTTCCCGGTCGGGATGCGGGCATTGCCGCTGCAAAGGTAGTCGCTGTCGTAGTCACTGCGCTCATCGTTCAAGCTGTACTTGCCATAGACGACGAACAGGCCACCCACCGTGAAGTCTTTTCCGGAATCCACCACCAGCTCCTCGCTGCGTCTGCCCTTCCACACCCGCTCGACATCGAAGGTGGTCCGGTAATACGTGCCGGTGTCGTCGGCGAATCTCTCGCGTTGTACAGGGACAGTGATCTCCTCCACCTTGACCGAGGTTCCCAGGAAGGCGCCATCGCGCCGGTCCATCTTGTCCGCAAGGCTGTTCGGGAACTCACACAGCGCATAGGCCGGAGGCGTGTGGAGGACCGCAAGAGAAGCCACCGCCAGCGCGGTGGCCATGACCATCCAGTGTCGTCGCATGACTCCCTCCTTCTCGCTGATGCAGCGAGGGGGGTGGGACCTTCTACCGTACCAATCGGACGAGGGAGACGCAAGCCGACGGTGCGCTGGCCATGTGGCGAGTGCAGGTCATGGCGGCGGCGGCGTTGTCCATGTGCCGTTGGGGAACATCGCCCGATAGAAGTCCTCGAGGTCGTCGGCGTGGCGCACAAGGTCAGGGTAGCCAATAGTCCTGCCGATCCGCCCGTTGTTCTCCAGGGCGTACTCCCACCTACTTGTCAAGGGTTTGGCTAAAATGCGATATAATTCCCATACAAAGGCCCAGCTTCGAGGAAACCACCTCGATTTCATCGCGGAGACCGGACGCATCGTTACTGATGAGAATGGACCCCGGCAGATTGTTTGGGACCCGCCGCAACTCCCCACCCTTGATGAGTCGATCCGCATGGCCGCAAAAGCAGTGGAGGCCAATGATAGCAGCCTGCTTCCACTCTGCACGGAGGAGTACAGGCAGTATGTGAGGGCGCAAAAAGAGCCTGATGCGCTGAGGATAGACCCGGGAGTGATTGCGGCCCCGGGGTTCCCAGCATGCAATGGGATTCCTACTCAAACGATAATTGGCCCCCCTTCTGGACGCGGCAACCTGGGTATCAGACCCTGACTACAAAGGCTACTATCTACGCTGGGACAACCGCCTCCAAGAGCATAGTCGGCGGAATCATCCGAGATAATCCGCCACTGTCTCCCGACGAGTTGGCATAGGCCCAAGCGGCGCCGGCGTCGTGCCCCCGCGCACCCGGCGCGGCCTGTCACCCCATCCTTGGCGGAGACCCTTGCGTAACGTGCCCACCCTCTCGGCATTCCGGCGATAGGTCGGCCCCGTACCCCGATGGGGCCGGAATCCAGGGAATCCCCCGAAAGCTGCCTTTGCGCGCCGCCCCCGCGCCCCACCCGTAGAGGGCAACCCTCGTGGTTGCCCTCCGGCCCCCGCCCGCGGGAACCCTGACACCACCTTCTTGCCCCTGCGCCGCTGCCTCCGATACCCTCCCCCCATGCAACACGCACTGAAGGACCTCGAACAAGACCCCAACCTCATCATGCGCGCCATGTGGGTCCTCCCCGCTTGGTCCGCATTGAAGACCGCGTAAGGTTCGGCGGACCCTCGGGAATTTTGCACTCTTTGGTTCCCTGCGTTTTTGTAGCTGGGAACGAATCATCCAGATACGGAGGCCGGCCCAAAGACAATTCCTCCCCTACGGAGGCCCGCCGGAAACAATTCCCCCCGTCAGCTATGCTGACGCTTTCGTTTCCGCCCTCCGCTCACCCTGAGCTCGTCGAAGCCTGTCCTGAGGCTCTCGAAGGGGGCGAACGGCGGGGACGGTGCGCCGGGAACGGCCGCGGCTCAGGTGGGATGTACAAGGTGGGACGGAGCCCAGAGCGGAAGGTGAGCCCCTGGGAACAACACAGCCTCATTCCCATCCATTCCGGCTGCCGCTCCTATCCGACCGCGTGGTGAGACGGTTTTTACTGGAGAAGCCCCTGCAATGTATACTGAAAGAGTGCCCATTGACGCGAAACCATCCTGAGAAAGGAGGTACGCCTGTGATACGTCGGACCGGCATCATCATCGCCCTGGCGGCGGTGGCCATGCTCGCGCTTGCGGGCTGCTCCGGCGGCGATGACAACGCGTCTACCGCGGCGCCTGCTGCGCCGTCGACGGCAGCGTTGGCGCCCGTCGAACCGGAAGCCCCCAAGATCACCGCAATAGAAGATGCGCTGCAGCGCGGAGTGGAAGTCACGCCGCCCACGGAGAGCGATGAGAACGCGGCGCCGGAGTTCACTGGACTCACCAAGTGGCTCAACAGCCCGCCCCTCACCATGACGGAGCTGCAGGGTGAGGTTGTGTTGGTGGACTTCTGGACATACACCTGAATTAACTGCTTGAGAACGCTTCCGTACTTGCGCGACTTGAACGAGAAGTACGCCGCCAACGGCCTGACCATCGTTGGCGTCCACGCGCCGGAGTTCGAGTTTGAAAAGGACGAGGGAAACGTCCGAGAAGCAATGGTCCGGGAGCGGATAACGTGGCCGGTGGCCATGGATAACGATTTCAATACCTGGAGGGCCTACAAGAACCGATTCTGGCCCCACAAGTTCCTCATCGACCAGAACGGCGAGGCACGCTACCACCACATCGGTGAGGGCGCCTACCTGGATACGGAGCTTTGGGTCCGCGCGCTGCTGGAGGAGGCCGGCAATGACATCTCCGGCATCCCAGTCGGTGGCGTGATCCCCGAGGAAGGCGACGCTCCACCCTCCGGCGAGTCCAAGACTCGCGAGCTCTTCGCGGGCCGTGCATGGCGCAGTGGCGACTACCTGGGCAACAGTGAGTCTGTGAGCGGAGAGGTTCCCATCCACTTCAACGACCCCGGAGACTACGAGGACGGCAAATTCTACCTCCATGGACTCTGGAGCATAGACAGCGAGAGCGTGACCCACGGCAGGTCCACCAACAACTACGGGGACTACGTGGCGATCAACTACAGCGCGCGAAGCGTTAACGTTGTTGTGCGCCCCACGGGAGGCGACCCGTTCCTCGTCATCGTGACGCTGGACGGCAAGCCGGTGCCCGAGGAGCATCGTGGCAAGGACGTCTCCGAGGACGAAAAGGGCAACACGGTGCTCAATGTCGACGGACCGCGCATGTACAACGTACTGCAAAGCCCAATGCAGCGGCGGGGAGAAATCCGCCTGAGCGCCAACTCGCCGGACTTCAGCCTGTTCACGTTTACGTTTAGCCGGTAGTTCCGAACCTCGCCACACAAAATTGAGCTTGTCCTTGCCAGTCCGGTTACGGGAGAATTACGCCTTCCACGGTGGAGTAGACCCAGTAACCCTTGCCCATTCTGAGGGCGGCCCTCAGGGCGACCCGGTCGCTGCCGTCGAAGGCGCCCCATACATCGCCCGCAGCCGTGGAGCCGGCCGGCGACCGCTCGGTGTACTCGCCGGCCTGGCAGCGCTCGATGCCCGCCTCGACGCGCTCCTTGTCGACGGGCAGGCTCGTGCAAGGGTTGATGCGGCCCGCGCCCACCAGCGCGACGTCGCCTGGCGAGATGGACTCCCACCGTTGCGCCAAAGTGTTGTAGCCCATCGCCCGCAGCCAGCCCGGGCGGCCCCCGTTGGTCAGTGACCTGAAATAGTCGTCCGCTGCGACGGCGTACGGCACCCGGTAGTTGAGGACGGTCATAGGAACCAGGTTCCAGCCTTCCATGATTTGCAGGGCAACCGGAGGCGCGGGCGGAGTGCCCCATGTGGTTATCGGTGGCCTCCCCACCAGCAATGGGAGAAAGCTGTTCGTGCGGACAAAATAGGCCCTGTCTGAGTTCATCTCCTGGATGTCGCCGGCAAAGAGCCCCGTCTCCGGGTCGCGTTGGGACACGGCCCAGAATTCCTGCGCGCTGTCAAACGTCATGACGACGTCCGCAGGGTGCCCCGGGGGCGCAATGACGTCGATTGCCGGATTGAGCGGCTGGAATGGGATCGAGATCAGGTTCCAGCCGGGCGCCAAGGCGATTGGAACGGCCGGGAGCGTGATCTGCTCCACACCAGCCGAGGCGTCTTCTTCCCCGTCGCTCCACGACGCGCCCAGCGCAGAGGCCAGCAATGCGGCCAGCGTGGCGGCAAGCACCATGGAAAGAGCAGTTCTCCCATTCATACAACTGATTATGCCACGTCTACCGTCCATTGGTGCAATAGGTGAGTGTCGGCGGCAAAAATCCTTACGGCGCCGGCGGCAACCAGTCGGGGTGGCGCTTTTGACCAACTCGCAAGAATTGAACAAGGATACGGTGACAATTTCCGTTCCTACTATTGAGTTGTAGAGCAAAAGAGGCTATGTTTGTCCTGTATTCTATGCTTAGGAGAACAGCATGGCCGTCGACCCCGCGTCAATTACTATGGCGCAGACAATTGGGGTGTTGGTGGAGGGGCAGCGGCATCACAGCGAGCGGATGGACCGCATGGATTCTCGTATGGACCGCCTCGAGGCCAAGATCGATAGGCTAATGTGGATGCTCATGGGTGTTTTGGGAGCCACTTTAGCGACACTCGCAACAACGTTGATCGGGTCTGCCTGAATCCAACTGACTTAAGCCACTTATCCCCGATGTGGGTGACAAGTCAACTGCACGTTCACGGCGTCGGCGGCAGCCAGTCGGGGCGGCCGGAGCGGATGGCCGCGAAGAGGTACGTTGTCACGTAGGTGCGGTAGGGCGACCATCGCAGGGAGTAGGCCAGCGCCTCCTCCGCTGTCATGCGGACGCCGCCGTTGACCAACTCTCCGAGGGTGCGCTGGATGGCGAGGTCTCCGTGGGGGAAGCCGTCGGTGCGGCCTAGCGTGCGCACCATCAGCCAGTGCGCAGTCCACACGCCGACGCCTCGGAGCGCCGTGAGGGTCTCGACCACTTCCTCGTCGGAGCGGTTGAAGAGACCCTCCAGGTCTATCTCTCCCGATGCCTCCTTGGCGGCGATGTCTGCCACGTACTCCGCCTTCCGCCAACTGAGCTTCTGCCCTCGCAGCCCCTCGACGCCGGCGGCGGCCAGGGCTTGTGGTGTGGGGAAGGCGCGGTACTCCACGCCGTCGACTGTGAAGGTCTCGCCGTATGCCTCCATCACTGCGGTGCGCACGGCGCGGGCGACCTGCCCGCTAATCTGCTGCCCCAGGATAGCGTTCACCAGCCCCTCGAGGACTGACGTGCCCTGCGGGACGCGGAAGCCCCGGTGCATGGCCGTGAGCGGCGCCAGGAACTGGTCTCCCTCCGCCGTGCGGTAGAAGGGCGCGAGGTCCACTTGCGTCTGGAAGACCCACTCGACCTGCCGGCGGGTCTCTGCGACTGCGTCGTCGTCCAGCGACGGCGCGGCGACCGCTACCTCGAGCAGCGGCGCGTCAACCGTGCCGAGGGAGCGTATGGCCGCAACGCCAAGCTGACCGGGCAGGTCAACTACGCGGCGGTAGACGCCGTTCTCGTAGAACTCCCAGAGGTTGCGGCCTCGGAAGTAGGTGGCGTAGTCGGCTGTCATCGCGAAGTCGAAGGGCGGCAAGGGTTGGATGGTGAATGTTGCGCGCTGGAGCGGGGCCTCGGTCATGCGGAGTTCCTTGGGACGGGGCTTCGCACTGCGATGAGCATCGCTACTACGCTCAAGAACGCGGCTGCACTCATCGCTATCAGCGACAGGCTGTAGCTGCCAGTCGCGTCGAAGATGAGGGGCATGAAGATGACGCCGCTCGCGCTCATGACCACCGGGAAGGGCCGGCTGACGCCTACGATGGCGCCTAGGTGCCGGCGGCCAAAGAAGAAGGGCCACACGAGGCTCTGCACGACAACGAGCCCGGACACGCCAACTCCCACCATAGCTGCGTACACGTAGGCGCTGCCATCGCTCAGCACGATAAGCAGCGGGAAGGTGACGGCGTTGAAGAGGCCCACGCCGACGGCCAGCGCGGCTATGTGCACCTTGTCGGCCACCCAGCCCCAGAGGAAGCGGCTGGTCATGCTGAACAGCCCGTAGATGGTGGCGCCCAACGCCGCCGCCGCCGGGTCGAAGCCCTTCCACTCGTACATTGGCGCCATGATGGCTGGGACGCTCATCGACGAGGTGGTGGCGAGGCATATGGTTATGACGAGCAACCAGAACAGCCGCGACCGCACGGCAGTGTGGGCGTCGACGGCGGGCTCCTCCCGCTGCGGGCTGGACGACTGCGACGGCGCGTCGGGGGGCAGGCCGTCGGGGGTCATGCCGAGGTCCTCCGGCTGCCGCACGATGAGGAGCGAGGGCAGGACTGACATCGTCAGCGAAAGGAAGGCGAGCAGGATCCACGCCGATTGCCAACCAAACTCGCCGACTAGGAAGGCGATGGGCGTGGGCAGGATGAACGCGGCGGTGCTCGACCCCATCGTCGCGGCGGCGACGGCGCGGCCCCGGTATTTACGGAACCAGCGCGGCACCACTGCTTGCGTGAACAGCATGGCGTGCCCGCCGGACATGAAGCCGGTCACCACGCCAACCAGCAGCCAGAACTGCCACACCTCGGTCACGCGGCTGGTGAGAGCGAGGCAGCTCGCGATGACGAGGCCCGTCAGAAAGACGGTGCGCCGCGCGCCGCCCGGGGTGTCGGCGAACCGGGTCAGGGCGAAGGCTCCCAACGCGCCCATCAGGATGCGGAGGAAGAGCCCGGCGAAGACTTGAGAGATCGTCCAGTCGAGGTCCTCGCGCATGGGGTTGGCGATGACGCCCAGGGACCAGTTGATGCCGTTGGACACGAACATCATGGAGAAGCCGATGGCCACCATGACGTAGCCGTGGAAGAACGGCAGCCGGTGCCGCCATGTGCGCGGGACGGAGGCTTCGGTGGCGGGTGTGTTGTCCAAGATGCTCCCTGGCGCCGGGGCGGATTGCCTGCATGTTGGCAGGGGCAATCATACACCGTCGGGATGGGGCGTGGCTTGTCGGCCACACTACTTCTCGGACCGCACTACTTTCACCGCTACGGCTACCACTGCGTCCGCAGACGCTTGGGCACTGCCGGTGCACCGGGGCTCTTTTAGCTGCCTCCGCAGTAGCTGCGGTGATGTCACGATGGTATTCGTATTTGTAGCTGGCATGTCGCACAGTGGCTACAAATCCAAAAAATTTATGCGGGGTGAACCCAATCCCATCAGCCTTGTGCCCAACCGCACACTGTCGACGAGTCAGGCCATGCGGGCGACGTGCAAATGCACCTGCGTTGATGACGATGTCGCGGCTGTGGCTGTGGTGTTCCATGGAGGGAGGGTAGCCATAGATGCGGCGTGCAGGCAATGGGCCGGTGGCAGGGGTGGGGGCAGCAGGGGCTGTGCGGGAGATCCCGATGTTCACTTCACTGACGGAGGGCACTGGTAGGCAGGAGGGTGGCCGGCGGTTGGGAAACAGGGAAGCGCCGGCGTGTGGGCCCATAAATTGCTGCCTCCGCCGTAGCTGCGGCGATGTCACGATGGTATTCGTATTTGTAGCTGCGGTGTCGCATGGCAGCTACAAATCCAAGAATTTTATGCCGGGGGGGAACCCAATCCCATCGGCCGTGTGCCAAACCGCACACTGTCGTCGAGTCAGACCATAAGGGCAACGTGCAAATGCACCTGTGCGGATGCCGATGGCCCGGTTGTAGCTGTGGTGTTCCAGGAGGGAGGGTAGCCGTCGGTGCGACGCGCGGGCAAGGGGTCGGTGGCGGGGTGTGGGGGAGCAGAGGCAGAGCGGGGGGTCCTGAATTTCACAAGACTGGCGGAGGGCACCGGTAGGTCGGAGGGTGGCCGGAACGGAGGAGGGGTTGATCAGGATCTAGCGAATCGAGAATCGCCTATAGGGAGGCATTCGGACGGGGTGTTGCAGATGAATGAAGCGGCCCGGCAGTCTTTCGCTGCCGGGCCGCTTCGACGGCTCTTGCTATGAGGCGTGGCTAGACCGTTAGGCGCTTGTAGAGCTCCGGGAGGCGCTGGGGCAGCATGTTGATGTCGGACAGCACCTCGTAGCCCATGTCGCCCATCATTGTCTTGAGGTAGTCGTGGCCGGCCTTGTCCACCGTGAGACAGAAGGGGATGATGCCCTTCGCCTTGCCTTCCATCAGGGCCTTGCGGGTGTCGTGGACGGCGTACTCCTTCTCCACACCCTCGCGGCTGTAGCCACGGTCCTGCGGCCGGCCGTCGCTGATGAGGAAGAGCACCTTGGTCTTAGCGTCAATTTCGTCCAGCTTCTTGACGCTGTGGCGGATGGCCGGGCCCATGCGGGTTGCGTGGAGCGGCGTGATCTTGTCGATGCGCTTGTGCACGCGGTCCGTCAGGCCCTCGTTCAGGTCCTTGATTGTGTAGTACTCCACGTTCTCCCGGCCATAGCCGGAGAAGCCGTAGATGCCGTACTTGTCGCCCAGGGTCTCCAGGGCCTGAATCAGAAGAATTGCGCTCTCCTTCTCCAGGTCGATGATGCGCTTGTAGGTGCGGCGAGGCGGGCCGTCGCCGGCGCGGCGGTTGCGGAGCCAGAGCATGTAATCGACGGGGTTGCCGGGGGCATCCCACTCGTCGGGGCCGCCGCGGGACTCGTCAATGGCCTCGCCGGTGGAGGCGCTCATGTCGAGCAGGAAAAGCACTGCCACGTCGCGGTCCATCTTGTTGCGGCGCCAGTAGACGCGGTCGGGCAGGCTGAGGCCGAGGCGCATGTCGACGATGGCCTCGACGAGGGCGTCGAAGTCGTACTCCTCGCCATCCTGGAGGCGGCGGATCTTGCGGAAAGTCTCCGGGCGGACCTGCTCAAATTGTCGGCGGATCTCCGCAATCAAGTTGGCGTTGGTCTGGAGGATGGTCTGCCAGAAGCCGGTGTCGCCCTCGGCCATGGTCTTCTCCCGGACCACACACCACCTGGGGCGGTAGTCGCCAGCGCGGAAGTCCCACTCGTCATAGACGCTGGTGTGCGGGTCCTTGGCCTCCAGCGGCCCGCCCTCATCCTCGATGTGGATGAATGGCCCTTGCCCCTGCGCCGCTTCCTTGGGCGGCAGCTTCATGCCGACCTCACGCATGAGGTTCTTGGCAGTGGCGCTGGTGTCCATGTCGTAGTCGCCGCCCTGCTCCAACTCGGCGCTCTGGGCCAGCAGCTCCTCAAGCATCTCGCGGGTCAACTGGGGGGCCTCGCCCTCATTTGCCTGGCGCTGGGCCTCCTTCATTTCTTCGAGCAGCTGCACCAACTCGGGCTTGAACTCGCCACGGTACTCGACGTCCTGCGGCGACTGGTAGGGCTGCTCCCCCTGGCCCTCTTCCGACTGCTGCTCCTGCTCTTCCTGCTCGGGCTTATCCAGCCGACTCAGCAGGTCTTCGATGTTTTCCGGGTCCTCGTAGTCGTCCTCTTCGGGAACGTCGACCATGACCCATTGGTTGTTGGGCACAAAGTGGTTGGGGATGCCTGCGAGGAAGAGGTAGGTGCGGAGCGTAGCCTCAGCGGCGTCCTCCACGGTAGCGCCGACGCGCATGACTCGCAGCGCCAGCTTCGCCATGAGCATGGCGTCCTCGACCAGGTAAGAGGCTACGGGTATCCCGCGGCGCTGTCCCAGGCTTACGCGAACCAGGAACTCAATCAGCCCCTGCTGCGCCGGCATCTCCTGGATGAAGGGCCGCTCGTCCAGCGACTCCTCCTGCAAGCGCCGGTAGGGCGGTCCAATGCCGCGGTACTCGCGCATCACGCGGGCGTCCAGGCGGCTGTCCTCGACAACCGTGAAGATGTCCAGGGCCATGTGGCGCTCCGGGAAGACGTCGAAGAAGCCCTGCATGTCCGTGACCCAGCCAGTCTCGGCGGACACGGGGCCGGTCTCCGTCGCCTCTTCCTGAGGCACTTCCTCCGGCTCATCGTGGGACTTGTCGCGAATGTGGTGGCGGGAGTGTTGTACCAACGGGCGCAGGTCTCGGAACAGATTGGAAGGCTTCTCGTAGCTAAAGCCGAAGCTGCCAAACTCCTGGTGTACGACCTGGTGCGTGGCGATGACCTTGAGCTTCGCGAAGTTCTCCGCCTTTGTGGGCGCGCCGTCGATCAATGCGGGCAGGTAGAGGGTGGTGCCCTCGATAGTTGCGTGGTTGCCGGACACCCAGCCGATGCCCTTGTCGACGAGCTCCTGCGCCGGCGCAATGTCCATGTCGTTGCCGGCCAGCGCGCGGGAGTAGAGCCCCACGACTTCGCGGACGCGACTCAGCTCAACGCCGGCCGACAGCTTGTCCAGAAGCTCCTCCGCGTAGGAGGACTCCATCCGGAAGAAGGCAAGGCCGCTCTCCAGGTTCTCGGACAACAGCCGCGCGCCCTCGCCGTACCACAATTCCAGTTGCGGCGTGGAGACCCGGTTTAGCACGGCGGGGGCCACCGCGAAGAAGGGCGGGACCGCCGGCGGGGAGATGGCCATGAGACGCTCTCCCAGGCCGATGACCACCGGGTGCGTGGAGAAGTCCATCTGCCCCAGCCCCTGGGAGCCGTCGCGGAGGAAGGAGATGACGCCACCCTGGCCGCTGCGGGAGAGACGCTCTGCCAGAGCGAGAAAACGGCCGCGCTGGGAGCGCTCGACCCGGGCCACGGCCCGGCTACCGACGGCGAAGCAGTCCTTGACTTCGCGCCAGTTTCCGTTGGCGTCGGCGAGGGTCGTCACAAGGGAGATGAAGTTGTCGCGGCTATCGCCCAACTGGGGGAAGACTTGCTGGCTCAAATCGAGGCACTCTGTCGCAAGGTCGTAGGAACGCTGGGACAGGATGTCGATGAATCGAATGAAGCGCTCCATCTCCGGGAAGGTCATGGAGGGAACCATCTGCGGGCTGACATCGAAGAACTTGCAGGCGAGCGCCGTGGACTTCCAGGTCCCCTTGGACAGGGACTTGCCCAGCTCGCTCCAGCCGGCGACCTGCCGCGGTCGAAGGTGGGGGAGCGTGAAGACGCTGGCGCGGAAGTACGCGGCCGCAATCGTCGGCGAGGCCTGACAAAGGTCCGCGCCGTATTTGGCCCACGGGACAAAGTTGGCGAAGGAGAGGAAGGGCAGGACGTCCATGCTGGCGGCATAGTAGTCCGTGGTGGCCTCCCACGCTCGCACCGACTGGCGTGCGATAGATGCGCCCTGCTCCGCCCAGGTCACGAGGTCCTCGGCGGACAGCAGCCTGCGAGCCTTGTCATACGCCGACTCGTATTGCTGAAGAACGGCGGCGGGAAACTGTGACAGCTCCCGGGTTATGCTCTCGAGACGGGGGTCCTGCTCTGCCATGGGACCTCCTTTTCCATACCTTCCGCAATCAGTTCCAAAAGCCGGGAAAGCATCTGTGCCGTAGCGCCGTAGATGATACGGCCTTGATACACGTACGTAAATCGGTTTACGAGGCCCTCGGGCCGCAGCAGCCCTTCGTGGCGCAGGTTCGCCGGGTCGTAGAGGGCGTCCAGGGGCGGCTCGATGATCTCATCGACCTCGTCCACGCTGGGCTGGTATGGGTAGGACGCGGGAATGAGGCCGACGACGGGGTGAATGGCGAAGCCGTTGCGTGTGAAGTAAGGCTCAATGGCGCCGAGCACGCGGACGTCCTCCGGCGCGACGCCAATCTCCTCATGGGTCTCGCGGAGCGCGGTGTGGGTGAGGTCAGGGTCGTCGGGCTCGCAGCCGCCGCCGGGGAAGCAGATGACGCCACCGTCGCGCGTCAACTGGTAGCTGCGGCGGGTGAGCACGAGGTGGTAGCCGCCGTCGCGCTCGAAGAGCGGAAGGAGCACAGCGGCGTGCATAAGGTCAGCCGGGAGAGCCGTTGCGGAAGCGGCCTTCCCCAAGAGGGCTTCCAGGACCTCTGGGGTGGGGATGCTCATGCGCTCCACATCTACTCGAAGATCGAGGAGATGACCTCCTCCATGCTCCGCTGTATCTGAACGTCGTCGGACAGCGCCCACACGATGGCCACCTGGCATGCGTCGCGTGCGGCGACGCCCTGACTCATGAGCTTGCCCGCGTAGATGAGCAAACGGGTGCTGGAACCCTCTTGCAGGCCGTGGTCCTTCAGGTTGCGGACTTTCTCGCCGAGCTTGGCCAAGCTCATGGCGGTTTCGGCATCGACGCCAGCCTCGTGCTCCAGGATCTTCGCCTCAATCTCCGGCGGCGGGTAGTCGAACTCGAGAGAGACAAACCGCTGACGGGTGGAATGCTTCAGGTCCTTGAGGGCGCTCTGGTAGCCGGGGTTGTAGGAAATCACCAGCAGGAAGCCATCATTGGCCTCCATGAGGAGCCCCTGCTTCTCTATGGGCAGAATGCGCCTGTGGTCGGTCAGGGGGTGAATCAGCACGGTTGTGTCTTTGCGGGTCTCGACGATCTCGTCGAGGTAGCAGATGGCGCCGACCTTCACAGCGCGGGTCAGCGGGCCGTCGATCCAGCGCGTGCCTTCGGCGTCGATGAGGTAGCGGCCGACGAGGTCGCTCGCGGTCAGGTCCTCGTGGCAGGCCACGGTGACCAGCGGCACGGAGCGCGCCTCTGCGCCGCTCTGCTGTCGGACGGATGAGGGCTGGCTCAGCCGGTGGGCCATGTGCTCCACGAACCGGGTCTTGCCACACCCAGTGGGTCCCTTCAGCAGGACGGGGATCTTCTGCAGGTACGCTGCTTCAAAGAGCTCGATCTCATTGCCCAAGGGCATGTAGAACGGCTCGTCCTCAACGACGTACTCTTCAATCTGAAGCGTTTGAAACCCTGTCCCTCTCACCCTAGCCTGCTCCATGGTTACCCACCTTTGCTTGAATTCGCTGTTCCCACAGCGCGTCGACCCTGGCCCGGAGGTCGGCCAGGCTGCCCTCGTTGGCGATGACTACGTCCGCGTGGGCCCTCCGTTCGACGTCCGCGACCTGGGATTCGATGCGCTGCATGATGGCCCTGTCTGAGAGGCGGCTCCGCACCCGCAGCCGCCGGAAGACCGCTTCCCGGGGCGCCGTGGTGACCCAGACCTCGTCCACCAGCTCCGTCCACCCGGCCTCTACCAGCGTGGCCGAGTCAATTACCGCCACTCGTGTTCCAAGACGCTCGGTGGCACGCAGACGTTCCCGAATCAGGTCGCTGATGGCGGGGCGCGTGATGGCGTTGAGGCGGTCGAGCGCCGCGGGGTCATCGAAGACGATGTCTCCCAGCATCTTCCTGTCAATCTGCACGTCCGGAAGGAGAACCCCCCGCCCAAATGCCTTGATGATCGCTCTCCAGGCTGCGGTTCCCGGCGCGTAGGCCTCGTGTCCAAGGAGTGCGGTGTCGATGATGACGGCGCCGTGTCCGGTCAGTATACGGGAGACCTCGCTCTTGCCGGCGCCGATGCCTCCCGTGAGCCCAATGACAACCATGCTCTCTCCCTAGCCCCTGCCAAGAACCTACAGAGTGTATCAGCGGCACTATTGCTGGTCAACAGCAAATCGCGGGCATTTACCGGTTATGACAACAGTGGTCTCCGCGGTCTACCCAACCCACAGCAGCCACATGATCGCGGCGCTCGCGAGGGGGACCGTTACGTTGTCTTCCAAGGGAACGGGCAGGAACTCGACGAGCGCGGCCACGGCGGCGCCCACGAGCGCGGGCCAGAGCGTGCCGTACACCCCGGCCGCCCAGAGCCCGGTCCCGACTGCCGTCGACACTGCCAGGAAGGCCAGCGTGCCCTCGAGGCTCTTGCCGCCGAGGCGTTGGCCGAGAAGGCGCACTCGCAGCCTGCCGTACTTCGTGCCGACTATGCCCGCCGCAGGGTCGCCGAGAGCGGTGTAGGCCAGCGCCAGCGTCGCCGCCGGTATGCCGAAGAGGAGCAGCACAGTCAGTGACGCGAGCGCGAGGTACGTCGCCGCAGTGGGGCTCCGCTTCTCTCGTGGTTTGAGCAATGGTCCCAGCAGTGCCACTGCTCGAACGTTAACCGCGGGGACGGCAAGCCGCAGCGCCTCACCGGAGGCGAGCGCCGCCACCGCGATTGCCGCGGTGTACACGGCGGCCTTGTAACCAAATGCAAGGGCGACGACAGGGAATACCATCGCGGCGCAGAGGTGGAAGGCGCGACGCTTCCAGGTGTGTTCATTCACGTTGGCTTCTTTGGCTTCAGTCGATGGGGCGGGAGTTGGCATGGGTCGAGTATACATACGGTGCTCGATGAGCGTGTGCCATCGCGCTGAAATGCGTTCCCGCGCCCGCATGATTCGGGTTGCGCCGAAAATTACGTATCGGTACACTTAGGCTACCTACTGTCGAAAATAGCGTCGCCAGTGTACGGCGGGCATGTCCGGCAGACGGAAGAAAAGGGAGGACTTACGCAATGGCAAAGCCGGAAGCGGTTACGGACCAGACCTTTGAGGCAGAGGTCGTCAACAGCGACCTGCCTGTGCTGGTTGACTTCTGGGCGGACTGGTGCCAGCCCTGCAAGATGATTGCCCCCATCGTCGACGAGCTCTCTGACGAGTACGACGGCAAGGTCAAGTTCACCAAGGTGGACGTTGACGCCAACCCGAACACCCCCATGAGCCTGGGCATTCGCAGCATTCCGACGCTCATCGTCTTCCGCAACGGGCAGCCGGTTGAGCAGATCGTGGGCGCCATGCCCAAGGCGCAGCTCAAGCGGCGGCTGGACAGCGCCCTGGAGTAATTCCTGGACGCACCGACAACGGGAGTGGATGGGGCCCGGTGGCTCTTGCGGACTTCAAATCCGTTGCGCCTCGTGTACGGGGCGGGTGGGTTCGACTCCCTCGCACTCCCGCCAACAATTGCAGGCGGCCACGGGGCGTTACGCGTCAAGATGCGCGTCCGACCGACGTCGATTCAGCCTCATGCGCACGGCATGAGGCTTTTTGCACCCACAGGTTAGGAATTCAGCCATGGCGCAAGACGCCGTCACACGCGCGACATATACCGTCAACCCCGACGACCTGGAGCGCATGCTCCTGACCAAGGAGCAGTTGCCGCCTGGATCTGAGGGCTTCGAGATAGTGCGGCAAGGTGAATTGACCAACGAGGCCATGGCTGACCTCCCCCTCTCCGGGCACTCCGCACAGGAGTTGCGGCAATTGGGCCGCATCACAGGTTTTCAGCGCGAGTGGCTCACCACCGTGGAGGAGCACAACCTTTCGGACGGGGCGGACCTCGCGCTGGCCACTGTCGTGCACTTCATGGAGAGCCCGGAGGCTGTCACGCAATGGATGCAAAAGATCTTCCTGGAGGAGTTCAAGGAGAAGGTAGGCCAAGAGCTGGGGCCCGGTCACAGCCTTCTCTCCGTAGACGATCTGCCTCTGGAGGAGCAGTTCCACCACGAGGCCGTAAGCATCAGAGCGACCCAGGAGGGCCCAAAGGGGCTCATCTCCTCATCAGTGATCGACTTCCGCCTTGGGAGGTTGCTGGGCGTCGTCTATGTTGTCACGGTCGGTGACCACTATCGCCTGGGCGTCGCACAGACCCTGGGCAAGGTCCTCGAGCGGCACATGATTGCGGTGGCGCTGGGCGCGGCTTAGTCGCCTCTACGTCATTTGCCGCCAGTCTCCGCCCAATTCCGCATATCGCCTCACCAGCGTGTCCATTGTGTTCTCCGGGACCGACAGCCCCTCGTCCAGCATGGCGGCGTTCGACTGCAGGTGCCGGAGGTTAACCGTCCCAACGATGGCCGTGTCCACCTCCGGGTGCCCGAAGGTGAAGCCCATTGCCATGCGGATCGGGTCGTCCTCGCCATCCACTGCGCCAAGAGCGGACATCGCCTGATGGCGCTCGAAGTACGGCTGGGCGTAGGGGGATGTCGCCTCGGTGCGGCCCCACACGCCGTTGCCGATGGGCCGCTTTATGATGACGCCCATGCCCTGTGCCTCGGCGGCGGCGAAAAGCCCGTTGCGGGCCTTCTGGTCGACGAGACTGAAGCTGGTCTGCAGCGTGTGGAATATGCCGCTCTCCACGGCCCACATGGCCGCTTTGTTGTCGCCGCTGTAGCCCACAAAGCGCGTCTTGCCGGCATCGCGGGCGCGAAGCAGCGCGTCGATGACATCTCCCTGCTCCAGGATCTCGACGGTGCAGGAGTGGAGCTGCATCAGATCCACGTAGTCCGTCTGGAGCAAGCGCAGGCTGCGGTCAATGCTGTCTGTCACCGTTTGCGCGGTCCAATCCTCACCCTGATAGCCTCCAGCAATGTGCCCGCACTTGGAAGCGAGAGCGTACTCGCTGCGCCGGTGCGACACTGTCTTCCCCACCAGCTCCTCGCTGTTGCCGTAGCACGCGGCTGTGTCCAGGAAGTTGATGCCGATGTCCAAGCCGCCGTTCAGCAGCGCCTCGACGGCGGACAGCTCCATCGGCGTGGAGCCGATCTCCGAGAGGCCGAAGCCCAGCCGGCTCACCTGTATGCGCGTGGACCCCAGCGTGACGGTCTCCATGTATCAATCCTCCGCTTGTCGGTGTGATTTGTGCGTTATGAGCTGTTCTTGGGGCCGATTGGCCTGGCAGAAACATCACACAGAACGACCAGTCTCATTGTGGTCTGGCTTACCTCACATGGTACTATACAAACGAGGTCGGCGCGAAATTGGGCGTTGTCAATCGTTGTGCCGTAGATAGGAAAACCATGGAAATTGAAAACCTGCGATCGGAGATGGCCGAGTGGCCCGTTGAGTGGCGATGGGAGGGCACATCCGGCCACCCTCGACGCATTTCGGACAACTTTGTGCAGGCCCTTCAGGATGAGGGCTTCACCGTCGACCTCGCGGACGTTCCGGTGACGCAGGGCCCGCTTGGCAACGTTGGTGAGTTCGAGGGAGCCATAGTCGCCCGGTGGCGGCAGCCCAGCCTCTCGGCGTTGCGGCGCAAGTGGTTTGCCGCGGCGGTGGGCGTTGTTCTGGTGCCGCTGATTGTCGGCCTTTTCATTATCAAGTACTCACTGGACGGGCGGCGGCACCTCGTTGCCATTGACTGGCGCGGCGAGGCCTACCCCACGACGGCCCGCGCGGGGCAAGCCAACTTCGGCGCCGAGCGCACCGGCATCGTCACCGATGTACGCGTCACGCTGCGCGGCGCGATCCTGGACGCCCACAAGAGTGTGCGAGACCTCTCGGAACTGCAGCCCGTCATGAACCGCCTGCAGTGGAAGTTGTCGCAGTCCCTGACCAACCTGACCATGCCCACCCCCATGGCACCCGGCATGTCGCCCGGGGGCGCGACGGTAGACGGCGGGTTCACGCCGGCGGCCCCGCCGTTGGAGGGCACTGCGCCGCCGCCCGCGCTTGATGAAGGAAGGACCGACGCATGAACCTGCAGGAGCTTGGCAACAGCGGAGTGCAGATACCGGACGTCGGCCTAGGCACGTGGGTTTACACCGGCGGCAGTGCGCCGCTGCTGCGCGGAGTCGAGCTTGGGGCGTTCCTCATCGACACGGCGGAGGCGTACCGCACTGAGGACGCCGTGGGTGAAGCGATCAAGGAGATCCGGGCCTACGTGTTCGTGGCGACGAAGGTATCGCCGTCGCACTTCCGCCGCCGCGACCTGCTCAAAGCCGCCGACCAGAGCCTCAAGCGACTCAAGATCGACGTCATCGACCTGTACCAACTGCATTGGGCCAACACGCGCATACCCATTGCGGAGACCATGGGTGCGATGGAGGAGCTAATGGACGCGGGCAAGGTGCGCTACATCGGCGTGAGCAACTTTTCGGTACGCGAGATGAAGGAGGCACAGGCCGCGCTGTCGGGGGCGCGCATCGTGTCGAACCAGGTGGAATACAGCCTGACTGAGCGATCCATCGAGCCCGACATCCTGCCGTACTGCCAGGCCAACGGTATCACGGTCATCGCGTACAGCCCGCTGGCACGGGGACTCGGCAACCTCGAACGGGGCGCTGGAGCTAGGGCGCTGGCCGACGTGGCGGGCCGGAACGGGCGCACCGTCGCGCAGGTGGCGCTCAACTGGTGCCTGCACCATGAACGCGTCATGGTCATCCCCAAGACCAACTCGATGGCCCGCATCGAGGAGAACTGCGACGCGTCGGGCTGGCGCCTCTCGGACGAGGACATCGCGGCGCTGGAAGCGGCGTTTCCGGGGCCGCGCGGCGGGCATCTCACGTAGGAGGAGCGCCGGCGGCGGTTCGGATTCTCGTAGGGCATGCCCAGCGAGCCCAGCCTGCGCGGGGTTGGGCCGCTGCGATCGCCGCTCGTCGTACTCTTGCACGCCTCCTCCGCTTAGGGTCTCCGGCAACACCTATGTGAAGCAACTCTGGGGCTTCCGAGAGTTGACGACTGGGGCTACAATGTGGCGTGCGCAGCATACTCTTGGTATAGTTGCGCCACACTCAGCAGATTGCTATATGGAGAGGTGCTATGACTACAAACCAAGGTTGGTGGCCGAATCAACTGAGCCTGAAGGCTCTTCGCCAGAACTCTCCCACGTCGGACCCGATGGGCAGCGGCTTCAACTATGCCGAGGCGTTCAAGAACGTTGACGTCGATGAGCTGAAGAAGGACGTCGATCAGGTGATGACGACGTCGCAGGACTGGTGGCCGGCAGACTACGGCCACTATGGGCCGCTCTTCATCCGCATGACGTGGCACGCTGCGGGCACGTACCGCATCACCGACGGCCGCGGCGGCGGCGGCTCCGGCCACCAGCGCTTCGCGCCTCTGAACAGCTGGCCGGACAACGGGAACCTGGACAAGGCTCGTCGGCTGCTCTGGCCGGTCAAGCAGAAGTACGGCAAGAACCTCTCCTGGGCCGATCTGATCATCTTCGCCGGCAACCGCGCACTGGAGTCGATGGGCTTCCAGACCTTCGGGTTCGGCTTCGGGCGCCCGGACGTCTGGGAGGCTGACGAGACGGACTGGGGCAATGAGACCACGTGGCTCGACGACCAGCGCCACGACGCCGACGGGGAGCTCCAGGGACCTGTGGGCGCTGACCACATGGGCCTGATTTACGTGAACCCGGAGGGGCCTAACGGCAACCCGGACCCGAACCTTGCGGCAAATTACATTCGCAATACGTTCAAGCGCATGGCGATGAACGATGAGGAGACGGTTGCGCTCATCGCCGGCGGCCACACGTTCGGGAAGGCGCACGGCGCCGCCCCCGAGGCAAACGTCGGTCCCGAGCCGGAGGGCGCCAGCATCGAGGCGCAGGGCTTCGGCTGGGGGAACACCCACGGCAGCGGCAAGGGCGGCGACGCGATCACCAGCGGTCTGGAAGGCGCCTGGACCACCAACCCCACGAAGTGGGACAACAACTTCCTGGAGAACCTGCACACCTACGATTGGCAGCTGACGAAGAGTCCCGCCGGCAAGTCGCAGTTCACTCCCGCGAATGCATCTCAAGTGGCCGTCGTGCCGGACGCACACGACCCTGAAAAGAAGCACGCCCCCTTCATGCTGACGACGGACCTCTCGCTGAAGATGGACCCAGCCTACGCGCCGATTTCGAAGCGCTTTCTCGACAACCCGGACGACCTTTCAGACGCCTTCGCCAAGGCGTGGTACAAGCTGCTCCACCGCGACATGGGGCCTCGCAGCCGGTACCTGGGACCGCTGGTCGCCCAAGAGCCGCAGTTGTGGCAGGACCCCGTACCGGACGTCGACCATGAGCTGATCGGGGAGCAGGACATCGCGGACCTGAAGGCCAAGGCGCTCGCCTCGGGATTGTCCGTGTCCCAACTGGTCTCGACCGCGTGGGCGTCGGCGGCATCGTTCCGCGGCACCGACAAGCGCGGCGGAGCCAACGGCGCACGGGTGCGACTCGCGCCGCAGAAGGACTGGGAAGCCAATAGCCCGGCTGAGCTGGCAAGCGTTTTGTCGACGCTGGAGGGGATCCAGTCGGAGTTCAACGCAGCGCAGACCGGCGGCAAGCGGGTCTCCCTCGCAGACCTGATCGTCCTCGCGGGCGGCGCGGGTGTCGAGAAGGCCGCAAGTGACGCCGGACACGACGTGCAGGTCCCCTTCGTTGCGGGACGCACGGACGCGACGCAGGAGTGGACTGACGTGGAGTCCTTTGCGGTGCTCGAGCCCGCAGCAGACGGGTTCCGCAACTACGTTAAGGGCGGAAACGGTGCATCGGCGGCAGAGCAGCTGGTGGAGCGGGCACGCCTGCTTACGTTGAGCGCGCCAGAGGTGACGGCGCTGGTCGGCGGCATGCGCGCGCTGAACGCGAACACCGGGCAGTCCGCACACGGCGTCTTCACGACCCGGCCGGGGACGCTAAGCAACGACTTCTTTGTTAACCTGCTCGACATGAGCACCCAGTGGCAAGCGGCCTCTGACGGCGTGTTCGAGGGGCGCGACGTGTCCACCGGTGACGTCAAGTGGACTGCCACCGAGGTGGACCTGGTATTCGGCTCGAACTCCGAGCTCCGGGCACTCGCGGAGGTTTACGGGTGCGACGACGGGCAGGCGGCATTCGTGAGCGACTTCGTGGCCGCGTGGGACAAGGTGATGAACCTCGACCGCTACGACCTGGCGTAGTCGCGACCGGTCGCGGTAGCAGTCGTCTCCAGAGCATACGAGACGTCGAGGTGGAGTTGCGGACTGGTGGCCGCAGCTCCACCTCATATTCTTGACCACCATTCTTACGTGTTCTAGACTGTAATCGTACCTGTGGTGAGCGTGGCCAAGCGGTAAGGCACCTGACTGTGGCTCAGGAAATCGAGGGTTCGAATCCCTTCGCTCACCCCACACCCTGGCAATGCACGTCACGGCGGCTGGACGAGTCGTTCGTGGCGTCGAATTTCGTGACTGTTTGATTGGCGCGACAGTTGGTGGTAGGCTACTGCGCTGTCGCGCCTGATTTACGACAGATACGGTTGAACCAATGAGCTATGCCCATCGGCGGCGGGCCGATGCAACATGACGGCTGGAGGACTCGTTCCATGCACCTGGCTATCGACGGCTACACCGGCAATCACTCCCTGCTGCAGGACCAGGAGCACGTGCGACAATTCCTGGACTCCTTCCCGGACCGCATCGGCATGACCAAGATCATCACCCCCCAAGTTTTGACCTACAACGGTCCCGTGCCGGAGGACTGGGGCGTGTCCGGCTTCGTCATCATCGCGGAGAGCCACATCAGCGTGCACACCTTCCCAGACCGCAGCTTTGTGCAGGTGGATGTCTTCTCCTGCAAGGACTTTGACACTGATCTGGCCCTGCAAGACGTCAAAGAGTCCTTTGACCTACACGAGGCCAACACCTGGGTGCTCGAGCGGGGCCTCGACCACTACAGCCCCGAGCAGGCCCGCCGCGCGCTGGACGCCGACCGGTCTAAGCTGAGCGCGCCGGCGTAGGCTATGACGTCGGGCCCGTCCCACGACGACTCCGTCCTCCCGTGGAACTTCCTTGCGCTTCCGCCGGAGCAGTCCGACCCCGATACCTCGCGATTCCTCGTGCTGCCCGTGCCCTATGACGGCACCGTGTCGTACCGCACTGGCGCTCGCGAGGGGCCCAGCGCCATCATCGACGCGTCCCGGCAGATGGAGGACTATGACCTCGAACTGGGGCGCGAGATTTGCGCGCTTGGCATCCACACGCTGCCGGAGGTGCAACCCCACGCCGCTGGCCCGGAGGCGACGGTGCAGCGGGTGCAGGAAGCCGTAGGCCGCGCATACCGCCCCGGCGCCGTCATGGTCACCCTCGGGGGGGAGCACTCCATCTCCGTGGGCGCTGTCCGAGCGCTCAGGGCCCACCACCCGGACCTCTCCGTGCTCATGCTCGACGCCCACGCGGACTTTCGTGACAGCTATCAAGGCTCGCCTTACAGTCACGCGACCGTCGGCCGACGCATTTCCGAGTCGTGCCCGCTGGCCATCGTCGGCGTGCGCAGTCTTAGTTCAGAGGAGCGGGAGGCTATGGAGGGGCTCGCGCAGCCGATGTATCCATGGCCGCAGGCGCGATCCATCGAGGATTTGGCTGACGTGGTGCTCGAACACCTGACAGAAACGGTGTACATCAGCGTTGACCTGGACGCACTGGACCCGTCGATTATGGCGGCGGTGGGCACGCCCGAGCCCGGCGGCATGCTCTGGCCCGAGACCCTCGCGCTCCTTCGGGCAGTCGCGAGCCGCCGCCGCATCGTGGGCTTCGACCTGATGGAGCTGGCCCCGCCGGAGGGCCCGGTTAGCTGCGCGTACACCGCCGCCAAACTCGCCTACAAGCTCATGGGGTATGCTACGCTTAACTAGACCGCACAGACTCCCGCGGCGGTCTGGGGGTGGCCCATGCGTAGCTCCATATCGCTAGGCAGGATCTTCGGCATCCCCGTCGGGGTTAGCTACAGCTGGTTCATCATCCTTGCGCTTGTCAGCTACGTCGTCTTTGGCCAACTCAGCCTACAACTCCCGAGATGGGGAGCATTCCCGCTTGTAGGAATGGCCGGGGCGACCGGCCTCCTCTTCTTCGGCTCCATCCTTGCGCATGAGCTTGCCCACAGCGTCATGGCCACCCGGCATAGCCTGCCCGTGCGCGGCATCACCCTGTTCCTGCTGGGAGGCGTCTCGCATATCTCCCGGGAGGCGAGGCGGCCCTGGACCGAGTTCATTGTCGCCTTTGTTGGCCCGCTGCTCAGCCTGGTCATCGGTGGGGTCATGTTGAGCATCGCCTTCATTGTGGCCCCCATCTTCCTTTCCGGACGTCTGCAAGACGGGGTCATTGTGGTGACCCTGTTGCTGGGATGGACCAATCTTGCCCTTGGCTTGTTCAACCTGCTGCCCGGCTTTCCTCTGGACGGCGGCCGTGTCCTTCGGGCGGTCATTTGGGGCTTAACGGGCAACTACTGGCTGGCCACCAACATAGCCGCCCTGCTGGGACAGGCCCTTGCTGTGGCTTTGGCGTTGGGCAGCGTGGCCCTCTTTCTGAGGACAGGCAACTTCATCAACCTGTGGCCCATCATGGTAGGCGCTTTCATCTTCATGGCGGCCGGCAGCGCGAGGAGCGCGATGCGCGACCGCCGACAGCTTTGGGATGTCACCGCGGGGCAGGTGGTGACCGAGGACGTAGTGCCGGCCGAGATGGCCATCGCTGACGCCGTCAATGCGCACCTCATGCGCAGGGGCCGCTCAGCGGTCCTCGTCGGCATTAACACGATACCGGTTGGAGTGCTGCACCTTCGGGCGCTCAGAGGTATCCCTCGGAGCGTGTGGGGCGTTGCCAGCGCGATGCAGGCAATGACGCCGCTGTCCGCGTTCCCGAGTATGGACGGCGGGCAGCGTGCCTCGGATGCAATGGAGATCCTCGAGGAAGTCGACGGGCCGAACGCCGTGCTTGTGGAGCAGGACGGGCAGGTAACGGGACTGCTGACGCGCGCCGACCTTTACTCCTACATGCAAATGCGGCAGGCGTTCAAGCTGTAGCTAGCACGGCGCGCGTGCTACAATAGCTAGTCAGTTGCCGGCATTGACGAGAACCGCAACACGATCCAGGAGTTGACTTGGTGGACACAGGCCAGCGCGAGATCTATCTGGACCACGCCGCGACCACGCCCCTTCGGGCGGAGGCGCTGCAGGCCATGCTGCCGTACCTGCAGGAAGCCTTCGGCAACCCGTCCAGCATCCACGCCGTTGGGCAGCGAGCCCGGAAGGCTTTGGAGGATGCTCGGGATGTTGTGGCGAAGGCGCTGGAATGCCGCGCCAACGAGGTCGTCTTCACCAGCGGTGGCACCGAGTCCGACAACGCAGCGATTAAGGGGGGCGCAATGGCACTGCGCCCCACTGGCAATCACGTTATCACGACGGCAATCGAGCATCACGCTGTCTTGCATACCTGTCACCAGCTCGAAGGTATGGGCTGTGACGTCACGTACATTCCGGTCGATCGCGACGGTCTTGTGGACCCGCGGGACGTTCTCGATGCGGTTACAGACGGGACGGTGCTGGTCAGTGCCATGTACGCCAACAACGAAATCGGCACCGTGCAGCCAGTGGCGGAGATAGCCCGGCTGGTCAAGGAGAGGGCCAAGGAGCAGGGGCGCACCATTCTGGTGCACACCGACGCGGTGCAGGCCGCGGGCTACCTGGACCTTTCCGTGAAGACGCTGGGCGTCGACATGCTGAGCCTGTCCGGACACAAGTTCCACGGGCCCAAGGGCGCCGGTGTGCTCTTTGTCCGACGAGGCACGCCATTTTCGCCGCTGCTCATGGGCGGCGGGCAGGAACGGGAACGGCGCTCGGGGACGGAGAACGTACCCGCAATCGTAGGGATGGCTGAGGCGCTTCGACTAGCTGAACTCGAGCGGGAGGCGGCCTCCACCCACAGCGCCGCCCTACGCGACCGGCTTGCTGCGGGCATCATGGAGTTGGTACCCGGGACAATACTGAACGGTCACCCTACGAATCGCCTGCCCAACAACGTGAATGTTTGCTTCCCTGGACTGGAAGCAGAGCCTGTCCTGCTGGGCTTGGACCTGAAGGGCATCTATGCCTCCAGCGGCAGCGCCTGCTCCACGGCTTCGCTGGAACCGTCACACGTGCTGACCGCCATAGGACGGCCAGCGGACATCGCGAGGGGAAGCCTTCGTGTGACGGTGGGCAGAGCAACAACTGAGGATGATGTAGACTATTTCCTGGAGACGTTGCCGCCTCTGGTGCAACGCCTCCGAGAGATGCCGTCTTTCACGGCTAGCCGGACGTGAGACGGTCAGTTAGCTATGAATTGATAGCGCTTACCAATGGCCAAACGTTTGGTTCAAGTATGCAAATCCATACAATGGACGTGTGTTTGTGAGGTACGTTCGATATTTGGCGCTGGTCACGGCGCTCGCCGCCATCCTGACGGCTGCCTGCGGCGAGGAGCAATTAACCAGTGTGACATTGGCGGGCCGGGGTCTGACCATGAATGTTGCTGAACTCCAGGAGGTGGATGGCCTCATCTACCAGGATACGGACGGCGACTACTTCAACGTCGGTCCCGTTCAGCCTGGGCATCACTTCGTCGTGGCGCGTGTGACTATTTGGAACAACCGCTCCGGACTGCTGTCCCTGAACATCAATGAAGAGACCGGGACGCTGGAGGGCACGGAGCGCGAGAAGGCGCTGCCCGTCAACCCCTACGAGCGGCGCGTGAAGCTGGCCGCGCCACCGGCCGCGCTGAGCCCGCACCTGCCGTTCCTGTGGGGACCGTCTGCGCTGCCGCAGGACTTCAACATTGCCGGGTGGATGGTCTTCGAAGTGCCGGACGGAGCGGAGATTGTGCAATTGAGATGGGAGCAGGTGGACAGCCTGCGGTTCCCAATTTCGCTTTCGCAATGAGGCGACGAGTCTCAATGCTGGATAGCGGAGCGTTGACAAGGTATACTCAAATGTCGTGCGCCAAGCGTTGGGTAAGACCCGGCGCTCGAGTTTACGCTCAGGGATGGTCATGCCGGAAACTATGATCGAGGTCAAGGACCTCACGAAGTACTACGGTGAAAACCTCGCCGTTGACAACATCTCCTTCCATGTCGAGAAGGGCGAGGTCGTCGGCTTTCTGGGGCCCAACGGCTCCGGCAAGACAACGACCATGCGCATCCTCACCGGCTATCTGCCGCCGTCCACCGGGTCGGCCAGCATTGCCGGCCACGACACCATGACCGGATCGCTGGAAGCGCGGCGGCACATCGGCTACCTGCCGGAGACTGTGCCCCTCTACACCGACATGACCGTAGAGGACTACCTGGCATTTCTTGGCGCCATACGCGGCATTCGCGGGAACTACCTCGCCAAGCGCATAGACGTCGTCATCGATCGCGTCAAGCTGGGTGACTACCGAAAGTCGCTCATCAGCAAGCTGTCCAAGGGTTACCGGCAACGAACGGGGTTGGCTCAGGCAATCCTCCACGAGCCCGAGGTGCTCATCCTGGACGAGCCCACCGTCGGAATCGACCCGATCCAGGTTGTGGAAACACGCGAACTCATCAAGGAGCTGGGCAGGGAGCAGACGCTGCTGCTCAGCACCCACATACTCCCGGAGGTCAGCGCCGTTTGCGAGCGTGTGCTCATTATCAACGAGGGCATCCTCGTCGCTGAGGACACGCCGAACAACCTGGCCGTGCGCCTGCGCGGGACTGAGCAGGTGCAGGCCGAGATCCGCGGCCCCAGCGCCGACGTCATCCGTGAGCTTCGCACACTGCCCGGCGCCACCAGCGCCCGCTATATCGAGACCGCCACGGGGCCCCGCTACACCATCGAATCGCCTTCCGGCAACGACCTGCGGGAGAAGATTGCGGAGATGGTGGTTACGCACGGATGGGGGCTGCTCCAGCTGAGCATTGTCCCCATGAGCCTTGAGGAGATCTTCCTGGAACTGACTACCGCTGACAGTGAGGAGGGCGCAGCCCGTTGAAGTCACCCACTCTATCTCTGCCCAAACCAACCTTTAGCGGCATGATGGCCTATCTGGTTTCCACTTGGCGAAACACCTTCGCCATTTTCTGGAAGGAGACCAAGACGTACTTCACTTCGCCGATGGCCTACATCATCGGCGGCGTGTTCTTGGCGATTACCGGTTACCTCTTCGTCTCCAGCATCAGCTTGCCCTTCCCCGAGGCGAGCATCCGCGGATGGCTCGAGCCCAGCACGACGGTCTTCATCCTGTGGGCGCCCGCCCTTACGATGCGGCTCCTAGCGGAGGAGCAGAAGCTCGGCACGCTCGAGTTGCTCATGACCTCGCCCATCCGCGATTACGAGATCGTGCTGGGCAAATTCGCGGCGGTGATGGCCATCCTCCTGGCGACCCTGGCCCTCACCCTCTTCTACTTCGCGCTCCTCTTCGCCTACGGCGACCCCGATTTCGGACCGGTGCTTACCGGCTACCTGGGCATCATCCTGTTCGGGGGCGCAAGCCTGTCAGTGGGAATGCTCGCGTCGTCTCTCACCAGCAACCAGGTTGTTGCGGCTGTCGTCAGCTTCGGTGCGCTGCTGCTCATGCTGCTGACGGACCAGGCGGCGGACATCACCTCCGGCCTCGCCGCGCAGGTGTTGGAGGGCGTATCCCTCAGTGGCCACTTTGACGACTTCTCCCGCGGCATCCTGGACACCAACAACGTGATCTACTACCTCAGCGTGATGGCCTTCTTCCTCTTCCTGACCATACGCAACATTGAGTCAAGGCGGTGGAGATAGCATGGCTGAGCAAGATCTCCAAGGCGCAAGCCTTTGGCAACGGATAAAGGCCGTCCTTTCCGCGGCGGCGTTGTTGCTTGCAATCGTCGGCGCCGTGGCATTGTTGGGCGGGTTCGCCCTCTGGTTGTGGGCAGACGACCTGCGGTCCTACGGCCTCTACCTGATGATTGCCGGCGGGGTCATCCTGGTTGTAGCTGCGCTGTTCTCGACAGTCAATATCAAGGAGGCGTTGGCGGGGCCGCGGGGCCGCTTTGCGATCAACGCGGTCCTGATGGTGGCTGCCTTCACGGGCATCGTTGTGTTCATCAACTTCATCAGCTTCCACAACGTCGCACGGGCGGACCTCACGGCGTCCCAACAGTTCTCCCTGGCCCTGCAGACAACGCAGGTGTTGGAGAACCTGAACCAGAACGTTCACGCCGTCGCCTTCTTTGTCCCGGAAAAGCAGGACCAAGTGGTCAACCGGCAACTTGCCGATGACCTGTTGTTTGAGTTTGAGCGCCGGTCGAACCGGAATTTCACCTACGAGTTCGTCGACCCGGAGGCCGACCCGTCCCGGGCCGAACTGTACGACCTCTCGCAGTTCCCCTCCATCCTCTTTCAGGCGGAGGAGTCCGGGCAGGCGGTCGTGCTCACGGTCCCGCCACTCTCCGAACAGGACCTCACCAGCATGCTGCTCATCGTCACTGGCGAGCAGCAAAGGAAGGTCTATTTTGTGACGGGCCACGGCGAGAAGGACGCTATCAACCAGGACCCGGAGGATGGACAGGGCTTTGCCTTCGCCGCTCGCGGTGTGCTGGCGGACAGCTACACGGTAGACACGCTGAACCTGGCGCAGGTGGGCACCATTCCGGAGGACGCGGCCATTCTGGTGTTCCCTGGCCCCTCTCGCAATATGTCAATTCAGGAGTTCGACAGCTTTGACGCCTGGCTCAGGAACGGTGGCCGGGCCATCTTCCTTGTTGACCCGCCTGCGCCCAATAGCGTCCAGGCGCTGTTGGAACCATGGGGAATCGGCGTCGGGGACAGAACGATCGTTGATCCCGGCAGTTCGCTTTTCGGGGACATCCGGAGTCCGCTCATTCAGAGTGGGCAGTACAACATGTCGACCAACATCACGCGTGACCTGGACACCGTGCTGCTTCCCCAATCGACTCCTATAGAGATAACCGTTGAGCCGGAGAAGTTGCCGCCGTGGATGGAGTACATCCCGCTGGCCAGGTCCACCGTGCTCAGCTGGCAGACCTCAGAGCGGGAGAGTGAGAATTTCAATCCCGCGGCCGGTGACGTCATCGGGCCCTTCCACCTGGGCGTTGTCGTCCATGCCTGTGGCATCGTCGACGAAGAGATAAACACGGTGATTCGGGTTGTCGGCCGCAGCCGGGAGTGCATTTCGGAAGAGGGAACGCGGAAGCCCACGACGCTGGTTGTCTTCGGCGACTCCGATTTTGCAGCGAACCGCTACGCGCCGTATTCCACCAACCTCGACTTCTTCCTGAACACGGTCAACTACGTGGCTGAGGACTACGACCTCATCTCCATCAGGCCAAAGCCATTCGCCTTTCGAGAGTTGGTGGTGACCAGCCAGGAATTCGATTTCATTCGCTTCTCCAGCTGGTTCCTCCTGCCTGCTGCCATTGGGCTGGCCAGTATAGCGGTCTGGTGGCGCCGCCGGTGATGCTGGAGACTATGACGTACATGACGGAGCCCGGCCAAGCATGAATACCGCAGCAACGGGAGCGCTTTTGGCCATTCTGGTGATAATCGCCGGACTGTGGTTCTTTATTTTCCGCGATATGGGAGAGGCCGCCACTCCCTCTGATCAGTTCTGGTTCTACAAGGTCGATGAAGACGATATTCAGTTCATCTCCGTGATGACAGAGGACAATCGGGAGGCATTTTCCTACAGGGAGGGCCAAGGTTGGTTCTTCGACGGCGAAAAGCAGCCCCCCATAGACCTTGCCCGCTGGGGTGGTGTCACACTCGTGCTCAGCGGCCCGCGCGCACGGCGCGTCCTGGCCGAGGAGATTGAGGACTACCAGACCTATGGCCTCGACCCGCCCTCGACGGTTTTCGACCTTGGCCTAACCGGCGGCCGTTCCCTGCAGCTGTACCTCGGCAAGACGACGCCCGACGGCTCCGGCTACTACGCCTACCAGCGTGACGACGATAACCTCTACGTTATTGAGTCCATATGGGGACAGGTGCTGCGCCGCCTGGCTTTCGAGCCGCCCTACCCGCAATGGTTCTACCGCCTAGACCCGCAGCGTGTGCTCTACCTCGGCGTAACCAAGAGCGAAGTCACGTCTGATTTCGTGATTGAGTCGACCGGATGGCGTTTCGCAAATGCGGAACGGACCGCGATAGACGAGGAGCGCTGGGCAGAGGTACTGCCCCTGCTGGACGGCCCCGACTTCCTCGGCATTGAGGCGGACCGCATTGACGACCTGGCGAAGTACGGGCTGCTCGAGCCCCGCGCCGTCGTCATCGTCGAGTACCTGCCCCCAGAGGGTATCGACAGCTCGAACTGGGAGAGCATCCTGGAGATCGGCGGCCCAACGCCGGAGGGCGACAAGTACTACGCCCGCGCCCAAGGTCAACCCTTCCTTCTCGCGGTGGACGCGCCGTGGTTCGAGACGATGGAGCGTCTCGTCGACGAACCGCCCGTCACCGCCGAGGCTGAGGCGGAGGCCACGCCAGCGGCACAATAGCACCGCCTTGCCTCACTCTCTTGGGTCAGCGACCTCAGGACTCGCCCTCGCCCTTGGCGTGAACTTGCCGCTACCCTATACTCACCGTAATCACTACCTGCACCAAGGGGGAATCCCGCATGCGCGCTGAAATCCTGGCATTTGGCACTGAGCTCCTCATGGGGGAGACGCTTGACACCAACTCAGCCCACATCGCCGCCCGCCTGCCTGCTCTCGGCGTTGACCTTCACACCGTCACCATCATGGGTGACGAAATGGGCGAGATGGTGGAGATGTTGCACAAGTGCCTGGAGCGTTCAGACGTCGTCATTTGCACCGGCGGGCTTGGCCCCACCAAGGACGACATCACGCGGGAGGCGATCGCGGAAACCTTCGGAGAGACGATAACCCTGCACCCGGACCTGATCGCCGCCATGGAGGCCAACTTCCGCAATCGTGGACAAGAGATGCCGGAAACCAACAAGAAGCAGGCCGGCGTCATCCCCTCGGTTACGGTGCTGCCAAACCCCAGGGGTACAGCCCCTGGCTGGTGGGCAGAGAAGAACGGCAAGATCATCATCGCCATGCCGGGGGTGCCCGGAGAGATGGTGCAAATGTGGGACCAGCAAGCCGCGCCGAGGCTCAAGGAGCGAGCGCAAGGCACCGTCATTATGTCCCGCACCTTCAAGACCATAGGGCTCGGCGAGGCGGCTGTCGGCGAGTATGTCAGCTCCCTCTTTGGTCGTGAGAACCCGTATTTGGGGATCTACGCCCGACAGGACGGCATCCACCTACGCATCATCGCGCGTGCCGCGAATCAGGAGGAGGCCCTCGCGCTCATGGCGCCCATGGAAGCGGAGATTCACGAGGCGCTCGACTTCGCCATTTGGGGCGTTGACGGCGAAACGCCGGAGGAGCGGGTCGGCGCGCTGCTCGCAGAGCGTGGCCTGTCGCTGGCTGCAATGGAGTCCTGCACGGGCGGCCTGCTGGCGAGCACGGTCACCGACGTACCTGGCGCCTCACGGTACTTCAAGGGCAGCCTTGTGACCTATGCGACCGAGGTTAAGTCGCTGGCGGGAGTAAGCGCGGCGCTCATCGAGGAGCACGGCGTCGTCAGCGCGGAGGTCGCCGGGGCAATGGCGCAGGCGGTCCGGGAGGCTCTCGACGCCGACGTGGGCGTGGGCATAACCGGCGTGGCGGGCCCCGGCCCGCAGGACGGCATCCCAGCAGGTACGGTCTTCGCGGGCGTCGCCATGGACGGCGTTGTCGAGAGCACGGTCATGCGCTTCCCGCCGGACCGGCCGCTGGTCAAGCGCCGCGCCGTGGTTATGGCCCTGCTGCAGGTGTACCGCATGCTGCTGGAGCAGGCCCGATAGCCGAGGTTTCATTGCGGGGGGACTGCCCCGCGCCGTATACTTTTTTCGTAACATGGGCGGTTTAATCTCGTTTCGCCCTTTCCTTTGGAGGACCCATGAAGGTTGGCATTCTCAACGTCACCGGCTACGCGGGCAGCGAGCTCGCCCGTATCCTCGCGCGTCACCCGGAGGCCGAGATGGTCGCCGTGACTGGGCGCAGCGCCGCCGGGCAGCGACTGGCAGAGGTGTTTCCGCACCTTGCTTCTACGGACTTGCCCATCACTGAGGAGATCGAGGAGAGCGTGGACATCGTCTTCTCCGCGCTCCCGCACAAGGCGAGCGCAGAGGCTTGCGGCCCCTTTTACAAGCAGGGAATCAAGGTGGTCGACATCAGCGCGGACTTCCGCTTGAAGAGCTTGCCCGAGTACGAGTCCTGGTACAACGTCGAGCACCCTTTCCCGGAGCTACTGGAGGAGGCGGTCTACGGACTCACCGAGCTCCACCGGGATGAAGTTGCCGCAGCGGGGCTCGTCGCGAACCCGGGCTGCTACCCGACAGGCGCCATCCTTGCCCTCGCACCCGCTGTTAAAGCCGGAATCATAGCGCCAAACGTCATCGTTGACGGCAAGTCGGGTGTGTCTGGCGCGGGCCGCGGCCTCGCACTGAGCACGCACTACTCGGAGGTCAACGAGAGCGTTCGCGCCTACTCGATGGACGGCCACCGCCACTTGCCGGAGATCACGCAGGAATTGCGGATGAACGGCGGGAGCGAACCCCGCGTGACCTTCCTCCCGCACCTGATCCCGATGACCCGCGGCATACTCAGCAGCTGTTACGCCGACATCATACCCGGCTCGCTCCCTAACGGTGACGAAGCGGCTGCAGCCCTCTTTGAGGTATACCGCGACTTCTACCGGGACGAGCCCTTCGCGAAGGTCGTGGACCAGCCGCCGCACACCAAGCACACCCTCGGCAACAACGATTGCCTGGTCTACCCCACCATCGACGTCCGCACGGATCGCCTGACGGTGGTCAGCGCCATCGATAACCTCGTCAAGGGGGCGGCTGGGCAGGCGGTGCAGAACATGAACCTCATGTTTGGTCTGCCGGAATCGATGGGCCTGGAGACGCTTGCGCTGTATCCGTAGCCAAACCCATAATGAAATGGTCACTGCGTGGGCTGCTTGGACGCTTACACGCGCCGGTGACAAGCATTTACGTTGCCCCCATGGTCTAGCGGCCTAGGACGCCACCCTTTCAAGGTGGAGACCGCGGGTTCGAATCCCGCTGGGGGCACCACGAACACCAGGCGGGCTCCCTTGGCAAAGTGTGCGGAAAGTGCGTGCTTTGTCTAGCGATGCTGCAACTCCGGTGGTCCTTGCGCAAGAAGTGCACAAGACCTACACCACCGGCCGGCTGGCGGTCCACGTCCTCAAGGGCGTCAGCCTGAGCGTACAGCGCGGCGAGATCGTTGCCATCATGGGGCCCAGTGGGGCGGCAAAACCACCTTGCTCAACTGCCTCTCCGGCTTGGACGACGTCGATTCCGGCACCGTAATGATCGGCGGCTTCTACTTGGCGCAGATGAGTGACGCCGAGAAGACGCGCTATCGCGCAACCAAGATGGGGTACATCTTCCAGGCTTTCAACCTGCTTCCGGTGCTCACCGCTCTTGAAAACGTGGAGATGCCGCTCTTGGTGTCCGGTTTTCCAGAGAAGGAGTCCCGGTCAAAGGCCATTGAGGCGTTGGACCTGGTGGATCTCGCTGATCGGGCGAACCATTATCCCGCTGAGCTGTCAGGCAGGCAGCAGCAGCGGGTGACGGTTGCGCGTGCCCTCGTCAACCGGCCGGAAATCGTGTGGGCGGACGAGCCCACGGGCAACCTGGATAGCGAGAACGCTCAAGAGGTGATGGACCTGCTCGTCCGGCTCAACCGCGAGCTTGACGCGACCTTTGTCATCATCACCCACTCGGACGCCGTGTCGGAGATGGCGCACCGCACGGTGCGAATGCGCGACGGACTGATCGTCGACGACGGCACAGGCAAGGCGGCGTAACCGGCCATGGACGAACTCTTTGGGGCGCCGGTAACCAGCATCGCCGCTTTCCTCGCCATCGTCTTTGGCGTAGCGATGGCATTCCTGCTCTTTATCAGACTCCGCAACCCAATTCTCGTCAAAATGGCCTTCCGCAACGCGCTTCGTCGGCCCGGACAGAGCCTCTTGATCCTCATGGGCCTGATGCTTGCGACCGCCATCATCTCCAGCGCCTTCACCATTGGCAACTCCGTGACGTACAGCATCAAGAATGTCGCTACGGAGTCGCTGCGCTCGCTTGACGAGCTCCTTGTGGTGGACGAGGACTCCGAGCTCTGGGAGGGTCGGGCCCTGCCTCAGGGGTTCTCAGAGGAAGTCTTCGAGGAACTGGCGCCCAGACTGGACGCCGACCCTGACATTGACGCCGTATTGCCTGCTCTGACGGAGGTAGAGGCGGTCATCAACCAGGCCAGCCGTCAATTCGAGTCCGGGGCATTGCTGGCGGGTCTGGACCTTTCCCGTGCGGCAGCCTTTGAGGAATTATTCGACTCTGAAGGCGCGCCCGTCGACCTCGCGGCGCTTGGCCCCACTGAGGCCTACATCACGGCGGACGGCGCGGATGCCCTGGAAGCGACGTCGGGCGATGTCCTGGGCGTCGTCTTGGGCCCGGGCGCGCTGACGCCCATCACCGTCGGCGGCGTTGTGGATGGCTCCTACGTCAGTTCGCAGGGCACCGATGTCGTGCTGATGATGCCCTTGGTCTCCGTCCAAAGCCTGCTTGACCGCCCCGGCGAACTCTCGTCCGTCCTCATCTCCAATGTGGGTGACGCTTTCACTGGCGTGGACCTGACGGAGAGGGTGCTGAAAGGCTATGAAGACGACCCGAATGTGGCCCGGCAAGGGCTGAAGCTTGTGCCCATCAAGCAGGACATCATTGACCAAGCGAATGAGATCGGGAGCATCTTCGTTTCTTTCTTCACCACATTTGGCCTCTTCTCAATCGGCGTGGGGCTGCTGCTGATCTTCCTCATCTTTTCCATGCTGGCCGCCGAGCGGAAGGCCGAGATGGGCATGTCACGGGCCATTGGCATGCAGCGGCACCACCTGGTCCGCATGTTCACGGTTGAGGGGGCCATCTACGGCGTCGGGTCTGCACTCATTGGCGCAGCCATCGGCGTCGGGCTGGGATTCGTTCTCGTGGAGGCCGTTGCGGCCATCTTCGGGCAGGGCGCACAGGGTGACTTTGACCTTTCTCCCCACGTGGAGCCGGTTAGCTTCATCAGCTCCTTCCTGGCCGGAGGTGTCCTCACCCTCGTCACCGTGATCCTTTCCTCCCGGCGGAAAAGCCGACTCAACATTGTGCAAGCCATCCGCGACCTGCCGGACCCGCCGACGTCGCGCTCCAAGCTGCGCGCATTGCTTTAGGCATTCGGCGTGACGGCGCTTGGGGTGTTGATATTGATTGCGTCGTGGGAGAGCAATCACCTGTCCGGCTTTGGCTTGGGTCTGTCAATCATCGTGATTGGCGCAGGGATGGCGATGCGGGCTCTTGGAGCGTCGCAGCGATGGACGTTCACCGTAGTTGGCGTACTCCTCGTCATACACTGGTTGATTCCCCAATCCTTGCTGGACCCGCTCAAAGACGGTGAGTGGCGTGAAGACCTCTCCTCATTCTTTGTGCTTGGCGTGATGTTGGTCGCCGGCGCGGTCCTGGCGACAGTCAACAACTCCGCCCTAGTTCTCAACCTGATGACCAACACCTTCGGGCGGGTCAGGCGGTCCTCGCCGGTCGTGAAGTCCGCGGTTTCCTACCCTCTACGGTACGGATACCGGACAGGACTGTCGCTGGCGATGTTTGCCATCGTCATCTTCTCCGTTACGCTCATGGCGACGCTGGTGGACGTGTTCGACAATCTCTTTGATGACCAGGCTCGGCTAGGGGGAGGATACGAAGTCTTTGGCTACGCCTCGAGCGGCTTGAACCCGATCGAGGACTTGTCGGGCGTAGTGGAAAGCAGTCCGGAACTGGCTATTGTGGAGCGCGTCAACGGCGCACCCGCAGTCGGCGCCTTTCACACGATTTTCAAGGCGGACGGACGCCTTTCGTCCGACAACGGCGACTTTGCGGACACCACGGTATCCGGAGTGGACAACGCCTTCGTGGCCTCCAACGAGTACACCATTGCGGTGGCTACGGCGGAGTACACGGTGGACGGCGAGGCCGACAGCCGGGCCGTTTGGGACGCATTAGGGGACAACCCCGGGCTGGCTGTTGTCAGTGCCGTAATTGTGCCCACCAGAGACAGCATTGGCTTCCAACAGGCCTCCACGCAATTCACGCTGAGCGGCGTGGAGGATCTGTACGTGGACAACGAGGTGATGGCCCCGGTTGGTGTCACTGTTCGAGACCCGGAGATGGGAGAGTCCCTGGACCTGACGGTGATTGCCGTGCTGGACACCCTCGCCTCCACCGGGCCAATTCCCGTCGGCCTCTACACCTCCACCGAGACACTGACGCGCGAAGTGGACGCGACGCAGTTTTTCTTCAACCTCGACGACGATGTTGAGGACGGAGCCAACGCCATTGAGTCGGCGCTCTTCCTGCACGGCATAGAAACGCTGGACGTGAATGAGTCCATCGCAGAAGTGCAAGAGTCCCGGCGGGCGCTCTTTGACCTGCTCATCGGCTTCATGTCGCTGGGGCTGGTGGCGGGCATCGCTGCGCTGGGCGTCATCAGCGCTCGGGCCGTGGTGGAGCGGCGTCATGAGATTGGAGTGCTCCGGGCAATCGGCTTCTCCCGAGGCATGGTGCAGTTGAGCTTCCTGGCGGAGTCTTCCTTCATAGCCGTGTTGGGAATCGGCTTGGGCCTGGGACTAGGGCTGCTTTCGTCGGTAAACCTGGTCAACGAAATACGTGCGGATGAGCCAAACGTGCGGTTTGCGCTGCCATTGGCCAAGGTAATTCTTATAGCATTGGGCGCATACTTCTTCTCGCTGCAGACCACCTTCTTGCCGGCGCGCCAAGCCGCCGCCGTTTCGCCAGCTGAGGCTCTCCAGTACGAATAAAAGAGGGCGGCCACAGACCGCCCTCTCTGGCCTCATGGCGAGAGGCTATCGCTGCAAATGCGTTATGTAACCTACTCCCGCTCCAGCAGCTCTATGCGCACGTTCCCCGGCGCCTGGACGAAGGCGATCTTGACCCCCGGCCGAAGCTGGAACGGCTCAGTGGAGAACTCCGCACCCTTGGCCTTCAGCTCCTCTGCCGCGTTGAAGATGTCGTCTACCCGCAGGCCGAAGTGGTCAAGGCCGGTGTAGGGCCCACTAGGGCCTTCCGGCACGTTGTCGGCGGCGCGGGCGATGAATATGGTCAGCCCGTTCAGGTCGAGGTCCACGCGGGGCTGGCCATCGCTCTGGACCGACTCAAGAACTTCAGCGCCGAACATCGTTTCAAAGTAGCGTGCCGTCGCAATGGGGTCCCTGCTGCGCAGGTGCATGTGGTCGTACGTGTACACGGTCATGGTGTCCCTCCTTGCGGGGGAGGCTAGCATGCAAGCCCCGCGCGGGCAAGCGGCATCCTTGACACGCCCGATTGCCGCTACCTAGACTGCATGGCATACGCCTCAAAGGAGGAGCTGATGCTCTCGCAGTTCGACAACGAGACCCTTACTCGCGTTGGCCCTGGCACCACGATGGGCGACCTGCTTCGCGAATACTGGATTCCGGCCATGCTCTCGACTGAGCTGCCGGAGCCGGACTGCCCGCCCGTGCGCGTGCGCCTGCTCGGCGAGGACCTCATCGCCTTCCGCGACACCAACGGCGACCTGGGCTTGATCGACAACTACTGCCCCCACCGTCGGGCAAGCCTCTTCTTCGGTCGGAACGAGGAGTGCGGCATTCGCTGCGTCTACCACGGCTGGAAGTTTGATGTGAACGGCGACTGCATCGACATGCCGTCAGAGCCTGCCGAGAGTAATTTCAAAGACAAGGTCAAGATCAAGGCCTACAGGATGGTGGAGCGCAACGGCATGATTTGGGCCTACATGGGCCCGCGTGAGGTCCCGCCGCCGCTCCCGGACATCGAGCCCAACATGATGGAGGAGGGCGCGGAAGGCAACATGGCAGGGCTTCGCGAGTGCAACTGGATGCAGGCGCTGGAGGGCGACATCGACACCGCCCACCTGAGCTTCCTGCACCTCGGCAAGGTTTCGGTGGAGGACGTCGCACCCGGCTCGTTCGACTACTACAACCAGAAGGACAAGGCGCCCCTCTACAAGGTCGTCGAGACGGACTACGGCATGATGTACGGCGCCTACCGCCCGGCGGAGGAGGACAGCTACTACTGGCGCATTGCCCAGTTCATGATGCCCTTCTACACCATTCCGCCAGAGGGCCGCCTGGGGCAGAAGATCGGCGTGCGCTGCTGGATACCCGTGGACGACAACCACACCATGTTCATGAGCATGTCCATCCGCAACACCAACAGCTCCATGGCCCGCAAGACCACCGACGGGCAGCCGATAGCCGGGCTCGGTGGTGCGCGCAGCATGCTCCCCAACGGCACGGGCTGGCTGGAGCGCTTCCGCTTTGAGTCCAACCGCGCCAACGACTATAACATCGACCGTGAGTCGCAACGCAGCAAGACATTTACGGGCATTGGCGGCATCCACATGCAAGACCAGGCCATCACGGAGAGCATGAGCCACATTGTGGACCGCACCCACGAGCGGCTTGGCACCAGCGACACCATGATCATCAAGACGCGGCAGCGGCTCATCAACGCCGCTCGCGCGCTGCAGGAGGGCGTCCCCGCGCCCGCCGCCGACAGCCCGGAGCTCTACCAAGTGCGCTCCGGAGGCGTCATCCTCTCTCGCGACGCAGACTGGCTGGACGCGACGGAAGAACTCCGAAAGGCCTTCGTTCATCACCCAGAGTTGGAGAACTCGACGTCCTAGGTGTGGGCAGGAACGACAAGAAGAAGGGCGCAACGTGAATTGTTGCGCCCTTCAGGTTTGTCCTTCAAGGCATTTCACAATTTCCCTCGATTGACCAACTTTTAGCTTGGTCCCCTTTGTCATGTCGCCGCAATTAGGGTATCCTGAAGTTAGAACTATCTGAGCACTGGAGTGCCAATGGGTTCAGTGAGCAGACGCGAACCGGAGGACGGAGACGATATGACGACGAAGCAAGGCTACCTTGAGCAAAGCCGGGTCTACCTGGCCCAGGCGGCGGAAGAGTTTGACAGGGACGAACTTGGTCAGGCGTCAGAAAAAGGGTGGGGCGCCGCCGTGTCGATGGTTAAGGCGGTGGCGGAGCAACGCGGCTGGGCGCATGAGAGCCACCGTGACTTGTTTCGTGTGGTGAACCGGCTGGTTGACGAAATTCAAGAGCCGGATGCTCGTATGCAATTCCAGGTGGCCAACAGCCTTCACACCAACTTCTATGAGAGTTGGCTAGAGCGGCCGAATGTTCAAGACTCGCTTGCGCAAGTGGCGCAGTTCGTCGGGCGACTTGAGGGATTGCTAGCGGCCCGATAGCGCGGGGGCATGCATCCCTTGCGTAATCCGCAATTCGCTGGTTTGACGCGGCGGTTGCGCCTGTCCGCTTTCGCTCCGTACACTAGATGGGTCCGGGCATCTTCACGTACGGAATCACCGAATTGAACGAACTGGCTATCTATGCGTCTGGAATCTCCCGCTCCTTTGGCGACGTAAAGGCCGTGGACCGCGTGGACCTTGCCATTCCCAGAGGCGAGGTCTACGGCTTCCTTGGACCCAATGGCGCAGGCAAGACCACCGTGGTCCGTATTCTCATCACCCTGCTGCTTCCCACCGCCGGGCAGGCGTGGGTGACCGGCCGCGAATTGGTCTCTGAGGCGCGGGAAATCCGCCTGCGCATCGGTGCGGCCTTACAGGACACGGCCCTGGACCCCAAGCAGACCGGCCTCGAGTTCCTTCGCCTGCAGGGCTTCCTCTACGGTCTTACCGGGCGGCAGGTGCGGCAGCGCGTCAACGAGCTGTCCTCGTTGGTTGACATCGGCGATGCCATGAAGCGCAGCATCGGCACCTATTCCGGAGGCATGAAGCGGCGTCTGGACCTCGCAGCCGCCATGATCCACAACCCGGAGATCCTCTTTCTGGACGAGCCCACCACCGGCCTCGACCCCATCAGTCGAAGCAAGGTTTGGGAAGAGGTCCGCCGTGTGAATAAGGATCTGGGTGTGACCATATTCCTGACGACGCAATACCTGGAGGAGGCCGATAAATTGGCGGACCGGGTTGGCATCATCAATCAGGGTGTACTGGCCGCCGAGGGCACGCCCGCCGAACTGAAGCGCTCGCTCGGGTCCGACGTCATCATCGCGCAGGTGGACGGAGACGCCGAGGAGGCTCGTCGCGCCGTTGGCGACCTGCCCGCAGTCGAGCAGGTGGACGTGTACGGCAACGAGGTTGTAGCGCGGGTGTCGCACGGCGCGGCACACATTGGCGCAGTGGCCATTGCCCTGAACCAAAGCGGCGTGGAACTACGCGAGATTCGCATGCACACGCCGACCCTCGACGACGTCTTTCTCAGCGTCACCGGCGAGCGGTTTGAAGAGGTTGGCACGGAGGAGTCAGCAGATGGCGAGTAGCACGGTTGCCCCTACCCCAGTCCACGCCCGGCACGCAGGATTTCACCGTGACCTCCTGTCCGTGGCCGGCCGTGCAATGCGCTCCATTCCGCGAGACCCGGAAGCCATCTACCCGGCCCTCGTCATCCCCATCTTCTTTTTTGTCGTCAACATTGGCGCATTGCAGGACCTGGCGAAGGAGATACCCGGCCTCGACTACAAGGCGTTTCAGCTTCCTGTTGCCATCGTCTTCGCCGTAACCGGCATCTCCAGGGCGATTACTCTGGTAACGGACATCCAAACGGGCTACTTTGACCGCCTCGCGTTGACGCCCGTGAGCCGGCTTTCGTTGCTGCTGGGGCTCATGATGGCAGACTTCGCGCTCGTGGTCGCGTTGACGATTCCTGTACTCATTCTTGGCTTCATCGTGGGCGTAAGGTTTGAGACCGGCCTCTTGGGAATGCTCTTGTTCATCCTGTTGTCGGGTTCCTGGGGGTTGGTGTTTACCGGCTTCCCCTACGCCATCGCGCTCAAGACAGGGAATCCTGCCGCCGTCAATGTTAGCTTTCTGCTCTTTTTCCCCTTCATCTTCCTTACAACAATCTTCGTCCCTTTAGAGGCGATGACCGGCTGGCTTGCCACCATTGCTACCTACAACCCCGTGACCTACCTGCTGGAGGGCCTGCGGTCTCTTGTGTCCGACGGGTGGGTTTGGAGTGAACTCCTCAAGGGCGCGGGCGCAATTGCCCTGGTCGGCGCCGTGAGCATGACGCTGGCGCTGATGGCGCTCATGGGCCGCGCTCGCCGTAGCTAAGCTGCAAACCGCCCGCGAGTCCTGCGCTGTGGACGCTCACGGTGCCCGTTGCTATCATGGGGCCACGGTTGTCCAAGCTAGGAGGCGTCACTGTGGCAACGTACTTTCGCGCAATTACCGATGAGCAAGCGGCCCTGATCGATAACGCCCGCCTCTTCTTCGTGGCGAGCGCCGATCCATCGCTGGGCGAGGGACCGGAGGGGGTCGGGCCGGTCAACCTGTCTCCCAAGGGAGGCGTGCCGCTGCACGTGTTGGGGCCGAACAAGGTCGCCTACCTGGACTACAAGGGCAGCGGCAATGAGACGGCGCGGCATGCGTCGGTGGGTGGGCCCGTGACCGTCATGGTGTGCTCGTTCGAGCAGGAGAACGCGGCTGTCGTCCGTCTGTTCGGCAAGGCGACGGTCTCCTCCCTAGACGACTCGCCCCTAGCGGAGTTGCTGGTGGCTGCCAGCGTAGACGAGGAAATCGGCGTGAAGCAACGTCAGGTCATTGAGATAGACGTGGACAGCACGGTGACGAGCTGCGGCTACGGCGTTCCTGTGCTGGACTATGTTGGGCATCAGACGCCGGAAGGCCGGGGCCTCGCGTACAAACCGCCGCGGGGGGCAGCCGCAAGGGCAGGCTAGACAGACACCAACAGGGAGCGACACGTATGAGAGGTCTCGAAGGACGGGTGGCCGTCATCACAGGAGCTCACGGCGGCATGGGCTCCGCCGCAGCCATTCGCCTCGGCGAGGAGGGCGTGAAGGTGGCCGCGTTGGACATCAAGGACTGCGATGAGACCGTGGCGGCCATCGTCGCGGCGGGCGGTGAGGTGCATGCGTGGCAGTGCGACACCACCAACGAGGAGCAGCTCGCCCGGACGATGCGGGAGGTGGTCGAGCGCTTTGGCGGCATCAACATCCTTGTGAACAACGCGGGTCTCCTTTCGCCGCGGGTCCACTTCATGGACTGGAAGACGGAGGATGTTGAGCGGTTCATGCATGTGAACTACATGGGCTATGTCCACACCACTCGTGCCGCCTACCCCTTTATCAAGGAGAGCGGCAATGGGCGCATCATCAACGTCGCGTCCCGGACCACCTTCGCAGGCGCGCCCGGGCAATTCCCGTACACCGCCAGCAAGGGCGCCATTCAGGGCCTCACGTGGACGCTGTGCAAGGAGGCCGGCGCCGACGGCATTACCGTGAACGCCGTCATGCCCGGTCAGGTGGCGACGCCCGGCACCATGGCCCACTCCGACGAGGAAGCGTTCAACCGCACAATGCAGGGCCAGGCAATCAAGCAGCGCGTCTACCCGGAGCACCTCGCCGCCCTCATCGCCTTCATGGCGAGCGACGACGCCGCGATGATCAGCGGCCAAAGCATCGTCTGCGACGGCGGCGGCCTGATGCGGTAAGCTACCCAAGAACTTAACGACCGGCTGGGCAACGTAGAACATAGGGAGGACATGATGAAGAAGTCCAAGATCAGCGAGGTCCCCAAGGAGTCAGCGGCTTCCAAGCTTTTCACCAGTGAGGACGTCTATCGCCAACCCCTGGCGCCGGACAGCACCGACTTCAACGCCTCGGTGGTCGGGTTTGGCCACGGCGTCCGCAACAAGTTCCACACCCACTCCAGCGACCAGCTCCTCATCGTCACGTCCGGCAATGGCGTATTCGCGACGGAGGCGGAGCAAGTGGAGCTGGAGCCTGGCGACGTGATCTTCTCCCCCGGCGGCGAGAAGCACTGGCACGGCGCAGACGGCGAGCACGACTTCGCGCATATCACCGTCACTCGCAAGGACAGCGTCACGACGCAGCTGGAGGAGTAAGCGCGCCGTTCGCCCTGAGCTTGTCGAAGGGCCGACATACCATGCTGCGGTATTCCGGCGGAAGCCGGAATCTGCTGCGGTATGCCTGCGCGAAGCTCGACTCTGCCGTAGGTGCTCGATGCGTCGGCCTTCGTCGTCTGGAGGAGTACGTGACGACAATCGTTAGCTGGAACATCGCCGGGCGAGTGAGGCCACCGACTTGGGAGCAGCTCTTGGCGATGGACGTGGACGTCGCGATTCTGCAGGAGGTCAAGCGCATCCCATCCCACGTCGGCAGCCAGGTGGAAGTCAGCCCTCACGAGCCGTGGAACAAGCACCTCTTTGACCGCTTCCCCAAGGTCGTTCGGCTTTCGGACCGCGTGAACGTAGAATGGTTCAAGCAATCCGACCCGCTTGGCTACGCGGGCGAAGGCGAAATGGAGGTTAGCGGCGTCGGCCTCACTGAGTTTGCGCGGGTTACACCCATTGATGGTGAGCCGTTCATCGCCGTCTCCCTGTACGGAAGGTGGGTACTTCCTCACCCTTCCACCGACAGCAAGTGGTCGAAGTTCGCCGGGGTGTCCGACACTTCTGTGCACAGGGCGATATCTGACTTGTCAGCATTCATTGGCAGCTTGGACCCATCCACCCATCGCACCGTTGTCGCCGGCGACTTCAATTTGATATACGGAGCAACTGAGAAAAACCCAATGTCGCTTGCGCTCCGTGATTGGACAGTGTGGACGCGGATGGAGGCGTTGGGTATGGTGTTTATGGGGCCTCAGCATCCGAACGGCAGGCAGGCGGACCCTACGCCTCCCAACATGCTGCCGGACACCAGGAACGTGCCAACGTACGCGTGGAGAAGCAAGCCGGAGAACGCGAGATGGCAGCTCGACTACGTGTTTGCGTCGCGGGGCTTTCACGATACCGTGAAAGTCCGGGCGCTGAACGGCGTCGACGAGTGGGGCGCCAGCGACCATTGCCGGGTGCTCATTGAAGTTGCTGACGCGTAGAGGTCACGCCCGGGCCTCAGGTTCGGGCGTAAGGGGATAGTGCAATGACAACAGGAAGCTCCCTGACAAGGACCGAAAGAAACCTCTGGAACGCCATCGTCACGGAGTCAGTGGCGAATGTGAAGTACCAGGCCTTTGCCCATCAGGCGTTGATCGAGGGCCATCCAGAGGTGGCGCAGATCTTTCAGGAAGTCGCCGGCGCCGAGAACATTCATGGCATAAACCACCTGCGCGTGGCGGGCGACGTCAAGTCGTCGTCGGAGAACCTGCGCAGCGTCATCACGGGTGAGGCCGAGGAGGCTGCCCGCGTCTACCCGCAAATGATCCAGGCTGCCTTGGATGAGGGACGCCGGGACGCCGCCGATACCTTCCGCATGGCAATGGACCGGGAGCAGCACCACCTAGCAATGTTTGAGCGGAGTCTTCAGGACCTTGAACAGAAACTCTCGGAGCAGGCCCTTTCGCAGCCGACCGTGGCACAGGTCCAACAAGCTGAGGCAGCGGAGAGGACGAATGCGGCCGAGCCATTCGTCGACAGGCAGTCGTGGGCCAGCACCGAGGAGGTGGACACGGAGCGCTGGCGCATCGCCGCGTCGGCCCGCTTCCGCGAAGTCGTCTTCGGAGCGCAGGACGGCCTTGTCAGCACGCTCGCGCTCGTAACCGCCGTCGCTGCCGCCGTGACCGGCGACTCCAATTCGTTCATCCTGGTGGCAGGTCTCGCCGGGGCGCTCGCGGGCATGATATCCATGGCTACCGGCGCATTTCTCGGCTCCCGCGCAGAGGAGGACCTCAAGAGGGTGGAGATCGCGAAGGAGGCGCGGGAGCTGGAGGAGCACCCCGCCGAGGAGCTGGCTGAGCTGGTCTCCTTATATCAGCGGGAAGGCTTGAGCCTCCGAGAGGCACGCGGTCTTGCCGACAAAGTGTCCGAGGACAAGGACCTCTGGCTTCGGACGCTGCTGGAGAAGGAGTTGGGCATCAGCCCGGAGATCACTTCCAACGCCTTCAAGGACGCGTTGACCATGGGGGCGGCCTTCGTCGTCGCGGCCATGATACCCATTCTCCCATACTTCTTCCTCAGCAAGACCATGGCCATTACCGCGTCCGTCGCAGTAACGCTGGCGGGGCTCTTCGCGTTGGGCATTTGGAAGGGACGCGTGGTCAAGAAGTCGAAGTGGCGTCAGGGGCTGGAGGTGCTGCTCATTGGCGCCGTAGCCGCGGCGCTGTCGTTCGGTATCGGCGAGGGAATACCGCGCCTGTTCAACTAGGCTGTTCACAACTCACAGGGATTGGAGCGCAGGCGCAATGCCGTTTGGCTTTCTCAATCGCAAGGGTGGCAAGGAAGAGGCGGAGCGAGGCTTGGAGCGCAGCCGCTCCACCTTCTTCGGCCGCCTCAAGGACCTCATGGTGCGCGGCGGCGCGGGTGAGGATGTTTGGGACGAGGCTGAGGAGCTGCTGATCGAGGCTGACGTCGGCGTGGGCCTCGCAATGGAGCTCCTGGACCGCGCCCGTGACCGCGCCCGCGGCGCCCGCTCCGCCGATGACATCTTCGAGGCACTGAAGGCCGACATCCTGGACGTGCTCACTGCCGTTGAGGGCAGCTCGCAGGACGGCGCCGACGCTTTTTCACAACACAAACCCCTGGTGGTGCTGGTGGTCGGCGTGAACGGCGCGGGCAAGACCACGAGCATCGCGAAGTTGGCCGCGCTCTTCCGTGCGGAGGGCAAGCAGGTCCTCCTCGCCGCCGCGGACACCTTCCGCGCCGCCGCCATCGAGCAGCTCCAGTATTGGGGGGAGAGGGCAGGCGCCGACGTAATTGCACACAACCAGGGCGGCGACCCGGCGGCCGTCGCCTTCGACGCCATGCAGGCCGCCAAAGCCCGCGGCACCGACGTGCTCATCGTCGATACAGCCGGCCGGCTCCACACCAAGAGCAACCTCATGGAAGAGATGAAGAAGATTGGCCGCGTCCTTGGCCGCGTAGACGATTCTGCCCCCCACGAGGTCCTCCTTGTGCTGGACGCCACCACGGGGCAGAACGGTCTTGCGCAGGCCAAGGAGTTCACACAGGCCATCGGCTGCACCGGCATCGTGTTGACGAAGCTTGACGGCACGGCGAAGGGCGGCGTCGTCCTCGCCATCGCCCGCGAGCTTGGTGTCCCCGTACGCTTCGTCGGCACCGGCGAGGGCATGGAGGACCTCTCTCCATTCGCCCCGGAAGAGTACGTGGAAGCGCTGTTCAGCGGCAGCCGGTGATGACACGGCCAGGTTCCGCCTCACCACCTCCCGTCCCTCAGCCGAAGGCCGCCTCGTGACGCACGCCATTCTCTGGCTCCTCACCGTAGAGGCGCTGGGCCTGCTGGCGCTGCCGTTCGCCTACGCGCTCCTTCCTGCGCTGAAGGACAGGGGCTTCGGATTCGCGAAACCCTTGGGCATGCTCATGCTCGCCTACCCTGTTTGGCTGCTGGGCAGCGCACAAGTCTCCCTCGGACCGCGCGCCACTGCCGTACTCGTCTTCGTCGCCTTTGCCGTCGCGGCGGCGGTTATCGCGAGGCGGCTCTGGCCGGAACTCGTCAGCTTTGTGCGGCGTGAATGGCGGCTCCTGTTGGCGACGGAGGCTGTCTTCCTCGCCGTCTTCGCCCTGTGGGCGCTCATGCGGGCGGGCATGCCTGGCATCGGCCACACGGAGCAGCCCATGGACTTCGCCTTTCTCAATGCCTCCATGATCGCGTCCACCTTCCCCCCAATGGACCCATGGCTCTCTGGTCACGGCATCAGCTACTACTACTTTGGCTACCTGACGATGGGTTTGCCCGGCGTGCTGGCGGGGATTCCGTCGGGCGTGGTGTACAACCTCGCGCTGGCGCTGCTACCCGCGATGGCCGCGATGGGCGCCGTGAGCCTGGTCTGCGCCGTCGCGCTTCGCATGGGCGCGAGACTCTCCTCTGCCTTCGGCCTCGGGCTGCTGGGCGCGCTGATGCTGGGCTTCCTCGGCAACCTGGAGGGCGTGTTCGAGATGCTCCACGCCTGGGGAGGCGGCTCCGAGGTCTTCTGGCAAGCCGTGGGCATCAAGGGCCTCGACGCGCCCGACGCCGGCGCTTCCTTCTTCCCGTCCGACCACTGGTGGTGGTGGCGTTCCAGCCGCGTCATCGACACCGTGGTGGCGGGCGTCAGCCTTGATCCCACGATCCACGAGTATCCCTTCTTCAGCTGGTTCCTCGGCGACCTTCATCCGCACGTTATGTCCATCCCGTTCGTGTTGCTCTTCGTCGCGTTCTGCTTCACCCTCCTTGCCGACGACACTCCCCTCGGGCTCGAGTGGTGGAGGCGACGCTGGCCCCTTGTCACGGCGATGGGGTTGTCGCTGGGCGCGCTGGGCTTCATCAACGCCTGGGACCTGCCGGTGTTCTTCGCCATCGGCGCAGGCGCGGCGGTGTTGCGAGCCAATCGCGCCTCCCGCGAGGGGCAGGGCGGCGGCGCTGCGTGGGCCACGATTGTGGCTCTCGCGCTGCTCTTGCTTGCCGTCGTGCCGTACTTGCCCTACTACGTCGGTTCCATCGCCGGGCAGGTCAAGGGCATTGCCGCTGTTACGACGCCGGGCAGCGCCCCGCTGCACTTCGCCATCGTCTGGGGCGTCTTCGCCACAGCCGTTGCTGCCGCCGCGCTCCCGCTCCTCTCGCGAGCGCAGGGCTCGCTGGTCATCGGCCGGCCCGCCGCCGTCGCAATCGCGCTGGGACTTACGCCGTTCGTGTTGTGGCTGGCCATCGTGCTAGCCACGGGTGAGACGGCGCACCTTGCGGACCGCCTGTGGGTCGCGCTGCCGCTCTCGCTAGCCCTCTCCGCCCTACTGACCGGGGCGCTCCGAGCACCCGCCGGCGTCGATGGCGTCTCCCTCGCCTTTACCCTAGGCATTGCTGCCATGGGCATTGCGCTGGTCATGGGCCCGGAGCTCTTCTACATCGTGGACTCCTTTGACAACCGGATGAACACCGTGTTCAAGCTCTACTACCAGGCATGGGCAATCCTTGCCGTAGCTGCGCCGCTCACCCTATACTTTGGTGTACGAAGTGCTCTTCAGGGCGGCCTCTGGTTCCGCCGCGCCGGCGTGGCTCTTGGGTTCGGATTTGCCGCCCTGGTTTTGGGCGCTTTCTATCTTCCCGCAGGATTGGCGGTTACTGTGAGTACGACTTCCGGCAACCAATTCACACTGGACGCGACGGCCTTCCTGCGCGAGCAGGAGCCCGGCGAGTACGCGGCTATCGAGTGGCTGCGCGCCAACGCCGAGGCGGACGACGTCATCGTCGAGGCCGTTGGAGGCGACTACTCGACCTTCGGGAGGGTGGCGTCGTTTACCGGACTGCCGTCGCCGCTGAACTGGCCCGGCCACGAGCTACAGTGGCGTGGCTCCGCCGAACCGCAGACCGGCCGTGCCGAGGACGTCGAGGCGCTGTACGAGGCTTCCGACCCTGAGACGGCCGCGGAGGTCATTGAGCGCTACGGCGTTCGATACGTGGTGCTCGGCAAGCGCGAGAGAGACACCTACAGCGTGGAGACACTCGACCACCTCTCGCCGACGCTCTCGCTTGTGTTCTCCCATGAGGACGTGCAGATCTACGCGGTGTTGAACGACGATGCGTAACCCCATCGCCTACCACCCCTCGGCGTACCTGGCGCCGGGGCCGCCCGGCTCGTCGCGCCCATGGGGCCGCTGGTCGCCTGCGTGGCTGACCTTCCGCTGGGAGCTCGCCTTCTACGTCGGCCTTGTGCTTATTGCGCTGGTGATGCGCGTGTGGGAGCTGGGCGACCGCGCCATGCACCACGACGAGAGCCTGCACGCCCTCTACAGTTTCTACATCTCAGATGGCAGCGGCTACGACCACAACCCGCTGCTCCACGGCCCTTTGCAGTACCACCTCAACGCTCTGGTCTTCTTTCTTTTCGGCGACAACGACGCCACCGCAAGGATTGCCTATGCGCTGACCGGCACGGGCCTGGTGGCGCTGCCCTGGCTGCTTCGCGACTGGCTTGGCCGCACAGGGGCGATGTGCACCGCTGCCCTGCTGGCCTTCTCTCCCACGCTGCTGTACTTCAGCCGCTTCGCCCGCAACGACATCCTGATGGCGGCGATGACCCTCGGGCTGGTCATCGTCGTGTGGCGGTACATGCGAGACCGGCAGCCCGCGTACCTCTACGCCGGGGCGGCGCTCCTGGCGTTTGCGTTTTCCGCCAAGGAGACCATCTTCATCACCATCTTCACCATCGGCGCCTTCCTCGCCTTCCTTTCTGTTTCCGATGTGAAGGACATCGTGCTTGGGCGGTTGAAGATCTCCGAGATCAGCGCGCCGGCCGCCATGCTGCTGGTGCTCTTTACGTTGAGCCTGCCCATGGCCGCGGCTGCGTCCTCCGTCTTGCAGGGTCCTCTTGGCCTGGTGCTGTTGAACGACGACGCGGGCGCGGGACTCATCGGCATGCCGCTGGAGGGCGGCCGCTACTTCGCCGTGCTGGTCACCGTCGTGCTCGTCGCCGTGTCCGCAGCACTTGGTCTCGCGTGGGACTGGCGCCGATGGCTTCTGTGCGCGGGCATCTTCGGCCTCATCTATGTGCTGCTCTTCTCCAGCTTCTTCAGCAGCCCCTTTGGCGTGGTTACCGGCGTCTGGCAGAGCTTGGGCTATTGGTTGGCGCAGCAGGAAGTCGCCCGCGGCGCACAGCCCTGGTACTACTACTTTGTGATTGGGAGCAACTACGAGTTCCTCGTCGCGGCGGGGGCAGTCGGCGGGGCAGTGTGGTACTTCCTGCGAGGGGGTGGGCTCGCGGCGTTGGACGCAGTGTGGGGCACTCCGGCCCGTGAGCATAACCGCGACGCCCTTTCGTCGCCTGCGCTCTTTGCGGCGTTTCTCATATTCTGGATTGTCGTCAACTTTGTCCTCTTCACCCTGGCAGCGGAAAAGATGCCCTGGTTGCTGGTGCACGTGATGCTGCCGGCGGTGCTGCTGGCGGGTCTCGCACTTGGCCGGCTGACCGCGGCGATGCCGTGGCGACTCACGGTGCGCGAGGGGGCATGGCTCGCGTTGCCGCTGACGCCGCTGGCGCTCCTCCTCGCCTACCGCCTGCTCTTCTATGAATCGCCTTCCGTCATTGATGCGCAGGTCTTCCTGCGTGTCTGGGGGCTGCTGCTGCTGCTCTTCGGCGCGATCGCTGGCGTGTTCTACTTTGCGACACGACTCGGTAAGGGGCAGGGGCTCGGCCTCGCGGGGCTCGCCCTCGCCGTCGTACTGCTTGCTTTGGGTGTACGCGCCGGATGGACGGCCACCTACCACAATGGCGACACGCCGAGAGAGCTGTTGGTCTACACCCAGACTTCGCCGGACATCGTCAACATCGTGGGGGACATCAATCGCCTCACGGAGCAGAATGAGCAAGGCAACGCCCTAGCCATCAGCGTCGACGGTCACAGCGGCTTCTCGTGGCCGTGGGCGTGGTACCTGCGCAACTTCGACAATGTTGGCTACCCGACGTATGAAAGCCCGCGTCAGCCGGTCAACGAAAATGGTGGCATTGTCCTGGTTCACGCCAACAACGAGTCGCTGGCAGACGAGGGCCTCCGCGATTCCGGCTTCACCCAGGTCATGCGTTACAAGCACCGATGGTGGTTCCCGGAAAGCTACCGAAACCTGACGCCCGGGGACCTATGGAACGGCTTCACCGACCGTGCCTCGTGGCAGAGCGCCTTCCGCTATTGGCTCTTCCGTGAATTCGAGACGCCTCTTGGGTCGGAGGACGCATTCATCTATTACTCGCAGGACTTGCTTCGAATGGGCCCGATAGACCCAGGGTAGCCCCGTTGCTTATGCTGCATTGCGGCCCCTATACTCAATTGAATTGAGTGAAAATCCCCACAAGGGCCGGCGCTGCACCGGAGCCGGTTTTGGAGAAGGGCCTCGTTGCTGCTCTCAAAGCGCTTCTTTCTTGGCCTCGTCCTAAGCGCCTTCTTCCTGACCATCTTCCTGTGGCGCGCTGACTTTAGCGACCTGTGGGACGCTGTTCAGGACGCCAACTACCTCTACATCATCCCGGGCATCGCCATGTACCTTATCTCCCTCATGTGGCGGACGCTGCGCTGGAAGATCATCCTGTCGCCGATGGGCGACTTTCGAATGTCGCGGCTGTGGCCCGTGGTCATAGTGGGCTACGCGTCCAACAACGTCCTGCCCGTCCGACTGGGTGAGTTGGTCCGCTCCTACTTCCTGAACATCCGAGAAGGCGTGTCCAAGACAACCGCCCTCGCCACCATTCTCATTGAACGGGTGTCCGACGGCTTGGCACTGCTGCTGTTGGTGGGTGTCGTGTCCCTGTTCATCCCCCTGGTCGATCTGTTCAAGGACCTGGGAGAGCAGACCAGGGTGCCCTGGCTGCTGCTGACCCTGATGCTCAGCGTCCCCTTCTTCTCCTTTGCCTTCCTGCTGGTCTCCATGGCGATTTGGCCCGAGAAGGTCGATCGCTTCCTGGAGCGGGTGCTCACCTACCTGCCGGCGCGAATCCGCCCAATGGCCAGCTTCTTCTCGACTCGCTTCCTGCTGGGGCTTTCGGCCCTCCGCCACCCAGACCGGCTCGGCAAGATCGTGGCCCTGTCAATCCCGGTATGGGTGTTCGAGGCGAGCCTGCTCTTCCTCATTGCGTTGGGCTTCAATCTGGAAGACTACTTCCCCTCCATCTGGTGGATGATGGGCGTGCTCATCCTTACGACGGCGACGTCCAACCTCGGCACGACCATCCCCTCCGGCGGCGGCGGCATCGGCCCCTTCGAGTTCTTTGCGCAGGCGACGCTGGTCTACTTCGCCGTCGACGTGTCCGTGGCGACGGCCTACGTGCTCGTGGTGCACGCGTCGCTGCTGATTCCCGTTACCATCATGGGCATCGGCTACGCCTGGCTGAGCAACCACACCCTCACAGAGCTGGCCCGGTCCAGCCGCGAAGAGGATGAACGGACCTCCGCGGCGGGCGAGGCGGGCACGGCGTGAGGGTCGGCGTCATTGGCGGCGGTGCTGCCGGCCTCGCCGCCGCTTTCGAGCTGCTCCGGCAGGGTCACGACGCCGAGGTCTTTGAGCGCGCGCCGTTCCTTGGCGGACAGGCCTCCACCTTCGATGTCGGCGGAGGGCGCCTTGAGCGCGGATACCACCACCTCTTCACGAGCGACACCGACATGGTCTGGCTCATCCATGAGTTGGGTCTGGGCCCCAAGCTGGCGTGGATACCGTCCAAGGTGGGCCTGTACCACAGCGGGCGCATCTGGCCATTCGCGACTCCCACTGACCTCCTCCGCTTCAGCGCAATTAGCCTCGTGGACAGGATGCGGCTGGGACTCGTGACGCTGGCGCTGCGTCGGCGACGCGACTGGCGCAGCCTGGAGAACGCGACCGCCGCCGAGTGGCTCTCGCGATGGGTGGGCCGTCGCGCCTACCAGGCCGTGTGGGAGCCCCTGCTGCGAGGCAAGTTTGGCCGGTACTACGACCAGATCGGCATGACGTGGTTCTGGGGCAAGATCGCCCTCCGGCTCGCCTCCCGCGGCCGGAGCCTCGGCGGCGAGCGGCTCGGCTACCCGATGGGCAGCTTCGGCGAAGTGTTCGACACGCTTGGCGACCGCGTCAGGGCGATGGGCGGGGCCGTGCACACCTCCGCCGAGGTCGCCCGCGTAGTCGTCGAGGAGGGACGCGCCGTTGGGCTCGAGGTCAAACTGCCCGGCGAGCCGTCCGCCGTCCGCCGCTACGACGCCGTGCTGTCAACCACCCCCTCGCGCATCTTCGCCGACCTAGCGCCGGAGCTGCCGGACTCATACCGGGATGCGCTTACCAGCACCACGTACCTCGCGGCGGTGCTCATCGTGCTGGAGCTTGACCGCTCCTTGACGCCGGTCTACTGGCTCAACATCGCAGACCGCTCGATTCCCTTTGTCGCCGCCATCGAGCACACCAACTTCGTGCCGCCTGAGCACTATGGCGGCAGCCACCTGTTGTACTTGTCCAACTACCTGGACAGGGAGGACCGGCTATATTCCATGCCTCATGACGAGTTGCTGGCGGAGTACGTGCCTCACCTCAGGAGACTGAACCCGGACTTCGACGAGAGCTGGATCAAGAATAGCTACTACCATCGCGAGAACGCGGCGCAACCGGTGAACCGCACGGGCTATGCCGCGGGCATCCCGTCACACCGGACGCCAATCCCTGATCTGTATCTCGCGAACACAACGCAGATCTACCCGGAAGACCGGGGCACCAACTACAGCGTGCGGCTGGGCCGCAAGGTCGCACGGCTGCTGCTCTCGGACTACGGGCACCCCGTCACCAGCGAGCTGCCGGAGGCCGTCATCAAGGACTCCGCCACCTCGGCGTAGGGGTGGCAGCACTCCACAGGTTCTTCCAGCGATTGCCTCAAACCGCGGGCCCTCTCCGGGACGCCGCTCGCATTGGTGGGCATCCACATTCCTCCCTGGTTGGCCATTGCGATGCCACGCGCCCCTTTCAATCGGGGGCTGCAGGAGTCGAGCGTGGCAGGCATGCGCGAGGGAGTGACGTCTGGACGGGGGGCGTTCTTGCCTGCTGAACCTTTGCTAGACCGATAGTGGGCATATGCTTTAGTCGAGGAGTGCAGAGGGGTGGGAATCGAATCGAATCGAGTCGAGACGAGGCATTTTGAGATTTTCGAAACGAGTCCCAATCTAGGAAAACGGTTCCTAGATACAACTCGCTGATAAAACGAGTTTCCCGTTTGATGTGTGCCCCGGCGCTTGCGGTGGTCATGCGGAGAGGGTAGCGAGGGTTGGGGCCCCGGGGCAAGGGCTCGGTGGCAGGGTGCGGAGTTCGCTGCCCGTCGGCGTTTGCACAGCCCCTCAGCGCCGCACCACGCGCCGCGCCTGCTATAGTTGCGCCGTATGGAGCAGCGAAGGGGATTCCGCTTCCCCCACATCTACTATGGCTGGGTCCTGGTGGGCGCCGCCATGATCGCCGGATCGTTCACGACGGGCGTGGGCGTCTGGGGCGTGAGCGTCATGGCCAACCCAATGACAGAGGCGCTGGAGTGGTCCAGGGCAAGTTTCTACGGCGCCCTGACGATCCACATGCTGGTCGCGGGCGCGCTTGCGCCGATTGTCGGCCCGCTGTGGGACACGCGCAACTGGCCGCGACGGCTGATGCTGCTGTCCGCCGTGCTGCTGGGGGCGATGCTCATGGGCATACGGTACGTGGACAGCTTGTGGCAGTTCTACCTGCTGTTCGGCGTTGTGGGGGGCGTGGCGCAGATCTGCGGCGGCATGATGCTCTCCCTCACCATCCTGCCCAAGTGGTTTGTGCGCAGGCGAGGCCGTGTAATGGGGTTGGTGGCCATGGGCCCCGGTCTTGGCCCCATGATCTTTCCGGTCTCCATTCAAGCACTCATTGACGTTTCCGACTGGCGGATCGCGTGGTTTGTGCTCGGCATCGTGGCCATTTGCCTGCTACTGCCGCTCTCCTTGCTGATGCGCACCCGGCCGGAGGACATCGGCCTGTTGCCCGACGGAGATACGCCGGACAGACCGCAGACCATCGCCGCCGGACCGCAGCATGCCAATCCTCAGCCGCCCGCCGCCATAGAGGGACTCACCGTCAAGGAAAGCATACGGTCGCTGTCCTTCTGGCTCCTGGTGCCCGCGTTCATGCTGGTGGGTCTTGGCATCGGCGGCTTCCATGCCAACCTCGTGCCCTACTTCCAGGACAGAGGGTTGACCGCACCAGTGGCGGCGCTGAGCGCAACGGCGTTCGCGGTCGCATCCGTCAGCCTGCGACCGCTGTGGGGGCTGCTGGCCGAGCGCATCTCCGTGCGCTTCCTCATCGGCCCGCAGGTCATCCTGAGCGCGGGTACGGTGCTGCTGATCCTGAACGTGGGCGGACAGACATCGATGCTCATCGCTTCGGCCCTGCACGGCGCCACGATAGGCGCGTTCATCGCCCTTCAGGGGTTGTTGGTTGCGAATTACTTTGGGCGGGCGCACCTGGGCGCCATCAGCGGCGTCATGCGGCCCTTCATGACGGTTGCGGGGGCGGGAAGCCCTCTCTTCATTGCCATGCTTTTTGACCTGCAGGACTCGTACACGTTGGCGTTCCTGATCGTCGCGGCGGGGTGGCTCGCTGCCGGCGTTCTCACGATGATGGCGGCGCCACCGCGCGTGCGATCGGTCGGTGCTGCGGCCCCGGCCGGTCAGTCGCCGGGGCCAGCGGAGTAGGCCTGCTGCCCGCCGTTCGCCCTTGGCCTGTCGAAGATGTGCACCCCAAACCCTGCCAATGCTGCTATAGTTGCGCCCTATGGAGCAGCGAAGGGGACTGCGCCTCCCCAAATTCTACTACGGCTGGGTCATCCTCGGCGTCGCGATCATGGCCGGCTCATTCTCCACGGGCGCCGGTGTCTGGGGCGCGAGCGTCATGGCGCGGCCGATGACGGAGGCGCTAGGGTGGTCGCGGGCCAGCTACTTCGGCGCGCTGACGATACGGTCATTTGTGGCGGGGTTCCTCGCGCCCTTCGTCGGCCCGCTGCAGGACACCCGCAACGGGCCCAGGCGGCTGATGCTCCTCTCGGGAGTGCTGCTAGGCGGCTCACTCATGGCCACCCGCTGGGTAGATAGTCTGTGGCAGTTCTACCTGCTCTTCGGCCTTCTAGGCGGCATTGCCCAGATTACCGGCGCCAACGCCCTGCCGCGCACCATCCTGCCCAAGTGGTTCGTGCGCAAACGCGGACGCGTATTGGGGCTCGCGTCCGTGGGCCCGGGCCTGGGGCCCATGATCTTCCCCGTCTCCATTCAGGCCCTCATTGAGCTGTTTGACTGGCGTGATGCATGGCTTGTCCTGGGGATCGTGGCCTTCGTCATATTGGTGCCGCTGTCGTTCCTGGTGCGCACGCGCCCCGAGGACATGGGCCTGCTTCCCGACGGCGACCCTCCCGACGCCCCGCCCATCGCTCGTGAGGGGCATGGGCCCACACTGCCGAGTACGCCCCGCGCCGTCGAGGGCTTCACGGTGCGCCAGAGCATGCGCACCCTCTCCTTCTGGCTCATAGTGGGCGCGTTCATGTTGGTGGGCATGGGGATGGGTGGCTTCCACGCCAACCTCGTCACCTATTTCCAGGACATCGGCCTGGTGGCGTCGGTGGCGGCGCTGAGCGGCACGGCATTCGCCGTATGCTCCGTGAGCCTGCGCCCGGTGTGGGGACTTCTGGCGGAGAAGGTGCCCGTTCGATACCTTATCGGCCCGCAGCTCATTCTCAGCGCGGGATCAGTGCTTTTGATTCTGAACGTGGGGGGCCAGACCTCCATGCTCATCGCCGTCGGTCTGCACGGCTTCACCATCGGGGCGTACATCACCCTGCAGGGACTGGTGGTGGCCGACTACTTTGGGCGAATGCACCTCGGCGCCATCAACGGTATCATCAGGCCCTTCATGACCATCGCCGGCGCCCTGAGCCCGCTCATGATTGCTCTCCTCTTCGACCTGCAGGGGTCCTACACAACGGCGTTCCTGATCATTGCCGCCGGATGGCTGCTGGCAGGCGGGCTCATGATCATGGCGGCGCCCCCGCGCTCGCAACCCGGCCCGGCGACGGCGCCCGGGGGCCTGGCGACGGGGCCGGCGGGGTAAGGGGGTGGGTTCACCCTTCGCGGCTACGACGGGGTGCGTGGGCGAGAACAGCTTGAATTCCCTTCAAGGAATACGTATACTTACAGGTGAACTACGTATACTGTACTGGAGGTACAGATCGCGTGAAGCAAAAACTCACCATCACTGTGGACGCAGAGCTGCTGCCGCTGGCAAAGCGGTACGCTCGTTCGCGTGGCGTATCCCTGTCGTCGGTCATTGAGCAGTCCCTAAGGGAGGTTGCGGGAGAGCAGACGCAGACTTTTTCGGCGAGGTGGATGGGCAAGTTCAAGCCGGCGGAGCGTAACGACGCTCGTTACGATGCGCTGGCAAAGAAGTATCTGCAATGATGCTCATAGATACGGACGTTCTCATTGACATCGCCCTTCGTAGACAACCCCACGCAGGACCAGCTGCAGAACTCCTGGACAAGATTGAGAATGGGGTTGAGGCTGCGAACCTTGCGTGGCACTCCGTCTCAAACTTGTACTACATCGTCGCACCCGCACTCGGCGGGGTGAGCGCCCGTGATTTCATCGTCGAGTTGACACGCTTTGTGCCAGTGGCGGCGACCGACACGGAGGCTGTCCGCTATGCGGCGGGCCTCCCAATGGCCGACTTTGAGGACGCTATGCAGGTGGCTGCGGCACGCGCCTGCGGCGCTCGCCAAATCGTCACGAGGAACTTCGTGGACTATCAGCGGTCACCAATACCTGCGGTCACCCCGCAGGCAGCGCTGGATGGGCTTTAGGGCCTCGCCCCACTAGTTGATCAATGACCGCCCCAGGAACCGCTCCCGCCAGGCGGGAAGGGCTTCGACGTTGTAGACGTGCTCCGGCTCCTCGCCGCGGAGGGCGTGCAGGACGTCCGCCGTACCCCACTTGATGCCCGGGCCGATGCCGCCGCCGATGTTGTGCGACGACATGTGCGGCGAGAGCAACACGCTGCTGCCCATGGTCCGCAGCGGGCTGTCCATCGGCAGCGGCTCCACCTCGAACACGTCCAGCGCCGCCCCGGCGATCTCGCTGCAGTTCAGCGCTTCGACCAGCGCCGGCTCGTCCACCGCGGGCCCCCGCGACGTGTTTATCAACACCGCCGAAGGCTTCATCAGCCCCAGCTCCCGCGAGCTGATCATGTGGTGGGTCTCGCGAGTCAGGATGACGTGCAGGCTGACAACGTCGGACTGCCGCAGCAAGTCGTCAAGTTCCAGCCGCTCGACGCCGAGCTCCGCGAAGTGCTCGTCAGACACGTAGGGGTCGTGGGCGATGATGCGCATGCCCCAGGGCGCCATGAGCTTTGAAACGCGGCTGCTGATGCGGCCCAGCCCAACCAGCCCCAGCACGATGCCCTGGTAGCCGTCCTCCTCCCGTGTGCCCACATGCACGCCGGTAAGCGCCTCGCTGCGCCATGGCCCACCGGACTTCAGGTGCTCGTCCCGCTCACGCGTGTTCTTGAGCAGCGTCAGCATCTTGGTGATGGTTGTCTCCGCGACGCCGCCCCAGTTCGCCTCCGTCGGCGCGTGGGTGACGAGGATGCCGAGTTCCGTCGCCGCGTCGATGTCGATCTCGTCCACGCCGACGGTGTACTTGGCGACGATGCGCAACCCCTCGGACGCCGTGAGCACCTCGCGAGAGATCTTCGCGCCCTTGATGGACGTGCCGGCGAGGGCGTCAGCGCCGGAGGCCATCTCGGCGAGCCGCTCCGTCGAGTCGCCGGTGGGGTCGCTCCAGTTGGCGCTGCCCAGTAACAGCGAGCAGCCCGCTGACTCCAACTCCTGCAGGCTGTCAGAATCGGCGGGCGCAAAGACGAAGACCTTGGGCTCAGGCATGATTTCCTCCGTGGGTGCAAGATTCCGCCACATCATGCCGTAGGGCGCGAGCGTGCGCAAGCGGGGGCCACCCTCGAGCCCTCACAAACACATGCACACAAGCCCTCCACCACCACGTCGCTGCCCCTAGCACCCCCACCCCTCACGTGATAGAATTCACGCAGTTAGGGGCCAGCGCCGCAAAGGGGGCCATGTGGCAGACGACGCCCTGCGAGCCCGCATTGTCCGGGCCGTCACGGAACAACCGCAGCCTACGGTTACGGTGCTTTCGTCCCTATTGGCGGTGGAGGACGAGCTTGGCTGGATCCCCCAGGAGGCCATGGAGGAGGTCGCCGCCCGCCAGGGCGTCACTTCCAACGATGTCTGGGCCGTCGCCTCTTTCTACCCCAACTTTCGCTTCACCCCCCCTGCCAATCACATCGTTGAGGTGTGCTGGGGGCCGACGTGTCATCTCATGGGCGCGCAGCGGCTCCTCGACCGCGTCCACGACACCCTTGGCCTGAGCGGCGAGGGCGACACCCCTGACGGCGCTGTCACCCTGCGATACAACACGTGCCTCGGCGCGTGCGGCCTGGCGCCCGTCGTCTCCACCGACCACCACCTGCACGGCCGCGCCAACGCCGCTTCCGTCGACGCGATGCTTGCCGGGCTTCGCGCGTCGGGCGGGAACGGGAGCCACTGACCATGACTGTCGACGAGCGCTTCCAAAGCATCCGGGAGGCCGCGCAGGCCCATGTCGCCGCGCTGGAAGCTCGCACGCGAATCCGGGTGGGCGTCGCGCTCTGTGGCCACGCTGCCGGCGCGTTTCCGGTGCTGGACGCCCTCCGAGGCGAGGCAGCCTTGTCACGGGGACTTGACGTTGCCGTCCTGGAGGTCGGGTGCATCGGTTTCTGTTACGCGGAACCACTGGTTGACGTGCAGGCGCCCGGTGGCCTGCGCGTCTTCTACCGCAACGTGACGCCTGAGCAGGTCCCCGCCATCCTCGACGCCGCGGCATCCGGCCGCTGGAGCGAGGGCGGCGACGTGCTCGGCACCCTCGGCGAGGGGGCGGTCGACGGCATCCCGCGCATCGAGGACGGCGATCAGTGGAAGCTGCAGGTGCGCATCGCCATGCGCAACTGCGGGGAAATCGACCCCGGCGACATCCGCGAGTACCTGGCGGCGGGCGGCTACAGCGGTCTCGCAAAGGCGCTCTCCTCCATGACCCAGGAAGAGCTCATCGAGGAGGTCAAGGCCTCCGGCCTGCGCGGGCGTGGAGGCGCGGCCTTCCCCACCGGCGTCAAGTGGGGCTTCCTGCAGGGCTCCAACCGCCCAAACAAGTACGTGCTGGTCAACTGCGAGGAGGGCGACCCCGGCGCCTACAACGACAAAGGCCTCATCGAGAGCGACCCTCATACGGTCGTCGAGGGCACCATCATCGCGGGCCGGGCGACGGGCTCCAACTACGGCTACATCTTCATCCGCCACGGCCACGACGGCCCTATCGACCGCGCGAAGGAGGCCATCAGGCAAGCGTACGAGTTGGGCTTGCTCGGCGAAGACATCCTGGGTTCCGGCTTCTCCTTCGACATGGAAGTCGCCCTGACCGGCGACTCCTACGTCGCGGGCGAGGAGACGGCGCTGATGGAGGCCATCGAGGGCAAGCGGTCCATGCCGCGCTTCCGGCCGCCCTTTCCGGCGCAGGCCGGCGTTTGGGGCAACCCCAGCAACATCAACAACGTCAAGACCCTCGCCTACGTGCCGGAATTGGTCCGGCAGGGCGGCGAGTGGTTTGCGGGCATCGGCTACGAGCGCAGCAAGGGCACCGCGATCCTCTGCCTCACCGGCGACGTCAACTACCCCGGCATGTATGAGGTGCCCTTTGGCCTGACGCTGGGGCAGGTGGTGAACGACATCGCGGGCGGCGTGGCGTCTGGCGGTCCGATGAAGCTGCTGCAGACCGGCGGCCCGCTGGGCGGTGTGCTGGGGCCCGACAGCCTCGACATCATGCTTGACTACGAGCTCATGTCGCAGGCGGGCGCCATTCTCGGTTCCGGCGGCATTATCGTCGCCTCCGACGACGTCTGCGCCGTCGACCTCGCGTGGAACATGGTCGCCTTCTGTCAGTACGAGTCGTGCGGCAAGTGTTTCCCTTGCCGCCTCGGCATGACGCACCTGCTCGACACCCTGGAGCGCATCGCGTCGAACGTGGGCCGTCTCGCCGACCTCGACCTGATGCGCACCATAGGCAAGACGATGAGCATGGGATCGCTTTGCGGCCACGGGCAACTGGGGTTCAACCCCATCAGCTCGGCGCTGCGGCATTTTGAAGAGGACTTCCGCGTCCACCTTGAGGAGGGGCGGTGCCCCACGGGCAGTTGCACCGCGCGCTTCCACCGTCCGACGCGCACATCGCCGACGGCCGTCGCGGGGTGGTATGTCGAGGCGGAAGCCGCCAAACAGCCGGCGGTGTAGTCGCCGCACGATAGAGGGTTGAGGCAAAGCGCAATGACAGAGCCCATCAAGCTCACCATAGACGGCGTTGAGGTCGAGGCCAAGCCGGGGCAGACCGTGCTCCAAGCCGCCATCGACAGCAACGTGTACATCCCCTACTTGTGCTACTGGCCCGGATTGAAGCCCTACGGCGCGTGCCGGATGTGTTGCGTCGAGGTGGAGGGCGGCCGCGGTACGCCCGCGTCGTGCACGCTGCCCGTCGCGAACGGCATGGTGGTGAACTCCCTTGGGACGGAAATCCGTGGCCTGCGCGAGAGTGTCCTGGAGCTGCTCCTCTCGGAGCACCCGCACGGCTGCCTGACGTGCCACCGCATCGAACTCTGCGGCCCGCAAGACATCTGCCTGCGCCACGTCCGTGTCATGGATCGCTGCGTGGTCTGCCCCAAGAACGAGCGGTGCGAACTCAAAGACACCGTGCGTTATGTAAACGTCAACATGGAGTCGCCGCTCAGCTACAACTACCGCAACCTCCAGATAGAGACTGGCGACCCCTTCTACGACCGCGACTACAACCTTTGCATCGTCTGCGCCCGCTGCGTCCGCGTGTGCGAGGAGATGCGCGGCGACGACGCCATCGCGATGATCGAGCGCTCCGGCACCGTGCTCGTCGGCACGTCGCAGGGGGTGTCGCTGCTTGAGTCCGGTTGCGAGTTCTGTGGCGCCTGCATCGACGTCTGCCCGGTCGGCGCGTTGGTGGAGCGCGACCACAAGTGGGACAAGGCCGTGGAGACCGTCAAGACCACCTGCACTCACTGCTCTGTAGGCTGTCAGGTCAACCTGGAAGTCGATAAGCGCGGGCGCGTCATCCGCTCCATCGGCGATTGGGAGTCGCCCGTGAACACAGGGCAGCTCTGCTACATGGGCAAGTTCGGCAACGAGTTCGTCAACAGCCGGAATCGGCTCAAGACGCCCATGCTGCGGCAGCACGGCGAGCTGGTGGAGGCCACGTGGGAGCAGGCGATGGAGGCCATCGCGTCACGCCTGCCCGACTACCGTGGCAGCGCCTTCTCCCTGCTGCTCTCACCCCGGGCCACCAACCAGCAGGCCTACCTGGCCGGCAGGTTCGCCCGCGAGGTCATGGGCACGAACAACGTTGACCTCGCCGTGGACCATCGCCCCGAGCTTGTCGAGCCGCTGGGCCGCCGCCTCGGGGCCATGGCCGCGACGGGCACCTTGGCAGATCTGGAGAACGCGGGCTGCGTGCTGGTCGTCAACAGCAACACCACGGAGGAGCACAACGTCGCCGCCATCCCCATCAAGAAGGCGCACAAGAACGGCGGCAAGCTCATCGTGGTGGACACCCGCGAGGTCGAGCTCTCGCGCTACGCCGACCTCTGGCTGCGCCCCTACCCCGGCACGGAGCAGGCGCTGATTGGCGGCATGCTGAAGGTCATCCTCGACGAGGGGCTGCAGGACGACGAGTTCATCGCAGAGCATTCCGGCGGACTCGACGCGCTGCGCGAGTCGCTGGCTGGCTACGCGCTGGACGACGTGACCGACGCAACCGGGGTCTCCGTCGAGAAGATTGCGGCAGCGGCACGGGCCTTCGCGCAGGCGGGCAGCGCAGGCATCGTGTACGCGCTCGACAACGTCGCGCAGGCCGAGCGCGCACCTGTCACGGATGCGCTCGTCAACCTCGCCCTCGCGACGGGCAACCTTGGGAAGCCCGCCAGCGGCCTCTTCCCGTTGCGACCCGGCGCCGCAAGCCAGGGCGCCCTTGACATGGGATGCTCGCCCGCCTACGGCCCCGGCGGCGCGCCCGTCTCTGGCGCGCCCGGGCTAAGCGCCGCGCAGTCGCTTGAAGCTATCGCGCAGGGGAGCGTCAAGGCCGCCATGGTTCTCGGCGACAGCGCTCTCTTCACGCCGGAGGCCGTGCACACCCTTACCCACACCGACTTCCTGGTCGTTCACGCCATGTTCATGTCGGAGCTGGCGGAGGCCGCAGACGTGCTCCTGCCTATGACTTCCTTCGCGGAGGAAAACGGCGTCGTCACCAGCCTTGACCGCTGGGTGCTCCGCCGCCGAGCAGCCATCAACCCGCCCGGCGAGGCCCGTCCCGCTGACTTCACGCTCACCGAGCTTGCCCATCGCATGGGCGCGACCGAGTTCGGTGGCCACCCTGGGCCGGTGCTGCAGGAGATTCGCGAGGCCGTTCCCGCCTACGCCGACGCCACGGACGATGCCCTCGATGCCGGTGGTGTGCAGATCCCGTGGTCGATGCCGGAGGGCGTAGACCTGACGTCGATGCCGCCCATGCAGGCCCGCGACGCCGACGCCACGTCCTTCCTCTTCGCGCCAGGCCGCGTGCTCGCGCTGCCCGAGGGCGAGGTGGAGGTGGTGCGCAGCAACGGCAAGAACGCCATCCGCCGCGAGGACGCGCTGGAGCTCCACCCCGAGGACGCCGCGGCCATGGGCGTCGCGCCCGGCGACGTGATAGACGTCGCGGCCAACGGCCACCGCATCCGCGGTCTCGTCCGCACGACGGGCCCGCTGCGCGGCGTCGTCTCGGCGACGGTCCTCTTTGGCGAGCTCGCAATCGCCCTCGACCAAAGCCCGGACGACGACCCCATGCTGCGCGTGCCGGGACTTCACGTCATGCCCGTGCAGGTGGGAAGGGCGCAGCTCTAGGAGGAAGTCCGTTCGCCCTGAGCCTTTCGCGGGGCGCCCATTGCAGGGGGAAACTCCCCGCAACCGCCATCCCCTCGCCTCCGCAACCACGTGACAAGCTGATGTTCTGACCCAGACCGAGAAAATCTACCGCAGACTTGTAGTGACCAAGGGCTGGAGGGAGGAAGGGTGATGCGCAGCCCGAGGTTCCTCGCGGGGATGTCATTGGTGCTGGCGATCATCGCCGTGGCCCTCGCCATCGCCGCCGTCCTCATCGCTTTGAACGCACCTTACGGGGACGACGATGCCGAGGTCGCTACGGTAGAACCCAATGCCTCCACCGTGTCCAGGGTGGACGAGGCCATCCTCTACTACCAGGCACACAGTTGGGCGGAAACGGCGGAATACTACCTTTCCCCATTTAACGTCGATGGGACGTGGCACGTCTTCATGGTGAACCCCGAGGACCGATTTGTCGCCAGCCAAGACCAAGCGCTGCTTGGCCACAGCATCCGGAACCTGGGAAGAGACTACAGGGGCAACCGCTGGCAAGACTTCGAGATTCCCCAGAGCGGGCGATGGGTGCACTCGCATGCCTGGCACCCGGTCACAGGGTGGCCCACGGTCAGCCACACGTGGGTCGTGCGCCACGACGGCTTCGTGTTCGGCTCGGCCTGGTACGAGTAGGGGACGGCTGCGCGGCGTCGTCGGCGAGCGCGCCATCGCCCTCGACTAAAGCGTGGACGACGACTTCGTGCTCCGCGTACCGGGCCTCCAAGTCATGCCCGTGCAGGTGAGCCGGGTTTAATTCCCACACTATTTGTGTATAATTCGCCTTTGGACAATATAACGGATGGCGGCAATCCCTCTACCATTTCCGGAAGAGGCATTGCTGGGAGCGGAGGTGAGTGGGTAATCTGTGGGTAAGTTGAGGTGAAGGTGATGACTACTCAGCCAATAGAAGATAATGTTCCCCAGTGGTTTCACGCCTATCCCCTGGAGAACGAACGCCAGCATCGCGAGCTCTCCACGCAGATGGCAACAATGCGCGGAGAACTTGCCACTGAGATTGCCAGCGCAGAGAACCGACTCATCAAGTGGATGTTGGCTCAGATGATTGCCGCCATTGTCGCCGCATCATCCATTGCTCTGCTGGTGCAGCAACTCTTTGGCGGATAACCCGACTGACTTTCAGCTTCGACTTGCCCACTGGGAGTACTTCCAAATGCGACCTCCCCAATTTCTACACGTTTAGTCACTGGCTGCCTACATAGCCCCCGTTGCCCATTGCGCCGCCTTTCGTGTACCATTGTTTGGTTGCACCAATTTTCACATTGCTAGAGGGACCTGTATGGACGCCCATCATCTGGTACAAGTCAACAAGAACCCAAACATCCCGGAGTTCCGAGCCGGGGACACGGTCCAAGTCAACTACAAGGTCCGTGAGGGTGAGCGCACCCGCACGCAGCCCTTCGTGGGCGTTGTGATTCGACGGATGGGCGGCAAGAGCCCCGCCGCCGGCTTCACCGTGCGCCGCGTGACCCGCGGCTTTGGCGTTGAGCGCACCTTCCCCCTCTACTCCCCCCACATCGAGTCCGTGCAGGTGCAGCGCTATGGCAAGGTCCGCCGCGCAAAGCTCTACTACCTCCGCGAGCGCCAAGGCCGCGCCGCCCGCATCAAGGAACAGACCAACCTCCCTGCATGGCTGAAGGCCAGCAACGCCGCCATGGCTGCGTCCGCAGTCGCCGCCGCCGAGGCACTCCTTGTCGAGGAGCTCATCGAGGAGGTGACCGAGGACACCGTGGAGGCCGTCGAGGCTGACGCCGCTGAGGCACAGGAGACCGTGGACGAGGCGACTGCTGACGACGCCCCCGCTACCGAGGACGCTCCCGTCGCTGAAGACGCGCCTGCCGACGACGCACCTGCTGCCGAGGATGCACCGGTCGGCGAAGCCGAGGCCGCCGAGCCCGAGGCCACCAAAGAACAGTCCTGATCCCACGGCCCCCGCTGAGCGTCGGGCCACAGGTGATGCGCTATGGCTGCTCAGTCGGAGTGGTCGCAGGCCCGCTACGCTGAAGTCACTGTCGATGCCGCGGTAGGCCCGGAGCGCACCTTCACCTACGCCATCCCTGCCGGAATGCACCTGTTCCCCGGCCAGCCCGTCCTTGTTCCCCTGCTGTCCCGTCGCGTCGGCGGCGTGGTGTTTGCCCTCTCCGACACCTCCGAAATCGCGGGGATCCGCGCCGTGCTGGAGCCGCAGCACCCGGAGGCCATCCTCGCGCCGCACCAAATCGAGCTTGCGCGGTGGCTTAGCCGCGAGACTCGCTGCACCCTGTACGAGGCCGCCTCCGTGATGCTCCCGCCGGACTTTCGCCGCCGCTTCGTCAGGTACCTCAGCCTGCCTACTCCAGACGCTTCGCCGACGACAGATGCCGACGACCATGCCGGACCCCACGCGGAAGGCCGCGTCGTCGACCTGCTGCGGCGACGGGGACGGCTGCCTCAGGAGGCGCTGCAGCGCTCGCTTGGGGCGGCGGCTGTGCGCGCGGTGCGACGGCTGGTGCGGGCCGGGCTCGTTGCCGAGCAGTGGGAGTTGTCGCGGCTGGCGGCTAGGCCCGCCTTCGACCAGCACGTGCGTCTGGCAGTCTCGGTGGAGGAGGCACAACGGGCTGCGGGCGACTTCCCCCTCGCGTCGCGGCGGCTTGCGTTGCTGCAGCAGGTGCTCCTGGAGGAGACGCTGGACGCCGCGCAGGCCCGCAAGGAGTTCGGCGCGGACACGGTGCGGCGGCTCGTCGACCGCGGTCTGCTGGTCATCGAGGCGCACCGGCGGCTGCGCGATCCGCTCGCCGACTACGAGCAGGCGCCCGACCCGCGACTGTCGCTTACCGCCGAGCAGTCGGACGCGGTGGGGCACATCGTGAACAGTGTGCGTTCGGGACAGGCGCACGCCTTCCTCCTGCAGGGCCCCACCGGCAGCGGCAAGACGGAGGTGTACCTGCGCGCCCTGGCCGCGTGCATCGCGGTGGGGAAGCGCGGGATGCTGCTCGCGCCGGAGATATCGCTGACGCCGCAGCTCGTGTCGAGGCTGCAGTCGCGCTTTCCGGGGCGCGTCGGGCTTCTGCACAGCGGCCTCACCGCCGGGCAGCACTACGACACCTGGTGGCGCGTCCGCGAGGGGGCCTACGACGTGGTGCTGGGCACCCGCAGCGCCGTGTTTGCGCCGATGCCTGACCTTGGCCTCATCATCCTGGACGAGGAGCATGAGTGGACGTACAAGCAGGCCGAGATGCCCCCGCGCTACCACGCTCGCGCCACCGCGATGACCCTGGGCCGCATGACGGGCGCCACGGTCGTGCTTGGCAGCGCGACGCCGGACGTGGCCACGTACTTCGCCGCGGGGCGCGGGCGGCTCGGGCTGCTGTCGCTCTATGACCGGCTGCGTCCGGGCGACGATGGGACTCCGCAGCCGGTCCCCCTCGCGGAGGTGGAGGTCGTCGACATGCGGGAGGAGCTGAAGGCCGGGGTTCGCAGCATCTTCAGTCGCGCACTGACCGACGCGCTCTCGGAGACGCTGCAGCGGGGGCAGCAGGCCATCCTCTTCCTGAACCGCCGCGGGTCCGCCGGCACCGTGCAATGCCGGAGTTGCGGGCACGTCCTGTACTGTCGGAGCTGCTCCTCACCGCTGACCTACCACGCGGAGGGCGAGCGGTTGGTGTGCCACCAATGCGGTCGACGCTACCGGCCCGGCGGCACCTGCCCTCAGTGCCACAGCCCGCACATGCGCTACCTGGGCCTTGGCACGCAGCGCGTGGTGCAGGAGGTCGAGCGCACGACCGGGGCCGCCGTGCTGCGCTGGGACCGGGACGCCGCACGGGAGCGGGACGCCCACCGCGTCATCATGGAACGCTTCACCCGCGGCGAGGCGCAGGTGCTGGTGGGCACGCAGATGGTGGCACAGGGCCTGCACCTGCCCAACGTCACGCTGGTGGGCGTGGTGCTGGCGGACCTTGGCCTGTACCTGCCCGACTTCCGCGCCGGGGAGCGGGCCTTCCAACTGCTCTGCCAGGTTGCGGGCCGCGCCGGACGAGGCAGCGAGCCGGGCCGGGTGGTGGTGCAGACGTACACGCCAGAGCACTACGCGGTGCAGGCCGGCGCCAGACAGGACTACCACGCCTTCTTTGAGAGCGAGGTTGCGCTACGGCGGGAGCACCGCAATCCGCCCTTCTCTCGGCTGGCGCGGTTCTCGCTGCAGCACACCAACCGCGAGTACGGGGCAAGCGAGGCGCGGCGGTTCGGGACGGAGCTGCAGCTTGCACTGGCGCAGCAGGGGTTGACCGAGATCGAGATTGCCGGGCCGGCGCCGGGGTACCCCGCTCGCGTGCGGGGCCGGTACCGCTGGCATGTCGTGCTGCGGCTGCCGCCGACGCCCTCGACGGACATGCCGACGCTGCTCTCGACGCTGCCCATCCCGCCGACGTGGACCGTCGACGTGGACCCGGTGACGCTGGCGTAGAGCGCATCTTCGCGTCTGCCCAATGAGACACTTGCTTCACCTCCTCTATCTGGCGAGTCACCATTGGCATTGCCCAGCAGCGCTGCGCATCGGGGATTGTTCTCTGGCCCCGCCGTAGCTGCGAATCTTATGTTTGGGTAGCCCCCCGTAGCTGCGGATCGTATGTTTTGGTAATGGATCTGTAGCTGTTGTGACGCATTGCAGCTACGATTCCAAGATTGAGACGCGCGTGGTGTGGAAACAAATCCTGCTGGTTGCGGTCGAGACCGCAGGTCGTCATGCGGGATGAGCAAGTGGGCGCTGCGATCCGGTTCATGCGGACGGTGTGTTGGATGTCGTGGTGGCGGGTGCGAGCGTTGTGCATGCGGGGACGGTAGCGGACGGGGGCGCGTGGGGGCAATGGGGTGGTGGCAGGGTGGGGCCTTGGTTCGTGGTGGAGGTGGGGGTGTAGAATCATAGCATGCCAACCCCACGCGAGCGGAGACAATCAGCCCACGGTTCAGCGCGTGACCTGCCGTCTTACCAGGAGATGGACCGTCAGATTCAGGGCGGAAAACTGCTGACCCGATTAATCGCGCGGGATCAGCGCTCTAAGTTTCTCGAAATCGAGCAGCAATTGAATCACTTCGCTACTGTAGTGGACCGCTTCTACGAGAAGCTCGGACCACGGAATTGGATTTTCCATGATTCGCTCAACCTTTCAGCGGTTGAGGCCATTCTCGACCAGACAAGCTCTTGCGAGGAAGCTGAGCAAGAATTCATCGAACTTTATCGAGACCAGAGCAAGTTGACCAATTGGATTCGTCAGCTGCTCCGTGTCGAAGGGCTCCACGAGCGCGCTCACCAAATTGAGCGTGCTCTAGAGCACTACAACGCTGACCAATTCGACAGCGCCGCCCTCCATCTGATCACAGTGATGGACGGCTTCGTTAACGACTTCGAGCCAGACGAAAGGCACGGCTTGGCCTCGCGAGACCCTGATGAGATGACCGCGTGGGACAGTGTGGTTGGTCATCATTTAGGACTAACGAACGCGCTCAAGGCATACAAAAAGACATTCAAGAAGCGGGTTGACAAGGAGGTCTATGAGTTGCACCGGCACGGGATAGTTCATGGCACGATCACGCGATACGACAATGTGGTCGTCGCCACAAGAGCTTGGAATATGCTCTTCGCACTTGTCGACTGGGCGTTCGCAACTAGGAAGGCCAGCCAGCCTGAGGCACCTAAGCCAACGATCCGCGGGGTCTTTCAACAGATGGCCACTACGGCGAGGATTAAGGGGATGCTGGATGCATGGCAATCGAGTCGACTTTCAGATTCCGATGTTCACTTCGAAGACCACGAGATGCATGCACTGACCGTTAAGTTACTGACCGGCTGGCGTGAGCGCAACTTCGGTGTCCTAACGCGCTTCCCAAGTAGGCGAAACGGGAAAGGGGAGATAACGCTCGGAAAGATGGCGGGTCAACTGCGTGAGGCCTTTGATGGCTTTGTCCTATCAGAATTTCGCGTGACCGAGCTGGATAACACCGCGCCAGCAATCTGGCTATCGAGGGGCGAGGCGACCAGAAACGGCACGCCAGGAACCTTCGAATGCCGCTGGATCTTGGAGGAGGCTGACGGCAGGTCTGGGTATGGGTCCGACTCCGCGCAGTGGCGCCTCGCATACTGCGACCCTACCGTATGGCGGCGCGGCAAATAGGAGAAGGACTAAGCTGGTCAGACTTGGAGTTCCGTTCTCGGCGCGAATTGCGGCCTGCAATGCAACTCTCGTCCTGAAGGGCGTCTTGGCAACAGTCCCTGATGCCCAACCAAATCTCAATGACAGAACCTACTACCATCGACTTAGGCCCGCCAAACTCTACGGTGGGTTGAACAGATCCTTTGCCGACGGCAGGGCGGTAGAAATTCTGGGAGAGGAGGCTTGGAGGGGATGCAGCCCGGCCCCGCGCCTCCCAGTTGGCGGTGCGGCGCCGGAGCCCGAGGCTCGCTCCGCTGTCTTAGTGGTGATGGTGCGACTGCGCGTAGTGGCGGGCTAGGGGGTCGCTGCCGAAATCGCCTCTCGGGTTTCTTATTACGCTGTGGGTGTGGTTTGCGTCATTCTGGGTGCAGTCGTACTCGATCAGAAGGTCGGCGGACTGGACGCGGTAGTAGTGCGGCGCCCATTCCGCCGACGTGGACCGTTGATGTTGACCCGGTGACGCTGGCGTAGGCGGCGTCGTGCCGGTGTCTGTGCTTCTAGTGCACTAGAGCCTGAAAGGGGGATACTTGTCTGTGCTCAAAATGGCGACGTAGGCCAGGACCCTGTACGCCCACCGTCCTACTCCAACAACGAAGTTAAACATCCCCCTGGGATACCTGCCGGTTATCAGTATCGCCAGCAATGCGATGAGCGTGACGATCAATGCAAGCACGCCTAGAACCGCCAGCACAATGTAGTGAGGGATGGCCAACAACCACTTGATGAGAGGCAGGAACCTGTTCAGGTCTTCTTGAGCGTTGGGGTAAGGGATGTCGAGGTGGACGGACTGCTCTTCGTCGGTGGAGGGATACTCGTCTCGCAGCAAGAACAAGTAAGCGCCTACCCTCGCGCTGAACCTCTGCAGCTCCAGGTTCCAGTCGAACCACCAGCGAGGGTACTTTCGCCTGAACAAGATCATCAGAAGCGGGGCGAAAAATATAATGCCACCCGCAAACAGGGGGCCGGCGGCCTCATCGATTGTCCGGTTGCCACTCGAAGCATAGCCGCTCACAAGAGCAAGCACTATGAGTATGGGGATAACGAGAATGATCCTGAAGAGCGCGGTCAGCCTGTTCCTGGGGCCTTCGGGATAGTCGACACTGTATTGGACCGGGTACGCATCGCCTTGATTGCTCGCCATCTCATCCCTCCAAGCGATTTCGGAAACGCCACGAGACAGACCTCAGTAAGATACCACAACAAGACCGAGTCAAGGGCGAATTAGTACCATCTTGGGGCATTTTCATTGCTCTTTCGTACCACATACTCATTCCCGATGGTAGGATTTGACCTACATCTTGGTTGGTGCGAGAAACTCACGCGCGGGGAAGCATCAGACGGGACTGCCGGGGGTCACTGGACGGGCGGAGGGCGCGGTTCACGCCTCCCGGCGTGACGGGCCATTCGCGAATGGCCCCTACGGCGGGTTGGTGGCGCCGACAGGGCGCAGGGCTGACCGCGTATCCAGAACAGCGCAGCCCCGGAGCCCGAGCCTCGCTCCGCTGTCCTAGCGGTGATGGTGCGACTCTGCGTAGTGGAGGGCTAGGGGGTCGCTGCCGAAATCGCCTCTTGGGTTTCTTATTACGCTGTGGGTGTGGTTGGCGTCATTTTGGGTGCAGTCGTACTCGATCAGAAGGTCGTCGGACTGCACGCGGTAGTAGTGCGGCGCGCGCGGCTCTGGCGAACCCGCCCACGCGAAGACCAACTCTTGAAGGCTGTCCGGCTCCAGCAGGGATGTGTAGCCGTCCACGATCTCCTCAGGCAGGTGATCGAGATAGACCCGCACCAAGCGCACCAGGGCGTCGCGCTGGGCCGTATCCATGGCGCTGGCGGGCAGTCCCTTCGGTGTGAGCGAATAGCGGACCATCTCGTCCAGCTCCGGCGTCAGGCCCAGGGCCGTGCGGAGGCGCTCGCCGCCGGGGCCGGGACCACCGATGGTCGGCATCGCGCCGTCCTCGATCTGAGGCCTATTCGTCTGCACAATGTCGGTGGGGGGCACCGGCGCGATGACAGCCTGCGTCATTTGCTCCGGCGTCAGGAGCGCCAAAAGCTCGCGGGCGCAGTCCTCTTCCGCAGCCAACGGACGTAGAACCACCCCTCCGGGCAACGTCGACCATGCGGGCTCGGCGCCGAAGAACGCGGGCGTCGGATACACCAGGCCATCCCGCACCGTGTAGTGGAGGCTCAAGTGGTGCCCTCCGATGCGCCAACTCCACCCGCTCTCGTCGCCGGGCGTGCCGAAGACCGCGACGAAATAGTTGGCAGGGTCACGCAACCGCGTGTCCGGCAGGTCCCCGTACGTCCGGTCCGGAAAGTTCGACGAGCGGTCCACCACGTTCTCCATGCCCATGAGCAACGACGCATAGTTGTAGCCGCGCTCGCTCAGTCCCGTTGCCATCAGTTGCATGACCTTTTGCTGCTGCCGGGGGGCGAGGTCGCCGAGGCGCAAACCCACGCGCGGTGTAGGGGTGTAGAACCAACGGCGACGCTCCTCCTCGTCCCCGAATCGTAGTGAGCCCATGCTGCGCTGCTCTGCAGACAGAGCGTTCAAAAAGTCGGAGGCCGCCTGGGCCATACCGTCCGCCAAGACCGCGACCTTTTCCATGCCATTCTCCCTGAGGCCGGTTGCTCCCAGCCTACTTGTGCGCCCTGCTCTCGAATGCCCGCACGCCCGTGCGCAGCGAATTGCGTATAGTATAGCGGCGACGACGATGGCGTCCATCGGCTGCACCGGACAACGCGTTCCAGAAGCATCGGGGCGCCAGACGATATCCTATTCGGCCGAGAACGCCTTAGGATTGCCACAAATTGCAACCATCCGGAGAGAATCATGACACGCATCAAGACCATCACCGACAAGGCCCAGCTGCCACCAGAGCAACAACACGAGTGGGACGCGATTTTGGCCGAGCGAGGGCGCGTCCGAGGGCCGTTCGGGGTCATGCTCAACAGCCCCGGTCTCTCGCTGGGCTTCCTGGCGAGCGTCCACCACGCGCATGGCAGCGGCGTGGTCAGCGACGCGCTGCACGAGCTCGCCATCCTCGCCGTTGCCTACGAGGACGACGCTCCCTATCAGTGGTCGACCCACATCGCAAGCGCGCGAGCCGCGGGGCTGCGTAACGCCGCAATCGAGGTCGCACGCACCGGCGCCGACAGCAGCCACCTGGTCGACGACGAGCGCGACGTCATCGAGCTATGCCGTCAGCTATGCCGCACGAATCGAGTCGAGCAAGCATTGTTCGACTCGCTGAAGGAAAGGCATGGCGAGCGGTGGCTGATCCTCATGGTCGCGACCGTTGGCCTCTACCGATACGTAGCCGTCTTCAACAACGCCTTCGACATTGACCTGGTCGAGGGTGACGATCAATTGCCGTCGCGACGGTAGGCCTCACGGCTAGGCGTAGCCCGAGCTTTGGGGGCGGCGCTACGGGTGCATGCCCGGGCCGGTCAGGTCCGACATCGCCATCCTCGAGCATTCGACGCACAACCGCTTGCCCCCATCGCCCTTGAGGGACTTGTCCGGTGGAATGTTGCTTCCCACCGGGCAGTCGTCGAGAAAGTGATACGTGGGGCCATCTTCCGCGTAGTAAAGGTCCACTTGCGTCATGACCAACCTCCACTCTTGACCGGTGTCCACTAAGTTTCAGCCCATGCTCAGGCTATGATGTTCACAGGTCAAGGTCAATCGTCCGAGACGGCTCACGCATGATGCGCTTCCTCGCTCTCGCGCGCTCTGCTATGCTGCCCACATCTAGACGCGGGAGTGCACCATGCTCACGAGGGAAGACAACGAGCTCATTTGCCGAACGGGGCCCGGCACGCCGATGGGCCGCGTGCTGCGACGCTACTGGCACCCGTGCCTGCTCTCCAGCGACCTGCCGGACAACGACTGTCAGCCCGTGCGGGTGAAGGTCCTCGGCGAGAACCTTGTCGCGTTCCGCGACAGCGAGGGCCGCGTGGGCCTCATTGACGAGCGATGCCCGCACCGGGGGGTGTCGATGTACTACGGGTTACCCGCCGGCGGCGCGCTGATGTGCATCTACCACGGCTGGAAGTTCGACGTCGAAGGCAACTGCGTCGACATGCCCTCGGACGCGCCGGAGAGCCAGTTCAGGGAGAAGATGCACACCACGTCGTACCCGGTCGTCGAGTCGGCGGGCATGGTGTGGACGTACATGGGCCCGCCGTCGTTGCAGCCTCCGCCGCCGGACTTCCTCTTCAACCGCCTGCCGGAGTCGCACGTCGTCGCCGCCCGGTCGCCGGTGTACTGCAACTACCTCCAGAGCATCGAGGGCAACATCGACTCGTCGCACCTGGGCACGCTGCACCGCCGCTACTCGGACTTTACGCTGGAGCCGGACGACTCGGACCGGCCGGGGACGCCGTCGCCAAACCTTCGCTCGTACCTGCTGGCCCACTACCGGTACGCCGTCATCCACGTGCAGGACACGGACTACGGCTTCCGGCTCATCGGCATCCGGCCCACTAACGCCGGGCACCAACACCTGCGCATCACCAGCCACGTTTTCCCGGTGTGCAGCATGATTGCGAGCCCGGGCCTCGCGAGCGGCAGCTTCTTCATTGTGCCGGTGGACGACGAAAACTGCATGCGCTTCTTCGTGCGAGGCAACCCCGACCGGCCCTTCACCGCCGCCGAGCGCGAGGCGGCCTTCACGGAGAACACGCTCATGGACCCCGCTGACCCCAAGCGCAGGCTCAAGCGGTACGACAACGACTACATGATCGACCGCGCGGCGCAGAAGAAGACCCTTATCTCCGGCATTCTGCCGAACGCGGAGCAGGACTACGCCGTCACGGAGAGCATGGGCCCCATCATGGACCGCACGCAGGAGCACCTCTACTCCGCCGACGGGGCCATCATCCGGCTGCGGCAGCTCATGGTCCGGGCCGCCAAGGGCATCGACGAGGGCGTAGACCTGCCGGCGCTCGACGCTGGCATCCCCTTCCACCGCATCCGCTCGGAGGAGGTCATCGTGGGAGCGGACGACGACCCGTGGCTGCAGGGCGCGGACGCGGGGGAGGCGGCGGGGCCGGGGGAGCGGATTTGGTAGGGGGCTACACGCTAATGGCGCTTAAGCTACTATCCATTGCTCGGTTACAAATGATAGGAACCCGAGCAGCTTCGCAATGAACCAAGGCCCACGAGGAATGTATGCCGAAAATTGGAGACCACGAATATGTCATTGAACTGCCGGGGGTACCTCAAGAATCCCAACCCCTCGTAGAGGAAGAAACCAATAGGCTAGTGAGTCTCGCAGCCGCCATGGCTGAGAAAAGGAAAGCTCCTTTTCTGTTGAAGCTCGTTCGACTAACCAGCACCTTCCAAGATGATGTAAATATGCTTAGTGGACAGAACAAGGGTCTAAAGAGCTATTCGGCAACTAGAGAAAGTGTACATGCAATCGGGAAGACCCTATGCATACAATCCCAAGAGGACAGCTTCGGTTTTGCGGTTGTTGTTGATACGACTCCGTTTGGCACTTTCGGGAAAAACAATCCTTGGCATATTACGACCTTGCTTCACGAACTGATCCACGTCATTTTTGAAGGACAACATCTGCAATCGCTTGGAGAAGGATTGTATCTAGCTGAAACCGACACAGCGGAGGGGCTTCTGAGTCGATGGGCTAGACGGCTTCTGGATGAGTACGACGTTAACCGTGAAGTTGATTCCATTGTTAAGGCTTTGTACAAGAAAGAGAATGGCGAGTCCTTCTCGTTGCCGGAATTCGAGGCAATCAAGGGAATAGATTGGGTTAGTGGTTTGCTCAGTGCACTAAATAAGATGCCGCCAGTCATCGACGATACTGTAGTGAAGTTTCAGACTAAAGAGATAGATATCGATGAACTTTGCGCAACAATGCTTCCATACCTAAAGGATTTATTGACTCTAATAATCCATACGGCTTCGATTCTGTTAGAAACCGAGTCATGGCCAGCGAACTTTGAGCAAATCAAACAGACCGAAGCCTACAAGCGTTTTTTCAAGGGTCACCTTGATACCATGCTAGATCAATTCAATGACGACAGCACACCGTTTGTGGACTCCGAAACAGACGTGAAAGTCAGTGTGGAGAAGATTATTGGCAACTGTGGCCTAACCTTGGAGACAACCTCACAGGGTGTCTACATTGGCGTTAAGTCGCCGTCACCCCATCTCTGATGCTGCGGTTTCTCTAATTCTCTTGCAGGGCACAATGGCGAGGATGGAATGTTTTCTGGAAGGATGCGCAAACGTGGTTCTGTTGTTTCTTGACTGAAGAGTCGTGTGGTTCAGGAAGTCTCTTGAGGTCTTGTCCATGGATGACATTTCTCCTCCCTCAGCCTCTGCAATCCTGAGCCTACCCTTGCGAAGGAACGCGCATGTACGTCATCGGCACAGCGGGCCACGTCGACCACGGGAGGTCGACGCGGGTCAGGGGAGTTGTAGGCGCAGGCCATTGCTAACCCTGCTTGGCATCGTCGGCTACTCTGGCTAGAACCAGGATTTCCGTTGCACTACGTAGGTGTTGTGGAATTCCTCGTCCGACTTCGTCAGGTACAGTATGCCCTCGATCAGAGCGACAATTCCGCTGATTGGGGCGGTTATGATGAGAAGGGTCAGTACGAGGTGTATTATGCCCGCGCGGACATTTCCCAAGTAGAACTTGTGAACCCCAAGTCCTCCGAGCAAGATTGCCAACACCCCCGCGACCACTTTGCTTTTCGTTGACGGTGTGCTTTCTGAGGCCAATGTTCTCCTCCTTGTCTAGGCTGTAAGTATGACGGCGGCACGGGACAGTCGCTTGCTTCAAGGGCCCAAGGCACAGTTTGCTGACCCTGCCGGCGCCATTGTACACCACTTAAACTACTACTCCGCCGACGGCGCGGGCCTGCCGGCGCTCGGCCCTGGCATCCCCTTCCACCGCATCCGCTCGGAGGAGGTCATCGTCGGCGCGAACGACGACCCGTGGCTGCAGGGCGCGGACGCGGGGGAGACGGCAGGGCCGGGGGAGCGGCTGTGGTAGGGAGGTGGGTTTTATCCCTTCGCCTTTCATGGGGAAGGCCGGGATGGGGGAGCCCCCGCCAAGCGCCGCCGTATCACCTCCAACACACTCTCAACCTCTAAGAGGACCTCATTGTTCCAAAAGCGAAGGACCTGGTACCCTTTCGTTTGAAGCCACGCATCCCGCTCAGCATCGTAAATCACCTGCTCGCTGCCGTGCTGGCCGCCGTCAATTTCCACCACCAGCCCACGCTCTATGCAAACGAAGTCCACAATAAACCTTCCTATGGGATACTGCCGCCTGAACTTGAGACCATCCGCCTGGCGAAGGCGGAGGCGTCGCCACAAATGGCGTTCGGCATCAGTGGAATTGTGTCGAAGCTGGCGTGCTCGTTGAGTCCAATCGCTCTGCACTACTGGCCCTCTTCCCGCTTCAGAGTGCCTCCATCCTAACCCTTCCCTGCCAGCGGAGGATGGGAAAATGAGCCATTCTTTTTGCATCTGGGCACCACGAAGATCAGCCTTGTCTTTCGACGGGGTTCTACGCGGGCAGGGGACTCCCCCATCCTAACCTTCCCCCTGAGGGGGAAGGGATTTCGCCCCTCCACGCCTCCCCCTCCCTCTGCTATGCTGAGCGTACCCTCGCGAAGGAAGGCGCATGTACGTTATTGGGACCGCGGGTCACGTTGACCATGGGAAGTCGACGCTGGTGAAGGCGCTCACGGGCATCGACCCGGACCGGCTCCAGGAGGAGAAGGACAGGGAGATGACGATTGAGCTGGGCTTTGCGTGGTTCACGCTGCCCAGCGGCCGCGAGATCAGCGTCGTGGACGTGCCGGGCCACGAGCGCTTCATCAAGAACATGCTGGCGGGCGTGGGCGGGATTGACCTCGCCATGCTCATCGTCGCGGCGGACGAGTCCGTCATGCCGCAGACCCGCGAGCACCTCGCCATCCTTGACCTGCTGCAGGTGAAGCGCGGCATCGTGGTGCTGACCAAGGCGGACACCGTCGAGGAGGAGTGGGCGGACCTGGTTCGCGAAGAGGTCGAGGTCGCGCTGCGGGGCACTACGCTGGAGGGCGCGCCGATGGCGCTGGTCTCGGCGATCACGGGACAGGGGCTGCCGGAGCTCACCGCGCTCATCGACGCCATGCTGGAGGAGACGGTACGGCGCGAGGACCTTGGGCGCCCGCGGCTTGCCATCGACCGGAGCTTCATCATGCCCGGATTCGGGACGGTGGTCACGGGCACGCTGCTCGACGGGGCGCTCACCGTGGGGCAGGAGGTCGAGCTGCTGCCGTCGGGCCTGCGGCGGCGCATTCGGGGGTTGCAGTCGCATCAACAGCGCATCGAGAGCGTCGGACCGGGCAATCGCGTCGCGGTGAACCTCGCGAACACCACGCAGGAGGAGGCCGAGCGGGGGCAGGTGCTGACGCTGCCGGGCTGGCTCCAGCCGACTCACACGGCGGACGTGCAGCTGCGGATGGTGCCGGGCGCGCCGATGCCGCTGCGCCACAACCTTGGCGTCACGTTCCACTCGGGCGCCAGCGAGAGCTTTGCGCGGGTGCGGCTGCTGGACGTGACGGAGCTCCGCGCAGGCCAAGAGGGATGGGCGCAGGTGCACTTGCAGGAGCCGATGTCGCTGGTGAAGGGCGACTACTTTGTCCTGCGCTCGTCGCAGTGGACGCTGGGCGGAGGGCGCATCGTCGACCCGCACCCCTCGCGGCACCGGCGGTTCCAGCTCGGGGTGCTGGAGAAGCTCGAGGTCATGGCGGAGGGCGCGCCGGAGGACCTTGTGCTGAAGGCGCTGGAGACCGCCGAGCCGTGCGGCATCGCAGCGCTGACCCGCGCGGCGAACCTTGCCGCCGCCGACACCACCGCGCTCGTCGACGAACTGGCGCAGGAGGGCGAGGTCGTCGTGCTCGGAGGCGCACCCGCGGACGCCGGCGCCGTGCTCATGACGACGACCGGCTGGGCGAGGCTTCGTGGGCAGGCCGACGCCGCCGTGCAGGCCTACCACACCGCCAACCCGCTCCGCACCGGCCTTGGCCGCGAGGAGCTGCGCAACCGGCTCAAGCTCCCGCAGGCGATTTTCACGCATGTGCTGCAGCGGCTCGCCGACGAGGGCGTGCTCGAGGAGGCGGGCGCCGCCGTCCGCGCCCCCGGCCACCGCGTCGTGCTGTCTGACGCACAGGAGGCCGAGGCATTGACGTACGTGGCGGCGCTGGAGCGCGAGCCGTACGCGCCGCCAACGGAGCTACAGCTCGACGCGGCGGTGCTGGGCGTGCTTGTGGAGCGCGGCAGCGTCGTGCGCGTCAGCGACTCGCTCGTGTACGCGGCGGGCGCGTACCGGGAGATTGTGGAGCGCATCATCGCGCACCTGCGGGAGCACGGGGCAATCACCGTTGCGGACGTCCGTGACGCCTTCGGCACTTCGCGCAAGTACGCGCTGCCGCTGCTGGAGCACCTCGACCAGCAGCACATCACGCGACGGCAGGGCGACCAGCGGGTGCTGCTTCGCGACCCGGGGCGGGCGTGATGCAGGAGCGCCTGTACGGCGTGGACTTCAGCAGCGGGAAGAACGCGGGCAACAAGATCTGGATTGCCCAAGCCGTGCCAAATGGCGAGGGGATAACGGTGCAGGCGTGTTCCCCCTCGACGGAGTTGCTGCAATGCAGCGCTGAACGAGGTGAGGTACTTTCTGTGCTGCACGACTTCATCGCCGATTCGGGCGACGCGGCGTTCGGCTTTGACTTCCCCTTCAGTCTGCCCAAGGACCTGATCGGAGAGGAATCATGGGCGGAATTCCTGGAGCGCTTTCCTGAGCGGTTTCGGTCAGAAACTGAATTCAGGGAGTCCTGCACGGACGCAGCGCTGCGCGTTGGGGACCGCAAAGAGCTCAAGCGGAGGACGGACATCGAGGCGAGGGCGCCCTTCTCTGCCTACAATTTGCGCATCTACAGACAAACGTACTACGGCATCAGGGACCTGCTTTGCCCGCTGGTGTCCAAGAATTTGATCAACGTGCCGCCGCTGCACTACTCCGGTGAAGACGTGCCATGGCTATTGGAGGTCTGTCCCGCGAGCACTCTCAAAGCGTCCGGCCTCTACGGCTCCTACAAGGACGCGAGGGGAAGCACCGAAGCACGGGAATTCATCTTGAGCGCATTGGAAGACAGCGGCCGAGTGACGTTTGCCGACCATGCGCTCAGGCGTCGGGTGTTGGCGGACGTCAAGGGCGATGCGCTGGACAGCGTGATTGCCGCGGAAGCGGCATACCGCGCAGTAGCGGACCTAGAGCGAATAGTCCAAGCGCACCGTTACCCCTACTATCTTGAGGCGTTTATTTACGTCTGAGCCTGTTGAAGAACGCATCAACATTCCATCGTACACGGAGGCGCACATGGCGCTTGACCTGTACCGGACTGCCGCGCAGATTGACGCCGCTGTGGCGGGGGCGGAGCTTGGCTCTGCGCTGGACCGTCGGGCGGAGGTTGTGCTTGAGGCGCTGCGTGATGCTGACGCGGCGTCGCTGAACGCTCGCGTGGACGCGGCGCAGGGGTTGCTGGCGTTCTTGCCCGCGGAGGCCGTGGAGCCGCCGGGGGCGGTCTTTGACGCGGCAGACGCGCCCGCAGACTTCAGCGTCGTGGCGGCGGACGGGTCGCATATCGACGTCAACCGGCATTTGCCGCTTCGGTGCGCGCTGGTCAACATCGGCTGGTGCCGGCTTACGTATGGCGACGCGCCGGACGCCGAGCTGTTCAGCCGGCCTCGGCTTCGTACAGCGGACGCCGACCTCTATCTCCAAGACCCGGCATCCCCGTCGGCACGGCAGCCGGTGGAGGGCGCGCTCATGGGGCTGGTGCGCACCGTCGAGGAGGCGGCCGCGCTGGCCGACGCCGTGGACGCGGGTGGGGAGCTGCCTACCCTTGCGCTGCTGGACGGGACACTGGTGATGTGGGAGCTCGGGGGCGAGCTGCCGCCTCGGGGGCGCTACCCGGACTACGTGCGGACGCGGCTGCTCGACGAGGGGCTGCTGGCGGCGCTCGATCGCATCCGCTACGCGAGCCGGAGCCTGCAGGTGGCCGTCGCGTCGTACATCAGCCTGCCTAATAGCGCCGAGGTCGTCAACCTGCTGCGGCTCGGACTTTGCGATTGGGACCCCATCGGCCACTGCCAGAGGCACTGCGGGGCCCTCGTGCCTGGCGACCGGCGCTGCGACGCCGCGCACTCGCTGACGGACCGCGTGCTCTTCGAGCGCACGCTCGCGCCGGGGCAGCGCTCCGCCGTGTTTGCAAGCCGCTCGCCCGTTGCACGTGACGACTACGGTTCGCACCGCGTCCACTTCTTCTACGTCAACGTCGGCGAGGAGATCGGCCGCGTCGAAGTGCCCGCTTGGGTGGCGGTCGAACCGGCGCTGCTGTCGCTGACGCACGCGCTCGTCGTCGACAACGCTCGTCATGGGGCGGGCTACCCCGTCGCGCTGCAGGAGGCGCACGAGCAGGCGGTCGTCACTGGCGCGGACCGGGAAGCCTTCAGAAACATGGTGGAACGCGCATTGGAGGGGCGTGGGTTGCCGGTGTACACTTCCCAGAAGCAGCGTTCCAAGCGGCGCCCCTGGGTGTAACCGGCCCTCTCCCTCTGGCCCTTCGACAGGCTCAGGGCGACCCTTCGAGAACCTCAGGGCGGGCGGAGGAGATTGTGGCTTCTCTTTTGCCCTTCGACAGGCTCAGGGCGAACGGAAGGCTCAGGGAGACCCTTCGAGAGCCTCAGGGCGAACGGGGGGATTGGCGCGACCCGCAACCGCTGAGAGGTGTAAACCGTGTCCAATGCCCCACAAGACAGCCGCATTGGTGAGGTGGTGGAGGCTAGCTCTACTGGCTTCACCGCCGAGTGCTACACCTTGTACGGCGCGCCGCCGCTGGGCGCCCTCGTGCGCGTTGGCGACCCCGCCGTGTACGGCGTCGTGTACAGCGTGACTACGGCGGCGCTTGACCCTGGACGGCGCGTGGCCGCCCGGGGGGCGAGTGAGCCGGACGAGGCGTCGGTGTACCGCAACAACCCGCAGATCGCGCGGCTGCTTGCAACGCACCTGCAGGCGCTCGTGGTGGGTCACGACCGCGCCGGGGACATCGCGCAGCGGCTGCCCGCCGCGCCCCCGCACATTCACGCCTTCGTTTACTGCTGCGACGGCGATGACGTCCGCGCGTTTACGGAGCAGCTCGACTACCTCCACCTGCTCGCGACGGCCTCCGTCCCCGCCATCGACGAGGTTATCGCCGCCAACGTCCGGCTGGCAGCGGAAGGACGCGCCGACGACTTTCGCCAACGTGCGGCGAGGGCCCTCGCCGGGGAGCTCGCGTCCGACGTCACGCGCCTCAACGCCATCCTGCGGAGCATCGCATGACGCCGGACGGGTCCACCAACCTCCTCGGCACGGTCGTCGGCGGTTCCCTTGCCGAGGGCGTGGAGGTCCGCCTCGCCGAGGGGGCGTCGGTCGAGAGCATCCCCGTCGGCAGTTATGTCGTCATCCAAGGCGAGAGCCGCCGCTTCTTCGGCATGGTCAGCGAGGTCCGCCTGGCCTCCAGCGACGCTCGGCTTCGCAGCTCGCCGGACACCTACAGCGACCCGCTTGTGGCGCAGGCGCTCACGGGCACGGCGGCCTATGGGACCATCGTTGTGCGGCCTCGCCTCGTGCTGCCGACGGTTGCGGGCGCGCCGGTCGACATCGCTCCCGCTCGCACAGTGCCCGCGCACTTCTCCCGCGCCGCGCGAGCGTCGGAGGCCGACGTCCCGCAGGTGTTCGGCGAGGAGGGCGGAGACCACTTCGCCGTCGGCACGCCCCTCGATATGGAGGCAGTGGTCTGCCTAGACCTGAAGACGCTGCTGCAGCGCTCCAACGGCGTCTTCGGGAAGAGCGGCACGGGCAAGAGCTTCCTCACGCGCCTGCTGCTCATCGGCGTGCTGCAGAGCCGACTCTCCGCGCTGCTCATCTTCGACATGCACAACGAGTACGGCTGGGAGGGAGGCGACGTCGAGCGCGGGCGGCGGGTCAAGTCGCTCAAGCAGCTCTTTCCCTCGGAGGTCTCCGTCTTTGCGCTCGACGAGCGGCGTGCTCGGGGCGCGAAGGTGCAGCCCGACTTCCACGTCGAGATTGGCTACGGCGAGATCACGCCCGACGACGTCATGGCCCTCCGCGAGACGCTCGGCATCTCCGATGCCGCCGCCGAGGCTGCCTTCGCGCTGGGGCGCAAGTTCGGCGACGGGCGCTGGATGCGCGAGTTCCTGAGGCTGGAGGGCACGGACGAGATCGGCGAGCTTGCCACGAGCATCAACGTGAACGGCGGCGCACTCGCGACGCTGCACCGCCGACTGACGAACCGCATTACGCGGCTGCCCTTCGTCAAGGAGAAGCCGGACACGGACGCGGTGCCCGCCATCATGGACCACCTCGACCGCGGACAGCACGTCGTGCTTGAGTTTGGCCGGTATGGCGACGACGTACTCGCCTACATGCTCGTCGCGAACCTGCTGACGCGGCGCATCCACGACCGCTACCGGGAGCGGCAGTCGTCGGACGAGGAGGGGCGCTCCACGACGCCGCTGACCATCGTCATCGAGGAGGCGCATCGGTTCCTGAGCCCGGCTGTCGCGTCGCAATCGCCCTTCGGCGTCATCGCGCGGGAGATGCGCAAGAACAACGTGACGCTGCTGGTGGTGGACCAGCGGCCCAGCGCGATCGACCCGGAGGTGCTGAGCCAGGTGGGCACCAAGGTGTGCTGCCTGCTGGACGACGAGCGCGACGTCGACGCGGTCATGGCGGGGGCGTCCGGCAGCCGCGAGCTGCGCTCCGTGCTAGCGGGGCTGCGTTCCCGACAGCAGGCGCTGTTCTTCGGCGAGGCGGTGCCGATTCCCGTCGCGGTGCAGGTGCGTGACTACGGCACGGACACGAGCTACGACGCGCTCATGCGCCGCAGGCCTCGGAGCGCTGCGCCCGCCGCTGCTCCGCGCTCGAACGGGGCTGCGTCGGAGGACGAGGACGACGACCCGCTGTTTGCGTAGGGGCCTGCGGCCGGGCGATTCGCGAATCGCCCCTACGGCCCCGCGCGGCCCCGCCCCTCTGGATTCCTGCCTTCGCAGGAATGACGCGAAAGGGTGCAGGAATGACGCGGAGGGGCGCAGGAATGACGAGGAAGGAAGACCTGTACGACTGAGGCATTCATTGGTATACTTGCGATTGTAATGCATAAGCAGCTAATGTAATGCAGTTGAGGACATCGCATGATTGAATCCGGGATTACTTCAAGAGGACAGACCACATTGCCCAAGGCCGTGCGGGAGGCTCTTTCCGTTCGGTCAGGCGATCGGGTGCGCTACATTATCCAAGACGGTGAAGTCAGGATCGTTCCTGTGCGCCCCATAGCTCGGCTATTCGGCGTACTGCGGCATACCGGCAAGGCCGTGACGCTGGAGGACATGGAACGCGCGATCATCGACGGCGCGTCCGACTCGTGATTGCCGTAGACACCAACGTAGTTGTTCGGTACCTCGTGAATGACGATGTTGAGCAGGCATTTGCCGCACGAACATTGCTGGAAGGGTTGACCCCGGAACACGCGGGATTCATATGCCGCGAAGTTGCGATTGAGATGGTCTGGGTACTGGAACGGGCCTATAGGTTCACCCGTGCCCAGATTGCGGACGTGCTTGTTGAGTTGATTGCCACCGACAGCATTGTAGTGGAGGCTGCGGACGACGTGGCCAGTACAGCCAGCCGCTATCGTCGGGGAGGCGTAGGCTTCGCGGATCTCATGATCCTCGCAGCAGCTGAGCGAACCGACGCCACGCCCCTCCATACCTTTGACCGCCGGTTCGCGGGGCTGGATGGAGCGCTTCTGGTGAACAGCCCGGCAGCAGGCGCTTCACTTTGATTGACACCCCCGTGTGGACGGGCCCTTCGACAAGCTCAACGCGGACGAAGTAAGGAGTGCATCAGGTATACTTGCCCGTGAGGAGGGAAACATGCCGGAGAGACAACCAAGGTTGGAAGGGAAAGTCGCGGTGGTGACGGGCGCGGGGTCGATTGCCGAGGGCATCGGCAACGGCAAGGCCACGTCCGTGCTGTTTGCGCGGGAGGGCGCCAGCGTCCTGTGCGTCGACATCATCGAGGAGGCTGCTGAGGAGACACGGCGCATGATCGAGGAGGAGGGCGGCGTAGCGTCGGTATTCGTCGCGGACGTGACCAACTCCGATGAGTGCTACGCCATGTGCCAGGCCGCCGTCGACCGCTACGGCCGGCTGGACATCCTCGTGAACAACGTGGGCATATCCTCGCGCGGCGACGTGCTCACGCTGGAAGTGGAGGAATGGAACCGGGTGATGGACGTCAACGTCATGAGCGTTGTGCTGGGCAGCCGGGCAGCCATTCCCCACATGATCAAGGGCGGAGGGGGCGCAATCACCAACCTCTCGTCCATCGCGGGGCTGCGGGCGCACTCGCCGCTGGCATACTCCGTGTCCAAGACGGCAATCGTCGGCCTGACGCAGACCATGGCGTCGGACCACGGGCGCGACCTCATCCGCGTCAACTGCATCGCGCCGGGGCAGGTCTACACGCCGCGCATGGAGATGCGCATGACGGAGTCGCTGCGGGGGCTGCGGGTCGAGACGGCGCCGCTGGGCACCGAGGGCACGGCGTGGGACATCGGCTACGCCAACCTCTACCTCGCCAGCGACGAGGCTCGCTGGGTCACCGGCGTCACGCTGTCGGTCGACGCGGGGCTCGCCGTGACGACGCCCGCGACGTTGAACCGCGAACGCAGCGAGAGCATGGAGCAGCAGAAGCGACAGGGGCAGCAATGACCAATCCTGCCCGGACAGCGGCGGCCCAGGGAGGTCGCCGCCGGCGATGCTGCGCCCACTAGCCAGAATCCCCACCTTCCGGTCACTGGTGCACCGAAACTGGGGAACACTCTGGCTGGCGGGACATCTCTGGCACCTAGCCTTCTGGATGGACCTAATCGTCTTGGGGTGGCTGGTGCTTGAGCTGACCGACTCGCCGCTGGCCGTTGCACTGGTGGGCACCTTCCGGCTCATTCCCATGGGGCTGCTTGGCCCCGTTGCGGGCTCCTTTGGGGACCGCATGCCCAAGAAGCGGATGCTGCTGTTCGCACAGGCCATCAACCTGTCGGTAACCATCGGCTTTACGGTTGTGCTGCTGCTGGGCGAGGAGCGGGTGTGGCTGGTCTACGCCGCCGCGCTGCTCACCGGCTCCGCCTGGGCCATCGACTTCCCGGTGCGCCGCGCCTTCATCCGCGACATGCTGCCCGCCCGTTTCATCATCAACGCGATGACCATTGACGCCGCGTCCCTTACCGGGATGATGATGGCGGGGCGATGGATCGCCGGGGGAATCCTAGCGCTGGCCAACCCAACTGCCGCATACGGGTTCCTGGTCCTTTGCTACGTTGTTGGGCTACTGATACTGCTCCGGATGCCGGACCCCTCGGCGGGCCGGGAGCGACCGAAGCCGGAAGGCAGCGCCGTCGCGGCCGTCGTCACGGACCTCGCCGCGGGCCTGGCATACGTCTGGCGCAGCCCCGTCCTGCGCAACATCTTTCTCGTCACTGTTGTCATCAACCTCATGGTGGCGCCCTACTTCCAGCTTACGCCGGTGTTCGCCCGCGAGGTCTACGGCGTTGGGCCGGGCCTGCTCGGGCTGCTGAGCGGTATGGACGGCCTTGGCGCCCTCACCGCGAGCATCGTCCTGGCTAGCGCGATGGGGTTGAAGCGCCTGGGACTCGTATTTGTCGGCGGGTCATTGTTGGTCACCGGAACGATCGTGGTCTTCAGCCAAGTGCCGTGGTACCTGATGGCGATGCCGCTATTGATAGTTGCCGGCGTCGGCATCGGCGGCTTTGCCTCGATGCAAACGACGCTCTCCGTTCTCCATGCAACCCCGGCGATGCGGGGCCGCGCGATGGGCGCCGTGGCCCTGGGCATCGGCGCGCTGCCCTTGGGGATGGCCTTCGTCGGCGCGCTGGCGGAGGCGTTCGGGGCACCGCAGGCGCTGGGTATGTCGGCGTCTCTTGGCTTTGTGCTCATCCTGGCAATCGGGGTCTTTCAACCTGCCCTGCGGCGGGCGCAATAGTGGGGCGGCGTCGTGCTATATTGATACCGCGCGCTCGCCGTGAGCGCGAACGCAAAGGAGGTTACGGGAGTGCCTGATCGCGAAGACATGGCCCGTTTGATGCAAAAGCGGCTGCCGAAGCAGATGATGGCCTTCCTTCTGGCGAGTGGTGTGCAGGGGGAAAGCCACGGCTTCCAAGTCTACCTGGTGGGGGGCATGGTCCGGGACGTGCTTCTGGAAAGGCCGCCTGGCGACCCCGACCTGTTAGTGCAGGAGGTTTTGCCCGCCATGGACGCGGCTGCCCGCTTTGGGTCGCTGCTCGCCGGCGCATTGGGCGGGAGCGTCTCACCGCCCTCGCAGTTCGGGACGGTCAAGGTGGAGGCGGCCGGACTGGCCGTGGACATTGCAACGGCCCGCAGGGAGACTTATGAGTCGTCGGGCGCCCTGCCTACGGTCAGGCCGGGGACGATTGACGGAGACATGGGTCGTCGCGACTTTACTGTCAACGCCATTGCCGTGGACCTCGCGCCCGGGCGCTTTGGGACCATCCTGGACAGCCACGGCGGCGTGGACGACGTAAGCAGCCGGGTCCTTGGTGTGCTCCACGACGACAGCTTTACGGACGATCCCACGCGCGCCTTCCGCGCTGTTCGATACGAGGCCCGCCTGAGGCTCCACATGTCCATGTTCACCGAGGCCTCGCTGCGGAGGAGCCTTCGCCACGTTGACGCCCTGAGCGGCGACCGCGTGCGCCACGAGTTTGAACGCATCTTCGCGGAACCTGCGCCGGAAGCGGTCCTTGCCCGCGCGGACGAGCTCGGCCTGCTCGAGGCGGTGCTGCCGGGGCTCACCTGGAGCGCGGCCATGCGGGAGGCGTCATCGGCGATGCGGGAGGCGGGACCGATGGGGTACGTCGCGCTGCTGGCGTCGTCGCTCTCGCAGGAAGACGCCGAGCAGCTCACCGAGCGGCTGAACGCGCCGAGGGAGTGGGCAAAGGTGATTGAGGACACCGTCCTGGTCTGGGAGCAACTGCCGCAACTCGCCCCAACAGACATTGCGCCCTCCGGCGTCTACGATTTGCTGGAGAGCGCGGCGCCGGAGGCCGTGCTCGCGTGGGCCGCGCTGTCCACAGGCGCCGTCGCGACGCGCCTGCGCGACTACCACGACAAGCTTCGGCACGTGCGGCCGCTCCTGAGCGGCGACGACCTCCTAGCGCTCGGCGTGGCGCAGGGGCCGCTCGTCGGCGAACTGCTGCGGGAGCTGCTGGACGCGCGCCTCGACGGGCTCGTGCGATCGCGTGCGGACGAGGAAGCGCTGGTGCGGCGCCGCTTGTCATCGCAGTAGAATGAACGCAACAACTCCACCCGGAACGGAGGGCACCATGGCCAAGGAAGCGTACGTCTACACCTGGAAGCGCTGAACCACCTGCCGCAAGGTGAGGGAGGCTCTCTCACAAGCAGGCGTGGAGGTCACGGAGCGTGACTTCTTTGCGGACCGGCTAACCGAGGACGAGGTTCGGGCCCTCGCGGCGGAATCCTCCGCGACGGCCATGTTCTCCGCCAAGAGCCCCACGGTGAAGAAGCTGGGGCTTGATCTCGAGGCCCTCAGCGACGATGAAAAGCTGCAACTCATGGCGGGTGAGCCTCGGCTGATCCGCCGCCCGATCGTGGTCCTCGACGGGGTGACGTACCCTGGCGCGTCGGTGAAGTCGCTGGCGAGGGTGCTCGGCGGGTAGGGGGCGACTCAATCCGTTCGGTAAACCCTTCGACAGGCTCAGGGCGAACGGATTGGGCATAAGGGGCGGGCGGTTCGCGAACAGCCCCTACGAGTTGCCCTTCCCCTTTGCACGCGCGGTCTCCCGCCGCCTGAAGAAGAGGTACTGCTGCGCGTAGCCGGAGTAGGGGCCAAAGGTGTCTTGCGTCCACGCCAACAGCTCCGCGTAGCGAAGGCGCTGGCCGTCGAGATACCAGTCCTCCAGCGCGCGGCGCACCCAGCGGTCGATGGGCGCGGCGTCCAAGTGGTCGAGGGCGAAGAGGAGGACGCAGTCGGCGACCTTTTCGCCCACGCCGGGCAGCGCGAGCAGGGCGGCCTTGGCGTCGGCGTAGGGCGTGAATCGGAGTGCGGGCAAGTCGAGGCCGCCCGATGCTACGACCTCCGCCGTGCCCGCCACGTACCTCGCACGGTAGCCCAACCCCAGCTCTCGCAGGCGCTGCTCCCCCGCTGATGCTAACGTCTCCGGCGTCGGGAACGCGCGCCGGGTCAGCGTTCCCAGCGTTGCCTCACCGCCGAGCGTCGACGCCAGCCGCTCCTGCATGCCCGCAATGCGCGGGATGTTGGAGTTCTGCGAGCAGATGAAGGCGATGAGGCACTCCCAAGGGTCCTGTCGGAGGATCCGCAACCCCCAATGTTGTCGCACGGCCGCCGCGAGCCGCTCGTCCTCACAGAGTTGGGCGTAGATGGCGGGCAGGTCGTCGTCGAGGCGGAAGTAGCCGCGGACGGCGCGGTCGGCGTCGGGCTGAGCGGCGGTGTCGGAGGTGACGCGCAGGCCGGCGTCGTCACGCTCCAGCGTTAGCAGTTGGCCCTCGATGAAGCCGCTCCAAACGCCGTCGTCGTTGTGCCAGCGGAATGCCTGGCCGCTCTCGAGGGTGAGGGGCAGGTCCAGGGGTTGGTCGACGGCGACATGCGTTGTGGCGAGTGTGCTTGGCATCAATGGCAGTATACGGCGTGGTGGGCGCCAATGCGCGTGGCTCGTGAGCGGGTGGGACGGCTCGTCGGGATGCCGCCCGCTCTCACGGCGAGGGGTGTCGCTCGGCTACTTGGCCGGTGTGTCACCGGGCCGGGCTGAGAGCCAACGGCGGACGATGTCCGGCAGGTCGCGGAGGGGTGGCTGTTCCACTGTGCACTCCGGCAGTGATCGCATGAAGAGGCCTCCGTAGGAACGCGCCGTCAGCCGCCGGTCCAGCACCGCCACCACGCCACGGTCGCTGGCCGTGCGGATGAGCCGGCCGAAGCCCTGCCGGAAGCGCAGCACGGCCTGCGGGACGGCGTAATCCTTGAAAGGCTCCTCGTAGCCCTCTGAGCGGGCGGCGAAGACCGGCTCCGACGGCACGTCGAAGGGCAGCCGCGTCAGCGCCAGCACGGTGAGCGCGTCGCCGGCGAGGTCGACGCCCTCCCAGAAGCTGGCCGTGCCAAGCAGGAGGGCCTTCGGGTTGGCCAGGAACTCCTCAATGAGGTTGGCCGGCGCCCCGTCGACGCCCTGCGCCAGCACGCGGATGTCCTCGCCCTCCAGCGCGGTGCGGGCCTGCTCGGCCGCCGCTCGAAGGGCCGTGTGAGATGTGAACAGCGCGAGGGTGTGCCCACCCGCGGCGCGCGCGAGGTCTGCAACCGTTCGGGCAATGGTTGCCGCGTAGCCGGGGCTGTTGGGCTCAGGCATGTCCTTGGGAATGCACACCAGCGCGGATTGCGGGTAGTTGAACGGCGAGCCCAAGAGCAGCTCCTCGGCGTCGCGGAGACCGAGGCGTTCGCGCAGGGGCGCGAAACTGTCGGCCACCGTGAGCGTGGCGCTCGTCAAGACGACGCTCTGCCGGCGTTGAAAGAGCTGTTCCCAAAGGGTCTCACCCACGTGGAGCGGCGCGATGCACAGCACGACGTTGCCCTGCTGCGTCCCCTCCACCCAGAAGATGCTCTCGGCTTCTTGCTGGTACATGAACCGGTCGGCGTTGACGCGCAGCTCGGTGAGCGAGCCCTCGCGGGTAGCCAGCTCCGAACGGATGGTGTCGTAGTCCGCGACGTCGTTCTCCTCCAGCCCGTCGAGGGAGGTGTATAGGGAGCCGAGCGCCCGCAGCAGGTCGCCGAGGGCGCTGCTGGGATTCTCCCACGCGACTTCCAGTGCGGCCCAGTCCGGCTGCGCCCGCACCGCCGGGGTCACCCGCAACGGGTTCTGCTGACCCTGGCTACCTTGGTTACCTTCGTTGCGGCCCTGGACGTAGCGGGTGAGCCGCGGGAAGAACTCGTCGAGGCGCTCCTTCGCCCGCGCCGCCGCCTGCATGACCTGCTGGGCGGCGTCGGCGGTGGTCTGCCGCCGCGACGCGGCCGCGGTGGACATTCGGAAGGCGTTCACCGTGTCCGCGACCAGCCCGCGGGGGTTCGCCAACTCGTCCAGCAGCTCCACCGCTTGGGCGTGGGCGACGCGGGTGCTGAGCTGGCTGGTGGCCTCGGACTCGAGGTGCTGCGCCTCGTCGATGATGAGGTAGTCGTAGTCGGGGATCAGGCCGCCGCCCCTGACAAGGTCCGCCAGCAACAGCGAATGGTTCACGATGATGACGGAGGCGGCCTCGGCGCGGTCACGGGCTGCGCGGAGGAAGCACGCGCCCTCGTTTGCGGGGCACTGGCGGCTGCCCTGGGCGTTGAGGCGCTCCCAAACGTTGTTGTCGGGCCGGGCCATGCGCAGGTCGGCGCGGTCGCCGCTGGAGGTGTCATGCAGCCACGTTGTGAGCTTGCCGAGGAAGCGGGCCTCGTCAACCGACAGCGTCTGCGACGTCCGCATGTACGACCACCGCCGCAGGCATAGGTAGTTGGCGCGGCCCTTGAGGGTGGTGAAACGCAGATTGGCGGCGCCCGCCATGCCCGCGGCCTCGAGGGTCTTTGCGGCGGTCTCGACGTCCTTGCCCCCGAGCTGTTCCTGCAGGCTGATGGTGTTGGTCGAGACCACCACGCGCGTGTTGTTGCGCAGCGCGAAGGCCGCCGCCGGCAACAGGTAGGCCATGCTCTTGCCGACGCCGGTCCCTGCCTCGACGACGAGGTGGTTGCCCGCCTCGAACGCTAGCGCAACGGCACGCAGCATCTGCTCCTGCTCGACGCGATGCTCAAACTTCGGGGCGATCTCCGAGAGCGCGCCGCCGGGCCCAACGAGCGCCCCCGCCATCTCCTCCGGGTCCTGCGGCAAGGATTCGGCCGCCACGATGTCGGCATATGACGCCGCCGTCCGGCGTGGCGAGCGGATGCGCCGCTCGAGCGCGGTTATGTCCACGCCGCCAATGACCGCCGTGCGAGACATGCCTCGCGCCGCCTGTTCCGCCGCGACGGCGTCCAAAAGTCGTGAGAGCGGCCAGTTTGCCGTCCGGGCCAAACGCGCCAGCTCCGTCACCACGCCGGGGTCCGACTCCACTGCCAACTCGACCAGCCGCTCGAACACCTGCTGCGTCGCGATGGCGTCGTCCAGGCCGCGGTGCGCGTTCCACGAAGGCACGCCCAGAGTACGGGCGAGCATGTTGAGCGAGTAGTTGCCGCTCGGCAACAGCATTGATGCGAGGTCGCGCGTGTCGAAGACGGGGCCGGGGAATCGCACCCCGGCCTTCGCCAAGAACCCAATGTCGAAGGAGACGTTCTGTCCGATGACTGGGGCCTCGCCTACGAAGTCGCGAAACTTGTCGGCGATGGCGCTGAAGGGCTCGGCGCTGTCGACGTCGGCCTGCTGGATGCCCGTGAGCCTACGGATGAAAGGGGTGAGCTGCCGCCTGGGGTTCGCCAGGCTGGAGAAGGTGTCCAACACCTCGCCGCGCCTGAACTTGACGGCACCGACTTCGATGATGGTCTCGATGTCGTGGTCGAGGCCGGTGGTCTCGAGGTCAAGGCAGACGAAGACGTCGTTCAGCGAAAGCTCGCCGGTGAAGATGGATGTCACTTGCGTATCTTGCTCCCGTTTAGGAGGTGATGGACACCGGGCCGTGGGCCCCGGCGTCTTTTCGACTTGACACTATGCGAACATTCTAGCGTAGTGCGAGTGCAGGCCGTCAACCGTTGTCCCAGTCAATCGCAGGAACTGCACCCTAACCAGCAGGCCGCTTCGCCCGAGGGTGCGCCGCGACGTACGTGCGCCGGGCCGTGGCCTGCGTGACGTGCGTGTAGATCTCCGTTGTCGTCGGGCTGGAGTGCCCGAGGAGCTCTTGCACGACGCGGAGGTCCGCTCCTCCGTCGAGCAGGTGCGTCGCAAAGGTGTGTCGCAGCGTGTGCGGGTGCACGGTGGTCTCGATGCCGGAGCTGATTGCGTAGGTGCGGACGAGCTTCTGCACGCTGCGGGGCGTGAGCCGGCCGCCGCTGCGATTGAGGAAGAGCGCACCGCCGTCTCGTGCGGCGCGGAGGTGGGGTCGCCCGTGCCGCAGGTAGGAATCGACGGCGTCCGCGGCCTTGGCGCCCAGCAACACCATCCGCTCCTTTGCGCCCTTGCCCAAAACGCGAGCGTTGCGCTGCTCTAAATTCACGTCGGAGACGTCCATGCCGGTGAGCTCGCTGACGCGAAGTCCTGCGCCGTAGAGCACCTCGAGGACCGCGCGGTCTCGCAACCCCGCGGGAGACGACGGCTCCGGCGTCTCCATGAGGTCGGCGGCCTGCTCCACGTCGAGGAAGCTCGGCAGGCGGCGCTGCGTGCGGGCCGTTGAGAGCAACGCCGTCGGGTCGTTCGGGATGTCGCCCTGCCGCTTCAGCCACCCGAAGAGTGTCCGCAGGGCGCTGAGCTTTCGCGTGACGCTCTTGGGCACGTAGCCAAGGGCGCCGCGTCGGAGGGCCGGGGGCTTGTCGCGTCCGCCGTTCATGGGCCGCGCGTCCGTCAGCAGCCAGTGCAGGTACGTCCGCAACGCTGGCCGGTCGAGCGTCGACAGGTCCTGGATGCTACGGTCGTCGAGAAAGCGCCAGAAGGGCAGCAGGTCCGTCAGGTAGTTGCGGACAGTGTAGGGCGTCAACCCACGCTGCGCCTGCAGGTACACCCGCAGCCGCTCGGCGACGTGGCGCGCCCAGTGGCCCTCGCCGGGGTCGCCGGGGAACTGTGGGCGCTCGCGCTCAACCGGGCCCTCGACGGGCGGCGGGTTGGCGTCGTGCTGGTTGACTGGCCCTGCCATGTGCTACCTCTCCGCTGCGGCAGTCGCCGGCTCCTGCTCCATCGAGCCCTGGTAGGCGCAGCGGGTGCACTTGGTCCCACTTCGCCCACGCTGTATCAGCAGGCCATCGCACTCGGGGCAAGGCTCCTTCTGTGGGCGCTGGTTCAGTGTAAACGAGCACTTCGGGTAGTTGACGCAGCCGTAGAATGTGGATGACCCCTTGCGACCCTTCCTGGGCCGCGCCTTCCGCTCCATCAGCGCGCCGCCGCAATCCGGGCACGCGACGCCGGTGTCCACCTGGATCGGCTTTGCGTTCTTGCATACGGGGTAGCCGCTGCAGGAGAGGAAGTTGGAGCCCCAGCGGTTCTTCTTCAGGGCCATGGGCTTGCCGCAGAGGTCGCAAGTCTCGTCGGTGAGCTGCGGCACTGCGGGCTCGTCGGCGCCGTCGCCGGTGGGGAGAGCCTTGGCGTTCCTGCAGTTCGGGAACCCGCTGCAAGACATGAAGGTGCCGCCCCAGCGGTTCTTCTTCAGGATCATCGGCTTGCCGCACTGATCGCAGTCCTCGCCCGCGCTAATGCCTTCCCGAGGGGCGCTGCCTGCCGTCACCTGAAGGCTGTCGGCGAAGGGCCCGTAGAACTCGGCCAGCATGACCCGCCACTGGCGCGAGCCCTGCGCCACCTCGTCCAGCTCCTCCTCCAGCTTCGCCGTGAAGTCCAGGTCCACCACTTGCGTGAAGTGCTCGTTCAGGAAATCGTTGACTCTGCGTCCGATGACCGTGGGGACGAGCCGCCCCTGGTCCCGTTGCACGTATTCGCGTTGCTGGATAGTGGAGACGATGGCGGCGTAGGTGCTGGGCCGCCCGATGCCACGCTCTTCCAGGGCGCGCACCAGCGTCGCCTCCGAGAAGCGCGGCGGCGGCTCGGTGAAGTGTTGTTCGGGCTTCAGCGACCGGCAGGTGAGGGCGTCGCCCGCGGCCAGCGGCGGGAGCAACTTCGACTCGTCATCAGTGCCCACCTCGTCGCGGCCCTCCAAGTAGAGGGCGCGAAAGCCGGGGAATTTGAGCACGGAGCCGGTGGCGCGGAAGACGTACGCCTGCCCTCCGGGCGCCTCGGCGTCGATCTCGGCTGTCGTCCGCTCGGTTTCAGCGTCGGCCATCTGGGACGCGACGGTGCGCTTCCAGATGAGGTCGTAGAGGCGGTGCTGGTCGTTCGACAGGTGTGCCTTGACGGATGCGGGCGTTCGCAGGGCGGCCGTGGGTCGGATGGCCTCGTGCGCCTCCTGCGCCCCCTTCACCTTGCTGGTGTATGTGCGCGTCTGTGATGGCACATAGCGCGCGCCGTACTCCTTCTTGATGAAGTCGCGCATTTCCTTGACCGCCGAGGCCGCCAGGTTGGTGGAGTCCGTCCGCATGTAGGTGATGAGGCCCACGGGGCCTTCCGCGCCCAAGCCGATGCCCTCATACAGTTGTTGGGAGACGGACATCGCCTTGCTGGCGCTGAAGCGCAGCTTCCGCCACGCCTCCTGCTGCAGTGTGCTGGTAATGAAGGGCGCCGAGGGCCGTTGCTTCACGGGCCGGACCTGCACGCCGCGAACCGCGTAGGCCGCGCCTTCCAAGTCGGCAAGCGCTGTTTGCGCCGCCGCCTCGTCCGGCATGGTCAGGGCCTTGCGCTCGCCCTTGCGAGAGTGCAGCCTTGCGGTGAACTCAATGGCGTCCTTGTCGGTCTGCTTGCGTAGCGCCGCCTCAATGCTCCAGCTCTCGACGGGCACAAAGATCTCAATCTCCCGCTCGTGTTCTACGACGATGCGCAGCGCCGCTGACTGGACTCGCCCAGCCGTCAGGCCGCCGGACATCAGGTGCTTGCTGACAAGAGGACTCAGCTTGTAGCCGACCAGCCGGTCGAGCACTCGCCGTGCTTGCTGCGCGTCGACGAGGTCCATGTCGATGTCCCGTGGGTTGCGGAACGCCTCCTCCACGGCGGCCTGAGTGATCTCGTGAAAGACCACACGTTTGGTATTCTTTGGCACTATCTTAAGTTCCCGCAGCGCCTCCATGATGTGCCAGGAGATGGCCTCGCCTTCGCGGTCAGGGTCTGTCGCCAAGTACACCGTCGGGGCCTTGCCGGCAGCGGCGGCAATCTCCTCGACCAGCTCGGCTTTGCTCCGGCGGTTGCGCCCGCCGCGACTCCCGTCGCGATCGCGCTCGACCACATACTTCGGTTCAAAGTCGTGCTCAATGTCGACGCCAAGGCCGCGGACGGGCAGATCACGCACGTGTCCGAGCGACGCCATGACGGTGTGCTTGCCCCCCAAGATGCGCTCTATGGTCCGCGCCTTAGTTGGTGACTCTACGATTACCAGGTCTTTTGCCATATTCCCCCTAGTGTCCCGCTCCGTATCGGGCAGCGGGTTCCATCACTCTAATATACCGCATTGCGCCCACCTGCTTGACGAGCCCCTTGATCTCCAGCAGGGAGAGCGTGCTGCTGACGTTGGCGACAGGCAACGCCGATTGTCGTCGCACCTCGTCGATGTGGATGGGCTCGGCGCCGATGTGCTGTAGCACTTCCGCTTCGATGCCTTCGGGCGCAGGGTGCGGCATGAAGCCCGGCAGCGATGGCTGCTGCTCCAGCCGCATCACGTTCAACTCCTCGAGGATATCGGCCGCGTCCGTGACGAGCTTGGCGCCGTCCTGCACCAAGCGGTTTGAGCCGAGGCTGGTCGGCGAGAAGATGCTGCCGGGCACCGCGAAGACATCGCGACCCTGGTCGAGGGCGAAGCGCACCGTGTGCATGACGCCGCTGTCCATCGGCGCCTCCACCACGAGCACTCCCAGCGACAGCCCGCTCAGGAGCCGGTTCCGGCGCGGGAAATTCCGGGAGTCGGGACGCGTCCCGAGTGGGTACTCGGAAAGCAGCGCGCCAGATATGGCGATTCGCTGCGCCAACTGCTGGTGGTCGGCGGGATAGATGACGTCGACGCCGGCGCCCATGACGGCGAGGGTACGCCCGCCCGCGTCCAACGCGGCGGTGTGCGCTATGGCGTCGATGCCGCGCGCCAGCCCGCTAATGATCGTAACGCCCGCCGCCGCCAGGTCGCGGACCAGCGTATGGCAGGCCTCGCGTCCGTAGGCCGAGGCGCGGCGCGTGCCCACAACGGCAACGCCGCACACGTCCTCGGGGGCGAATCCGCCCTTCGAGAAAAGCACTGGTGGAGGGTCGTAGATCTCCTTGAGCGCGGCGGGGTAATCGGAGTCGTGCCAAGAGAGGGCGCGGACGCCAGCTAGCTCGAGCAACTCCATCTCGCGGTCCGGGTCAATGGATGGCCTGCGCGAGGTCACCTGCTGCAGTGCGTTGGCCGTGAGCCCGGCGGCCTTCAGCGCCGAGGCCGGGGCCTCCCAAGCTTCATGCATTGAGGAGAAGGCGGACTCCAGCAGGCGCATGCGTACGGTGCCAATAGAGGGGATGCGGGAGAAGGCCACTGAGTATTTGATGTCATCCATAGAATCCACTATACAACGTGCGGCCCACCTAGGGGAGTGAAGAATCACCAAGTGTTGCAACTATGAAGGTGGCAGGGGAGTTTCAGGGTTTCGCAACAGCAGAGGGGAGTGGTACGCGAGAACTGCCGAGAGGCCTTGTGGCGGAGAGGCAATTCGATGACTTGCATTTCGCCCTTGACTGACCATGAGCAGCCAATCTCTACTGTTGCAGGTCACGGATGTCCATGGTCGATGTCTCCACATTAACCAACAATTTTCATGCTAATGCATTATGTAATATACATTGACATATAGAAGGTTGTTTGTAACCATACGGAACACTAGGACATTGAAGGGTTTGGAATCGTCTTAAGAAGGACTCGCTAGGTCGGAGTTAAGGGAATACGTGGCAACTCGATGGGCATTCAAACAATTTGGCGTCACTCTGGCTCTGATACTGGTCCTAGCGCTGGCGCTAATCGCATGTTCCAGCGACGGTGGCGACACTAGCGGAGGCACCAGCGGCTCGACATCAACAGCCCAGCAGCCAGCAGCGCCGGCTGCACCAGACGCGCCAGCTGCTCCAAGCGGAGATACATCAACAGCGCAACAACCGGCTGCGGCTCCTACCGCGGCAGCGCCCACCTCTGGAAGTTCCGCACCAGTAGGGGTGATGCCTAAAGTAGACCGGCTTATCATTGGTATGCCGTCACCAGCTTCCGAAGGAAACAGACCTAACGTAGATTTGGGCCCATTAACTGTGTTTCAACTTAGACCTATGCTTGGGTGGTTAGTTGGCTATGGCGTGGACGGCGAGTTTGAGCCAATGCTGGCTGAGAGTTGGTCGGTGGAACCCGATGGGTTGACCTACCGATTCGAGCTTCGTGAAGGTGTGACCCTACACAATGGCGCTGGGGAGTTTACCGCCAAGGATGTTTTGCACTCTTGGACGCAGAACACGAGGGAAGACTCTGTACACCCCCATGTTAGGGCGCATAGCAGGGTCACTATAGAAATAGTTAACGACTACGAAGTGCTGTTCAGGCTAAGCTCAGGGAACGCCGAATACCTGAACCAACTTTCACGACAGTCCGGTAGCATGGCGATTTCAAGCAAGGACGATTTCGATTCCCTGGGCGGAGACATCAATCTTGGGAATCGTCCTGTAGCTAGCACCGGACCGTATCAGTACAAAGACCGTGGGCTAGGCCAATCCATTACCTTTGAGCGTGTGCCCTGGGACCACTTTAGCGGGATCCCGGACTTCCCTGAAATTCAGATGCAATGGTTGTCGGAGGCGTCAACGCGGCTGGCTGGAATTCTCACGGACGAAATCCACGTCACTCAGCTGCCCCAAGACTTGGTGCCGCAAGCGATAGACAAAGGCATGCGGTTACTCCAGGGTCCCATCACCCAGCAGCGTACCTGGATGTCGTTCTACGGGGTCTACACCGACCCGACCACGCCGTCAGGCTATGTGCATCCGGACATCGCGCTCGCGGATGTCCGCGTGCGCAAGGCGCTCAACAAGGCCATAGACAGGGATGCTTTGAACGAGGCGTTCTTCGCCGGGAAAGCCGTGCCTATGTTCATTGACAAGATGCCCCGATCCAAACCCTACTTCAACCCGGATTGGGAATTGAACTTCCCATCGGAGTATGGCTACGACCCTGCGGCCTCGAGGGCTTTGTTGGCTGATGCCGGTTATGGACCCAACAACCCAGTGGAAGTCGATATGCGAATGACCAACCTGCCGGATTACGGTGGTTCAGAGGACGTGGAGGACGCTATCGCGGGCTTCTGGCGGGATATCGGAGTAAATGTCAACCAGGTTGTTATTGAAGTAACTGAGTTCAGGAACGTGAATAGAGGGTTCGGTCACACAGACCTGGTGACAATCAATGCCAGCAGCAACTTTGACATCCAGGCTTGGCGTGTGTACAACTCCCACCGGGCTCCCCGTGGCTCTTTGGAACTCATCGAGATAGACACGCTGGTGGACGCCGTGGACACAACGCTGGACGAGGTCCTGCAAAATCAACTCTTGCGGCAGCTGGGGGATACTGCATTCCCATTGCATACCAACGTCCCCCTCTTCTGGCTCCCTGCGGAGTTGGTCATCAACCCGAATGTTGTTGCGGCATGGCCATATCCGGGTTCGATCTCCCGGATATTCAGCCACTTTGAAACCATCAAGGCGGCCGGTTAATCTGAAAAAGCCAATACAGAAGGAAGGAAGCACGGCGTATGCTGAGTGAAACTGAAACCAATCTCCTATGCGAAACAGGTGCGGGAACGCCAATGGGTGAACTCTTCCGCCGCTTCTGGATACCTGCGCTCATTTCCGAGGAGTTGCCAGAGCCGGACTGCACTCCTGTGGCGATAAAGATCTTGGGGGAAGACCTCATAGCCTTTCGTGACAGCAATGGGAAGGTTGGGCTGCTCTCCGCCTACTGCGCCCATCGCCACGCGAAGCTGTTCTGGGGCCGCAACGAAGAGTGCGGCCTACGGTGCACCTATCATGGATGGAAGTACGATATCGACGGCAACTGCGTCGATATGCCGAACGAACCGGCGGAGAACCAATTCAAGGACAAAGTGAAGGTTCGCGCCTACCCAACTCGGGAAGCCGGGTCATGCGTATGGGCCTACATGGGGCCTAAACACTTGGAGCCGCCGGAACTGCCCTACCTGGAGTGGGCACGGGTGCCTGACAGCCATGTGCAAGTGACCAAGCGACTCCAGGAAAACAACTGGGCTCAGGCCACTGAAGGCGGGATTGACTCCAGCCATATCTCCTACTTGCACAACATGGATCTGGAACGTATCACCCCCAGCACCGCTGACAAGTCACCGTTCCTGCAGACTATTCGCCGTGACTTTGGGTTCATAGAGGCTGCTCGCAGAGTCCAGCCGGACGGCAGGCACTACTGGCGCATTCGTCCAGTCATGGCTCCGTCCTTCATGATGATCCCCAGCAGCGACAAGCCTGACCGCAACATTGGAGGGCACGTCTGGATCCCTATCGATGACACCCACTGTTGGGCATATACCATGACGTGGAACGCTACCCGCCCACTGACCCAAGAGGAGAGGGACAAGAACCTTGAGGGTTTTGGCATCCATTGTGAGGTCGACAGGACAGCGACACGTTGGGACCTGAATATCTCCAACGCCTGGAGTTCTGTCCGCAGCCTAGCCAACAATTACATGATCGACCGGGCCGAGCAGAAGAATCATACGTTCACCGGCATCAAGGGCATCGGTGAGCAGGACTGCTCCATCCAGGAAAGCATGGGAAGCATCTCGCCACGCTGGGAGGAGCACCTGGGTACCTCCGACCGCGGCATCACCCTGTTCCGGCGGATGGTCATGACTCTTGCCAGAGAACTCATGGAAGGCAGCGAACCCATGTTGGCCCATGCTCCAGAAAAATTCAGGGTGCGGTCCACGGGGTTCATCATTGATCCAGACCAGGACTGGGAAGCGGCGGCTGAAGAGCACATGGCATCTGCCGTATAGTTCTGTCAATTCAAGCGGAGTAGCGGCTTTTAGAGGAGACTCTCTCGATCGAGGGAGTCTTCCTCGCATTGGGGGTGTTTTGCATAAGTAGGGGTCGCGTGGACATGGATTCCGTTACTGCCAATGCAGTGCTCGGCCTGAGACCACTTGCGAACGAGGCGTAACCGACGGGAACGTCCTTAGAGATACCTGGGGACCGAAACGTGAATGCGCTCCCGGTGGGGCTACAGCGGTTCGTCGCGAGCAAAGGGGACCGGGTACATCCGCAGAGTCCCGGTGCGGACATTAAGTGGGCATGCTGACGTTAGAAAGACCTTTGGTTAGGCCTCCCCACTGATATGGCGATCCGGCGAATAGACGCCAGCATTGTCGAATCAGTACATACGCTGGTGATTATTGTTCAGCGTCTCCACGATGAATTCTCTACATTGAGGCCTCCCACCGGAAAGTTCGCAGTACGGTCTCCCCCGACTCACCACAAGAAACCTCCCCGTCCTCCGATCATCACGGCGTGCCTTCATCGAAGGCCACCCTCTGTTCTCCGAGTCGATTGATGCCCCGCCTAGGCCCGCCTGCGCAGGTAGACGATGCCGCCCGCCACTAGGGCGATTGCCAGCACTCCCAAGAGCAGCCACAGTAGTATCGCCGTGCCGCCACCGGACTCAGTCGCCGCTGAGGTAGATGTGGGTGTTGGCGGCGCCGTGAGTGGCATGAGTTCCGCCGTGGCCGTCGCTGTCGGCGCTGGGGCCGAGGTGGCGGTGGGCTGCTGTGTGGGCGACGAGGTGGCTGTCGCGGTTGGGACTGGTGTCGCGGTTGGGACGGGCGTTGACGTGGGCTCAGGGGTCGGCGTTGATGTGGGCTCCGGCTTGGGCGTTACCGTGGGCTCCGGCGTGGGAGTGGACGTCGGGGCAGGCGTCGACGTCGGCGCCGGGGTGGGCGGCGGGCCGACGCGGAACTGGGTGTGGCCCGCGACGGTCCGTTCCACGCGGTCGAGGTTCCTGATGATGCCGTTGAAGGTGTACCGCCCCTCCGCGGTGGGGACGGTTACGACGTATACAAAGCGGGAGTCACCAACCAGGCTAAAGCGGACGGTCTGATCCTCTGTAGCAACCTGGCCGTCCGGGAGGTTCGCGCTAACGAAGGTGAAGCCATCCGGCAGCGTCTCGACCACCTGGCCGAAACCGCCGTAGTTGCTGGCGGTGATGGTGACCCGGAGTTGGCTGCCGGGCGCGCCCCAAGATTGTTGGAAGGACCGGGTGGCGCTGGCCGACTGCGCCTCCACCGCGCCGGGCTGTGCCAGCAGCGCGACGGCGCCCACCAGGGCGGCGAAGGCCAGAGCCGCGATTGCTCCCAGGGAAGTCCGGGTCACGTTGTCCTCCTGTTGGTTGGCGCCATGCGGCTGCCTCCGTTACTGCGCAAAGTAGGCGGTGACCATCTCCACGACTTCTTCCTTCTCTATGAGGCCCGCGAAGTAGTCGACAACCGCCTTGACGACCTCTTCCTTCTCAAATGTGCCGTTTTGGTTCAAGTCGTAGGGGTGGAATGCGGCCTCTGCCACCTCAATGTCGACGATGATGAGGGCCCCCGTGCCGGAGCTGTCGGTGGCCGTCATGTTGACGGAGTACGTCTGTCCCAACTCCAGCGTGACCTCTTGGCCCAGACGAATCTGGCCCGTCTCCTCGTCGACGGTGAAGAGGGCGGCGTCGGCACCGCTCAGCGAGTAGGTGACCTCGAGGTCGTCGGGGTGCGTTGCGGCCACGGGGTCGCCTACCGCGTCGCCGGGCCGCGCTGTCAGCGACAGGGGGCGCGACGTGCGGAAGCCGTCGTCGAAGCTGGGCGCTACGAGTGCGGCGCCGAAACCGCCGCCACCGCCACCTCCGATGGGCGGCGTGGGGTTGGGATTCGGATTGGGGTTGGGATCGGGCGTGGTGTCGTTGTCGATCACCGTCACCGTCACGTCGCCGATCGTGATGCCGTTGTAGTCGCTGTCCGTGCTCGATGCCGTGTGGGTCAGCGTGACGGTGTCGTACGCCGTGTCGGCGTCGCTGCCCGCGGTTACGGTCACCGTCTGGGCTGTGTCCCAGTTCCCGGTCGTGAAGGTCAGGGTGGACGCGCTCAGGCTCACATCAGTGTTCGAGTGCCCGACGACCGTCACCGTGACACTGGCGCTCGGCGGTGTGCGCAGCCCCACCGTGTAGGTCGCTCCCGTCGTGTCTTCCTCGGTTACGGTCAGCGTCGGTGTCGACACATTGACGCCCGCCGTTTCGTTGTCCTCGACGGTGACCGTGACTGCGACACTATTGGGGGTATATCCGCCGCCCCTGGCATTGTTGATCGCGAGCACCGTCGTGTCCGTTGGGGTATTGACCCCCGTGACGGTCACCGTCTGCGGATCCTTCCAGTTCATCGTCGTGAACATGAGTTCCGCCGGGGACACCGTCGCCACGGTCGGGTGCGACGAGGTGACCTCGACCGTGACGTTCCCGGTGGGTGAAGAGTTCAGGTTCACCGTGTACGTGGCGGAGCTGCCCTCCACTACGTTCAGCGTGGCAGGGGTGACGGCTACGCCCTTCACCCCGGTGTCGTCGTTGTCGGTGACCGTCACCGTCACGCTGTCGATGGTGATGCCGCTGTAGCCGCTGTCCGAACTCGCCGCCGTGTGGGTCAGCGTGACCGAATCGGTGTAGAGGTCGGTATCCGCGCCCGCGGTCACGGTCACCCTCTGCTCCGCGAACCAGTTGCTGGTTGTGAAGGTCAGGGTGGACGGAGTCGCGGTGACGTCCGTGCCCGAGTGCCCGGCGACCGTCACCGTGACACTGGCGCTCGGCTGAGTGCGCAGCGCCACCCGGTAGCTGCCCCCCGTCCTGTCTTCCTCGGTCACGGATAGCGCCGTCGCCGACAGCGTCACGCCCGGTCCGGTCGGCATGGGCTCGGGCATGGGATTCCCCATGTCGTTGACGTTGACCATGAGAATGGGATTAAAGGCGCCGTATCCGCCGCCGCTGGCGTTGTGGACCACGAGCAGCGTCTCAACCACTGGCTCATATTCCACCGAGACGGTCACCGGCTGAGGATCGTTCCAGTTCATCGTCGTGAAGGTGAGGGTATCGGGGGACGCCATCGCTTCGGTCTCGTGCGACGTGGAGACCGCGATGGTGACGTCCCTGGTGGGTGGCGCGTCCAGGTGCACGGTGTACGTGTCGGAGCTGCCCTCCGCCACGTTCAGCGGGTTGGGGGTGAGGGTTATGCCCTTCATCCCGGTGGCGTCGTTGTCGCTGACCCTCACCGTCACGCTGTCGATCATGACCCCGTTGTAGTCGGTGTCCGAACTCGCCGCCGCGTGGGTCAGCGTGACCGACTCGTTGTAGGGGTTAATATCGTTGCCCGCGGTCACGGTCACCGTCTGCGCGGTATCCCAGTCGCCGGTCGTGAAGGTCAGGGTGGCCGGACTCGCGGTGACGTCCGTGCCCGAGTGCCCGGCGACCGTCACCGTGACACTGGCGCTCGGCTGAGTGCGCAGCGCCACCCGGTAGCTGCCCCCCGTCCTGTCTTCTTCGGTCACGGTCAGCGCCGTCGCCGACAGCGTCACGCCCGGTCCGCCCACCACCGGCGTGCCCGTCTCCTCCTCCGACGGTTCGCCGTCGTCGAAGCCGGTCCTGGTTGCGGTCACCTGCAGGTAGTACAAGGTACCGTTGGTGAGGCCGGTGATGGTGTGGCTCGTGGTCGTGCCGGAAGAGACCGTGTCCTGCCGGTTGCCGGTGTTGTAGCTCTCGAAGTCGCTCTTCCACTGCACCTTGTAGCCTGTGGCATCGTCCACTGCGGTCCAGTTCACCACGAGCTGCGTATCGCCCGGCGTGACCGTCACCCCCGTGACCCGGCCGGTGGTGTCGTTGTCGGTGATCGTGCCGATTACATAGAGCATCGTGGGCGTCACATTCGTCGCACTACGGTCCCAGGTGATGTAGATCGTTTCGTCCAATTCCTTAACGGTATCGTCTTCGATTGTGATGTCGAACGTTGCCGATAGCTGTCCCGCCAGCACCGTGAAACGCGCGCTTGTTGTCCCCGGTGTGAAATCGTCATAGTCATCCGTCACCGTCGCCGTGCCTGACACAGCACTGCTTATTGTGGAATAGGCCGTATCCACGTCACTCAGGTGCGAGAGCCGCAGGGTGAGCCTCATCGTCCCGGCGTCTTCGCTCACGGTCACATTCTCCATCGACGCCGTGGGCACGGCTTCCTCGCTCGCGATGGTGACCTGGGTGTTGTCGAATTCCGGCAGCGTCGCTCCCGAGGCGTTGCTGAGCCTCACGTAAAAGCGCTGTGCCGTTTCGTAGATATTGTCGTCCAGGATCGTGACCGTGATCGTCTCGCTGGTTTCGTTCGGAGCGAAGGTCAGCGTTCCCGATGTGGCCGTATAGTCTTCACCCGCTATCGCGATGACGTCCTCCGTCGCGTAGTCGACCGTCACCGTCCCGGCGCTCACGGGGGCGAGATTCACCGTTACCACGACCGAACCAGCGTCTTCGTCGACATTGATGTTGTTCGAGGCAAACGACAGCACCGGGAGATCCGGCGCCCGCGTCACCACCACCATGTAGGTCTCGGTGGCGAAGTCGTCCTCCGCAGTCACCTTCACCTTGATGGTGTTTGCCCCGACCGCCAACGACACCTGCTGGCCAGCCTCCATCGTGTCGGCGTCCGTGATCTCCATGTTGGCCGCGTCCAAGTATTCGAAGGTCGCTGCGCTGTCCGTCCCCGTCGGCGTGACCGTGATCTCGTCAATGAGGTTGCCGACCGAGGCCGTGTAGCTCGTCGTCTCGGTGTCAAACGTCGGAGTCAGGGCGACGGTGTTGTCGTCCGCGTCCTCCAGTACCAGGTCGCTCAGCGTCGCGGGGGGATGCACTGTGCCTTTGAGTTGCATCCTCTTGGATTGGACATAACTCGTCCATGCACCGGTAGTGTCTTTGGCGCGGAACAAGCTGCCGTCCGCGATCGTCCAGCCGAGGATCGCAGTCTCGCTGTCCGACGCGGTGTTTATCAGGTGGCGCGCGGTGGTGCCGGTGACGTCGAACACCACGAAATACGTCGTCGACGCAGAAAGGTCGATGCCAGTCGTGCTGAACTGCCAGACGTGTTCAGAGGGTTCAGTTGGACTTCCGAGCGTACCCAGGCTAGCGCCGGGCGCCCCGCTGTTGTCCGAACGGATGCTCACGCCAACGACCCCGTCGATGTCGCCGGTCCCTGATATGCCAACTTCAATGCTGGTCAGCCTGTAACCATTGGCATCGCTGCCCGTTGTGAATGCCTGCGCCTGGTCCTTAACGTTCAAGGCCCCAATGCCCGCACTTGTCCCGTCAAAGTTGCTGACCAGCACATCGGTCACCTGGAAGACCTCTGAGAGCCCGTAGAAGGGTCGGGTGGTGCTGGAAGTGGCCGAGCTGGCGCTGCCGAGGGGGCCGTCGTCGGCGCCGGAGGAGTTGGGCCTGCCGACGCGCGGGGCGGTCCCGCCGAACGCACGCACAACACCAGACGCGAAAGCCTCGGTGCCGTCGTGGTCACGGCCGGTGAAGGGGTAGTTGTCGACCTGAGAGGTATCGGGGCCGTTGGCGCCGGACTCGTTCTTGTCGTTGGCCTCCTCTTCCCAGGACCCGTCGTAGAAATCCTCGTAGTCGTCGGCGACCTTGGCGCCGCCCAGCCAGTAGATGGGGGCGCCCTCGCAGGAGGCGGTGTACCTGGTCCCGGTGTTGTCGCGGGCGTCGGTGTCGGCGGTGCAGCCGACCGCTTTGAAGCCCGCACTGTAGGCCTGGATGTCGGCGTGGCCCGCGGCGGCGCGTTCCTGAATGAAGGTGTTGTAAACCGCGATGTTGGTGGACGAGCCGAGACGCTTGGTGGAGGATAGGAACAGCAGCCGGAAGGTGTCGCCGGTGTCTAGCCCGGACGGGACCAGGCTCCAGCTCAGGGGGACCCAGATCTCTACCGTCCGCGTCACCACCACCGTGTAGGTTCCGGTGGTGACTTCGTCCTCGGCGGTCACCTCTACGTTGATCGTTTTCGCGCCCTTCGCCAGCGACACCTGGTCGCCGTCCACATTGTCGTCCGCGTCGAAGATTCTCATGTCGTCCGCGTCGAAGTATTTCAACGTCGCGTTGCTGTGCGTTGCCGTCGGCGTGATTGTGATCTCGTCAATACCCTGGGCGACCGACGCCGTGTAGGACGTCGTGTCCTTGTCAAACGTCTCTCTCAGGGCGACCGCCATGCCGTCGCCGTCCGCGAGGGCAAGTCCGCTCAGGGTGGCGTCGGTGGAAGGGATGGCGTAGCCGTTGATCCTCACGAGAAGCACTACGTTCGCCGAATCCCAGGAACCGCTATCCGAAGTCCGGAAATGACGTTCGGTGTTCAGCTCCAACCGGCCGTCATACTGTCCACCGAATTCGACGTCGTCCCATTCACGTGGTAAAACCCGCCGGAAACCGCGCTCTCAATTAGGACGAAATACTTCGTATCTTTCTCAAGCGTCGCATCCGCCGGCGCGGTAAAGGTCAGATTGCCCGCGCCAAACGAACTCGGGTTGGTCAGCGTGTACACACTAGCGTTCGGAGCGGGGTCGTTGCCGGACGCCGCGCTGTAGATGCTCACGCGCGGGCTATCGTCACTGGCGATGTTGTTCTCGGCATTGATGGTGACCGATGTCAAGGCGTACCCGCCTTCATGGCTGCCCGTCTCGAACCTGACCGCCACGGTGAAGTGGCTTGAATCCAAAGTCCCAACTTGGAGGTCAGGTGCGTGAGTTTGGCTCAGATTTTTGATCAGCGTCGTTTCGGCCAGCGCCTGAGCGGTTGAGGCGAACAGGCCAACGGACGCCAGCAGCAGCGCGGCCGCCAGGGTCCACAACGCCGCGCGCGGGATGCGGAAACGGAAACCGGGGGAGGAAGCAGACCGCTGTCCAAAGGCGCCGCCCGATGAGGGAACACGGGCGAGGCGGTGTTGATGCGGGGATGCGGTCTGGTCCGTGCTGGGGGGGAAGGGTTCAGGCGACTGGCGTGGTCTTGGCGGGGACTCGTTACCCTGCGACTCGTTATCTGATGGGTGCGCGCCGGTGTTCGGCATAAAATCACGCCTTCAGTTGCTTTTGGGGACGTCAGAAAGAGAGCCTTGATGAGGTTTGACAGTACGTGCTATCAACAAGTGTTGCCCTTGGAAGTACAAGGTGTATGAATGCAGTAATACACGCCTTCAGTTGCTTGATGAGACGCATGTCTAACGGGTGAAAGAAGAGCGTAAACGTACTATATAGTCAAGACAATATGCAGCAAACATATTAGGTTATAGCCAACCTGCAGACTCACCTGTGCCTTAACGCAGGCCCTATCCCACGTCATGCTCCTCAGTAGACCGTCAGCACAAATTGGACATCAGAGGGGGTAGAAGGGCCGAGACTTTGAGGTGGAGTGAGCTCGATGGAGGGGATGATGGACGGTCGGAAGGCGATTGACCGACTGTCCTTCGTCGATGCGGTAGGAGGGGAGGGTGACCGCATACTCATCGCTGCCGCTTTCATGTGCGGGACACGAACGTTGTCGGCGGCGAGGCGCTGGTCATGATGGCGGACGTCGACCCGGGGGCTGTGTTAGCTTTCGAACGTCTCGATACCCAAGGGGAGTTGGAGAGAGCGCGGGTGCGCGGGCCTTCGCGCTCGGGGCAGGATTTCGGCGCAGGCCCGTTGTCGTGCTGTGGCAGGGAGGTTAGATGATTGTCTCGTCGCTGATTGCGGCTTCGGTGCGGGCGCGGTCGTCGGTGGTGAGCGCGATCATCGCGTAGCCGCTTTGGCGGTTGAGGATGTGCATGCTCTGGATGTTCACGCCGGCCTGCTTCAGGCTTTCGGCCACCCTGGCCAGGGCGCCGGGCTCGTCCTTGAGGCGGAGGACAAGCACCTCGTCGCCGACGGCCTTGTATCCGGCCTGGTTGAGGACGTAGAGCGCGCGGTCGGAGTTGTCAGTCGTCAGGACCACTGCTTCCTGCTCGCTGCTTGCCTCGGTGTTGATTGATTCCAGGTTGATGCCGGCGTTGGCCAGGAGTGTCGTTATGTCGGCAATGACGCCCACCTGGTTTTTTGCCATGACGACGATGCGGGTGATCCGGTTGATTCGCTCCATTGCAATGCTCCTCGTATTGTTGTGAATGCCAGGGGATGTCAACGGAGACAGTCGGCGATGATCTGGTCGACTTGCTCGCGCGTGACATGGGGCATGGTGATGATGTGGGCAACCTGGGCCTGGGGGGCGATCTGCCACTTCTTGAAGACCTCCGGCGCCGGTCTGGGAAAGACCACGGTAACCGAGTTCCGGTGGCGCCAAGCCGCTATGCCGTGCCGGTTGAACTCCTCCACCGCGTATGCCGCCGTGTCCAGCATTTCCCCTACCAGCTTTCGGAAGCCCTCATCTCCGTACTGCCTCAGGGCGTACCAGAGCATCAGGGGGGTCAGGCCGTTGCGGGAGCCGGACAGGGTGGTGTCCTGGATGCCGACGAGTTCTATGGTACGGCCAACCCGTTCCACGTTGGTCTTGTGGGTCAGGATGACGCCGCAGGGCAGCGGCGCGCCGATGAGCTTGTGGCCGCTCACCGCGATGCTGTCGATGCCGGCGTCGAAGCCGTAGGGCTGCGGGTCCGCGACAAAGGGCAGGATCATGCCGCTGAGGGCGGCGTCGGCGTGGATGTAGCTGTCGACGACGTTCAGGTCGCGCAGGATGCCCTTGATCCGCTCAATGTTGTCGATGGCCCCATGCATAGTCGTGCCGATGGTGGCGACAATCACGGCAGGCCGGTCGCGGTGGACCTGCAGCATGTCGTGCAGGTCCTCGTAGTCGATCTCGCCGTCTTCCTGGCGTTTGATCATGACGTAGCGGGCGTTGAGCACCCGCAGGTTCTTGAGGACGCTGTAGTGCGTTTCCTCGGAGAAATAGAATATCCCGTTGGGATACATTTCCCGCGCCAGGTACAGCCCGTACAGGTTGCTCTCGGTCCCTCCGGAGGTGACGTAGCCCCAAGCCACCTCCGGGTCCAGCCGCATCAGACCGGCGAAGCGGATGACGACCTCTCGTTCGATGCCGTGCGTGTTGCTCCAGTAATTGCTGTCGTGGAAGGGGTCGCCGACGTTGTTCAGCGAGTATTTGAGAAAAGGCAGCAGCGGCGAGTAGTCGAAATTCTGATTGGCGGGATAGCCAACCTGTTGACCTGCGGCCGTCTGGATCTCGGCCAAGAGGCGGTCGAGCGTTTCCTGCGTGTCCGATTGGGACCCACCGGTGGCTGTCTGCATGTTTGCCATGAGGGAATCCTCCAGTGGTGTGGGATGGTGGAAGAGCAACGCCATCACCGGGACTGACGTTGATGCTATCACCCCTCATGCGGTTGCTCAACGTGGGCTGGCAGCTTGTAGTTCTCGGCGCACTGCCGCTGGCCGATGCCGACGGCGTGGCCGTCGCGCCCGTTTCACAGCGGGGAGAGCCGTTGGGGAAGGTTAAAGGTGGGGTGAGATGTTGCGTGGTGTGGAATACACCATTTGAACATTATGTCGCAAATAGAGGGGAGCTGGCGGAGAGGGCGGGATTCGAACCCGCGAGGACCTTGCGAGCCCTACGCGCTTTCCAGGCGCGCCTGTTCGTCCACTCCAGCACCTCTCCAAGGGGACGGACGTTCCACACCGGCTTGGCGCTCGGTTGGAACGTATCTAGTATGGCCAACCCGTTAATGGCGTGTCAACGACGCCACCGCATCGCGGCGTTGTCTGCGACCCGCGGGGAACGGCTGCTGTTGCGTTGCAGCGGGAGAGGGTGGCGGTCTCGAACGGACGCAGGGGGCCGTAGAGGGCTATAAGTCTCGCGGGCAGGCGTAGCTGCGGCGGATTTGCGGGGTATTCATAATTGTAGCTGGTGTGTCGCATTGCAGCTACGAATCCAAGAATTTTATGCCGGGCAGAAATCAATCCTCCCTGTTGCTTGCCGAACCGCCTTTGCCCATCGATGCAGAGCATGCCACCGACAAGCGAGCTGGCACCCGCGTCGGCGTGGGGATTGGCGGCGTTTTGGTTGCGGTAGATGATTTCGACTGCCATGCGGGCACGGTAGCGTGGGCTAGAGCCTCGAGGCAAGGCGGCGGTGTCAGGAGGGTGGGCGTTCGACAGGGTCGGGGGACGGCGCGCCCTGCCCCTCTGGGTGCCTGCCTTCGAGGAATTACGACGCAGTGGGCGCGAGAGTTGCGAGGTGGAGGGCGCGGGAATGGCGCGGGAACGACGGGAGCTTGGCGTCGCGAACGGTGAGGGTTGGGTGCGGGTATTCGATAGTGCAGTGCTTGCAGTTGAAACAGCGGGTGGAAACGCGACTTGTGCCACATGTGTGCAATCGCGCCGCTGGAACATTGCAATGCTTCGTTGCGCTAGCTAGGGCTTGAATTTACACCGGGCCCGTCTAGCAGTGTACTGTTACGATGGTTGTGTGCAGCTTTGGTTTTCCTTGTCCACGGGGAGGTTAGCGACTTGCGCTCCAATAGGCGACAAACTGCAATGGCGTCGATGGACCTAGGGGCCGTAACCGAAGGCGGAAGGGCCTCGTCTTTGGTTGTCTTCCGCGAAAGGCATAGCGCAAACGTTCCCGTCCTCGGATTCTCCCCCTCTTGCAGTCCACCAGCCGTGTGCCATTTCTCAATTGCATGGAGGGTTCTCCCCTGACCGAATTTCTCTCCCGTATCAGTACGCGAAGGCCGTGGGTAACCGTCGGTGTATGGCTTGTGCTGGTGGCGCTCGCGATCGGTCTCATCGGGGCTCTGCTGGGAAGCGCTACGACCACCGACTTCCGGCTGGCCGGCAGGTACGAGTCCGAACGCGCATCCGCGCTACTCGAAGACAGGTTGCGAGGACCTAAGCCGCTCGCCGAACTGGTCATCGTGCAGTCACCGTCTCTGACGGTGGACGACGACGCCTTCCGCGCCAAGGTGGACGCGGTCCACGAGGCCATCATAGAGATAGGGCCGGAGACGATTGCCGGAGGCATCGGTGGGCAACCGATATTCCACTACTACCAGGCCCTCGCATTCCAAGCCGCCATTCCTGCGGAGCAGCGGGAGCAGCTGTTCTCACTGTTGGTTTCGCCCGGCAAGCGGACCGTTCTGATGCACTACACGCTGGCCGGCGACTCGCAGGAGGCCACAGAGAACATCGAGGAGGTCATTCACGTCGTCCAAAGATTCGACGGCACGGACGATTTCCGTGTGCTCATCGGCGGAGACGCCAGCGTAGCCTTCGAAAACAACGAGTTGAGCACGCAAGACCTGGAGAAGGGGGAGCGCTTCGGCATCCCCATCGCGCTGATCATCCTGCTGATACTCTTCGGCGCGGTCGCGGCCACCCTGCTGCCGTTGGGCATGGCCATAATCGCCATATTCCTCGCACTTGCGGCCGTGAGCGTCATCGGCCAGTGCTTCGAGTTGCTCTTCTTCGTACAGATGATGATCACGATGATCGGTCTAGCGGTGGGCATCGACTACTCGCTGTTGATCGTGTCCCGCTTCAGGGAGGAGATGGGCCGCGGCCTTGACACGCGAACGGCAGTTGTCAGGTCGGGTGCAACAGCGGGCCGCACGGTGCTGTTCAGTGGGTCTACGGTAGTGGTGGCCCTCCTTGGAATGCTCATCGTTCCGGTGTCGTTCTTCCAGTCGCTGGGGCTGGGGGCCATCCTGGTGGTCCTCGCCGCCCTAGCCGCCACGCTCACGCTCTTGCCCGCCCTGCTCGCGCCATTCGGCCGCAGGGTGGACTTCCTCTCCATTCCTTTCCTCTCGAAATACTCCCTGAGGTCTTCTCAGGCTGAGGCGCATGGGTTCTGGGTCACCGTCACCCACACCGTGACGCGCTTCTCCGTCGTCAGCATCCTCCTCATTGCCGTTCCCATGATTGTCCTGTCGTTCTTCTACTTCGGCATCAAGACCGGCCTCAACGATGTCAACACCTTCCCTGAAAAATCCGAGACCAAGGCGGCGTTCATCGTCTTTGAAGTGGAATTCTCCATGGGAGCGGTCAGCCCTGCCGGGATACTGAGCCCCGCGGAGATCGTCATCGATGGAGACATCGCCAGTCCCCAGGTGCAGGAAGGTATAGCGCGACTGGTGCAGTCTCTCGCGGACGATCCCACCTTCCCGGTCCCGACGCAGTTCGAGGCCAACGACGCCGGCGACCTGGGGCAGTTGACGCTTCCGTTCCCGGGCAAGCCCAACAGCCGCGCGGCGACCGACAATCTGAACGATCTCCGAGACGAGCACGTTGCCGCGGCGTTCGACGGTGTGCCCGCCGAGGTCTACGTTGGGGGCGCAACCGCTGAAGCCGCCGACTTCTTCGGCATCGTCGACGTGTACACGCCAATCATCTTCGCCTTTGTGCTCGGCACCAGCTTCATCATCCTGATGCTGGTCTTCCGGTCCATCGTCATCCCAATCAAGGCCATCATCATGAACCTGCTCTCGGTGGGCGCAACCTACGGGTTGCTGGTGCTGGTGTTCCAGAGACGGGGGGGCACGGACCTGCTGGGGTTCCAACACGCCGAGGTCATCGACGCGTGGATCCCGTTGTTCCTGTTCTCAATCCTCTTCGGGCTGTCCATGGACTACCACGTATTCCTGCTGAGCCGCATCCGCGAGCACTACGATCAGACCGGGGACAACACCCAGGCGGTAGCCTACGGCCTGCAGTCCACCGGGGGGATGATCACGGGCGCCGCGCTCATCATGGTAGCGGTATTCGGCGCATTCGCGGCGGGGGACACCATCGTCAACCAGCAGGTCGGGTTCGGGCTTGCCATAGCGGTTTTCCTGGACGCGGCGCTGGTGCGGTCAATCTTGGTGCCAGCCAGCATGGACGTGCTGGGCAAAGGGAACTGGTACCTGCCGTCCTGGCTACAATGGCTTCCCAATCTGCGGGTAGAGTCTGAGGAAGCATGAATTCCCAGGAGTCCAGACAGTCTTGGTTGGATTTGAAGGGAGCATCGGCTGAAATGATTATCCCTACCGACTACCTCGAAGGGTATGAGAAGGCCCGTAAGGCGGACTCCGACCTCGCGGACAAGTACATAGCGCATACGCACATTGGAGACCCTCTAGGCGAAGCGATGACTGACGACCTCGCGGAGCTTGATCCAGCCGAGCAATGGCGGCTCATTCAGGCGGCCATGGACGAGGACGGTGAAGAGGCCCTGCGGGACGCCCCCGCCTCACTGCGAGCATTCTTCAAAGATGCGGAAACGCCGCCGGACTGGCTCGACTATGCGGCATTCGCGCCGGGCGTCCGCATGTTTCACAGGAATTCGAGCGTGATATTGGCGGCGTTCGTCGCAGGCGTTCTGATAGAAGGATTCACAACGAATATCGCAAAGTCCTTCTTCATCACCGGACGGGTGCGTGACCAGGGCCTCTGGCGTCTGGTGCAGAACAACCGGCACATGACGGAGATATTCCTTCCAGGGGGCCGGTACAGACAGGGAGACGGCTGGAAGCTCTCTGTCCGTATTCGGATAATCCATTCGCGGGTGAGACACCTCCTGAACAAGACAAGTGATTGGAACACCGACGCGTGGGGTATTCCGATTAGCGCGGCGCACCTGGGTTATGCCATTTCCGCCTTTTCAGCAAGGCTGCTGAAACACATGCAGACCTTAGGCCCCAGTTGCAATGATGACGAGCGCAAGAGCTTTATGGACGTCTGGCGCTATAGCGGCTATCTGATGGGCATCCCCGAAACGATCCTATTCCGTGATGAGGCTGAAGCCCTACACATATATGACATTGGCCATATGTGCGAGCCGGAAGCTCCCATCGAATCGGTCGCGATGGCCAACGCTCTGGTCAACTCGGCGCCGTTGATTGCCGGGCGGACCAGTCCTGAAGAGCGCCAGAAATTGGCCCACTACGTGTACCGCATCTCGCGCGGGCTCATTGGAAGACATGTTGCCAAACAGCTGATGTATCCTTCGTATTCGTCCTTCGGAGCTGTCGTGGGGTTCAAGCTCCAGCTCTGGCTCCAGCCACATCTTATCCAAGCTGTTTCCGAGACGTATGAAGGACAACAATTTCTCCCGGTTCACCGGTTTGCTGGAGACATCGACGTTCGACGCGGAAGGAATTCGCTACAGCTTACCGGACCACGTATACGCGGAAGAGTCCAGCAAGTGGTAGACCGTCGGACGAGAGTTGTCTAGTGCGGCAGGCTAATTTAGCCCTGAAGTCCAGGGGCTGGGCCGCGACGTAGGTCAGTGGCAGTTGCGTTTGGGACGACGCGAACGCACATGCGCGACCCCTGACCTCTGTACCGCCTCATGCAGCGTGGCTGCGCTTTTCCTCAGTTCTGTCGTGCTCCCCGTGCTGTGTTGCTAGGCCCCACAGTGGCCGCTGCCCATCTTGTCGTGCCATGCCCGGCAGCGCAGGCCCTTGTCCGCCTCGCCTGAGCGCTCACCCGCGGCACCGGCCACGTCCCCGGATTCCTTGTGCCGCTCTTCCCCCGAGCCTCCATCGGATTCACGTTTCGTCCTGTAAAATGCCTTTTGCAGCTAGGGCCGTTGCACATCCTTGGCCAAAACGGGTCTACAAGACAGCTATGTCCCTAGAGATGGTTGATCTGGCGGTCCAGGCGGTTAAGGGCACGAGGGTGGGCGGCTACGCGTCGGCGAGCCGGACCTACACTGGAGTGCAGTTGGTCCTACTGTTGGACCGGGTGGAGGAGGCTATCGAGGAACTGGAGGCCCAGAACGTTGGGGGGAGAGAGCGGTGGTGGGATAGTTGGCGGAGAGAGTGGGATTTGAACCCACGATGAGTTGCCCCATACCGCATTTCGAGTGCGGCGCATTCGTCCGCTCTGCCATCTCTCCGCGCTGTTGGCACATTCTAGGGTATCCAGCCGGACGCCCGCTCGCAAGCGTGCCGCGACGTCGAACGTTTTCCGCCTTGCATCGATTACCGCGTCCGCGTACAGTGCCCGTGTCCCCCCAAACGCAATCGCTGAGAGGCCACCTATGCCAAAGTCTCTGACCAGGGTCGAGTTTGAACAGCAGCTCCAGACCAATGTTGAGTTTATCGCGGAGACGCGCGTGTCCCGCCTTATGGAGTTGCACCTCCCCGAATTGGAAATCTCACCGACCGACGTCGCGGAACTCCAAGACGGTACGCTGGCCCTTAACCCGGACCGGCTGCGCGCCTACATCGGCCTCGTCGCTAGCGAGGTGCTGGCGTCCTTCGACGCCGCGTTGCTGGACATCGTCTACGCGGAGGACCAAGAGCACCCGGCGTGATAGCCCATTGGCGCTACCCTTCCGTGCAGGGCGAAAGCTCCGACAGGTCGATCATCTTGGCGTCTGTGCGATTGCTGACCATATCGCCCTCCTGCAAAGGCGACGGCAGAACGTAGAGTAGCTGGTTGCGATCGATGGGAATGGGGTCCGTCTCAGCCGGAATCGTCACGTCAATGCGACGGCGCCGGTAAGCGAAACCGCTGGGGTCACCCGGCGAGTGCTTCGTCTTGATCACGCGCATACCGTCGCCAGTGAACTCGGAGATTTCCATGAATGCCTCCATGCTTGCGTATCGCTGCCATTATACGCAATCGGTCTTCCGTCGGGTGGCCCTTTCCTCCTTGACAATGACTCCGGGATTTTCCTAGCATAGGGGGGCACAAGAACTGCTGGCGGAGGAGCTCCCTTTAGTAGTCCTTTTAACGAAGAGTCCTTCTTATCCGGCGCCGAAAGCGCAACGGTGGCCAATAGGCCTGTGAGTTCGTGGCAGGCAGTGGTTTTGGCCGCTGGAGCAGGCGCCCGGATGCGGTCTGCCCTCCCCAAGCCGCTCCACCCCGTTAGCGGTCTGCCCATCATCGACCATGTTCTCTCCGCGCTGGCCGCCGCCGGGCATGATGACCCCATCGTGGTTGTCCCTCTCGATGCTGACGCAATGCTGGCGCACCTGGCTGGCCGAGTGCGTTTCGCTGTGCAAGAGTACCCTGGCGGCACCGGCAGAGCCCTCGCGGCGGCGTCAGGGGCGGTCGACCCGTCCGTGGGGAATGTCCTGGTGATCAATGGCGACTCACCCCTCATCCCGGCCGACGCCATCGCGCGGCTGACGGCAGCCCACGAAGAGGCGGGAGCACGCATGACCCTGCTTACCGTCGAGAATCCCTTGCAGCCCGCCCTTGGCCGCATCCTCCGTGGAGAAGACGGCTACGTGGCCGCTATCGTGGAAGAGCGCGACGCTACACCGGAGCAGCTCGCCGTCTCCGAGGTCAACGGCGGCGTCTACGCTTTGTGCACCGACGGCCTCTGGGACGCGCTTACCCTCCTGCCGCCCGCGCCCAACGGCGAACTGTACCTGACCGACCTGACCGTCCTGTTTCGGGCACAGGGCGAAGTTGTGCATGCCGTGGCGGCAGACGACCCCCGCGACGTCATTGGCGTCAACACCCGCGCGGACATTGCGCTCGCCGAGGCTGCCATGCAGTCCCGCATTCGCGAGCGCTGGATGCTGGAGGGTGTGACGCTGGTCGATCCGTCAAGCACGTACATCGACGTGGGCGTGACGCTGGGGCGCGACACTGTCGTGCACCCCAACACGCACCTGCGCGGCCGCACCCGTATCGGCGAGCGGTGCGTCATCGGCCCTAACGCCGTCGTGCGGGACTCGGTTGTCGGCGACGGTTGCACAGTGGTCGCTTCAATGCTGGAAGAGGCGACGCTGGAGGTGGGTGTCGATGTTGGCCCCTTCTCCCACCTGCGGCCCGGTTCTCACATCGGCCGGGGGTCGCACGTGGGGAACTTCGTCGAGGTGAAGGAAAGCTCACTGGGGCGCGAGGTCAAGGCGGGCCATTTCAGCTACATCGGCGACGCCACTGTCGGCGACGGCGTGAACATTGGCGCTGGGACGGTCACCGCGAACTTCGACGGTGACGGCAAGCATCTCACCGTCATCGAAGAAGGCGCCTTCATCGGCTCCGACACCGTTCTCGTGGCCCCTGTGCACGTCGGCAAGGGTGCGCGGACGGGCGCCGGCGCTGTCGTCACGCGGGACGTGGCCGAGGGCGAGACTGTCGTCGGAGTTCCCGCAAGACCCGTGGAGGACAAGCGTGAAAGTGAAGCAGAGGGTTAGGGGTGTCTATTGGTGAATAGTATAGCCCTGATTCCGTTGGTAGTCTGGATTGCCGCCCTGGTGCTCTCCACGGCGGTGACGCTCTACCGGCACGCGCTGACGCGGGTGGTCTCCCGCCACGGCTCGGAGAACGCAGCGCACACAAGTCTCGCGCGGAGCGCCCTGCAAGCCCTCATGCGGTCTCCGCTGGAAACAGGGTTCATGCTGCTCTCGGTGCGGGTTGGGTTGGACGCCATCGGCATTGGGGCACTTACGGCGTACCTGCTGGCGCGTGATCCGGCAGCGTGGGCCTTCGTCCTCTCGCTGTTGGGCGGAATTAGCCTGTCGCTGGCTCTGCCGTTGGCCTTCTATCCCCTTGTCCGTCGTTTGTGGCAGCGAATCGCGTTAACCGGCGCTCCCCTCTGCGTTGTCTTGAACTACGTGTGGACACCGGTGACCGCGCCGCTGTACCGGCTGCTGCAATCGATCGTCGGACGGCCTGAATCGCTGCCAGAGATTGCGACGGAGTTGGCAGCCCGCTACGACCGTGTATTCATTCCCCTCAGCAGAGAAGTGAATCCGCCCGACGAACGCGAGATGGCGATGATACACGCCATCCTGAGTTTGGAGGAGACCGCCGTTCGCGACATCATGGTGCCGAGGCCAGACGTAGTGTCGATAGACGTCAAGGCCCCCATAACTGAAGCGCTTGCTGTTATGCGGGAGGCGGGCCACAGCCGAATATTGGCGCACGATAACGGCATCGACAACGTGCAGGGCGTCCTGCATGCCCGTGACTTGCTCAAGTACGCTGAGTCCCCCAACGGCGAAGACCTGCAGTCCTACCTGCGCCCTGCCCACTTTGTGCCGGAAGGGAAGCGCGTTGATGAGCTCTTGTTGGAGTTTCAGCGTCGCCGCGGCCACATGGCCGTCGTCGTCGACGAGTACGGCGGCACGGCAGGTCTGGTTACTCTCGAGGACATCCTCGAGGAGATCGTCGGCGACATTGTGGACGAGTTTAACCAGGAGCAACAAGAGGTCGAGGTCATCAGCAACAACGAGGTGGTCCTCGACGCGCGAGTGAACTTGAGCTTCCTCAAGGAGCACTTCGCCGTGGACCTCGAGGGCGACGGCTTCGACACGATGGGCGGACTGGTCTACAACAAGCTCGGCAAGATCCCCAGCCAGGGCGACCAGGTCGTCGCGGGCGGTCTTCGCGTGGAGGTCCTCAGCACCTCCGGCCGGCGAATCACGCGGGTGCGGGTGCGGCGGCAGTAGCACAGCTCTAACCTGCGGCACTTCCACACCGCATCCATCCAAACAATCTGCAAACATGAAGCCCCCGATGCCGTACGCACCGGGGCCTCTGCCCCTAGGCTTCTTGAGCCGCTACTCCGCAGCGGAAATTGCCAAGGGCGCGGTGGCGTTGTTGCCGCTGGTGTCGCGAATGAAGAGCGTGTAAACGCCCGGCACGAGCGTCGTGGGCCGCGTGAGGTCGAGGCTCGCCGTGGCCGAGAATCCGCCCGTAGCGGTGGCCGTACTGCCGACCATGGCGATGGGTTCACCCTCAGTGAAAAGCTCGCCGTAGATGACGTCACCCGGCTCAAAGCCCACTCCGATGACGGTGAAGCTGTTATTGGCACCCATGGCGACGGGGCCGTTGTCCAGATAAATCACGACGCTCGCCACGGAGCGAGGGCCGACGGGGCCCGGTTCACCTTGAGGGCCGGGCGGCCCAGGTGGCCCCTGATCGCCGCACACCATTGCCATCGCCAGCGCGGCAGAGAGCAGCGCGGCTCGAACGATGCCCTTCATGCGCCCACAGTGCCGCACTGCGCCATGGCTCCTTTGGCTAACTCGTGTGTTGTTTAGTGTCTCGGCCGATTGCTGGCACAAGGGCATCTGGTCGATGAAGGTATGTCGTGGCTGTTCCATGGGCTAGGACGCAGTCGCTTTCCAAGAAAGGAAGGCCCTTGGCACGCTCGCACGCCAAGGGCCTCTTGTGCTTCTTCTTTTTGCCCTGCTAGTTGGCGGTCGTGATCGCTATGGGCGCGGTGGCGTTGTTGCCGCTGTTGTCTCGCACGAAAAGCGTGTACACGCGCGTTGTGAGTGAAGTCGCCCGCGATAGGTTTAGGCTCGCCGGTGCCGAGAACCCTCCCGAATCGCTGGCCACTCCACCCACCATGGAGATACGGTCGGCTCCGTCGAACAACTCACCAAAGATGACGTCTCCCGGCTCAAAGCCGCCGCCAATCACGGTGAAGCTGTTGTTTTGGCCCATGATGACAGGACCGTTGTCCAGCAGTACCACGATGGTGGCTATGGTGCTGGGTCCCTCCGGGCCAGGAGGGCCCTGTAGACCCGGAAAGCCGGGATTGCCTGGGGCACCGGGCACTCCCGGTGCCCCCTGGACGCCGGGGGCGCCAGCGTTACCGGGAAGGCCGGAAAGGCCCGGATCGCCGGGTTGCCCTTGGAAGCCGGCAGGTCCTTGTGAGCCTTCCGGTCCGCAAGCCGCCATGAGCATGATTGCCAGCATCGACAGTATGAGGGCGAACAAGATAGTGCGGTTTTTGGACCATGGCCGCGCGTGTAGCATGCTTGTCATGTCCCGCTCCTTGAAGAAAGGATAGCGCCGCTACCCTAGCAGAATGACACAGCCGATGCAAAGGTCACGTCAATGCTTTTCTGGACGGCCGGCAATCCACACTCAGGGGGTAAGCAAGAGGGCGCTGTGACCAATTCCTGAAGCCCTCAAACTGCTCACTTGGCGTTGGCCTGCTTGACGCTATTGGGCCAACAGCTACTAACGACCACAGTCGCGTTGTTGGCTACGGTGCAGGGTACGCGCAGAATGAACAATTCGCGGAACGGCAAATTGGCGGGCAGTTCTTTCGAGAGACCGAAGGTGCAAGGTCGGCTCTTGGCTGCGTCCGACTCTTATGTCGTTGCAGTCAACGTAGCCTGGAATTGGACAAAGGATGGGCATTGGTGCAACTCTGCCCAGACCTTCTGAGAAAGGAAAGAGGCCCCGGGGGAAATCTCCCCGGGGCCTCTCCGTTTGTCCCTACTCCTGGACTACTTTTCTGGTGAGATAACTATTGGCGCCGTGGCGTTGTTGCCGGAGGTGTCGCGAACGTGCAGCGTGTACACCCCTGTCGACAACGCGGTGATGCGGGAAAGGTCGATGCCCGCAGTCGACATGAAGGCGCCGGAGTCGTTCGCGGTGCTGCCGACCACCGGGATGGTGTCCTCACCGGTCAGGATCTCACCGAAGACCACATCGCCAGCGTTGAAACCGGAACCCATGACCGTGATGTCGTGCTCGCCGCCAGCTTCAAAGGAGTACTCTGCCAGGACGATCTGGGCGGCCACTGACGGTCCGGCCGGGCCCTGCTCACCCTGGACACCCTGGACGCCGGCTAGACCGGGGTTGCCGGGCAGACCGGGTTCACCCTGGACACCCTGGACGCCGGGGAGACCGGGATTGCCTGAGAGACCGGGAAGACCCGGCTCACCCTGTGCACCTTGGGAACCTTGTGTGCCTGGGGGCCCCTCGCAAGCGGCGATCAGAAGGGCCAACATTATGGCTATGATTACAGCTATCCCACTGATGCGCCTCGGTGAATACCGTTCCATGAGATCCCCTTTCGCTATACGAAGTGTTGGGGTCGTACCGCAGTCGCGGCAACCCATTCAGAACACCGCCCCTATAGTAGGTGCGACGCTAGGGTGTGTCAACCCCTAGCTTTGCAGCAAGTGAACGGTTTTGCCAGAGATACCGCAATCGCAATTGTAAGACAACTCGTTACTATGGGCAATTGCCGCTTTCGCTTTTGCTGCTGCCGTGAGTTTTGGACTGCTTTCGTTGGACTGCAGCGCATAGCATACTATAATGGCAGGGATGATGAACACAGAACCGCTACAAATCGCACAGCGTGCTGTTGAGATTGCCAGTGACAAACAGGCGTCCAACATCATGTTGCTGGATATTCGAGGCATCGCGCACTTCGCGGATTACTTCGTGCTGTTGAGCGCCGACAACTCGCGACAGATCAACGCCCTCGTCGAGGACATTACCCTGTCGCTGAAGGGCGAGGGCATCACCGTGAGCCACCGTGAGGGCACCATACAGTCCGGTTGGGTGCTGCTGGACTACGGAGACGTCGTCATCCACGTTTTCGCGCCAGAGGAGCGCCAGTACTACCGACTCGAGGAGCTTTGGCGCGCGGCCGTGCCGCTTGTCCACGTGCAGTAGCTACTCGACTATCCATCCCTCGGCGCTCCGGCCCCACTCGATGATCTCCTCCGGCGCGAAAAAGAGCGACACCTCGCGCTCCGCCGCCTCCGACGAGTCTGAACCGTGGATTAGGTTGCGCCCAATGTCGACGCCGAGGTCGCCGCGGATCGTGCCCGGCCCTGCCGCCGACGGGTTCGTCGCCCCCATCGTTTGCCGCACCAGCTCGATGCTATTGGGTCCGCGCACGGCCAACGCCACGACGGGGCTGGACGTGATGAACTGGACCAGGCCTGGGAAGAATGGCCTCTCCACGTGCGCCTCGTAGTGGCGGTGGGCGAGCGCCTCGTCCACCTGCATGAGCTTCATGCCCACCAGCTGTAACCCGCGTCGCTCGATCCTGCTGATGATCTCACCCGCGAGGCCGCGTTGTACGGCGTCCGGCTTAATGAGCACAAGTGTCGTCTGGAGATCTGCCAAAGTGTGCCTCCTAGCGATTGATGTTGAGTCCCTATGCTGTCGATGATCGCCCGGCCGGCATGGTAATGCTGGGTGGGCGCAAGTAGTTGGGCTCCAGGGTCTGCCGGTCCGGCACGCCGCCCGTGACCAACGCGGCGTGTCCGAGGAACGCCAGCACGGACAGCGAGCGGGTCGGCGGTTCCAGCGCAATGATGTTGGCGTTCGGCGCGAGCTCCCGAAGGCGCTCGGCGGTGTGCCACGCGCCCTCACCGCAGTAGACGGCGTTTGGCGGCGCGGTCTCCACCATGGCTGCGACGGTCGTGACCTGCTCTTCGGTTGAGCGTCGCCAGTCATCCCCGTCGAGCGCGTAGACGCACCAGGCGACGCGGTCCTGCCCGACTTCCAGCAATGGGCAAAGCGCCCCGGCCCCGTCGTCGAAGTGGCGGGCAGCCTCCACCTCCAGTGCGCTGACCGGAGCGATGGGGATGTCCAGCGATTCGGCCAACCCCTTGGCGAAGCCCAGACCGACGCGCAGGGCGCTGAACCCGCCCGGGCCAATGATGGTCGTGATGCCGCTGAGTTGCGCTACATTGGCGCCCGCCTGTGCCAACAGCGCCTCCACCGCCGGCGCGAGCTCGGCCGTGTGGTTGTTGGCGCTGTGCCACGAAGTCTCAACAACGACGCGGCCGTCAACGGAGAGGGCGACGCCTGCGAAACGGGTGGCCGTGTCTATGCAGAGCTCCACCTCAGGCGCTCCTTGCGCCGGCGGCTTGCTTCAGCCATTCGTCAAGCGCGGGGTTCCGCAGCGCGGTGTACGTGACGGTTATGTCGCGCGCCTCCTCGCCGGTCGCCACCAGATCAATCCAGAGGCCGTGCGGCGGAAATGCACGAGGCGCCCGGTCGGCCCACTCCACCACGGTCACCCCGTCGCCGTTCAGGTACTCGTCCAAGCCGAGGTCGCCCAGCTCGTCAAGTGCCTCAATGCGGTAGAGGTCAAGGTGGTAGAGAGGCAGCCGACCGTGGTACTCGGTCGCCATGACGAACGTCGGGCTGCGCGGTCGTTCCGGAACGCCGAGGCCCAGCGCGATGCCTTGCGTCAGCGTCGTCTTGCCCGCGCCGAGGTCGCCCGTGAGCAGCAGGGCGTCGCCGGGCTGCAGCCGCCGCCCCAGTTCGGCGCCGATCCTCAGCGTCTCCTCTGCGCTGCGGCTCACAATGTGCGAGGAGTTTCTCATGCGAAGTGGTCCCATCCCCGGCGGGGCGCTGTCATTTCCTGCCCATTAGCGTCCAACAGGAGAACTTGTCCGGTTAAGCCTGAGATAATCTCACCCACGACGTGAACTTCGCAGCCGAGGGAGTCCCCCAGCGACGCCATCAGATTCGGCGGGGCGGCAAAGAGCAGCTCATAGTCCTCACCGCCGTTGAGCGCCATTGCCAGCGCTTCTTCAGGGAATGCGGCCAGCGCTTCTGGATGCACCGGGACGCATGCAGCCTCAAGCCGGGCCCCGCAACCCGCCGCGGTGCACAACTTGCCCAGGTCATCCACAAGCCCGTCGGTGACGTCCATGGCGCACCGGACGCCCAGCTCTGCCAGCGCCATGCCCTCGTGTACGCGGGGCCTCGGGCGACGGTGTATCGTCTTCAACTCGGATGCGTCAGCGGCTGTCGAGGCGCCCTGCAGCGCCGCTAACCCTGCGGCCGACGCGCCGAGCGTCCCCGTCACGCCAATGAGATCGCCCGGGGTTGCCGACGAGCGCAGCATGGGCGCGCCCGTTAGCGCGCCGGACAGCGCGACCGTGATGAACAGCGTGGGCGACGCAACGACGTCGCCGCCTGCAACGATTGCGCCGAACGTCTCCGCGGCCTCAAGAATGCCGTCGTACAGAGCGTCGATGTCGTCGACGCGAGTGTCTCGTGGCAGCCCGAGCGTCACGACGGCCAACCCCGGCGCGGCGCCCATTGCCGCGACGTCGCTCAGGTTGGTGGCCAGCGCCTTCCAGCCGAGGTCGTTCCAGCCGGTGGTGTCGAGAGTGAAGTGCGTGCCTTCGACGATGGTGTCGGTGGTCAGGACTTCGGAGGCGCCCGCGGCGTCCCACACGGCGGCGTCGTCGCCAATGCCGACTCGAAGGTGGAGTAGCGGGGCCTCGGGGTTGGATCCGCTGACGGGCGAGGCGGAGACACGCCGGGACAGGCGCTCTATGAGACCAAACTCACCCAGTTCCCGTACCAGCATGAACAGAATTATACTTGAGCCGCCAATTACGGCCAAGGTGGAGGGTATGCACTGCCTCGTTGTGGCGGACGTGCACAGCAACCTGGAGGCATTTCAGGCGGTGATCGACCACGCCGAGTCGTTCGGCGGGTTCGAGCGCATCCTGTGCCTGGGCGACATCGTGGGGTACGGGCCGGACCCGGGGCCGGTCCTCGCGCTGCTGCGTTCGTATTCCCACGCGGCAGTCGCCGGCAACCATGACCTTGCCGCGATTGGCGCCCTCTCTGTCGAGACGTTCAATCCGGCAGCACGGACCGCGGCGCTCTGGACACGCCACCGGCTGGAGGCGGCGGAGCAGGATTACCTGCGCTCGAACCCCCTGCGCCATGAAGAGGCACAAGTGACGCTGCTGCACGGAACGCCGAGGGAGCCCGTATGGGAGTATTTTCTGCCATGGCTAATGTCTCCTCAGGATACTGACGAGTGCTTTCGCCTGTTCTCCACGCCCCTCTGCCTCCTTGGCCACTCGCACCTGCCGTTTCTCTGCGATGAGTCCGGCAGCGTGTCGCCGTTGCAGCCGGGCGCGGAACTCGCCCTCGACGGCTTGCGAGTGGTGGTGAATCCGGGAAGTGTCGGGCAACCGCGCGACGGCGACCCTCGCGCCGCCTACGCACTCTACGACCCCGACTCGCACACCATCACACACCATCGCGTGGCGTACGACATCGAGACGACGCAGGTGAAGATGGCCTCGGCAGGCCTGCCGGACTCCCTGGCGGCGCGGCTGTCCTTCGGGCGCTAGGCCCTTTCGCGTCGTTGGCGCGGGGACTTGCGGCTGGGGCCTGGGGCGGTCGTAGCTAGTGGGTTCGTTTTAACGAATCTGTATTTGCGCGATTCGTTTTCAGCTAGGAATCTTCGCTTAACTCGTTTTTCTTTTTGTGGAAACGGGTCCGACTTTGGTAGTCGCGCACTCCGGCGAATCCGGACCCTGACAACATGGCCGTTGCGGCCGTAGTGGGAACGTAGCGGAAAACGGAGCTTTGGGGCAAGAGCGCGGTGGCAGGGCCGCGTGAGATGCGCGGGAGGGGCACTTCCCCTCACCCGGTCCAATGTCAGAGCCCAACCCCAATGTGCTACCATACCTATAGCGTTGCGGCGCGCCGATGACTCGCCCCAGCCGCCGGACAATTCACCTGTGAGGTTGTATGAGCAAGCTGATTCAACGCATTGAACGATTGGGCAGAGAGGGGCCCGCACCCCTGGGATTTGGCGCGGCCACGAGGCGGCAGCCAATGCCGACGATGGTCCTGTTGGCCGCAACGGCCGAGCCGCAAACCGTGTCAAATCTGGACGGCGTGACGCTGGATGGCGTCATCTTCCGCAGCGAGGGCGTCGACGGCGAGGCGGCGGCGCAGGCGATGCAAGCGCTGCCCGACGTTCCCTGGGGAGCGCAGTCGAACGTGTTGGCGGCGGAAGACGTCACCGCGCTCATCGAGGCAGGCGCGGACTTTATCTCCCTGACGGGCCTGACGTCCTCGCTGGATGCCCTGCGGGACGAGGACATCGGGAAGCTGCTTGTGGTGCCGGTCGACCTCAAGGAGGAGCACGCTCGCTCGCTGGAGGTCATGCCCGTCGACGCCATTGTCTACGCCGACGCCGTCGGGACGCCGCTGACCCTGGAGGTGCTGATGCACCTCGCGACGGTCCGCGGCGAGATTGGCCGGCCGTTCCTGCTGCCCGTGCATGGCACGCTCACCGGGTGGGAACTCGAGTGTCTGCGCGAGATTGGCGTTGAGGGGGTAATCGCGGACCTTGAGACCACGGACGCCGATGCGCTGAAGGCGCTTTCGCAGGCAATCCGCGCGCTCCCGCGACGCAAGTCTCGCAGCGATCTCGGTTCGCCGACGTTGCCGCGTGTTGGTGGGCGCCCGCGGCCCCAGCCCGACGACGATGACTTCGACCCCGAGGACCCGGATGATCTTCCGTAACCTCGGCGTCCTGAGTGACGACCCCGTTGCCTTCTTTATCTTCACGGGGATGCTTCTGGCCGCGGTCGTCGCCAGCGTTACGTTTCACGAGTTCAGCCACGCACTGACCGCCACGACCCTTGGCGACGACACTGCGCGCCGACTTGGACGGCTGTCGCTGAACCCGAAGGCGCACCTGGACCCGGCGGGCAGCATCATGTTCTTGCTGGCAGGTTTTGGCTGGGGTAAGCCGGTGCCGGTGAACGCCTACGCCTTCGGGAAAAGGGCTTTGCAGGGCATGATGCTCGTGGCTTGTGCCGGCCCCTTGTCCAACTTCCTATTGGCCTTCCTGATTGGGTTGCTGTTCAAGCTGGACATTGTGGAGTGGCCCATCTTCTTGTTTTCGCCCATGTCATCCGGCGCGTCTCTCTCGTCGGTACTGAGCCAATTCTTCGCCATGTGGCTCGCGCTCAACCTCATCCTGGGTGTCTTCAACCTCATCCCCCTGGCGCCGCTGGACGGCTCCAAGGTTGCGGCAGGGCTTCTCCCCCGTTCGCTGGCGATACCGTTCCTTCGCATTGAGCCCTTCGGACCCGGAATCCTGCTGGTAGTCATCATGCTGGACATCATGTTGGGCGTGGGCATCATTTCATGGATTATCGGCCCGCCCATCAACTTTCTGGCGGACATCGTCTTGTAGCCTGCCTTGGCGCAAATGGCCGACGGGCGCATATAATGGGCACACTCGCCGAGCGTAGAGAATACAGGGAGTCTCCATGGACAAGATCGCAATAGTCGGAACGGGGCTCATTGGCGCCTCGATGGGCTTGGCCATCAGGCAGACCGGGAACAAGAACGTCGAGGTCGTTGGCATTGACCTTGAGCCCTCCAATGCTTCCACAGCCCGCAAGATGGGCGCCATCGATCGCCAGGCGCATTCCATCCCCGAGGCGGTGCGTGACGCGACGCTGGTCATCGTCGCAATCCCCGTTCTCGCCATGCGGGAACTCTTCGAGTTTCTGGCAGAGATTCTTACGCCGGGGACTATCGTCACGGATACGGGCAGCACCAAGCAGGACGTGGTGTCGTGGGCCGAGGAGCTGCTGCCGGAGGGCGTGAGCTTTGTGGGCGGCCACCCAATGGCGGGCAGGGAGACTTCCGGCCCCAAGGACGCCGCGGCGGCCATGCTCAACGGCGCAGTCTACGCCATCTGCCCGGCGCGCAATGCCAGCGAGGGGGCCACGCAGGCCGTCGTCTCGCTGGTGCAGGCCATTGGAGCAAAGCCGTACTTTGTGGACCCGGCGGAACACGACAGCTACGTGGCGGCGGTGAGCCACCTCCCCTTCCTGCTCTCAGTCTCGTTGGTGAACGCGACGACCAAGAGCGTCGGTTGGCGTGAGATGGCCAAGCTGGCCTCGAGCGGCTACCGCGATATTTCACGCCTGGCTTCCGGCGACCCCGTCATGCACCGCGACATCGCCGTCACCAACCGCGACGCATTGGTCTACTGGCTGGACGAGTTCATCAAGGACCTGCACCGCCTACGTGGTATGGTCAAGGAGGACCAGGCGGGGCTGGAGCAGGCGCTTGTCGAAGCGTGGGAGGCGCGGGCCCGGTGGATGATGGGCCGCGAAGGCGAAGAGGAGTCCCCCACGGAGGCGATCAAGGCCTCCGATCAGTTCATGGGCATGATGCTGGGCGACCAGGTCGCCAAGAAGTTCCGCGACATGGGCAGTGACAAGAAGGACCCCACGGTCTATCGGCGGGACTAGGCCGCCGTCCGGCGGCGACACGCGAGCGTACGGGGTGATGGTGACGAAGTCTCCGCTGAGCGGCGCCCCGGCCCACGGCGCATCATCCCGCCGGGGAAGTGCAGCGTGACCTCCTCGAAGGATGCCCCACACCAGAGCACCCTCAGCCCGCAACCCCTCATGATGGTCGTGTCCGGACCCTCCGGCGTTGGGAAGGACGCCGTGCTCACCAGGCTTCGAGAGCGGCGGTATCCCGTCCACATTGTCGTCACCGCGACCACACGCACCATGCGCCCCACGGAACGAGATGGCGTCGACTACATCTTTCTCGACCAGGCCGAGTTCGAGCGCAAGGTGGCGGACGACGGCTTCCTGGAGTGGGCCAAGGTATACGGCAACAGCTACGGTGTGCCCAAAGACCAGGTGAACGATGCGCTGGCCAGCGGGGTGGACGTCATCATCAAGACGGACGTCCAAGGCGCTCAGACCATCAAACGGCTGAACCCTGAGTCAGTCTTCGTCTTCCTCGCGCCGCCGTCGTTGGAGGAGCTGGAGCGCCGCCTTCGCGATCGCAGGAGCGAGGCCTCCGTCGACTTGGAGCGCCGACTGGAAACCGCTCGACAGGAGATGGAGCGCTTGCCGATGTTCGACTATGTCGTCGTGAACGAGAGTGGCGCCATTGACGAGGCGGCGGAAGCGCTTGAATCCATCATGCGCGCCGAGCGTTGGCGTTACCCCCGCCGCAGGTTGGCGCTGTAGCCTCGGTCAGTGGCCCTTCCGCATTCCTTTCGCTACCCTGTCCCCATGAAGATTGTCATTGCGCCGCAAGCCTTCAAGGGCACGCTGTCGGCCGGACGGGCAGCCGATGCCATGGGGGAGGCGGCCCTCGCCGTGTACCCCCACGCCGACGTTGTCCGGTGCCCTGTTGCTGACGGCGGCGACGGCACGCTTGACGCGTTGATCGAGGCCACCGGCGGCGCGTACCACAACGTCGAGACGACTGGGCCGCTTGGTGAGCCGGTCGTGGCACGATGGGGTTCCCTTGGCGATGGCCACACCGCCGTTGTCGAGACAGCGCAGGCGTGCGGGCTGGCGCTGCTGCCACTTAACCTCCGCGACCCGCTCCGCGCGACAACGTTCGGCGTTGGCGCCATCATCCGAGCTGTGCTGGACGCTGGATATCGTCGCATCATCCTTGGCATCGGCGGCAGCGCCACCAACGACGGCGGCGCGGGGTTGGCGGCGTGTCTCGGGGTCCGGCTCTTGCAGGAGGACGGCAGTGCAATGCCGCTCGGGGGCGCGGGACTGCTGGGGCTCGCCGGCATCGACGCGTCCGCATTGGAACCGCGGCTGCGCGAAGCGGAGCTGGTGATAGCCACGGACGTTAGCAACGTTCTCTGCGGGCCGGCGGGCGCGGCGGCCACCTTCGGCCCGCAGAAGGGCGCGTCGCTGGACGACGTCGCCATGCTGGACCGCGCGCTTGGACGCATGGCCGACGTTGTGCGCCGCGACCTTGGCGTTGACGTGGCGAGCATTGCCGGCGGTGGCGCGGCTGGAGGCATGGGCGCCGGCCTGGTGGCTTTCCTCGGCGCGCGCATCGCCTGGGGCGCCGACATCGTCGCCGAGGCCGTGGGGTTCGACGCGCGTCTTAGCGGTGCGTCGTTGGTGATTACCGGAGAGGGTCGCCTGGACTGGCAGACGGCGTACCACAAGGCGCCAGCCGTCGTGGCGAACAGGGCGTTGGAGCGCGGGATCCCGGTGCTTGGCGTCGGGGGTAGCCTTGGCCCCGGCTGGCGCAAGCTCTACGCGGAGGGCTTCACCGCGCTCAGCGGGATGGCGACCGGAGCGGTGTCCGTTGAAGACGCCATGTCGCGGCCCGGCGAGCACCTCTTCGCGGCAACGGTCCGGGGATTGCGCGCGCTGCAAAGGCGCGGCCCACTGGTGTGAGGGTCTAGTCTGTTATGACAACCAAATAGACCACTCCGGGGCCATGGACGCCTACCACTATCGTTTGCTCGATGTCCGCGGTGCGGCTGGGCCCGCTCACCAGGTTCATGTACCAGGTGGTTTCCTCCGCGTTGGCGAGCTCTTCAAGCCGCTGCGTCAGCACGTCTTCCAGCGTGCCGACCACCTGGTCCGCCGTAGCGACGGCAATGTGCACCGGCGGCAGCAGCGACGCCTGTCGGCTCATTCCCCTTCGAGGCGCAAGGGCCACTGACGCCGTCTCCGCGATGACGGCGTCCACGCCGGTGATGCCCACCGCCGCGGAGGCTGCCGTTTCCAGCCGTTGCTGAGCGTGCAGTCCACCCGGGCCCTCTGCCAGCAGGATGCTGGTCATGCCCGCGCTTTCCAGTGCCGCGTCCAACGACATGCGCTCCAGCGTTTCGTGCGCCGTCCTCACGACCGTGCCGGCCCCATGCCGTCCGGCGATCTCCACCACACGGGCCGCGGCCTCCTCCTCCGACGCCACTGCAACGAAGTTCCACCCCTGCATCTCGGCGCTGCGCTCCAACTGCGTCAGCAACGCCGCCTGCGACGGAGGTGGAGGTGGCGGGGATTGCTCGGCGCGCCCTTGATCACCTTCTCCCTCCCTGTGCGAAGGCGACGTGTCCGAGCCGGGCGCAGAGGCCAGTGTGGCGCGGATGCCAGCCAGGAACTGCTCCCTATCCGCCACGACCGCCTCCCTTCCTCCGCCATCGAGCGCGGAAGGGCCGCATCGCCGCGCGGGGGAAGTCGCGGGACTGCGTCCATCCGGTCAGCGGCGGCGGCAGCCATCGCAGCGCACCCCTGCGCGACAGCGGCCACTGCGCCACCGATGCGGCCTTGCCCGCGAGGGTGAACAACCGCGGCCCCGCCACGGTCCCGCGCCAGACGCGCATCATCAACGACTCCATTCGCCGTGGCACGCGAGTATCTGCCGGGCCCTCAACCGCGTCGCTGCGTAGCTTGAGCAGCATCCGCGGAATGTCGATGCGCAGCGGGCAAACGTCGCGGCACGCTCCGCACAGCGTCGACGCGAAGGGCAGGTCCTTCGCCTTGGGTACGCCCACCATCGCCGGCGTCACCACAGCGCCGATGGGGCCTGGGTATACCCAGCCATAGGCGTGTCCGCCGACCTTGCCGTACACCGGGCACGCGTTCAGGCATGCCCCGCAGCGGATGCAGTAGAGCGCCTCTCGTAGCTCCGGGTCGGCCAGCATCTTCGAGCGCCCGTTGTCGAGGATGACCAGGTGGAACTCCTGCGGCCCGTCCTCCTCATCGCTGCGGCGCGGGCCGGTGACGAAGGAGACGTAGCTGGAGATGCGCTGACCCGTCGCCGAGCGCGTCAGGAGCGGCAGGAACGTGGCGACGTCGCGAAGGTGGGGGATGACGCGCTCCATGCCCATAGTCGCGACGTGCACCCTCGGCAGCGACGAGCACATGCGCCCGTTGCCCTCGTTGGTCACCATGACGATGGTGCCCGTTTCCGCCACGCCGAAGTTCGCCCCCGTCATGCCCATGTCGGCTTGCAGGAACTTCTCCCGCAGCACCTTCCGCGCAATGCCCGCCAGCGCCGTGATGTCGCTCTCGGCAGGCGTGCCCAGGATGCGCTCGAAGAGCTCGGAGACCTGTTCCTTCGACTTGTGCAACGCCGGCGCGATGATGTGGTACGGCGCCTCCTTGGCCAGCTGGATGATGTACTCGCCCAGGTCTGTCTCCACCGGTTCGATGCCCATCGATTCCAGCACCGCCGCGATGCCCATCTCCTCCGACACCATCGACTTGCTCTTGATGACGGTCTTCACGCCGTTGTCCGCTGCAACCTTGGCGACGTAGTCGTTGGCCTCCTGTGCGTCCTTGGCGAAGAAGACGTGCCCGCCAGCTCGCTCCACGTTGCGAGAGAGCTGGTCCAGGTAGTAGTCCAGGTGCTCCAGAGTGTCCCGCTTGACCTCGCGGGCGCGGTCGCTCAGGGCGTCCCATCGCTCCTGGCCGTACTCCGCGATGGCGTCGACACGCCCTTGTCGGAAGTTCACCAGCCTGTCGAGGGACTCCTGGATAGTTGCGTTGTTGATGGCCTCAGTGGCCTGTGCCTTGAATTGGCTGGAAAGCACTTCCGTCATTGCTGTTTTCCTTCCAAACCCTCGCAAAGCAACTCGGCTAAGTGCACCGGCCGCGCCTTGGCGCCCCGCCGATGCAGCGCACCACCCATGTGCATGAGGCAACTGGAATCGACCGCCGTCAGTACGTCCGCCCCCGTTGCCTCGACGTTGCGTAGCTTCTCGTTCAGGATGGCCGTGGAGATGTCCGCGAACTTGACGGCAAACGTGCCCCCGAAGCCGCAGCACGAGGTGGAGTCCTTCATTTCCGCCAATTCCAGCCCATCGACGGAGGACATGAGCGCGCGGGGCTGTGCCTCCACGCCGAGGTCCCGCAGCGCGTGGCAGCAGTCGTGATACGTGGCCCGTACCGGCGACGCCAACTGCGCGCCAACGTCGTCGACGCCAAGCACGTCGACGAGGTACTCCGAGAGCTCGTAGGTGCGGGCTTGCAGCGACGCAACCTCGCCAGCGAGCTCGGGGTAGCCATGCAGCAAGTCGCCGTAGTGCGAGCGGATGGTTGCCACGCACGAGCCGGAGGGGGCGACGATCGCCTCGCTGCCGCGGAAGACCTCCACGAACCGCCGCGCCACCGCGACAGCATGGGAGCGATAGCCGCCATTGAGGGCGACCTGCCCGCAACAGGTCTGGTCGGCGGGAAAATCCACCTCCACCCCAAGATGTCGAAGCAGCCGCACGGTCGCCTCGCCAACCTCCGGGTAGAACTGGTCCACGAGGCACGTGACAAAGAGGGAAACGCGATGTTCCGCCATGACACTCCTGCTACAAAGGGTCTAAGTACCCTAGCAGGGCCCGCAACCTGTCGCAAGGGCAAGGTGCGCGGGGAAAGGCGCTTGTGACCGGTCCAATACGCCTGATCTGCAATGGCATTGACCAACAATGGCAGCTACAATGACATGGCCGCCAAACGCAAAGGAGTCTCTTGGACGAACTGCAAAAGGGGTTTGAGATCGCGGGCACGGGCGTCGGCGTGGTGTTTGCCGCGTTGGTGTCGCTGGCTGTCGTGACGACGCTCCTCGGCAAGGCGATACGGCGATTCGAGGCAGAGCCTGCATCGGAGGGCGAGCCCCCCATCCCCGCGGCCGCTGAGGCTGGCACAGCAAGCGCCACTGACGATGCCGGCACTGACCCGGCAATGGTCGCGGCCATGGTGGCGGCGGTGCAGTTCGTTCGACGCGGTCTCGGCGCCCCGACGACCCCGGCGGCGCGTCGGCAATCGCCCGAGACGGCGGGAGCGTGGCGTGCGCAGGGACGACAGGCGTTCATGGCCTCCCAGGGTGTTCGTGTGCGGCCTCGGTCGGACCGGAAATGACCCCCATCTCCACCTAAAGGAACGCAGTGCTAACCGGCGAAATCCCCTTCGACAGCCAGTTCTTCAGTGAGCTCGCAGCCCTCTGGAAGAACGGCGTGATGATCCTCATTGCGCTGGGGTTCATCTTTCTGGCCATCCACAAGGGCTTTGAGCCGCTGCTGCTCATCCCCATCGGCGTGGGCATCATGCTGGCCAACGTGCCCTTCGGCGGCCTGGGCGAGGGCGAGGGCCTGCTGGTACTGCTCAAACGCGCCGGGCTCAGCACTGAGCTCTTCCCTCTGCTCATGTTCCTGGGACTCGGTGCGCTCACTGACTTCACGCCGCTCATTCAGCGACCGGCCATGGCGTTGCTTGGCGCCGCGGCGCAGATCGGGATCTTCGGGACCCTGTTGGGGGCCATCGCCCTCGGCTTTACGCTGCAGAACGCCGGGGCCATCGGCATTATTGGCGGCGCCGACGGCCCCACGGCCATCTTCGTGTCCATACGCCTCGCCGATGAAGCCCTGCTCGGGCCAATCGCCATCTCCGCCTACTCCTACATGGCGATGGTGCCCATCATCCAGCCCCCCATCATGCGGGCCCTCACGTCCAAGGCTGAGCGCATGGTGGAGATGCCCTACGATGCTCGCCCCGCACCCAAGTTGGTGAAACTCCTCTTTCCCTTGACCGTTCTTATGCTGGCGGTCCTGTTCGCGCCCGGCTCCATACCGCTTATCGGCATGTTCATGTTCGGGAACCTGCTGCGGGAGAGTGGCGTGGTTGAACGACTCTCTTCCACCGCCCAGAACGAGCTGATTAACGTCGTGACAATCCTGCTGGGTTTGACGGTGGGTGGAACTATGGTAGCTGACGCATTTCTGGACTTGGATACCCTCAAGGTCTTTGGCCTGGGGCTTGTGGCGTTCTCGATTGCCACGGCGGGCGGTGTAATCTTCGGCAAGGTGATGTACCTCGCTTCCGGGAGGAAGGTCAACCCGCTGCTTGGCGCCGCCGGAGTCTCTGCCGTTCCCATGTCCGCGCGTGTGGTGCACCGAGTGGCGCTTGAGGCCAACCCCAATAACTATCTCGTCATGCACGCTATGGGACCAAACGTCGCGGGCGTACTCGGATCGGCCATCGCCGCAGGGGTCATCCTGAACATGGTGGGATAGCCCGGCACGAAGCGACCGCCTACCCTGCCCCACTACGACGCTCTCACGCCATTCGCCGTCTTGGTGCAGTGTCGACTGAGGCAGTTCTGCAAGTGGCGCGCTACGGAAGCAGCAGCCCGATCTCGCGGAGCTCCGGCGAGCCCTCGTTCCAGTAAGGCAGGCCCGTGATCAACCGCGCATTGACCAACGACTTGATAGCGTTAATCTGGGCGCTTGCGTTCTGCAGGATCCGCGTCACGTAAAGGCGGGCTTGACCCGGCGAGAATCCCACCAGGTAATCAAAGACCTGCCTGGCGGTCTGCGCCGGAATGGCCCGATTGTTCAGCAGGACGGTGCGCTCCTGGCGAAGCTCCGGGTCGGAGAGCACTGCCAGCCACAGCACCAGTTGGCCGCGGGCATGCTCGCTGGTCTCGGCGCGGCTGCGCAGGTCGCCGACACGCATCTGCACAAAGTTCTCATACCCGGGGAGCTTGGGGTACAACAAGAGGTCCAAGCCCGTCATTGACTCCAGGGTTCGGAAGAAGACCACTTGGTGTACGTAGGCCTGCGCTTCCCGCAATGACACGATGTCGAGGTTGGGCTGGTCGTTAAGCGACGAATTGGCCAGGGCCTGCCGGTAGTGCCCAAGCTCGTGTGAGATCGTGCTCAGAACGTCCATTGGCGTCTTGTCGCCGCGAATGACTATGCGGGGCGCGCCCCGCCAGTTGGTGTAGTACCCCACGAACCCCTTGGCCGCTGTGCAGCGCTCCAGGTAGACACCGCGGATGCTGCTCGAAAGGCTCGGCGCGACGTCATTGCACTCTGCGTCCACCCACGAGCCAAACTCCTCTTCCGTGAGGATGCTGATAGACAGCGACTCCTCTGCCAGTGACCGGTTGTAGAGGGTCCGGTAGACCAGATCCGCCAGGTCTATGACGTCCTCTCGCATTTGCGCAGACTCGCTCAGCGGCGCGACGGACGAGCGAATGCCTTCCAGCGCGACAAGCCGTTGCCTGCGCTCTTCGGCATCCAGTGGGGCGCCCGCGCGAGGCGGCGCGAAGCCGATGCGCCCGTTGATGGGCTGCTTGGCGATGTTGGTCGTTTCACCGGCTGCGGTGCTCACACGCAATTCCACGTTGTGAATGCCGGGCGCAAACGCCGCCGGTATGGGTTCATCCACCAGCACGTCGATGGCGCCGGCGTCCAGACCTTCTCGCTCCCACGTGTGCACCACTTCGCCGCTTACAAGCAGTTCCACGGTGTAGGGGCCCGCAAGCGCTGAGCCCCCCTCATTCCGCATGGCCCAGCTTGCATAGGACTGCGAGTTGAGGTAGGTCTCGCTTTGCTGCGACGCTTGCCCAAGATAGCTGTTAACGACCAGCGGCCCGGACCACCCGGAGGGGTGGTATCCCACGAGCAGCGGCTGCCCTGAGGTGGGGGTCTGCGTCGAATTGGGCCCGGCAATTTCGGGGCCGCCCCAGTTGAAGTCTACGGAGTACACGTTGTCGGTCTCGTCGGCTTCATCAACGAGATTCGTCGGGTCCAACTCCAGCGTCAACGTGTGATGGCCGGGCGTCATGCTGACCGTGTTGAGCAGGTATTCCCATGGCGGCGGATTGACCGCTTCATCTGCGATAAGCCCGTTCTGGTTGTACCTCGTGACCAGCACGCCATCCATGTAGACGTGGACAAGGAAGAAGCGGTTGATGCTCGACAGTCCGCCGTTCCGGTAGGCGATCTGAAGGGTCGGCGAAAGGGTGCGTTCAAGAGCCGCGATCGACCGAGGAATCCCCTGCAGGCGAATGGTGTCCGCCCAGCCGTCGGGCAAATACGCCGTCAGGTTGGGGAGCCGTTCGGGCGCGATCGGCGGGCCGTTGAGGCCATTGGGCAGTTCCGGCCAGTCAAAGCTGACGGAAGCCGCGTTGCCGGGGGTATAGAGCGGTTGAAGGTAGCCGGTTGAGTCCACTACAAGCTGCAGATCGTGGCGGCCGGGCGTCAGGTTAATGCGCTGGGGAAGACGGTCCCAGTCGCGCACAGTCTGTACTTCGCCCGCGGCTAGGCCCATGGCCGCAGACCACCGTTCGACTGGCACGCCGTCCACCAGCAGGTCCACGGAAAAGGCGAAGTCCGCATTCTCCGGCCCGTCGTTGGTAACGGCCCAGCTGACGTACATCTGCCCATCGGGGCCAATGGGGCCGTTCTCCGTAGCATCCGACTGCCCGGACACGATGAGGGAGGAGGCCCAGCCTTCCGGCGTCGCGGGATGCAGGAACACAGCAGGAGGCGTCGGCGAGGGGAACACGCCGTTGGTCCCTCCGCCTCGCACGGGCGTGGACGCGTCAATAGGCATCGGCGATGGCGAAGCCAACGGCGGGAGAGCCGTCGGTGTAGGCGGGAGTTTTGCGGGGGCATCGGCTGTTGCGCAACTGCTGCCCAAGGTCAGCAGCGTAAGCGACACTGCCAAGACCGCCAGCGCAAACGCTGACTTTGACTTGACCATAAAGGTCCTGCCTTGTTATCTACAGCGGGGGTATCAATAGGGTAGTGGGTCACTCCCAGTGTACCACGCCGCTAACTGTGGAGCGCTGTGCGCCCCATGCTTCTCGGTGTGGGCCGGTGAGCCACCAGCCCACATTTCGACACTAGCTTAGATGAATTGCGGCGCGAAGACAAGTGCCACAATCGACATCAGCTTGAGCAGGATGTTCAGGGACGGTCCAGAGGTGTCCTTGAACGGGTCACCCACGGTGTCGCCTACTACAGCGGCCTTGTGCGGTTCAGACCCCTTGCCGCCGAGTTGTCCGCTCTCGATCCACTTCTTCGCGTTGTCCCAGGAGCCCCCCGCGTTCGCCATGGTCACTGCGAGCATGAAGCCCGCCGCAATCGCGCCGATGAGCATTCCCGCCAGCGCTTCCTTCCCAAGGATCATGCCCATGGCAATCGGCGCGGCGACCGCGAGCACGCCCGGCAGAATCATCTCTCGCAGCGCCCCGCGTGTGCTCATGTCGACGCAGCGGGCGTAGTCCGGCCTGCCGGTGCCTTCCATGATGCCGGGAATCTCCCGGAACTGCCGCCGCACCTCGTTCACGATGGCGAAGGCGGCCCGCCCCACTGCCGCCATGGTCAGCGAGGAGAACAGGAAGGGCAGCATCGCGCCGATGAGGAGCCCCACCATGACGTTGGCGTCAAGAAGGCTGGCGACCTCCAGGTCCACCGCGTGCGCGTATGCGGCCATGAGGGCCAGCGACGTGAGCGCAGCGGAGCCGATGGCAAAACCCTTGCCCGTCGCGGCGGTGGTGTTGCCCAGAGAGTCCAGGGAGTCGGTGCGTTCCCGCACTTCGGGCGGCAGGCCCGCCTGCTCGGCGATGCCGCCGGCGTTGTCCGCCACCGGGCCGTACGCGTCTGTCGCCAGGGTGATGCCCAGCGTCGAGAGCATGCCGACGGCGGCGATGGCCACGCCGTAGAACCCAAAGAGTTCGTAGGAGATCCAGATGCCCGCGGACACCACCAGCACCGGCACCAGCGTGCTCTGCATGGCGGTGGCAAACCCGGCAATGATCACCGTGGCGGGTCCGGTCTCTGCATTGTTGGCCACGGACTTGGTCGGGCCGTATTCGTAGGAGGTGTAGAACTCCGTCATGTACCCGATGATCACTCCGGCCACCAGTCCGGTTACCACGCAGTAGAAGAGGTTCATACCGGAGTCGCCGGGAAAGTCCAGCAGTACGTTGGTTATCAGGTAGGTGAAGCCGATGACCAGGATGCCCGCGGCCCACGTCCCGCGCCGCAGCGCCCACAGCAGGCTGCTGAACGACGCGTTCTCCCCGGCCCGGACGAAGAAGGTGCCGATGATGGACGATACGATGCCGCCCGCCGCAATGAGCATTGGAAGGACGATGAACGGCGAGAAGATGTTATCAAACAAGGGGATGTCGCCCGAGGTGCTCGCGGCGAAGGCGGCAATGGCCATGGCGGCGATGATGGAGCCGACGTAGGACTCGAAGAGGTCGGCGCCCATGCCGGCCACGTCGCCTACGTTGTCGCCCACGTTGTCCGCGATGACCGCGGGGTTGCGCGGGTCGTCCTCGGGAATGCCCTGCTCCACCTTGCCCACCAGGTCCGCGCCCACGTCGGCGGCCTTGGTGTAGATGCCGCCCGCCACCCTGGCAAAGAGGGCGATGGAGGACGCGCCGAAGCTGAAGCCCACCACCCACTGCATGATGTCGTTTGCAGCTTCGGTGCTGGTAATGGAGCTGGTGTCTACGATGTTGCCGTAGATGTAGTACAGCACGGAGACGCCAATGAGGCCGAGACCCACCACCATGAGGCCCATGACGGCGCCGCTGGAAAACGCGACTCGAAGGGCGGGGTTGAGCCCCACCGAGGCCGCAGCCGCAGTGCGCACGTTGGCGCGGGTTGCCACTGCCATGCCGAGGTAGCCGGTTGCGCCGGAGATAATGGCGCCGACCACGTACGCGACGGCCGTCCGCCAGTCAATGACGAAGATGAGGACAAGGGTGACTATCACCACAAAGATCGCCAGGAAGCTATACTCCCGCCGCAGGAACGCCTGCGAGCCTTCCTGGATTGCCTTGGCAATCTCACGCATGGCGTCGTTGCCCTGGTCGGCCTTGACCACGCGGTACACCAGTCCAATGGCAAAAAGAAGCGCCAGCACACCGGCGCTAGCGGAAAGGGCTATCTCCAAGGGAGTCACCTCCGTCTCACCTTTGGGACTCATCCCAAGCAATTCGGCAAATTATCACGAAATTCGTCGCAGGTCAAGAATCACGGCCTGCCTGCCCCCGTTCGCCCTGAGCCTGTTGGAGGGCCCCACGAACGGACGGCGGCCCCGTGGTGCCTGCTACGGAAACCGCTATACTGCACAAACACTCGGGGCGCTCCGCCCACACGCAACGGCCAGGAGGAACACCATGCACGTCACGCGCATTTACACCGGCGACGATGGAAAGTCCCACTTTGAAGAAGTCGACCTGGACTTCCACCCGAGGGGTGAGGGTCAGTCTGAGGCGACGCCGCCCGCCAACGCCAAGCAGGCCTTCTTCACCCGGCAGGCCCCCGACTACGTGCTCGACTGGCACTGCGCCCCGGGCCGACAGTACGTCGTCACGCTGGACGGCGAGGGTGAGATTGAAGTGGGCGACGGCTCAACCAAGCGCTTCGGCCCCGGAGACGTCTTACTAGCCGAGGACCTCACCGGGCAGGGCCACGTCACTCGCGTCGTCGGCGGCAACCCCCGCACGATGATGTGGGTGCCGCTGGAGTAGGGGGGCGCGGCCCTTGGCCCATCGCGCCAATGGCTTGAATGCGTTCACTAAGGACGGTAGTGTCAGGGTACAACCCCTGTTGCTTCGGCGGCAGGGCAGAGACCGCCCTTGTGGTGGTCTCTCCTTTTGTGTGGTGAGAGTTTGACAGCATCCCACGCTTCCAGTATCTTAAGTGTGTACCACCCCTATCGCTTCGCCGGTAGGGTAGAGACCGCCCTTGTGGCGGTCTCTTTCTGTGTATGAGGCTGACCTTGATCACCAATGTCTACATAGATGGGTTCAATCTCTACTTCCGCGGCTTGAAGGACACGCCGCTCAGGTGGCTGGACCTACAGAAGCTCGCTGAGGTCCTCTTTCCCCAAGATACAGTCAACAGGATCTGCTATTTCACTGCCAGGATCAGTGCGCGTCCTAGTAATCCTGGGCAAGGGCGCCGGCAGCAAGTGTATCTAAGGGCCCTCTCCACACTGCCAAAGTGTGAAATACACTACGGTAGATTCCGATCCGGCGCTCAGTGGCGACCGTTGGCACACCCAATTCCAGGAATGTCCGCCTATGTACATGTACTTGATTCGGAGGAGAAAGGGTCTGACGTAAACCTTGCAACACGTTTGCTTGTCGACGGCTTCAACGGCGAGTATGAGCAAGCGGTGGTGATATCAAAGGATGCTGATTTTGCGGGCGCAATGCAGTACGTGCGCGATGGCCTGGGCCTTTCCGTTACATTGGTCAATCCCGATATCGACCCCAATACGACAACCCCAAGGGACCTTTTCAGCGCCGCAACGTACGTGAAGCGTCTCTGGAGGAGCCACCTGCGGCAGAGCCAATTCCCTGACAACCTGACCGACGCAAGGGGCAACATCACTAAGCCCGCGAGTTGGTAATGTCGCTCTGTTGCTGAGGGGAGTCAAAGCTAGGGCTTCTGGGTAGACCCCCCCTCCCCCCGTCAGTCCTTCAGCATGATCACAAACGCCGTCCCCACGCTCAGGTCGCGATGGGTGTGGCCCTTGCCGTGGTCGTCTTCCATCAGGCGCACGTCACCGGGGTGGAAGACGTGCATTGTGCCGTCGCCCATGCCGATCTCGACGTCGCCCTCTATGTGGAAGATCAGGCGGCGCTCCGGAATCGGGTGGAAGTCCATTGTCCGAAGCTCCGGGTAGTGGTGGATGCCAGCTTCCTTGATGTTGTCGATCGCCTCGAGGTATGCGTGGTCCTCAAGTGACATTGGCTCAATGTGGGTAATGCCGTCGGCGTCCGGGTACACGCGGTACATCGCCATTGCTCACGCTCCGTTTGATGCGCTTTTTGCCCGGGCTGCTGCTCCGTTCGTCCTGAGGGAAATCGAAGCCTGTCCTGAGGCTCTCGAAGGGGGCGAACGGAGAGCAGCCCGGTATTCCTTTGCCTACTGCGGGCGGGACTGCCGGCCGGGCCCGCCGGTGCCCTCGCGAATGTCCTGCGCCGTCGCCTCGTCGACGCCCTTGGGCCAGCTCCGCTTCGACGGGTCGCTGACCGAGAACGTGAAGCTGCCGATGCCCTCGATGCCCATCTCGATGGTTTCGCCGTCCTGCATCGCGCCGAGCCCCTGGTGGTTCGTGCCCATGAACAGCACGTCGCCCGGGCTGATCTCCTCGATCGCCGCCACGTACTCGATCGACTCCGCGATGGAGTGCGCAAGGTCGCTTGTGTTGTAGTTGGGGCGCACCTCACCGTCCACGCTGAGTTGGACTTTGATGTTCTCTGGGTCCGCAATCTCGTCCTTGGTCGCGATGCAGGGCCCCAGCGGGCAGAAGGTGTCGTACGACTTGTGCTCCGAGATTGGCAGCGTGTTGGGCACGCGGCCGCCGCCGCCGGTCGCGGGCATGCGCGCCGAGACGTCCACGCCGCAGGTGTAGCCGAAGACGTAGTCCATGGCCTCCGACGCCGGAATGTCCTTGCCGCCCTTGCCGAAGACCAGCACCAGCTCCGCCTCATGGTGGAAGATGTTGGCGTCGACGTCCGGCAGGACCACCGTGCCGCCCGGGCCGAGAACGGAGTCCAGCGCCTTGGTGAAGCCCCACATGGGCGAGGGCTCCCGCGCGCCGAACTCGCGGTAGTTGCCGCCCATGCAGAGGATCTTGCTCGGCCGCGGCAGCGGCGAATCGAGCTGAACGAATTCGAGCGGGGTGGGCGTCTCCACCCTGGCGAGGCGCTCCAACTCCGGGCGCAGGCTGTCATAGTTTGTGATCAGGTGCTGCATCGCGGCTTGTCCGCCGCCGGGACACAGAGCACTTATGTCAATGACACCCCCGTCGGTGAGCAGGCCGGGCCTCTTGTCGTCGTATACCACAAACTTCATGACTACCTCCTTTTGCAGTTGCCCTCAACTGTCCCCTTAGCCCTTCGACAGGCTCAGGACGAACGGCACGAAACTAGCGGCTCTCGAACCAGGCCGCTACGTCGTCCTTGTTGCGCTCCAGCCACGCCACGTTGAGCTCCAGCCCCTCGATCGTCTGGCGGACCGAGCGCTCAGCTGCCGGCGCAGGGTGCGAGGTGTAGAACTCGCGCACCTCCTCCAGCCGGTCTCGCGTCGTGAACCCGCGCGGCAGCCCCACCAGCCGCATCAGCATGAAGCCGCCGTGCCCGTAGCGCTCCATGAAGGTGTCCCAGTTGTCCTTCAGGAACTCCCACGCCAGCGCCTTGCCCTTGGGGTTGCCGGACACTGCCCCAACCACGGTCACCGTGTCCTGCGACCGCACGTCCTCCGTCAGCGACCGCTTGAGCATGTCGCTGATGAGCTCCGGGTCCGGGATGCGCGTGAGGGAGATGAGCAGCCGCACCTTCTCCTCCTGCGACTCGGCGCTGCGCTGCAGTTCCCACATCTTGTCGTAGGTGGCCGCGTCGCCCTGTTGCGCCGTGAGGCTGAACACGACGCCGCGCAGGTCGGGCCGCAGCGTCGACGGGTTCTCCAGGTACGCGTCGAAGCGGCTGCGTGCTTCGGACTGCACGGCGGGGTCGTCGTAGTAGCCCGCTTGCCCCAGCGCGACGCTGCGCAGGATGGCGTCCAGGTGGCCGTCCCCGGGTTTGGCCTCCCAGCCCATGCGCTCGGCCAGGGGGCTGAACAGCCCCTGGCACAGCGACTTGAATGCCGGGTAGCACGCCTCGTCCGAGAGCAGCGTGTCGAGGTCTCCCAGGTTTCCCGCCAAATCGCGCCACACGCTGGCGTCCGTCTCGTCGCGAAACCCCTCCGCCAGCGCAAGGAACTGGCTGATGGGCAGGTACCCCGCCCGCGACAGCGCGTACGCGTCGTTCTGCAGCCCCAGCCGGTCGGTGTCCGAGAGCGCTCGCGAGATGACCGCCGGGATGAGGGCGTCCCAATCGCGGGAGCTGAGGTTGACGCGATAGAAGCCCGTCTGCCCCGCGTTTACCTTGAACCATGACCCTTCGCCGCTCGGCGCAGGGGGAAGCGTCAAGGTGTCCTCCCTCGTCTCCAGCAGCGTCGCCACCCCGGCGTCGTCCCACGATGCGGTCACGTTGAGCGGCACCTTCCACGACGACTCGTCGCTACCCTCGTCCTCAATGACGTTGCTGAACAGGAACCGCGACTGCGATACGTCCAGCTTCACGCCGTCCGCCTCGTGCCTGGATTGCACGTTGACCACGGGGAAGCCCATCTGGCTCGTCCACGTGTCCATGAGTGATTTCACCGGCTTGCCTGATGCCTCTTCCAGCGCTTCCCAGAGGTCCGCCGTGCGGGCGTTCGAGTACTGGTGGGCATCCAGGTACCGGCGCAGCCCGTCCCGGAACGTTTCGGGCGTAAGGTAATGCTCCAGCATCCGGATGGTGGATGCGCCCTTGCTGTAGCTGATGGCGTCGAAAAGCTCCTCCACCTCGGCGGGCGTGTGCACGGTGGCTTCGATTGGATGCGAGTTCTTCAGGCCGTCTAGGCTGAATGCCCGGATGGTGTCATTGGCGACGAATTGCGTCCACATCTTCCACTCAGGATGGATGTGGTCGACCGCCTTGTCCCCCATCCACGAGGCGAAGCTCTCGTTCAGCCACAGGTCGTCCCACCACTGCATCGTCACCAGGTCGCCGAACCACATGTGCGCCATTTCGTGCGAGACGACCTCCGCCACCCGCTGTCGCGTCGCCGCGGGGCTGATCGCGGGATCGACAAGCAGCGCCGTCTCGCGATAGGTGATGGCGCCCCAGTTCTCCATCGCCCCCGCCGCAAAGTCCGGTATTGCGATGTGGTCCAGCTTCTCAAGCGGGTACGGGATGCCGAAGTAGTCATTGAAGTAGGAGAGCAGCGCAACCGATGTTTCCAGCGCGAAGCGGCCCTGCTCTTCCTTGCCGCGAGTCGTCAGGACCCGCACCATTGTGCCGCCTTCCGCCTGCTGCTCGATCATGCCCAGCTCCGAGACGATGAATGCCAGCAGGTAGGTGGACATCACCGGAGACTCTCCGAACCGCACAGTCTTGGTGTCCCCGTCCACCGTCTCCTCTGCTGACGGCATGTTGGAGACCGCGTCCATGTCCGAGGGGATGGTCAGGGTCAGTTGGAAGCTCGCTTTGAGGGCGGGTTCGTCCCAGCAGGGGATTGCCCGCCGTGCGGACGAGGGCTCGAACTGCGTGGTTGCCATGGTGCGCGACGTGCCGTCGGCGCGGGTGTATTCGCTGCGGTAGAAGCCGGTCAGCCGGTCGTTCAGTTCGCCCGTGAAGGCGATGCGAAGCACCGCAGGCCCGGGCTGAATGGCCGAGGGGAAGCGGATGGACACCGTCTCGTCGGCGGCGTTTAACTCGATGGCCGAGGCGTCCACCGCCGCGTTGCCTGCGTCCATGATGCTCGCGGCGCTGAGGGACATCTCGGCGGCGTTGAGGACGATGGTGTCGGTCGCTTCCAGCACCTCGACGTCGATGGTCTCCTCGCCATCAAAGGTGTAGGCGTCGAGGTCCGGCGTCAGGTGGATGGCGTACCGCAGTGGCTTGACGTTGTTGGGCAGAAGCACAGCTTGCGACGTGGGCATGAGACAGACCCTCCTCTTGCCGGGTATGCCCCGCCTCAAGGCATATGCAGCCCCTTTCGGCGCGATGGGCAGCCCTAGCTTACACGGTGAGGCGCTATGCTGGAAGCGGCAGGGACCTTCCGCCGTTGGGACCTCTCCCCCTTCAATGATGCTCAGCACACGGATGGTGGGGCCGGGGCGAGCGGAAAGAGAGGTACGTCACGCGTGCCCGTACACTAGCCATCCTCCTTACCGGTGCTTAGGTTTGAGTTGCATTGTTTCGCCCCGCACAACGCAGCTATGGCCGGAATTGTTTCGTCCGCCGCCCCGGAATGGCGCCTGCCTATCGGGGTACATACGGAATTGTGTTGTTCCGCCGCAGGAGAGAGTTCTGGAACACGAGTCGTATCTGGAAAGGTCGTTACCAGATACGACTCGTGTTTCCAGCTTTTGGGCCTTCCAGGGGGTGATTTGCCGTTCCGCATGCACATTCGAGGCGTTGTCAGGCATGGTCCGAGCGGTGGCAACCACAGGGGTTGCCGCTGAGGTCGACCGGGGGATGTGGACTTTGGCTACCATGGAGACACGGTAACGGGGGAGGGTAAGCGGGGGCAAGGGTGCGTTGGCAGGGGGCAGGGGGCAAGGCGATGAGTGTTGATGGTCATGGGAAACATGGTTAATCTTGTAACTAGTCAGTTCTCTTGCAATCGGAGTGTACCATGAGCAGGAAATGGCCGGTCCAGGATGCCAAAGCCAAGTTCAGTGAGTTGCTCGATACCGCTCTCGCTGAGGGGCCGCAGATCGTGACCAAGCGCGGCGTGGAAACCGCCGTGCTTCTTCCCATCGAGCAGTGGCGAAAGCTGGAACGGATGACGAGGCCGAACTTAAAGGAACTCCTCCTAGCTCCGGAGGCGCGGACAGAGGACCTGACTCCGCCGCGGGGGCGGCGTCTTCACCCGAATCGCTTGACCTTGGAGTAGGCGGGTGTGCCTCCTCGACACTAACGTGGCGTCTAGCTGCTGAATCCATTTGAGGGGGAGTAGCCCGCCCCTACTCCGCCGGGTACCCCATGCCCACCAGCGCTCGCCGCAGCGACGCCATGAACGGCGCGAGCGGCGTCGTCAGCGGCAGGGTGATCTCGATCTCGCCGTTCGCCGCCTGCTGAATGGAGCCCGGGTCCTCCTTGGTCAGCTCCACGCGGATGAGCTCGCGGTCGATGGAGAGGGCGTCCGTCACGTCAAAGACCGCCGCCATGTCCGCCATTGTGATGATGTCGCTTTGCTCTTCAGTCATAGCCCCTCCTTGCGCACGCACGTATGCGCCAATTGACAAGCAATGGGCGCCGCGCTAGCATCGCCATAGATTCTACCCTGTTTTCCCGAACGAGACTCGAAAGACAAAAAGGAGGATTTCCCGTGCTTAGCGTTGAAGAAAATGACATGCTTACGCAAACCGGCCCCGGCGCGCCGATGGGCGACCTGTTTCGGAGGCACTGGATTCCGGCGCTCCTTTCGGAGGAGATCCCCGCACCAGACTGCCCGCCGGTGCGCGTGACGCTGCTGAGCGAGAAGCTCATCGCCTTCCGCGACTCGAACGGCAACCCCGGCCTCGTCGATTCCCACTGCCCACACCGCGGCGCGCCGTTGTTCTTCGGGCGCAACGAGGAGTCCGGCATTCGCTGCGTCTACCACGGCTGGAAGTTCGACGTAACTGGCGCCTGCGTCGACCTCCCCAACAGCCCCGAGGGCGAGACCTACAAGGACAAGGTTGCCGTCAAGGCCTACCCATGCTGGGACAAGGGCGGCATTATCTGGACCTACATGGGGCCCGCGGACAAGGAACCTCCCAAGCCCGGCTTCGAGTGGTTGGACTTCGGCGAGGACCGCCGTTACCTCCGCAAGTACCACCTCCGCTGCAACTACTTCCAGGCGCTCGAGGGCGACTACGACCCGTCCCACGCCTTCTTCCTTCACAGCACCCTGGACAACAACGAGGGCAACCCCGGCCGCCGGTTCGGCGCGGGCGTGTTCAACAGCTTCCTCAACCGCACCTACGCCGACTACATCGACACCGACTACGGCGTCATGAACGTGGCCGTGTCCCGAACTTCCGACGGCCAGCAGCAGGCCAACGTCGGCCACTTCTACATGCCCTGCTACAGCTCCGCCGGCATCTCCGGCCCGGACGTCTACGCCAGCAACATGCGCATCCCCATCGACGACGAGAGCTGCTACATGTACCGGCTGCGCTGGAGCTACAACCCCTTCACCCAGCAGCAGGTCCATGAGGACAAGTACGGCGGCTACACCTACCCGGAGCAGATCCCCGGCAGCTTCATGGCCAAGGAGAACAAGGACAACGAATACCTTGTCGACCGGATAGCCCAGAAGAATTACTCCTTCACGGGCATCAAGGCCTTCCCCATCCAGGACCTCGCGCTTGTCGAGGACCAGTGGGGCCCGCGTGCCAACCGGAACCTCGAGCGATTGGTGAGCTCGGACGAGTCCATCATCAAGGTTCGCCGCCGCCTGCTGAACGCGGCACGTGCGCTGATGGAAGGCCAGGAGCCCTCCGGCCCCAACAACCCGATGGCCTACCGCGTGCACACGTCCCGTGCCACCGTCCCCGGGGACATGCCGCCCTTGGAGGCAGTTGAGGTTGCCAAGGCAAGGATGGTCGGCCCCACCGCATGGGTGCCCACCAAGGCCTAAGTCGCCAACCAAAGCCAAGTGAACAACAGGAGCGCCCTGCCAGACCGGCAGGGCGCTCCTGTTACGATTCGTCATTCCGGCGAAAGCCGGAATCCAGAGGGATGGGGCTGCTAAAACACCGCTGTCGCTTCAACTTCCACCTTCACATTGGTCCCCGCCAGCTCGGAGATGCCGATGAGCGTGTGCGCGGGGTAGTTCCCTTGAAAGAGCTCTGCAAAGATGCCGTTGATCTCCGCGCCGTGTTCCTGCCACTCGCTGATGCTGGTGACATAGGTGTTGAACTTGACCACGTCGGTAATGGACAGGCCCTCGCGCTCAAGGATGCGCCGGATGCGGTCGAGCGTCTCACGAAGCTGTGCGGCCATGTCTCCTTGCTCGGCGGCGCTACCGCCCGCAGTGGTGCCCGTTATGAAAAAGAAATCTCCGGCGCGCACCGCGCGAGAATAGTTCGCCATCACCGGCGCTATGTCCTCATACATGTGGTACGACTTCTCCAAGAGACTCCTCCTTCCAGGAATTGGTGAATGCCGCCCGGACTCTACCTGAACCCTGCGTCCCGGTCAAAGGCCCGCAATTGACAGTGCATATGCCCCAAACTAGACTCAATCAAGGCCCACGCGCACCTGTGCGTGGTAAAGCCGTGCATCGGAGGGAACCATGGCGCACTACAAGGCGCATGAAGCACAGGACTGGGCGTGGCAGACGCTCAAGGGGCAATGGAGCACGCTGATCACCCCATTCACGGACGAGGGCGACCTCGACGAGGACGGCCTTCGACGCAACGTCCGGCACGTGCGCACCTTGGGCACGCGCGGCGCGGGCTGCACCTGGGGCATGGGCGAGTTCTGGAGCCTGACCCACGAGGAGCGCGTCCGTGTGATGGACATCGTCGCGGAGGAAGCGGCGGGTCGCTGGCCCGTCGCCGCGCACGTCACCCACACGTCGAGCCGGGAAACCGTGGACCTCGCCAAGCACGCCGAGCACGACGGCTTCGACCTGCTCGTCGTTGCGGCGCCGTACATGGAAGCCAAGACGGAGGACCAGGTCGTCGAGTACGTCCGCACCCTCGGCGAGAACACCAACCTCGCCGTTATGTTTTACAACTCGCCGCAGTTCGGCATCGTCATGAGCCCCCACGGCCTGAAGCGCATCTGCGAGCTGCCGCAGGTCGTCGGCGTCAAGGAAGCCAGCTTCAACCAGCAGCTCTCCATCGAGACTCACCTCTCCCTTGGCAAGGACTACGTCATCAGCACCCCGGACGAGTGGATCTACCCCTTCGCACAGGACCTTGGCTTCCAGCAGCAGGTGATGTTCGCGAACACCTCCGACTGGCGCTTCGACACCCCCGAGTGCAACTACTACGTGCAGTTCATCGAGAAGGCGTCCGTTGGCGACTATGACGACGCCTTCTACGAGAAGCACCTGCGCCGCCTGAAGGAGCTGTCCGACACCTGGTGGACCCGCACGATGGACAAGAACGGCGGGGCGCTGCCGGTCGCCATGGTGAAATACTGGGGCGAGCTCATGGGCATGGCCGGCGGCCCCACGCGCCAGCCGCTGCCGCAACTGACCGGCGCCGAGAAGGCGCAACTCAAGGAGGAACTGATGCCGCTGAAGCCGAAGCCGCCCGTGTCCAGCGTCGCCGCGCAACCCCGGGCCGCATGGCTGACGGGCAACAACAACTTCGCCACCGGCATGCTGCTCATGGTCAGCGTGCAGGACGTGGCGGAGGCGCTCGAGGCCGAGCGCGGCGGCGCGGACGTGGTCGACGTTAAGAACCTGCAGGAGGCCCTCGTCGGCTCCGGCCACCCGACGACCGTTCGTCAGGTGCGGGCCATGATTCAGCCCGAGAACCACGTCAGCGTGACCCTGGGCGTCGTGCCCAACCAGGCCGGGACCGTCGCGATGGCCGCCTACGCCGCCGCCGTCATGGACGCCACCTCCGTCAAGATCGGCTTCATGGTGACCGACTACGACGTCGCGGTGGAGGTGCTCCGTGAATCGCGGCGCGCGATGGAGGGCTACAACACCAAGCTCGTCGGCTCCCTCTTCGCCGACAACCTGCTGTACGAGGGCGGGCTCGACCCGCACCTGATGGTGCAGCTCGCCAAAGACGGCGAGTGCGACGGCTTCCTCATCGACACCCTCATCAAGGACGGCCGCAACCTGTTTGACTTCCTGACCGAAGCCGAGCTGCGTGACATCGTCCTTGAGGGCAAGAAGCTGGGCCTCAGCACGGCCCTCTCCGGCCACCTGAAGATGGACGACTTGGACGAGCTCGCCCGCGTCAACCCGGACATCGTTGGCGTTCGTGGCGCGGTATGCGCCAGCGGCGACCGCGGTCGCGCCGTCGCGTGGGAGTCCGTCGCCGAGTTCAAGCGACAGGTTGACCTGCGCAAGTCCGGCGCCATCAATGTGCGCCCGGACCTGTACGAGCCGAGCGGCAACGGCAACGCTCCGGTCATCAGCAGCGGCGGTGGTTGGGTGGTCATCGACGGTCGCGGCAAGAGCTGCGCCGGCGTCATCGCCGCCCTCGCCAAGCAGACGGAGGCGGACCACCACTCCATGGTGGAGGCCATCCTCGGGGACGCCCTCAACATCTTCGACGTGATGCTCTGGTCGGAGAAAGAGGGCCACACCTTCATCAACCGCCGCGACGAGGGAGACGGCTCGGTACGCGTGCTCATCCAGCCGAAGGCGTAGGAACTACGGGGCTTCCTGGTCAAACTTGGTTTGGCCTAAATGGGCGATAGGTATGTGAAACTTGGTGAGTCGGTAAATGCCGGTTCGCCAGGGCCTTGGGTGGTGATTGGGAAATCGCCTCAAACACCATTCGAGGGAGTTGCAGCATGGAACAAGAGGACCATCTTCAAACGGCACGAGACTTCCTGACGGCCTCCGACCGTGAGTTCCTGGACGGCGACAAGCTGCAAGCGTCGGAGAAACTCTGGGGCGCGGCGACGCACGCTGTGATGGCTGCCGCCGTAGAGCGCAACTGGCCCTGCCGGACCCATCGAACGCTCAAACTGGCCGTGGATCGCCTGGCCACCGAATACCAGGATGACCTTCTGCGCGGGGGGTTCGCAATTGCCGAGAAGTTCCACAAGAACTTCTACCACGACGAGATGGAAGACTACGAGATTGCCGTGGACCGTCCGGAAGTGCACAGGTTCGTGAACCGCATGATGTCATTGTTGGACGCTGGAGCTGGATAGGCGCTGCTTAGTGTGCCTCGAAAACCGAATGAGTCAAGGGCTCCGGGCCGTAGTGCTCGGGGCCCTCTCGTTTTGGCGCTGGCGGGCAAACAGAACCCCCCTCCCCCGCTTGACGCTACCTAGGGGCTTTTGTAGTCTGAGGCCAATCATTCCCTGACACTTGGGGTGCAGATACAAAGGAGGCGTCATGGAGTACCAGACCATCGGCAAACAGCCCGCTGAGTCCATGGCCGTAAAGCCCAACTTGCCGGACTTGGACGCGGCGAAAAGGGACTTCCAGTGGTCGGATATCTATGCCGAGCTCGACTGGTTGCCCGGCGGCTACCTGAACCAAGCCCACGAGTGCATCGACCGCCACGTAGAGGCGGGCCGCGGCGACAAGACCGCCATGATCTGGGTCGGCAAGAACGGCGAGGAAGAGCGCTACACCTTCAGCGACATGAAGCGCGAGACCGCCAAGTTCGCCAACGTGTTGGAGGGCTTGGGCGTCCAGCATGGCGAGCGGGTATTCGTCTTCATGGAGCGACTGCCGGAGCTCTACTTCGCAATGTTCGGCGTCCTCAAGCACGGCGCGGTCGTTGGCCCGCTCTTCTCCGCCTTCGGGCCGGACCCCGTCCGCGACCGTATGGAGGACAGCGGCGCGACGGTGCTCCTGACGCAGCCGGATCTCCGCAAGCGCATCGCGGAGGTGCTCCCCAACCTGCCCGACCTGCGGCACACTATCATCGTCAACAAGAACGGCCGCTCCCAGGACCCGCTGGCGGAGGGCGACCTGAGCTACGAGGTACTGATGGCGGACGCCTCGGACGAGTACGAGACGGCCAACACCAGCATGTACGACTACTCGGTCATCCACTACACCTCGGGCACCACCGGCAAGCCGAAGGGCGCGGCGCACCGGCACCTGGCCGTCGTGCAGCAGTACGCCACGGGCAAGTGGGTGCTCGACTTCCACCCGGACGACCTCTACTGGTGCACCGCGGACCCCGGTTGGGTGACGGGAACGTCGTACGGGATGTTCGCGCCGTGGTCCAACGGCGTGACGCAGCTCATCTACGAGGGCGGCTTTGGCGCGAGCGCCTGGTACCAGACCATCCAGAAGTACGGCGTCACGGTGTGGTACACCGCTCCCACCGCAGTCCGCATGCTGATGAAGGCCGGCGAGGAGCTGCCCGGCCGCTTTGACCTCTCGTCACTGAGGCACATCAACAGCGTCGGCGAGCCGCTCAACCCGGAGGCCGTCGTCTGGGGCACCAAAGTCTTCGACCAGCCCATCCACGACAACTGGTGGCAGACAGAGACGGGAGCCATCATTGTCGCGAACTACCCCGCGATGGAGGTGCGCCCCGGTTCGATGGGCCGGCCCATCCCCGGCATTGAGGTGGCGATTCTGGACAACGACTACAACCCGCTGCCCCCCGGCAACGAGGGCTATCTCGCCGTTCGCCCCGGCTGGCCGTCCATGTTCCACACGTACTGGAACAACCAGCCCATGTACAACACCAAGTTCCACAAGGGCTGGTACATTTCCGGCGACCAGTCCCGGATGGACGAGGACGGCTACATTTGGTTCGTGGGCCGCGCCGACGACGTCATCAACACCGCAGGCCACCTGGTGGGCCCCTTCGAGGTGGAGAGCGTGCTCATCGAGCACCCGGCGGTAGCGGAAGCCGCGGTCATCGGCGTGCCGGACGCCTTGGCGATGGAGGTGGTGAAGGGTTTCGTCGCGCTCAAGGACGGCTACGAGCCGTCGGAGGAGCTGCGCCGCGAGATCCTTGGCCACGGACGGCGGCGTCTCCAGGCCATCGCGCCACGCAGCATCGAGTTCCGGGCGTCGCTGCCCAAGACGCGCAGCGGCAAAATCATGCGCCGCCTGCTGAAGGCGGAAGAGCTAGGCCTGCCGCTAGGTGACACGTCAACGCTGGAAGACGACTAGGGGGCAAAAGGCGTGTCAGTCGCAAATTCGACATCTGGCTAAGAAATTTGCTATCCTACATTTGGAATAGGCGCCAGGATTGGAGCGCAAGGCAATGGTGACGAAGACTACAGACGATGTACTCAAGAATATAGAAGGCATTGTTCGTGAGCTTGTTAAAGATATATCTACAAATGAACTTGTGTTCGGCCCAATTCTTGTAATTGCTCACGATGATTACTGGGATGAAGAACGTGTGTTCATTTATGTAGTCTATGATGGCAATCCCAAGAAACTGGATTTCAATTGGACAATTGGTCTAGTGGACAGAATACTTCAGCGAATACCTGAGGGGGATCTTCCCATTGTTCCGGTAAAGCACTTCATACACAAATCAGAGTGGGACAAATTTTACCGATATAACATTGAGCCGTGGATCCAAACGACCTCATAGCCATTGCTAGGCTTTTGGCTGGAGGTGCGATAAGCGGGTCTAGAGGCAGACCGCGACAAACTGAACTTAGACGTTCAGTCAGCGCAACTTACTACGCAATGTTCCACACCTTGGCTAGTTGTTGTGCGAATAGCTTGGCCGGCTACACGCCAGCTAGAGGAAGCCGGAGGGCATGGCGCCAAGCCTACCGTGCACTGCAACACCGGGATGCCAGGCAACGGTGTGAAAGGACCGCGACTATCGCTAGATTCCCAATCGAAGTTAGGGAATTTGCCCAACAATTCGTACAAATGCAGATACAACGTCATAGTGCTGACTACGACCCTGCAGCACGATTTCTTCGGATCGACGTCGTGAACCATATTGAAGAGACTGAGAGAATCATCTCTCAATTCAACTCGGCATCCCGTCCAGACCAGCGCGCCTTTGCCATTTATGTGCTGATGCAATCCCGCTGAGCCGTCGCGCCCCCTTACTCCGCCGCGCGCAGGTCCAGCAACCGCATCTGCAGCCGGGTGCGGCCGTTGAATGTGTTGACCTCCGGCGTGTACACCACGTCTATTCGCGACGGAATGGCCACGTCCTCCGGCCACGTCTGGTTGAATGCCACTGCTTCCCATTCCGTGCCATTCTGGCGTAGTTGCAGCCGCATGTGCTGCCCCTGTGTTCCCATCTGCCGCATCGAGGTTGCCTCAACGCCGCGAGCCAGAAAGGCGGGCGGCGGGTTCGCCTGGCCGTAGGGCGCAAGCCGACGCAGGTAGTCCATCGTCTTGCCGGGTATGTCTGCGAAATCGGCCTCCGCGTCAATGCGCAGCGTGGGCTCCAGCGTAGCGTCGCGCAACCGCTCCCGTGCCGATGCCTGCAGCGACTGGCGGATGGCGTCGAGGTCATCCGTTCGCGCGACAAAGCCGGCCGCCGCGGGGTGCCCGCCGTAGTGGAGGAAGAGCTCGCCGCACTCCGAGAAGGCCTGCGCAAGATGGTAGTCCGGCACGCTGCGGCCGCTCGCCCGCGAAACGTCGCCGTCCACGGCCACCACCACCGCGGGCCGTGAATACCGTTCAACCAGCCTGCCTGCAACCAGTCCACTGACGCCGGGGTTGAACTGGTCGCCCACGAGGAACAATAGACGCTGGTCCTCTGCCACCTGCTCGGCGGCCAGTCGCATCCCCTCGTTTACGAGCTCCTGCGTAAGCGAGCGTCGCTCCCGGTTGAGCGCCTCAATGCGGCCTGCCAACTCCTGAACAACGGAGGGGTCCTCCTCCGTCAGCAGGTTGAAGGCCAGTTCGGCGCTGTCCATTCGGCCAGCGGCGTTGAGCCGAGGCGCGATGATGAAGGGAATGGACTCGTGGTCAAGGGACTCGCGATCGACGCCCGCCGCCGACAAGAGCGCGAGCAGACCTGGGCGCTCCGTCTCACGCAGCTTCTCGAGGCCCAGCGTTGCTATGGCGCGATTCTCCCCGAGCAGTGGAGCCATGTCCGCGACAGTCCCCAGCGACGCCAACTCCAGGGCGCCCGGGGGAACAGGCGATTCCAGCATCTGGTGAATTGCCTGCACCAACTTGAATGCAAGCCCCGCGCCGGTGAGGAACGGGAATGGGTATGCGCTGGTGGGTGTGACAGTGGCAAAGGCCTCGGGCGGTGCGCCCATGGGCGCGTGGTGGTCGGTCAAAATGACGTCCATGCCGAGCCGCTTCGCCTGGCGCACCTCCTCGCCGGAGGTGATGCCGCAGTCGACGGTGATGATGACCGATGCTCCATTCTCCGCAATGGCGTCGACAGCCTCCGCATTCAGCCCGTGCCCGTCGCGGACGCGGTGTGGCAGGTGGACAAAGGCGTCGCAGCCCAGTGAGAGAAGCGATTCGTAGAGGAGAGCTGAGGCGGTGACGCCGTCGGTGTCGAAGTCGCCAAAGACAGCGATGATTTCGCCTTCCTCGATGGCGGTCAGCACACGAGCGACTGCAACGTCCATCTCCGAGAAGAGAAAGGGGTCGTGCAGCGCGGCCTCAGAGGCGTGGAGGAGATCCCAAGCCATCTCCCGCGACTCTATGCCCCGGTTGTAGAGCAACTGCGACCAGAGTCGCGGCAACCTTAGTGCATCAACGACGCCCTGAGGGGCCGGCGGGGCAAGCGCCCACCGCGGACGCGGAAGCGAGGCGTTGTCCGGCATGGAGGGCGGCAGCGCTAGGCTTCGAACCGCTGGAAGAGCAGAGAGGTGTTGTGGCCGCCGAAACCCAGGGAGTTGGTCATCGCCACGTCCACCTTGGTCATCCGGGCATTGTGCGGCGTGTAGTCGAGGTCACACTCCGGGTCCGGGTTGTTCAGGTTGATCGTGGGCGGGATGCACCCGCGCTCTATGGCCAGAGCGCAGATAGCGGCCTCAATGGCGCCTGCGGCCCCCAGCAAGTGTCCGGTCATGGACTTGGATGAACTGATTGCCACCTTGTGAGCATCCTCGCCGAACACCGACTTCACGGCGTCGGTCTCCGCCTTGTCATTGATTGGTGTCGAGGTGCCGTGGGCGTTGATGTAGTCGACATCTTCGGGTTTGAGGCCGGCGCCCGCGATTGCCTGCCGCATCGCTCGAGCGCCACCCTCGCCGAAGGGGGCCGGCTGCGTGATGTGCGACGCGTCCGAGGTGACACCGTAGCCGGAGAGCTCGACGATGGGCGTTGCGCCTCGCTCCAATGCGTGCTCCAGCCGCTCTATCACGAGGACAGCGCCGCCCTCGCCGATGATGAAGCCGTCGCGCTGGGCGTCGAAGGGGCGTGATGCAGCTTCTGGGACCTCGTTGTTGCGTGAGAGAGCGCCGGCGGAGTTGAAGCCGGCAACCGCGATCGGGCAGATGGGGGCCTCTGAGCCGCCGCAGATGGCCACGTCAATGACGCCCTTGCGGATAAGGTCCATGCCGCTGCCGATGGCGTCTGCGCCGCTGGCACAGGCGGAGACAGTGGCGAAGCTGGGCCCGCGCGCCCCAAAGGTGATGGAGACGTTGCCGGCGGCCATGTCAATCAGCATCATGGGGACCAGGAAGGGGCTGATGCGCTTCGGCCCCTTCTCCCGCAGCACGTCATACTGCTCCGAGAGGGTGATGATGCCGCCGACGCCGCTGGCGATGAGCGAAGAAACGCGCTCCCCGAGGGGCTCCTCGCGGAGCAAGTCCGCTTGTTCGAGGGCCTGGCGGGCCGCGGCAAGGGCGAACTGCGAGAAGCGGTCTGCCCGGCGGGCCTCCTTGCGGTCCATGTAGTTTGTCGGGTCGAAGTCCGGGACCTCCGCCGCAATCGTGGTCTCGAACCCCTCAGGGTCAAAGGCGGTGATGCGCCCAACGCCGGACCTACCGGCCACGAGCGACTCCCACGTTGCGTCTGCCGTCAGGCCAATTGGGCTGACCAATCCAATGCCCGTCACTACTATTCTCGCCTCTGTCACGAATTGCTCCTAGCCGGCCTGCCGCCGATGTTTGCTTTGGCCCAATTGGCCCCCCTGATAGGACCAGTAGGCGATGTTTGGCGGCAACCCTCCGTCGTGCGGGCCGCCGCTGCGATTATATCAGGGTGGATAGGGGGACGATACAAGCCACACGCTCGCTCCATCTGTGGAATGAAATGGCCGTGCACCCTACTCCTCAGCATAGAACGCCACGCCCAGGAGCCCAGGGCCAGTATGCGCGCCTATCACTGGCGTGAACGGTGTGATCATGGTCTCCACGCACTCGAACCGCTCCGCGATGCCACGTTCCAGGGTCTCAGCCTCCTCCGGCGCGGCCGCGTGCATCACGACGACGTGGATTGGCCTGCCGTCGGATTCTGTAGCAATGATCTTCAGCAGTTTCTCGACAGCCTTGGCCTTGGTGCGCGGTCGCGCCACCATGCGGACCTCGCCTTCGCCCGGCCAGATGCCGAGGATGGGCTTGATGTCGAGCAACGACGCGGCCCACATTGCCGCCCGCGGGACTCGGCCGCCGCGCTGCAGCCTCCGCAGCGACTCCAGGATGCCGACAAAGTAGACCCGCTCGGCGACACTGCACGCGACTCGATCCACCTCATCCAGCGAGCTTCCGTCGACTGCCCGTCGCGCCGCCGCCAGGGCCACGAGCGCCTCAGCGCCGCCAGCCGTTGCGCTGTCGAGGACGATGCTGCGTCGGTCGGGGAACGACGCCAACGCCAGTTGCGAAGCGCCAGTCGCGATGCTGTAGGTGGCGCTGAGCTTCGAGGTTGTCGTGATGCAAAGCACGTCCCTGCCGGAAGCAAAGGCGCGCTTAAATGCTGCATCGTACGAAGCGGGGGATGGGGCCGCAGTCGTCGCTGGAACGGCGTCATCCATGATCTGCCGGTAGAATTCCTCCGGTGCAATGTCGACGCCGTCCAGGTAGTGGCGGTCGCCCACACTCAACTGCAGGGGGACCACCTCCACGGGCAGCCCGCGAATGTGGTCAGCCGTTAGCGATGACGTGCTGTCCACGATGACTGAGACGGTTGGCTTCGTGTCGGGGGTGTGCTCCATTCGCCACAGATTGCAGCAAATGTGGGGGAAATGGAAGGGCTGCAAGCCCCGATGGGCGGGCCCAGGCGGTTTAACCTCTACAGCGGTAGGATGATGTAAACGCCCTCTCCTATGGCAGCTAGGCCAACGAGGTTCCACACCACCAGCCGGAAGGCACGATTGGGGCCGTCGCCCGTGCTGATGAACTTGTCAATGACACCCACGATGACGCCCACGACCACCCCGCCGATGGTGAGTTGCAGCACATTCTCGCCCCAGCCGCCGACAATGAGACCAAGGGTGAAGCCCAGGGACGTGAACTTGAATGCAACATAGAGGATCCCCTGCGGCGCGCCCACTCGTTTGAACGCGTCAGTGCTGAAGCCGATCCCCCCAAGAATGGCCAATATCGCGAAGAGGTTCCTGCCGACCTGCTCGTCGATGGTCCCATTAGTGACCAGGACTACCACCGCGATAACCGCAACAGCCATCGCCAGGGCAACGACGGCAATGGCAATCTTTCCACCGGGATGCAATCTATCTATGGCGCTCACTGCTCCCCCTGCAGGCGCGGTTTCGCCCTAGCCCTCGCGCAGCAGCAGCGCAGCCCATTCCTGCGCCTCCTCCAGCGAGTCGAAGCCGCCGGCGTTGAGGCCCATGCCTGCGTTGTTGATGGAACGAACGACAGAGACCTCAAAGGTGCCATTGAACTTGTTGAGGTGAATGACCACCGTATTGTCGCTTTTCGTCCAGCGCCACATTTCGGCGGTCTCGGACTTTTCCCACTTCATCGGCATGGCATGGGCCTCCTCGGTGCTTGTGTTCGAGCTAGAGCCCGAATAGGGCGCTTACCAGCGGGATGATGAGGAAGATGATGACGATGATGGCAATCATCGGGCTCAGGTCCAACATGCCGAAGCGGGGCAAGTAGCGGCGCAGTGTGCCGAGGACCGGCTCCGTGATCTGGTCCAACGCCATCTTGATGGGGTTGTTCGGCGAGATTGGGAACCATGTCAGGATGGACCGGATGAAAATAGCAAACACAAAGAGTTGCAGTACCGTGACAATAATCGCTCCGAGCGCTTGCACTAGTCCTCCTCACCCAGCTGTATAGCCTTTTCGTACGCTGCCTCCACCGCCTCCATGACCGCCGCTCGGAAGCGGTTGTTCTCGAGCGACAGAAGTCCCTCGGCAGTGGTGCCCCCCGGCGACGTGACCATGTTGCGTAGCTCAGCCGGGTGGCGGCCGGTTTGCTGCAGAAGCTGCGCGCTGCCAAGCACAGTCTGTGTCGCGAGCGTGGCCGCGATGTCACGGGACAGTCCAATGTGCACGCCTGCGTCTGTGAGCGCCTCGATGAACAGGAACACGTAGGCTGGACCGCTGCCGCTGAGGCCCGTCGCCATGTCCACGTACTTCTCGCTGGGGACGTACACCTCTTTGCCGATTGCCTGCAGCAACGCCCGGGTCTCTTCGAGGCGCTCCGGCGGCGTCTTGTCGGTTGCCGTCCACACGCTGACGCCCGCGCCGATCTGTGCCGGCGTGTTGGGCATGATGCGCACGACGCTGTCGTGGTCCAACCCCTTGCTGATGGAGCGGATGGTCGCGCCCGCAACGATGCTCAGCGCCGCCTGATCGTTCGAGAGCGACTTGCGCATGCCGGACATTGCCTTCGGCAGGTCTTGCGGCTTTACCGCGAGAAGTACGAGGCTGCCGTGCGCCGCTGCCGTCGCGCCGTCGTCCGTGACGGTGACGCCGTAGCGGTCCGAGAGGTAGTCCCGGCGCGCCTCGATCACCTCGGACACCGCGATGTCGTCCGGTGAGGCAAGCTCGCGGTCGAGTACGCCGCTGAGGATGGCCTCCGCCATGGTCCCGCCGCCGATGAATCCAATGCGCATAGCCACTCCTGTTTCGATCCCCCGTTCGCCCTGAGCCTGTCGAAGAGTTGTTCTCGCTCCGTTCGCCCTGAGCCTGTCGAAGGGTCGTTCTCGCTCCGTTCGCCCTGAGGGAAATCGAAGGGTGAACGGAGCGGGGTTGTTACCCCGCCGGCCTCTTGATTCCCGCGCCGGAGACAAGGTCCACCGCCGCGCGAATGGACTCCACCATGCTGGTGGCGTCCGCCTTGTTCTGCCACGCGATGTCAAAGGCGGTGCCGTGGTCTACGGACGTGCGGATGAAGGGGAGTCCCAGGTTCACGGTGATGCTCTCTTCAAATCCGTACATCTTGACGGCGATGTGCCCTTGGTCGTGGTACATCGCGAGGATTGCGTCATAGTCGCCGCGCACGCCCTGCAGGAACACCGTGTCCGCCGGCACGGGCCCGACGGCGTTGATGCCCTCCGCCAGCGCCGTCTCGATCGCGGGGGTGATCTCCGTCTGCTCCTCGTCGCCGATGAGACCGCCGTCGGACGCGTGCGGGTTGAGCGCGGCTACGCCGATGCGCGGCGCGGCGACGCCCCAACTCTTGAATGAGTCGTCAGTAAGGCGGAGCGCCGTCAGGATGTTGTCCTGCGTGACGTACGCGCAGGCGCGGCTGAGTGAGCGGTGCGTCGTCAGGTGGACCACGCGCAGGCCCTTGGACATGAGCATCGTCAGCACCTTGGGCGCTTCGGCCAGCCGCTGCAGCACCTCCATGTGCCCGATGTCCTGGTAGCCCGCGAGGCTGGCAGCCTCCTTGTGCAGCGGCGCGGTGGCCATGGCCGCGACGGAGCCGTCGAGGCACAGTTCGCCGGCCCGGACGACCCACTCCATCGCCGCCTTGCCCGCCACTGGCGAAATCTCTCCGGGCTGCATTGCCGCGGCGTCGTAGTTGCCGATGTCGAGCACCGCTACGGCGCCCTCACCCACTGCTGCCTCATCCGGCGACTCGACTGCCTCAACGGCCAACGGCACGCCCGTAAGGTCGACGGCGCGGCGCATGATGTCGACGTTGCCGACGACCAGCGGCGTGCACCACTCGGCCACCTCCGGTCGCGCAAGCGCCTTCGCGATAACCTCCGCGCCGATACCGCACGGGTCTCCCATCGTGACTGCGATTATGGGCTGTTCATCCACTTGCATGCCCTCCGCAATAGTTTCGGCCCCTTCCGGGCTTTCCCTGTCAGTATACAGTGCGCGCATGGCCGCGTGAAACGGCGGAAACCGTGGGGAATGCGGGAGATGCGCACCGAGGATGAACGCCCAAGGGGGAATGGGGATGCACCCCGCCTCCCCTGAGCCAAAATATCAATTTGGCTCGTTCAGGAACTTATTGGATTCGCGTCCAACGTGAGATGGAGGACATCCGGCGTCGAATCGGGCTCCGGTCGTTTAGGGATTTTACCCCGTAGCGAGTAAGTGGGCACTTCTCACCCATGGACGGGGGTGGCGCAAGCGGCCTCGTCCATGGGTGACCCATCAGTTCAAATCTTCGCCGGTTAGGTTTAATGCATACGCAAAGGGCGGGTCGCCCGTGCCACTCGTAATCATACCAATGGCCTGCCCGTCGAGCGTGAGCACGGGCGACCCACTGCTGCCTCCACCCGAAGCAAAGTCTACGATGTGGTACAGCGGGGACGATGGGAAGTCGCGCCACTCGACATTCGCCGACGCAACGACAATGCCCAATTGGGCACCCACGAGGTCGTCGAAGTGGATCTTCTTGTCGCCCAATACAATAACGGAAGTACCCATTGAAATGTCTTTTGACTGCGCGATGGGCATCGGTCGCGACGTGGTGGTCACGTCCTTGGGTACAATCAGCGCTCCATCCTTTCCGGCTAGGAATCGTTCAATCTTATAGAAGATATCCTGGCCTTCGTGTGTCCTCACAATGATCTCGGTGGGTGTTGGGTCTTCCATAAGGTGGGCAGCCGTTATCACCGTGCCCTTCGCATCCACAAAGAAGCCTGTTCCTCCGTTTGTCCGGTTGCCTGGTTCCTTCGTGTTGATTATGACCACGCTCTCTCGAGCGTCCTCGATCAAGGCGATTACCGTTTCAGACATGGAGGGGCCGGGCGCACCACGCTGTCCTGTGGACCCGCGTGAGCCAGTTGCACCTCGTTCCCCCTGAGTGCCTTGCTCACCTTGAATGCCCTGCTCACCTTTCGAGCCTGTAGGGCCGGTGTCGCCCTGAGGGCCTTGCACCCCTTGGGGTCCCTGTCCGCCTTGAGGTCCTGCTGGGCCGGTGTCGCCCTGAGGGCCTTGCACGCCTTGTGGCCCAAGCTCACCTTGGGGCGCGGGCGGAATCAGGGCTACTTGACGCCCGACTTCACCCTCGATCCAACCCGTGAGTTCCTCATCCGAGGGCCCGCACGCTCCAGTCAAGACGATGACGAGGAGCAGGAGGGCCGTTATGGCTAGTTTCCTCAATGACATGACATGCCTCCAATATGGCTGATTGTGGAAAAAAAGCACACCTAGCCCAGTGGCCCTGCAAACGGCCACCGGAACGCTGGGTCTATTGGAGGACTGGGGTCATTCGAGCTGGGGAGAGGAGCCGGGAGAGAAAGGCAGTGCGGGGAAGGACGGCTGTGGTCGAATGGCGAAGCGCAAACCGCTGGGAGCCGTAACGACGGCCCAGCTTGTCGCGAGCCTCCCAAACGCCTCAATCAGGCAAAAAACTTGAGGGAGAAGGCCGAACAGGCAGGCAACAAATGTCCACATGGCCAGCCTGGTCACCACCGGGTCGCTCAAGGCGCTGGCAGCGGCGGGGATGGCCATGGCAGCCATGACGTAGATCTGGACGAAAAGCAGCAGCCTGAACGAATCGCCCAGGAAGCCGCGGGCAAGGTCGTTTCCGGGCAAGCCCATGAGCGCCGTTGCCCACCAGATCGCCCAGGCAATCAGCAGCAGTAACGCCGGTCCAAGCACGAATAGTTGCACCAGCGACCGTGCTGCGTCGCGGCGGAAGAGGGCCCGTTGCTCAATGGTTACAGTGGCGAACATGTCCCTATTCTAGCAGACAGTTCATGGGCCCGTGTCCCGCCGCAAGCCCCCTCCTACATCGCCGTCACCCCGCCGTCCATCACCAGCTCGCTGCCAGTCATGAAGGACGATTCGTCCGACGCGAGGAACAGCGCGCCATAGGCGATGTCCTCCACCGTGCCGATGCGCCCCAGCGCGGTCCTGGAGATCGTTTCCTCCCTGCTGCGGTTCGGGTCCTGCCACACCAGTTGGATCATCTCCGTGTCAATCGGGCCTGGGTGGATGGAGTTGGCGCGGATGCCCTCTCGCCCGTACTGGATGGCTGTCGACTTTGTGAGCAGCCGCACGGCGCCCTTTGACGCGTTGTAGGCGGTGGTGTTGGGGCTGCCGACAATGCCCGCAATAGAGGAGATGTTGATGATGGAGCCACCTCCGGCCTTCCGCATCTCGTCGATGACGGCGCGAGTGCCGAGAAAGACGCCCTTCGCGTTGACGTCGAGGACGGCGTCCCAGGCTTCGGCGGTAGTGTCCTCTACGGTGCCGTTGAGGAGGATGCCGGCGTTGTTGATCAGCACGTCCACCTTGCCGTACTGCGAAACTGCCGTCTCGACCGCCACGCGCCAGCCGTCCTCACTCGTGACGTCGAGGTGGATGTAGACGCAATCTCCGCCGGCCTCGGCAATCTCCGCCGCGACAGCCTGCCCCTCGGCGTCCAGCAGGTCGCCGATGACAATCTTGGCGCCTTCGAGCGCGAACATGCGGGCCTCGGTCGCTCCCTGCCCTCGCGCGCCGCCGCTGATGAGGGCTACCTTGCCTTCAAGCCTGCCCATGGTGTGCCTCCTGAGCTTCAAGTGAGGTGTTTGTCCCAGGGATTTCGCTTGTCATTCTTGGGATTCCACGCTGGCCCCACTATACGGCCTGCGTGGGCAGTTAACCAAGGCGGTTTCAACACCGTCCGACAGCCGCAGTATAGGCCACAACGTAGGTAAGGCTTACTTATGTATTCCTTGACACCCTCAATGCGCCTCAGCTACCATGACACCAATAATTGCATACCGGCGCATTGCTCTTATCCAGAGTGGCTGAGGGAACGGCCCAACGATGCCCGGCAACCGGCCCCATTGGGGATCTCGGTGCCAACGCCGTCAAGCTGCGGAGCGGCTTGAAGCGATGAGAGCGTTCTTCCGTCAAGAGCTTCTCTCGCCGGGAAGCTCTTTTTGTTGCCCCAGACATAGGGGGAGACCATAACGACGACTGCCAAGACTGGACAGGTAAGGTCGCTGGAGTGGACCGGCAGCCGATTGCGGGTGCTGGACCAGCGGCGGCTGCCCTCGCGAGTCGAGTACGTGGAGCTGGAACGCTGGCAGGACGTGGTGTCCGCCATCCAGTCGATGCAAGTCCGCGGCGCACCGGCCATCGGTGTGGCGGGAGCGTACGGCGTCGTGCTGGCCGCACGAGCGCTGTGCGACTTCGCAGTCCCCGCCTTCCGAGAGGAGCTTGCCGAGGCTGCCGGTCAACTCGCCGCGGCGCGCCCGACGGCGGTGAACCTCCCCTGGGCCGTCGTAAGGACACTCCGCGCCGCTGACGGCGCCGCCAACGCTGCCGACGCCGTCGAGCGGTTGCTGCGGGAAGCAGAGGCGATTGAAGCCGAGGACCTGCGGGCGAACATGGCTATCGGCGCGCACGGTGCTGCGTTGCTGCCTCTGGGCGCGCGAGTTCTTACGCACTGCAACACGGGTGCTCTGGCCACGGCCGGGTATGGCACCGCGCTCGGCGTGGTGCGCGCCGCGTGGGAGCAGGGCAAGCTCACTGGCGTGGTAGCGACGGAAACACGACCGCTGCTGCAGGGCGCCCGGCTGACGGCGTGGGAGCTGACCGAAGAAGGCATACCTACGACGCTTATTGTCGACAGCGCGGCGGCGTCCGTGTTGCGCAACAACGGCATCTCTGCAGTGGTCGTTGGGGCGGACCGCATCGCCGCCAACGGTGATGTGGCGAACAAGATCGGCACGTACGGGCTAGCGGTCTTGGCGCGTGCCCACGAGGTCCCGTTCTACGTTGCCGCGCCCTCCAGCACCATCGACATGGCAACGCCGAGCGGGGACGCCATCACCGTCGAGGAGCGGGACGCGTCGGAAGTGACCGCGCCCGGCGGCGTGCAAGTTGCCCCCGACGGCGTGGACGTGCTCAACCCAGCCTTCGACGTGACACCGGCGGAGTTGGTCAGCGCCATCATTACTGAACAGGGCGTCTTCACGCACCCGTACACCGAAAGCCTTCGTGCGGGGGTGACCGGTGCCTAGCGCGAGCGTCGGCGTCATCGGCGGCACCGGCTTGTATGATATGCCGGGCCTGACTGACGCCGAAGAGGTCAACGTTGCGACGCCGTTTGGCGCGCCCAGCGGCCCATTCATCGTCGGCAACTACGAGGGAGTGTCCGTCGCGTTCGTGTCGCGGCACGGGGTGGGACACCGGCTGAGCCCAACAGAAGTGCCGGTGCGGGCCAACATCTATGCGCTCAAGTTGCTGGGCGTCGAGCGCGTCGTGTCCGTGAGCGCGGTTGGGAGCCTTCGGGAGGATATGGCGCCCCAGGACATGGTGGTCCCCGACCAGCTCATCGACAGGACACGCAGCCGCGTGTCCACGTTTTTTGGGGACGGCATTGTGGCGCACATCAGCTTCGCGGAGCCCTTCTGCCCCACCATGCGAAGCCTGCTTGTAGAGTCCTGCGGGGAGACGGGCGCCACGGTGCACGACGGCGGCACCTACGTCGTGATGGAGGGCCCGGCCTTCTCGACGGTCGCGGAGTCGCAGATGTACCGTTCTTGGGGCGCCAGCGTGATCGGCATGACGGCGCTGCCCGAGGCGAAGCTGGCGCGTGAAGCGGAGCTGTGCTACGGGACGCTCGCCTGCGTGACCGACTATGATGTATGGCACCCGGACCACGACAGCGTCACGGTCGAGGTGGTGCTGCGCAACCTGCACCAAAACGTCGCGACAGTCCAAGAGGTGCTCCGGCGCATCGTGCCGCGGCTCACGGGTGATCGCGATTGCGCCTGCGGCCACGCGCTCGACATGGCTGTGGTAACGGCGCCCGAGGTTCGGCCGGCCGGCGTTCGGCAGCAGCTCAAGCTGCTCTTGGGCGACCGGGCCTAGCCGGAACGAGAAACGTTCAGACCTGACGACCCTGAGGGAGGACAGTAATGGCAAGGAAGAACCCTGGAGAGCCCTTCTACCGGATCGACTCCGAGGAAGCCAAGCAGTTGGTGGACAGCGACCCCAACGTCGCCGTGGTCGACGTGCGCAACCCCGATGAGTACGCGGCGGGCCACGTGAAGGACGCACTCTTCATGCCCGTCGACACGGTGCTGGCACGTTTTGACGAGCTGCCGAAGGACAAGACCCTCCTCTTCATTTGCGCCATGGGCCAGCGCAGCGCCCTGGCCTGCGAAATGTCGGCGGCCATGGGCTTTGACACGGAGAAGCTGTACAACATTGAGGACGGCACGCCCGGCTGGATGAAGCGTGACTACCCTGTCAGCTATGGCGATGAAGCGTAACTGAAGTTAACGAAAGGGAAGCGATGTACAAGAAGCGCAGGATCACTACCCTCAAGCACCGGGCCACCCGAATAAAGCAACACGCGCGCCGCGCTTTGGCGCGACGATTGATTCGCGGCGACATCACCATCGATCAGCTGGACCGGCTGGCGGGGCCAGCCAGCAGTGGCGTCCTGCGAACGGTCAACTACATCAGGGAGACGGAGGGCTCGACCATCTCGCCGACGCTGGCGCAGGCCGTCGCGGCCGCCGTGGCGCCGGTATCGAGCGGTGCGAGTCCCGCCCCGCGCAGGACAGCCGCTCCAGCGCCGCGCCGCGCCGCGGCCAGGCCTGCGAGCACCGAGTCCGCCCCGGAGGCTGCTGCCGAAGAGGGTGAGCCGGAAGCCGCAGTCGCGGAGCCGGAAGCCGCAGCCGCTGAGCCGGAAGCCGTAGTCGCGGAGCCGGAAGCCCCGGCCGCCGAGCCGGAAGCCGCAGTCGCGGAGCCGGAAGCCCCGGCCGCCGAGCCCGCCGAAGAAGCTGCGCCGGCCCCAACCCGCCGCAGGTCGCCGCGTGCAGCGGCCGCTGCCGCTGATGGCGGGGCAGCCTCAGAGGAGCCCGCGGCAGCGCCCGCCCCGCGCCGCCGCCCACGTCCTGCCAAGGAGAGCTAGCCCCAGGTATGCGGCGGCCACGCAAGTTGTAATCGTAGCGTCCCCCGGCGCTCTGGCTACTAGGCGGTGCGCGAGTGCAAGAAAGGAAGGCAAGGGAGAGAGCATGACGACTCAAGGCAATACCTTCGCAATGTCCCCAAGCTACCTCTACACCTCGGAGTCCGTGACGGAAGGACACCCGGACAAGGTCTGCGACCAGGTGAGCGACAGCATTCTCGACGCGATCTACGCCCAGGACCCCGCGGCCCGCGTAGCGTGTGAGACGGCGACCGGCACCGACTTCGTGGCCGTCTTAGGTGAAATCACGACCACGGCGCAGGTGGACTACGAGCAGGTTGTGCGGGACACGTTGAAGCGCATCGGCTATGACAGCGCGGAGACCGGCATCGACTACCGGTCCTGCGAGGTGCTGGTGCGCCTGCACGCCCAGTCGCCGGACATCAACCAGGGGGTCAGCAGGGCGCTGGAGCACCGCGGAAGCGAAGAAGAGAAGTCCGAGGTCGAGGTGCTTGGCGCAGGCGACCAGGGTATGATGGTCGGCTTTGCCTGCAATGAGACCGCCGAGCTCATGCCGTTGACGCTCTCTCTTGCCCACCACCTTACTCGGCGTTTGGCAGTTACGCGTCGGGAAGGAATCCTGCCGTGGCTACGGCCTGACGGCAAGAGTCAGGTCACCGTTGAGTACGAGTTTGGTAAGCCCAAGCGGGTCCACACGCTGGTTGTGAGCACACAGCATGCTGCTGAAGTGTCACAGGAGAAGATTGCGGAAGACGTGCGGGAGCACGTCATCAACGCCGTCGTGCCGGCGGACCTGATTGACGACAAGACGCGTATTTTCATAAACCCCTCGGGGCGGTTTGTGACTGGTGGCCCTCACGGCGACGCCGGCCTCACGGGGCGCAAGATCCTGGTTGACACCTACGGAAGCGTCGCGCGGCACGGTGGCGGCGCCTTCTCTGGCAAGGACCCGACGAAGGTCGACCGCTCCGCGGCCTACGCTGCCCGCTGGGTGGCCAAGAACGTGGTCGCCGCGGGTCTGGCGGACCGGTGCGAGATCCAGGTGTCCTACGCCATTGGCATGGCCGAGCCCATCAACGTCTCCGTTGAGACGTTTGGCACCGGCGTCATTCCCAATGACAAGATCGCCGAATTGGTGGATAAGCACTTTGACCTGCGTCCCGGCGCCATCATCAGTCAGCTTGGCCTCCGCGCGCCCATTTACGCCCAGACCGCCTCTTACGGCCACTTCGGCCGCGACGACGTCGATTTGCCGTGGGAGCACACGGACAAGGCCGACGAGCTCCGGCAGGACGCCGGCATCTAGGGCTAGGCGCAATCGAGACAAGGGCAAGTAAGCGAGAGCCCAATCCGTTCGGCGGGTTGGGCTCTCGCATTGCCCAGATCTCCGACACCCTGGCGACACCCACCCCAGTAGGGGGGTCGCGATTCCGATCACCCTGAGGCTCTCGAAGCCTGTCCTGAGGGCACATGAAGGGGGCCGTCCCGCGCCGGCGCGAAACCCTGCCACGGCCCCCTTGCCCACGCCTCGCAACCTCCGCTATCGTCCCCCCATGGAGCACGAAGCCAATGACCTCAACCAGTACATCAACCTCGTCATGCTCACCAATTGGTTCGTTGTTGGGATGGTCTTCTTCGATAGAGAGGGTGTGTACATCCTGTTTCAGGCAGGACTCGTTTTGAAAAACGCAAAAAGCCGTCGTGCGTGGAGGCCCCTGGCAACTACGAATTTCCAGTCAAAGTGGGTCGCTGACAGCGAAACGAGTATTCCGGTTTACTTCCCCTCGCCACGCAACAACCTTCAGGGACAAACGGGCTGGGCATTCCCAGAGACAGTAAATATCCTTGGTCTTGGCGGGGCGCGGCAAAATGCACTACCATCCTAGTGACGCAGGCAGTAGGGCTTGCCGCATAACGTCTACTGATCATCCGGAGGGAATACATGCCATCCAATGATGTCCGTCTGCGATTCGGCACAGACGGCTGGCGCGCCATCATCGCCGAGGAGTTCACGTTCGACAACGTCAGAATCTGTGCGCAGGGCGTCGCCAAGTACCACATAGAACAGGGGCTCAAGGACGAGTCCATTATTGTTGGCTATGACACCCGCTTCGAGTCGGCTGAATTCGCTGACGCGGTGGTCGAGGTGCTGGCGGGGAACGGGCTGCACGTGTTCAGGTGCACAGCGCCTGCGCCGACGCCGGTGGTGGGGTACAACCTCGTGCACTACAAGGCGGCGGGCGGCGTCATGATCACCGCTAGTCACAATCCCGCGCATTGGAATGGCTTCAAGTACCGCGGGCGGTCCGGAGGCAGTCCGTCGCCAGAGGTGCTCAACGAGCTCGAGATGGAGATTCTCCATGTGCAAGAGGCCGGGTTCGTCCGTCGACTCTCGCTGCAGGAGGCGCGGGACGCCGGCCTCGTGACGGACATCGATCCTGCCCCAGCGTACATGGAGCAGGTGGCGCGGCTGGTGAACCTTGACGCGCTTCGGGCTGTCGGTTGCCATGTCGCCGTCGACGCCATGCACGGCGCGGGTGCAGGGTACCTGAGCGCGCTGCTCTCCGGCGGCGCGACCACCGTCACGGAGGTTCGCGGCACGGTGAACCCGGCATTCCCCGGCATGCACAACCCGGAGCCCATCGAACGCAACCTGGACCCGCTTCGCGACGCCGTACTCAGCTCGAATGCGCTGGTTGGCGTGGCCATGGACGGCGATGCTGACCGAGTCGGCGCTATTGACGGCTCCGGCGAGTACATCACCGCGCTGCAGGTGTTCACCCTTCTTGCCTACTACATGCTGGAAGTGCGCGGCTTCCGCGGCCCGCTGGTGAAGTCGCTGACCACAAGCAACATGGTCCTGCGCCTTGGCGAGCGCTACGACGTGCCGGTCCACGAGACATCGGTCGGCTTCAAGTACATTGCGCCGCTGATGCTGGAGACTGACGCGCTCATCGGCGGCGAGGAGAGCGGCGGCTTCGGCTTTCGCGGCCACATCCCGGAGCGCGACGGCGTGCTGAGCGCACTGTTTCTGCTGGACCTGGCGGCGCGAAAGGGCAAGACGTTGTCGGCGATCATCGAAGAGATCTACGACCTCGTTGGCCCGCACCACTACGACCGGCTGGACGTGGTGTTCGACGGCGCCAACCGAGCGGCGGTGGAAAGCCGCCTCCACGAGGTGTCGCCCTCGGAGCTTGCGGGAAGCGCGGTGATGGGGATCGACAGCATCGACGGCATACGCTACCGCATGGAAGGCGGCGAGTGGTCGGTAGTGCGGTTCTCGGGCACGGAGCCGCTCATTCGCATCTACGCCGAAGCACCCTCGACGGCAAGGGTGCACGAGCTGCTGAAGGCGACGCGTGCGCTGACGGGGGTATAGTAACGTAGGGGTGTTGGGCAGCCAACTGTTGTTCTGGTAATATGGCAACGTCAGGAACCCTACCTGTAGGGAGGCAGCGAGTGGGCGCCCTTGAGCTGCCGGTACTGTTGCTGAACCAAAACTATGAGGCCTTGAACGTCTGCAATGTTCGTCGCGCTGTCGTGCTCCTCGGCCGCGGGAAAGCGGAGATGCTGGAGAACGGCCGGGGGACTATCCGCTCCGCGCAAGTGGCATTGGACATTCCCTCAGTCATCCGCCTCATCTACATGGTGAAACGCCCGGTCCAGCAAAGGCGCCTCTCCCGCCAGGAGGTGTTCTTAAGAGACGGCTACACCTGTCAGTACTGCGGCAAACAGACCAAGGACCTCACCATTGACCACGTAATGCCCCGACACAGGGGCGGCCCCCATGTCTGGGAGAACGTCACCAGCGCCTGCATCCCCTGCAACCACAAAAAGGCCGGCAACACCCCCAAAGAAGCCCGCATGACGCTCATGGCCGAACCCCGCGTGCCCAGGCCCAATCCATACATCATGTTCCACCACAGGGCCATTCTGGATGAATGGCGCAAGTTCCTGCCGTGGCTGAAATAGCCCTCGAAGGCGACGGCAGCGCACCCGCCAGTCTGGATGGCTCAGCAAGGGCCGGCGCAATCTGACCAGGGAGAACGACAGCAGATGATACGCTCATGGAACGGGCTTACGCCCAAGATCGACCCGAAGGCGTTTGTCAGTGAGTTTGCCTACGTTATCGGCGACGTGGAAATCGGGGCGGGAAGCAGCGTGTGGCCGGGCACGGTCATCCGCGGTGACATCGGGAAGGTGGTCATCGGGGTGAACACGTGCATTCAGGACAACAGCACCATCCACACGGATGGGCGCGGCGCGGTCATCGGCGACAACGTGGTCATGGGCCACCGCGTCCTGTGCCACGCCGACAAGATCGGCGACGGCGTAGTCATCGGCAACGGCGCGGTGGTGAACGGCGGCTTCACCGAGATCGGCGACTACTCCATCATCGCGTCAGGCGCCGTCGTCCGGGAGAACGCCAAGGTGCCTCCGCGCACGTTCATGACAGGCGTGCCGGCGGAGGTCAAGGGCGCCGTCACCGATCGTCACATCGAGCGCTTCAAGCGCAATGCCGATCACTACGTGGCGCTGGCCGCCAAGTACCTCGAACTGGGCGGGTTCGGGCAAGACGCGGAGCCCTAATAGACCGCCATCCGCCCGCCGGTAAGCCTTCTCTACTGAGGACGCGCGGTGATGAGGACGTTGACACGGACCTCGTCCTCCACGGAGACGACCGCCGGGCTCGAGGGTGTCGCCACGCCGAGGTCATCCCACGTGAAGGTTGCCTTCCCCAGGATGAGCACCAAGTCGCCGTCGTCGCGCGCCTCAATGTCGAAGGTCATGGGGATGGTCTGTCCCAACAGCTCCAACGACCCGGTGACCTGCATTGTCACGGTCTCGCCCTCCGTGAAGCCGTCGGGCAACGGGGTGGCGTCCGTCAGTATGAAAACGCCCGTGGGGTGCTGGCCGAAAAGCCTGCCGCGCGCCCACCGGTCCCTGTTGGCCTGGTCGCTCTCCAGCGTCTGAAGGTCGATGGTGATGCGCGACTCCCGCCCGTCGAGGTGAATCTCGCCGGACAGCTCGTCGGTGCGCATCACCGCCTCGATGGGCAGCGGCACACGTGCGAGCACCTCTCCGACGGTGAAGGTGGCCTCGGAGCCCTCACCGATGATAAAGGTGACCCCGTCAACCTCGCCGAGCTTGCGCTCCATGGCGGCGGGTTCCGTCGCGACGATGGGAGCCGCCGTTGGTTCCGGGGCGGGTTGCGACGCGGCTGTCGGCTCTTGGGCCGGCGCAGTCGTGGACGACACGACCGGCTGTTGCACGGGCTCGGGTGAGTCTGCTCCTTCGTCCGACTCCCCGCCGCAGGCAGACAAGGCCACCAAGACGAGCGCCAAGACGAGAGCCAGGGCAATCGAGTGCCTGAGAGTCGCGTTCCACATTGTTGTGTGAGCCTTTCTCATTGGCTGGCCGGAGTCCGGCCGCACAGTCATCCGGTTAAAGCAACGGGCGAGTTGCGCTCAAGGTCAGCAGTGCGTGGCGGAAGCTCCAGCTCGCCGCTTTCCTGGTCGCCCTGCCCCGCCAGCGCGATGCCAACGGCCAGCGCGACCGCCACCGCCGCGAGGGCCAGCCACCACGGCAACGCGCGCCCTTTGTCCGCCAGCAGCGGGACGCCCGCACCAATGATGACCGCCGACAGGGCCGCCACAGGCAACCCAAAGGAGAGTGAGCGTTCCACTTGCGTCTGCATGAGCGCCGTAAAGCCAGCGACCAGGAGATAGCCCACGAGAATGAAGATTAGGAAGTGCTTGGTGCGGGACGGGCCCTCGGGCAGCCGCTTCCACAAAAGCCCGGCGATGGCGGCCGCAATGAGTGTTATGACAACTACGGTCGCGCTGTTAACGAGGCCGTCATGGGGGGACTCCAGCGGTAGGGAGAGCAGCGCCGCCGCAATGGCCGCGACGCTGCCGCTGAGCAGGCCCGCGCGGACGGGCGCCTCAGGCTGCTGCTGGCTCATCATGCGACGGTCCAGCTATGCGCAGGCATGCGTTACATTTGCTCCGGCGCAGCCATGCCCATGAGCGACAGGCACCGCGCGAGGCCAATGCGTGAGGCATCCACCAGCTTGAGCCGCGCCCGGGTCAGCGCCTCATCGTCAGAGATGACGCGGCAGCGGTCGTAGAACCAGTGGAAGGCGGTGGCGAGCTCCAGCGTGTAGTAGGGCAGCCTGTGGGGTTCCATCGTATCCGCGACGGTTTCCACGATCTCAGGAAGTAGCAGGAGTTGGCGCACCAGCGCAAGCTCCTCGGGCTCGCGAAGCAAGTGCACGTCGCCCTCGGTGAAGTCGAGCCCGCGCTCGCCGGCGTTGCGGAGGATGCCTGCTATGCGGGCGTGGGCGTACTGCAAGTAATAGACGGGGTTGTCCTGGGACTCCTTTGTGGCCAGCTCCAGGTCGAACTCCATCTGCGCCTCCGCGGAGCGAGCGAGAAAGAAGTACCGGCAGGCGTCGGGGCCGACCTCTTCTACGAGCTCCCGCAAGGTGACGATGTCGCCCGTGCGCTTGGACGCGCGGACGGACTCGCCGCCTCGCTTCAACGCCACCATCTGGCCGATGATGATGTTGAGCCGGTCCGGGTCTACCCCCAATGCCCCCACGACGGCCTTCACGCGGTTCACGTGCCCCTGGTGATCAGCGCCCCAGATGTCTGTCACGCGGTCAAAGCCACGGACAATGAACTTGTTGTAGTGATATGCGGCGTCTGAGGCGAAGTACGTGGGCAGTCCGTTGGAGCGGATGAGGACGTTGTCCTTGTCCTCACCGAGGGCCGTCGAGTCGAACCACGTTGCGCCCTCGCGCTCCGTGACATGCCCGCCCTCGCGAAGCATATGCATGGCGGTGTCGTAGTCTGAGGCTTCAAAGAGGCTCTTCTCGCTGAACCACACGTCGAACTCGACACGTAGGGCCGCGAGGTCGTCGCGAATGTTGACGATCATGCGGTCGATGCCGATGGCGCCGACCTGCCGGACACCCTCGTCCTCCGGCATATCAAGGAAGTCGTCACCGTGCGTTTGCGCCAGCTCTTCGCCGAGCTCTTTCATGTACTCGCCCTGGTAGCCGCCGTCGGGCAGAGCGGCGTCGCGGCCCCGTGCCTGTGCGTAGCGAGCGTAGAGGGACTGGTGGAAGAGGTCGATCTGGCTGCCGGCATCGTTAAGATAGTACTCACGGGAAACGTCGTAGCCGGCGGCGCCCAGCGTTGACGCGAGCACGCTGCCGATGACTGCGCCGCGGGCGTGCCCTACGTGTACCGGCCCCGTCGGGTTCACGCTGACGAACTCCACCTGGACGCGCTGACCTGCCCCCGCGTTCGTCGAACCGAAGGTCTCCCCGGCCTCCAGGATGGTGTCGACCTGCTCCTGCAACCATTCGGGCGAGAGGGTGAAGTTGATGAAGCCGGGCGGTGAGACCTCGACGGTTGCAATCTCGCGGTCCGTCGCCATGCAGTCCGCCAACGCCTGCGCGATGTCCATGGGGGCCATGCGCATGGTGCGGGCGAGCTTGAGGGGGGCGCTGCTGGCGAAGTCCCCGTGTTCGGGGTTTTGTGGTCGCTCAACTATGCCCCCGGGAGCCGGGACCGTGGGCAGCGCCTGGGTGGTCTGGGCTTTGTTGAGGGCTTCCGTCACGCGGGCGGCGACAAGGTCTTTGACGTGCATAGTCACTCACGCTCTGCGGCAGGGAGCGTCTCACCGCCGGATGCAGGGTGGGCACGGCCGCCGAATGGGGCGTGCCAAGTAGGTAAAGTATACAGCAATGCCCTGCGCAGGTGGAAACTCAGACTCAGCTACGCCTACTCTTCCATGCGCGAGACTAGCCGTTCGACGGCGTCGGCGAGGAGGCGGTGCTCGTCCTCCTGCAATTTCGGGTCGGCGGAGAGGATGGCGTTCGCCTCGTCACGAGTGGCGGTGACGAGCTCGACGTCGTGCAAGTCCGCGAGCTGGAGGTCGGGCAGGCCGCTCTGCCGAGTGCCAACCAGCTCGCCGGGGCCGCGCAGAATAAGGTCGGCCTCGGCGATACGGAAGCCGTCGGTTTCTTGCTCCAGCGCTTCCAGCCGCGCACGGGCCACATCGGACACCTCGTCAGCCATGAGGATGCAGTAGCCTTGCGCCTCGCCCCTGCCGACCCGGCCCCGGAGCTGGTGGAGCGCAGAGAGGCCGAAGCGGTTTGCCGCCTCCACCATCATCACCGTGGCGTTGGGAATATCGACGCCCACCTCCACGACTGGAGTCGACACCAGAATATCCAGCTCACCGCTGCGGAACCGCTCCATTGCCGCGTTCTTCTCGACCAGCGTCATTCGGCCGTGAAGCAGCCCTACGCGCAGGTGAGGGAAGACCTCCTCTGACAGGCGGCGGTACTCTTCCACTGCCGCACTCACCTGCAGCGACTCGGATTCCTCGATGATGGGGCAGACGACGAATGCCTGGTGGCCCTCGGCGACCTCCTTTCGGATGAAGCGGACCGCCTGATCGCGCTGGTCCGGTCGCAGCCACCGCGTGCGATTGGGCGTGCGGCCCGGCGGCATCTCGTCAATGGTGGAGATGTCGAGGTCGCCGTAGACCGTGAGCGCAAGACTGCGCGGTATGGGCGTCGCGCTCATGCTGATGAGGTGCGGGCGCAACCCACTCTTGGCGATTAGCGCCTGACGTTGCGCAACGCCGAAGCGTTGCTCCTCGTCCACCACAGCGAGGGCGAGGTTGGGAATGGCGGTAGCTTCCTGCAGCAGCGCGTGCGTGCCAACGAGGATGTCGATGCCACCGTCTCTAGCTTCTCGACGTAGGGCAGCCTTCTGGCGTGAGGTGTGGCTGCCAAGCAGCAGGCCCACTACGAGTGGACGCGACAGCGGGTCCACGTAGAGGGCGAGCCGGTTGGGCGCGCTGATGGGGCGCTGGAAACCTTCGAGGAGACGGGAGATGGTCTGGAAGTGCTGCTCGGCCAGCAACTCTGTCGGCGCCATCAAGGCAGCCTGGTAGCCGTGGGCTGTCGCGTTGAGCATGGCGCCCAGGGCGACGACGGTCTTGCCGCTGCCAACGTCTCCCTCGATAAGCCGGTGCGCGGGCTTCGCCTCGGCGATGTCGTCCAACACCTCTCGGAGCACTCTGCGCTGGGCCCGAGTGAGCTTGAACGGCAGCGCGTCGACGTAGGAGCGCAGAAGGTCAACGTGCATGGGCAAACGCACCGCCGGCGCTTCCTGCCAGTTGTGCTTGCGGGCCAACAGGAAGAGCTGCCTCACGATCATCTCATCGAATGCGAGCCGCCGCCGTGCCTCCGACTTGGCTTCGACGGACTCGGGCCGGTGGTACGCACCGAGAGCAGAGGAAAGCGGCATCAACTGTTGCCGATGTCGGACAGCGTCCGGAATTGGATCGGAGAGTCGCGGCAGCCATGCTTCCAACGCGTTGCCGATGATGCGGCGGAGGGTGCGCTGGTTCAGGCCCTTGGTGGCCGGATAGACGGGTACAAGGCTGCCAGGGGGCAGAGCCTCTACGTCCTCCTGAAGGACCTCGAAGTTGTTTGCCTCCAGAGTGGGCCTACCGCGATAGGCGCGGAAATAGCCGCTCACCAAAATGCGGTCGTTGTTGTTGACGTAGCGGGCGACGTAGGATTGGTTGAACCAGACGACCTGCACGTTCCCTGTGGCGTCGCCCACAACAGCCTCCGTCGACTGCAACTGCTGCCCACGGCCGAAGCCGCGGCGGTTGATGCTCCACACCGTCCCGATAATGGCGGTCTCTTGCGCGCCCTCGAGCTCTGAAATGCTGGTTACGGACAGGTGCCGCGATGGGTAGTGGCGCATCAGACCGTTGACGTTGGTGATGCCCAGGTTTTCCAACTTGGCCGCGATGCCTGGACCGACACCACGCACAATCGTCGGCGGTGAGTCGAGGGTCGGCGCGGCGGGCGGGGGCGCGAGACGCCGAGGCGGGACGGCGCGAACGGCGCGCTGCTTGGGAAGCGGCTCTGACGCGGCTGCATGGTCGCCGAGGGCCGTCAGCGCTTCGTATACCCATCGCTCTCGCAGGTCAGTTGAAAGCTCGTGGTACTTGCGCTGGGCCAACGCGGCGACGAGGGCTGGTGGGAGGGAATCGGCTTCCTCCTCGGAAAGCTCGGCGCGCCAGCGGTCCAGGAAGCGGCCGAGTCCACCCACGACGGCCCGGTCGGCGTAACCGCGCTTCGCCTCCATCTCCAGTACGCGCCGAAAGGCTCGAAGCCGCTGGTCAAATGTTGGGGCGCGCTTCAGTGTCACGGTGCACCTCAGTGGACGTGGGCGCATTATCGCACAGGGGTTGTGGGTGAAAACTACACGAAGGTGGCTGGGTTGGGGGAGGATACGCCTTAGCTTGACCCCCTTTCCGCTCCCGTGCTAGCCTATGCTTTGCGTTGACGGAGACGAGTAGCCGGGAGTGCAGCCTTCAGCGAGTCCGGTACGGTGAGAGCGGACAGGTGGGCGCCCGTCGAAAATCCCTCCTGAGCATTGCGCTGAACCTCGGTAGTAGGCGCAACGGCTTCCCACCGTTACCGGGAAGGGGCGTGATTGCGCCTTCCAAGCGTCTCCCCAAACCGGGGAGAAATAAGGGTGGTACCGCGGGTTGAGCGCCCGTCCCTTGGTGGGACGGGCCTTTTATTGTCAGCGACAACCGGGCGCAGGCCGCGCCGGTCGAGGGGGTTAGCAATCATGGCCAAAGTGGAAATTTACGACACGACGTTGCGGGACGGTACGCAACAGGAGGGCGTTTCTCTCTCTGTAGAGGACAAACTCAAGATTGCTCTGAAGCTGGATGAACTCGGCATCGATTTCATTGAGGGGGGCTGGCCCGGTGCCAACCCCAAGGACGCGGAGTTCTTCCACTTGGCGCAGTCGCTGGAGCTGAAGCACGCCAAGTTGGCCGCATTCTGCAGCACGCGGCGCGCCAATGGCTCCGCGGAGACGGACGCCACACTCAGGCACGCGCTCAACGCCAATACGCCCGTCGTCACCATGGTGGGCAAGACCTGGGACATGCACGTCACGGAGGTACTTGAGACAAACCTGGAAGAGAACCTGGCGATGATTTCCGATAGCGTCGCCTTCTTCAAGGGGCACGGCAAGACCGTCCTGCTGGATGCCGAGCACTTCTTCGATGGCTTCAAGGCAAACCCCGAGTACGCGCTGCAATGCGTGCGCGCCGCCTCGGATGCGGGGGTCGACACTGTTGTGCTGTGCGACACCAACGGGGGGGCGCTGCCGCACGAGGTGTCGGCCATCGTCAGCCGGGTGCGCGAGGAGGTGCCGGAGGCGGCGCTCGCCATCCACCCGCACAACGACGGCGACGTCGCCGTGGCGAACGCGCTTGCCGGTGTGCTCGCGGGCGCGACGCAGGTGCAGGGCACGGTGAACGGCTACGGCGAGCGGTGCGGCAACGCCAACCTCATCTCCGTCATCGCCGACCTCCAACTCAAGATGGGCTACGAGTGCCTCACGGACGAGCAGCTACGGAGCATGGCCGAGGTCTCGCACTACGTTAGCGACATCGTGAACCGGATACCCAACCCGTTCCAACCGTTCGTCGGCGCCAGCGCATTTACCCACAAGGCCGGCCTCCACGCATCGGCGATGGCAAAGGTGCAAGAAAGCTACCAGCACGTTGCGCCGGAGCTGGTGGGCAACACCAAGCACATTCTGGTTTCGGAGTTGGCTGGGCGCAGCAACGTCGTGCAGAAGCTGAAAGACCTGGGCATCCCCGCCTCGGACGAGGTCGTGCGCAACGCCCTGACGGTCATCAAGGAGCAGGAGAACCGCGGCTTCCAGTATGAGGGCGCTGATGCGTCCTTCGAGATGCTGGTGCGGCGGGCACTGCCGGACTACCAGGCGCCCTTCGACCTTGTGGACTTCCTGGTCATCGTCGAGAAGCACCGCCGCCCGGCGGATGACGCCCTGGAGTCCGTTGCCTGCGAGGCTACTGTCAAGGTGCAGGTGGGCGGGCAGGTTATGCACACGGCGGCTGTGGGCAATGGCCCTGTCAACGCGATGGACACCGCCGCTCGCAAGGGGCTGCTGGAGTTCTACCCGGAGCTGGAAGCAGTGCGGCTGGTGGACTACAAGGTGCGCGTGATTGACCAGGGCGCGGGCACTGGCGCGATGGTCCGCGTGTTGGCCGAGTCCACCGATGGGGCGTCGACGTGGCACACCATGGGGTGCTCGGTCAACATCATCGAGGCCTCCTGGATGGCGCTGCATGACAGCCTGGAGTGGTGGCTCCTGGCGTACCGACGTGCACGGGCGTAGGAGTGTAGGGGGATGACTCGAGATGTGGCTCGTAGTTGGGACCATTGTAGGAGCGGTTGGAGTGATCTTGGCTCAACAAGCCAGGAGGCGACTATCTCGTGGGGAAAAGGGAGAAGTTCAAGAGTATGAACCTCGCGAAGAAGACCGAAACGCTTCAGATGCTTCCAGTGCGGCCGAGGGGCCAGTGGCTGCAATTGAGCATACGCGCCTTGCAGAACCACTTGAGAGTCTCACAGAGTCAGGCGGTCAGAGGTTCGCGGGGAAGAGGACATGTATTTGTGGCTGCTATGAAATGGCTCGCGGCAAGTATCGCTTTGTGAATGCGCGGCACATTTCTCGTCTTTCTGTAGACCGGATAGTCCGAGAAATGCTCCTTTGCTCTAACCCTACTCTAGATGATACTAGGATGGACTACGCCAACCGGCTTCAAGACAATTCTCTATATCACCTATGTGTTTGTGGTTGCGGCTATAGCCCAAGTGGAAAGTCTTCAAGGTACTGTAGTGGCCATGACGCCAGGCACAAAATGGAGCTGTTGAGGCTATTAGAGAGATATGGCTAGGCGCCGATTACCTACGAATAGGAAGAGAACAGGCAAACAAGCAACGAGAGGCCCCGGTGCGGCAATGGCGCCGGGGCCTCTCACTTTATGTCAAGATGATGGGTTAGCGGACGAAGATGTCGTCCTGGACCGTCGGGTCTTCCGTGAAGTACACGTCGCGGGGGAGGACCGCGCCGCCTGAGCGGACGGCGAAGACCTGTGGGTGGCTCGCGGCGTAGGGCTCGATGCCGTCCTCCAGCTCCCGAGCGCCCTGCACCAAACGGCGGCGCATGCGGATGATCGCCATGTCGGTGGTGCCCAGGTGCTCATGGGAGCGGTCAACGATGGTACCCATGCTGTCGGTCATCGCGGCGTCCTGGGCGCGGGCGTTGTTCTGGGGGATGCCAGTGTAGTTCACCGTCTTCTGCAGTTCGCGGTCAATCATGTAGTCATTGCTCTTATTGGCCTGGCCTAGGTAGGTCACGGGCGCGAGGCTGGCCTTCATGAGCTCGTAGGTGCGGACCTCATCGGCTTCCAGCGGGCGGTAGGGGTTCCAGCGCACCCAGAAGAACCAGCAATTCTCGTCGTCGATCGGCACGATGAGGCCTGAGCGAGCTGAGCCCAGGGGCTCGCGGGGGATCATGGTGATGTAGGGGTAGAGAAAGCGGGAGATGCGCCAGTAGTAGCTGTCCTCTTCCGCGTTGCGGCGCGCGCCGATGAGGATGCCGCTGTCCGTGTCCTCCACGAAGAAGCGGGGCGGCCGGTCCCTGTAGGAGTAGCGTCCGCCGATGGTCGTTGCGCTGTTCGACCTGTCCAGGGAGTCGAGGTTGCTGTGCAGGATGGAGGCGTGGACGGTGTCGATCTCACCCTCGATGACCTGGACGTAGTTGGACTCATACATGACCTTGGTGGTGACGTACTGGTCTTGCGGCATGTCGAGGTACTCAAGCTTGGGCATTTCCGGCTGGAGCTCCGGCGGCCCCATGTAGGCCCAGATCATGCCAGCGCCCTCACGGCAGGGGTAGGACTTGATCTTGACCTTGTCCTTGAAGTTGGACTCGGCGGGCTCGGAGGGCATGTCGACGCAGTCTCCGTTCACGTCGAACTTCCAGCCGTGGTAGACACAGCGGAGGCCGGCCTCCTCGTTCCTGCCGAAGAAGAGGCTGGCACGCCGGTGCGGGCAGTTGTTGTCGACGAGGCCGACGTTGCCGTCGGTGTCGCGGAAGGCGACGAGCTGCTCGTTGAGGATGGTGGTGCGCTTGGGCGCGCAGTCGGGCTCCGGCAGCTCCTCCGAGAGCAGCACGGGATGCCAGAAGCGTCGCATGAAATCGCCCATGGGCGTGCCGGGGCCGGTCTCCGTCATGTACCGGTTTTCTTCCTTGGTGAGCATGTTTCCTTCCCTCCGAGTTCGCCGTTGGGGGCGTCTGTCCAGTTAGGCGGGAGGATACACGGGACGGGATTGGGCGTCAATTTGTAAGGCGCGGGCCAATGATGAAGTGTTGGCTTCATTGCCGCTATCCCGGCCAGCTCCTACACTGAATCCAAACGAGTACCGTGATCGACAAGAGAAGGAATAGGCAGGAACAGGGAAATGGCATCGGTTACTCTGGACTTGCACGGATACAAATGGATAGAGGCCTTGGAGGAGTTTGTCGACTTCTACAACTACACCTTTGACGGCGCTAGCAATCCTGCAGCCATTCGCTTGGACATAGTGCATGGCCATGGTGCCCTTAGAGAAGAGAAACCTGTGTTGAAGAACCGATTGAAGGGCTTTTTGGAGAGGCAGGAGGGCCTTTTGGAGTTCGTCACTGGGGAAGTGGAGGACGGCAATCCGGGCCATACCATCGTGTCTCCGATCAGACGGCTTCCTGAAAAGACAGTGTTTCTAGCCGAAGCAATTTGTGATTACTGTTACCCGCCGAAAACCCTCGACAAGATTCACGGACAGTTTAGAAACTACGGCGACCCTCTGGTGAGGCAAGTAGTTGAACTGCTGGTAAGGCAAGGGCGTTTGGCCACAACCAAAAAGGGCAAGTTTGACCTATACGAGTGGCGCTAAGGCAGATCTTACGCTCGTCATAGACCCGCCCCTGCGCTGTTCGCCCTGCGACAGGCTCAGGGCGACCGGCAACTGCCCGTGGGTTCCGGCCTCCGCCGAAAAGACGGGCCAATGAGAACGCCCCCGGAGGCGGACCCCCGGGGGCGTTCTAGGTGCTGCTCGGTCGCAGCTACTGGGCAGCCCGTATGTTGTACATGTGCGTCCAGGTGCCCGAGATGTTACCGGGGAAGACGTAGTCGGAAACCACGTTCGGGTCAACCGCGATCTTCGCGGGAATCCAGAAGAGCGGGATTGACTGGTTCAGGCCGAAGGAACGGTCGCCCAACTTGCGCAGCGCAGCGTCCTGTCCCTCCAAACTCAGGGTTGACGTGGCATCCGTGTAGTAGCCGTTGATCTCCGCGTCCTGGTAGTTGCCCGCCGTTGGGTGCGACGAAGTCATGTATACCCGGGAGGCCAGGAAGATGTCCGAAGACGTGGACACGAGGCTGATGTGGTTGTTGAACTCGTGGCCGCGACTCTTCGCGCGCCGTGAGGCCGCGTCCAAGGTAAGCAATTTGGCCTTGACGCCGACATCAGCGTAGAAACCCTGGACGGACTCAATGAGGTCCAGCGAGCCGGCGTAGGTGGTGAGGTTGACCAGGTGCAGGCTCGTCTCCAAGGGGTTGTTGGCGTTGTAGCCGGCTTCGGCCAACGCCGCGCGGGCACCGGCTGGGTCGTACCCATACTCGGCGTCAACCCTGTCAACCCACGCCGGGTTCCAACCAAGACGGCTGGGGTGGAAGTGGCTGTGGACCGCCTGTTCCGCCTCATTTCCAAAGAACGCCTCGTTCAGCGCGGCGCGGTCAATGGCCTTGCTCAACCCCTTGCGCACATTCTGGTCGAGGAGCGGGCTATCCGGGAACTTGCGACCTGAGGTCGGGTCGCCGTGGTCAATCCACCATGACCCCTGGAAGTTGAAGAAGGTCCGGAATCCAGGAACGTTCCCGCTGAGCATGCGTCCGCCAAAGTCAATCACCTGGGCTTCCAAGTCCGAGGGTACGGGGGTCAGGTGAATCTCTCCCGTGAGCAAAGCGGCCAGCCTGGTGGAGGCCTCAGACGTCCAGCGGAGCTCCAGTTCCGGGAAGTCCGGAGTAACGCGCCAATGGGCGTTGGAGGCCCGCTCAAACCGGACGTATTGGCCCTGCTCCCGTTCCAAGAACTTGTAGGGCCCGGTGCCGGCGATAGGCTGTTCCGCGAGCTTCGGCTGGCCGACTTCGTCGTACATGGCCTTGCTGGAGATCTCCCATCCGCCAATGAGCTGAGAGATGCCGTTGAAGTTGCCGGGGTTGGCCTTATTCAACCGGATTACAAATTCGTGATCGTTGACCGGCTGAATCTCCGTGATTTCTCGGCGGAACTGGGATGCCAGGCCGTGGAGGGAGTCCTCCCGTGAGATGCTCCACAGCGCGTGCTGGACGTCCGCAGTCTTGACGGTGCCCCAGCCGTTGTGGAATGGGACGCCCTCACGAAGCTTGTAGCGAAGGCCGAAACCGTCCGGCTCGACAGACCAGGTCTCGGCGAGCTGCGGCTCAAAGGCGCCAGTCTCCGGATTCACGCCGACTAGGTACTCATACATGGGCCGTAGCTGCACGCTAGGAGGCGAGCTGAAGTCGAAGTTCGGGTCGTTCCCCTCGGTGGAAGGTCCGGGGAAGGCGATGATCACTCGGTCCACCGCGGGTTTCACCATGCTGGGGGGAGTGATGACCACGGCTCCTTGGGGCGCTTCCGGCGCCTGGGGGGCCCCGGCGGACGTGACGACGCCCGCGGGTTCATTGGCGGGTGCAGGCGCCTGCGGCTGCTGGGGCGCCGCCGACGACCCAGAGGACGTGGAGGTTGTGGATGCGGATGTGCTGGTGTCGCTGGCGCAGGCTGCCAACACTCCCACGGCCAACACTACGGCAGCAAGTACGGCCACCCATCTATATAGCGTATTCCCAACCATGTTACCTCCTTCGTTTGCAGACCTCTGCCGTGTTGGGGCCAGGTTGCCACACGGCCGATGCCGGTCCGGCAATGCTTGAATTGCATCCATTGTGCTGCCAGCAGCGCGCTTATGTCCATACAATTTCGCAACGATATTCGTTCAAGAGGCAGGAGGAGGCCGGCAGATGCCGGCCTCCCTTCATTGGAAAGGGGACGTGTTGGCTTTGGGGAGCGAGGCTAGGTGGTCGTCTCCTCCTGCTGTAGGAGACCCTCGAAACCGTCCAGAGGACCAAGGAAGTCGCGGTCACCGGAGAAGCCGGGCGGCAGCGTGAAGGCCCCACCGTTGCCGCCACTTCCGCCGCCGAAGCGACCGAAGCGACCGTGGCCACGGCCGATGTCGTCCAGCGAGCCTATGATGAGTACCGATAGCTCGCCGTCTATGACGGCGGCAAAACCCTCGTCGTCGACCGCGAGGTCGCTGAAGCTTACCTTCTCGCCATCCTTGAAGATGAAGGAGCCGTCTGTGACGGTTGCGGTGATGTCGTCATTGCCGTCCTCGGTCGGGGTCAGCGTGACCGAGCCGTCGCCGACTGCCTTGACGGTCACGGCGCTCACCGTGAGGTTCACGGGGCCCTCGTCGTCGCCGGAGAGGACGCCCCTAATGCCACCCAGGCCGCGCAGGTTGAGGCCCGAGCCTCGGAAGCCGTAGCCCTCCTCCACGGTTGCGGTGAGGGTCAGGTTCGCGGACTCGCCGTCCCGGTCAACGACAAAGGTAATGGTGTCGCCAACCTCTGCGTCACGGACGACATTGACCACATCCGAGATCGAGTCCACGGTGTTGCCGTCGACGGAGACGATGACGTCACCAGACTGTAGGCCGGCGTCATCCGCGGGGCTGTCGTCGACCACCCTAACGATGACAATGCCCTCTTCCGCCTCGATTTCCAGCTTCTCCGCGAGGTCTGCGTTAAGGGTCGCGATGGTGGCGCCGATGCCGGAGAATCCCATGGCGCCGGACTTCGCTCCTCCGGAGCGGCTGCGGCCCTTGCTCGACTGGGACGCAGGCCGCTCGCCGACGGTGACGTTGTAGGTGGACTCGCTCCCGTCGCGCTCCACCGCGAATGCCAGGGTGTTCCCGACTGATGCATCGCCGACGGCGTTCCGGACTTCGGACACCGTGGACACATCACTGTCAGCGATGGATACGATGATGTCGCCGCTCTCGATCCCCGCGTCATCCGCGGGCCCGTCCTCGACGACTTTGATTACGGCGACGCCGTCCTCGGCGTCGATCTCGAGCTTTGTTGCCAGCCGCTCCGTCACGTCCATTACGTACAGGCCGACCCAAGGCTTGGAGTCGCTGTCTTCGCTGGAGTCGGTGTCTTCGCTGGAGTCAGTGGAGTCGGTCGTGGAGTCGGTGGTCTCTGCCATGGAGGCGGTGGACTCCGTCGTGGATGCGGTAGTCACTGCTGTGGAGTCGCCTTCGGTTGCCGGCACGCTCACGCTTTGCGCGTCGTCTTTCGTCGACGAGCACGCAAGCAACGCCGCCAGTAGAAGCAGGGCCGAGAAAAGTACCAAGGCTCCTATCGCGAAAAATCGTCGCATTGTTCCCCCCTAGTGATTACTGGTCTTGAGCGCGCTTATGGAAAAGAACGGAAAGCGTGCCCTGGTGGTTAGCGCATCGCCGAAATTTGCCCGGACTGCACTTGCCGACAGAAGGCGCAGATTCTATGGTGAATGGGAGTACAGCAAGGAGCCGCACATGCCTGAGACCCCCGCACCCCTACAAATCCCGCAAGACATCCTGGTACAGGTATACGCGCACGCCCGGAAGGCCTTTCCGGCGGAATGCTGCGGTTGGCTGGCGGGTCCTCGAGGCGGCGACGGCGTGACGACTGCTCGCCCGTGCAACAACGCGCAATCGCAGGGGATCCACCCGACGGCGGCCATGCGCGGCGCGGAGACCGCGTACGTCTTCAGCAAGAAGGACGTGCTGGCCTTCAACGAGGGCATCGATTCAGAGGAGCCGCCGTTGATTATCTACCACTCGCACCCCAACGGGCGGTCGTACCTCTCCAACGTGGATATGGAGAACGCGACGGATCCGTGGGGAGACGGCAAGATGTTCCCGGTGCAGCAACTGGTTGTCGGCATTGACGCCGAGCGGGTTGTGGAGGCAAAGCTGTTCGACTGGTCGGACGCGGAGCGGACATTCGTGGAGATCGCACAGTTTGCGGGAGAGGCCTAGGGTTGCGGCAGCGCGGCTAGTCCTTGCGCCAGTACCACTCCGGCGGCGGGCCGATGCTGGGGTCCTCGTCGCCGTCGGACGGCTCCAGGCGGCAGCGGTCCGGGTCGATGCCGTACTCGCTGAGCATGGCGAGCATGTCGCCGACGAGCTCGCCGCCCATGGCGGCGGTCATCGCTTCGCGGCCGGCCTGGCAATAGAAGACGAGGAAATAGTGGAGTTGGCCAACGGTGTCGAGGGGGTAGGCCTCGAGGAGGATGGGGAGCACGTGCTCATCGCCGCCGAGCTTGTGGCGCTGGACCACTGCGAGCATGTTCTTCGCCTCCCGTGAACGCGCAGCCATTATCGTCATGTACAGCCGCGAGGGCAAGGGGCCGGAGTTTCGATTGGGGTATTGACACCCTTGCACAAGGCTTGTATTGTTTGTCACAAATGAGCAGGCAGGTTGGAATGCCCTTGGCCCGGCAGGTACAGACGACTTCGAACAGCGCGGTGATTGACAGCTGCGTATGTTGTTGTTGTATGCCCGCTTCCGCCGGGGTGGAGGTTCTGAGCGGCTAGAACAACACAAGAACGCTTAGAGACCACAAAATCGCCCGGCGGATGAGCCAGGGCGATTTTTTTGTGCAACGGGCTGGAGCAATTTGAGGGAGAGAACATTGCAGAACGCAACCTTGGAGCCGCAAAAGAGGCAGTGGACCGCGGAGGAGCTGGAGGCCGCCAACAAGCGGCTGGAAGGCGCATCGCCAGAGGAGATCCTGGCGTGGGCGCTGGAGGCGTTCCCCGGGAAGGTCACACTGGCGTGTAGCTTCGGCGGCGTGAGCGGCATGGTCCTTCTGGACATGACGCTCAAGCTGGACCAGTCGGTCCCCGTATTCTACGCGGACACGGACTTTCTCTTTCCGGAGACCTACGCTCTCCGGGACCTCGTTGCGGAGCGCTACAACATCGAACCCCAGGCGTTCAAGTCGGCGCTGACGCCGCTGGAGCAGGTCGCGCAGTACGGGGACGCGCTGTGGTCCCGCGACCCCAACCTTTGCTGCGATCTCCGAAAGGTGGAGCCGACCGGTCGGGCACTTGAGGGCTTCGACGCGTGGATCACGGGCATCCGCCGCGACCAGTCATCGACCCGCAAGTCGGTAGCGATAGTGGAGTGGGACGCCAAGTTCGGCCTGATCAAGGTGAACCCGCTGGCCGCGTGGGACGAAGAGCAGACTCGCTCATACCTCGCACAGCACGACGTGCCTTACAACCCGCTGAACGACCAAGGCTACCCCAGCCTCGGATGCACCCATTGCACGCGCATGGTGCAGGTGGGCGAGGACCCGCGGGCCGGCCGTTGGGCCGATTTCGAGAAGACGGAGTGCGGCCTGCATTTCGATGCGCCGGTGGTTGAAAAGAAGCCGGGCCTGTTGAGCATCCTTCGCAATCTTGCGCCAGGCGGCTAGGGCCGAAACCAAATAGCCACAAGAAGAAGACCCCGCATGTGCATGCGGGGTCTTCTTCTTGTGTTTCGGCGGCCGTAGTGGAAGTCAAGGGGGGCGTTGGAGCGGGCGATGGGAGTTGAACCCACGACAACTTGCTTGGGAAGCAAGGGCTCTACCACTGAGCTACGCCCGCAACGGAGTTTCATTCTAGGTGGGTGCTCTCAGGAGTGTCAATCAGCGCGCGGTTGGGCGGCGCACTTCCGGACGGGAGCGCGAGTGCAGTGCACCGACCTCGGGGCTAGGGGGAGTGCCAGCGCAAGTCGGGTTGGCGCGCGGCGCGGGCCTCGTCGAGGCGACCGACGGGCGTGAAGTGGGGCGCCTCGTGCAGCAGCTCCGGCGTCTCGTGGACCTCTTGCGCGATGGCCTCCATTACCGCGATGAAGCTGTCGAGCGTCGCCTTGCTCTCGGTCTCCGTTGGTTCGACCATGAGGGCTTCATCCACGATGAGGGGAAAATACATCGTGGGCGGATGCACGCCGTAGTCTATCATTCGCTTGGATATGTCGAGCGCCTTCACGCCCATGTCTCGCTGGGGGCGGCAGGAGAATACGACCTCGTGCATGCAGGTCTTGTCGACGGCTACACGGTAGATATGTTCCAGCTTTCGCCGCAGGTAGTTTGCATTCAGGACGGCATCGCCGCTGGCCTGGCGGAGTCCCTCCACACCGAGGGCGCGCAGGTAGGTGTACGCCCGCACCAACACACCGAAATTGCCGTGGGAAGCGGACATTGTGCCGATGGACTGCGGCGGCGTGGCAAACAGGTATCGGGCGGCGCCCTCTTCATCCACCATCTCCACCACGGGCGAAGGCAGGTAGGGGGTGAGGCGGTCGCCGACGCAAACCGGGCCAGCGCCGGGGCCGCCCCCGCCATGGGGCGTGCTCATGGTCTTGTGAAGGTTCAAGTGCACGACATCGAAGCCGAGGTCGTGGGGGCGTGCCCGGCCCAGCAACGCGTTCATGTTGGCGCCGTCGCCGTAGACCAAGCCGCCGGCATTGTGGACAAGCTCGCAAACTCGGGCGATGTGTGGGTTGAACAGGCCAAGGGTGTTGGGAATGGTGATCATCAGTCCGGCAAGCCGGTCGTTGGCGGCAGCCTCGACGGCGTCCATGTCAATGTTGCCCATGCTGTCTGAGGGCAGCGTGACCACCTCGAACCCGCCCATCGTCGCGGAGGCAGGGTTGGTGCCGTGGGCGCTGTCCGGGACCAGCATCACCCTTCGACCCGTCTCGCCGCGCTCCTCGTGGTAGGCCTTGATCATCAGGACGCCAGCCAATTCGCCGTGCGCGCCGGCGAGGGGGGCCAGGGAGCTCGCCGTCATGCCGGTGATGCTCTGCAGGCACTCTTGCAGCCTGTACATGAGCTCCAGAGCGCCCTGTACAGTTACCTCAGGCTGCAAAGGATGAATGCCGGAGAACCCCGCCTGCGAGGCGATCACGTCATTGATCTTGGGGTTGTATTTCATTGTGCAAGAGCCGAGGGGGTAGAAATTGGTATCAATAGCGAAGTTCTTCTGCGACAGACGCGTGTAGTGACGCACCACGTCCAGCTCCGAGATCTCCGGCAAACTCAGCCCGTCCCGAAGCAGCGATGCGTCGGGCAGCGGCTGCTCCGGCACATCGGACTCGGGCAGGCGCACTCCGGAGCGGCCCGGCTCCGCCAGGTCCCACAACGATTGGTGCGCGCGATGGGCGAACGCGCCGTCAGTCGTCACGGGGCAACCTCCACGGCAATTTCACGCAGGGCGGACACGAGCAGGTCGATCTCCTCCCGCGTATTCATCTCGGTCACGCTGAGCAACAAGCCGTTGGGTATGGCGTCGCCGACGACCAGACCGCCGATGATGCCTCGCTGCCATAAGGCGGCGTTGGTCTCAGCGGCAGTCATCGGGCACGTTGCCACGAACTCGTTGAACCACGGGCCGCTGTCGACGATGTTATAGCCATCCAGCCTCCCAATTTCCGCGGCGGCGTAGTGGGCCTTCTGGTAGCAGAGCTCCGCCATCTGCCTGAGACCGCCGGGGCCCAAGGCCGCAAGGCACACCGCCGTGCCCGTGGCGATGAGGGCCTGCGACGTGCAGATGTTGGAGGTGGCCCGCTCCCGTCGGATATGCTGCTCTCGGGTCTGCAGGGTCAGCGCGTAGCCGATACGGTCCTTGCCGTCCACCGTGCGGCCCGCGATGCGTCCCGGCATCTGTCGAATGTAGGCCATCTTGCTGGCGAAGTACCCCACGTACGGTCCGCCAAAGCTCATGTTGACGCCGATGGGCTGGGTCTCCCCGGTCACCATGTCCGCGCCGAAGTCGCCCGGGGCCTTGAACATTCCCAGCGCAACAGGGTCGGCGCTTACGGCAAGGAGCGCGCCTGCCGCATGGGCGGCATCGGCCAACGGAGTGAGGTCGCGTACCATGCCGAAGTAGTCGGGGTACTGCGCCAGCACGCATGCGGTTTCATCCGTGATGGACTCGCTGCCCGGCGCGGCGGTCACCACCTCGATGCCCTGGGGCGACAGGTATGTGTCGACGACAGCACGATAGCGGGGGTTGACGGTGTCGTGGACGATGACGCTCGTGCGACTTGTGACGCGGCACGCCATCAGCGCGGCCTCGGCAAGGGAGCTTGCGCCGTCGTACATGCCGGCGTTGGCCGCCTCCATGCCCGTGATCTCGCAGATCATGGACTGGTACTCGTAGGTGGCCTGGAGTGTGCCCTGGCTCACTTCCGGCTGGTACGGCGTGTACGAGGTGAGGAACTCGCCGCGGGAAATCATCGCGCCCACGACGCTGGGGATGAAATGCCGGTAGACGCCGCCGCCCACGAAGCAGGGGTAGTCGCCGGGTACGGCGTTGCGCTTGGCCATTGCGCCGATTTCGCGGTACAACTCCAGCTCGGTCAGAGCGGGAGGCAGGGAAAAGTCTGGATTGCGGTACGCGTCGGGGATGTCGGCAAAGAGCTCTTCAACGGAAGACACACCAATAACTGCCAGCATCTCATGGCGCTGGGTCTCCGTGTGTGGATGGTAGGAGTGGGGGAAGGGCGCTGACATCGTTGTCTGTACCCTAACTCGCGATTACCTGGTCGTACTGCTCACCTGTGAGCAGCCGCTCGATCTCCGAGGGGTCGGTCATACGCACGCGCAACATCCAACCCGCATCGTGGGGGGCCTCGTTTATGCGCTCCGGGTGGTCGATGACGTCCTGGTTAATCTCGATTACCTCGCCGCTGACGGGGACGAAGAGGTCGGAGACGGACTTCACCGACTCGATCTCCCCCATCCTGGTGTCCTTCTGCACGGTTGAGCCGACGGCGGGCAGCACGACGTAAACGACATCGCCAAGCTGGTCCTGCGCGAAGAACGTCACGCCAATGGTGGCGGTGCCGTCCTCCTCAACGCGCACCCACTCATGCTCGGTGGTGTAGCGCAACTCGCTGGGGTGCTCGCTCATGGTGTGCTCCCGTGGTTAGGATTTTGGGCGCCGGTAGAAGGGAAGCTCAGCGACTTCCGCCTCCACTAGCCGCCCACGAAGGTCAATGTGGACCCTTTGGCCTGGCGCTGTGAGGTCTGGTGAAACATAGCCGAAGGCAATACCAGTGTCAAGAATGGGCGAATATGTCCCACTGGTAACCTCACCAATGGGCGTGCCCGCAAGGAGGATGGCGGAACCATGCCGCGGAACGCCGCCACCGAGCAGACGGAAGCCGGCGAGGCGCCGTTGCAGACCGTCCTCCTCCTGCACCTCCAAGGCGTCTCGGCCGTGGAAGAGGCCCTTTTCCATGTTTACAAAGCGTTCGAGGGCGGCTTCAAGCGGCGTGGTTGACGCGTCCATGTCAGAGCCGTGGAGGCGCAGCCCGGCCTCCAACCGTAGCAGGTCGCGGGCACCGAGCCCGCATGGCGTCGCGCCGGCAGCAGTGAGCGCCTCCCACAGCCGCGGGCCGTAGGCGGCGTCCATATCGATTTCCACGCCGTCCTCGCCGGTGTAGCCGGTCCTGCCGACGAACCCCTCGGCGACCGCGCCGCCGCCAACGTCCAGCGGGAACAGGGATGCACCAAAAGGCCTCAGCGCCGACGGCTTTGGGTCGTCCGGGCAGAGGTCGTCCATGACCTGCAACGCCCGCGGGCCCTGCACGGCGATCAACACCGTCTCCGACGTGTGGTCGTTGACGGTGACGCCACGGAAGGCCGCCAGGTTTTGGTCCATCCATGCGATGACCGTGTACCGATTGGCGGCGTTACAGACCAGGCGCAACGAGTCGCTGCCGTCCTCAACCTGCGAGTGGTAGAGGATGACGTCGTCAAGGATTCCGCCGTTGTCGGCGAGGATAAAGCCATAACGGGCCCGACCCAACTGCAGGGTCTTGACGCTGAAGGTGACGAGGCTGTCCATGAAAGAGGCTGCGCCGGACCCCTGGATGCTGAGCCGTCCCATGTGTGACACGTCGAAGATACCGACATCGCTGCGGACAGCCTTGGCCTCGGCGATGACACCCTGGTATTGCACCGGCATCTCCCACCCCGCAAAGGGCACCATACGGGCGCCGGCAGCGGTATGGTTGTCGTAGAGGGCGGTACGCAGCATGGGGGCGGCGTCAGACGTCAAGGCGCTCTCCAATCACTTACTATATCCATCGTATGTAGCGGCGAATGAACGTGTCAACGATACGCTCCGTATCTCTTGCCCGGACACACTCCTTCGGCTATGCTATTTCGCTAGAGTTAGCCGCAAGGAGGACCCGTGAGCTGGCGCCACAGGCTACACCGCTGGCTGCATGACAGCCCTGGATCACCCATCAGATTCACCATTGTGAACCTTGCCATTCTGGTTGTCTTCGGCGCGATCACCGCTGTCATAGACGCGAACATTGGCCGTGATGAGCTGCGCTGGAGCCTCACGATATGGTTCTCCTTCATTGTGGGAGCCAGCGCCGTCGCGACCTGGAACGTGCTCATCCGGATGCTGACCCTGGACTACAAAGAGGTCAAGGCCCAGCTGGAGGACGCAGAATAGCCAAGGCGTCCCGGCAGACCCCAACCTCACGCGAAAGAGGTACGGTGCCTACGGTCACCACCATCGCGATCGACGGGCCCGTGGCATCCGGAAAGACCGTTGTTGGCATGCGCATCGCCGACGCGATGGGCACTCGATTTCTCGACAGCGGTGCGATGTACAGGGCCGTTACCCTGGCCGCGTTACGCGGCTCAGTTTCCCTTTCCGATGACGATGCCCTGACGCACTGCGCAATAGTAGCCGAACTGTCGCTTGGCGACGCCCCGGACGGCACGCGGGTGCTGCTCGACGGCGAGGACGTGACGGACCGGCTTCGGGACTCCGAGGTGGAAGGCACAGTTTCCCGCGTGGCGGCAGTCGCCGGTGTGCGGCACGTGCTGGTATCGAAGCAGCAAGCTGTGGCAGCGGACGGGTCAATTGTCATGGTGGGGCGCGACATCGGCACAGTGGTGCTGGTCAACGCCGACCTGAAGGTGTTCCTGCAGGCCAGCGTGGAGGAGCGAGCCAAGCGCCGTCACGAGGAGCGGGTCGGGACGGACAAGGAGACCTCGCTGGAAGCGGTGGAGGCGGCACTGAAGGAGCGCGACTACATCGACTCCCATCGTGCGGCGTCGCCCCTACGAGCTGCAGAGGACGCCGTTGCCATCGATACCGACGGGCTGAGCATCGATCAGGTCGTCGAGAGGATCCTTGAGTTGGTGTCGGAGCGGAGCAAGCATGCCTGACAAAGCGTACGGCATTTCCAACGTCATGATGGGGGGAGCGCTCCGGCTCTTCGCCAACTGGAACGTCACCGGACGAGAAAACGTGCCGATGACCGGCCCGCTGCTGGTGGCCGCAAACCACATGAGCAACATTGACCCGCCCCTGCTGGGGGCGAGCCTTCCACGGCGACTGAACTTCGTCGCGAAACGTGGGCTGTTCAAGCCGGTGATCGGGTCGTTCCTGCGCGCGTACGGGGCCTACCCGCTGAACCCGGAGGAACAAGGCAAGGACATCGAAGCGCTGCTTTGGATGCGCAGGCTGCTTCGGGAAGACCGCGCCGTCGTCGTCTTCCCAGAGTCCCACCGACACCCGGAAGGCGGCATGCGAGAGGGCATACCAGGGGTCGCGCTGATGGCGGTCAAGACGCAGACGCCCATTCTCCCGGTCGGCATAGCAGGGACGGAGCGCATCGGACCGATCTGGCGCATCGCCGTGCCCACGGGCGACATCTCCGTGACCATCGGCGAACCATTCACGCTGCCGGACCTGAAGGGCAGGCTGGATCAGGAGCAGCTTCGGGAGCTCATGGACAGCGTTATGTTGCAAATTGCGGCCTGCCTGCCCGAACGCTATCATGGCGTCTACGGAAGAAACGCCCAGCCAGGATCAGACCCCACGACCTAGCCGGCCCACAACCACCGGGCGTTTGCGCGAGACAACACCATGGACGTCCAAGCCACGCCCCAAGAGAAGCCTACCTTCAAAGAGCGTCTCGCAGTCGTTACCTCCGCACTGCAACACCGTAACTATCGCCTCTACTTCACGGGACTGCTCTTCTCCGTCACAGGATTTCAGATGCTTCTTGTCATCCAGGGATGGCTCATCTGGGACATCACGGGCGACCCAAAGGCGCTGGCGTATCTTGGGGGCGTGACGGCGGTGCCCACGGTCTTTCTCAACCTCTATGGCGGCGTCATCGCAGACAGGCTGGACCAACGCCTGCTCATCATGATCGTTTCCGTCACCATTGGTCTCCTGTTGGTGGTGATGGGCCTGCTGGTGAGCCTCGACATGGCAAACCTGTGGAACCTGCTCCTCCTCTCCTTCCTCATCGCGGGCGCGCAGGCATTCGACAACCCGGCCCGGCAGGCGCTCTACCCGCACCTTATCGCCCGCAAGGACCTGATGAACGCCGTCGCGCTCAACTCCATCGTGTGGCAGGGCACACGAGTGGTGGGCCCGCTCGTTGCGGGAGCAATGATCGCGAGCGTGGGTCCCGGACCGGCGCTGTTCCTCGGCGCGGTTGGTTTCGCGGGCATGGTGGCGGCCATGACGGCGTTGCGGGTGCCCCCAATCGCGAGAGCGGCGCACGGCAGCATGGTGCAAAACCTCATCGAGGGCATCAGCTACGTGGTAAAGAACCAGATCTTCGCTGTGCTGATTGGTCTGACGTTCCTCAACAGCTTCTTCGGCATGTCCTTCATCATCCTGCTGCCCATCTTCGCCACCGACGTCTTCAAAGTCGGTCCAGAGGGCCTCGGACAGATGCACGCAGTGGCGGGCGTGGGAGCAATTATGATGGCGCTTGTAGCCGCGGCAATGAGCGGGTCACGCAACAAGGGAGTATTGCTCGTTGGAGGCGCGGTGGTCTTCGGTGGGTCCATCATGGTCTTTGCGCTGTCGACCAACTACACGATTGCACTGGCGGCGCTCTTCGTCAGCGGCGCCTCGACAACGTTCTACATGGTGATGGTGCAGACGTCGCTGCAGGCAATGGTCCCCGACCACCTGAGAGGGAGAGTGTTCAGCATCTATAGCCTCACCTGGAGCCTGTTGCCGCTCGGGGCGCTGCAGGCGGGCCTTGTCGCGAACTGGATGGGCCCGGAGTTCGCGGTGGCGCTCGGCGGGGGCGCAGTCGCAGTTGTTGCCGTATTTGTCCTGCTGCTGCACAAGGTGCGCATCGTCGGCATCACCACGCAGCAGGCGCTGGAGCGGGCCTCGGCCTAGGGGCGCTCTCCTCGCAATGCGCCTCCAGGGTCAGCCACGCCAGGCTTCGTCATGCATACCCTTCTTCAATGCGACTGAACCTTGCGTTTGGCGGAGGTTTGTTTCGTTTCGATTCGAGCAAGATCCTTTTTGCGAAACGAGTCGCATGTAGCTGGACGGCCTGAAAATAGAGAGAGTCTCGCGACAAGCGGCGACCACAATCGTTGCTTACACCTACCGCTCCGGTGGGCTCAAGACACCCTCACGGTCAAAGGGAGCACCGCGCTCTCTGATTGCGGTGAACAGAGCCCGATCCCCCATGAAGCGAGTATCGCCGTTCGCGCGTCGACTATCTTAGAGATGCCTAAGATTCCTGTCGTCACTGCCATGCGGGAAAGGTAATTGAGTGAGCGGCATCGGCGCCAGTGGGCGGTGCAGGGTACGGGGTTCCCGGCCAGTCGCAGCGCGGTTGTTACGTGCATTGTGTCTACGCCGAGCGCTGCCCCAAGCGGACCCATGGGAGTGTTGCGCTGGCCTCTCCCCCGGAGAGCCCTGGGCCCCACATGGGCAAGCCCCACCAAAGGTAGCCATTGCATGCGCTTTCGGGCCGTCGCTGGTTTCCTTCAGAGGCAGAGACGGCGAGAACGAGGGGGGATGCCCGAGGTCTAACTCATCGGAAGGTGGGACGTTTATATAGTCAAATGCATCAAGAAGTGCACGGAATAGAGATGGCGATGCCGAGTCGGTGGGTAATGCGGAGCACATTAAGCAACAGGAGGTACGGAGATGCACAGACCAACACTCAGGCCAAGCTTCCTCCTCCCGGCGGCGCTTGCGATTGCGCTAGTTTGGACAGCGGTCTTCTCTTCCTCAGCCCTTGCCCACGAAGGGGAGCACAACGATGCGCCGGATTTCGACACGGTCGAGGCGGTGGTCGTGCCCAGGGACTGGGCCTTCACGCCGGAGGGACTGGACAACGGCGACACCTTCCGGCTGCTGTTGGTGACCTGCGGGACGCATGATGCGATGTCAGGTGACATATCCCACTACAACGATTTCGTCCAGGAGGAAGTGCGGGCTGGGGGATCGGAGTTGGCGGGCTATGCGGAGCAATTCCGGGTGCTGGGCAGCACCTCGGAGGTCGACGCACGGGACAACACCCGCACCAACCCCACAGAGCAGGGCGATGGTACAGCCATCTATTGGGCCATGGGGAGCAGAGTCGCCGATGACTACCCGGACTTCTACGACGGCGATTGGGACAACACCGACCCGGGCCGATTGACGGACGGCTCGGCGATCGACTTCTCTCCGGGCGATTATGTCTTTACCGGGACGCGCACTGACGGCAGGGCTGCTGACAGGCCGCTTGGCGGGCCACGGGAGGCGGGCGAAGCAGGAGTTTTTGCGCAAATGGCCTTTCCAGGCCACAGCATGGGACTGACCGATCACTGCTACGGGCCAGCAGAAGTGTCCTTGCGATTCTACGGGTTGTCCGGCCTCTTCAAGGTCGCGGGTTCGAGAGACCTCCAGCCACGTGCAGTTCCGTAGAGGTCATTCGACCGGTCTGCCATACGGCTCGGCGAGCAGAACACGGCGCGAGCGTCCGGGGGCGCTCGCGCCGTACCGTGTCTCGGGCCTGGGCGAATACCCACGTTCGCCGGAGCGACGAAAAGGGACGCGGGACCAGGCGGAAACCCCACCGGCAAGAGCGGCGAGTCATAGGGGCTCGGGATACTGGAACCGGCTCTTCTTGCTTTTCTGAACCGTCCCTTCGTATAATTCGGCCATCATTGACTTGGCAGGGCCGCCTGCTGCGCGAGGAGCCGATGACCAATTCACACGCACAACCTCTTCGTATTGCGCTCGATGCGATGGGAGGTGACTACGGGCCGCGAGAAACGGTCGCAGGCGCGATCGCCGCGGCGACTGAGGGCAAGGGGCGAGTCGCCGTCCTGCTGGTCGGCGACGCCGAGGCCGTGCAGCCGGAGATGGAGCGTCAGAACGTCCAGGGACTGCCGATCAAGTTCATACCATCCGAGGGTGTGATCCTTGACAGCGAGTCCCCACTGCAGGCGCTCCGCACCAAGCCGAAGGCATCCGCGGTAGTGGGCGTCGGCATGGTTAAGGAAGGGCATGCCGACTCCTTCGTCACGATGGGTTCAACGGGGGCGGCCATGGCAACCGGCGCCCTGCTCCTGGGCATGATGGAGGGTATTGAACGGCCGGCGTTGGGCGGCCCGCTCATTGGACTCGCGCCCAAGACGGTGATCATTGAGTTGGGGAGCAGCATCGATTGCCGGCCCTCGCAGCTTGTGGACTTTGCTGCGCTGGGTGTCGCCTTCAGCCGCACGTATTTGGAGGTGCCGGACCCGCGGGTGGCCCTCCTGAGCGTAGGCGAGGAGGAGAGCAAGGGGAACAGGCAGACCAAGGACGCCTTCCCGCTCTTCCAGGCAAGCGGCTTGAATTTTGTGGGCAACGTTGAGGGGCACGACCTTTGCGCCGACAAGGCCGACATTGTTGTCTGCGACGGCTTTGTGGGCAACATCCTGCTCAAGACGATCGAGGGCCTAGGCGAGAGTCTCGCCCGATACATGACAGAGCGGCTTAAGGGTCATATGTCGGAGGCGGACGCCGGAGCCATTGGCAAGGAACTGTACGGTCTGCTGAACCGCACCGAGTCCAACGGCGGCGGGCCACTATTCGGTATAAAGGGCAACGTCATCGTCGGGCACGGGCGGACAAGCGCCGTGGGGATTTCTCAGGCGGTGAGCACGGCCGCCCGCATATATGAGACTGACTTGGTCGGCCAGATGGAAAAAGAACTCACCTTGTTGCGGTCGCGCATCGAGGGTTAAGAAGGACGGGAGAACGAGCTTGTCTTCAGATGGCCGAGTTGCTTTGATTACCGGAGGCTCAAGAGGGATCGGCAGGGCGATTGCGCTACAGCTGGCATCGCAGGGCATGCGCATTGTCGTGAACTACGTGATCAATGAGGAAGCCGCCGCTGAGGTGGTCAAGCGCGTCGAGGAAGCCGGCTCGCAGGCAGTGGCGATTCGGGGCGACGTGACCAAGAGCAATGAGGTTGAGCAGGTGTTCACGCAGGCGGCGGACGCCTTTGGACCCGTGGAGGTCCTGGTGAACAACGCCGGTATTATCAGGGACTCGCTCCTCATGCGCATGTCCGACGAGGACTGGGACAGCGTTGTCGACCTGGACCTGCGCAGCGTCTTTCTGTGCACCCGCGCGGGCATCCGCACCATGGTGCGCGAACGTTGGGGCCGCGTGATCAACATCGGTTCCATCGTGGGACTGCGGGGCAATGCCGGGCAGGCCAACTACGCCGCCGCCAAGGCGGGCCTCGTCGGATTTACGCAGAGCGTTGCGAAGGAAGTGGCGTCACGCAACGTTACGGTCAACTGCGTCGCGCCAGGGTATGTCGAGACGGACATCGTGGAGGACCTGCCGAAGGAACTCAAGCAACACATCATGGACCGGGTGCCTATTGGCCGCTTCGGTCGGCCGGAAGAAATCGCGGGTCTAGTCGGATTCATTGCTTCCGACGCCGCCAGCTACATAACCGGGCAGGCCATCGCCGTCGATGGCGGCCTCGTGATATCCTAGGTCGCCATGACTTCCCTCGCACAAGCCAAGCCCTTCACTGGCCGTGTTGCGCTCATCACCGGCGGGTCACGCGGCATCGGCCGCGCCATCGCTCGGGAGCTTGCGACACTCGGCGCCAACGTCGTTATCAACTACTTCCGTAACCACAAGGAAGCGCGCGCGGCGCAGCAAGAGATGGAGAGCCTGGGCGTCCAATGCTTGCGCGTTGCAGCGCATCTTGCCGAACCGCGCCAGGTGCGCAAGCTCATGGAATCCGTCCGCAATCGATTTGGCCGCCTCGACATCCTTATCAACAACGCCGCGTCCGGCGTCAACCGTTCGGGGATGGAGCTGGAGGAGAAGCACTGGGACTGGACGATGGACATCAACACAAAGGCGCCCTGGCTGTGCATGAAAGAGGCCGTCCCTCTGATGGCCAGAGGCGGGCGCGTGGTGAACATCAGCAGCCTTGGCGCCGGCCGTGTACTGCCCAACTACCTCTCGGTGGGGGTGTCCAAAGCGGGCTTGGAGGCCGTGACGCGCTACATGGCAGTGGAGCTCGCACCATTGGGCATCACGGTGAACGCCATTTCCGGCGGGTACGTCCAAACGGAGGCGCTGGAGCACTTCCCCAACCGCGAAGAGATGCTGGCCACCGCCCAGTCCAAGACCCCCGGCGGTCAGCTATTGACCGCGGAGGACCTCGCAAAGGCGGTGGCCTTCCTGTGCACTGAAGATGCCGCGATGATCCGCGGCCAAGTCATCGTCGTCGACGGCGGGATGTCGCTGACGCTCTAGGAAACCGCCGCAGCGCGCTCCGCAATCGCCTTCTGCACCTTCCCCGGGGACATCGGCAATGCCGGCATGCGCACGCCTATGGCGGCGTGGATGGCGTTCGCGACGGCGGCGGGAGGCGGCACGATGGGCACCTCACCCACGCCGCGGGCGCCATACGGGTGGCCGGGGCTCGGCACCGTCACCAGAAGCGTTTCCACCAGCGGCACGTCCAGCGCGATGGGCATACGGTAGTCGAGGAAACTGGAGTTGACCATCCTGCCCTCGCTGTCGAGGAAGTACTCCTCGTTCAGCGCCCAGCCTATGCCCTGTACGACGCCACCCTGGATCTGCCCTTCCACATAGCTGGGGTGGATGGGCTGGCCCACGTCCTGCGCGGCGGTGTAGCGAAGGATCTCCACCTTGCCCGTCTCCGGGTCAACCTCCACGTCCACCACGTGTACTGCGAAAGCTGCACCCTGGCCGCGAGGATTCACGGATGCCTTGCCGGTTATGGGGCCGCCGGAGGCGTTGAGTTGCGCTGCCATTTCCTTGAATGTCTTGGTCAACACGCTGTCAGTGCGGTGCTTCAGGACACCGTCCTCATACAACACGTCCTCTTCCGTGGCATCCCAAATCTTGGCAGCGCGTGCGATCATTTGCTGCCTGATGTCCTGGGCCGCCGTGTAGCATGCCCAGCCAGTCTTGAAGGTGACAGAGCTGCCGCCGGTGTTGGAGGTGTAGCCGATGGAGTCGGTGTCGCCGACGCTGGGCTTCACGTCCTCTGCCGGGATGCCCAGCAGTTCCGCGAGCTGCATCGACGCGGAGGCCCGGGTGCCACCAATGTCGGGAGAGCCCTCGACAAGGCTCACGGTGCCATCGGGGTTGACGCTGGCGGTGGCGGTCGACGGGCCGGTTCCGTTGCCCCAGAATCCCGCCGCGACACCGCGGCCGCGCCACTTGCCTTCGAGCGGCGTGTTGTAGTGGTCGTGGGCCTGTACAGCCGCGACGGTGTCGGTCATGCCGACGTTGCCGAAGACCGGACCTGTCAATCGGCGCTCGCCCTCGCGAGCCGCGTTGATCATGCGGAATTGCAGTGGGTCCATGCCCAGCTTTTCGCACAACTCGTCGACGACGGTCTCAACCGCAAAGGCTGCGGACGGGACGCCGGGAGCCCGGTACGCTGCGCTTTTGGGCCGGTTTACGACCACGTCAATGCCCTCGATGTAACCATTGGGGATGACGTAGGGCGAGAACATGCATTGGCAGCCACCGGACACGGGCGAGCCAGGGAAGGCGCCCGCCTCATAGACCAGATGGGCTTCCGCCGCAGTAAGCTTGCCGTCGCGGGTGGCTCCCATCTTCACGCGGATGTGTGACCCAGCGGTGGGGCCTGTCGCCTCCAGCACCTCGGTGCGGTTCATGGTCAGCTTCACGGGGTGGCCAGACTTGCGTGAAAGTATGGCCGCGATAGGCTCCAGGTACACGAGCAGCTTGCCGCCAAAACCGCCACCAATCTCCATGGGAATGGCCTTCACGTTGGAAATCGGAATGTTCAGCAACCGTGCGGTCTGCTCTCGCACCATGAAGTGACCCTGGCTGCTGGACCAGAGAGTGAGCTTGCCGTCCGGGCCCCAGTGCGCGGTAGCAGCGTGGGGCTCGATGTAGCCCTGATGGACCGGAGACGTGTGCACCTCGCGCTCGACGATCTCGTCCGCCTCGGCAAAGCCTTGCTCCAGATCACCCATACGGAACTCGAAGTGGTTGGCTACGTTGGTTTCCTCGCCCTCTTCGTCTTCCTTGCGATAGCCGCCTGGCCGGAGGGCTGCGTTGGACATGCTCACCAGGCGTGGGTGAAGTATGGGCGCGCCGGGCTTCATCGCCTCGCGGGCGTCGGTGACGGGGGGCAACACCTCATACTCAACGTCGATGAGCTCGAGGGCCTGCTCGGCCGCTTGGGCGCTGGTGGCGGCCACTGCCGCGATGGCGTGGCCCTTGTACAGCGCCTTGTCCAGCGCAAGGACGTTGTTGCTCATGAACCGGAAGTTGTGCAGAGAACCCTCTACCAGGTCCTCAACAAGCCCAGAAAGCTGCGGTAGGTCAGCAGCCGTCGTGACAGCGCGAACGCCGGGATAGGCCTCGACGCGAGAGGTGTCGATGGACTTGATGATGGCGTGGCTGTGCGGGCTGCGGAGTATTCTACCGTAGAGCAACCCCGGCAGGTTCACGTCAGCGCTGAACCGGGCGTTGCCGGTGACCTTGTCCACGCCATCGTGGCGAATGGGCCGGGTCCCCACCACTCGGTAGCCGTTGGTGTAGTTGCCGTTGCCGTGACCGTTGGTTGCCATGTTCGTCCTCCACTCGTTATGTCGCGCCGCTATGCCGTTGCGCCCTGCTGCGCTTCCTCCGGGACCCAGGTGATCGACACCGCCGGGCCACTCTCTCCAACGTGAAGCGTGTTGTCGGCTGCCGCATGGCCCGATCTCACCAACGCCAACGCGGCCTGCATCCCGCCGTGTTCGATGGGCGAAACGCTGGTTATGCGTCCGACGACGGACCCGTCGGCCATGAGGACAGCTCCTGGCGGGCAGCTGTCGGCCTCAGGCAGGTCAAGCGCCACCATGAACCGCTGTATCCGGTGGTAATTGTACAGCCGGGCCACAACCTCCTGCCCGGTGTAACACCCCTTGGTCCAAGAAACCTCGTTCAATAGGCCGGATTCCAGGGGGTTGTTGTCATCAGTGAACTCATTGCCCCACTGCGGCACGCGCGCCTCAATGCGTAGGGCTTCGAGCGCCTGTCGACCGATGGGTGCTGCGCCAAGCGCGACAGCCGCGTCCCATAGCGCCTCTGCTGCCACGGCGGGCACGATCACGTCGAACCCGGGCTGCCCGGCAGGAGCCGTTCGCGCGACGAGGGCGTCGGCGTCCTGCCATGGAGCGAACGTGCAGCCAAGCTCCGGCAGAGTGGCGACGGACGCATCGAGCAACTGCTCGACCACCGACGCTGCGGACGGGCCTAGGAGGGAGAGCATGGCGGTACTCTCCGTCACGTCTTCCAGGGTGGTGTCTTCATCGAAGGTGAACATGTCGATCCACTCAGCCACTTCACTTCGACGCTCCGGGGCGGTGAGCAGGAGCACGTCGTCGCCCCAGGGAAGGATGGTGACCCAGTCAACGACGCGGCCCTTACCATTGGTGATAACGGTAGTTTGCCCCGCGCCGGGCGGGAGGGGGTTGACGAGGTTTGTGCTGAGCCGATTGAGCAGGTCGAGGGTGTCCACCCCCCGCGCGATGATGCGCCCACGGTGGGACGCGTCGGCGAGGGCTGCACCGGCGCGGGCCGCATCATACTCGGCAGCAACGTCGCCAAAGTGCGCGGGGAGAGCCCATCCTGCCACCTCGGTAAAGGCGGCATTGTGCTTCTGGTGTGCCTGCTGAAGCGGGGTTGCCTGCATTCCCTCTCCCTTGCATATGCAAAGGCCGCCGTCCTGCGAAGCGCGGGAGGGCGGCCCTGTTGGCGTCGCGAGTGGCCTAGACGGAGAAGCTGGTCCCGCAGCCGCAGGTGCTCTTGGCGTTGGGGTTGCTGAATACGAACCCTTTGCCATTCAAGCCGTCTGAGAAATCCAACTCCGTGCCTGCCAGGAATACGAAGCTCTTCTTGGGGACAAACAGCCGAATGCCCTGGTCCTCAATGATCTTGTCCTCTTCCTGGGGGCCGGACTCCACGGAGAGGGTGTACGTGAGCCCGGAGCAGCCGCCGCCCTTCACGCCCACGCGCAGGCCGAACGCATTGCCCTTGGCATCCTTCTCTGCAAAGTACGCGACCTTCTTGGCCGCTCGTTCCGTAATGTGTATGGACAGTGGCGTAACCGTGTCCGGCATTGCCGCCTCCCTCAAAGTGAATTCTATTTCCAGTACCCGTATGGTAGCCAGCGGAGGTGGGGCTGTCAACGGCTCACGAATACCCGTTCTGAATCCGTACCGGCCATTGGCAAGCCTTACAATCCGCGCAATTCCAGCGTAGTCACTTCTCCTGTTGCCAGGTCCGCCACGCGAATGGCGTGGTTGTTGGTGTCCGCGATGTAGAGCTTGCCCTTCGCGCAGGAAACGCCAGACGGCTCGTTCAGGCGCGAGTCGGTCCACGCGCCATCGGACAGGCCGGACTCGGGGCCGCCGAAGAGCGTCACAGTTTCCTGGGTGTGCGGGTCCACTCGCTTGATCTTGCTGTTGTACGTGTCTGCGATGTAGAGCGCTCCGTCGCTGTAGCAGACGCCCTGCACGTGTTGCAGGAGCACTCGCGAGCCGACTCCGTCGCGGTCGCCGAAGTCGAAGAGGTCTATGCCCACCAGCGTCTGCACCGAGCTGCCGACCGCGGTGTCGGCGGCCCTAACGGCGCTGGTCTCGCTGTCCGCGAAGTAGAGGCGGGATTCGCCGTCGTGAGTGATGCCTGTGGGCTGCGCGAGCCACGCTTGCATGAGCAGGCCGTCGCTGAGACCCTCGCGTCCGCTGCCGGCGAAGGGACCGATGTTGACGCTGGCGAGGTCCAGCGACCAGAGCTGGTGCGTGCCGGCCATCGCGATGAAGAGCGTTCCGTTGAGAACGGTCAGGTCCCAAGGTGATCGTAGCGGCATGCCCTTGGCTGAGCCCGGCGGCGAAAACGTCATCGCGGCCTGTCCAGTGCCCGAGACCGTCTCCACCGTCTGCGCTTCCAAGTCGACCTTGCGGAGCGCGTGGTTTTCCTTATCAGCGACGTAGAGCGTCTCGCCGTCCAGCGCCATGCCCTGCGGGTCGTTGAACTGCGCTTCGGCAAAGCCGCCGTCCGTCAGGCCGCGTTGACCGTCGCCAATGACTGCCTGCACGTCGCCGTCCAGCGTCGTGACGACGATGCGGTTGTGGCCGGAGTCCGCGATGAAGATCCGATTGCTTTGCTCGTCGGCCAGCAGTTTGCCGGGGAACGCGAGAGCGTTTGCCGCCGCCTGCTTGTCCCGCTCAAGCGTCCAGCGTACTGGACTTCGCTGCAGTGCGCCCTTGATGTCGTAGGCCTCGACGAGCGGGCGCAGGAACCTGTCTAGGTCCTCGAAGCGGTATTCGCCCTCGTGCTTGCCGAGCATCTTGCCCTCGGGGTCGACGAAGAAGAGCGAGGGCCACGCACGGGCGGCGTAGCGCTGCCAGACCTGGAAGTCGCGGTCATTAACGACTGGATGGCGGATGTCGTAGCGGAGGATGGCCTGCCGCACCGCGTCCGTTTCCTTCTCCGCTGGGAACTTGGCGGAGTGGACGCCGACGACGACCACCTCCTCCGGGAATGCCTCTTCCAGCTTCCGCAACTGCGGAAGTATGTGCATGCAGTTGACTCAGCAGAAGGTCCAGAAGTCCAGGAGTACGAGCTTGCCCTTCAGGTCCGACATGCGAAGGGGCGTGTCCGTGTTGAGCCACTCCAAACCATCGGGGAACTCCGGGGCGTGAATCGATCCGGCGATTGCTTCCGTCATGTCCCTCTCCTACGGCGAGTCCGCCGCCCCCATTGTGCAACAGATTGCCATCAAGCGCACGTTCCGTTCTGCGACGCTTGCCCTGCAAGGCCACGAAAAGGTATGCTCAGCAGGTTGCGCCTGCTTGCGCGATAGGGACGGGACAATGGCAATTAGCGACTCACCACAACGCATAGCCCGCGAGGATGGCATGCGCCGGGGCGTCTTCCATGGCTGGTACGTGCTGGCGGCCAACTGCGTGATCATGGGCTTTTCCTCAGGCGTAACGAACTACGGCGCGACGATCTTCTTTAACCCGGTTTCACAGGCGCTAGGCGTCAGCCGCACCGTCGCCTCCATCGCAATATCGCTTGCGAGAGCGGAAAACACTGTACTTGCGCCAATCAACGGCTACTTCATAGACCGGTTTGGGCCAAGGCCTCCTATTTTGGTGGGCATGTTCCTCATGGGCCTCGGAATGATTTTCTTCGGGCTTTTTGCCCGGAACCTTCTGCTTTTCATAGTCACGTGGACCTTCATGGTCTCCCTTGGCGCGAACATCGGTGGCTTTGCACCCAACTGGGCCACTATCAACAACTGGTTCAATCGCAAGAAGGGCCAGGCAATGGGCATCGGCATGGCGTCACAGGCCATGGGCGGCGTCATTCTCGCCCCGTTGCTCGCCTTCATCATTTCCCGCTGGGGCTGGGAGACCGGCGCGGTTGTGACGGGCGTGGCGGTGTTCCTGCTCGTGCTGCCGATAACCAAGTTCATTCGGACGAGGCCGCAGGATATGGGCCTATTGCCCGATGGCGACACTCCGGTCCCGCGGAGGGCGACGGCGGAGTCGACGGGCCACCAAACCGGTGCGGGGCCGCAGACTTCAACGCAGTTGCCTGGAAGGAATTTCACCGTTGGACAGGCGTTCCGGGCGCCGGCATTTTGGTTATTCATGGCCGCCCTTGCTCTCCGGCAGATGAGCCAAGCGGGCATGGTGCTGCACATGTCTCCGATGCTTCAGGAGCGATACGGATTTACTGGCGTCGAAGCGGGATTCCTGGTCGGCATTCTGGCGGGCCTGGGCGTTGTGGGTGCGCTGACGAGTGGCTTTGTCAGCGATCTTTTCGCGCGACGCAAGATCATGGGTATCATCGTGGGGTTCGAATCGATTTCACTCTTCCTGCTGCTGCTCAATACATTGCCACTTGTGTACGTGTTCATTATTGCGTTCGGGTTCGGGCAGGGGGCGCACGCGCTCAACCGGGCGATACTGGGCGAGTATTTCGGCAACAGCCACTACGCGCGGTTGTGGGGTATGTTGAGCATGGGCACGACGCCATTTGCAGCCGCGGGCCCCGTCTTCGCAGGCTGGGTTTCGGACGCTTCGGGCTATGGCGCGGTCATTTTCACGTTTATGATTTTGTACGGCGTCTCAGGCCTGCTGTACTATAACTGCCGCCGCCCTCCGATTCCGGTCAGCGCGTCCCTCCCACGACACGGCGGCCCACAATTCGTTTAATTGCAGGGAGTTTGCTTTGACACTACCCATACGGCATGAGCACGTAATGGCCAACGGCATGGACATTCACTATGCCGTCGCCGGAGAGGGCCCGCCGATCGTGTTCTTACACGGACTCGGCGCTTCCTGTGTCACCTGGCAAGAGAACATCGGCCCCCTGTCGGAGCGGTTCACTGTGTACACGCCTGACTTCCCCGGCCACGGCGACAGCGTGAAGCTGGGTGTCGAGTACACAGTAGATGTCGGAGTCTCCATCGTCCTTGGCTTTCTGGACGCCGTGGGAGCGCAAACGGCGGCGCTGGCCGGCAGCTCGATGGGTGGACTCATCGCGTTGCAGACGGCGCTTCAGCACCCCGCGCGGGTGTCGCATCTCGTGCTTATCAACTCTGCTGGAATCGGCAGAGAGATTGCCGGGTACCTTAGGGTTATGTCGATCCCCTTGTTGGGCGAGTTTCTAGAGGGGCCAACCCATCGCAGCGCGAAGGCGATGATGCGGCTGGTCTTTGGCCCGCGCAAGGAGTATCCCGAGGCCCTCTTTGAGGAACTGGTGCGCACTCGATCTCTGCCCGGAGGCAGGGACGCGGTGCTCAAGTCACTGAGGGTGGGCGTAAACATCTTCGGAATGAGGCGGGAGCACCGGCTCCTGCACCGCTTGCGGGAACTTCAGATGCCCCTGATGATTGTGTGGGGCGCTCTTGACCCCGTGTTTCCGCCAAAGCACGCACAGGCGGCGGTCGAGGCAGCGCCGGGGTCAAAGCTCCTCTTCTTTCCAAACGCGGGCCACTGGCCCCACATGGAGGAGGCGGAGCGCTTCAACGCAGAAGTTACGGAGTTCCTCCTCGGAGAATCCGCTCCATGACATGCGAAGGGAGAACGGCATGAGTTTTGGCACGATAGGACTGCTGGGCATCGGCGAGATGGGCAGCGCCATCGCGAGGACGCTGGGGGCGCACACGCAGGTGGTCTCAACGCTCGAGGGGCGCAGCGAGCGGACGCGCGCCCGTGCCGAGTCCGCAGGCGTCACGGACGTAGGCTCGATGGACGAATTGGTCCGGCAGTCGGACCTAGTCCTCTCGGTCCTGGCATCCGACACAGCGCCAATCGTGGCCGCTGAGGTCGCCAAGGCGTCGCGTCGCGTGGGCGTGCGGACGCTGTTCGGCGAATTCAACGCCATCTCACCGAGCACCGTGCAGGCCATCGAGGCTGAGAACGCGGACACCATGGACGTCGTTGACGGCGGGATTGTCGGCGGACCGGGCAACCTCGGCAGCGCCAGTTTTTACCTCTCGGGGACGCGTGCCGAGGAGGTGGCTTCACTACGCGAGTACGGCATCAACACCGTGCCGCTTGGCGACGTCGTGGGGATGGCGTCCGGCGCGAAACTCTGCCACGCCGGTATGACCAAGGGGGTATCCACGCTGGCGCTGGATATTCTGCTGGCAGCGGAGGCGCTCGGCGTGGCGGATACGGTCATCGCACAGTACACGCGCTCCATGGCGGGCGTGCTGCAATTCGTCGACCGGTTTGTGCCCGGCAACCCCAAGCGGGCCTACCGCAGGGCGGAAGAGATGCCGGAGGTCGCGAAGATGATGGATGCGCTGGGCTTCGACGGGAGCATCCACAGAGCGGCTTACGAGCGGATGCGGTGGCTCGGCTCGCTGGGGCTGGACACGGACGGGGCCTCCTCAGCGTCGGACGTGGCTGCCCGCATTATTGACGCGACGCGCACACCGGCCGGGGGGTAGCGAAGCGGAGGCGGTCGCGCTTGGAGAGGCGCTGGAGGTTGGCTACCCCGGCTCGGCCTCCGCCATGCTGTGGTGCCTGGGCTTCCGTGCCGCCAACAGCGCGAAGAACACCAGCACTTGGATCACCACGTACAACCAGAGAATGACCACGTAGCTGCCTTGGGTGTCAAAGACCAGCGTGGCGGCCAGCGGGCCCACGGCGTTGCTGGCCATCTGCCATGGCAGCACCGCGCCGCGCAACGCTCCCAGGTGCCTTGAGCCGTAGTAGTCGGCCAGGATCACCTGCTGCGCCAGCAGGGAACCCGCAAAGGCTATCCCGTGAACCAGGGCAAAGATGGCACCCAGCCAAAATGTGTTCAGCACGATCAGCAGTAATGTTCCGGCGATCATGCCCAGCTGGAACCCCGCCAACACTGCCTGGGTGGAGATTCGCTCCATGAGCAGGCCAGCTGACAGCGCCGCCGGAATCCCAACAAGTGACCAAACCATCAGGAGCGCCACGGCCTGGTTTGCCGAAAGACCTTGGTCGCTCAAATAGGGAATAAGGTTGAAGTTGACACCGGTGTTTACAAAGCTGGTCAGGCACAACACTGCGAGAAGTATGTAGAGGGTGCGCGTTCGCAAAGCCTCCTGCAGCGTAAAGTGGACCTCGGTCACCCTCGCCGCGCCACGAATTGTCGGCGCTCCAGGGTCCTCCTGCAGATCGGGTGCGTCGCCGTCCGGGCGCAGGCCCATGTCCTCGGGCTGACGCTTCATCCACAACAGCACAGGGACCAGCGTCAGACTCCAGGCGAGGATGCCCAACGATGACGCCGCCCATCGCCAACCTGCAGCATTGATGATCATCTGCGTAAGCAGCGGGACCGCGCCCTGCCCGAACCGCTGACCCAAGTTGCCGTAGGCCAGCGCGCGGCCTCGGAGGCGCACGAACCACTTGGCGAGGACGGTCTGGTTGGTGAGGTTGATGAAGCCCTGCAGCAGCATTCGCGTGGTGATGATAACGGCGTAGAACTGCCAAAGCGTCGTCACCCCACTCCAGGCAATGAAGAGGCTGCCCATGATCAGGAAGCCAATGAAGAGGACCCAACGCGCGCCAAAGCGGTCGATGATGGGGCCAACGCCCAGCGCTACGATGCCGCCCGACATCGTCCCGATGGCCACCGCGCCCGCAATGATGGAGCGGTTCCAGCCGAAGTCCTCCACCATAGGCTTGACGAAGACGCCGATGGTGGGATTGATGATGACGGCCGAGGCGATGGCCGAAAGCACGGTAATCCAGACAATGACCCAGCCGTAGTACCTGCGGGGCCGTTGCCGTCCGTGGCTTCCCGTACTCAAGGGTGGGCGCCTGCTTTCTGCCCCGTGAGGCGGGCTTCTGTGATGGTCCGTAATCGGTTAGGGGAACCCGAGCCGCCGTTCCTTCAGGCTCACGTAGCCGTCACGGGCCAGCACAACATGGTCGAGCAACTCAATGTCCAACAGCCTGCCGGCTTCCAGCAGCTTGCCGGTCACCTGCACGTCTTCGCGGCTCGGCGTCGGGTCACCTGACGGGTGGTTGTGCACCACGATAACGGACTTGCAATTCTCTCGCACGGCATCCCGAAACACCTCTGACACGCGAACGTCGGCGGAGTTCACGGTGCCGTTGTAAACCTCCCGCACGCCCATGACGTAGTTTCGAGTGTTGAGCAGCAGGACACGCAGACTCTCCTTGCTCAGCCACATCATTTCCGGCAGCAGCAGGTGTGCAACATCTGCGGAAGTTGAGACGCGGGCCCGGGCGTCGCTCGGGAGCGAGGCGATCCGTTTGCCGAGCTCCATCGCCGCCATGACTTCAGCGGCCTTGGCCGGACCGAGACCGTGCTGCTGCATCAGCTCACCGAAGCTGGTCTGAGCCAAGCCCGAAAGCCCTTGGCGCATAGCGAGGAGTCGCTTGGAGAGCGTGAAGACATCCTCGTCTCTAGTGCCTGTGCGAAGGAGGATGGCGAGGAGCTCGTGGCTGCTGAGGGCTCCTGGCCCCTGATCGCGAAGACGCTCGCGGGGCCGCTCCTCAGCGGGGAGGTCGTGAATCTTGCCTTGATATCCAGTGGGAGGCGATTGCTCGGCCATCGCAATGTGTCCTCCCTCTGGCATATTGGTTATGGTGTCCGGGACGAGGGTCCGGTGGCCTCAGTGGCCTCCTGCTCGTCCTGGCACGTCATGCATACGTACCTCTCTCCCTGCTCCTCCGCAATCCCCACCGGCACGTTGCGCTTCTTTCCGCACACGGAACAATTTACCGCCACCAGGGGCGTGTTTCCCTGCCGCGACGAATCGTTGACGTAGCCGCGAAATCCCTTGTAGTCCGGGTTTTGGCGGCGTAACGCCATAAGGCGCTCTTTGTCTTTTCGGCGGCTCATACACTACCGCCTTTCGCCTGTGCTGTCGCGTCGTTCAACGTGCTCGCCCCGGAGTGAGGAATATGCTTACCCTTCATTGCTCAGAGGCGAGGTATAGGCTGTTGTATTCTCGGACCTAGGAGACGGTGACCTTCGCGCCCGCCGCCTCAATCTTTGTCTTGACCTCTTCAGCCTCTTCTTTGGTCACGCTCTCGCGAACGGCCTGCGGAGCAGCCTCGACCAGGTCCTTGGCTTCCTTGAGACCCAGGGTGGTCACTTCACGCACGGCCTTGATGACGTTGACCTTGTTGGCGCCGATGTCGGTCAGGGTCACGGTGAACTCGGTCTGCTCTTCCTCGGGTGCGGCTGCCTCAGCAGCAGCGGGAGCAGCAGCGGGAGCAGCCGCTACCGGCATGGCCGCACTGACACCTAGCTTGTCCTCCAGCTCCTTTACGATCCAGGCGGCGTCCAGCAGGGACAAGCCCAAGATGCCATCCAGAATCTCTTCCTTGTTCATTACCATTCCTCCTCTTTGTTTTCCGCCGTTAGCTTCCTTGCTTCTCCACGTTCCGTTGCAGGACGGTGGCGACGCCCCGGCCCGGCCCACTGAGGGTCAAAGCGAGGCCTTGCGCCGGGCCATTGACGGAGCGGACGACCCTTGCGGCCACACCGGCTATCTGTCCCATGAGCTGTGCCATGATGACGGGGCGCGGGGGCATGTTGGCCAGCGCGGTCACTTCCTGCGCTGTGAGCAATTGGCCTTCGACCATCGCGCCGTGGACCGGCATGGCGATCCGCGATGCGCGAATGTGATCGGTGAGCAGCTTGGCGGCTTCGGCAGGGTCGCCCTTGCCCATAACCAGCCCCGAGGGGCCAGCCAAGATTTGCTTGACTTCTGGCTTGCCGATCGCCTCGGCCGCCAGCGAAGCCAGGGTGTTCTTGACGACGCGGTACTCCAGACCCTGAGCCTGTAGCTTACGCCGGAATTCAGTCATAGTTGCGACGTTCAGGCCAGAGAACCCCGTGCTGATGAGGAAATCACTGGAGGTCAGCCTCTCCTTGAGGTCGGCCAGTGTCTCGACTTTCTTATTTGCCGGCAACGTTCACACTCCAATACCCAAAATAAAACCCCGGCCAAAGACCGGGGTGCTGCGCGAAAAGGCGCTCGTAACACCACCTGCGCGGGGGGTTGTTGCCATTATGCCTTGCGGCGCCCCACGGTCTTCGGCGACTCTGCAATTGTAACGGAACTTCCGTTGCTTTGCCAGTCCTCCACACGAGCTGTTACTGCGGCGAAGGCCAAGCTGGATCGCCCCAGGGTGCACCTGCCAACAAGGGCGGGACACCCAGTCTTTCGAGAGCGACGGCCGCGCGGCTAGTCCAGCCGAAGCGCCTGGGTTTCCGCCAGGTCAAGGCGGAGGCTGGGGCCCATAGTGGAGGTCAAGTGAATGGTCTTGTAGAGGTGACCCTTCACTCCCTCCGGGCGGGCCTCAGTGACGGCCTGCACGGCCGCCGTAAGGTTTTGCATCAGCGCGTCGTCGTCAAAGCTGAGCTTACCGATGGGCATGTGCAGGTTGGCTGAGCGGTCCATGCGGAACTCGACGCGGCCGCCCTTGGCCTCACGAATTGCCCGAGGAATGTCGTGCTGTTGGACGACGGTGCCCGTGCGCGGGTTGGGCATGAGGCCCCTGCGCCCCAAGACGCGGCCCAGGCGTCCTATCTGGCCCATCATCTCGGGGGTGGCGATGGACACTTCAAAGTCCACCCAACCCTCCTGCTCAATTTTGCGGATGAGGTCGGCGTCGCCGATGAAGTCAGCTCCGGCCTCGCGAGCAATGGTCTCCGCCTCTCCCTGGACGAAGGCGACCACACGCTGGGACTTACCTGTGCCGTGGGGCAGCTGCGTCACGCTGCGAATGAGCTGGTCTGCGTGACGTGGATCTGCGTTGGTCTTGATATGCAACTCGACTGTCTCGTCGAACTTGGCCTTTGACATCTCCTTCAGGATGCGAATGGCCTCTGCCGGCGGATACGGGTGCATGTGCTCGCGCTGCTTGATGGCGTCATCGTAGCGCTTGCCATGGGAGCGGTTGCTGGCCTGTGTCGTCATCTAGCCCTCCACAACTTCAATGCCCATGCTTCGGGCGGTGCCCTTAATCATCTCGACGGCCGCCTCCACATCCGGGGAGTTCAGGTCCTCGAGCTTATTTCGGGCTATGTCCCGCACTTGGCTCAGAGTCACTCGGCCTGCGTTCTCGCGACGGGGCATGGTGCTGCCGCGCTCGATGCCCGCGGCGCGCCGGAGCTGGTCGGAGGCGGGCGACGTCTTGGTCACGAAGGTGAAAGAGCGGTCCTCGAACACCGTGATCGCCACGGGTACGATGTTGCCCTTCTGGTTCGCCGTCTTGGAGTTGTACTCCTTGACGAAGCCCATGATGTTGACGCCATGCTGACCAAGCGCCGGTCCAACCGGCGGGGCGGGCGTCGCCTCCCCCGCCGGGATCTGGAGCTTTACAATTGCCCTGACCTTCTTTGCCATTAGACCCTCTCAAGAATGAGGCGCCAGCCGAGGCCGGCGCCCGATTTCCGTGCCTGTTTACCGCTAGCCGATGCGTTCTACCTGTAGGAAGTCCAACTCCACCGGCGTCTCCCGTCCGAAGAAGGAGACGAGCACCTGTACTTTGCCCTTGTCCGGCATGACTTCGTCCACCATGCCGATGAACTCGCTGAAGGGGCCGTCAATCACCTTGACGCTCTGACCCTTGGCGAGGCCGACCTTGGCGCGAGGCTGCGCGTCAGCCATGCGCCGGAAGATGTTGGAGACCTCCTTGTCCGTCAACGGAACCGGACGGGCCTTGCGTTCGCCCTCCTCGTCGGCGGAGATGAAACCGGTAATGCCGGGCGTGTTTCGCACGACGTACCAGCTCTGGTCATCCATATTCAGGCGGACCAGCACGTAGCCGGGAAACAATCTTTCCCGCTTCGGGCTCCGTCGCCCATCCTTGATTTCCACCACTTCTTCCGTGGGGACCACGACCTCAAAGATCTTGTTCCGCACATCCATGGTGGCGATGCGCTGTTCCAGGTTCTTCTTGACCCGGTCCTCCATGCCGGAGTAGCAGTGCACGATGTACCAATGTCCATCGCCACTACCGGGCACGCCCTGGGGGTCTTCCAATATCTGGCCTACGTTTTCATGCGTAGTCAATTCGTCCTCACTTCCCCATAGGCCCTAGGACAACGTATTCCGAGCCAGTATGCTGAAGAGAAAATCCAAAAGACCAAGAATTACGCCGATAAGGCCTGCTACCGCAATGACCACGCCAGTCAACCGAGTAGCCTCCTGTCGAGTGGGCCACTCGGCCTTGCGCAGCTCGGCGTAAACCTCGCCGAAGAAACCCAAGCGGAACATGCTTCGCTGGGCAGCGGAACTCATGCTCTGCTGCAAGGACGACCTGCGGACGTTCTGTCGCGCCATAGCGCCTACCGGACCTCACGGTGGAGGGTGTGACTCCGGCAGCGGCTGCAGTACTTGCGCCGCTCTAGCCGCTGCGGGTCATTCCGGCGGTTCTTCTGGCTATGGTAGTTGCGCTCTCGGCAGTCCGTACACATGAATGTGATGTCGTTCCGGTCGCCTTTCTTTGCCATGGCTCTCCTACTCGGGCACGTTTGTTATGACGCCCGCGCCCACAGTGCGGCCGCCCTCTCGGACGGCGAATCGGAGGCCCTCCTCCATCGCGACAGGGACGCTGAGCTTCACGCGCATCTTGATGTTGTCGCCGGGCATCACCATCTCGACGCCCTCAGGCAGGCCGATCTCACCGGTCACGTCAGTGGTCCGGATGTAGAACTGCGGCTTGTAACCGGGGAAGAACGGCGTATGACGTCCGCCCTCCTCCTTGGTCAGCACGTAGACCTCGGCGTCCGCCTCGATATGGGGCTTTACGGAGCCGGGCTTGGCCAGGACCTGGCCGCGCTCGATCTGGTTGCGGTCCACACCACGGAGCAAGCAGCCGACGGCGTCGCCGGGCTCGGCGGCGTCGAGCAACTTGTGGAACATCTCCACTCCGGTGACGACGGTCTTGCGAGTGTCGGTAAAGCCGACCATCTCAACCTCGTCCTGCACCTTAATCATGCCGCGCTCAACGCGGCCGGTAACCACGGTGCCGCGACCCTTGATGGCGAAAACGTCCTCAATGGGCATGAGGAAGGGCAGATCGCGTGGGCGATCCGGTTCAGGGATGTATTCGTCTACGGCCTTCATCAGGTCGAGGATGCCCTGCATCGCCTCTTCGTCGTCGTCCAACGCCTTCAAAGCGGAGACACGGACGATGGGAATGTCGTCGCCGGGGAAGTTGTATCGAGACAGGAGTTCGCGGACCTCAAGCTCCACAAGCTCCAGCAACTCCGGGTCGTCCATGGCGTCGCATTTGTTGAGCGCCACGACGACAGAGGGCACGTTCACCTGGCGGGCCAGGAGGATGTGCTCACGGGTCTGGGGCATCGGGCCGTCCGGCGCGCTGACGACGAGGATAGCGCCGTCCATCTGGGCCGCACCGGTGATCATATTCTTGATGTAGTCCGCGTGGCCGGGGCAGTCCACGTGCGCGTAGTGACGGTTCGGGGTCTCATACTCAACGTGGGTAATGTTGATGGTCACACCGCGGGCCTTCTCTTCCGGGGCCTTGTCAATCTGGTCAAAGGCGATAAACTTGGTCTTGTTGTTTTCCTGCTTGCCCAGGACGTAGCTGATGGCTGCAGTCAGCGTGGTCTTACCGTGGTCCACGTGGCCGATAGTGCCGACGTTAAGGTGTGGCTTGTCCCGGATGAACTTCTGCTTGGCCATTACGAAAAACTCCTCCTCAGCGTTGTGGAGCCCACAGCCGGAATCGAACCGGCGACCCCGTTCTTACCAAGAACGTGCTCTGCCTCTGAGCTATGTGGGCCCGCATTTGTTTCCCTTACAATTGGACTGGAGGGAGTAGGATTCGAACCTACGTAGCCCTTCCGGGCGCCAGATTTACAGTCTGGTGCGATTGGCCGCTCCGCCATCCCTCCCAGAGGCTATAAGTGTAGCATTGCGCGTACCCATCGCCAAGACCTACGGCGAGCATAACTCAACCAGGGCGGAGTGGCATGGCTCAGCCCCAGACCGGATTCGAACCGATAACCTGGCGATTACAGGTCGCCTGCGCTACCATTGCGCCACTGGGGCGTAGGAAGAGGCTCCCGATGGGTCTGCACTGCTGCACAACCTAATTGATGGTAGCGAAACGACTCATCAACGTCAACACGCATGGCGTATGCTGTATATAGCAGCAATCGTTGGAGTCCTCTTCTGAATGGAGCTTGTGAAGACACATTCCCTCCGCCCGTCAACCCGCCGTACTACACCCATACACTGCCAAAATCTGCCTCTCACCCTGGGATTGCTGCTGTTGCTCCTCGCTGCCCTTGGCGTTGCCTGCGCTGGTCCATCCGATAGCGCAGCTTCCGAGGCCCGCGCCGCAGCTCCGGCAGCCATCGGGGCCCCACAGCAGCCAACTGCCGTTCCGGCGCCCGCGCCCGACGAAACGCCGTGGCCCACGGTGACGCCAACGCCAGACTTAGGCGGGGACGAGGAGCTCCGGCGAGCCCGCTTCTCCACGCAAGGATGGAAGACCGATTTTTCGAAGAGGTCTATTCCTCTGAGTGAGATTAGCTCCGGCGGACCAGGGAGGGATGGCATCCCCGCTATCGACGCCCCGGTATTCCAGGACATTGACAGCGGCGACCAGTGGCTGGTCGACAAGGAGCAGGTCCACGTGGTGGACGTCCAGGGCGAAGTCCGTGCCTACCCGCTGGCCATCCTCATATGGCATGAGATCGTCAACGACACCGTGGGCGGCGTGCCGGTGGCGGTGACCTACTGCCCGCTGTGCAACTCGGCCATCACCTTCGACCGGCGACTCGGCGACCAAACGCTGGAGTTCGGCGTGTCCGGCGTCCTGCGGCACAGCGACATGATCATGTTCGACAGGCAGACGGAGTCCTGGTGGCAGCAGCTCGTGGGTGAGGCAATCGTCGGAGAGTTGCTCGGTGAACGGCTAACGGTCTTGCCTTCCTTCCTGGTCTCCTGGGAGGACTTCAAGGAGGCCTACCCCGACGGGCGGGTGCTCTCGCGTGACACGGGCTACAGCCGCCAATATGGCCGCAACCCATACGAGCTCTATGACCGGCAGACGCCGTTCCTCTTCTTTGGCGAGCCGGACAAACGTCTTCGGCCCCTGGACCGCGTCGTGGTGGTCGAGGAAGGTGAGAACGCCATCGCATTCCCGCTGACCGTGCTTGAGCAGGAGCCGGTGGTCCACCACATCCTCGGCGGAGAGGACCTCGTCGTGTTCTTCCAGTTCGGGGCAAACTCCGCGCTGGATGACGCTACTGTCGCAGGCGGCAGAGACGTCGGCGCGGCGGCTGTGTACCGGCCCGTGGTGAACGGTCAACAGCTTGCCTTTACGGCGGTCGGCGAGACATTCGTTGACGACCAGACCTCGAGTCAATGGAACCTCCTAGGCCAAGCCGTGGACGGTCCGCTGGCGGGCGAACGGCTGGAGCCGGTGGTGCACGGCACGCACTTCTGGTTCGCATGGGCCGTCTTCAAGCCATACACCTCGGTGTACGGGAGCTAGGGCGTACAGCCGAGCCAGTGGACAACCGGACCAAGCCGCCCCGATGGAGAGTGTTATGTCACTGAACCTCTATGATATGCCTGAACCCTTGCCTGCTGAGGAGCTGTTCACCGACCTGATTCCCGACGCCGGTGTGAAGATCGAGCGCATCGTGTCCAGCGGGCAGTCGACGCCCGAGGGCGAGTGGTACGACCAGGAGCGCGACGAGTGGGTGCTGCTCATTCAGGGCAGCGCGGTCCTGCAGTACGAGGACGGCTCGGTTACGACGTTGGGCGCAGGCGACCATGTTCTCATTCCGGCGCACATCCGGCATCGCGTCGAGCGTACTAGAGAGGCGCCGCCCTGCATTTGGCTGGCGGTGAACGGGAAGCTTACGTAGGCGTGCTTGCCCCACTAGGGCTCCACCTACGGTAGGGCGCCCGGCGGAAGGCCCTTCTAGCCTACGTGGCGGAAGCGGGCTTGGCCCCGCCACGGGTCGACTTCCTGCAGCTCCAGTTGCACCGTCTGGCCGGGCGATATTGTCGGCGGGAGGTAAACGTTGCTGCGGATGAGGAAGGTGTCCAACTCGACCACGCTCTGCCGCTCACGGACGTCCAGCACGACGGCGGGGAGTGCCTCGCCGATGCGTCCGCCGAGATACTTGAACGCCCAGTAGCGCTTGCGCTCGTCTTCCGCGCGGTTGAGGTCGCGAAGGGTGGCATCTGCTTCACCGATGAGCCCTTTGAGGTCGTCGGGGGAGTAGGGCGGGTCGAAGCCGTCGATGGCGCTCGTCAACTGCCGCTGCACCACCAGGTCCAGATAGCGCCGCAGAGGCGACGTCGCTTGCACGTACGGCTCGACGCCTAACAAGGCGTGCGGACCGGGAGTAGTGGTCAGACGTGAGGGCCGGATCTGCCGCAGGATGTGGTAGTGCCGCACCGCGTCTACGCTGGTGTCCGGAACGTCCTCCATGGAAACCGGGTCCTGCGTCCTGTAGATGGCGGGCACGCCGCAGTCCCGCAGGCGCTCGCCCACAAGCTGGTTGGCCAGCACCATGAACTCCGCCACCATACGTCTGGCCGGCGTGGGCACGGGGGTAACGGACACGGTGATGTTGCGTTCGGCATCTACGGCGACCTTTACCTCCGGGCGCTCCATCTCCAGGGCCCCGTCGGCCATCCGGTCTGCGCGCAACGTCTGTGCTATGGCTTGCAGAATGCGCAGCGCCTGCCCCTCGCCATCGGAGTCAGTATCGAGGGCGGCATCGGCCTCGGTGTACGTGTACCGGCGGCGGCTACACACGGTGGAGCGAGACAGTTCCCAGTCGAGGAGCTGATGGTCGCGGCTCCACTGCATCAGAAGCGAGACCGCGCGCCGATTGCTGCCCTGCGAGAGGCTGCCTCGACTCTCTGAGAGCGCCCGGGGCAGCATGGGTAGCGTGTTCTCCGGCAGGTACAGGCTCGTCATGCGTTGCCGAGCCGCGTGGTCCAGGACGCCGCCCAACGGGACGAGGGCAGCCGCATCCACAATGTGCACGCCGACCTCGTAGCCGTCCTCGGTTTGGCGGAGCGAGAGGCCGTCATCGATGTCCACGGTGCTTGCCTCGTCGATGGTGAAAACGTCCAGGTCTGTCAGGTCACGGCGTCCCTCATCGACGGTGGGGTGTGCCAACTCATCCGCCTCCGCGGCGGCCAGGGCTTCCGCTGAGAATGACGTCGGGACTCGCAGACGGCGGAGAGTCAGGAACTCATCGGGGTCAAAGACACCGCGGGCCACCAGGGCATCGAAGCCAGTGCGACGTTGGTCCTGCCCCCCACCAAGGTGCCGCAGCCATCCCTTTGCGGCGCGTGCGGCGGTGGAGCTGTCTCCCACGGCCACGTAGTCAACCACCATGTCCAGCCATTGCAGCTGCCGAGGGGTTAGCTCGCCGGCTGTGCTGCCAGCCAGCCACGCGGCGAACTGGGCTTCCTCCTCTGCCGAGCGCTGCTGCTCCTCTTTCTTCGCCGCCTGCCGTGCAACGTCGTCGCGCGAACGGGGGCGGAGGTTAGGCGGTTCGGCTGCGAATAGCTGGAACTCGGCGGTGAAGAGGCCTAGCAGCAGCGCGGCTTGCTGTACCTCGTTGAGTGGCTGCGGGCAGACCAGGCCCGCCAAGTCTTCAAGCGTCAGTCCGGGCAGGTCCTCGACGACGAGGTCCCAGGCCTCGGCGGCGTCAAGCTCTGGGGAGAGGCGTTCAGCCTCTATGAGCCATGCCGGGAGGGTGCCGTCCGCGACCTCAATGCCGGTTTCCCAGATGAGCTGCTGTTGGGAGATTCGGAAGTGTTTGCCGTCCGACCCGGTGGCCCAAAGGCGGTTGTCTGCACCCACGCGCACCAGGCCCAGAAGATGGCACCCGCTCTTACGGAGAAGGGCGATATGAGGAGAGGTCATGGACTCCTTTGAGGGGGCAGCCGCCCCGTGAGACCGCCGTTGTCGGTCACCTAACCATGGTAACCGACTTTGCCGGCTATGGCGGCGAATGTAGAGAGCATTGCGGGTAGACGTCGCTCGGCGTCAAGCGTCTGCGGTGGTTACTCGTCGCGGTCCTATGCGGTCTTGAACCACTTGGGCAGGTTGTTGGACCTGTAGAGCATGACGGCCAGGCGAATGGCATCCTCGACGATCTCTCTGCGTTGTAGATCAAAGGTGTCCGTATTCCGAATGACTTCCAAGTACTGCATCAGGACCTCCGCAAACGGCAAAATCGGCTTAGGTCGCTGATCTGGAATCGCTACCGATTGCCCTTGCCTGAGGCCAGAGCCACCCGATGAGTAGGATTACGGTTGAGACTCCGGGTGGCGGCGCGCGCCCTCATGTTTGGGGCGCTCCGCCCGGAGCCCTATGTACTATGTGACGAAACAAGGTGCAAGTGGGTTCCAATCTTACACCCGCTCGTCAAGAGGCAACAGCTTTAGCGGGGCGCCCCGCGGTGCGGCGCTACCCGCCGGGATACCCCCGCTCATGGTCGCGGTGCCAGCGGAAGGCGTCCTTGACGATCTGGTCGAGGGAGGAGAGCTCCGGCTGCCAACCGACGTCTGTGTGCAGCGCGGTGGCGTCGGCGACGAGCTCCGGCGGGTCGCCGGGGCGGCGGGGCTCGACGCGAACGGGCACCGATGTGAGCGCCACTCGCTCCACCATATCTACGACTTCCTTCACGGAATAGCCCTTGCCTGTACCGACGTTGTACGCGATTCGCGGCAGGTGGCCGAGGGCCTCGAGGCACTGCACGTGCGCCCTCGCGATGTCGGTGACGTGGACGTAGTCGCGGACGGCGGTGCCGTCGGGCGTCGGGAAGTCGTCGCCGAAAATCGCCAGCTCAGGCTCCAACTCCAAGGCGACGTTGATGGCGTTGGGAATGAGGTGGGTCTCCGGCCGGTGGTCCTCGCCCAGCGGACCGGCGGCCCCGGCGGCATTGAAATAGCGGAGCGAGACCACCTGGAAACCGTGGGACTGTGCGTAGGAACCCAACACGGACTCCATCCAGGCTTTGGACTGCCCGTAGGGGTTGATGGGCGCGATTGTGTGTTCCTCCGTGATGGGCGTGTGGTCCGGCACTCCGTACACTGCGGCGCTGGAGGAAAACACGATTTTGGAGATGTTGCCGCGGCGCATGGACTCCAGCAGGGTTAGGCCATCGCGGAGGTTGTTGGCGTAGTAGAGCCCCGGGTCGGCCATGGACTCCGCGGCCTGGGCGTAGCCGGCAAGGTGGACCACGGCATCAACCGGCGACTGCTCCATGATGCGTTCTACAGCGGTGCTGTCGCCGGAGCTCACGCGGTAGAAGGTCATGCCCTCATCTATTGCTGCACGGTGGCCGCGGGTGAGGTTGTCGATGCCCAGAATGTCGTAGCCGCTGCGCAAGAGCGCCTGAACAACGACGCTGCCGATGTATCCGGCTGCTCCTGTGACCATGACCTGCGGCATATCGCCTCCTTCCGGCTTTGGGGCAATTGGGCCATGCTGGTTGTCGCACCGCCCAGCCTTTCCTATTATAGCCACAGCCTGGCAAATTACCCCGCCCCGCTTGGGGAGAAAGTTGCTGCGTGGACCTCTCCATCGTCATTCCCGCCCACAACGAGGAAGCGCGCATAGGCCCCACGCTCCGCGACTATGCCGCCCAGTTCCATGCCGCATACGGCGAGCGCTGGGAGCTCCTTGTCGTGCTGAACGGGTGCACCGACGACACTCGGCGTGTTGTCGACGAGGCCGCGGCGGAGTGTCCCGCCATTCGCTGGACCGTCGAGGATGAGACACTGGGCAAGGGGGCGGCGGTGCGCACCGGGCTGCGGGAGTCGACCGGCGCGCGGGTTGCCTTTGTCGACGCGGACAACATGGTGGGGCCTCTCGAAGCTTGCAAGCTGCTTGAGGCACTGGACGACCACGACCTCGCAGTGGGCTGGCGGAAGCCGGAGCTTGCGCTGGACCCGCAGTCGAGGCCGTGGGCGCGGCGCGTGGTCAGCGGGATCTCGCCGATGTGGTCGCGGCGCTTCCTCGGGCTGCCCGTGCACGACCCACAGTGCGGCGGTAAAGCCCTGACTCGCGAGGCGGTGGACGCGCTGCTGCCCACGCTCTCGGAGACGGGCTGGGCGCTGGACCTGGAGCTGCTGGTTGCCGCCCGCAAGTTGGGCTTGAGGGTGACAGAGAGGGCGGTGGCGTGGCGGCACGTGTCGGAGGGCAGCAAGCTTCGGTTGCCGCAGGCGGCATGGGATGTCTTTCGGGCGACGTGGCGGCTGCGGTTTCGTCGGGACTGGGGCGGAAGGTAGTCGGCCGCTCAGGGGTTCGAGTCGAGTCGTGCAACACTACGCCCGGCGGATTCCAATCCACCTATGATGCAGGGAGCGCCAGATACAACTTTGGGCCCGCTGGGAGCGAAAAAATCGCCTACAAGGATGACCGACTTGGGGACGCGTTGGCGTATGAGGGTTGGTAAAGCGTTGTGGCATGGGAACATGCAAGAAGCATAGGGCGACGTTGACTCGACGAGCAAGGCGGTGGTGTCAGTGTTGGCCGCAGGCGGCATGGGATGTCTTTCGGGCGACGTGGCGGCTGCGGTTTCGTCGGAACTGGGGCGGAAGGTAGTCGGCCGACCGGGGATTCGAGTCGAGTCGAGCCGTTCAACATTACGCCTGGCGGAATCCAATCCACCGAAGTTGCAATTAGAGCCAGATACGACTTCGGGACCACCCTTGGGACAAACAAATCGTCCGCAATCATGACCGACAAGAGGGGCGCGTTGGCGTCTCGGAGTTGGTAAAGCGTTAAGAAATGAGAACATGCGAGAAGCATAGGGCGGCGTTGACTCGACGAGCAAGGCGGTGGTGTCAGTGTCGGCCGCGGGGTCACTGGCGGGCTGCCGGGCAAATGGCAGTGGGGCAGCCCTTTCGCCATCGGTTTGGCGGGGGCTGCCCCACGTTGCGTCGAGTGAATTTTGGCAGCTAGCTCTTGTCGGTCATGTATTTCGAGAGCACGAGGTTGGTGTCGGCGTTGGGCGTGTTTGCGGCCAACATTGGGAGGTAGCCGGTGTAGTTCTTGGCCTTCGCCAGGTCCTTCGCGATGTTGCGGTAGCCCTCCTTGAAGACGCTGCGGCCATTGAAGGGGCAGACCATCAGGCAGATCTTGCAGCCCCAGAGGCGCTGGAAGTAGGGCTCGCAGGCGGGGGTGTCGACATGGTAGCGGAGGACGCCGTTCACTTCCTTCTTCTCCGGGTGAATGGCGTCGCCGGGGCAGAAGCGGGTGCAGACGTTGCAGCGGTCGCACATGGCGTCGATGCCGAAGTCCTTGGGGCCGTCGACCAGCAGCGGCAGGTCCGTCGATACCAGGGAAAGCCGCCAGGAAGAGCCGAACTCCGGGCTAATCAGGGAGCCGTGCTTGCCCAGTTCACCGAGGCCGGCAAGGTATGCGAAGGGGATGTGGGCGAGCTCGCCACCGTTGGGGTGCGCTGTGGCCGTGTAGCCGAAGCCACCGATGTACTGGGCGACCCGGACGCCGATGTCAAGCATCTTGAAGTAGACCCGATGGACTTCACGTTGGGAGTTGGCGCCGATGTCCGACATCATGTCGAATTTCATAGACACGCCGAAGGCGATGACGCGGGTGTGCGGCGGCATCTCCGCGTCCTTGAAGACGAAGTTGGGGTCCATTTCCGCGACGCCAACGGAGTCCGCGCCCACTTCCAGGACATAGTTCTTGATGTGCTCCGTCATCTCCTCCGGAGTACCCAGATCCATCTTGATGGGGTTGACATCTGCGTGGCGCAGCGGCCAAAGGACCTGGTTCTGAAGCCAGCCGTAGCGCCGCGCCTCAACCGGGTACTGGCGCTGGAACTCCTGGGCCCCTTCAGTGTCCGCGGAAGGCCCCTCGCGGCGGTGTCGAACCGGGTTGGTTGCTTTCGATACGTCTGGCAGCACTGCATCCCTCCTACCTGGAGTTTGGGGGATTTTACCACAACCTCATCGCAAGCGGGCAAGTCTAACATCATCAGGGCGAATACTGGCGCAGACCAGGCAAAAGCAGTGAGGGGAGTTGCTGGAACAGAGGGGTTCCCCGCCTTTCCGCGCACCTCTGGGTTCCCTGCTTTCGCAGGAACGGCAGTTTGAGGGAGACCGGGCGATTCGCGAACGCCCCTACGACATGACGGATGGAGGACTGGGTTACGAACGAGCGGGGGCGCCAGAACGGCCTTGCTGGTCGCCGTCAAAGACCTTTTCCGGCCGCCACTGCCCGGTGGGCTGGTCGTAGCGAGCGAGGGCAAGGAAGCGGCCGTCGTGGCCGTAGACGCGCCACAGCTCGCCGTGGCGAGGCGGGTCCATGCCCTCGCGGCCTCCCAGCACGACAGCGCGCCCGACCTTCACGAACACCTCGAGCGCGCCAACGACGGTCCCGGCGGGCAGGTTGGACACCACGACGTCCGGTGGGTGCACAAGGTCCAACCAATTACCCGCCTCGACCGCTTCCTTGAACCGCTCAGGCGTGACGGCGTCATCGACGGTAAAGGGACCCGCGCCTCGGCGCTCAAGCTCGACGATGTGGCCGCCGCAGCCGAGGGCCACGCCCAAGTCGTGGCCGAGGGACCGCACGTAGACACCCCGGCCGCACACGATGTCCAGGACGACGTCCGGGGGTTCCCACGCCTCCAGCGTGAGATTGTGGACGACGACCTCCCGGGGCTCGCGCTTCACCTCGAAGCCGGCGCGGGCGAGGTCGTAGAGGCGCTCTCCGCCCTGCTTCAGGGCGCTGTACATGGGCGGCACCTGCTGGATAGTGCCGCGGAAGGCCTGCAACGCGGCCTCGACGTCCTCCCGCGTGATGGCGGAGGCATCGGCGCGTTCAGTGACCGTGCCATCGGAATCGTACGTGTCGGTAGCTTCGCCGAGGCGGACGCGGGTGTAGTAGCGCTTCACGCCGTCGACGAGGGGGTCCATGAGGCGGGTCGCCTGGCCGAGACAGATAGGCAGAACGCCACTGGCAATGGGGTCGAGGGTGCCGCCGTGGCCCACCTTCTTGTGGCCGGTGAGGCGCTTGACCATGCGGACGATGTCCATGGAGGTCTGGCCGGCGGGCTTGTAGATGTTCAGTACACCGTTGACGGTCATAGTCTCCGTTCCTGATGGGCGCCATGGCCGTCGGCCACGCGGTCAATGAGTTCCAGCATTTGCGCGCCCTGCTCCATGGATGCGTCCAACTCAAAGTTCAGGGCGGGCACGCGGCGCATTTTGACACGGCCCGCAAGGCTGTGGCGCAGGAAGCCCTCCGCCGACCTTAGGCCCCGCATAACGCCGGTCTGTTCTTCCTCCGACCCCATGACACTGACGTACACCTTCGCATGTTCGAGGTCGGGGGAGGTTTCCACGTGCGTCACGGTGGTGAGCGTGACTATACGGGGGTCCTTCAGCTCATGGAGCAGGAGGACACTCAACTCTTCACGGATAAGCTCGTTGACGCGGCCCATGCGGCGGCCCATGGCGGGAGTCTCCTCGTTGTGGAATGTGGCTCGCCAAGAGCGCGACTAGCCGCGCTCGATGTGAAATGCCTCCATGATGTCGCCTTCCTCGAACTCCATGAAGCCGTCCACTTCTATGCCGCACTCGAAGCCAGCGGTTACCTCCCGCACGTCGTCCTTGAAGCGCTTCAGGCTTGAGACGGAGGCGGTGTGGAGCAATTCCTTCCTGCGGAAGACTCGCATTTGCAGGTTGCGGGCGACGCGCCCATCCAGCACATGACATCCGGCGATTCGGTTCCGGCGGCCCATGCTGAACACAGCGCGCACCTCGACGTGACCGTCGATGACTTCGCGGTCCACCGGGGTCAGCATGCCGTGCAGCGCTCGCTCCACATCCTCCGCCAACTGGTAAATGATTTCGTACAGCCGGATCTGGACATGGTTCTGTTCAGCCATCGACCGGGCGCCCGGCTCGACGCGGGTGTTGAAGCCCATCACAATTGCGTCCGAGGCGCTGGCCAGCAGGATGTCACTCTCAGTGATTGTGCCTGCCGCAGCGTGCAGAATACGCACCGTCGCCTCTTCCATGCGCGACTTCATGATGGTGCTGCGCACGGCCTCAATGCTGCCCTGCACGTCACACTTCAGGATAATGAGAAGCTCCTTGGTCTCTCCGCTCTGAATGCGGGAGGAGACTTCCTCCATGGACAACCCCGCAGAGGCCTGCGACTCCTTGAGCCGCTTTCGGGTCTCCAGCAGGCTCCGAGCCGTGCGCTCGTCGGCGGTGACAAGGAACGGGTCGCCAGCGAGAGGCAGTTGCGAGAGGCCCAGGATCTCCACAGGCGTCGACGGGACGGCCTCGCGGATTCGGCGGCCGGTGTCGGCGATCATGGCCTTGACGCGCCCAAAGGTATCGCCGACAACCAGGTTGTCGCCTACGCGGAGGGTGCCCTGCTGTACGAGCACGGTGGCCAACGGCCCCTTGCTCTTGTCGAGCTGGGCCTCCACGACCACGCCGCTGGCGGCGCGGTTGGGGTTGGCCTTGAGTTCCTGGACCTCTGTGACCACCAGCAGGTTGTCCAGCAGTACGTTCAGGCCATCGCCGGATTTGGCTGAAACGGGGACCATGATGGTCTCACCACCCCAATCCTCGGGGAGCAGTCCCTGTTCGGCGAGCTGCCGCTTCACGCGGTCGGGGTCGGCGTCGGGCCGGTCCATCTTGTTGATGGCGACGACGATGGGGACGCCGGCGGCCTTGGCGTGGTTAACGGCCTCAGTGGTCTGCGGCATGACGCCGTCGTCCGCCGCGACGACCAAGATGGCGACGTCCGTGGCGTGTGCGCCCCGGGCCCGCATGGCGGTGAACGCCTCGTGGCCGGGGGTGTCAAGGAAGGTCAGCTTATTGTCATGGGTCTCCACCTGGTAGGCGCCAATGTGCTGCGTGATGCCACCGACCTCGCGGTCGACGACGTTGGTGTGGCGGATGGCGTCAAGCAGCGTCGTCTTGCCGTGGTCGACGTGGCCGAGGATGGTGACGACGGGCGCACGGGGCTCGAGGTCTTCGGGGTCGTCTATCGGCGGCTTGAGGGGGTCCTCAACCTCGGCGCCAGACACATCCTCGAGCCTCCGGACGCGGTGCCCCATGGTGGTGGCGATGGTCGCGGCGGTCTCGAAGTCGATGACCTCGTTGACGGTGGCCATGACGCCGGTGCGCATGAGGTGCTTGATGATATCGATAGGGTTGGCATGCATCACGTCGGCGAGTTGGCTGACCATCAGGGCGGGCGGCAGCTCCAAGACGGCGCTGAAGTCCGGGGCATCGATTGTCGCGGCGCCAGGTCCCGGTCCCCGTCGGGGTCCGCGTCGGCGAGTGGGTCTATTGGGCCTAAATGTTCTTCGTGCCATATCAGTCCTCCCGGCCTACCCAATCCTGGCTCTGCGTTTCCGCATAGGCCAGCAGGTTGATCCGTTGATCCGGTGAAATAGTTACTTTGAGCACGCGGTCCAGCCGGTTGCGGCCAAGGCCGGACTCCCAGCAAGCAGAGTCTTCACACAAGTATGCGCCTCTTCCAGAGGCACGACCAGTAGGGTCGACGGCCACGGCGCCGGCCGGTTCCCTGACGATGCGCACCATGTCCCGCTTCCCGCTTTTCCTGCCGCACCCACAGCAGGTCCGGATGGGAATGCGCCTTGGTGTCATCATCAGCACCTGTCCTTCCGGGATCCGCCCCCTTGGTGTTCAAATGGTGGGCCGCGCCCAATTGCGCGCGCCCTGTACCAGGGCTCTTACCGCGACCGCTTGCCCTTCTTGGCGCGTGGCCTGTCGTCAGGAACCGCGCTGGCATTGGGGTCAGGGCGAGGTGTGCGTTCGACGCGGGCCCTGCCGCGCTCCGAAGGCAAGATGTCCTCAGCGAACCGGAGTACGGAGGGGCCACGAACCGCTTCCGGGATCACCCAGATGGAGTCATCGTCCACGGAGATGCCGGCGGGCTCAGGATGCAACTCCTCCAGCGCGGCCTCCACCTGAGCGTCCTCAGCCTCCTGGCGAAGGAGCTCCTCCAACTCGGGGTCATCATGGGTGACAGCTTCGGGTTCTTCCGGCGCCTCTGCGACGGCTTCCTCGACCTCGACGGCGGCAACGGCCTCTTCCACGGCCTCGGCAACCGGCGCCGCGACCTCGGGAGCTTCCTCGGACTCCTCCGCTTCGACGGTCTCAACTGCAACGGCTTCCGCCGTCTCGGCCCCAACCGTGGCCACGGCCGCCGCGCGGTCCGCCTCCAGGATGGCCTGGGCCTCGGCGGCTACGGCTTCCGCTTCAGCCTTCGCGGCTGCGGAACTCTCCTCCTGCAGCTCGAACTCGGACTCACTGCGGATGTCGATGCGCCAGCCGGTCAGCTTGGCAGCGAGACGCGCGTTCTGCCCCTCGCGGCCGATGGCCAGTGAAAGGTGCCGGTCAGGCACAACGATGAGCGCCGACTTCCCGTCGGATTCAAGCTCGACCTTGGTCACCTGGGCCGGGCTGAGCGCATTGGCGAGGAAGTCGCGCACGTCGTCGCTGTAGGGCAGGACGTCGATCTTCTCGCCCTGCAACTCGTTCACGATGTTCTGGATGCGGAAGCCACGCAGGCCGACGCAAGAGCCGACGGGGTCGACACCCTCCTGGCGCGCCACGACCGCCACCTTGGTGCGAGAGCCGGGCTCGCGGGCGATGGCCTTGATCTCGACAACGCCCTTGTAGACCTCGGGCACCTCACGCTCGAACAGGCGGCGCACGAGGTTCCTGTGGGCGCGGGAGAGGATGAGCTCCGGGCCGCGGCTGCTTTCCGCCACCTCCGCAAGATAGAACTGCATCGTGGTGTTGGGACGATAGCGCTCGTTGGGGACCTCCTCCTCACGAGGCATGAGGGCATCGGCGCGGCCGAGGTTGACCACGACCTGGTGGGGCTCCACGCGCTCGATTCGGCCGGCGATGATCTCGCCGACGCGGCTGGTGTACTCAGCGAGCACGAGCTCACGCTCTGCCTCGCGCAGGCGCTGGAGCACGACCTGCTTGGCGGTCTGGGCGGCGATGCGCCCCGCGGAGGCGAAGTCCGCGACAATCTCGACGACGTCGTCCACCGCGACTTCAGACTGCAGCTTCTTGGCTTCACGCAAGGTGATCTCGCGACGATCGTCTTCGATTGCGGCTGCGGTCTTGACGACGCGCTTCAGGATGTAGACGGAGACCTCGCCATCGCCCGGATCCAGCCGCACTGAGAGGTCGTGGCCAGCGCCGACGCCCTCCTTACGGTACGCGGAGACCAGCGCCGCCTCAACCACGCCCAAAACGGTATCACGGGGCAAGCCCCGCTCTGCGGCCAGTTGGGTGACAGCGATGAAAAAGTCGCTCTTCATTCCCGAGACCTCCCGTGCAGGCCTATATCAAAGAAAAAAGTGGGTCGAGCCCACTTTCACCAAGTATATCGAGCATGTGCTCTTGGTCACGATTTTAGCAGAATAGCGGAGTCGCTGCAAGATTCTCGAAACCGATGTTTTCGGGCAGTGTGCCGGAATATGACAACAACCATGGCCTATGTGCGGACGCCCGGTCAAGTTGACACCCTTAGCTGGCGAATGCTACGTTTTAAACCTGATAGCCAAACGCGATGAAGGGGAGTAGTAGCGGCGCGTTCCGCATCAGCGAGCCGGCGAATGGTGCAAGGCCGGCGGCGGAGGGACCGCGAACTCGCCCCGGAGCGGCGGCCCAAGGGTGGCCCAAGCAGGATGCAATGCGCACCCTGAGCGGCGTCGCCTGAAGGCTCGACGGTGGCGCCGTTACCGCCAACGAGTGGTCCCCCGCGGCAGAATGTGCACGCGAGGGACAAATTGGGTGGTACCGCGGGAACCGCTAAGAGCAGCCCGTCCCATTTGGGGCGGGTCTTTTGTTTGAGCAGGCGCAAGGAGACACCTACACAATGACCCAACAGCGTACAAGGCAGTCCGAGCTACGGTGGGACCCCAAAGCGATTGACCGAAAGTGGCAGGACCGGTGGGCCGCTGACGGCCTGCACGCTGTCCGGGACGACGACCCCCGCCCCAAGTGGTACGAGCTGACCATGTACCCGTACCCCTCCGGTGACGTGCACATCGGCCATTGGTACGCCATGGCACCCGCTGATGCGCACGCCCGGTTCCGGCGCATGCAGGGCTACAACGTGCTGCATCCCATGGGCTTCGATGCTTTTGGCCTGCCGGCGGAGAACGCCGCAATCAAGCAGGGCGTCCATCCGCACTCGTGGACGATGGCGAACATCGAGAGGATGCGCGGGCAGCTCAAATCCATGGGCACGGTGTATGACTGGGACAGGGAGATTGTTTGCTGCTTGCCCGAGTACTACCAGTGGAACCAGTGGCTCTTCCTGCAGTTTTTCAACGCGGGCCTTGCCTACCGCGCCCATGGACCCGCCGTCTGGTGTCCATCGTGCCAGACGGTGCTGGCCAACGAGCAGGTGCTGGACGGGGCCTGCGAACGCTGCAGCACGCCGATCACGCGGCGCGAGCTGGACCAGTGGTTCCTGCGCATCACGGACTACGCCGATCAGCTACTCGACTCCTCGGGGATCACGGACTGGCCTGAACGCATCCTCACTATGCAACGCAACTGGATCGGCCGCAGCGAAGGCGCGGAGGTGGTCTTTGACATCTCCCACCTAGGCCTGGAAGAGGAGTCGCTGCGGGTGTTCACGACGCGCGTCGACACCCTTTTCGGCGTGACCTCCCTGGTGCTGGCCCCGGAGCACCCCATGGTGTCGGCGCTCACCGCGCCTGAGCATCGGGACACGGTGGAAGCCTACGTGGCCGAGGCCCGCGCAAAGTCGGACATCGAGCGGATGTCGACGGAGCGGGAGAAGACGGGCGTGCCGCTAGGGACGACGTGCATCAACCCGGCAAACGGCCTGCCGGTGCCGATCTGGACGGCGGACTACGCCGTCGCGTGGTACGCGACCGGCGCCGTCATGGGCGTGCCAGCGCATGACCATCGCGACTTCGACTTCGCGACCAAGTATGGGCTGCCGATCGTAACCGTGATTGCACCGCCGGGAGCGACTGGTGAGGAGAAGCTGGAGGTCGCCTACACAGAACCGGGCACGATGGTCAACTCCGGCGACTTCAACGGCATGCCTAACGACAGGGGCGCAGAGGCCATCGCGGCGTACGTGGAGGCACGGGGCACCGGGGCGAGGACGCAGACCTACAGGCTCCGCGACTGGCTGGTGTCCCGGCAACGTTACTGGGGAACGCCGATCCCCATCATCCACTGCCCAACGTGCGGCGCTGTTCCAGTGCCCGAGGACCAGCTGCCGGTGCTGTTGCCGGAAGACGCCGAATTCAAGCCGACAGGCGAGTCACCGCTGGCGCGAAACGAGGGGTTTGTGCGGGCCCCATGCCCGCAGTGCGGTGGAGAGGGCCGGCGCGAGACGGACACCATGGACACGTTCTTCGACTCGTCGTGGTACTTCCTGCGCTACCTGAGCGCGAAGAACGACGCCGAGCCGTGGGGTCCCGGTCAGGCGGAGGCGTGGGCGCCCGTCGACCAGTACACCGGCGGTGCGGAACACGCGGTCATGCACCTGATGTACGCGCGGTTCTTCACCAAGGCGCTGCGAGACATTGGGCTGCTGTCCTTCGACGAACCGTTCCTGCGCCTGTTCAACCAAGGGCACATCATCGCGGACGGCGCGAAGATGAGTAAGTCTCGCGGGAACGTTGTCGCGCCGGACGAGTACGTGTCGTCGCTGGGCGCGGACATCGTTCGGACGTACCTCATGTTCGTCGGACCGTGGGACCGCGGCGGCGACTGGAGCGACAGCGGCATCAATGGCATCGCTCGGTGGTTCAACCGCGTGTGGGACATCTGGGGACGGAACCCGTCGGCAATGAACGCGGCTGACGACTCGGAGGGCAGCCGCGAACTGCGCAGGAAGCTGCACCAGACGATGCGCAAGGTGTACCAGGACCTGGACGCCTTCAAGTTCAACACGGCCGTTGCCGCGATGATGGAACTGACCAACCTGATGCAGCGGGTGTGGGAGGACAACTCCGCCAGCGCCGCTGCATGGAACGAGACCCGGCGCGCAATGCTCGTGCTGCTGGCGCCCATCGCGCCGCACCTGTCGGAGGAGCTGTGGGAGCGGCTCGGGCAGCGGTACAGCGTCCACCAGCAGTCTTTCCCGGAGTGGGACGACGATCTGGCGGCGGAGGAGACGGTAACGCTGGTGGTGCAGGTCGACGGACGCGTCCGGGACCGGCTGTCGGTGGCGCCCGACCTCGGCGAGGACGAGGCCAAGGAACTGGCATTCGCGCAGGCGAACGTGCAGCGGCATTTGGAGGGCAAAGAGGTCACCAAGACTGTCTACGTGCCCGGCCGGCTGCTGAACCTGGTTACGGCGTAGGGCAGGCCTTAGTTCTCGCCCCGGCCTCGCCTGGACGTATCGATTAGTTCTGGTCGATGATCATCTGGCGGACGTGGGCGTCCATCATGCCTTTCATCGCCGTGAGTCTTCCTCACTCTTGCCCTCAAACATTTCGGCGTGCGCTTCCTCGCCGTGCGCCATCATGGCGGCAAGAAGCTCGTCCGCCGTGTCCTGTTCCGTGGTCCAGTCACAACCCTCACAGGCCAGCTTCATTCTCTCGAATCTTCTTATGTAGAATGGCCGTCTGTTTGAGGGGCCTTCATTAACCCTTCAGGTACAGGTCGAAGAAGTCCGCCACGTCCAGGAGCATCTCCCGGACGTTAGCCGGTGCGTCGACGTAATACCCGTCGTTCTGGTAGACCTTGAACTTCACTGTCTTATACTGACGCTTCAGCTCATAGGCAAAGGTATGCGACGCGTTGGACCACGGGTCCTTTCCCTCGCCACAGATAATGAATGTCGGAGCGGTCACCCGGTCGATCTTGTTCTGAGAGGACAACTCTATCCAGAGTTCTTCATTCTCCTCAAGGGGACCAAACTCGTGGGCCTGCATCTTCTGGTGCCGGAGTTCCATCTCCCAGCGCAGGGCGGGCCAGTCGCCATAACCCGACATGGGCGCCGCAGCTTGGAAGGCCTCGGGCGCGTTCGTGATCGCGTACATGCTCAGAATGCCCCCGTAGCTGCGCCCCGAGATGCCCATGGCGCCCGGGTCGACGTAGCTCAGGCCCTTCATGTACTCGGTCCCGGCGATGGCGTCCTCGAGGTCGCCGCGGCCCCAGTCTTTGTCGTTCGCCTCCTCGAAGGCCTTGCCGTAGCCGGTGCTGCCACGGACGTTCGGCAGGAGGACGACGTAGCCGCGTTGGACCAGGTATTGCACGTTGGCCTGGAGGTCGTCGAAGAACTGAAGCGTGGGTCCGCCGTGGATGTAAATCAGGCCGGGGTACTTCTGCGACCGATCCGTGGGGCTGTAGAGGTAGGCGTGGATGGTGAGGCCGTCAGTGCTCTGGTAGGCGATCTTCTCCGGCTCGATGAGTTTCTCCGCAGGGCTGCCATCTGCGCACGCGTTGGTCAACTGACGGGCTGCCCCGTCCTCCACGGAGACCACCCAGATGTCCGCGGGCCTCGTTGGCGTGCCGTAGCGGAAGGCGATCTCCTTACCGTCGGGCGACCACTTCAGGTTGGAGCACATGCCGATGCCGGGCGCGAATACCGCTCGAGACGCGCCGCTGCCAGCCTCGGCGACTCGCAGCTCCAGCGTGCCGTTGTGGTTGGTGGTGAAGGCGACCTGGTTGCCCTCCGGCGACCAGACGGCGTTGTCCTGCTCGGCGTCCTCGGGCGCAAGAGGCTCGGGCTCGCCCCCATTGTTGATGGGCGAAGTCCAGATGTTGATGTGGCCGCTTCTCTGCGAGCGGAACAGGACGTTTGCGCCGTCCGCGGACACGGAGGGAGTGCCAAAGATCTTCCCGTAGGTGTAGTCGAAGAAGTCAGTGTCTGAGGCAACGACCCGCTGGTTTCCGCCGTCCTTGTCCGTGATCATGACATCGTGGTCTTCCCACGAGTCGTTGAGCCGCACGTAGACGATGTTTCCGGCGTTCGGTGTGAAGACGGGCATGACCGAGTTCAGGGGGCCGTCGGTGAGCCTCTTGTGCTTGCCGGAGGGGACCTCCACCGTGTAGACGTCGTAGGAGCCGTAGCGGCTGCAGGCCACGGCGACGCACGAGCCGTCCGGCGACCAGGACATCGAGTGGATGAGGCCACCGAGGCGGGAGAGCCGAAACTCCTCGTCGCCGGACGCGGGCCACAGCCAGACCTCGTCCGTGCCGCTCTTGCGCGAGACGTAGGACATGAACTCGCCGGTTGGCGACCACAAGGGGGCGCGGGTCGCGAGGAAGTTGACGTCGCCGATGTTGACGGTCAGGCGCACGGGGAAGCCGCCCTGCGCGGGCACGCTGTAGAGGTTGGGTGGCCCGCCGAACGAGCCGAGAAAGGCGATGCTGTTGGCGTCGGGCGACCATTGCGGCGTCTCCGCGCCGACGACGGGTCTGATAGACAGGATCTGGTCAATTGTAGGTGCGCTTACGCCTCCATTGTCCATAGCATCCCCCTTGTTTGCAGCTTGGCGAGAGGAAGGCTAGCACCGGCGGGGGCGGCGGTCAAACAGGGCGTGTCAGCGGGCGGCTGTTGCCCGGCGCTGCTCTCCGCTATGCTATCCGTGCGCTGTTCGACCTATCGACCGGCGTCACCTAGGCGGGAGAGAGCGCATGAGCATTGACGCAAACAAGGCCCTGCGGATTCTGGCGGACCTGGGCGGTATGCCCGCCGTGTCCTTCCACGAGGGGCTGGTGTCCGACTACGTGCAGCGCACGCTGAGGGGTCTCGGGTTGTCACCCAAGACTGATCAGTACGGCAACATTGTCGTGCGTGTGCAGGGGAATGTGGCTGGGGTTCCGCCCATCGCGTTTGTTGCGCACATGGACCATCCGGGTTTCGAGGCAATGGAGCTGCGCGAGGGCGCGCTCGTCGCAGAGGCGAGAGGGGGCGTGCCGCCGGTGTCGCTGAAGGAGCCTCTGGCCGTGGAAGTGGTCGAGCGTTCCGGTGCGCGGCGAAAGGGACGGCTGGGTGGGCCTGTGGGCGCGCCGGAGGAACGGCGTGTGTTGGTGCACGTGGATGACGCAGCGTCCGTGCCGCTGCCGGCAGCCGTTGTGTTCGACCTGACCGACTTCGAGCGCCGGGCTGACCTGCTTCACATGCGCGCAGCCGACGATCTGGCCGGCTGCGGGGCGATTCTCATAGCGTTGCACGGCATCGCGGGCGAGCCGGTGGAGGGGGACGTGTACGGCGTCTTCACGCGCGCCGAGGAGGTGGGCCTGGTGGGGGCGCGGCTCATGGCACAGGAGCACAGCCTGCCGAAGGACTGCCTTGTGGTGTCGCTGGAGTCGAGCAGGGAGCTGCCTGGCGCAGTGCAGGGAGCGGGGCCTGTGATACGCGTCGGCGACGCGACCTTCACATTCAGCGCGGAGGCCGAGCAGATACTCCACGTCGCAAGGCGCAGCCTGCAGGAGCGCGACCCGGACACCAAGGTGCAGCGGCAGTTGATGAGCGGGGGAACGTGCGAGGCGAGCGGATTCGCGGCATTTGGGTACGCGACGACAGGCATCGCCTTTCCGCTCGGCAACTACCACAACTCCACGCCGGAGGGCGGCGTCGACGCCGAGTACATTCACGTGGACGACTACCTGTACGGCGTGCGCCTGGTGGAAGAGGCGGCGCGAAGCGTCACTCGGCGCAGGACGTCGCCGGCGTGGACGCGACTGGCCTCCGTGCCCGCTGGGCCGCAGGCGCGGCTACGCCAGACCGCGTAGCGATCGTCGAGGCCGCTAGCCGAAGCTGACGGAGAGGCAGGTCACCGTCCGGTTGACGCCGCCGATGGTGTGCACCCTGTCCGTGACGATCTCGCCAACGGAGTTAAGGTCGTTGGCAGAGATCACGGCGATGATGTCGTAGGGGCCGGTGACGGCGTCGACCGCCTCCATGCCTGAGACCCCGGAGAGGGCTGCCATCACTTCGCGCGTCTTGCCGACGGTGGTTTCGATCAGCACGTATGCCTTGGTTGCCATTGTTGAACCTCCCTGGTGTAGTTGGCCCGGCCCCATGTCCGGTCACACAATGGTCTGAAGCCTTGTTTGTGAGCGCCTCATTCTAGGATTGGTGTAGGGGCGTGTCAACTGATTTTCATTTGACACTCCTTTTGAGTGACCCTTAGAATGACTCCAAAGCAGAGAGCCAAAGGGAGGTAACGCCGTGCCGGAACAGGGAAGCAGCGTGACGCTGAGCACCGCCGTCGATGAGTTTGTGGGCGGTCGAAAGAACAGGCCGGAGCTCAGGCAGGCGCTGTCGCGCTTCATTCGGTGGTTCGGCGACGACCGGGTCGTGGCGTCACTTACGCCGGCGGACCTGGAGGCCTACTCACAGAATGCATCGGCCGAGACCCTCAGCGGCAGCGATCGCATCAAGGCCGTGCGGGACTTCCTGCAACACGCCAAGAAGACCGGCATTGTGGACGTGAACCTCTCCACACACGTCAAGCTTCACCGACTGTCCAAGCAGTCCCGATCGAAGAGCGGGCGGGCCGGCATGCATGAGCCAGAGGTGGTGCGGCTAACGGAAGAGGGTTATGCCGAGTTGCTGCTTCTGGTGGACCACCTCAAGGACGAGCTTGGGCAAAACGCGAAGGAGATCCAGCGAGCGGCTGCGGACAAGGACGTGCGCGAAAACGCCCCGCTGGAAGCGGCCCGAGAGTACCAGGGCCATTTGACGGCCCGGTTGCGCGTCACTGAGGACACACTAGCGAAGGCGCGGGTGCTCGACAAGAGCGAACGCACCGGGCCGGAGGTGAAGCACGGCAGCACCTTCAAGCTGGAGGACGTCGATTCTGGCGCGATGCTGGAGTGGACCATCGTGGACCCGCGAGAGGCAGACCTCATGGCCCGGAAGATCTCGACGAGCTCCCCGGTGGGCGAAGCCGTGCTGGGCAAGCGCATAGGCGACGAAGTCGAGGTCACGGCGCCGAAGGGTCTCATGCGCTACCGGCTGGTCCACGTCGAGTAACCGGCCGCTACTCCGTTTGACGCGCACCCTGCCCTATTTCTCCTCATCCCCTGCTACGGGACCGGTATTACCAGAGGGTGGCTTACTCTGCACCCTCTTGCCCCTGGCACCTCCCCACCATTTTGCGACGCGCTCCGCTACTTCTTTCTCATAGCCCTGGTCCGAGGGCTCATAATAGCGGTGGCCCTGTAGCCGCTCCGGCAGGTTCTGCATCTTCGCGAAGTGCTCCTTGTAGTCGTGCGCGTACTTGTAGCCCTCGCCGTAGCCCTGGCGGCGCATGAGTCCGGTGACGGCGTTGCGCAGGTGCAGGGGAATGGGGAGGCCACCGTGCTCGTGGACGTCCTCACGCGCACGGCCCAGGGCAGCGTACGCAGAGTTGGACTTCGGCGCGGTGGATAGGTACACCGTGGCCTCTGCAAGGGGGATGGCGCCCTCCGGCAGGCCGATGAAGTGGACGGCCTGCTGCGCCGCAACGGCCACCGAAAGGGCCGCGGGATCCGCCATGCCAATGTCCTCCGACGCTAGGATGATAATGCGCCGAGCGATGAACATCGGGTCTTCACCGGCGTCGAGCATCCGCACCAGCCAATAGACAGCGGCGTCGGGGTCGGAGCCGCGCACGGACTTGATGAAGGCGGAGACGGTGTCGTAGTGCTGGTCGCCGGCCTTGTCGTAGTGCAAAGCTCGATGCTGCAGCGCGTCTTCGACAGTCGCGAGGGTGATGCCGCGGACGCCCTCCTCGTTGGGTTGGGTGACTAGGGCGGCGAGCTCCAGGCAATTGAGCGCCGTCCGGGCGTCGCCGCTGGAGGCGTCGATGAGGAGCTGGCGGGCTTCGTCTTCCAAAACGTAGCGATCTTTGCCGAGGCCATGCTCAACATCGGACAGGGCGCGGCTGAGGATCGCGCTGATATGCTCGTCCGTCAGTTGCCCAAGGGTGTACACCATGGAGCGGGAGAGCAGCGGGGCGATCACCTCGAAGGACGGGTTTTCTGTTGTCGCGCCAATGAACGTGACCGTGCCCGCCTCCACATGGGGCAGAATGACGTCCTGCTGTGCCTTGTTGAAACGGTGGATCTCGTCCACGAAGAGGATGGTGTGCTGCCCACTGAGGGAGAGTCGTTCGCGGGCGGCCTCCACGGCCTTTCGCAGGTCGGCGACACCGGCGGTCACCGCTGAGAGGGTCTCGAAGTGGGCCCTGGTGTGGGAGGCGATCAAGTTGGCCAGCGTGGTCTTGCCGGAACCGGGCGGCCCCCATAGCAGCATCGATGGAACCTGGTCGGCCTCGATGGCGCGGCGCAGGACGCGGTTGGGGCCGGTGAGGTGCCCCTGCCCGACGAACTCGTCGAAGGTGCGGGGACGCATGCGAGCCGCGAGGGGGGTATCGGCGTCACCGCGCTGCTGCATTGCATAGGCAAAGAGGTCCGTCACGCGAATCCTCCGACTGGGGTGTCCGCAAGTGTAGAGGTGAGCGATGCGTGGGGCAAGCGGTCTGTCACATGGTCCACGATGCAGGGTTCTCCGATCCTCCGCATAGGGCACCTCACTCCGGCACTCTGAGACCAAGGAGGGGTGAGTGGAGCGTCGCGGCTACCCCCAGACGCGACGGGCCGTGTCCACCACAAGCTCCAGCTTCAGGCACTGCTCCTCTTCCGAAAGCAGGTTGCCGTCGGCCACCGATGCGAAGCCGCACTGAGGGCTGATGGCGAGCTGATCCAACGGGACGAACTTGGAGGCCTCATCGATGCGGCGGAGGAGCTCCTCCTGGTCCTCCAGCTCGCCGGTCTTGGTATTAACGAGCCCCAGCACGACGACCTTGCCCTTGGGCAGGTATTTGAGAGGCTCGAAGGAGCCTGCGCGCTCCGTGTCGAACTCGAGGAGGAAGCGGTCGACGTGAAGCTCGTTGAAGACATGCTCGGCCATGCCGGCGTAGCCGCCGGTCCCGGCCCATCGGCTGCGGGAGTTGCCGCCGCAAACGTGCATGGCGAGGGTCAGGCCCTCGCGCTTCACGGCGTCGTAGAGGGTGTTTTCGGCCTCGATGTCGGCCTGCAGCGCCTGCTCCTTGGTCATGCCGCCCAGGTCGACGGGGTAGAGGGCGTAGTCGCCGAGGTAGCCGGTGAAGCCCTCGTCGAGCTGGATGTAGGTGACGCCCTCATCCGCCAGGGCAATCATCTCACCGCGGACGATGTCGAGGATGTCCTTTAGGAACTCGGCGCGGTCGGTGTAGACCTGGTCCGTCACGCCGACCTGGAACCCGCTGGCCGCGATGGAGAGCGGGCTGGGCATGGTGATCTTGAAGGGGCCCGGCGAGTGTTGCTGGAGGAAGGCGCACTCGTCGCCGGTGAGGCGGCGCACCTGCTTTATTTTGGCGCCAGCGACCCTGGAAAGGCTCTCCTCGTCCTCCTCAGTGCCGTCCAGGGTGTGCCAGTGCATCATTCGGTGGCTCTGGGTGAAGCCCTCGACGGCGTCCGAAAGGCCGGACATCCACGCGAGCCGGCGAAGCTCTCCGTCCGAGAAGATGCCGAGTCCCATCTCGTGCTGGAGCTGCAGGAGGTCTATGATGGCCTCGTCCTCAATCGCCGTCAGCGCCTCCTGGTCGAGGGTGCCCTCTGCGAATGCCAGGCGAGCGTCCAGCACCGCTGTCGGCCGGAGGAAGCTGCCGATCTGGTCGTGCCTGAGTATCTCCGCCATGATGCTTACCCCTCTCTCCTCATGCCGCAGGTCTCTATTGATCCTTGAGCGCAGAGCTCACCGCACGCAGCAGCACCGGATCGTCGTCGAGGGACACGGTGCGCGGGTCGAGGAGCACGCGGTCGTCCTGGACACGGGCGACGATGGGCGTCGCGCACATGCGCAGTCGACGGGCCAACTCATTTGCGCCGCCGAGGATGCCAGCAGCGTCGAGGGCCAGCAGGCACGTCGGGAGCGTCTCGCCGGGCAGGCTGCCGCCGCCGACGGTGGACTCGCCGGGCACGACCTCACCGAGGTGGCCAAGGGAGTGCGACCAGCCGATGACCCGCTCGCTCAGCTCCTCGACGGTGGTGGCAATCATTGCCCAGACGGGGACTGTGCTGGGGGCCTCGCCCTTGACGTAGTGCATCAGCGTGGCTGTCAGCGCGGCGAGGCTGAGCTTGTCGACGCGGAAGGCGCGGGCGAGGGGATGGCTCGCCATGCGCTGCACGACGTCGGCCCTGCCCACGATCACACCGCACTGCGGACCGCCCAGCAGCTTGTCGCCGGAGAATAGGGCGAGGTCTGCCCCAGCCGCGATGCTCTCCTGGGGCATCGGCTCATGGGCCATGCCGTAAGCCGCCGTGTCCAGCAGACACCCGCTGCCCAAGTCGTGCAGCAGGAGGAGGTTCCGCTGGTGGGTCACCTCCGCGAGCTCGGCGATGGAGGGGGAACTGGTGAAGCCGATGACCTTGAAGTTGGACGCGTGCACTGAAAGGATGGCCGCCGTCTTCTCGTTGACGGCGCGCAGGAAGTCGGCGGCGTAGGTGCGGTTGGTGGTGCCCACCTCGACGAGGGTGGCGCCGGACTGGGCAAGGACGTCGGGGACGCGGAAGCCGCCGCCGATCTCGACGGCCTCTCCGCGGGAGACGATGACCTCTCGGCCGGCGGCGACTGTCGCGAGGGCGAGCAGGACGGCGGCGGCGTTGTTGTTGACGACGAGAGCCGCCTCGGCGCCGGTCAACAGGGTCAAGAGCGCCTCGGCATGGACGCGGCGCGAACCGCGCTCGCCGGCGGGGAGGTCGTACTCGAGGTCGGAGTAGCCCTCTGCGACGCGGCGGACAGCATCGAGGGCGGCGGCGCTCAGGGGGGCTCGACCCAAATTCGTGTGGATGATGACGCCGGTCGCGTTGATGACGCCCTGGGGACGCAGGCGGTTAAAGGACTCGGCGCTGCTGACGACGGCGGCGGCGAGGGACTCGCGGGTGGGGGCGTCGTCGCCGTTGCGGATGGCATCGCGGGCCTCGTCGACCTGCTGCCTGACGAGGTCGGCGACGACCTCACGGGGGAGCGTCGCCGTGAGCGCCTGCACCTCCGGCGTCTGCAGCAACCGCTCGACGCTAGGTAGATTGCGGTAAGCTTGCGTCATTCTTAATGGCCCCCCTGGGCACAGTTGCAGCCTTCTCGGTAAAGAAGGCTTGGCGGAGTATAGCAAGGGTGCATCCGCCCGGCTACCAAGACCCCATTGGCACCGGTTGGCAGGCGGCAGGGTGGGCGGTTAGGCTAACTCCCGGAAACTGAATCAGGAGACTGGACATGCCCTTCACCCCCGCGGACAGGAAGGCGTCAGAGGTGCCCGAGGGCGGGCTTCTGCTGGCGAAGGTGGGAGATGCCTTCGTGATGCTGTCCAACGTTGACGGCGCGATCTATGCGACGTCGCGGACGTGCCCGCACGCCGGAGCGGCGCTGAACTACGGCTACCTGGAAGGGAGCGAGGTGATGTGCGCGCTGCACGGGGCGATGTTCGACGTCATCACGGGCGAGGTGGTCATGGGGCCCGCTCCGCACGGGCTGCACGTGTTCCCGGTCAAGGTGGAGGGCGACGACGTGCTGGTGGAGGTGGAGTAGGTCGACGGCGCGAGGACGCGGGGCAGGGCGCGTCTCGCCGGAATTACCAATTCAAGCGACCTCTCGGTTGTTTTCAACGCCGTTGCCGGGCCTCCGGGTTCCTCCGCCTGCGGGGTCTGGTGGGACTCGTTTTGGGGAGCTCTCCGTAGTTAGATGACTCCTTTTCAGCTATAGAGTCCTCGAGGGCAAATCGTGTTTTTCGAAACGGGTCTGCCCCGTTTATGGAATCCGATCGTTGTGTTTGCCCCCCATCATTCGAGCTAAGGCCTTTTTCGCTCTTTGCCGTGGTGATGTGCTTTGTGGCTGTTTTCATGGGAGAAGCGTAGAGGAAGGTGCGGCGATCGGGATAGGGGGCCGTGTCAGGGTGGCGCCTGTGGGCGGGATGGGTGATTTGGAAGGCGTCCATTCGAGTCGAGTCGAGTCGAGTCGTTTGTTTGCGTAGGGGAGCGCCGGTCCACGTTTGGGCCAGATAGGGGCCTCTGGCTGAACAAATTTGGTGGTCGCCGTTGGGCGTCACTTGTGGGGTTGGGGGTGATGTTGGCGTCGGATGCCTTTTGCATGCGGGGAGGGTAGCGCGGGGTGGCGGGGGTGGGGGAAGGGGGTGGTGGCAGGGTGGGGGGGGTGTATGGAATGCCGGGCTCAAATTAGACTCTTGGGTGTGAGAGCACAAAAATTGGCTCTAGGAGTTCCCTTTCATGCCTAGCATTTCAGACCCGAGCGAAAACAAACTGCTCGTCTTCATTAGCAGCAAACTGGGCGAAGAGATGACCGACGCCCGGAGCATTGCCAAACAGGCTGTTGAGAGTTTTCGCAATTGCCGTGTGTGGTCATTTGAAGACATGCCGGCAAGTTCTCAACCCCTTGAAGACCATTACCTCACATACGTGGGTCAAGCTGACTGGGTAATCTGGCTAGTCGGTGAGGTGACCAGTCAAGCTGTGGTCAATGAAGTCAATGCCTGCATGTCGGCGAATGGCAGGTTGTTGGTGTTCAAATTGCCGGCCTTAACTAGGGATGAACAAACCCTAAGACTTCTCAATCTGGTTTCTGAGGTTGTCACATGGCACGAGGTAAGTGCTTTTGAAGACCTGGAAGGCCTCATCCAGAACACCCTCGCGGACGAGATGAACCGCCTTGTTCGCAACCCAGAACCACCTAGCCAGAGGCATCAACTGGAGGCAATGCAGCGCGCTAGCATCGCACGTTGCAGGCAGAATTTGACAACTCTGGGAGTATCCGACGAATTGGCAGACGAACTTGCGCGGGACCAGACGGTCGGCCACGAACTGACCCTACCGATCACCGGGCTTACGACCGTTTTTGGTGAACAGGGAGTGGGCAAGACTTTGGCCGTTGAGCGCCTACTACAGAGGGCAATCGACGCGGCAATGGACGACTCTTCCATGCCGTACCCGATCTTCACTAAGGCCCGGGATTTGGATAAGCCTCTAAGTGCATTTATGGAGGATCAAGCCAAGAACTATGGGCTCCACTCTGTTCCAGCTATACTCGTTGTGGTTGACGGGATTGATGAAGTGACTGTCATTGATGCCAACCGCCTCGTCGAAGATGCAGAGGTGTATGTAGAAGCCAATCCTCAGTCTGCGGTCGTACTCACTGCTAGGCCACTCCCGGACCTGGTTCACAAAGGCAACGAATATACAGTACCTCGTCTACCGGAAACTGAGGCAGTCAGCATTATGTCGAGGGTTTCTGGGCGCACCGTAGAACCACGCAATATTTGGGCATTGCCTAGCTCACTGCAAGACGTTGTTACCCTTCCTATGTTCGCAATCATGTTAGGAACAGAGTTCAAAGAGCACCCAATGGGACCTTGGAATGGGCCAGGCAAACTCGTTGAGCGCAAAGTGCAAAGAGACTTGGACGCTTTAGGTGACCACCAAGAAGAGGTGAATAGGCTGTTGAAGGAGTTGGCGGTCAAGACAGTCCAAGCTGGCACGAGTGTTTCCGAGAGGGACTTGGCTCTCACGAGAGTGGCCCGAAATCGACTACTTAACTCCCGGCTTGTAGTTGAGAATTCCGCAAAGTTTGACTTTGCACTTGCAATCTTCAGAGAGTATTTCGCCGCCCGAGCGATCATTGAAAGGGATATTGCACTTGCGGACCTCGTTAGTCTGTCAGATCAATGGATAATTCCCCTAAACATCGCATTTCACGCGATGAATGATGATGACGCCCAAGGCCTTGCAGCTTATCTGGCAAGTTCCGACCCTGGGCTAGCGACTCTGGTCTTCAAGGAAGATGCGCAAACAAGACTCTTTCCAGACTCTAGCGGGAGTCAAGACAACGGCACGCATATAGTGCACGGCCAAGCAATCCGACAGGCTATGGAGGCTTGGAGCGTTGGGTTGGGGCCCTTGATGCATGCCATCGGTCCCGTCGACGAACACGGCGTGCTACGCACGTTAGGAGTTTCTCTAGAGTCAGGAATGCTGAGCACTAGTTGGTATGAGGGAACCGAACAACTAGAGCCGGTAGTGAACCTTCCGGAGCACGTAGGGTTTGGGAGGCGAGGAGTAAACCTTGATTGGCCAACGCTCAATGCAAGATCAATGCCTCCAACGAGGATCTGGCCTTGGATTGTCACCCAAGAGATGCTTAAGGCTTCCCTAAAGGATGTTCTGCACTCTCATGCCCTATGGGCTGAATCGCCGGATGCCCTCTGGGAACTACCTTATGACTTTGCATGGCACATCGCTAGTTGGAATTCAGCCCAAAGAGAATCTCCTTCCATTGAGGACACACTCCGCGCCATGGATGAGTTCAAGTCGTCATCATCACTAACATTCGGTGACCTCACAGTCGAAGCAAAGGACATGGATGCTATACGGAACCTCCTCCAAGTGCACTTGGGGTCGGGAAAGCGATACGTGACAGAACCATGGCCGGGCCCGGACAGGGATTCTCCCTTGGGGAGAAGATCCAGGATGTGGAATGAGCAGTTCACTAGTGAACGATGGCTGGCACGTGTTGAAGCCGTTTACGGAGCTGCGTTGCGCATATACGTTGATATAGTGCAAAAGTGGTTTGCACCCTTTGCTGACAAGTTAATGCTCTATGCCAATTTGCCAGCCAAATTTGAGGGTAGGATCCAGATGCCACAGACCCGAGGAGGTGTTCCTTACCTGTCGTGGTGGCCACGTTTTCTGGGGACAGGACAAGAATCCAAAGTCGAATTTGAACTACGGCCCTCAGATAGCTTCAATATGGATGAAGTCAGGGAAAAGATGAAGACAGCAGAAGCCGAGAATATGAGTCGAGCCGGTGTGTCGTGGCGTAGCGGGGAGATCATTCACGTTGGCGGCCGAAGGCCTGCTTCCGAAATGGCACAGAAGTGGCTGATTGACGATCTGCGTGACATTGGATGGACAGATCTCCTTTGAACCTGCAACTGTGAAGAACAGTTAATTTCTGCCCCGCCTCTCTGGGTTGCTGCTTTCGCAGGAATGACGCGTTGAGGGCGGGGGCGCACGACGACGCGTCGGGTTGGGGCGACTGGGCGGGCTAGGCTTCTATTAGCTTGTCTGCTATGGCTTTGGCTCGGAGGTCTCCCTGGTTGGTTAGGTGGGTTTGGATGGTGTTTACGGCTGTTGCTACCATCTCGGGCTGGATGCCTTCCGCTTCGTCGGCGAACTCCGCGGCGCGGACTAGGGCGTCGGCGTCGGCGCGGATCTTGTTGAAGGCCCACGCTAGCTGGTCGGGGATTAGCTTGAGGTCCTCGGGGAAGGGCTGCTGGGACTCGGTGGGGTTTTCGGGGTTGTAGCGGCCGCTGTGCCAGTGTCCCCGGGACTCGTGGCAGTCGAAACGGGCTACCTCCTGGTTGCGCACCTCGACGCCGACGGTGGGCCCGCCGCAGGGGACGCCCGCAATGCGGACGATTCGGATGGGCCAGACGTAGGCTGCCACCTGGCCGTCCTCCGACATCGGGACGCGCATTTCCGCGCCCAGGTACCGCTCGTTCAATCGCTTGGTTGGCATATGTGACCTCCTATTCGGCCTCTTGCGGCACACGATAGCACAGCGAGGGACGGGAGGATAGCGGCGGTCGCTTCGACAGGCTCAGCGCGAACGGGGTGTGGGTGTTGCGCGAACGGGGTGGGGTGTTGCGCGAACGGGGTGTGGGTGTGGGGTGCTTCGACAGGCTCAGCACGAACGGTTGGGGTGGAAGGCGCAGCTCGAACAGGGTGGAAGGTGTCGCTACGGGGTGTCGGCGTTGTCCTCTTCTTGCAGGGCTCGGAGCATTTCGATCTCACGGTTGAGGTCGGCTTGCTTGCGGTTGATGAAGAAGGCGTAGACGAAGAAGGCTATCCACGTTATGGCGAAGGCGACGAAGAGGAACGGGAGAAAGCTCTCCTCCTCGGAGTGTTCCGCGCCGAGCGCCGGTAGCAGGAGGAGGAGGGCTGCTATGAGGGTTGCCTTCGCTTTAGCCATAGGTGTACCGCATCCGTTCTACTTGAGTTTCCTGTCGTCGCAGGGCCGTCCGCACCACCATGAGGTAGGAAAAGAGGGCCACGAACGCCAGGATGCTGACGAGGAAGGTGATCTGCATGGACGGCTCCAGCGCGGAGTCCTCGGCGAGCGGGCCGAAGACCTTCTGCGGGTGGAGGTCGCGCCACCAGCGGGCGGCCATGTAGACGATGGGGACGTCGATGAAGCCGATGATGCCGAGGACGGCGGCGTAGCGCGCGCCGGTGTCGCCGGGGGGAGCGTAGGCCCGCAGCATCAGGTAGGCGGCGTAGAGGAACCAGAGGATGAGGGACGTCGTGAGCTGGGGCGACCACGACCACCAGACGCCCCATGCAGGCTTTGCCCAGAGCATGCCGGTGATGAGCATCAGCGAGGTGAACAGCACACCGATCTCGGCGGCGGCGTAGGCGACGTTGTCGAGGCGCTCGCTGCCCTTCCACAGGTAGCCGACGCTGCACACGGCGACGACGGCGAAGGCGAGGAAGCCCACGAGGGCAAGGGGCACGTGCACGTAGAAGATTCGCTGGGAGACGCCCAGCACGATGTCTGTCGGGGCATAGAGAAAGACCATGCCAAGGGCGAGCAGCATGAGGGCTCCGCTCAGGCCAAGCAGGGACATGCGCAGGGTCATTGGGCGGCGCTCCTATTCGCAGGCGCTACTCGTTCACGATGAACTCGAAGGTGGCGGCCGATACGACTGCGAAGATGATGTCAAAGGCTGCGATGAGCTGTATCCAGCGGCTGTAGTCGGCGAACGAGTCGCCGGCCAAGATGGCCCTGGTTGCCTCGGCCGCAGCTATGATAACAGGGGCAGCGACGGGAAAGAAGAGTACGGGCAGCATGATCTCCCTCGCCCGGGTGTTGACGGCCATGGCGGAAAAGGCGGTGCCGACCGTCGCGAAGCCCAGGGTCGCAAGCACGACGACGAGCCAGAGGCCCGGCAGGACCAGGGGCAGGTTGAACATGACGGAAAAGGCCGGGAGCATGACGATCTCCACCAGCAGCATGAATAGGAACGCGCCCAGCATCTTGCCGAAGTAGAGCAGGTCCCGACCCACGGGGCTCAGCAGCAACCCCTCCATGCCGCCGCGTTCCTTCTCGAGGGCGAAGGAGCGGTTGAGCCCCAGGATGCCTGCGAAGGTGAAGGCGACCCACAGCACGCCCGGCGCGACGGAGGCCACCAGCCGCGGGTTTGGGTCCAGGACGAAGCTGAAGATGACGATGACCAGCAGGGAGAAGACGAGGATGGGTGTGACGATCTCCCTCGTCCGGCTCTCGAGGAGCAGGTCTTTCCAGAGCACGGCGAGGATGGTCGCCGACCACGACGCGCCCTTGGGCGTCGACGCCGCTCGCTTGGAGGCGGGTTGCTCAGTCATGGCGTGCGCTCGCATGGCCGCTCACAACTGCGCTCCGGTGTGTTCAGCGTAGATGCGCCGAAAGCCGTCGGCGTCGGAGGCGTCGGCGGGGGCGTCGTAGGCAAGGCGGCCGTTGTGCAGGATGGCGGCGCGGTCGGCGATGCGCAGGCCCTGCTCGACGCTGTGGGTGGTGACGATGGCGCTCCCGCCTGCCTCGCGGTGGCGGTGGAGGAGGCCCTCGAGGGCTGCCATCGCCGACTGGTCCAAGCCGGCTTCGGGTTCGTCGAGCAGAAGCAGCGGCGGACGGTGCATGACAGCGCGGGCTAGGGCGGCTCGCTTCTGCATGCCGTTGGAAAGGGTGCGGACTCGCGCGCCCATAATCGCGCCGATGCCTAGCGCGTCGGCAGCCTCCGATGCGCGGTCGGGAGCTGACGCTCCGAGGCCGTACATGCGGGCGTAGAAGCGGAGGTTCTCGGCGACGGTGAGGTCGTCGTAGAGGAAGGTCTGGTGCACCACGACGCCGACGAGGTGGCGGACGTCGGCGCGGCGGCGGGCGACGTCGAGGCCGGCGATGCGGAGGAGGCCGCCGCTGGGGCGGGCGAGGCCGGCGAGGGTGCGCAGGAGCGTCGTCTTGCCGGCGCCGTTGGGCCCGAAGAGGGTGAGGACGCTGCCCCAGCCGAGCTCGAGGTCGAGGCCGCGGAGGACGGGTCGGGCGCCAAACCGCTTGGTCAGGCCTGCGGCGCTGATGACCGGGTGTGAGGAGGTCACGCTAGCCTTCCGTCGCTTGGTCTACACGGATGGGGAAAGGCACGGGCAGGTGCAGATGCGTGAACCGCATGGGGTGAAGGGTCGTCATATTCTCTTCTCGCAGGCCGGGGGTTGCGTTCAAGTTCGCCCATAGTATAATTGGGGTTCGGCCTTCGGGCCAAATCTGTGTCAAATCTGTAAGGAGGGGCGGTGATTGAATGCACTCGGAATACACCTGATCTTGGAGCTTCAGGAGTGCCGGCCTGATCTGCTGGATGACCTTGACTACGTCCAGCAAACTCTTCTGGAAGCTGCCGAGTCCACAGGTGCCACAATCATAGGGAACACCTTTCACAAGTTCTCGCCACAGGGCGTAACGGGTGTTGTTGCCATCGCAGAGTCCCACGTTTGCATCCATACGTGGCCGGAGTATGGGTACGCCGCGGCGGACATTTTCACGTGCGGCGAAGGATTCAGTCCCCATGAAGCCGCCGCAATCATCTCGGAGAAGTTTGCGTGCAAGAACCTGTCCATCCAACAACTGACGCGGGGCACGCTGACGGAACCGGCGGTTGCTGAAGCCTAGAATGCATGGGTGTTTATGTTAGGTGACGCCACCAAATGGTTTATAGAGCGCATCACGCCTGACCTGGTCCAACTGTCCAGTATCAAGGGTGTGGTGTTCTCAGGCAAGAGCAAATATCAGACCGTAGAGGTGCTCGAAAACGGGTGCTTTGGCCGCTGCCTTGTCCTCGACGGGAAGACGCAGTCGTCACAGGCGGACGAGTTCATCTACCACCAGAGCCTGGTGCACCCGGTGATGCTGGCGCATCCGAACCCGGTGACGGTCTGCATCGCCGGCGGCGGTGAAGGCGCCACGGCCCGCGAGGCATTGCGCCACAACACGGTGAAGCGGGCCGTGATGATCGACCTGGACGCCGAGGTGGTCGACCTATGCCGCGAATATCTCGAGGGGCACCACCAGGGCGCCTTCGACGACCCGCGGCTGGACCTGCAAATCGACGACGCCTCCGCGTACCTGAAGGACACGCCGGAGGGCTTCGACGTCATCCTGCTGGACCTGCCCGACCCCATGGAGGGCGGCCCGGCATACCTGCTGTACACCAAGACCTTCTACGAAATGCTGAGGGGCAAGCTGAACCCCGGCGGGCTGCTGGTGACGCAGTCCGGGCCGGCGAGCGTGATCAACTACACCGAGGTCTTCACGGCCATCAACCGCACGCTGCGCGACGTATTCCCGGTGGTCGTGCCGTACAGCGTGCACATGCAGTCATTCGGCGAGACCTGGGGATTCAACATCGCGTCGCTGGGGCCTGACCCCTCGGAGTTGACGTCGGCCGAGGTTGACGCGCGGCTGGCCGAGCGCGGCATCGCGCCGCTGGACTTCTACGACGGCGTCATGCACCCGGCGCTGTTCGCGCTACCCCCGTACATCCGCGCCGGACTGGCCGCGGAGGAACGGACGATTACTGCGGAGAACCCCATCTTCGTGTTCTAGGGCTGCCTTTCACGGGCGCCTTCTCCGTCAACTCCCTCCGCATTGACCAGAACCTCTGTATCAACTTACCCCCGACACTCTGCTATTCCCGTAGTCGCTAGATAAGGTTGGAGTATGTGCCTGTGCGGAGTAGAAGCATGACGTCAGGCTCCGAATCCGAAATCAAAAGCCAATCGGGGTTGATGTGGCACTCGAGGCAGTCCGCATAGTCGCCAGATAGGCGGTGCGGCCTGAATGGGAAAGGGATGGGCGCGTCGGCACGCTACTAGCCGACGGCTGACCACAACTTTTCCAGATATCGCCCCCTGCGCTTAGCCAATCGCAGGCCACGCTTGAGCTGAATGGAGCTTCTCTAGCACATTGGCTAGCGGAATTCCGCCATCAGGTCATCCAGACTCTCGTGGGTAGTCACGCCAATCCCTTTCCGGGCATCCTCAATGGCTTTCCTTGTGGTGGCATTCGGAATGTGCAAATCCAGCGGCAAGTCGCCTTCCGCTGCGATGTACTTGTACAGCAACGTGACGGCAGTCGAGGGCGTCAAGCTTATTGCAGCCAACGCCGCCTCCGCTTGCCGCTTCAGCTCAGGGTCCACCCATGCTCGAACCATCTCTGCCTTAGCTGTTGCCTTAGCCATGACCGCACCTCCGTACACATTGTAGACGCACAAAGCAGGGAGTAGCATTCCGCAGAGCAACCGCCTTGCAGTCACCCTCCCTTTGCCGGCACCCTGGTGACACATAGGGTGGGGCAAACGACACCCTCCCTTGCCCTGTGGTAGACTTTTTGCGGGCCTTCGCTGCCGCGAGGCTCATTCATCTCACGAACATCGGAGTGCTATCTGTGCCAGAACGCATCTTCATCGGCGTGGCGTGGCCGTATGCCAACGGGCCGCTCCACCTTGGACAGATCGCGGGGGCCTACCTCCCCGCCGACATATTCGCGCGCTACCACCGCCTTCGGGGCAATGACGTGCTCATGGTGTCCGGCACGGACCAACACGGCACGCCCATCACCATTCGCGCGGAGCTCGAAGGACTGACGCCGCAGCAGGTGGTGGACAAGTACCACGCGCAGTACCTCGACGTGTGGGAGAAGCTGGGCATCTCCTTCGACCGCTACACAACCACAGGGACGGAGAACCATCGCAAGGTGGTGGGCGACCTTTTCATGGGCCTGATGAACGAAGGGCTCATCTATCCGGCAACGGCCGAGTACGCCTACTGCGCAAGCGACCAGCGCTTCCTGCCCGACCGCTACGTGGACGGGACATGCCCGTACTGCGGCTTCGAGCGGGCTCGCGGCGACCAGTGCGACAGGTGCGGACGCACGTTGGACCCGCACGAACTGATCGACTGGCGGTGCCACATCTGTGGGGCCATCCCGGAGATGCGGGAGTCCGAGCACTTTTTCCTCAAGCTGAGCGCGCTCCAGGAACGGCTCAGGCAATGGGTGGAGTCCGTAGGGCAGGGCGTTTGGAGGCCAAACGTGTACGGCTTCACGATGAACTGGCTCACCGAGGGTCTCCGCGACCGCGCCATCACCAGGGACGTCGACTGGGGCGTGCCGCTGCCATTCGAAGGCTATGACGACAAGCGCATCTACGTTTGGTTTGAAGCGTGCACCGGCTATCTCTCAGCGGCGATCGAATGGTCGGCGGACCAGACAGACGGGCGGAGCTGGCGCGACTACTGGACGGACCCGAATACTCGCGGATATTACTTCATCGGCAAGGACAACATCCCCTTCCACACGATTGTGTGGCCGGGGATGCTTGTCGGCTACAGCGATGACGGTTCGCTGGGCCAGCTCAACCTCCCGGTCAACGTGCCCGCCAACGAGTTTCTCTCGCTTGAGGGGCAAAAGTTCTCCACGTCGCAGAACTGGGCGGTCTGGGCGCCCGACTACCTGGAGCGCTACGACCCTGACCCGCTGCGTTACTACCTCTCGGCCAACATGCCGGAGTTTGGCGACGCCGACTTCTCCTGGCGCGAGTTCTACCGCCGCAACAACGACGAGCTTGTGGCCACGTACGGCAACCTCGTGCACCGGGTGTTGACGATGACGCACCGCAACTTCGACGGCGTCGTGCCCGAGGCGGGCCCGCTGGACGACGACGACCGGGCGCTCATCGAGCGGGCCGACCAGGCGTTGGCGGAGGTTGCAGCGAGCCTGGAAACCCCTCGCTTTCGGGAGGGCATCGGGCGGGCAATGACACTGGCGGCGGATGCAAACCGGTACATCGACCTCAAGGCGCCCTGGCGCACTGCTCGCGAGGACATGGTGCGCACCGCGACGACGCTGAACACGGCGCTGACGGCCATCGCCGCACTCAAGACGGCGCTCTACCCCTTCATGCCCCATGCCAGCGAGCGTCTCCACACCCTCATGGGCTTCAGCGCGCCCCTGGTCGACAGCGGGTGGTCGGTGACGCCGCCGCCGGCGGGGCAGGCCCTGCCGACGCCGACGCCGCTGTTCACCAAGCTCGACGAGGGCACAGTGGAGCGCGAAACGGCTATGCTAGAGGCGCAGACCGCGCGATAGGGCAGGTGAAGATACAGATGGAAACGGCCCTGAGTTTTTACACGCCCATCGCAGAGGGACTTCGCAGGGTTGAAGCGAGCCTGGAGCAGGTGGCGGCCACCAGCGAAGAGCCCATCAAGGGTCTGCTGGAACCCCTGGTCTCCGTTCAGGGCAAGCGCGTGCGCCCATCGATCACGCTGCTCGTGGCCAGGATGCTGGGCTGCACAACCGACAAGCCGATACTCATGGGCGCGGCCGTCGAGCTGTTGCATCTCGCCACGCTCGTCCATGACGACACGGTCGACAACGCGGCGGTCCGGCGCGGGCGGGCGACCTTGAGCAGCCTCTGGGGGCCGGAGGTCGCGGTGCTTGTCGGCGACTACCTCTTCGCCTCGTCGGCCATCCACGTGTGCAACACCGAGAACATCCGGGTGATTAAGGGCTTCTCCCGCACCATCATGGACCTCTCCAGCGGGCAGCTCTCGGAGCACTTTATGTCCAACGACTGGCGCCAGACGCGCGAGCAGTACATGGACCGGATTTTTAAGAAGACCGGCTCGCTGTTTGCGACGGCCGCGGAGTCCGGCGCGCTCCTGAGCGGCGCAGAGGAACGCGTCGTGCAGGCCGTGCGGGAGTTCGGGAGCAACCTTGGCATCGCGTTCCAGATTGTGGACGACGTCCTGGACTTTGAGGGCTCGCCGGCAGAGATCGGCAAGCCGGTGGGGAGCGACCTTGCCTCCGGCGTGCTCACGCTGCCGGCGCTGTTGCTGGTGGAGCAGTACCCGGACGACAACCCGGTGGTCGCCGTGTGCAAGGACATTGACCGGGAGGCGAACCTGAAGCGGGCCGTCGACATGGTGCGGAACTCGGGTGTGATGGCTAGCGTCTACGCGGAGGCCGACGCGCTTCGAGCGAAGGCTACCGCGGCGCTGGAGGCGTTGCCGGACTCGGAGGCCAAGCAGGCGCTACTGGAGCTGAGCGACTTCGTGCTGGAGCGCCATGTTTAGCGACCGTCGTGCACGCGGCCCTTCGGCTGGACGGGGCGGCCCTCGACAAGGTCCAATGTGCTATATTTCAACCTACGACAACAGCTACGGAGGTTCCCATGGCACGGTTCAATCTTGGTCAAATGGTACGGGTCATAGAAGAAGCCAAGAGAGAGGGTCGCGAACCTGAGTTCACGGGAAGAGTCGGTACGGTGAAGCGGATGCACCAGGTACGCCCCGGCGGCTGCGTGGTGGACGTGCAGTTTGGGGACGAGGAGTACATGCCGAGCTTCTGGGAGGAATGGCTGGAGCCTGCGTCGTAGGGGCGGGACCGGCCGGCTGCCTAAGAGGCCCTGAGGACAAGGCGTCCTACGGCGTATAGGGCGGCTCGTCCGTTCCCTCCGCAATGGCCAATTCCCGGGGCCGCACCGTTAGCTTGATGTTCTCCCAGGAATCCAGTTCCGCCCGCCTGAGCTCATAGGTCTTCTGCAGGTTCAGCCAAACCTGCGGACCCGTCCCGAAGTAGCGCGCCAGCCGAAGGGCCGTGTCAGCGGTGACCCCGCGCTGGCCGTTAATGATGGCGGTAATGCGGTTTGTGGGCACGCCCAGGGCCTTGGCGAACGCATTGGAGGACAGGCCAAGCTCCTCCAGCTCTTCCGCAAGTATCTCACCCGGATGTACAGGCGTCATGCCGTTCATCGGGTTCATGGCAAACTCCTTTCTAGTGGTAGTCCACTATCTCCACGTCATAGGGTCCGGTTTCTCCCCAGCGAAAACAGATCCGCCACTGCTGGTTGATCCGAATGCTGTACTCACCTCTTCGGTCTGCCACCAGGCGCTCCAGCCTGTTGCTGCTGAGGGCCGCAAGGTCTCCGAGAGTCTCTGCGTTGTCTAGGAAGGTCAACCTGCGTACCGCCTGGCTTGCGAAGCCCCGAAACTCCCGGACGTCCTGGCCTTGAAAGAACCCCTGCGTCTTCCGGTCCCTGAATCCTGTTATCATTGTGACGCCTTACGTAAAGGATACAAGGCACAAGAGGCCTTGTCAACCCCTCCCACTCACAAAGAAATTCCTAGCTGGTCCTGTATGACGGAGACCCAAAGGTGGCAGTGCCTGGACTTGCCTTCTCCCTAGCCGCTTCGGGCGGCGGCGACTTGCTCGTCGGCGTGGTAGGAGCTGCGGACGAGGGGGCCCGCGGCGACGTGCGCGAAGCCCATGGCGCGACCGAGGGCGGCGAGCGCCTCGAATTCCTGGGGCGTGTAGAAGCGCTCCAGCTTCCAATGGATCTTCGAGGGCCGCAGGTACTGGCCGATGGTGAGCAGTTGGCAGCCGACCTCCCGGAGGTCTGTCATCGTGTTGCGAATCTCGTCCTCGGTTTCTCCGAGGCCGACCATGATGCCAGACTTGGTGGGGATGTGGGGGGCGATCTCGCTGGAGCGGCGCAGGAGGCGCAGGGAGCGGTCGTAGTCGCCCTTGGGGCGGACGCGGCGGAAGACCGGGCGAACGGTCTCGATGTTGTGGTTGAGGACCGCTGGGCCGGCGTCGAGGACGGCGCCGAGGGCATCGTCGTCGCCCTTGAAGTCGGGGATGAGCACCTCGACGGTGCAGCCGGGGAGGGTGTCGTGGATGCGCTGGATGCACTCGGCGAAGACGGACGCGCCGCCGTCGGGGAGGTCCTCTCGGGTGACGGAGGTGATGACGCAGTGACCGAGCTCAAGCTGCCGCACGGTCTCGGCGAGGCGTCGCGGTTCCTCGGGGTCGAGGGCCAGCGGGCGGCCGGTGGTGACGGCGCAGTAGTGGCAACGCCAGGTGCAGATGTCGCCGAGGACCATGAAGGTGGCGGTGCCGCGCTCCCAGCAGTCGCCGATGTTGGGGCATTGGGCCTCCTGGCACACGGTGTGCAGGCCCGCGTTGCGCACGAGGTTGCGCAGGCGCAGGTAGTTTGGGCCACCCGGGGCGGGCACCCGGAACCAGTCCGGCAATCGACGTTCAGGGGGCATGGGCAGCTCCTATGCGTACTGCTTTCATCATAGCAGAGGGCCGCGAGCCGTCGCGCGGGCCGCAAGGGCGCAATTCGTCAGACGGTGGATGCCCTAACCGCCGTTGAAGTACTCGTCCTCTCTAAACTTTGTCCAAGACTCAAACACTGGGAAGGGCGCGGGCAGGACGTTGTCCGGGTCGTTGATCTTGATGTCCGCGCTGCCCCTGTCCTCGTAGTTGCGGATTGAGATGGACACTCCGGCGGTGTCGATACAGTTGTCGCACTTGGTGGGCAGGGCTTGGGACGACCGCGGATTCACGAAGTACAGGGTGACCTCCGACGTGTCGCCGTGCTTCTCGATGCGGTATTCGCGTGAGGTGATCTCCCACTCGTTCAACGCGTACCGGCCCTCGGCGTACTGCGCCCAGAGGCTGAGGGGGCCGAAGAAGCTGACGATGACGCCTCGCCGCGGGTCGCCGTCCACGTGCGGCTCGAATTGGCGGAACGAGCGGTCCTGCAGCTCGGCCAGTACCTCGGCATCCTCCTCATCCGTAACTGGCTCGGACGCGATGCCCCCACCACAGGCCATCAACAGCAGGGTCGCCGCAATCAAGAGGAATGCGATTGGCCAGCGTTTCAGCATGTTCTGCACCTTCATAACAGTGGACACCCTATTGCAGCTCTGGGTTCCCCTTGGGTGGATGTCCTCAACTCAATTGTATCGCGCTAGTGCCCCGGTCTAGTGTCGCGCATACGCATGAGTAGACGTGCCATTAACGCTCCTTACCTATCGCGAACGCTTACTCTGATACAATGCCAGTGGAGGTGTTGTTCCAATGGCTGATACGGTCAGAGTCCGGTTTGCGCCAAGCCCCACGGGAGAGCCGCACGTGGGCAACATCAGGACGGCGCTGTTCAACTGGCTTTTCGCGCGGCACACGGGCGGTTCGTTTGTGGTGCGCATCGAGGACACGGACCAGGCGCGCAAGGTTGACGGGGCGCTGGAGTCGATCCTGGCGTCGCTGCGGTGGCTCGGGCTCGACTGGGACGAGGGCCCGGATACCGAGGACGGCGTAGAGCGCGGCGACTACGGCCCCTACTTTCAGTCGGAGCGGTTGGGGCTGTATCGGGAGGCTGTCGATGCGTTGGTGGCGAAGGGCGACGCTTACCAGTGCTTCTGCACCCCGGAGCGGCTGGACGCGATGCGCAAGGAGCAGCAGCGCAATCAGCAGCCGCCGGGCTACGACCGCCATTGCCTCACCGAACTCACCGCGGAGGAGCGGGGACGCCGGGCCGCTGAGGGGCCGCACGTTGTGCGCTACCGCATCCCGACGGAGGGCGGCACCGTCATTGTCAACGACTTCATCCGCGGCGACGTCGCGTACGAGCCGGCGCTGCTCGACGACTTCGTCATCCTGAAGTCGGACGGCTTCCCCACGTACCATCTCGCAAACGTGGTGGACGACCATTTCATGCGAATCACCCACGTCATGCGCGCCGAGGAGTGGTTGCCGAGCACGCCGCGCCACGTACTGCTCTACCGGTCGCTCGAGTGGACGCCGCCGGTCTTCGCGCACCTGCCGATGATCCTGGGGCCTGACCGCTCCAAGCTGTCGAAGAGGCACGGCGCTACATCAACCCTGGAGTACGAAAGAGATGGGTACCTGCCGGAGGCGCTGACCAACTTCATGGCGCTGCTGGGATGGTCGCTGGACGACCACACGGAGGTCTTCTCCCGCGACGAGCTGGTGCAGCACTTTGACCTGGAGCGCGTTGGGAAGTCGGGCGCCATCTTCAACGCGGACAAGCTGACGTGGATGAACGGGCTGTACATTCGGCAGCTGCCGGCGGAGGAGCTGGCCGACCGCATCATCCCGTTCCTCGAGCGCGCGGAGGCGGAGGGAGGGCTGCCGGACAACGTTGAGCGCCCACTCAACGCGGGCTTTGTCGCATCGCTGGCGCCCCTCATACAGGAGCGGTTGAAGCGGCTGGACGAGGCGCCGGAACTGCTGTCCTTCTTCTTTGCGGGGCAGCCCTCTCCCGAGACAAAGGACCTCGTCCCCAAGGGCGTGTCGCAGCAGCAGGTCGTTGACGCGCTGTCGGCGACCGTGGAGCGGCTGGACGGCGCGGATTCGTGGACGGAGGAGGCGGTCGAGGCCGTCCTTCGGCCTATGGCGGAGGAGCTTGGACTTAAGACAGGACAGCTTTTTGGCGCGATCCGCGTCGCGGTGACGGGGCGGGCGATGTCGCCGCCGCTCTTCGCGACGATGGTGGCTCTCGGACGCGAGCGTTGCATGGCCGCATTGCGGGGCGCCGTCGCGACACTCGTCGAACACAGCGTCGACCACACGGACGCGTAGGAGTCGACCGCAGACGCACATATTTCCGCCGACAACAGGCAACCACCCAGAAGCAACCGGAATGGTGTGCCAAAGGCAACTAAGCCACTGAGGGGAACGGAGGCAACTGCCATGAGCACTTCAAGAGGCCGGATAGGCATACTGGTGGGCGGCGGTCCCGCGCCGGGAATCAACAGCGTCATCAGCGCGGCCACCATTGAGGCCATCAATCGCGGCTACGAGGTGGTGGGCATCATCGACGGATTCTCCGGGCTGATGAACGGGAGCCCGGAAAAGTTCCGCAACCTCTACATCTCGGACGTGTCACGCATCCACAACCGGGGCGGCTCGATCCTGCGGACATCGCGGGCAAACCCGACGGCGAGCGAGGACGGCGCGGCGCGGTGCTTCGCGAACCTGCGAGCGCAGGGCATCGGCGCGCTGATCAGCATCGGCGGCGACGACACGGCGTTCGGCGCGTACGCCGTCGCGCAGGCGACCGGCGGCGAGGTGCGCGCGCTGCACGTCCCAAAGACCATCGACAACGACCTGCCGTTGCCAGCCGACCACCCCACCTTCGGATATGAAACGGCGCGGCACGTTGGGACTGAGATTGTCATGAACCTCATGGAAGACTCCCGCACCACCAACCGGTGGTTCTTCGTGGTCGCCATGGGCCGCAAGACTGGGCACCTGGCGCTGGGCATCGGCAAGTCAGCGGGCGCGACGTTGATTGTGGTGCCGGAAGAGTTCCCCCAAGAGCGCATCTCGCTGAACGACGTGTGCAGGGTGCTGGAGGGGGCCATCCTCAAGCGAGAGGTCATGGGCAGGGAGTACGGCCTGGCGGTGATTGCGGAAGGGATCCTGGAGAAGCTGCTGCCCGAAGAGTTGGAGACCATTGCGGGGGCAATGGCGGAGCGCGACCCGTACGGGCACATCCGGCTCGGCGACATCCCGCTTGGAATGGTGCTGCGGCGCGCAGTGCAACGCCGATTCGCGGAGCGGGGCCGCAACCTGCCCATAGTCGACGTCATGCTCGGCTACGAGCTGCGTTGCGCGCCCGCAATCCCCTTCGACATCGACTACACCCGCAATTTGGGCCATGGCGCCGTGCGCTTCGTCACGTCGGACTCGTATGGGGACGACGAGGAGCTGCGGTACGGGGGCATGGTTTGCCTGGAGGGTGGCAACCTGCACGTCATCCCCTTCGAGCAGATGAGGGACCCGGTGAGCGGCAGGACGCGAGTGCGGTATGTGGATATGCAGTCGGAGCACTACCGGGTGGCTCGCCAATACATGATCCGGCTGAACCGGCGTGACATGAACGATGCGGACATGGTGAAGAAGCTAGCCGAGGCGGCAAGTATGACGCCGGAAGCGTTTGTAGCAGAGTTCAGCGGCGCGGCGACGGGGCCGGAGGAGCTGGCGGGCGTGGAGGCGTAGGGGCTACAAGCGCCGGTGTGGCTGGGTGGAGGTGATTAGAGGAATAACTTGCTAGGGAGTATCCTATAGAATACAATGTGGCCGTTCTTGAGATTCTCGAAACGGTGGTTTACGCTCGCTGGTTCGCGAGGCTACGAGACAAGAGGGCACGAGCGAGCATTGACCGTCGCGTTGCGAGGCTGGCTAGGGGCAATGCGGGCGACGCCCGGCCGGTAGGAGAAGGGGTGTCGGAACTTCGCATCAACTACGGCCCCGGATACCGCGTGTACTACGTCCACCGAGGGGAGACGCTTATCGTGCTGTTGGCTGGAGGCGACAAGAGCAGCCAAGACCGCGACATCAGAAGGGCATTGGCGTTGGCCGGCGATCTGTAGGAGGCATACCCATGACCATTCAAAGGGCCAAGGTAAAGACAAAGCGTTGGGATCCCGCGGAGCACATCCGGAATGATGAAGATGCCGCTGTATACTTGGACGTCGCGTTGATAGAGGGAGACTATCAAGATGTGGCGTGGGCTCTGGGTGTAGTATCCAGGGCCAAGGGCATGGCGGCGGTGGCCGAAGCCGCGGGGCTGGGCCGCGAGAGTCTCTACAAGGCACTGTCTCCCAACGGCAACCCGGAATTTGCCACGGTCCTCAAGGTAGTGCAGGCCCTTGGCTTGCGGCTGCGGGCCGAGGTGGACGCGGGCAGCTCCGCCGGCAAGGGCTAGGTACAGGGGTTCTTGGAAGCGTGAGAGGAACGGCGATGGCGACGCACAAGACCAAAACCAGACCGTGGGACCCGGCAAGGACCATCAGGAGCGACGCGGAAGCGGCCGACTATTTGGATGCCGCTTTGGAACTTGGATTTGAAGATGGCGACTTCCGGGTGGTGGCGGCGGTGATCGGGGACATCGTGCGGTGGAAGGGTATGGCCGCTGTGGCGAGCGACGCGGGCCTGGACCCTGAGAGCCTGAGCAAGGTATTTTCGGACGACGGCAACCCGGACTTCACGACGGTGTTGAAGGTGGTGAGGGCACTGGGCTTTCGCCTACACGCCTCGACAGACGCGAGCGGCTCCGCCGGCAAGGGCTAAGCACGGAGGTCCTTATGCCTCCGGTTGGAAGCGCCAACGCGTGGCGTCCTCATAGAACGGTTTCCATGCGAAGGCGACCGAGGGCTCGAACACGAGCATCTCCTCCCCCTCGCAAAGCTCAGGCGACTGGTCGAACCCATACTTCGCTTTGGACGTTGCGGCGAACCGGACGGCCAGCGCTTGGTCGGTGACCACACGCGTGACCCTTCCGTGCAACATGACGGCTTGCTCGCCGTCCTCCAGATTCAGGCACGCCGCCGACTTCTGTGGGCTGCCGGCTTCCGGTTCCATTGCAAACTCCTACCACACACAGACTTTGACGAATTATGGAATTCGATTTGGGAACTCCACAATTCGGGACGCGGCATGGGGACATATCGGCGACGCCCTGCTGCCTGACGTGACCATGACGGCGGGGCACCTGTGATATAGACTGTGCGCATTACACTCTGAGCGCCTTGGGCGCTGTACGGGAGGACCCATGGAAATCAAGGTTGTAGTTGGAGACATCACTGAGGTTGCGGCGGACGCCATCGTCGTGAACCTGTTCCAGGGCGTAGATGCGCCCGGTGGCGCAACCGGCGAGGTGGACATGGCGCTCGACGGCGCCATCAGCGACCTGATCGAGGACGGCGAGATCACCGGCAAGAAGGGCCACACCGTCATCCATACGCTCGGGAAAATGCCGGCGAAGCGAGTTGTGGTTGCGGGCCTGGGGAAGGCGGACGACTTCACGGTCAACACCATCCGGGACGTCGCCGGGGATACTGCGCGCTACCTTCGCGGGCTCGGCATCAAACGCGCGGCGACCATTCTGCACGGAGCAGGCGTCGGCGGCATCGACCCGGAGGAAGCGGCGGAGGCGGTCGCCGAGGGCACGCTTCTCGGCCTGTACACCTTCCGCCAGCACATGACGGGCGACGGCGGCAACCACGGCAAGCCAGAAGAGCTGTCAATCATGGTGTTCGACCCGGAAAACGAGGAAGCGGTGCAGCGCGGCGTCAACGCGGGGCGCATCATGGCTGAGGCGTCGTCGTTGGCGCGGGACCTGGCCAACCAGCCGGCGAACGAGATGACGCCGACGCGCCTCGCCGCCCACGCCGAGGAGGTTGCAACGCAGCACGGTCTGGAGTTCCGCGTGTTGGAGCGCTCCGACTGCGAGGAACTTGGCATGGGCGCGTTCCTTGGTGTTGCCAGGGGCAGTGATGAGCCACCCAAGTTCATCATCTGCCGCTACGCCGGAGACCCCAACAACCCGGACAACAACCTGTGCATCATCGGCAAGAGCATCACGTTTGACTCCGGCGGCATATCGCTGAAGGGCGCCGAGGGCATGGGCCGCATGAAGGCCGACATGTCCGGGGGCGCGTCAGTCATCGGCGCGATGTACGCCATCGCCCAACTCAAGCCACGCATCAACGTGACCATGCTCGCCGCCGCAACGGAGAACATGCCGAGCGGCTCCGCCACCAAGCCGGGCGACATCCTGAAGTCGATGAGCGGCAAAACCATCGAGGTGGACAACACGGACGCAGAGGGCCGGCTGACGCTGGGCGACGCCATCACGTACGCGCGGCAGGAGCTCGGCGTGCGGCGCATCGTGGACATCGCGACGCTGACGGGCGCGATGGGGGTCGCCCTGGGCAACGTTCGGGCCGGCGTGTTCAGCAACGATCAGGAGCTGGCGGACGCGGTCATCGAGGCGGGGGAGCAGTCCGGCGAGCTCATGTGGCAGATGCCGCTGGACGACGACTACAAGGAGCAGAACAAGAGCGACGTTGCCGACATCAAGAACACGGGCGGCCGCCCGGCAGGGCCGATTACGGCGGCGCATTTCGTAGGTGCGTTCGCGGAGGACACGCCATGGGTGCACATGGACATCGCGGGGGTGTACATGGTGAACCGCGACCACGGCGTCTGGGTGAAGGGCGCGTCGGGCATCCCGGTGCGGTCGCTGGTGCGGCTGGCGCAGAACCTGGCAGTGCGGGGGTAGAATAAACTCAGACCCAATTAGAGGAATGTTTAACCTATTGACAGCTACAGGTGGCCCGTTTAATGTTGGGTAAGAGGGCTGAAATGCGTGTCAAGATCAATGCAGACAGACGGGTAACGATCCCTGCTGAAGCCTTGGACTCCTTGGGCGTCAAGCCGGGAGACTATGTTGAGGTGGAGTGCCTGCCGGGTGGGATCGCCTTGCGACCCGAAAAGAAACCGAAGCAAAGAAACATCGACCTTTCCATGTTGGGGTACCTGCACGACAAGATTGACCCCAATGCTGAACCCTTTGATATCCGCAAGTTCCGCAAAGAGTTCTATGGCGAATAGGTACGGGGTAGACACCTCCGTCCTTGTACGCCTAATGACGGGCCAGCCACCGGATAGTTTTGTGTATTGTGTGGAGACACTAACGGGTCTGGTCCAACAGGCCCACAATGTAGTGGCATCCAATCAGGTTATCGGCGAGTCATTTATGGCTGCACAACATCACTACAGACAAAGCACTGACGCAGCCAGAGAAGGACTGAGCCGGGTCCTCCAAAGCGGTTTGGTCGCTCCACTGAATGGTGAATCTGTGCTGCAAGCCATGCAGGCACGAGGTGGCGCGGGACTCTTTGATCGACTAATAGCGAACGGTTATGCGCAGGAAGAACTAACCACACTAACCCTCGACCGCCAAATGGCAGTCCTCCCTGGTTCGCAATTGCTGTGACCCGCTGGATGCAACGTCCCCGACTCCTCCCCCGCGTTGCCCGGCCCTCGCAGCTATGCTATACTCGCGCCTGGTTTGCTTAACAATCAGATCAACTATTTGACGAGGAGTTGCACGGTTTGACTACTGAGCAAGTTTTAGTTACTGACGCCCCGGAACAGCCAAAGGCCCCGGCCCGGGATCCGGTTACCATGAAGTCGTTGCTTGAAGCAGGTGTCCACTTTGGACACCAAACTCGGCGTTGGCAGCCGCGTATGAAGAGCTTCATCTTCACGCAGCGGAACGGCATTCACATCATCGACCTGCAACAGACCCTCGTCCTGCTGGAACGGACGGCGCAGTCCCTGACCGATCTGGTCGCTCACGGCGGCGACGTCCTTTTTGTTGGCGCCAAGAAGCAGGCGCAGGAGACCATCGAGTACGAGGCCAACCGCTGCGAGATGCTGTACGTCAACCAGCGGTGGCTGGGCGGCACGCTCACAAACTTCCCCACCATCAAGTCGCGCATCGACCACATGCGAGACCTCGAGGCCCGGCAGGAGCGTGGCGAGTTTCGGCGGCTGATCAAGAAGGACGGCTTGAAGATGGAGGACCAGCTCCGCCGGCTTCGCAAGTACTTCCGGGGGCTTCGCAACATGAAGAAGCCGCCCAGCGCCCTCTTCGTCATTGACATCGACAAGGAGCGGATCGCCGTGGCAGAGGGCCGCTCCGCCCGCATTCCCATCTACGCCCTCGTCGACACGAACTGCGACCCGGACCTCGTCGACCACATCATTCCCGGCAACGACGACGCGATCCGGTCGATTCGGCTCGTCACCGCGCGCATGGCCGACGCAGTCATCACCGGGCTGCATCAGCGCGAGGCAATGCGCATGGAACAGGAATCGATCGAGGCGGACACCGTCGTCGATTCCAGCGACTTCCAGGCCTTCACCATGGCCGAGGACTACGAGGACTTGGCATCCGAGCATGACCTGGAGGCCCATGTCTTCTTCCCCGATGAAAACGAGAGAGAAAACTAGACCGAAGCATTTACAACGGGGCTCAATAGCGTGGATGTGCTGTGCCCTTGAGGTCCCGCCAGAACGCAAAGGATGGAAGTACCATGGTGCAAGTTAGCGTTGAAGACATTCGCAGGCTCCGGGCGATGACCGGGTCGGGCATTCTGGACTGCCGCACGGCGCTGCAGGAAGCCGACGGGGATACGGCCAAGGCCCAGGCCATTCTTCGGGAGAAGGGTCTGGCCAGCGTCGCGAAGAAGTTGTCCCGGGCCGCCGCCGAAGGAGTGGTTGAGTCCTACATTCACAGCGGAAGCCGCATCGGCGTGCTGCTGGAGCTCAACTGCGAAACGGACTTCGTGGCACGCACCGACGAGTTTCGCGCCCTTGCCCATGACCTCGCGATGCAGGTCGCGGCCATGGACCCCGACACGGTCAGCGCGGACGACAGCGGCGAGGGGGTCAGCCTCCTGGAGCAGTCCTTCGTCAAGGACCCGTCCAAGTCCATCCAGGACCTGGTGAACGACGCCATCGCCAAGCTGGGCGAGAATATCCAGATACGCCGCTTTATCCGCTACGCCCTGGCCGAGGAGTAGGAAGAAAGCCATGGCCACAGCCTATCGGCGCGTTGTCCTCAAGCTGAGCGGCGCATCACTGCTGGGCGGCCAGGGGTATGGCATCGACACAGAGGCAGTGCGCTACCTGGCCCAAGAGGTCAAGGACGCAGTGGCCACGGGCGTGGAGTTGGCCGTTGTTGTGGGCGGCGGCAACATTTGGCGGGGCGCCGAAGCCGCCGACCGGGGCATGGAGCGCGCGGCCGCCGACTACGCCGGCATGCTGGCGACGCTCATCAACTCGCTCGCGTTTCAGGACGCGCTGGAACAGATCGGCGTGGACACCCGAACACAGAGCGCCCTCAGCGTGCAGGCGGTGGCCGAGCCCTTCATTCGCAGACGAGCGATCCGGCACCTCGAGAAGGGTCGGGTCGTCATCTTCGCCGCGGGGACCGGCAACCCCTTCATGAGCACGGACACGGCGGCGGCGCTTCGAGCCGTCGAAATTGGCGCAAACGCCATCTTCATGGCCAAGAACCAGGTGGACGGCGTGTACGACGCCGACCCGCGCATCCATCCCGATGCCAAGCGCTTTGACTACCTGGAATACATGGACGTGCTCAACAAGGGCCTGGAAGTGATGGACAATACGGCCGTGTCCCTGTGCATGGACAACCACCTGCCCATTGTGGTATTTGACGTATTCAAAGCAGGCAACCTCATGCGGCTCCTCAATGCGGAGCAGCTCGGGACGCTTGTCGCCGATGTCCCTGAGAGTCTTCTGAGCAGTGAGTAGGAGGACGCTATGGTGACCGCTGACGAACAGTTGAAGGACGCCGAACACCGCATGGCCGGCGCCAACCTGGCATTGCAGCGCGAGTTGGACTCGGTCAGGACCGGGCGCGCCCGGCCGGGGCTCATCGAGCACATTGTGGTCGAGTATTACGGCACCGACACGCCACTGAACCAGCTCGCGAGCGTGTCTGTGCCGGAGGCGCGCGTACTGGCCATTCAGCCGTGGGACAAGAGCGCCATGTCGGCGGTGGAGCGGGCCCTCCAGAAGTCGAACATTGGCATCACGCCGAACAACGACGGCTCCGTCATACGGCTCACGATGCCCATCCTGACGGATGAACGGAGGCGGGACCTGGTCCGTTCGGTCCGCAAGCGCGTGGAGGATGCCAGAGTCGCCGTGCGAAACGTCCGCCGCGACGTGCAGGACAAGATTCGCGCCCGCGAGAAGAACAAGGAAATGTCGCAGGACGATAGCCACCGATTGCAGGACCAGCTCCAAAAGCTGACGGACAGCAACATCGCGCAGGTAGACAAGACCGGCGAGGCCAAAGAAGCCGAATTGATGGAGGTCTAGCCCGTGGCCAAGCGCCGGGCCCCGGACGCGTACGCCGCAGTGCAGACGGGGCCATCCCCTGCCCATTCCACGTCTGCAGAAGTGCCCGTGCACGTCGCCATCATCATGGACGGAAACGGCAGGTGGGCGCAGAACCGCGGTCTGCCTCGCCTTGCCGGGCACCGCGCCGGCACGGAGAACATCCGCACGGTCACCCGCTGCTTCGCTGAGCACGGGGTCAAACACCTCACCCTCTTCGCGTTCTCCACGGAGAACTGGGCACGGCCCGACGACGAGGTTTCCGGCCTCTTCGAGCTTCTGGCGGACGTCATCGATGCGCAGGCTCGCGAACTGCACGCTGAAGGCGTCCGCCTCCGTCACCTGGGCCGAATCGACCGGCTGCCGGCGTCGCTGCAGTCCTCCATCGAATCGGCGGTGGCGATGACCAAGGACAACGACGCCTTCGAACTCAGCATCGCCTTCGACTACGGCGGGCGCGACGAGATCCTGCAGGCGGTTCGACGGCTGCTGGCGAACGGCGTCGCGCCGGACGACCTCGACGAGGCCAAGCTGGCGCAGCACCTCTACACCAACGGGGTTCCGGACCCGGACCTGATCATTCGTACAGCGGGAGAGATGCGCCTCAGCAACTTCCTCCTGTGGCAGGGCGCCTACGCCGAGCACTACGTGACCGACGCCTGCTGGCCGGACTTTGGCCGCACCGAGGCTGTCCGCGCGCTGGAGGCCTATCGGCAGCGGCGGCGCAGCTTTGGGGGAGTGCTCCCCGACGGCACGGCGTGACGGCGAATGCTCGCCCTCAGGCTGGCTAGCGCCGTCATTGGCATCCCGGTCGTCCTGGGCGCTGTCTGGCTGGGCGGTCCGTGGTTCATCGGGCTGGCCGGTGCGGTCGCCGCGCTGGGGCTCCTGGAGTACCACCGGCTGGCCAATGCTTTTACCAAGACCTTTCCATTCATCTTTGCAATAGCCCTCGCCCTGGGAATAGCGGTGGCAGCGGCTACGAGCTCCGCCCACCTGGCGTTGGCGTTGGCCGGGGGCGTCGCCGCGAGGTTGGCCCTTCATTTCGTGTTCTTTCGCGGCGTGGGCCTGGTGCATCGAGCCCTGGGGATTGCCGGGCCCTTCTACCTCGCCGCGCCACTGTCCATGGCCGTCCTGCTGCGGGAGGGTGACGACGGTCTCGAGTGGACGCTGACGGCCATCCTTTGCACGTTCGCCGTGGACACGGCAGCGTACGCCGTGGGCAAGCTCTTGGGCAAACGCCCACTTGCTCCGCGCGTGAGCCCGGGCAAGACATGGGAGGGCACTGCAGGCGGTATCCTGGGTGGCGTCGGAGCGGCGTTAGGGCTTACTCTGATATTGGAGTTGCCCACGGCGCTTTGGCAGGCTGGAGTGTTCGGCCTGCTGCTCAGCCTGGCAGCGATCGCGGGCGACCTCGCGGAGTCCTGGCTCAAGCGCGCGGCGGGCGCGAAGGACTCCGGTGTGCTGGTGCCGGGGCACGGCGGTGTTCTCGACAGGATGGACAGCCTACTGGCGACAATCACGGTGACGTACCTCTGGGTAGGGTGGGCGCTATGAAGAGACTAGCCATACTTGGTTCGACCGGCTCCATCGGCCGGCAGACCCTGGACATCGTCCGCGCGTACCCCGAGGACTTCGAGGTGTTCGCGCTGTCGGCGTGGAGCAACCGCGACCTGATGTTGGAGCAGGCCCGGGAGTTCCACCCTCGCCTTCTCTACTGCCAGGAGCCACCGGAGCCAGCCGACCTGCCGCCAGGGACTGAGTTCGCGGGCGACATCGTCGAGATTGCCACGCACCCGGACGTCGACCTCGTGATGCAGGGCATGGTGGGCAACGCTGGCCTGCTGCCGACGCTGGAGGCGCTGCGGGCCGGCAAGCACGTGGCGATGGCCAACAAGGAGCCGGTGGTGATGGCGGGAGAGCTGCTCACGAGCGAAGCCTCGCGCTGCGGCGGCGAGATCCTGCCCGTCGACAGCGAGCCGAGCGCCATCTGGCAGTGCCTGCAGGGTGAGGACGTCGAGAACGGTGTTCGGCGGCTCATCATTACGGCGTCCGGCGGCGCGCTGCGACGGCTGTCCCTGGAGGAGTTCGAGAAGGTGACGCCGGAACAGGCGCTCAAGCACCCCACGTGGAGCATGGGCAAGAAGATCACCATCGACTCAGCGACCTTGATGAACAAGGGATTTGAGGTGATCGAATCCCACTGGCTGTTCTCGATGCCCTGGGAGCGCGTGGACGTGGTGGTGCACCCGCAGAGCATCATTCACTCCATGGTGGAGTTCATGGACGGTTCCGTAAAGGCGCAGCTGGGCGTGCCGGACATGCGGGTGCCCATACAGTACGCGATGTTCTACCCGCAGCGGTTGCCCTGCGAACAGGCGCCCCGCTTCGACCCGGTTGCCGCCGCCGCGCTGACCTTCGAGGCGATGGACCCGGCGCGCTACCCCTGCTTCATGACGGCGCTGGAGGCGGGTCACGCGGGCGGCACCTACCCGACGGTGCTCAGCGCTTCCGACGAGGTGGCGATCGACGCGTTCCTCGACGGCCGAATCACGTTTGGCGACATCCACCGCGTAGTGACCGCAACCCTGGACCGTCACGAGTCCACGGCCAACCCCTCGCTGGAAGAGATTCTCGCGGCGGACGCGTGGTCGCGGGAGACAGCGCGCGGCATCGTGGAGCGGTAGATGGAAGACGCCCTGGGCCTGTTTGTGACGGTAGTCCGGTTTCTGCTCTTACTCACCGTGCTCATCATGGTGCATGAGGCGGGACATTTCTTCTCTGCCAGGGCCTTCGGCGTCAAGGTGCTGGAGTTCGGTTGGGGTTTCCCGCCAAGAATGTTCGGCATCTACACCGGGCGCACCTTCCTCAGTGTTCCAGCAAACGTGTACATGGTGGACCTGGAGGGCCGCGAACACCTGCGTTCCGGCATGAGGGTCCGGGTCCACGCCAACGCTCTGGACGACGGCACGCTCGTCGCCATGGCAATTGAGGGACCCTACAGCGGCAGCCGTGCTCCGAACGCGACGTTGCAGGAGGCGCTCGGCAAGGACGTCATCACCCTCGAAGGGAAGGTGCGGGAAGCCGGCGAGGACTCCATGGTCCTTGCCGACATGGTCTACTCGATCAACTGGCTGCCGTTGGGTGGCTTCGTGCGGATGGCAGGCGAGAACAACCCCGACATACCGTGGAGCCTGGCGAGCAGGGGCCCGCTGACGCGTTTTACTGTGCTGGCGGCGGGGTCTGCCATGAACATCGTGCTGCCGATCGTGCTCTTCATTTTCCTGTTTGCCGCGCCGGAGGAGCGCTACGAAGGCCGCGTTCTCATCGCCGGTGTCGCGCAGGAGTCGCCGGCCGAGCTTGCGGGCCTGCAGGGCGGCGATATCATCCTGGAGGCGGACGGCCACAGGGTCTACAACACGGAGACGCTGCGGTATCGCATCCTGCTGAACCTGGGCGAGGAGACTGACTTCCTCGTCATGCGCCCCGAGCGGCTCATCACCGGCGGCCTCGGCTTCAGCGCGGACGCCGGGCCGGTCGATGCCGCCGTGCGGGACACGGAGCCCTTCACCGTGCGACTGGCCCCGCGATGGGACCCGCCGGAGGGCGAGGGAAACGTCGGCGTCCAGATCCGCACCATCGAGGGACGCGTGGTCAGCCACTCGGGCAACATTTTGACAGCCATCCCGAACGGCTTTGTGCGCATGTGGGAGACCGTCCAGCTATTTCGCAATGAGGTGACGAGCTGGTTCGCCGGCTCCGCTGGGCCGCGACTGGCCGGGCCGGTGGGCATCGCGCAGGTGAGCGAGGAGGTCGCGGAAGCCGGCTGGCGGCCGTTGATGGTCTTTGCCGCCCTGCTCAGCATCAACCTTGCCATAGTGAACCTGTTGCCGCTGCCCGCGCTCGATGGGGGGCGCATCGTGTTCGTCGCGCTCGAGTGGGTCCGCGGCGGCAAGCGCATCCCGGCGGAACGCGAGGGGCTGGTGCACGCGGTGGGGTTCGCGCTGCTCATAGGCGTCATCGCGATCATCACCTACTTTGACATCAGCCGCATCGTGCAGGGCACCTCCATCACGAACTAGCCGAAAGTCGCAAAGCCAGGGCGTCGGCTGCACAGCGTCAAGGGGTTGGGTTATAGTAGGGGCGTAGAAACGCGGACTCGCAGGGCTGGACAGCGAAGGAGCAAGGCGAATGCCAAAGCGCAGAGTCTCAAAGCCGGTCTACGTGGGCGGCGTCAAGGTCGGGGGTGACGCCGACATCACCGTGCAGTCCATGACAAAGACTGATACGCGGGATGTGGCCGCCACCGTAGCACAGATCAAGGGTCTTGAAGAGGTTGGGTGCGACATCATTCGCAGCGCCGTGCCGGACATGGAAGCGGCGCAGGCATTGGGGGCCATCAAGCGGCAGATCAACATCCCGCTTGTGGCCGACATCCACTTCCACTACCAACTTGCGCTGGAAGCCATCAACCAGGGCGTCGACTGCCTTCGCCTGAACCCGGGCAACATCCGCGACCCCGAGCGGGTCAAGCAGGTGGTGCTGGCCGCGAAGGAACGCGAGATCCCCATCCGCATCGGCGTGAACTTCGGCAGCCTGCCACCGGTGGGCGGCATCGGACAGACCCGCGGCTTCTCTCGCCTCTTCGATATGGTGAACCGCCTGCCGAAAGTACAGGATGCCAAGGAGGGCGAGTACAGTGTCGTCGACCACATGGTTGCGACTGCGCTCTGGGAGATCAGCCTCCTGGAGGAGTTGGACTTCGACCTGATCAAGATCTCCCTGAAGGCATTCGACGTGCCCACGACGGTGGAAGCGTACAGGCGTCTCGGCAAGATGGTGCCGTACCCGCTTCACCTGGGCATAACGGAGGCAGGGACGGTGACCGCCGGCTCCATTCGCAGCGCCGTGGGCCTCGGGTACATGCTGTACGAGGGCATCGGCGACACCATCCGCGTGTCGCTGAGCGGCGACTCGCGGGACGAGGTGCAGGCCGGTTACGAAATCCTCAAGTCGCTGAACCTGCGCGAGAAGGGCGTGACGCTGGTGGCATGCCCGTCGTGCGGGCGCGCCGACGTGGACGTGGTGAAGCTGGCGAACGAAGTGGACGCGCTGGTGAAGAGCCTGGACACGAACATCAAGGTGGCCGTCATGGGCTGCGAGGTCAACGGCCCCGGTGAGTCCAAGGACGCGGACATCGGCATCGCGGGCGGCAACGGCCGGGCCATCATCTTCCGCAAGGGGCAGAAGACCAAGGTGGTGCCGGAGGCCGACATGCTGGAAGAGCTTATGAAGGAAATCCACCAAGTGATGGCGGAACAGGCAGAGGCTGCGATTCCAAGTTAGTCAGCCCGCACAGACTCGACTATTGCGAGGTCGTTGGCCCTTTCGGGTCGGCGGCCTCGCTACTTTTTCTGGCCGATGGACGCCCTGAGGTTGGCGCCCGGGACAAAGCCGACGCGGTCGTGCGGGGGGACTTCGACGGCGTCGCCGCCACGGATGGGGCGTACGGTGCGTGCCTTGGCCCGCTTCACCTGAAAGGTGCCAAAGCCGGTAAGGACCACCTTGTGGCCGTTCGCCAGGGCCTCCTCCATCACCTCAACGACCGCCGCCAGGGCGACGTCCGCCGCCGCCTTGGTGCCCCCCAACTTGGAGGACAGTCGCCCGGCAAGATCAGCCCTCCGCAGGGTGGCCATCACGGAACCTCCAACGACAAAAGTGCTGTGTGGGAAGTGTGAACGCAGCCCATTGTACAGGAGAGAGACACTTTCGCCAAGCATTTTCGTGACGTCACTGTGTCGTCTCAATTTGTATCCGGTTTCGTAGCTAGGACCGATGCCTGAGCGGGTGGGGGCCTAGTGGAAGCTTCCCCGCCTTTGCTATGCTAGGTGAGGCCCCGTATTCCAGCGATGTCAAGGAGCGCCCATGCGCCTATCCCGATTCCTCGCCAAGACACTGCGCGACGACCCCGCCGAGGCAGAAACCGCAAATCACAGGCTTATGCTTCGCACTGGCATGATCCAGCAGGTCGCCTCCGGGGTGTACTCCTACGCGCCGTTGGCCCTGCGAAGCCTGGCGAAGGTGGAGGCCATCGTTCGGGACGAGATGAACGCCGCGGGAGGTCAGGAGGTCAAGCTGCCGACACTCCAGCCTCGCGAGTTATGGCAACAGACCGGCAGGGACGCTGCCTTTGGTCCGGACCTGATGCGGCTGAAGGACCGGAGGGAGCGAGAGATGGTCATTGCTCCCACGCATGAAGAGGCGGTGACGCTGCTGGTGAAGCAGCACCTGCAGAGCTATCGCGACCTGCCGCAGCTGGTGTACCAGATCCAGACGAAGTTCCGCGACGAGCCCCGACCAAGGGGCGGCCTCATACGCGTGCGTGAGTTCGATATGAAGGACGCGTACAGCTTTGACGCCGACGCGGACTCGCTGGACGAGACGTACCTCCGCATGGTGCAGGCGTACCGCAACATCTTCCGGCGATGCGGCATCCCCGCCGTGATGATCGAGGCGGACAGCGGGGCCATCGGCGGCAAGGACTCCCACGAGTTCATCATGCCCACGGAAATCGGCGAGGACACCTTCATCCAATGCCCCGACTGCGGGTACGCCGCCAACGCCGAGCGCGCCGCGTTCCAGCGACCGGCGGCGCCTGCCGGAGAGCCGCTGCCTGTCGAGGACGTTCACACGCCCGGCCTGAAGACCATCGCGGACCTGGTGGACTTCCTTGGCATCACGCCCGAGCAGACGTTGAAGGCAGTGTTCTACGTGGTCGACGGCGACATGGTCTTCGTGTCCATCCGCGGCGACCTGGAAGTCAACGAAGTCAAGTTAAAGCGTCTTCTTGGCGCGACCGAGTTGCACCACGCCTCGGACGAGGAGGTGGCGGCGGCGGGCCTGGTGGCGGGGTCAGCGTCGGCGGTTGGCTTGACTGGCATGAAGAACGTCGCGGACGAGTCGATTTACGTCGGGGCCAACTTCGCGGCGGGCGCCAACCGCCCCGATTGGCACATGAAGAACGTCAACACGCCGCGGGACTTCGTGCCGGACGCGGTGGGCGACATCGCGTTGGCCGAGGCGGGTCACCGCTGCGTCCACTGCGGCGGCGAGTTCATCTCGGAGCGCGGCGTCGAGGTGGGGCACGTCTTCAAGCTGGGCACCTTCTTCAGCGAGACGCTCAACGCCACCTTCCTCTCGTCGGAAGGTTCGTTGCTTCCCGCGATCATGGGGTGCTACGGCATCGGCATCGGGCGGCTGCTGGCCGCGACCGTCGAGCACAACCGAGACGAGCGCGGCATGCGGTTGCCCGCCAGCGTGTCGCCGTTCCAGGTATATCTCGCGGCGCTGAACGCTGAGAACGCTGAGGTTGTGGCCGCGGCTGACGCCATCTATCACCAGCTCACGGAAGCTGGCTTTGAGACGCTGTACGACGAGCGCGCGGAATCCGCAGGCGTGAAGTTCAACGACGCCGACCTGTTCGGCTTTCCGGTTCGCGTCGTCGTCAGCCCGCGCAACCTGCGGGAAGGCAAGGCTGAGGTCAAGCGCCGCGACGCCGACGAGGCGCAGCTCGTGCCGCTGGCCGACACCGTCGCCAGCGTGACCGCGCTGCTGTCGGAGTAGCGCCGCGCGAGCGCCATTCGCCCGTCGAGGGGTTGTTCGCGCCCCCGGATCGCGCGAGCCATGACCTCGCAGCGGAGCGATGGGGGCATGCTTGCCGGGGCACAGGGATACTAGAAGGAGCAGAGTGGAAACACAGGACCAGCAGGAACCCGGAGGCTTAAGGCATAGCCGCCTGTTCCAGGGACCCCTGCAGGCCTTTGCCTATCCTCGGTATGCTGCCTTCTGGTCGATCTCCTTGCTCTCCATTATGTCATTCTTCATGGTGATGATCGTTCGGGGCTGGCTGATTCTGGAGCTGACCGACTCGCCGCTCAAGGTGGCCGCGGTCCAGGCGGCACAGCTCGTGCCCATGTTGGTGCTGCCCTTGATCAGCGGAGCGCTCGCCGACAGGGGCGGCCGCAAGATGCTGCTCCTCACCACGGACGTCTTCAACTTCATCTCCCTCCTGGTGATGGCCGCCCTCGTTTACCTGGAGTTCATTCAGGAGTGGCATGTGTTTGCGCTGGCGCTCGCCAACGGCGTCGCATTCTCCTTTGCCATGCCTGCCCGGACTTCCGTGGTGCCGGATCTCGTGCGCCGGAAGGACATCGCCAGCGGCGTGGCCCTTTTCAGCACAATCTTCAGCCTCGGGCAGGTGGCCGGGCCGACGCCGGCGGGCTTCATCATTGCACTCTTCGGGATGGCCCCGACCTTCCTGGTCGCGGCGCTGCTGCTCACTCCCGCGGTGATCGGCATCGCCTACTTCGACGTGCCCACCGTCGCTGGACGCCAACGGTACGGCGCCAGCGGGGAGCGCGAGTCCATGGTCCAGAGCATGCTTGGCGGAGTCCGATACGTCCGGGGTCAGCCGGTCATCATGGCCCTCATGCTGCTCGCGCTCATCGTCATGACCTTCGTCATGCCCTTCCAGGCCATAATGCCGGTGCTTGTGCGGGACGTGCTGAATCGCGGGCCGGACGACCTTGGCGTGTTGATGACCGCGATTGGCGTTGGCGCCATGATAGGGTCCCTCACCGTGGCCACCGCCCGGGGCATGCCCCAATTGACCAAACTCATGATTGTCTCCGGGCTATTGGTGGGCATCATCCTAACGCTGTTTGCGCTGTCCAATTACTACCTGCTTTCCCTCGCGTTGGCGCTGTGCCTTGGCCTCTGCGTGCAGTTATTCATGACAAGCAACATGACGATGGTGCAGCTCGCGACGCCTGACTACGTGAGGGCGCGTGTCATCAGCATCCGGTTCATACTTGTCGGGCTGGGGCCCATCGGCATCATCACCATGGGCGTCGCCGCGGAGACCTTCGGCGCGGTGCCTTCCATCGTCGCCATGAGCTTGGCGAACATCTTCTTCGTCGCATTGGTGCTGGCAGTTTTCCCGTCCATTCGCCGCGCCCGCAAAGAGGCCGTTATCACCCCGCAGGAAGCGCCGCTCTCAGGTTGACACAACCTGCGCAAGGCAAGACACTCTGCCCATCCGGACACTACTTCGAAGCGATGAGGTGAACGATGGCGAGAGTGACCTACACCCTTGAAGACTTCATCCATGACATGAACGAGCTGGTGGACAACGAGCCGGACCAGGCGGCGCTGTTCGACCGGGGCTCCTCCCACCTGCAGCGGCTGCTGGCTAACCCCGACGCCGTCCCTGCCGAGTACCGTGTGCCGATGACCAACCGGCCTCCGGACAAGCAGTCGACCACCTACCTCTTGCACCAGGCGCCCAGCGGCCTCTCCATCACTTCCGTCGTGTGGGGGCCGGGCAGCCACGTTGGGCCGCACGACCACTGCACGTGGGGCATGATCGGCGTGCTGGAGAACACCCTCACCGAGACTCGGTTCCGCCGCGTCGACGACCGCTCGCAGGACGACTTCGCCCTGTTGGAGCAAGACCGCGTCAATCAGAACAAGCCCGGCGAGATTACCCTGCTGGTCCCTGATGTCGATGAGATCCACCAGATGGACAACCTGACAGACCGCCCAACGCCGGAGATTCACATCTACGGCGTGGACCTGCGCGGGTGGAGCCGCCGCCGCTATGACCCGGAGACGGGCAAGATAGCGCGGTTTGCAACCCAGAAGTGGGACAACTGCTAATGGCTGGAAGAGTAACACCGGAAGAATTGAAGGCCCTGCTGGAGGGCGATACGCCCTTCGCGCTATTGGACGTGCGGGAGGTAGGCGAGTACAACAGCACGCACATTCCCGGGTCCTGCTGGCTACCCCGGCGGCGGCTGGAGTTCCAGCTCCACGACTCCGCCCCATTCACGAGCGTTCTCATCGTTGTCTGCGACGACGACGGCCGCCGCGCCGCGCTGGCCGCGGACACCGTGGAGCGCGTGGGCTACAGCAACGTGTCGGTCCTCGAGGGCGGCATCAACGCGTGGGTGAACAACGGCTTTGCAACCGAGTGGGGCATGAACGTCCCCAGCAAGGACTTCGGCGAGCGGATTGAGATCCATGACCACGTCGCCAACATCAGCGCGGACGAGCTCCACGCAAGGCTGGAGGAGGGACGCCCCACGGTGATCCTCGACTCGCGCACGCCGGAGGAGTACCAGCGCTTCGCCATCCCCGGAGGGCGCAGCATCCCCGGGGGAGAGCTTCCCCTGCGCATTACGGACATTGCGGAGGGCCTGGAGCAGGACGCGGCAATCATCGTCAACTGCGCGGGACGGACGCGGAGCATCATCGGCGCGCGCGTGCTGCAGAGGATGGGCATTCCCAACGTGTTCGCGCTGACCAACGGCACCGCGGGCTGGACGCTGGCCGGTTACGAGCTGGAGCGCGGCGCGGACCGGGTCGATATGCCACAGCCCTCGGACGAGGGCATGCGCGCAGCCGAGGCCTATGCGGACCGCCTCGCAGAGGAGGACGGCGTCCGCTTTCTCGACATTCGCGGGCTGCAGGACCAGCGGACGGCGCGCACGGACCGCACGGTCTACTTCATCGACGTACGCACACGTGAGGAGTACCTTGCCGGGCACCTTCCCGGCTTTCGCTGGGTCCCCGGCGGGCAGGCGGTCCAGCGCACCGACGACGTCGCCGTGGTGAAGCACAGCGCCGTCGTCTTCTGCTGCGACGGCAAGGCTCGCGCTACGGCGACGGCCTCGTGGTACCGGCAGATGGGCATCGAGGACGTGTTCGTCGTCGACGGCGGCGTGCATGCGTGGGCCGGCGCCGGACTTGCGCTGGAAGAGGGCCCGCCGGAAGAGGCGCCCTTCGGCGTGGAAGGGGCGCGGGCCGCTGTTCCCGCAGTTACGCCGGAGCAATTGGAAACGCTGTCCGACGCGGCTGTCTTGTTCGTCGACACCAGCCAGGAATTCGCCGCGGGGCACGTCCCCGGCGCCCGATGGGTCGCTCGCGGCTGGCTCGAGCTTCGCATTAGCGACCTCGGCATCGAAAGGGATGCGCCCGTCGTCGTCACGTGCGCGGACGGGCGGGCGTCGGCGTTGGCCGGCGTGACACTCTACGGACTGGGATACACCAACGTCTCCTACCTCGAGGGCGGCATGGCGGCGTGGCGCGAGGCAGGTCTGCCTCTCGAAAGGGGGTTGACCGGCGTCATGGCGATGCCGGGCGACATTCCGGCGGACACGGTGTTGGCCGGCCCCGAGCGCAGCTACGCCGACACCGTAACCTACCTTCGCTGGGAGATCGCTCTCGGCGACAAGTACAAGGAGTAGACGCAGGCGGAGCGCCAGCCAAGCTCGGTCGGCCGGGGACGGCAAGCCGAAGAGGACGGAGGTCCACGATGAGCCAGAGCAGCGGCAACACGCAGATCATCCGGGTCGGCATCCACTCGGTGCCGGAGGACCAGCACGGCTGGCGGGGCATGGAACTGCCGGGGAACCGGAAGCGCAAGTGGTACACGCTACTGGAGAACGAGCAGTGCCTGGTGACCGCGCTCCTGATCCCACCGGGTGAGATTGGCGTCCGGCACTCCCACGAGACCGGCGAGCTGAACATCCACTTCTCCAACGGCCTGCCCTTGGTGCGGTGGAACGCGCCCGGCGAGCTGCACGGCGGATACTCGCCGCAGGCGCCCATCGACGACCCGGAGCAGGCGCAGCGGCTCAACGACGCCGAGGAGGCCATTCGCGCGGCCGGGCTCACTGCCGTTGCCAACGTCTTTCGTGACCTGACCTCCGACGTTGCGGGGTTCAAGAAGATGGTCGAGGAGCTGGCGCGGTCCGCCCCGTCGCTGAACGTCGGCATTGACGTGCTCTTCCCGCCCTTCAAGACGACCCTCGATGACCCCTCAATCCCCGAGAAGCGCACCGTCATCGGACAGTGGTACGACTAGGCGTCTAGCCTGCCGGAGGACAAACGTTGGCGAAGGTGACTGAGGTCTACGCGGCGTCCTCCGGCCCGGTTGTCCTGTGCGACTGCACTCCGCCCCGAAGCGCCGACCCCGCGGCACTCGACGCCGTGGGCGCGGTGGGGGCGGACTTCGCCTGTGTAGCCTACAACCCCGGCAAGCTCCCTCGCGCCGACTCCGTTGCCGCGGCCCTCGCCATCAAGGGACGCACGGGGACGGACGTCGTCTTCAACCTCGCGACGCGGGACATGAATAAGATCGCGGTGCAATCGCGGCTGCTCGGCGCGCAAATGCTGGGGTTGGAGAACGTCGTCGTCCTGCAGGGCGACCGCTTCTCGCCGGAGGAGGCGGAGCGCGTCAAGGCCGTCAACGACTTCACCCCGACGGCCCTCATTGCCTCGACAGCCGCAATGAACGACGGCCTCGACTACAGGGGCTCCAGGCTTCGCGGGGCCACGGCTCTGTGCATTGGAGCATCCTTCGACCTCGCGAGGGACCTGGACCGCGAGGTCGCGCTGACGCAGCGGAAAGTGGAGGCGGGCGCGCACTTCCTCATCGCCCAGCCCATCTACGACCTTGGCGTGCGCCACGCCTTTCTCGATGCGTACGAGCGCTCGGCTGGCGCGCCGCTGGACCTGCCGGTGTTCTGGGGGCTGCAGGTGCTGGACAAGGACGGCATCGTGCTCGGCAACGTGCCGCCAAAGATGCGGCAGCAGTTGGACGAGGGCCGCCCCGGCGTGGACATCGCCATCGAGCTGTTGCGGCAGTTCGTGGAGGACGGCGTGCGCGGCGTCTACCTCGTGCCACCCATCCTGCGCGGCGGCGCGCGCGACTACGAGGCGGCTCGGCAGGTGCTGGCGTCCCAGCGGTGACCACTGCAGTTCCGACACGCCCATCACAGAGAGGAATGAGCAATGCAATACAGAACGTTTGGCGACACTGGCATTCAGGTCTCCGCGTTGGGCTTCGGCTGCGGCGATGTCGGGGGGCTCATGGTGCGGGGGACCGTGCAGGAGCGAGTGGACGCCGTCGCGCGGGCCCTGGACGCGGGCATCACCTACTTCGACACAGCGTCCATGTACGGTCGGGGCCAGTCGGAGATCAACCTCGGCGCCGCGCTGCGGCAGCTCAAGGAGAGCGCAGTCATCGGGACGAAGGCGCGGCTGCAGATCGATGACCTCGCCGACATCAAGGCCGGTGTGTTCCGTTCAGTCGAGGCCAGCTTGGCAAGGTTGGCCAGCGAGCGTGTCGATCTAATCCAACTGCACAATCAGCTCAGTCCACGGCGCGGCGCAGACATTGCCGTCCTCACCACGGAGGACGCCATGGAAGTGGCTGACGCCTTTGAGACATTGCATCGAGAAGGCAAGGTCGGCGCGTGGGGCATTACCGCGTTGGGCCACACTGCGACCCTGCACCAGGTCATCGACAGTGGGCGGTTCAACACGGCGCAGACCAGCTACAACATCCTGAATCCCAGCTCTGGCGGTCCCGTGCCCGCCAACCATCCCTACCAGGACTATGAGAGGGTGGCGGAGCGCGCCGCCGCCAAGGGCATGGGGGTTATCGCGATCCGCGTGCTCGCCGCGGGGGCGCTGAGCGGCAGCACGGAGCGGCATGCGCTGGCGTCACAGGCGCCGGCGCCCATCGGCACCGGCGCGGACCTGGCGGAGGACGCAGCGCTGTCGCACCGGTTCGGCTTCCTCTGGGAGGAAGGCTACGCGGACAACCCCGTCGAGGCGGCCATCCGCTTCGTCATGGCGAACCCCGCCATCTCGACGGCGCTGGTGGGCCTCTCCAGCATGGAGCAGCTCGAACAGGCAATCCAGGCAGCGGAAAAGGGCCCCCTCTCCGGCGAGGCGCTCGAGCGACTGCAGGCCGCGCGAGAGGAAATGGCGTAGGGGTGATGGGGCATCAATGGATATACGCTTGACGTTACTCGTACATTTCCTGTAGAGTTGAAGAAGTGTTGATCTTTAGCTATCTGAACAAGAGATAGTTGACTTCCACTAAAAGGCAGAATGGGAACACAAACCATGTTCAAGCGGGCAGTACATCCAGGGCTCGTCCTGCGGGACGAGTTGGCGGAGTTTGGCGTCACGCCCACCGCCTTCGCCCGTGAAATTGCCGTGCCGCCGAACCGCGTCAGCCAGATCATCGCTGGCAAGCGAGCGGTGACGGGCGACACGGCCCTCCGGTTCGGCCATTGGTTCGGCGTGGACCCGCAGTTCTGGCTCAATCTGCAGTCGCAGTTCGACCTGGCATCGGCCGATGCGCTGGCCGGGGCAAGCATTCGCGAGCTGCCGACGGCTGAGTACCGCGCCGAAAGTGGGGGCTAGAGCAACATGGCGATTGTGGAGTATCTTTTAGGGCATGGAGGGATGATGATTCGCCCCAAGAACGTGGAAGCCAGAGAAGGTCACTGGATTTGGCTGGAGTTCTCGGACGGAGCCGTCGGAGAGGTAGACCTCTCGCATCTTGCGGGCCGCGGTGTCTTCGCTGCTTGGGATACGCCTGGCTGCTTTGACTCAGTTCGTCTTGGCCCCGGTGGCAGCATCGCGTGGGGGGACGACATTGAGTTGTGCCCGGATGCGCTATATATGCAACTGCATGGCAAGGTTGACCCGCTCCCATAGCCCCCCCGCCTTGACGCACCCCGCCACCGCAGGTATCTTCAACGCGCCCCAACTCAGCACATCGGAGGCTCTCATGCCCAGACTGCCGGAGGTCACCCGGGACCAGCTTTCCGCCGAGGACCAAGCCGTTTACGACGCCATTGCCGCCAGCCGCGGCAGCGTTCGCGGGCCCTTTGCCGTGCTCATGCACAGCCCCGACGTCGCCGGCCGCGCGGCCCACGTCGGCACCTACGTGCGCTTCGAGTCCACCGTGCCGAGGCTGCCGCTGGAGCTCGCAATCCTGGCTATCGCGCGCCACTGGGACGCCTCCTATGAGTGGACGGCCCATGAGATTCAGGCGAAGGACGCGGGCGCCCGCGACGAGGCCATCGCCGCCATCCGCGACCGCACCGCGCCGGAAGGACTGACGGACGACGAGGCGCTGACCGTGAAGTTCACCATTGAGTTGCTGAACAACCACAAGGTGTCGGACGAGACGTTCAACGCCGTCAAGGATGCCCTGGGCCTGCGCGGCGTGACGGACCTCACCGTCACCGTGGGCTACTACTCCATGATCTCCTGCGTCCTGAACGGCATGGAGATGCTGCCGGAGAAGTCCACGCTGACGCCGTAGCCACCACGGCGGCGTCTGCGGCACTCATGCCCATGGCACGCATCATCAGGCTCGCGACACCGGCGGACGCCGCGCAGTGCGCGAACATCTACGCGCCCCACGTGCGCGACTCCGCCGTGTCGTTCGAGGTCGACGTCCCCACCGCCGCGGAGTTCGAGGCGCGCATCGCCCGAACGCTGGAGCGGCTGCCGTGGCTGGTCTGCGCGGAAGGCGACGTTGTCCTCGGCTACGCCTACGGCGCGCCGCACCAGGAGCGAGCCGCCTTCCAGTGGTCCGTCAACGTGTCGGTCTACGTCAACGAGGGCCATAACCGGCAAGGCGTTGGCCGGGCGCTCTACACGTCACTTTTAGCGTGCCTGCGGGCGCTCGGTTACTTCAACGCCTACGCCGCCATCGCGCTGCCCAACCCGGCCAGCGTCGGCCTGCACGAGGCAATCGGCTTCCGTCACATCGGCACGTTCACCGACGTAGGCTACAAGCACGGCAAGTGGCACGCCCTCGGCTGGTGGGGGCTCTCGCTCCAGCCGACCTCGACGCCGAGTGCCCCCGTCCCGCTGCGGGAGGCGGTGGGGACGGCGGCTTGGGCGGAGGCGGTGGCTGCGGGGGAGGGGTTGCTGGGGTAGCCGGGCCAGTCTCGTACTTCGATGGACTCGGCACAAGCGGGTAGGACCGCAATCAAGGCACGTTCGCGACTAGGCATCGTTTGGCGCCCAATCAACTTGCCGAGGACCGCGAACTCACAAACGCTCGACCGCCGCCTCCAGGTGCTCCGGCGCGGTCTTGCGCAATTCCTCAAGGGTTCCGGCTTCAGAGGGTGTAATGCCGTCAATGAACCAGGGCATTGATGCAATCCTGGCTCCAAGTGCCGGATCGTCGGAGACTATGCTGGATACGGCGTAAATGGCAGTGTGTTCGTCTTCCGTTATTCCGTCCTTGAACCAGGCAAGCTCCGCCATTTCCCGGGCTGTCGGAGCCTTGTATCGCAGGATGTTCCAGAAACTATAGATGATATAGCGCTCCGACCTTGTTGGACCGTCCTGCAGCCAGGGCAGTGCAACCAGATCCCTGGCGAGTCCCTTATCGTATCGTGCGATTTCCTTCAGGTGCAGGATCGCATTGCCGTGATTCGCCAACAGCCCCTCCAGCAGCAACGGGTAACGGGCGACAATGTCAGCAGTCCCAGCGTCGGTGTAGGCAAGTTCACCCAGCTTAGCGACCGCCTGGAATTCGTCGTCCGTGATCTGGTCGGTGAACCAAGTCGCCATTGCTACGGCGTTACCCAGTGAAACGGAGAACCTGGAAATCCTGTAAAGGCGACGCAAGGTGCTGGTGGGATAAGGCTCCGGGGGATCCGCTACCCAGCCGACGCTTGCCACAGTGCTCGCCAGCTCAATATCTACTCGCGCCAGCCCTGCCAGAGCGCCAAATGTATCCCTTGTTAACCTGTTCATGTCGCCCCTGAACCACGGCCACTCGGTCGCTTCTCTCGCCACGTCAAGCGAGTAGGAAGCCAACTCACTGAATTCCCTAAGCGCGACGCTTTCCGTTGTCGTCAAGCCGTCTGCAGCCCACGGCATCGAAGCGACAATCTGCGCGAGACTGGGGTCGATCTGCCAGAGGGAACACAAGTGCCTAATCAGAACCGAGTAGGCTGGTGAATCACTCGCGGGCAGATCTTCCAGGAACACTGCCAGCTCAGGGTCTTCGCACACCGGCTGTTTTGGCGCAATCGCGATTTCTACAGGTAACGGCGTGAGGATATGCGTCGGAGCGAGGTTCGTAGCCGGAGCGGCTGTCGGATTGGGCGCTGGGGACGCCAGCGACGCTGGCGGTGCCGTCAGCGTTGGCAGGAGCCGTGGCGTGGGTGCGATCGGAGGTTGGGCCGGCCGCCTTGGCGAAGCTTGCAAGGCGGGTTCAGGATCCGCGGTTTCGGCCGAGTGGACAGGCGACCCTTCCAGTCCTGCCTGCGTGCTGGTCCGGCACGAAACAAAAAGTGCAATGACCAGACTCACCATCAGGACAAGCCGGAACCCCTTGGGCACTCCTTCAAACAACCGAATCACTCCCTATAAGGGTGTTCCCCAACGCAAAGGCATGCGCAACGCCTTCAACTCATGCGCTCGTTGAAGGCGTCCGCCTTGTCGCGCTATCGTACACAGACAACAGAATCAAGGGAATGCGGATTCCGCCCCTCTCTTTCTCGCCCCTACTCCACCTTGAGCCAGGGGGCGATGTTGGTGCCCAGGATCTTCTGCTTGTCCTCCTGGGTGATGCCCTCCATGTTCTCGATGCCCGCCGCGGTATTGGGGTAGGTCGACGGCGGGTGAGGGTAGTCGCTGCCGATGATGAAGTTGTCGCTGCCGATGGCCGAGATGGCGTGGGGCAGGCACCACTCGTCGGGCTCCACTGCAACCTGGCAGGAGCGCCTGATGTACTCGCTTGGCGGGTTCGGCACGCGGGAGCACTGCGGCTCGACGTGGTGCGTGCGGTCGAGGGTGTACATCAGCCAGGGCAGCCAGGAGCCGCCGGCCTCAAAGAAGACGAACTTGAGGTCCGGGAACTGGTTGAAAACGCCGCCCAGGGTCAGGCTGGCCATGCCCATCATGTACTCAAAGGCAAAGCCCAGGTAGTTGCTGATGTGCATCCGGTTCATGCGCTCCCACCCAAGGGTGTAGGTGGAGGGCATGTGGTCATGGACCTGGCACTGGAACGGGTTGTGGTGGACGTACAGGGGCACGTCCAGCTCGCTCACCGTGCGCCAGAATGGGTACAACTCCGTGGCGTCGTAGTTCTTGCCGGCCCAGTTGCCGCCGATGGTGATGGCCTTCAGCCCGAGCTCCTTGACCGCGCGCGTGGCCTCGATGCACGACTCCTCGACGTCCTGGAAGGGGATGATTGCCGTGCCGATGAGCTGGTCCGGGCACTCGGCCTGCGCCGCCGACGAGGCGTTGTTGAACGCCTTGCTCAGTGCGAGACGCACGGCAGGGTCGCGGGGGCGTCCCAGCGGCGAGCCAAAGGGGTTGGCGAAGATGCCGTCCGGGATGAGCACCTGCATGTCGAAGCCCGTCTCCGGCAGCAGCGTTACGCGGTCTTGCGCCTCGCCGTGGCCGATGGGGCCTGCGCTCCGTGGTGCACTGACACCCTGGGAAATGTTCGATCCGCCACCACCCGTGCGCTGACCGGCGGCCGTGGCGCGGAAGCCGCCGCTGCGCGCGTTGGGGTCCGCGAACGTGACAGCATCACGGATGATGATGTCCAGCTCCGCCTCCGTGAATTCGGGCATCAGCGACCGCAGGTCCCCGAAGTTGCTGCGCGGGAGAAAGTGGCTGTCAGCGTCGATCTTCTTGGTCTTTATTGCCGTCTCAATTGCCATTGTCTGTCCCTCCTCTTCTCGTTACTTGACTCTCTCGCCGCCGCGAAAGACGGCGGTGACGTTGCCGATAACCGTTATGTCCGCCGACGGGTCGCCGTCGATCACGATCAGGTCCGCCAGCTTGCCTGCGTCGACGGTGCCGACATCGCTCGAAATGCCCAGCAGCTCCGCGTTGTTGCTGGTCGCCGACTCGATGGCCTGCGTGGGCGTCAATCCCGCGTCGACCATCGCCTTGAGCTCCCGGTCGAAGTGGCCGAAGGGGTAGACGCCCCAGCCGCAGTCGGAACCCGCCATGAGCTTGACACCGGTCTTGAAGAGCCGTCCGCAGTGGTCGAGCGTCTCGGCGTGGCTGGCCTTCATGCGCTCGTACTGGGCCTCCTCCTCGGGCGATAGCTCACCGCGTACTTTGCGGTCCTCCCAGAGGAAGAGGCGGCTGCGCGTGATCTGCAACGTCGGGTTCACGCGCACCTCGTGGGAGGCGATGTGCTCGGCCAGCGCCTGGTCATAGACCTTGGCGCCGGTGCCATCGGTGAACCAGCCGTGCATGATGGCGTCGAACCCCGCGTCGACGACCATGCGCATGGCGTCGTTGGTGCGGCAGTGCGCGACGACCGGCCTGCCTCGGCGATGGCCCTCCTCGCCAATGGCCAGCAGCTCCTCCATCGAGAACGCCGGGTGGAAGGGGTCCGTGCCGAGGGTGCTCCCGCCGGTGCCCATGACCTTGAGGAAGTCCGCCCCCTGCTTGATGAGGAGTCGAGCCGCGCCCCGCACCCCGTCGACGCCGTCCGCCTCGGAACCCATGAACCAGCAGTGGCCGCCGGTGGTGGTGATGGGCCGGCCGGAGGCGAGGACGCGCGGGCCGTTCACGGTGCCCTCGCGGATGGCCTCCTTAAGGGAGAAGGTGGTCGTATTCCACCCGCCACAGTCGCAGACGGTGGTGACGCCGGTCTGCAGTGCGATGGCGACGTTGTGGGCGGAGCGCAGCACGCGAATGGCGTCTGTGTCCTCGCGATTCACGTCCTCCCCGCGACGTCCCGTGCCGGGCATGTTGGTGTGCGTGTGGCAGTCGATGAGACCGGGCAGCAGCGTGCCGCCGGGAAACTCGAGCACTTCGCCCGACGCGCCGTCGGGAAACGCGATCTGGTCGTCGGGGCCGACGGCGCGGATGCGGCTGTCCTCCAGCAGCACGGACACGCCCGTCTGCGCGGGCGAGTCGCGGCCGTCCATGACGCGGTCTGCCTTCAGTATGCGAAACGTGGGCGTCGTTGCTGGCATGGTTACCTCCAGCGTGTATCTGCGGAACTCGCCTCGCGAGTGCGCCCGAGCGAGCCCGCCGTTTGACGGCGTAGTGTACACCAGCGTTGTGGCGTGCGCTACTTGGGTTCCGCGTCGACCCTGCCATCGTCCCCTTGCACCGGCGCTCCACCTTGCGCCACGGTATTGGCGGAGGTATCCGCCTTGCGCCGACTGCCGACAAGGTCATTGCCAACCGCAAACGCCCAGTCCGCCGGACCGTGCCGCAAGTCCGACGCCGGGGCTCGCCTGCACGACGGTACAGGATTGGTTTTCACCGGGCGTAATGCTGCACGACTCGACTCGACTCAAATCAGCGAGGCGCGCGTCTCTCAGATCCGAAGACGCTACTGCGAGTCCGAAGACCACGACTGTCCCGTACTGTCCCCGGAAGCGGGGATGCGGGGTGCAAGGGTCTCTCCACGGTAACAATAGGGAGGTGTCTGCGCTTGTTTGAGCATAGGGGCGTTGGTACACTCGGGGTGTGCATGATGAGCACAGACGTGTACTGAGAAAGGAGCCCATGACTCGCAGGACGTGGCGCTCGCCGGTGACGTGGGTCGTGGGTGTGGTAGCGCTGACGCTCGTGATGACCGGCTTGTTGGCCGCGTGCGGGCCGGAGGCCGAGGAATCGGACCTGACGCCACAGGAGCGGCTGGAAAACGCCGCAGAGCGCATGGGTCAGGTGACCTCGCTCGATTTCACGCTGTCCCACGAGGAGGGTCACACGCCCCTCATGCTCGGCGTCGTCCTGCAGGGCGCCGAGGGCTCCACGCAAGTCCCCGACCAGGCTTCCATGCGAGTGGACGCCCTGATCAGCGCCCTCAACACCTTCCTGGAAATGGAGATTGTCGTGGACGGCGAGAACGCCACCATGACGGACCCGCTCTCCGGCAATCCCCTGCCCGTGGCGACAAGCGCGCTGCCGTTCAACCTGCACGGCCTCGGCGAAACCTTGGGCGGGATACTGCTCGCCATCGAGGGGCCTGCTTTCTCAACCGGCGACACGCTGGACGGCGTCAGGAGTCAGGGCATCGGCGGGACAATCAGCGGCGCGGACATCAAGCCGCTCATTCCGGCGGCGGACGCCTCCCTGCGACAGGACATAGAGGTTTGGGTGGGCGACGACGACCTGGTCCGGCGCGTCCGCATTGCCGGCAAGGTGCTCTCCAACGACACCGAGCCCGTCGTGCGCATACTAACGTTTACTAATTTCGACGAGGCACAGCCCTCGGCCAGCGCGCCGTAACCGGCCATGGCGGGCGAACCCACCTCCACGCTCCGGGCCTGGCTGCCGCTCGCCATCGTCAGCGGGGCAGTGCTCACGGCGGCGCTCGACCACACCGTCGTGGTTACGGTGCTGCCGGAGGTCATGCCCGACCTGAAGGTGCCGCCAACGGAGCTCGACCGCGCGGCGTGGATCGTCACCGCCTACCTGCTCGGCTTCACCGCCGCGATCCCCCTCACCGCGCGCCTCGCCGACGTCCACGGTCACGCGCTGCTCTTCCGCGCCTCCCTGCTCGTCTTTGCCGTCGGGTCGCTGGCCGCAGCAATGGCGCCCAACCTCGAGTTCCTCATCGTCGCGCGGACCGTCCAAGCGCTCGGCGGCGGCGCGACAATCCCTGTCGGCATGGCGATGGCGGTGCAGTCCTTCCCGGGCAACCGGCGGGCAATCGCGGTGGGCATCATCGGCGCGTGCGCGGAAGCGGGCATGGTGTTGGGGCCGCTCTACGGCGGCGTCATCACGGCGCTGTTAGGCTGGCGGTGGGTGTTCTGGCTGGACGTGCCGCAGGCGCTCATCCTCATCTGGGCCCTGCGCGGGTTCCCGGTCGCCCGGCTGGCCAACGTGGGCATGGACTGGGTTGGCGGAGCGCTGCTGGTCGCTGGGCTGACCCTGCTGGTGTTCGCGACAGCCCAGCAGGAGGCGTTTGACGCGTCGTCGCCGCTGCCCTACGCCCTTGGGGGCATCGGTGTGGCCGTCGTTGGACTGCTCGTGTGGGTGGAGGGCCGCGCGCGCAACCCCTTGCTGCCGCCGTCCTTCTTCCAGTCGCGGCAGGCAGTGGCGGCGCTCGTGGTGAAGCTGCTGGTCGGCGGCGCGCTCATCATGGCGATGGTGACCGTGCCGCTCATGGCGAACACGGTGCTGGCGCAGAGTCCGCTGGAGGGCGGCCTGCGTCTCATGCGCATGACGGGCGCGATGCCCATTGGCGCGTTGGCCGGAGGCTATCTGGCTTACCGGTTAGGAGAACGGTCAGTCGTCATGGCCGGGTTGGCCATCGGCGCGGTCGGGCTCTTCTTGATGAGCGGCTGGACGCTCGACATTGCGGACCCGCGGATGACGTTGCACCTGGCGCTGGCAGGGCTCGGGTTCGGGCTGATCATCGCGCCGGTGTTCGTGACGGCCATGGACGCGACAACGGCGGACTACCAGGCAACGTCGGCGTCGCTGGTCACGGCGGCGCGCATGGTGGGGATGACCTTCGGCATGGCCGCGCTGGCCGCCTGGGGCGTGGGCCAGTTCGAGGCGGCGACGGCGGGCCTCGCGCTTCCGCTGCCCTCGCAGGAACTCTCCAGCGCGGAGTACGCTGCTCAGCTGGACGCGTACACGGCGCAGGTGTCGGGCGCGAGCCTCGGCCTGTTCCAGGACTTCTTCCGCATCTCCGCCGTGCTGCTTCTGTTGGGGCTGCTGCCTGCGCTCGGCCTTGGCGGTCGTCGACGGACTACTGAAGGACGCCCTGGGTAAGGTTTCGGAGTTCCACAGTTACGCCGAGCTCGATGCCGCACTCCGAAGCAACGCCCTCGTTGATCTCGATGGCGTAGAGGGCCGGGGCCGCGGAATAGTAGGTTGGCAGCGGGTCCGGCGCAATCTCATGCTCAGGCCGCATGGTCTGCACGTCCACCACGGAGAGGTCGCTATCAATGAAGATTATGTCCAGCGGGATGAGGGTATTCTTCATCCAGAAGCCAAGCACCTGCTCAGCGGAAAAGACAAACAGCATGCCCCGGTCGCGTCCCATCGACTCCCTGCCCATGAGCCCGACGGCCCGCTCCTCCGCCGAGTTCGCCACCTCCAAGAAGAACTCACAGTCCCCCATGACAGCCGACGCCTCAATCTCAGGTCCGAGCGCGGGGGTTGGTGTCGGCTCCGGCGTTGCGGTGGCAGTGGGTGACGGCGTTGGCGCGGGGGTCGCGGTCGCTGTTGGTGTCGGCGGTACAGGCGTGGGTGACGGGACCGGCGTGACCGTTGGCGGCAAGGCAGTCGGCACAACGGTAGAGGTGGGCGGCATCGTCGCAGTTGGCAATGGCGCTTGCGTGGGAACGAGCTCGGTCGGGGCGGACTCGGCGCCACAGGCTGCCATGACGATGGCGGCGGCGAAAATGGTCATAACACTTGGGAGAACAGTCCTCAATCAGCGGGCCTCATCATCCACGTGGGGTGCTTCTTGCGTGTGACGGCCGCGACTATGAATGCAATGAGCCCGGCCACGCCCACAAACAGGATGATTTGCAGCCACGGGCCGTAGCCCCCTGTGCGGTCGTAGGTAAGGCCGGCAAAGAAGGGCGCGCCCGCGATACCGGAGATGATGACTGAGTAGATGCACAATCGGATGGTGTTGTAGTGGGCACGGCCGTACTGCCGGCCCAGCACCGCCCAGAAGATGGCCCAGTGGGAGCCGCCGGTGGCGAGCATCATGACGGCCAAGGTGAGGCTCCACAGGCTCTGCGCCATCAGGAGCGTGACGGCGCCGGCAAGCACCACGAGCATCATGCCGACCATGATGCGGGTGCCGTCGACCCGGTCGGCGGCCCAACTGACGGTTAGCACCACGGGCACGGTCCATACGAGCTGCAGGCTCAGCAGCAGCGCGGCCACACTCTCGGTTTGGCCCTTCCAGACCAGCAGCGGCACGATGTGCGCAATGATGCCGGAGTTGACGAAGAGCATGCACGAGCTGCCGATGCCCACGGCCCAGAAGAAGGGTCCTCGCACGGCCTGCGACAGCGTCATACCGGCCAGGGCAGCGGGGCGGCCGCCCGTCGCCGCGCGAGTCGGGTCAGGCTCGTCGCCGTCGGGAGCGTAGCCCATCTCCTCCGGCGTGTTCCGCACGACGAAAAGCACCGGGATCATGACGGCGGTCATTACGCACGCGGCGAGCACCATCGACCACCGCCAATCGAACGCGACGATGGCAATTGCCATGAGGGGCAGCAGCAGCGCGCCAGCGCCGTGGCCCACGTTCAGCAACGAGAGGGCGCGGGCCTTGCCCCGGTCAAACCAGTTGTTGAGAATGGGCGCACCGGAGTTGAGAATTGCCCAGTTGTAAGCCACTCCCAGGGGTATCGTGAAGATGAGAAGGGCGTGCCAAAACTCCTGCGAGACTGAGAGCAGTAGGTATCCGCAAATGGCCATCGCGGTGGTGACAATCATGATGAGGCGAGGACCGAATCGGTCCATGAGCCAGCCGCCAAGCGGGCCCGTCAGCGCGACGGCGATGCTGCCGCCGGTGAACATCAGCGAGACCTCGGCCCGTGAGACCTCGAACTCTTCCTCCAGGGGCAGCACGAGCAGGCTTCGCACCTGGTTGCCCACGCCGGACGCCATGACACGCATCATCGCCAACGCAATGAGCACCCACCAGCCGTAGAACAGACCTGACCGGACAAGAGTAGTTGCCCCAATGCCCCCGGCATTAGGGTTGTCGTTGGATTCTTCAGTCCGGGCCATGTCCACTCCCGTGTCATTCGGCGCAAGCAACGGGAGTATACAGGTTTTGTGTGCTGTGTCGCATGAGTCCCAGACAACTGCCGTCGTCGGCTCGACAGACCAAATGTGAAATTCGCAGGGGAGTGGAGGGCCAACTTCTGAAGCACAAGTACGCCAATCGTGTTGCAGCCGGAAGACTGTGGCAGCTTTGGGCTCTGTTACAAGGGCTTCGCGACTCCTGTGGACCAAGGCAACGTTTGCACATTCTCTAGGGAGATGGGTATTGCAAGTCGTTATGAAGTGTTACCATTAAATACGGCTTGAGGAATAACTCCGTTGTTCCTTTCTCCCACTCTACATTTAGGGGTGCTTGCGTACCATGAGCAGCTCGGTTGTGGCTCTGGCCATTGTTGAAGGCTTCTGGGGTCAGGTCTTTGAGTATTGGCCCCTCACCTTCTTGGTTATCGTCGCCATCGTGTACGTGGCCGTTGCGATTACATCAGATGTCCTCAATCGCAAACGGCGGCATGGCCCCCCGGGGAAGCAACCGCGCGTGCAATTTGAAGCTGACCCTACGCTCATCGCGCGAAACCGGTTCCGCTCGGGCCTCTTCCTCCTTCGGTTGGGTGTAGCTGCGGGCGCTGTGATGGCAGTGGTGCTGGCCTATGTGGGGCACAACCCGCTGTCCATCGGATCGGACTACGGGCTGACGCAGGCCACGGACGATGCGACGGCAATGGGCACGCGGGTGGGCCTCGTTGCCGCGGCCATTGCGGTCCTGGCGACAATCTGGGTGCGCACTTACCCACTCATACTCATCGGCCTTATCGACTTGTCGCTCATCGTGATTCCGCTGGCGCCTCCGGTGCTTAACGGGCAGTATTCTGTGCTGGGCCTCACGGCCTTTGTCATGTCGATACCGCTGGCCCTGGCCGCGATTGGCACCGTCATCGCTCTGAAGAACTACGCTGAATCCATCCGGGCGCGGGATGTCTCAGCTGACGCGGAGCCTTTGCAGGTACGCTAGCTAGCTAACGTCTGCGTGCGCCCGGAACCAAAACAGGGTGGTAGCGCGAGCGGGCTGAATTGCCGCACAATAGGCTTGGCAATCGCCCACCTCGGTAGAGGAGCGCTCCGCCCTTGCAGCAACGCCGCAAACCCAAACTGTTCTACGGCTGGTATGTCGTTTGGGCAATGATCGTTGTCGGCGCCATGTCCATGGCGTTGGCAGGCCCCACCTTCGGACTCTTCATAGAACCCGTTCGGGAAGAACTCGGCTTCGGCCGAGCGCTCTTCGGATGGACGCAGACCGCGTACTTGTTGTCCGCCGGATTTGGCGGCCTCTTCATCGGCAAGCTCCTCGACCGATACGGCGCGCGCGTGCTGCTGGCCGTGGCCGGGGGTGTGTCTTCGCTGGCGATTCTGAGCCTCGGGTTCTTTCACCCTGCTTGGTGGATCATCGGGGCATTCATGATCACCGGCCTCATGGGCATCCACGGCCCAGCGGTGATCTACGCGGGCCCCGTCATAGCCAAGTGGTTCGTTAGACAACGGGCCAAAGCGCTGGGCATCAACTCCATGGGCGCTCCTTTCGGCTTGTTGGTGGGATACCCCGCAGTCCAATGGGTCATCCTTACGCACGGGTGGCGCGCCGGCTGGATTGCGTTGGGGATAGCGGGACTGGCGATCATCATCCCGGTATCGCTCATTGTGCTCAGACGGCATCCGGAGGACATCGGCCTGCTGCCAGATGGCGCCGAGGCCAAGTCGCCTGACGCTACGGCATCCCCGCAAGACCCCGAAGCACGACAATGGACCAGAAGGGAAGCGATCCACACGCCGGTCTTCTGGAGGGTTACCATTGCCTTCAGCCTCTTCACTCTCTGCACCACGTCCATGGTCATCTTTCGCTTCCCGTACTTTTTGGACGAGGGCATGGACCCTGGCCTAATGTCGGTGGCGGCGGGGACGGCGCAGATTTCTCTGCTGGTGGGAGCCATCACCCTTGGCCGCCAGGTTGCATTGATAGGAATGGAGCGGTTGCTTGCAATCAACATGCTCCTTATGGCTAGCTCCTTTGTGCTCACCCTGTTGGTGGCCAACGCCTTCATGATGTTTGCGGCACTGTTCATCTGGGCATGGGCGATCAACTCCCTGGGGGCGCTGCAGGGAATCGTCTACGCGGCGTACTTTGGACGGCGCTATTCCGGCGCAGTGCGGTCCGTCGCGCTGACGACGACGATGCTGTTTGCTGCGGTGGCCGGGCCCGTCACTGGGTACGCCGCCGACAACACCGGCGGCTATGAAACAGTTTGGTGGCCGTGCGTGGGGGTGCTGGTATTTTCGGCGCTTCTGTTGGTGACCTCTCGGCCGCCGGCACACCACCCTGCGCCCTCCGCCGGTGTGGCCGCGGAAGTCTAGAGGAACCGCCCAGCCTCTTTCCATAGTTAAGGAATCAACTCGCCACATAGCGCAATAGCCATCTACTATACTTTTCCTATCTAGGTTGCGTATGCGGACTGCATTGCGGTATACCGGTTGAAGTGAGTCTGCGTTCCGCAGTGACGGGAAGCGGGGCTGGGGCCCAACAAGACCATCGGTACAATTGTTGCACCACCCTATTGCAATAACACGAGGTAAACGGTAAATTCATAGGTGAATCCAAAGTGGAGGCAGAGGATGAACAATGAAACGGTACAGCAGGCCGGTCCCTATTCTTGCGGTGGTTGCGGCACTGTTGCTGCTGGTGGTTGTCGCCGCATGCGAGTCTGAGCCAGAGGAGACCTCTGAACCGGCCCCGGTCGCAATGGAGGCTACGGGGGACCCCAGGGAAGACACCCTGTCAACAATCCTCGACCGTGGCAATCTGGTCTGCGGAATCAAGGCTGACACCCCGGGATTTGGTGTCCTTAACCCGGACGGCACTGCCCAGGGCAACGACGTGGACTACTGCCATGCACTTGCCGCCGCAATCTTTGGAGACGCCAGTAAGGTGGAATTCAAGGAGGCGACGTCAGCCAACCGGTTCGAGCTCCTGGCCGCCAAGGAAATCGACGTCCTGATTCGAACTACGACGTGGACCGCAAGCCGGGACGCCGACCTCGAAGTCGCCTACGCTCCGACCACCTTCTACGACGGTGCGGGGATCATGGTGCATGCCGATTCCGGCCTCACTTCAGCCACTCAGTTGGACGGCTCCACAATTTGCATCCTGGACGGCACGAGCACCCAAGGCGCCGTCTCCGACTTCTTTACTGAGGGAGGCATATCCTACGAAGAGTTGACTTTCCAGGCCAACCCGGAGTTGCGCGCCGCATTCATCAGCGGCCAATGCGACGCTTGGTCTTCGGACAAGTCGCAGCTGGGCGGCCACCAGTTCACCCTGAAGGCCGACGGCACCGAGGCCATCGTGTTGCCGGAGACGCTGTCGAAGGAGCCCCTTGGCCCCAGCGTCCGGGACTATGACTCCGAGTGGGAAGACGTGGTCCGCTGGGTGGTCAACGGCATGATCATTGCAGAGGAGCAGGGCGTGACCTCCCAGAACGTGGGCGCCATGGCAGCCAATCCGCCCAACAACACTGTTGCCCGACTCCTGGGTGTAGGCTTTGACGGCGGAGCCCCCAGCAACTTGGGCATCGGCCACGGGAGAATCCCCAGCACGTTCATGCAGAACGTAATCAGCGCGGTGGGGAACTACGGTGAAGCCTACGAGCGCACACTGGAAGCCGTGGGTCTGACCCGTGCCGGGTCTGCTAACGCCTCCTACCTGGACGGCGGCCTGCTCTACGCTCCGCCAATGCGGTAGGCGAACCAGAGTTTGAAGTGAAACGCATGGCCCGTCTTGCGCGGGCCATGCGTTTCACTTTATTCTAGCGACCACGATGAAGGATTTCCTCACTTCCATCTGGTACCGCAGCAGTTCTCGCACGTTGACCGTGAACCTTGTCGTCGGCGGTGTTGCTGCGTTCGTTGCGGTCTACATCGTCTACTCCATTGCCTCCAACCTCTTCGATTTCGACTTCCTCTACGGTCCCTACGGCAGCCCGGAGCGCAGCTCCATCTTCTCCTTGTTGGAAATTGAGGCAAACGACCCCCGTTGGCTCGGCATGTTGAAGGGTGCGGGAAACACTATATCCGTGGTTGTTTTCGCGATTGCCCTCTCGTCGCTCATGGGGCTCGCGGTAGGCGTTGCCCGGCTGGCAAACAACCCCATCATCACGAGGCTGGGCAAACTCTACGTGGAGACCTTCCGCAACCTGCCCCTCCTGCTCATCATGTTCTTCTTTGCCTTTGGCCTGTTTCGGGAGCTTCCCAGAATAGAGTCTGAGGTGGGGCTGTCAGGGTTCTTCTACATCAGCAACCGCGGGGCCGCAGTCCCGTGGCTGGTGGCGGCCCACAGCTTCTGGTGGGTGTGGCCCATTGTGTTAGCGATTACCGCCTATGTGGCGTTGCGAGTGCGCCGGGCACGGGAACAGAAGGAGGAGTTGACAGGCCTCAGCACCTACCCGGTCGCTTGGTCGGTGACCATTTTCGCGGCTGTGGCAGTGGTGTCCTACATTGCCCTGCTCTTTCCCTTGCGCATCACGCTGCCGGACGTGGTGCAGGCCGCAGACTCCGGGTTCTCCGCCTATGAGGGGGGCAACCACTTTGGCCTTGGGTACATCAGCGCACTGATTTCGCTGACGCTGTATTTCAGCGCTTTCATAGCGGAGATCGTGCGGGGGTCCATTCAGGCAGTGCCGCGCGGGCAGGTTGAGGCTTCGGCGTCGCTCGGTTTGACGGCGTACCAGCGCTTCACCCTCATCGTCCTGCCACAGGCCCTGCGCATCATGATCCCTGCGTTGAACAATGAATATCAGAACGCCAACAAGGACTCCACGTTGGCACACGCGATCGCCTACGGCGAGATCGTGCTGATATCCAACCGCATCGTGAACAACTCAGGGAACTTGCTGCAAACGTACATGTTCATCTTCATCGTCTTCGTGCTCACCAACTTGGTGATCTCGCTGGTCATGAACACCATCAACAAGAACGTGCAACTGAAATGACGACTGCCAGAGCCAACCAGCGAAGCGTCGCCGCCCGCGTTATGTGGGCGAAGGCCAACCTGTTCAACACCAAGGGCAATACGGTGTTGACCGTGGTGTCGGTTGGCACAGCGGGCTTCATCGCGGTCCTGCTCACCCGGTACATGTTGTTCCAAGCCAACTGGGGCTTGATAGCGCTTAACCGAAAGCTATTCTTCTTTGGCAGCTACCCCGCGGACGAGACCTACCGCCTATGGATCTCCCTGTTCATGATTGCCCTGCTGGCCGCCGTGACCTACGGGATCTGGGCCGGAAGGCTGCGCCCGTTCCTGATTGGTGTTGGCGCCGCTGCAGTTATCTTGCTGACTCTCGGCCTGGGTACGGAGGTGTCCATCGCCGAGCAGCAATACTCCGAGCAAATCGAGTCGGCCGGCCAGACAACCACGGTCAGCGGCATCGAACGTGTGCTAGTCGTGGAGCGAGGGTGGGCGCCCTCGTGGTTGTTCGCGTTTTCGCTAGGCCTGGCGGTCCCCTTTGGGTCAGCATGGATGCTGTTGGCAGGACTGTTTTGCACGCTGGCAGTGGGTGCGTGGCTGGGCAAGCAGTTGTCCCGATGGCGCAGCAACCCCATTGTGCTGCAGGGAATAGGCGCGAGCTGGGTGCTGCTCATTCCCGCGATGATGCTGCTGCAACTGGGCGTCCCGGTCAGCAGTTGGGAGAGCGCCTTCCTGGACCTGATGGTGTTTACTGTTGGAGGGTTCTTCTCGTTCTTCATTGGGCTTGCGCTGGCCCTTGGGCGCATCTCGCCGTACTGGGCCATCCGCATCAGCTCCGTCAGCTACATTGAGGTCGTTCGCGCGGCGCCGCTGCTGGTCTGGCTGCTCTTCGCCACCTTCCTGAAGGACGAGCTTGGCCCGGTGGGTCAGGCGTTCAGCAGCATCGACCTGGTGTACCGCGTGATGGTGGTCTTCGCCTTTTTTGGCGCCGCCTACATCGCGGAGGTTATTCGCGGCGGGCTGGCCTCCGTGCCACGCGGGCAGCGGGAGGCGGCCCAGACCATTGGGCTCTCCTCCTTCCAGATGTACTCTCTCATCATCCTTCCGCAGGCCATCAAGGCCGTCATCCCGGCGCTCATTGGGCGTTTCATCGCCCTGTGGAAGGACACGGCGCTGCTGGCGGCTATATCGCTGGTCAACACGCTGGACAAGTCCAAGAAGATCCTGGGCGGGCAGACGGACATTGCGGAGGGCGCGTTCTTCGAGATATACGTGGTAGTGGGTCTGGTTTACTGGGCGGTCTCCTATACGCTCTCAAAGCTTGGGAGTGAGGCGGAATCGCGGTTGGGCACTGGAAGACGGTAGCGGGCGCCGCAAAGGGGTGTAGCATGGACAACGGCAATCGCAGGGAAATGGTCAGCATTGAGCACGTGGTAAAGCGCTTCGGCACGTTCACAGCGTTGAACGATGTCAGCATATCCATCGGCGAGGGCGAGGTCGTCGTAATCATCGGCCCCTCGGGGTCGGGGAAATCCACGCTCCTGCGCACCATCAATCAGCTGGAGCGCCACGACGCTGGGCGCATCGTCGTCGACGGGGTGGAGATCACGGACGACCTGCGCACGCTGACGCAGGTCCGTATGGAGACCGGAATGGTCTTTCAGCAGTTCAACCTCTTTCCCCACCTGACCGTCCTGCGCAATATCACCCTGGCGCCGCAGAAGGTGCGCCACCTGCCGCAAAGGGAAGCTGAGGAGCGGGCCTACAATCTGCTGGAACGCGTAGGCATACCAGAACAGGCCGATAAGTTCCCTGGACAACTATCCGGCGGGCAGCAGCAGCGGGTGGCCATCGCCAGGGCATTGGCAATGGAACCCAGACTGATGATGTTCGACGAGCCGACGTCCGCCCTGGACCCGGAGATGATCAATGAGGTGCTCAAGGCTATGGGCGAGCTGGCGGCGGACGGCATGACGATGATCTGCGTGACGCACGAGATGGGCTTTGCGCGCAACGTAGCCGACCGCATCGTCTTTATGGATGAGGGGGAGATCGTGGAGGTCAGCACGGCGGAAGAGTTCTTCACGGCTCCGAAAGAAGAGCGGACGCGTATGTTCCTGGACCAGATTCTGACACACTAGGGCGTGAGACTCCGGAAACGGGACTGTCCCAGTCCAGCGGCGACCCGGTAGGCGCGAAGCCAAGTTGACGACCGCCAACCTCGCCTGCTGTAATTGAATGGCGTCGCGGCCCCAAGAGTGCCACTTCATGCTCTCGCCGGTCGGAGGCGCCAGGTTGACCACGGGGCTGTAGCTCAGTCGGAAGAGCACCTGCTTTGCAAGCAGGGGGTCAGGGGTTCGAATCCCCTCAGCTCCACCATTGTCCACTCCACAGCCGTCCACTATAGGCAATAGTGTTCCCAGTGTTCCATATGCAATATGGTCATAACAAGTTCCATCCTTCCAAGTGCATCTCTCGCGTTCCCACAGTTGCTGTGGGAACGATTGTGGGAATATAATGGCATGGAGGGGGTATCCAATGACACTTTCTGCAGCACGCGCGAAGGCTCTCAAGGATCCTGGGCGCTACGCCGATGGCGATGGTCTGCACCTCTACGTCAGCACAACGGGGAGGAAGTCCTGGGTACAGCGAATCACCATCGATGGTCGTCGACGGGATATAGGGCTTGGCTCCTTTCCGGTTGTCAGCCTAGCGCAGGCCCGAGAAAAGGCAATGGACAACCGGGCTGCCGTGGCGCAGGGGCGCGACCCTCTTGCCGAGAAGCACGTGCAGATCGTGCCGACATTTTGGGAAGCCGCCCACGCAGTCCACAAGGCGAACAAACCGCGATGGCGGAACGATAGGCACATCGCCAGCTGGATGCAGACCCTGGTGCGTCATGCCATGCCGACGCTTGGCGACACTCCCTTAGACCGGATCGACCGAGGCGACGTGCTTCGCATCCTTACGCCAATATGGACGACCCGTCCGGAAACAGCTCGGCGGGTGCGACAACGGATACGAACCGTCTTTCTCTGGGGCATGGCACACGGCTACATGGAGACTAACCCCGCTGGAGAAGCCATAGACGGCGCGTTGCCTCCGATGCCGAAAGTGAAGGCACACTTCAGAGCATTGCCCTATCAAGACGTGGCGGCGGCGCTCGAAACCGTAGCATCGTCCCAAGCCTCGGCGGCAGCCAAGCTGTGTTTTCGGTTTCTTGTCCTCACGGCGGCCCGCTCCGGCGAGGCCAGAGGCGCAACCTGGGATGAGATCGACTTCCAAGTCCAAGAGTGGCGGATACCATCGCAGCGGATGAAGGCAGGCATAGAACATCGCGTTCCATTGAGCGAACCGACGCTCGACGTACTTCGTGAGGCGTTTGTCTTGCGTGACGAGAGGGGTTTGGTGTTCCCTTCGCCGCTTAAGGCGGGAGCACCGATGTCCGACATGACGCTGACGAAGATCCTCCGTGCTGTCGGATTGGCGGATCGAGCCACTGTCCACGGTTTCCGGAGCAGCTTCAAGAACTGGACTTTGGAGCAGACGGACACGCCCTGGGCAGTGTCCGAGGCTGCGCTGGCCCATGTTTTAGGTAACTCGACCGAACAGGCCTATGCCAGGTCCGACCTATTTGACCGGCGGCGTTCGCTCCTGCAGCAATGGGCGGACTACCTGAGTGGCGAAACACCAAGAGGGATAAAACAGCCGTATGAGTTCGTTGGTTCCGCCCTCAACGGACGGAACTAGGCCCTGTCGGGCTATCCTACTCCCTCCCGGCAGTTGGACGTGACTCCAACCAACGCCTAATGTCGCTGGCACGCCAGCGGACGGCGTTGGGGCCGACCTTCACGGGCCGTGGGAATTCTCCGATTCGCATGAGTCGATAGATCGACGAACGACACATGCTCGTAATTGCCTCCACCTCTCGTCGCCTGAGCAGTCTGTCTTCCATTGCCTTCACCTCTCTTCTAGCCAATAGAATTGGCCCTTGAGAAGAGACTAAATGGGCGCGCGGACCGAGAGTGGGTCATTAACTCCGAAGTTTTGGGGACGCCGCTGGATTGGTCAGGCAAGGAAGACAGCTTGCAGCAGAGAGACTCACGCCCCCTTGCTGGGGAGAAACGGAGTAGCGACGCCAACCGGCTGGTGCGGCTATTCTCAAGGGGGAGTACAACGGGGACCGTAGCTAAGTATGAAAGCAGACCTCAGTTGGGGTGAAAGAGCCCGGTGCGTGTGGCGATAGCCTCCGAGTACTTCCGCATCGTCGGCACGTAGGATTTCCTCCATGTGCATTGCTTCCAGATGCGCTCGACCGTGTATTCCGGAATGTTCATCACCTCTGCCACCATACGGCAGCCCGTGAGGAGTGTTCCCCTAGGCCGCACGCCAAGCCACTGCAGGATCTCGATGGTGAACTGAACCTGCATTTCATAGGCCAGTTGGGCCGGGTTGGCGGGGCGGTGGCGCGGGATGGGTTTGGCGTCGGGACGCTGGAGGCGGCCGTCGGCAACGTCCCGCCGCCACCTGGCCAGCTGACGGGGGATGGCCTCGCCCAGTCTTTCCCATTCCTCAATGACGTCACGGAGTGCGTCGAAGTGGACGCGGCTCCTCCGGGACTCCCTGATGTACTCGTGCACCCGGGCGCGGGTGAGGAAGCCAAAGGTGACCAGCCCGTGGCCCGCCAGCACTTTGGCCGCGGTCGCGGCCTCCTCTTCGGTGTCCAATGGACCCGGATAGGGGAGGTCGGCCAGCAGGGCCCTGGCGAGCCGGAGGCCCTCGACATGCGAAGGGCGGCGCATGCTGTCGCGGGTGCCGGAGTTCTCTCGCCGATGGGCGGTGCGCTCATAGAGGTGAGAGAGAAGTTGCCGTTCAGCAAAGTCCCGTAACCACTTCCTGACATGGACCCGCAGGTAAGCCGCGATGGCCGCTTCCTCGGCCTTCCGGTCCCGCCGCACCACGGCACGGCCCATGCGCAGTTGCGCTTCTTGCAGGCTGGGTTCGCCGATCCCGGAGCCCCCGGATTCGCGAGCGACTTCCTCGAGGATGCACAAGTGCATCGTGGTCGTCCATTGGAGGTTGGTGTCGAGCTCGGCGATCTTTTCGGGAAGTAGTTTCATCCGCGAGTCCCTGCTTTCAGCTGAGCCTGTCCCAGAAGTGGAAATTGCAGATAGGGGGAGCAGATAGAGGTCAGAGGGTTCGCTGAAAGGCCCTGGCCTGAGCGGGTAGTACAGGCGACGGAGCGATGGGTCAGCTGCTGTCATCACTGCAGGTCAGGAGACGGGACGAGGCTCCGGGCCATTGAATAGTCCGATGAAGGGGCTGGAGCTCCACACCCGACAGAGAGTGCGCAGGTTGAAGGCTGTGGCCAACATAGTCCACTCGGCCGCCACGTTGGCGAGACCGCGCAGCAGAAACCTCCGTGCCCTCTGTTGCTCCTTGATGATTCCGAAGACCGGTTCGACCAGTTGCTTTCTCAGCTTGTACGCCTCTCTAGCTGCTGGGGTGGACATCCAGGCGCGATGGCGACGCAGCACTGCGTCGTGCGACCCTATGGCTAAGCTTCGCCCAATCTCCTTGGCGCTGGTACAGGTTCTGAAGGCTGGGCATGCCTGACAGATGGCGCCGGAAGCCCGGTACAGTCGCAACGGGACTCCGTTCGCGTGCTGTATACGAACGAACTTGAGCGTCTGTTCCTGCGGACACGTAAAGCTGTCGCTCGGCTCGTTGTAGGTGAATTGGCCCTTGTGATTTGGGTCTTTGAGGAACCGTTGCCGTGACTCGGACACCACCACCTGCTGACCTCGACGGGTGCACTCTGCCAGGTGACTTGCGGCGAAATATCCGGCGTCGGTCAACGTCGTCTGTGCTCTTGTCCCGGTCGTCTCTTCGGCCTGCTCGACCATCGGAACCAGCAGGGCATTGTCATTGGCCGCATCCACCACGTCCACGGCGGTGACCAACATGCCGGTCGCTCCCCCATCCGTCTCTGTGGGTGAGACCATAGCCTGAGCGTTGTAGCCAGCCACGATGCCTTGCCTACCCTTCATCAGCCTGGCGTCTGGGTCGGTCAGGTTGATGCGCTTGTGGCGCTTCTGACTCGTGAGATCGTCCATCGCCTGCCTCACCTGCCCTCTCAAGACCTCCTTGTCAGCCCACTCCTCAGGCAGATGGGCAACAGCAGTGTCTTCTCCCGCTTCGTTCTGAGCCTCAAGGTCGGCTATCACACTCTCCAGCCGCTCCAATAGCCCTCGCAGTCCCTCGGCGTCGTAGCTCCTGTTCAGCGACGCGTTGGCGACCACCTTCGTACCATCCACCGCCTGAACCGCCAGGTCCACCAACTTCATCGTCACTGCCGTACGCACCGTCCGCTCGAACAGCTTCCTCATGGCCTGCCGATGCCCTCTGTAGAACCTCCACAGGGTGTTGTGGTCCGGATGCTGCCACCCTGTCAGCCACAGGTACGGTATCTGGTCCCGGCAGGCCGCCTCCAGCTTCCGGCACGAGCGCACCCCGGTCATGAAGCCGTACAGCCCCACACGCTCAACAGCGCACGTGGATGGTAGGCTGGCGCTCCCAGCACCTCTCCGTCTATCTTCACCCCAAGCTCCGCCCAGTCCCTCCGGTCCAAAGCGTCAACAAACTCGGCCACGAATCGCGTTGGATGGTCCAAAGGCAACAGTTCGTCAAGCGTCGGCGGCAACATCCATATCTGCTCTCGGCCCATCTCTCGAAGAGGCATCTCAACATCTCGCCAACTGATGTCGCCTCGAACATACACCTAACCACATACCCATGGCCAGTTCATACTTCTGAGACAGGCTCAGCTGCCTAGTCTTAGGGTATGCATCGGCCTATGCCGGGCGCAATGGGCACGCGTGCCTAGGAGGTGCCTTGATGCCGAAAAGACCCTAGTTGACGCGTCGTGAGGGTTTGCCAGAGACTCTGTTAGGAGCGACATGGTCTTCACCCGTTCGGGTATAGCGCCAGGCCCGGTGTTCCGCGGCCGTTGCCGGCCGGAGTCCGCGACAGCTCCTCGCCGACGTCGTCGCGGTGCGTGGGGTCGGCGGGGGAGCAGTTGCTGCACCAGCCGCACTTCCGGAGATACCCAAGGAAGCTCATGCCGGCAGTGCAACGCAGACTGCACGGTTTAGGCCGGGCAGTGTCCCTAATCTTGATACCCTCTGTCTATATAATATGGCGTTTTTAAACGACACGACGACAACGACGACACCATCATCACCTACCCCTGCCCGCGTTTACGGCGGCGCTCCGGTGATTGGCGTCGGCACTCTTTTGCTGGCTGCTGCACCATCGGCGCGACGGCCGACAGCTGCGCGCGACGGCGCGCTCGTTGGCGACACCACACCACTCGCACGACGTCGACCTGGTTCCGGTCGTCCCAACCTCGGCACGCAGGGTGCGAGTTGAATAGTGGTTAGCTCGTTATCGAAACTGACCGCTTTCGCGCGAGAGCCTGGCCCTCACACACTCCAGCCGGTGTTTGTAACAGCAGATGAATCCATTCTCAGTTTATTGTTAGCAACCAGCAAAAGTGGGACACATTGGGAGCCGAGAGATCAGGGGCTGGATGGAGGTCTGGTGAGCTCCCTGAGGGCCCTGGTGTAGCGTCGTCGCCGTTCGGTGGTTTGAGCCTTCGCCTCCTTCCTGCGTTGTAGGATCTCTTGCCGTCTTGCCTTGAGCACGTCTGATGGTGTCATGTTGCCCAGAGCCTTGTGATAGCGCCGGTAGTTGTAGTAGCTGACGAAGGCCCCGTTAGCAGCCTCAAGGTCGGCGGGCAACTCATAAGGCACCTGGTTGACGTCCCGTTTGATGGTCTGGTGGCAGCGCTCCAGCTTCCCGTTGGTCTGCGGGTGGAAAGGAGTTGCTAGGATGTGCTTGATGCCAACCATCCCCAGGTAGTCCCTGAATGCTCTTGAGACATAGCCTGGACCGTTGTCACACAGCAGCCTGGTGCGTTCTGTGACTGGAGCTTGGTCCATGCTGGTCGTGTCCACAGCATCCTGGACCACCTCGATGAAGGAGTCGGCCGTCATATCTTGCGGAAGCCTGTGAGCCAGGATGAAGCGGGAGTCGTCGTCCATAACGGTGACCAGGTAGGAGTAGCCCCAACCAACCACCCTGAAGTATGAGGCATCGGTGGCCCACATCTGGTGAGGCCCTGTGGTCGTGCGGTGGTACTCCTTCCCCGCGGCCAACCGCATCTCAGGCCTCTTCACTAGGCCCTCCCTGCCCAGGATACGGTAGACGCTGGACGCTGAGACGGAGAAGCCCTGGTTGTCGGTGATCCACGCGGCCAGCGGACGGCAGCTCAGCTCTGGCATCTCTCTGGCTGATACCAGGACTGAGCGTTCTTCCTGAATAGTAAGACGGTTCCATGGTGGCTGATCGCCTCCTGGTCAGTCCTCAAGTCCTTGTTGGTCTTGGCGTCTGAACCACCGGTAGTAGGGGCTCTTAGGGATGCCCAGCTCTCTGAGGACCTTTCGCTTGGGGAGGGGAGACGAGGATACTTTGGTAACTACCTCTGCCTTCTCCGGGGCGCTCATCCGCTAGTACCGGTGGCGTCCTGGGGCATGGGGATGGCCGTTTTTTTGAGACGGTACGCCTCCAGCGACAGATCGGCCACTAGCTCCTTGAGTTCCCCGTTTCTCGCTTGAGCTGCCCTACCTCATGCTGAGTGGCGTCCCGAACCGCGTCACGGGTCAACCTCTCCTTGCCCGCCTCCATGAACTCTTTGGTCCACGAGTAGTAGGAGTGGGGCTTGATCCCCTCCCGCCGGCACAGGTCGTTGACGGTGACCTCGCGGCGGAAGCCCTCCAGAACACTTCGGGTCTTCTCTTCGAAGGTGTACTTACGTCGGGCAGCCGCCTTCACTGTGCGGACGAAAGACCTGGTCTGCTCGCTTCGTTCCTCGGCGGCCTCTGCTTTGCTTACTTCTAATTGGGACACATCTGCTCCTTTCTGTGGGTTACTCTACCCTCATTTCAGGAGCTCACACCACCCTCCGACTCTCGGGTTTTCCTACCCTTTTATGTGTCCCATTATCGCTGACTGTCTACAGTACGTACCTTCCAAACGTGCCTCATCACAATTATGTCCATTCGGGGCGCTGCCCACGAAACCCATTCGTAACACATAGGCAACAGATTCGTAATCTATTACTAGCGCTCTTCGCATAATGTGTATCCTGAAGAAGATCGTGTTAGTATTACCGAGGTCACAGGTGGCCAAGAAATCCATCTACAGTTGAAGGGGCGAGATAGGCCGTCGGGTACTGCGACTTAGCGTACTCGCAGATGAACAAGCGTGTAGTTGATGATGACGATCGGGTTGCCCAGCTTAGCGCCAACTATGATTTTGGACGCGGCGCAGCTGCCAGCCGAGGAGGATTCCTAGTTTCTGCTTAGCCCGCACAGTGCGGGTCATGGCGAGTTTTCGCGGTCGGCGTCGAGGGCATCGGTGGCATTGTCAGGCGAGGCCGGGTGGCGCCAAGTGCTTCGGACGCGGCCAAGAGTTCGAAATAGTCGTTACTATGTTATTGAATTCGCGATCCCAAAGGCTGGCCATAGCGGCTGCGATCGTTGTTGCGGGCATAATTTTCTTGTACACCATCTCAACGATCACGGCTGCCAACGCGCCGTCGGGACTCACCGCCACCGCGGGCGATACCCAGGTGACGCTGGGCTGGGACAACCCTAACGACTCTTCGATCACCGGCTACCAGGTGTTGCAGGTGGGAATTAGCAAGCTGGTCGTTCCCAATACTGCTACAGACCCCATTGGGGCAGGCGACAGGTTCGGAGATGCCGTAGGGGTGGACAACAACCGGGCTGCGGTTGGAGCGCCCTTCCAGGACCCTTTGGACGGATCTATCACCTTAACCGACGCCGGGCAAGTCCACATGTTCTTCAGGGGTTCCGGTGGGTGGAGCCACGTAACCCAACGGGCCTTCATCGGCGTGTCGGACGATGACAACACGGGAGCGTCCGTAGCGGTGGACGGCCGTACGGTAGTGGCTGGAGTCCCCGAGTACGACTACCCGGTGTCCAATAGCGTCACGCATTTTGATATCGGTAGGATGATCGTTTACTACAATGATCCAGGATTGGGTTGGGGCTACAACGCGGATCCGAGGGGCGAGGCCGCGCGCGACCAGTTCGGGAACTCGGTATCGGTGGACGACGCTACCGCCGTGGTCGGGGCTCCGCATCACGATATCGGTACCAAAGGAAACGCGGGCTCGGCTTATGTGTACACCAGAAATTCCGATGATCTCTACGCTGATTGGAGCCAGAAGGCCAAGCTGACCGCCTCCGACAGCGGGGCGAACGACCGACTCGGCACGGCAGTGGCGATGGACGGCAACACTGTCGTGGTAGGGGCGGAAGGTGACGACAATAACCGAGGCTCAGCTTACGTATTCATCAAGCCCAGCGGGAACTGGGCAAATGCCATCCAGACGGCCAAGCTGACCGCTCCCGGCGGCGCGAGTGACGACGCGTTCGGGTCCGCCGCAGCGGTGGACGGCGACTTCATCGTGGTTGGGGCTAGGGGGGACGACGACGACGCCTCCCAGTCCGGCTCGGTGTACGTGTTCACCAAGCCCAATACCACCGACGGCTGGGGCGACTGGGATGGCCTGTCATCCACTGCGAAGGATGCGTTGACCGCCAAGTTGACCGCCTCCGACGCCGCCATGAATGATCGCCTCGGGTGGTCGGTCGCTGTGGATGGCGACACGGTCCTGGCAGGGGCCTACTGGGAAGACGCAAAAGGCGCTAACTCCGGTTCGGTTTACCTGTTCACCAAGCCCAGCGGGAGCTGGGTAGACGCCACCGAGACGGTGAAGCTGATCGCCCCCGACGGCGCGGCGGGTGATGAATTCGGATATTCCGTGGCGGCCGGCGGTGGCACGGCCATAGTTGGTGCGCCCGGGGACGAAAGCGAAACCGGCGCCGCTTACGTGTTCAGCATCCCCGGATGGACCGATATCTCGGGAAGCGGAGCGGGGACCACGTCCCACACGGTGACCGGCCTGACTAACGGTGTGGAGCACACCTTCCTGATTCGGCCGGTGGTCGGCAGCAACCCTGGGCCCAAGTCAGGGAACATCAAAGCCACGCCGATGCCATCGCCGGCAGCCCCAACGAACCTCGCCGCCGTACTTGGCGACGGCGAGGTCGTGCTTACCTGGACGAATCCGACGGACTCCTCAATAACCAAGTACCAGTACAGCACCAACGGTGGCACGAGCTTCACCGACATCGGCGGCAGCGGTGCGGCCACCACCGCGTACGTCGTTACCGGCCTGACCAACGGCGCTCAGTACACGTTGGCGGTGCGCGCGGTGAACGTTTACGGCGCCGGCACGGCATCCACCGTGTCGGCCACGCCGACGGCTCCGCCGACCGTGCCCGTGTATTTGAGCAACATGGGCCAAACTACCTCCTTAGTTTATTTTGCCGACTTGTCTAGTGCCCAGGCTCAGAGCTTCTCCACGGGCGCGAATGCGCTGGGTTATCTCTTCGGAAGCATCGATGTGTACTTTGAACGTGCTCCAGGTAGTGGGACCCTGACAGTATCGGTGCGGAACACAAACGCATCGGGCCAACCAGGCAGCACGGTGCACACCTTGACCAACCCCACCACCGTTGGGACGGGAATCCAACGGTTCACCGCCCCTGCCGACGCTCAGCTAGATGCAAACATCAATTACTTCCTGCACGTGACTTTTAGCGGCAGCGGAACTACACCCCGATTGCTGACTACGGAATCCGACACTTTGGATTCCGGCACGGCCACCGGGTGGAACATGAACGATTTCAGCTACTATTCCTCGGGCGCGAATTGGTTTGCCAGTTCAAATGCGCTAAAAGTCAGTATCAATAATGTATCCAACCCCCCGGCCCTCCCAACCGCCCCAACGGGCCTCACGGCCGTCCCGGGCGACGGCCAGGTCGGGCTGTCCTGGGCCGACCCCGGCAACGAAACCATCGCCAAGTACCAGGTCAGCAGCGACGGCGGGGCCAACTTCACCGACATCGGCTCCAGCGACAAGGACACCACCGGCACCACGGTGACCGGCCTGACCAACGGCACCGAGTACACGTTGTCGGTGCGCGCGGTGAACATTTCCGGCGACGGGGCGTCCTCCAGCGTGACGGCCACGCCGAACAACGCACCGGCGGCTGTTGACGACACCGGTGCGACGAACGAAGACACCGCCGTGGACATCAACGTGGTCGCCAACGACACGGATGCGGAGGGCGACACCCTCAGCGTGTCGGCGGTGGGCACGGGTGACGACGGCCCGTCGAACGGGACGGCGGCCCTGACGAGTGGCAGCACGACGGAGGTCACCTACACCCCCAACCCCAACTTCTCCGGCCAGGACTCCTTCACCTACACGGTGAGCGACGGCACGCTCACCGGGCCGGACCCCGGCACGGTGACGGTCACGGTGACGGCGGTGAACGACGCGCCGGCGGCTGTTGACGACACCGGTGCGACGAACGAAGACACCGCCGTGGACATCAACGTGGTCGCCAACGACACGGATGCGGAGGGCGACACCCTCAGCGTGTCGGCGGTGGGCACGGGTGACGACGGCCCGTCGAACGGGACGGCGGCCCTGACGAGTGGCAGCACGACGGAGGTCACCTACACCCCCAACCCCAACTTCTCCGGCCAGGACTCCTTCACCTACACGGTGAGCGACGGCACGCTCACCGGGCCGGACCCCGGCACGGTGACGGTCACGGTGACGGCGGTGAACGACGCGCCGGTGGCCGTTGATGACACCCTCACCGTGTCGGAGGATGCATCGGCCACCTCCATCAACGTGGTCGCCAACGACACGGATGCGGAGGGCGACACCCTCAGCGTGTCGGCGGTGGGCACGGGTGACGACGGCCCGTCGAACGGGACGGCGGCCCTGACGAGTGGCAGCAGGACGGAGGTCACCTACACCCCCAACCCCAACTTCTCCGGCCAGGACTCCTTCACCTACACGGTGAGCGACGGCACGCTCACCGGGCCGGACCCCGGCACGGTGACGGTCACGGTGACGGCGGTGAACGACGCGCCGGCGGCTGTTGACGACACCGGTGCGACGAACGAAGACACCGCCGTGGACATCAACGTGGTCGCCAACGACACGGATGCGGAGGGCGACACCCTCAGCGTGTCGGCGGTGGGCACGGGTGACGACGGCCCGTCGAACGGGACGGCGGCCCTGACGAGTGGCAGCACGACGGAGGTCACCTACACCCCCAACCCCAACTTCTCCGGCCAGGATTCCTTCACCTACACGGTGAGCGACGGCACGCTCACCGGGCCGGACCCCGGCACGGTGACGGTCACGGTGACGGCGGTGAACGACGCGCCGGTGGCCGTTGATGACACCCTCACCGTGTCGGAGGATGCATCGGCCACCTCCCTGAACGTGATCACCAACGATACGGACGCGGAGGGCGACACCCTCAGCGTGTCGGCGGTGGGCACGGGTGACGACGGCCCGTCGAACGGGACGGCGGCCCTGACGAGTGGCAGCAGGACGGAGGTCACCTACACCCCCAACCCCAACTTCTCCGGCCAGGACTCCTTCACCTACACGGTGAGCGACGGCACGCTCACCGGGCCGGACCCCGGCACGGTGACGGTCACGGTGACGGCGGTGAACGACGCGCCGGCGGCTGTTGACGACACCGGTGCGACGAACGAAGACACCGCCGTGGACATCAACGTGGTCGCCAACGACACGGATGCGGAGGGCGACACCCTCAGCGTGTCGGCGGTGGGCACGGGTGACGACGGCCCGTCGAACGGGACGGCGGCCCTGACGAGTGGCAGCACGACGGAGGTCACCTACACCCCCAACCCCAACTTCTCCGGCCAGGACTCCTTCACCTACACGGTGAGCGACGGCACGCTCACCGGGCCGGACCCCGGCACGGTGACGGTCACGGTGACGGCGGTGAACGACGCGCCGGTGGCCGTTGATGACACCCTCACCGTGTCGGAGGATGCATCGGCCACCTCCCTGAACGTGATCACCAACGATACGGACGCGGAGGGCGACACCCTCAGCGTGTCGGCGGTGGGCACGGGTGACGACGGCCCGTCGAACGGGACGGCGGCCCTGACGAGTGGCAGCACGACGGAGGTCTCCTACACCCCCAACCCCAACTTCTCCGGCCAGGACTCCTTCACCTACACGGTGAGCGACGGCACGCTCACCGGGCCGGACCCCGGCACGGTGACGGTCACGGTGACGGCGGTGAACGACGCGCCGGCGGCTGTTGACGACACCGGTGCGACGAACGAAGACACCGCCGTGGACATCAACGTGGTCGCCAACGACACGGATGCGGAGGGCGACACCCTCAGCGTGTCGGCGGTGGGCACGGGTGACGACGGCCCGTCGAACGGGACGGCGGCCCTGACGAGTGGCAGCACGACGGAGGTCACCTACACCCCCAACCCCAACTTCTCCGGCCAGGACTCCTTCACCTACACGGTGAGCGACGGCACGCTCACCGGGCCGGACCCCGGCACGGTGACGGTCACGGTGACGGCAGTGAACGACGCGCCGGCGGCTGTTGACGACACCGGTGCGACGAACGAAGACACCGCCGTGGACATCAACGTGGTCGCCAACGACACGGATGCGGAGGGCGACACCCTCAGCGTGTCGGCGGTGGGCACGGGTGACGACGGCCCGTCGAACGGGACGGCGGCCCTGACGAGTGGCAGCAGGACGGAGGTCACCTACACCCCCAACCCCAACTTCTCCGGCCAGGACTCCTTCACCTACACGGTGAGCGACGGCACGCTCACCGGGCCGGACCCCGGCACGGTGACGGTCACGGTGACGGCGGTGAACGACGCGCCGGCGGCTGTTGACGACACCCTCACCGTGTCGGAGGATGCATCGGCCACCTCCCTGAACGTGATCACCAACGATACGGACGCGGAGGGCGACACCCTCAGCGTGTCGGCGGTGGGCACGGGTGACGACGGCCCGTCGAACGGGACGGCGGCCCTGACGAGTGGCAGCAGGACGGAGGTCACCTACACCCCCAACCCCAACTTCTCCGGCCAGGACTCCTTCACCTACACGGTGAGCGACGGCACGCTCACCGGGCCGGACCCCGGCACGGTGACGGTCACGGTGACGGCGGTGAACGACGCGCCGGCGGCTGTTGACGACACCGGTGCGACGAACGAAGACACCGCCGTGGACATCAACGTGGTCGCCAACGACACGGATGCGGAGGGCGACACCCTCAGCGTGTCGGCGGTGGGCACGGGTGACGACGGCCCGTCGAACGGGACGGCGGCCCTGACGAGTGGCAGCACGACGGAGGTCACCTACACCCCCAACCCCAACTTCTCCGGCCAGGACTCCTTCACCTACACGGTCGCCGACGGCACGCTCACCGGGCCGGACCCCGGCACGGTGACGGTCACGGTGACGGCGGTGAACGACGCGCCGGCGGCTGTTGACGACACCGGTGCGACGAACGAAGACACCGCCGTGGACATCAACGTGGTCGCCAACGACACGGATGCGGAGGGCGACACCCTCAGCGTGTCGGCGGTGGGCACGGGTGACGACGGCCCGTCGAACGGGACGGCGGCCCTGACGAGTGGCAGCAGGACGGAGGTCACCTACACCCCCAACCCCAACTTCTCCGGCCAGGACTCCTTCACCTACACGGTCGCCGACGGCACGCTCACCGGGCCGGACCCCGGCACGGTGACGGTCACGGTGACGGCAGTGAACGACGCGCCGGCGGCTGTTGACGACACCGGTGCGACGAACGAAGACACCGCCGTGGACATCAACGTGGTCGCCAACGACACGGATGCGGAAGGCGACACCCTCAGCGTGTCGGCGGTGGGCACGGGTGACGACGGCCCGTCGAACGGGACGGCGGCCCTGATGAGTGGCAGCACGACGGAGGTCACCTACACCCCCAACCCCAACTTCTCCGGCCAGGACTCCTTCACCTACACGGTGAGCGACGGCACGCTCACCGGGCCGGACCCCGGCACGGTGACGGTCACGGTGACGGCGGTGAACGACGCGCCGGCGGCTGTTGACGACACCGGTGCGACGAACGAAGACACCGCCGTGGACATCAACGTGGTCGCCAACGACACGGATGCGGAGGGCGACACCCTCAGCGTGTCGGCGGTGGGCACGGGTGACGACGGCCCGTCGAACGGGACGGCGGCCCTGACGAGTGGCAGCACGACGGAGGTCACCTACACCCCCAACCCCAACTTCTCCGGCCAGGACTCCTTCACCTACACGGTGAGCGACGGCACGCTCACCGGGCCGGACCCCGGCACGGTGACGGTCACGGTGACGGCGGTGAACGACGCGCCCGGGGGGGGGAGCGGGACCGTGACGGAGGTGAACAGCGCACCGGTGGCTAACGACGACGCTCTGACTGTCTATGAGGATGCATCGGCCACCTCCCTGAACGTGATCACCAACGATACGGACGCGGAGGGCGACACCCTCAGCGTGTCGGCGGTGGGCACGGGTGACGACGGCCCGTCGAACGGGACGGCGGCCCTGACGAGTGGCAGCACGACGGAGGTCACCTACACCCCCAACCCCAACTTCTCCGGCCAGGACTCCTTCACCTACACGGTGAGCGACGGCACGCTCACCGGGCCGGACCCCGGCACGGTGACGGTCACGGTGACGGCGGTGAACGACGCGCCGGCGGCTGTTGACGACACCGGTGCGACGAACGAAGACACCGCCGTGGACATCAACGTGGTCGCCAACGACACGGATGCGGAGGGCGACACCCTCAGCGTGTCGGCGGTGGGCACGGGTGACGACGGCCCGTCGAACGGGACGGCGGCCCTGACGAGTGGCAGCACGACGGAGGTCACCTACACCCCCAACCCCAACTTCTCCGGCCAGGACTCCTTCACCTACACGGTGAGCGACGGTACGCTCACCGGGCCGGACCCCGGCACGGTGACGGTCACGGTGACGGCGGTGAACGACGCACCCGGGGGGGGGAGCGGGACCGTGACGGTGGTGAACAGCGCACCGGTGGCTAACGACGACGCTCTGACTGTCTATGAGGATGCATCGGCCACTTCCCTGAACGTGATCACCAACGATATGGACGCGGAGGGCGACACCCTCAGCGTGTCGGCGGTGGGCACGGGTGACGACGGCCCGTCGAACGGGACGGCGGCCCTGACGAGTGGCAGCACGACGGAGGTCACCTACACCCCCAACCCCAACTTCTCCGGCCAGGACTCCTTCACCTACACGGTGAGCGACGGCACGCTCACCGGGCCGGACCCCGGCACGGTGACGGTCACGGTGACGGCGGTGAACGACGCGCCGGTGGCCGTTGATGATACCGGTGCGACGAACGAAGACACCGCCGTGGACATCAACGTGGTCGCCAACGACACGGATGCGGAGGGCGACACCCTCAGCGTGTCGGCGGTGGGCACGGGTGACGACGGCCCGTCGAACGGGACGGCGGCCCTGACGAGTGGCAGCACGACGGAGGTCACCTACACCCCCAACCCCAACTTCTCCGGCCAGGATTCCTTCACCTACACGGTCGCCGACGGGAATGGTGGCACGGACAGCGGGAAGGTGACCGTCACGATGACGGCCGTTGCCGAACCTGCGATCATCCCGGTGCCAGGTGCGATTGTAGTGTACCCAGGCCAAGAGACTAGGATAATGTCACCTGATGGTGGTGTGATGCTGGTATTTCCCGCATATTCGCGATCCGTCGTCTTTCAGGTGCGTTTAACGGCAGGCCGGGACGATTGCACGATAACCGACGACTTGGCGATGAGGGTGTATGAGTGCGCGATGGTGGAAATGTTTAATGTTTCAGGAAATCCGGAGGAGCACGTAGAGCTTGACAATGCTGCCCTCATGCTATTCAACCTCGACGCTAATGAGGTAAGTGGACTGGACGGCCAAACGACCCTAATGGGGGCCATGGAAGAAGACAGGATCAAAATATTGAGGAAGGAGAAACTAGTAGCGCTTTGGATCAGTGTTGCATTGGAACCCAGCATCGAGAACGACGGGAGAATGTCGTTCAGGATATCGGTCAAGGATTTTAGCTATTTCATGTTGGGAATTGAAATGAAATCACCACTCGTCACTACACCTGTACCGATGCCCGAACCGGCCTCCACGCGGGAACTAACAGTGACCCCCCAGCCTAACCTGGAAGCTACAGCGGACGCGCCGACACCCGCAGCCACACCTGCGTTAGAGCCAGTGTCGTCCGAGGCGGACGGCGGAGACGGTGGCTTCCCGTGGTGGGCTCTTGTGCTGGTGGTCGTGGTAGTCGCAGGAGTAGTCCTTATCGTTGGCGTGCTGCGCCGGAGATAGGCCTGGGAAAGAACCGTAGAAGCGACACGGTCGAACCTTACACTTAAGGCACATCCCGTGGCCAAGGCTCACAGCACCACGGCCAACTGAAAGGTTTGTAACACGGTACACGTAGGCCCACCAAACTCGACTTGAACTGCCGGACAGGGCCTCATTCGGCAGCATCCGCCAAAGGAAAGGCGGGTGAAGCCCCACTTTAGTCGAGCGGCGTTTGTGCTAACTCCTCTTCCGTTCACATTGTGGTAACAAATGTGGGAACAGCAAGCAAATAGAGGTGTATTTATATTGAAGTAAGAATCCCCTCAGCTCCACCATCAGCCTGCACTTTGCTTGAGCCTACCCTATTTGACCCACCACTGCACGGCCTGTTTGACGAGGACTTTCCTGTTACTGGGCAGCCAATGCTCATTAGCTAGAAGTGCAATCTCCCGTTCCACTAATTCTGATTGTTCTGTCGTCTTGTCCTGTTTTGACGGGCACTCACAAAGAATGTACTATACAAGTAGACGCTTGGCTTGTTATTTGGCTATAATATACAAGTATTTAACAAGCACCCCATACAATGTTGAGGAGTAACTCATGCCATCGTTTGAGGTCCTACCCGTGGAACAAGCCCAAGTAAACAGCGCCTCAGGGAAGCGTGCAAGGCTCCTGCAAGAGTACATACAGTACATTGAACAAGTCCCCGATGGACATGCCGGGAAGCTGGAACCGGGCGAGGACGAGTCCACAAGCGCTGTCCGCCGCAGGCTCAGCTCCGCAGCCAAGGTCCTTGGCAAAGCGCTGACCATCCGCAAGGTCGACAACTTTGTCTACTTTTGGACTGCCACGGGCAACGGGCGTAGGAAAGGGCACAAGGCTGCTCCCGGCCACTAGGGCGCTTTGTGCTATGCGCATGAGTGCGTGGCGTCCTGCACTCTTTACAGCAGCGCCATTTCGTTGCTTGCCGTAGTTTCCCAATGCTCTAAGCGCTTGATTACAGCACCGGAATGGTTCTTTACCTCCGCCCATGACTGCTAAGGTGTAGGGCGCAAATCCCGCATCATGGTGAGTTGCGGCGGAGGTAACAGCCACGGCTACTGCGTCCCGTAATCCAAGGTATGAGGCGCATGAGAATCCTCCCCTGCTAACCTCCCTGGGGCTTGGGGCCCAGTTTAGCCTCATGGCCACGGCCACCTTGTTGGTGACGCCAGTCATTGTCGCCAACGAGTCGGGGCAGGGCGAGGACTACCTAATTTGGATGGTCTTCGCTTCGCTGGTGGTTGTTGGGCTCTCGACGCTGCTACAGGTTAAACGCGCTGGGCCCATAGGCGCCGGATCCCTCCTCCCCATGTTCACGGCAGCGGTGTCTATCCCATTCTGCATCACGGCCGCTCACGAGGGCGGCCCAGCGTACTCACTACGCTGGTGTTGGCGTGCGCCATTGTGCAGCTAGTGATCTCCAAGTGGCTGTTCATCCTGCGCCGGGTCGTAACGCCTACAGTCGGCAGCATTGTCATCCTGATCCTGTCCATCACCCTTGCGTCCGTCGTGTTCAAGCTCCTCGACGACGCCGCGCAGGAGGACCCCATCACGGCCCTTGTGCCGGCGTTAGCAACACTAGCGGTTGTGGCTGCGATAACCCTCAGGGGCGCCGCCCTATTGCGATTGTGGGGCCCCGTAATCGGCATTGTTGCTGGAACAGCGGTAGCTGCGGCAATGGGCGCCTACGACATCACGCGGCTCCTTGACGCCTCATGGGTAAGAGTGCCGGCGTCGGCGCCAGGGTTGGCCCTCGATTTCGGCATTAGCTTCTGGACACTGCTGCCGTCCTTCCTGTTTCTCGGCGTGATCTTCTCCATACATTCGAACGGCGAGTCCATCGCACTGCAGCGGATCGCGTGGCGCGAGGACCGAGCCATCGACTTCCGCGAAGTGCAGGGCGCCCTGGCGGGCAGCGGGGTCAGCAACGTGATGGCCGGCCTTGGCGACACGGTGCCAAACACCATTAACTCGGGCATTGTTTCATTCGCACGGACGACGGGCGTTGCTTCCCGCAGCGTTGGCTACAGCATCGGCATCATCTTGCTGGCGCTTGCGTTTACGCCCAAGTTCTCCGCGCTGTTCAGCACAATCCCCGGCCCAGTAATGGTCGGCTACCTTATGCTCGTGTGTGGGACGCTGTTCGTTGACGGCGCACGCACGGTCATCCTCAACGAGCCGAACCGGGAGAAGGTGATGGCGGGCGGCATCTGCTTCTGGATTGGAGCAGCGTTTCAGTTCGGGTTGATCACGCTTCCAGACGTTGGCCCGTTGCTGGGTGGGCTGTTCAAGAGCGGCATTACGACGGGCGGATTTGCGGCCATCGCAATGATCCTGTACCTGGAGCTGACTAATCCGCGCCGAATGCGCTTTCAGTCGCGCCTGAACGTCGAGTCGCTTCCGGAGCTCAACGAGTTCATTGGCAAGTTCGCGGCCAAACGCAGGTGGGACACTTCGATGAAGGACCGTCTGAGCGCCGTCGCGGAGGAGACGCTCTTAACGCTGGCGCCGCTTGATCTTAAGGGCGAGCGCCAACCAGAGGAGGCAGAGCCGGACACCGAAATTGAACGGCGTCTCGTTGTGGTGCCGTCGAGTGAAGTCGCGTCAGCGGACCTAGAGTTCATCGCGGGCCCAAGCGGCGCATTTAACATCGAGGACCGCATCCGCCAACTACAACAGCATGACTCCGACGCCTTTGTGGAGAACGAGACGTCGCTGCGACTGTTGCGCGCATATGCCTCGTCCGTGCGGCACCAGCAGTTTCACGGTACCGACATCGTCACTGTCCGGGTGAACCCGCCGGGCACGCAGCAGGTGTGAGGTGTGCCTCGTCCGATGCAGTGTTTAGTCGATTCAATGATCCCAACCTTGACCGCACCGACAGCTCTGTTTCCAGACCAGGTCCATTGGCATGCGCTCCTCCCGCCCAAGGTAAGCTGCTCCCCCACATGCCAGGAATTCCGTTCTCTGTCGCCAAGCGCGTGCCTTACGTATAATCTCGCTGAAGGCAGTGCCCCAACGTGCGACAGAAATGGGATGGCCAGCTACGAATGTGAGGTTCCTTGTGCGATTTGTGCCAAAGGTCATGAGCACCCAGCACCCGGACAACGCGACTCCAGCGCCATTCGCGGACGCCGAGGGCGTGTTGAAGGGCGAAGGCGAGGTGGACGAGGCCGCGGATATCTTTGCCCTCGGCTGCAACGAGCAGATGTGGGACTCGGAGGGCAAGGAGGCGGACAACCACGTCGTCCAGAAACTGCTGACGGGCTACCCGGACTTCTTCCAACACGAGCGCCGCCTTGGACGCGATGTGGTGCTGACGCTGCGCGTGCCCAATCCCACGGTCGAGCGCGACATGCGCAAGTCCATGGTGGAGGCGCTGCAGAGCGTGCCTTCGGCGTGGGACGTGGCCAGCGGCTTCTACGCAGACATGGACGAGGATGTTGCGCCTATACAGGAGGTCATACTGCCGTTCACAACGAGCGCAGAGGAACTGACTCTCGTGGAGGCGTACTACCGGCAGGTCATCGTGGGGCAGGAGGCGCAATCGTTGCCCGGCGGGCGCACGGTCCGTGATTGGGTGGGAGAGTTCGCTCCCAAGCGCATCCGCGTCATCCCACTGGTCGAAGACCGGGACCGGTTGTTGGGCTGCGACCGCCTCGTGGAAGAATACCTGCAGGGACGCGACCTGCCCTATCAGCGGGTATTCCTGGCCCGGAGTGACCCGGCGCTCAATTACGGAACTGTCGGAGCGGAGCTCATTCTCAAGGTGGCGCTGCAGCGGCTGCACAGGCTCGAGCAGCGACTAGGCATCCCGCTTTACCCGATCATCGGGGCGGGGTCTGCTCCCTTCCGGGGTCACCTTACGCCGTTGAATATCGACCGCACCTTCCGTGAATATCCCAGCGCACAGACAGTGACCGTCCAATCGGCATTCAAGTATGACTATGATCGGGAGACGGTGCGTGACTCAATCGCGCTGCTACGGGCGCACACTCGACGGGAACCTCGGCCCGTCGATGAAGAGCGCGCGTCGGTGATCATCGACAAGGCGACGGCGGCGTACCAGGAGCGCGTCGTCCAATTGACGAGCGTCATCAGCAGTGTCTCGGCCCATGTGCCGCGGCGTCGGGAGCGGAAGATGCACGTCGGTCTGTTTGGCTACGGGCGAACGCTGGACGGTGTCGGCGGGGCGACGCTTCCGCGGGCAATCGGCTTCGCGGCGTCACTGTACTCCATCGGCGTCCCACCAGACCTGCTGGGGTTGAGCGCACTGAACGAGGAGGACTGGGCCTTCATCCGCGAAACCTACCCAAGCGTAGATGAGGACCTGGGGGCCGCCCTTCGCTACGCCAACGAGCGTCATGTGAGGGAGCTACTGGGTGAAGATTCCATGCGCATCGTGGGTAAATTCACCGACGAGATAGACCGAATCCATGAGGGCTTGACGAGCGCCACCCTGGCCGCCATCAAGGGCAACGCGCCCGTGCAGGTGAACCACTACGTCGAGCAGGCCGCGAAGCTGCGTAAGTACTTGGGGTAGCCGTCTCGATGGCGTGAACCATCGGTTTAGTCGGCCTGGTCGTTCCGCACGTCATTCGGCTCACGCGGATCGCGTAACAGTGATGTCCAAGGGAAGAGCTGTTAAAGTGGGAAGAACTCGAGAAGTTCTGGAGTCTGGGTCGCTCTCAGGGCGATTGAGCAACAAGTCACTGTTGTCCCTCATCCCCAGACTGGCAGTCCTTTGGTGTTGAACACGATTGCGGACCACAGGCATGGCGGCGGGGCGTTGCCGCCATTCGGGGCTTAGACATGAATGAACTGACCAAGGGAGGAAGGCTATGAGTGTGGTGAAGATCAACGCCATCACGCCTGCGGAAGGAGCGGAAGCAGAGCTGGAGGCGCGATTCGGCAACCGGGCGCGCGAGGTCGAGCACATGGAAGGTTTTGAGGGATTTCAGTTGCTACGACCCGTGGAGGGCGAGGACCGCTACTACGTGTACACTCGTTGGCGTTCCGAAGAGGACTTCCTACGCTGGGTGAACAGTGAGGAGTTTCGCCGGGGACACGCCAGGACGGATGGCGACGTTCCGGTTGCCACTCACTCTGCGTTACTCTCGTTTCAAGTTGTTGAGTGGCCAACGGAGCCTCAAACTGCGTAGGGCGGAGAGCACACTATGCAGACGCAATTGCACGAGAAAGGGGTCCAGTTTTGACAACACAGTCACCCGACAATCCAAGCCGAGTTCGCCGTCGTCGACCGCCGCCGCGCGTCGTTGAGGTCCGCAGTGTCACTCGGATCACGCCGCGCATGGTGCGCATCACCCTCGGTGGCGAGCAGCTGGAGGGCTTCGACTCGAAGGGCCCCGCGGAGCACATCCGCATCTTTCTGCCCGACAATGAGACTGGTGAACTCCTCTTGCCCGAACTGGGACCGGAGGGCAACGTTTTTCCTGAAGGCAAGCGCCCTGCCAGCCGCGCGTACACCCCACGTCGATGGGACGCCTCCGCCAATGAGTTGGTGGTGGACATCGCGCTGCATGGCCACGGCCCTGGAGCCGCGTGGGCAGCGAACGTTAAGGAAGGCGACGCGGCAGTCATCGGTGGGCAAGCCGGCGGCGCCTACTTCCCGGACGCCGACGCGGACTGGTATTTCATTGGAGGGGACGAGGCCGCATTGCCGGCCATAGGCACGCTGCTAGAGGCGATGCCCTCGACGACGCGCGCCTACATCTTCGCCGAGGTGGAGGACGCGGCCGAGGAGCAGGCACTCTCCTCCGATGCGCCCTTCGAAGTCACCTGGTTGCACCGTGAGAACGGAGCAATGCCTGGACGCGCGCTGGCCGAGGCCATGAAGATAGTGGAGCTGCCTGAGGGCAATGGCCGCATCTGGGTTAGCTGTGAGGCCAACGTCATGCGCGAGATCCGCAAGCATTACATTGAGGACCGAGGGTTGGACCGCTCTGTGCTGAGGACGCAAGGGTATTGGAAGACGGGCGACATCAACCACCCGGACCACGACATGGGGGACGACGTATAGCACCTCCCTTCGGCTCGCGCTGGTAACGGCCAGAGCCAGCGCCCCCGGCACGGCACCCTCAAGGCGGGCCTATTCGGCTCGGGGCCGCGGGCAATGTGCAGGAGGCCTTAGCTGGCCCAGAGCGCTAGAAGAGCGCGTATGGGCGCCGGCTGCTGACTAAGTTGTGCTCCACCTCTTAAAATGCACCCGGTTCAATGGGAAGGCCGGAGCCGGTCGCAATCTCCCACTGAAATCCGTCGGGGTCTGTAAAGTACCCGGAGTAGCCGCCCCAGAATGTCTCGCCGGCCGGCCCAATGATGTGGGCCCCAGCTGCCACCGCCTCTTCCAGCAAGGAATCCACTTCACTGCGAGTCGCCACATTGTGAGCAATCGTGAAGGAATGCGTTTGGGGCCGCTGCTCGCCGTTCTGTCCCGGCTGTCCTGCGTCATCGGCAAGGGCGTCACGAGGGTAGAGCGCCAACATGACATTGCTCAGCGCAAAGAAGACGATCTCGGGACCGCCCGCTTCATGCACGGGAAACCCGAGCCCGTCGCGATAGAACCGCGTGGAGCGATCGAGGTCGGACACTCCAAGCGTGATTATGCTGATCCGGGGTTCCACGCTATTTCCTCCCTTGCGATGTTTGGCTTGTCTCTGACTCCCTCGTGGCAGTCCGTCACAGGAGTATGGCACCAGGCGCATTCCGCTTCAAGCAGACACCTCGACTTCGGCCAACAACCCCACATCTTCCTTACGTGGTGCGAGCATTCAACGGGCGATGTATTATTGAGCAATGAGCAGTTGGAAGGAACGGGTTCGCGACAAGACGCGGGACACGCTGGCCGAGGCGCTGCAGACGCTAGGTGTGCCAGCGGAGATGGCGGAACGCGGCCGGCCGGAGGAATCGCTGGGCAAGAGACTGTTCTGCCGGTCCCTGGGCGTCATCGACATCAAGGAGGGGCCAATTGCCTGGGTGAACACCATCAAGAAAGACGGCAGCGACAAGAGCCCTCCGCAATGGTGGTTTGTCTTCGGCATTCCCGATGGCCGCAAGATGCCGAATGAGGGCACCATCAAACTCACCACCCTCCGCAAGAAGTCATTTCCTATCTTTGGCCAAGTGCTGGACGTCTCGTGGCGCGGCAAGGATATGGGTATTGGTCTCATCAGCGCCCTCTCAGAAGACGCGACCGTCGACGAGATGGTGAAGCAGGTAAAGGACATGACGCTGCAGAACCGCTCCAAGGAGTTCCAGGGGTGGTCGCTACAGACGGGCAAGAACTTCGAGCTTTCCACGGCGGACTGGGAGGCGCTCCAAACCATCGCCTACTACGTCACTATTGCGCCCGTCGGCTGATTCTCCGAGAGCGCGCCGCCCCCAGCGACACTGGTAATCTGCCCGGTTCAGAGCATTGACCAACGACGACCAGTATTATGCTTTGCGCCTTCATTGACTCTCAGGACTTGAAGATACGCAGGTTTCCCGCCAAACGGTGAGGCCCTCTTTCTTTGCAGCGGACAATTTGGCCGCCACTGGGTGGAGATGACGAGGTGGTGGGCAACACCGGCATAGGTCGATTCGTACGCGGCGTCGGGATGTGGTGGTCGCTTCGCAACGTGTTCGCTGGCGCAAGGGCCATGAGGAACGCGGTGAGGGATGCGCATGGAGGGGGGAACTGGAAGGCGCACTACATATGAGCGCGCCGCTGCTGCGCGCCGAAAGAGATTTGGCGAAGCTAAGGTGCGTTACTTCTTGTCGGTGGAGGTACGCACGCCGTTTCCCATGCGCGCTAGTGCAGTGAACACACCCAAGGTCACCACTATTGCCAAAGCGGCAATTGCGAATCCAGCGGAGGCACCAAGGAACTCCGCAATCTCGCCCAAGGCCATACCACGCCTCCACGTGCGTTAGGGCCTGCCGTCCGGTGTCCGCGTTATTGTACCCTCTCTGTCAAGCATGAACGACCCTCAGTGCCGCTTGTTTTGGGTGAGAACCTTGCCTTCATCTCCGGCCGCGCTCAACAATTCCCTGCCTGCCCCCAGCGGCTGCAGAAACAAGGAATGCAGCCGCGGCTGCTGACTCACACGGCCAGAAGGCAGATTGGACAAAACAGGCCCACAATGTACACTATTACCCTGGTGCCCAATCAAACTCGCGTCCAATTCACTTCGGAATCTCATGAGGAGCGCACCGGTTGACTAGCACCCAAGATCAAACATCCGACGAATTGGCCATTGACGTGCGTGGTCTGCACAAGGCCTACGGCAGCTACGAGGCCGTTCGGGGCATCGACATACAGGTGGCGGCCGGCGAGGTGTTTGCGCTGCTGGGGCCGAATGGCGCCGGCAAGACGACGACCGTCGAGATACTGGAGGGGCATCGGAGCAGGAGCGGTGGGCAGGTCTCGGTGCTGGGCCACGACCCGGGCTCGAACGACCGCGCGTTCAAGCAGCGTGTGGGCATCGTCCTCCAGTCGACGAGCGTCGACCAATACCTCTCCGTAGAGGAGACCATAGACCAGTTTCGAGGCTACTACCCGAGCCCGCTTCCGCTCGAGGAGTTGCTGGACCTGGTGGGGCTTCGAGAACAGCGGCGAATGCGCGTGAAGAAGCTATCGGGCGGGCAGCAGCGGCGGCTTGACGTCGCCATCGGGCTGGCAGGCAACCCGGAGTTGCTGTTTCTCGACGAACCGACAACTGGCTTCGACCCCTCCGCACGACGCGGGGCGTGGGAGATGGTCAAGGGGCTGAAATCGTTGGGCAAGACGGTGTTGCTGACAACACACTACATGGAAGAGGCCGAGTACCTGGCCGACCGCGTGGCGATCCTTGTCCATGGAAAGATTGTGGCAGAAGGCGCACCCGGCGAGCTAGCGCTCCGTGACAGGGCAACGACGGTACGTTTCCGGTTGCCGCACGGCGCTCCACCGCTGCCGGAAAACCTGCAGGGCGTTTCATCCGGCGATGGCCTGTACTCGTTGGCCATGGACTCGCCGACACGCAGCGTGCACGACCTTACGTCATGGGCTGTGGAGCATGGCATCGAGCTAGAGGAGCTGACGGTCACGCACCCCACGCTGGAGGACCTCTTTATTGAGCTTGTCGGTGAGACCGGCGGGAACGGGGAGTAGCCATGAACTCCGTCATGCTCGCACTGCGCCAGGTACGTTATGAGAACAGCGCATTCTGGCGGAACCCCGCGGCAGCATTCTTCACCATCGTCTTCCCGCTGATGTTCCTGGTCATCTTCAACCTTATCTTCGGCAGCCGGGAGGTCACGGATGAGAACGGCAACACGTACAGCCTCTCCACCTTCTACGTGCCCGGCATCATGGTCTTCGCCCTCGTCGGGGCCACATACACCAACGTGGCGATGGGCATCGCGTTTGCGCGAGACGGCGGGTTGCTGAAGCGGGTGCGCGGGACGCCGCTGCCGAGCTGGTCCTACCTTACGGGCAAGATCATGCATTCGGTTCTGCTGACTGGGCTGCTAGTGGTCATCGTAGCGGGGTCGGGCTGGCTGGTCTTTGGCGTCGACATTCCGACGAACACGCTGGCAGCGTTCCTGCTGACCCTGGCTATCGCGGCGGCGACGTTCTGCACGCTGGGCCTGGCGGTCACCTCGCTCATCCCAAACGCAGACGCCGCCCCAGCGATTGTGAACGCGACAATGCTGCCACTGCTGTTTGTCTCGGACGTGTTCATTCCGTTGGACGACGCCCCCACCTGGCTCACCACGTTTGCCGACGTGTTCCCGGTCCGGCACGCGGCGCTGGCCCTCCAGACATCCTTCAGCCCGTCTGAAACAGGGGCCGGGTTCGAGTGGGTGCACCTGCTGGTCATGGCCGCGTGGATGGTTGGCGGCCTGTTGCTCACCGTCCGATTCTTCCGGTGGGAACCGCGCCGGTAACCGCGGCGGCAGCTAACGCTCGTACCAGCCGGAAGCGAAAATTAGCTCGTCGTGACGCTTGGCCCACGTGTGCTTTTTGCCCTCTGCACCGGTCTCCGGATTCAGGAGGGTGTAGTCCACCCAGCGGCCCTCTTCCGTCGCTCCAAGGAGCGGTTCTCCATAGTAGTACCCGGTGGAATCTACGCGCTCCGTTGGGTCCCGGCCAATGAAGTACGGGTTGTGGTGGGAGATGGTGCGGCCCTCCTCATTGATTATGAAGACGTACCATTCTCCGTCATTGTTCGCTGGGTCATTGTGGTAGGACATGCTTGCTTCCAGGCCCTCGCCCTTGTGGCGTTCAATCGCATCTTCGACAACGGCTTTGGTGTAGACGCCGGGCTCATCCTTGGTGGGCGTCGGAAGCGCAGGCGCCTCCCTTGTGAGGGCGAACGCCGCAACAACCAGGGCCGCGATTGCCACCCCCGTGGCAATTCCCGCCAAGCCAACAGAGAGCCGATCTATCATTGTCTCCTCCGTAGACCCTTCCAACAGGCCGATGCGGGCGCCCGGTCGCATGTCGAGAGTGTTGTCCGGCGCCGCTCGCGTTCCATTGTAACCTACACAATTGTCACGTGTGGAAAGGCCGCAGGTTATGACGATGGTGCTTTCGGTGGCTGCGCTTTCCGCGGGACATGAAATTGGCGCGTCGGCCGGCAACGCGGGGCCTTCCGACGTGACGACATTCCGCCTTGCAGCGGCTACACTGGGCGCGCCGAGAGGAGCTCTGTCGAGCTTCATACGGTGCATGTTGGTCAATATCACCCAGGGGCAGGTTGTGGCGACCGTCATTCCGCTCGCTGAAGTCATTGCCGGGACCAGACCGGCCGACGCCGAGGCCATGCGCGCCGCCGTAGCGCGACAAGCGATGCTGACGAAACCGCCTGGAAGCCTGGGCCGCCTGGAAGATCTGTCAGTGCAGATCGCCGGCATCCAGGGGACAGAGCTGCCGGTCGTCCGCGGCAAGACAATCATCGTGGCGGCGGGCGACCACGGCGTGGTGGCACGAGGGGTCACGGCGTATCCGCAGGAGGTCACCGCCCAGATGGTCATGAACTTCCTTTCCGGCGGCGCGGCCATCAATGTGCTGGCGCGCCACGCCGGGGTGGAGCTCGTCATCGTCGACGCGGGCGTGGCGACGCCGTTGCCGGAGCATCCGGACCTGCGCGTGCTGGGCGAGGGGCGTGGGACCGGCGACATCACAGCGGGGCCGGCGATGACTCGCTTACAGGCGGAGGCGTGCGTTGAGTTTGGCGTGGGCCTTGCGCTGGAGGCTGCGGAAAGCGGCGCGGACGCCATTGGTACGGGCGACATGGGCATCGGGAACACGACGGCGTCAAGCGCCATCACCGCTGCGCTGACGGGCCGCCCGCCGCGGGAGACCACGGGGCGCGGCACCGGACGCACCTACGTTGAACTCGAGGCCAAGGCGGCCGTGGTTGAGGAGGCGCTGGCTGTCAACCGGCCCAACGGCGACGACCCGCTTGACGTGCTGAGCAAGGTAGGGGGCTTCGAGATTGGCGTATTGGCAGGTGTCGTGCTGGGCGGGGCGTACACACGACGGGTCGTTGTCATCGACGGCTTCATCTCGGGCGCGGCGGCGTTGATCGCGCACCGGTTATGTCCGCAAGTGCGGGACTACCTTGTGGCGGGACACCTCTCGGCGGAAGCCGGGCACCGCGTCGTACTGGAGGCGCTGGACCTGCGGCCGCTGCTGCAGCTCGACATGCGCCTTGGCGAGGGCACGGGCGCCGTCCTCGCAATGGGACTGGTGGAGGCCGCGGCAGCCACGTTGACCGAGATGGCCACGTTCGCAGAGGCGGGAGTCTCCGACCGGCCTGCGGACGAGACAGGCGGCGCAGCGTGAGAAGCCCGCTGCTGGCGTTCGGGTTTCTCACGATTCTGCCGGTTGGTGGCGGTCGGCAGGCGTCGATGGGGGCTTCGCGGGCGTTCTTTCCACTTGTGGGACTGGCGCTTGGGGGCGCTCTCGCTGGCCTCGACTGGCTGATGGACACCGCTGTGCCGCCGCTCGTCGTGGGGGCGGTGTTGGTGGCAGTGCTGCTGGCGCTGACGCGGGCCATCCACACCGAGGGCTTCCTCGACGCGTGCGACGGGCTTTTCGGCGGGCACACACGGGAGGAGCGGCTGCGCATCCTGCGGGACACGCACGTGGGCGCGTTTGCCGTGGCGGGCGGCGCGGCGCTGCTGCTGCTCAAGTGGTCGCTGCTGGTGAGCGTGCCATTGGACGCGCGATGGGAGCTGCTCGTGCTGTTCCCGTGCCTCTCGCGGCTTGGGATGCTGGCGACCATGGCGGCCTTCCCCTATGCGCGGGCGGAGGGGCTCGGGTCGGCGTTCCTGGAGGGCCGCGGCTGGTGGCAGCCCGCGTTCGGCCTGGCGACGGGACTCGTCGCGGGGTGGCTGCTGCTCGGGGCCGCGGGCCTCGCGTTGGCGGGCGGTGCGCTGGCCGTGTCGCTGGGGCTGGGCTGGTGGATGTCGCGAATGCTCGGCGGCTTGACCGGCGACACGTACGGCGCCGTCAACGAGTCGGCGGAGGTGTCGGTGCTGCTGCTCGGCATTCTTTTCATCTATTGGTGGCCGGTGATGTTTCAGTCGCCGCTCTGGTAGGGACCCTTCGAGACCGCTGAAGACTTGGGCAAGGAGCTGGACTTGGGCACGTGGAACCTGGTGCGACATGGGGAGACGGTGTGGAACCGTGACGGCCGCATCCAAGGACACCGGCACGTATCGCTCACGGAGCGCGGCAGTGCGCAGGCGCAGCAGGTGGCGGCACGGTTGGATGGGCAGGTGGGCGGGCGCATCTACAGCAGCGACATGGGCCACGCCATCTCGACGGCGCAGGCGCTTGCCGCGGCGACTGGGGTTGAGATTCGCACTGACGCCAACCTCCGGGAGTTCTCCTACGGCGAATGGGAAGGCCTGACGATGGAGCAGGCCAAGGCCCACGATCCCTCGATATTTGCGACCCGCATCACCGGGCGGAACACTGCCATTGCGGCGCCGGGCGGCGAGACGACGGTGGAGCTGCTGGAGCGCGTGCGGCTGTTCACCAACGCCGCCCGAAAGCGCCATTCGACGGACGAGGGTGTCACCATCGTGGCGCACGGCGGGACGATCCGGGCCGTCGCGGTGTGTCTGCTGGGGCTTGGCGAGGAGCACTTCTGGCGGCTGCGACTTTCTCATGGGAGCCTCTCCGTCGTGACCGTATTGCCGGACGCGTGCGTGCTGGAGCTCTGGAATGACACGAGCCACCTGGTGGACACGCAGTCGAGGACGATCCCGTGAGCCGCCTGACGCTGGTCCTGGGCGGCGTGCGGGCGGGCAAGAGCGCCTTCGCGCAGAGGCTGGCGTCGAGCGGGCAGCGCGTTCTCGTCGTCGCGACGGCGGAGGCCGGGGACGCCGAGATGGCCGCGCGCATCGCGGCGCACCAGGCGAGCCGCCCTGCAGATTGGGCCACGCTCGAGGCGGCGGTGGACGTCGCGGAAGCACTCGCGCCTGTCGTGGACGGCTACGACACCGTGCTGCTGGACTGCCTGACGCTGTGGGTGAGCAACCTGCTGCTGCGCGCGCCTGATCCGGCCTCGGCGGGGGAGGCCATCGCCGCGCAGGCCGAGGCGTTGCTGGCGCTGCAGCGTCGGAGCGACGCCAACTGGGTCGTCGTGAGCAACGAGGTTGGGCTCGGCGTCATCCCGCCCTCGGAGTTGGGCCGCGCATACGAGGACGCGTTGGGGCGCGTCAACCAACTCTTTGCGGCGCAGGCGGACGCCGTCTACTTCATGGCCGCGGGGCTGCCGTTGCAGCTCAAGGGCGAGCAAGAGAGCAGCGAGACATAATAGTCGGGGCATTACTTGGGCGGCAGCGCGAGGGCCGTCGACGCGCCGTAGCGCACCCACTCGGCTAGCGCGGGGTCGCTGTCCGTCGCACCGGGGCCGACTAGGACCCACCCGCGCATGGCTCGGCCGGAGTAGTCCATCTCGCGGACGTGGGACTGCTCCAACACGGCGGCGTACTCGTCCTTCGGCACGCGCACGATGAGGTCGTCGTTGGCGACGCAGCAGGCGAGGTTGCCCTGCAGCATGAACGCCATCCCGCCGAACATGCGCTTCTGCACAAGTGAGGGCTCGGCGCCGATTGTGGTCAGGACGCGCATGGCAAGCTCCTCGTTGTACGGCATTTGGCTTCCTCCCTGTGTTGTGGGTATGCGTGAAGTGTTGCATCTTCGGGCGCCTCTCTCAGCGCCGCCCCGCTGGATTCCTGCCTCCGCAGGAATGACGAGTGGGCCGGGGAGCAGGTGCGACCAATGGGCGCTACTCCACCCTGCGGATCAGGTCCAGGACGTTGTTCTTGGGCGAGTTCACCAGCGCAGAGACCTCGTAGGCCTGCATTTGCTCTGCGGGGTAGGGCGCGAGGATGTCCGCAAGTATGGCGGAGTCCTTCACATCGGCGTCCAGCCAGAGGGGCTCCAGGTCCGGAGGCAGGATGACGGGCATGCGGTCGTGGATGGGGCGGACGACGTCGTTGGGCGTCGTGGTGATGATGGTGCACGAGTGGAGGAGCTCGCCCTCGGGGTCGCGCCAGGTCTCCCACAGGCCGGCGAAGGCGAAGGGCTCGCCGGAGCGCAGGGTGATACGCATGGGGCGGCGCGTCTTGCCCTCGCGCTGCCACTCGTAGAAGCCGTCGGCGATGACGAGGCAGCGGCGGCGCTGGAGGGCGGTGCGGTAGCTGGGGCGTTCGGCGACGGTCTCGGCGCGGGCGTTGATCATCCTGTAGCCGATGGACTTGTCCTTGGCCCACGAGGGGATGAGGCCCCAACGCATGAGAGCGGCCTCGCGGTGGGGGCCCTCGGCGGCTCGGACCGTCAGCACGGACTGGGATGGCGCGACGTTGTAGTTGGGCGAGAGGTCGAGGGCGCGGGCGTCGAAGTCAAAGCGCAGGGCGAGCTGGTCAGCGCCAGCGACGAGGCTGTAGCGTCCGCACATCTTTGCGCTCCTTCGTCTGCACTGGTCATTGTCCAAGGCCCGGCAAGAGGTGTCACGGGTGGACTTTTTGCGCTACCCTCCGTAGCTGCCGCGAACCGCGTTTGGCATTCGTAATTATATCTGCTGTGTCGCATTGCAGCTACAAATCCAATAAAAACAGAATTTATGCCCGTGGGAAACCGATCCTCCCTGTTGTGGTGTCGCGAGAGCGCGGACGACCACAGGATTTGCGCTCGCGACGACGTCGATGGAGTTGTAGGTGGCGTGTTCCATAAGGGGAGGGTAGCGGAGAGTTGGGCGTGGGGGCAATTGGGTGGTGTCAGGGGGCGGGTGGAGGGGGGACGGCCCTTCGAGAGCCTCAGGGTGATCGGAATCGCGAAACGTCCCTACGACGTTTGTTGATGTCGGGATGCGACGGGGTTTGATGGTGGGATTGCCCCTCCCTGGCCCCGCCCCTCTGGATTCCTGCCTTCGCAGGAATGACGAGTGGGAGGGGCAGGAATGACGAGAGGGGGAGCAGGAATGACGGTGAGCGGGCGGCGGCGGGGGGTGTCGATGAGAGCAAGGGCGGGTCAGGCAGGACCTCTAGCGCCAGTCGTGGGAGGTTGGGAGGGGGGCTCGGGTGCGGATGCGCTCCACGCGGGTGACCATGATGTTGGTGGTGTCGTCGTGGCGGGAGACGGTGCCGTGGGCGAGGATGAGGCTGCCGCCGATCTCGCGGCGGTACCTGGCGAAGACGTGGGGCCACACGATGAGCTGGACGTCGCCGGTCTCGTCCTCCAAGGTGACGAAGACCGTGCCGGACTTGCCCCGCGGGTGCTGGCGAGCGACGGGCCAGCCAGCCACCTGCACGCTGGCGTCGTCGGGCGCCCACTCAACCTCGGCGGTGGGCAGCACGGTCGGCGGCAGGGTGGGCCGCACGAACTGCATGACGTGGCCCTTGGGGTAGAGGCCAAGGGCGCGATACTCGCCCATCATCTTTTCCTCGTCGGTGAAGTCCGGGAGCGGGGGCGCGTTGCCGTCGTCGGGCAGGGGGAAGGCGCGCTGGCCGCCGCGCGTGGGACGAATGGGAAGCCCGGCATCCCAGAGGGCGCGCCGCCGGTTGGGGGTCACGCCGTCGAAGGCGCCGGCCTGGGTGAGGGAGAGCGCCGCCTGGGGCTTCACGCCGGTGCGGCGCACGAGGTCGCCGGCGTCGGTGAACGGCCCGTGCCGCTCGCGCTCGCGGACGATGGCCTTGGCGGACTCCTCGCCCACGTCCTTGACGAACTGCAGCCCCATGAGCACGGAGCCGTTGCGTGGCGTGCAGCGCGCCTGGCTTCGGTTGACGCACGGGTTGAGCACGGGCACGCCGAAGCGGCGGGCGTCCTCTTTCAGCGTCTCGAGCGGATAGAAGCCCATGGGCTGGTTGTTCAACAGCCCCGCAAAGAACTCGACCGGGTGGTAGCGCTTCAGCCACGCCGCCTGATAGGCCGTGACGGCGAAGGCGTGGGAGTGGGACTCCGGGAACATGTATTGGCCGTTGATCTTGGCGAAGATCTTGCGGGCGGCCTCCTCCGGCACGCCGTTGCGGAGCGCGCCCTCCAGGAAGCGCTGCCAGTGCATGGCGATGAGGTGGGCGTTGTTGGGGCGGGCGAAGGCGCGGCGGAGCTCGTCGGCTTGCGCGGCGGTCATGCCGGCGACGTCGACGACGAGCTGCACGACCTGCTCCTGCCACACGATGATGCCGTAGCCGCGCTCCAAGGCACGCCGCTCCAGCGGGTGGTCGTAGTCCCAGGACGCGCCGTGGCGGTAGCGCTCGACGAACAGGCTGACGGCGCTGCCCTGCACGCCGACGCCCGGGCGGATGAGGGCGACCTGGTAGGCGAGGTCGAGCAGATTGCGCGACTTGAGCCGCTGGCCCATCTTGAGCTGCGCGGGGGACTGCAGGAGGAAGACGCCCTTGGCGTTGCCGGCGTTGATCATGTCGTAGACGTTGGCGTCCTGCGGGTCGAGCTTGCTGAGGTCGGGGCGGGCGCCCTCGCGGGCCTCGATCATGTCTAGGGCCTCCTCAAGCTGGTCGAGGACGGGCAGGGAGAGGAGGTCTATCTTGGCGAAGTTGGCGTCGGCGACGCTGTCCTTGTTCCAGTCCATGATGTAGCGGCCGTCCATGGCGCCTGCTCGAATGGGCACCATCTCCGGGATAGGGGCGTCGCTGAGAATCATGCCGCCGACGTGCTGGCCGAGGCTGCGGGGGGCGTGCATGAGCTGCGGCGCCAACTCGATGAGGTCACGCCAGCCGGGGGCGTCGACGCGGTCGCGGAAGGCGGGCAGCTCCAGCATCTCGGCGCGGAGGTCCTCGGCGTCCTGCGAGTAGAGCTGCTTCGAAAGCAGCCGCAGGTCCTCGCGCGGCAGCCCCAGCGCCTTGCCGAGGTCCTGGACGATGCCCTTGACGGAGTAGGTCGCGACGGCGCCGGCCAGCACGGCGTACTCGGGCCCGAAGTGCTGGTGCACGCGGCCGATGAGGTCGTCGCGGAGGGTGCGCGGGAAGTCGAGGTCGATGTCGGGGAGCATGGTCATGTCCTCGGAGATGAAGCGCTCCAGGGTGAGGTCCCATCGCAGCGGGTCGACGTGGCTGATGCCGATGAGGTAGCCGATGAGGAGCGCGACGCTGGAGCCGCGCCCTCGGCCGGGCGGGCGCTCCTCGAGGGGAGTCTCCGGTTGCACCAGGCCCTTCTCCTCCATGATGCGTTGGGCGAGCAGCACGATCTCGCGGTAGAGGAGCAGGAAGCCGGCGAGGCCGTGCTTGTTGATCAGGCGGAACTCCTCCTCCAGCCGTTGCCGCACCTGCGGGGTGACGGCGCCAAAGCGGCGTTGCGCGGCCTCCATGCACAGGCGGCGCAGGAAGCTCTCGGCGGAGTAGCCCTCGGGGAACTGCGGCGCGGGGAGGGTGTAGCCGAGGTCCGCGCTGAGGTTGAAGGCGCACTGCTCCGCGATGCGCAGGGTGTTCGCGAGGGCGTCGGGGCGCTCGCGGAAGAGCCGCTGCATCCGGGACGGCGGCTTCAGGTGCAGGTGGTGGTTGGGCCGGATGTAGGGCAGCGCGCGGTCGATGGTGGTGTTGCGCTTGGCGGCGACGAGGGCGTGCTGCAGCCGGTAGCGCTCCGGCGCGTGGTAGTGGACGTCGTTGGTGGCGACGAGGGGCGCCCCGGCGGCGGCGGCGAGGGCGGCGAGCTCGCGGTTGCGGCGGGTGTCGCCCTGGAGGAAGTTCTGCTGGAGTTCGACGTAGACGGCGTCCGAGCCGAACCAGGACTGATAGTCACGGAGGAGGCAGCGGGCCTCGGCGTCGCGGCCCTGCACGGTCAGCGCGGCGAGAGGGCCGTCGCGGCCGCCGGTGAGGAGGACGAGACCCTCGGCGTGGGCGGGGAGGCAGGCGGGGTCGAGGCGCGGCTCGCGGCGGTCGACGGCGTTGGCGAGGGTGAAGAGTCGCGAGAGGTTCGCGTAGCCCTGCCGGGTCTGGGCCAGCAGCACGAGACGCGAGCCGTCGGAGAGAGTGAGCTCGCCGCCGGTGATGGGCTGCACGTCGAGGCTGGCGGCGAGCCGCGCGAACTCCAGCGCGCCGCAGAGGTTGGTGTCCGTCAGCGCGAGGGCAGGGTAGCCGTACTCGCGGGCCTGCGCCAGGAGCTCGTGAGCGTGGGAGGCCCCTTCCCCGAAGGAGTAGAAGCTCTTGGCGTGCAACTCCACGTATCCGGCTGTCATCGGGCGGCGCCTAGGCGGATTGCTGGTACCAGCAGGCCCCGTGCTGGTCCCGGAAGAGGATGAGCTGCCCGCCGCCCTCGCGGCTGACGCGGTAGTAGGTGCGGCGCACGGGCTGAGGCATCCACCACAGGTCGAAGCTCCAGCGGTCCTCGACGCCGCCGAGGGTGTGCCACTGCCTGCCGAGGCGCACGGCGGTGGGCTCGCGGTCCGGGCCCTCCTTGACGGCGACGGAGACGGGGGCGGCCAGCGGCTTCATGCCATCGCGCCCGGCCGGGTCGATGGGGACCTGAACGGCGCGCATCTCCGGCGCGGGGTGCCACGGGGCGACGTCCACCACGCGGTAGAGGCCCTGAGCGCCGTTGGTACGCCTCTGGACCTGCCGCTCGGCCTCCAGCAGGCGCTCGCGGCGGTCCCGCTTGACGTCGTGGAAGAGCCCGGACTGCACGCCGGCCTCGCCGGTGATGTTGGAGAGGGCGAGGGTCATCTCCTCGACGGGAGCCTCCGGCAAGCCGGTCTCGAGCTGCCGCCGCATGAGGAAGGAGGCCTGCTCCCAGTTGCCCACGGCCTGCTTGAAGTTGACGGGGCGCTCCCAGGGAGGCGTCCGCTCGAGGGCGCAGGCGATCTCCGCGCGACCGGCGTAGCGGCCCCGCATCTGCGGGCGGGAGTAGGCGCGCCTGAGCAGCGTGTCGACCGCCGTCAGCAGCAGCTCGACGGAGGTGGAGGCGAAGGGGAGGGCCGTGTGCTCCGTGACGGACTCCTCGCAGGGGAGCGGCACGACGGGGTCGTCGTCGATGCCGTGGCAGAGCTCCCAGGCGCGGCGGCCCTCGGCGCCGAACTGGGCCGTGAAGGCGTCGGGGTGCATGGCGGCGACGTCGCCCATCGTGTGCAGGCCGAAGCGGTGCATGCGCAGGCGGTCGTCCGGGCAGAGGGGGAGAAGGTCGACGGAGTTCGGGGCGAGGAAGGCCGCCGCGTCGGGGGGGACCTGCGCCGCGCCGCCGGGACTGCTGCCCAGCGCGGCCACGAAGGCGGGGAACTTGGCGTCGGCGACGCCCATGCGGGGACGCAGGTAAGCGGGCAGGGCGTCCACCAGGGCGCACACCAGGCGGGCCTCGCCACGGTACATCTCCTGCAGCCCGTCCAGCCGCACGTAGGCCGCACCGAGGCCAGCGTCCTCGACGCGGTCGCTGATGCTCTGCAGGGCGGTGAGGGCCTGCTGGAAGGCCTTGCGGTAGGCGGGCTCGTCGGCGTCGATGGTGACGGCGCCGGCATGGAGGGAAAGGGCCTGCTCCAGCGTCATGCCGGCGGCGACGCCCGTCACGGCGGGGAAGTGGTCGGCGACGGTGGGCCTGCCCTGCGCGCGGTCCACGATGACCACGGGCTTCTCCGCGAGGTGGGGCTGCCGCCGCATCTCGACCTTTGCCCTGAGATGGGTGATGACGATACAGGCGACTCTCACGGGCCCTCCGACAAGAGCAATCTCGCTAAGAAGTGGGTGAGCGGATGGTATAGAACATGTGTTCTTTTGTCAAGCGTTGTAGGGGCGAGAAGCTCTGAGGGCCGCAAAAGCTGGCGGAGACGTCGGCCGGCATCAAAACGTACCGGTCCGAGTGAACCAACCGGTCGCCGCGGAGGCGGACGCGGTATACCTTATGGCAGCCGGGCTCAAGGGCCAGGCGCAATGCCATTCCGTCTTGGCGTTTGCCGGTGTTAAGCTATCGTGCGCAGTCTGTAGGGTGGTCCAGCCGCACCGCACAGGAGCGGCGAGTGGGGTGACGGCGTCCAGAGCCGCCAAACTGGTGAGGATGTAACAGACGTGCCAGCTTCCGCACCCATTGCTTTCCTGCGGAAGGACCGCATTATCGCACCGCCTGACTTCAACAGGTGGAAGATGCCCCTTGTCTCCGTTGCCATGCACCTCTGCATGGGGTCCGTGTACTCCTGGAGCATCTTCAACCCGGCCCTGGTGAAGGAGCTTGGCATTGTGGCAAGCAGCGCAGACGACTGGGGCACCAACTCCGTCGTTTGGATATTCTCCGTCGCCATCGTCTTCCTGGGCATGACGGCGGCCATTGCGGGCAGGACGCTGGATGAGCTGGGGCCCCGGTTTGTCGGCGTGCTCGCGGCGTTCCTCTGGGGCGGCGGGTTCATCGTGGGTGGCGTCGGCATCTACCTGCACGAACTTTGGGTGGTCTACCTGGGGTACGGCGTCCTGGGCGGGTGCGGCCTTGGCGTCGGGTACGTCTCGCCGGTGGCGACGCTCATCCGGTGGTTTCCGAACCGGCGCGGCATGGCCACGGGCCTGGCGATCATGGGCTTTGGCGGCGGAGCGATCATCGGCGCGCCGGTCAAGGAGTACCTGCTCCGATTCTTCTACGAGTCGCCGCAATACCTGGGGAGCGTCGATGCAGTGGCCCTGGTCACGGAAGCCGGCAGGCGGTTTGCGGAGGTCGCCGGGAGGTCGGTCGAGGTGGTCGTTGTTGGCGCTGCTGACGTGTCCAACATGATCGTGCCGGAGCCGGCCGGGGTCTATGTCGCGGGCACTGGAGGGACCGGCGCGGCGGAGACATTCTTCACTCTGGGGATTGTCTACTTCATCGTCATGATCATCGCGGCCTTCTCCTTCCGTCTCCCGGCGGAGGGTTGGCGGCCCAAGGGCAGCGTGGTCGGGGAGGGCGAAGGGTCCCTGCTGCGCCGCAGGATTCCCCCCGGGCCGGACGTCCACGTGGATGAAGCGCCAAAGACCCAGCAGTTCTACCTGCTGTGGGTGGTCCTGTGCCTGAACGTCGCGGCGGGGATCGGCATCATCGGCATTGCGAAGACCATGATGACGGACATCTTCGGCTCGAGTCTCCCGTCCATCGCGCCCCCCGGCTTTGCCGCGACCTACGTGTTGATGATCAGCGTCTTCAACATGCTGGGGAGATTCGGATGGGCATACGCTTCCGACTACATTGGCAGGAAGAAGACCTACTACGCCTTCTTCGCATTGGGCGCGGTCCTCTATCTGTCCATACCCTTTGTTGCCATGCAGGTCAGCGGCAATCCGATGGTGGTGTGGCTCATTCTCTTCTACGCGATCACCATGATCATATTCACCATGTACGGCGGGGGCTTCGCGACGATTGCGGCGTACGTCTCAGACCTCTTTGGCAGCATGCACGTGGGCGCCATCCACGGGCGTCTGCTCAGCGCATGGGCCGTCGCCGGCATCCTTGGGCCCTTCGTGATCACCTTTCTCCGCGACCTGTCCCTGAGGCGGTCGATCAACGACCTAGCAGCCAAGGTGGACCCGGCGGCCTTCCATGCGAAGTTCGGCGCGCCCATCAGCAGCTTGCAGGAGCTCATCGACGCCAAGACAGTGACCATCATCCAACTGCTGGAGATCGCGCCGTCCGGCACGACGGATCCCACGCCAAGCGCGTACAACGAGGCGATGTTTGTCATGGCGGGGCTGCTGGTGATTGCCTTCTTCGCCAACAGGATGGTCCACCCTGTCGCGGAGAAGCACCACTTCGTGAATACGCATGGGGGACAAGGGTAGGGGCGTGCGCCCCCACCCTGCGAGTCTCGAAGCAGGCGCCTGAAACTCGGCTAACGCACGGGTGACGCAAAGAGAGGGCGGTCCGCGCTTCCTTCAATCGAGGAGGAGCATGGGCCGCCCTCTTGTTGTTCGCTAGCCTTCGACGGCGGGCTCGGGGGCCTCAACCGTCGGGGCCGAGGCCCGGCGCAGGAGCCGGCTCGCCAGCCGCGGGATGCTGTCGTTGAAGAGCATGTAGACGATGGGCAGGACCAGCAGGGTCAGGGCTGTGGAGCTGGTCAGCCCGCCAATGACCACCGTCGCCAGCTCGGCGCCGATGATGCCCCCGCTGCCTCCCGACTCCACAGCCAGCGGTAGGAGCGCAAAGCTGGTGGTGATGGCGGTCATCAGGATGGGGCGCAGCCGCACACGAGCGCCGGAGATGAGGGCGTCGTACACGCTGAGGCCCCTGGCTCGCTGCTGTTCCACGAAAGCGATGAGCACGATGGCATTCGTGACGACGATGCCGATGAGCAACAGGGTGCCCATCATGGCCGGCAGGCCCAAAGCGCGCCCGGTGACGGCCAAGGCCACCATCACCCCGATGAGCGCGAGGGGCAGTGTCGTTATGACAACAAAGGGGTTCCGCAGGCTTCCGAGGCTGGCCACCATCACGAGGTAGATCAACACGACGCCAACGGCCATGGAGATAAAGATGGCCCGGAAGCCTTCCTCAATGTCCCCGAAGATGCCGCCGCTGTTGACCGCCACTCCGGGGGGCAGGGACAGCTCGGCAATCTTCTCGTCCACGAGGGTGCCGATAGCCTGCGTGTTCTCGGCAACGATGTCCGCCGTGATGGTGGTTGACCGTTGCCCGTCCGTGCGGCTGATGGACACCGGGCCCTCACGCAGCACCGGGTCCGCCAAGTCGCCAAGAGGCGCGGCGCCGCCCGGCCCGACGATGATGAGCGACTTCAACTGCTCAACGCCGCCCGTCGAGCGTGGGTCGCCGGTTAGCACAACGTCGACAGCCTTCCCATCGACGTCGATGGACGTGACCCTTTGCCCAATGGTGTACTGGCTGAGCTGCAGCCCGACCTGTTGGGTGGTCAGCCCGATGCGGGCCGCCTTCTCCGGGTCAACCTCGACGGCCACCTCGGGCCTTGCCTGCGTCACGTTGCTTTCCAGATTGACGATGCCCTCAATCGTTGCAATAGACGCCGCCAACTCCCTGCCAACTCCGGCAATCTCGTCATAGTTGGGGCCGGTGATGTCGATCTCCACACCGCCGGTGGGCGGCCCTTCCGCCAGCTCTGAGACGCGGACGGTCTGCCCGGGCTTGGCCAACTCCTTCCTCAGGGTTTCGCCAATGTCCTCCGGCACATCGTCATTGAGTTGAATGAAGAAACTCGCCTGCTGCAGGCCGGTGGGGATGCCACCGGTCTCGAACCCGACGGAACCGATATTCGCCGTATAGACGTCAGACAGCTCATCTATGCGAGTCTCTATCTCAATGACCTCGTCGATGGTCCGCTGCACGTCGGAGCCGGGCGGCAGGGTCAAGGTGATCGCCAGGTAGCGGTCGCCGCTGCCGCCGAACAGGTTTACGGGAATGACGGCCGTCAGGAGAAGGCTGGAAACGGTCAGGACCACGGCCGCCAGAAGCGTTACCGTCCGGTGCCCCAATACCCACCGCAGGATGCCGATGTAGGTGTGCTGGAGCCAGGTCTCCTGGAAGTGCAGGTCACCCTCGTCGCCGGCGCCGTCCGGCAGGTCGCCGGGGCGGAGGAGAAGGGCGCCGAGCACCGGCACGGCGGTCAATGCCACCAGCAGGGAAGCCAGCAAGGCGAAGGTCACTGTGAGGGCGAAGGGCAGGAAGAAGGCGCCAACCAAACCCTCGATGAAGGCCAGCGGTACGAAGACGACGACGGTGGTCATCGTCGAGGCGAAAATCGCCGGGCCCACCTCCGCCGTGGCTTCCAGTGCGGCGCGCCACCGCTCTCGGCCGCCCTGTATGTGGCGGTAGATGTTCTCCAGCACGACGATGGAGTCGTCCACGACGCGTCCCACGGAGATGGCCAGACCACCCAGGGTCATGAAGTTCAGGGACATGTCCTGCCAGTACATCAGGAGGATCCCGGTAAATACGCTCAGCGGAATGGAGAGGGCGATTACCGCGGTTGGCCGCAGCGTGTTGAAAAAGCCGCGCACAAAGGTTGGGCGGATGGTGAGCATAAATGCGAAAACCACGGAGACGGCAAAGAGGAACCCGAACACGCCCTCGCGCACCAGAGAGTCAATCTGGTCCTGGATGGCCGGGCCCTGGTCCGTCACCACAATGATGTCAACGTCCTCCGGTATGCCTTCCACGTTGGCAATGACCTCGTTAACGGCAGTGGTGACGTCGAGGGTGTTGGCGTCGGGTTTCTTGGAGACGTCAACGGAGAGGCCCAGCTTGCCGTTGGTGCGCGAAATGGTGGCGCGCCGGCCCTCGCCGAATGAGACGGTCGCGACGTCACGAAGGCGCACGGGACCGGACTCGTTGGTGGCGACGACGAGGTCTCGGATGTCGTCCACCGTCTCGAGCGTGTGCGTCGTTTTCGCAATCAACGCCGTTGAACCATCGAAGAGGAGGCCGGCGGGAAGGGTCACGTTGTTCTCACGCATGGCTGAGGACATCTGGAAGATCGTGACGCCGTTGGCTGCCATCTTGTCGACGTCTGCCACCACGGTGACGTTCTGGTCCACATCTCCAAACAACCGGACTCGCATCACCCCATCGATGGCCTCAATCTCCGGGATGATGATGTCCTGCACCAGCGGTTGGAGCTCGGCCAGCGGCCTGTCGGATACAACGCCGAACTGGATGACGGGGAAGGCATCGGGGTTGAACCGGCCCACGGCAGGGTCGTCCACGGCGGGAGGGAAGTTGACGCTGCTTAGACCATTCTCGATTTGGGTGGCGGCCGCCTCCATGTCTGTCCCGTATCGGAAGGTGGCAAACACTGCGGCATTGCCCTCGGAGGACGTGGACTGGATGGTCTCGAGTCCATCGGCGCCGGAGATGACCCGCTCAATTGGGCCGGTAACCTCACGCACCACGGCTTCCGGGTCTGCGGAAGGGTACGCCGCAAACACCGTGACCAATGGAAACTCAATCTGCGGAAACAGCTCCACCTGCATTGATCGGTACGCAACCACGCCTGAGGTCAGGACGATGATGATGGCCAGGAGCGCAACGGTCGGACGGCGCAGGGCGATTGCCGTGAGGAAGCTCAATTAGGTGTCTCCTATTGCCTGGTGAAAGGGGCGATGTGAAAGAGGTGTCGCCGGAACGGAGCGTACAGACGCGTTTGTGAACGATGTAACGAGGCACCAAATATTATAGTAGCACAGTTGCTGTTGGGATATTGCAGCCCGATTGTGCGTACACCACCGGCGGCGGACGCTGGGTTGCCTCTCAAGCGGAATGCAGGCGAGGACTGGCAGACGAGTATAGCGCCGTTGCCTGCGGGGGCACTCGGGGGCTACGTGCGTGATGAGGCAGCGGGGGCGCTGGAGACACCTTCGCCGCCGTGAACGCCGGAGGACTCCCGGGGCTGCTGAAGCTAGAACGTCGCGGCGTCCTCGCCCACCCACTTCAGGATCAGGTCGTTGAGGCTGCCATTCGACTGCATGGCGCGAATGGCGTCGTTGAGCTTGGCCTTCAGAATACTATCGGTCTCGCGCACGCCGATGCCAATACCCATGTCCAGGGTCACGGAAGGGCCGACGATCGCCAACCTGCCGCCCGCCTCAGTCACCTTCTCCACAGCAAAGCCATGGTCAACAAGGATTGCGTCCACATCACCGTTGAGCACGGCGTCCAGGGAGTCTTGCGCATCATCAAACGCGTGAAACTCTGTGCCGGACTCCGACAGGTAATCCGAATGGATGGTGTTTGAGTGCGCGCCCACCTTGCCCTCGACCGCCGCGTTACCGGCGGCTGCCAGTGCGAGGTAAACGGACGGGCTCGGCGGGTAGTACGGCTGCGTAAAGTCGATTTGCTCGTCGCGTTCCGACGTGATGCTCATGCCTGCAATGATGGCGTCGAAGTCCTCCGCGATGAGGTCGGGGATCATTGCGTCCCAGTCGTTGATGACCCACTCGCATTCCAAGTTGGCCCTGCGGCACAGCTCGTCGCCGAGCTCTCGTTCGAGGCCGTCAATCTCTCCGTCGTCGTTGACGAAGTTGAAGGGGTGATAGGAGCCGTCGGTGGCGAACACCACGGTGTCGGAGCCTCCACAGGCGGACATCGCCGCAATGGCAACTACCACCAACGCAACGGCAACGAGTGGACGCGCCAGCATGCCCTTCATGTCAACTCCTCGGTGACTGCTTCCCTTGTTTATTCCCGTGGCGCTTGCCTTCTCAACCAGGGCAGCGCAACGGACCTGTCCGATGCCCTTGCCCATGATATTACACGAAGCGCTGCGCATGAGCGTCCCAACGACGAATCGCGTATGTCACGTCGATGTGTTCAAGATGGTCATGAGCATCAGGTATGATTGCACCAGCTCTCGCAGTGCCATCCAGCACAAACACTCAGGAAAACATGCAGTCAGTTCTCGTTTCTGATGTCACGCAATCGCATTGCGGCAACTTATTGAACAATATCGTAGACAGGGGCATACTATGCGCACCACTTTGTGGTACGGAAGGACTGCCTGGTAACCCGGATGGGCGCAAGCAACGTGGGAGGAGGAGGCCAAGATGAAGACGCTTTCTGTCAGGTCGTTTCTTCTGCTGACCGCACTGTTCGTTGCAGCGTTGGGATTCATGGCATGTGATGGCGAGGACGAGGACACGTTCCGGATTGGCGTCATGGAATCGCTTACGGGCCCCGGCGAGACGTACGGGACCGTCTCCAGCCAAGCTAAACAACTAGCGGTAGATGAGATCAACGCGGCGGGCGGCATCAATGGCAAAATGTTGGAGCTTGTCGTAGAGGACTCCAAGTGCAACGCCCAGGACGCAATAACCGCCTACCGGAAGCTCACAGACGTGGACGGCGTCAAGATCATCCTGGGCACCTCCTGCAGCGGGGCGATGCTTGGCGCAGCGCCGTTGGCCGAGGCGGACGGCACCATCCTGTTTTCCGGCCTTGCTACGAATCCTGACATCGCCGAGGCCGGCGACTACATCTTCCGGACGGCGCTTAACGACTCACAGCTCGGCATCGACATGGGCAACACCATGTGGTCCGACGGCATCCGCTCAATCGCAAGCATCGCCGAGAGCACAGACTACGCGGAGGGGGCGCGGAGCGAGTCCACCGACCGTTTCCTCGAATTGGGCGGTACGGTCCTGCTTGAGGAGAGCTTCGCCACGGACATCACCGACTTTCGCAGCCAGTTGACCAAGCTGATCGCTGCGGGACCGGACGCGCTGCTCTTCGCAGCGCAGGCTGAGTTCTCCGGCGGGACGCTCGTGAAGCAGGTCCGGGAGCTCGGGTATGACGGCCCCATCTACGGCGACGTTGTTGTGGCCGGCACGACGGCGTTGGAGGTTGCAGGGGAAGCGGCAACCGGCGTCAAGGCCATCATCACAGACCTGGACCCCAACAACACCACGGCCACGGCGGTGGTCAAAAACTTCAAGGCGAAGTATGACTACGTGACGCTGCCGTGGTACCTAGGCTCTGCGTATGACGACGTTTACATCGTAGCCGAGTGCCTGAAGGAGACAGACGACGACCAGGACGCCGACGGCATGCGTGACTGCCTGTATGGCATCACCTGGAGCGGAGCCATAGGAGAGAACTACAGCTTCGACGAGAAGGGTGAAGTCGTCGGCTTGGCCAACGTGGTCGTTGAGGTGCTGCCGGTTAGCGAGCGCACCGAAGACAACCAGGGTTACAAGGTGTTGGGCCCGGCGCCAAGTGTCTAGAACTTAACCGAGGGGGGGTGGAGACGCCCGTTGCCAGCCTGATGGCGATGATCGTCTCCGCCCTTCCCTGCATTCTGAAACGTGGGGTGTAGTTGCGTGCGACGCCTCATATCGGCCGGGGGCCGCCAGGGCAATATCCTCGCGATTGTCCTGGCAACGCTGGTCATCGCGTACCTTGCGTGGAAGGTCGCCGAATCCCCCTCCCAGTCGGTGCAGTTTGCGTTCAACGGCCTCTCCGTGGGCGCGGTATACGCGCTGCTGGCCATGGGCTTTACCCTCGTCTACAGCACCGTCTGGTTCTTTGACCTCTACTATGGCTCCGCGGCCGCCATCGGGGCGTACGGGGTCTTCTATCTGCGTTCCAAAGAGGCGATTGGCGGCCTGTACGAGGTGCAGAACCCCGTGGTCAACGTGCTGTTTGCCGCCATTGTTGCCGGCGTGGTTGCATGGGCACTCTACGAGATCTTCTTCGCGAAGTATCGCCATCGGATTGACTCCAGGACCTTTCTTGCGATCGTGGGGGTCGTGGCGGGCGCGGTGGGTATCTACATGGGCCTCGTGCTGACGTACACGGACAACCTTCACATCCTATTCGGACCTGTGGCGGGACTTGGCATCGGCGTGGCCGCGGGTCTGGCTGTGCGAGAGGGGCTGGTGCGGCTGCCGGGACGGGAGTCCGGGTGGGCGCCAAAGTACATTCCCATTGCCGCGGCCCTCGTCGTGGGGGTCGCAGCCGCGACATACCTCGCCGGAACCCCGGGGTCCAAGCTATATCTCAGCTGGGCGGTGTCCTGTCTGCTGGCAGGGTGTGTGGGACTCTCGCTGTACAGGGGCCTGTACGTGACGCTGCGGAAGCGGGCACGCTCGCCGCTGATCATGCTTGTCGCGTCCATGGGCGTCCTGCTGGCCATCAGCGCCGCCATCACCATCGTCTTTGACAGCGCGCCGAGGCCGTTGCCGGACGCCTTCGGCAGCGAGCCCCTGCGGTTGGCCGGCGGCAACATCAAGGGGTTCAACTTCTTCGCGGTGGGCGTGTCGCTGGCGGGGTTTGCAGGGCTGCTGTGGCTTCTGCAGAGAACGTCGTTCGGCCGCTCCGTTCGCGCTATCGGCGACGACGAGGACGTCTCCAAGGTCGTGGGGATCAACACAACGGTCGTCATCGCGGTCGTGTTCTTCATCGGCGCGATGTATGCCGCGGCGGCGGGCATCCTCAGCGGGCACGACACCGCCATTCAGCCACGAATGGGGCTACTGCTGCTCCTGAAGGGGTGGATCGCTTCGGTTGTCGGCGGAATAGGCAACCTGTACGGCGCACTTGTGGGCGGATTCGCGCTGGGCATGGTGGAACAGTTCGGCATCTGGGACCTGGCCGGGGAATGGAAGGACGTCATCTCCTTCGTGGTGCTGATCCTCTTCCTGTCCTTCTGGCCCGGTGGACTCTTGCCAAGAAAGTAGCGGCATGACAACCAACGCGGTCGAAACAACAGCAGAGGGGCGCACGCGCAGACTGTTCCCGCGGCTTGCGAACGGGAACGTCGAGCTGTGGGCAAACATCATCGTGCTGGTGTGGGTGGTAGCCTTCGTCATTTGGCAGGGATTCGGCTTCGCCATCACGATAGGCACGGTCTTCGCCATCTGGGCGATCCTGGCGGTGAGCCTGAACCTCGTGGTGGGTTTCACGGGGTTGCTATCCGTGGGGCACATCGGCTTCTTCGGCATAGGCGCGTACAGCGTGGCCATCCTGACCTCCACCGCCGACTACACGCTGCTTCGCACCGAGTCAATTCCCACCTACGAGTGGCCGTTCTTCGCCGCGTTGCCCGTCGGGATTGCGTTGGGCGGCCTCACCGCACTCGTGGTGGGGGTGGTGTTCAACCGCTTCCGCGACGACGTCTTTGTGCTGGTCTCCTTCGGCTTTGCCATCATCTCCTTCAACCTTTTCCTCAACGCGCGGGCCGTAACCCGTGGCGCCTTCGGCATCCACGAGATCGCGAGACCAGTCATCGGCAACCACGTGCTGGACGGCGAGCTCGAGTTCCTCGCGATGGCGCTGGCGTGCCTCGCGATTGTGTCGCTTGTGGCGTGGTTCATCGTGTCGTCCTCGTTTGGGCGGGTGCTGACAGCCATTCGAGAGGACGAACAGGCCGCGTCCGTCTTCGGCTACCGGGTGACGCACTACAAGCTGGCCATCTGGGTGCTTTCGGCGATGATGGCGGCGATGGCCGGAGGGCTCTTCGCGAGTTGGACGTCCTTCATCGATCCGAACTCCTTCATCCTGTTGGAATCGATCCTGCTGGTGTCCATCGTCATCCTGGGCGGGTTGGCGACCATCTGGGGCTCGCTGCTGGGCGCGATGACCTTTGTGCTGCTGGAGGAAGGGATGCGCTTCCTGCCGTTCCTGCCCGACGTGTACGTGGGACAGGCGAGGCAGGTGGTGCTGGGGCTGATGCTGGTGCTGCTGATGCTCTTTCGGCCGCAGGGCCTGCTGGGGAGGTACAAGCTATGACGCAGATCCCGTCCCGGGACGAGGAAACCTACGCGCTGGAGACCGAGGGGGTCAGCAAGAACTTTGGCGGGGTGCAGGCCCTGCACGAGCTCTCCATCTCCATCCCGCGGGGACAGATCACCTGCGTCATCGGCCCCAACGGGTCCGGCAAGTCGACGCTGATAAACGTCCTAAGCGGCATGCTGCCCCTGGACAGCGGAATGGTCATTGTGGACGGCGTAGGTCTGCGGACCGTGCACCCGTACGAAACGCCGGGCCTTGGCATCACGCGCACCTTCCAGGACGTGCGGTTGTTCAACCAGATCAGCGTGTGGGACAACATCATGGTGGTCCTCACGGAGCGGCGGCTGCTTCCCTCACTCCTGGAGCGGGGAAAGGCGGCGCACAAACAACGGGCCGAGCAGGTGCTGCGCGACGTGGGCATTTGGGACAAGCGCACCGCCCTCGCCGAGGACCTCTCCTACGGACAGCGAAAGTTGCTGGAGATGGCACGGGCAATGGCCCTCGACGTAAGCACATACCTGTTTGACGAACCCTTCGCCGGGCTCTTTCCGCAGATGCTGGTGCGGGTGAAGGACATCTTCAAGCAGCTGCGGGCCAGGGGAAAGAGCATTCTCTTCATCACGCACAACATGGACATCGTGCGGGAACTGTCCGACCACCTCATCGTGATGGACAGCGGCGAGCTCCTCGTCGAGGGGGACGTGGACGAGGTGCTCGCACGGAGCGAGGTCATCGAGGCGTACCTGGGCGCGTGAGCCGCGCAGACGGCACTATCCAGACAGGCGAGACGGAAACCATGACGGAAGAGCAAGAGACAAAAGACAACGCAGGGCAACCCGAAGCGGCGGAGACGAACGGCGCAGCAGGCGAACCGTACATGCTGGAAATGGACGGCGTTTCCGTGCGGTACGGGGCCGTCGCTGCACTGGAGCACGCCTCCGTGGGCATTCGGAAGGGCGAGGTGGTGGCCGTGATGGGCCCCAACGGCGCCGGCAAGTCCACCGTCCTCAAGGCGATCATGGGGCTCGCGCCCGTTTCTGAGGGCCACGTCTATTGGCGCAACGAGCCGCTCACCAACGCCACGCACGAAATCGTGAAGCAGGGCATCTCCTTCGTGCCGCAGGGCAGGCGGCTCTTCACGCACCTGACCATCGAGGAGAACCTCGAGATGGGTTGCCCCTACCTCCGCGACAAGGCCGAGCAGCGGCGGCGCATGGACACCGTCATGGAGCTGTTCCCCATCCTCCACGATAAACGGCGGGACAAGGCGAGCCAGATGTCAGGAGGTCAGCAGCAGATGCTGGCGCTGGGCCGCGGGCTGATGGCCAACCCGGAGGTGCTGCTGCTCGACGAGCCGACGCTCGGACTTGCGCCAAACATCGTCGCCAGCGTCTTCTACATGGTCTCCGTCATCGGCGAGCAGCTCGGCACGATGATCATGGTCGTAGAGCACAACATCAAGGGCGTGCTGGACATCGTGGACAGGGCGTACATCCTGGACAACGGTCGCGTCGTGTTCGAGGGAACCCCAAACGACGTGCGCGAGACCAACATCCTCACGGAGGTCTTCCTCGGCAAGGTCGCGCCTCTGGAGGAGTAGCACGGCTGCGTCAGCTCGGCCCCAACAGCCATTGCGTAGCTTTGGAAGTGGGTGCTAGAGTGACTAGCTGATTCAGGCTTGGGGTGAAGCGTCGGAACTTGTACGACTACGGGCTCATAGGCGACATGTCCTCAGCGGCGCTGGTCGGCACCGACGGCTCCGTCGACTGGTGTTGCCTTCCCCGCTTTGATTCGCCGAGCGTCTTCGCCGCCATACTGGACCAGGACATCGGCGGGCGGTTCCGCATACGCCCCAGCGGCGCGTACACCAGCGTGCACCAGGCCTACATGCGCGACACCAACGTCCTGGAGACTACCTTCACCACAGCTACCGGCATCGTGACCCTCACCGACTTCATGCCCATTCACGACAGCGACATGGACGGCAGGCCGGACACGAACCCCGAAGAACCCCCCGAACTACACCGCATCGTGACGTGCACGGCGGGCAGCGTGGAGATGCGCTGCGACTACGAGCCGCGCCACGACTACGCCCGCAGCATGCCGGAATTTCGGGCGTTGAGGGGCAACGGCGCCGCAGTCGAGGCTCACGGCGGCCGCCAGAGCTTGATGCTGCTCGCCAGCGTCCCGCTTTCAGTGCACAGCGGAGGCGTTTCGGGCGAAATCACCTTGTCCCAAGGAGAGTCGGCAACCTTCGTGATGGCGTACGGCCGCGGGCGGTCCGGCAACCTCGAGCGGTACCGCTCGCAGGAGAAGCTGCAGCAGACCCAGCGGTACTGGCAGGAGCTGGTTGCCGGAATGAACTACGAGGGCATGTGGCGGGAGCCCGTCGTCCGCTCGTTCCTGCTGCTGCACCTGATGATGTACCGGGGCACCGGGGCCATCGTTGCCGCGCCGACGACCAGCCTGCCCGAGACCATCGGGGGGTCGCGAAACTGGGACTACCGCTACTCGTGGCTGCGCGACACCAGCTTCACCGTCGACATCCTCTATCGCCTGGGTGACGTTTACGGGGCGGACCACTACATCCAATGGCTGCTGGAACAATGCCAGCTGAGCAAGCGCAGGACGCGCATTGTCTACGGAATCACCCAGACATCCTCGCTCAAGGAGCAGGTGCTGGGCCATCTGCGCGGGTACGAGGACTCGCGGCCCGTGCGCATCGGCAACGGCGCGGCGGAGCACCTGCAGATGGACGTGTTCGGCGAGGTCATATCGTCGATTCATTCCCTGCTGGTGCTGCATAACGAGATTCCGGAAGAAGCGTGGGAGCTGGTGGACTCGCTGGCGGAGACGGTCATGGCCAATTGGCAGCGACGCGACCGAGGCGTGTGGGAGGTCCGCGGGGACCCGCAGCACTTTGTGTACTCAAGGGTGCTGTGCTGGACGGCCCTGGACACGGCGGCGTACATTGCCGCGGCCGTGGGTCAGCGGCGGCACTACCGGCGGTGGTCCCAGGCCGCGTACATCATCAAGTCGCAGGTCCTGGACCTAGGATGGAGCGAGTCCAAGCAGGCGTTCCGACAGCGGTACGGAAGCGACTCCCTGGATGCCTCCAACCTGGCCATTCCGTTTTTTGGCCTCATTCAGCGCGACGACCCTCGCGTCCGCCAGAACGTCGACGCCATAGAGCGGGACCTCAGCGTCGGCCCGCTGGTTTGGCGCTATAGCCCGGATGAGACGGACGACGGGCTGGATGCCCAGCCGGAGGGGGCATTCACGCTGCTGAGCTTCTGGCTCATGGGCAACCTCATCTACACCGGGCAGACGGACCGAGCATTTGACTACTTCAATGAGATGATCACCAGGTGCTCCAACCACCTGGGCCTCTTCGCGGAGATGTTCGACCCCTCCATCAATCGGCAGCTGGGCAACTTTCCACAGGCGTATTCGCACATCGGACTTATCCACACAGCGCTGAACCTCTCCGGCTTCATCGCGGACACACCGACGCGGCTCATCCGCAGGCGGGAGTCGTAGATAGGGGCGCGGTCTCCCTCCTCGCCTTGACACCACCCCGCGCGGCAACTATGTTGCCCACACGTATTGAGCTTCGTCATCAAGTGCGGAGGCCGGGATGCAACGATACATCCTCATTCGGTTGTTTCACGGCCTGATTGCTTTCCTTGGCGTGACCATCATCATCTTCTCCCTGGTGCGGCTCTCGGGCGACCCACTGGACAACCTGCTCGGCGAAGAGGACGACGAAGCGACCGCAGAGTACATTCGCGAGCTATGGGGGCTCGACCGGCCGCTGGCCGTGCAGTACTTCACCTACATGGGCAACATGCTGCACGGGGAGTTTGGCCCATCCTTCAGCTTTGACGCGTCCGCCGCCGAACTCATCAGGCGGCGGTTGCCAAACACGCTGCTGCTCGGCGGCCTTGCGACGGTCATCAGCTTCCCGATGTCGATCATGATTGGCGTGTTGACGGCGGTCAGACGCGACTCGGTGTTCGACTACGGGGGCAAAACGCTCGCCATCGTGGGGCAGGCGACGCCTGACTTCTGGATCGCTATCATCCTCATCTGGATATTTGCCGTCACACTAGGGTGGCTGCCGACATCCGGGAAAGGGGATCTCCAGAATCTTGTGCTTCCAGTCATCGTGCTGGCGCTGCCCAGCGCCGCCACGCTGCGCCTCATGCGCTCCGCCATGCTCAATCAATTGGACTCTGAGTACGTGAAATTGGCGCGCATCAAGGGGCTTCCGGAGTGGAAGATCATCTGGAAGCATGCCTTCCGGAACGCGGCAATCGTGCCGCTGACGTTCGCGAGCGTAGTCATCTCGCAGTTGGTGTCCGGCTCCATTGTGGTGGAGACCATCTTTGCGTGGCCGGGTATGGGCCAACTCGCCATCCAAGCCATCAACGCCCGCGACTACCACGTGGTGCAGGCGCTGGCGCTCATGGGTTCGACCATTCTCATCCTCATGCATCTGGTCACGGACATCGCCTACGTGTACGCGGACCCGCGCATTCGCTTCACGCGGATGAGTCGGTAAGCGACTGAAGGAGCTTTCAATGGCGACATTTGCCGGCCGGGCCCAAGTCGGCATTATGGAGAAATCGCAGACTCGCTTCCAGCGAGTCATGGAGTTGCTGCGCGGCCTGCCGCTGCTGTGGGTATTCATCCTGCTGACGGTGTTGGTAATTCCAGGCCTCTTCGCGCCCATCATTGCGCCGCACGACCCGCTTGACGGCGACCTGATAAACCGACTGGCGCCGCCCGTATGGTACGCAGATGGCTCGTGGGAGCACATCCTGGGCACCGACCGGCAGGGCCGCGACCAACTGAGCCGTATGATCTACGGCTCCCGTATCGCGCTCTTTGTCTCGCTGACGGCGCTGTTCATCTCCGCCACCGTCGGCACGACGCTGGGGTTGGTGTCGGGATGGTACGGCGGGTGGGTTGACCACATTGTGCAACGCATCGTAGACATCAAGGCGTCAATTCCCGCCATCCTGCTGGCGCTCATCTTCGTGAGCATTTTCGGGCAGAGCATATTCATCGCAATCGCCGTCATCGCCATTTTCCTGTGGAACCGGTATACGCGGCTGATCCGCGCTGAAACGCTCTCGCTCCGGAACATGGACTTTGTGGCCCGCGCCCGCGTCTCCGGCTGCTCGACGACCCGTATCGTGATCAAGCACATCCTGCCCAACGTGGCCAACACGCTCATCGTGCTGGCGACGCTGGAGGTGGGTGTCGTCATCATCCTGGAGTCGACGCTGAGCTTCTTGGGCGTCGGCATCCCGCGTCCGACGCCCGCTTGGGGCGTCATGGTGGCCGACGGTCGCAACTACCTGGCAGTGGCGTGGTGGGTCGCCGTCATCCCGGGCCTGGGCATTTTCCTGACCGTGCTGTCCCTGAACCTCTTTGGCGACTGGCTGCGCGACCGCCTCGACCCGAAGCTGCGGCAGGTGCGGCGATGACCGAGGTTAGCGGCAGAAGCGTTCTGGAGGCGTAGTCAATGAACGTCTTCTGGTGGGCGCTCGGCGGGACGCTGGCCGGCGCGACATTTGTGGCGTTCGGCATATTCATGTTCTGGGTGCTGGCCAACCTGGGTGGGTTTGGCATTATGGCGGGGGCAGTGATTGGCCTCGGACTGGGCGTGTGGAAGGGCATGATCGAGCGGCGAAAGAAGCAGGCGCAGCCGTCCCTCAAATCATCGGACCGGCCGTTCTACTAGCGTCGGGCGTGTTCCGGCGCGCAAAGTGGCGTAGAGATGGAGGGAGCCGAGGGGCTCCCTTTGTTGTTGGGCCGCGATGGGTCGCGGCGATTTCCTCCCAGCCGGCGTTGGGCTGAGGGCCTCAACCATCCCCCTGGAAGTACAGCTTGATGAGTTCTATGACTTCGTCCTTCTCGATGAGGCCCTTGAAGTAGTCTGACACGGCACTGAGGACCTCGTCGCGGTCGATCCTGTCGTTGCCGTTGCGGTCGTAGGGGCTGAAGGAGGCCTCGGTCACCTCAATCATCACGATGATGATGGCCCCGAAGGCGGCGCTGTCCGTCGCCGTGAGGTTTACGGTGTAGGTCATCCCGAGGGTCAGGTCCATCCCCTCCTTCATGCTGATCTGGCCTGTCTCCTCGTCGACAGCGAAGGAGGCTGCGTCAGTCCCGCTCAAGGAGTAGGTAATCTCAAGTTCGTCGGGATGGGTGGCCAATACTGGGTCGCCGACGGCATCGCCCGGCCGCGAGTTTTCCGCGACGGCACGCGTGGTGCGAAAGCCGTCACCGAAGCTAGGAGCAACGGGCGCGGGCCCGAAGCCTCCGCCTCCACCATCGCCCCCACTGTCGGTGGATTTCTGCGGCACAGGCAGAGGAGGGGTAGGTGGCGCAGGAGTAGGTGAAGGGTCAGGAGTTGGTGAAGGTGCAGGCGTGGGATCGGGGTCAGGCGTAGGCGGTTGGGGTGTCGCCGCGGAGTCGCTGAAGACCCACGGGCGTGCCTGCTTGATCGCCAGGATGTTCTCGCTTGTGATCTTGAACTCGATCTCCATGGCGAACGGTTCGTCCGCTGGCGGCATGTACAGCCCCGCGAAATGGTCATGGATTACGGTCAGGCGCTCGCGAAGTTCGTTCAGGTGGTCGTTGCCCATGAGGAGTTGCCCCGCCGGTACCTGGTTGGAGAGGCTAAGGACGGTGTATCCACTCCGGCCAATGAGGATTTCCTCCGGCCCAGAGAGCGCGTCAGGATTGGTGACCAAGTCCTTGCCGATCTGACTGTTGACGTAGATGCTCTCCTCCATACCGTAGAGCGGGTCGAAGGTGACGGCGACACCGTTGACCAGCTCGTCCTGGAAGCTGGGATGCACCAGGACCCCCATCGCCGCCTCCAGATGATCGATACGATGGAAGTCGCGTTCGATGAATACGCGGAAGTTCCAGAGGCTGGCGTATACCTCTTTCAGCGACTTGTCGAGGCCGTCCTCGACGTCCTCATCGGGCTTCTGGGACCTGGAGTCGTACAGTCCCGCGCCGTTGAAGCCGGGCAGGTCCTCGTTGTTGGTGCTGGACCTGTAGCGACGGTTGATTCCGTCGGGGAACTCATCATTCATGTCGGCCAGCGCCGTGAGTATCCACTCGGGCGTCTCCGCGGCCTCGATGGCCGTGCGCAGGTCCTCGAGCTCGTCCTGCTGCGTGTCGTAGTCGTCCTGGAAATCGGTGTCGGCCAGCATGGTTTCGATGCGGGTGTAGAAGTCATTGTGCTTCATGAACTCGTCGTAGAAGTAGAACGGGATCGCGAAGCCGTCGGGGACGGTCCCCTCCGGGAAATCGAGCTTCCCCAGCACGGCCACGTTGGCCGCCTTCACGCCGAACGCGTCCCAGTCATCGAATTCGATGTCGCTGAGGGGCGTGATCTCGGTGACGGAGAGGTCGCGCTGCGGCGTCTGGTCTTCCGAGGGACGGGACGATGCGTGGTGGTCATCGACCTCCGCCTTGGTAGCAGCGCGGATCGCATACTCGGTTTCGGTCACCTCATAGCGGACGTAGCCGTCAATGAGGGCGTCGATGTCGTCGTCGTCGAGGGCGTCGCGAATGAAGGCGTTGGGAACGGCATCTTGAATGGCGCGCAGGTTGACGTGCGACAGCGTAGTTTGACGAACGGTGGTCATGATGCCGGCGACACGGGGCAGATTGTTGGGCAGCGCCTCATAGATCACCACGTCGCGGAGACTGTGACGCTCGTCCGGTTCCAAGGCCCGCAGTAGGCCGAACCCTACCTCCTCGTTCAACGGGACAAAATCCGCTTCCGGCTGAATGTCTTCGTCGAACACGAGATGCATGCGGGACGCCTCGTAGCGGGGAAGCTCGTCTTGGGAAGGCACAAGGTGATCGTTGCGCAAGAGATAGGCCAGGTCTTGCTCAAGCACCGGCATGCTGGCGGCGATCACCGTAAAGAAGCGATCAACTTCACTGAAGGGGTGCGTGATGGAATCCCAAATGACATAGACTCCCAGTCGGACAGGGTGGTTGTGCCCGCTTCGCCCCGCTTCACTGAGACCGGGACATTCCCCTCCGTGCCGTCCACATCGTGGCTCACGTAGAGCACAAAGTACTCGTCGGTCGTGGACTCGACGACGATGGGAACGGCATCAACCTCCACCGCCGTTGGGGTGGGGTCTGGACACGTGGGAGGGCTCTGCGCGCGAGCCGGGTGGGCAAGCAGCGAAGCCAACGCTCCGGCGAGGTAAAGCGCCGTGACAGTAGCGGCAAGTGGTGTGAGCGACCCAGTCCACCGCAACACAACAGTACCTCTGTATCAGCACAACTATATTACTGCACGGCAAACAGTGCTGAGGGCGTTGTTGAGAACGTTTCCGGCGCGCAGTGTGGGATTGCCGGACAATGCGCAGGGGGACGTGGCGGAGATGGAGATTCCAGGAAAGGCACGCTCGGCCACCCCGCCACGATGCCGCCTCGCTAGGTGCGAGCGGACGACGGAGGGGGTGGCGGAGTCGGGTTGTTGGGACGGGGTGCAGTTGGTCCATAAGAGAAGGGGGGAGCCAGTTGGCTCCCCCTTTCGTCGACGGTGTCTGTGCGCGTTACCGAGCCGCCTGAACTCCGTCAAAGTGGCTCCACAACGCAATCATGCTGCCCGGGAATTGCCACTCAGAGACGACGTCGGGGTTGTAGAGGATAACGGTGGGGACCCAGAGCAACGGGATGCTCTGGTTGAGCTCCACAAACAGATCGCCAACCTCCCGAAAGATCCTTGTGTGCTCGGATTGGTCCATCGTTGCCCTAGCCGCTAGGTGAAGCTCGTTCAGTCGTGGGGTGACGAAGTTGCTAGGTGTTCTGGACCACTGGCTCCCGTAGATGAAGGCGTTGGTGAACAGGTCCGACGATGTCGAACGCAAATTCAGATGGTTGTCGAACTCAAAGTTCCGTGCCCTTGACCCCTGAGTGCTGCTGTCCATGCTCTCGATTTTCACCTTGATGCCCACGTCCTGAAGCATGTCCACGACGGCCAGCACAACGTCCTGACCCTCCGGCAGGCCACGGTAGCTGCTGAGCAAAATCATGCCCATCTCGTACGGGTTGTTCGGGCCGTAGCCGAGTTCCGCCAGCAGCGCCTTGGAGTCCACCGGGTCGTAAGCGAAGTGCTGCTCATATTGCTCCACCCACGCCGGGTTCCAACCATCGCTGCGCGGGTTGTAGCCCTGCACCACCATGTTGTCGGCGCCGCCGTTGAAGAGGGCCTGGTTGATGACGTCGCGGTCAATGGCCTTGCTCAGCGCACGGCGCATGCGGATGTCCATCATGGGAGCGTCCGGGTAGACATAGCCCAACTCAGGCATTATGCGGTCTTGCAGGAAGCAGCACAGGAAGCCGAACAGTACTCGCTTGGCTGGAATGGTGCCTTTGACGGAGGCCATTCCCCTGGAGAACGCAGTCTCGTGCAGGTCCGTAGCCAGAGGCGAGATATGGATCTCCCCCGTCAGGAGCGCCGCCAACCTCGTCGACTCCTCGCCAATGAAGCGCAGCTCCAACTCTTCAAACTCCGGCGTCACTCGCCAGTGCTCATACGGGACGCGCTTGAAGCGGACGTAGCTGCCCTCCGCGCGCTCCACAAACTGGTACGGTCCGGTGCCGGCGATGGGCTGGTCATCCAAGCCCGGGTATTCCCCGGCCTCCTGGAAGTTCTTGACGCTCATCACCTCGAACCCACCGACGAATTGGGAGATGTTGCGGAAAAGGGTGACGTTGATGCGCTTGAGGTTGACCTGGGCCTCGCGGTCGTTCAGGACTTCAACGCCCGCGACGTTGGCCCTGTACTGCTCGTTGGTGTTGTCCTCGTGCAGGGCGTCAGCAATGGACTGGGCGAAGTCATGGGCTGTCAAATCGCCCCAGCCGCCGTGGAACTGCACCCCTTCCCTAAACCTGAACTTGATGGCCTTCTCTGAAATCGTCCAGCCCTCTGCCAGCATGGGCGTGTAGGCGCCCGTCTCCGGGTCCACCGAAGCCGTCCACTCGTACATCGGCCCGAGCTGCCACGCGGCGGTGCCGCCCATGCGATTGCCGGCGTTGGTTTCTTCGGTAGGAGCGGTCATGGCCATGACAAGCCGCTTGACCGCCGCGGGGCCCGGCGGCGGAAGGCTGACGCTCCCCGTGGGCGCGGCGGCAGTGGGCGCCACCAGCGGGGCCAGCGTCGAGGGGCGCGTGGGCGCGTCCGGCGCCGTCGCGGCAGCGGGTTGCGCGGGCTGCTGCGGCGCCTGAGCCGGCTGCGCGGGCGCGGAGCTGTCCGTCGTGCTGCCGCTTTCGCTGGAGCCGCCGCAAGCGGCCAGGATGAGGAGGGCCGAGAGAATGAACGATAGGGCTACCACCATCCGCATGTTCATGGCCATTGCCGCACCTCCCGCTTTCTGCTTGAGCTTGGTCTTCCTCACTTTGCCTTGGGTGTTCTCTGGTCCTGCAAGCCTAGCCGTTGGCCGTCGGGGTCAGCAACGGCGCGGCGCCCACCTCGAAGGGGACGCCGGCCGGCAGGACCGCCGACGCCGAGCGCACGCGGTACCAGTCGCCGTTGGCCGCCTCGGTGGGCTCGACGCCCTCCTGCAGTGCGAGCGCCATGCGCATGAGCCGTCGCCGGAATGCAATGACCGCTGCGTCGGTGGTGCCGAGGTGTTCGGCGGAGCGGTCGATAACGCGGCCCATGCTCTCTTGCACGGCGCGGTCCTGCGTGTTGATGCCGACAATGCCGGTGTAGTTCACCGACCGCTGCATCTCCCGGTCCAGCATGTAGTCGTTGTCCCGGTTGCGGAGTGGGCGGTACTTCTCGTCCAGCGCCTCCTCGAGGCCTCCGCCGCGACTCCGCTCCTCGTAGGGCCGATGCGGGTTGGCGCTCAGGTTCCACGTCCAGGTGTTATTGTCGTCAATGGGCACCCACGCGTGGCCGCCGTAGCCCATGTTGCCGGAGTCGGTGTCACGCACCAACACCGGCGGAATCATGGTGTAGAAGGGTGTCAGGAACTGGGTGATGCGCCAGTATTGCTGCCCCTCCTCTGCGTTGCGCCTGGCGCCCACCATGAAGCCGTAGTCGGTCTGCTTGATGGTGAAAGACGGCGATCGGTCTCCTGCGGCGTACTTCTGGTGCAACGTCTTGGGGGCATCCGAGTTCAGGTCTGCCAAGTTGCGGTGCAGGAAGGAGATGTGGCTTGAGTCTATGCCACCCTCAACCGCCTGCGCCCAATTGCACTCCTCAAGGCGCTTGGTGGCGACGCGCTGCCCCTCGGGAAGCAGGGACCACTCGAACTGCGGCAGCTCCGGCTGAAGCTCCGGCGGGCCCATGTACAGCCACACGATGCCGCCCCGCGCGACGGCGGGGTATGCGGTGATGCGCACCTTGTCCTTGAAATTGCTCTCGGCGGGCTCCGAGGGCATGTCTACGCAGTTGCCCTCAACGTTGTACTTCCAGCCGTGGTAGACGCAGCGGAGGCCGCCCTCCTCGTTCCGGCCGAAGAAGAGGCTCGCGCGGCGGTGGGGGCAGTAGTTGTCGAGGATGCCGATGCGGCCCTCGGTGTCCTTGTACGCGACGAGATCCTCGCCGAGGAGGCGCAGGCGTACGGGAGGGCAATCGGGCTCGGGCACCTCCTCCTCGAGGAGTCCGGGGATCCAGAAACGGCGGAGGAGCTCGCCCATCGGCGTGCCGGGGCCGACTTTGGTGAGGAGCTCGTTGTCGCTCTGACTCAGCATGTCGAGCCTCCTTGTGCTGCGCCAATTCGAAATCGTATTGGGTACGGCTAGCGGTAACCGTTTTGGCGCACGATACGGCGGTACGCCAGCTATGTCAATCGTTTCTCGAACGCCGTCAGACGATTTGGCGTTTCCTCGGCTTGACAACCCCAAGGGTTGGGGTACTCTGACGACAGAGCGAACCCAGGCTGGGGCGGCCCGGCCTCAATGCCAGCGTGAGGAGGGCGAAATGCTGTCCCTTGAAGACAATGCCATGGTCACCCAGTCAGGGCCCGGAAAGCCAATGGGCGAACTGTTCCGCCGGTTCTGGCTCCCGGCCATGCTTTCCAGCGAGCTGCCTGAGCCCGACTGCGAGCCGGTTCGGCTCTTGCTGCTGGGCGAGGAGCTCATTGTCTTCCGCGACTCGCACGGGCGGGTCGGCTGCATCGATGCGTACTGCGCGCACAGGGGCGCGCCCCTGTTCTTCGGGCGGAACGAGCTTGACGGTCTGCGCTGCATCTACCACGGCTGGAAGTTCGACGTGAACGGCACCTGCGTCGACATGCCGAACTGCGTGGAAGGGTCGAGCTATCGGGAGAAGATCAACATCACGAGCTACGCGGCCATCGAGGGCGGCGGACTCGTCTGGTTCTACATGGGGCCGCCGGACAAGCGACCCCCAGACCCCGGCTTCGAGTGGTTCAACAACCCGCCCAGCTGGACGCAGGCGGCCAAGTACATCTACCACTCCAACTACCTGCAGGCGTTGGAGGGCGACTTTGACCCCAGCCATGGGGCCTATTTGCACAGCACCCTGGACAGCAACCAGAGCAACCCGGCCAACAAGTTCACCGGGACAACCAGCCGCCCGGTGGGCACCTCGCCGGAGTTTGTGCCACCCCAGCCGGACCCTGTCGACTACGATTGCGGCGTCGGTAACGCGGGGCGTGCGACGGGCCCGCTGGGGCGAACATCGCAGCTGGGCCGCGGGCCGAGCTGGCTGATGCCGTGCTTCGACCCGGTGGGGCTGGCTTCGGCGGGCACATACCCCTTGAACATCAAGGTGCCCGCGGACGATGAGCACACCATCTACTTCCGCGTTCGATGGAGTCCCACCGGGCCCCTGACCGAGCAGCAGGTGTGGGACCTGCGTATAGGCGGGTACATCAACCCGCCACAGCAGCCGGGCACGTTCCTGTACAAGGACAACATCTTCAACGACTACAACATCGACCGCATCAAGCAGCGGCAGTTCAGCTTCAGCGGCATGTCGCAGACGGCGGTACAGGACACGGCGATGCAAGAGAACCAGTGGGGGCCTGTTTCCAAGCGCTGGAAGGAGCACTTGGTCAGCACCGACAAGATCATCATCCGGGTGCGTCAGCGGTTGCTGGAGACGGCCCGCGCACTGATGGAGGGGCAGGAGCCCGCCGAGCCATGGAAGCCGGAAGGCTACCGCCAGTACCGAAGCGAGAGCGCGCCCTCGACGGGGCAGCAAGGGTAAGCGCGACGCGTCAAGACGCTGGCATGCATGTAAGGCAATGCAAACCGGCGGCGCTGAGGTTGGGTCGACCTCATCAGCGCCGCCGGTTCACTTTGGCGTACTTGCGAGCAGCTTTCGCGTCCCTGCCTCCCCCAACTACGTCTGCGCCGGCTCGGCCTCCTGCGCCTGCTCCTCGACGGTGGTGTAGTAGACCTTCATAATCTCCTGAAGGTCAGACCTGGAGAGCCTGCCCTCCAGAAAGTCCTGCATTGCCGTCAGCACCTCGTCGCGATCGATGATGCTGTCCTCATTCAGGTCATACTTGTCTGTCATGCTCGGCAGGTTCTCGAAATCGACATCCGGGAGCATCGTGTCGTAGTAGTACTTCACGATGAAGAGCACTTCCGCTTTCGAAATGAGTCCCAGGCCGTAGGAGGCGCCCGCAGCCTCCACCTCTTCCTGTTCCAGCATCTCATTGTGGTTGTTGGCCACGTCGAAGATATCCGCCTTGCCGGGCAGTTTGACGTCCGTCAGATGAATCTCCAGCTCCGTGGTGGTTTCCTCACCACCTGGATCAGTGACGACCAGGGTCACCACGTGCACATCCTGGGCCTCGTAGTCCAGAACTGCCTCCGGGCCGACCAGGATCTGACCGGTCTCCTCGTCGATGGTGAAGGGCTCGACGTCATCACCGCGCAGCGAGAATGCGAGGACGTCGTTCTCCGGGTCCCAGGCCAAGATGGGTTTGCCGACAATCACACCCTCTTCGCTGTTTTCCGGCACAGTCCGCATATCACCTGCGCTGTCCCGGAATTTGGGCGCCGTGTTGCGGGTCTGCGCGCCGCCGCCGAACCCGCCGCCGCCACCGCTACGGCCGCTGTTGCTCTGCGGGAGCGTGCCACCGCCATTGTTGTTGTTCTGGTTGTTGTTGTTCTGGTTTTCGTCGACGGGAGGGTTGTCGACATCGTCCTGATTGTCGTCGACGGGAGGGTTGTTCGTCTCCTCGGGCGTCGTGGTCGTCTCCTCAGGCGGCGTATTCGTCTCCTCAGGTGGTGTGTTGCCGCTGTTGGTGTTGCCACTGCTGTTGGCCACTGTGTTATAGGGCGGGTTGCCAACGGTCAGGAACAGCGTCAGCGTCTCCGTCTCAGGGAAGCTGTGGTCCAGGGACGCTTCAAATTCGTGCACCTTGTCGTTGGTCAACGTGGTGGTCCACTGTGCGGTGGCTGTGGTAGTATCCCTCGTTGATTCTGCAGACCATTCCTCTGTAGGGTATTCCCTGTGCCGGAGATAGACGTCATTGTTGGTGCCGTCTGTGTTCGCTAAGTCGACGGTGATAGTGGCGGATGTCCCGGAAAGGGTGGCGCTGATCTCCTTCAGCGCCGTATCCGTGCTCAAGGTCTTCAGTCTGGACTCCAATGCTGTGCTCTGCTGCGGGCTGATGTTGAAAGTCAAGAAGCACTTATAGTCGCGCACAGAATCAGCAGTGAGGGACATTACTGTAGCCGAACCCACAAATCCTTCCATGCTGCCGTTGAATCTGGATGACCAGTCGCCGGGGTCACCGTCCTCTCTGTAAAGACAGGACATCGTGTAGTACATCCCATTCGGGTAGTCCATGACTGCGTTTATCGTAGCTTCTGTCTCCGTAATCTTGCGCACCCCCATGCGCACGAGATCCGGAGGCAAAGTCCGCCTGGTATGTGTTGACGTCTTGTCTGCCGGAAAGGTTGGATCTGAGGAGACTTCAATAACATACGGCGTGTGCGAAGCCAGACCGGTCGCCTCCTGATTATTGTCCGTTGTCTGGTTGATCCATGGGATCGTGTAAGACCCTTCTATCCAGGTGTCTGAACCCTCTGCCCGGTAACGATAATAGACCGTCTGTTCCCTGCCACTGAAGTTGGAGAGATGCGAATGTATTCCTATGACGTCTTGTCCGCCCTACCCCAGCCGCCGTCCGCAGTCGGTGGAAGCGTCGTGAAGTTCTCCGTGGCGACGCCCGAGCTGAAGTCCTTAACTAAAGAGGCCTCAACCTTGACATCGTAGTCTGACCACAGGTTCTGGATACCACCAGGCAGCTTCTCCCCGTCAATGGTCGAGTCCGCCAGTCTGAAGGGTGTGTCAGGCAGATTGAACACGGCGGCGCCGCTGAGGGAGTCTTCATCCAAGGGAGGCGCGTCTTCGTCAACTCTCGAGGCTTTGTGTATCATCCCATTCTCCGCTACGTGGCCGTAGAGGTTGTACGCGGCCGGCTTGGGGTTGGTCGGCCGGTGCGTATTTAGCGGACCGAATTTCAGGTACACCGCGGTCCCGTCGTCGGCGGCGGCGAGGTTTACGGTGACCGTGGCGGAGGTCATCGTGATGTCGCTGACGGTAATCGAAGTGATGGAGGGCGTGGTCTGAGCCTGAGCGATTGCGGTGAGGGAAAGCGATGCCAGCAGGATGACGGCCACCATCGCCGCCAAAACGCCAACAACGCGCCGTGTTAGCGCGGTCATATCTACTCAACTCCTCGACAGCCGGTTCACACCGACTGGTATCACCACATATAACGACGAGTGTTTATGATTGGTTCCTATTGACCTCTACATTTCCACCTACCCTATGTCGGACACGGTTTGTTGCACAGCTTCATGTCGACACTCCCTTGGGCTGACATCGCGCGTCAGGGGTTAGGCATCGGCGTGAGGCAAAACTACAGGGGAGCGGCTGGACCCACCGGTCCCGCACGCTCCCCTGTGCGATTGGCTATGTGCCTACGCCGTCACGGCCTGTCCGGACAGCGCAGGGCGCCTGCGTTGTCTACGTCTGCGCCGCCTCGGCCTCCTGCGCCGGCTCCACGACCGTGGTGTAGTAGACCTTCATGATCTCCTGAAGGTCAGACTTGGTGAGCATTCCCTCCATGAAGTCCTGCAATGCCGTCAGCACTTCGTCGCGGTCGATGATGCTGTCCTCGTTCAGGTCGTACTTGTCTGTCATGCTCGGCAGGTTCTCGAAATCGACGTCCGGGAGCATCGTGTCGTAGTAGTACTTCATGATGAAGAGCACTTCCGCTTTCGAAATGAGTCCCAGGCCGTAGGAGGCGCCCGCGGCCTCCACTTCCTCTCGTTCCAGCATCTCATTGTGGTTGTTGGCCACGTCGAAGATATCCGCCTTGCCGGGCAGCTTGACGTCCGTCAGATGAATCTCCAGCTCCGTGGTGGTTTCCTCACCACCGGGGTCGGTGACGACGAGCGTGACCGTGTAGACCTTCTTGGCCTCGTAGTCCAGTCCGGCATCGAGTCCGACCAAGATCTGACCGGTCTTCTCGTCGATGGTGAAGGGCGCAGCGTCATCACCGCGCAGCGAGAAGACGAGCACGTCGTTTTCAGGGTCCCATGCAAGGACGGGCTTGCCGACCAGCACGCCCTCTTCGCTGTTTTCCGGCACCGTCCGCACGTCGCTCGCGCTGTCCCGGAACTTGGGCGCAGTGTTGCGCTGCACGGGGCTGCCGCCGAAGCCGCCTCCACCGCCGCCGCCACCGTTGTTCTGCGGGAGCGTGCCGCCGCCATTGTTGTTGTTCTGGTTTTCGTTGTTCTGATTGTCGTCGACGGGAGGGTTGGTCGTCTCCTCAGGCGGCGTGGTCGTCTCCTCAGGCGGCGTGGTCGTCTCCTCGGGCGGTGTGTCGCCACCGTTGGTCACTATGGTATAGGACGGATTGCCAACGGCAAGGAACAGCGTCAGCGTTGTTTCTTGGAGGAAGTTTTGATCAAGGGACGCCTCAAATTCATGGACCGCGTTATCGGTCAGGTCTTCAATAGGGAACCGGGCAAGAGATGAGTTAGCCGGAAATGCGGGAACGTCAGTCCACGCCGCTGTCGGGTACTCTCTGTGGCGGAGGTACACATCTTGGTAAGCGCCGTCAGGGTTCGCCACCACGACATAGATATCCGCGCTCGTGTCGGCGATACTGCCATAGATCTCTGTCAGGTCCAAATTTATGTCCAAAGTGCGCAAGTACTTGGGAGTCGCAAACACCCAATCCGTCTCGCTTACGTCTGGATCAAAATGGAACTCCAGCCGGCATTGGTATTCATAGTCCGTAGTGACGGTAAGAGCTGATTGCAGAACCTCCCCCACGAAGCCGTCCATGAGGGAAGGGTTGCCTGAGGATGACCACTGGTCGACTGCACCATCCTCCTGGACCTGGCATTCAAGGCTGTAGTCTCTTCCGTTAAGGTGGTCCATCATCGCAGTGATAGTTGCTTCCGTATCCGTCACCTTCCGAACGCCCATACGCACGAGACTCGGAGGCAAGGGCAACGTCCACTCGGTGCTCGTGGTTGTCTTGTCGGGGGGGAAGGTTGGGTCCCCGGAGATTTCAAGAACATAGGGGGTATTTGGTGTCAGACCCGTCGCGACCGGAACCTCGTGCCTGTTTTGATTGCGCCATTTTATGGTCATTGACCCTGTAACCCAGGTTGTCGAGGATTCCTGGCGGTACCGATAGTGAATAACAATGGGCGTACCGCTAACGCTGGAGATACCACCACGAATCTCCAATGATGTCTGGGATGGTTGGCTCCAATTGCCTCTGATATCAGGGTCGAGGGTTCTGAAGGTTTCCGTGACGACACTGGAACCAAACGATACGTCCAATGAAGCCTCCACTTTGAAGTCAAAGGCTGCCCACAGCGTCCCCGGACGATCTTCAGGCTGCGGCAATGCGGAGGCCGGCAATTCAAAGACCGCGACGCCGGTGTCAGACGTCGCCGACAGAGGGGGCGCGTCAGGAAATATTTCGCCATGCCTCTCCCCGCCAACGTTGTAGGCGGAAGGCCTGGGGACTGTAGCGCGAGGGTATGGCGTTTCGGGACTGTACTTGAGGTAGACCGTGGTTCCGTCAGTGTCGTCATCGGCGAGGTTTACGGTTACGGTGGCAGAGTTGGCGGCGATGTCGCTCACCACGATGGAGGTGATGCTGGGTTCGGGAGGGCTTTGGGCCAGTGCGGTCGATATGAGGAGCGACGCCGTCAGCGATGCGGCGGCAACCAACGCCACCGACACGCCAATAGCGCGCCGTCTTAGCGCGAACATATCTACTCGTCTCCTCGACAGCCGGCTTACACCGACTGGTTTCATGACATAGAACGACTACTCCATCGGTAATGTTCCATTGTGTTAATCCCTATGTGTCAGCTCAGACTTGCTACCTGCTGGGCGAATTGACAATCCGGTGCAATATGGGGGCCCTGCAAGTGCGGTAAGAGTACCTATAAACAGCGCCTGGTTCGTGGGCTTTCAGTGTTGAGTCCTCGGGGCCGCACCATTGACAGGACGTGCTGCTAACGATGCGAGCTACGTTGGCCTCGACGCCCAGCCACTTGGGCCGCCGCGTTATTGCCTATTTCGACGGGCCCGAACCAGTGGTGGAAATGGCCTGGCATAACTCCGAACAGCTTCGCGGGGCTGCGTCGAATGACACCCAGGCTGAGTAACCGGCGAATTGGGCGCCCTGTGGGGACAATGGCGGCAGCTTGAAAAGCCAAGGGGAGCGGCAGGCCCTCAGGCTCTCACGCTCCCCCTTGCTTGGTCAACACTCTCGTTTCATGTGTGGCGCTCGCCGCTGATGCCGCGGGCTACCCGGCCTCGCCGCCCGCGTCAGCCGGCTCTGCGGCGGCCTCGGTCTGCTGGGCGCCGCGTATGGCCGTAGTGAAGTAGACCTTCACGACTTGCTGCATGTCAGCCTTGGTAATCCGGCCCTCGAAGAAGTCCTTCAGCGCAGCGAGGACCTCTGCGCGGTCAATGACGCTGTCGCGGTTGAGGTCATACTTGTCCACCATCAAGGGGAGATCGTCAAAGTCAATGCTCCCGAATGCGCTGCCGTAGTACAGTTTCGTTATCTCCAGCATTTCGCGCTTCGTCAGGAGTCCCTTAGTAAAGTCAGCGGCGGCGGTCACCACCTCTTCCCTCTCCACTAGCTCGTTGTGGTTGTTGGCGAGGTCGTATTCGTCGGCCCGCCCGGGGAGAATGACGTCCGTCAATTTGACCTGCACGGACACGTAGGACGCGTCTCCCAGGGTGTCTGTTGCGACGACTTCCACCGAGAAGATGTTCCTCTCTCCCTCATAGTCCAGGAGCGCTTCGGGGCCTACGAGGAGCTGACCTGTGAGCTCGTCAATCGCGAAGAGCTCGGCATCGTCGCCCCGCAGCGAGTAGGAAAACTCGTCGCTGTTGGGGTCCCACGCGTATACGGGGTTGCCTACCTTGAAACCCTCTTCGCTGTTTTCGGGGACCGTGCGCGGTTCGCTTGCGCTGTCCCGGAAGACGGGCGAATGGTTGATGGGTTGCCCGCCTCCAAAGCCGAATCCGCCTCCGCCTCCGTTGTTCTCGGTAGTAGTGGTGGTCGTAGTTGTCGTGGCGGTGGTAGGCGTTGTGGAAATGATGGATGGCTCAGTAGGGGTCGTTATGGTAGGCGGAGACTCGCCGGTTGGCGTTCCAATGGTCGCAATGGCCGACGTGACTGTGCACGACATGAAGTCGCTCCCCATTGAGGCTTCAATCACGTAGTAGGATTTGTCTGTCAGCCCCGTAAGGTCGAACGACGCCTCATTCCTGTCCATCGCTTCCAGTGGGGGGTAAGGCTGCCAAGCGTACTCGTCCCCGTTCCCGTCGGTGCCATAGACGCGGTAGCGTAGGTAGATGGTCTTTTGGGAATAGCTATCCGTATTGATGGACACCAGGACGTTTGCGGTTGTCATGTCAACTGTGCCTGAAATGGTTCCGATGGTGGCGCCGTCGACCGACGGGAAGCCGAAGCCATGCGGTGTGGAATCCGGGGTGAAATCTGGCGAGGGATCCGCTACGTCCTGACTGTGAATGGCAATCTCCATGCCGTAGTCGGTGGAAGGACAGAGCTCGGGCAGTTTAACACTGACCTTTATTTGATTGTCTTGTCCGTAAACCTTCTTTGGCGACCAGGGAGAGTTGGTTCGGGTCCAACCACAATTGTCACAAAGCGTCACATACAGGTAAGGATAGTCGACAATCACATTACTGCCATCGAATGTTTCGGTTGGGTACTCCAGGACAATGACTACGGACGACGCCTGCGTACCGCTAAATACGTCGGTGATGCGGACGATGTTGTCGCGGACTACGTCCTGCGCCTGTGCGGGCGTGGAGAGATAGAGTGCGGGGAGCAGCGCCGACAGGGCGAGGGCCACGACGAAGGCCAGCATGCGCACAGGGATACCGGAAGGCATAGACATTACAGCCTGTCTCCAAGGAGAAGTGGATGGGTCAATTCTATCACGGAAGGATGGGGTCAACACATCCGGAGGCCATCAAGAATGAACATCGGGGCAAGTGCCGCGGAACGTTCCGGAGACAACCGGCGACCAGCATTCGGATGAGGCGCGGGCGCGAAGTTTCGTCACTCAACAGAGCGCTGTCAAACCGGCTTGGTCTACGCCGGCCTGCCCCGCGTTTGGCGCCCGTTAGTTGCGACTAGAGCTGGCGGCGGCTGAAGGCAATCAGCCCGGTAAGCACGCCAAGAATGACCACAATGATCAGCGCGATTACCCAGCTCGGGAGGCCGCCCGACTCTTCAATCTCCGGAGCCGGTTCCGGAGTCGGCGTTGGCGTTGAGGTGGGCGGCACGGGCGTTGGCGTCGGCGCGGGAGTCGGGGTCGGCGTGGCCGTGGGCTCGGGCGTCGGCGTTGAGGTGGGCGGCACGGGCGTGGCAGTCGGCTGAGGCGTGGGCGTCGACGTTGGCGTCGCTGTCGGCGTGGGGGTGTTGGTGGGAGTCGACGTCGGCGTATGCGTAGGCGTAAACGTTGGGGGGACAGGCGTCGGAGGCGGGCCCACACGGATGCTGGAGTCGCCGCCAATCAGTTCCTCATCGCCATTGAGGTCCCGCACAACACCGGTGAAAGTGAACTCACCTTCGGTGTCGGGGGCCGTTACCGTGTAGGTTACGCTGCTGTCTCCGATGACAAAAATGGTCAGGAACTGTCCCTCAACCTCAACCCCCCTAAGTCCGCTCTCACGTACGTGAAGCCTTCCGGCAGGGATTCAGCAACCTGCCCCAGGCCCAGGTTGTCGAAGGTGATGGTGACGGAGAATTCACCGCCCGGCAGAACCCAGGACGCGGAGAATTCGCGGGTGGCGCTATGCGACGTCGCCTCCGTGGGGCTCGGCAAGCCCACGAACACGACCGCCACCAGCGCGGCGAGAGCGGCCGCGAAGGCCGCCCGCACAGGGATGGAGAATCCTGCTTTCCTCAGGTCCTTCACCCGGTCCCTCACTTCTCCTCAGGTTCTACTGAAGCTGAGCTTGTGCTGACCACGATCGGGGTTCCTGCCAACTTGCCTTGACGCCGAACGGGTGGCGCCTCGGACATTCTACTATCATATGGGCCATTTGGGACGCGAAGATGGCACCGTTGTGTACCTATATTGACTCGCCTAGGGCCCAACAGGCATCGGCAGGGATTCTAGCACAGACCTACTTTTCCGTCACCTTGACGCCCATTCCCATATACGGGCACATAGAGGCCAGTTATCCGGCGGGGTTTTCATTTACGGGCTTAGTGTATCGCCATTCGAAGCCCCTTCGTATGCACGGGCCCCCACAATAGTCAACCTATGTCAGTTGTAAAGCCAATCCAACATTACAATAGGAGTCAACATACAGCGTGCAATTGCTCCTGATTGAATGCGACAGGATTCGAAAGCACTCAAGCCGGCTCAGGCCAGTCCAGCGGTGAAATATCACAGGCGTGCCCCAACAGTGGGCGTGTCTGCCCTACGGCCAGAACGGCTAGCGAAACGCAGGCAGCACGCGTTCACCGAAGAGGCGCAGGGTGTTCGTGGCCGTGTCGTCGTCGAGATCAAGCCAGTGATAGTCGATGATGAGGTAGTTGAAGCCGAGGGCCTCGTAGCGGCGAATCTCCTCGAAGCACTCCTGCGGGTCGCCGAGGATGAAGCGGCCGGCGGCCAGCTCGTCAAAGTCGTCCTCGAACCGGTCTCCGGGCGGGAGCTGCAGGTCCTGCCCCTGGCGCGCGTAAACACGGAAGCGCTCGTGGAGGGCGGGCCTCGCGGTCCGTATGGCCTCCTCGTGCGTCTCGGCTACGAAGAGCTCGCGGCTCACAACGACGTCCTCGGGCGGCGGCGTGCCGTACTCGGCGAGGGCTGCGCGATAGATCGCCATCTGCTCTGCCAGGGTCTGGTACTTGGCGTGCGGGTTGGCGAACCAGACGTCGCCGAGGCGGGCGGCGCGGCGTACCGGCGCATGGCCGTTGGCGGCGATCCACACGGGCGGGTGCGGCTTCTGCACCGGCCAGGCTGAGGGCCGGGCATGCAGCGTGAAGTGCGCCCCCTCGAAATGGACCTCGTCCTCGGTCCACAGCCGCTTGATGATGGCGAGCGACTCCTCGAACCGGCCCGCCCGCTGTGAGGCGTCAAGGCCAAAGGCCTCGAACTCCTCCTTCTCGTACCCCAGGCCGACGCCGAAGATGAACTTGCCGCCTGTGATCTGGTCGAGGGTGGCAACCTGCTCCGCCATGTCGACCGGGTGCTGGAGCGGCAGCAAAACGATGCCCGTGCCGAGCCACATATCGCCCGCCTCCGCCGCCAGTCTTCCGAGGAGCGGCGTGGGCTGGAGGATCTGGACGGGGTAGCTCAGGTAGTGCTGGCCCGCCAGCGCAGAGTCAAATCCAAGGGAGCTCGCGAGCCGCACCTGGTTGACGAGGGCGCTCACGCGCTGCGTCATGGGCTGGCGGGCCGGGTACTCCGAGCCGAGGAACAGACCGAACTTCATGTGCGTCTCCTTCCGGGGCTTTCGCCTAGAGCAGATAGCCTTGGCCTTAACAGGGGCGCTCCGACGATGGGCAGAGGGCCTCAGTCGGTCACCCGTTGCCAATCCGCCGGACTACACTTCTCCCTGTCGACGGTGGGTCAGAACGGCGATGCACTCGTTTCTGGCCTCGCCCTAACAAGTTTCAAGCTAGGTGATTCGTTTTCAGCTACGGACTTTCGATTACGAAAGTGGTGCTTTTGCAAAACGAGTCCCCCCAATTGTCACTCAACAACGAGACTTTGCTGACAATTGGCCACTCGGAAGAGCATTTGGCGACTCCCTGTTGGTAATGCATTGGTTAGCGTTGGGCAGACGGCTGCGGCGCGAACAAGATAACGGTACCCTCCACACTTGCCATGCGGGGAAGGGTACCGAGGGGCCGAGCGCCGGCGCAAGGGGTCGGCGGCAGTCCGGCGGCGTGAATAGCATCAGGCCCCGCTACAGGCCTCGGCGCCAGAGTAGCAGGGTCAGCGCCAGCAACGCCGACGCGCCGACGCCGATGGCTCCCACCGCCCAGGACGCGCCCGCTATGAACGCGTCGTATCGGCCGAGGAGCGTCGCAACGAGCATGGTGAGGAGCGCCAGCGACAGTCCGGCGGCGAGCAGGCCCACGAGCAAAAGGCCCTGGTATCGCAAGACGTGGCCCTTATCCGCCGCTGAGATGCCCTGGGACACCATCCGCCGGTCCAGTGAGCGGAGGCCCATCATGTGCTGCAGCATGACAACGCCGCCCAGGCTTGCGAGGAACAGTGCGGCGTCTCTGACCAACGAACGCTCGCCAATCAGTTCAGCCTCGGCGCCGAAGAGCTGGTACCACTCGAGCTGGTTATGCCCCCAGATGGGAACGGCGTGGGGCAGGACGACCAGTCCGGCAATCAGCCAAAATGAGAGTTGCCTATGTCCCAGCGCCTGCAACACCCAGTACACAGCGATGAGCAGTGTCGCCAGCGCGAGCGCCTGAAGGGAGACGAGGGCGGGGACCCAGCCCGCCAACCATCTCAGCCATCGGGAGTCCGGCAACCCCAGGGCGGGGCCGGTGTCCCACGCCACAAACCCGGCGAGCGCCAGCAGGCCGGTCAGTAGAACCGTTTCAGGAAGGGCAACTCTCACGCTGTTTTGACCTCCCTCGGCTACCGGTAAGCGTCAATGTGCCGCACGAGCACGGACGTGAACTCCTCACGGGCGGGTTCCCACTCGATCACCGAGGCGCCCTTCGCCCGCAACTCCCGTGCGACGTGCCGCGCCTCCCATCGAGCGAGCCTCAGTCCGTGGGGGTCCGCCTGCGCTTCCTCCGGGTCCACGTGCAGGACCCGAACCCGGCTGGAACGCATCGAGCGTGCCTTTAGTGAGATCAGCCGCCCGATGGCGGTCATGAACCGCTCGAACCCCGCCGTGTCCTCGCCTGGACGCGCGTAGTGCACGTCGAGGCGCGTGATGACGAAGATGTCCGGCCTGATGCGGTACAGGAAGCTCTTGCACCGCTCGACGGACTGCAGCAGGTCCTGTTCCGCCGGGCCCGGTTTCAGGCCCGCCAGCATCCCCATGAGCCGGTTGAACTGCCGTTTTCCGGTTTCGGGGGCAAGCAGCTCGCCTACGCCGCCGGAGCTGTTGTAGGCGTAGGCGCCAAGTGTGGAGCCTCTCGAGAGGTAGTACTGCGCCAGCGTTCCCGAGGCCTCAACCGTGCTCTCCAGCGGGTTCGACAGCGGCACGCCCACGTCCATGTAGTTGGCGATGTCGAGGAAGATCCACACCGCCCGCTTCGTCTCGGGCTCACGCTCGTTCACAAGAGGGAGGTTATTCGAGCTCACGGTCCGGGCGCTGGCCTTCCAGTTGATGCGCTTGAACGGATCTCCCGGCTGGTATGGGCGCAGCTCCTTGAACTCGTCCGTGGTGGCGCCCGTCTTCCCGGGGTCGCTCTGGAGCCGTCCGAACCTGCGTACGGCGCGCACCTCGTTCAGGCGGGTGACGTTGCGAATCCTTGGGACCACCGAAACCTCAAACGTATGCTCGCTGACACCTGACGCTCCGCGGCCCACGCCAAAAGAGGTTGTCGACTCCCAACGAGACTCGGGCAGGACGTAGAGGCCGCGCTTGGGAAACCGTATTCGGTACGAGATGTCGACGTCGAGCCTGCCGGGCCACTTCCAGACGACCCGAAGGTTGTTCCCATCAACGACCTCCGCCTCAGGCGGCAGCTCGTCATGCACGAAGACGGGGCCGATGCCGCCCTTCGCCGTGACCTCGCGCCGCACGCTCAGAGTGTCGCCAACCCAGCACGAGGCACGGGACAGTTCCCGGTCCACGGCGACGCCGGAGGGAGCCGCGAGGGCGGTTGTCAGTAGCGCCGTCAGCAAAACGAACACCGCGCCGGTCAACAGGACAACGTTGCCCAGGGACAGCCCCAGCAATAGCAGGGCCAGGGCCACGGCGATCCAGATGAGTTGCGACGGCTGCACCATAGCTAGCGTGCCATCCGTCCCATGTCGCTGGGCACGGGCACCTGCGCTATCACATCCTCGACAACCTCCTCGCCGCGGGCGCCCTCGAGCGTGTCCTCGATGTTGAGGATGATGCGGTGCGACAGGACGTCCGGAACGACCATTTTGACGTCATCGGGCACGACAAAGTCGCGGCCATGAATGAGGGCCATCGCCCTGGCCGCGCGGAGCAGCGCGAGCCCGCCGCGAGGGCTCACGCCAACGGCCACCCGCGGGTGCTTGCGGGAAAGCCTGACGATCTGCGTGATGTACTCAACGATGACCTGGTCCGTGTAGACGCCGGTCTCCACGAAGCGCTGCAACTCCACAAAGCGGTCGACGTCGACCGCCGGTTCCAGGTTAGCAGTGGGGTCGTCCTGCTGCCACTGGATTCGCCGCAGCAGGATTTCGCTCTCCAGCTGGTCGTTGGCCGGGTAGCCGGTGGACAGCTTGAGCAGGAAGCGGTCGAGCTGCGCCTCGGGCAGCGGGTACGTGCCCTCCTGCTCGATGGGGTTCTGCGTGGCTATCACGACAAAGGGCGTGCCGAGGGGCATGGTGTCGCCATCGATGGTCACCTGGCGCTCCTCCATCGCCTCAAGCAGGGCGGACTGTGTCTTGGGGGGAGCGCGGTTGATCTCGTCAGATAGGAGAATGTTTGTGAACACCGGCCCGCGCATCATCTCGAACGTGCCATCGTTCTGGCGCCACACGTTCATGCCCAGGATGTCGGAGGGCAGCAGGTCGGGTGTGAACTGCACCCGTTTGGTGTCGCCGCCGATGGATTTCGCAAAGAGCTTGGCCAGCAAGGTCTTGCCCAAACCCGGGTAGTCCTCGAACAGGACGTGGCCGTTGGCCAGCGCCGCCGCCAGCAGCTTGCGCAGCAGCAGACGGTTGCCGACGAAGGTCTCCGCCACCCGGTCGATGATCTGCTCACACGAGAGGCGGGCCTCTTCCAGTTGTTGCTCGTTCATTGCTTGAACGCCACCCTTTCGCCCAAAGTATGGACCCCGTTCGCCGTGAAAACGCCCGCGTCCGGCATCATGCTCCCCCCGCGCCGGACGCGTTGGACGCGCCGGACGCCCCCGCGACCTCCATCAGCTCCGCGGGGTCCGGGACGTCCGGTCTCCCGGACACGCCGCCGAAGACCATCGCCGCCGCGCCATCTACGAGCCAGACCCGCTCATGCCGGTACCGCAGCCGCGCGCCCGAGCCGGACCACGGCAGCGTAAACCGCCCTGAAGACGGGTCGGGCGCGTCAAGGAAGGGGAACCACAGGTCGATGGCGGATTGCAGGTCACGGCCCCGCTGGCAGTGCGCAACGATGAGGGCAACGGCAAGCCGCTCGACGTCCGCGCCGGTCTCAACGAACTGCGTCCCGGCCCTGCGCACGTCCTCGTCGGTGACGGGCTGCATCGGTTCCGGAGCGGTCGACAGCGCGATGTCGGTCCTGCGCAGCGCTTCCGCAAGGGCGGATGCCCTACCGAGCCGTCGCAGATTGCCTCGCTTTAGGAATGGCAGCCTGGAGGAGGAGACTGCGCCGGCGCGAAGAGGCCGGCACACCGCGCGCATCGACTCCTGGGATGCCCCGTTGTGGTAGAGCAGGCCCATGATGTACGACCACAACGGCTTCCACTCGCCGTAGTCCACGTACTGCTGACGCATGGCGACAGTCAACGCGGAACGGGGGTCCTCCTTGCTCTCCAGCGTCTGATGGTGGTAGGACCACTCGCTCGACTCAGCCTCCTGCACGTCCGGCGCGCCGGCGTCTCGCCTCAGCAGGTCCAGGAGGAACATCAGGGCCATGACCAGCAAAGCCAGCAACGCGATGTACTCGTAGAGGGCGGCGAACCACAGAGACTCGTAGAGCACAGGCCGCAGCAGCAGCCCATAGACGGCGACGGCCCCACCAAGGACGACTCCCCGCACCCTCGACGCAATGAGCCACCTGGTGATGGGGCCGAGGACAGCGTTCCGCGAGTTGGGGGCGTATTCCAACACCTGGATGAGCGCGAGCGACAACATGCCCGACGCCAAAGCCGCTCCCGCCAGCAAGAACCCGTGCCCCATCGACGACAGCGTGGCGCCCGCCATCCACGCAAGGAATCCGGCGGCGACGTAGCTGACGGCGTTCAGCAGCGGACGCATCCTGAAGAACGCTCCATCATTTCTAGCCCAAGGCAGGCTCCACGCGAAGGTCAGCGCCACGCCGAGAGCCGCCAGGGTGGACCTCGCGTCAAAAAGTACGCTGAGGTAGGCCGCCGCCGTTCGGCCGACGTCTCGTGTTGACTCGTGGTCGAGCAGGGCGGCGTTGATGACTGGAATGTGATTGAGGAAGACCCATACGGCCAATCCGGCGGCAAGGGCGGTTGTCCCCGCGCTCGCGAGCCTAAGGGACACGGAAGCTGCTGCCCACAAGCGTCCCGGCGCCTCGATGCCCGCCGTGTTTCGCATGATTGAGGCCAGGTAGGAGAGGCCGAGCGCCAGCGTCAAGACTGCCATGAGTTGTGAGGCTGATATCTGAAACGCAGCCGCGAGGACACCGTTGGCAGAGAACATGACATACACGGCGGCCCAAAGGGTCAACCGGCCCACAGGAAATCCGAGAATGCGGTCCACCGAGGGCCGGAAGACCCCGGCGATGCGGACCAGCGCGAAGGGCAGCATAACCGCGTAGGCCCGCGGCGACGTCAACTCGTCCAGGCCCTCGACGTATGAGGCCGCGATTGCCGCGTCCAAAGAGAAGTGGCCGGCGAGCACAGACTCCACCGTCGAGGGCAGGCCTGCCACCGCGCCAAGCGCGACGGTGATCCAGGCCGTCTCAGCGAGCAAGAGCTGAACTCGAAGGACGGGCAGCACTCGCGGTTGGATCGGTTCGGTAAGCATGCGGCGCAAAACCAGCGCGCCGTAGGAGAACCCCAATACAACGACAAGGGCCACCCAGTGCGTCAAGCCCTTAAAGTCGAATGCAACGTCGAGCACGCCCCCGTTCGCCAGCAACACGTAGCCGACTCCGAGGGCGGCCAGGCGCGACCACGGCGGCGCAAGGAGCGCTCCAACACCAGGGCGCATGTCGGCGACCGCGCGCGCAACCGCAACCGGGACCATCACGAGGATTCCCCACAGCGCCATCGAGCCGAACACGTGCGTGTAGGGAACAACGGAGGCAAGGCCCTCGCCACCTGTGCGATTGGCGACAGCGATGGTCATTGTGGGAATGGCAGACAGTAGACCCAGCACAAGGAAAATCCAGGCCAGGTCCGTCAACAGTTTCTGGCCAAAGAGCAGCGCGGTGGAAGCCCGCAGGCCGTCGCCGGAACGGGTGGGCCGCCAGGTCAGCGCGGCCAGTCTCGAGTGGCGCGCCCACACGGCGAGCCGGCTCAGCAGCATAAAGCACGACCAGGCGGCAAGCGGCGGAAACAGGAAGTCCAGGTCCACGCCGGACGACGCGGACAGCGGGCTGGCCGTCCTCCAGAACAGCAGGAACCCCGCGACAAGGCCCGCGGCCATGAGCAAGGCCGTCAGAGGCAACCGGTTCGTGTGGGCGTCGCTTACCATTCCCTACGCCTCCACCACGGCGCGCCACGCGCGGTACATAGACTCATAGTGACGCCGGGCGATGGGGTGCTCGCTGTAGTCCGCCTCCTCAAATCTGGAAATCAGCTCGTCCAGGGACTTCTGGGGTACGCGCGTGCCCCTCGTCACCAACATGAGCTCCACTTCACGCGGCGTCGCCTGGTCGATTGCGCTGCCCGTCGTCTCCCGTGCCCAGTCGAGGAAGGTGTTGTACAGGCGCACAATCTCCTCCCGGTAATCGACAACGCGGTAGCTCCGAGAGACAGAGGTCGGCAGATGGTCCTCATCCCCCGCGAATGCCACAGCAACCATGTACTCGCCAGTTTCGTCCGCGGCGAGGCGCAGCGCGCAAGCACCGTCATCGCCGGTGACGAGCTCCGCCGGGTCCTCGCCGGTCACCGTGACCTCAAGCTCCACGCCAGCCAAGGCGCGGTCCTGCGAATCAACCGTTTGTACCTTTAAGTCAATTTCTTCCCCCACGCCCCAAACGTCAGGCAAGTCGGCCGTGGGCTTCGAGAAGTCGATTCCCAACGACACCAGAGCGCGAGTCTCGACGGGAGCCTCCTCCGCGTCAGCATCCTCATCGGCCATCGAAGCCGCCGCTGCCTGCGCCGCGATCATGCTTCGTCGACGCATAGCCGGCGGCAGCGGCGCGACGTTCATCCTGCGGCCCGCGTAGCCCGCGGCAGCCAGCGCGGCCACGACGCCAGGCGCGCCGACCCACAGGAGCCAGTTGAAGCCCAGGGGAGTCACCGCCACGCCGTACAGGTAAGTCAGAGGCATGTGGGAATCGTCACCGTCAAAGGTGAAGGTCACGGGGAGGACCACGGGTTCCTGCCCGTCCGGCACGGTGAAATCCAGCAGCGCGACGCCTTGGCGGTCTGTGACGATCTCCACGCCCCCATCAGTGCGCAGCGTAGCTAGGGCGACGCCCTCCCACCGGTCGTCGAGCAAGGTGGCCTGCAACATCGCCAATTCACCAGGCCGCACCTTGTCGACGGGCGACACAATGATGTTGACGGCGGAACGCACCTCCAGGGACACGCTCTCACTGATGTTGAGATCGGCCGCGGCGACCGTTACCTCACTAACGCCCAGCGGATGGTCGGTGGGCACCCGGTAGAGGTGGGCAAATGCGCCCGCTGCGTCGGACATTGCCCCGCCCTGTTCGCCCACCGTCAATTCGACGCCCTCCATGGGCCGATTGCCCAACAGCGCCGTGCCCCGAAGGGTTACGGCCTCTCCCCTGGCCACCGGCTCCAACGGTTCAAGCACTACCCTCGGGACGCCGATGACAACGTCCGCCGCGGCGGCGCTCGGCGCCAGCTTGTCCGAACCGGCGAAGGCTACCTCCACGCTGAACGGCGACTCGTGGGGCGAGTCCGCCACGCCCTGATCAAACACCGCCAGGGCATCCCACGTGAAAACGCCGTCCGCGTCGGTCGTGAGCGTGCGCGCGCCGCTGCCAGTGACCTCCACCTCGACGCCGGGCACAAGCTGCCCGTTGCCGTCGCTCAGGCTTCCTCGCAACGTGAACGTCTCCGAGTCCCGCACGATTTCGGGCGACTCCAGGCTCATCGACGTCGGCGCAAGCACGGAGAAGGCGAAGCGCGCCGAGCTTGCCACAATGAAGTCGGCGCCGGGAAACTGGGCCTCCAGCGACTGCGAACCCGACTGGAAGAAGGCCTCGTGCTCGTACGAAAACCCGCCGTCGTCGTCCGTGGTCACCGTTGCGAGTTCCGCGCCGCCGCCGTCGACGATGCTCAGCGTCGACTGAGCGATGGGCGCGTCGGCGGTGGTGGTCAGCCGGCCCGTAAACGTGGCGCCGCCGCCAAGCTCGATGGCGCTGGGCCCATTCAGCGTCAGGAGTGAACTCTCCAGCACCGACAACCGCGCCGTCGCCTGCGATTGGAGCACGGGGCCGTCGCCGGGGAACTCCGCCTGCACGGTGACGGCGCCAGGGCTATCGAGCGCGCCCGTAAGCTCGAAGGCGCCCTCGGCGTCCGTCGAGACCCGTTGCGCGGGCAGGCCGCCGATCTGCACACTCACAGCGCGGCCCTCGAGGGGCTCACCGCGAGCGCCATGGAGCGTGCCCGTGACGCGGAACTCCTCGCCGACCTCCACGGAGACCGGGGCCTCGACGGTGGTCGCCGTGGGCAGCGTCACCTCAAGGTTGATGCGGGCCACATTGTCGAGCAGGTACTCCTGGTCCTTCAGTTTCACCTCAACCCAATGCGGACCGGGGTCCGGGAAGGCCTGCGTGAAACTGAATCGCCCGAACTCCTGGGTGGTGATCGTGTCGGCTACAGTCCCATCGACAACTATCTCCAGCTCACTGCCCGCTACGCCTTCGCCGGTCTCCTCTGTGAGCTTTCCGCTGAATTCAGCTTCGTCGTCCACGGGGACCCTTGACGGGCCGGTCAGCTCGAGGCCGGTGCCTGAGAAGACGGAGATGTCCGGGTCGCTCCAGGATTCCTCGAAATCGTCATTCGCGACCGCGTGCGCTAGGAGCTGGTAGGGCCCGCGCTCCATGTCTCGGGGCAACGACACCTCGGCGCTCCAGCAGCCGAAGCGCGTGGTCGCCGTGCCGATCTTTGTGCCACCGTGCTCCTTGGTCTCATTCACGTAGATCTCGACGGTCATGCCGTCCACCGTATGCCCGGTGACGGTGTACACAGTGCCGCCCACGGTGAAGGGCCGTTCCCTGCGCACCTCCGCGGGCGACTGCGTGATGGCGGTGACGGTGTCCAGGGGCTGGGGCGGTGGCGGTGGAGGGTCGTCAGGCACGTCGCCTCCGGGTTGCGATGACGACCCACCATCGCCGGCGGCGCCGGCTGCCCGCGATGGCGGCCCACCGGAAGCCGTGGCCTCAATGGTCACCCATCCGACGTTCTCAAGCCCGATTTCCGCCCACTGGTGCGCTTGGCTGGCCTTGACCGTCTGAGTTTCCGGCGTTGCAGAGATCGCCCAGCCCGAGACCACTCTTGCGGGAATGCCAACTGAGCGGGCCAGGACCACGAAGGCGCTGCTGAACACGCCGCACGTTCCCTCGCGATGATCGAAGAGAAACCAGTCAACCGGATCGCGGCCGGACGGCGGCCTGTCCTCCGGACCGTCGGCAAATCGATACGGGTACGTGGTGCGCAGGTACGTTTCGATAGCCTTCGCCTTGGCGTACGTTGATCTTTGCCCTTGCGTAATCCGCAGGGCTAGTGCCCGGATGCGGTCCGGCAACCCCGGCGGAAGTTGCAGGTACGTTGGGTCAGTGGCTGGCCTGGCCTGCTCGTAGACATCTCGTGAGAAAGACTCGATATGGGTGCTGAAAGAGTAGGCGCCAGTCGACACGCCCGACCGGAATGTCCTGCTGTACGGAAAGTACTGTCCCTCCAAGGACACGGTGGCGAGGTCTCGCGAGACAGGCATTGCTCCTGAGGGCAGACCGGTGTTTGGATTGATTGACCGTATTGTGATCTCATCCGTCCGCTGACTGTAGAAAAACGTTTGGACACCGAACAGAGAAGCATTGGCCCGTCTCTCGAATGGCAGACCGGCAAAATTGCCCTCCATGTGGGAGAGGTGCCTCCAAATCACAGCGGAGAATGATGAGTTTGGCTGGGCGCCAATGAACACAGGGTCCAACTGGCGCCACCTTCCATTCTCGTAAACGTCGCCCGTGGCAGTGCGCAGATAGCGGGTTTCCGCCGCCCCGGTGACCGTGAAGAGGGGAGTTTTCAGAAGACCTGGCGACTGCGCTGTTGTGGTGCCGGGCACAAAGTACTGACTCCCGCCTTTCTCCAACAGGAATCCGCCGTTCTCCAGCTCGGTGACTTTCTGCCCTGCTTCCTCCAGCGCCTGCAGGGCTTGCACAACTGCATCCTCGTTGCCACCGCCGAGGGTGTTCAGCGCTGCGCGTGACCCTGGGCCGGCTGCAGTTGGTTCGAATTCCACCCAACCGAGACCTTCAAACGCTACCTCCGCCCATTGGTGTGCCTGGTCCGTCGAGACCGTTTGCTGATAGGGTGTCTGGCCGATGGCCCAGCCCGACACCACGCGCGCCGGGAGGCCGACGGAACGGGCCAGCATTACAAAGGCGCTGCTGAAGGTGCCGCAGGTACCCTCCCGCTTGTCGAAGAGGAACCAGTCCACGGGGTCCTGCCCCTGGGGTGGAAGCGCGTCCTGGGGAGACTCGGCAAAGCTGTAGGTATAGTTTGTTCGCAGGTACGTCTCGATGGCCTTGGCCTGTGCATAGGACGTCGAATGCCCCGCCGTTATCTCGACGGCAAGGTCGTGGATGCGGCCGCGGAGGGCCCATTCCGGTAGCGCCGTGTTTGGGGAGTCGACCCCGCCGGGCCACCTTCCGGCCGCGTTGAGTTGGGCATCGGAAAAGTCATCTACTTCTGCAACCCAGGCGAATCTACTCGTCGGATCGTCCATGGTGAACGTGGCGCTCTTCTGCCAGTACGTACCCCTGACGAACATCTTGCTCAGTCGTTTGGATATGGGCACAACGCCGGCGGCTAGTCGCCGGCTGGTGTCGAGGCTTGTGACGGCAATCTCGTTCGTGTGGGTTGAAGCCGCATCGGCGGTGGGGTGAATGTCGCCGTAGGGAATGGAGACGGTGTAGTCTTCGTTGAGGTATCCAGGGCCCTTGCTTGCGAGCCAACTGCCGTTGACATAGATTTCCCCGACAGCTGACCGGAGGTAACTCGTGTGGCTGGCGCCCTCGACCGCAAAGACGGGGATGTGGGGTGGTTTTGTCGCCGTGAGGGCTGTGGTCCCTGGGATGAACAATGAAGTTGCACCATTGATGGAAAGGTGGCCGCTGCCGTTTTCGAGCGCGATGTAGTTCCCCAATAATTTCAGTGCATCGAGGGCCGCCAGGCGCACTATTGCTTCAGGGTCGTCCAGGGCCTCAACCAATGCAGGCGCCGCCCTCACGTCACCGAGTTCGCCGAGGAGGCGTGCGGCGGTTGCTCGCTCTTCCGGGTTATCTGACTCTTTCAGAACGCGGGTAAGTGCGTTTCTGTCCCATTTGAGCAAGGCCTCCGCCGCAGCTTGCCTGACGGCCTCTACCGGATCATCGGATCTCGCCTCCACCAGGGGCAGCAGGGCACCCGGTACCTGAATCTCGCCGAGGGACCACGCCGCGGCGGCGCGAATCACCGAGTCCTCATCGGAACGGAGCAGAGTGGCGACCTCCGCCACCGTCCACGCCGCCTTGTTCTTGCCGAGTGCGAGCACGGACCGCTCCCGGACTCCCTGGTCCTCGTCCGACAACGCGGCCTGCAGCAGCCCCTCTTCCGCGCGCTCTCCGCCAATCTTCTCCAGGGCTTTGACAGTGGCCAAACGGACTCGGGCGTCTACATCGGAGGATAGGGCCTGGCGTAGGGGGTCCACTGCCCTCGACGAGCCTACTACCCGAAGGGCATCGGCGGCAGCCTCCCGCACCAGCGGGTCCTCGTGGTTCAGGAGCAGTTCGATCAGCTCGTCCGTGCCGATCTTGTGCAACGCTGTCTCCGCCGACAGTTGGACGGCAGTCGATTCATCGTTGATCGCAGCGTCCACCAACGCGGGCAGGCCTTCCGGAGCGGCGATGTCGCCCAGGGCCTCCGCGGCCTCCTGCCTCTCCTGCGAGTCCTCGCTGCCCTGCAGTTCCTCCACCAGCATTGGCAACTGCGCTTCCACCACATCCGGCGGAAATGCGTCGTGGCGCGTGGGGTCGAACCTCACCCAGCCGATGCCTTTCAGTGCGACCTCCACCCACTGGTGCGCCTGGTCCGCGGTGACGATCTGCGCCTCCCCGTCCGCCTCGATGGCCCACCCGGCGACCACCCGTGCCGGTATGCCGGCCGCCCGCGCGAGAATCGCGAAGGCGTTGCTGAAGCTGCGGCTGTCGCCACCTCGGCGTTCGAACAGGAACCAATCAATCGGGTCTTGTCCGTCGGGACGTTCTATGACCGTCCTGCCCGGTTCGGGTGTGAAGAAGGCAAACTTCTCCCGCAGGAACCCGTGAATTCGATTCGCCCGGATGTACGGGGACTCGTCGCCCCTGAACTGCTCGGCGAGTTCCAGCACTCGCGCGGGCAGGTCATCCGGGAGTTGGAGGTAGGTGGAGTCCTGAGCGGGGGCGGCGGCAAGAATATCGCTGGGCGCAAACTGTGGGACCGTGGTATTGAGCTGGTAACTGCCGGTCGGCCCCGAAACCCGCAGCGTGCCGCTGAACGGGTAGTACGACGCCGGTACGAAAACCCTGACGAGGTGGTCCGCGCTTGGCACGACGCCTTCGCTGAAGGTGTCCCCCTCGTAGTAGGGCGTGATGACGATCACGTCCGGCACGTACTGCACAGCCTCCAACGTCGGGTAGGCAAGAAGCGCCTGATCCAAACGCTCTGGCTGAGCAATTCCTGACTCCGTGCCTCTCAGCCCCTCAAGCGCGGCAATCACGCTGTCTGGCACCAGATTGTCCATGTCCACGGGTAGGTGCCCCGGGTCCAGCTGCGTCCACGTTCCGTTCTCATACACGTCTCCGGTCGCGGTGCGGAGGTAACGCGTGTGGAAGGCGCCCGAGACCCAGAACACCGGCACCGGTGGGGGCGCTTCGAGCTGCTCCACCATGACGTCTGCAACCACCGAGATGTTGACGACCGGCGGTTGCTGAGCCTCGACTTCCTCCGGTGGCTCAGGTGGCGCCTCCGGCTCTTCAATCAGCGGTGTATCCGTCTGCTGGTATCGCTCGACGACATCGGCGTATTCGAGCGTCACCTCCAGCCTCTCCGGGCGCTGGAACAGGTACAGGCCGTCGACAGGTGCGGGGTCAAGGAAGCCGAAGACAGACGCAGCAGCCAGCCAGGCGACAATGAGGAGCCCGAGCGCATAGCGATTGATGAAGCCGGCAATGATAAGGGTAAGGAAGATCGCTGCCAGGAGTGCGAGGCCCCCCGGCTCAAGGATTGAGCGATGGACCGTGTGTTCGCTGTACGCAACGTTCTCGCCGAGAACCCCCGAGAAGGCAAGGTACACGCCAACCCCCGCCAGCACGATGGCCGCCAGCGCCCCTGCAGCCAGCGACAGCGTCGGGCGGAACGAGCCCCTCGACAGCGGCCATCCGGCTGACGCGATGAGGACGGCCAGGGCCAGCACCAGGGACACGCCAAGGACCGCAGCTTCCAGCAGGCCAACGCCGTTGGGCAGCCCGACTGTTTCTTCCTGCCACGCCGTTTGCGCAAGGATGTCCTGAGGCCCGGAGGAAAGCAGTGAGACCAGGAACTCGAGGATGAGAAAGAACCCCGCCAAGGCCGCCGTCAGCATGAGAAGCAACCTGGCTTGGCGCACCAGGTTGCTGGACATCGGCGACGATAGGCTTGTAGTCAGCCAACGCATAGTGCAATTGTTTCACGCCGTTGTTCGGCGATTCGGCGTCACTCTCTAGCGACCAGCAGTCACCGTATGCAGATGCAACAGGAGGACTGGTGATTCAAGCGGGACCCGTGATTGCTGTAGCAAAATTCCCTTGTGCTGTGGGTGCGCATTCTACCACTCACCTTGCCCCATTGCCAAAGTTGAAGGCGATGGCGAGCGCAGCTTCCGCATGGCGCTCGCAGGCATTTCTCACAGACCAAAAGCCCCAGCAGTACAGGGTCGAACGCAACGAGCTTATCAAACAGCTCTTAGCGGACGAATGCGAGTTGTGCGGGTCAACGGAGGAAGCCAAGTCCACCACGTCCGCGCTCTCCGCGACCTGAACGTGAAGGGTCAAAGGGCCAAGTCCCTGTGGGTACAGGTCATGGCGGCCAGACGGCCCAAAACACTCTCTCGTCATTTCCTTGCCCCCCTCCAGCAGCGCCACCCCCCCTGACACGATCCCCTGGCGCCCACGCCCCGACCATCGCTACCCTCCCCCCATGGAATACGACATCCCCGACGCCAACCTCCGCCTCACCTTGCGCACAATGTGGGTCCCCGCCCCCATGGTCCGCATCGACGCCCGATCGCCGCTCGGACCCCAGCAGCAGGGATTAGGTTGCCCCCGAAATATTCTTTTCGATTTATAGCTGCAATGCGACACTACAGCTACAAATACGATTACCCTTGGGGTCTCCCCTCAGCTACGACGGGCCGCGGCACAATCGCCCACGCCCCATCCGGGAGCGCCGCAAACGCAAGAATCAGCGGGAGATCGCAGAGGAGGAGGTGTGGCTGTCGTTGGCGGAAGTTGCGCTGACGGGCGGTTTAGCAGCGCTGCGGGGTTGGTGGCGCATACGGGATTCGAACCCGTGGTCTCCGCCTTGAGAGAGCGGGCTATTACAAATGGAGTTAGCGTAACTGTCTGATGGGAGAGTGAAGGCGGTGTTGGGCGGCGGCAGCTACGACGTTGTATGGCTTGTAAATCTTGAGCATGCGAGGACTAGTCCATCCCATGATCGATACTAGCAGCGATTCATCACCCATCCACATTCGTGTGAAGGTGTGGCGTAATGTATGAGCGCTTGCCCGCTTACCACCCAAGCCGGCAGCCCGGAAGGCGCGCCTCACAGCGCGACTTGCCGCATTTGGCGTGCGCCATGTCCAAGGCAGGGAATTAGTTACCATGCGGGCTACCCACGGGTGAATGGGCAACTCGCGTTCGCCGGTCTTGCCGTTGACAACGACTCTTCCTAACCATGGGTCTATCTTGGTGATGGCAAATGCCTCGCCGATTCTTACTCCCGTGTCAGCAAGAAGCCATAGGAGAGCGCGCACCTGAGGCGTGAACCCCTCATGCGTTAGCAGAGTGGCTAGTTCATCGCGGCTCAAAGCGCGGGCTACCTTGCGGGAAACGAAGGGTGGAGGGATGGAGGGCATTGGGTTCTTCCGAAACAGGCGACGCTGTTGGAGCCAGCGATAGAAAGCAGAGAGCAGCCTAAAGTATGTTGAGCGCGTCTCATCGGACGGTCCCTGTTTAGCGAGGAAGGCTTCTATCTGGTCGGGGCGGTTAGGTAGGCGCGTGAACGCGGTGGCAAACCTACCGAGCCGGTATCGGTAGCCTTCCAGCGTTCTAGGGGAGACTCCCACTGCTGTTCGTGCTGCAACGAACTTGTCGATAGCTGCCTGTGTCTTCATCGCTCTAGACTAACGAGGCTCAACTAGAGAAGGTTCAATGCTAGATAGGGACACCTGGCTCCTGCGCCACCCTGACGACCTCAAAGACTTGCGGCGAAACGTCCTGTCGGCGAACAGGCCCAAGCACTACCGCCGTCTGCAAAAAGTAGGTAGGCTGGCATGTGGCCGGTGGACCTGACATTGCGCCCGGTATGCCCAACGCCGAACGCTCCGACTACGACCAGGTGGTGTTGGCGCGTCGGCTGCCGAATGCCCGAACTGGCGCAGTCGTGAGAACCGAGCCTGCACTCCCAGCTCGTTGGGGGTTATAGCCTCGGGCAGTATGGGGTCCGCCTGGTTACAGCTCCAGAACGCACCTCAGCGTGAACGCGGCAAAGTACGTACGTCATTCATAAATGGTGGCCATTATACAGAACTTCGGTCTACGTTTTCGTCGGGCTCTGTCTGGGTCACTTGCTTTGCTGACGGGTGGTACGAAAGCTGGGACGGCAATGTTGCATGGATTACTGACCTGCCCCCGGTCTTTGTACCCCCTGCTATGTTATTCCTGCAAGCACAGGAGCAGTGTCCGCGGGCATGAGGACCTCGGGCGCCGGCGGCCTGTAGCCCAAGGCGCTGTGAGGCCTGACACGAGTGTACGTCTGCCTATACTGCTCGGTCAGCACCTTCACCTCTAGCAGCGTGTAGAGGATCTCCCTGTCCAGCAATTCGTCCCTCAGCTTGCCGTTGCAGCTCTCGATGTAACCGTTCTCCCACGGTGATCCAGGCTCGATGTACAGCGTCCTGGCTCCTACCCTCCCAAGCCACTCACGCACAGCCCTGGCCGTGAACTCTGGTCCGTTGTCCGACCGGATGTGGTCAGGCACTCCCCAAGTCAGCATCACCTGGGCCAGCGTCTCTATCACATCGGGAGACCGTATGCTGCGGGCGGCCCGGATCGCCAGGCATTCCCGAGTGTACTCGTCCATGACGGTCAACAGCCTCACCCCTCTGCCATCCTCGGTCCTGGTCTGCACGAAGTCGTACGCCCACACGTGGTTCTTTCACTCCGGCCGCAGCCGTACACAGGAGCCGTCACCCAACCACGCTGTCGCAGCAGAGCAGTGATTCTCCGGTAGCCGTACCTGCCGAATCTACCGGCCAGTTCCACAATCTCCTCAGTGAGCAGCTGCTCCTGTCCCACAGGTCTCGGCTCATAGCGCTGGGTGGACCGGGGATGGTCCAGGACCTTGCAGGCTCGTCGCTCGGCGACTCCGAGAGTATCTATCACGTGGCCGACGAACTGGCGACGACGGGAGGGGCTTAGAAGTTTCCCTCCGCCGCCTCCCTCAGTATTTGGTTGTCCACCGTCAGGTCAGCCACCGCTCTCCTGAAGCGACTGTTCTCCGACTCCGGCTGCTTCAGGCGTCTCAGCTGGTCGATCCTGAGGCCACCGTACTCGGTGCGCCACCGGTAGAAGGTCTGTTGGGCCACTCCAATCCGCCTGGCGGCCTCGGCGACCGTGTTGCCCGCGGCTATGGCTACCTCAGCCTCTCTGAGCTTGTTGATCACCTGCTCCGGTGTGTGTTTCCTCTGGGCCATTTCTCCCCCTTTCTACTGCCCAAGATTAACATTGCTCTTGGACCAGTTGTCGGCGGGCAGGTCCTGTGGGCCAGGATGAAGCGGGACATGACCGCCGACTCTCTCATCGAGGTGGTGCAGGAGGCGGTGGACCGGACGGGCATGGACCGGGTCCCGATAACAGATCGGACTAGGTTGCTGAGCGACAACGGCCCCGGCTAGGTTTCAAGAGCATTCAGAGACTACCGGGGCATGGTGGGTATCAAGCACATCCTGGCTGCTCCCTTCCACCCGCAGACCAACGGCAAGCTGGAGCGCTATCACCAGACCCTCAAGCGGGACGTAAACCAACTGCCGTACGAGATGCCATCAGACCTGAAAGCGGCCATCGTGGCCTTCGTCAGCTACTACAACTCCCGGCGCTACCACAAGGCCCTGGGCAACGTGACACCGTCAGACGTCCTCAGGGGCAGACGAGAAGACATATTGTGACGGAGGAAGGAGGTGCAGACCCAAACAATCGAGAGACGAAGGCGCTACAACAGGGCCCTCAGGGAGCTCACCAGACCTCCATCCAGCCCCTGATCTCTCGGCTCCCAATGTGTCCCACTATTGCTGGTTGCTAACAACGCTTCGGTCTATGACGTAAAGGGAGCACGGGAAGAGACCAAATCGAGGTCCTCCTTCATGTGTCCGATGCCAACCACCGTTTCCTCAGCTGTCTGACGCTGCGGCTGGATAAACCCAAGGAAAACTATGGAAGGTGCCTCACCATTGCAAAACATACTGTGAATGACTATCATTGTACTCATGATGGACGTTACACTCCCCCGCCTCGTTGGGCCAAGCCTTCAGCACCGTCTCCGGGTCATGCCTGCGGTGGTGGTGACCGGAGCCCGTCAGACGGGGAAGAGCACCCTAGCACAGGAGCTTATGCCGGGGGACGGCTCTTCCTCTCCCCTGGACGACCTCGACGTGGTAGATGCAGCCCGCCGCGATCCCGAGGCGCTCCTGGGGGGCAGCCAGCAGGTGACCCTTGATGAGGTGCAGCGAGAGCCGGACCTTCTGCATGCGGTGAAGCGGGCTATAGACCAGCAGCGCCAGCCGGGGAAATTCCTCATCACCGGTTCGGCCAACCTGCTATTGATGCGACAGGTCTCCGAGTCCCTTGCTGGCCGGGCCAGCTATCTGACCCTCTGGCCGATGACCCGGCGAGAGCAGCTGGGTCTCGGACGTGTGGCATCTGGGAGGAGTTGCTGAAGGCCCGCGACGAGGAATGGCTCGACCTGGTGGCTGCCCAACCTGACCAGCCGGAGGACAGGCTGGCGCTTCGCGGTGGCTTCCCGCTACCGGCCATCCACCTCAAGGCCGCTCAGGACAGGGCCGTCTGGTTTGACGGCTACGTGCGCACCTATCTGGAACGGGACCTCCAGAACCTCTCTTCCTTCTCGGCAGTGCCAGACTTTCGCAGGCTAATGCGGGCCGTCTGCCTCCGCATGGGCAACCTTGTGAACCAGGCGGAACTTGGCTGTGACGTGGCTCTGCCCCAGCCGACGGTGGGCCGCTACCTCAACCTGCTGGAAACGTCGTACCTGCTCGTTCGACTTCCCGTCTACGCGGTGAACCGCACCAAGCGGCTGATCAAATCTCCCAAGCTCTACTGGGGCGACACCGGGGTGGTGTTGCATCTCACCCAGGAGGAGGAGCCCCGAGGGGCACATCTGGAGAAACTGGTGCTTCACGATCTGCTGGCCTGGCGGGACGCACGGCTCGACCGGGCTGAGGTCCTCTACTGGCGCACGGCCATCGGCGAAGAGGTGGACTTCGTGATTGAGGCTGGGGACCGGCTGCTGCCCATCGAAGTCAAGGCGACGGAGCGGCCGCGCCTCCGAGACGTAGCCCATCTGCGCACCTTCCGGGCCGAGTATGGCGATAGGGCCAGGGCAGGCCTGTTGCTCCACGCTGGCAATACCCTGGAATGGCCGGCACCGGATGTGCTTGCTGCGCTCTGGTGGAGGGTGCTATGAGGCGTCGTCTGGCGGGGATGGGGTTCAAAAGTCAACAGGGTTTTGGGTATCGGCTCCCACAGAGGACCGCCAGGGTGGAGGCAGGTCTACTAGGGCCGGACCGGGTGGTAGCGATAAATCCGCGCCATGGGTGGGTGGCCTGCTGCTCATCTCTCTGCTGTTCATGCTGAACGTGACGTTAATCTTTACCGGCACAACTGGCATGGACCTGTACGGCTTCTACACACTGGACCCGGTGGCAGCTCAACCCCTGCCGCTGGTGCTGTCCACTCTGTTGAATCTGGGCATGGTCTTCCGGCCTACTGTGCCAATGAAAACATTCGCGAGGGTTAAAACCCCAGATAAGGTTCCGGACCAGCGGACCGGTCTGTCCACGGAGGCGCTCTACACCCAGCCGAGGCCGAGTTGTTACGATCCTACAGCCGACGCGCCATACATAACCAACTAACAGATATGGAAGCTTGCGAACTGTGCAAAGCTGACGGCCGACTTCCCAACTCTGCATAATGAATCCGAGTATACCGTAGTGGTGGACGGAGATACTGGGGTGATAGCACCGTACCGGGGCGGCGATTCCGGTACGGCTGGCGTGTTTATCAGGGGTTCGAAATTCGGTAGGTGGACCTTAGCGGACAAGCTAACCGCATCCGATTCCGACGATCAGGACATTATATGAGAACAATCCATATAGGAACTTTCCCGCGACTGACAATCATCGGCGTGCTCCTCGCCGTTGGTGTGCTCCTCCTCCTCATCATGGCTCCGGCCAACGCCGCCAACGCGCCGTCCAATTTCAGCGCGACCGCCGGCGATACCCAGGTGACGTTAACGTGGAATGACCCCAACGACACTACGATCACCGGCTACCAAGTGTTGCAGGTAGCAATCACCAAGCTGACCGGCGGCAGTAGCGCTGCAGGCGACAGGTTTGGGGATTCCGTAGGCGTGCACAACAACCGGGCCGTGGTTGGAGCGCCCTTACAGGACACTGCGGACGGAAACAATACCCTGACCGACGCCGGATTGGTCCACTTCTTCAACTTCAACACGAGTTCCACTGTGTGGGAGCGGGAAACCGAACGGGCCTTCATTGGCGTGTCGGGAGGCGACAAGACGGGGTCCTCCGTAGCGGTGTCCGGCAATACGGTCGTGTATGGAGTCCCCGAGTACGACAACGAGATTTCCAATAGCGTCACTTATTCTGATGCCGGTAGGATGATTGTATACGTCAAAACGCAAGGATTAGGGTGGGGCTACCCCTGGGATCCGAAGGGCGAGGCGGCAAATGATCGGTTCGGATATTCCGTCGCGGTGGACGGCGGCACCGCCATCGTGGGGGCGCCGAGAGTCGAGGTCAGCAACCTCGCGCTTGCCGGTAAGGCTTACGTGGACACCAAGAATAACGACAATAGTTGGAGCCGGAAGGCCACATTGGACGCCGGCCTCAACGCCGGCGCCGGTAGCTCGTTCGGCACTTCAGTAGCAGTGGACGGCAGCACTGCCGTTGTAGGGGCATTCGGGGACGATGCTGGCAAGGGCGCGGTTTACGTATTCACCCAAAGCGGAAACGCGTGGACCCGCGCCGCCAGGCTCACCGCCTCCGATGGCGCTAATAACGACTCGTTCGGCCGGTCCGTAGCGATTGACGGCGATACCATCGTGGCAGGGGCTTGGCGGGACGGCGACGGCGGAACCGATTCCGGCTCTGTGTACGTGTTCACCAAGCCCCAGGCTGGCTGGAGCAACATGACTCAGACCGCCAAGCTAACCGCCTCCGACGCCGCTCAAAACGATTTCTTCGGGTGGTCGGTAGCGATTGACGGCGACAATGTGGTTGTTGGGGCCTACGGGAATGACGATGACGGCTCCAACTCCGGTTCGGTTTATCTGTTCACCAAGCGCAGCGGGGTATGGGTAACCACCACCGAGATTGTGAAGCTGACCGCTCCCGACGCCGCGGCGGGCGACCAATTCGGATATTCCGTTGCGGCTGGCGGTGGCAGCAGGGCCATAGTCGGGGCGCCCGGGGACGACCGCGACAGCGATTCTGACATCGGCGCCGCTTACGTGTTCAGCATCCCCGCATGGACCGGCATTTCCGGAAGTGGAGCGGGGACCACGTCCCACACGGTAACCGGCCTGACCAACGATGTGGAGTACACTTTCTGGGTTCGTCCAGTTGTGGGCAACGCCCTTGGCCCTGCCTCCGGCAGCAAACACGCCACGCCGCAGCAATCGCCGGCGGCCACGCCGGCCAATCTGACTGCCGTGGCGGGCGTTGGCGAGGTTACGCTGTCCTGGGACGACCCCAACGACTCCACCATCACGGGCTATAAGTATCGGCAGAAAGAGGGCAGCGGCAGCTTCGGAAGTTGGACCAACATCGCCCTCACCGACATCGACTCCACCAGCGTCCCGGGCAAGATCAGATACACGGTGACCGGCCTGACCAACGGCCAAACTTACACCTTCCGAATTCGGGCGGTGGACGAGGATGGCGATACCGGAAACTCGAACGACGTCACCGTCACGACGATACTAGCCGCTCCGACGACCCTCTCGGCCACGGTGGGCGCCGGCCAGATTGGGCTTAACTGGGACAATCCGAACAACACCCTGATCACGAAATACCAGTACAGCACCAACGGCGGTACGAGCTTCATGGACATCACCGGCAGCAACGCGACCACCACCGCGTACACCGTGACCGGCCTGGACAACGGCACGGAGTATACCTTGGCAGTGAGGGCGGTAAACGCTGCAGTCAACGGTGAGGCATCCACCGTGACCTCCACGCCGTTGTTGCCTGCGCCGACCAATCTGGTGGCTACGCCCTACAGCGAACGGGTAGTCCTGGAGTGGGACACGGGCGGCGTAGGGTACGAACAATATCAGATCACCATCGAGACCAGCGGCACCGGCGTGGTTCCCACGCCTTACATAGTATCGGCCTCGTCCGAACCAAAAACTTCGGTCGAGATTACTCCATTGACCGACAACACGGCATACACGTTCGCCGTATTGTCGGTGTATGTCCCCCCGGGATTAAGCGGCACCCCAAAAATCACCGGAATGGCAGCCGTAGTGACTGCCACCCCGATACCGGTACCGGCCGCCCCGGTGAACCTCACGGCCATGCCGCTAGACATGCAGGTCCAGCTTACCTGGGATGACCCCGCGAATACGACCATAACCAAGTATGAGTTATTGCAGCTCGCCGAGGAGAGTGGGCTGATCGCCTCCGACGCCGCTAAAAACGATCGGTTCGGCGTGTCGGTTGCGGTGGACGGCAACACCGCCGCGGTCGGAGCGTTCCAGCCCGATTATGTGGACTCCGGTACTAACGTTAGCAGGCCCGGCGCGGCCTACGTCTACACCAAGGATTCCAACGGTGCGTGGAGCCAGCAGGCGAAGCTGACCGCCTCGGATGGCGCGGATGGTGACGAGTTCGGAATCTCCGTAGCGGTGGACGGCGATATCGTCGTGGTTGGGGCCCGTGGGAACGTCAGCAAAACGGGCGCAATCTACGTGTTCACCAAGCCTTCCGATGGCGACTGGACCTCCACCATTACCGAGACCAAGCTCACCGCTACAGGCGGCTCGGCGGACGACCTGTTCGGAGCCTCCGTGGCATTGTACAGTGAGAGCACCATCGTGGTCGGAGCGCCTGGAGACCAAATTACGGTTGGAGGCGTCGTGGTAAGGTCCGGATCGGCATACGTCTTCACCAAGAACTCCGGTGTGTGGAGCCAGGCGGCCAATCTTACCGCCACCGACGCCCAGACGGGCGACGAGATCGGGAATTCAGTAGGGGTGGACGATGATACCATCGCAGTCGGGGCGTACGGTAAGGACGGCAACAGCATCGCCGATTCCGGTTTGGTCTACGTGTTCGTCAAGCCCGAAGTCGATGGCGGCTGGGCCAACGCTAGCACTGAAACCGTGCAGCTCAGGGCGTCCGACCGGGCCGCCAACGACAATTTCGGTCGTTCCGTAGCCGTCGGTAGCAGCACAATAGTCGTTGGCGCGTCCGGAGACCAGAACACGGTTGGGGGCGCTGAGGTCAGCACCGGTTCGACCTACGTATTCACGGAACCCAACACCGGCTGGGCCAACAGTGGAGGCACCGAGACGGCCAAGCTCACCGCGTCAGACGGCGCCCATACCGACCAGTTCGGTCGGTCCGTTGCAGTGTACGGCGACACCATCGTGGTCGGGGCCCACCAGAACGACGACGATGGCACGGACTCCGGTTCGATCTACGTATTCATCAAGCCCACGAACGGCTGGACCGACATTACTGGCACGGTGAAGCTCACCGCGTCAAACGGCAAAGCGGGCGACAGGTTCGGAATCGCGCTGGCGCTGGACGGTGCCACTGCATTGGTTGCTGCGCCCAGGAACGACGCCAATGATGACGACGCCGACACTGGCAACGATGTCCTCGACGCCGGTTCTGCCTACGTTATCGGGACATCGGAGTGGGCCAAAATCCCCGACGACGACGCCGGGAACAGGTACCACGAGGTAACCGGCCTGACCAACGACATCACATACACGTTCGCAGTGCGTGCGGTGAACCCTTCCGGCGACGGCCCGGCATCCACTGTGACCGGCGTGCCCATGCCCGTACCAGCCGCGCCCCTGAATCTCTCGGCCACGCCGGGCGACGGCCAGGTTGAGCTTACTTGGGACGACCCGGAAGACGACACAATCACGAAATACCAGTACAGCACCGACTACGTCATTAACGGCGGCGGGATGGGCAACAACGGAGGCGCGAGCTTCACCGACATCCCCGACAGCGACGGGAGCGACGGGAGCACCACGGAATACACCGTCACCGGCCTGACCAACGGCACCACGCACACGCTGGCAGTGCGCGCGGTGAACGCTTACGGCAACGGCATGGTAGCCACCCTGGATGTCGTGATGGTGCCGGCCGCTCCGAAGCTGTCGGCGGCGCCGGGAGATGGCCAGGTTGTCCTTTCCTGGGACGATCCGGCCAACCCCACGATCGGCAAGTACCAGCTGTCGCAGTCCGACCCCCCGGAATGGTCCGAAATCACCGGAAGCAACGCCACGACCACGACCCACCCGGTAACCGGCTTGACCAACTACACAGGGTATTCATTCCAGATCCGCGCAGTAAACGAGACCGGCGCCGGCCCAGCCTCCAACAGCGCCAGCGCCACGCCCAGACTCGGGAAGCCGGCCAAGCCGGCGGGGATGTCGGCCCAGGGGGGCGACGCCCAAGTGATGCTGAACTGGGATGATGCCATGAATTCGACCATAGACAAGTATCAGATATCGGAGGTGATCCCGGAACACTTTCTCACCGCCTCCGGCGGCGCGGCCGGCGCCCATTTCGGGACTTCCGTGGCAATCGACGGCGACACGGCCGTAGTAGGGGCGGACCGGGCAAATAGTAGGAAGGGTTCAGCCTACATATTCACTAGGGATTCCAACGGTAACTGGATCCAGCAGGCCAAGCTCGACGGCGAAAATGAGGGCGACCAGTTCGGGTGGTCCGTTGCGGTGGACGGGGACACCGTAGTGGTTGGAGCCCACGCATACGACGGCGAAGACGCTAGCAATACTACCCTGGTAAATTCCGGTGCGGCCTACGTAATCACCAAGCCCGACACCGACGCCAACGTCGACGGCTCGATCGACTGGAAGGATTGGAACTCGCTGAGTGACGATGGCAGGGCTGGGTTGACGGACACGCTGACCCTCACCACCCCTGAGGCGTACGCCTTCTTCGGAGGTTCGGTAGCCTTGGACGATAGCACCCTGGTGATTGGGTCCCGCCTCACTGACGTTGGAGGCTATCTGAGTGCTGGTGCGGCCTATGTGTTCACCAAGGACTCGGTGACAGGTGTGTGGAGCCAAGCGGCCAAGCTGACCGCCTCCGACGGCTCGTCGCTGGCATATTTAGGGTACTCGGTAGCGGTGGACGGCGGCACTGTATTGGCAGGGGCGTTCGGGTCGTACACGGCCTTTGGTCGCACAGGAAACGGTTCGGCCTACGTATTCGCGAAGCCCGCCAGCGGCTGGGCCGACGGAAATGAGACTACCAAGCTGACCGCCTCCGACCTCCAGCCGAGCGACTATTTCGGGTTTTCCGTGGCGCTGGACGGCGACACTGCGGTGATCGGAGCAAGGCAGCACAACGACCCCGGAACCGGCGCCGGTTCCGGCGCCGCTTACGTCTTCACCAGGGAATCGGGTGTGTGGGGCGAGAAGGCCAAACTTACCGCCTCCGACGCCGCAGCTGGAGACAACTTCGGAGTGTCAGTGGCGGTGGAGGATGATACCGTCGTAGTTGGGTCGTGGCAAAACGACGACAACGGACGCAATTCCGGTTCGGCGTATGTTTTCACCAAGCCTGCCCTCGGCTGGGCCGGCACCTTTGAGACGCTCAAGCTCACCGCCCCGGACGGCGCGGCCAATGACAGGTTCGGATGGTCAGTGGCAGTAGACCTGGATGATCAACGCGGTGATCTCGCACTGGTTGGGGTGTACAGTGACGACATCGCAACTGGCATGGATGCTGGTTCGGTCCACGTGTTGGGCATACCCGATTGGATGGACATTGGCCTCAGCGATCATCAGACCACAAATCACACAGTGACCAGCCTGACCAACGGAACAGAGTACGCGTACCAAATCCGGGCGCTGAACCGAAGTGGCGCAGGCCCCGCCTCGGACGGAGCCAGCGCCACTCCGTTGGGGAAGCCGGTCGCGCCGACCGGGCTGAACGCGGATGCGGGCGACGGCCAGGTGACGTTGAGCTGGACTACGGTCACCGCCGACGCCACAAGAGCTCCCGTCACGAGGTACGAGTACAACACCGACGGCGGTACGACCTTCACGAGTATTCCCGACAGCGGGCCGAGCACCGACAATTACACGGTGCTCGGCCTGACCAACCTCACCACGTACACGTTTGCGGTGCGGGCGGTGAACGTGATCGGAGAGGGTCCTTCGGCCACAAAAGATGCCAAGCCCGCAAGTGCGACACCGGGCGCGCCGGACCTCTCCGCAACCGCGGGCGACACCCAGGTGAAGCTGGAGTGGGCCGACCCCAACGACTCTTCGATCGATAAATACCAGTACAGCACCGACGGCGGCACTGGCTTCATCGACATCGACTACAGCGTCGCGAACACTATCGGTTACACCGTTACCAGTCTGATCGACGGCACCCGCCTGACCAACGGCACCGAGTACACGTTCCATATCCGCGCGGTGGACAACCAGGCTCTTCAACCATACGGCGATGCCTCGGACGTCACTGCCACACCGGCGGGTACGCTACCAGACTCGCCGTTGAATCTCGCGGCGGAGCCGGGCCACGAAGAGGTGCGTCTGAGTTGGGACGACCCCGACGACGCTTCGATCGATAAATACCATTACAGCATCGACGGAGTCCCGAACTCAACCAACATCAGTGCCGACGCCACCACATACACCATTACCGGCCTCACCAACGGCACCACGTACACGTTCCAAATCTGGGCGGAGACCGCAACCGGCGTTGGCCCTGCCTCGGCGATCGACGCCAGGCCTCTGCCGCCTCAACTAGTTAGCCCGGCCTTGGAGCCCCCGGAGGAGGGCAATGGTGAGGTGAAGCTGAAATGGGCTTACACCCACGTTGAGACAAAAGCGACCATACTCAGATACGAGGTATTGCACTTGCTCCAGACCAGCACGTTGACCGGCGTGGGGGGCGACAAGTTCGGGTATGCGGTGGCGGTTGACGGTGACATCGCGGTTATCGGGGCGTACCAGGATGACGACAATGGCGCTGATTCCGGCGCGGTATACGTCTTCAGCAGAGTTGAGGGTGTGTGGACCCAGGCGGCCAAGCTGACCGCCTTCGATGGCGAGGCTTACGACAACTTCGGGATTTCCGTGGCGGTGGACGGTGATACTGTCGTGGTTGGGGCGCCTGGGAACGACGGCGCCGGCGCTGATTCCGGCTCGGTCTACGTATTTGTGAAGCCCACAGGGGGCTGGGTCACCAGTACTGAGACCGCCAAGCTGACCGCCTACGACGGCGCGGCCCTCGACTACTTCGGGTATTCCGTGGCGGTGGACGGTGACACCGTCCTAGTAGGAGCGTACCTGGACGACGACGAGGAAAACGACTCAGAAGATTCCGGTTCGGCCTACGTATTCACCAAACCCAACAGCAGTGGCGGCTGGGCCGACTGGGACCCCATGGAAGACACTGAGACGGCCAAGTTGACCGCCTCAGACGGTGCCGATGACGACTGGTTCGGGGTGTCCGTAGCATTGGACGGCAACACCGCTGTGATCGGGGCGTCCGGGGACGATGACAAAGGCATTGACTCAGGCTCGGTCTACGTGTTCGTGAAGCCCTCCGGTGCCTGGGCCGGCGGGAATGAGACCGACAAGCTGACCGCCGACGACGGCGAGGCGCAGGATAACTTCGGGTATTCCGTAGCGGTGGACGTTGATACCGTGGAGGTTAGTGGTGCAGAGGTGGAGGTTGCCACCGTCGTGGTGGGAGCGTATCAGCACGACCCCATTGACCCCCTTTCAGACCCCGATTCACCCTTGTACCTTCTGGATGCCGGTGCGGCCTATGTCTTCACCAGAGATTCGGGAGGCGTGTGGGACGGTGGGGAAAAGCTGACTGCAGACGATGGCGATGCTCTCGACTACTTCGGGTATTCGGTGGCGGTGGCCGTTGATACCGTGGTGGTTGGTGCCTACGGGGACGACGACAACGGCTCTGCTTCAGGTTCGGCTTACGTCTTCACCAGGGATACCAAGGGTACAGTGGATACCTCTGATGATACGTGGATCCAAACGAAACGACTGACCCCCGAAGAACCCGAAGCGGGCGACCGGTTCGGTTATGCTGTCGCGGTGGACACGGCCGCTCACACCGCCTTGGTAGGGGCCGGTTCGGCCCATGTGTTGGACATCCATGACTGGGAGGACGTCCCCGGCGGGCCGGCGGCCAGTGCACACGTGGTGGATGGCCTGTTCAATAACCTGGCGTACGAATTCAAGGTCCGCGCAGTGAACCTCCGCGGCGCCGGTGACGAGGGAGAGACGGATGCCACGCCTCGGGCGAATGTGTACGAACCGTCACCCAACTCCGCGCCCACCTTTGACGAGGGCGCCAGCACCACCCGTACTGTTCCGGAGGACGCGGCGGTAGGAACAACCGTAGGGGACCCGGTAAGCGCCACCGATGTGGACTTTGATGTTCTGGAATACTCTTTGTCGGAAACCGACCAGGTGTCCTTCGACATAGACCCACGCACGGGCCAGCTCACCACCGCCGCGCAGTTGGACTACGAAACTCAGAGCGAGTACACGCTGCGGCTGCAGGTCCGCGACGGCCAAGGTGGAGTCGATAGGATTACCGTGACCATCACCGTTGTGGACGTGGATGAGCCACCCTCTCGGCCAGGAGCTCCTGGAGTAAGCAGCACCGGCCAGACTAGCCTGGCGGTCACCTGGACGGCGCCCGACAACCAGGGGCCGGATATCACTGATTACAACGTCCAATACCGGCAAGCCGGGGGAGAGTTCCAGGACGCTGGGTTCGTTGGCGTTGGGACCTCTCTATCCTTGACGGGCCTGCGGCCCGGAACCGGTTACGAGGTACAGGTTCGTGCTGCAAACGCTGAGGGGATCAGCCCCTGGTCGGACTCGGGACTAGGTGAGACGGAAGACGTGCCGCCCACACCCGTCCCTACACCAACGTCGAGACCAGAGCCGATGGCTACGCCAGTGCCATCTCCTACACCAACCCCGGCGCAAATGCCAACTCCAACGCCAAGCCCGGCGCCGGTGCCTACTCCTACACCAACCCCAGCGCGAATTCCATCTCCCACGCCGAGCCCGGCGCCGATCGCAATTGCGACTCCAGCGCCGACCGTTACCTCAACGGCGGTCCCCACCGCTATTTCGGAGCTAACGGCCACACCTGCTCCCACCCCGACGGCTGCTCCAGCCGTCGCGCTCCCAGAGTCTGAGGACGATGAAAGCCTACCGTTATGGATCGCTCTTCTGGTCCTCGCTATAATTGTGGGAATAGTCATCGCAATATTCGCCTATAGCAGTCGTGGCCCGTAGGGGACCTGCATCGAGGCGAGTGCGCATACCTGGGCAACGCAATGACCAAACTTCCGCACTAAAAAGGGGCAGGCGTTTGGCCTGCCCCTTATGCTGTCGTCCTGACCTGCTTCCCGGTGATGCCGGCGTTTCGAAATGCGATGCGCACCGCTAGGCCTGCATAGTGAGCATTGGCCCACGGCCAGGGGAGTTCAGCGTTGACCATGCGGGCGACAGCGGGGTGTATGGGGAGTTCACGTTCCCCAGTTTTGCCATTCACGACAAACCTTCCTCCGTGCCTGTCGATCTGGGTGACAGAAAACGCTTCGCCAAGGCGCACGCCAGTATCTGCTAGAAGCCACAGAAGAGCCCGCACTTGCGAAGTGTGATGCTGATAAGTGAGAAGCGCTGTGAGCTCTTCACGGGAAAGCGCCCGGGCGACCTTTCGGTAAACGTAAGGCGTGGCCACGCGAGGCATTGGGTTGCTCTTAAACAGGCCCCGCACCTTCAGCCACCGGTAGAACGCGGTCAGCAACCTATGGTAGGTTAGGCGTGTCTCATCGGAGGGACCTTGTTGCGAAAGGAATAACTCCACTTGCTCCGGGCGCTTTGGCAGACGGGTGAACCACTCTGCATACCTCCGGAGCCGGTACCTGTAGCCGTCCAGGGCTCTCGGCGAGACGCCGACTGCTGTTCGTGCTGCAACGAACCTGTCAATTGCTGTCTGTGTCTTCATCGCTCTATAACAACGAAGCTCAATCAAAGAATGTTCAATGCTAGATAGGGACACCTAGCTCCTGCGCCACCCCGCCAACCTCAAAGACTTGCGGCGAAACGTCCTGCCGGCGAACAGGTCCAAGCACTACCAGCGTCGGCAAAAAGAAGGTAGGCCGGATGCCCATGTGGATGCCAAGACCGAGAAATGCACCGAGGAAGGGTGATGCCTGCAACTGCGTCCGCACCTCTTGGGGGAACGTCTGCGCCCACCCTTGCCCCGTGTTAACCCACGTCCTGCAAACTCACAGATCTCCTGGGGATAATCAAGATATGGCGACGAAGTTCGCCCTGGAGCATGCGGAAGTGCTGACGGAGGGGTGGGCCTCCTGGTGAGTAGCCGTGAGCGATTCATGAGAAGGGTAGCGGGGATGGGGCGGGGCCTTCGTAGGCACCGCAATGCAAGCTTGGCTGGCGGCATTGGCGCTGCAACAGTCGTAGTGCTTGTGACCTGCCTCCTGAATTAGGTCCAAGGATTCTTAGAGCCCGACCGGCGTATTCCTAGTCACCTGTTGTGCGAACTCCTCGGGCGTCCGATTGCCCAGTGCGCTGTGGGGCCGGACGGCATTGTAGTCGTCCCGCCAGCGCTCGACGATGTTCCGGGCCGCAGGCAAGCTCATGAACCAGTGCTCGTTCAGGCACTTGTCCCGAAGTCTCCCGTTGAAGCTCTCGATATACGCGTTCTGCACGGGCTTGCCGGGCTCGATGAAGTGCAGCCGCACCCTATGGGTGTACGCCCAAGCATCCAGAATCCTCCCGGCGAATTCAGGGCCGTTATCTACGGTGATCAGCTCCGGCAGGCCACGGTCAACGGCCAGTCGGTCCAGGACCCGCGTCACGCGAAGGCCCGGCAACGACGTGTCCACCTCTGTGGCAAGGCTCTCTCGGGTGAAATCATCGATCACGGTTAGCACCCGGATCCGCCGGCCATTGGCGAGGGCATCGGACACGAAGTCCATCGACCACCGCTGGTTTGGGCGCTCCGGCGCCGGCGTGAGGACTCGAGCGACGCCAGCCATCCGCTTACGCGGCCGTCGCTGGGCGGACAGCCCCTCTTCCCGATAGAGCCGGTAGACCCGTTTGGGGTTCACGCCGAACCCATCCCGGCGCAGCAACACCCACAACCACCGTTACCCGAAGCGCCGCCGCTCCGCGGCGAGCGTGCGCAGTCGCTTGCGGAGTTCGGGTGCGTCGCTGCCCACCCGCCTAGAGCGGGCCACCGACCGCTGGATGCCGATCAGCCCGCAGGCGCGACGCTCGCTGAAGCCCCACCGCTCCTGGACATGGTGCACGGCTTCGCGTCGGGCAACAGGCGTTCGGCATTTTTTCGGAGCAGCTCCCGCAAGACGTGATTGTCGAGCGTCGCCTCCGCGAGCAGCTGCTTCAGCTTCCGGTTCTCCTCATCCAGATGGCGCAGCCGTCGTGCCTCGCTCACGCCCATCCCGCCGAACCGCGCCTTCCCGTTGTAGAAGGTCCCCGGCGAGCTACCATGTCGGCGGCATACCTCGGACGTCGGCACTCCCGCGTCCGCCTCCCTCAGGACCCCGATGATCTGCTCGTCCGTAAACCCGCTTCGACGCATGCTGTCCTCCTCTGTTTGACCGGAGGACTCCAATTATCCGTGGACCGGTTTTCGGGGAGCAGGTCAATGTTTGTAGCATTGGTGTCGCAGACTTGCGTGTAGGAACGTTGTAGCGCGCTGGACGTTATCGACATGTATCCTTCTAGGATTGCTTTGGAACCCCCTAAGGTAAGATCGCGGTACGAAATGGTGCCTTCTGTTAGACATCTGCATTCTCTATAGCACTAATAGCCTATTTCAAATCATGGCTAGTATTCTAGCGTCGAGTTGCGCTTGTGATAAAGGAAGTGCTGGTGGGCGCAAGCGTACTGTACTGCGAACTTTTGGCTGGGAGATCCTTATATGAGGAGCAGGTAGGGTGACCCCGGATTGGTCCACCACGAGCCTTCGGCCCGCAAGGGTTGGAGGCTTCTCCCTTTCCGTCAGGGCGGAGTGGCCGCGTCGCCAGAAGGTGTAAGCAGAGGCCGACGTTCATTGTCCCTGGTGCGCCTAGGTTAAGACAAGGCCCGGCAATCGATCCCGGAGCTGGCTGCGCTACCATTGATGAAGCACTGGTTCCCGTGTGTTTCTGTTAATAAAACGTCTGGCTGCCCATCGTTTTATATCTGACGGCGGCTCAGCGCAATCAGGTACATAAAGGCAACGACTGCCACCGCCCAGACCGCTATAAGGATGATCCACCACAGATTAGATCCGCCATCGTCAACAGGCGCCTTGATGGATGCAGTCGGCGAAGGTTCTGGGGTCGGCGGAGGTTCTGGGGTCGGGCTGGGGACCGCCAACGGCGTAGATGTCGGACTGGGGGTTGCTGTAGGCGGCATGGCCGTAGGTACAGCAGTAGGCGGGGGTGTAGGACTCGGCGTTTCGATGGATACAGGAAGCGCTTGGACTGTGCCGCCCAAAACGGCCTGTACCTTCTTGCCAACGCCCTCGCCGTCAGCATAAGACACGATGACCCGCAGGTATTTGTCCGCATCATCGTCAATCGGCGTGTATACGTCGGAGTTGGCCCCGGCGATATCGCTCCAATTGGAACCGTCTGAGGACCTCGCCCACTGCCAGGAGATGTTCGACAGCGTGCCGTCGAGATCGGTTAGGGATGCGGCAAGCGCGGTTCCGGCCTGCGGCTGTTCCGGGGGCACCGACACCGTCCCGGCCTCATCTACGTTATTGATATCGATGTTCACTTCAATGTGGTCGTCGACCCCGGCGTCGTCGTTGCCGTAGGCGTCTCTGCCGTCGTGGACGGTGACGACGACCGTGTACCTAGTAAGCCCGGATTCGTAGTCGAGCATGATCCCGGAGCCAACTGTGATCTGACCGGAGGAACCGTCTATGACAAAGGAAGATGCATCGGTCCCTGAAAGCGAGTAGGTCAGGATATCGTCGTCCGGATCTGTCGCGGCGAGGGCGTCCCCCACTAGGGAGCCCGGCGGCGTGTTCTCATCAACAGTGAATGTGACGTCTCCTTCGAAGGATGGATCTCGTTGCGTGGTCCGCTGTCTGGAGACCGCGTCTGCGGACTTGCTGGGGCCGTGCCCGTCTGTATAGGAGGCCGTTGCCCGGAGATAGCTGCCGGCGTCGTCTGCGACCGGAGAGTACGTGTCGGAGTTGGCCCCAGATATATCGCTCCAATTGGAACCGTCGGAGGACCTGGCCCACTGCCAGGAAGTGTTGGACAACGAGCCGTCAGGATCGGTCAGTGAGGCCTTCAGCGCGGTCCCAACCCTCGGTTGTTCCGGCAGCACAACCACCGTCCCGGCCTCATCTCTGTTGGTGACGGCGATGTTTACTTCAATGTGATCGTCGATGGAGGTGTTGGGGTTGTTGTAGGGACTCTTCCCGTCGTGGACGGAGACGATGACAGTGTATGTCATGGGGCCAGACTCATAGTCGATCTGGGTCTCAGAGCCGACGGAGATCTGTCCTGTGTAGATGTCAATGCTGAAGAATGAGGCGTGGGCGCCGGAGAGGGAGTATGTGAGGGCATCGCCGTCCTGATCCGTGGCGTTTACGGCGCTGCCCACAAGAGTGCCCGGCGGCGTTCCCTCATCTATTGATATAGAGAGGGTGACTTCACCGCCAATGAAGTAGGGAGAGCGGTTGGGCGCCTCTGGCGCCGGCATGGGCGTGGCCCGTCTGATGTCCGAAGGCAGGCCTTCTACTTCTTCTCCGCCTACTACTCTGTCGACGGCGCGGACCTGAAACATGTATTCCACGCCGTTGGTCAGGCCTCCCACGGTGGCGGACGTGGTCTCTCCTCCGCTGGCCAAAAAGCCCCACTGTGGGATGTCCGACACGTAGACCGAACCGAAGCTACCGTCGCCCTCGGGCGCACCGACCACGATGCTCTGGCCGTCCAGGGCGACGGAGTTTCCGAACTCGTCGGACTGCTCTACGGCCCCTTCTTCGATGGGTAAGGTGAGCCTGCCTGACTCCGTTCTGTGGTCTTTGTTCGGATCGTTGACCCAGTCAACGTTGGCTGGCTTCGTGAAGAGGTAAGCCGCACCTGAGCGATTGTTATCTTGGCAATCTCCGTCTTCGTCCACTTCTTCGCATTCGTCGATGTTGGCGTAGTCCGCGCCGACCACGATGGTTCTATCCCTCACTGCAACGGAGGACCCGAATTCTTCGGACCCGTCGCTGTCAGAAGCCTCGAGCTTTGCCGCTTGGGACCACGCACCAGAGCCCGGAACGCATACGAATACGTAAGCTGCGTTATCGTTGCGGGCCCCGACCACGACAGTGTTACCGTCCACCGCTATGGAAGACCCGAATTGGTCGCCACCGTCGGCGTCGGCGGCGGTGAGTTTGGCCGTCTCTATTCTGTGGGTTCCTGGATCCGCTGGAGCGTTTCCCCACACTCCAGTACCCAAATTCCTGGTGAATACATAGGCCGCACCGGCATCGGCGATACTGGCGCCGTTGTCATCGACGTCGTGCAGGTGCGCTCCAACCACGATGGTGTTGCTGTCCATCGCAACGGAGTGACCGAAATAATCGACGGCGCCGCCGCCGGATGCGGTGAGCTTCACCGTCTCTACCCTGTGGGTTTCTCCTGAGTCCGGAGTGTTGCCCCACACACCGCCGACCTTGGTGAATACATAGGCTGCACCCGTCTTGCCGTTGTGTCCCCGCGCCCCAATCACGACTGTATCCCCACCCACTGCTACGGAATACCCAAACCAGTCGTTCGCCGCGCCGTCGGCGGCGATCAGCTTGACCGGCTTGCTCCACTCACCGGTGGAGTCCCTGGTGAAGACGTAGGCCGCACCGGCATTGTCGTTGTCGTTGGTGTCGTGCTGGTACGCGCCGACCACGAGCGTGTCCCCATCCACTGCTACGGAGTACCCGAACCAGTCGTTCACCGCGCCGTCGGAGGCGATGAGCTTAAGCGGCCCGCTCCACTCACCGTCAACCTTGGTGAAGACGTAGGCCGCACCGGCATTGGCGTTGCCGTTGATGTTGTGCTTGGGCGCACCCACCACGGCGGTGCCATCGTCCACTGCTACCGATTCCCCGAACTCTCCGTTCGTCTCGCCGTCCGAGCCGGCGGTAAGTTTGATTTGCTCGGCAGGCCGCAGCACCTCGTATTCGTCTATGGACGAATCGCGGGGATCATCCCAACGGAGCGTTACCCGCCGGTCTCCCGCCCTCGCGGTCAGACCTTCAAGCTTGACCGGCTTCATATGCATGGGCGTGGCCGCGGCGGTTTCGGCAGACGGACGTTTGGCGGCATCGTTCACCGCACGCACCCGGAAGGCGTACTGTTGGTCGTTGGTCAGATTGAGCACCCGATAGACGTGGTACCGATCGTCGTCGGACATCGTCAATTCTGTTAAGACGAGGTTCGCCCACTTCGCGGTTGATATGTCCATCGCGTAAGCCGAACCGCGATTACCGTGGTCCTGGGGCACGCCTGCCAAGACGGTGTCGTTGGACACCGCAACGGAGTGTCCGAACCGGTCGTCCGGCGCGGAGCTGGAGGCCGCGAGATTGAGCGTCTGGCTCCACTTGCCAGACTTCGGATCCCTGGCAAACACGTAGGCCGAACCGGAGCCAGGAACAATGCCGTCGTCGCGGTCGAACAGATACGCCCCGACGACGGCGGTATTGCCGTCCACCGCAACGGAAATCCCGAACCCATCGCCCAGGACGCCCTTGGAGGCTGTGAGCTTGACCGGCTGGCCCCACTTGCCGGAGTTTGACTCCTTGGTGAAGACGTAGGCCGCACCGGGCCCCACGTCGACGATCTCTTCGTCTTCGATTTTGTAGCTGGGCTGGTGTGCTCCGACTACGACGGTATCAACGTTGATGGCCACCGAAATCCCGAATTGGTCCTTCGCCGCGCCGTCGGGGGCGGTGAGCCTTGCCGATTCGGTTCTGTGATCTTTGCTCGGTTCGTTGGCCCAGCCGCCGGTGTCGGTCTTAGTAAAGACGTAGGCTGCACCGGCGTGGGGGATACCGGTGCCGTTGTCATTAATGTCGTGCAGGTGTGCTCCTACCACGACGGTGTCACCGTCTATCGCCACGGAGATTCCAAGCTCGTCGCTCGCCGCGCCGTCGGAAGCGGTGAGTTTGGCCGCCTCCTTCTTGTGGTTTTCACCCGAATCGTTGGCCCAGGCGACGTCGGCTGCCTTGGTGAATACGTACGCTGCGCCGTCGCGAGTGTCGTCCTGGCGCGCCCCAACCACGATGGTGTTTCCGTCTATCGCCACAGAAATTCCGAACTCGTCGTCCGCCGCGCTGTCGGAAGCGGCGAGCTTGGCCGTCTCCCCCTTGTAGGTCTGATTCTCATCATTTGCCCAGACGCTGTCGGGTGACTTGGTGAATACGTACGCTGCGCCGTCGCGAGTGTCGTCCTGGCGCGCCCCAACCACGATGGTGTTTCCGTCTATGGCCACGGATATTCCGAACTCGTCATTCGCTGCTCCGTCGGAGGCAGTCAGCGTGGCGGCTTGGCTCCATGCATCGTCCGCATCCTTGGTGAAAACATAGGCCACACCGACGTTGGCGTTTCCGTCGAGTTTCCGGTGGTAGGCCCCGACGACGGCGGTGCTGCCATCTATCGCTACCGAATACCCGAACTCGTCGTTGGCCGCGCGGTCGTCGACGGTCAGCGTGCTTATAGAGATCTGCAATAGCTGGTACTTGTCTATCGGCACGGACGGCACACGCCATTGGACCGTCGCCTGGGTGTCGCCGGCGGTAGCGTTGAACCCAGTGGGCCTCAGTGGCTCCCCGTCGATCGTCACATCGCGGAAGCGGGAAGAGAAGCCCTGGAGCGTGTAGCTGTTGACGGCCCGGACGGCGAATCTGTAAGTGTGGGAGCCGGGGTCAGGCTCTTTCAGACCGGAGACCGTGTGGGAGTTAGTGCCGGAATCGCTCTCGACGATGGCGATCCAACTAGAAACGTCGTCCCCATCGGACAGGTCGTCCTGACTGTATTCATAGCCGGTAACAGTGGTGGGCGGCGAAACCGCGCTCCAGGTCAACTCCACCTGGCCGACGCCGGTCTGCTCGGCATTGAAGTTGTTCGGCGAGGCGAGGCGAGAGCCGGCCGCTGACGGGGTGGCGCTTTCCGGGGCGACAGCAGTGCTTCCTATGGTCACGTTCACCGAACGTACCCGGAAAAAATATTCTGTCCCGTTGGCCAAGCCGGTCACAAAGTGGGACGTGGTCGTTTCGGTGATGTCGGTCCAATCGTCGCCGAAGTCGTCCTCCCCCGATATTTGCTGGTACTGGTAGCCGGTGAAAATAGGCAGTGGGTCGCCGGTAGGGGCGTTCCAAGTAAGCTTCACCTGCTCGTCGCCCGGCTCGGCTTTGAGGTCGGTGGGCGCCGCGGGGGCGGCCACCATTGTCACGTAGCGGGGATAGGAAGAAGCGCCCTCTCCGCGGCTGTTGACGGCGCGAATAGTGAAAGTGTAGGTGGTGTCGCTGGCCAGGCTAGAGACGGTGTAAGAGACGGTGGCGGAATCGCTTGGGTCGATTAGGGTCCAAGTGCCTAGGGTCCAAGTGCCGTCGCTGTTTTTGGTGTCCTGCTTGTACCCATAACCGGTGATGTTCAGGGGATCGGCGACCTGCCCCCACTCCAAACGCACCCGGTCTGCGCCGGTCTGCACCGCGGAGAAGTTCCTGGGCTTCAGAGGGGGCGTGGTCGGCGTCGCCGTATCCGCGGACGCCTGGGCAGGCAGGCCTGCGCCGCCGCCGTTCACCGCCCGGACCGCGAAGGTGTGCTCCACGTCGTTGGTCAGGCTGGTCACCCGGTGGGACGTGGTCCCTCCCGTGCTTCCGTCGATGTCGTCCCACACCTGGATGTCGTAAAGGTAGGCGGCGCCTACGTCGTTGCCACCTTGCCAGTCCGCCCCCACCAGAATGGTGTCCCTGTCTATTGCTACGGACCATCCGAATTGGTCGTCCGCACTGTCGCCAGGTCCAGGAAGCTTGGCAGCCTCAGAACTGTCTACCCACCCTGCGTTGGCCTTGGTGCACACGTAGGCCGAACCCTCTATATCCGTGCCCCCTCCGATATTGTCCTTATGCGCACCAACTACTATGGTGTCGCCGTCCACCGATACCGATCGTCCGAAGCTGTCGTTGCTGCTGCGATCGGATGCGGTGAGTTGGGCCGTCTGTGTCCCTGGGCTGTTGGCCCAGCCGGTGGCGGGCTCGATGAACACGAAAGCCGAACCCTTATTGCTGTCGTCCCCGTAGGCCCCAACCACGATGGTCTTACCGTCAATGGCTACTGAAAGCCCGAATCTGTCGTTGTCTTCGCGGGAGTAGGAGGTTAGCTTGGCGGACAATGCGGCCTTGTCAACTTTGTTTGGGTCGTCCCAGTCTGTCCAGCCGTCATCGGTGTCGGGCTTAATGAACACCAAAGCCGAACCCTTATTGCTGTCGTCCCCGCTCGCCCCAACCACGACGGTGTCACCGTCGATTGCGACCGACCTGCCGAAATTGTCGGAAACGCTACTCCCGCTGAGTTTGAGTGTCTCCGTTGCGTGGTCGTCCGTTCCATCATTATCTTCATCCTGATCGTTGGCCCAGCCGGTAGCGGGTTCGGTGAAGACGTATGCGGCGCCTTCGTTGGTGTCGAGATCGGCGACGGCGTCATTCTCGTGCGCCCCGACCACGATGGTGTTACCGTCCACCGCTACCGAAAGTCCGAACTCGTCCTTCGCCGCGCCGGACTGGGCTAGGAACTTTGCCGTTTCCGTGGTGTGGTCGAATTCACTATCTGGATCGTCCGAATCTTTATTGTTGGCCCAGCCGGTGGCGGGCTCGCTGAATACGTATACCGCACCTTTACTGTCCGAGTGGCCGGGAGCGCCAACCGCTATCGTGTCGCCATTCACAGTGTCTTCATGCACCGCCACAGATAGTCCGAATCTATGCTGATCAGTATTGTCATCATCATCACCATCAACGTTATCAACCGGATCGCTGGCTCTGAGCCTGGCCGCCGCCGGGCTCCACGTGCCGGATGAGTCCCGGGTGAACACGAAGGCGGCGCCGGAATTAACGGGGTTGTCCTCCCCGGGCATCCCGACCACGGCGGTGTCGCCGTCTATCGCTACGGCATATCCAAACTCATCGTTAAGCGTCCGGTTGTCGGCGGTCAGCATCGGGTGCTCGGCATGCTGCCATAGCTGGTAGTTGGTGATGGGCGGCGAATCCCCGGCGGGATCGTTCCAGCTCAGCTCCACCTGGCTGTCGCCGGCCACAGCGGAGAGCACAGTCAGATCCGCCGGCTTCGGCTTTAACGGCATGGCCCTGAGGGGGTCCGAGGGCGGGCCGGCGCCGGCGCCTTCCACCTTGTCCACCGCGCGGACCTGAAAGCTGTACTCTTCGCCGTTGGTCAGACCGGTGACAGTGTGGGACGCGGTCGTCGGTCCGCTACCGTTGATGTCGGCCCACTTCGGGACTACCCACAGGTAGACGGCGCCTGAATCGGGGCCGCTGATGTTGGACCGTTCCGCTCCGGCGATGACCGTATCCCCCACCACCGCAACGGAATGCCCCAACCAGTCGCCCCGTCCGCGGGAGGGGCCGGTGAGCTTCGTCTTCTGGTCCCACCCATTGGAATCCTGAGTGAAGACGTAAGCCGAGCCGGAATTGTCGCCATTGGCCTCGTCCAGGTATGCCCCGACCACGATGGTGTCCTCGTCGTCGTCCACGGCCACGGAAATCCCGAACGCGTCTCCTCTCGCAGCGTCGGAGGCGATGAGCTTCGCGGTCTCAGTATCGTTAACCCAAGAGCTGCCGGTAGGCTTGATAAAGACGTAGGCCGCACCGGCGTTAGCCTTCTCGGTGCCTTCGCCGACATCGTACTTGTGCGCCCCGACCACGACCGTGTCACCGTGCACCGTTACGGAGATTCCGAGCTCGTCGCTCGCCGCGGCGCCGAACGCGGTGAGCTTGGCGGTCTCGGTGGCGTTGGCCCAGCCGCCGCTCGAGGGCTTGGTGAAGACGTACGCTGCACCCTCATCGTCATCGGTGTCGCCGTCGCCGTCAGTGTGGTCGTCTAGGTGCGCTCCTACGACCACTGTTTCGCCGTGTACAGACACGGAGATTCCGAATTCGTCGTCCACCGCGCCGTCATTGGCAGTAAGCTTGGCGGTCTCGGTGGTATCGGCCCAGCCGCCGCTGGCAGGCTTGGTGAACACGTAGGCCGCACCAGAGTCAGCGACGTCGTCGGTGGTGTCTACGTCGTCGTCATTGGCGTTTTCCAGGTGCGCACCTACGACCACGGTTTCGTCGTGCACAGCCACAGAGATTCCGAACTCGTCGTTCTCCACGGCGTCGGAAGCGGTGAGCTTGGCGGTCTCGGTGCCGGTGACCCAGCCGCCGCTGGCAGGCTTGGTGAAGACGTAGGCAGCGCCAGAGTCAGTGACGTCGTCAGAGGTGTCTACGTCGTCGTCATTGGCGTTTTCTAGGTGCGCTCCCACCACGACGGTGTCGCCGTGCACCGCCACGGAGATTCCGAACTCGTCGTTCTCCGCGGCGTCGGCAGCGGTGAGCTTGGCCGCCCAGCTCCACGGATCGGTAGGCGAGCTCCTGGTGAAGACGTGGGCGGAACCGGAATTGGCGCCATCGTCATCGTCTTGATGAGCCCCGATCACGGCAGTGTTGCCGTCCACCGCGACGGAGATTCCGAACCCGTCGCCGCGCACCACTGGGTCGTCGGTGGAGGCATTGGGCAGCTTGCGGCCCTGAGTAATCTGCAGCAGTTGGTACTTGTCTATCGTCGAATCTCCTGGGTCAGCCCAGCTCAGCCTCACCTGGGCGTCGCCGGCCTCAGTAGACAGGCCGGACAGCTGCTCCGGGGTGGTGTCACTCTGGGCGGACGTGGTCGATGGACCAGTGGACCAGGAGATAAGAAGTACAGCAGTCACCGCCGCAGTGATGGCCAGTCTTTGGAACCAGCAGCTAGACCACATAGGAAACAAACCTCACACTTGGTTCGTGCGAGGCGTACGTTGCCAAGCTGGCTTCAAGTCCGATGGTTAGTACAGCTGAAGCGTCCACACTGTCTACGTCAAATCTCAATTCTCTGCACATCGTCAACAGTAGATGTATGATACACAGTCCCTAGGGGCGGCTTGAATCATAGTGATTGTCGCACTGCATCGTCAAGCACCGGTGCCTCATACCGTTGCGGGCGCTCAGGCGTGCCGTCCATGTGAACTTCATCGGCCTCACTTAAGTGAGTGAGCATACGCAGGCGAGGAATGTGGCGCCGTAAGTGGGCAGCCAACAAGTTGAGGAAGCAGGGCATCATCATCTTACCGGGAGGAGCGAGGTCGGGTGGATGAGGCACCATCTGGAGACTTTCAAGAAGAGGTTGAAGGCGCTGGAGGCAAGGTGGCCCAGCAGGGCATCATACTCACTGAGAGCCAGCTGGCGGCGCTGGAGAGAGGTCCCAGAGTGACAGGGCGGCATATTAGGCCCTAGGCGGATGAACCTATCTGGCGAAGGGGAGAATGAACCCTGTGCTGAGTAATCGCTGCGCGAATGTTGTAAGGTTTGTAGACCTTGAGCATGCGGGGGCTGGTCCATCCCATGATCTCCACAAGGAGTGACTCGTCTCCTCGCCACATACGCGCAAAGGTATGGCGCAAGGTATGTGCACTGGCGCGCTTCCCGGTGATGCCGGCGTTTCGAAATGCGATGCGCACCGCTAGGCCTGCATAGTGAGCATTGGCCCACGGCCAGGGGAGTTCAGCGTTGACCATGCGGGCGACAGCGGGGTGTATGGGGAGTTCACGTTCCCCAGTTTTGCCATTCACGACAAACCTTCCTCCGTGCCTGTCGATCTGGGTGACAGAAAACGCTTCGCCAAGGCGCACGCCAGTATCTGCTAGAAGCCACAGAAGAGCCCGCACTTGCGAAGTGTGATGCTGAAAGGTGAGAAGCGCTGTGAGCTCTTCACGGGAAAGCGCCCGGGCGACCTTTCGGTAAACGTAAGGTTTGGCCACGCGAGGCATTGGGTTGCTCTTAAACAGGCCCCGCACCTTCAGCCACCGGTAGAACGCGGTCAGCAACCTATGGTAGGTCGGGCGTGTCTCATCGGAGGGGCCTTGTTGCGAAAGAAATAACTCCACTTGCTCCGGGCGCTTTGGTAGACGGGTGAACCACTCTGCATACTTCCGGAGCCGGTATCGGTAGCCTTCCAAGGTTCTAGAGGAGACTCCGACTGCTATTCGCGCCGCAACGAACCTGTCAATTGCTGTCTGTGTCTTCATCGCTCTATAACAACGAAGCTCAATCAAAGAATGTTCAATGCTAGATAGGGACACCTAGCTCCTGCGCCACTCCGCCAACCTCAAAGACTTGCGGCGAAACGTCCTGCCGGCGAACAGGTCCAAGCACTACCAGCGTCGGCAAAAAGAAGGTAGGCCGGATGCCCATGTGGATGCCAAGACCGAGAAATGCACCGAGGAAGGGTGATGCCTGCAACTGCGTCCGCACCTCTTGGGGGAACGTCTGCGCCCACCCTTGCCCCGTGTTAACCCACGTCCTGCAAACTCACAGATCTCCTGGGGATAATCAAGATATGGCGACGAAGTTCGCCCTGGAGCATGCGGAAGTGCTGACGGAGGGGTGGGCCTCCTGGTGAGTAGCCGAGAGCACTTCTTGAGAAGGATAGCGGGAATGGGAAGAGTCCTTCGTAGGCACCGCATTGCAAGCGTGGCTGGCGGCATTGGCGCTGCAACAGTCGTAGTGATTGCTGCACTCTTGATAATGTTCTGGGAGTGGCTAAGCGGTGGAGAATCCGGCAGCACGACGATACGGAACGTCGCCCTGGTCCTTGCGGGGGTCGTCGCGTTGCCCCTGGCGATTTGGCGCAGTAAGGTGGCAGACCGTCAGGCCAAAACCGCGGAACAGGGCCTCCTCAATGAGCGTTACCAAAAGGGAGCCGAGATGCTTGGCAGCGCAGTCCTTGCAGTCCGACTGGCTGGGATTTACGCGCTACAGAATCTCGCAGGGGAACATCCGGAGGACTACCATCCCCAGGTCATGGGCCTGTTCTGCGCATTTGTTCGGCTCCCCACTCGGGACCAGAGCCTGGAATCAGGACAGGCAGAAATGCCGCCGGGTACCCTATTGGGCATTCGTCAGGACCTTGAGTCCATCATGGAAGCAATCGGATCTCGGGATAGGGAACGAATAGCAGTTGAGCGGAGGGCGAAGTTTACGCTGGACTTGCGGGAGGCCGACCTTAGCAAGGTAGTGATCTCGGCTGCAGACCTGTCGCAAGCCAAGTTCCAGCACGCAAACTTGTCCTACGCCCATTTTGAGAAGGTGGATCTGACGGATGCGTACCTTGTCGGCGCGGACTTGTCACACGCTCACTTCTATGACGTGAACTTCACGGGAACACGCCTGTGGTCCGCGAACTTATCGCACGCGATGCTGCAAGACGCTCAGATGGCCAGGAGGAATCTCCATAACCTGAACTTGACCGGTGCGAATCTCGACCGAGCCAATCTCTCCAAAGGGATCTTTCAGTATGCAATCGCAGCCAACGCGTGGTTTGCACACGCAACTCTGTCAAGGGCGAACTTTCAGCGAGCAGACTTGTCCCGCGCATGTCTCATTCGGGCGGATCTCTCTGGCGCGAAGTTTCTCGACGCGAACCTAACCGGAGCGGACATGTCCGAGGCGAACCTTTCGGGCGGCCAGTTTTCTAATGGCGGATTGCAGACAGCGAGGGGATTGACCCAAGCCCAACTTGATCAGGCTCGAGCGGACCCGAACAATCCGCCCAAATTAGTTGGTGTCCTAGACGCCGAGACCGGCAAACAGTTGCTCTGGCGAGGAACGCCGAAGGATTGGAGAAGACATGCCTATTCCTGAATCCACACTAGCCCAGTGGAGCCATCATCAGGCTGGTACGGCCCCCAAACAGGCGCACATATCCATCCGAGAGGCGCTGGACGCTTACAACTGGCCCTCGGAGCTCAAGTACGAGGTCTTCCTCCAAGGCTCGTACAAGAACGACACGAACCTCGGCAGGGACAGCGACGTCGACGTGGTCGTCCGGTTGGCGTCCAAGCTCAAGCCTCGCGTGGTCGCCCTATCCGGCGAACAGCTTCAGGAAGACGGTTCCCACAGATGTGCACTGGAACGCTGGCAGTCGTTTCGAGACCATGCAATGAAGGCGATGAAGGCCAGATTCGGGAAGGCCGTGAAGAGCGGCCGCAAGACCATAAAGGTACCGAAGGGCAAGATCCCGGCGGACGCTGACCTCGTGGTCACGCTGAGCCACAGGGAGGGGATAGGGTTTTATCTCCCCGAGGAGGGACGCTGGGTCGTGAGCTTTCCGCACCAGCACCATCAGCGGGGATCAAAGAAGGAAAAGGCGTCGAACGAGCGCTTCAAGAGGACCGTCCGCATGTTCAAGGTTGCGCGGAACCAGCTGGACAGCAGGCGAGTGCTCACTAAGGAGGACGCTCCCTCCTACTTCATAGAGTGTCTGCTCTACAACGTCCCCGACGATCTCTTCGTACCGAAGCTGGCGCCGACGTACGCAGGTATCTTGACCTGGCTGAAGACCGCGAAGCTCAAGGACTTCCAGTGCCAGAACGGGCAGGTGCCCCTGTTCGGGCGACAGCGAGAACAATGGACCGTGAAGAAGGCGCAGGCGTTCGTCAAGGCACTGCAAGACATGGGAGACACGTGGCGTTGAGATTGGAAGCCACCTCCTTTACGGGGTGGGCCTGCCGTGGCGGAGGCCTCTAGGGGCACAAGGGTGGGGGCGCAACCCGTGGTGTCAAGAGGCGTGCGCCGGAGTGGTCGCCGCCTCCGGGGCGGGCGGGCCTTCGGCCAGCGGGGCCCATAGCTCGACGCTCCCATCGTTCAGCACCAAGTGGCCGTCGGCGAGCAGGACCTCTCCCACCGCCCTGGTTTGGTGGAAACACACGGCCTGGGCGGTGTCGTGTTCCTTGGCGCACGCCGCGCAGATGGCCAGCGTGGCGGCGCGTCTGTAGGCGAGGACCTGCTTGGCGAGCTCGCCCACGGGCCCCTCAACCCAGATGTGCGGTTGCATGGCGTGGCTGAAGCCGGGGTGGCCGCAGTACGGGCAGCGGTCTCCAAAACTTTATGCTGGGCCTTGTGGGCCCTCGTGGAGTCGCACAGGGCCCTCATTCACATCTGCAGAGGACGTGCAAGCCCGTAGAGGCTTACCTGGCACCGTGGAGTTGGTTTGCAAAATGTTTGCAAAATGACCCCGATGGAAGAAAGCACCTACCATCGGGGTCTCACTGCGGAGGGTTGGCTCAGAGGTCTACAGCGTATGGTTACGGCCCATGTAAGGGATGCCAAAACCATCTTACACCACTTTCTGGGACTCTACTCGGCGGGGCGGCACCAACGCCGCCCCGCTTCTCTCTGCCGCCCTGTTCTACCGCAGTATTCCGAACTGCCGCACCAGGGCATACAGTCCGGGCAGGATGATGAGAATCTGCGCGGCAATGGGCCACGCGAGGGGGATGCCGAGCAGCCGGTAGCCGAGGAAGAGCACAAGGACGGACGTGGCGCAGGCCATGCCGAAGCCCAGGGGAGCCGCGCCGCGGCGCATGCCGATCCACACGCTGACGAGGGCCAGCGTGGCCGCTAGGGTGAGGATGGCGAACTCGACCACCTGTCCCTCGTCGGGGTCGATGCCCGCCGGCCCCAGTGAACCGCGCACGATCTCTTCGATGTCTCCCCGGAAGGTCATGACGTCCGCGCCGGGGGCCACCGTCGCCGCGACGGGTATGGTGCGGGGCTTGGGCGTGAACGTGGCGGTGTTCCATGCGGTCCACTCGGTATAGCAGGGTGCGCCGGAGCAATCCCCGCGGGCGCGGACGCGGACGCTGACGGGAGAGAAGGCCGTGATGGCGGCGTCTGTGTGGGAGACGCGGATGATCTCGCTGGTCTCGGAGATGGGGGCGATGCTGAAACGCCGGAGCTGGAGCTCGTAGATGGTTGCGCCGCTCACGGCGGACCAGGTGAGCCAGAACTCCCGGTGAGTGTCGTAGGCAACGTCGCGGGCCTTGTCGAGGGTGAAAGCCGCGGGCGCGTCGCCGAAGCTGAAATGGGCGGGCGACGAGTTGCCCCACTCGGAGTAGTCGCCGGCGGCGTTCTCGGTGACGGAGGCGATGCGGTAGCGATAGGTGACGGACGGGACGATGGTGGTGTCCTTGTAGTAGGACAGCGACGCCGGGAGCCAGGGGTTGCCGAGGGACACGGTGTTGGCCCAGCGGGCGACGCCGCCAATGACCCGCAGCTCCTCGCGCTGGGCGGCGTAGTTGTCCACATCGCCGGCAGGCGCGGACCACGACAGGGTGATGCTCGCGGCGCTGCGGCTGGTGGCGAGGCCGCTGGGTGGGGACGGGCCGGTGACGACGGCGGTGGAGGCGGTATAGAGCAGCACCGCCGAGTCCACCCCCCCATAGGCGGTTCCGGTGACCGTGCCCTGGGCCGTGCTCCAGGCCGAGACCGCGCAGGTCCAGGGCTGGGCCGTGCCGCTGGCCCCGGCCGGGAGCATGTGCACCGCGTTCTGGTGCTCCAACGAGAAGGCTTCCACGTCGAACTTGGGGTTGCCGGCCCGCTGGCCCTGGGTGAACAGGGGACGCCATTGCTGGGAGAAGCGCTGGGGCACCTCTCCTACCAAGCCCTCCACCGTCTTGACCCGCCAGTCGGGACGGCCATCGCCGTAGGAGTCTCCCGCCAGGGTGCGGAGGACCCATCGGAGCTCCGCGAGGTGGGTGTGGCCGGGGCCCACCAACGGCAGCATGGTCCGGGCGGCGTGCAGGCCCAGCTCCCCAGGGGCGATGTGCTCCAGCGCCTCCTGGGGAAGGGCCAGGACCCGCAGGTTGTTGGCCAGGGTGGAGCGGTCCATCTTCAGTTGGGCCGCCAGCCCCGCCACCGTCAGCCCCTCGATGGTGTCCAGGGCGTGCCGGTAGGCCCGGAGCCGCTCGATGTCCGTCAGGTCCTGGCGGTCATCGTTCTCCGCAAAGGCGATGACCGCCATCTGCTCGTCGGTAAAGGGCTGCAGGGTGACGGTCACCGTCTCGCCCCACTGGCCCCGGGAGTGGAGGAGCTTGAGGGCGTCCCGCCGGCGATGCCCAAAGGCCAGCTGAAAGCGTTCCCCCTGGGCCCGGGCGCCGGGAAGCTGCAGCAGCCCGTTGTCCAGGATGCTCTGGGCCAACCCCTCCAGGGAGGCCGCGTCTTGTGCAGCCCGCGGCTGCCAGGGGTTGTCGTCCAGCAGGTCCAGGGCAACGGGCGCCCTGGTCCCGATGCCCTGGACCAGTTGCCCGACATAGGCCCGGCTCATGCCGATCGCAGCGGCTATGGCCCGCACCGACATCCCCTGTGCCCGAAGCCGGAGCACCTCTTCCAACTGTGGGTGCGTTTCTGTGGTCGTCACTGCCCGTTCTCCTCTCTCCGCTCCCCCGGAGGTCCTGCGAACTCCCTGGGGCGGGCTCCCCGAGTTGCAATGGCCGCTGCCCCGCAACGGCGGCAGACCCACCCCCAAGGCCCCTAGCCGCCGCACGCCTCCTTGATGTACCGGTCCACCCTGTACACGCTGATGCCCAAGGCGCGGCTGATGGCCGCCAAGGATACGCCGGCGCGGACCATCTGCACGGCCTGCGGCTGGCACCGGGCCTGCTCCTCGGCAGCCGCCCGGACCCGCGCCTTGACACGCTCCTGGGCCTGCAGGCGGCGGTACTCTCCCACCACCCCCGGCCGGTCGTACCGGCAGGCGCTGAACGGGCAAGTGAAGCAGTCGTGATGGAATCGGCACCCATTGCCGTACATGAGCGGTCCTTTGTAGTAGTGGTTACGGTGGGCGCCCTCGTAATCGAGCGGTCCTTTGCTGTGGTTCTTCCCACTCATGCGCCGGCCTCCTCCCCCGCAAAACACAGACTGACCGGGTTGCACCCTTCCCACGAGCACCTCTTGACACGCTGCAGGGCTTTTTCCCTCAAACAACCCGGCACTCCGGCACCGCCCCTTATTTCCCTAGCTAAAAGCGCTAATTCCCAAAAGATTAAACTAGCTATGGAATAGCTACGAGTGCCGGGTTGTCAGCTTTGCGGTGCCGGGTGTGCCGGGTTGTTTGGGGGTAGAAAGTAAGAAAACATGCTGAGTACGTGTGAGAGTCTCATTGCGATGCGCCCTCCAGCCGCTCAAAACACCACGTCTTCCCTTGGTTGGTGCGGCCATGCGTAATAGCAAAGGCAACCCCCAGCGCATCTTCCAGCGCCTGCAGTTGACGGCCCAGGGCGACCTCGCTGGCGTAGTACCACTTGATGTTCTCCCGCTCGGCGATAGCGCGCAGCTCAGCGTGGAGGGCTTTGGTGTTGACGGCCCGGCCCGCGTTTGGGATGGGAGCCAGGGCCTGTTGGGAGGTGGGGGGCGCGTGCCCGTCCAGCCACACATCCAAGAGGCGGTAGAGGTCGTGCTCTTCCACGGCGTACTGGTGCTGCGCCTGCTTCATCTTGCTGAGGGCCTCGGCGACCCGGTCAGCGATGCCCAGCCCTTCGCCGATCCGGGATGCTACGGAGGCGAAGTCCGCCAGCCGGATGCTAGGGTCCACGGACTGTGGTGTGCCGACGGCCAGCACCTTGTTGAGCAACCGTGCGTATTCAGACAGCAGAGCGTTGCGCTGAACAAGCACCTCCTGCAGCAGCTCATACTCGCTGCGTTTCTGGTTGAGCTTCTCCAGGCGGAGCAGCACCAGCCGTTCCGCAACGTCCTCCCGGCGAAACTTGGGGGTCCGGGCCGTCAGCCCCAGGAAGGCGTGGGGGGTGAACGTGGCGGCGTCGTTGGTCGTGAAGAAGGCGCGGGTGGTGTACTTCATGCCCGTGGCGCTGGCGGCCAGGGCGTCCTCCAACCAGGGCACGTAGTGGTCCACGTTGTCGAAGGCGCAGAAGGCGCTGTGGGTGGTGGCCACGAAGAAGTCCCGCTCCCCATCTTTCCGGAGCACGTCGACGTTAAAGGCGGGCCCAAAGAGCAACTGCCCCACCCGCCGCATGAGGTTGGACTTCCCGGAACCGGCGGGCCCCACGGCCAGGAGCAGGGGTTTGGTGGGCTGCACAGACTCGAAGGCCAAGGAGAGGAGCCACACCGTGAACAAGACGCGTTGTTCCTCTGCGGTGTGCGGCGTGTCGTCGCCGGATGCGAAGGTGAGGGGCCGCACCAACGTGTCGCCCAAGAGGTGGGGCTGCTCGCGCTCTTGGAACGTCCACGGGCTTGCCGTATCCGCCGGCGTGAACAGGATGCCGTCAGTCCCGTTGTCCACCAGCTCGATGTGCTTACCGTTCAGACGGAGCATCTGCCCAGAGCCCGTGTCCAGGTAGAGGTGGTTGGTGCCGGCGTCGTAGTACGAGAAGGTGCGCACCATGGCCTCTTTGCCCGTTTCCCAGGTCTCTACCAGGATGTCCTCCTTGATGTACTTGAAGAGGGCTTCGGCAGCATTGATCCCGTAGTCCCGGTTGAGCACCCGCTTGATCGCAAACCCGTCCAGGGAGCAGAGCAAGCGCGTGGTGTAGTCGAAGTAGTAGGCGACGCCGTCGGCATGGATAAGGTCGCCGTGCTTCATGAGCCCTTCGCGGATGATGCGTTGCGAGGCCGGCCGCAGCCTGCTGCCTTCCCACAAGACAACCGTCTCCTTGAGGGCCTGGGGGTCCCCGTGGCCGTTGCCGTTCACCGGTGGCGGGGGCGCTGCGTAGAAGGGCGGTGCGGCGGCGGCCAACGCTCGCAGCTGTTCCGGGGCGCCCCCCCGGTCCAGCCAGTCGCTCACGTCGCCGTGCTCCGAGAGGCCTGGCAGGTCCAGAACGACAAGGGAGGCGGCTACGGGGTAGAGGGCCTTTGCCACCTGGCCGGCATGTTTCTGGCCGGCGTCGTCGTGGTCCGGGACAATGGCCACATGGCGGCCCGCCAGGGAGGCGTTGTATTCCGGCCGCCACTTGCCGGCCCCCATGGCGTTGGTGGTAGCCACAAGGCCAAGACCCTGAAGTCGGTCCGTGTCCTTCTCCCCCTCTACGATGAAGACGGTCTCAGTGGGGTCCGCCTGCGAGAGCTCCGGGAGCCGGTACAGCACGCGTGTTACGCCACGAAGGTTGTAGACCCATTCACCAGGGCGGGCAGGGTCTGGGCGGCGCTGGGAGAAGGACTTTCCGGCGAAGCGGACCACCTGGAAGAGCAACCGCCCGTCGTGGTCCACGTAGTCGTAGGTCCGGTCAATCGCCCTGGCTTCATTGCGGCCCAAGGGTTGGGCCAACCCCAGGAGCTCCGCAAACTGTGCGGGCGTCCAGGACCGGTCGCAGGGACCAAAGCAAAGCGCCCCGCCGTCGGCAAACACCCTGAGCGATGGGGTGCGGTCATCGTGTTGCGGGCATCGGGCCAAGTAGCGGCCCTCGGCGTCTGGTCCGGTGACGCCCTGGAGATGGCTAAGGATGGTGGTGATGTCCATGGGGCCCCTAACTCGCCAGGACCTTGGGGGCGGTGGGTAGGTGGCCGTTAGTAGCGAGCTCGAGGCCGCAGTTGAAACACTTGGCGCCCCTGTACCAGGGGTGCCCCAACACGACGAGCCGGCCTGGACACTTCGGGCAGCTTCCGCGGGGTAAGAGGTGCAACATTCCCTCGCTCCTTGTTCGCTATGCTGGGCTGACAGGGACCGTTTCCCGGGAAACGGTACCCTGCCCGCCCATTGCATCTAGGCGTCATCGGTGGCCAGGGGCCGCGGGTGACGCGCTACCCAGACGGCGACGTACTCACCCCACAACTCCCAGTGGTCTTCTGGGAGCCGGGCGATCACATCCCGCTTGAATGGCTGATGGTTCGCCACGGCGTAGCGGCCGTTGCCCGTGAAGTCCGCGAGGATGGCCAGGGCGAGCTGCGCAGGCCCTGAGCCGCCATAGCCCCACCCAAAGCCCGTCGGGCTGTGGTTCCACAGGTCCAGGCGAAAGGGGAGGGGAGCCTGCTCATCCCCGCCCTTGGCCTCGCTGGACCAGACGAGAACCGTGGCGTTGCCCGATGCCCGGCTCCCGGTGTACCTGCAGGGCAACATGCGCCGCGTCGGTGTGTAGGGCCACGTCGTCTGGCGCACGGCGTCACGCATTGTCCAACTCCCGCTCCAAGTCCTTCCGCAAGGCCTTGATGACGTTGCCAACGCCTCTCCAAGCGACCGCCGGGCCGAGGAAGCGGTGGACGCGCAGGAAGTGCAGGGAGTCGCATGCCCGCTGGTACAGAGCAACCCGTTCCTCGGGGACTCCCAGTTGCTCATGTAGCGGCGGGGCCATGGCTCCGGCCGTGATGTTGGAGGGTAGCTGCTTTTGCATTGAGCCCCTTTCTCTTACAGGCCCTGCAGGTCCTTGTCCCGCTCCGCCGCTTTCTCTTGGAGGTGGTCCTACAACCCCTGCAGGTCCTTGTCCCGGTCCGCTTCGGCCTCGGCCTGGTCGGCCCGGGCAATGGGGGCCATGCGCTCCCGGGCCCGCAGCTTACGAAGCTCCGAAATCATGCCGTCCCGGTGGCGGATGATCTGCTCGATGACCTGGTTAGGCAGCCTCCACACCTGGCCCGCAAACTCCACCCAGGTCACCATGGGGTGCCGGTCGCCCGACATGTAGTCCGAGGTCACCACGTAGTGGTCCACCGTTGTGGGGCCCCGCTCTCCGCGGACGTCCTCGCGCTCCATATGGAAGCGCACGACGTTAACCAGACTCTGGCGGCGGGCCTGGTTGGGGAGCATTCCCTTCCGGCCTCGCCCGGGCTTCGCCTTCCGCGTTGGTTTGCGTGGCGCCATGCCTTCCTCCTTGTTGCTGTATTGCTACTCTTGCTCGTCTTAGTCTTTCGTTCAGATAGATAGCAACGCCGGCAAAGAACAGGCTCACTCCGGCAAAGGCCCATATACCGACGCAACTGCACTCCATCGCTCTCCTTCGTGCTCAGGGTTTGTGTGCTTACCTCGTATTGCTGCTGTCCGGACCGTAGACGCTCGCTGGCCTCCCTGCCCCAGTGCCTGGCCCTATGGCTTTCTCTAGCTTGCGCACCGTCTTCAGCCTTAGCGGCCGTCTACTGGTCATCACATAGGACAAGCACGCGGGACTGATGCCAGCTTGCCCTCCTGTCGCAAGCTAGCCCCTCACGCGCGGATCATGCGCTGGTAGAGGTCGTGGGCCGATGCCTGGAGCCCCTGCACCGTCGGCTCTAGCGCTTCCTCAGCTGCGGCCCTGGCTGCGGCCCCGGCTGCGTCCCTGGCTGCGGCCCCAGCTGCGTCCCAGGCTGCGTCCGCAACTGCGTCCTCAGCTGCGTCCCCAACTGCGTCGCTGGCTGCGGCCCTGGCTGCATGTATCATGGGGTATGCGGCCTCCGCTGTTTCCGGCCCCACGACCGGCAGCGCAGCCAGCGGCGCCGCATGGTCCCTCAACCCCGCCAACCTCAACCACGCTGGGAGGTGCGTCCGGATGAGCCAGTCCGCAGCCATCCACGCACGGCGGGCGTCGGCGTCCGGATCGCCCGCCGTACCCGCCAGCAGGGGGATATACTGCACCAGCTGCACGCGTTCCGCGTCGGAGCGCATCCCGTCGTTCCATTCACGCCCAAAGGCCGCCAACACCGGGCTGACGCCGGCGGGATGGTCGCTGTGGCTCTCGCCTGCCCACCACGCCACGGCCTCCAGCAGACATACCCCTTCCTCGCGAGTGGTGTGGTTGCCCCGCTGCAACACCAAGCTGTCGAGGGTGTGCAGTGGGGCTGCGTGCTCTGTCATGGCGCTCCTTTCAGGCATAGGTTGCTGACGGTAGTGCAAGGGTTGGGCCCAGGGCGCCCGGGCGCAAAACGCGGCGGGGAGGAGCGCCGCGGCCTTGGAGGCGCACCGCGGACGCCCTGGGTGCGATGGGGGGGCATGGTGCAATGGACTTCGACTTGCCCGTCATAACGAGGGGGCCGAGGTGAGTGGAACGGCCGCTGAGGGTTTGGGCCTCACGCAGTTTATGTGCGGTCACTAAAAACCCCCAGCCAGAGTAGCTGGGGGTAGGCTACCGTGATAAACGAAACATGTCAATAGGATTCGTTTATCCGCTTTGTGCGGTGTACACCCCTCTTAGGGGGGTCGGCCAACACTCTGCCAAGCTCGTTCTCGTCAATGACGACCATGCCACCTGGCCCAGGCCCCTTGATGCGCCCCACCACCTGGAGATGGCTGCTGCGAAGCCAGGTGTGAAGAGTGTGGGGGGATTTGTGGTACTTGGAAGCCGCATCCTTGAGAGTAATGGGCTGCACGCCGCAATCGGCCGGCAGGCCAAGCAATTCAGCAAGTTCACCGGGTGCGATGGGACGAGACTTGTTGGTGTATGCTGCGGTCACCAGCTCTGCGATCTCCTCGTCAGGGTAACCCCGCTCGCGCATCAGGCGGGTCACCGTTTCCCAGGAAACGGTTCCGGCTACGGAAGCGCCGTTCTTCGCCTTTAAGTCTACCATGCCGCCCTCCCACCTTTCGAGCAGAAGCCCATCAAGTTCTAGCGACTTGGGTGACTTCCGGCTACTTTGCTATCGCCACCCTCCGCGCAACCGCCACCAGAGGTCGTGGTGCCCCCAGCGGGATTCGAACCCGCGGTCTCCACCTTGAAAGGGCGATCATATGGCAAGCCCACTTCAGCCAAACGCCGCCTTTCCGACTTTAGGGTAGCCTCCAAACGCATCTTCTTCAGCACAAGGTCGTTCCACTTGGTAGCTACCCCCTTCTCCACCGGTTGCTACACACGTTATTGAGCCCCTTTAGTTGCTAAGTCTTGGGACGCTTCACGACGTACTGCGCTGCATCTACTGGACCCATGCCAATCTCTTCGATAGCCCCAACGAGGGCTTCGACGGATTCCTTGAGTTGAAGAGACAGGAGCTCGATTGCGCCCATATTGAAAGCTCGTCCACCAGTGTTATTAGTTCCCAGTTTTAGGAGCGCACTTGAGAGGCGCTCCACTGCCTCTACGAAACGCAAGTCCAACTCATTGGCCTCGTCAAACATAGGCATTCTTGGCCCTCCCCTTCCTTGAGTGGACCTCCTAGTCCAGGCCAAACTACAAACCACCACTAAGTAGTGGTGGCGCATACGGGATTCGAACCCGTGGTCTCCGCCTTGAGAGGGCGGTGTCCTTGGCCACTAGACGAATGCGCCACGCTAGTGAGGCCTAACTGGTCAAGTATAACCCACCCCCGCGCGCCATGTCAGCACTCGATCGCGCCTTGGCCCCGCTGTTGAGGGCCGCCTCCGCTTCCCGTACAATTGAGGGTGCACCCTGCCGAAGTGGCGGAATGGAAGACGCGGCGGACTCAAAATCCGCTGCCCGCGAGGGCGTGTGGGTTCGACTCCCTCCTTCGGCACCACTTTCGACGCTGCGGCCACCCCCAACGACTCCACGCCGCGGCTCGCGCAGGAGGCGCCATGCCCGACATGCAGGACGCCTTCGCCCTCGCTCGCAGCATCGATGGCCGCTTGGAGCACACGGACGCACCCTCCGCCGAGCAGGCCGTCGACCACTTTCGCGAAGCCCTCTACGACTACCGCGCCGACGGCGACCTCGACGCCTTCCTCGACCGCTGCCGCGAGCTGCTCGCGGAACTCGGCGGCTCCCCCGACGCCACCCCGGTCGAAGGCCGCTGCTTCCGCGCGCTGGACTCGGTGTTCAGCAGCGGGTAGCTTTCGCCATTCCTGCAGCGCACCCCTGGCATTCAATCTACCGCAGTTGCCCCACACTCCCTGTTGGCATAAGGTTGGCGTGCCAGCAACCGAAGGGGATAGACGTGCAAGCTGCCGCGCCACAACAGGGTGCCCGCAAGCCGCGGTTCTACTACGGCTGGGTGATTGTCGCCATTGCGATCGTGGGCGGCGCGTTCACCAGCGGCACGAGCGTCTGGGGCGCCAGCGTCTTCGTGACGCACATGGGCGAGGACCTGGGATGGTCGCGCTCCGCCTTCTACGGCGCGTTCACTGTGCGCGCGCTGGCCGCGGGAGCGCTTGCGCCGGTGCTGGGCCCCTTGCAGGACAAGCCCAACGGCCCCCGCATCCTGATGCTGATGAGCGCGCTCTGCCTCGGCTGCGCCCTCGTCTTGCTCAAGTTTGTCGAAGACCTTTGGGTGTTCTACCTGGTCTTCGGCGGGCTGGGCGCGCTGTCCATGTCCGCGCTGGGCGAGATGATGACGGTGGCCGTCGTGCCCAAGTGGTTCGTCCGACGCCGAGGCCGGGCCGTCGGCATCGCCACCACCGGGACGGCCATGGGTCCGCTCTTCTTTCCCATCACCGTGCAGGCGCTCATCGAGGCGGTGGGTTGGCGCGATGGCTGGCTCGTACTTGGCGCCGTGACGCTGGTCGTGCTCGTCCCCCTCGCGCTGTTGGTGCGAACCAGCCCCGAGGAGGTGGGACTGCTGCCCGACGGCGACGACCCGACGGCCCGCCCCTCGACTGAAGCCTCCTCGCGGCCCGCGGCGGCAGCCGAGGTGAGCTACAGTCGGGGAGAGGCGACGCGAACGCTCACGTTCTGGCTGCTGGCACTGGCCTTCGCCCTGGCGACTCTGAGCATGGGCGGGTTCTTCGCCAACTGGCTGCCATACTTCCAGGACATCGGTTTCACGGCGGCCGTCGGCTCGCTGGCGGCTGTGGGCTACGGCATCTGCTCCATCACCGTGCGGCTCTTCTGGGGCATCCTCAGCGAGCGCTTTTCGGTGCGCTACCTGCTCATGGCCCAATCGTTGGTAACGGCGGTCAGTGTGCTCTACTTCCTGCAGATCGGAGGGACCACGTCCCTGATTGTTGCCGGCTCATTCCACGGGATAGCCGTGGGCGGGTTCTTCATCATGCGGCCGCTCATCATCGCGAACTACTTTGGGCGGCAGCACCTGGGCGCGGTCAACAGCATCATCAGGCCGCTCACAACGGTCACCGGGTCGCTGAGCCCGCTGCTGATCGCGGGGCTGTTTGACATCCACGGTTCATACACATGGGCGTTTACGGCGGTGCTGTTCTCGTGGTTTGGCGTGGCAGCCATCGTCGCCTTTGCGAAACCGCCGACGCGCCGGCCCGCCCCCGCGACGCAACCTGCGTAGGTCGGCCTACAGCTACACCCCGAAGTGCGGTGCCTGCGGGCCGAGCTCGCCGGAGAACAGCTTGGCGGTCATCTCCGGGTTGCCGATGGGGTCCGGGGCCAACCATGCGTCGTGACCGCCCAGGCCATGCTCCAGGTTCCAGGTGGTGGCGGTGAACATCTTGCCGGTTACGCCCCCGGCAGCGTCCTGTCCCGCCAGGAACTTGGTGACGGGCACCACTGTGTCGGCGCGGCCGGACAGTGACCCCGGCGGCTGCCCCTTGGCGACCCGCTCAGCCGACCGCTCGTCGTAGCCCGTTGTGCGGGCCCCGGGGGGAAACACGACGTTGACGGCAACGTTGTGCTCACGAATCTCGTCGGCCAAATAGTGCGACAGATTGGTGAGGGCGGCCTTCGTCGCCATGTACGGTTGCTCGCGGCTCCACGGCCGCCAGAGCTCGTGCGACGGGATGCTGCCGGTGGTGGAGACGTTGATGATGCTGCCCCATCGCTTCTCTATCATTGGGCGGACGAAGCGACGGATGGTCTTGACGGCCCCGATGACGTTGGTGGCGAAGGCTCGCTCCCAGTCGGCGTCAACCGTTTCGAGGATCGTGATGCCGAGGGCGCCCTCGTGCTGTTGGTCGCGCGTGCGGAACGCTGCGTTGTTGATCAGGACGTCCACCGTGCCGAATCGCTCGATGACGGCGGCATACGCGTCGTCCAATTGTTGGTCATCGGAGACGTCGCAGTTAAGGGTCAGGGCCAGTTCGTTCGAGTCCAACTCCTCGCGAAACGCCTCTTCGCCCTCCCACGAGCGTTCCAGCGCCGCGACCCGCGCGCCCTCTTGCAGGAATGCCTGTGTGTACTCCGCGCCCATACCCCGGCCCGCGCCGGTGATGACCACCACCAGGTCTCGCAATTCTCTGGCCGCCATGCGCCGTCTCCTCTCCCGTTTACAGTAGGTGCGGCGATGGTACTCGAAACAGCACGCAACCTCCAGCGCGCGGCCGATTACCGTAAGCCAACGACCGGTGGAGAAGATGCACCCTCCCCTCACTGGAGAGGGGGAGTTGGTGCGGACAGACCAATCCGGGACCTACATGCTAGTTCATGATGGTGTTGTCCATCAGGCCGTTTCTCACAGCCCAGAGGACCAGCAATTGCTTGGACTTGATGCCAAGCTTGACCTGGATCCGGTAGATGGTGTTTCGGATGGTCAGAGGACGGTTGCCCCGGATGGCTGCGATGTCCGAGTACGACATCCCTTTCGAGAACAGCGTGAGGATCTCCCGCTCTCCCGCCGTGAGCTTGGCCGTGTCCCGACTGGCGTCTTGCTGATTCCTCGCCCTGATGCCGGCAAACACCTGACCGGTCAAGCCGCTCGGGATGTGGTACTCACCTGTGGCAACCGTTCTCATGACGCCCAGGAGGTGTTCCCGGCCCGTGTACTTCTGCAAGTAGCCCGTGGCGCCGGCTGCCACGGCATTGATCACCGCGTCAGTCTCTGTCGCCGCCGTCAGCATGAGCACCTTTGTCCCCGGCAGCAGCTCCATGATTTCACGGCACGCTTCAATGCCATCCATGTTCGGCATGTAAACGTCCATGATGATAACGTCCGGCCGGACCTCTTGCGCCACCTTCACGGCCTCCGCGCCGTCCGTGGCCTGGCCCACAACCTCGAAGCCTTCCCCATGCCCGAGCACCTCGACCAAGCCGTCCCGCATGATCTCGTGATCGTCGACAAGCATGACCCTCGTCGGAGTATCCGTAGCCACGTCAGTTACCTCCTTCGCCTGCTTTGTATGGGACCACACACGTAACCGTAGTGCCCGTCGTACCATTCCCTGAGTTCACCTCAAGCTGACCACCCATGCGCTGTGCGTACGCGGTCATGTTCCTGAACCCGTGCCCACGAGCCAAGTAGTCGTCTGGAAGGCCCACACCGTCGTCCGATATGGTCATCTGAAGGCTGTCGCGTCCGTAGTCAAGCCCAAGCGTGACCTTGGTGGCATGGGCATGCCGAAATGCGTTCGTCATCGCATTATGCGCAATCGAGAAAAGGAGCCCTCGAGTGATTGCCGACAGTGAGGGCTCTGCCCCTGACTCCACGACCTCCGCGGGGATGGAGGTGATGGTTGTGAACGTCGAGGCGTGGGACCGGAGCACTTCGCCCAATTCCCGGCCTTCGAAGATGAGGCCCATGTCTATGGGGTGCCGCAGGTCCCACAACGTCGACTTCGAGAGGGCGTGCGTCGCCTCCAGCCTGGCTACCTGTTCACGGTTGGACCGGTCCTCCGCCACCAGGGCGCCCTCTATCCCGAGACCTATCATGTAGGTCGACTGCGCTATCGTGTCGTGAATGGTCTGTGAGAGTTCGATGCGCTCTTGTTGCAGCTCCCGCTCCCTTTCGACCGCTTCCCGCCGGCGAATGCGCTCAAATCGAGAAATCAGGCTAACGGCCAACGAGAGTACGTAGAGTGCAGCGATCTTGCTAATGAGCTCCCGCTCGTCCCCGGCCTGCACGTCAACGCCCGAATCCACCAATACACTCAACGCGGTGTACACCGCCGACACCAATGTGACCCAAATGAGGTTGACCCTGATGGACGTGAAGACCGCCGCAAAGATCGCCAGTCCCGGGAAGTACAGGACAAAGAAGTTGCTGTCCAGACCGCCGGTCGTTGCAATGCCAATTGCGACAATGGCAACGTCCATCGCGCTGATGGCCATGAGCCATGGCCACGTCACCGCTCGATGGGTCGAGATCCGGAAGTGCAGATAACCGTTCGCGGCAAAAGGCAGGAGATTGAAGAGGAGGCTATTGAGAATGTAGGAGGGATCTGGAAAATCAGAACGGTAGTTGACCTGAAAGAGACAGGTGAGCAGGACGACCCATCGCACCCAAACTGAGACTATTGCACCATAGCGTAGTTCATCTGCGCCAACATACCCGAACCATCTTCGTCTCAACAAAGGGGCAACGGATACCATGTACATCAGTTCCAGGTGCCTCCTGCATATTGCCCATGCATGCCCAGCAAGTGTACATCCTCAGGAATATCGCCGCAAAAGGTACTATGTAACCGCTATTGATGCACATAGAAACCTATATTTGTCGTCAATGGCTCACTAGAGACAATATTTGACACGACTATGGCATGGCACACCTGGGCGAGCAGGGCGTCCCATGACACCCTCTCAGCGACCTCGCGGACCACGAGACCCGCGACAAGGCCATGCCATCCCCAAGGTCACGGCCGGACGGCGCACACCACCCTGACACGGGCCCCTAGCCCCCACGCCCCGCCCCGCGCTACCCTCCCCCCATGCCACACGCACGCAACCTCCTCGAACAGCCCCTCGCCCGCACGGTCCGCATCGATGACCGCATGCGGTTCGGCGCCCAACAGCAGGGAATTGTTTCAACACCGCGGAGCGTTCTTGCATTCGCTTTGTATCTGCAATGCGTCACATCAGCTACAAAGCGAATGCAAAGACAAGCTCTCCTCAGCTACGCCGGCCCCGCAAAGACAAGCTCTCCTCAGCTACGCCGGGAACCGCAAAACAAAGCCGCCCACGCCGCATCAGGGAGCGCCGAGAACGCGAGAATCAGCGGGAGATCGCAGATGAGGAGGCGCGACGGAGGTGGCGCAAGCGGAAGGTGTTAGCAGCACTGGGAGTGTTGGTGGGCGGCACAGGACTCGAACCTATGACCCCTTGCGTGTAAAGCAAGTGCTCTAACCAACTGAGCTAGCCGCCCAAGAAGGAAAAAGGTGGCGCGCTTGGCGGGATTCGAACCCACGACCTCTGCCTCCGCAGGGCAGCGCTCTATCCTGCTGAGCTACAAGCGCACAATGTGGTGCCGAAGGAGGGATTTGAACCCACACGGGCAATCGCCCACTACGCCCTGAACGTAGCGCGTCTACCGTTCCGCCACTTCGGCATCAATGGGGCTGTGCCCCTCAATTCATCCGGCCAATCCAGGGAATTGACCTATTGGAGGCCCCTGCCCTCGCCTTTACCATCTTACCCTGCGGTCGACGTGCCCGGCAACCCGCCGGCCTCCTCGGCGGACGCTCGTATCGCGCTTTCCACCACTGTGGGCAACAGGTAGAATATTCGCGAGTAATCCATCGCAACAAGCCGTTTGCGAACTACGTCAAAGGAGCAACACCCGTGACCGCAATCAACACGAGAATAGAACGTGACTCCATGGGCGAGATGGAGGTCCCCGAGGGCGCATACTTCGGGGCCTCAACCATGCGCGCCGTCCTCAACTTCCCCATCAGCGACCTTCGCTTTCCGCGGGGCTTCATTCGCTCCTTGGCCCTCATCAAGCAGGCTGCCGCCCAGACCAACGTCAAGCTGGGCCTCCTCGACAGCGCGTTTGGCCGCGCCATCGTAGCGGCGGCGGATGAGGTGATCGACGGCACTCTCGACGAACACTTTGTGCTGGACATCTTCCAGACCGGTTCCGGCACGTCCACCAACACCAACGCCAACGAGGTCATCGCCAATCGCGCCACGGAGTTGCTCGGCGGCGACCTCGGCGACCGACTCGTCCACCCCAACGACCACGTCAACATGTGCCAGTCCTCCAACGACGTCATTCCCACGGCGATCCACATCGCAACGCTGGCTGCTATCGAGGAGGACCTTGCCCCCGCCCTGCGAGAGCTACAGGCCGCGTTGGAGGCCAAAGCCGCGGAATTCTGGCCCATCGTCAAGACCGGCAGGACGCACCTGCAGGACGCCACGCCCGTCCGCCTCGGCCAGGAGTTCCGTGGCTACGCCGGCCAGGTCGAGCGTTCCCTGCGACGGCTGGAACACGCGAAGGCGGAATTGTCTGAAGTCGCCCTTGGCGGCACGGCCGTCGGCACCGGCGTTAACGCCCATCCGGACTTCTCCGCCGGCGTCTGCGCCATCCTCTCCGAGAAGCTCGGCGTCGACGTCCGCGAGACCGAGAACCACTTTCAAGCCCAGAACACGCTCGACTCCGTTGTGGAGGCCAGCGCCACCCTCCGCACCATCGCCATCAGCCTATACAAGATCGCTAACGACATCCGGTGGCTCGGCTCTGGCCCCCGCGCGGGCATCGGCGAGATCATGCTGCCGGAGGTGCAGCCGGGCAGCTCCATCATGCCGGGCAAGGTCAACCCGGTCATTACGGAGTCGGTCATTCAGGTGGTCGCGCAGGTCATCGGCAACGACGCGGCCGTCGCCGTCGCTGGCCAGGGCGGCTACTTCGAGTTGAACATGATGTTCCCGGTGGCGGCGTACAACATCCTGCAGGCGACGTCGCTCTTGGCCGCGTCTGCTCGCAACTTCTCACGCCAGTGCGTGACGGGCCTCATCGCGACGACGGCCGGCCCAGACCTGGTGGAGAAGGGCCTCATGCTGGGCACCGCCCTCGCGCCGGCAATCGGCTACGACAAGGCGGCAGCCATCGCAAAGGCCGCGGCGAAGGATGGCCGCACCATCCGTGAGGTCGCCCGGGAGGAGTCGGGTCTCTCGGACGAGGAACTCGACAAGCTGCTTAATCCCGCGGAGATGACGGAACCCGGCCTCGGCAAGGGCGCCGGTGGCGGCGGGTAGCATGCAAGCCCAGAGAACGCCGGTAAAGCAGTGTTTGTCGTCTGGCAGCCGTAGGGAGGCTGGATGATCCGCGCTGTCATCTTCGACTTCGACGGGCTCATCATAGACACCGAGTCCTCCATCCTGCAGAGCATGCAGGAAGCCTACCGCGCGCATGGGCACGAGCTGAGCTTCGACCTATGGGCCGGCAACGTGGGCGCGGGCGAAACCTTTGACGCCGTGGCACATCTGCAGCAACTCGTGGGCGACGCCTTGGACAAGGACGCCACCCGCGCCCAGGCCAGGGCCAGGCATCTGGCCTTGATAGAGGCCAGTGCTGTCCGTCCGGGCGTGGAGGACCGCATTGCCGAGGCGCACGCCTTGGGCCTCAAGCTCGCTGTAGCCACAAGCTCTTCACGCAAATGGGTCGAAGGACACCTCACCCGCAGAGGCCTCCTGCCGCATTTCGACGCCATCTGCAGCTATGACGACCCGGGCGTAGGAGTGCGTAAGCCGGACCCGGCTGTCTACAATGCCGCTCTACGCGCCCTGGGCATTGCTGCCGAGGAGGCAATCGCGTTGGAGGACTCGTCGAACGGCGTGCTGTCCGCCACGCAGGCTGGCATCTTCACCGTCGCCATCCCCAACGACGTCACCCGTCGAATGGGCGTCAACGGAGCCAACCTCATGCTGGAGTCCCTGGCGGATATGACCCTCGAGGAGATCGTGCGTGACGCGGAAGCGCGTGCCTAGACAGAGAGGACTTGACCATAGTCTGAATAACTCTATATTATAGAGTTCACAACGGAGGGCAGAGATGGCAACGAATGGTCAAGTTTCCAAGTGGGGCACAAGCCTTGCGGTCCGGATTCCCAAGGTCATAGCGCAGCAGTGGGGTGTCCGTGAAGGATCGACCATCGAACTTGTTCCTGATGGCGATATTTTGTTGCTGCGGAAGCGGACTTATGACTTGGACGCTCTCCTGGACCGGATATCGCCCGAGAACCTGCATCAGGAGCAGGACTGGGGCAGCGCCCAGGGCGCTGAGGCGTGGTAGGTCAAACTCCGGCATCAGCCTATGTCCCGGAACGCGGCGACATTGTTTGGCTCAACTTTACCCCGCAGGCTGGGCACGACCAGGCCGGACACCGCCCCGCATTTGTTCTTAGCCCTTCTTCCTACAACGGCAAGACGGGTTTTGCCCTTTGTTGCCCAATCACTTCCCAAGTAAAGGGGTATCCATTTGAAGTTGGGTTGCCTGCTCGCGGCGTTGTTACAGGGGTCGTTCTCGCGGATCGGGTAAGAAGTCTTGATTGGCAAGCACGGGGCGCCCGGTTTGCTGCCCGTGCTAACCCGCAGACGGCTGAGGACGTCTTGGCCATGGTCCAGACCCTTCTCGCCTAGGCCTCGGAGGGCATCAAGCGCCCGCCCAACTGCCAATTTCGTAGCCACCCAACAGGCTGTGTCTTGACACAGCGCCCATTTCATGGGTACATTGATAGGACGAAAGCGTTTCGGGCTGCCACAGCACCGGAACCCAAATGGAGGGTTTAGCTATGCCGAGTAAACGGTCACGTTCCACCACGCAGATCATTCCTCTTCCCAACATGCCTCTGCCGCAGCATGGCCCCGCGCAAATCTGCGCCGTTGGCGTTGGTGGCGGGGGCTCCAACGCCATCATGCGCATGATGCGTGCCCGGCCCGTTCCCGGAGTTACCTACGCGTGCGTCAACACGGACCTCAAGGCCTTGGGCCAGGTTGACGGCGCGCATGTCATCCACATCGGTGAGAATCTCACCCGCGGCTTGGGCGCTGGCGGCGACCCCGAGATGGGCGCCAAGGCAGCCAACGAGTCCAAGCAGGCGCTCAAGAACGTCGTGGCCGGGGCGGACCTGGTCTTCCTCGCCATCGGCATGGGCGGTGGCACGGGCACCGGAGCGGCGCCCATCGTCGCCGAAACCGCTCGCCAGTCGGGAGCACTCGTCGTCGCCGTGGCCACCACACCCTTCAGCTTTGAGGGCGCGCGCCGGCTGGAAACGGCCCACTCGGGCATCGCTCAGCTCAAGCCTTATGTGGACAACCTAATTGTCATCCACAACGAACGGCTTCTGAGCCTCTTCCAGGGCGACACCTCCATGGAGGACGCCCTCCGCATGGCCGACGACGCTGTCATGTTGGGCGTGCTGTCCGTAGCTGAGTTGGTCAACCTTCCCGGCGAGATTAACGTCGACCTGGCCGACGTGAAGGCAATCATGAAGATTCCGGGCCGCGCCATGATGGCCATCGGTGAAGGCCACGGCAAGGGCGGTCCGTTGCAGGCCGCCAAGCAGGCCGTCAACAACCCGCTGCTCGACCTCTCGCTGGAGGGCGCCAAGGGTGTGCTCTTCAACGTGACGGGTGGGCCCACCATGACCTTGGGCGAGGTCAATGAGGCCGGCGCCTACATTGCATCCCAGGTGGACCACCGCGCCATGATCTTCTTCGGTATGGTGAACGGCGAGCCCGGCAGTGACGTCGCCCGCGTGACCCTCATCGCCACCGGCATCTCTGACGACGAGGAGATGTCGCGGTTCACCGATCCGTCAGCCTTCAGTAGCCGGTTCAGCCCCAACCGCAGCGAAGCGCCGGACCTTGAGCTGCCGCCCTTCCTGCGACGGACAATCATCCGCTAGTTGCAACACCGCTGGAAAGCACGAAGGCCCCGCCAACTGGCAGGGCCTTCGTGCTTTCCCTCAGGCATTTGCGGCATCCAAGAGCTGAAATCAAGTCCCTCAATTCCCCGCGGACGGCTCCACAATGGGCTGCGACAAAATCCACAGGCTCACCATCGTATAGGCAACCATGAGCACGAGCATGGGGTACTGGCTGCGAAGCGCGTGCCGCCGCTCCGGGATCTCGCGAAGGGCGGTCACGTGGGCAAGGTACACCGCCGACACGTGCCCAATCACGATCGCCCCCACGGCCAGCAACCACGTAGTGCGTGCGTTTATGACGCCAATGTTGATCGCGTATCCTGCAGTTCCGAACAGGTCCCACCCGAGACCGAATGGGTCCGAGGCCAGCGGGATCACGCTCTGGCCCTGAATGAGCAGGTACGAGAAAAAGTGTGCGAGGTGGTAGGCAAGCACGATGGGTATCAGTGACAACACAAATGCTTGCCTCATCTGCTCCGGCAGCAAGCGAAATCCGCCGGTTGCGGACATGAGCCCAGAGAACACTATGTACACCGACATGACAATGGCCGTGAATCCCAGGAGCCCAATGGATCCCACAATGTTTGCATCCGGAAACTCAGCAAACAGGGCGTTGAAGATGCGCCCCCACGCGGGAGTGGAAGCGAAACCGTCAAAGCTAACGGTGGAAAGAAGCAAGAGCACTAACACCATCACGGACGCCGACCGGCCTTTTGTCCGGAGCAGCCCCACCACGTAGGGCCGAAGGTTGAGTTCGCGGCGCTCCGGCTCTGCCACCACGAAACACTCCGCGCAGTCGATGCAATCGCCGTCTGCGTCGGAGCAATCTACGGAGCACTCGGCACAGACCGCGGCATCAGTCACGCGCAGTTCCGTCGGCGAGAAGCGTGCCAAGAAGCCGTAGACCAACGTGAAGGCGTCTCCGTGTCGCAGCCAAGCCTCCCTGCCAAATAGGTACATCCCAGTCCACATGTACACGGTGTACAGCAGGGCAAACTGCGTGATGCGACCCGGCAGCGCCGAATCGATGTAGACGATCTCCACCCATGCAAATGCGAGGAATGCGACGACCCCGGGCCAGACCCCCAGCGCTGCCGGGTAACGCCACCCCATGCCGAGCTCGCCGTCCGGGGTGATGGCGCGGTAGGCGCGCTCGGCCCACGCGAACGTCGCGTTCCAGGGATTCACAAGCCGCCACACGTTGCCTATCAGCGCAGACACATATGCGGTCCCAACCCACCAGATGATCCACACCAGGCTTGGAGAAATATTCTTGGCAGGGTTCAACGATCCAACTATCCCTGCCATCACAACCAGCACGAGCGCCGCCACGCCGAGAAGCTGAAGGGCCGTCACCACCACGGGATGCGCGACCGCGCGTCCCGCCCTCCAACGCAGGAGGTTGAAACGAGGGTAGCCGTAGGTGCCGGTCGCGCCCCGGACGAAGACGCCCATCATGACGAAGGAGAGCGCTACGGCCGCACCCGCGCCGAACAGGTAAAGGCTCAGCGGTACCGGTAGGTCGTAGCGCTCTCCGAAGCCGTGGGCCGCCACAGGGTAGACGACGAGCGCCATCCCCGCGGCAATCGCCATGGCGGTTAGCTTGCCTAAGAGAGTCACGACTGCCTCGTTTCCTGCTTGTTAGGGCCTGACCTCAAACCGGCCCAGTTCCCTTTCGACAGCATCAGCTTGCTCTGCACCGTTACCCTCACCATGACCATGGCCGCCTCTTTCCTCTCCGGTATCCGCCACCTCGACGGTGATGATGTCCTCCACTATTGCGCCGCCGATAGCGTACTCCTCGTGGGTGTTGGCGTTCAGCGTCGCCCGAAGCGTGTGCTCGCCGGGCGCTATCGAACCCAGGTGATAGTGCTCGCCGTAGAGCCTGCCTACCTTTACGCCGTCCACGTAGATGTGCGCATGACCGTGGCCCCGCATGTGCGCTCCGCCAACCTCCTGCGGCGCGAAGGTGAAGTTTGTCGTCGTCAGGCGCACGTTCATGCCGCTCACCGAGTCCGGCACGGCCTGTATCGACACGCCCATGCCCTGTGTTCCCTCAATGCCGCCCATGCTCCCATGGTCGTCCATTGCCATGACCGGGGCAGCCAGGTGGACGGTGATCGGAAAGCTGCCGGTCGCCGAAGCCGTGAAAACGAACTCCGCCGGCTCCTCCGAGGTAATATCCTGCTCAAAATCGTAGCCATGGAGGTGGAAGTTCACAGGTTGGTCGGACCGCACATTCAGCGTGACCTTGTCGTCTTGGTTGACCTGCCAGGCACCCCCTCCATCAACCAACTCGCCGCCCTGCAGTTCAAGGTTGAATTCATGCTCTTGAGGTTCCCTCTCGCCACACGCTGCCATCGCCGCGGCCAATGCCATCGCGACTGCCAGCACGAGGGCGAGTCCGACTACTCGTTTCATTCTAGTCTCCGATCTAACTCGAGGGACGGCGACCCCGTGCACGCCGGCGCCTCCGTCCGAACATTCGATTGGCAAGCGTAAAGCTGAAGATTGCCAAAGCCACGACGATGAGTGCTATCAGCGTCAGGCTCACACCCCCCGACCCCTGCACGGCCACCGGGAAGGTCACCTCTTCGCGCCCCAAAGGAGCGTCCACGGTCAGGGTGAATTCCCACGGGCCCGGCGTCTCCACAGGCAGGTCCGCTGCGAACCAGAGCGGCCCCTCCATCGTTGGGTACCCCGCGACAGGCCCAACTTCGAGTCCTTCACCACCGATGAACGTTCCCCGCAACGTCAACTCGGGATCCGACACCGGGAGTTCATCCATCGCAGTTGAAAGGAAGATGATGAAGTGCATCGACCCGGTGACAGGCGCGGTTGATATGGTCAGCCCGTATGGTCCGGCGTTGCCCTCATACACCTGTCGACTGCCGACATGCACTCCATTGGCGTTTGCCGGCGCAGTCATAGAGAGGAGAATTATTGCGCCCAACACGAGGCCAAGCGCCATGCGTACGCCGAGGGATAGGGAGCCGGACAATGTCATACTGCCGCTTTCTTGCAACGCCGAAGCCAAGCTGCGTTGAATCTTCCTGGTGACAACCGCCATGCGTGCAATCAGTAAGCGGGACGAGGCGGAGGCGTGTCGACACCCGGCGTGAACCGCGAAAGCGACTCGCGCCAGGGTAGTCTGACGAGGACAAAGAGCGCGGGAGCAAAAAACACCAGCGCGGCTGCTTGCCCCAACGAGACGAGGTTGAAAACGCTGGCGGCCGTTGTGTCGTTGGTTGCGGGCAGGATGATGACGCCGTCCGTCGAGGCGGCAGCTTCGCCGTGGTGGGCGTGCGCCCCTTCGTGGCTGTGCGTATGGTCTACCGATACCCCTCCCGGGTAGAAGTGCCCATGTTGCGGGTGCCGTTCAACGGCGTGGTGGTCAATCGCCGGGGCGATCGCCGGAAAGAGGGCCGTCCACACCACCGCAAAGAACAGCACGGCGAACACGGCGCTTGCGCCGCGGCGATTGGCAATGCATGGCAGTACCATACGAAGAGCATAGCTGCGGGCTGCAAAGAGCGTCAACGGCCTTGCCCGCACATAGTGCGTGTGAAACAATCGAAGGCGAGGTGCGCATGGCAAGACCCGACATGTCCGTCAATCTCGCCCCGGAACACGAGGCCGGCTTACGGTTGCGCGGGCCGGTCATGATCGCCTGTGGCACCTTTGGCCAGGACGGCTATGGAAGCGGCATGCCGTCCGGCAGCGACTGGCAATCGCTTGGCGCGGTGGTCGCCAAGACCACCACCGTCCGCGAGCGGCTCGGCAACCCGAGGCCGCGCATCGCTCACGGGCTGGCATGGACCATGAACTCCATCGGCCTGGCGAACCCCGGGATTGAAACCGTCCTTCGCGACTACGCACCCCAATGGCCGGACTGGCAGGTCCCCGTCATCCTGAGCATCGCCGGAGAGAGCGTAGGGGAGTTCCACTCGCTGGCCGTCGCGGCAGACGGTGCGCCGGGCGTCGCCGCCATCGAAATCAACGTTAGCTGTCCCAACGTGGCGGGCGGCCTCGACTTCGCGCAGAGCCCGGAGCTCACGGGTGACGTCGTCCGCGCGGTAGTCGGCGCTACCGACCTGCCGGTCATCGCCAAGCTCTCCCCCAACGTTTCCGACATCGTGCCCATCGCGCAAGCGGCGGAGGCGGCCGGCGCCCACGCGCTGACGCTCACAAACACCCTCATCGGCATGGCGATGGACCGCGAGACGGGCGACTCCGTTCTGGGTACGGTCACCGGCGGAATATCCGGCCCTGCCCTCAAACCCATCACGCTTGCCATGGTGTACAAGGTGTTCCGCGCCGTGAGCATCCCCATCATAGGCGTGGGCGGCATCGAGTCGACTGCCGACGCACTGGACTATCTGCATGCGGGCGCGGCTGCCGTGCAGATAGGAACCGCAAACTTCACGGACCCGCGCTCCCCAGTGCAGGTGACGGCAGGACTTGAACGTCACCTCACTCGCCGGAAGCTGGCCTCGATTGCCGCACTAACCGGCATCGCACATCAGTCCGCGCCGCTGCCTGTTCAAGCGCCGGCGGAGGTGTAGCTGTTTACACCAACGTAGCCCCGTGCTATAGTCGGATAGCATTTCGCAAGGAGTAGTAAACATCGCGGGCAGAGACTACCGCATTAACCAACAAATACGTGTTCGAGAGGTCCGGGTCATTGGAGACGCCGGTGAGCAGTTGGGCGTCATTCCTACGCTTGAGGCCATTAACATGGCGCGAGACCAAGGCGTGGACCTGGTAGAGGTTTCTCCCAACGCAAGTCCTCCCGTCTGCCGGCTCTTGGACTACGGGCGCTTCCGCTACTCACAGACCAAGCGGGACCGCGAGGCTCGAAAGACTCAGAAGACCAACGTCGTACGCGAAGTGCGTTTCCGCCCTCGAATAGCGAACCACGACAGGGCATCCAAGGTACGACGTATCCAGGAGCTCCTTGGGGACGGCAACAAGGTAAAGGTGAGCGTTCTCTTTCGGGGCAGGGAGATCTCCCATCCGGAGATTGGCGTGACCCTCCTGCGAGGCGTCGCGGAAGAGCTGAAGGGTGAGGCGAAGCTCGAGACCCCTCCATCCATGGAAGGTCGTCGATTGAATATTGTGCTGGTGCCGGGATCGGCGCCGGCGCCAAAGGCCGCAAAGGCGGTAGTGGCAGAGGAGAGGCCCGTTGGCCAATAAGCAGCCCAAGAAGTACAAGCTCAAGACCCACAAGGCTTCTGCCTCCCGCATCCACGTGACTGCGGGCGGGCGGATGCTGCGTCTCCACGGCCAGCGCAGCCACCTTCGACGCAAGAAGAGCCAGTCCCTGAAGCAGAGCTATGACCAGAAAGAGCCTGTCCCAGTGGGAATGGTCAAGCGGCTGCGCAAGCTCCTGCCCTACGCCTAGTGGCGACACGCCCCGCTTCTTTGAAAGAGCGCATTTCACAACACATGTAGACAAACGAGCGCCGCGCGCTTCGTGCGGCCCCAAGAGGTAAGGCATGGCCAAAGCAAGCAACAGCGTCCCCAAGAAGCATCGGCATAAGAAAGTCTTGGCGATGGCCAAGGGCCACTACAGCGTGCGGCACCGGCACTACCGGCGAGCCAAGGAATCGGTCATGCACGCGCTGTCTTATGCCTACGCCCACCGCCGCGAGCGCAAGGGCGACTTTCGCAAGCTGTGGATCCTTCGCATCGGCGCGGCGGCCCGGGGCCACGGCATCAGCTACAGCCGCCTCATCCACGGCCTCAATGCTGCGGGCATAGAGATCGACCGCAAGGTGCTCGCCGACATGGCGGTAAGGGCGCCCACGGGCTTTGCTGCGGTGGTGGAGCAGGCCAAGCAGGCGCTGCCGGCAGGCGTGTAGCTGCCCTTCCAAGCGGAATCGAAAAGAGCGGGGCGAGATGCCCCGCTCTTTGTATTGGTGACTACATCGGAATCTGACAATCGTCGCTTGGATGGAAGTCGCGAGTAAGTGTCCTCAATAGCCCAGGGATATATCCCACAAACGCGGCGCACGTGCACTGACCCCAACGCCCACCTACAACGCCCCATCTCCCATGATGACGGCGAATAGCAGCGCCAAGTACAGCAGCGAATAGCGGTAAATGGGCGCGGCCGCGCGTGGCCCGGTCTGCCGGAAAAGCCGCAGCGCGTACGCGATGAACCCCAGCCCGAGCACAATAGCGCTGATGAGGTAGACCAGTCCAAGGCTGTCCGTCGCCAGGTAGAGGAGGACGGTGAGCATCATCAGCGCCAGCGTGTACAGCAGGATGTGCCGTCGCGTGCTCTCCTCGCCGGCGACGACTGGCAACATAGGCACCCCGGCCGCAGCGTAGTCGCGGCGAATGAGCAGCGCGAGCGCCCAGAAGTGAGGCGGCGTCCAGAAGAAAATGATGGCAAAGAGGTAGAAGGCCGGGAGTGCCAGCCCGCCGGTGACGGCCGCCCAGCCAACAAGCGGCGGCACCGCGCCCGCTGCGCCCCCAATGACGATGTTCTGTGTTGTGGTGCGCTTGAGCCACTTTGTGTAGACCACCACGTAGAATACAGACCCGGCCATGGCCAGCGACGCCGCCAGCAGGTTTGCGCCCCACCACAACAGCGCGAACGCCAGTACATTCAGGATGAGCCCGAACACAAGCGCCTGCCGACCGGACACGCGATCGCTGGCCACGGGCCGCGTCGAGGTTCGCGCCATCAGGCGGTCAATGTCCCGGTCGAGCCAGTGGTTGAGGGAGCTGGCCCCACCGGAAGCCAGTGCGCCGCCGAGGATCACCGTCGCGATGAGCCCCGCGCCTGGGAGCCCCTCGGCCGCAAGCACCATGCCGCCAAATGCCGTCACCAGCAACAGTGACATCACTCGAGGCTTCGTTAGTGCAACGTAGTCAGCAACGACGGCCCGTAGGCCCTGGCTCGTGGGGCCTGGTTCCGCCTCGTTCGCATCACCGTTGACTCGGCCCGGTTTCGCCGCATCTTCGCCCGGCTCGAACTTCAGCCGAGCCGCTACCACTGCCATCGCGACGAGATGCCCCCAGAGTGCCGACGCCAGGCTCAGGTGAATGACCTGCGCTGCGGGCACAAATCGAAACCACGGGTTTGCCGCCCCAGCCAGCACCTGCGCAACCACCAGCGCCGCCGCTCCCATCCCCATGCCCACCAGGGCCCGCGACTGTCCCTTGTATCGCCGGGCTTGCAGTGCGGCAACGATGATGTACAGCCCGCCGAGGCCCGCGATGAGCCGGTGCGCCATGTGTTCCCACTGGAGGCCGAAGTTGGGCAGCCAATCGCTGGTGCAAAGCGGCCAGGAAGGGCAGACTGCGCTGGCGCCGCTCCCCACGATGTACGTGCCTGTGAGCAAGATAATCATGGACACGGCGGCCATCACAAGGACCGTGTTGAAGTACGGGTGCTTCCGCGCAGCCTGTACCGCGGCAGTCGCCGGGCGAGCGATCAACATGGCCACGATAAGCATTGCGAAGAGCGTCTCCGCCGCGAACAGGTGCGCGGTGACGATTGGCGCCGGAAGCTCCGTCAGCACGGTGATGCCGCCCAGGACTACTTGCACGACAAGGGCCACCACTGCGACAGCCATGAGCCGCTTCAGTCCGGCGGATTCTCGGTGTCTTAACCACACCAGCGCGGCGCACGCCACCACCAGCACACCCACGACGCTTGCCGTCAGACGGTGGGAGTACTCGATGAGGACATGGTACTCAAACGGGGGGATGATCTGTCCATGGCAGAGGGGCCAGTCAGGGCAGCCGAGGCCGGACTCTGTGGCTCGGACCAGTCCGCCCAGGGTAATCAGACCAAATGTCACCACCACGGTGACAGCCAGGAGGATTCGCAATTGGCCTACAGCGGAGGCATTCACGACACACAACCATTAGCGTGCGACAGAGACTGTCCCATGAGGGGTGTAAGGCGTAGGGCTTCTCGGCTACACAATGATGCTAAACAGCAGAAGCAACGCCAACATGATGAACCCGGCCAGGACCAGTCCGCCAATGAACAGGTTGGAGAAAACACGAGCGTCAAACTTCAGGTGCATGTAGAACATGGCCACAATGAGGAACTTCACCGCAGATAGACCAACGAAGATGACGAGGAAAGCCGGCTGGAGCGCCTCGACGTAGTAGATAATCACCTCAAAGAGGGTGATCAACGTCAGGATTGTGGCTATTTGGATGTATTTGGCCGGCGACGGGTGCGAGCTTTCGTGCGGTTGCGCCGCGTGCTGCTCTTGCTCTTCCATGTGCATCTCCAAGTGCAGGGCGACCCGCCGCTAGGCGGATGGCTCCAAGCTGCTGATCAAGTACACCACCGTGAAGATGACGATCCACACGATGTCCACAAAGTGCCAGTAAAGACCGGACAGCTCCACGTCCAAGCTCTTCTCCGCAGGCAGCCCATGCTTGAAGGAGTAGAAGAAGAGCGACATCAGCCAAATGACGCCGACGGTCACGTGAGCCCCGTGGAAGCCGGTGAGCGTGAAGAAGCTGGCGCCGAAGACGTTGGTCTTGGGCGTCAACCCATGGTCCACGAACTCCTTGAACTCGTACACCTGAAACCCGAGGAATGTGGCGCCCAAAAGCGCCGTCGCCAGTAGCCAGAAGCGGCCCGAGACGACGTCGCCTCGCTGCACCGCCGCCAGCGCCAGCACCATCGCCAATGAACTCGTCAGCAACACGAAGGTGCTCGTGCTCGTCACCGGAATGTTCAGGACCTCATGCGGGAATGGGCCCACGACGCTCGCGTCCTTGAACAGCAGGAACGTCGCGATGAGCGATCCGAAAAAGAGGCACTCGGACGCGAGGAACGTCCACATCAGGAGCTTGCGGTGATTAAGCCCCGTCGTGGTCGCCAGGTGATGTTCGTTTGCCGCCGTGGTGTTATTCGTCACGACTTCCCCTCTAGTGGTGCTCTTCTGGCCCTGCTGGTTCTAAGACCCATCCGTAAACGCCCATCAGCGCAATGGTCGCGCCGATGGCTGCCAACGCCGGGTGGACAATGACCAGCCCCGCCGACAGCGCCGTGCCGAAGCCTACGACGATGGGCCAATACGACGGGTTCGGCATATGGATGGACTCCTCGGCCTCCTCCGACGTGCCGCCTGCGATGACCGGCGCGTCGTGCTTCAACTCGGGATGCTTCTGGTCCCAGAACGGCTCGTTGCTGTGGACCACCGGAATGCGCGCGAAGTTGTACTCCGGCGGCGGTGACGGGATCGACCACTCCAGAGTGCGGCCGTCCCAGGGGTCGTCTCCGGCCACCTCGCCTGTGCGAACGCTCTTGAAGAAGTTCACCAAGAATATGACCACGCTAATGGCGATGATGAAGGCGCCCACCGTTTCAAGCTGGTTCAGGAATTCCCATCCCATGCTCTCGTCGTAGGTGTAGATGCGGCGCGGCATCCCGTCGATGCCCACCAGGTGCATTGGGCCGAAGGTCACGTTCATGCCAATGAACATCAGCCAGAAATGCCATTGCCCAAGTTTCTCGCTCAAGAGCCGTCCCGTAATCTTGGGGAACCAGTAGTAGATGCCCCCCATCAGGCCCATGATGCTCCCGCCGAACAGCACGTAGTGCAGGTGCGCCACCACGAAGTAGGTGTCCTGCTGCTGCTGGTCCACGGGCGGCGAAGCGTGCATCACGCCGCTTAGTCCGCCGATGACGAATAGCGCCACAAACCCGAGCGCGAACAGCAACGCTGTCTTGAGCTCGATCGCGCCGCCCCACAGGGTTGCGATCCAGTTGAAGATCTTGATGCCCGTCGGCACCGCGATGAGCATTGTGCTCGCCGAAAACGCCGCCAGCGCGATTGACCCCAGCCCCACAGTGAACATGTGGTGCGCCCAGACGGTGAACCCCATGAATCCGATGGCCACGCCCGCGAACACAACCGTGGCGTAGCCGAACAGTGGCTTTCGCGAAAAGGTCGGCAGGATCTCGGAAACTATGCCCATGGCCGGCAGGATCAGGATGTACACCTCTGGGTGCCCGAAGAGCCAGAAGATGTGCTGCCAGAGGAGTGGGTCGCCGCCGGCTTCCGCGGAGAAGAACGGCATGCCGAACTCGCGCCAGAAGAGCAGCTGCACTAGGCCAACGGTCAGGATGGGTAGTGCAAAAACTAACAGGAAGGACACCACCAGCGTCATCCACGTGAACACCGGCATCCGCATCAGCGTCATGCCCGGGGCTCGCATGTTGAGGATGGTGATGATGAAGTTCAGCGCCGCAGCAAGTGAGGAAATACCCAGCACCAGCATGCCAAGGCTGAAGAAGTCGATGGCGGCGCTAGGCGAGTATTCCGACGCCGTCAGGTTGGCGTAAGCGAACCAGCCGGCGTCGGGCGCGCCGCCGAAAATGAAGCTGGAGTTCAACAAGAGCGCGCCAAAGAGGAAGAGCCAGTAACTTAGAGCATTCAGCCGGGGAAATGCCACGTCCCGAGCGCCAATCTGCAGCGGCACGATGAAGTTGAAGAAAGCGGCTCCCAACGGCATTATGGCCAGGAAGATCATCGTAAGCGCATGCATGGTGAAGAGTTGGCTGAATACCCCCGCGCTGATCAGGGTGCTGTCCGCCTCCGCCAACTGCAGGCGAATAAGCAACGCCTCAAACCCGCCGACTAGGAAGAAACTGACGGCGGAGACCCCGTACAAGATGCCGATGCGCTTGTGGTCAACAGTGGTGATCCAGCTCCACACACCACTCTTGGACGCGATGTGGTCTGATCCCCCCAATGCACCTACTGCCGTCGCCATGTATTCGCCTCCAGACGCGCGCCGGCCATCCGGCGCCACGCCTCGAATTCCCTACTTCAATGTCTGCAGATACGCGACCAGAGCGCCAATCTCGTCTTGGTTCAACTTCAATTCATCTTGATTGTAGACCGGCGCTTCGCGATACATGATATTGCCGGGTTTGATGTCCTCCGGATTCTCCAGCCAGGCGGACAGGTTTTCGGTGTTGTTATCGAGAATTGCGCCGGCCAGCGTGACCCTTGACCCGAAACCGGTCAGGTTCGGGGCCGGCTCCACGCCCGCGGACTCATAGGCGCCGTTGATGGTGTGGCACAGCGTGCAACCCTTGCTGGAAAAGAGCTCATGCCCAGTGGCCGCCAATGCCGCAGGTTCCGGCGCCGGCTGTTTCAGCCCGTCAGCCCACGCCGCAAAGTCTGCCGGACTGTCGACAAAGAGCCTCATCCGCATGTTTGCGTGGGAGATGCCGCAGAACTCCACGCACTGGCCATAGAACATCTGGCCCTCAGTGGCAGTGTCCGGCGTGAACCACACGGTGTTCGTTCTCCCAGGCACGAGGTCCACCTTGCCAAAGAGCTGCGGCACCCAGAAGCTGTGCAGCACGTCGTCCGACTCAAGGTGGAAGCCGATGCTGCGGTCGGAAGGCACATGGATCTCGTTGGCGGTCACCATGCCCAACTCGGGGTACTCAACCTCCCACCACCACTGATGACCCTTGATGTTGATGATGAACGACCCTTCCGGGATATCGTCGGTACGGAAGATGGTCATCCAGGTGGGAACGGCAATGGCAACAAGGATAATGGCGGGGATTATGGTCCACGTGACCTCCAGGGCCATGTTGCCCTCGGTCTGCTTGGGTATGCCGGAGTTCGCGCGTCGGCGGTAGCGGAAGACCGCGTACACGAGCGCACCCTCCACAATGATAAACACGACGACGGACATCCAGAAGATGAACTCGTAGGTGCCTTGAATGTCTCTCGCGACATCCGACTGTGGGTTGATGGTCGTTTGCGCTGAATCAACGGTGGCACAAGCTGCAATGAAGGGAAACGCTGCAAGGAAGAGTAGTACGAGCAGGGACTTAGGGCGGATGTGCATTCGGTTCGCCATGGTCCTCTCTCAATGTCGATGTAACCTAGACGCTGCGGTCCCGATGAGCGCCGAGAGGCTTTCCGCTTCAGGAAGTCACGCGCATTCCACCCTTTTGTGGATCTGCCGGAGCCTTTGCAGCAGGCCCATTTTATCGACGGCCACCTACGCAGTCAATGGGTTGGTGAAAAATCCCGCAAAGTTCCGCTGACGTCACCACCGCCTCGGTGCCTTCACGGGACGGCCCTCGAGTCGCAGCATTCGCTCGTTGTCCCGCGCCAACATGACGAAGAAAAGAACGGTCAGCGCCGTGAAGTAGATGCCGGCCCCCGGTACCCACATGATGAGCCCCGCAATCATCTGGTCCTCCTGCGCCGTTAGTCCCCACAACCTCGGCACGCCCTCGTAGTACGTGTACAACACCGTCTCCGTGAGGGTGATGATGGCCGCAAGCGCCGTGCTCTGCAGCGTCGCCATGAAGAGAAAGAGCAGCCGGAACGCATAGGAGAGCCTCGGCTTGAGCGGGATGGGGTCGATTACGGTCCACCAGAAGAAGACGGCCGCGCCTATGAACATCATGTGCTGAAGGAAGTGGAGCGCCTCGTTGGTCACCGCCTCGTTGTAGAAGGCCGGGACGTGCCAGATCCACAAAGTGAACACGAAGGCCAGCCACGCCGTGAGTGGTGACGCCAGGAAGTTCAGCGTCTTGCGTACGCGGCGCATCTGCAACAGCGGGATGGCCAGGTCGTCGCGAAGAATGCGCGGCAGGCCCCGGAGAACCGGCACCACCGGCGCGCCGACGAGGATGAGCGGCGGCCCCACCATCATCATGAGCACATGCTGCACCATGTGCATCAGGAAGAGGTCGTCCGAGAGCCCGTCAACGGGCGACACCGCCCCCAGCAGCAACGCAATCAACCCGGTGTAGAACGCGGTGGGCCTCCACCACGGAAAGAGGTTGCCTGACCGGCCCCGGCTGCGCCATAGCCCACGAGTATAGAGCACAAGCAGGACAAGCAGCCCCGCAAGCGTCAACGGATCAAAAGTCCACGTGTTCCAGAACGTCATGCGTTATGCGCCCGCCGACTCTGACGCAGGCCGTGCGTCGCCGCAGGCTTGGCCACAGCTACGAGGACGCCTGCGGAGCGACGTAGTCCAACATCCAGTTGATGCCGAACTTGTCGGTGCAGCCACCGAAGTAGGACCCCCAGAACATGTCTTGCAACGGCATGGATACGTTCCCGCCCTCGGAAATCTTGGCGAAGAGCTCGTCCGTCTGCTCCCGGCTCTCAGTCGCATAGGTGATGGAGAAGTTGTTCCCCCACTCAACGGGCATGCCGAAGACGCTGGGAACGTCGCTGCCCATGAGGGTGGTGCCGCCTATGTCGTAGGAGACGTGCATGACGTTGTCCATCTCGTCTTCCGGAACGCCCATGTCGGGCGGACCCTCGCGAAAGGTGGCCATCCAGGTAAAGTCCCCGCCGAATACCGAGCGGTAAAACTCGAAGACCTCGCGGCAGTTGTTGTTGAAGTGCAGGTAGACGTTGAGCGGCATGAAATCCCTCCCGGCAATTCTCTGGAACTAGCAGACAGTATACCGAAGCGACACCCGTGACAGCCATACCCGCAAGGTTGGCCGGCGAACGGGGCAAGTCATCAGGCCGGCGCCAGATGAAGGCCAACCAGGCACGCTTTGACATCAACCGCGCAGGGCAGACATACTTGCAGCGCTGCCACCCAGCTTGGTGATTGAACGTCGGCAGAAGTCGGTCCAAGGCGATGGCCTACCTCTCATAGGAGCATTGCGAAATGGAACTGGGCGCTTTTTCGGTCAGCCTCGCAGTCAAGGACATTGAGGCATCAAGGGAGTTCTATACGAAGTTCGGCTTCCGGGTCATCGGCGGTGACGCGGCCGAGAACTGGCTCATCTTGCAGAACGGCGCAGCAACCATCGGCCTCTTCCAGGGCATGTTCGAAAAGAACATCCTTACGTTCAACCCCGGCTGGAACGCAGAGGCCCAAAAACTCGACGCCTTCACCGACATCCGCAGCCTGCAGCGTCAGCTCAAGGGGAAAGGCGTCACCCTGATCAGTGAGGCCAACGAGACCACCAACGGCCCCGACAGCTTCGTCACAGAAGACCCGGACGGCAACCAAATCCTATTCGATCAGCACGTCTAGCCAAGCGCGCCGGTCGCGCCCCTCCGTCCACCCATCGCAGCATGTGCGAGCGGCTTTGTCCCGGTCGAATGACGCCCCCTGCCCCCTCCCTTCGATCCCGCAAAGGGAGACACCTGCACAAACTCCGCCGTACCCGCAGAAGCCGGTATCCGGAAGAGCGTAAAGTAGCCGTGCGCCGCAATTCTCCCAAAATGCTTGACAAGAACAATAGTTCTATTCTACTCTTCCCTCATCAGCGAGGGAGGGGCCCATGCCTCGAGGTGTGCAGTACATCGACACGGAGTGCCGCGGCGCACTCAACCGCGTGCGGGGCATGGGCTTCAGCTGGTCGCTGAACCCCTATCGAGGGTGCGTCCACGACTGCCACTACTGCTTCGCAAGACGCTACAACGCCTTTCAAGATCTGAATCCGAGTGAGGACTTCTCCGGCCTCGTCTTCATCAAGACCAATGTCGTAGAGCAGCTGCGCGCCGAGCTCTCCCGGCGGTCGTGGCGGCGCGAGGTCGTGGCCATCGGCACCGCGACAGACCCGTACCAGCCGATCGAGGGCAGCAAGCGCCTCACGCGCGGCTGCCTTGAGGCCCTCGCCGAGCGTCGGACGCCACTGCAGCTCGTGACCAAGGGCACCATGGTCCAGCGCGACATCGACGTGCTCATCGACGCAAGCAAGCGCGCGGGAGCATCCGTTTCCTTCAGCATCACCACCATGGACCCAGATCTCTGGCGGGAGCTGGAGCCCGGCACGCCGCCTCCGTGGAAGCGGCTGCAGGTCATGGAGCGGCTCGTGCAGGCCGGTGTCCGCGCCGGCGTGCTCCTCGCGCCCATCGTCCCAGGCATCACCGACAGCCAGGAGGGCCTATCGGCGGTGGTTGAGGCGGCGGCCGCGCACGGTGCGCACTTTCTGCACCCCAACGTTCTTCATCTCCAGCCTGGCACCCGCGAGCACTTCATGGACTACCTTAAGCAGCAGCACCCGAGGCTGCACTCCGCCTACCAGCGCCTGTACGTCGAGAGCTACGCGCCCAACACCTTCCGCCGAGAGGTGGAGGAGCGCGTGACGGACCTCATGGACCGCTTCGGCCTGCATGAACGCCGCCACGACTGGTGGCAGCTTCCGCAGCAGGCCCAGCAGTTGACTCTCTCAGGCGTCTAGCCCGGCACGAGTGTAGCGTGGCGTGCGCTGGGCACCTCCCAGCCGAGCAAACGTACGTAGGCGCGGTGTCCTGTGATACCCTGAACCATAGGGTTCACCGCCACAGGGGACTGCATGGAAGCCCGCACATTTCAATTCAGAGTGCCGAGGCTGACGGCGCTGACAACTGCGCTCGGCGCCTCGTTGCTCCTCCTTGCGGCAATATCCGCGTGCCAAAGCCAAGCGGAGCAGTCCGATTCCCCCGCTGCAATTGCCTCCCCGACCGCGGTGCCCGCTCCAACCCCTGCGAGTGGCGCTCCTACGCCTGAGGCGCCCAGTGCCCCCTTCACAAGCGCCGCGCCAACCGAAACCCAAGCACAGACGGGCGACGCAGCCCTTGCGCTGAAACCGTCGCTGTCCACGACTGAGCCAGCCTCAATCCTTGCAGGGGTCGCGCACATCGCGCCTCCGCCGCCCAGCGATCTGGTGGCGCTGGCCAAGCGGTTCCGTCCGGGCCAGGACGCGCGATTGGCAGAGCCTCCGGCGCTCGGCCCGGCGGACATCGGCCATCGGGAGGACTTCTGGGTCATTGATCTTTCGCGGCAACGAGTAGACGAGGTCAGCGCCACACTCCAGTTCGTGACGCCGCACGCATTGTGGTACACCGTGGGTCAATTGAGCGCACCTCGGTCGCAACTGGAAACGCTGGCAGCGGTCTTTGAGGGCCATGTGTTCCCAAAGGTAGCGCAGGCCACACTCGGCTACGTGCCACAGCAAACGAGCGAGGTGTCTGGCTCGCCCATCACTATGCTCATCGCGCCCCTGAACGGCGCCGCTGGCTACTTCGCTTCTGCCGACTACTACACGCCCGGAGTCTTCCCCTTCAGCAACGGGCGCCCGATGCTCTATCTCGACGCCCATGTTGTGCAGGCGGGTTCGGCCGCCTTCGCAAGCCTGACCGGGCACGAGTTGCAGCACCTGCTGCACCACCAGGTTGACCCGACGGAACACACTTGGGTGAACGAGGGCATCTCGGAGGTCACGGCCGGGCTGGTTGCCCGCCGGCGCGCCATCACGCCGCCCGGTCTCCGCGAGGAGGTCTCCCTGACCAACTGGCCCGGCTATGAGGATGGCGTTGGCAAGTACTACAACGCCGCCCACCTCTTCTTCACGTACTTCACGCAGCGGTACGGCATGGACGCCCTGCCACCCCTTATCGCCCGCCCGGAGCACGGCGCCGCGGGCATCGAGGCGTACCTCCGCTCCGCAGGACACGCGGCGACTTTCGACGAGCTGTTCATGGACTGGACCACGGCCAATCTGCTGGGCGGCAAGGCTGAGATGCCCTACGGGTACGTTGATGCCTCCATCCTCTCGCCGCTGTCCCCCCGGCGCACGCTTGCCGCGGAAGGCGTCTTGAGCGGCAGCGTCGCGCCTTTCGCCGCCGACTATGTCCAACTCGATGTGCCTCCCCAGGGCGGCAAGTTGCACTTCGAGGGCGATGCCACAGCGCCGATTCTCGCCACGTCGCCGTACAGCGGCGAGGCATGCTGGTGGAGCAACCGCGGGGATTCCTCGCACTCGAAGCTCACGGGGGAGTTCGACCTGTCGCAGGTGTCGACTGCCTCGCTTACCTTCCGCCTGTGGCACAACCTGGAAGAGCTTTGGGACTACCTCTACGTGACTGCCTCAGCCGACGGCGGTGACACATGGCAGGTCCTCGCCGGGACGCACACCGTCACCGACGACCCCCTGGGGGCCACCTACGGCCCCGGCGTCACCGGCCTCAGCGACGGATGGGTGGAGGAACGTGTAGACCTAACGCCGTACACGGGAGGCACCGTGCTGGTTGCCTTCGAGCAGGTGTTGGACGCCGCAATCAGCCTGGATGGCGTTTGCATTGACGACGTGGCCCTGCCGGAAATCGGCTTTCTCGACGACGCCGAGACCGACGGAGCTTGGTACGCGGAGGGCTTCGTTCGCACCAACAATATCCTCCCGCAGCGCTTCGGCGTACGCGTCGTATTCGACCGAGGCGAGGGTGCCGTTACCGTCTCGGACGTCGAACTGGACTCCGCAAACGCTGGCAGTCTGCGAATTCCCGCTATGAGGCCGGGAGAAACGGCAACCGTCATAATAGCTTCGCTGACTCCTCATACAAGGCAGTCCGTCAACTACGGATTGCGCCTTTCGCCAACAGTGGCATAGCCCCATTTGCGTAGTGCTGGTATAATCCAAGCTAGCCATTTCGCAATTGCGAAAAAGTGGTGCCTTCGCGTGTGTTGAGGGGATGATATGGCACAGAGTACTGTCCGGCTGACAGAGCTGGCCCACTGCGCCGGCTGAGCGGCCAAATTCAGCCCAGAGGATCTGGGCCAAATCCTGAGTCAACTGCCTCGCATGACCGACGCCGACCTGCTGGTTGGAACGGAACACGGGGATGATGCCGCTGTGTACCGCATCACCGAAGACCTTGCCATCATCCAGACCCTCGACTTCTTCCCTCCCATCGTGGATGACCCCTACGCCTACGGCGCGATCGCCGCAGCCAATTCCCTTAGCGACGTGTACGCCATGGGGGGCATGCCCATCATCGCGCTCAACATAGTGGGCTTTCCGGTTTCGCTGGATAAGCAGATCCTGACGACCGTGCTCAGGGGCGGTTACGACAAGGCCAGCGAGGCACATGTCCTCATTGCCGGCGGGCACACGATGGACGACGCCGAGCCCAAGTACGGCCTCTCCGTCACGGGCATCGTTCGCCCGGGCGACCACGTAACCAACGCCAACGCGCGGCCCGGGGACGTGCTCATCCTCACCAAGCCCATCGGCACGGGGATCATTACCACTGGCGCCAAAGCGGGCGTGACGCCCACGAGTGTGTTGGACGCGGCCATCGAGCAGATGGCGGCGCTGAACGCCGACGCCGCGCACGCGATGCATGACGTCGGCGCAAATGCCTGCACGGACATCACGGGGTTCGGCCTTCTTGGCCACCTGCGAGGGATGGCCGCCGCAAGCCAAGTTGCCGCGAAGCTGTCCCTCAGGAGCGTTCCAGTGCTCGACGGCACCTGGGACCTTCTCGAGCAGGACGTCGCGCCGGGAGGCACGCACCGCAACCTGCAGTCCGCTCAGAGCGTCGCCCACTGGGACGAGGGCATCTCCGAAGCGGCCAAGCTGCTCCTGTGCGACGCCCAGACCTCCGGCGGCCTTCTCATGTCGGTCCCCCGTCAGCGGGAGACCGCAATGCTGGACTCGCTGCGAGCCCTCGGCATCAAGGGATGGCGAATTGGGGAAATAGTCAAGTCCAAGGAGACCTACATCGAGGTCACAGCCTAGGCCCACACCCTTGGTCGCTACTGCGGAGCCCGCACGATGAGCGCCGGTTGGCCCGAATGCCGCGCAAGCCTGTCCGTCACGCTGCCCATGACCGCTCTCCCCACGCCGCTGCGCCCGTGCGTGCATGCGACAATCATGCTGTCCGGGGTGTTCTTGGCCAGCTCTTCTATCTCCTCCGCGGCGTTACCGCGCATCACCCAGGTCCGAACGTCCGCTACGCCGTCTTCCCTCAGGGCCGCCGCACGCGCGCCGAGGTATTCCGCCGTCTCCGCCTCTTCAAGTGTGCCCTCGCTGACCCCCCTAGACGCCAGCTCGGTGACGCTTAAGGATGAGCGTGAGGGTGCGTCCAACGCTCGCACTAGGAGAATGATTGCGCCTGTTGCCTTCGCAACCTCTGCCGCCACTGGCAACACTGCCTCCGCAAGGTCCGACCCGTCCAACGGGACGATAAGCGTCGTTATCTCAGCCACGCTGTCTACGGTCGGCGCCCCGCGCTCCGGATGAACGACCAACAACGGTGTCATGGTTGTGTGCAGAACCCGGTCGGTAACGCTGCCCATGATCCACCGGCCGACGCCGGCGCGACCGTGGGTCGACATCGCAATGAGCGTGTCTTCCGCCTGCTCCGCCTCCTCCACAATGCTCGCCGCGGGGGGCCCGAACCGCACGTCGATTTTCGTCTCGACGCCCAACCCCTCTAGATCGCCTGCCACCTTGGAGAGGTAGCCTTCCGATTGGTGTTGCAGGCGTAGGTGGACTGGTTCCAGGGCCGCCGTAATGGACGCGTGTTCGGCGTCCTCGAGCTGCTCCAACTCGTACGTCATATTCGGGTGCGTCTGCAGCAGGTCCACCCGTGCCCCAAGGGCCGGGGCCAGCGCGCGAACGTAGGGCAGAATGCCCTCCGAAAGCGTTGAACCATCAAGGGGTGTCAAGATTCGCTTGAACATTACAGCTCCTTCCCTCACAACTCCCAACTTCACATGAGAAAAGACGCCCGTGTGTTGGCGCCTCTTCATTGGCCCACGGCCGGATCGGCCTCGTCCGGGCAACTGCGGGTCCTCACCACTTACACCCCGCTCAGTCCCGGTGTTGGAACGCCCTTCATTCAACTGTTTCGATCGCACCCGCCAGAGAACAAGGCGTGTTATAGCGTCAGCGCGCAGCGTTGTCTAGGGGGGACGTGGCAGACGCAGTCCTCATTGCCGAATTCATCTTGCACGAGCTGCGGCTGGCCGATCGACAAGCCCCATTGACCCTACGGGCGCTAGCTCTCGGTTGCCGCCCGTACGATGAGCGCAGGATGTCCGGAGTGCCGGGCAAGCCGGTCCGTGACGCTCCCCAGAACGGTACGGCCGACGCCGCTGCGACCGTGGGTGCACGCGATGATCATGCTGTCCGGTATGCCTCGTGCCAGCTCCTCAATCTCCGCGGCGGCATTGCCCCGAGTCACGCTCGTGCGCACCTTCTCCACTCCCATCGCCCGGAGCGACGCCGCCTGCATGCCGAGGTACTCTTCCGCCTGGTCCTCCATTTGGCTGAGGATGCTGACTCCCGTCGCACCCCCACTGTCTTCTTCCGGGTAGTAGCCGGAGGGAACGCCGACCGTCTCGGCCAGCACGACGCCCGCGCCAATCGCCTTCGCGATCTCCGCTGCGACGGGCAACATGGTCTCGGCAAGGTCGGAGCCGTCCAGGGGCACAATCAGTGTCTGGATGCTGGCGGTGCTGTCCACAGACGGGGCGCCCCGTTCAGGGTGGACCACCAGCAGGGGCGCCGCTGTGGTATGCAACACCCTGTCCGTCACGCTGCCCATGATCCAGCGACCGAGACCTGTCCGCCCGTGGGTGGACATCGCGACGAGCGTCCCTTCCACTTCGTTCGCCTCGTTGATGATGTGATCAGCGGCAGGGCCGGAGCGCACTGCGATGTCCGTGGCGATGCCCAGTTCCTGCAGGCTGCCTGCCACGCGTTCGAGGTAGTCTTCCGCCTGGTTATGGAGACGCACTGCAACGGGCTCAAGGGCCGCCGTTATGGAGGCGCTGTCCGCCTCGTCCTGGGGCGCCAGCTCATACGCCAGGTTTTGGTACGTCCTCAGCAACTCCACTCTCGCGCCAAACGCGGGCGCCAGCGCACGAACGTAGGGCAGGATTCCCTCCGAGAGCGTCGAGCCATCCAGGGGAGTCAGGATGCGTCTGAACATGGCCGCTTCCTCCATACGCTTGTCGAAACAGGGTCATTATACAGAAACGCACCCTCCTTGACCGAACGCCGCTCCTCTGTCTGAGCGAGACCGGTCCCGGCGCTTGGCCTTGGCTAATACCCGCTTTCCACAGGCCCGCAGTGCTACAATGCGGAGAGGTCAACCAATCATTCGCCACGGCGCTGCCGGCTGGAGGACAAAGGGTTCTATGACGCTGGAGCATATCATCGTCAAGGGGGCACGGGAGCACAACCTCAAGAACATTGACGTGATGATCCCCCGCAACAAGCTTGTTGTGGTCACCGGCGTCTCCGGTTCCGGCAAGAGCTCCCTGGCGTTCGACACGATCTACGCGGAGGGTCAGCGACGCTATGTAGAGTCGCTGTCCGCCTACGCTCGGCAGTTCCTCGGCCGCATGGAAAAGCCCGACGTCGACTATATCGAAGGCCTCTCCCCCGCCATCTCCATCGACCAGAAGGGCGTCTCCCACAACCCGCGGTCAACCGTAGGCACCGTCACCGAGATATACGACTACCTTCGCCTCCTCTTCGCCCGCGTCGGCAAGCCCCATTGCCCCCAGTGCGGCCGAGCAGTCGTGAAGCAGTCCGTCCAGCAGATCGCCGACGCCGTCTACGACCTGCCGCAGGAAAGCCGCATCATGCTGATGGCGCCCGTCGTCCGCGATCGCAAGGGAGAGTACAAGGACGTCTTTGAGGACGCGCGCAAGAAGGGCTTTGTCCGCGTTCAGGTGGACGGCGCCGTCCGCGACCTTTCCGAGACCATTACCCTGGACAAAAAATACCGGCATACGATCCAGGTGGTGGTGGACCGCCTCGTCATCAACCAGGACCTGGAGCAGAGCCGTGTTCACGAATCGCTGGAGACGGCCATGCGGCTGGCCGAGGGCATGGTGACCGTCGCCATCCTGCCGGACGCCGCTGCGGACAATGGCGCGGCGCCGGAACCGCCGCCCACCAGGGGCCGCAGACGACGCGGCTCGCAGCAGAGCGGCAACACGGAAATCATCTTCTCCGAGCAGTTCGCCTGCGCGTACTGTGCCATCAGCTTCGGCGAGATAGAGCCGCGCACCTTCAGCTTCAACAACCCGAACGGCGCATGCCCGGAGTGCACCGGTCTCGGCTTCAAGCTGGAGATTGACCCGGAGCTGGTGATACCCAACCCGGCGCTTTCCCTCAAGGGCGGCGCAATCGCCCCATGGATGCGCTCAGGCACGGACATGAGCTGGCGCATGAGCATGCTGGACTCGTTGGCCCGTGCTCACGACTTCTCTGTCGAAACGCCCTTCGCGGAGCTGCCAGAGGGCGTCGCCGATCTCGTTCTCTACGGCGACAGGAACCACCGCTTCACCATGCGCCACCGCACCCATCGGGGCCGCGAGTTCACGTGGCAGGCAACCTATGAGGGCGTCATCCCCAACCTGATGCGCCGCTACCGCGACACCGAGTCCGACTACGTGCGTTCGGAGATACAGCGGTTCATGGCGCAGCGGCCGTGCCCCTCCTGCGGCGGGCGCCGGTTGAAGCCGGAGGCGCTCGGCGTCACCGTCTGCGGCAAGGACATCATGACCGTCTGCTCTCAGAACATCGAGCGGGCGATCGAGTGGACGGAGGCCGTACGGAGCGAGGACCCCGATCTCATCGCCCAGGACCTCGCGCTAAACGACCGCGACCGCTTCATCGCCCAGCAGATCCTCAAGGAGATAGACAACCGGCTGCGGTTCCTGACGGAGATCGGCTTGCACTACCTGACACTGGAGCGCACGGCCTACACCCTCTCCGGCGGCGAGGCGCAGCGCATTCGCCTGGCGACTCAGATCGGCTCCGGGCTCATGGGCGTCCTGTACGTCTGCGATGAGCCAACAATCGGCCTGCACCCCGCCGACGACTACCGCCTCATCGCCACGCTGAAGCGCCTCCGCGACCTCGGCAACACCGTGCTCCTCGTTGAACACGACGAGGCGGTCATGCGCGCCGCAGACCACATCGTCGACCTTGGCCCCGGCGCCGGCGAGCATGGCGGTCACATCGTTGCGGAGGGTCCGCTTCAGTCCGTCATGGACAGCCCCGCGTCACTGACGGGCGCCTACCTGTCCAGGCGTAAGGTGATCCCAATGCCGCCTGAGCGTCGTCCCGGCAGCGGTGAAATGATCACCCTGAAGGGCGCCCGCGCCAACAACCTCAAGAACGTGGACGTGGAATTTCCGCTGGGACAGCTAGTCGTCGTCACCGGCGTTTCAGGCTCCGGCAAGAGCACCCTGGTGAACGAAGTGCTCTACAAGAAGCTGGCCCAGTCCTTCTACCGCGCGAAGGACCGCCCCGGCGAGCACGACAGCGTCACCGGCATCGGTGCCATCGACAAGGTCGTGGACATCGACCAGTCCCCCATCGGCCGGACGCCCCGCAGCAACCCGGCCACCTACACCGGCGCGTTCACGCCAATCCGAGAGATGTTCGCAAAGTTGCCGGAGGCCCGTTCCCGCGGCTACAAGCCCGGCCGCTTTTCCTTCAACGTGAAGGGAGGCCGCTGTGAAGCTTGCGAGGGCGGTGGCTACATCCAGATTGAAATGCAATTCCTGCCGGACGTGACCGTCCGGTGCGAGGTCTGCAACGGCGCCCGCTACAACCGTGAAGCGCTGGAGGTGAAGTTCCGCGACAACTCCATCTCAGACGTGCTGAACATGACCGTGGAAGAGGCGCTGGAGCTGTTCCAGAACCTGCCGCGGGTGCGCTCCAAGATGGAGACCCTGCGCGACGTCGGATTGGGCTACATCCGGCTGGGCCAGCCGGCCACCACGGTCTCCGGCGGCGAGGCACAGCGCATCAAGCTCTCAACGGAGCTTTCCAAGCGGGCCACCGGACGCACGCTCTACATCCTCGACGAGCCCACCACCGGCCTCTCCTTCGAGGACGTTGCTGCCCTCATGCGCGTCCTGCACCGCCTGGTGGATGCGGGCAACACAGTCATCGTCATCGAGCACCACCTGGACGTCATCAAGAATGCCGACTGGATCATCGACCTCGGCCCCGGCGCCGGCGAGCACGGCGGCGAGGTCATCGCGACGGGCACGCCGGAAGAGGTCATGGACGTCGAGCGCTCCTACACCGGCGAGTACCTCCGCCCCCTGCTCAACGGCCACGCGCCCAGCGATTCGCAGCCGGCGCCCTCGACGCGCAAGAAGCGCGCAAAGCAGGCTGTGGGAGCAAAATAGGCCGGCGGAGCTCTGCGCCTCGAACTCCCTCGAAATGAACGGGGCCCGGTCGCACGACCGGGTCCCATTGTCGTCCTGCCGACCTTCAGCGCTCTTGCCGCCGCCGACCATGCGGAGTCAGGAATGTCGTTTAGGATTGCCGCCTACATCAACGGAGTGGCCTCCCGCATGATCTGGAGGGTGTTGCGGATGGCGTTCTCCGTTTCCTTGCACCTGTGGTCGGATTGAACGTCCTCCGGGTTGAGGAGATGGGCGTCCATCGCAGCGAGGCCCCACCCAATCGTCGTCTGGTTGTTTGAGTCCTTGGTGTTGTCTGCCATGCAGTACTCCTCCCCTCTTGGTGACTACAACGTCGGAAGCCCGGCTCGGGTTACTGGATGCGGCGGAACGCCGGGACTGCGGTAAGCGCGACGAACGCTCCCGCGATCACAACGCCGGCAAAGATAAATTGCGCCGTTTGCACTCCCAGCGCGTGCGCTGTGAAGCCTGCCAGCGTGGCGCCTACAGTGATCACCGAGCGGTCCAGGCTGATGAGCGCCATCACACGTCCGCGCATGTCGGCCGGCGCGGAGTCCAACAGCACGGAGTTTGCCAGCGAGTTGAACGGCGTCTGGAACATGCCAATCATCATGATCATAACGAAGGACAACACAACGATGCCCGTGAAGGTGCTCAACGTAAACAGGATTAGCATGACCCCGAACGTTGCCATGACGCCCATGACCGCGAAGCCCCTGTGCCTGCGAGGGTTCAGTGTAGCCAGGGTGAGCGCGCCGATGACGCCCCCGAGGCCGGTCACGGACATCATGAAGCCGAATCCGCGCTCGCCAATGTCCAGCACGTCCTTTGCGAAGAGCGGCGCGAACACCTGCATATAGGACATGCCAAACATGAAATAGACCAGGGCAAGGAGGATGACCCACCGTATGGATGGCGTAGCCCAACCATACTTGAGGCCTTCCTTGAAGCTGACCAGGGCATTCCCCAGGTTCCGCTTGCCATGCCTCACGTGGGTTGGTACGTTCAGTCGATAGGTGAAGTACACGGCGCCCAGGAAGATGATCGCCGACACGAGGAACGTCACCCCGAAGCCCACAAAGGCCACCATCAACCCGGCCAGGCCGGCGCCTGCGATTCGCATGGTGTTCATCGAAGCGCTGTTGAGCGCTACGGCGTTGGTGAGGTGCCGAGTCGCCACGATGCTGGGGATGAGCGACTGCCGGGCCGGCTGGTCCATCGCGTTGAACATTCCCTTGCCGAACGCCTGGACGTAGATGTGCCATAGCTCGATTTCGCCCGACAAGATGAGGAAGGCCAGGGCAAAGTTGGCGGTGGCTGAGCCGCTCTTTGCGATCAACAGGATCGAACGTCGGTCGTACCAGTCGGCGATGACCCCGGCGAAGAGTCCCGCGATAAGCTGCGGGATCGTCCTCACCGCGAATACCAGGCCCAGGTCTCTCGCGTCGCCGCCTACCGCTGCGGAAAGCACCAGCAGCGGACGTGCGATTTGCTCCATCCACAGGGCCAATGCCTGCGAGATCTGCCCGAGCCAGAGGAATCGGAAGTCGCGGTACTGGAAAGAGGCGAACGTTCCGGAGCGGAAGCGGCCGCGGCGGCGCGACATCCGGTCCAGCCGGTCCAAAGCAGTGGCAGCGCCCTCCGATTCAGGGGGCGTCGGCTCCACAGGGTCGCCACGCCGGAACGATGCCACTCGGCCCCCTCCTGCGTCAAACGCGTCAAGCCATCATACTACGTTCGGCAAACCGCATGAACGCCGCGGCCCCACGCCTCTTCCCATCCTTCCCACTGATTCGAGTCGAGTCGTATTTTTTTACGCGGGGGGAAAACAGATTGTATCTGGCGGTGTAGCTAGAGGACAGAGAACCAAATGGGTGATGTCTGGGCGCATGGCGGTGGGGCCGGGCGCCCTTGTTGTTGGTGCGGGTTTGCATAGGGAGAGGGTAGCGACGATGGCGCAGTCGTTGGAAGAAGCTGGTGTCAGGGTCCTAGTTGGGGTGAACCCCCGCCGGAGTCGCGCTACATCCGCCGCAGCCGAGACGACATCGTGCCCACGACTGCGATCATCGCCGCGGCCACGCCGCCCATGAGCATGAGGGCAATCGGCGCCGAGAAGATGTCGGCGAGAGCTCCGCCACCTGTCGAGCCGAGCGGCATGAGCCCCCGGTCGAGGTTGTAGACGCTCAGGATACGGCCCCGCAACTCCTCAGGAGCATGGGCCAGCAGTGCCACGTTTCCCGCCGTCATAAAGATGGCTTGCCCCGCGCCAATGAACAGCATGATGGCAATGGGCAGCGCGATTCCGAGGCCGGCGAGCGGCGACACGCCCAGCAGGAAGACGAAGAAGGCGTAGCCGAAAGATGCCCCAAGGAAAAGCATCCCCTTCCGTCGCACATCGCCAAACGACGCGATGGTCAGCCCGCCGACGAGCGCCCCAATGCCCGCGACGGACAGCAGCAAGCCGAATCCCTGCGCGCCAACCCCCAGCACCTTGTCCGCGAGGATCGGCATAAGCGTGTTGTACGGCATTACGAAGGTGAATACCGCCAGCGCAACAACCATGATCACAAGGATGTTCTTGTCCGCCACCACGTAGGAGATGCCTTCCTTGAGCTGGCCGCTGGCGCTCTCGGTCTGGCTCACGCTGCGCGCCCCCGGCGCTCGCATGATGATCGTCGCGATGATGACCACGGAGAAGAGCACGACGGCGCCCACAAACGCTGCCATCACGTCGAAAAAGCCTATCAGGAACCCTGCGATTCCCGGCGCCACTACCCGGCTGAAATTCATCGCCACCTGGTTCAGCGCGAAGGCGTTGAGCATGTTGTGTTCCGGCACCAGGTTGGGAATCAGCGCGTTGCGCGCCGGTTGGTTGAACACCATGGAAACGCCCAGAAAGAACGAGAACAGGTAGATGTGCCAAAGCTGGATCTGCTCCGTCACAACCAACGCTAGCAGGGAAGCGTAGCTCATCATCGTGAACGCCTGGCATGTCATCAGCACGTATTTCTTGTTGAAGCGGTCGGCGACGACGCCTGCAGGCAGCGCCATAAGGAGTTGTGGAAGTGCGCGGAAGAGGTTCACCAGACCCAGCGCGACGCCGGAGCCCGTCAACTCCCAGACGAGCCAGTTGCGCGCGACCTGCTCCATCCAGTTCGCCCCCGACCAGCCCAGCTGCCCGATCCACAGCAGTTGGAAGTCCGAGTAGTGGAAGGAGGCGAAGAGGCCCGTGTGCAGCGCCCGTCCGGGAGGGCCATACTCGAAGTGGGGGGCGGCGGTTGGCATGCGGTCGATCGGCTGAGGTGCGTCATCGTCCACGGAAGTGGTATCGCCGCGGCCTCCTCTGCCAAATAACGCCAATGCACTTGCCCTTTCGTATCGAGATGGCATACGCGGAGTGGGCGCATGACCGTCGGTCCTGCCCGTCGGGGGCTGCGCCTCGGCGAGTGCTCGTCGTAGCTGGCCCGACTGCCATCGGTGCACAACAGCGTACGCGCGCCCGGCTGGTGCGTCAACGGAACCGACATTGACCCCTTGTATGACGCCATAGGTTGTGATAGCGTCTAGAACAGTGGAAAGGAGGTGAGAGCCTATGGATAGTAGCAGTAATACGTCCGCGGCTCCATCTCTGGAGGGGAAGGCCTAGTCCTTTTCCACAGAGGTGGGTTAGCCGATTGAAGGGGGGCCGTTAGCGGCCCCCTTTCTCTTTGCCTCTTCGCCCACACCGCCGGCATCACCCACGGTGTGCCGCGATCGCCTCCCGGAAACCGTGCATCGCGCCCTCCAGCACCCGGTCCTCCAGGCAGAAGGAGATACGGAAGTGCCCCGGCGAGCCGAATCCCGTGCCCGGCGTCACCAGCACGTTCCACTTCAACAGCTCACGCACAAATGCCACATCGTCAGGAATCGGCGACGAGGGAAAGGCGTAGAAGGCCCCCTGAGGCTTGACCATGGCATAGCCCATCCCGGTGAGCTCCTCGTACAGGAAGTCCCGCTTCCGCTGGTACCATGCCACGTCGACGCTCGCCTGAAGCGCGTCCCGCACCAGCCACTGCATGAGCGCCGGCGCGTTGACGAAGCCCAGCACCCGATTGCAGTAGGTCATCGCCTCGGCCACCGTCACGGCGTCCGGGCAGTCCGGGTTCACCGCCGCGTAGCCAATGCGCTCACCGGGTAGCGCCAGGCTCTTGGAGAATGACGTCGCCACAATCGACCGGGGGTGCGCGTCGAAGATTGGCGGCGTCACCGCGCCGTCGTAGGCGAGCTGCGCATAGGGTTCGTCGCTGATGAGGTAGATCGCGCTCCCGAACGTCGCCTCGGCCTGCGCCAGCAGCGCGCCTAGTTGGGCCAGCAGGTCGGCGGGATACAACGCGCCGCTGGGGTTGTTGGGCGAGTTCACCAGCACTGCCCTCGTCCGCGCTGACAGCATCGGCGCCAGCGCATCCAGGTCCGGGCAAAACGCCTCGTCCGTGGGCGCGACGGTCGTCATGCCGCCATGGTTGTCGGCGTAGGAGGGGTACTCCGGAAAGAAGGGCGCGAAGATAATGACCTCGTCGCCCGGGTCAAGAATGGTCTTGAAGATGACGTTGAGGGCCCCGCCCGCGCCGCAGGTCATGACCGTGTGCGCCGCAGTGAGCGGATGCCCCGTCTGCTCAGCCAGGTGCCCCGCGATGGCGCCTCGCGTCTCGGCGTAGCCCGCGTTTGGCATGTAGCGGTGCATGCCCGCCGGCGGGTTCGCGACAAGCCGCTTCAGGGCCTCGACCACCTCCTCCGGCGGCTCCAGGATCGGGTTGCCCAGGGAAAGGTCGAAGACGTTCTCATCCCCGTGCTGCTGCTTCAACTGGATGCCCAACTCGAACATCTGGCGGATCCAGGACTGGTTCTCCATGGCCTGCCGGACCTTGGCGGCAATGGTCATCCCATGCTCCCTCTGCTAGCATCGTGTAGCTTCAACTGGACGCCTTGGAGAATACGGGAGGGCGCAGGGCGTGTCCAGCGCGCCCATACCGCACACCCTTGAAGTGAGCCATGCCAAACCTGTACGTCGTCGCGACTCCGATAGGCAACCTCGAGGACATCTCCGCCCGTGCCCTGCGTGTGCTGGCGGAGGTCGATGTCATCGCATCTGAGGACACGCGCACCACGCGCAAGCTCCTGACGCACTTCGGCATTCGCACACGGATGCTCAGCTTCCAGGAGCACAACGCCGCCGCGCGTATCCCGCAGCTGCTGCAGACGCTGGCGGACCACGACGTCGCGCTGGTGACGGAAGCCGGCACCCCCGGCGTCAGCGACCCCGGCGCGAGCCTGGTCGCTGCGGCTCGAGAGCATGGCGCGACGGTCGTGGCGGTGCCGGGCCCCTCGGCGGTGACCGCGGCGGTGTCCGTATCCGGCTTCTCCGGCGACCGCTTCCGCTTCATCGGCTGGCCGCCGCGCCGCGCCGTCGACCGGCGTCGACTCTTCGAGTCGCTTGCGGACGAGCAGGATACCCTGGTCGCCCTGGAGTCACCCCGCCGGGTCCTCGCGACGTTGGCCTCCATGCAGGCCGCGTGGGGCGACCGTCGTGTGTCCATCTGCCGGGAACTGACCAAGCTCCACGAAGAGGTGTTCCACGGCACGCTGCAGGAGGCGATTGACCACTTCGCGATTCCGCGCGGGGAGTTCACCGTCGTCGTGGAGGGCGCCGTCGTGGGCAAGCCCGCTGTCGCGGAGGGGGCCTCGGAAGAGGCGCGCAGGCAACTGGCGAAGCTGCACGCCGAGGGCCGCCTGGCGCGAGAGGCCGTCGCCGCCGTCACGCACGCTACGAAGCTGCCCCGACGGACGGTCTACGCGTTGTGGTTGGAGCTCGCCAGAGACTGCTAGCGCGCCGCAGTATAGCCAACTGGAATCACTACCATTGCAAGCAGGGGCCTTACGGGGGCGGCCGCATTGGGTATGATGCCCCTGTTTCAGGATGGCCATGAGACCCATTGAGACTACAAGAAGGAGTGACAACATGCTTCGAAGCACAGACAGGATTCTCACCATGCACGCCGGAACGCTGCCCCGGCCCGCCGACGTACGGGAGCGCGTCATGGCCAAGAGCCGCGGCGAGCAGGTCGACGACGCTGCCCTTACCGCCGAAATGCGGGGCATCATCGCGGATAACGTGCGGCTGCAGCTGGAGAACGGCATCGACAGCGTCAACGACGGCGAGATCAGCAAGTCCAGCTTCAGCAATTACATGCGGGAGCGCCTGGGCGGCCTCGAGATCCGGCCCACGGACCCCAACACCCCGCGCATGGGCGCCATCGGTGGGCGCGACCTCCAATATTTCCCGGAGTACTTCCAGGCCGGTCCCACCCCCCGCTCGGCGGCGGCAACCGGTCAGAATCGCGTCGACCAGACGGTGTGCGTCGGCCCCATCAGCTACGTCGGTCACGCCGACGTGCAGGCGGACATCGACAACTTCCGGGCCGGTCTCGAGGGCACGAACCCGCCGGAGATTTACCTGCCCGCCATCACCCCCGGCACGGTGGAGCACTGGCTCAGGAACGAGCACTACGCCTCGCAGGAAGAGTTCCTCTACGCCGTCGCCGACGCTCTTGCCATCGAGTACAAGATCATCGTCGACGCGGGCTTCCTTCTGCAGATCGACGACCCGGACCTGCCCGACGCCTGGCAGATTCACCCGGACATGGACGTGCCCGAGTACCGCAAGTTCGCGCAGCTTCGCGTCGAAGCGCTGAACCACGCCCTGCGAGACATCCCGGAAGAGAGCATCCGCTTCCACACCTGCTGGGGCAGTTACCACGGCCCGCACATGTTCGACATCCCCCTGGCCGACATCGCCGACATCATCCTCAACGTGAAGGCCGCCGGCTACTCCATCGAGGCGTCCAACCCCCGCCACGACCACGAGTGGGTCGTCTGGAAGGACGTGGACTGGCCCGACGGCAAGGCCCTCATACCCGGCGTCATTGGCCACGCCTGCGACTTCATCGAGCACCCGGATCTGGTGGCGCAGCGGCTCGTGCGCTATGCCAACATCGTCGGCAAGGAGAACGTCATCGCGGGTACGGACTGCGGCATCGGTTCACGTGTGGGCCACGCGTCCGTGTGCTGGGCCAAGTTCAAGGCCATGTCGGACGGTGCGGCAATCGCCACCAAGGAGCTCTGGGGGTAGACCGCCGGTTGGCGAGAGAAAACCTCCATTTGTTGTGCCGCATTGCAAGCTGGACTATAGTAGTGCGCAACAATTGCCGGACCGGGGCGAAAGCCGTCACCCGGGGCGAGAAAGTGATAAGGCAATGGGTACACGGCGTTTCTTGGGTTTGACTTGGGTTTTGCTCCTAGCGCTCATCTTGGCAGTGGCCGCAGCCTGCGGAGGCGACGATGACGCCGGCAGCGGTGGCGCCGCTGTCTCCCCGACAGCAATGCCCGCTGACACCGGCGGCGCCATGGCCGAGCCCGTGGTGACGCGGGTCATCATCACCAACCCATCGCCAAGTAGAGAGTCCAACAACGTACAGAAGGACCTCGGCCCGCCGTCCGGGGTGCAGTTGAAGCCCATATACGAATCACTGGTGGGCTACAATCCGGACACTGCGGAGTTGGAACCGCAGCTGGCGAAGTCTTGGGGTTTCGAGCCGGACGGCTTCTCCTTCCGCTTCTTCCTGCAAGACGGCGTGCCTATGCATGGCGACAACGGTGACTTCACCGCGCAGGACGTTGTTTACTCCCACTCTCAGCACGTGCGAGAGGACGCCACGCACCCCCACTCCCGCCACTACGCCAAAGGCGAGATCGAAGTGATGAACGACTACGAGGTCGTCTTCCGCCTCAGCGCCCCAAACGCGGAGATGCTGCGGCTTATCTCCGAGTTGAACATGTCCTCGTTGGATATCTCCAGCAGGGTAGACGCGGCGAGGATCGGTGAGATTACGTTGCTTACCCCGCCCCCAGCGGGCACCGGAGTCTACCAGTTTCTCTCGCGTGAGCAGGGCGTCAACGTGGTCTTTGAGCGCGTGCCTTACGAGCACTGGCGCGTGAGCGCGGACTTTCCGGAGATGGAGTTTCGCTGGGTCCAAGAGGCCTCCACCCGCCTGGCGGGCCTGATTGCGGGCGAGACTCACCTAACCCAGTTGCCGGTCGACCAAACCGAGCAGGCGGTCAGCGCCGGCATGGCGCTCACGCAGGGCACCATCGATGCGCAGCGCGTTTTCCTCGGCTTCCAGGGCGTCTACATCGACGCCGATTCGTCCTGCGGCTACAAGTTCTGCGACACCCCCTTCTTGGAATTGAAGGTGCGCAAGGCCATGAGCAAGGCATTGGACAAGCCGGCCCTCAACACCGCCTTCTTCGCCGACAAGGGCCGACCCATGTACATGAACCATCTCTCTCCCAGCCATCCCCAAAACAACCCGGAGTGGGAGACCAACTTCCCGGAGGAGTACGGCTTCGATCCCCAGGTTTCTAGGCAGTTGCTCTCTGAGGCGGGCTACAGCGCCGCCAATCCATTGGAAATCGACGTCTACGTAGCCACCTTGCAGCAATTCACACAGTCCGGTGACGTTATGGAAGCCGCCGCCGCGTACTTTAATGATGTCGGCATCAAGACCAATTTGCTGGCGACCGATACAGCTACCAATAGGGCCGCGAACCGGGCGCTTGAGTATTCCAGGCAGGTCAATTTCCACGGTACGCCGGACTTCGACATCCAGGGGTGGCGCGTCCGTCAATCCAGCGTGACGCCGCGCGGAAGCGGCATCGAGCACCAGGACACCGAGCCAATTGTCGCGCGCCTGCGGGCCACCATCGAACCTAGCGCACAGGATGCAATCCTGCGGGAGCTCAGCGATGTCGCCTACCCGCTGCACGTCTGGATGCCCCTCTTCTGGGTGCCGGCGGAGTTGGTCTACAACCCTGAGATCATATCTTCCTACGAATTCCCAGGATCACCGCCAGGCCTCTACTCCCACTTCCACCGGATCAAGGCGGTAAAGAAGTAGTCTAACCAGCCATTCAATGGCCGAAGTAGGGCGCAGTTTAGTCGAAAAAGGAGATGATAATGGGTAAAGTTCGCGTACTGGGTTTGTCTTGGATGGTGCTCCTCGCGCTTCTCTTGGTAGCGTCTGCCGCCTGCGGTGGCGACGATGACGCCGACAGCGGTGGCGCGGCGGCTGCTCCGACGGCAGTCCCGGAAGCGTCCAGTGGCGACGCCATGGGTGACGCCATGGGCGAGCCCGTTGTGACGCGGGTCATCATCACCAACCCTTCGCCAGGCAGGGAGTCCAACAACGTACAGAAGGACCTCGCCCCGCCGCCCGGCATGCAGCTGAAGCCCACTTACGAGTCGCTCGTCGGCTACGATCCCGACACGGCTGAGTTGACGCCGCAGCTGGCCAAGTCCTGGGCGTTTGAGCCTGACGGCTTCTCCATGCGGTTCCAGCTTCAAGACGGAGTGGCCTTCCACGGCGACAATGGCGAGTTCTCTGCCAAGGACATCGTCTACTCGCACGGGCAACACGTTCGTGAAGACGCCACCCACTCGCATTCCAGGCAATACCGTCTGACTACGGTTGAGGTTGTCAGCGACTACGAGGTTGTCTTGCGCCTTGAGGCGCCAAACGCTGAGCTCCTTCGATTGATGTCCGAACTCAACATGTCCTCCATGGACATCTCCAGCGCTGATTCCGCCGCCAAGATCGGGGAGATCACACTGCTGACCCCGCCGCCTGCCGGCAGCGGCGTCTACCAGTTCGTCTCCCGCGCACAGGGCGAGAACGTCGTCTTTGAGCGGGTCCCATATGACCATTGGCGACTGACGGCGGACTTCCCGGAGATGGAGTTCCGGTGGGTGCAGGAGGCTTCCACCAGGCTGGCTAGCATCATCGCCGGCGAGGCGCACATAACGCAGCTGCCGCAGGACCAGACGGAGCAGGCGGCAACGGCTGGAATGGCCCTCTCCGTGGGCACCGTGGACGCCCAGCGGGTCTTCCTCGGCTTTCAGGGTGTATACGTCGACGCCGAGTCGGCATGCGGTTACAAGTACTGCGACACGCCCTGGCTGGACATCAACGTCCGAAAGGCGATGAGTAAGGCCCTGGACAAGCCCGCCATGAACGTGGCCTTCTTCGCGAACAAGGGCAAGACCATGTACATGAACCACATGGCCCCCAACAACCCCTACTTCAACCCGGAGTGGGAGCGCAACTACCCGGAAGAGTACGGATTCGACCCTGACGCGGGCCGCGCTTTGTTGGCCGAATCCGGCTACAACGTGAACAACCCGCTGGAGATTGACGTCTACGTGCGAACCCTCCAGCAATTCACGCAGTCTGCGGACGTGATGGAGGCCGCGGCTGCATATTGGAATGACATTGGCATCAAGACAAACCTGCGGACAATTGACTCGGCAGCCAACCGGGCAGCCAATCGCGCGTTGGAATACACCAATATGGCCAATTTCCACGGCACCCCGGACTTCGACATCCAGGGGTGGCGCGTCCGCCAATCCAGCGTATCCCCACGCGGCAGCGGGATTGAACACCTGGAAACGGAGCCCATTGTGGCGCGCCTCAGGGGCACCATGATTCCTGACGAGCAAAACAAGATTCTGCGGGAGCTGAGCGACGTCGCCTACCCGCTGCACGTCTGGATGCCCCTCTTTTGGGTGCCGGCAGAGCTGGTCTACAACCCGGAGGTAGTCGAGTCTTACGTGTTCCCGGGTTCACCGCCAGGCCTCTACTCCCACTTCGAACGCATCAAGGCGGTTAAGAAGTAGGTCAGAACGTAGCGCATTGGACAATTTGGGGCGCCGGTACATCGCTTGAATCGTGATGTACCGGCGCCCTTCAAGCATTGGTGGTTCCCCGCAGCCCGACGATGTAGAATACCTGCAAACCGTATCAACGGAGGAACGAATGCTCACCAGGGATGAGAACGAGCTGCTTTGCAGAGTCGGCCCCGGCACTCCCATGGGCGAGCTCATGCGGCAGTACTGGATGCCCGTCATCTACGACTGGGAGTTGGAGCCCGACGGTCAGCCCCAGCGCGTTCGCGTTCTCGGCGAGGACCTGCTTGCCTGGCGCGACACCGATGGCCGCCCATCCTTCAGCCAGGAGAACTGCCCCCACCGTGGCGCCGGCTTCTACTTCGGCCGCAACGAGAAGGGTGGCCTCCGCTGTGCCTACCACGGCTGGAAGTTTGACGTCGAGGGCAACTGCCTCGACATGCCCAACGAGCCCCCAACCAGCAACTTCAAGCACAAGGTGAAGATTCTCGCCTACAACGCCTATGACTTCGGTGGCATCGTTTGGATCTACATGGGTGAGTACCAGGACAACCCGCCTCCCGTGCCGCAGTTCGAGTGGGGACTTGTCCCCGAGGAGCAGCGCGGACACGGCCACAAGTTCATCTATGAGTGCAACTGGATGCAGGCCCTGGAGGGTGAGCTGGACTCCTCGCACATCTACTTCCTCCACAGCCGACTGAACAAGGACGATTCCCCCAAGTATGGCCTCTACCACCCCGGGCAGACCGCCAAGTTTCACATCGTCAACAAGGAATACGGGATGATGTACGGGGCCCAGCGGGAAGAGGACGGCAACGACTACTGGCGCGTTTCCCACTACCTCTTCCCCATCTACGGCATGTTTCCCGCCATCTTCAACGGCATCGTCCCCCTTTCCATCTTCCTGCCCATCGACGACGACAACACCCTGCACTTCGGCGTCCACTGGCACCCGACCAAGCCGCTGGAAGGCTCGCGCCGCCCCAACTTCGGGCTGTCGCAGGAGCCGGGCGTCCTCGGCCCCCCTGGCCCCATGAAGCCCGAGCAAAAGGGCAAGTTCTTCCCCAATTGGTGGTCGGAGATCAGCCCGGAGACCGACTTCCACATGGACCTGTGGGCCAAGAAGAACCGGAACTTCACCGGCATCCCCGCTGTTCGGCAACAGGACGCCGCGTTGGAGTGGAGCATGGGCCGCGTCATGGACCGCACCAAGGAGCACCTCGGTACGGCCGATGCCGCCATCATCAAGACGCGCAGGAAGCTCATCTCCGCCGCCCGGCAGTTCGCCGAGGACGGCACGCCGCCCCCTGGCTCGCAGAACCCGGAGTGGTACACCGTCCGCTCTTGCGAGACGGTCCTGCCCAAGGACGAGGCATGGGAGAAGGCCCTGGAGCCGTATCTTACCGCAGCCACAACCGAATACCCGGACCCGTGCAACACCGGCCGCGCCGCAGCGGCGAGGTAGCCCGTCGCAGTCCCTTCGCCCATGTGGGGGAAGGTCAGGATGGTGGGGTCACACCCCCATCGCAACAGGAGGAGCCATGCTGAGCCAAGTCGACAATGAGGCGCTCTGCCGGGTCGGTCCCGGCACATTGATGGGCAACTTCTTTCGCGAGTACTGGCTGCCCGCGCTCCAGACCGGCGAGTTGCCTGACCCCGACTGCCCCCCCGTGCGCATCAAGCTGCTCGGCGAGGAGCTCATCGCCTTCCGCGACACCACCGGCGCCGTGGGGTTGATCGACAACAACTGCCCGCACCGGCGCGCGAGCCTCTTCTTCGGTCGCAATGAGGAATCCGGCCTCCGTTGCGTCTACCACGGCTGGAAGTTCGACGTGAACGGTGAATGCATCGATATGCCCTCGGAGCCCGCCGAGTCCAACTTCAAGGACAAGGTCAAGATCAAGTCCTACCCCACCCACGAGCGCAACGGCGTCATCTGGGCCTACATGGGGCCCCGGGCAACGCCGCCCGCCCTGCCGGAGCTCGAGGGCAACATGCATGGGAGTTACTACATCACCGTGCTCTTCCGCAACAACAACTGGATGCAGGGCATAGAGGGTGAAATAGACACCGTCCATGCCTCCATCCTGCACGGGGGCCATGTGCTCCCGGAGAACGCTCGGCCCGGCTCCTTCACCTACTACCAGAGCAAAAACCGCGCCGGCAGGTTCAAGGTCCAGGAAACGCCTGTAGGCAACTCATACGGCATGTACCGCGTCGCGGAGGAGGACAGCTACTACTGGCGCGTCGGCCACTACCTCTTCCCATGCTTCGCCATGCCGCCCGTGCCCACCCTCGGCATGGAGGCCCGCTTCCTCGCCTACGTCCCCATGGACGACGAGCACACCCTCGAGTGGAGCATCGGTGTGCGGGAGGATGACGGCCTCGCCGTCTCCGCGCGGCAGGCCCGCGAGTACCTTGGCAACGGCACCGGCTGGTACGACCGCTACGTCATCGAGCAGAATTGGGACAACGATTTCCAGATCGACCGCGACGCCCAGCGAACGATGCAGAGCTGGTCCGGCATCTCCGGCGTCCGCCAGCAGGACATGGCGATGACCGAGGGCATGGGAGTCATCCTCGACCGCACCAGCGAGCACCTCGGCACCACGGACCAGATGATCATCCGCACGCGCCGCATGCTGCTCCGGGCCGCTCGGGCGCTCGCCGAGGACGGCACACCGCCCCCCGGCGTCGAGAACCCGCAGGACTACCACCTCCGCTCCGGGCAGGTCATCCTCCCCCGTGACGCCGACTGGTGGGAGGACACCCGAGACCTCCGTGAGCGCTTCGAGGCAGGCGCCACGGCAGCGGAAGCCGGGGGGTAGGGGAAGGCACGCACCACACCAGACCAAAGAGAAGCCCCGCCGCTCACTGAACGGCGGGGCTTTTGGTTTCTCGAACACCGTTTGGCGAACTGGCAGCCCCCCCTACCCCCGCGCGTGGGCGCCCTCGCCGGTCAGGAAGTCGTAGATGTTGGCGACGTTCATCCGCATCACCATCGGTGCCATGCCGTCCTGCTCGACGTCCATCGGGTAGCGGTCCGTCAGGTCCGTCAGCATGTCGACGGCCTCAGCCTTGGTCATCCCCCGCTCGACGCCGCCGCGGACGTAGGCCACCCACTCCTGGATCCACGCCGCCTGGTCGTCCAGGTACTCCTTGCCGCAAAACGGGCCGTGTCCCGGAATGAACGACTCCTCGGGTAGCGCCCGCAGGCTTTCCAAGGCCTCCAGCCACGTCTCCGGGTTGGCTTCCTGGATCCACGTGTGCACCTTGCAGAAGATGTTGTCGCTGGTGAAGACCACGCCCTCCTCCTCGACGCTCACCGCGGCCTGGCATGTGGTGTGCCCGGGCATGTGCGTCATGCGGAAGGTGTGGTTGCCCACGTGCAGCGTCATGCTCTTGTCGAATGTAATGATGGGCGTGTTGGGCGCGTAGCCCTGCAGGTGCAGGTGCTCGTCAGGGCCCATTGCGGACACCCGAGACACGTGCTCTGCCATGTCCGTATCCAGGATGCGTTGCCGCACGCCGTCCTGTGCTATCGCCGGTGCGTCAAAATAGGCGTTGCCGGTCCAGTGGTCGCCGTGGGGCTCCGTGTTGATGATGTAGCGCACCGGGCCGATTGCCTCGATCTCCGCCCGCAGCCGCAGCGCGTCCGTCGGCTTGTGCGGCGTGTCGATAAGGACGATGCCGTCGGTCGTCGTGACGTAGCCATGGTTGGAGCCCCGGCGCTCGTTGTCGACGAAAACGTTGTCGCTGATCTGCTTCATGGCGTTTCCTCCCGTAGGCGATGGTCAGCCGCAATGCGCTATGGCGGCGGCTCGATGTAGAACATACCCCGCGGGAGCACGCTTGTCACGACGGCCGGGGAATCAAGACTGGCGCTCAAACGCGCCTGTCGCGCGACCCAAACCGCGATGCGCCGACTACGGCCACTGCGGAGAGATGTGCTCCGGGATGGTCTCCCTTAGCATGCTCACGAACTGCTGTACGTACCTGGAAACGGGCGTGTCCCGCACGGTCACTATGCCCACGCTCTGGATGTCCAGGATGTGTCCAAGCGCAACTATTCCCAGGGTTTTCTCGTCGTCAGGTTCCAAAATTATGCGCGGCACCACGCTTATGCCAAGTCCCTTGCTCACGTATCGCTTGACCGCGTCAAAATGGTCCAGCCTCATGACCACGTTGTAGTCCAGGCCTGCCTCGTTAAGCTTCCCCTCGATGTACGAGGGGTTGTCCCGAGTCCCCGCGCTGACGATGAGAGGCCACCTGGCGATCTGGTGGATGCTCTCAATTGGCTCATCAAGCACCGGGTGGCCCTTGGCCGCGAGTAACACCCGCTCATTGGTGAACAGCGTCTCCACGTTGAACTCGCCAAATCGACCGGTGAGGGGCACGAAGCCAAGGTCGGCCTCCCGGTCGCGCACCATGCGCAGCACCTCCGGCAAACGGCCGCTGCGCACGTGCAGCCGCGTGTCCGGGTACTTTTGGCGGTATGCGACGATGCTCTCGACGAGCATGTTGCGTGCCATCTCCGTGGTGGACGCAACGGTGAGGCTGCCCTGCCGCGCGTACGACGATGTCTCCACCGGCAGCGAGTCGATCTGCCGCAGCAGCGGTTTGGCCAGCTCCGAGAGATGCAGGCCCGCCGGCGTCAGTTGCACAGGGCGCTTGCTCCGGTCCAGCAGGGTGACGCCGGTCTCCCGCTCCAACTCCTGAATGTGCAGGGTCACAGCCGGCTGACGGAGCATGAGCTGTTCGGCCGCCTTGGTGATGCTTCCAAACTGCGCCACCGCGCAGAAGCTGCGGAGTTCACGTAGGTCCATGCCAGTCCTCCCGGCTCGTGGTGGATACAAAGATGTCTTTACATTAGATTATACGAATAGTATATCGAGAATCGGGCTTGGTCAATGCCATGCAGCCATACCATGCAATACTGCGTCACTGTGCGTCCAAGCGGCTTCCAGCCAATGCGGCGACCCGTTAGGGCGCCGAAGGGTCTTGCCCGCGAGCACAGGGCGTGATACAAAAGCGGCGATTCACTGTTAGGGTAGAAACGTCACCACATCTTTGGAGTGCAGGCATCGCATGAAGAATAAGGTACTTGCCACGTTTGACGATGCCGTCGCGGACATCCCGGACGGCGCCAGCATCATGGTGGGCGGCTTCGGCCCGCCCGGCTTGCCCCAGAACCTGCTGGCTGCCCTCATCCGACAGGGCGCCACCGACCTCACCATCATCACCAACCGCGGCGACCAGACCAACGCAAGGGCCAACACCGGCCACCTTGTGGAACTGCGGCGCGTGAAAAAGGTCTGCTGCGCCTTCTCCGCCTCGCCGCACCCGTCGCAGCGCAACCTCTTCGAGGAGTTGAACGAGTCCGGCGAGCTTGAGGCGGAGCTCATGCCGCAGGGCACCCTGGTGGAGCGCATGCGCGCCGCCGCCGCGGGCATCGGCGCATTCTACACCCGGGCCAGCGTCGGCACTGAGCTGGCCGAGCACAAGGAGACCCGCGTCATCAACGGCCTCGAGTACGTGCTCGAGTACCCCCTGCCCGCCGACTACGCCTTCATTCGAGCGTACACCTCGGATACCTACGGCAATCTCCAGTACGACCTGACCCAGCGCAACTTCAACCCCATCATGGCCATGGCCGCCAAGTGCACCCTCGTCGAAATCGAGGGCGACATTGTGGAGCTGGGCGAGATGGACCCAAACCAGGTGCACACCCCCGGCATTTTCGTCGACCGGGTGGTCAAGATCCCGCCGCCGCCTGATGGGCTGTGGACGTTCCCGTCGGACCGGCGAGCATAGGACATCGGAGGAATAATGCCGACTGCCGAAAAGAAGCGGGTTGACCGCCAGACCATGTGCAACCGGCTGGCCATGGAGTTCGAGGATGGTTGGGTCGCCAACCTGGGCGTGGGCATGCCCACCCTCTGCTCCAACTACGAGTACGAGGACAAGGACATCGTCTTCCAGTCCGAGAACGGGCTCATCGGCTACGGCCCGTTGGCGGCCGAGGGCGAGGAGCACCCGAACCTGGTCAACGCCGGTGTGCAGTACGTGACCATGAAGCCCGGCGCGTCCATCCTGCACCACGCCGATTCCTTCACCGTCATCCGCGGCGGATACGTCGACGTGACGGTGCTTGGCGCGTACGAGGTCGCCGATAACGGTGATTTTGCCAACTGGAAGACGCTTGGCCGCAAGGGCGGCGGCATCGGCGGCGCGATGGATCTCGCCGTCGGCGCCAAGCGCGTCTGGCTCGCCCTCGAACACACCACCCGCGACGGCCAGCCGCGGCTCCTGAAGCGGTGCAACCTGCCGGTCACGGCCGTCCGCGTCGTATCTCGCGTCGTCACGGACCTCGGCCTGTTCGACATCACCCCGGAGGGCTTCCTCATGCGAGAAATCGCCCCCGGCTTCACGCCGCAGGAGGTCCAGGAACTCACAGAGGCCAAGCTCACCGTCTCCCCGGACCTCAAGGAGTTCTACGGGGCGTAGCAAGAGGACCGTTCGCCCTGAGCCTGTCGAAGGGGGCGCCCGCTCGAGGGTTTCACCCCCTCCCAGGCATGACGAATATCGAGATTTAGGAGCGCGCCAATGCCTGACCTGCGCAGGAGCGTCGCCATCGTAGGCGCCGCCGAGTCTGACGAGATCGGCGTCGTCGAGCACAAGTCGGCGCTGCAGCACCACGCCGAGGCCGCCCACAACGCCCTGGAAGACGCCGGCCTCTCCAAGAGCGACGTCGACGGGCTGTTCACGGCGGGCTTCTCCACCCTCGCCACCGGCGAGTACCTCGGCATCCACCCGCGCTACACGGACACAACGGCCGTCGGCGGCTCGTCCTTCGTCATCCACGTGGCCCACGCCATGGCCGCCATCAACGCCGGCTACTGCGAGGTTGCCCTCATCACTCACGGGCAGTCCGGCCGCAACGCCCGGGTGCGCGGGTCTGGTGGCGGAGGCGGTTTCGCCGAGCCCAACGTGCCCGGCCAGCAGTACGAGGCGCCTCACGGCATCATCGGCCCGCCGGTCAACTACGCCCTGGCCTGCACCCGCTACATGCACCAGTACGGCGAGGACCGCACCCGGCAGGCGTTGGCGGAGATCGCCGTCTCCACGCGCAAATGGGCGCAGCTCAACCCCAAGGCAATGATGCGCGACCCCATGTCCTTCGACGACTACCATAACTCCCGGTGGATCGCGTGGCCCTTCCACCTCCTCGACTGCTGCCTCGTCACCGACGCCGGCGCCTCCGTCGTCGTCACTTCCGCGGAGCGCGCCCGCAACCTGCGCAAGCCGCCAGTGTGGGTGCTGTCCGGCGCCGAGAGCCATGACCATGCCATCATCAGCCAGATGCCGGACCTCACCTCCACGGTGTCGCGCGTGACCGGCCCAGCCGCGCTGCAGGCCGCAGGGGTCACCCACGACGACATCGACCTCACGATGGTCTACGACTCCTTCACGTACACCACGCTGGTGACGCTGGAGGGGCTGGGGTTTTGCGAACCTGGCGAGGGCCCGGACTTCGTGGCGGGGCAGCGGACCGCACCCGGCGGCGACTTCCCTTTGAACACCAGCGGCGGCGGCCTCAGCTACACCCACCCCGGCATGTACGGCATCTTCCTCATCGTCGAGGCCGTGCGGCAACTGCGTGGCGAGGCGGGGGACCGTCAGCTCGACAATCCGAAGCTGGCGATGGTGAACGGCACCGGCGGGATACTCTCCTCCACTGGCACCATCGTGCTGGCGGCGGACTGACCTACACGAACTCTGCGAGGTCCAGGTCTTCCATCGCCGCCGCCACCCGCGTGATGAGCGTCTGCTGCAGCTGCAACAGGTGCCCGCCGCCCATGTCGCTGCGAGGCCGGGCGGAAAAGGACAACGTGATCCTGGACGGCCCAATCGCGCCGAGACGGTAGTCGCGCCAGCACTGCTCAAGGCTGTAGTCTCCCACGCCCTCCGCCATGAGCCCGTCGTGGTACTGCTCCACCAGCTCCCGCTCCCACGCGCGGCGAAGCTCCGGCGTCAGGCTAAGTATCGTGAAGAAGGCCACGTCAACGGGCCCTTTCGCGATGGCTACCCGCTGCCAGTCCACGACCGTGATCTTCTGCGCGTCCGGGGCGCCGCCAAAAAGCATGTTCACCAAACGATAGTCGCTGTGGGTGAGCGTACGGGGGCTGGTGCACATCTTGAGGATGGTGTCGGTGAAGTTCGTGCAATACCGCTCGATGATGCCCCTTACCGTGGGCGAAAGCGTCTCCCCGTAGTTGCGCATCACGCCGGGGAGCACCTCCTCCGCAAAGCGGGCGTGGGCGACGGGCAGGTTCGGCTCTCCGACGGGCAGCCACGGGATGGTGTCCAGGTCAGGGTGCTCCCACCAGGGGGCGTGCAGCTTGGGGAGCTCTCGAACGGCCAGCGCCGCCTCTTCCTTGGTGCAGCTCGTGATGTCGTCACCGACAACGGCAGGGGTCATGTCCTCCATCAGCAGCGCGTAGTTCTGCCGCTCCTCGTCGATGCCCCCATAGTAGTACTTGGGCACGCTGACCGTGAGCTTTCCGGCGATGTCCTCGTAGAAGAGGACCTCGTTCTGGTAGAACCGCTGCCGGATGCCCACGCCCTTGATGGTCGGCGACGTCGACGGCAGCTTCACGACGAGCGATGCTGGCGCGCCCTCAGCCCCTCGAACATAGTCGATGAAGAGACGCGAGGTGATGCCGTTGACCCCGGAGCCCGCCGCGCCCTCTTCCGGCGTGACCGATGCGACCTCCACATCCAGCCCGCGCGATTGGAGCACGGCGGTCATCCACTCTGGAGTCAGGTCAGCCAGCCCTCCCGGCACCACTACGTCTACCATGAACGCGCCTCCTGAAATGAGTCCCGGGCATGTCTCCAACCCGTTCGCCTTGAGCTTGTCTCCAGCCCGAACGCGCTAGCTTGTCCCCAATCCGACTGCCCTAGCTTGCCTCCAACCCGTTCGCCTTGAGCTTGTCTCCAACCCGTTCGCCTTGAGCTTGTCTCCAACCCGACTGCCCTAGCTTGCCTCCAACCCGTTCGCCCTGAGCTTGTCCCCAACCCAGTCGACCTAGCTTACCTCCAACCCGTTCGCCCTGAGCTTGTCGAAGGGCGCCGGTTCCCATACCTACAGGAACTCCTCCATGTCCAGGTCTTCCAACGCAGCGGAGGCCCGCTCCACCAGCGTCGCCTGCAGCAGCTGCCCTGCGTGCCCTTCCAGCTGCGACGGTGGCCGCGACCCGTGCGCCAGCGCAATACGCGTCGGCGCGAAGGCGCACAGGCGGTAGTCTAGCTGGCATTGTTCCAGGGTGTAGTCCCCTATTCCATGCTCCAGCAGTCCCGCGTGATACCGCTCCACCAGATCCCACTGCCAGGCCCGTCGGACTTCCGTCGGCAAGCTCAACACCGCAAAGAAGGCCAGATCGATGGCGCCCTTGCCCAGGGCAACTCGCTGCCAGTCCAGCACGGTGATTCTTCGCGCCGAAGGAGGCCCGCCCAGGAGCATGTTCACGAGTCGATAGTCGCTGTGCGTCAGCGTGTAGGGCGCAGTCGTCATCTGCCGTACGATGTGCACCAGCCCTCTCGAGTATTTCTCCGCCACCCGGTACGCCGTCGGTGAAAGGGTGTCGCCGAAGTTCTTCATCGTCGCCGGGAAGAGGGTCTCTTGAAAGCGGGCGTTGGCCGCCTCCACGTTCGGCTCGCCAATCGGCAGCCATGTGAACGACGCTAACTTCGGGCTGTTCCACCACGGCGCGTGCAGCTTGGGCAGCTCGTCCACGATGGATAGTGCCTCGTCCCATGAGCAGCTTGCGATGTCGTCGCCGGGGGCTGCGGGCGCCATGTCCTCCAGTAGCAACGCGTAGTCCTGCCTCTCCTTGTCCATGCTGGTGTAATAGTGACGAGGCAGGTTCACCGACACGCTGCTCGCAAGCTCATCGTAGAAGCGGATCTCGTTCTCGTAGAACCCCAGCCGGAGTCCGATTTCCTTGCTCGCTTGCAGAGCCGCCGGGAGCTTGAGTACCAGCGACGCAGGCCCCGGGGCGCTGCCCGGCTCGTAGTCGACGCGTAGCCGCGTGGTGACGCCGTTGACGCCGACGCCCTCACCGATGTTCTCCTTCGAGAGCGCGGCCACGCGAACGGCAAGCCCGCCCTCGCCAAGCACAGCGGTGAGCCACTCCGGCGTCACGTCGTCGATACCGCTCGGCACGGGCACGTTCGCCACTGACCATCTCCCACAAAGTCGACTAGGACCCCGGTCCGCGCTCCATCGAGTACGGCTGCCAGCGGCGCAGGTCCGTCCTCTCCAGCACGGACGGGTTCACGCAGGACTTGGGCCACCGGCCCGTCAGCACCAGCGCGAGTTCCTGCCCCACCCGCCGCCGCGACTCCGGCGCCATGCGCGCCGACGCCGACGCAACGTGCGGCGTCAGGATGACGTTGTCCATATGCAGCAGCGGGTTCTCCGGGTCCGGCGGTTCCTTTTCGAGCACGTCCAGCCCCGCCGCGGCGATCCAGCCCTCCTGCAGCGCGTGGATGAGCGCCGGTTCGTCCACTGTCGGCCCGCGTCCGTTGTTGATGAACAGCGCCTCCGGCTTCATGGCGCGAAAGTGCTTGTACGTCAGCATGTGCTCCGCCTCTGGCGTTGCCGGCGCGTGCATGGACACGATGTCCGACTTCTCCAGCAGCTCCATCAAGCCCACGGGCTCGACCCCGTACCCGCTCATCACCAGCTCCTCGATGTACGGGTCGTAGGCCAGCAGCCGCACGCCGAAGCCCGCCGCCCGAAGCGCCGTCGCCCGCGGCACGTGCCCGAATCCGATGAACCCCAGCGTCTGCCCCATCAGCCGCGGAAACTGCGACAGCAGCGGACGGCCCTCTCGCCACCGCGACTCCCGTACCATCGAGTCCATGGTGGTCAGGCGGCGGAAGGTGGAGAGGATCATCATCATCGTGTGGTCGGCCACCTCCTCGATGAAGGTGTCCGGGCAGTTGGTGACAGGAATGTTGCGCGCCGTCGCGGCTTCGACGTCCACCGAGTCCGCGCCGACGCTCCCCAGCGCGATGACCTTGCAACGCTCCAGGCTGTCGATGATCTCCTTCGTCATGCGACGGCCCCGCGCCATCACCGCGTCGGCGTCGCGCGCCCCTTCGATGAACTCGGCCTCGCTCGTCGCCGCGAGCTCCACAATCTCCGCGTCAATCCCCTCGAGCGCCTCCATCTCCAGGTCATAGCCCCCAGGCTGCATCGGCGTAGGGAGGGCCGGTTTCTGTGCCACAATCTTGAACGTCGCCATGGTCAACCCCCATATTCGGGCTCGGAATCCGCATAGTGTACCCCACGCCGCAACCATTTGCAGGCTGACCCTGGGGCAAGGGGTAGGGTAGAGTGGGTTGGATGAAGAAAGAGCGACGGGCATGACTACAGCCCACACAGCCAATATAACCCGGCGCGTCCTCCCCAAGGACCGGATGCGCCGATACCTGGCGGCCCTGCTGGCCAGGCCGGGTGCAACCGCGCGCACCGTCTACCTCGCGCCCTGGAGCGCGCCGCCGCCGCTGGTCGAGCTCGCGCCCGGTTTCGCGAACGCGGAGGGGCTCGACCGCGTGACCGGCGCCATCGCCTCGTCCGACGTTGGCGCGGCGCTCTTTTGGGACGGCCGCGTGCTGCGGGCAGTGCTGCCCCCCTTGCCCTTAGCCGTGGACATGCAGGTCGAGGGCATCGACGCGGGGCCGTTGCTGGCCCTGTTGGACACGACGCCCGTTATCGCCGCGTGCCTTGTGCGGCTCGGGCGCTACGGCATCGGCGTCTATCGCGGCGAGCGGCTTCTGGCGTCCAAGACGGACCGGCGCTTCGTCAAGGGACGGCACAAGAAGGGCGGCTCGTCCTCGAACCGCTTCCGCCGCATCCGTGAGGGCCAGGCGCACGAGCTCTACAAGGACGTGTGCGAGGAGCTGCAAAAGCATGTCGGGCCGTATGAGCAGGACGTCGAGCACTTCTTCCTAGGAGGCGACGTCCACACCCTTGCGGGCTTCCGTGAGTGGTGCCCTTGGGCCGCACGGTTCGACGGCGTCCTGCGGAAGCGTGTGCTCGACGTGCGTGAGCCCGGCCACGACGCCCTGCTGGCGCTGCCCCAGACCCTGTGGGAGAGCGTGGTGTACGAGGTCGTCCCGCCGTTATGACGCCGGCGGCCCGTCGCCGGTACCCCCGTCCGGCCGCGCGCCTGAAACCCGCAGCACCTGCGCCGGGTCGTCTGGGAAGACCAGGTGGCGCATCGGGTAGTTGATGGAGATGCCCTCGGCGCCGAACCGCTCGTGCAGCGCCTTGATTAGCTCGCTCTTGACAATGAAGGAGTCCACCCGGCTGTTGGCTTGCACCCAGACCCAAAAGTCGATGTTGGAGTCGCCAAACGTCTCGAAGCCAAACCACGGCGCCATGCCCTTGTCCGCGCCGTCGGTGTTGTCGATGACCTTTTGCGCCGCCTCCTTGGCCATGCGCTCCACGTCCGCAAGGGCGCTGCTGTAGCTGACGCCGCACATGACGAGCACGCCTATCAACTCTTCCGGGCTTGAGTAGTTCGTCAGCATGCTGTCGGCCAGTCGGGAGTTGGGGACCACCACGAGGTTGTTGTACGGCGTGCGCAGTCGCGTGCTCCGCCATCCCACGTCCACTACGTAGCCCTGAAAGCCGTTCTCCAGTTCGACGAAGTCGCCCGAGCGGAGGATCCCGCCGCCGGAGAGATAGCTGCCCGCGAAGAAGTTCGACAGCGTCGGCTGCACCGCCAGCGCGACGGCTATGCCGCCAATGCCGAGCCCAGCCACCAGCGGCGTCACGGAGATTCCCAGCAACTCCAGAGACAGCAGAATGGCCAAAATGTAGATTGCCAGGTTCGCAAAGCGGCGCAGGGGGTTCACCAAGCTCGGCGCGAGAATGGCGCCTTCATCGTCTGCATGATGCTCGCCGTACCAGCTCAGAACGACACCCAAGGCCCGAGCGCCGCCTGATGCTATCAGCAGCAGCGTCAGGACAGCCCAGACCCGGTAGATGACGGTGAGCCATTCGTCCAGGCCAATGGCGTCCTGCCATCGCTCCATGGTGCCAAGCAGGACCACAACCGCCAGCAGCCCCTGCACCAGAAAGAACAACGTGATTGGCCGGTACGTGGCCCCAATGAGGTGCTCAATCACCTCCGCTCGTTGTTTGCGCTTCAGGCTGTCCGCGATGCGGTCGAGAATGAAGTGGACCAGATAGGACAGCAGCACAAAGAAGAGAAACGCGACAACCAGCAGCGCCACGTCCCAAAAGGTGGAATCCAGCCTTATCCCACCGATTTCTAGCCCGCTCATGCGTACCCTCTCCGGCAGACAGCATAGCACAGCGCACAGCGACGCACGGCGCGATATCCCGCCCACAATGGCCCATCCCCTCGAACGCGCCCGCCGCCCCGCTGCTATACTGATTCCGTATGACGACCGACAACCTCCTCGAGGGTCTCAACCAGGCGCAGCAGCAGGCCGTACAGCACATAGAGGGCCCGCTGCTCATCGTCGCGGGGCCGGGCAGTGGCAAGACCCGCGTCATCGTGCACCGCGTCGCCTACCTCGTGCGGACGGTGGGCATCGGGCCGCGCGGCATCTGTGTGCTGACGTTCACCAACAAGGCCGCCCGCGAGCTCCGCGACCGGCTGGCGCGGCTGCTCGGCGGGCCCGTCGCCGAGCAGGTCACCGCCGGCACCTTCCACGCCCTCTGCTCCCGCATCCTCCGCGAGGCCGGCGAGCCCATCAACCTCGACCGCAACTTCACCATTTACGACCGCGACGACCAGTTGACCCTCCTCAAGAAGGCCATGCAAAGCGCCGGACTCAACCCCAAGCAATTCACGCCCGGCGCGATTCTCAGCGGCATCTCCGGCGCCAAGGCCCAGCTCAGGGACCCGGCGGCCTACCGCGCCAACGTCGGCTCATACTTCGAGGAGGTCACGCTGCGCGCCTATGAAGAGTACCAGCGCATGCTTCGCGCCAACCAGGCCGTCGACTTTGACGACCTGCTGCTCCTCACCCACAGCCTCTTCACGGCGCACCCGCAGGTGCTGGAGCGCTACCAGGAGCGGTACAGGCACCTGATGGTCGACGAGTTCCAGGACACCAACATCGCCCAATACGAGCTTGCCAAGCAGCTTGCGGGCAAATGGCGGAACATCGCCGTCGTGGGCGACCCGGACCAGTCCATCTACTCATGGCGGCACGCGGACATCCGCAACATCCTCAGCTTCCGCAACGACTTCCACGACGCCGTCACGGTCCTCCTTGAGGAGAACTACCGCTCGTCCGGCAACATCCTCGCCGCCGCCGAGAAGGTGATCAACGGCAACCAGCAGCGCGTCGAGAAGCGCCTCGTGCCGATGGCCCCCCCTGGCCTGCGCGTCTTCGTCCACGAGGCCTACGACGAGGGCGACGAGGCCCTCTGGGTAATCAAGGAGGTCGACAGGCTACGCCGCGCCGGCGAGCTCAAGTTCGGTGACGCCGCCGTCGCCTACCGGGTGAACGCGCAATCGCGCGCGTTGGAGGAAGCCTGCATCCGCCACGGCATCCCCTACCGCCTCGTTGGCGCCCTGCGGTTCTACCAGCGCAAGGAGATCAAGGACGTCATCGCCTACCTGCGCGTCCTCAACAACCCCGCCGACGACGTCAGCATGGAGCGCATCCTGAACGTGCCGCCCCGCGGCATCGGCCAGCGGTCTGTCGACGAGCTGACGCGCTGGTCGCGGACGCTCAACATCCCCATGCGCCGCGCCGTCGAGATCCTGGCCGACGACCCGGACGTGGACACGTCCATTCCCCGGGCGGGCAAGGCGTCGCTCGCACGACTCGGCGCGATGCTGAAGGAGCTGCAGCAGGCCGTCGGCGAGCAGGAGGCGGCGGAGCTGCTCGACCTCGTGTTGCAGCGCACCGGCTACCGCGACCACCTCCTCAGCGACGACGAGCAGGGAGAGGACCGCTGGGACAACGTGCGAGAGCTTCGCGTCGTGGCCGCGGACTTCGCCGGCGTGCCGCCTCCCGACGGCCTCGCCGCATTCCTGGAGCAGGTGGCCCTCGTGTCCGACGCCGACAACGCGGAGCAGAGCGATGGCGTCACCCTCATCACGCTCCACCAGGCCAAGGGGCTGGAGTTCCCCGCCATGTTCATGGTGGGCATGGAAGAGGGCATGCTCCCCCACATTCGCTCCTTCGACGACCCCGGCGAGATGGAGGAGGAGCGGCGCCTCTGTTACGTGGGCATGACCCGCGCTAAGGAGCGGCTGTACCTCACCCGCGCCTTTCGCCGGCGGCTCATGGGCAACTCACTCCCCGGCATTCCCTCGCGCTTCCTGAGCGACATCCCCCGCGAGCTCATCACCACGCCCGAGGGCGAGCGCGAAGGCCGCCAAGAGACCCGCGCCGCCTCGAGGACGGGCAGCCGCGCCCTAGCAGGCCTGCTAGGCGGCGCAATTGTCGCGGAAGCCGGTGAGTCGACTGTCGGCCCGCCGCCTTTCGACCCTGGCGACCGCGTGACCCACGCCACCTTCGGCGAAGGGGTGGTCGTGAGCTGCAAAGCGGTCAAGGACGACTACGAGGTCACCGTCGCCTTCGACGGCAGCGGCGTCAAGCGCTTGCTCCACTCCCTGGCCAAGTTAGGGACCGGCACGTAGCGGTCTCCCGCTTTCAGCGTTCCCTCAAGAGTGGGAAACCGAGGGAGTAGGGCGTCAGCATCAACAGCAGGAGGACACCTTGGTAAGAGCGGCGCTCATCGGTGTGGGCATTGCCCTCATTGGCCTCATCATCCCCGTGGTGCACCTCGTCACCGGGCCCCTCGGCCCGCTGGCCGGCGGCTTCTTCGCCGGCCAATCGCTGGACACGCCGGACGAAATCCAGGCCATCGGCGTAGGCGTCCTCATGGGGGTGTTCCTGGGATTGGTAGCGCTGCCCTTCGCGCTGGGCGTATTCATCTTCGCCGACGTCCCAACCATCGTGCTGCTAATCCCCGCGATGGTGCTGGCCTACGTAGCGCTGATGGGCGCCGTCGGCGCCCTGGTCGGCGTCATGCGCGCTAAGTCGGCGAGTTCGGCGTGACGGAGGCGCTTGGCAGGTCTCCCTAGGGGAAGCCCGGAACCCCCAACTACCCTCTACCGCCGCGGCAGCAGCGCCAGCTCCAGCACGTCGGCGGCGGCGCGAGTCTGCGTGATGGCCTGCCTCAGGTGGCCGTAGATGTCGCGCCACTTGAGGACCGTGGCCGCGTCCTGGCCGTCGGTGAAATGGGGTGCGAGCTCGCCGCCGCTGCTGCGCTCAATCCCTGCCGTCGCCGACTTGATGGAGGCGGTGAGGCGCAGGATTTCCGGTCCCCTGTCTTTATGCTCTGGCAGCAGCCCGATGCCCTTCTCGAGGTCGGCGCAGCCCTGCGCGATGGCTTCCGCCATGACACGCGCGCGCTCCGTCGATGCGTCTATGCCGTATGCTAGCATGGCGTTCGCCGTGCTGCCGATGCCGTCAACTATGCCGTCCAGCGCGTCGGTCAATGCGGCGAAGTCGCGGCGTTCCAGCGGCGAGAACTTGGCGCTCTGCAGCGCTGCGGAACTCTGCTGTGCAAGCTCGTCCCCGAACCGCTCCAGCGACGCTATCTCCTCCACCCGGATGTCCATGTCGTCGCATCGGTCCATCAGTTCCTGGAGCAGCCGCCCCGTCTTGCGTACATTCAGGGCGTTCTGCTGGAGCAGAAAGTGGAGAGGGCTTCCCCTATGTGCATTACGGAATCGCACGAACGTATTCTCCCTGGAATGCCTCGATCCAAGCTGGTTCGACGACGTAACCAGCAAGATTTCCAGCGTTTCAGGCCGCAACGACCACGCAGGCCAATCAGAAACTCACGATATGACTTAGTGTACACCAAGGAGAAACGAAATTGCGTTCATAGCATAAAGCAGAGGGTGACGTAGCCAGGACGAGGTGACGTGCTTACCCCTACATACGGGTCCGCATATGCAGAGAACGAGAGTGAACCGCGGCGACAAGCCGCATGGCGCAGAAGCGCCGTATCTCGAGGTCCACCGGCCGGCACACATTGCGAAGCCGCGCGCGACAGGTCGGGCGCTTCCGGCCGCTAGTACTTGGAGACGTTGAGCTCCTGCATCTTGCCGGTGACCAGGAAGACGACCCGCTCCGCGATGTTGGTGGCTCGATCCGCAATGCGCTCCAGGTCGTGCGCCACCCACAGCAGGTAAGTGGCCCGCTGGACGTTGGCCGGGTCCTGGATCATCAACTCCAGCAGGTCGCGGTAGACCTGGTCATAGAGCAGGTCTACCTCGTCGTCCTTGTTGCAGACGTCAATGGCCTCCGTGGTGTCGCGCCGCACCAGGGCGTCCAGGCTCCGGTTGAGCATGTCGGTCGCCTTGTCGGCCATCAGCGGGATGTCGACCAGCGGCTTCAGGGGCGGCTCGTCGCCCATCATCAGGCTGATCTTCGCGATCCCCTCCGCGTAGTCGCCCATGCGCTCCAGCTCCACCGAGATGTGGAGGATGGTGACAAGCACGCGCAGGTCGACGGCCATCGGCTGCTGCGTCGCGATGAGCTCCAGGCAGCGCTCCTCCAGCTCCCAGCGCATCCGGTCGACGATGTCGTCCTCTTTGATCACGCGCTCTGAGGTCTTCAGGTCGCGCTCCCTCAGCGCCTGCAGCGATGTAGCGATGGCCTTCTCCACCATGCCTCCCAGCAGGAGGAGGTCATCCAGAAGGTGATGCAAATGAATGTCAAAGCTTGCACGCGCCATCGCTGCCTCCTTGGCTAGCTGAACCGCCCCGTGATGTATGCCTCGGTCCGCTCGTTCTTCGGGTTCGTGAAGATCTCGCTGGTCTCACCGTACTCAACCAGGTAGCCGGCACGGTCTTCGTCCATCATCAAAAAGGCCGTCTGGTCCGAAACGCGTGCGGCCTGCTGCATATTGTGCGTGACGATGACGATGGACACCTCTTCGCATAGCTCGCGGATCAGCTCCTCGATCGCCAGCGTCGCAATGGGGTCGAGCGCAGAGGCGGGCTCGTCCATAAGGATGACCTCGGGCTCGACGGCCAGCGCGCGAGCGATGCAGAGGCGCTGCTGCTGCCCGCCGGAGAGCTGGAACGCGCTCTTGTTGAGCCGGTCCTTCACCTCGTCCCAAAGGGCTGCGCGCTTCAATGAGCGCTCAACCGCCTCAGCGATGTTGCCTTGGTAGCCGTTGATCTTGAGCCCGAAGGCCACGTTCTCAAAGATCGTCTTGGGAAAGGGGTTCGGTTTCTGGAACACCATGCCAATCTCCGAACGGATGCGCGTTGCGTCGATCGTCGGCGCGTAAATGTCGTTCCCGCGGTACAGGACCTGACCCGTCACGTAGGAGCCGGCGACCAGGTCGTTCATGCGGTTGAAGCAACGCAAGAACGTGCTTTTGCCGCAACCCGAGGGCCCAATGAGCGCCGTCACCTTGTGCCGCTCAATCTCAATGGAGATGTCGCGCAGCGCATTGAAGGGGCCGTAGTACACCCTCAAGTCCCTGGTTTCGAGGACGATGTCTTGTTGGTCCAACGGACCCCTCCTTGGCTTCTATGTCCGGCCGGCCCGGAAGTGATCCAACGCCCGGGGATCAACGGAGGTGGGCGGTGGGCCGGCTAGAGCCATGGTAGGGAACAACTATTCTTATGACAATCAATTGCAGATTAGCGAATAAATAGGAATATTAACACTGTTCGCATAATGTTAACAAGATGTGTGCCACTCGCCTCCCAACGGCGCCGCAACTACCCCTCGGTTGGCCGCTTTGCTACAATGAAATTGGCACAACGAACATTAAAGGTGGGAGCATGCAAGCAGAGTACGATGTCATCATCATAGGCGGAGGAGCCGCTGGCCTCAGCGCCGCTATCTACGCCACGCGAGCGCAGTTGAAGACGCTCATCGTGGAACAGCTCGCCCCCGGCGGGCAGATCCTGAACACCTCCGACATCGAGAACTACCCCGGCTTCCCGGACGGCGTCCTCGGCCCCGACATCGGGATGCTCATGCACAAGCAGTCTGAGAACACCGGCACCCTCTTTGCCATCGACACCGTGATCGACCTGCAGCTCGACGACGAGGTCAAGGTCGTCGTCGGCGAGGAGCGCGAGTACACGGCGAAGACCATCATCATCACCACCGGCGGCGAGCACAACAAGCTCGGCGTCCCCGGCGAGGAAGAGTTTGCCGGTCGAGGCGTCACCTACTGCGCCACCTGCGACGGCAACTTCTTCGCCGGCGAGGACACCGTCGTCGTCGGCGGCGGCGACGCGGCCATCGACGAGGGCATGTACCTGAGCCGCATCGTGCGTAACCTCACCGTCGTGCACCGCCGCGACGAGCTCCGCGCCACCAAGGTGCTCCAGGAGCGAGCCTTCTCGACCGAGAACGTCAGCTTCAAGTTCAGCCACGCCGTCAAGGAGATCCGAGGCAGCGGCGGCGTCGACCGCGTCCTGCTAGAGGACCTCAAGAGCGGGCAGGAGTACGAGTACCCCACCGCCGCCGTGTTCATTTACATCGGCTTCCACCCCAACTCCGCCTTCCTTCATGGCAAGCTGCCCTTGGACAACGGCGGCCACGTCATCACCGACATCCGCATGGAAACGACGGTCCCCGGCGTCTTCGCTGCCGGCGACGTCCGTCAGTTCTCGGACAGGCAGTTGGGCACCTCCGTCGGCGACGGCATCACCGCGGCGCTGTCCGCCTACCGCTACATCACAGAGGGGTAGCCGGCCCGGAATTCAAGGCCATTCGCAAGACAAGAGAACGCCGCGCCAGTCAGGCGCGGCGTTCTTTCATTACCCTGAATCGTGGTCCGGGTTCCGGCGTCCCCTACCGGTACATGCGGATCACGCCAACCACAACGCCCTGCACTTCCACGTTCTCGGCGTCCTCATAGATGGGAGCCATCGAGCTGTTAGCTGGCTGCAGGCGCACCCTCTTCCCCTCCGGGAAGAAGCGCTTCAGCGTTGCCTCACCCGTCTCTTTCAGCCACGCGGCCACCATCTCGCCGGGGCGCGCGGTCTCCCGCTTCTGGAACAGGACGACGTCGCCGTCGTCGATGAGGTCTTCAATCATGGACTGTCCCTTGACGCGCAGCGCGTAGATGTTCTCGGTGCGCGCGGGCAGCATGGACGCGGGCAACTCCAGGATCTCCTCGGCCTCGTAGGCGTCCGGGAAGGCCATCAGCGGCTCTCCGGCGGCGATGGCCCCGTAGACCGGCACCGACACGGTATTGTAGAGCCCGGCGGCGCGGCCCGTGTCCCGGTCCAGGAGCTGGATGCCGCGCGAGATGTCCGGGGAGCGCTTGATGTAGCCCTCTCGCTTCAGGATGTGCAGGTTGTAGTCCACCACGGAGGTCGAGCTGATGGCGCACCCCACCTGGATCTCCCGGACCGACGGCGGGTAGGGGTGGTCCTTCACAAAGTTGGAAATGAACTCAAGCATCTTGTTCTGTCGCTCGGACAGTTTACCGTTCATGGGCGCCATGCCAGCCTCCCCGAATTGCATATACAAACGAATGTTCGTTCTAATACTATTGACTGTCCCACAGGCCTGTCAAGGGGCAACAGGGGTGATTTACGCTGATTTGTTCGCTTTCGGGAAACGTCAGCGCGCCCCGGCCGCCTGTTCGCTGGTACGCGGCGCCGCGGCCTCCGGCCAGTGGTACACGCGCTCCTCGACGGCCTCCACCGCCTCGTCGACCAGCTCCTGCACTGGAAGCTCCGCCTCCATGCGCTCCACGTCCTCGATGCGGCTCTTGATGACCGGGTGTCGCGGCACGAAGAGCGAGCAACAGTCCTGGTCCGGGATGATGGAGATGGGGTACGTTCCCAGCGGCCGCGCAATGTCGATGATCTCGCCCTTGTCCATCGTCAGCAGCGGTCGGAACAGTGGCAGCCGCTCAGCCGCGGCGCCTATCGTCGTGAGGTTTTCCAGCGTCTGCGAGCTCACCTGCCCGAGGCTGTCGCCCGTGACGAGGGCCGCCGCGCCGTGCTTAACCGCCAGCGCCTCCGCAATGCGCACCATGAACCGCCGGTAGACGGCAATGCGGTACGCCGGCGGCACCGACACGATGATCCGCTGCTGCGCCGCCGCGAAGGGCACCAGCAGCAGCCGCGACCTCAGTTGGTAGTGCGTCAGCAGCTCAACGAGCTCCTCTGCCTTCTCCCGCGACGTCCCCTCCACGAGGGGGAAGCTGTGGAAGTGGATGAAGGTCACCCGGCAGCCGCGGCGCATCATCTGGTAGGCCGCCACCGGTGAGTCGATGCCGCCGGACATGAGCACGGCCACGTGCCCGCCGACACCCACCGGCATGCCCCCGGGCCCCGGCAGGTTCTCCGCCGAGATCAGCGCCTCCCGCGCCGTGGTCTGCACGTAGAGGGTGAGCTCCGCATGGTTGAGGTCTACCGGCCAGCCGGTCAGCCCCTGCACGTATGCGCCGAGCTCTTGGTTGATCTGCGGCGAGGTCATCGGAAAGCGCTTGTCACTGCGGCGAGCGGCGATGCGGAACGAGGTCGGCGTCTGCCCCTCCAACAGCGATGGGATAACCGCCTTCATCGCCTCGATGGTCGGCTCCACGCTGACGGCACGCGAGAAACGCTCGACGCCAATGGTCTTCTCCAGCCGGCTCCGGACCAGCTCCCACTGCTCGTCATCCTTCAGAGGGAAGCTGGCCATCATGGCGTTCCGCTGGATGCGGCCCACGCCCGTTCCGGCCAGCGCCTGCCTCAGGTTCGCGCCCATGTGCTTCAGAAACCACGGGCGATTGTTCCTCTTCAGGGCAATCTCATGGAAGAAACGGACCAGGACGTGCTGCTCCATGGCCGTCACCTCGCCCGCGCGTCGTGCGTGTTGAGGTTGTGCGTGTTGAGCGCGAGCGCGCAGCAAAGCGAGCCCCGCTCGGCGCCGTCCTCTAGCGCCGACTTCGGCGCCCACCGCCAATCGGCGTAGTACGTGACGCCCTGCTGACCGGCGACGATAGGAAGGATGGGCGCAGTTGCGGTCATGGAGGCCGAGTAGAGGCGCATTGAGAGCTCATTCCCCGGTCGCGGTTGGCTGCCTTCAGCGATCAGCGCCGGCGACCCTAGCTTGGTTTCGCCGAGCCTGCTGGCGGCGTCCGCGTCGGTCTCGTGAGGGTGGACGGTCGTGGCCGGAAGGCCCCACACGCCGGGGAGGTCCTCGTCGTCGTCGGGACGCCGGACCGCGAGCAGCAGCGAAGGGTCGCGCGGGTTGGGTATGACGACTGCGATGGCGCGAACCGTGCTCATTGGAGCGGACCGTGGTGGGCTTACGTCGAGGCCTGGGCGGCGTTCAGCTTGCGGGCAAGCCTCGACTTGGTGCGGGCGGCCTTGTTGGGGTGGATGACGCCCTTGCGCGCGGCCACGTCGATAGCGCTAATCGTGCCGCTGACGACCTGCTGCGCCTCCTCCACGTTTCCGCTGTTGAGGGTGCGCTGCGCCTTGGTGCGGATCGTTCGCAGGCTGCGCTTGACCGAGCGGTTTCGCAGGAAGCGTCGTTGGGTTACTCGAGCAGACCGTTCACTGGGCACGTTTCAAGTCCTCCTCTATTGCTGCAGCGTAGTATACCTGAAGCTGCGGATGAGGGCTAGCCTTGGGCCCAATGCCCGTTCGTGCTGAGCTTGTCGAAGCACGCTTCGCCCTTCGTAAGGCTCAGGGCGCGGAGCTACCTACCGCTAGCCAACTCTATACGACGCTGTATTTCGCCGTCGGCAATGCGGGCGCTTACCTCCTTGGAAAGCGTGGCTCGAATTCCAAGTACTAGGTCTTTGCCCTTTAGTCCCGGATTCACGTTGACGACCTCATGCAGGGTCTTATCCACCGCCCTAAACACCTCGTCCTGCGACAGCGACAGGTGCGGGAACAGCACCACCTCCCGCACATTGCTCTGCCCGCTGAACAGCATCGCCAGCCGGTCGATGCCCACGCCGAGTCCGCCCGTGGGCGGCATGCCGTACTCCACCGCCGTCAGGAAGTCTTCGTCCAGCCGGTCGAAGTCCTCCTGCGCGTGCTGCTCGCGCATCTCCTCTTGCTCCTCGAACCGCCTCCGCTGCTCCTTGGGGTCGTTCAGCTCCGTGAACGCGTTGCAGACCTCCATCCCGGCGACGTACCCCTCGAACCGCTCCACGTAGCCTTCCCGGCCCGGCTTGCGCTTGGCCAGCGGCGTCATCTCGACGGGGTAGTCGACCAAAAACGTTGGCTGCACCAAGTTGGGCTCCACTTTGTCGCTCAGCAGCTTGTCGACCAGCCGCCCCCAGCTATCCTCCTGCGTCACAACGACGCCCATCTCCCGCATCCGCCCTGCCAGCGACGCCGCGTCCCGGTGCACGTCAATGTCGACGCCCGCGTACTCCAGAATCGCCTCATGCAGGTCGAGCCGCGCCCACGGCGCCTTCACGTCGATCTCGACACCGCCGTACGCCAGCTTGGTCGTGCCCAGCAGCTCCACCGCGATGCTCGACACCAGCGTCTCCATAAGCGACATGATGTCGTTGTAGTCCGCGTATGCCTCGTAGCTCTCCATGGTGGTGAACTCCGGGTTGTGCGTGGCGTCGAGCCCCTCGTTGCGGAAGATGCGCCCGATCTCGTACACCCGGTCCAGCCCACCGATGACGCACCGCTTGAGGTACAGCTCCGTCGCGATGCGAAGGTAGAGCGTGCGGCTCAGCGCGTTGTGCTGCGTGATGAATGGCCGCGCGTTGGCCCCCGCCGCGACAGACAGCAGGATGGGCGTCTCCACCTCCAGGTAGTCACGCCCGTCCATGAACCGCCTGATCGCCGCCACCAGCTTGCTGCGCAGGACGAACCGCTCCCGCACCTCGTCGTTGGCGATGAGGTCCGCCTCGCGCTGCCGGAGCCGCTGCTGCACGTCCTGCAGCCCGTGCCACTTCTCCGGCGGCGGCCGCAGCGCCTTGCCCAGCATCGTGACCGAGCGCGCCTCCACGGTGGGCTCCCCGGTCCGCGTGTGAATGAGCCGCCCGCGAACGCCGAGGAAGTCGCCCAGGTCCAGCGACTTGAGCAACTCGAAGTCCCCGCCCAGCGTGTCGCGGCGAAGCTGCGCCTGCATCCCGGCTGTCCCGTCGCGCAGGTCCAGAAACGCAACGCGACCCATGTTCCGAACGGCGATGACGCGCCCCGTCACGCTGACCATGCGTTCCCGCGAAGGCCGCCCCTTCGCCGTCCACCTCGCGAGCAACGCCAGCGCCTGCGCCACCGTATGCGTCCGCCCGTACCGCGCCGGGAACGGGTCGATCCCCTGCTCGCGCAGCCGCTCCAGCTTCTCGGCCCGCACTTGGAAGTAGGTGTCGCGTTCGGTCACAGCGCTCCTCGAATGTCTTGCTCGTCCGTTCGTCCAGTTGGAAATCGAGGGGCGAACGGCAATGCACGCTTGCGCACACGGCGCACAACAATTGTAGCGCACAAGGGGGAAGTGGGTTTGCGGGACGTCCGGCACGCGGGAAGCTAGCGGATCTCCACCACCGTGAACACCTGCTCGCCTCCGGGGGCGTGCACGTCGATGCCCTCGCCGACGCGCTTGCCCAGCAGCGCGCCCCCGACGGGGGACTCGTTGGAGATGCGCCCGTGGGCCGGGTCTGCCTCCATGCTCCCGACGATGGTGTACTCAATGGTCTTGCCGTCGGCGTTCTCCAGCACCACCAGAGAGCCCAACGTCACCGTTTCCGAAGGCGTGTCGTGGTCCTCAATCAACTCCGCATTAACGAGGGTCCGTTCCAGGTCATAGATGCGCCCCTCGACCGTCGCCTGATCGCGCTTCGCCTCGTCGTACTCCGCGTTGTCCACGGTGCCGCCGACCTCGGATGCGCGCTTGAGTTCGCCCGCCACCTCGCGACGGCGCACGGTTCTCAGCCCGTCAAGCTCGTTCGTGAGCTTATCGAATCCCTCAGGCGTCAGGTAGCTCTTTCCAGTAGTCATCACACCCGCCAAAATAGAAAAACGCTGAGAGGCGCCAACGTTTACCCTCAGCGGCCCGCATATTACACCTAGCACAGGTGGGATGCAATAGAAGTCTCTACGGATTGACACGACAAACCACCGGAATCGTCGTTAGGCGAGTCCGGCCGCTGTTATTTCCTGTAGTCCGGTCTGCTCTCTACCCCAGCCCGCAGACCTTCTTGAGCATGGCCACCGCGTCGTCCGGGGCATCGTCCTCCGCCCACACGCAGTATTGGTCGGGGCGCACGAGGACCAGCCGCGCCTCGTAGTTCTCGCGCCCGCCCTCGTACGTGTCCTCCACAACGGTCAGCGGCGCCGACAGCGCCTCGGCCGCGTCCGCGATCGCTTGCGCGCTGCCCTCCGGCGCCCCGAAGGCCAGCAGCGTGAACCCTATGCCGAACGCCGCTTGCACCTCCGAGCCCGAGGAGAGCGGCTGCGGCGGCAGGTGGTGGCCCGGCCGCGCCTTGAACGAGTGCGACCCGTGCGCGCTGTTGACGCCGTCCGGCGGGCCGAAGACCACGGCGGACCCCTCGAAGTTCGGCTCGTACACCGTCGTGCGCCTGCCCCCCTCCGCGCCGAGCTTCTGGAACGCCTCCTTGAACTCCTCCTCGTCCTTCTCCGGCGAGTAGGTCTCTAGGAACGCCGCGTCCCGCCGAATGCCGGCGGCGATGTAGTCCTCGCCCGTCTCCCAGAACACTGGCCGGCGCTCCTCGCTGTAGGACTCCAGCAGCGAGTCGCCTCCCCATCCCTGAAGTCGCGCCGCCAGCTTCCACCCCAGGTTCGCGACGTCCTCCAGCCCGTTGTTGAGCCCGAACCCGCCGTAGGGAGGGTGGCTGTGCGCGGCGTCGCCCGCAATGAAGACCCGGCCCACCTGGTACTGGTCGGCCACGGAAACCCGCAGGTTCCAGAACCCCACGTGGTCAAACTCCGCCTTGAAGGGCACGCCCGCGGCGCGCTCCAGCAATGCCTGGAAGTCGTAGTTCTCCGGAGTGGCATCCTCCGGCACCGGCGCATGGAAGAACCAGGTCTTGCCCACCTCGACGCGGCCGAAGAACATCCAATAGCCCTTCAGCTCCGGGTCCAGCGCGCGGAAGGTGGTCGATTCCGGGAAGCGGCTCAGGTGCTCGTGCAGCTCCTCCGAGCGGAACACGGCCAAGCACATCTTCTGGTCGAAGTCCGAGCCATTGCTGCCGACGTCCAGGTCGCGGCGGATCATGGAGCGCGCCCCGTCGCACCCGACGACGTAGTCCGCCTCGATCACCCGTGCGGTGCCGGACACCGTGTCATCGGCTGCCCCGTCGAGGTCGAGGAAGCCCGACCATGCGTACCGTCCGCCCTTCTGCGATGCGTCCTCCGTCTCGGAGATGGTGACGCGCACGCCGCCCTCGTCCTGCTCCACCTTCTCCGCCGTCCAACCGTAGAGCATGGTCACGTTGGGAAGCTCTGAGGCGCGCTTGCGCAGCACCTCTTCCGTCAGGTATTGGGGCAGGCGCTCATTGTCGACGTAGTAGTAGCGGCGCACCTGCTCGCGCCCCGGAGGCGCCCACCAATAGTCGCTGTTCAGGTTCTTGTACGCCGTCACCCCGCCGATGGGGTAGCCCTTCGGCAGCACCCGCGCCGCCCGCAGTTCGTCCTCGACGCCCCAGAAGTAGAAGTGCTCGAGGGTCCGCTGCGTCAGGTTCTGCCCCTTCGGGATGCGCTGCGGCAGCAGGTGCCGCCCGACGACGACCACATCCACGCCGCGAAGGCCAAGGTCCACGCCCATTGCCACGCCAACCGGCCCCCCGCCAACTACGATTACCTGGTGTCGCTCTGCCATAGCATTCCTCCAACCAGCCGCGTAAATTTCGTCAAAATCTGCGCCCACAGTGTATGGCGGCACAGCGGCTCCGGCAAGGTAACGCACCCTTTGAAATCGCGAGGGCGCGTAGCTCTTCGCACGAGGAGATCATCCCCGCCGGCCCCGACTGCCTCCCCTACGACGCCATTGCCGGAGACGCGGCAGGGCTGGCAGTGCAGCCCCTTCGCGCCGACTACCCGCTCGCTCTAATATTCTCTACGTGCGTCCAGAACCCCGTAATGCTGCCCGGGAACGTCCACTCGGCCACGATCTCCGGGTTTATGACCACCTCCGCGGGGAGCCAGAAAAGCGGGATGGACGTGTGGTTCACAAATGAGTACTCCCCCAGTTCTCGCCACAACGGAGCGCGCTTTTCTGCGTCAATCTCCGAGCGTATCCTTGAGAAGAGCTCGTTGGTAAAAGCGTCCTCCAGGCCGTAGCGCGGCGGGAACGAGCTGTTGTAAACGCGCCATCCGGTGAACTGGTCGCTGGAAGTTCCCGTGATCTGGATGTGGTTGTCAAACTCCAACGCCCGGTCATTCGCCCTTCGGGTTGCGACGTCCATGGTGACGAGGGTGGACTTTATGCCAACTTCCCGGAACATGCCCTCGGCGGCTTCCGCGACGTCCTCTGCTCCTGAGTAGGTGTTGATTGCCACCAGGAGAATGTTGAGTTCCATCGGGTTATTGGGGCCATAGCCGGCCTCTGCCAATAACTTGCGCGCCGCGTCGGGGTCGTAACCGTATTCCCCCTCAAAGCGCTGGTCCCAGCCGGGGTCCCAGGCCTCCCTGGTGGGGTGGAAGTGGTTGAGGATCATCGTTTGGCCCCGGCCGCCGAAGAATGCCTCGTTGATCGCGCCCCGGTCGATGGCCTTGTTGAGGGCCTTACGGACATTGACGTTGACAATGGGCGAGCCGGGGTACAGGTAGTTGCCGACATTTTCCAGGTCCAGGTTTACGCCGCTGAATCGGAAGAAAGTCCGCTGCCCAGGCACCTTCCCCTGTATGAGCCGCATTCCCTCCCGGGCTGCCAGGTCATAAGAGTCCGCGTTGATCGTCGTGATGTGTATCTCGCCGGTCAGGAGAGCTGCCAGCCGGGTGGACGCCTCGGCATGGAAGCGGAAAGACAATTCCAGGAAGTCCGGTGTAGCGCGCCAGTGCTGGTAGGGGACCCGCTCATAGACAATCTTGGACCCCTGCACACGCTCCTTGAACTGATAGGGCCCCGTCCCGGCGATTGGTGGGTCCGACAGCGTTGTCGGGTAGCCGCCCCGCGCGTCATACGATGCCTTGCTCTCCTGCTCAAACCCCGACTGCTGGCTGACGGTGTAGACCCAGTTGGCTTCGAGCCGCTGGTAGGTGAAGACGACCTCATGGTCGTTGACGACTTCGACGGACTTGATCGTGTCGTGGAATAGGGTGTCCGTGGGGTCCGCAAAACGGACATCGGCGGCGTGAACAACGTCCGCGGCCGTAAACTCCCCGCCGCTGTGAAAGCGCACGCCCTCCCGAAGCGTGAAGCGGAACACGTCGCCGTCTCCCTCGATGCTCCACCCGGTGGCCAGCATGGGAATGGGCTGCCCCGTCTGCGCGTCCATGCCGATGAGCCATTCGTACATCGGCCGCTTCTGCCAGCTGTCGGGCGAGCCGACGTCGTGCGCGATGTTGCTCTCCTGAGCGGCCGCCGTCGATCCCAGTACCACGCGAGTCACCTGCGGCTCGACCATGACGGGGGCGCTGCCGGTGACGGCCACCGGGCGAGCAGCAGGTGCCGCTTCAATCGGCGCCGTCAGAACGCCTTGGGCTCCAGTCGGCGCCTCAGGGGCTACGGGCGCCGCCGGCTGCTGAGGCGACGTTGAGGTCTGAGGCGACGTGGAGGTTGGCGCTGACCCATCGTTAGTTGCACACGCCACCAAGAAAACCAACGCAAATACGGCGCCAAGGGCTGCGATAGCAATTCTCTTCATCGTCATTTCTCACCTTCTGGTTCTGTCAATAAACTTGGAGTGAATAATTTGACGTTATGTCTTGCGATAGTAGCCACGACCACCTCCACTGTCAATTTGTCGCCGCACGCCCGTCAACGCCCCCCGCCCTCCCCCAAGCCCATCCGCCCCTCACGCACACCCTCTCGCGCAACCCAATGGTGCCTCCGCCACCTTCATCGTTTACGATGGGGCAAACCAACAGGAGAGAAGCGTCGATGACCACTCCAGCACGACACGAAGCCGGAGGCATGGCTGGGCGCACCGTTTTGGTCACCGGCGCCTCCTCAGGCATAGGCAATGACACCGCCATACGCCTCCTCAAGGAGGGCTACGCCGTCTATGCCGCCGCACGCCGAATCGAGCAGATGCGCGACCTCGAAGACTTGGGAGCCGTCGCCCTCAAGATGGACGTCACCAGCGAAGAAGACCTCGTTGCAGCCGTCGAGCGGATCGACGAGGAGCGAGGCGGCGTCGACATCCTAGTCAACAACGCCGGCTTCGGGTTGTTCGGCGCGATGGAGGAAACGCCGTTGGACGACGCCCGGTACCAGTTCGAGGTGAACCTGTTCGGGGTTGCGCGGCTGACCCAACTCGTCCTCCCCCACATGCGAGAGCAGGGCGCGGGGAAGATCGTCAACGTCTCCTCAGTCGCCGGCAAGATCCACACCCCGCTGGGGTCCTGGTACCACGCTAGCAAACACGCGCTTGAAGGTTGGTCGGATTGTTTGAGGTGGGAGCTGAAGCGCTTTGGCATCGACGTCGTCATCATCGAGCCTGGACTCATCCGCACGGAATTTGGCAACATCGCAAATGCGTCAATGACGGCCCATTCCCGCGACTCCGCTTATGCCGGTATCGCCAACAGAATGGAGGCACGGATGAAAAGAACCGGGCCAAACGGGTCGCAACCCGCAGTTATCGCCGACACAATCTTTAAGGCCATCAAGGCCAGGCGCCCCCGGACACGCTACGTCGCCGGTAAGTATGCAAAGCCGGTAGTCCTCTTCCGAAAACTCGTCAGCGACCGGATGTTTGACCTGCTCGTAGATCGGATGGCTGGTTAGAGTAAGCGAAGGTCAGCGCCGTCAGTGAGCCGGTGAACCCCGTCCCGCCCCGACGGGAACGCCCCACCCCCTTTCGTCATTCCTGCGAAAGCAGGAATCCAGAGGGGCGGCACCGCGTGGGGCACCCCCACCACCAACCCCCGTCGCATCCCCGACTCCAACAATCCTCGTAGGGGCGATTCGCGAATCGCCCATCCCGCCCCGGCGGGAACGCCCCACCCCATTTCGTCATTCCTGCGAAAGCAGGAATCCAGAGGGGCGGCACCGGGCGGGGCAACCCACCACCAACCCCCCGTCGCATCCCCGACTCCAACAATCCTCGTAGGGGCGATTCGCGAATCGCCCGTCCCGCCCTCGGCGGGAACGCCCCCACTCCCGACCGAGCTCCCAGTCTCGTCATCCCTGCCTCCCCTCTCGTCATTCCTGCGAAGGCAGGAATGACGAGGGGCGGTGCCAGGGTTGGGCATCCCCACAACAAACCCCGTAGGGCCGATTCGCCAATCGCCCCACAGCCCCCTTCCCCCCACGCCTCACCCCTCGCTACCAGCCTCCATGCAACACCGCATAGACCACAACCCCGCGCCCCACAACCCCCCACACGCAGGATCAGCTTCCCCCCGGCATAACAAAATAATTTCGATATGTAGCTGCAATGCGACACCCTAGCTACAAATACGATTACCCTTCGCGTCTCCCCCAGCTACGACACGACGCACCTCAGATCGCCCGCAATGCCACGGACTGCCCACTCCCAAGGCGAAGCGAATCTCATCGAACTCCCGCCGTTGACAACGCCCTCGCGCGGGCATACCGTGCACGCATAGAGACCGGCCCAGGGGGCGCACCAGTCGACAAGGAGGACGCGATGCTGACGCATGAGGAAAATGACCTGTTGTGCAGGGTTGGCCCCGGCACTCCCATGGGAGAGGTGCTCAGGCGCTACTGGCTGCCCGTGCTCACCACTGAGGAGCTTCCCGAGCCCGATTGCCCACCTGTGCGCGCCAAGCTGCTCGGCGAGGACTTGGTCGCCTTCCGCGACTCCGATGGCAACATCGGCCTCGTCGACAACTATTGCCCCCACCGGCGGGCCAGCCTCTTCTTCGGCCGCAACGAGGAGTCCGGCCTCCGCTGCGTCTACCACGGCTGGAAGTACAACGCGAGCGGTGAGTGCGTCGACATGCCCTCGGAGCCCGCCGAAAGCAACTTCAAGGACAAGGTCAAGATCAAGGCCTACCCCTGCGTCGACAAGGGCGGCACCATCTGGACATACATGGGCCCTGCGGAGCTCCAGCCACCCTTCATCAACTTCATCGCCCTGCAGTATCCCGACGACCACATCATCACCAACCGCGTGCAGTCAGACTGCAACTACATCCAGTCCATGGAGGGCAACATGGACACGTCCCATATCTCCTACCTGCACCGCAACCTTGCCGACCTCAAAAAGGACGATTTCGACGACGGCGCAGACGTCATAGGCTTCCCCACGGCCAGGATGTCCACGAAGATTCGCAGTTTCACCCGGGACGCCAAGCTCGCTGTGCAGCAAACCAGCTACGGTTGGCGCTACGTCGGCCAGCGGGAGACCCCCAACGGCCACAAACACTTGCGTATCACCACGGCCACCTTCCCCATCTACCAGATGATCGCGCGGCTGCCCTCGCAGGGGCCGGGCATCCTGATGATGGTGCCCCGCGACGACGAGACCTGCTGGCGCTGGAGCGTCAGCGCCCGCACGGACCGCCCCTACACCGACGAGGAGCGCGAGGAGCGCAAGGCATTTGCCGCCAACACAGCGGACATCCACGGCCGCGGTGAGAAGGGCAAGTGGAACGACTACATGATGAGCCGTGAGGACCAGCGGAACCTGAGCTACACGGGCATCAGGGGCATCGGCACCCAGGACCAGGCCGTCACCGAGAGCATGCAGCCCATCAGCGACAAGATGAACGAGCACCTCGGCACGTCGGACCGCGCCATCATCTTCAACCGCCGCATCCTCCTGAACGCCGCCCGCGCCATCCTCGAAGGCCAGGAGCCGCTCCGCCACGACCCCGACGTCATGGCCAGAATATCCTCCCACGAGGAGATCATCCCCGCCGGCGACGACTGGCGGAACTACGGCGCTTTCGCCGGCGAAGCAGACGGCATTAAGGTGTAGGATGGGCTCAATTCCTTTACGGCTATAGGACCCCGTGTCCATGGACTCTCCAATACTTGTTCAGGGAGGAGTTAGTGAAAGCTGGCGAGGTAACCTTTCAGAGTTTGCTAGACGGAAAAGTACAATACCAAGTGCCTCTTTTTCAGCGCACTTACAATTGGGGAGAAGATGAATGGCAAAAGATCTGGGAGGATGTGCTTGAAATCTACGCCATGGAAGAACCCCGGAATCACTTCATCGGTGCGATTGTTACACAACCCGTAGGCGATCCAGCTGGGCAGACGACTAAGTACCTGCTGATTGACGGACAACAGAGGTTCACGACGCTTCTAATTATCCTCGCTTGCATCCGCAAGCAAGCTGAAGACAGAGAGGACATTGGGGATCTCGCCAACGAAATATGGGAAACATGTCTCGTCAACAAATTTTCAACCGGTACAGACTTCAACAAGCTCCGTCCTACTCAACGTGATCGGCAACCACTTGCCGATGTACTCAGCGGTACAAACGGCAACTATGCCAGTCAGGTCGGGACAGCCTTAGCTTTTTTCACACGCAAGCTAAGTGACGGGGACCTAAATGATAACCCCTTGGACCTGCGTCGGCTAAAGCTCTGCGTAACGGACAGATTGGATCTTGTCAGTATCAACTTAGAGTCTGGAGACAGTCCCCATCGCATCTTCGAGAGTTTGAACAACACTGGAATGCAACTTGGGGCTTCCGACCTTGTTCGGAATCTTCTCTTCATGAATTTACCCAATGAAGACGAGGCTCAGTTAGTTTATGACAAGCATTGGTTCCCCATGCAGGAGGCTACTGCCGACAACCTTGATGACTTTTTTTGGCGGTACCTAATGATGGACGGTAGCCTTCCTCGGTGGGATGAGACGTTCGAGGAAATCAAGAAGCAATTCGAAAAGCAAGGATCCCAAGCAGTTCCAACCCTAGTAGGGTTTTCCAAGTACGCGCATTACTACAGGTGGCTAAGCGGCATTGCAGAAGCCCCTCAGGGAAAGGCGCTAAGGGATCAGATCAAACGTCTCAACGATTGGGAGCTCAGCGTTGCCTATCCATTCTTGATGAAGTCTTTCGAGTTACTCGAAGGCGGAGAGATTGACCCAAACGACCTACTCCTAGTTATGCAAATCATTGAGTCCTTCGTGGTCCGAAGGGCCGTATGCACTGTTCCAACTAATCGATTAAGGCGAGTTTTTGCTCGCATGTATGCGCAGGTGGACCCTACTAACTTTGTAGTTTCTTCACGCAACTATTTGCTGGAGGAGAATTGGCCTTCTGATGAAGTGTTCAAAGAGAGATTTGTCTGGTATCCAGTTTACTCACCAAGTCGCCTGACTCGGACACGACTGATACTGGAATCACTAGAAAAACACTTGGAGGACAGTCTAGGTATCAAGGAAACTCCAACCATTACAGACCAAATTAGTGTTGAACACGTAATGCCAAGAACACTTACAGATGAATGGAAGGGTGAGTTAGGAAGTAACTGGAAGAACATATATGACCAATGGCTACACACGCCGGGCAACCTTACATTGACTGCCTACAACCCTGAATTGAGCAATGCTCCATTCTCAAAGAAGATTAGTATCCTGACAGATACAGGCTTCGCCTTAACCAAAGACATTCTCAGCTGTGGTAACTGGAATGAAATCACAATCAAGTCGCGCGGTGAAGCCCTAGCAGATCGGGCCGCAGTCATATGGAAACGCTAAGATCGGCCAATACTGGCATAATAATGCGTAGACTGCTACGTCGGCCTTTAACTCCCAAAAACTATCTGTCCCCTTGCCGCGACAGTGCATGAAGCAGTTCATATTAGGTTTCACACTACAAACTATTGGCGATCTAGGAATCAACCAGAGGGAAGGAAGCGCATCATTTCCCTCGCGCGCCCGCCCCGCCATCCGTCGGTTGACGAGCGCGCAAGCGCTGCCTACCATTGGCCGCGATACGCCTCGTGACTCGGACGCATCACTTCATTCGCAAAGGGAGGACACAGTGGCCCAAGAGCAAAAGGACACGGAACAGCAGGGGCCGGTGGGTTTTAACGGCCACCGCAACTTCAACATGGATGAGCTGGCCGCCCTGCAGCCGGGGCTCGCCATCTTCATGCCAATGATTGGCGACCGCTGGTGGAACGTCTACTACGCCGCCCAGGAGGCCAACTGGGTCATGGCCCGCTTTGAGCTCGGTGAGGCCATCACCCTCATGCAGAAGGGCATGCAGACCCGACCGCGCTACACCGACGCCCTCAAGGCCTACATCGACGAGGACCTCGCGCCCGTCGAAGCCGCCCTCGCCGACGCCGACTTCGAGGCCTTTGAGGTTGCCTACCACAAGGCCACCGTTCGCGCCAACGACTACCATGAGGAGTTCCGCAAGGGCTACCTCGTCTGGAAGCTGCCGGACCACCCCAACCCGCAGTTGAACTTCACCCCGAAGCAGTAGTCGCGTCAGCCACGAAAAGGAAGGAGCCCAATCCGTCTCGGCAGATTGGGCTCCCTCGTGTTATCGCCCCCGAGAGCTACGGCCCCCGCAGCCACACGTCGTCCCACCGTGACTGGTTGTAGAGCATGAAGTCCCGCGGCGTCCAGCCCTGCACCTCTTTGCGAACGCCGTAGAGATACACGGCGTAGTGCCCCACAACCGCGGGCACGACCTCCGTCAGCAGGCGCGTCTCCGCGGCATGCGCGATCTCCCGACGCCGCACCGGGTCGAGCTCGATGCGCTGGGCGGCAAGCAAACGGTCGGTTTCCGGGTCCGTCGCATAGTACAGGTTGTTGGGGCCGTCGGTCGTGAAGTGCGCCCAGAGGTAGTGGTCGGGGTCCGTCGTGTTGAACGCGATGCCCCCAATCCGCACGTCGTAGTCGCCCCCGAGCATCCGTGAGATCGACCCGCCGAACTCCGTCTGCTCGACCTTCACATCAATGCCCAGTCGACGCCACTGGTCCTGGAAGAACAGGGCGCTGTTCACCCAGACCGGCACGTCGCTGCGCACCAGGATCGAGGCCGGGAAGCCGTCGGGGTGGCCGGCCTCCGAGAGGAGCTGCTTGGCCCTTGCAACGTCTGCGTCCCTGTCGCCGCCGTAGCCAGGCAGCTCGCGAAGCTGCTCGCTGGACAGCCCGAGTGCCGTGTCGGGCGGGCTGTACCCCGCCGTCATGCCGATGCCGCCCTCGCCGCCGGTGACCAGTTTCAGGTACGCCCCTCGGTCGATACCCAGCGAGAGGGCCTGCCGCACCCGCGGGTCGTCGAAGGGCGCCCGTGTCGCATTGAAGGCGGCGCCCATCCAGAAGGGCCCGCGCGCCTCCACCACGTCGATCGTGTCCGCGTAGTCGCGCCGCACCTCGGCCGCCTGCGTGGGCGTTAAGCTCGCCGTCCCGGAAGGCGTTGTGTGCACCCGGCCCGTCGCCAGGGCGGCAAACCGCGCCGCCGAGTCCTTCATGATGAAGAACTCTATGCCGTCAAGGTAGGGCTTGCCCTCGTCCCAGTAGTTGGGGTTCTTCTCCACGCGGAAGCTGCTGCCCTGCTGGTACTCGGCGAAGGTGAATGGCCCCGTGCCGACGAGCGCATCCGGGTTGCTCCGAAGCCCTCGCGGGTCCTCGGCCGTCTCCCGCTCCATCACGTGCTTGGCCACCACCATGTAGTGCCCACCCGCGAAGCTGCGCAGCAGCCCCGCGCTCGGGTTCTCCGTGTGGAAGACCACCGTCGCGGCGTCCGGCGCCCGGATGTCGACGACGTCAAGGAAGGGCGCGCGCTGGCTGGAGAAGAGTCCCTTGGGCGGGGAGGTGACCCGGTTGAAGTGCGAGACCACGTCGTCCGCGACGAAGGGTTGGCCGTCGTGCCACTGGACCCCCTGCCGAAGGTGGAACGTAATCGACCTGCCGTCCTCGCCGACCACCCACCGCTCCGCGAGCTCCGCCAGCAGTGCCCCGTCCGCTGCCTCCGGGTCGACGCGCACCAGCTGCGAGAAGATCGGCGCGATGAGGTCCAGCGCCGCAATGGACGTGTCCTGCACCGGGTCGAAGCCCGCGGGGTCGGTCGCGTGGGCGCGAATGAGCATGCCGCCGTAGACAATCTCGTCGCTCGGCGCTGACGAGGCGGCTTCATCACCGCCGCCGCAGGCCAGGACCATCGCCAGAATTGCCAAAAAGATGGTAAGGAGAAGGGGCCACATCCCCACTTCAAGCTGGGCAGTTCGCACAGGGACTCCTTTACTGGCAAATAGGGGGACGCGCTGGCTGTCACGTTGCTAGCGGCTGTATTATATGGGCGACATTGCCGGAAGTCATGGCCTGGCCCGGTTTCAGCGGTTCGCCGCGCGCGATTCCTCGGGCCATCGCATGTTGGAGGGTGAACAATGACTACTGCACGGGGGCGGCGTGCCAAGGCTACCGATCGCATCTCCCAGATCGGCGAGAACTACCTGCAGTCCCTGTACAAGCTCAAGGAAGAGGGGCTGCGGCCCAGCGCTGGCAACCTCACTGACTACATTCGCATGCTGCCTAGGGAAGAGGGCGTGGGCACCTCGCTGCCGTCCATTCTCGGAATGCTGCGCCGCATGGCCAAGGAGGGGCTGGTCACCATCATGCCCAACAAGGAAGTGGAACTGACTGCGCGAGGTGAGGAGGTGGCGGAGTCCATCGTCCGACGGCACCGCCTCGCCGAGCGCCTCGTCGTCGACATCCTGGGCCTCGACGTCGCGCGCGCCCACATCGAGGCCCACCGGCTGGAGCACGCCATCTCGCCGGAGCTGGAAGAGTGCATTCAGGACAAGCTTGGCCGTCCCACCACCAACCCCTTCGGCCGGCCGATCCCCGGCAACGGGCGCCCGCCCATGCGGGGCAAGGAAGTCTGCCTGGCCGATGCGGAAGAGGGCCCTGAGTACACCGTCGACAGAATCCCCGAAGAGGACGCCCAACTCCTCTCCTTCCTCATCGGTTGCGGGGTCATGCCCGGAGCGAGGCTGAGGATCACGGAGCAGAGCAAGTTCCGCGGCGTGCTGGTCTTCAAGACCGACTCGTGCGAGAGCTCCATAGGGCACGCCGCCGCGCGCTTCGTATGGCTGCGCCAGACCGCCGCCAACGGGGCCGTCGACGCCGCGAAGTAGTCGCCTGCGGGACTCCTCACTTCGAGGAGTCATGGGATGTGAGCGGCAGGCTCGCGAGACCCCGCTAGGCGTTGAAGTCCGGCAGGTCGTATTCCGGCCCGCGGTGGCCCTCTTGGTGGAGGTAGTCGACGTAGAGCGTCACCTCGGCAGTCGCCGGCTGCGAGAGATCGATGCCGTGCAGCTCCATAACCTGCTCCCTGAACCACACGTCAAAGGCGTGGGTTGAGGCAGCGAGGAGTGTAAGGGCACGCTCCGGGTCATCGCCCTCCTGCACCACCAGCGCCATGGGCCCATCGGATGAGTCCTGCAGCCACACACGATGGCGTACCAGTCCCAACCGCCGCTGCTGGTCCTCAAAGTCCCAACGCCGCAGCCCGTCCAACTGGCTGTGGAACTCCTTCCACGCATCCAGTTTTCCCGGCAGGACCTGCAGGACGTACGCTACGCTGGCCACCAACGCCCCCTTGATGAAAGTGCAGGCCACGCCTATGGCCCACCCTGACAATTGAAACGTATTCATGTGTGGCCTGCGTGTCAAGCGTAAAGGCGGCGCTTCTTCGCTTGAATGTGCCCTCCGTACTCCGTATCATGAGTCAACCTCTGTTGTGAACGGAATACCCCTATGCTCGCCAAGGTCTACACCTGTGCGGTGGTGGGGCTGGAGGGGCGGATAATTGAAGTTGAGGTGGACATCTCGCCAGGGTTGCCCGCCGTAACGGTCGTCGGCCTTGGCGACAAGGCCGTCCAGGAGTCGCGAGAGCGAGTTCGGGCCGCTATACGCAACTGCGGCTGCGACTTCCCCATGCGCCGGGTCACCGTAAACCTCGCCCCTGCCGACCTGAAGAAGGAAGGACCTTCCTACGACCTCTCCATCGCCGTGGGCGTGCTGCTGAGCACCGGGCAAGTCTCCTCCGACCTCTCCGACACCGTCCTCCTCGGCGAGTTGGCCCTTGATGGCGGTCTGCGACACACCAACGGCATCCTCCCCATGGTCGACCTTGCTCGCCAGCAGGGATTTCGTCGCGTCGTCGTGCCGGAGGCCGACGGCAGGGAGGCCGCGCTCGTCGCCGGCATCGACGTGCTCCCCGCAAGTTCCCTCGCCGACCTCGTTGCGCACCTCTGGGGCGATGCCCCCATCGCGCCCCTTGGCGTAACGCTCACCGAGGACATGCTGACAAACGCCGCCGCCGCATTCCCCATCGACCTCCAGGACATCAAGGGTCAGGAGCACGCCAAGTTCGCCCTGGAAGTGGCCGCGGCCGGCGGACACAACGTCCTCATGATGGGTCCACCCGGAAGCGGCAAGACGCTGCTCGCCCGCAGTCTGTCCTCAATCCTGCCCAGCGCCACGCCCAGCGAGGCCCTGGAGGTCACCAAGATCTACAGCATCTCCGGTTTGCTGCCATCGGACGCGCCCCTCATTACCCAGCGGCCGTTCCGCTCACCCCACTACACCACGTCCCACGCGGGGCTCGTCGGCGGCGGGCACTGGCCGCGGCCCGGCGAGGTGACGCTCGCGCACCGGGGCGTCCTCTTCCTCGACGAGCTCCCCGAGTTCGGGCAGAGCGTGCTTGAGGTGCTGCGTCAGCCCATTGAGGACAAGACCGTGACCATCAGCCGCGCGCAGGGCCGCGTCACCTTCCCCGCCAACTTCATGCTCGTCGGGGCGATGAACCCATGCCCCTGCGGCTACTACGGCGACCCATTCCGTGCGTGCACCTGCGCCCACAGCGCTGTTGTACGCTACCGGAACCGCATATCTGGGCCGCTCCTGGACCGCATCGACATCATCTTGCCCGTGCCCAGGGTGGACTACGACAAACTGACGTCGGACAGCGTCGCCGAGGGCTCGGCGCAGGTGCGTCGCCGCGTCGAGACGGCCCGCGAGCTCCAGCGCCGCCGCTTCGGCGAGTCCACCATCCAATGCAACGCCGACATGGGTCCCTCTGAGGTCTGGACCCACTGCCAGCTCGACGAAGCCACCCAAGCAATGGCCAAGGCGGCCATGGAAAGCCTGCACCTCTCTGCCAGGGCCTACCATCGCACCCTCAAGCTCGCACGGACTATCGCCGACCTGAGCGGCGCCGAGGCCGTGGGCAGCGATCACTTCCTGCAGGCCATGAACTACCGCCAGCGCGCCGAAGAGTAGGGCCGTGTCGCCCTCAGGTTGCCGTTCAATGGCCGCGCAGCTATAATTACTCCTATTGTCGCAAGCTGCCAAATGCGCCCAATTCACCCTGAAGGAGCCCATCCAGCCATGTCCCTGATGTTGGAAGTTGAGGACAACGCCAACTGTGACGGCGTTCCCCAGCTCATCTTCAACACCATGGGGGAACCGAGGCAGGTGGTCGAGGCAATCGCGGGCGACTTTGGGAAGGAGCCGATCCTGCACCGCGTCACGGGCTGGTCCAGCGAGGGCGACGGAAGCCCGTGCCCGGCCTACGCCGTGACTATCGAAGAGTCCGGTGCCGGCCAGGCCTTGCTGGTGTTCGGGGGCGATTGGGGCCTGCGTTTCATTCCCGCCTCTATCGAGGAGGAGTGGAGCCTTGATAGTCTCAACCAGTGGGGAGAGAACTTCCTCTCCCTCGACGATGAGTCCCAGGTGAGGTTTCTCGATTCCGGTTAGGTCCAATCTGGCCGAGGAGCAAAAAGTGTCCAAGCTGATCATCATCGCTCTGGCAATTCTGGCCGTCCTGGCGCTGACGGCATGCAACGGCGACAGCGAGGATGCCGCCCCGTCGGCGCCTCCCCCTGCCCCTACCGTAGTGGCCGAACCAACCGCACAACCTGATTCGATGGGAGAGAACATGACCATGGAATACGACGGCCCCCCAGCAATGATGCTCGATGAGTCAAAGACCTATAAGGCAGTGATAACCACCACCCATGGCGTCATCAATGTGGACCTCTTCACCACGGAAGTGCCCAACACCGTCAACAACTTCGTTTTCCTGGCGCGGGAGGGCTTCTATGACAACGTCATCTTCCACCGCGTAATCCCCGGCTTCATGATTCAGGGCGGCGACCCCACGGGCACGGGCACGGGCGGCCCCGGGTACCGCTTCAACGACGAGCCAGTCAAGCGGCAGTACCTGCGCGGCACGCTCGCCATGGCCAATTCCGGCGCCAACACCAACGGCAGCCAGTTCTTCATCATGCATCAGGAATACGCCTTGCCGCCTCAGTACACCATCTTCGGCTTCGCAACGTCCGGTGTGGAAGTCGTCGACTCCATCGCGACTTTGCCAAGGAACTCCAGCGACAGACCGAATGACCCGCCGCAGATCCTCTCGGTTGAGATCATCGAAGCGGGTTAGCCTCCACCCCCGTGAAGGATGACGGGCCCGGCGGGATTGCTCCCGCCGGGCCCGTAACTTTTTGGGCCGGACAACAGGCTTTTGCGGCGTAGTTCCCATGCCAACAATAGGCCCATCCGTCGCTTCTCATTTGCTTGTCTTTTGCCATGTGGGGGGGATTTATGTAAGTTTTCTGATTGGTCACAAAACTCCCTATGGAGATAGTACGCACGTTCTCTTGACACCCCCTTGACCCCCTTCTAAGGTCAAGGCACAGCGACAAAGCAAACCCGAATCGCGCCCGTCTGAGGGGTGTGGCGCCCCGCACGAATGGGCCCAGGGAATCCTGCCGAGGGCTGTCACAATATTTCTCGATGACTTGGGACTGCGTCCTATGGCCATTGAGTTCGATGGAGGCGGGACATGCGCATGAAGGACCTCGAGATCCATCTCCTCACCGATGGCGCCGTGAAGGTAGACGGCGGGACCATGTTTGGTCAGGTTCCCAGGGAAGCTTGGGAAACCATGGTGAAGCCGGACAGGCGTCATCGCGTGCGGTGGGGGATCAACGCGCTCCTCATCCAATCCAGGGGCGTGAACATCCTGGTGGATGATGGCGCCGGTGCCAAGCTTGACGAGGAGGAGCGGGAGAACAGGGGCCTCAATTGCAACCGCCTCAAGAAAGAGTTGCGCGAACTGGATCTGGCGCCCAAGGACATCCACTACGTCGTCCTAACGCACCTGCACTACCTGCATGCTGGTGGGAGCACACGCCGTACCCGCAACGGAGACGTCGTCGCCGCGTTCCCGCAGGCGCGCTACCTGGTGCAACGGCACGCATGGGAGGACGCCCTTGCCCCCAACGAGCTCGGCAAGCGGTCCTTCAACACGGAGGATTTCCTTCCACTGGAAAAGTCCGGCCACCTGGAGTTGATCGACGGCGACTTTGAGATCCTGCCCGGCGTCAACATCCATGTAACCGACGGCCATTGCCTCGGCCACCAGGTTGTGGTGGCGGAGCATCTGGGCAACCGTTTCGCCTACTTGGGTGACTTGGTGCCAACCGCGTTCCACCTCGGCCTGTCGACAATCTCCTCCCAGGACCAGTTCCCGGAGGGCACGCTGGAGCAGAAACGCAAGCTCCTCGCCGCGGCGGAACGCGACGGCTCTCTGCTGCTCTTCTCCCATGGAACCGAGACCCGGGGCGGCTATCTGGAGCGCCGTAACGGCAAGCTGGCCCTGACGCCGGTGGCCGTCTAGCCCCACTCTCTTGGGGTACCGAAGGACCGGCGCCGCGCCTATGTGAGCGTCGGTCCTTTCGCTTTGCTGCACGCGCCGACACCCCGCTGTTGTCCGTCTACACCGGCAAAGTCGTATACTGGACACGCGCTGACGGTTTGGCTCATCCACGCGAGCGCGAAAACTCCTGACAAGGATCTGCTATGCAATACAGGCAGCTTGGCGTGACCGACTTGACCGTGTCCGAGGTGGGTTTCGGAGTCTGGACTGTCGCAACCAACTGGTGGGGTAAGATTGAGCCCGCTGACGGTGTCAAGCTCCTCGAGGAGGCCGTGGGCCTTGGCGTCACCTTCTTCGACACCGCGGACACCTACAGCGAGGGTTTCGGCGAGGAGATCCTCGCCAAGGCCATCGGCTCCAACCGGCACGACGTTGTGTACGCCACCAAGTTCGGCTACGACATCTACAACGCAGTCCCGCGAGAGGGCCACCGCGAGCGCCCACAGGACTTTTCGCCGGACTTCATCCGCTACGCCTGCGAGCAGAGCCTCCGCCGCCTCAACACGGACTACATCGACCTCTACCAGTTGCACAACCCCCGCATCACCGCCATAGAGCGCGACGAGGTCTTCAACACCCTGGAGGACCTTGTGAGTGAGGGCAAGGTGCGCTACTACGGCGCCGCCCTCGGTCCGGACATCGGCTGGTTTGAGGAGGGCGACGCCTTCATGCGTGAGCGCGATGGCGCCTCGATGCAGATCATCTACAGCATCATCGAGCAGCAGCCCGCCCGCGACTTCTTCCCCATCGCGAAGGAGCACGAGATTGGCCTGCTCTCCCGTGTGCCCCATGCCTCGGAGATCCTGACCGAGAAGTTCCGGCACACCCCGCCGGTCTTCGACGCCGGCGACCACCGGGCGCACCGCAACCAGGCGTGGCTGGACGAGGCCGTCCGCAAGCTGGAGGAGCTGCGCTTCCTGCAGGAACACCACCCCCTGGCAATGGACCAGTTGGCAATCACCTTTGCGCTCGCGGAGCCCGCAATCTGCGCCGTGCTGCCCAACATCACCAGCCGCGAGACGCTGCAAACGTACGTCGCGGCGTCGGAGGCGGAGCGGCCCTGCGAGGACTGTCTGGAGCAGTTGCGTGAGGTCTTTGACGAGGTCTTCACCAAGGAGTTGGCCCCGCTGGATAAGGCAGGGAAGACCCGGCCCTAGCGCCGTGTGTGCATTGCGCGCAGTGTCGGCATCGTGACCAGCGCCCTGGCGTCTACCACTGGGTCTCTCCGGCGGACGCCAAAACGACGGGGTCGGCGCAACCGAACGCTACGTGCCGGTGGCGGGCACGACCGGCACGACATGCGCGCCTTGGTTGGGCGCGTTTCGCCCATTGCGCGGACCTCGAGAGTAGTTGCCGCGTCGGTTGTCGCCCCCGCGCTGCTGGCGGTTCTCGGAGGACTGGGCCGCCGCTGGCGGCCGTCCAAGGATCTTGCGCATCTCTTCCTCGATGATTTCAAAGTCCTTGCGCGGCAGCAGGTGTAATTCGTCCATGAGGGCATAGTGCCACATCTCCGGTGGCCACCGGCGCACGTACTCCATGCGCGGTCCAATCTGGTTGACCAGGAGATACTTCTCCGTCGGCAGCACGAAGTCCTGCGATATGCGTACGCGGTACTTGAAGGACTCGCTGGGCTGATGGGCCGTCCACAGCGGGCTCTCGTCCTCGAACACCGTGGAGGAGATGGTTACCGTGGCGGGAAAGACTCGCGGGCCTTTGACGTAGAACAGCAGGCGGTCGCCCTTGACCATTCGGTCCGTCTTGCGGCGCTGGCGAGTCCCAAACCCCTGCACGGTGAACCCCTGGGCGCGCGTTACGTCAAAGTTGTCTTCTGAGATGCTGAGCATCCAATAGTTCACGCTGACCTCCTGGCCGCCGCGGCCTTCCGCCCCGGCGCGCCGTCATTCATTTGTTCATTCAACGGAGCATCCCCACGAGCCTCGAGATGTGTGGGTCTGCCCCTACTCCATGGTTGGCAGGCCCGAGGGGCCGACGCGGACCTTGCGGACCACGTTCGCCATCTCCAGCCCTGCCACCGTCACATCGTATCCCCGGTTGCCGAGCATGCCGCCGCTGCGATCGAGCGCCTGCTGCTCCGTATACGCCGTCAGCACCCCGAACATCACCGGCACACCGCTCTCGCGCGACACCGCCGCGATCCCCGCTGCCGCCTGCTCCGAGACGTGCTCGAAATGCGCCGTCTCGCCTTTGATGACCACCCCTAGGCACACGATGACGTCGTGGCGTCCTGTCTTGGCCAGCTCCGCCGCAAGGGTTGGTAGCTCGAAGGATCCGGGCACCCACGCGATCGTAAGGTCATCGTTCTGCACGTCATGTTCTTGGCACGCCACCAGCGCGCCCTCAAGCAGGTGCAGCGTGATCTGCTCGTTGAAGCGGGAGACGGCAATTGCGACCCGTACGCCGCGCCCTGTCCTCTCGCCTTCCAGTTCCGTCGCCAATATTCACGTCCTTGGCCGAGTGCAGCCGTCGTGCTAGCCCAGCGGATCGTCTATGAGATGGCCCAGCTTGACGCGCTTGGTCTCCAGGTAATCACGGTTTTGCGGATTTGACTGCGCGACGATTGGGACCCGGTCCACCAGGTCCAGCCCGTATGCGTCCAACCCGACGACCTTCTTGGGGTTGTTGGTGAGTAGCCGTAGACGGCGGACGCCCAGGTCCGCCAGGATCTGCGCGCCGATGCCGTACCAGCGCAGGTCTGGCGCGAATCCCAACTCAGCGTTGGCCTCCACCGTGTCCAAGCCGTTGTCCTGCAGCGCATAGGCCCGAATCTTGTTGTGCAGGCCGATGCCGCGGCCCTCTTGCCGCATGTACAGGAAGACCCCCCGACCCTCTTTCGCAATTGCCTCCAGGGCGATGAGCATCTGTTCGCCGCAGTCACAGCGGAGGCTGCCGAAGATGTCGCCCGTCGTGCATTGGCTGTGCACCCGCACCAGTGTCGGTGCATCGGGCGAGATCTCTCCCATGACCAGCGCCAGGTGCTCGTCCGGGTCCACCATGCTCTTGTACGCCACGACGGTGAAATCCCCGAATCGCGTGGGGAGCTTGGCGTCAGCGACGCGCTCCACCAGCCGTTCGTGCTTCCGCCGGTAGGCGATGAGGTCCTCGATGGTCACGATGTGTAGTCCGTGCTCTTCCGCGAACTTCTCCAGGTAGGGCATGCGGGCCATCGTGCCGTCGGGCGCCATGATCTCGCACAGCACTCCGGCGGGGTAGAAGCCCGCCAGCCGCGCCAGGTCGACAATGGCCTCCGTGTGGCCCGCGCGCACCAGTACGCCGCCGTTGGTATACCGAAGGGGAAAGAGGTGCCCCGGCCGCGCGAGGTCCTCCGGCTTGGTGCGCGGGTCCAGGATGGCCTTCACCGTAGCCGCCCGGTCGAAGGCCGAGATACCGGTCGTTGCGCCTTCCTTCACGTCGACGGGGATCGTGAACGGGGTGCCGTGCCGCGCCGTGTTTTGTGTCACCATCTGCGGCAACTGAAGCTCGTCAAGCCGATCACCGGGCACGGGCATGCACACAAGCCCGCCGCCGTACTTCGCCATGAAGTTAATGTGCTCCGGCGTCACCGCCTCGGCGGCGACCATCAGGTCGCCCTCGTTCTCCCGGTCTGCGTCGTCCACCACGATGAGCGCTTTGCCCATCCGCAGGTCCGCTACACCTTCCTCTATCGTGCTTATTGGCATGGGTCTCTCCTTGGACTACCCGGCTGGCGTATTCGCGGCCCCCTCAGACAGGAGCCGCTCCGTGTACTTCGCCAGGATGTCCGCCTCCAGGTTCACGCGATCACCCACCCCGCGCTCCCCCATCGTCGTGTGCTCATCCGTATATGGTATCACTGCAACGGTAAACTGCGCTTCCGTGAGCGCCGCGACGGTCAGGCTGATGCCGTCCACAGCTACATAACCCTTCTCTACCACGTAGCGCATGATCTCCCGCGGCGCGTCAAATGTTATCAGCCGGCTGTTGCCCTCCGGCGTCTCCTGTGCGACGACCCCCACCGCGTCGACGTGCCCCTGCACGAGGTGGCCGCCCACCTTGCCGCCGTACGCCAGCGAAGGCTCTAGGTTCACAGCCGACCCCACCTGCAGGTCGCCGAGGTTGGTGCGTCGCAACGTCTCCGGTGTCACGTCGACGGCGAAGCGGCCCTCGCTCATGGTCGTGACCGTCAGGCACGCGCCGTTGACCGCGATGCTGTCGCCGATCTGCGCCCCCTCCAGCGCCAGCCACCCTTCGATGACCAGCGACTCTTCGCTGGCGTCCAGCACCTTGCCCTTCTCGACCACGATGCCCGTGAACACGTCTACTCCACTCCCCCGCGGCTCGTCGGCGTGTACCCCACGACGTGCACGTCTTCGCCGAGTCGCCCGACGGTGACGCGGGCCAGCCGCAGCGCGTCGGCGATGTGCGCGAAGCCCTCACCCTCCACCGGCGTTCGGGCGTGCTCCCCGCCGATGATCATCGGCGCCACGATTGCCTCGACCTTGCTCACCAACCCGTCCCGGAACAGCGACGCCAGCAGCACGCCGCCCCCTTCCACCAGCACAGTGTTGACGCCCCGCTCCACCAGGCAGCACATGAGCCCTCGCAGGTCCACTCGCCCATCCGAGCCCGGCAGGCTCACAACGTCGGCGCCTGCAGCCCTGTACTGCGCCTCCGTCTCCCCGTCGACGCCCGCCGTCGCGACAAGCGCCTTGCCCGGCCCGTGAAAGACCTGTGCGTCGACGGGCGTCCGGCCCGTGCTGTCCACCACCACCCGCAGCGGCTGCCGTTCCAGCGGTGCTCCGTCGGCGTCTCGCGCCGTCAGTTGCGGGTTGTCGATGACCACGGTGCCCGCGCCGGCCATGATGGCGTCGCACGTGCGCCGCAGCTCGTGGGCGCGACGCCGGCCCGCCTCGCCCGAAACCCATCGCGACTCCCCGCTCGCCGTCGCGATCTTGCCGTCCAGGCTCATCGCAAACTTGGCAACCGCGAAGGGCATGCCCGTGCGCGTGCGGTGCAGGTAGCCCTCCAGCCCCTCGGCCGCCTCCTCGGCGCACATCCCCGTCGTGACGCGAACGCCCGCCGCTCGAAGCTCCGCTACGCCGTTGCCGTTCACCCGCTCGTCCGGGTCCAGCATCGCCGTGCACACCTCCGCGATGCCCGCCTCCAGCAGCGCCTGTGTGCAAGGGGGCGTTCTGCCAAAGTGGCAGCACGGCTCCAGCGTCGTGTAGATCGTCGCCCCTCGCGCCTCCTCGCCCGCCTGCCGCAGCGCGATGATCTCCGCGTGCGGCCCGCCAACCGGCTGCGTCCAACCCTCGCCGACAACCCGCCCGTCTTTGACGATCACCGCTCCCACAGAGGGGTTCGGGCTGGCGAGGCCCAACGTCTCGCGCGCGAGCGCAATGGCTCGTTGCATGTGCTGCGTGCTCATGCTTCATCCGGCAGCAGCAGGCCCGTCGCGTAGTCCGCCAGACCGGTGACGCGGTGCAGCGCGGCCCACTGCCTCATAGATGGCCTGGCGCGGCCGTAGACCCACTCCTCAACGGTCCGCTGGTTGGCGCCAAGGGCCTCGGCAAACGCGGCGACGTTGCCCTCGTATGCGCTGGTGTGGAACCACGCCCGCAGCTCCGGGTTGGCATCGTGGCCGCGCTGGCGCGGCGCGTTACCCGAACCCCTTTCCTGCGTTGTGTAGTTCTGGTAAAAACGGCTGGGCACGGGCTCCATCTGCCCTTGGTATTTGCTGTTCAGCCCCGCCGAGCCGTACGGGCGCTCTGCGGGGCTGCTGAGCCAAACAAAGGAGAGCTGTGAACTCTTCATGCCCAGGTAGAGGTTGATGGGAATGCTGGAGAGGTTGCTGAGTTCCAGAGTGAGCTTCCCGCGCCAACCGGGGTCCACGAACCCCGCTGTCGAGTGCACCACCAGCCCTAGTCGACCCAGCGAGCTCTTGCCGTCCAGCCGCCCCACGATGTCGTCCGGGATCTCTATGTTCTCCGCCGTGATGCCGAGCGCAAACTCACCGGGATGCAGGGAGTACGGCACGCTCTCGTTCAGCTCGACGGACCGCCATTGCATGTCCGACTGCTGCCGCGGATCGATGAGCGCGAGCTTGGCCGTCTCCTCCACCAGCAGCGGCGAGCCGAGGCGCAGGTCGACGCTTGCGGGCTGCACCGCATCGTCGTCATATGGGTCAATGACGATGCGCCCCTGCGCGATTTGACGCCGGATGTCTCTGTCACTAAGGACCATTGCACCAAACCTGTGCCGAATAGCGGCGGTGATGCTCCATCATACCACGCGCCGATACGCGGGCGTGCCGGCCTGCCACCGTACCCTGACACGGCGCCGTTGCCCCGGCCCGTCGCAACCCGTTACCCTCGCTCCATGAAAAAGAAAGTGAGCAAGAAGCGATTGAAGAAGGGTGTGGATGACCTGCTGGCGCATTTTGAGCAAACCATAGGCCTACCGAACATCGCAGAATTGAAGAACGGATTTCCAACCCCTCCCGGCGAGGAGCCCAGCGTGTCTCGCCCTGCCGGAAAGAAGCGGGGCGCCCCCGCCGGCAACCAGAACGCCCGCAAACACGGCCTCTACTCCAGGATCGCCCCGGCACAGCGGCGCGGCGACATGGATAAAGCCCTGGATATGGAATCCCTCACCCAGGAGGCCGCCATGTTGCGTCTCCTGTTGGTCAAGCTCATGGAAAACCCCGACGAGAACCTCAAGGAAATATTGCAGATCCTCAGGGTCCTCACCCCCATCGTCAGGCTCAACCTCATGATCGAGGATGATGACGATAGCCTGTTGTAGGCGAGGTGAGCCAAACGTGGAACAATTCAATGCATATCTGGGCCCGCTCCACACAGCTACGCATTGTTTCCGAATCAATCGCCCGCCAGCTACGGATTATCTCAGGAACAATCCCTACGGCACAGCTACAGATTGTTTCGGAAACAATCTTCACGCCTCAGCTACAAAAATGGAATTGTTTCCTAATCAATCCATCCCCCGTAGGGGCGACCCTTGTGGTCGCCCTCCCCCGTTCGCCCTCAGCCTTTCAAGGTGTCACCCAATCGCCAAAAGAACACGCCCCAACCCACTCATCCCCCGCGGGGCAAACGGGTTGGGGCGCGAAGCTTCCCTAGTCTTGCGCTACGACCAGTAGCCGAAGGCCATGGCGCAGCCCGTGCCCGCAGGCGACCGGTAGCACGGCGCATAGTCGATCAGGTGGAAGTCCATGTGCTCCGCCGCGCCGGACGTTGCGATCCAGTTGCGGATCTCCGACGAGCCTGAGCTGAGGTGCTCACGCGGCAGATTGAAGAGGTTGTCCGTGTCCCCGTCCTCCAGGCCCTTGATGACGCGCTGGTCCAGCTCCTCGTTGATGACGAAGTGGCTCAGCCCGCCGGACGCGATGACCGCCACGCGTGCGTCCGACTCCCACTCCGACACGGCGTTGCGGATGGCCTGACCCAGGTTGTACGAGCGCTTGGGCGTCGGCTGGTTGGGGGGGAAGTATGTGTTCAGCATCACGGGCACCATGGGCACCAGATTGTCGCCCATGATGCGGCTGTACACGAAGCTGAAGGCGTGGCCCATGCCCTGGCCCTTGCGGAAGTAGCGGGAGCGGGCCACGTCAAACTCCTGCTCCATCAGCGAGCCGAGCATGTGTTCCGCCAGGTCCTTGGCGACGGGGTATTCCTTCTCCTCCAGGCCGTAGGCCCAAGCCGCGCGGCGCAGGGGCGCCTGCAGGCTGTCGGGGATGTTCACGATTGTGTCGCCCCAGTAGATGGCCATGGCGGGGAAGTTGTCCTCCTGGAAGACCTCTTCCTGGTCGTCTCCAATGACGATGACGGCGTCGACATTGGCCTCCACCAGCTTCTGGCTTACGGCGGCGAGGCCCGCTTGGCAGATGTCGTACCGCTTCTGCCACAGTTCCGGCTCCAGCTGCTTCTCAATCGACGGGTCCACCATGGCCAAGACCTCTTCGTAGGTGTGGTGAATCCCGTCGAGGCCGTAGAGGTGCGGGTTGCGCTTGTCGTTCTCAGCGTGGAGCGGCCAGGTCTCCGGCGTGAGGCTCAGTTGCGGGCTGTGGGATGTCCCTAGCCCAAGGACTATCTCTGCCATGACGTGTCTCCTTCTTGGTATATGCGGCTGCGGATAGGTCGTGGTGCGATAGTTTGCCTGCCGTGAGTATACACGATTCCCCGCACATCCAACCCGTTAGCCTGAGGCTCTGGAAGGGCATGTCGAAGGGCCCGCCCCTTCCCCCTCGATGGGGGAAGGTTGGGATGGGGGTGAACGCTACCCCCGTTCGCCCTGAGCTTGTCGAAGGGCGTGTGCATCGTGCTTCAACAAGCTCAGCACGAATGGCCACGAGCGGGGCGCCCCTACTCGTGCCGCAGCGCCTCGATGGGGTGCAGCCGCGCCGCCTGCATCGCCGGGTAGATGCCGAAGAAGAGGCCGATGCCACCGGACACCGCCGTCGCCAGGATGGCAACGTCGGAGCTGAAGACCATGTCGAGATTCTGCGTGCCCAGCGCAACCCCGTCGAAGAAGTGGGTGATCCCGTATCCGAGGGCCACGCCGATGATGCCGCCCGTGAGGCTCAGCAAAACGGCCTCCACCAGGAACTGCGAGAGAATGTCACGCCGCTTGGCCCCCATCGCCTTGCGGATGCCGATCTCCCGCGTCCGCTCCGTCACCGACACCAGCATGATGTTCATTATGCCGATGCCGCCCACCAGCAGAGAGATGCCTGCGATGGCTCCCAGGAAGATCACAAAGGTCTGCGTGGTCTCCTCCAGCGCCTCGATGGTCTCCACCTGACTGGTGACGGTGAAGTCGTCCTCGGCCGTAATGCGATGGCGCAGACGAAGGATGCTGCTGATCTCCGCAGTGGCAGCGTCGCTGGCGCCCTCGTCCTCAATCTGTACGCTAACGCGCTGCACGGTGATCTCGCCCCCAGCGGTGCGCTGCGCGCCCAGTCGGTAGTAGGCGGTGGTGATGGGAATAAGCACTCGGTCGTCCTGGTTTCCAAAGCCGCCCGCGCCTTTGCTCTCCAGCAGGCCAACCACCTCGAAGGGACGGCCGTTGATGCGAATGGTGTGCCCCACGGGTTCCCGAAGCCCAAAGAGCTCCTCCGCCGTTTCCGGGCCCAACAGCGCCACCTGTGCCCGTTTACCGAGGTCAGCCTCCGTGAGTGGCCTGCCGTCCTCAATTTCGTAGGCCCGGACGGGAAGGTAGGATGGCGTTATGCCTATGACCTGCGTGTTGGTGTTCTCCCGCTCAAAGACGATTTGCCCAAAGACGGTGGTCTCCGGAGCAACGTCCGTCACTGACGGCGCCAGAAGGGGGTCCAGCAGCGCCTGCGAGTCCTCCAACGTGAGGCTGGCGGCGCTGCCCCGGGCGCCCGAAAACCCAAACTGGTTCGTGGCGCCCGCCTGCACAAAGAGGAGATTGGTGCCCAACGACTGTATGCGCGAGGTGATGGCCGCCTGCGCGCCGTTGCCTATGGCCGTCAACGAGATGACCGCTGTGACGCCGATGATGATGCCCAGCAGCGTCAGCCCGGAACGCAGCTTGTTGGAGTTCAGGGCGTCAAGCGCGGTGAGGAGCGTCGTAAGCGGCGTCATGCGTGCTGCCCCGCCAGCATGGGGTGCGCCACCTGCGCGTCGTCCACCACCTGCCCGTCACGGAATGTGACGATGCGGTTGGTGTGCTGCGCGATGTCCATCTCGTGGGTCACCAGCAGGATGGTCAGCCCCTCCTCGCGATTGAGGCGCTGGATCACCGCCATGATCTCGTCGCTGGAGCGGGTGTCCAGATTGCCGGTGGGTTCGTCGGCCAGCAGGATTGACGGGTCCTTCACCAGCGCCCGCGCGATGCCCACCCGCTGCTGCTCGCCGCCCGAGAGCTCCGTCGGCATGTGCTTCGCGCGATGCGCGAGTCCAACCCTCTCGAGCGCCTCCAGGGCCCGGGCGCGACGGTTGTGCCCGTCGCCGTACATCAGCGGCATCTCGACATTGGCCAAGGCGGTGGCTCGGGGCAGCAGGTTGTACGTCTGAAAGACAAACCCTATCTTGCCCTGCCGAATCTCGGCCAGCTCGTTATCGTTCATTCCGCGGACGTCCTCGCCCTCCAGCAGGTAGCGGCCGGCGGAGGCAACATCCAGGCAACCGATGATGTTCATCATGGTCGACTTGCCGGACCCGGACGGCCCCATGACCGACAGCATCTCGCCCCTATCGACGGAAAGACTGACGCCCCGCAGGGCGTCAACCCTGACGCGACCCATCTGGTACGTCTTTGTGACGTCTCGAATGGCGATGACCGGCATGTCTTGCTGCACGTCAACCACCTCTACTGGCCCGAGCCTTGGCCCGCGCCCTGCCCACGTTGTCCTGCGCCGGCGCCCGCTCCTTGGCCCCCAGCCCGTATCCGGTCCCTGATTGCCTGCCGTTGTTCCGGGGTGAGGTTCCCGCCCCGACCGAGGCCGCCCGAGCCGCCAAGACCACCGAGACCGCCGAATCGAGCAATGTTGCCGAACTGTGACGCCTGCCCACCGCCACCGGTGGACACAAGGCTGTCCCCTTCATCCACGCCGGAGACCACGACGATCCAGAAGCCGTCCGAAGCGCCAAGCGTGACCGGGCGTTCCTGCAATTCGTCCCCGATGCTCACGAGCACCGTGGGCTCCGCTATGCTCCCCGCGATGGAGGTCGTTGGGATGAGCAGCACGTCCAGCTCTTGCTGCAGCACGATATTGGCTGTGGCGCTCAACCCCTCGCGAAGCTGGAGGAATGGGGGCGTTCGCACGGAGATCTGGATGGGGTACGTCACCACTCCCTCCTGATTGTCGCCGGTTTGGGAGATGCTGGTAACCACGCCGGGCAGCCCGGCGCCGGGCAGTCCGTCCAGCGTAACGACCGCCTCCGCACCTACCTGCACCGTCAGCACGTCGATCTCATCCAGCCGTGCGGACACTTCCGCGACGGTGGTGTCCACAATCTCCAGGATGGCGGCGTTGGCCATCACGCCGCGGCCTTCTTCCACGGCGACGACGCTCACCGTGCCGGCGAAGGGCGCGGTGATGGTCACGGAGGCCAGCGCCTCTTTTGCGGAGGCCACTGCCGTTTCGTCCGCGGTTATCTGCGCCTCCCGCAGGGCGACGGTCAGCGGGTCCGGCGGCTCGTCAAGCTCCTCCAGCGCGGCCCTGGCGTCATCCAGCTTCGCCTTTGCGACCTCACGCTCGTGGAGCTTGACCTGCACCTCCAGGGAGTCCACCGTGACCAGGAAGTCTTCCAGCTTTTCCTCGGCCACAGCCACCGCTTCCTCCGCCTGGTCAACCAGCTTGGCGCCGTTGGACTCCGCCTTGGCGGCGGCGTTCTTCGCCGTGTCCAGCGCCCCCTGTGCAACGTCAACCTTGTTCCAGGGCCCCTCCATGTCCTGTAGCACGCACACGTCCTGGGGGCTGACGTTAATATCCTCACACGTCCCATAGATCGTGCCTGGATACAGGGCAATCCAGCGGTAGACCGTGAACTCGTCCCATGGTGTCGCCGGGTCGTCCAGTTCGGCCACTGGCCCAGGCGCGAGGGGCAACAGGGATTTGACGGCGTCCTCCAATTGCACGTCGGAGAAGAACGTGTTGAGGTCAATGCCATACGAGGAGAAGAACTCCTCGGGGGTCAGTAGGTAGTCAGCGTCGGTGAGGGTCTGGCCCAGGTAATTCTGGACCACGGCCTGGTAGTCCTCCCTGGCCGCGTCGAGCACGTCGACTGCCGCCTGCACCTTGTCCGCTTGCTCGGTAATATCGAAATCCAGGTCTTCCTGGGCGCTTGCGAGGGCTTCCTCCGCCGACGTCACGTCGGCCCGAGCCTTATCGATTTCCTCTTGCGTGAATGGGTCTTCGACGTCGTGAAGTGCATCGTTGGCGTCTTGGACCGCCAGCTCCGCCTTTGCGATTGCTGCCCGCGCCTCGACGAGGGCCAGCTCTGCCGCCGGCTCCAGTGCCGCATCCAAGGCGTCCCGCGATTGCTGGAGGTCAAACTCAGCCTGCGCCACGTCCCGCTCAAGCGTTACGACGGTCTCTTCGTCCATGCGGGCCAACTCCTGGCCTGCAGAGACAGTGTCGCCCTCCGCCACCAGGATGGCGCCAATGGTGCCTTGTATGCCGAAGGAGAGCTCCTCCCGGATGGGGAAGACGATGCTGCCGCTGCTGGTGATTTGGTTGACCAGGTCGCCGCGCATGACTTGGACGATTTGCCTGCCCTCTTCCAGGGCGGTTTCTTCCTCAGTGCCGTTCCGCAGGTAGACCAATGCGGCGATGCCCACGAGGATGGCCGCCACCAGCCCAAAGCCTATCACCTGCCCCGGCCGAATCCCGTTCCGTCGGGTAGTCTGTCCCGCCATGCTTCTCCTCCGGTGACGCCAGTTCAAGGGGTGGGCGTGTGCGCACGCAGTCAAAGAGGGAAACGTTGCACACGGCTAAACGTTAGCGGGCACAGGAGTACGAGGACGCAATTGGACCTGTTGACCCAAGGGCCGGCGCGGCCTATCCGGCGTTGACGCCCTCACTCAGCACCCGCTCAACAACCTGTTTGAAGAAGTCATACGGGTGTGCCCCGGTGAAGAGGTACCGCCCGATTGTGAATGCGGGAATACCGTTGATGCCGTAGCTCTTGGCCTGCTCGAAGCTCTCCTGCACGGCCTCCGCGTAGGTGTTATTAAGCAGCGCCTCTTCTAGCTTTCGTGGGTCCAGCCCGACTTCCTCGGCCACGGCGGCGAGCACTTCCGTCTTCTCGATGTCCTCGCCGCGCTCCCACAGGGCACGAAAGACCCCATGGTGGAAGGGCATTTCAAGCCCCATCGCCTTCGCGAATTCCGTGGCTTCCAGGGCGGGGCCGGTGTAGGGGGTGTGCGGGTTTCGGCGCATTATGAAACCGGCCTCTTCGGCTAAGGTGCGCAGCGGCTCGTTCAGTTCGCCTCCAGGGCCCTCTCCGGGTCGAGGCTGCCGGTCCCTGCCGCCCGGCTGGATGTCCGGACGCAAGAAGAAGGCGCGCGTCTCAACGGTGACGGGGTACTCCTCCTGGAGCTTGTTCAGCCTGTCCAGGCCGATGTAGCACCAGGGTCAGATGTAGTCAGTCCAGACGGAAATCGGAATTGTCTTCGATTCGGTAGACATGGCTGCCCCCTCACACTTTCGCGCAAGTATATCACGCGCGCCCCGCGCGACCATCAAAAATCTTGACACCCTCCAGCCTCAGTTGATACCCTTGGGAAGGTTCTATACCCCTTGACCGCTAATTGAGGTTTGCTTTGCCTACGTACGACTACCAGTGCAGCAGCTGCAATCACCGCTTTGAGCTTCGGCAGGGATTTGATTCAGACAGGATGACGGACTGCCCAATGTGCGGGCAGTTGGCCGAGCGGCAGATCAGCCTGGTGCCCGTTATCTTCAAGGGCAGCGGCTGGTACGTAAACGACTACGGCAAGAAGAAGAGCACCCTTGGCAACGGCGACACGCCGTCCCCATCGTCTGACGACGGCCACGGCCATAGTCACGACGACCATTCCCACACCCACAGCCATGACGACCACAGCCACTCCCACGACCACGGCACTGCCCCCGCCGGCGCCCCGTCCGAGTCCTCCGGCTCGGACAGCTAGCCTCCCATGCGGGCCCTGCTCCAGCGGGTGTCCTCCGCCTCCCTCACCGTCGACGGTCAACAATACGGCAGCATTGGCGTTGGCTTTGTCGTGCTCCTTGGCGTCACCGATGGCGATTCTATCGACGACGCCAGCCACCTCGTCGACAAGACGGTGAACCTGCGCGTCTTCCCCGATGATGAAGGTCGATTCAACCGCTCGCTGCTGGAGGTGGATGGCAGCCTGATGGTGGTGAGCCAGTTCACCCTCTACGCCGACACCCGCAAGGGCCGCCGCCCCAGCTTCGTGCGTGCCGCCCAGCCCGAGGTCGCTGAGCCGCTCTACGAGCAGGCCGTATCACTCTTCCGCGACGCGTGCCCCACGGTGGTGACTGGCGTTTTCGGCGGGCACATGGTCGTGGAGATCCACAACGATGGCCCCGTCACCATCATGCTGGACAGCGCAGACCGCCAGCTTCCAAGGCGGGGTGCGTAGGGGACTTCACTGGTGTGGTGGTGCGTCCGTTCACCCTGAGGGAAATCGAAGGGTCCCACGAAAGGACTGAGTGGAATGGCTACCCGCTCCGTCATTCCGGCGAAAGCCGGAATCCAGGGCCGGGGCAGAAGGGCAGAGCGCCCCCTTTACCCCCCGTACGTGATGTCCATGCTGATGTCCAGCGCCGCTGCCGAGTGCGTCAGCGCCCCGACGGAGATGAGGTCCACGCCGGTCTCCGCAACGACCCGCACCGTCTCCAGGTTGATGCCGCCCGAAGCCTCAAGCAGCGCGCGGCCCCGATTCAGCTCGACGGCCTTGCGCATCATCTCCGGCGTCATGTTGTCCAGCAGCAGCAGTTGCGCCCCGGCCTCCAGCGCCTCCTCGGCCTCTTCCAGCGTGGTGACCTCAACCTCCACCTTGATGGTGTGCGAGGCCCGCTTGTGCGCCATCCGCACCATGTCGCCCAACGACACGCCGCGCAGTTTCAGCGCCGCGATGTGGTTGTCTTTGATGAGCACGCCGTCGCCCAGGTTCTGGCGGTGGTTGTGACCGCCCCCACACCGGACGGCGTACTTCTCCAACGCCCTCAGGCCGGGGATGGTCTTGCGCGTGTCAATGAGCGTGGCGCCAGTGCCCTGCACGGCCTCCACGTAGGTTGCAGTCGCCGTCGCGACGCCGCTCAGGTGTTGCATGAAGTTGATCGCCGTGCGCTCCGCCGTAAGTAGGTTTGCCGCGGAGCCGTCGACGCGCAGCGCGACGCTGCCCCGCTCCATGAAGTCACCGTCCTGCAGCACAAGCTCCGTCTGAAGCGAAGGGTCAACACGCTGAAAGACCGCTGCCGCCACCTCTACGCCGCAGAGCACTCCTGGCTGTTTCGCGAAAAGCATCGCCGTGGCCTGCAGGTCCGGCGGCACCAGCGCAGCCGTCGTAGCGTCGCCGATGCCCAGGTCCTCCTGAAGCGCCCGGTCTATCAGGTCATGGATTTCAGGCGTCAGCAGCATGGTCACCTACACCGTGAACTTCATCAGGTCTTGGCCGAAAGTCAGTTCGCCCTTGTAGTCAGCGCTAATCACCTCGCGGCACCACGGCTCGTCGACGTCGCCCATGTGGGAGGCCACCACGTGCGGCACTGCCGACTTGGTGGCGACTTCCGCGAGCCCGTGCGGGCACGTGTGCGAGTTGGCGATGCGCCGCGCGAACTCCGTGAGGCTCTCGCGGTCCACCTCGTGGTAGTCGCGGCCGTCCGGGGCCGGTCCCCCGCGGTGTGGCTGCGTCTGCATCAGCTCATGCACCAGCAGACCCGCGGTGGAGGATGCGTCGATGATGGCGTCGCTCACGGCCGTGTCGCCTGAAATCACCAGCTTGCTGCTGTCCTCCTCAAAGACGAACCCCAGCGCGGGCTTCACGTAGCCGTGCTCGACTTCCAGCGCCGTAGCGCGCCAGCCGTTGCCCTCGAAGAAGTCGCCGTCGTTCACCTCGATGACGCGAACGTTCATGGCGTCCTCGCCCACGCGGTCGTGGAGCCGCCGGATGCGAATATCCTCCTCGTAGGCGTGGATGAGTCGGTCAACGAAGTCTCGCGTACGGGCAGGCCCAATGATGGTGAACGGGGTCTTACGATAGCGGATCCAACCGGTTATGAGGACGTGGGCCAGGTCTATGGTGTGGTCCGAGTGCATGTGGGTGATGAAGATGTAGTCCAGATTGGTCGTGTCCTCACCCATCTCCACCATGCGGCGCACGCACCCGGTGCCGGTGTCCACCAACACCGACTGCCCGCCGATGCGCAGATGGTTGCTGGGCCCGGCGCGCTCGGGGTTGGGCATGGGAGTGCCCGTGCCGAGCAACGTCAACTCCATTGGTCGCCTCCCTCTCTACTGCGCCGGCTTCATGAACACCGTGTGGCGTTCCCACGCCTTCGATGTCCCCGGGAAGTCCGTGCGGTAATGCGCCCCGCGGCTCTCCTCCCGCACCAACCCTGACTCCGCCATCAGTCTACCCAACATGACCATGTTGGCAAGCTCACGGTCGCTGCGATCCCCGCCGGACGACGCCTGTGCCTCCCACGCCGCAAAGGTGCCAGCAGCCTCCGTAAGTCCCTCTTTCGAGCGGATGATGCCGACGTTGCTCCAGTTCAGCGCCTGCAGCTCCTCCAGCGACGGCTCACCCGCCTCGAAGGGCTCCGCCTGCAGTTCGTACGCCCCCTCGGGCCGAGGGCCGGTCCACCCGCCCTCCAGCGTGCGACGTACTACTCGCTGCCCAAAGACCACCGTTTCCAACAGCGAGTTGCTCGCCAGCCGGTTGGCGCCGTGCAGGCCCGTGCACGCGACCTCGCCGCAGGCGTAGAGGCCAGGAAGCGTCGTCTCCCCCTCCGTGTTGGTGAGCACGCCCCCCATCATGTAGTGTGCCGCTGGCGACACCGGGATGGGGTCGTTCGTGATGTCCAGACCGTGGGTGAGACAGGTCTTGTAGATGCTTGGGAACCGCGCGGCTACCATCTCCGCGGGCAGGTGCGTGGCGTCGAGTACGACATGGCCGGCTTCCGTTCGCCGCATCTCTTCCAGCAGCGACCTCGAGACCACGTCGCGTGGCGCGAGGTCGCCCTGCGGGTGGTATCCCGTCATGAAAGCGTCACCGAGAACGTTCCGCAGCACCGCTCCCTCGCCGCGCATGGCCTCCGTGATGAGGAACGGCGGCGCGCCGGGCAGCCGAAGCGCTGTGGGGTGGAACTGGAAGAACTCCATGTCCATGACCGCCGCCCCGGCCTGGTACGCCTGCGCGACGCCGTCGCCGGTGGTGACCTCCGGGTTTGTGGTGTAGCGATAGAGCCGTCCCGCGCCGCCGGTCGCCAGCACCGTGTGCGCCGCGTAGAACTCGACTTCCGCGCCTGCGCCGCCTACAAGTCCCGCCACGCCAACGACCCGGCCGCCATGCTCGTCGAGCAGCAGCCGAGTGGTGGTGACGTACTCCTGCACGCTGATGCGCGAGTGGTGCGCCAGCGACGACAGCGTCAGCTCAATGCGCGCGCCAGTGGCATCGCCCCCCGCATGGAGTACGCGCGGCATCCGATGCGCCGCCTCGCGCCCCAGCGACACCTCGCCGTCGGCAGTGTCGAAGATGACGCCAAGCCGCACCAGCTCCGAGATGGCCTGCGGCCCCTGCTCGGCGAGGATGCGCGCAGCGTCCAAGTTGCACAGCCCAGCTCCCGCCGCCAGCGTGTCCGCCAGGTGGTAGCTCGTCGAGTCCTCCGGCCCTACTGCGGCGGCGATTCCCCCCTGCGCGTACTGCGTATTGCAGTCCGCGATGCCCCCCTTGGTGAGGATGAGCACGCTCCCATGCTCCACAGCCAGCAGCGCCGAGTACAACCCGGCAATCCCGCTGCCTATAACGATGTAGTCATAGTGCTGTGTGGTCATGCCCTCACGCTAGTCCTATAGACTCGTCCGTTCGCCCTGAGCTTGTCGAAGGGTGCCGGTGAAGCAAGAAGCTCTCATGGTAGATTGTTTATCTTCTTCCACTCCAAGAAGCATGCATAGCAGAGAGGCAAGTCCTCAGCAGGGGTTTGCCCAGCAGGTCGGTTCCGAGGTCTGTTCAAACTCCCACAACGGGCACAGAGTGTCATTTCGTCAGGGTTTGCCGTCATCAGGTTCTTAACTTGCTGTCGTAGGCGATTCTGACCAATCGGATCCATCACCTGATATGCCATTTCGTGATTGTCGAGAGAGGATTTTGTGAGGTTCATCGAACTCGAGAGAACCGCATTCTCGCTAATATAGATCTTGGCATGTAACTTCCCAACTTCGACCACTCTAATACCCTTCTCCTTTAGCCACTCGATGGACTCCCTAGTCCGCGACCCTTGATCTTCTTTGCAAACAATGAATGTTATGGAAGGCTTGCTATTCTGTCTTTTGGCAGTTTCAATGACCTCTTTGGCTTCCTTCCATCTACAAATGTCCAAATAGGGACTGACCACATAGAGATGCCTACGCGCTTCTCTAATCACTCTAAGGATTGCGTTCGCAACTTCCTTACCACTGAGAATGACGCCTATGCTTGCCCCTTCCACCACCGCCTCCGATTACCTACGTTTCAATCCAGATTCACCGCAAACGGCACCTTGCCCCGAAGCTGCGGCTTGCCGTCCGGCCACTGCTCCTTGGGCAGCTCGTAGACCACCTCTATCTCGTTGCCGTCCGGGTCCATGAAGTAGATGCCGAAGCCCATACCGTGCTCGCCATAGCCCACGATAGTGACCTCGTGCTCCTTCAGCCGCCGATGGAAAGCCTGCAGGTCCTCCAGCGTCTCCACCTGCCACGCCATGTGGTACAGCCCAACGCGGTGTTGCTGCGGCCCCGGCGCGTCCATGCCGATCTCTTGGGTCGCGAGATCATGCGTAGTTGGCTCGTCCTCGGTGGCGTAGAAGATCATGCCTGGGTATTTGGCCGTGATGTGGAAGCCCATGACCTCCGTGTAGAACCGCTCCGAGCGCTCCACATCTCGAACGCGGATCACCAGGTGGGTCAGACGTTTGATCCGTGCTTTGGTGGTTGTCACCGGAGTTCCTCCTTGGCTCTTGTGCGCCGCCAATGCAGCTTCCACCGCACCTATGGAGCGGGGGCGTCCATCGCGCCCCCTTACTCAAATCCCTTTGTGTTCCCGCCTCCGCCGGTCTACACCAGCGTCAGCATGCGTTCCAGCGCGAGCTTGGAGTAGTGCGCCGTCTCCTCGTCGACGGTCACCTGGTTCGGGACGCGGCCTGCCAGCAGCTCGTCCGTCACCCACAGCAGGTACGCCGGGTGGATCCGGTACATCGTCGAGCATGGGCACACCACCGGGTCCAGGCAGAAGACCGTCTTGTCCGGGTTTTCGTGGGCCAGCCGGCTTACCAGGTTGATCTCCGTGCCGACGCCCCAGACGCTGCCCGGCGCGCCCTCGCTGACGGCCCTAACAATCAGCTCCGTCGAGCCAACGTAGTCGGCCATCTGCACCGTCTCCATCGTGCACTCCGGGTGCACCAGGATGTTGACGTCGGGGAAGGCGGCTCGCGCCTTGTCGACCTGCGCCGGAGTGAACCGCGTGTGCACCGAGCAGTGTCCCTTCCACAGGACCATCTTGCTCTGCTCCAGCGCTTCCGCAGTGTGCCCGCCAAGTGGACGGAACGGGTTCCAGACGAGCATCTCGTCCAGCGGGATTCCCAGCTTCAGGCCGGTGTTGCGTCCCAGGTGCTGGTCAGGAAGAAAGAGCACCCGCTTACCCTGTTGGAACGCCCACTCGACAACCTTGGCGGCGTTGGAGGACGTGCATACCGCGCCGTTGTTCCGCCCGACGAGCGCCTTGATCTCCGCCGTGGAGTTCATGTACGTCACCGGCACGATGGAGCCCTCGCCCAGCGTCTCCATCAAGTCGTCCCAGCAGTCCTCGACGTCGCTCGTGGGCGCCATGTCCGCCATGGAGCACCCCGCGTTGATGTTGGGCAGCACGACGCTCTGGTGCTTGCCGCCCAGGACCGCGGCGGTCTCCGCCATGAAGTGCACACCGCAGAAGATGATGAACTGCGATTCCTGCCGCTCTGCCGCGTACTGCGATAGTTTGAGGGAGTCGCCGCGGAAGTCCGCGAAGATGATGATGTCTTCACGCTGGTAGTGGTGGCCCAGGATGACGGTGCTGCTGCCGAGCGCGGCCCGGTTCGATTGGATGCGCGCCGTCAGCTCTGCCGGCGTGAGGTTGACGTACTCGTCCGACAGCCGTTGCCACCGGACTCCCGCGTTCAACTCCTCCGCCAGCGGCTTGGTCTCTAGCGGCTCGACTTGACAGAATGCCGACTGCTCCAGCTCCGTCAGGGGTACGCGAGGGTTGCGCAGTCTACTGTCAGCCACCGTCAATTCAACGGCCATGTGATTCCTCCCGCCTACACCGCTTCTTGCACGCCTTGCAGCGACCACGGTGATGTCTTGGTGATGCGGACGCGGGCCAGCTTCCCATGGAAGTCCCCAGCGTCCTCAAAGAACACCAGCTTGTCTGTGCGCGTCCGGCCGCGCCACTTGCCCTTGTCGCGTCCCTCCACCAACACCTCGACCGTCTCGTCGAGAAGCCGCGCGTTGATCTCCGTCGCCACCCGCTCCTGTAGCGAGTCCACTGCCTTCAGGCGGCGGTGCTTCTCTTCCTTCGGCACGTCGTCCGTCAGCGTGCGGTCCGCGATGGTGCCCTCCCGCGTCGAGTACTGCGCCACGTGCACCTTGTCGAACCGCACCTGCTCCAGCAGCCGGTAGCTCGCATCGAACGCCTCCTCCGTCTCGCCGCAGAAGCCGACGATGAGGTCTGTGCTCAGTGCAACGCCGGGGATGGTCGAGCGGATGCGGTCGATGGTGGAGAGGTACTCCTCCGTCGAGTACGTGCGCCGCATGGACGACAGCACATCGTCGTCGCCTGCCTGCACGGGGAGGTTGATGTGCTCGCAGACCTTCGGCAGGTCCGCCACCGCCTGAATGATGCGGTCGCTCATGTACATGGGGTGCGATGTCAGGAAGCGAATGCGCTCCAGCCCGGACACCTCTTGCAGCCCGTACAGCAGGTCTGCCAGGTCATCGTCCCCGGGCAGGTCGTGGCCGTAGGCGTCGACGGTCTGGCCCAGCAGCGTGACCTCGCGAACCCCCCGTGCCGCCAGCAGCTCCGCCTCGCGCACCACGTCGGGCAGCGGACGGCTCACCTGCCGGCCCCGGCGGTAGGGGATGATGCAGAAGCTGCAAAAGAGGTCACAGCCCTGGATGATGGGTATGTAGCTGGTCACGTCGGCGTGAACGTCCGTCAGCGGGCCGATGCACCCCTCAGGGTCGACGCCGAGCCGATCGCCGACAAGTTCCAGGAGAGGCGCGTACTTCTGTGGCTGCATGAAGACGTCAACATGACCGAAACGTGCTTCCAGCTCGTCCGTCTTGGGCCCGACCATGCAGCCCATGAGCGCGACGATGCGCTCCGGCCGCTGCCGCTTCAGCGACTTCGCCATGCCGAGCGCCCCAACCACCTTGTCCTCCGCGCTCTGGCGGACCACGCACGAGTTAAAGACGACGACGTCGGCAAGCTGGGCTGTGGGGGCAGGCGTTAGACCAAGCTGCTCCAGCGCGCTGGCGAGCCGGTCGGAGTCGGCCTTGTTCATCTGGCAACCGATGGTCCAGATGTGGTAGCTGCTGGGCGTCCCGTCTCCTGCCGGAATTGGTTCCGGCCGCTGGGTACGGGTAGCCGCCCATTGTGCTTCTTGGATTGCCATCACACTGCCTGAAGGAGTTTCGATTGGTGGCGGAGGGACAGGGATTCGAACCCTGGAGGAGCGGTTAGGCCCCCAAGCGCTTAGCAGGCGCCCGCACTAGACCACTATGCGATCCCTCCACGTTTGTCCAAAGCGTATATCTATCGTATCAACGGGCCAACCTATGGACAATATGAGAAACCGCACCAGTTTCGTATCTGCACTTGTGAATCTTTGCACAAATCCCAATTCGAGCGAACGCCTGTGGTACACTTCCTGCATCTTAACCGGAGCCGCGAGTGTCTGATACCGTAACAACCCCATCCCGCCAACCCCGCATTTTCCACGGCTGGTACATCGTGGGGATTGCCGTTACGTCCTCCATGCTCCTCTCCGGCTTCCAGACGTACGCATTCGGTTTCTTCTTCAAGCCCATGAGTGAGGAGCTTGAGTTCAGCCGCGGCGCCACCTCCGCCGTCCTCCTCATCCGCGCCGTCATCATGGGCGCCCTCGCGCTGCCCATCGGCATGGCCGTCGATCGATACGGCCCGCGAGCCCTCATGGCGCTGGGCATCATCATGGCAGGCCTTTCGACAATCGGCATGGCGTGGGTCGGCAGTCTCCTGAGCTTCTACCTTATCTTCGGCGTCTTGCGCTCCTTCGCCCTGGCCTTCGCCGGAGGCGAGGTCACCACTACCGTCGTCGCCAAGTGGTTTGTGAGACACCGCGCCCTAGCCCTTGCGATAGCCAGCACCGGCATTCCCCTCGGTGGAATCTTGATGGCCCCGCTCGCGGCCTTCCTCATCGTTCAGTTCGACTGGCGCAGCGCCTATGTCATTTTCGGTGTCATCACGCTGGTTGTGCTGCTCGTCCCAGCGTGGCTCAAGATGCGCCGCATGCCCGAGGACCTGGGCCTGCGACCCGACGGGGCGCCATCGCCGGATCTTCCCTCGGCGGGCGGTCAGCGGGCCCCGCCCTCGGCGGCGGAACGCGACTGGACCATGGCGGAGGCGGCGAGGACCCCGGCCCTGTGGCTCATAACCCTGAGCCTCAACCTCACCATCTTTATGACCACCAGCATCACGCTGCACCAGGTGCCATACCTGACCGACAAGGGTTTCTCAGCGGGGCTGGCGGCGGCGGCGATCATCCTGCTAACGATCGTCGCGTTGCTGGTGAAGTTCTGGTGGGGGTGGCTGGCCAACCGCATCCCGTTGCGCTACTGCATCGCCATGAGCCAGTCGCTTGACATCATTGCGCTCATATTGCTGCTGTCGGTGTCGTCGACAGTCGGTGTGTTTGCGTACGCATTCGCCTTCGGCCTCGGCCGGAGTGAGGGCCTGTTCGGCTCCCACGCCTACGCCGTCTACTTTGGCCGGCGTTTCCTTGGAAGCACCAGGGGCATCGTGGCGCCCATCCGCATCGCCGCGGCCGGCGGCGGCCCCGTCCTCACCGGCTTCTTCTTCGACATCACCGGCGACTACAACACCATCATCCCCATCTTCATTGGCGTGACGGTGCTGGCTGTGGGCTGCTCGCTGCTCGCCAAGCCCCCGAAGGTCCCCGCGGCGAAGGCTGCGGCTGAGGCAGGTGAATAAGGAATCGTGTCGTCCAGCGTCCCGATTGTAGGGGCGATTCGCGAATCCCGGTCCCTACCCTCCCGGCGTCTCCGCCCCCGTCCAGTCCGCAGGGGGCGCAGAGGAGCCGAGGCCGACCCACACGGAGCCGTCCTCGAAGAACTCCTTCTTCCAGATGGGCACGATCTCCTTTAGGCGGTCCACCACGTACATGGTTACCGCGAAGGCCTCGGCCCGGTGTGCCGCCGCTGCGGCGACAATGAGGCTCGCCTCGCCCAACTCCAGCCGTCCGATGCGATGCGCCAGCGCCAAGTCGACGACGCCCCAGCGCTCCTCCACCTCGTCGAAGATCTGCTGGAGCGTCTTGTACGCCATCTCCGGATAGGCCTCGTACTCCAGCCGAACCACGACGCGGCCACCGGTCTGGTCGCGCGTGATGCCCTGGAAGGTGACGACGCCGCCGTTGGCCGTGCTCTGGACCATCGAGGTCAACTTCTCGGCGTCCAGCGGCTCCTCCGTGATGAGGATGCGCGGGTTGGGGCTCGGCAGGTCGAGTCCGCCGGAGACAGGAGGAATGAGCGCAATTTCGTCCATGGCCTGCAGTGGGTGCGAGCGTTCCACGTACTCCTGGTTCAGGGCCACCATGGTCGTGGGCAGCAGGAGGACGGTGACGGGGTGCTCCTCCGCCAGCCAGCGAAGCGCGTCGTCTACTGTGGCGCCCTTCGGCAGCGTCACCTCGAGACAGTCGCTGCCAACCCGTTCGCGGTACACCGCAAACAACCGCAGCGTCACCGTAACACCGTCCGACGTCGTCATACGCCGATTATACGCGCGTGAATGGACAGTGGCCTACCCCGACCCCGCCGATGCCAGCCGGGCGTTGAACTCCTCCATCGTGAAGCGGTACTCCTGCGTCCCCCGTACTTCCACGGCAAACGAGGCGCACACGCTCCCCATGAGCGCCGCCTCCGCCAGCGACTTGCCCTCCACCATGCCCTTCAACAGACCGCCGCGGTATGAGTCCCCCGCGCCCGTCGGGTCGGCGACCTGCTTCGCGGTCACGGCAGGGATCGCCGTTTCGACGCCGCCCACCGAGAGTACGGAGCCGTCCTCGCCCTTCGTCGTGATGACTGCGCCGGCCAATCGGCCCAAAGCAGCGGCGTCCAAGCCAGTCGATCCGCTGATGAGCCCCATCTCGTAGTCATTCGCGATGAGCACCGCCGCCCCGTCGATGCACTCCCGGAGGGCCTCGCCCGTCCAGGCGGGAAGCGACTGCCCCGGGTCGAAGACGTAGGGGATGCCGTTCTCCTTGTAGTACCGGCTGTAGTTCCGCATGTCGTCCAGGTTGCCGGGCGAGACGACGGCGATGCTGTCCTCAGGCTCGAAGTCGTCGAACCCGAAGTCCGAGGTGTACATCATCGCGCCCATGTGGAAGCCGGTGATCTGGTTGTCGCCCTGATCCGTGGTGATGTACGCGCTGGCCGTCGGCGCGGAACCGATGACACGGACGCCGCCAAGCGGCACGCCGTTCTGCTCCATCCACTCCAGGTACCGGTTGCAGTCGCTCCCGATGGTGGCCAGCGTGTGGGGCTGCTCCCCCAGCAACACCAGGCAGTAGGAGATGTTGCCCGCGCAGCCGCCGGGACGCTCCACCAGACTGTCCACGTTGAAGCTGACGTTCAGATTGTGGATCCGGTCCGGCAAGATGTGGTCGCCGAACCGGCCCGGAAAGTTCATGATGCGGTCATAGGCCAGAGAACCGGACACAAAGATATTCATAGACGCTCCCGTTACGGTATTGGTGAGAATTAGGCTAGCCAGCCGCCCGCGCTCTGTCAACGACGCAGTGCTCTTGACCCCATTGGGCAAGCCGGGCGTGCACTTCGACAGGCTGCAGGCGAACGACACCCGCCACGTTCCCCGTCCGACCCGGTTGCCTTCGTCGAAGGAACGGCGTCAGTTGAGCGTAAGATTCCTAGATTCGCAATACACGCGAGGGGAGCCGTTCGCCCTAAGATTGCCCTCATTGCGAACGGCTCCCCTAATTGTGCCTGTTTAGCGCCTGTCCCCTACCCGCCCTTGGGTTGGAACGGCCAAGTGCCATTGTTGGGGGTGCCCTTCATGGACTCCCGGCGGGCCGCCATTTCCTCCGGCTTGCGCACCCCTTGCGGGTCCCATGTGCGCTTCATTGGGTCCGATATCCGCTGTGTGTTGCGTCCAATCTTCTCGATCTCAATCTCCGCAAAGTCGCCGTCCTGTAGTGGGCCCAAGCCGCCGTGGTTTGTGCCCGCGAGGATCAGGTCACCCGGCTTGAGCGACATCACGTGGGACAGCGTCGCGATCATGTATGCGATGCTGTGCTCCATGTCGCTGGTGTTGTAGGTCTGCCGCAGGTCCTCGTTGACCCAGTACTTCACGTTCAGGTTGTTGGGGTCGCTAATCTCGTCAGCGGTGGTGATGGACGGGCCGACGGGCAGGAACGTGTCGAAGCTCTTGCCGTAGTCGCCGGGCAGCGCCGCCTCGCCCTCTTCCGGCGCGCGGGCCGACACGTCGACGGCGGTCGTGTAGCCGAAGACATAGCTCAGCGCCTCGTCCTCCGAGACGTTGTGCGCCGTCTTGCCGATGATTACGCCCAGCTCCGCCTCATGGTTGAAGATGACTGGTCGGAACGCTGGCAGATCCACCGTGTCGCCGGGGCCGATGATGGCGTCGGGCGACTTGAAGAAGGTCTTGAGCGGGCGGGTGGGCGTAATTTGTACGCCCTCCATGTAGTTGCCGTTTCCGCACAGGACCTTGCCTGGCCGCGGCACTGGCGCGCGCAGCTGCACTTGGTCCATGGGGATGACCGTGCCGCTGCTCTCCGCCGCCTCCAGGCTGCCGCGCAGCTCGTCGAAGTTGACGATGATGCGCTCCATGTAGCGCTGCGGTGACGATATAGCCAGGTGCCCCACCGCGTCCGAGATGTCCACCACGCCGTCGTCCTTGACGACGCAGGGCTGGAAGTCGTTGTAAAACCCGATCTTCATGGCGCCTCTCCTTTTGTATTGTTTCCGTTCACCCGTCGCCCATCACAGGGAGAACGAGGTTTGCGAATAGCGACGCGAACCGCCTAGCCGCTCTTGGCCTGGAAAGGCCATGCGCCTGCTTGCGGCTGGCCCCTCTGCGCCTCGCGGTTGGCCGCGTTCAGCGCGGGGTCGCGCAGCGCATCCGGGTCCCACGTCCGCTTCATCGAGTCCACGATGTTGTGGCCATGCCGGCCTAGCCCCTCGATTTCGATCTCGCCGAAGTCGCCGTCCTGCAGCGGGCCGAGGTTGCCGTGGTTGGTGCCGCCCATGAGCAGGTCGCCGGGTTTCAGCGTCATTACGTGCGACAAGGTGGCGATCATGTTGGCGACGCCGCTCTCCATGTCGCTGGTGTTGTAGTCCTGCCGCAGCTTCCCGTTGACGTAGTACTTAACCTGGAGGTTGTTGGGGTCGGCAATCTCGTCCGCGGTGGTGATGGCCGGACCAATGGGCAGGAACGTGTCGAAGCTCTTGTCGTAGTGCGACGGCGGCGTGCCGGGCACCTCGGCCTCGTCCTCCATGGGTGCACGCGCGGAGACGTCGACGGCTGTCGTGTAGCCGAAGACGTAGCTCAGCGCGTCCTCCACCGACACCCGCTTGGCCTCCTTGCCGATGACCACGCCCAACTCCGCCTCATGGTTGAAGATGACGGGCCGGAACGTGGGGAACACCACCGTGTCGCCGGGGCCGATGACCGCGTCCGGCGACTTGAAGAAGGTGCGAAGCGGCTTGGGCGGGTCAATGGTCACGCCTTCCTTGTAGTTCCCCTCGCCGCACAGCACCTTGCCCGGGCGAGGCAGCGGGGCGCGAAGCCGCACCTGGTCCAGCGGCGTCACTGAGCCCGAGCCCGCCGCTGCCTCCAGCGCCGGGCGCAGGCTGTCGAAGTCTCCGATGATCCGCTCCATTAACAGTTGGGGGTCACCCTCGTCCAGGTGTCCCACCTGCTCGGTGATGTCCACTACTCCATCGTCCTTCAGAATGCAGGGCTTGAAGTCGTCGTAGAACCCAATTTTCACGGCCTTCCTCCTTTTCTGTGCGGCGGACACAAGCGTACCGCTACGCACTAGCGCCTGTTGGGCGATGGTAGGATATAGGGCACGATTGCACGGCTGTCAAGCAGTTTGGCCAAATCGGCACAGTGCGCTGCCCGAGGCGACCCTGCTAGAATGGCTGCAATTGACGGGCGCATAGGAGCCTATGGAAGAGCGGCTGGTTTCCAGCGCGGAACAAGTAGAGGACACGGGGCTGGACCGCACCCTGCGGCCCCGCAGGCTGAGCGAGTATGTCGGCCAGAGCCGCGTCAAGGAGAATCTCGGCATCGGCATCACCGCCGCGCGTCAACGCGGCGAGGCCCTTGAACACGTACTCCTCTACGGCCCGCCCGGCCTCGGAAAGACCACCCTCGCCCACATTATCGGCCAGGAGATGGGCGTCAACGTTCGAATAACCTCCGGCCCCGCCATCGAGCGCCCAGGCGACCTCGCTGCCGTCCTCACCGGCCTCCAGCCCGGCGACATCCTCTTCATTGACGAGGTCCACCGCCTCAGCCGCGTGGTGGAGGAGGTGCTCTACCCGGCAATGGAGGAGTTCGCCATAGACATCATCATCGGCAAGGGGCCGGGCGCCCGCAGCCTTCGCCTCAACCTCAAGCCCTTCACCCTCATCGGCGCGACGACGCGATACGCGATGGTCAGCGCTCCCCTGCGCGACCGCTTTGGCCTCGTGCACCGCCTCGAGTTCTACAACACCGCCGAATTGCAACAGATTATCTCTCGCTCGGCCAACATCCTGCAGGTGCAAGCGGACGAGGACGGTCTCGCCGAGATCGCCCGCCGCAGCCGCGGAACGCCCCGCGTCGCAAACCGGCTCCTCCGCCGAGTCCGAGACTACGCACAGGTGACCGGCGACGGCGCCATTTCTGTCGATATCGCGCTGGAGTGCCTCGGTCGACTGGAGGTGGACAGTCTCGGCCTCGACATGGTCGACCACCAGGTGCTCCGCGCCATCGTCGAGAAGTTCGGCGGCGGCCCCGTCGGCCTCGAGACCATCTCCGCCGCCATCAGTGAGGACGCCGACACCGTCATGGACGTCTACGAGCCCTACCTGCTGCAGCTCGGCTTCCTGGAGCGCACGCCCCGGGGCCGCGTCGCCACGCGATTGGCCTACCAGCACCTGGGACTCGAGTACACGCCCGGCAAGGGCCCGACCCCCTCGCCACAGCTCACCATGGACGGGATGGAGAGCCAGTGAGCGACATGACCCGCGTCACTATCTACACCGACGGGTCCGCCATCGGCAACCCCGGCCCGGGTGGCTACGGCGTGGTCATGTTCACCGGCGATTACCGCAAGGAGCTCTCCGGCGGCTTTCGGCACACCACCAACAACCGCATGGAAATCCTCGCCGCCATCAAGGCGCTCGAGGCCCTCAACCGCCCCTGTCAGGTCACCTTGCACAGCGACTCCCGCTACGTGGTTGACGCGATAGCAAAGGGATGGGCGCGCAAGTGGCGGGCCAAGGGTTGGATGCGCAACAAGAACGAGAGCGCGCTCAACCCAGACCTCTGGGAACGGCTGCTGGCGCTCGTTGAGAAGCACGATGTCGATTTCCGTTGGGTGCGCGGGCACACCGGCGTCACCGAGAACGAGCGCGCCGACCGCCTGGCCGTATCGGCAGCGCAGGGCGCGGACCTCCCGCCTGACGAGGCCTACGAGGCGACCGATGCGGGCCATAAGAAGAACACGCGGGCGAGCCGCTGATGACCGTCACACCGCGACCCATTCGGCGCCACCGCCTCCTTCGAGCGACGGCTACTCTGATGCCCGCCGTCGCCCTCACCCTTCTGCTGCTCGCCGCCTGCGGCAACGAGGGCACGGCATCCGAGGGCGTCTCGGTCCCCTCCACAGGCTACGTTGTCGAGACGGTTGTGCAGGGCCTGCGCGTTCCGTGGGACCTGGCCTTCGCCCCTGACGGGCGCATGTTCGTCACCGAGCGGCCCGGCCGCATCCGCGTGGTTGAGGACGGGGACCTGCTGGACGAGCCGTTCGCCGAGCTGGACGTGTGGGCGCAGAGCGAGGCTGGTCTCATGGGCATGGCTCTCGACCCCAGCTTCGCCGAGAATGGCCACCTGTACGTCTGCTACACCTACATCGATGAACAACGCGGCCCGACGAACCGCGTGGCCCGGCTTACGGATTCAGGAGGCACCGGAATCGGCCATACGGTCGTCTTTGATGGCATTCCGGGTGCGCGAAACCACAACGGCTGCCGCATCCGCTTCGGCCCGGACGACAAGCTGTACGTCACCATGGGAGACGCCCAGAACGCGGACGCGGCGCAGGACCCCTCGTCGCCGTCGGGCAAGATTCTGCGGCTCAACGCCGACGGCTCTGTGCCTGACGACAACCCCATCCCCGGCAACCCCATGTACACGCTGGGGCACCGCAATCCCCAGGGCATTGACTGGCACCCCGAGACGGGCGAGGCCTTCATCACGGAGCATGGGCCATCCGACAACGACGAGATCAACTTGCTCGTCGCGGGCAGGAACTACGGCTGGCCGGAGGTGCGCGGAAAGTCCGACAACCCCGACTATGAGGATCCGCTGACCATCTACACGCCCACCCTCGCCCTTGCCGGCGCCGCGTTCTACACGGGCGGGCCGTTGCCGTTGCATTGGACCAACAGCTTCTTCTTCACCACGCTCAAGGTGCAGCATATCCGCCGCCTCACCTTTGCCGCAGACCTGGATGGCGCGTGGACGGTTATAGGAGAGGAGAAGATACTGGAGAACCAGATCGGCCGGCTGCGGGCCATCGTGCAGGGACCCGACGGCTACCTCTACATCACCACCAGCAACCGCGACGGCCGAGGCAGCCCAGCCCGCTTCGACGACCGCATCCTCCGCATAGTGCCCGCCAACGAGGAGTAGTGCTGCCTCCTTGCTTCAGCCCTCTCCGGTCCACACACCTGAGAGGAACGTTGAGAAGAAGCTGGAGGAGCCCGGGTTCTACCAATTGACAGGTCGCGACGACTGTAGTTTAGTCCTCCTAACAATTCCACTCCGGGTTTACCATACGTTGGTGTTGTGAGGTGTGCCGATGGAGAATGATGCCTCGCCCTCGCCTGAGCCTTCGAAGGTCGGAAGCCAGCGAGGCAACGGGGACCAGCTTGACAAACAGGGAACCGTGACGGACAGGGGACTGGCAACAGCAAACACCGCAGTGGGGCGACCTAGGCGGCCCGCCGCAACTATTGGAAGGGCCGTCTTGGGCTTGGTCGGTGGTGTAGCCCTGGCAATGGCGCTCTACTTCCTCTTCCAGGTCTTTGTTGGCGAGGGCCTATGCGCCGACGAAGAGTCCTGGGCGGAATCCATTTCCTGCAATGCGGGCTCATGGGTTTTAATAGTGTTGTCGGGAGCAATTGCCGCCCTCGCACTGCCGGGAGCCGCCCTTGGCATAAAGGGACGGCGCGGAGCAATTGACCTGTTGCTAAACGTCCCATTCTTGATGCTAACCGCCGCAGGGCTCGGACTGCTGATACCGAATCTTGGGCCCCTTCTAGCGTTGCTGAAACATGAGGACGCAATCAACTTCACTTTGGCTGTCATCTTCCTGGCAATAGGCCTTCCCATCGCAATCGTGCTCACATGGAGACAGATCTCCCACGGTAAAGTGCAGCCTGGCAAATTGACAGAAGCTTCCGACGAATAGGCAGTCCGTACAACCGCGACGGCCGAGGCAGCCCAGCCCGCTTCGACGACCGCATACTCCGCATCATCCCCGCCGGAGCGAATTAGGCGCTCCCCCGCACCCTCCCACGTCATTCCTGCGAAGGCAGGAATCCAGAGGGGCAGGGCCAGGGCGGAGCATCTCCACCACCGCCCAATCACGACTCACCCGCTCTCCTTATGACCTCCGTAGGGGCGGTTCGCGAACCGCCCGTTCCGCCCCCGGCGGGAACCCCTCCGCACCCGACATCTTTGCCATTCTCGCCCACCTCGCATGCCATTCCTGCCCACCCCCCTTCGTCATTCCTGCGAAGGCAGGAATCCAGAGGGGCAGGGGGCGTCCGTTCGCCCTGAGGGAAATCGAAGGGGGAACGGACGCCGCGTGGGGCATCCCCTCCACCAACCAACCCCGATTCACCCTCTCCCTTCGCGCCCTCCGGTAGGGGCGATTCGCGAATCGCCCGTCCCCGTCCCGCTACCCCACGACCCTGCCACCACCCCCTTCCCCCCAAGCCCCGCCCCCCGCTACCCTCCCCCCATGGCACACGCACGCAACCTCCTCGAACAGCCCCTCGCCCCCACGGTTCGCATCGAGGAACGTGTCCGGTACGGCTCCCCAACAGCAGGCATTTGTTTCAACACGGCGGAGCGTTCTTGGATTGGATTTGTAGCTGCAATGCGTCACCGCCAATACAAAGCGATTGCCAGGACAAGGTTTCCTCAGCTACGACGGGCTAGGACAACAAGCGTTTCCCCAGCTACGACGCCCCGTGAAAACAATCGCCCAAAACGCCGCCCAGCGTCCACAACGGCGGCGAGACGCCAGTGCCGGCACGGCTCCCCAACAGCAGGGATTTGTTTCAGCAGGCACAGCGATTTCGGCTTTGGATGTATCGCTGCAATGCGTCACGACAGCTACACAGACGATTGCCGAAGCAAAGTTCCCCCAGCTACGCCGGCCCGTGAAAACAAACGCCAAAACGCCGCCCAGCGCCCACAACGGCGGCGCGACACCAGCGCGGGCAGCGGGTCAGGGGGGGATGACAGGAGAGGTTGAACGCAGAGGGGAAGGGGAACCTGTGGGAACACCGGGGAGTCATCAGTAGTGGTGGAAATGCAGATCGCCCTGAGCCTGCCGCAGTGCCCGGCCCGTGCTCGATACGGCGGCCCGCCCCTACCGCCGTCCCCTCCCTCGACGGGGACGGCGCGCAAGCGCGTGAGTGACGTCCCTTCCCGGGCTCGGGCCAACGCTGATTTGCCGGAATGCTTGGGGGTCGCAAGTATAGGGTCAACAATCTATATATGGGAGAGCGGCCATGAAGGGGCACGGGCGGGATCTCTTACGCAGGATCTACCCGCCCGCCTCGGGAGCGGAGGCCGCCGCGAAGTAGGCGCTGTACAAACTGGCATACGCGCCGCCCGTCGACATCAGCGAGTCGTGCGTGCCCTGCTCCAATACCTGCCCATGTCCCAGGACGACGATGCGGTCGGCGTTGCGAATGGTGCTCAGGCGGTGCGCGATGACGAAGGACGTCCTGCCCTTGAACACCTCCGTCAGGGCTTGCTGGATCAGGCTCTCGCTATAGCTGTCGATGTTGGCAGTGGCCTCGTCCAGCACCAGGATGCGGGGGTCCGCCAGCAGCGCCCGGGCAAAGCTGATGAGCTGTCGCTGGCCCACGCTCAGGTTCTGGCCCCGCTCCGACACGGGCGTCTCATACCCATGCGGCAGCCGCTCGATGAAGTCGTGCGCCCCCACGGCCCTTGCGATCGCCTCGACCGTCTCCTGCGGCGCATCCGGGTGGTTGTACGTGATGTTGTCGCGAATGCTGCCGGAGAACAGGAACGGCTCCTGCAGCACCATCGCCGTCTGGCGCGCCAGGGAGTCCTGCGTGACGTCGCGAAGGTCATGGCCGTCCACGGTGATGCGGCCGCTCGAAACGTCGTAGAACCGGTTGAGCAGGGCCACCAGCGTGGTCTTGCCCGCCCCGGTCTCGCCGACAAACGCCACCGTCTCGCCCGCCTTGATGTCCAGGCTCACGCCGCGCACCACCTCGACGTCCGGCACGTAATGGAAGCGCACGTCTTCCAGCGCAACCGCGCCCTTCACCGGCGGCAACTCGATGGCGTCCTGCTTGTCCGCGACCTCCACCGGCGTGTCCAGCAGCGCGAAGATGCGTACGCCGCTCGTCATGGCCCGCTGGAACTGCGTGTACTGCATCGTAAGGTTGCGAATCGGGTCGAAGAATCGCTGCACATACAGCGCAAAGGCCACGATGACGCTAACCTCAAGCACACCGTTGATGGCCATGCTTCCGCCAAAGACCACCACCAGGCCAATCGACACCGCCGTCAGGATCTCGACCGTCGGCATGAGCGCGGCCGAGAGGCGGCTTGCGTGCAGGTTGGCGTCCAGGTGGCCGTTGTTCACCTCGTCAAAGCGGCGCATGTTGGTCTCTTCGCGGTTCAGCGCCTGCACCACGCGGACGCCGGAGATGTTCTCCTGCAGGTTGGCGTTGACCACCGAGATGGCCTGCCGGACCCGCATGAACGTCCCCCACGCGATCCGTTGCCACACCACCATGATGCCGATGAGCACCGGCACCACCGTCAGGGTGATGAGCGCCAACTGCACGTCCAGCAGGAACATCGCAAGAATGATGCCGAAGAGGCTCAGCATGTCCGCAAGGCTGCTGATAACCAGGTTGAGGAACTCTTGGAGCTGGTTCACGTCGTTCTGCCCGCGAGACATGATGCGGCCCACCTCGTTCTTGTCATAGAACGACGTGGACAGCCGCTGCAGGTGAGCGAAGATGCGCGATCGCAGGGTATAGAGCACTCCCTGGCTGACCCGCGCCAAACTTACCTGGTAGAGGTAGTTGGACACGAACCGCACCAGGATATTGCCAATGAACATCGCCATGACGAGCGCAAGCGCGCCCACGTGTCCTTGAGTCGGCGCGTCCACAAGCTCGTCTATCCCCAGCTTTATGATCCACGGCTGGACCACAATGGTGGTGGTAGTAACCAGCATGGTGAGCATGCTCAAAATCGCGATGCCCTTGTGGGGCATGATGTAGGAGATCAACCGCGTGACAACGCGATGGTTGTAGAACGCTCCCAGCTCGCTCTCGTCGTCAAGGGCGCCATGGCGACCCGTGCCGCGCCACCCGCCACCACCGCCGCCGCGCCAGCCGCCGCCCATACCTCCGCCGTGACCGTGCCAGCCCATCATGGCCCCACGCTCCCGGTGGCAAGTTCGTCGATCGTTGGCTCCGCGGGCAGCAATTGCAACTCGTAGAGCTTGCGGTAGAGGCCGTCGCGGGCAATGAGCTCGTCGTGGCGGCCCTGCTCGGCAATGCGTCCCTCGTCGAGCACCAGGATGGCGTCGGCGGTGCGTACGGTGCTGAGTCGGTGCGCAATCACGAAGGTGGTGCGGCCCCGCATCACCTCCGCCAATGCCTGCCGCAGCAGGTGTTCCGTGCTCGCGTCGATGCTGGACGTGGAGTCGTCCAGCACCAGCACCGGCGGGTCCAGCAACACAGTGCGGGCGATGGCCAGCCGCTGCCGCTGCCCGCCGCTCAGGGTGATGCCACGCTCGCCGATCCACGTCTCGTAGCCATCCGGCTCCGAGACGATGAAGTCGTGCAGTTGCGCGATCTTCGCCGCCCGCTCGACCTCATCGCGTGTTGTGCCCGGCCGTCCGTAGGCGATGTTGTCGGCCATGGTGGCGGAGAAGAGAAACACGTCCTGCATGGCGATGCCGATGTTCCGCCGCAGCGATTCCAGCGTGTACTCGCGGATGTCTACGCCGTCGAGCGTTATGCGGCCGCCCGTGGCATCATAGAAGCGCGGGAGCAAATGCACGATCGTCGTCTTGCCGCTGCCGGGCATGCCCAGAAGCGCCACCACCTGCCCCGGCTCCGCCTCCAGCGAAACGTGGTCGAGTACCGGGTCCTGCCCGTACGCAAAGGAGACGTCCTCAAACCGGACGTGTCCACGCACCCGCCCAGCGTCTATTGCGCCCTCCTGGTCCTCCACTGGCGAGGGGGAGTCCAGCACCTCGAAGATGCGCTGCCCGGCGGACACCGCGCGGGAAAAGTTGTTGAGGATCATCCCGGACATGCGAACGGGACCCTGAATGAGGCCCAGGTAGAAGATGAACTGCGTCAGCTCACCTGGCGTGAGCCGTCCATTCACGATTTCGACGCCGCCGAACCACAGGATGCCCGCCGTCGCGAAGCCGAACATGATCTGGATGAAGGACGAGTTCAGCACCTGCTTGCGGTTGGCGAGGAGATGGGAATCGGCGAGGTCTTTGATGACGACGTCGAACTTGCCTTTCTCGTGCTCCTGCGCGCCAAAGGCCCGGACGACGCGCGCCCCCGCGAGGTTTTCCTGCATGACCGTCGTCATCTTGCCGGTGACCCGCAGGATGTACGTCCACACCTCTCGCAGCGACAGGCTCACCACCGCCGACCGGTACGCCACAATGGGTACGAAGATCAGCCCGACAAGGGCCAGCCGCCAGTTCAGGAAGAAGAGCAGCCCAGCGGCGCCGAACACCAGGATGGCGATGTTGAGCGCCCGCAGCAGCCCGCCCTGCACGAAGTTGCGCAGTGCCTCGACGTCAGCGGTGGCGCGGGACATCTGGTCGCCGGTCTGCTGGCCGTCGTGGTACGAGAAGCTGAGGCGCTGCAGTTTGTTGAAGATGGAGTTGCGCAGGTCGTACGCCACGAGTTGGCCCGTCCACTCGGAGAGGTACGTCTGGCCGTAGGCGCACACGCCGCGCGCCGCACTGACCAGCAGGATGAGGAGGGCGAGTTCGACAACCTCGGAGAACATGCCGCCGCGGAGCACCTCGTCGACGGTGTTGCCAAGCAGGCGGGGCACAACGAGGGCGAAGCCGCTGCTGGCGATGAGCGCCACATAGGCGGCAACCATATGGCGAGGACGCCGCCACGCCAGCCCCAAAATGCGCATGAGTATCCGCATGTAGGCCATTCTACCGCTGCGCGCGCGTGAATGCCACTGTTATGTCCTTGGGTTGGGACCTGAATCTCCTGTACAATGGGTGCATCTAGGAATAGGTAGGACGCGTGCCGGACTTCAGAGTCGTATCGGACTTTGTGCCCACTGGGGACCAGCCGGAGGCAATCGATGCCCTCGCGGATGGTGTGCTGCGCGGTGAACGCCACCAGACGCTCCTGGGCGTCACAGGCAGCGGCAAGACCTTCACCATGGCCAAGGTCGCGGAGAGGGTACAGCGTCCCACGTTGGTCATCGCCCACAACAAGACCTTGGCCGCACAACTCGCCACGGAGTTTCGCGAGTTCCTGCCGGACAACGCCGTCGAGTACTTCGTCTCCTACTACGACTACTACCAGCCCGAGGCCTACATCCCCCGCACGGACACCTACATCGAGAAGGACGCCTCCATCAACGACGAGATTGACCGCTTGCGGCACGCCGCCACCCGTGCCCTGCTGACCCGCCGCGATGTCCTCATCGTCGCCTCCGTGTCCTGCATTTACGGCCTTGGCGACCCGGAGGAGTACTACAGCTTCGTAGCTAACGTGCAGCGGGGCGAGCGCCGCAGTTTGCGCCTGCTGGTTCAGGGGCTCATCTCCATGCAGTACGACCGCAACGACATGGACCTGGCGAGAGGCCGCTTCCGCGTCCGTGGCGACACCCTGGACATCTTCCCCGCCTACGAAGAGCTGGCCCTCCGCATCTCCTTCTTCGGCGACGAGGTCGAGCGTATCTTGGAAGTCGACCCGCTCACGGGCGAGGTGCTGGCCGAGAAGGATGCGATTGAGATCTACCCCGCCAAGCACTTCGTCACCAGTGAGGAGAAGCTGGAATCCGCCGTCCGCAAAATCAACGAGGAGTTGGAGGAACACCTGCAGTGGCTCCGGTCCCAGGAGCGCGTGCTGGAGGCGGCCCGCCTGGAGCAACGCACCCGCTACGACATGGAGATGCTGCAGCAGGTCGGTTATTGCTCCGGAATCGAGAACTACGCGCGCCACCTCAGCGGGCGGGAGCCCGGGAGCACGCCGTGGACGCTTCTCGACTACTTCCCCGAGGACTACCTCCTGTTCATTGACGAGTCGCACATGAGCGTCCCCCAAGTGCGGGGCATGTACCACGGCGACATCGCCCGCAAGAAGACGTTGGTGGAGTACGGCTTTCGGCTGCCGTCCGCGCTGGATAACCGCCCGCTCGACTTCTCGGAGTTCAGCGATCGGACCAACCAGATTGTCTTCGTCTCCGCGACGCCCGGCCCCTACGAGCGCAACTTGGTCCCCAGGGCAGTCGAGCAGGTGATCCGGCCCACCGGTCTCCTGGATCCCACCATTGAGGTGAAGCCCACCAACGGGCAGGTGGACGACCTGCTTGAACAGGTGCGCAAACGCACCGCATTGGGGCACCGCTGTTTGGTCACAACGCTCACCAAGCGCATGGCGGAGGAGCTGGCTGACTACCTCCTCGAAATGGGCGTTCGTGTCCACTACCTTCACTCCGACATCGAGACTTTCGAGCGGAGCGAGATCCTGCGCGACCTCCGCCTTGGTGTGTACGACGTGGTCGTCGGCATCAACCTGTTGCGCGAGGGGCTCGACCTGCCGGAGGTGAGCCTCGTCGCCATCCTCGACGCGGACAAGGAGGGCTACCTCCGCTCCAGCTCGTCGCTCATCCAGACCACAGGACGCGCGGCGCGCCACGAGGAAGGCCACGTAATAATGTATGCTGACGTCGTAACCGACTCTATGCGCTTCGCCATCGACGAGACCTACCGCCGCCGCGGACTGCAGGAGGCGCACAACACGGCGCACGGAATCATCCCCACGGGCATCAAGAAGGAGGTCCGGGACATCACGGAACGGGTGAAGCAGGTGGCGGAGACCCGGGCAGAGTACAAGCCGGGCAGCCGAATGGCCACAGCGCAGGATCAGGACCTCTCTCGCGATGAGATAGCCCGGCTCGTGCGGGAATACGAACGACAGATGAAGGAGGCCTCCAAGCGGCTTGAGTTTGAGAAGGCGGCCATGCTGCGGGACCAGGTCACTGACCTTCGTCGCATCATGGCGCTGCAGGAAGACCCGCTCATGCCGCTGCGAAAGTAGCTGTGAATCACCGTCGACTGGAAAGTTGACCATATTTGTCAACAATTGACATCGGCTTTGAGCTTTCCTAGAATAAGTCTGACTGCAAGAAGGGGAGTGAAGACATGAAGAGCGTTACCCAACAGCAGGTTATCGAAGCCCTCCGCGAGGTCTACGACCCGGAGATCCCCGTCAACGTGTATGACCTGGGCCTCATCTACGGCTTGGATATCGACCCGGAGAACAACGTGGGCGTCACGATGACTCTGACGGCCCCCGGCTGCTCCATGGGACCATCCATTGCCCAGAACGCCGAATGGCGCATCGCGGAGATCGACGGCATTGGCGACGTTTCGGTGGAGATGGTCTTCGACCCGCCGTGGACGCCCAACCTGATCACCGAGGATGGCAAGAAGCTGCTCGGCATCGACTAACCATCCGGCCCATTCCGGGCCGCTCCCAAATTGGTGACCCAATCGCCTAGGAGACGCATGGCAGCCAGACAACCTACGCCCCAAGAGGAAGCGCGCCTCGCGGCCATTCGCCAGCAGTGGCAGCAGCGCCGCAAGATTACTGAGCGCTTCGGCAAGATTGCCCACAAGATTGCCGTCTACAGCGGCAAGGGGGGCGTCGGCAAGACCACCGTTTCCGTGAACATTGCTGCCACTCTCGCCGCCCAGGGCGAGCGCGTCGGCATCCTCGACGCCGACATCGACTGCCCCAACATCGTCAGTGCAATGAAGGTGCAGGGCCAGCCCGACTACAAGGACGGCGAGTTCACCCCCGCGACCCAATGGGGCGTCAAGGTGCTCTCCATGGGCTTCTTCCAGGAAAACGAGGAGGAGGCCATCATCTTTCGCGGCCCCATGATCCACAACACCCTCACCCAGTTCATGGAGAACACGGATTGGGGGGAGATGGACTACCTTGTCGTTGACATGCCGCCGGGCACGTCAGACGCCGCTCTCACCATCATGCAGACCCTGCCTCTCGACGGCTTTGTCGTCGTGACCGGCCCGCAGGAGCTTGCCGCCCTCGACGCCAAACGGTCCATCAACATGGTGCGTAAGCTCAACATGACGGTGCTCGGCATCGTCGAAAACTTCTCCGGCGAAATGTTCGGCTCCGGCGCGGGCGAGCGCCTTGCCGGCGAAATCGGCGCTCCCCTACTCGGCAACATCGAGCTGCGGGCCGACTACCGCGACACCTCGCGGCCCGGCGTGCTCATTAGCCCTGCCGTCAAGGGCGAGTACGAGGCCGTGGTCAGCCGGCTCAAGGAGTCCCTAGATAACCTGGAACCCACTACCTGAGGAACGCTTGCTGCCCACTCAATCGCAAGGCACAAGCCAACGTAAAGCGCGGGAAGGCGCTTGGTAGATGTTTTTCTTCTTCTCCATCAACCAACCACATTTGCCCCGTCCCCTCTCTTGGCGCTGCCTTCCAGTTGCACATACCCATCCTTCCGCATGTGACCCTTATGGCCAACGTTTGAATTGCTCGGCTGTAGCCGAGCCGAAAGGCAGTTGATATGCACCTTGTGGAAGAAGCCGGGGTTTACTCCCTGTACCACTACACGGACCTGCTGGACCATGCGCTCTTGGAGGAATTGGAGTCCCTGGGAGACAAGCTGAAGGGCGCGCGCATAGTCCACGTGAACGCCACGGCGCACGGCGGGGGCGTAGCGGAGATCCTGCATTCCATGCTGCCGCTCTACCACGGTCTCGGTGTCGACGTCTCCTGGCTGGCGCTGCGGGGCGACGATTCCTTCTTCAATGTGACCAAGCACATGCACAACTGCCTCCAGGGCGATCCAAGCGGCATGACACCCGCGGAATGGGACATGCACGCCGCATGGAACAAGCACAACGCAGAGTTCCTGACGTCAACCTACGACGTCATCATCGTCCACGACCCGCAACCCGTTGCACTTCGGGAGTTCGCGCCCAATGCAGCGCGCAAATGGATCTGGCGCAGCCACATTGACACCTCCGCCCCTGAAGAAGGGACGTGGAAACGGTTGAGCGCCCTGGCAAACGGCTTTGACGCCGCCGCCTTCAGCCTGCCGGAGTACGCCGGGCCGGGCCTAGAAGGCTTGTCAATCGCCATTATGCCGCCCGCCATTGACCCCTTCGCGCCCAAGAACACAGAGATGCCCTACCACGACGCCATGCACATCGTAGCCCGCTTCGGCATCGACCCGACGCGGCCATTCATCTCGCAGGTTTCCCGCTTCGATCCGTGGAAGGACCCCCTCGGCGTCATCGAGGCGTTCAAGCTGGTCAAGCAAAGCCACCCGGAGGTGCAGTTGGCGCTCTTGGGCAACTTCGCGGACGACGACCCCGAAGGGCGAGTGATGTTCGAGACAGTGCAGGAGGCCGCACGCGGCGTAAAGGACGTCCACATCGTGACCGGCCTCTCGGACCTGGTGGGCCCCTTCCAGGCGCAGAGCAAGGTGGTCATACAAAAGTCGCTCAAGGAAGGGTTCGGCCTCACGGCCACGGAGGCATTGTGGAAGGGCACACCGGTGGTGGTGGGGAACGTCGGCGGCCTGCGGCTGCAGGTGTCCGACGGTGTCGGCGGATTCCTGGTGAATAGCATCGAGGAGTGCGCAGAGCGCGTCGACTTCCTGCTGGAAAACGAGACGGAGCGGGTCGCGCTCGGTGCGACGGGTCGCGAGCGCGTACGCACGCACTTCCTCATGCCCCGCCTGCTGCGTGACGAGCTTCGACTCATTCACGAACTGCTGAACGGAACAGGCAACGCAATTGCTCAGGAAGAGCCCCTAACACTTGAGAGCGCCAATGAGCTAACGGGCTAAACGTTCGCCGTTAAAACGCGTTACCCGCGGTGGCCACGATCCACCGTCAAAAGCTGTGGCATAAGAGCTCGCGCAAATGCGGTGGGCGAGACTCACAAAAAGGCATTCCCCTGCGTCAGCAAGTTCAGCTAAACTCAATCCCTTGATTGCTGTTCGCTGACGATTTCGCTACTGGAGAGCAAAGCGGATGGAACTGGATCTGAACCTGGCCGGGGCTGTTGCCCTGTTCCTCGGAGCATCCCTTGTCGTAGTTATCGCCGCCATAGCGCTGGCCCAGGCAGGCGATGTTATCGCCTCACGAACAGGTCTGGGACATCTTTGGGTCGGCTCCCTGCTCATCGCCGGCGCGACGTCGTTGCCTGAGTTGGTCACCAACGTCACCGCCGTGCGCATCGACAACCCAGGGTTGGCCGCCGGCAACATCCTCGGCGCGAACATGTTGAACGTGAGCAACCTCGCAATCATCGCGGCCGTGTTCGGCGGACGAGAGATCTTCCGGCGGCTGTCCAAAGGGCAGGAGTACCTGGCTATTGAGGCCTTCATCCTAACGGCCTTGGCGGCCACCTACGTATACTTGAGATCCGATTCCAGCTGGTTCGGCGTCACTCCCGCCGCCATCTCCATTATTGTCATCTATCTCATCGGCTCCCGCGTCCTGTACGTCGCCAGCAAGAGCGGCGGCGGGGACACCGGGCAGGAGGAAGCTCCGACCAAGACCCTACGGTGGGGCTGGACGGTCTTCCTCATCAGCGCATTGGCTGTCAGCGTGTCTGCAACCGCCCTCACCATCAGCGCCGACGCCATTGCTGAGGAGACGGGCATCTCCGCCAGCTTCGTGGGTGTGCTGGCCGTCGCCATCGTGACGACGTTGCCGGAGCTCACCGTCGGCATCACGTCGATTCGCATTGGAGCGCCGGAGATGGCGGTAGCGGGTTTGTACGGCAGCAACGCGTTCAACATCGCGATCCTCGCGGTGGCGGACCTAGCCTACGTGGAGGGCTCACTTTTTAGCTCGCTGGACCAGGGCCACGTGGTCGCAGGTGGATTCGCCGTGTTGCTCATGGGGATAGGACTGCTGCAGGTTCGGCTGCGCCGTACGATAAAGTACTTCTCGCTAACGGAGCCCAGCACCATCCTCATCGTGGCAATCTACCTGGTTGGTCTGCTCCTGGTGTTCCGCGCGGGGTAGGCCATCGTGGGCCCTTCTGCACCTGCGCCTGCACCATCATGCCACACACCCTACCCCGACGCCGGCGACCTGTCCGCTTCCTCGTCCTCAACCTCTGATGGTTGTCTGCGCCCGGATCGTCCGCTGCGAAACGCGGGGACCAGCAGGATTGGGGCGATTAGCGTGGTCACCACCGTCATGAGGATGGCCACACCAAAGAGGTCATTGCCAATGACGCCGCGTGATAGCCCAATGCCGGCGATGATGAGGGCGACTTCACCCCGTGGCAGCATGCCCAGGCCAATCCGCCAGGCTCCTCGCCTGTTGAACCCGGCGGCGAGGGCGGGCCCACCCGAACCCACCACCTTGCTGACGATGGCAAGGGCCGACAGGGTGATGCCAAACCCTAGTACGCCGCCCATGGCGGTAACGTCTACCAACATCCCCATAACCACGAAGAACACGGGTACCATGAAGTGGTAGACGCCCATCAACTGGTCTCTAATCGTCTTCGCCAAGGGCGTTTGGGCAAGCCCCAACCCGACTGAGTACGCGCCAATAATCATCGCTAGGCCAAAGGACTCGGCCAAGCCCGCGCCGAGAAGCGCCAACCCCAGAGCCAACGCCAACGGTGCGCCCGCGTCTCGGAACCACCCGAAGGCCCGAGAGATCCAGCCCGCCAGCAGGATCATCAGGCCGGTCAACCCCAGCCAGAACCCAACAGCCTTGGCGGCGATGAACCCTAGGTCAACGCCGTCAACTGCGCCAGACTCAGACATGGCAACAACGACAGCCAGGATCAGGATGCCAAGAACGTCGTCAATGACGGCAGCGGCGATAATGGTCACGCCCTCGGGCGCCCCCATCCGGCCGATATCCCTCAGCACCCTGGCCGTAATGCCCACAGAGGTGGCCGTCATGACGGAACCCATGAAGAGCGCTGGGGGATCGAGAAAACCGTCTGCGTAGCCAAACAGGACCGTCGCGCCTGCACCAAACGTAAAGGGTAAGACGACACCGCCAAAAGCTGCGCCGCTTGCAGGCCCCGCATACCTGATGAACCGCTTGAGGTCTGTTTCCAGGCCCACAGCAAAGAGCAGGACTACGGAGGCTACCTGCGCGATGGTCCAAAGCTCTGTGGAAATGTTGGGCACGTGACTGCTAATCTGGTGCGAGGCCTCTCCAAATACCGGGCCGAACCCAAAGACCACGATACCGCCGAGGGCAAAGGGGCCAATAATTATGCCTGCAGCAAGTTCTCCAAGGACTGGAGGAATTCGCAGGTATCGCTCTGAAATCTCTCCCGCTATCTTCGCCGCTACCAGGATAATGGCCAGATGCAAGACAATGCGGGTTATGAGGTGGGTAAGTTCCTCACCGGACATGGACGGTGCTCGGCATGAATTATCCTGTCCTCAATAGCGTGAATGGGGTCGTGCGCCTGCATCTGAGGCCCAACGTTATTCCATTATAACATTGACAGATGGGCGTCTTGGAAACCAACGAAGCGGCTTCAGACTAGAATCCGCATGGGATGTCGAGCTCCGCGCACATTTCATGGAACCACTCCACCACTTCCTTGTGCAGTGGAATGCCGCTTGCCGTCCGCTCCTCCGTGGTCTCCGCCTCGATTTGACCCGGCGCGAGAACACGGTCGTGGCCCGGCGCGGGCTTCGTCGACTTCAGGGTGCGCAGGAAGTCGTCCATGGTCTGCTTGAATTCGCCTACGTCGCTGAAGGCGTCGATGTCATAGGCCGCGACATAGTGCGCGAATCCACCCGGCGCCGCGCGGGTATTTCGCGCCGCGAAACCAAAGCCGCCCATCACGGTGCTCAGAATTTCCACCACGCAGGCGAGCCCGTAGCCCTTGTGCGACCCAAGCTCCCGCAGCGAACCTGCCGGCAGCGATAGGAACTCGTCCGGCACGGGCCCCGGCTCCATGATGGGCGTGCCCTCCATGTCCGCGACCATGCCGCCGGGCAGGATGGCGCCCAGCCGCTTGGCGATACGGAACTTGTTGACGGCCACGACGCTAGTCGCGATGTCCAGCACAAACGGCGGCTCGTCCTTGGCCGGCACCGCCACGGCGATGGGGTTGGTGCCAAGCCGCGGCTCGGCGCCGAACGTCGGCAGCACCTGCGGCGGCGCCGCGGACATGCAGACGCCCACCATGTCATGCGGCAGCGCCATCATGGCATGGTATGCCGCCATGCCGACGTGGCCGCAGCGGCCCATGGTGACTACTCCCATGCCCGTGTTCTTTGCCTTCTCAATGGCGATCTCCATGGCCTTCGGTGCAATGATGATGCCAAGCCCCTCGTCGGCGTCGATATTGGCCGTCGAAGGCCGGTCCCGCACCACGCGCCATTCCGGGACGGGCTTGATTCGCCCCGCCTGATACCCCTGCATGTAGGACCGCAGCATGTTGGATACGCCGTGGCTGTCGACGCCCCTGATGTCCGCCAACAGCAGCACGTCCGCGGCAAGGGCGGCGTCGTCATATGGGACGCCCATCTTCGCGAAGACGGCCGTGGTGACGGCCCGCAGGTCGTCCTGTTGCACCCGGACGGCATCCTCTTCCCTCAGGACAAAGCTCTCCAGCATGGCCCGCCTCCGTGGTTATGTTTCACCGTGTTGTCGGACTGCCCGATTCGCCTTAGCCCCGGACAGCCTGGCTCTGGCCGGTGTCAGACGACCGTTGCACAGCGTCGAGCAGTTGGTGCAGGCTTACCGCATCGTTGAAGTCAGGCACCAGACCGACGCCGCCCCCCGCAATTTGCTCGCCAAAACGCCGATACATTTGCGCGACGTGGAAGGGCGCTCCCTGCGGCACGTCATCCGGCGTCCAAATGTCGCCCACGTCGATGGGGATGTCCTCCAGCTTGTCATCGCCGGCACGCCCGCCCTGGATTCCCAGGGAGTTAGTGTTCGGCCCACCGGAGGACGACGCCACCAGCACGCCGTCGCGGCCAACAATCTCCAGTCGGAAGCCGGTGCCGAGCTGCGGCGGGCTGCCGATGTACGCGGACGCGATGGCGCCGTTCTCCAGCGTTCCGCTCACCGCGATGGTGTCTATCGCCGTGACTTCCACCGTTCGGCCCGTGTCCGTTTCGTCCCAGACCGGAATGCGCGTGCCAACCTTCGCAGAGACTTCCGCGAAGGGGCTGACAGCAAACTGCAGCGCGTCGATCGAGTGGCCGAAGGTGATGGTGAAGGCGCTGGCGCCGGCCTCCCTCGCCGCGCGCCAGGTGCCGTCGGCGGGGCGGGCCGTGATGCCGCCCGCAGTGTGCGTCAGGCTGCACGAGAGCACCTCGCCCACGTAGCCCTCAGCCACCAACTGCCGTAGCTTGAGCACCGTGGGCGAGCAGCGGCCCTGCAGGCCAACCATGGTGTGGACGCCCTTGGCCTTGGCCAAGTCGGCCATTTCTTGCGCTTCCGCTAGCGACGCGCCCAGCGGCCACTCGGTGTACACGTGTTTGCCGGCCTCAAGAGCCGCCATGGTGAGCTCGTGGTGATAGGGCACCTTGACGGCGATAGACACCACGTCAACGTCGGGGTGTACGACTATCGCCCGGTGGTCGTGGAAGCTCAGGGGAACATTGAAGCGTTCTGCGGACGCCGCGGCGGTCTCTGGCCGGGTCGTGCAGACGGCCGTTAGCGCCAGCTCCGGCAACTTCTCCAACGCCGGAACGTGCGCCCGGCTGCCCCAGCCGTAGTCAACATTGACGCCAATGAGCCCCACTCGCAGGGGCTGTGTGCTCGTAGTCACAGTGTCCTCCCATATACAAGGTTTGCGGGGGCATTGTACCAACTCTGCGGAACGGGCGCGCTATTCCATCGGCGGGAGCACGCCTCGAAGCCATATGGAGATGTCCCCAACCAGCTGCCTGCTGATCTCGTGACCCATGGGGTACTCGTGGTATTCCGGCTGGTAGCCCTCCGACTCGAGGAAGCCGCGCATCATTCGGGCCTGCTCCACGGAGACCGTCATGTCGAACTCGCCGTGTCCCACGAATACCGGCTGCGTACGCTCCGCCGGCAATTGCTCTGACAGGGGCGCCGGGTCGAACACCGCCGCGCCGAGGGCGATGACGCCCGCGAAGAGGTCCGGCTTGCCGAGCCCGCAGAGGTAGGCCATCCGCCCGCCTTGCGAGAAACCGCCGAGCACGGCGTTGCCCGGCTCGACGCCATAGGCCGCCATGACCTCTTTGAAGAAGCCCACGAGCTTCTCGCGGCTCTTGGCGTCCTCTTCCGGGTCGCGCCGCCGCTCGGGGTGCGTCCAGCTATAGCCGACGTATCCCGGTGCGAGCTCCACCGCTTCCGGCCCGTTGGGAAATGCGTACACGTAGCCCGTGGTGTTGATGACAGGAGAGAGGCCCGCAAGGTCCTGCATATTGGCCCCAAAGCCGTGCAACATAATGACCATGGGATAGCGCTTGTTGGGATCGTAGCCGTCCGGGTGGACTGTGAGGTACCGGAGCTGCGAGCCTTCAAATTCCTGCGCTTCCATTGGACGGCGCCCTTTCTAATCGAGGTTACGAGACCGGCGTCCTACTGCATGTAGAGGCCGCCGCCCACGTGGAGCGTATGGCCCGTCGTGTACCCGCCGTCGTCAGAAGCCAGAAAGACACAGGCCGCGGCTACCTCCTCCGGCGTACCGAGGCGCGCCATCGGGATGTTCTGACGCCGTGAGAGGTCGTCCGGCACGAGGACCGCCGGTTGGCTTGCCGCATAGGCGTGCTGATCGTATCGATCCGTGTCGATGGACCCCGGTGCGACGACGTTGGCGCGGACGCCCAACCTGCCGTAGTCGAAGGCGATGCCGCGCATGAGGCCGATGATGCCCGCCTTGGCCGCCGCCACGGCCGCGCTGTCCTTCCGCACTCCGAACGCAGCCATGCCGGAGATGGCGATGATGCTGCCCGCGCCCACCTCCACCATGTGCGGCAGCACGGCCCGCGAGAGGTAGAATGTGGCGTCGAGGTCCACCCCCATGACAAGCCGCCATTCTGTATTGGTGAACTCCGTCAGTGGTTTGTGCGGACGGACAGCGGCATTGCTCACCAGCACGTCCACCGGACCTAGAGCCGCCGACACCTCGTCCATCATCCGGTCGACCTGGTCTGGGTCGGAAACGTCGGCGAGAACGGGGAAGGCGCGGCCGCCCCGCTCCTCTATGAGCTTGGCAACCTCCTCGACGTTTGCGCGGTTCTGCAGGCCGTTGACCGCGACGCTCGCGCCCTCGTCAGCGAACGCCAGCGCAATCGCCCTGCCGATATTGCGGCCTGACCCCGTGACCAGTGCCACCTTGCCCTCAAGTTTCAAAGCAGCCTCCATTGCTCGTTAGCGAATGCCCGCCCCATTATGACCGCACCGCGACGGGGCCTCAAGGCGCGGCCGCCGCCGACCCCGACGTTCCACTGGCACAGTCCCATGGTCTGAGGTCTCTCGCGGCGTCTGCCATAGGTCCTTTCGACTTCCTATTTGTGGAAGGGGCCGCCGGCTACACAGTTGTTGTGGTAAACGACTATTGGACGCAGCAAGCGACAAGTACATTAAAGGGGGACGGTGGCATCCTGCGCGGCGCTACGCCTTGGCGACAGCGGACTCCGCGCTCGTGCGGGAAACATTGATGACGCCCTTGATGCCGTCCAAACGGGTGAAGAGGCGGCTGAGCTGGGAAACGCCTGTGGTATAGAGGGTGAGGGTGATGACCGCCGTCCCGTCGCCCGGCTCCCCCGTCACCACACCCGCAATGTTCACCTTCTCGCCTGCGACCATGACGGTGATGTCGCGGAGCAACCCCACGCGGTCCCACCCGGTGATCTCGACGCGTACAGGGTGCAGGTCTTGCGACGGCCCCCACGTGACTTCTACCAGCCGTTCCTTCTCGTCCTCGTTGATGATGTTGGGGCAGGTGCTCCGATGAACGGTCACGCCACGGACGCGCGTGATGTACCCAATGATGGCGTCGCCCGGGACGGGGTTGCAGCAGCGCGCCGTCCGCGTCAGCAGATCCCCGACGCCCAGCACCTTGATGCCTGTGGTGGGGCTCTCCGGCGGCTGAATGTGGTACGTCGCGGGAATGACTGCCGTCTCTTCATGCGGCGCCAGGCGAGTCTCCACCTGGGCGGCCGAAATGTCGCCTCGGCCCAGCGCAACGTGCAGCGCCTCGACATTGTCGAACTTGAGAGCCTTGGCGGCATCGGCCTCCGTGAGGGTCTTGGGCAGCCGCCGAAGCGTCTTGGTCAGCAGCTCGTGGCCCTGTTCCATGTGGGCGCTGCGCTCCAGCTTGCGGAACCACTGGCGAATCTTGTGGTGCGCGGACGCCGTGTTCACGTAACCCAGCGCCGAGTTGAGCCAGTCCATGCTCGGTCCGCGGGTCACCTTGCTGGTGATGACCTCTACCGTGTCGCCGTTCTGCAGCGCGGTGTCCAACGGCACGAGCCGCCCGTTCACCTTTGCGCCGATGCACTTGTGGCCCAACTCCGTGTGGATGAGGTACGCAAAGTCGATGGGCGTGGAGCCTGTGGGCAGCTCCCGCACGTCCCCCTTTGGCGTGTACACAAAGACTTGGTCGCGCAGAATGTCCGTCTTAACCGACTCCAGGAATTCGTCCGTGCCGACCACCTCGCGCTGCCACTCCAGGAGCTGGCGCAGCCACGCCATCTTCTCCTCGAACTGGCCGTTACTGGAGTTAAATTCCTTCTTCGCGTTATGCTCCTTGTACGACCAGTGGGCGGCGACGCCGTACTCTGCCAATTCGTGCATCTCGTGGGTGCGGACCTGCACCTCCAGCGGAATGCCCCCCTCGCACATCACCGTCGTGTGGAGGGACTGGTACAGGTTCTCCTTGGGAGTCGCGATGTAGTCGTCGAACTGGCCAGGCACCGGGTGCCAGAGTTGGTGGACCGCCCCTAGCGTGTTGTAGCAATCTCCCTTGGTCTCCACCAATACTCGAATGGCGTAGAGATCGTAGATTTCGTCGTACTCCTTGCCCTGGGCAGCGTACTTCTGCACCTTCTGGTGAATGCTGTAAATGCTCTTGGGACGCCCGTACACGCTCCCTTCGACCCCCGCTTCATCGAGGGCGGCGCGCACCAGTTGGCACTGTCGCTCCAGGTAGGCCTCCCGCTCAACCCGCCGCGTTGCGAGCCACCGCGAGATCTTCTTGTACTCGTCCGGGTGCAGCGTTCGGAAAGAGAGGTCCTCCAGCTGCCACTTGATGTCCCACATGCCCAGCCGGTGTGCCAGCGGCGCGTAAATGTCCAGGGTCTCCTGGGAGATGGCGCGTTGCCGGTCGGGCGGCAATGGCGCCAGGGTCTGCATGTTGTGGAGCCGGTCCGCCAGCTTGATGACCACGACGCGGACGTCCTCCGCCATTGCGACCAGCATCTTGCGGATGCTTTCAGCCTGCGCGTGGCTGTCCGAAATCTCATCGGTCGTCCGGTTCTCCGACAGCAGGTCCAGTCGGGTCAGCTTCGTGACGCCGTCCACAAGGCGCGACACCTCAGGCCCGAACAAGTCGGCCAACTCTTCGCGGGACATGCCGCAGTCCTCAATGACGTCATGAAGGAGGGCGGCAGCCAGGGTCGTGGAGTCCTGTCGGAGGTCTGCGAGGAAGAGGGCAGCGTTCAGGGGGTGCTCAATGTACGGCTCGCCGGACTTGCGGAGCTGGCCTTCGTGCTGCGCCGCCGCGAAGTCGTAGGCCTGCTCCACCAACTGAAGGCGGTCTTCAGATAAGTACGAGCTTGCCTTGTCTAATAGATCGGACAGTGTACCAGGCATCTCACCTCTGTCCGTAGTCTGACTTTGATTCTAGTCTATCCACCTATGTGGTCTTTGGCTAGTGTCTGATTCCTTTACGCTTGTATACCCCTACGGTATGCTGGCTAAGGTCATATTATCTAAACAACGGAGGAAATTCCCGTGCAGTTCCGCCTTCCCAGGGGCACTCAGGACAGACTCCCGGAGGACCAGCCGTACTGGAATTACGTCACGTCCGTTGCGATTGAGCAGGCCCGGCGATTTGGCTATGGGCAGATCGACACTCCCGTGTTTGAGCACGCGGGCCTCTTCCATCGCGGGGTGGGCGAGGGCACCGACATCGTCGAGAAGGAGACGTACACCTTCCCGGACCGCAGCGGTGAGGAGATCACGCTCCGCCCGGAAGGCACCGCACCCGTATGCCGAGCGTACTTGGAACATGGCATGCACACCCGGCCCCAGCCCGTGCGTATGCACTATTTCTGCCCCATCTTCCGCTACGAACGTCCCCAAGCCGGGCGGCTGCGCCAGCATCACCAATTTGGCGTGGAGGCCATCGGCGACGGCGACCCGTCCGTGGACGCGGAGGTCATCGACCTTGGCTGGCGGTTCACGTCGGCCCTTGGGCTGCAGGGCCTCTTCCTCGCCATCAACAGCATCGGCGACCCGGCGTGCAGGCCCAAGTACCTCACGGCGCTGAAGGATCACTACGAAGAGCGCCTGAGCGAGGCCTGCCCCGACTGTCGCATGCGCTACGAGCGCAACCCCCTCCGCATGCTCGACTGCAAGCGGACGGACTTCGAGTGCCAGAAGCTCATCGCGAACGCGCCCCAGATGGCGCAACACCTTTGCGCCGACTGCGCCGACCACTTCGCGAAGGTGCAAACGTACCTTGAAGCCCTGGGCATCCCCTTCCACATCAGCCCCACCCTTGTGCGCGGGCTGGACTACTACACACGGACTGTCTTCGAGATCCACCCGCCGGAGGAGGGCGCGCAGAGCGCCGTTTTGGCCGGCGGCCGCTATGACGGCCTCATCGAGCAACTGGGTGGTCGCCCCACCCCCGGCATCGGCTTCGGCTCCGGCATAGAGCGGCTCATCCTCAACATGAAGCGGCAGAGCGCCACAGAGCTCCCGGAGGGCTCAACCGTCGACGCCGTCGTGGTCAGCCTTGGGGAGGCTGCGGCGGCCGTCGCCATGCGGCTCGCCTCGGACCTGCGGCGCGCCGGGCTGAGCGCGGTGCTGGCACAGCCGGGGCGCAGCCTCCGAGGGCAGATGCGTCACGCCTCCGCCCTCAATGCCCGCTACACGCTCGTGCTTGGTGACGCCGAGGTGGCGGCAGGCACCGTGCAGGTAAAGGCAATGGCCAGCGGCGAGCAGCAAGAGGCGCCCCTGGCAGAAGCGGCGTCGCTGGTGGGCGGGGCGTAGCTGGGATTGCCCTCTCGGGCCCGCGACGCTATCCACCATCGTGCCATTCGTGTATCCTGAATAACGGCCATACCACCCCACCATCCCACACCAAAAGTACAGTCTGGGTGAATTGAAGGAACGGATTATTTCTGAATGCCTCTACCGCAGTATGGCTTTGACAGCGAGAGACACCATTTACCTACCCGTTAGCCCATCCTACCGTTAATTCGAGAAGGAGTTTCTATGCAAAGGCCTGGAGGCGGAGGTTCAGGAGAGGAGTGGGAGCGCCTGTTTCGACAGGGGCGCGAACGCTTCAGTGATTGGTCGTCGCGATTCGGCGGCGGTGGCGGCGGCAGCAGTGTCGGCGGCGGTATGCGCGCCACGTTCTTGTTTGGCGCGATACTGGTCGCCATGCTGATTTGGCTTGGCACCGGCTTCTACACCGTCGACCCCGACGAGCAGGCGCTGGTAAGACAGTTCGGCCGGGTCACCGGCGTCTCGCAACAGGGGCTTCACTGGCGACCTCCCGCGCCAATCGCCCGGCATGACACCGTCAAGGTGACGCAGGTGCGGCGCATGGAAGTCGGCTTCCGCAGCGAGCCCGTCGTGCGTACAGACCCCGTCGAGGCCCTAATGATCACCGGCGACGAAAACATCGTCGACGTGGAAATGGTCGTGCTCTACCGCATCTCAAGCATCGGCGACTACATCCTGAAGGTGCGGGACCCCGGAGACGTCGACCGGGCAATCGGCGACAGGCCGGACGGGCGGACGCTGAAAGATGTGGCCGAGGTGGCGCTTCGCGGCGTCATTGGCCGCCGCCCCATCGATGACGTGCTGACCGCGGAACGGGGAGTCATTGAGCAGGAGGTCAAGGAGGAGATGACCCGGCTGCTCAACATCTACGAGTCAGGCCTCCTGATCGAGCAGGTCCAGTTGCAGACGGTTAAGGCCCCCGAACAGGTGCAGGCAGCCTTCGACGACGTGGTGAGCGCCAAGGAGGACAAGGAGCGCTTGGGCAACGAGGCCCAGGCCTACGCCGCGGACATCGTCCCTAGGGCGCAGGGTGACGCCGAACGCATCCTCAACGAGGCCCGCGCCTTTGAGGCCCAGCGCATCAACGACGCGCAGGGCCGCGCATCAGAGTTCCTTGCCATCTTGGCGGAATACTCCCTGGCGGAGGACATCACCCGCGAACGCCTCTACTTGGAGGCCATGGAACGCATCCTTCCAGGTGTGAAGAAATTCATCATTGACAACGATACGGGCGGCCAATTGCTGCAATTCCTTCCCTTGGACAGCCTTCAGGGACAGGGTGGGACTCAGGTGCAGGCACAGGAAGGGACAGAGTAATGAAGCCACCAATAGTCTACGGATTCATCGGCGCTATCTTGCTCGCTCTCCTCGTCATCTCCCAGAGCTTCTTCATCGTGGACGCCACAGAGGTGGCTATCGTCACGCAATTCGGTGAATTCCAGCGGAGCTACACCAGCCCCGGCCTCAAGTCCAAGCTGCCTATAGTCCAGGCGGTAACCAAGTTTGACAACCGTTTACAGCGCTTTGACATTCCGCCGGCCAACTTCATCACCTTGGACAAGAAGAACCTTGTGATTGACGCCTATGCGCGCTATCGCATCACGGACCCGCTGCTCTTTCTGCAAAACCTCTTCGACCTGAGCGCCGCGGGCCCGAAGGTGGGCGACATTGTCACGTCTGAGCTGAAGAAGGAAGTCGCCAGCGACAACCAGACCGACATCATCTCCGAGACACGTGAGCAGGTCATGGATCGCGTGCTCATCGCCTCGCAATTGATTGCCAATAGCAGCGGTCAGGGTGGCCAGGGTCTCGGCATAATAATCGTCGACGTACGTATCAAGCGCGCTGATTTCCCCCTGAGCATCGCCGAATCGGTGTTCGCTCGCATGAACGCTGAGCGCTCGAGGGTCGCGAACCAGGAGCGTGCCGAGGGCGAACGCACCAAGCTCGAGATCCAGTCGGACGCGGACCGGCAGGTGGTGGAGATCCTTTCGAAGGCCAATCGCGACTCGCTGGAAATCCGCGGTGAAGCCGAAGGTCGTTCCATTGAAATCTTCGCGGAGGCCATCCAGCAAAACCCGGAGCTTTACACCTTCCTCCGGAGCCTGGAAGCCTATCAGAAGCTGTTGGACTCCGGTGACACCATCGTCCTGGACTCCGAAGCCCCGCTGTTCCGATTCCTCACCTCGGCCAGTGGCAGATAGAAGGAGTACACGCACAACGGTGACTGCCATGCAGACAGCAAACGTTGAAGCCGTCGCGGCGGCGGCCCAACGGCTGCACAGCCAGATCGAGCGAGTGATGGTGGGCAAGCGGGAGGCCACTGAGCTCCTGCTTGTCGCCATCCTGTGCAACGGCCACGTGCTTATCGAGGATGTGCCGGGTATCGGCAAGACCATGCTGGCCCGCACCCTGGCCCGCTCGCTTGGTTGCACATTCCGGCGCGTCCAGTTCACGCCGGACCTGCTGCCGTCCGACATCACAGGCTCCCACGTCTTCGACCAGCGCACCGCCGAGTTCTCCTTCCGTCCCGGCCCGGTGTTCACCCAGGTGCTGCTCGCGGACGAGATCAACCGCGCGACGCCTCGCACGCAGTCAGCGCTGCTGGAAGCGATGGAGGAAAAGCAGGTGACCACCGAGGGCGATACCCTCCCGCTCCCCAGGCCCTTCCTGGTGCTCGCCACCCAGAACCCCGTCGAGCTTGAGGGCACCTTCCCGCTGCCCGAGGCACAGCTCGACCGTTTCCTGCTGCGGGTGCGCATGGGCTATCCCACAGCGGAGGAGGACGCGATCATCCTCGACCGTTTCATGCGCGACAACCCCATCGAGGAAATCGAGTCGGTGGTGTCCGACGCGGATCTGCTGGCGCTGCAGGCCGCGTGCCGCGAGGTCACCGTCGAGCCGGACGTGCGCGACTACATCAGCCGTGTCACGCAAGCAACACGCGTTCACCCCGAGGTGGAGCTCGGCGCAAGTCCCCGCGCAATGCTGGGGCTGCTGCACGCGTCTCAGGCGCGGGCGGCCGTCAAAGGGCGCGGCTATGTCATCCCTGACGACGTCAAGGCGCTGGCCTCCGCCGTCTTTGAGCACCGCATCAGCCTGCAGGCGCAGACCAACCTGCGCGGCGACTCCGCTACCGCAGTGCTCGCCGAGATCATTGAGTCGGTCGGGGCGCCGGTGGAGCAGGAAACAGCCGGCGCACCCTCCGGAGACTAGACGTGGTCGGGGAGGGCTGGCTCCTCATCACCCTGACGCTCCTCATCATCTCCATCATCACGGGGCAGGTGCCCCTGCTGTTGCTCACCACGCTTGTCTTCCTCTCGGGAATGCTGGTCCGCATTTGGAACCACTTCGCCCTCGCCCGCGTATCCCACGAACACCGCCTCAGTCATGAGCACGCCTTTTTCGGCGAGACCGTGGAAGTCGACGTGACGGTCTCCAACCGAAAGATGTTGCCCCTGCCGGTGGTGCAGGTGAACCTTGAGGCGCCCGACGAACTGAAGATCATACGCGGCTCCGTGACGCCCGCGTCTGGCAACCCCTTTCGATTGAACCTGACCAGCTTCCTCTCGGTGGGCTGGTACCGGCGTGTGACGCGGCGCTACCTCGTCGAGTGCACCAAGCGCGGTTACTACACCTTCGGCCCGTCCACTATGTCCGTGCGCGACCCATTCGGTTTCACAAACAAGGACGCCGCCTACGAAGCGACAACGCGGCTGGTGGTGTTCCCCCGCGTGCTTTCGCTTCGTGCGCTGGGACTGCCCTCGACCGAGATCCTCGGCGAGCGGCGCGTGAAGCGCCAGCTCTTCGAGGACCCCCTCCGCATCGTCACAAGCCGGGAGTACGTGCCCGGCGACCCAATGAACCGCATCAACTGGCGCTCCACTGCCCGGCAGGGCACCCTGCAGACCCGCGTGCTTGAGAGCACGTCGACCCCCAACGTGGCCGTGTTCCTCGACGTCAATACGATGTCATCGCGCTTCCAGGCGCCCTCGGAGCGGCTGCTGGAGGCGACGGTATCCGTCGCGGCGTCCATCGCCAGCCACGCCATCTCCTCGCGCTACGAGGTGGGCGTCTACGTCAACGAGGCCTACCGCGGTACCCGCGAGCTCATCCGCTTCGCTCCGTCCCGAAACCCCGGGCATCTGACTCGCGTGCTAACGGGTCTGGCCCACCCGATGGGCTGGCCAACGCACTCCATCGACCGCGTGCTGGCCACCGAAGGTCGCTCCATCCCATGGACGGCCAGCATCCTGGTGGTCACCGCCGTTCCAACCGCGCCGTTGATCGGCACCCTGCGCCGGTTTACGCGGGCCGGACGCCGCGTCGCGCTTGCGCTGGTGAACCCAGCCGATTTAGGCGCCGTGCCTCGAGACATCCCCACATTCGTGGTGCCGGTGGCAGCACTGCAGGGCCACGCGGGCGTGCTGGAGGTGGTGACGCGATGAACCGCCTCTACGCGACGATCCTGGTCCTGGGCGAGCTCCTGTGGAGCTATTCCGTCATCGTGGCGCTCACCGAGTGGGGATGGCTCGCCTGGGAGCGCCCGCCGCTGTCGCTGCCCATGGCGATGCTGCTGGCCGCCGCCGCGCTCGTGCCGGTCCTCCTGAGCGAGGGCGGCTCGTCGGCGTTCGAGCGGTTTCGCGTCCTTGTGCTCCCGGCGCAGATTCTCCTCTTGGCGGCCGCAGTGCGCGTTGAGGCGTCCTCCGGTTTCGCCCTCCTTGACCTTGCATGGTTCAGCGCCATTTGGGACAGCCCGCAGCTCTTCCTTGGCGCCTCTGCGTACGGCACGTTTCTGCTGTGGCGCGGCGTCACGGCGGCGACACCGCTGCCCGTGCCAGAGCGGCTGCACACGCGATTCCTGATAGGCCTGACCATCCTGTTCTTTGCGCTGCTCTTCGCTTTCTTTGCGGACAACGATTTCGACGATCGGAGCCCGCTCTTGTCCCTGGGCGTGTTCGGGGCCATGTACTTCGGTGTTGGCATGACGGCCATCGCGCTGGCGAACCTTCGGGACATTCGCAGAGAGATGATTCGGCGCTCCGATACGGGCCTGCCCTCGATGCGGGAGTGGATGGCAGTGCCGTTGTCGGCCATCGGTGGCATGCTGATGATCGCGCTGGTCTTCTCAGCCTTCTTCTCCTTTGACCTGGCACGGCTGCTGCTGATACCGCTGGAATACCTCGCAAAGGGTGTCGCCTTCGCGATCCTCTACGGCATCATCTTCCCCCTCAGCTTCCTTGCCGGAGGCCTGACATGGCTGTTGCAAAAGTTGGTCGGCAACATCCGGGAGGAAGAGGAGACCGGCGAGGCCGCGCAGCTGACGGACGAGCCCCTGATAGTGGAGCAGGGCGAGGCCGTGCTGTTCTCCGAGACGGCGCTCCTAGTCTTGCAATGGGCCGCCGGAATCCTTGTTGCATTGGTCGTCATCCTGATACTGGCGAAGGCGCTGGCCCGCCTCCGCCGCAATCGCGATGAATCCGACGAGGAGGAGGTCAGCGAGTCCCTGGGCGCGTGGAGCAGCTTCCGTCAGGACGTCAGCATGTTCCTTGCATGGCTGCTGGGACTGATCTGGCGTCGCCGCAAGCCCGCGCCGGCCGAGGCGTACACGCCGGTCTCCGTCACTGGCGACACCGGTGAAATCTCCCGTGAGTTCACCATCCGCGAGATCTACCAGGGCCTGCTGTGGGAGGGCCGAACCGTGGGCCGGCCTCGACGCGATGCGGAAACGCCGTTCGAGTACGGCACGCGAATGCACCCGCTGGACTCAACGGAGGAACACGCCCTCGAAGACATCACCCAGGCATACGTCGAGGCCCGCTACGGCGGCGGCGACCCCTCCCCAGACCGCCTCCGCTGGCTCAACCGCCAATGGCTCCGCCTCCGCGCCGCACTAACGCGGGAGGAGGAGGGGTAGGGGCAAGAGCGAATAGGGCAAATATCACCTTTTGAGGAAGGGAACAAATGAATACGCAGGAAGAGCGGGAACAAGCACAGCAAGCCAAAAGGGCTAAGGAAGAAGAAGAACAGCGCCTGGAGGAGCATTATGACGAGGTTTCGCGCATCATCTATGAATTTGAAAGCACATTTAGTGAGCCTTTGGGCGCTCTAAAGTCCTTGGAAAGAATGTTCAGGGACAATAGAACGCGCTTGACCATGGACGAAACACGAGTTTTCGACTCGATTTCGGGCTTTATTCAGCAGTCGATCGAAGACTTCAAGCGAGAAATGGTTGCAATGGCCTATGAACCCTGTAGTTGTCCTGTCTGCCAAGCCCTGAAGGACAATTAGAGTCGCATGGATAGAATGAGGTAAGGGATCCAACTCCACAAGTCCCTCCAAACACCCAAATGACTCTCGCCCGCCCCGTCACGGCAAATGCCGCACTCGTACCTCGACCTCCAGCGTCGTGGCGCCCCCGCCCTGCAGTACCCCCCGCGTGGGCGCGACGTCCTGGTAGTCGCGGCCCGCCCCGATGCGAACGTGCCGCTGGTCCGCCAGGCAGCGGTTCGTTGGGTCGAAGCCGACCCAGCCCAGGCCCGGCAACTTGCACTCAGCCCAGGCGTGTGTCGCCCCGGCGGGCGGCTGCCCGCTCTCGCCGCCGCCGATGTCCACGTACCCCGACACGTACCGCGAGGGCACACCCCACGAGCGCGACACGGCCAACATAACGTGCGCATAGTCTTGGCACACGCCCTTGCCCGTCTCCAGGATATGGTCAATGGGCGAGGCGGGCGACGTGGCCCCCGTCACATAGTCGAAGCCATCGTGAATAGCCTCCATGAGCGTCCGCAACGATGTCAGAGGATCGCCGAGAGGCGACGAAAGCCCCACGCGCTCCGCAAACCCGCGCAACTCCAGCGATGGCTGCGTCAGCTCCGTCGGGTGGGTGAAGTCCCAGTTGGCGAATGACTCCGCTTCCGCTCGGATCTCCTCCCAGGCGCCGCTATCCATCGATTCCGGCGTCGTTTCTGGGGGAAGCGTCACCACGATAGATTGGGCCGTCATTTCGAGCCTGTCGTGCTCGCGAAGGATATTGAAGACGTGCTTGGTATTTCCAAAGGCATCCTGCTCCGCGTTGTGTGGCGCGGGAGGATCAATGGAAAGGTCAAACCGCAGCAACTGCTGCCGCTCGTCATTCTGTGGATGGAGGCAGACAGCCATAACGCAGCTACGTACCGGCCATTCATAGAGATACCGTGAGATGTGCTCAATCTCGTAACGTACGGGCAGGCTCATTGCGTCACCGCCTGGGAACGTCTTGGATGTGGTAGTCAAAGTATGTGGCAGCCACCAGATCGTGCAGGTCACGACAGTGGTGGCTGATCTCGCGCAACAGCGGCTCGGGGCTATGGCGCCCATCCCACTCGTACTTCACCAGAGCGGAGAGCCGCCCAGCGAGACGGTGGAGGTCCTCGCTCGCGCCAACCGCCGGCCCGGGGCCCAGGGCGTCCAGCGCCTCCACGATGTGGTCCAGTGAACGGCTGAGTGAATTCGGCAGTTGGTCATCCGTGGCAAGGAGGTCAAGCACGTGGCTCGCTTCCACCTGAACGCCATGGCGGTGCATGTAGGCGTCAAAGGCATGGTAGAGGCGCAACAGCGTTTCCCAGTCCCCGTCAAAGGGATCGTCCGCCATTCTCGACAAGCTTAACTGTGTGATGAAGAGAGACGTGGTGAGCTGCGTACGCTCTATGGCCCGGCCAAGGCGCATGAAGAACCAGTTTTCGTCGCGGTACATGGTGTCGGCTGCGGCGCCGGTGAACGAGGAGATGGCGCTCGCAGTGTCGATGTAAAAGCTCTCCGGAGAGGTCCGCCAGATGTCGCTCATGCTCATCCTCTGCAACCGCAGGAATGGCAGGTTGAGGCCCAGCCACATCTCGCCGGTAATGCACTGGCGCATCTGTCGCGCGTTCTCGCGACCCAGCGCGAAGCAGCTCCACACGGACTCGGAGGTCATCCGCTCAAAGGTCAGGTCCTCGGCCAACGAATACGAGTCGAACAGGAGCCCCTCGTCCGACTCCAGCACGCCGATATCGCCCCACGGTGGCTGCCGGTCCACGCAGCCGTAGATGCGGCTCCACCCGAAGTGCAACTCTCGGAAGGGCCGGTCCACCATCGCCTCCATCTGCAGCGCGAGCATGCGGCACAGGTGCTCGGCCCGTGCCAGGTACCGGCTCATCCAGTAGAGGCCTTGAGCGCTCCGCACGAGTATCATCTCAGTCCTCCAACACCCAGAGGTCCTTGCCGCCGCCGCCTTGGCTGGAGTTCACCACCAGGCTCCCATGGCGCAGCGCGACGCGGCAAAGCGCGCCGGGCACAGTGCGTGTCTCCCGGCCGCTGAGCACGAAGGGGCGCAGGTCCACGTGCCGCGGCTCGAAGCGCCCGTCGATGAGGCACGGCGCGCGAGACAGCGCCAGCGTCGGCTGCGAGATGAAGTCGGCGGGGTTTTCTCGTATCTCCCTCGCGTAATCCTGACGCTCTGCCTCCGAGACGTGCGGCCCCACCAGCATGCCGTAGCCGCCGGACGCACCCACGCGCTTGACCACCAGCTTGTCCAGGTTGTCCAACGTGTACTCCAGGCCCTCCGGCCGGCGGCAGATGTGCGTCTCCACGTTCTGCAGCAGCGGCTCCTCGCCCAGGTAATAGCGCACCATGTCCGGCACATAGGCATAGACGCTCTTGTCGTCGGCGACGCCGGTGCCCGGCGCGTTTGCGAGCGTGACGTTGCCCAGCCGGTAGGCATGCATGAGCCCCGGCACGCCCAGCATCGAGTCCGTCCGAAAGACCAGCGGGTCGATGAAGTCGTCCTCCACGCGGCGGTAGATAACGTCGACGCGTCGCAGCCCGGACGTCGTGCGCGTGTAGACGAAGCCGTCGTTCACCAGCAGGTCCCGCCCCTCCACAAGCTGCGCGCCCAGTTCGCCCGCCAGGAACATGTGCTCGTAGAACGCCGAGTTGTAGATGCCCGGCGTCAGCAGCACGACCGACGGGTCCGACTGCCCCCGAGGCGCCAGCTCCTGCAGCGTTTGGTGCAGCAGCCGCCCGTAGTGGTCAACGTCGCGCACGCCGGCGCTGCGGTACACGCGCCGCAAACCGGCCTTGACCGCCTTGCGGTTGGCAATCATGTACGACACGCCGGAGGGCACCCGAAGGTTGTCCTCCAGCACAAAGAAGCCGTCGTTGGTCCGGACGAGGTCCGTACCGCAGATGGCCACCCACACCCCCAGCGGCGGCTCCATGCCGCGCATCTCCACGCGGTACTGCGGGCACCCGCGCACCACGTCGACGGGGATGACGCCGTCCGAGATGATACGGTCCTCCCCGTACACGTCGCTCAGAAACAGGTTGAGGGCAGTGACGCGCTGCACCAGCCCGCGCTCCAGGAACTCCCACTCGGACGCGCCTATGATGCGAGGGATGCAGTCGACGGGAATGATGCGCTCCTCCGCCTCCTCGTCGCCGTAGACCGTGAAGGTGATTCCCTCCGTCGAGAAGGAGTGGGTGACGCGTTCCTGAATGCCGCTGATCTCCTCCTGCGACAGTTGCGTCAGCGCGTCGTGCAACAGCCGGGAGCCATCACGCGGCTTCCCGTCCGGCAGGAACATCTCGTCGAAGATGCTTGGATCCAGGTTGTAGTTGTCGAAGTCCATGTCGCTGCCTTTGGCTGGTATCGCCATTGGTATCAATGAAGACCGCGCTCTACTTGTGGATTCAGCGAGCGCGGGCGGTTTTCCTTCAGACCTATCTCAGTATAGCGACTGCGTCCAAGACCATGCTACGCCCGCGGTCGGCCCCCGCGATACGGCTCGGGTTGTCCCCGCGACGCGATGGCCCGTATCATGGGGTGCGTATTCCATCGCAGACCCACTGGTCAAACTGTGGGAGGTCATCGTGGACTCAGAGGCCTTTGTCGCCGAGCTGGTGAGCATGGTGGAGGACTTCTGCCGGACGTTGGACGCGTCGCCGCCGGCCTACAGTTACATCCCCCTGTCTACCGACGACGAGCGCGTGCTGGTGATGAAGAGCCGCCTGTTCAACGAGCAGCGCGCCGCCGACCTGTACGGCTCCTGGCTTCGGACGACACCGGAGTTCGACGTAAAGGCGCTCATGGCCGAGTCCGCCCACGAGGAGATGGAGCACGCGGAGATTCTGTCGGAGCGCATTCGCGGCCTTGGCCACGACCCCTTCGACTACCGCCCGCTTCCCGCGCAGACGGCAATGTTCAACGCCCTCGAGGGCCTTAGCGACACCTGCCAGCGAATCGCGGGGTTCGCCCTCGCTGGCGAGTCGGTGGCCACGTACCTGATACTCAAGTCGCTGGACTCCGACACCGTGCCGGATTGGATCAAGGCGCCCTATCGCCGCATAGCGGAAGACGAGGTGGGGCACGGCAGCGCGCCGAGGCAGGTGCTGCTCACCCTCGCAACGACGCCCGAGCGCCAGGACGCCGCCCGCCGCGCCGTCGCCATGCGCCTCGTCCTCTTTCGCGAGTACCTCGCCAGCCTCGACCGCTGGGTGCTCGGCAACGCACCCTGGTAACGCGGCGGCCCAGAGCTCCAACCCAAGCGGGAACAACACAGCAATTGAGGCCCTTAGTGAACGGGCCAGCACATACGGGAGGGAACCATGAAGGGTATCCAGATGGCGGAGGTCGGCGGGCCGGAGGTGATGAAGTACGTGGAGTTGCCGGACCCGGAGCCGGGCCCCGGACAGGCGCTCATTGAGATCAAGGCCGCCGGCGTCAACTACACCGATGTCTACTCGCGCTCTGGCGCCAACCACCCCGCGGCGCTGCCCGCCATCCCCGGCATCGAGGCCGCCGGCGTCGTGCTCAAGCTCGGCGAGGGCGTGACCGAGGTGGCCGTCGGCGACCGCGTTGCCTACTCCAGCGGCCCCGGCTCCTACGCGGAAATCGGCGCGATACCGGCTTGGCGGCTCATGCCCGTTCCGGACGAGCTGACTTTTGAAGAGGCCGCGGCGGCTATGCTGCAGGGCATGACCGCCCACTATCTCGCCAATGACTGCTTCCCCATCAAGCCCGGAGACACTGCACTCATACACTCGGGCGCCGGCGGCGTGGGACGGCTGCTCATCCAGATGGCCAAGCTCCGCGGCGCCGAGGTCATTACCACCGTCTCCACCGGCGAAAAGGCGGAAATCGCCAAGGCCTGCGGGGCCGACCACGTCGTCATGTACACGACGGAGAGCTTCTCCGAGGCCGTCAAGCGCATCACCGACGGCAAGGGCGTCCAGGTGGCCTACGACGCCGTCGGCGCCACCACATTCGACGAGAGCATCGCGTCGCTGGCAGTGCGCGGGTACATGGTCGCTTACGGGCAGGCGTCTGGGCCGGTGCCGCCGGTGCCGCTGGCGACACTCAACCCCAGGTCGCTCTTCCTCACGCGGCCGACGCTGGTGAGCTTCACCCTCTCGCGTGACGAGATCGCCATGCGCTCCGGCCAGGTGTTCTCGTGGATCAAGTCCGGCGAGCTGAAGCTCAGCATCTCGCAGACGTTCCCGCTGAGCGACGCGCCCGAGGCACATCGCCAGTTGGAGGGCCGCCTTACAACGGGCAAACTGCTGCTGAAGCCATAGCGAGGAGCGTCGTAGACTTTCGCCACAGTGTAGATGGAAGCGAAGAGGGGGCAGGCCGAGTGACCTGCCCCCTCTTGCGTTAGCCTCCGTTGCCGGAAGACGTCGCGGCGATAAATGTCACGTAGATAATCCCGTAGATGATCGCGGAGGGTATGATCGCGAGCAGGACCACGAAGAAGGCCCTCATTGAGGATGTGTAGTCCAGGGTCTGGCGAGCTGAAATGATGACGCCGATGAACTGCCAGACCAATACGACAAACGTGATCAACCCGCCGACCGCCGGGATAAAGGAAAAGATCAGCAGGACGCCGGGAGACTGCGCGAAGGCCGTGCCCCGCGCCACTTGTCCCCAATTCGCATGCGTCTCGGAAGTCCGGAGAATCGTGCCCCGATCATGTAGATCAGGAGGGCCCATATCGCCCAAAAGAGGAGGCCCCGAAACGCCGCAATGAACAGGGCGTCCACGATGTCGCTACCGCCGGAGAAGTACTGGCCAAGACCGCTGAGAATGGAAATGACCACCACAATCAGCAGGGCTTGGCGCATTGCGCTACTGTCGGCTTCCACCTCTTCGTAGGTGTTGACGTCTAACCGCGCCGCGCCCAACATCCGGGTCAGTATGTTCATCTACCTGCCTCCTCGTGCCCCGAGTTTGAACGGGACGATGTATTTGCCGCGGCGGGAGTGCCACAGCAATTTTTATACTATCACGAATTGGCAACATTTAGAGACCTTTCAAACTGGAAACCGAAGGAAATTGGAGCTAATCGTCAGTTTCGGTGGATAGAGTTAGAGGCAAGGACTCGCAAATCCGGGGTGGGGGGCAGCTGATGGTTCGGGTGCGGTTCGCGGGACTCAAATGAAAGGCGGGCCCCTCATGTGGGGCCCGCTCTTGACAGCAAGTTGTCGCCGTCTAATACAGGTGCGGCTGCACCGCCGTGGCGATGGAGACTTCGATGTCGCGGATGGCCTGCGTCATTGCCTGCCCGATGAGGTCCAGCCTGCGCACCTGCTCGATGCGATCGGACACGCGCTCTAGCTCCTTGTTGGAGAGCATGTTCTTGAAGATGCCGGTGGCGTCTGCAAGGCCAATGATGACGATGTCGCGCGGGTCGGGAATTTCGTCGCTCAGGAGCACGTCCATGATGCGTCGCCGCACCGCCTTCTCTTGCGTGTCGTCCCGAGTCGGGTAGTGCTGCGACTTGAACACCCACAGTGTCCGCTCCGCACGCGACTCCAAAATGCCAGCATCCACCAACCGCTTGAGACACTCCTCCCGGACCATTGGTGCCCGTTCCGCCTCCCGCTCTATCCAGTAGCGCGCGTCCCGCTCGCCGCCGGCCGCGGCGTCTGCCGTGATATCGGCCAGCACCGGGTCCAGCAGGGAGTCCCCCGTCGGCGTGCCGTCAATCAGCATCAATCGCTCCAGGTCCGTGTCGATGCGGTTGTCCAACGCCAGATCCATGAGGACGCCGCCCGCCAGGGCATAGTCCATGGACCAACTTGGGATATGAGAAAAGCTTCCCGACTCATCATCCAGCAGCAGCAGAATCATCTCTTCAGCGAATCTCAGCATGTGCCTACCCCTTACTCGAAACTCGGCTTGCTGTAGCCAACAACCCGTACGGGACTTCACTCCTTGTCTACCCCCATTATAGCACCCCCAAGTAACACGTTGTGGGCGAAACAAGGACTCTGAGGTAAGCCTAACCACAAAGTGCGCCACAATCAACCTGCCGGTTTCGTGGAATCGGGCGTGTCGCTATAATTGGTGGCAGCGACTTATTGTCCCGGAATAATGGGTCGCCCTTCTGGGTTTGTGGGGGAGAAGATGCAATGACCAAAGTCCTCAAGCCGGCTGCCCATTTGCTGCTCTTTGCCGTAGCCATCGTCGTCTTCTTCGTGGGACTCGGAATTGGCCTCTCGGCGAACCCCACCATCGGCACGGTCCTCTGGCTTGCTGCAGGTGCGCTCATCGCCGTCAACCTTGTTTGGTTGTTCAGGTCGCGAAGCTGAATCGAGCACAGCGCCCCCCACGGTCCATCGATTGGCTCATGTCGTTCAACGCAAAATCCCGCCAATGCATCCATGTCCGTTTGACGCCCTTCCCGCCTACCAATAGAATCAGGCCGTCACTTCAATTGGGAGGCTCGCTATGTACCTTGTTCAGGAAGTGCTTCGCTTTGGCAACGGTCGAAACGCGGAGGCCGTCAATCGCCTGCACTGGATCCACTCGCTCATGCAGCCCCAGCCCGGCTTTGTTTGCGCGCAGGTCTGTGCCTACCTCGGCAATTCGTCCCGGCACCTCATCCTGCGTATGTGGGAGGACAAGGACGCCTTCCTGGCCTTCCGCGCGACGCCGGACGGCTCCGGCTACTCCGCAAACCGCCCGGAGGGCATCTACGAGGGGCAGCTCTGCGGCCGCGAGTGGGATCTCGCCGCAGAGACCCTCGGCCCCGCCACCGGCAACTGGCTCATGCGCGGCGAGTTCGACATCGCCGAGGGCCGCTGGGACGACTACTTCACCCTCCGCAAGATGCAGGACGACATGCACCTCGCGTCGGGCGGTCTCGTGGTCGCCCGCCAGCTCAAGCAGCTGGAAGCCGAGAACTCCGCCCTCATGCTCATCCGCAAGACGGGCCGCGCAGACCACCTCAAGTACATGGAAAATGAGAATGTGCCCGGCGCGAACCCGGACCGCCCCCGCGGCACCTTCACAGCCCGCGGCAATGAGTACTACGAGATCATCGACGAGACGTTGCCCTAGGCAAAGACAACCGCTAAGTAGGCCGCCGCACTTCGGCCTGCTTTCGCACGGGCGCTTGGTTGGGGCCGATGGCGTAGTCGGGTCTCTTCGTTTGGCTGCGCGATTTGAGCCCCATAGAATCAGCGCGTGTAACGTTGCTGGAGGTAGATATGTACCTGGTGCAAGAGATTCTGCAGGTTGCAAACGGACGGAACAAGGAAGCGGTAGCGCGCCTCAATTGGATTCATTCACTCATGCAGCCGCAGCCCGGCTTTGTGGGTGCGCAGGTCTGCCAGTACCTCGGCAACTCGATGCGCCACCTCATCCTGCGCATGTGGGAGGACAAGGAGGCGTTCCAGGCCTTTCGCGAGACACCTGATGGGTCCGGCTACTCCAAGGACCGTCCGCCCGGCCTCTACGAAGGCCAGCCCTGCGGCCGTGAGTGGCGCCTGCTGCAGGAAACGAATGGCTTGGCCGAGGGCAACTTCCTCATCCGCTGCGAGTTCGACATCGTCGACGGCCGGTGGGACGACTACCTTACGGTGAAGAAGGCGCAAGACAGGATTCATCGAGAGGCGGGCGGTCTGCAATACGCCCGCAACTTTAAGCAGCTCGACGCCGAGGACGGAGCGCTGTTGCTCGTGCGAAAGACGGGCCGTGACTACCACATGCGATACGTGGAGAGTTTAATGAAGGCGCAACTCCGCGACACGGGTCCGCAAGGCACATCCACACCCCGCGGCGACTACATGGAGTACTACGAGATCATCAGCGAGGTCACGCCGTAGGGGCGACCCTTGTGGTCGCCCGTTCGCCCTGAGCCCGGTCGAAGGGTCTCAAAAACGGATGGCGCGGCAGCCAAAGGAGCAGCTATGACAACCCGCATTGGCATCATGGGCGCGGGGGCCCTTGGCAGCTACGTGGGCGCCTTCCTCACCCGCGCCGGCGAGGACGTGACCATGGTGGACATGTGGCCGGAGCACGTCGAGACCATGCAGCGCGACGGCCTTCGCGCCAGCGGCAGCCAGGGCGATTTCACCGTCCCCATCAAGGCCCTCCACCTGACCGAAGCGCAAAACATCGTAGACCAGTTCGACTACGCCTTCATCTCCCTCAAGTCCTACGACACCGAGTGGGCGACCCACTTCATCAAGCGCTACGTCAAGCCGGACGGCTGCTTCATCTCCCTGCAGAATTGCTGGAACGACCCGGTTGTCGGCGAGATCGTCGGCCCGGAGCGGGCGATGGGGTGCGTCGCATCACACATCGAGGTGGCGCTCTGGGAGCCCGGCCACGTGCAGCGCGGAGGCGCCGTCGGCCGAGATTCGGGCCACGTGGTCTTCCGCGTCGGCGAGCAAACACTGCAGGTGACGGACCGCTCGCAATACGTTGCCGGGTTGCTGGACAACATCGATGCCGCATACGCCACCGACAACCTCTGGGGCGAGCGATGGGCCAAGCTGTGCCAGAACTCCATGGGCAACGCCATCTCCGCCATGACCGGCATGGGCACCAACGAGCTCGCCGTCGACCAGCGCTGCCGCACCATCTCCATCAATCTGGCGAGGGAGGCCGCCCAGATCGGCCTTGCCCTCGGCTACGACGTCGTCGCGATCAACGACAAGCCGGCGCAGCTCTGGGCCGACGCCGAACGCGGCGACGCCTACGAGGAGCTCGACAACTTCTTCGCCAACCGACGGACCCGCGTCAACTGGCTAGCCTCCATGGCCCAGGACGTCCACAAGGGCCGCCGCTCAGAAGTCGCCTTCATGAACGGCCTCGTCTGTGCCAAAGGCCAAGAGGTCGCCATCCCTACACCCTACAACGACGCCATCGTCTCCGCCATGCAGCTAATAGACGACAGAGTTAAGCCCGCAGGCCCGGACCTCATAGACATCGTCCTCGAAGGCGCAGGCGCGGCCTAGGGTCGATATCTACTTGAATACGGGAGGATTGACATCGCGCGCTCACTAGGCCCAGAGGACTTTGAGAACTTGCAACCGAGGTTTCAAGCAATTGAGAAATACCTCGTCGCCGCAAGGGAGACTCCCGAAGATTCAATTGACGACTCCATTGTGGCCATCATGTTGATGGAAGGCGTTGTTGATGAAGTAAAGAGAATCCAAGGCAAGAGCCTACGTGAGACACTCAACGAGAGGGTTGAGGCTCTTGCACCTGCCGAAAAAGCAGCAGTGCTTGGAGGACTTGGGGCGGGCGCCATATCCATGCTCAGCGTAACGGGGCTCGGCGGCTTTGGAATAGCTGCGGGCGGTACGGCATTTGGAGTCGCAGGCATTGCCGGTGCGGCAGTTGCAACGGGCGGGGTGGGACTTGCGGGGGCAGCGGGTCTCTATGTGCTTTATAGGGGAGGCTCAGCCGCCCTCAACACAGAAATGGGCCAGTCGGCGAGCAAACGAATTCAGGATGCAGCACAAAATGCTGCCGATTTCATCAAAAGAAAGCGGCGAGACCAAGACGAAGAGTAGTAGCCCCCCTACCCCCCCAGCAACCCCCGCAGATCCCGCACGTCGTCGAGCGACTCCAGGTCCCGCACCGCCGCGATGAGCCGGTCCGCCTTCTCCTCGCCCAGCGCCGGCACCAGCAGGTCCCTCGCCTTCGCCTCGACTTCCTCCGAGGTCATGGGGTTCTCCATCGTCCCCCGCACGGCGACGACGTGGTCGCGGTACGTCGCCCCGTCCGTCGTCGTCACCTCCACGACGGCCTGCCGCGGGCTCTCCGGCGTGACCAGCGCGTCATCGCCCACCAGCTCCACCTTCTCCCGAATCGCCAGCATGTCCGGGGCGACAAAGCGCTCGTAGTCGTGCGCCGCCGCGAAGGAGATGCCGCCGTCCACCAAGTACACCGCTATCATGTGCTGCAGGCAGATGTTCGGCATCTCGCGATTGTTCACCGTGCGAGCCCCGCCCACGCCCATCGTCACCTTGATGTGCTCCACCTCCTCCGGTCGGAGAGGATGCTCGTCGAGGATGTGTCCGAGCGCGTCCGCCGCGGCCTGTATGGGCGAGCCGACGCAGTGCTTCTTGATGTTGGTGCGCATCACCTCGTACCGCTCGCCCAGCTCCGCCACGATCTCCTCCGGGCTTGGCGACGACGAGAACGACCGGAAGAAGTTGCGCTCGCCCACAAAGACGTCCCACACGCCGGTGAACCCGAGGTCCACCAGCACCGCCGCAGTGACCCCGCTCCGCGCCGGCATCCCCGCAAAGTCGAACGCCTTCTCGATGTGGTCCGTGTCGCGGGCCCACGTCGGGATGCCGGAGGTCTGCTGTGCCGTGTACGAGATCAGGTACCGCATCTGGTCCTCGCCCTTCTCCGTGCACGCCCCCGCAGCAGAAGCCGCGCCAAACAAGCCGCCGAGGCTGTGGCTGCTGAACCCGCGTTCCGCCTCCAGCGTGTACCGTTCGCCGAGCGAGTGCATGACCCGCGCGCACATGTCGTATCCCAGCACGACCGCATTCAGCAGCCGGCGCCCGGACACGGCGTTTCGCTCCCCCATAGCCATCGCCGCCGGCACGATGCCGCAGCCCGGGTGCGTCCCGGACGGCGCGTGCGAGTCGTCTGTCTCGTCCGCGTGGGCCAGGAAGCCGTTGGCCATCGCCGCCGTCACCGCCGTCGTGAGGAACGGCGTCGATAGCACCTGCGCTTCCTCGTTCCCGCCCTGGCTCTGCGCAAAGGCAATCGCCATGCGCCCCGGCTCCAGCACGGCGCCGGACACCATGGCGGCTATCGTGTCGAGAATGTGGTGCTTGCCCTTCACGGCCACATCCGGCGGAAGCGCCGCCTCCCGTGCCTGCACCATGTATCGAGTTAGGGTCTCCATCTCTCCGGCCATTGGCTCCTCCTTGCCGAGCGATTCCGCCGCAGTATCGGCCCCGTGCCGCAACACCGTCAATGCGAGACCTTCCCTGACACCGCCTCCTTGTCCTCGCGACCCGCCCCCCGCTACTCTCCCCCCATGGACCACGAATGCAGAGGCCGTCCGCAAGAAATCACATCCTCCCACCGACACCGTGGAGCGCCCGGAGGGTCCGTCTTTCCTGTGCGCGCAGCCACGCATGCCGCATCGTCCGCATCGTTGACCGGGTTCGGTTCGGACCGCAAGAACCGGGATTTATTTCTGCTGGGCGTAGGATTGCCTTTTCGACTTGTATCTGCAACTCGACACGTCCCCTACGATTTCGATTACCCGGAGGAGTTTCCCTCAGCTACGCGGGGCCAAGTTCCCTCAGCTACGCGGGGCCAAGAAAACAATCGCACAGACCGCTGTCCCGCACCCGCGGCGACGACGCGGCGCGAGCCCCAGCGCGCCCTTCAGGTGGGGATAGTTGAGGTGAGTTGAGTTGGAGACAGAGCGGACGGCCTGACCTGTGGGAACAGCTGGGAGTCACCGCTACAGTACCGCGTTCAGAGAACTCCCATCGCGGCCCCGGCCCGCAAGCGCCCCTGCATTTGGCAAAACTTGACCCTGCGGGTATCCTATCCAAGCCGAAACACCTAAACGGCGCATGACTTGGTGTGCGACACGCACAGCCAGGAAGGGAGGTAATTGTGGCAGACTACTTGCTAGTGGAGTCCAGAGACCCTTTTGAGTACGCCGACACGTCCTACTTCTATCAGATGGCGGAAGACCTGTGTAAGGCCGGTAACAACGTCACCTTCTTCCTGGTGCAGAATGGCGTCATCATGGCCCGCAAGGGCATCACCAACGACGCTATCGCGCGGCTCAAGAGCGCCGCGCCGTCTGTGAAGGTCCTCGCTGACGATTTCTCGCTGCGCGAACGCGCCATCACCGCCGACAGGCTGGCTGACGGCGTCGCCTCATCCGACGTCGATGAGCTTGTGGACATGCTGGCCGTCCCCGGCGTCAAGGCCGTCTGGCACTAGACAGTAATTCCCATCCCCAGAGAGGAGAAGCTGCTATGACAACATCCGGAGACAAGACCATCACCATCGCCCTCATGGACCCGCCCTACGAGTCCGCCACGACGACGACGGCCCTCCGCATTGTCGACGCCGCCCTGCGCAAGGGCATCAACGTCAACGTCTTCGCCTACGAGGGCGCCGTCAACATGACCATGAAGGCCCAGGCCCCGCACCCCAACCCCGTCAAGGGCACCTCCATCGAGGAGCAGGACCACCCCAGCTCGTCCAAGTTCGTCGCTGGCCTGTTTGAGCTGACTCAGTCCGGGCCCAAGCTCGACTGGGTCAACTGCGGCCTGTGCGTCGACGAGCGCGGCGCCGGCGACTGGATCGAGGGTCCCCGCCGCGGCGGCCCCGGCGACCTCTTCAAGATGTCGCAGGAGAGCACCAATACCCTGATCATCGGGACGCGCTAACCCGCTTCCCATCGAGCATTGAATCGACATTCAGGAGGCTGACATGCCCGGCATTCTTTCCGTTGTGGAACGGGCTTACCACGGCACCATTGAGGAGCAGGACGACACCATCCTCTGGGTGAGCCATATGCTGAAGAACGCAGGCGCGGACCTTTCCGTGCTCCTGCGAAGCAACGCCGTCAACTATGCGGTCAAGGGCCAGGACGCCAGCGGTCTGAGCATCGGCGGCGTGGAGTTGAGCGTGCCGCCAAGGCTGGACGACGATGTCATCGCGCTGGCCAACTCCGGCGCTCCCGTCTACGTCGTGGCTGAGGACCTCGCCGACCGCGGCATCTCCGCTGAAGACTTGTGCGATGGCGTGCAGACCATCTCGCGTTCGCAGTTGGCTGAGCTCTTCGACGAGCACGACGCCATCTGGCACTGGTAGCCGCGACCGCTGGCGCCGTCGGCCCGACTGTCTATCATATTCAGGATTGCAGGTGCAGGCAGGGGATCAACTGGCGCATGGCCAAAAATGTCGCCCACAACCGGCGCATTTGTTGGGCGGGTCATAAAGTTTGACAGTAGTCAAACGGCCTACCTATAATACAAGATACAATTCATCTAAAAGGAGTCCCCGTATTTATGCTACGAATCCGGCTTCGCCGAATGGGGAAAAAGAAGCAGCCCAGCTACCGGGTTGTCGTCATGGATGCACGCTCCCCTCGGGACGGCGGCTACATAGACCAGGTTGGCCTGTACAACCCACGGACGGATCCGGCGACCGTTCAAATCGACACTGATAAGACGCTGGCGTGGATGAAGAATGGCGCCCAACCTTCTGAGCCGGTGCAACGCCTGCTGCGGAACTTGGGAGTGCTGGAGAAAGCATAACCCATGCGTGAGCTTATCGAGTACATTGCCAAGTCCCTCGCGCACAACCCCGATGCCGTCAAGGTGACCCAGGTCGAGGAGGAAGGCGTCTACGTCATCCAGCTTGACGTGGACCCTGACGACAAGGGGCGCATCATCGGTAAGCAGGGCCGCGTCGCCGAAGCCATGCGCGTCCTGCTGCGCGTGGTTGCCATCAAGCAGGGCGTCCGCGCGTCCCTCCAGATCCTGTAGCCCCCGCGGCTAGCCCGCACGTGCCCATGCAATCCTCGCCTGCAGACCGCACCCCGCAGCCCGATCGCTTGGCCGCCGCGCGCGTTCTCGGCCCCTGGGGCCGGCACGGCCACCTCCGCATCGCCTCCCTGAGTGGCGTCCCTGACCGCTTCGCCTCCGGCGCGCGCTTCCTCATCGGCGACCAGGCCTACGTGAGCGAGGGCTCCTCCGAGCAGGGTAAGGCGCTCCTCATCAAGCTGCAGGGCGTCGACAACCGTTGGGACGCCGACGCTTTGCGCGGCGCAATACTCGAGACGCCGCTGGAAGAGGTCGCCGACCTGCCGGAGGGCTCGTTCTACCACCACCAGATCATCGGCCTCGCAGTGCGCACCACGGACGGCCGCGAACTCGGCACACTGTCCGACATCATAGAGACCGGCAGCAACGACGTGTACGTCGTGAGTGGCCCCGATGGCGAGGCGCTCATCCCCGCCATCCCCGACGTCGTGCAGGACGTGGACATCAGCGGCGGCATAATCACCGTGGAGGCAGTGCCGGGACTGCTTTGACCTCGCATGGGGGCGCCTGTAGAATTGCTGCAAGAACCACAGAGGAGGTGGCCGTGAGCGGACACTCCAAATGGTCCACGATCAAGCACCAGAAGGGGGCGGCGGACGCCAAGCGCGGCCAGCTGTTCACGCGCCTGACCAAGGAAATCGCCGTTGCCGCCAAGTCCGGCGGCGGCGAGGTCGATATGAACCCCCGCTTGCGCCTTGCCGTCCAACAGGCCAGGCACAATAACATGCCCCTCGATAATATTGAACGGGCCATCAAACGCGCCACCGGCCAGTTGGATGGCCAAGTCGAGCTGGAGGAGCTTGTCTATGAGGGCTTCGGCCCCGGCGGCGCCGCTATCCTCGTCGTCGCCGTAACCGACAACCGCAACCGCGCTTCGTCGGAGGTGCGCAACGTCTTTGACCGCAACAACGGGAAGATGGGGCAGGTCGGCTCCGTAGGCTGGATGTTTGAGCAGAAGGGCGTCATCACTTTGGAGCTGTCCGAGGCGCAGATTGAGGAGGCGGAGCTGCTGGCCATCGAGCACGGCGCGGAGGACATCACCAACGACGACACCAGCCTCGAGGTCCGCACGGCCCCGCAAGACTTCGAGGCCGTTCGCCAGGCGCTGGAGGATGCCGGCATGACCGCCCTCTCGGCCGAGGTCACCCTGGTGCCCACCACCCAGACCGGCCTCGATGAGCGCGCCGCCGAACAGACCCTCAAGCTCCTGGACCGCCTGGAGGGCCTGGACGACGTCCAGAAGGTCGTCACCAACGCCGACTTCCCGGAAGCCGTCCTGGAAAAGTACGCGACGGCAGCCTAGGCGCCATGGGCCAGCGCATTTTCGGCATCGACCCAGGCACGCTGCAGTTCGGCTACGGCCTGCTGGAGGCGGAGCACGGCGAAGGCAGCTACGTCACCGCGGGCGTCATCAAGGCGCCCAGATCGCTCGCAATCGGCGTGCGCCTCTATCGCATACACACGGAGCTTCTGTCCCTGCTTGAAACGTGGCGCCCCGACATCATCGCAGTGGAGGAGCCCTTCGTGCCGCCTGAGGTCAGCAGCCGCGGCGGCCACCGGACCAGCATCCGCTCCGCCATGGCCGTGGGGCAGGCGCAAGCGGTGGCATTGTTGGCAGCCGCCCACTATGGCCTGCCGGTCTATCGCTACGCGCCCACGCAGGTGAAGAGCACGGTGTCCGGCTACGGCCAGGGCAGCAAGCAGCAGGTGGCGGCAATGGTGGGCCTTTTGCTCAATTTGCCCAAGCCGCCCGAGCCCGCGGACGCCGCCGATGCCCTCGCCGTGGCGCTCTGCTACTTGCAGCAGGAGCGGCTCAACTCCATGGTGTAGGGAACTGTGCCGCGGCCACGAGTCAACGCACGGCGGGTCGCCAACGACGTGAGAGGACTGCAGCAAGATGATTGCGGGTGTGCGCGGGACCCTGGAGGCCGTCGGCACTGACTGGGTGGTCGTGGGTGTGCACGGCATCAGCCTGCGCGTGTCCGTGCCTTCCTCGGTCGTCCCCGGCCTCGGCGCCATTGGCTCGCCGGTGCACCTGCACACCCACCTCGTGGTCCGTGACGACGCCCTGGAACTGCACGGCTTCCCAACCGACGATGCCCTCCGCCTCTTCTCTCTGTTCATCGGCGTTTCCGGCATCGGTCCGCGCCTCGCCCACTCCATGCTCTCCGCGATGCCCGTCGAGACGTTGGTCGCCGCCATCGCCGCCGGTGACACCAAGGCGTTGGCGCAGGCGCCGGGACTCGGGCAGCGCACCGCCGCCCGAGTCGTCGTTGAGCTCAGGGACAAGCTGGCAATTGGCTTTGGCGGCGGCGCATCGATGGGTGTCAGCATCGGCGCGGGAGACCCCGTCACAGAGGCGCTGCAGGCATTGGGCTACTCCGCCATCGAAGCGCGCCAAGCCGTAGTCGGCGGTGACGCCACGCTCCCCGTAGAGGAGCAGGTGCGACAGGCGCTCCAGCGCTTCGCTCAGCGGTGAGTAACGCTTGGCGCCCCTGGAAGCATCCCAAGGCCACTGCCGCTCCGCGCGGGCGGGAGCCTCACCCAACGCGGGCAACTAGTTGAGCGGCGAGAAGTCCGTGGGGGCGAGCATCACGTTCTGGACGTTGGCGACGATTGGGCCGTCCTTCTCTGACTCTGCGAATACTCTCGCCCGCTCCGGGTCCTCGCGGAAGGCCGCGAAGCAGCGGTTGCGCTCTTCGTAGCTCTCCCAACCCAGCATGTAGATCAGCTCGTGGCTGGAGCCGCCAACCTGCGGCGTCCAGAAACCGATGATGCGGAAGCCGTACTCCGTGAATTTGGCTGCCGTAAAGTCGCGGAACCGTGCGACAACGTTGGGCAGCTTGCCGGGGCACGCGGTATAGGTGCGAAGCTCGTAGAGCATGGTGTCTCCTTGCGGTGTGGATTTCCCCGCCATCATACACCAGCCAAGCCCCGTTCATGCGATAGAAGGGCTAACAGCCAGACTCCCCTTGGTCCGACTGCGGGGTCTGGTTGAAGTGGTTCATCGCCGCCTCGACGCCCTCCACCACGAAGCACGACGCCGCCTCTGCGGCCCGCTCCAGCAGCCGCTCGACGGCCGGCGCCTCGGCGTTGGTGAACCCTCCGAGCACGTGGCGGATCGCGTCCTCCACCGGCGAGCGGCCCACGCCCAGGCGCAGTCGAGGAATGTCCTGCTTGCCCAGGGTGTCGATGATGGAGCGCATCCCGTTGTGCCCTCCATGGCCGCCCTCGGGCCGCATGCGGGTCACACCCAGTGGCAAGTCCATGTCGTCAAAGACAATAAGCATATCCTGCAGCTTGACCCGGTAGCGAGCGGCCAGGTACGCCACCGGCTCACCGCTCAAGTTCATGAAAGAGCGGGGCCTCGCCAGCGCCACCTCGTTGCCGTCAACGCGCCCCTGCCCCAGGAGCACGTAGCGATTGCGCCGCTCCAGCGTGATGCCCCACTGCTTGCACAGCCGGTCCACCGTCATGGCGCCGACGTTGTGCCGAGTGTTCGCATACTTGGGCGTAGGGTTGCCCAACCCCACAATTACCTTCATGCCACCGCCTGCACCGCAATTACGTCAGAAACCCGTAGCAAAGTCCGCAAGGCCAAAGTTCCCGCGACTGCTAACCAGGCAGCAGTGCCAGAAACTCCTCCTCGTTGAGCACCTGTGTGCCGTGCTTGGCCGCCTGAGTCAGCTTGGACGCCCCCGGGTCGGCGCCCACCACCAGGTGCGTCGTCTTCTTGGTGACCGAGCCGGAGGCCGCCGCGCCCAGCGACCGAACAACCTCCTCGCCCTCTGAGCGGGGCATGGCGGCCATCGTGCCCGTAAAGCAGAAGACCATCCCGGACATCGGCATGCCCTCCGGGCGCGGCGGCGCGGCGTCTGCATCTATGCGAACGCCGGCGTCCCGCAGCTTCTCGACGAGCCGCACATTGCCCTCGTCCGCAAAGAACCCGGCAACGCTGGCCGCGATCTTCGGTCCGACGCCGGGAATCGCCGTCATCTCCTCCTCGGTAGCAGCGCGCAGGCGGTCCATGTCGCCGAACGCCGATGCCAACAGGTCCGCCACCTCGCTGCCGACAAGCATGATGCCGAGCGCCTGAAGCAACCGGTTAAGCGGCCGCTCCTTGCTCTCCTCGATGTTCCTCAGCAACTTGGCCGCCAGCAGCTCGCCCATCCGCTCCAGCTGCACCAAGTCCTCTATCTTGAGGGCGTAGATGTCCGCGACGTCCTTGATCAGGCCCGACTCCAGCAGCGATGTCGCGATCTTCGGCCCCACGCCATCGATGTCCATGGCGCCCTTTGACACGAAGTGGAAGATGTGCTCAGCCAGCTGCGCAGGACACGACGCGTTGCTGCAGTAGTGTCCCGCCTCCCCCTCTGCGCGAAGCACACGGCTGCCGCAAGCCGGGCAAAGCTCAGGCATCGCGAAGGGCAAAGCGTCCGCCGGCCTGCGCTCCGGGATGCTGCGCACTACCTGCGGGATGACCTCTCCCGCTCGCTCCACCACCACCCAATCGCCCACGCGGATGTCCTTTTCGCTGATGTAGTCAGCATTGTGTAGCGTCGCGTGCTGCACGGTTACGCCGCCCACAAAGACCGGCTCCAGTACCGCGAAGGGGTTGATACGGCCTGTGCGCCCCACGTTCACGTTGATCCCCAGGACCCGCGTGGTCTCCTGCTGCGCCGGCCACTTGAAGGCGATGGCCCACCGCGGCTCGCGTCCCACCGCGCCGAGCGCATCCCAATGGGCGCGGCTGTTCACCTTTACGACGGTTCCATCCGTGTCGTAGTCCAGGTCCTCGCGGCCCTCCAGCCACTGACGGTAATAATCGAGCGCGCCCTCAGGGCTGTCATAGCGCTTGTTGTTGGGATTCGTCCGGATGCCCATCTCGTTCAACCACAGCAGCAAGTCCCACTGCGTGTCAGGCGCCGCGCCACCTTCGATGTAGCCGAGGGCGTAGACCCAGATGTTGAGTGGGCGCGTAGCCGTCACGTTTGGGTCGAGCTGCCGCACGGAGCCCGCCGCGCTGTTGCGGGGGTTGGCGTACAGCGGCATCCCCTCGGCGGCGCGGGACTCGTTCATGCGCCGGAAGCCCTCGCGGCCCATGTAGATTTCACCACGCACCTCCAGCAGCTCCGGCGGCGAGCCCATAAGCTGCAGCGGGATGCTGCGGATGGTGCGGACGTTGGCGGTCACATCCTCCCCGCGCAAGCCGTCACCCCGGGTTGCGCCGCGTTCCAGCACCCCGTTCCGGTACGTGAGCGACACAGCGAGCCCGTCAATCTTGAGCTCGCACGTGACGTCGAAGTCCTGGTCGCCCAAGAGCCGCTGCGTCCGCCGCACCCACGCCATGTACTCATCGTCGTCAAAGGAGTTGGCGAGGCTGAACATCTGCGCCCGATGTACGACCTCGGCGAATCCTTTCGCCGGTGAGGCGCCCACTCGTTGCGTCGGCGAGTCGGGCGTCACGAGGTCGGGAAACGCCGCCTCCAGCTCCCGCAGTTCTCGCATGAGGACGTCGTAGGCGGCGTCACTGACGGTTGGGGCATCCAGAACGTAGTAGCTGTAGTTGTGTTGAGCCAACTCGGCCCGTAGGGCCTGAGCGCGAGTGAAGGCTTCCGGTGAGGCCACGCTCCAACTCCTTGTCGGTCGCCGCGGTACGGCGGGATGTGCCCGCCAAACTAGGCTACCATCTCCGGCCCCCGCGTCAAGCAGCGGCCTGCCCGGGTGTGACCGCTACCCCTTTGAGATGAAGGCACGCCTTGGCTATACTGTGCGCAACACCAGCCGGAGGAATTACCCTTGGCAGACGTGCGTCCATTCCGCGGAGTGCGCTTCGACCCAGCACGCGCCGGTGCTTTGGGTGATCTGTTGTGCCCGCCCTTCGACGAGATCAACGCCGAGCGCCGCGACACGTTGCTTGCCCGCAGCAACAACAACGTCGTGCGGCTGGAGTCGCCAAGACCCGACTCCGACGGCGCGGACATCTACGCACAGTCAGCATTGCAGTTGGAGAAGTGGCTCGCCGAGGGCATGCTGGCGCAGGACGGCCAGCCCGCCTACTACGTCATGCAGGAGGAATACGCCACAGGGGCCGAACGGCGCCAGCGTGTCGGCGTATTCGCCGCCGTACACCTCGAGGAGTACGAGCGCGCCATCGTCTTGCCACATGAGTACACACGCCGGGGCCCCAAGGAGGACCGGCTGGCCATGATGGAGGCCTGCGGCGCCAACTACAGCCCCATCATGGCTATGTACCGCGATCCCGGTGGCGTGCAGACGCTTCTGTGGGAGTACATTGCCAACCGCGAGCCGGACCGCACCGCCGATGCACCGGGAGGCGTTTCATACAAGCTTTGGCTCCTCAACGACACCGACGACGCACAACGCCTGCGGGGCTTGCTCAAGAACTCGCCCATTTACATCGCCGACGGGCATCACCGCTACGAGACGGCGCTGGCCTACCGTGACATCGTGCGCGACAGGGAACGGGTAAGGCTGGACACGCAGGCGTCGGAATTTGTGCTCATGTGCCTGGTGGAGTTTGACGACCCTGGGATGCAGTTGCACTCCTTCCACAGGGCGCTTTCTGGTCTGTCCCCAGACAAGCTTTCGGCGCTGCAGGAGCAGGTATACGGCCTCTTCACGGTCGAGTCGCGGCCGTTGGGAGGGATGAACTTGGAGCGCATGGGGGAATTCCTTGAGGCCACATGGCGCACGCGCGAGGGCAAGCCCGCCCTCGGTCTCATTGAGCCGGAGGAGGGTCGGCTCTCCGTGCTGTCGCTCCGTGGCAATCTGGGTCCCGGAACTCTGCCACACGCGCCGTCGCCGGAAATGTACAAGTGTGAAGCGTGGTTGCTTCACAGTTCCGTGCTGGACCCGGTGCTCGGCGGCAGCAGCGGCGATCAGTCGCAGGTCGACTTCGTGCCGGAGCTGGACGTGCTGCTTGGCCGCATCGAACAGGGTGAGTGTCAGGCGGCATTCCTCGTTCCGCCGCTGGACATGTCCGTCTTCGAGTCCCTCGTCCGAGAGGGGCAGCGGCTGCCTCCCAAGACCACGTACTTTCTACCCAAGCTGCCCACAGGCATTGTGATGAACTTGCTGACCGGCGATGTCTAGGGATTGTCTGAACAACCCTGCCGGCGCCCCTCCATCCCTGCCATCAGCCCCTGGCGTGTTCGCCCACCACGGCGCTACCCTTCCCCCATGCGAAAGTCGACCAGCGCCTGCCCCGGCTTGCCGGACCCAGTCCGTGTGATCTCCCCGGAGCGCAGGAATTGCCCCAAAAGCGGCTCGTCATGCCCCAAAAGCGGCTCGTCGTGACAAAACGAGTCGTATCTGCGAAGGCCGGTTTCGTAGGAGACCCGTTTCCCAGCGCGAAAAACAATCCGGCACGAGTCGCAGAAAAGTCTGCCGGGGAGGGAGGTGTCGAGCCTGGCTCAGAAATCCCACGGAGCCTGCAAGGGGTGGTTCGACACACTCACCGCGAACGGATTGTGTGCCGAAACCCGTTCACCCTGAGGGAAATCGAAGGGTCGCCCTGAACTTGTCGAAGGGCAACATGGGGGGAACTCCGGCTTTGACATCCCCCTACGGCGCCGCTACGATAAACAAAAGAGGGCAGTGAGGCTTAGCCATGTTCAGATGGTTCACAAACATGCTAACGGGCGGCTATGAGCCCTCATCCATCGCCACGGAGGTCGGCGACACCATGACTGAGGAAACGAAGGTCCGGGTCCCGTCCGGGCAGTTCCTGACAGACAAGTTCCCCGTGCTGACCTTTGGCGGCACCCCCAAGATCGACATGGCCAAGTGGCGCTTCCGCGTTTTCGGCCTCGTCGAGGAGAAGCTGGAATTGACGTGGGATGAGTTCACAGCCATGCCCCCCACGGCACTTACCGCAGACTTTCATTGCGTGACCACCTGGAGCCGGTTGGACAACGCATGGAAGGGCGTTTCCATCCACGAGGTCATGAAGCGCATCAAGCCGTTGGCCAACGCCGGCTACGTCATGTTCCACTGCTACGGCGGCTACACCGCGAACCTTTCCATGAACGTCCTCCTCGACGACGACGTGCTCTTCGCCTACGAGCACGATGGAGTGTCCCTCGCCCCTGACCACGGCGGCCCGCTGCGCCTTGTCGTGCCCAAGCGCTACGCATGGAAGAGCCCAAAGTGGGTCAATGGCATGGAGTTCATGGAGCGCGACAAACCGGGCTTCTGGGAGCAGAGGGGCTACCACATGGTGGGCGACCCGTGGAAGGAGCAGCGGTTCAGTTGGTAACACCGTGACTCTTTCGCGCCCTGCTCAGGACGCCCTCTGGCTCGAACGCCTTCAGCGCGACGGCCTGCCACGCACTGCAGACCATGCCGCCCTTGCCTCAGGACTACGGCCAAGCCTTGAGATGCTTCGCGCAGGCAACTACTGGGAAGCCCATGAATCGCTGGAGGCCTTGTGGCGCGAGCACGCGTACCCGTTGAGGCTCTTCCACTACGCCCTCATCAAGGTAGCAGTGGGCCTGTTGCACATGGAGCGGCGCAGCGCTCCTCCCGCCGAGCGGCAGCTAGCGCAAGCGGCCCTCTACCTTGAGCCGTTTACGCCCGCCTTCGCCGGCCTGGATACCTTGATCATCCTAGCGCAGGTTCGAGCGCGTCTCCATTCGCTGTCCTCGGCCTCTGGCGTTGTCCTGGAGTGGGATACCCTTGAGGAATTCGCCTTCCCGGACACAAGTGACAACAGTGTCTCATTAAAATGAAAGAGGCCCCGGTGACCGGGGCCTCCTTAAATCGTCCCGCAAGCGGGCCATACGGCCCTATCCAGCCAACTCGTCACGCGGCACGCGCTCGGCGCATTTCTCGGGCCTTTGCAAGCAGATGAGGAGCAACGGCGCGCTCAAACCCGCACTGAAAGCAGTGGAGGGCATCGCCGGTGCCATCGTTCTGTAGCTGGATGTCACCCCTGCACTTGGGACAGGCCTTGAAGTAGATCATGTTGACCTCCCCTTTCCAGAGTGTTGCTTGCACTCTGCTTTTCTAAAACGCGTTGTACCTATATAACGTTCCATCGACCCGTTAGGGTGCATCTTTCGGCATCGAATTTCGTAGCGATTTTGTTCGGCACCTTCTCTGCTGCTGAGGGCATGATAACCCTTGACACGCCCCATATCAACCATTATGATGCGAAGTGCAAGGAGCACCCGATGGAGCGACGCACGCGCCGCATACAAATCAGCACAGAGGTCGTCTTCCCGCCGGTCACACCGGACACGAGGGACCGGCGCCGCGCCGGCCTTCCCGTGCCCGCCGACGCCCCGGCTCCGCAGCCTCCAGCCGAGGAGCACCAGCCGGAAGAAACCCTTGGCGTTTACGTTATCAGCGTGACCGCGCGCATACTGCATATGCACCCCCAGACACTGCGGAAATATGAACGGCTGGGGCTCGTGCATCCCTCCCGCAGCGTGGGTATGGTGCGCTACTACTCGGATCACGACCTCAACCGCCTTCGCATGATCAAGTACTTGGTCGAAGAGCGTGGAATGAACTTGGCGGGCGTCGAATTGGCGCTGGAGATGGTTAGCCGTCTGCAGGGCATGCAGCGGGCCCTTGAGGAACACCACGAGGCAGGCGCCGCAGCGGCCCTCGATGGCCATGTGCAATCCGTCCTGGAGATGCTGCACTATGCGGAACGCGACCTTGGCGCCGGAACGAGCCAGAATCACACCCAGTTTTGACCAAAGGAGGACCGATGCAGGATTTCAGCCGGGACGCCCAGGACGGCGAGGAGCTCGCCGCCAGTGGCATCCTTCCGCCCGGCCCGGAGGCCACCGGGGAGGAACAGCTCCAGGCCATATTGGAGGAGACAGAGCGGGAAAAGGCGCAGTTCAAAGCCCTGGCCCAACGGGCCCAGGCGGACCTCATCAACTACCGCAAGCGCGCCGATGAGGAGCGACAGGAACTGGTAGGCAACGCTGGAGCCCAGGTCATCCTCCGGTTGCTGCCGGTTCTGGACGACGTGGAACGCGCCCTCGCTCAAGCCCCCCCCGAGGCCTCGCAAGCGGAAAGCGGCTGGCTGGAGGGGTTTCGCCTCATTGAGCGAAAGCTGAGCGCCATTCTCGCCGCGGAGGGTTTGCAGCGCATCGAAGCCGAGGGCGCCGACTTCAATCCCTTCGAGCACGAGGTCGTCGGCCACTCCGAGGCCGAGGGCCACCGCGACGGCGAGGTCCTCCAGGTCACCCGCCAGGGCTACCGCATGAACGGTCGCGTCCTGCGGCCGGCGCAAGTGGTGGTTCAGGCACGCCACTCCCAAGAAAGCGATTCAATCCAAGACAAGGAGGCGTAACGAATGCCAAAGGTATTGGGCATAGACTTGGGCACCACCAACTCCGTAGCCGCCTACGTGGAAGCGGGGCAGCCCATCATCCTGGAGAACGCGGAGGGCTCCCGGCTGACACCCTCCGTCGTGGCCGTCAACCCCAAGACCGGCGAGCGCTACGTCGGCTTGGCCGCCAAGCGCCAGAGCGTCGTCAACCCGGAGCACACTATCTACTCGGCCAAACGGCTCATTGGCCGCACCATGAGCGACCCGGTGGTGCAGGACGATGTGAAGCTGCTTCCCTACAAGATCGAAGGCGGAGGCAACGGCGACGCCCATGTCGTCATGGGTGACAAGACCTACTCCCCTACCGAGATCGCGTCCCAAGTCCTGCAGAAGATTAAGTTGGACGCTGAGACCAAGCTCGGTGAGAAGATCACGGAAGCGGTCATCACCGTCCCTGCCTACTTCAACAACGCCCAGCGGCAGGCCACCACGGACGCCGGGAAGATCGCCGGGCTTGAGGTGCTGCGCATCATCAACGAGCCCACGGCCGCCGCGCTCTCCTATGGTATGGACAAGCACATCGAGGCCACGGTGGCGGTGTTCGACCTGGGCGGAGGCACCTTCGACATCTCCATCCTCCGCATTGGCGAGGGCGTCAACGAGGTGCTGTCCACCAACGGCAACACCCACCTCGGCGGCGACGACTTCGACCAGAAGACCGTCGACTGGCTGGCGCGCGAGTTCCGGCAGGAAACCGGCATTGACTTGAGCGCGGACCGGATGGCGCTGCAGAGGTTGAAGGAAGCCGCGGAAAAGGCCAAGGTTGAGCTCTCCTCCGTGACACAGACAGAGATCAACCTGCCATTCATCTCCGCAGACTCCGCCGGCCCCAAGCATCTGGTCCGGACGATGACGCGCGCGCAGTTGGAGCAGATGACAGAGGAGTTGCTGAACAAGGTAGACTCGCCGTGCCGGCAGGCCATGACCGATGCCAGCGTCAGTTCTGCCAACATCGATGAGATCATCGTCGTCGGTGGTATGACCCGCATGCCGGCCGTCACCGAGCGCGTGAAGAAGATCTTCGGCAAGGAACCCAGCCGCTCCGTCAACCCTGACGAGGCGGTAGCCTTGGGCGCAGCCCTCCAGGCGGCGGTGCTCAAGGGCGAGGTGCAGGACATCCTGCTCCTCGACGTCACCCCGCTGACCATGGGCATCGAGACCGAGGGCGGCGTTCGGCACGCGCTCATCTCCCGCAACACCACCATTCCCACGTCCAAGTCAGAGGTGTTCACCACGGCGTCCGACAACCAGGGCAGCGTAGAGGTCCACGTACTCCAGGGCGAGCGGCCGATGGCCTCGGACAACCGCTCAATCGGCCGGTTCATGCTGGACGGCATCCTGCCCGCGCCTCGTGGCGTTCCAAAGATCGAAGTGACTTTCGACATTGACGTGAACGGCATCTTGAGCGTCTCTGCCAAGGACCAGGCAACGAGCCGGGAGCAGAAAATTGTCATTAAGGAGAGCTCAGGCCTGTCCGACGACGAGATCCAGCGGATGATGGGCGAGGCCGAGCAGAACGCCGAGGAAGATGTCCGCAAGCGCGAGGAGGCCGACCTACGCAACAGCGCCAGCCAATTGGCCTACAGCGCCCACAAGATGCTCAGCGAACAGGGCGAGCAGATTCCGGAGGACATGAAGACTGAGGTCCAGTCCAAGGCCGACGCCCTGCAGCAGGCGGCTCAGACGGAGGACCCGACGAAGTTGCGCACCATGATCGACGACCTCACTGCAACGCTCCAGCGAGTCGGGTCAGCGGTGTACCAGCAGGCGGGCGGCCCCGCCGACGGCGGCCCCGGACCAGACTCGCCGGACGCCAATCCCGACGACACAGTGGAGGGTGAGTTCCGGGAGGTCTAGCGCCTCCCCCGACAGCGGGACAAGAGACAGAATACTGGCATAGCAAAGAGGGGCAGCCAAGTTGGCGGCCCCTCTCCTTTCACAGGACCGTTCCAGCCTCACGCCGAAGGCGACAGCCCGTGCAGTGGGAACACCTCCCGCCGCAGCTCGGCCACGCTTGCTTTGGCGAAGCCTCGCACCCGCTCACTCACCTCAGGCGGGAGGGGCGCCTGCGGGGGGTCGTCGAAGCGCTCAACTCCATGGCTCTCCGCGAAGGACGCTGGCGCCTCCTCCGGCCACTCATGGCCCAACATGACGCCGTAGGCCCGCGTCCACGCCCGCATCACCGCGCCGATGTCGTACCCGCCGCCGCCAAGAGCCAGCCACCTCCCCGGAGAGAGGGCCGCCAGTTCCCGCACGACCTGCGTGTAGCCCTGCACGGTGAGCCGCAGATGCGTGATGGGGTCAAGCACGTGGGTGTCTATCCCCAACTGCGTCACCAGCACGTCAGGCTTGAAGGTCTGCAGCAGTGGCGGCAAGACCTCGCGAAAGGCCCATAGGTAGGTGTCGTCGTCCGTGTACGGGAAGAGGGGAACGTTCACGGCGTAGCCCCGGCCGGCGCCATCGCCGATTTCTTGGGTGAAGCCCGTGCCGGGGAAGAGGTACTCCCCGGACTCGTGCAGGGAGATGGTCAGGACCTGGTCCGTGTCGTAGAAGCCTGCCTGCACGCCATCGCCGTGGTGGCAGTCAATGTCCACGTAGGCGACTCGTGCGCCGGCGTTCGCCATGTGCCGGATCGCGATGACCGGGTCGTCGAAGATGCAGAAGCCTGAGGCGTGGCCGGACATGGCGTGGTGCAGGCCGCCGGAGAAGTTCACCGCCGCCGAGCATCGGCCGCTCAGCAACTCCTCAGCCGCCGTCAGGGATGCCCCAGTCGTCCACAGGGCAGCGTCGTACATGCCGCTGTACACGGGGTTGTCGCCCATGCCGCCGACCGCGAAGTTGAACATCGCCGCCTCTTCCAGCCGCTCACCGCGACTGAAGGCGGCCACCGCATCCACGTACGCGGGGGAGTGGAAGGAGTGCACCTCCTCCACTTTGGCCTGCCGGGGCTCCATAAGCGTTGCGTTGTCCAGCGAGAATGCGCCCAGCGCCTCCAGCAGCTCGTAGGTGTGGCGCAGGCGATAGGGCCTGAAAACGTGGGTCTCGCTGAGCACGTGACGCGTCAATCGGTCGTGGTAGATGAAGGCGGCGGCAGGCGATTGCTGGCTCATGGCGCGCAGCATAAGGGGCCCTGCGCAGGCGGCGCAAGCTACGCGCTCTGGACGACGGCGCTCCGAGCGGTGTATAGTGGATGCAGTCCCTCACCACGGAGGGCTACCGTCGCGGGGTGGAGCAGCGGCAGCTCGTTGGGCTCATAACCCAAAGGTCGGAGGTTCGAATCCTCCCCCCGCTACCAGCAGCCACCACATGGAGGGCCCCTCTCAGGAGGGGCCCTTTCTTTCATTCAAGCTACTAGCCCCACAGCTCCTCGGAGGCGATGCGCGCGCCCTCTGACATTGCCTGGAACTTGGCCCAGCACACCTTGGCGTGGCCCACGCGGGAGCCGATGCCGCAGTCCGTGCCGGCCATGACGTTCTCCTTGCCCACGATGTTGGCATAGCGCACCAGGCGTTGCGCCACCAGCTGTGGGTGCTCAATGAAGTCGCTGGCGTGGCCGATGACGCCCGGGATGAGGGTCTTGCCGTCTGGCAGCTTCACGTCCCGCCAGACAGTCCACTCGTGCTCGTGCATGGGGTTGGACGCCTCGATGGAGTAGCCGACGGCCTTCACCTTGAGGATGAGGTCGGCGATGTCGCGGAGGGGGATGTCGTACTTGTGGGGGCCCTTGTAGCTGCCCCAGCAGGTGTGGAAGCGGACCTTCTCCTCCGGGATGTCGCCGATGGCGTGGTTCAGCGCGTCAATGCGCAGCTCGGCGAACTTCTGGTAGTCGGCGACGCTCATACCGGGGTTCATCTGCCAGCCGTCCGGCAGGTCCGGGTCGTCGATCTGGAGCAGGAAGCCCGCATCCACGATCATCTTGTACTCCTCGTGGAGGGCATCGGCCAAGGCGAAGAGGAAGGCCTCGTCCGTGGGGTAGTACTCGTTGGCGAGCCAGTGCTCCATGGTGCCGGGGGTGACGGCCGGCAGGAAGGTCTCCTCCGGCGTGAAACCCTGCAGTCCAGCGACAAAGTTGTCGATGTCCGCCTGCGTTGCGGCCTGGCCCGAATACGAGATAGGGCCGACGCAGAAGAAGGACGAGTTGGAGCCCGTGCCGGTGAAGCCGCCCCGGTTGGCAAAGAACCCCGAGAACTCCTGCATGTCGCGGCCGTTGATGCCGGGCGGCGCGGCCCCTTCCTTGGGCGTGCGGCGCTCGATGCTGCTCATGCGCTCGCTAACGTAGCTGGTGAAGGAGACCTTGCTCACCTCGCCGTCGTTCACGCTGTCGATGCCGGTCTCCAACTGCATCCCGACGTTCTCGGAGATTACGTCACGGATCTTCTGGGTCAGCGCGGACTCGTCCACCTGCTCGCCGCGGCTCCTGGCGACGACCATGCTGAAGAGCTCCTGCGGCCTGGGCAGGGTGCCGGCATGCATAGTGCGGATGCGGTCTGTGCTTCGGATCATGCTGTCCTCCCGTCGGGCGTGCGCCCGGAGTTTTCAAGCTGTGAATGCCTGTTGAAGGTACATCGGGTCGCGACTTGCCGCAACCCCGCAGGAAGTATATTGAGTATCCTCGCAGGGAGCGACGGCATGTCGTCGTAGCGTTACCAGTCCCGATCGGGGCCGCGGTTCTCCGTCGCAATGGTCCGCAGCCTTCTCACAAAGTTATCCGCGCCCCAGGAAGGGAGCAGCCAGAACACCTGCTCCGACTCGGCGATGCGCGGTGACACGACCTGATGGCCCACGAGCTTGCCCTTGGCTCCCATGATGAGAGCAGCCACGCCCGCGATGATGGCAAGCCACGCCGTAAAGGGCGCCCAAGACACGGTCAAGATGACGCCGCTGACCACCAGAATGACGCCAATCACCATGATGCGGTGGTGCGTCACAAGGACGCGTTCCACCGCCGTCATGCCAATACGCGGGATCTCACGAAAGCTCCCGTCCGTGTCATCGCTCCGCAAAAGGCGATGGTTGGTGAGGTAGAAGGGCGGGTGTTGCAGCTCGATCCGCTCGCCGTCCTGGAGGTGGTCGTAGAGACTCATGCATGCCCCTTCTGATGGAATGGCGTTCAGGGTTGGGGCTAGCTTGGGATGCAGGCGGTGACCATGATCTCCACCACCAGGTCCGGGCCCATCAGCGTGGCCTGCACCGTTGCGCGGGCCGGCTTGCCCTCCGTGAAGTACTCGTTGTAGACCTCGTTGAAGGCGGCAAAGTCGCCCGCGTCCTTGAGCCAACACGTCGCCGTGAGCACGTTGTCCAGGGACGTGCCAGCGTCCTCCAAGCAGATCTTGATGCGCTCCAGCACGTTGCGCGTCTGCTCGCTGACGTCGGCGCCGACCTCGCCGGTGGCGGGGTTGCGGCCGGTCTGGCCCGACACAAACACCAGGTCGCCAAAACGCGTGGCGGGCGACAGGCTTGGGTTGCTGCGGCCCAGGGCCTCGGGAGCGATGATCTCTTTCTGTGGCATGGCTCTCCTCCTTGCGCTGCTCCCGGCACAGTACCCGCTTGGCGTGGAGGGCGCAAGAGGCCCGGCTTTTCCCGCGCCCGAAGCGGCCGTCCACGATGTCGGGCCAGCGCGATTTTGCAAAGGAAGGGACGGCGAGTAGGCGGGTTTGCTTTGCGTGGCCGGCGTAGCTGAGGGAAGATGCCAGTGGCATTCGTATTTGTAGCTGCAATGCGACACGACAGCTACAAATCGAAAATTTTCTTATTCCCAGCTAAAACCCATCCCTGCTGTTGCGGGCCGAAACGCACGCGTTCTTCAATGCGGACCATGCGGGCGAGGGCGCGCAGGGCCCTCGGGGTGGGGTTGGAGTCGGGGACGGCGTAATTCATGAGGGAAGGGTAGCGACGGGCAGGGCGTGGGGGCAATGGGGTGGTGTCAGGGTGGACGGGGTAGTGGGGGGGTCGCGAATGGGCCCTACGGAGGTGGAAAGGAGAGTGGGTGAATCGCGATTGGGTGGTGGAGGGGATGCCCCGCCCGGGCCCTGCCCCTCTGGATTCCTGCCTCCGCAGGAATGACGAGAGGGGGCGCATGAGTGACGAGAGAGGGTGGGCGAGAACGACGAGTGGGAGTGAGTCGCGGGAGCGGCAAGCGGGGGTGGGTGGGAACAGTAAGGGGGTCGATGGCGGAGGGGTTCCCGCTATGGCGGGACGGCGGTTCGCGAACCGCCCCTACGGAGGGGTGTTTGGTTGGGGGAGGCGATAGCTGTGCACAGTGAGGCGCCCCCACCTGACGCCTATTCATGCTTCGATTTCCCTCAGCACGAACGGGCGCGCCCCGCCCCTCTGGGTTCGCAGGAATGACGAGAGGGGGGCGCAGGAATGGCGAGAGACGGAGACGCCCCCGCGCCGCGCGCCTGCCCTGGGTTTCCGCTTTCGCGAGAACGACGATGGGGGGCGGGAACGGCGAGCGAGGGGGAGCGCGGGAGTGCCGGGTGGGGTGAGGGGCGGTTTGACAGCCCCAAAGCTGCCCACTACAATCCCGATGCTTTACGCCTACGAGGCATCGTCCTGTGGGCATCTTTAAGCGAGCATGAGGTCTCCGACTGAGTCGGTGACGATGAAAGGGGAATCGTATGGAAGGCGCTCAGATCGTCACGGACTCCCTGGGCCGTATCCAGAACATCATACGGCGGGTGTTGAACGACCTACCGGAGGAGCACCTCTACACCCGGCCAACGGAGGACGCCAATTCCATCTGCTGGCTCATCTGGCACCTTACCCGCGTGCAGGACCACCACATGTCAGACCTGTTGGAAAAGGAACAACTGTGGACTGCCGACGGCTGGCACGCGCGGTTCGGGCTGGCAGCCGACATCAACAACACGGGCACGCGACACACGAAGGAGGACGTCGACACGGTGCGGGCTGACGCAGCGACGCTTCAAGGCTACTACGACGCCGTCTACGAGCGCTCCAAGGAGGTCCTAAGCTCCCTGAGCGCGGATGATCTGGACAAGGAGATCAACGAGCCGCAGTACAACCCGCTGCCGACCATCGGCGTTCGGCTGGCAAGCATCATCGCGGACAACACGCAGCACGCCGGGCAGGCGATGTACGTCCGGGGACTGATCCAGGGTCTCGGTTGGATGGGGGGCCCGTAGGACCGCATGTTCCCACTGAATGAGAAGCGCTACGTGTTCGGTTTTGCCCCCGGCGATCGGGATGCCTTTGGTTGGAGCATCTGTGAGATCACGGACGGCCTGATTCTCCCTCAACGAGGCGGCATGGGCAGTCACGCCGCCGAGGTGATGGACAAGGTCGTCAACTACCTTCACGGGCAGGCTGACCTGCTTGCCATAGGCTTTGGGACCCCGCTGTTCTGGAGCCCCACCGGCACCCGTCGCGTCGACGCCACTGTCCGAGAGGTGTTGACCGCCGGCGGGCATCCCACACCATCCGAGACCGTACAGCAATTGGGGTCGGTACACGGGGCGAGCCTGGTGCAGGGACTGCTGCTGGCGTCCTCGCTGTGGGAGCACTATGGCGTCCCCATCATCGAAACACACCCAAAGGCCCTGGCGTGGCTGCTCGACCCCGCGGTGAAGCTCGATTACGAGCTGACGGAGGAAACGCCGGACGCCGTCTTGGCGGCATTCGCCGCGTGGCGCATGAGCGAGGGCGCCGAGGGGTGGAGAGACCTGTACCCCGAAGAGCCGAACCCTGTGCTGCCGCTGGGGACGCCGGTGAGCTACTGGTTGCCGATTCCCTGACGCTAATTCGCGCCCCCCGCTATCGCGGGGAGGTAGTGGACTTCATCGTCTTCGCCCACCGGCTCGTGGAGGGCGTAGCCGACGACTACGCCGTTGATGACGACGGAGACACCCGCCCGGATGCGGTCACGCTCTTCGTCGACGAGACGCTCCCAAAAGCCCGGATAGGCCGTGTCCAGATTGCGTGTTATCTGCCGCACCGTGGCCCCGGGGACGACGACGGTTGTCGCGCCGCCCGCCAGGGCCCGGTACGGACTCGGAATCCACACAGTCGCCACGCGGCTAGCCTGCTCCGTTGCTCTTGGAATCCTTCTCCCAGAGGGCCTTCACAATCTTGTGGGGCGCCATGGGCAGCTCCTGCATTCGGACGCCCAAGGCTGCGTGAATGGCGTTTGCCACCGCGCCCAAGGGCGGCACGATGGAGATCTCCGCGACGCCCCTCACGCCGAAGGGGTGGTCCGGGTTGGGCACCTGCACCAGGATTGCGTCAATCTCCGGCAGGTCGAGGCTGGTGGGGAGGCGGTAGTCGAGGTAGCTGGAGTTGAGCATCCGGCCTTCGGCGTCGTAAAAGTACTCCTCGTTCAGCGCCCAGCCGATGCCCTGGGCAGCGCCGCCCTGCACCTGGCCCTCGACGTAGGAGGGGTGGATGGCAACGCCGACGTCCTGGGCGGCCGTGTACTTGAGGATGTCCACCTTGCCGGTCTCGGGGTCGACCTCGACGTCGACCATGTGCGTGCTGAAGGATGGGCCGGCGCCGCGCGGGGCCACCGAGGCCGCGGTGGAGATGGGGCCGCCGGTCTCCATGAGCTTGCCGGCCATCTCCTTGAAGGTCAGTTTGAGCTCGCTCTCCGCCTTGGAGAAGAAGACGCCGTCGGCGAAGTCCACGTTGTCGATCTCGGTCTCCCACAGCCGGGCCGCGCGGGCCTTCATCAGCTCGATGGCCTGCTTGGCCACCTGCGCGATGGCGACACCGTTGCGCAGCGTGGTGCTGCTGCCCGCAGTGAGGCCGTTGTACCCGATGGAGTCCGTGTCCTTGATGATTGGCTGCACATCTTCCGCAGCAATGCCGAAGGCCTCCGCCATCATCATGGCGAGGGACACGCGGGAACCCCCGATGTCCGGAGAGCCCTCGGCCAGGCTGACGGTGCCGTTCGCGTTGATGTTGACGGCGCAGCTTGCGGGCATGCCGGCGTTGCCCCAGTAGCCGGAGGCCACGCCACGGCCGCGGTTGGGCCCGCCCAGGTCCGACTTGTAGTGCTCGGAGTCCTTCAGGGATTGCATGCACTCCAGGTTGCCCATGACGGGGTGCTGCACGCCGTCGGCGCGGCGGTCGCCTTCCTTGGCGGCGTTGATCATGCGGAACTCGAGGGGGTCGATGCCCACTTTCTCCGCGAGCTCGTCGACGACGCACTCGGCGGCGAAGCAGGCCTGCGGCGTGCCCGGCGAACGGTAGGCCGCGGACTTCGGCTTGTTGACGGTGACGTCGTAGCCGTAGATCAGGATGTTGTCGATGGTGTACGAGGTGAACATGCCCTGAGCGCCCGCGCCCACGGCGGAACCGGGGAAGGCGCCGGCCTCGAATATCAGCTCGGCGTAGGCGGCGACGATCTTGCCGTCCTTGGTGGCGCCCATCTTGCACATCATCTGGGAGCCGGAAGCCGGACCGGTGCCCTCAAAGACCTCGGTGCGGGACATCATCATCTTGACCGGGCGGCCCGACTTCCTGGACAGCACGGCGGCGGGGACTTCCAGGTAGACGGGAATCTTGCCTCCAAAGCCGCCGCCGATCTCCAGCGGGGTGATGCGTATCTTGGATACGGGGTGCTTCAGAATCTCCGCCATGAGCTGGCGTTGGTTGAAGGTGCCCTGGCTGCTGTTCCAGACCTGGATGGTGTCGTCAGTGTTCCAGAGCACGGTGGCGTTCTGGGCCTCGATGTAGCCCTGGTGGACCCAGTTGGTGCTGAACTCGCGCTCGACGATGACGTCGGCCTGCTTGAAGCCCTCCTCGATGTCGCCGAGGCGGAGTTCAGTGCGGGACGCGACGTTGCTCTTCTCGCCGGTGTCCTTGCCGGGGTCGAAGCGGTAGGACATCGTCCTGGTGGTCTGTTCAGGGTGGACCAGCGGGGCGTCCTTCTTCATGGCATCGCGGCCAAGCAGGGCGGGCGTCAGCACCTCGTACTCCACCTCGATCAGGTTCGCCGCCTCTTCCGCGATGTGCTGGTTGTCGGCGGCGACGGCTGCGACAGCGTGGCCGCGGTACAGCGCCTTCCGGTGGGCAATGACGTTGTTGGAGAGGTGCATGGTGTTGATGGAGGTCTCGCCGTCGTCGAGTTCCATGTCGGCGGCGATGGGAAAGTCTCTGCCTGTGACCACGGCGCGGACGCCGGGGAGGGCCTCTGCCTTGCTGGTGTCGATGCTAACGATGTTGGCGTGAGCGTGCGGGCTGCGCAGGATCTTGCCCCAGAGCTCGCCCGTCAGGTGGAAGTCGATGCCGTAGATGGCGCGGCCCGTGACCTTGTCGGCGCCGTCGTGGCGGATGGGTCGTGTGCCGATGACCTTGTAGTTGCGTTCTTCTACCGTTGTCATTAGCTCTTCCCTCCCATTTGCTGCGACGCGTCCACAACGGCCCTGACGATCTTGTCGTACCCGGTGCACCGGCAGAGGTTGCCGGCCAGCCAGTGGCGGATGCGGTACTCGGACGGGCTGGGCTCGCGCTCCAGCAGCGCCTTCGACGCCACGATGAAGCCGGGGGTGCAGACGCCGCACTGGAGCGCCGCATTCTCGAGAAACGCCTGCTGAATGGGGTGCAGACCCTCCGGTGAGGCAACGCCCTCAATGGTCAGGATAGTCGAGCCTTCAGCTTCAACGCCCAGCACCAGGCAGGAGTCGACTATGCGGCCATCGAGGTTGATGGTGCATGCGCCGCAGTTGCCGTCGTTGCAGCCTTCCTTGGTGCCCGTCATGAACAGGATGTCGCGGAGGACCTCGAGGAGGCTCTGGTTGGCTTCGCAGAGGAAATCGGTGGCTTCGCCGTTGACGGTGCTTCGGACGTGGATCTTCTCCGATGGCATCTTCTTAGGCCTCCTTCGCGCGCTGAATGGCGTTGCGCAACGCCCTGGTGGTGAGCACGCCCACAAGGTGCGTGCGGTATTCGGCAGTTCCCCGCATGTCGGAGATGGGCTTGGCGGCGGCGCGAGCAGCCTCTGCCGCCTCGGCGATCGCTTCTTCTGTGGCGGCCTTGCCTACCATGGCGGCGCCCGCAGCCTCTGCGAACACCGGCGTCGGCGCGACGGACGCGAGGGCGACGCGGCATGCGGTCACCGTGTCGCCGTCCAATACGACAGACGCGCCCGTACCCGCGACAGCGATGTCCATTTCATTCCGCGGGATGAAGCGGAGGTAGCTGGCCCCGAAGTTAGCGGGGGGCGCCGGCATCCGTATGGCGACCAGGAACTCGCCCGGCCCGAGGACGGTACGGCCCGGCGCCGTGCAGAAGTCCTCCACCGGCACGTCTCGCCGGCCGCCGGGGCCCGCGACCTCGGCAACCGCGTTGTGCGCGATGAGCGCCGGGATGGTGTCGCCGCTGGGGGCCGCGTTGCAGAGGTTGCCGCCGATGGAAGCCCGACCCTGGATCTGGATGCCGCCGATAAGCGATGCGGCGTCCATGATGCCGGGGTAGGCCTCGGCAATGGTCTCGTCTTCATAGATACGGTGGCAGGGTACGGCCGCGCCAATGCGCAGGCCCGCCTGCGGGTCGTAGGAGAGCTCATTGAGCTCTGGGATCTTCTTGACGTCCACTATGCGGTCAATCAACCTTCTGCCGCCGCGCAGCTGGACGAGGATGTCAGTGCCGCCAGCCAGGGGTCGCGCGGCCTCGCCCTTTTCCGCCAGGGCCGCGACCGCCTCTTCAACGGTCTTTGGGGCTACGTATTCAATGGGGCGCAATCGTTTCCTCCCTCGTTTGCCAATGTAAGTCGCAAAGATACAGCCGTCCGGCAGTCGCATAGGAAATGGGCCGGAAAGCTCTGCCCGCATGGTACTCAGGCCAGATTGCCTATGTCAACCAAAGGGAGCCTGTGAAAGGGGGGTCAAACTATTAACATTTTTGTAACTTCCATGAAATGCTGGCGAAACACCTGCGCGCGATTATAGATGTCGACCTAAACTGAGCCGGGAAGCACCGGCCACAAGTGGAGGAGTTCATGGATAGCGGGAACACTGCGTGGATGCTTACGGCGTGTGCCTTAGTGTTGTTTATGACACCGGGGCTCGCGTTCTTCTACGGAGGGCTTGTTCGCAACCGAAACGTGCTTAGCACCATTATGTACTGCTTCATGGCCATGGCGGTGGTCAGCATCGTCTGGGTCCTCTGGGGGTACAGCCTCGCCTTTGGCACTGGCACCGCATTAATCGGCGACTTCAGCGCCTTGGGACTCGAAAACCTTGAGGGAGATGCACTGCTCTTTGCAACGTTCCAGATGATGTTCGCCATCATCACGCCGGCCCTGATCACCGGCGCCATAGTCGAGCGGTTCAAATTCTCCACCTACCTGATTTTCCTGGTCCTGTGGGTCAGCCTGGTGTACGCGCCAATCTGCCACTGGGTGTGGGCAGAAGAGGGCTGGATCTTCGGCCTTGGCGCGCTGGACTTTGCGGGCGGCACGGTTGTTCACATCAACGCCGGCGTGGCAGCCATCGCGGCGGCGGCCCTGTTGGGCAAGCGGCGCAACCCCGCGCCGGAGCCCCACAACGTGCCCTACGTGGTCCTGGGCGCGGCCATCCTGTGGTTCGGCTGGTTCGGGTTTAACGCCGGTTCGGGCCTCGCGGCCAACGGGCAGGCGGTAAGCGCATTCATCGTGACCAATCTCGCAGCCGCAACGGCGGCCCTGACCTGGGGGCTCATTTCCCACATTCAGACCGGCAAGATGAGCGCAATTGGCGTCGCGACGGGTGCAGTTGCCGGGCTGGTGGCCATCACCCCGGCATCCGGATTCGTGGGGGTCATGGGCGCCCTTGGCATCGGCTTAGGCGCGGGAATCTTCTGCTACTTCGCAGTGCTGCTGCGTGCGAAGACGAAACTTGACGACGCGCTGGAAGTGGCGGCAGTACACGGAGTCGGCGGAATCTGGGGAGCGCTGGCGACCGGCATCTTCGCCGTAGAGGCCATCGGCGGCACGTCGGGCCTCATCGAAGGCAATGGCGGGATCATGGGTACGCAGGCGATAGCGGTCCTCGCGACCATCGGCTACTCGCTGGTCGTCACATTGATTATCCTGAAGGTGCTGGACCTTATTCCAGGACTGGGTCTGCGGGCAAAGGAGTCCGAAGAGGACCAGGGCCTCGACCTGACAATGCACGGCGAGCGTGGCTATGTCAGCGACGGCGCAGACTAGGCGAACGGGCTGTCGAATCAAGCCTGAAATGAGCGAAGAGGGAAAGAAGCAATGATTAGCATAGAAGCGTTAGTCAGGCCGGAGCGGATTGGACAGGTCACGCACGCCCTGGAGGAAGCCGGTGTACAGGGGTTCTACTACTACAACGTGACGGGCCAGGGGCGTCAGCGCGGAGTAGAGGTGTTCGTCGGCAGGGCCGGGCAGCTTGCCACCCGGTCCCAAGTCCAGAAGACGTGCATCCGAACGGTCGTCAGCGACGACATGAAGGAAACCGTCATTACCGCCATCATCGAAGCGGCCAAGAGCCCAGGCGAGGGTGAGATCGGCGATGGCAAGATCATCATCACGGAGATTGCGGACCTGGCAAGGGTGCGCACCGGCGAGCGGGGAGAAGCCGCCATCTAGCGGCCGACCTCCATAGATACGGCTCCAAGCGGGGCCTGTCCCACACGGTTCGGGGCGGGCCCCGCATTGTCTCTTGACGGTTTGACCCCCGCTCCCTAGCCTACCCGTTGCGTTCTCGCGCCCAACAACCTGAACTCCAAGGAGCCACTCCCATGAAGGTCTTTGCCTTTGACCTGCTCCCGTACGGCGAGCACCTGTCACACCTCCGCGTCGGGTCAGAGCTGCCGTGGCCGCTGCCCAAACAGCACTTCAACCCCGAGGTGGCCGCCCGCACCTACGCCGAGCACCTGGAGGCGTGGGAACTCATGGACGAGCTTGGCTATGACGGCATCGGCTTCAACGAGCACCACACCTCTCCCTACGGGCTGATGAACTCGCCCAACATCATGGCGGCGTCGGCGGCGCAGCGCACCAGCCGGCTCAAGTTGCTCATCTACGGCAACCTTCTGCCCATCCACGACCCGCTGAGGCTGGCGGAGGAGCTGGCCATGGTCGACTGCCTCTCCGGCGGGCGGCTCATCTCGGGCTTCGCGCGCGGCATCCCCCGTGAGCACAACGTCTTTCATGTGCCGATGCGCGAATCGCGGCCGCGATTCGAGGAGGCGTGGGAGATCATCAAGCGGGCGTGGACGGAGGAGGTTTTTTCTTATGAGGGCGACTTCTGGACTTACAAGGACGTCGCCATCTGGCCTCGACCGTACCAGCAGCCCCGTCCGCCGGTGTGGACTCCGGTTACGGGAAGCAAGGAGACGATCGAGTGGGCAGCCAAGGAGAACATCCCCATCACGCCGGGGCTGTCGCCGCATTTGGGAGTGCGCCGGGACATCGTCAGCTACTATGCGGGGAGGCTTGCGGAAAGCGGACACACCGTCACGCCGGAGCACCTGATCCTTCCCGCCAACGCGTTCGTCGCGGACAGCCGCGAGCAGGCGCTTGAGATGGCGGGCCCCTACACTCTCTATTTCAACCACACGCTGTTCAGTCACGGAAACATTACGGAGGCGTCGCTGCAGACGGAGCAGGGCTACCTGAACTCCGGCGCTTACGACTACGTCCGGGAAGAGAACCGCCCCTTCATGTCCGGCAACCGCGAGGTCTACCGGAACATGACGATGGAGAACCTGGCCAACAACCGTGATCTCGCGTGGGGCACCGCGGACGAGGTCCGTGACAAGCTCATCGCGGCGGCGGACGCGGTCGGTTCGAACACGCTGCTGATCAGCTTCAACCGCGGGGCCATGCCGAATGAGATGTTCATGGGGCAACTGCGGCGGTTTGGCAAAGAGGTCCTGCCGGCGCTGCATGCCCACGAGGTAACCGAGGTACCGTTGGACTAGTTGCAGAAGAGGAATGGGCAAAGAAGAAGCGGCTGCCTTAACGGCAGCCGCTTCCCTATAGTCGAGTACCTTGTTTACCTAGCGTCGTCCGCCAATCGAACTGAAGCAGTCGCTGCAGTAGACGGGGCGATCGCCACGGGGCAGGAACGGGACCATGGTGTCCTGGCCGCACTGCGCGCAGACCGCCGGGTACATCTGCCGGGGACCGCGGTCGTAACCACCACCACCACTTGCAGCACGCCGTGATGCGCGGCACGTGGGGCAGCGTCGCGGCTCATTCGTAAAGCCCTTCATCGCAAAGTACTCTTGCTCGCCAGCTTCAAATGTGAAGTCTGCTCCACACTCTACACAGGTAAGCGTCTTGTCCTCAAAAGCCATCGGTGACCTCCTTTCTTCCAAGATACGCACGGGACCGGTCACCGATGCACTGAGGGACTTTGCGAGTCTTTTGAACATTGCATCATTGGGATCGGACCACCACACTTGCACAATACCACAATCGGCCAAGGAACGCTAGGGGCTTTCAGACCATTCGACCCCATGATCATTGCGAAATGCTCTGCCTTCTCAATTAGGCAGCCACACCGCGTCACGAAGCGGCGCCGCTCGCGGCCATTTCCGCGAAGGTCCTGCGCCAGCCTTCGGACAGCGCCGACAACTGCGCGGCGCGGCGAAAGCCGTCAACGTTTCCGCGGTCAAAGTATCGCAGGTAGGAAATCCCACGTACCGTGAACGAATCCGGGACCGACTTCACCGGGACTACCGGATCGCCTGCCTTGATGACGCCCTCGCGCACCACACGCAGGTAGAAGCCGATGCGGCCGCTTGCGAGGAACTGCTTGGGAAACTCCGGCAGCCCCATCTTGTGCGCCAGCTTGTAGCACGGCGTCCGCGGCTGAGACACCACGACCACCGCCGCGCCGATGGCAAACTCGTCGCCGATGGAGACCGCGTCCTCGGATATGCCGGCAATCGTCAGGTTCTCGCCGAACTGCCCCGGCGACATGTCGGAACGTCCCAGTTCCTGCGCCCAGTAGGCGTAGTGCTCCCAAGGGTAAACGTAGGCGGCCTGGTCCGGCCCTCCGTGCGCCTTCAAGTCGCCCTGCGCGTCACCGTCGAAGTCGAGGGTGCGCAGCATGACGGGGCCGTCGACCGGCTGCTTGAAGATGCTGGTCGAGACCTCTTTGCCGTCGATGGTCACAACCTGCGGCATGGACACGTTGACGGAGACGACATGCATGACCTACTCCTCGAGACGGGCTTTCGCGGGGGTGGAGGTTGGCCGCCCTCCACTGTCAATCATACACAGTGCGGGCGTAGGAATCCGGGTCGATGAACGCCTCGATGACGGAGGGCCCATCCAACGTCATGCACCAATTGAGCGCGTCCTCCAGCTCGTCCTCGTTGCGGACGGCGCGGCAGGGTACGCCGAAGTACTCTGTGGGCGGCGCCGGCGGCTCGCCAAGGAATGAGCCGTCAACACCGTAGCTCTTGCCCTGCTGCTTCAGCTTGATGAGCGCCAGCCAGCCGTCGTTGAGCACGATTATCGGGAGCGGCAGCCCCAACCGGCGTATGGCGGCCATCTCGCCGACAGTCATCTGGAAGCAGCCGTCGCCGAGCACTCCGACGACAGCGCGTTCGGGGTGCGCCAGCTTGGCGGCGATGGCGCCGGGAATGCCGTAGCCCATGGAGGACCAACCGTTGGTGGAAACGCAGGTATTGGGCAGGTCCGTGCGCCACTGCGTCGCGATCTGGTGCGTGTGCGCGCCGACGTCGTAGACCAAGATGCCGTCGGCGGGCAGCTTCGCGCGCAGGGCGTCCAACACGCGGTGGGCGCTCATCGACGGCGTCTCCGGGCGCAGGTCGGCGTCCAACTGCGCCCGGTGCACCGCCCACTCCTCGACCGACCAATCGTTCGCGACGGGGGGGAGCGCCGCCATGCCGCGAAGGACTTCATCCATGTCGGTGGCTTCGTTGAAGAACGCGTTGACGCTGCCGTCGACGTCGGCGGACTGGTTGGAGACGTGCACGACCGGAATCGAGCCCAACCACTCCTCGTAGTTGATCTCGATCGGATCGTAGCCCACGGCGATGACCAGGTCCGCGTTGTTGATGAAGCGCTGCACGTTGGTGCGACGCGCGCGGCCCAGGACGCCCGCCCAATTTGGGTGGCTCTCGGGCAACCAGCCCTTGCCGTGCATGGTGGAGATGAATGGGATCCCGTTATGCTCCACGAAGGACAGCATTTCGCCCGTCGCGCGGCTACGGGTGAAGCCGAGGCCGGTCATTACCACGGGCCTGCGGCTTTTGGCGAGCGCGTCGGCGACCGCGGCGAGGGCGGCCGAGGGGTCCGAGGACGGCGGCAAACCGGCGGTGACGTCGGCTGCTGCAACGGCGACCTCAGCGGGCGCCTCGGCGGTGCCGACATCCTCGGGCAGGTCGAGGTGGACGGGGCCCGGCGGCTCGGCAGTCGCGATAGCAAACGCCTTCGCGAGGCGGGCGGCGACGTCGGCGTGGCTCAGCGGCAATGAGGCTTTCGTGATGGGCGCGAAGAGGGCGTGGTGGTCGATGCGCATCTGGATGCGGCGTTCGAGCCACAGCGTCGGCACGTTGCACGTGATGGCAATTAGCGGGGCGCAGTCGAGCCATGCGCACCCCACGCCGGTCGCCATGTTCGTGGCGCCGGGCCCAAGCGTCGAGAGGCAGACGCCCGGCGTCCCGGTGAGGCTGCCGACGGCGCTGGCCATGAAGCCGGCCGACGTCTCGCTGGCCGTCAGCACGTACCTGACGGACGTCCGCTCCAGCGCGTCAATCAGCGGCAGCACCGGCCCGCTGGGCACGCCAAAGACCCACTTGACCCCCGCTGCCTCCAGCGAACGGGCGATCAGGTCAACGTTCTTCATGGCCCGGGCTATTCCCCGTTGCCTATGCCGCAGTCCTTGAGGAAGCGGTGCACCAGGAAGTTGAACACGTCCGGCTTCTCGAAGTACATGGAGTGCCCGCACTGCGGGACCTTGATGATCGAGGCGTTGGGGAACAGCCCGCAGGTCATCTCCAGCACGTCGGGCGGCTGCAGCACGTCGTCCTCGCCGCCGATGAACCGGACCGGCATCGTCACGCGGGCCAGGTCCGCCTCGGTGATGTCGGCGACGCTGGGGCCGGAGACCTGGGACATGGTGGCGCCGGCCAGCCGCGCCTGCGTGGACGGGTTGAAGCCGCTGATCTTGAGGTACAGCTCGGTGGCGACAGGGTCGCGCTCGCGGAAACTGGGGGACAGCACACGCTCGGCCTGAGAGAGGGCGTCGGTCGCCTTGCGGACGACTTCCTGACGGGCGGCAAGGGCGCCGGTCGCCTCGAAGAAGCCAGTGGTGGCCGCCATCACCAGGGCCTGCACGCGCTCGGGGCGCTTGACCGCAAAGCCGAGGCACGTGCGACCGCCCATCGACTGCGCGACCAGCGACGCCTGCTCAATCTCCAGGTGGTCCAGGAGCGCCTCGAGGTCATCCACGAACGCCGCGCGGCCCGGCCCGCCTTCGATATCGCGGGAAAGCCCGAAGCCACGGTGGTCGAAGTTGATGACCTGGTACCACTGGGAGAAGTACTTCACCTGCTTCCACCAGATGGCGTGATTCCCGCCGACACCGTGCGCAAGCACAACCGCCGGACCGGTCCCTGTGGACTCATAGTAGAGGTCTATTCCGTTGACCTTTGCGAAAGGCATGACAGCCTCCTTTGTCCGTATGGGGCGATTGAACATCAGCCGCAAGGGGGTGTCAAGGCGAACGGGCGTCGATTGCCTGTTCGGGGAACCGGGGTTGGGCCAAGCCTACGGCGCCGCGACGCCCATGTGGTAGATTTCCCAAAGGTGGAGGTCCGGGTCTTCGAAGGCGCCGCCGTACATTTGGCCGTGGTCGGTGGCCTCTCGCGTCAGCGTCCCGCCGGCCTCGACTGCCGTTTGCAGCGTCGCGTCGACGCTCTCGCGGCTGTCGGCGGAGACCGCGATGACCACCTCGGTGTAGTTGCCCGCGTCCAGGATGTCCTTCGTCGTGAACGCCTGGAAGAACCCCTCGGCCAGCATCATGACGTACGTGCTTTCCGACAAGACCAAACACGCGCAGCCCGCGTTGCTGAAGGAGGGGTCAAACTCGAACCCCAACTTGTCGAAGAACTCCCGTGTCCTGTCGATGTTCTGTACCGCAAGGTTGATGAAGGCCTGTCTGCTCATACCGCTCTCCAATCCCCTTTCCGCATTGGCCACTGTCGAGTACCTATCCCTCGTCTGCCTGCGGGGCGCCCAGCTTCAACAAGCCAATCGTATAGAGAAAGCCCAAGACAGGGACCACTGCCAGCACGGCGGCCAACTCCCAGTCCCCCTTAATTGACCCATTCGCAATGGACACGGCGAAGTAAATGTCTGCCAGGGCGGTCGCGAACAACACCACGGCAATTGCCGCGACGACCGGTTTGCCGAGGGTCCTGACAAACGCCGCCGCCAGAAGACCGACGGCGCTCAACGGGTGCACCAGGGTGACGAGCACTCGGGCCCAAACATCGTCGCCGTCGGCGAAGGAGCCGACCAAGGCGAGGAGGGCCGCAAGAAGGCCGTAGATGACGGCGACTACCTTAATGGGAATCTGAAGCCTTTTCATACTTCTAGCGTAGACCCGCCAAAGAAGGGGGGTCAAGGAAGTTTCCGTTAACGCAGGCAGTGAGCGCTCGTCCCCCGGCAACACGGCGCGGACCGGCCACTACGACGGACGATTACAGCGCCGCCAGCAACGCCCCTCCCGCGGCGGCGAGGACCACCACGAGCCACGGCGGCGTCTTCCAGAAGGCGAGCAGCACGAAGGCAACGGCGGCGAGGCCAAAGTCCTCCGGGGCATCGATGGCACTGGTCCAGACCGGGTCGTAGAGCGCCGCGAGGAGTATGCCGACCACGGCGGCGTTGACCCCCATGAGACCTCGCCGCACGGATGTGAAGCCACGTACGCGTTCCCAGAAGGGCAGCACGCCCCAGACCAGCAGGAACGACGGCAGGAAGATGGCTGCCAACGCCAACAATCCGCCCAACCACCACGGGTCGAGCAGACCCATGACCGTACCCAAGTAGGCGGAGAACGTGAAGAGTGGCCCCGGGACCGCCTGCGCCGCGCCATAGCCCGCCAGAAATTCGTCCTTGGTCACCAATTCTGTTGAAACGACCTCTGCCTCCAGCAACGGCAGCACCACGTGCCCGCCACCAAAGACCAACGACCCAGAACGGTAGAAGCTGTCGGCGACGGCAAGAGGCTGGCTGTCGACGACCCGCGAGGCGAACGGCAACGCCAGCAGCGCCACGGCGAACACCACCAGCGCCAGTACTCCTATTCGCGTTCCGGTCCGACGCCCCGCATCGCCATCTCCCTGCGCATCGCCGGGCCGCAGAAGGACGAGGCCCAGCACGGCGCCACCGGCGATGACCAGTAGCTGTACAAGCACTCCGCCGGTCAGGAGGAGCGCTGCGGCGGCAACGACGGCAATGGTGATGCGCGTTCGGTCGGGCGTCAGAGTCTTGCCCATTCCCCACAGCGCGAACGCGACAACGGCTACGGCGGCGATCTTGAGGCCGTCGAGCCAGCCTCCGCCGTCGCCGCCGAACTCGTGGACGCCGTAGGCGAAGGCGGCCAACGCGACAGCGGAAGGCAGGGTGAAGCCCAGCCACGCGAGGAAGCCTCCAAGGTAACCGGCTCTACCGGTCCCTATGGCGATCCCGAGCTGGCTGCTGGCGGGACCCGGCAGGAACTGGCAGAGGGCGACCAGCTCCGCAAATCGCTCCTCTGTGAGCCATTGTCGCCGCGCCACGTACTCGTCGCGGAAGTAACCGATGTGCGCGACGGGGCCGCCAAAGGACGTCAGGCCCAAGCGCAGGGCAACAAGCAGGACTTCAAGCAGGCGAGAGATTCCCATAGCTGCCCCATTGTCGCCGCGCGAACGGGCGATGTCAGCCTCAATCTGCGCCAATTCGCATTGACGCCGTCTCACGCCCTATGCTTCCATTGCGGCAGCAAGGCTCGGCGCCTTGCGCGAATGCCAGTGAAGGGGGTCGCCATGGACGCACTCAAGAAGCCCGTAGCCGTATTTCTCGGTCTCTCTGCCCTCGCCGTGCTCATCCACTTCTGGTTCAGCCCCTTCTACCCGGAATCGTGGGACGTGGGCGCGATTTGGGAGGTCCTGGACGTGTTCATGGCAATCGGCATCATCGCTGCGGTGGTGTACACCTGCAAGCACAAGCGCGGCCTGCCATCCGACGCCTCGTCGCTGGCGCAGGTTTGCGCCTATGCGGCCTTTTACGCGGCGGCGGTGCTCGCCGTCCTCTTCTTCTGGAACTGGTTTGACGAACTTGCTCGGGAGGGAGACCAGAGCCAGACGCGCAACAACTACTGGGTCGTGATCAACACGCTGTACATCGTGCTCATGGGCACGGTGAGCTGCCACCTGTGGCGGAAGTAGGCCGGGGAGTCGGGCGCTAGCAGACGTATGCCGTAGCCGCGAAAAAAGAAACGCCTCCCCGGAGGGAGGCGTCGGCTCAGCGATGCTATCGCTGAGGTGGTATCAAGAATCTAGCACAGCCAAACTACGTTGGCTATGGCAAATCGCTTCCACTGACAGTGAGGCAGTCTTTTAACCAACAGCCACGACACCTAGTTTAGGACAAAATAGACGCCTCCCATTGGGGAGGCGTCGGGCCAGCGATACTATCGCTGGGGTGGTATATACAGCGTATATACAGAATTATGACATTGTCAAGCAATTTATAGACCGCCATAGCAAAGCCCGGTAGGCCCAGCCGTAAACTTGTAGTGGGGAATCATGACTGCACCAGTCCAGAGGGTAATCGTCTATGTCGACGGGTTCAATTTGTATTACGGGCTCAAGTCAAAGGGCTGGCGTAGTTATCTTTGGCTCGACCTCCATGAGCTGGCTCGAAGGCTCTTAAAGGCGGTACAGTCACTAGTTGCGGTCAAATACTTCACTGCCACCGTCCATCCAGAACCGAGTGACCCCGACAAGCCAAAGAGGCAGAGAACCTATCTCGAAGCATTGGGTACACTGCCCAACTTAACCATCCACTTGGGAGCTTTCTTGAAGAAATCGAGGACGTGCAGTGCATGTGGGCACGTAACTGAAAGCTATGAGGAAAAGATGACCGACGTAAACATGGCTGTTGAACTCCTTAGCGACGCTCAGGATGACGAATATGACGTCGCCATACTTGTATCAGCAGACAGTGATCTGGCAGGGCCAATAGAGGCAGTACGTACTAGGTTTCCTAGAAAGAAGGTAGTGGTCGCCTTTCCCCCAGGGCGAGCGTCCAAGCATCTGAAGAGACTCTAATCTGCACATACGTCAATTAGCCAAGTTGCCCTCAGAATTAGCCAATTCCCTGTCAACGTTGTCAAACCTGACGGCTACGTGTTGACCCGTCCGCCGAGTTGGCGTTGAGATAGGAAAGGCCGCCATGACCTCACCTCTGCCGCTGCTGAACAAGCTGCTGTACACCTCCGACATGATCGGCGGGCAGGCGGTGGCGCAAGCGGGAAACCTGTGGCTGCTGTTTTTTCTGGCGCCGCCACGCACCGAGGGTGCGTCTGACGCCGTGCCTGGCATCGCTCTTGGCCCCTTCGACGTCGATGCGCGGGTGTTTGTGGGGGCTTTGCTGACCGCGGGGCGTTTCATCGAGGCGCTGGACGACCCCGTCATCGGCTGGTGGAGCGACCGGACCAAGAGCCGGTGGGGCCGGCGACTGCCCTTCGTGGTGTTCTCGACGCCGTTCTACGCCATCTTCTTCATGCTGCTGTGGCACACGCCGGCGGAGGGCGCAAGCTTTGTCAACGCCATCTGGGTCTTCGTCATCCTGGAGTTGTTCTTCCTCAGCAACTCGATGTCCATCGGCCCGTACGAGTCATTGCTGCCAGAAATAGCAAAGGGCCATCGAGACCGTATGAGCATCGTCGCGTGGCAGTTCTACTTCGGCGTGCTGGGCGCGGTGCTCGGGCTGGTGGTGAGCGGCGTCGTACAGGACACGTGGGGGTTCCAAGTGATGGGCGTCATGGTGGGCGTCCTCGGACTCGGCTTCCGGTACCTGGGCGTCGCCGGGGTCTGGCGGCACGCGCCCCGAGACACGCCGCCCGCGCAGATGCCGCTGAAGGGCGCCTTCCTAGCCACGCTCAGCAACACGCAGTTCCTGTACTTCCTCCCCACCTTCGTCCTGTACCAGCTCTCGACGACGATGACGCTGGCGTGGATGCCCTTTTTCGTCAAGGCCATCCTGGGGGCTGAGAACGAGGGATTTGTAACGTCTCTGCTGACGGGCACGGCCCTGATGGGGATGATGGTTGCCGTGTTCGCAATGTGGAAGCTCAGCCATACCAAGGGGAAACGTTGGGTCTACTCGTTATGTCTGCTGGGAACCGCCGTCATTCTGCCGTTCATGTTCTTTGTGGGCTTCTTGCCCGGCATCCCAATTCTTGCGCAGGGCATCTTTGTGGCGTTTCTTGTCGGGTTGCCCATGGGCGGCGTCAACCTCATGCCTCGCGCCATCACTGCCGACATTACGGACTACGACGAGATCCGCACCGGCATGCGCCGCGAGGGGATGTTCTTCGCGAGCCAAAATCTCTTCGAGAAAGTGGGGTCCTCCTTCTCCGCGCTGTTCCTCTCGCTCATCCTGCTGCTGGGCGAGACAGCGGACGACCCGCTGGGCATTCGCCTGCTGGGGCCGGTGGCGGGCGCCATCGCATTTGTGGGCTACTGGGTGTTTCGAGGCTACCGGCTGCCCAGCACCGTCACGCCGGAGAGTGTGCGGGAGGCGGGGTTGTAGGGGATCTAGCCCCAGACCGCTCGGGCGGTCTCAGCCACGCGCTCCAGCTTGCGACGCTGGTCGTCCCAGGTGAGGAGGTTGCCCCATTGGGTGGAAGCAAAGCCGCACTGGGGCGAAAGCGCGAGGTCGTCAACCGCCACGTACTTGGAGGCCTCGTCAATCCGCGCCTTCAAAGCGTCGACCGACTCCAGCTCCGGCTCCTTGGAGCTGATGATGCCGAGCACTACGGTCACGCCCTTGGGCATGAATCGTAGGGGTTCAAAGCCGCCCGCGCGCTCGGTGTCGTATTCCAGCAGGAAGCGGTCGACCCGGAGACCGTTGAAGGCCTTCTCCGCCATCGCCTCGTAGCTGCCCTCAGCGTGCCAAGCGCTTCGATTGTTGCCCCGGCACATGTGCAGGCCCACGGTGACGCCCGCGGCTCGGGCCGCGTCCAAAACGGCGTTGTCACACGAAATGAGGCGGTCAAGGTACTCGTCCGGGTCCTCGCCGTCGGCGATCATCCGGGCGCGGACGGTGTTGTCCGTCACGCGCTCGACGTAGTGGAGGGAGTCGAGCTGAATGTACGACACGCCCTCGGCGGCGAGGGCGTCGATCTCGCGTCGCAGCATCTCCACGACCTCTGCGGCGAGGTCCCACCGGGTGGCATAGAACTGGTCCGTTACGCCCTGCTTGAACAGCGTGCCGGCGGCGGACATGGCACCGGGCATGGTGATCTTCCACGGCCCCGGGGCGTGCTGCCTGAGGAAGTCAGAGTCGGCCTCCACGAACCGTCGGACCTGCCGCACCGGCGCGCCGACGACCAGTCCCGTTCCCGGGATGACGCTGGCCCTGGCGACTTCTCCGTGCGGCCCTTGCCACTGCCCCAGGATGCTGTTGATAGGCGGGTCCGGGTTGGGGATGAGGCCCTCCAGGGACTCGCGTACGGCGGCGCTCCACGCAGGCCGGCGGTACTCGCCGTCGGAGAGGATATCGACGCCGGCGTCGTGCTGCATGGCGAGCGCGCGGAGCACGGCGGCGTCCTCGACCTCCCGCAGCCGCTCGAGAGGGAGGGTGCCGCTGGTGTAGGCCGTGCGCGCTTCCAGCAACTCCGGCGGGCGCAGCAGGCTGCCAACATGGTCGGCGCGGTACGGTGTCGGCATGGCGACCTCCCAAGTGGGCCTTGGACCAGGTGAGGGTGTAGTGTACTCCGCCAGACGCGAAAAGGGGCGCGGGTCCGTTTGGCCCCACGCCCCCTTCGATTGCGGTAGCTAGACCCTACTCAAAGAAGGGCACATACGCCACTGGCTCGCCGCCGTCTACGTTGCGGACGGTCTTGGTGGCTTCTTTCCAGTCGACGCTCTCGTTCAGGATGGCGCCGACGGGGCGGACCCGCACGAGGTTGGGGTCGTCGACGCTCTCCGGCACGGAGCCGTCCTCCTGCAGGGCGCGGGCGCTCGCCAGTAGTTGCTTGCGCACCTGGATGATCATCCGGTCGCTGGTGCCCAGGTGCTCCCTGCGGCGGTCGTAGGTTGGGCCCATGGTCTCCGTCATCGCCCGGTCCTGGAGGTTCACGAGGAAGGGAACGCCGGACATCATGTACTTCTTCTGGACCTCATGGTCGAGGAGGTAGTCGTTGGCCTTGCGGGCGTAGGACATGTAGCGCGTTCGCGGGTCGGGCGTCTCCGGGATGTAGCCGCCGGCGCTCTTGAAGCTATCAACCAGGAATGCTTCCAAGTCAGAGGAGGTGGACTCGTCCGCCTTCCCGCTCATCATGAACAGCATGTGGTAGTCGTCGTCGATGGGCACCCATGCCCGGAGATTCACGGTGGAGTCAATGGTGATCATGCTGAAGAAGGGGTAGAGGTATTGGTTGACCCGGTGGTGAATGTCGCCCTGTTCGTTGATGTGGCGCAGTGCGGTGTAGTAGACGCCGTAGGGCGTCGGCACGATGTCCAGCTTGGGTGCCCGGTCATTGGTCCAGACACCACGAAGCTGGCCCGGCGCCGCCGGAGCGTCTTCAAACAAGCGTCCATGAATGAAGTAGACATGTGAGGAGTCCAGGTCGCCCTCCAACCCCTGCACCCAGTTGCATTCCTCCGTCATGACGTGGGGCTCATATGCCTGTTCATAGGGAATGGTATTGACCTCAAATTGTGGGAAGGGAGGCGGCGTTTCCCGAGGGCCCATGTAGGTCCACAGCGCCTTGTTAACCTCACGAACGGGGTATGCGACGGCGCGCACCTTGTCCTTGAAGTTGCTCTCGGCGGGCTCGTTTGGCATGTCAAGGCAGGCGCCGGTGACGTCATACTTCCAGCCGTGGTAGTTGCAGCGGAGCCCGCCCTCCTCGTTGCGGCCGAAGAACAGCGACGCGCCACGGTGGGGGCAGTTCTCGGCCAGCAGGCCCACGTCGCCGTTGGAATCGCGGAATGCGACGAGGTCCTCTCCCAGCAGTCGGACGCGCTTCAGGGGGCCGCCGCGCTCCGGCAGGTCGCGGCTGGGTAGGAATGGCATCCAGAACTCCCGAACGAAGGCTCCCATGGGCGTCCCCGGCCCAATCTTCGTAAGCAGTGCGTTGTCTTCAGACGTTAGCATGAGCTACCCCTCCTGATAGGAAATATCGGGTTTCCCGATGCCGTAGGGTATGCAAACGCCCTTGCCGGCGTCAAGCAGAGGCGCTGTGGAGTTTTGTGCTCGGCAGCCATGGCCGCCAACTCGACGGGCCGCCATCGAACAATGGGTTTGCCCACTGATGGAGTTGATTGGGCGTCAGGAGGCTATTATGCCTTCTTGTGGTTGCGTCCCACGGGACCTTGGGCAGGGGGGTCAAGAACTTGGCGCGCGGCAGCTCAAGGTTCCGGACCGGGACGTCGATAATCACCGGGGCCTGGCGCGCGAGGGTCTCCGGCAGCAGGGCCGCAAGGTCCAAGGGGTCTTCCGCCCGGAGGACAACGGCGCCAAAAGACTCGGCGTACTTGACCGCCGTGGAGAGCTCGGACGCGTTGAACATGAAGCCGCCGTCACCGATGAAGCAGACCACAGGGGTGTCGGGCCTCGCGACCTTGGCGCCCAGAGCGGTAGGGAATGAGCACCCCAGGTTGAACGAGAATCCAGAGTCGATGTAGGTGCCCGGTTAGTTCACCTGGTAATGGGTGCGGGAATAGTACCCAAACTGAGTGACGTCCCAAACCGTGATGGTCTCCTCTGGGATGCTCTGCTTGATGGTTTCCAGGATGGCATACTGAGGCTCACGCTGCCTGATGTCGTAGTAGGCGATGCGGCGGCGGGCTGCCTCGACTGCCTCGGCGGGGGAGGAACGGTCGCCAGCGCCCGCCTCTTTGAGGTAGGGAAGCAGCGCCTCAAGAGTCGCCTTGGCGTCGCCGTGGAGGGGAAGGGTATTGGCCTGTATTCTCGTGAGATCCCTGTCGTCAACGTTTATGTTGATCAGCGTGCACGACTCTCCCGCGGGATTTCCGATCAAAAAGCGTGCTCCGACGCCGATCATGACATCGGCGGACTGCATGACGTCAAAGAGCTGGTTCAACTCCTGCGTTTCCGCGGCAGGGGTGAGGCAGGACCCGTAGGTGAGGGGATGGTTGTCGGGGAGCGCTCCCTTGCCGCCGCTCGACGTGACGACGGGGATGTTCGTCGCTTCCGCAAATTCCCTGAGCACATCCTCCGCGCCGGACTGCATGACGACGCCGCCGGCGTAGATTAGCGGCAGTCGCGACTTCGCGATGACGTCGACAGCTCGCCGCAGGTCGTCGGGGCTGGGCACGATGCGCGAGAGCGGGGCCGGGTCGCGCAGCTGCACTTCCTCGCGCTCTACGGCCACTTCGGGCGGCATCTCCAGGTAGACGGGCCGAGGGCGTCCTGTGCGCATCTGCTTAACGCCTCGGACACCGCGGCGGGGACCTCGCTGGGCCGCATGGCCTGCCGCCGCCACTTGGTCACGGGTGCGACAATCTCCGCCTGGTTGAACACTTCATGGATCGCGCCCAAGTCCTTGCCCATCTGTCCGCGCGAGATCTGGCCGGCAATGAGAAACACCGGCGTGGAGCGGGCATAGGCGGTGGCGAGGCCGGAGGCGGCATTGTAGACGCCCGCCCCAGGGACAACCAGCGCCACGCCCGGATTCCCCGACGCACGGGCGTAGCCGTATGCCATGTGCGCGGCGCCGTTCTCGTGCCGTATGGTGATGTGCCGGATGCCCGGTTCGTCCCGCATGGCGACGACGTTGCCGGACATGTGAATGCCGGGAATCCCAAATACGACCTCAACTCCCCTCGCGTATCAGTGACCTGGTCAAGGCCTCACCGCCACTCATAGTCGCCACTGGAGCCTCCGTCTCGCCGGTGCGCCTTTCGTAGCGCAAGCCCGGACAGTTTTGTCCACTTGGCAGCTATCGACACTACCCGCTCGCGGCGGCCGCGCCGTTCACCCCAAGCTCCTTCCGCATGATGGGCATCACGTCCGAAATGAAGAGCTCCAGGGAGCGTTCGGCGTGCTCCGGCGCCAGGTCGCCGAAGGAAAATACGAGGATGCAGTAGTTGATGGTGGAGACGCGAATGGCCTCCAACAGGCGCTCAGCCACCGTCGTGGGCGACCCAGCGATGACCACCCGAGTGCTGCGATCCGACTGCGGCGCCCTGACAAGGGATGCTTGGTGCTTCGCGGACAGGTGCCCGATGTGCCCTGCCCACGTGGCCATTGCCGGCGCCGCAATTGCCTCCGCCTCCGCGTCGGTTTCGGCAACAAATACGTGCTGATTGCGGCCCAGGCGCGGCGCGGCGACGTGGGCGTTGTGGCGGCCCTCGTCGTCCTGGTGCTCCATCCAGATCTCGCGGTACATCTCCAACATCGGGCGAACGTTCTCAGGGGCACCCGGTATCGCCGTGTTGTAGCCGTGCCTCGCGACGAAGTCGATGATGTCCGGGCTGCTGCTGGGGAACCAAAGCGGCGGGTAGGGCCTCTGGTACGGCTCGGTGTGCAGCTCCACGTCGTGGTAGTTGAAGAACTCACCCTCGTGCTCCAGGGTGTCCTGCCCGCACGCCTTGAAGAAGACGTCGAGCGTCTCCCGGTAGCGACCGCGGGACTCCTCCACGTCGTCGATGCCGTACACCGCCGACTCGATGAGCGAAATCCCTCTCCCAACGCCCAGCTCCACGCGGCCGCGACTCATCTGGTCCAGCATGCAAATCTCGTTGTAGAAGCGATAGGGGTCGTACCACGGCAGGCAGAAGGTGAGCGCGCCCACGTGCAGGTCCTTCGAGCGCTGGATGGCTGCGGCGAGGATGATGGACGGCGAGATGTTGATGGAAAGCGGCGTCCCCTGGTGCTGGGCCGTGTGCCAGGCGTAGAAGCCGCCGCGGTCAGCCATCTCCACCAGTCGCATCTTGTGCTCAACGATGTCGGCGACGGGCCGTCCCGAGTTCTCGATCCAGTCAAACATGGCGAATTCAAAGGGGGCTTCCGGGAAGGTGGTTACGGGCATGTGTCCTCCTCACACGGATCACCCAATTCCCAATACGGGAAGGGGGCGCTGAGTCTCGCGCAAGTATACGCCTCTCCCACAACCCTTGCCGCCCTTCCGTCCGCTGGCTATGATGCGACAAGCTTACGAACACACCCTGTGCACGGGGGTTGCCATGAGGTTCGGTTCATTTGTTGAGTTTTCCATGCCGGACGGCGGCAATCCGGCAGAGGCCTACGCCCATGCCTTTGCTCACGTAGATCTGGCAGAAGCTCTTGGCCTCGACACCATCTGCCTCGCGGAGTTTCACTTCACGCCCAACCGCGTCATCTCGTCACCGCTCATGGTGGGCGCGGCCATCGCGGGTCGCACAAAGCGCATCACGGTCGGCACCTCCGTCCTCGTGCTGCCGCTGTCGAATCCCCTCCGTGTTGCGGAGGAAGGGGCGACGTTGGACCACGTCAGTGGCGGGCGCTTCGAGTTCGGCGTTGGACGCAGCGGGTTTCAAGCCGCGTACCAGGGATACGGCATCCCCTACTCGGAGAGCCGTGACCGCTTTCGTGAGGCCCTGGACGTCATCACCATGGCGTGGACCAACGAGCGGTTCAGCTACAGCGGCGAGTACTACAGCTACGAAAATGTGTGTGTTGTGCCCAAGCCTGTGCAGACGCCGCACCCGCCAATCCGGATCGCGGCAACCACCAATGAGACCTTCCCGACGAACGGCAAGATGGGCTACCCCCTTCTCGTAGGACTGCGGACGGTGCCGCTGGGTCAGGTGACCGAACAGGTGGCGAGCTACAAGAAGGCATACAAGGATGCGGAGCACGAGGCGCCGATGGACGTCTCCCTGCGCATTCCCGTATACGTGGCCGAGGACCGCGAAGCCGCCCTGATCGAGCCAGAAGAGAGTTTCATGCGGCAGTTCCGCAGGCTGCAACGACGTCTGCAGGAGGATGAGCGTGCCGGCGCTGGAACCGCCGCGGAGATGCGCGGGGAGCGTGCGGCCAGCATCGCCTCGATGAATTGGGAAGACGTGCAGCGGGAAAAGGTGGCCGTTGGCACGCCGGAGATGGTGGTCGAGCAGCTGAGGAAGATGAAAGATGCGCTCCACCTCACGGAGGTCGTCGCAGAGTTCAACGCGGGAGAGATAATCCCGCCGGAGCACATTGAGCGCTCGCTGCGGCTCTTCTGCGAGAAGGTGATGCCGGAACTGCAGTAGTTCAAGGAGGACATTATGCCGGTCAAGCTTGAGCGGATTGGACACTGCCTGATCAAGGTGCGTGACGTGGAGCGGTCCAAGCAATTCTACACGGACGTGCTGGGCTTTCAGTTCATGGAGCAGGACCCGGACCACGGCGGCGTGTTTCTGAGCCTGCCGGACGACGGCCACACCATCGACCTCTCGCCCGTGGGCGACCCTGAGAACGCAACACCGCCCGTCGGGCAGCAGGATGGCGTCGGGGTGCTGCACATCGCGTTCAAAGTCGGCAGCTACGAGGCCCTGCGTGAGTCGTACGAGAGCCTCGTCGCGGACGCCGTGGACGTCGTCCGCATGATGGACCACGTCAGCCAGCGCAGCCTCTACTTCCACGACCCCGACGGCAACACGCTGGAGGTCTACTACGAGTTCCCCAAGGCCCGAGAGCTCTTCCTCGCGGGCCGCGGCGATGAGGACATCCCCTTCACCTTTGACGACCCGCTCCCCGAGCACGCGACAGCCATATAGCAGCTTAGGAGGCCCCCATGACGGCAGACCCTCGACAGAACGGCTTTGCGCCCGCTGAGTACGGCTCGGACGTCATCGTTGACGCGCTGCGCGGGCTTGGCATCGAATACATCTCCCTGAACCCCGGGGCCACTTTCCGGGGAATCCATGACTCCGTGGTCAACCACCTGGGCAACGCGGGGCCGGAGTTCATCCTCTGCAACCATGAGGAGATCGCCGTCGCCCTCGCGCAGGGATACGGACGCGCCGCGGGCAAGCCGATGGCCGCCTTCGTGCACGACATCGTCGGGCTGCTGCACGCGTCCATGGCGATGTTCAACGCGTGGATGGGGCGCTCCGGCGTGCTGGTGCTCGGCGCGACCGGGCCGCTCGACGCCAACCACCGTCGCCCCTGGATCGACTGGATCCACACCGCCAACGTCCAGGGCGAGGCCGTCCGCAACTTCGTCAAGTGGGACGACCAGCCCACCAGCGTCGAGGCCTCCGTGGAGTCGCTGATCCGCGCCTACAACCTCGTCACCTCGGAGCCGCAGGGGCCCGTCTACGTCTGTTTCGACGCCGACGTGCAGGAGCAGAAGCTGACGGAGCCATACACGCTGCCGGACTTCTCGCGCTTCCCGGCGCCGACGCGGCTGCAGGCCGACCCGGCGGCGCTGGAGCGGGTGGCGAGCGCGCTCATGGCGGCGGAGCGTCCCGTCGTGCTCGCGAACTTCCTCGGCCGCTCCGAGGAAGCCACCCAAGGGCTGCTGCGGCTGGCCGAGAGCCTTGCGCTGCCGGTCATCAACGGCGGCGACTTCTTCAACTTCCCTTCACGCCATCCCCTTTACGCCGCTGAAGCCAAGGAGGAACTGCTGGCGGAGGCCGACCTCGTGCTGGCCCTGGATGTGTACGACCTGCAGCAGGAGTTGACCAGGCTCGACCGGGCCACGCGCAAGACGGAGGACATCCTTCGCCCGGACGCCATGCTCATCGACATTTCGCTGCGGCAGTTGCAGGTCAAGAGCTGGGCGGACGACCACGGCAGCCTGTACCCCACGGCCCTGTCGGTGGCTGCGGACACGGCGTTGGCAACGCCGGCGCTCGCCGACCTGGTGCAGCGGCAGCTCGACGACGCCGTGGGCAGCAGCGACGCCATAGCCGCTCGTCGGGAGCGCGTCACCAAGCTGCACGAGGCCGCGCTGGCCAAGAACCAGGCGACAGCGCAGTCGCAGGCGGGTGAGCAACCCCTGGCCCTTTCCACCATCGCGCAGGAGCTGTGGGAAGTTGTCCGAGGGCACGACTGGGTTCTCGGCAACGGCGACCTGCGCGGCTGGGTGCAGCGGTTGTGGGACATCCGCCACCCGTACCAGGACGTGAGCGCCCGTGGCGGCGGCGGCTTGGGTGAGGGTCTCGGACACGCCATCGGCGTCGCGCTGGCCAACCGTGACAAGGGCAGGCTCACCATCAACATCCAGTCGGACGGCGACATGCTCTTCACGCCGGCGGCCATCTGGACGGCGGTGCACCATCGCATCCCGCTGCTTATCGTCATGTACAACAACCGAACATACGGCAACGACCTGGGGCACCAGGGTTCCATGGCGCAGGTGCGGGGCCGACCGATGGAGCGTCGCACCATCGGCATCGACATCAACGACCCGGCGGTGGACTTCGCGGCGCTGGCGCGCTCCTTTGGCGCGTGGGCTGAGGGCCCAATCGAGCGTGCTGAGGACATGAAGCCCGCCTTCGAGCGCGCCGTTAAGGCCGTCACGGAAGAGGGCCGCGTCGCGCTGGTGGACCTGTACACACAGGTGGTGTAGGGGGGCGGCCAGCCCGGCGCTTCGCCAAGCTCGAGGGAGCGCTGGTCTCCGCAGCCCTCGCCGTTGCCAACGTTCGCGCATATTGCTAAGCTTTGCATGATGCCAAGGTGTACACATACGCGCGCGCCAGGGGCAAGACCGCCAAGGAGGACGAACGGATGCTCACTCGGGAAGACAATGAGTTGATCACGCAAGTCGGGCCCGGGACGCCCATGGGCGAGCTGTTCCGGCGCTTCTGGCTGCCCGTGATGTTGGCGGAGGAGGTTCCCAACGCCGACAGCACGCCGGTGAGGCTGCTTGTCTTGGGTGAGAAGCTCATAGTTTTCAGGGACACCGAGGGCAACGTCGGCATCGTCGACTCCTACTGCCCGCACCGCGGCGCGCCCCTGTTCTTCGGCCGCAACGAGGAGTGCGGCCTCCGCTGCGTGTACCATGGCTGGAAGTTCGACGTGAACGGCAACTGCGTCGACCTGCCCAACAGCCCGGAGGGCAAGACCTACAAGGACAAGGTGAGCATCAAGTCCTACCCCGCCGTCGAGCGGGCTGGCCTCATCTGGGCCTACATGGGCCCCAAGGAAAAGCAGCCACCCATGCCCGCCTTCGACTGGCTGGACGTACCTACGGAGAACCGGTATCTGATGAAGTTCATCCTTCGCTGCAACTACCTGCAGGGCATGGAGGGCGACTACGACCCCAGCCACGCCGTCTACCTGCACTCGACCTTGGACAACAACGCCTCGAACCGTGCGCTGCAGGTGAGCCAGATAGGAAACACCTTCCAGGACCCGCGGCAGATCTACGTCGACGTCGAGGACACGGACGGCGGCATCGAATTCGTCTCCCGCGGCAACACGGAGCGCGGCCAGCTCCTGAGTCTGGGCCACTGGATGATGCCCATCTTCAGCACCGCGGGCATCGCCGGCCCCGGCATCTTCTCCAGCAACATGCGCGTTCCCATCGACGACAGGAGCAGCATGTTCTTCCGCCTCCGCTGGAGCTATGACCCCATCCCCGACTATGAGCTGGCCGAGTACAAGTACGGCAACTACACCCACCCGAAGCTCCTCCCTGGCACGTTCCACCCGGTGGAGAACCAGGAGAACGACTACATGGTTGACCGGATTGCCCAAAAGAACCACTCCTTCACGGGCATCAGGAACTTCCCGCTGCAGGACATCGCAATGATTGAGGACCAGTGGGGCCCCATTGCCGACCGGACGCAGGAGCACCTGCTCCGCTCCGACGAGGGCATCATCCGCGTGCGGCAGCGCCTGATTCGTACCGCACGCAAGCTGATGGAGGGCGAGGAACCTGCTGCGCCGTCCAAGCCGGAGGCCTACAAAGCCCGGACGGTGCGCAAGTTCTATGCCTCCGATTTCCCGATCAACGAGGCGGTAAAGGAGTTGAAGGAGCACCGCATGACCTCCCGCCGTCCCGTCCTCGAGGCGGTAAGCGCCTAGTTTGAACCCTAATCAAAGCTGAGGGGTCCCGCCCGCCAGTGGCGGGGCTTCTTTGCATCACAGCCCGCCATTTGAATGGAGTCCATGACCACGACGCCGACATCCGGAACCCCAGACGCCCTTCCACCACAGGTCGCCGTCGGTGCTCCAGGCGGTCGCCCGCCGTGGGGCGGCCCACCAGGTGAGCCCGTCGAACAAACCGGCCCCTGGCTCCAACGCACATTCCGCTCGCTGGGCAACACGGAGTTTCGCTTCCTCTGGACGGGCTCGCTGCTGGCGATGGGCGCCATGCAAATGATGGCCTTCGCGCAGGGGTTCTACGTCTACGAGCTCACCGGTGATCCCAAGCTCCTCGGTGTCGTCACGGCGGCCAACGGCGTGCCCGGTCTTGGGCTCAGCCTGTTCGGCGGGGTATTCGTCGACCGATGGGAGAAGCGCAGCATCATCCAGGTCAGCCAGCTGCTCTTTGCAATCCTGGCGCTCTCCATCGCCGCCCTCATCTACACCGGCGCCATCCACTGGGTACACCTGATGATTGCGGCCTTCATCCATGGTTGCATCATGCCCTTCATGATGCCGGCAAGGCAGGCAGTGGTCCCGCAGATTGTCCCCCGGCACCTCATCATGAACGCTGCCGCGCTCAGCGCGCTGGTCATGAGCGTGACGACGATGGCGGCGCCGGCTATCGCTGGGCCGCTTTCGGGTTGGCTCGGCATGGCGACGCTGTACGTCGTCATCGCAGCAATGAACGTCTCGTCCGCATTGCTCACTTCGCAGATCAACAAGCACTATCCAGAGGGCGGGCCGTCCGGCCGGAGTCCCCTCGGCGACATCGTCCTCGGCTTCCAGTACATCCGCCGTGACACTGTCATCATGCTCCTGCTGAGCATGGGCATCGTGCAGGTGATGATGATGGCGCCCATTCGCTTCGTGATGCCGCTGCTTTCCAGGGACGACTTCGGTGTGGAGGAGGCCGGCCTCGGCTTCATGCTGGCCGTGCTGGGACTGGGCAGCATGGTTGGCTCGCTTATGGTGGCGGGCATGAAACGGGCCCGTTCCCGCGGACGACTGCTGGTAACGTCCGCCATCGTGTCCGGGCTGGTGCTGATCGCATTCTCCGCAGTGGCCGAGTTCATGCCGGTTTTCTGGATGGCGCTGGTCGTCCTCGTGCTGGTCGGGCTCATTCAGTCGGCACGGATGACGTTGCAAGCCTCACTGACGCTGGAGTACGTGGACCCGAGCTACCGGGGTCGGGTGATGAGCATTCAGGGGCTCATGTGGGGCATCATGCCCATCGGCGTGCTGCCGCTCACCATCATCGCCGACTACTGGGGCGCGCCTGTGGGTTTGGCGTTGCTGGCACTGGCGTTCATTCTCATCTCGGCCATCGTGCTGATCTTCTCCCCCACGCTGCGTCGACTGCAGTAAGGTCAACCCCGGCGCCCTTGACCCTCTCCACCTATGTCCGTATGTTGAGTCCGCAGCATTGACCGTAGTCCATCCCTACAAAGCAAGCCGCTAGGAGCGTGGTGTGCCCCGATTCGTCGTCGCCATGTCCAAGCAGACGCTCGGCTCGCTGCGCGACCTGGCGCCCATCTTCGCAGTCATTGCCTTCTTCCAGATTGTCGTGCTACAGAAACCGTTTCCCGACTTGGCCAGCGTGGCCATCGGCCTGGCTTGCGTGGTCCTCGGCTTGGCGCTGTTCATCCAGGGGCTGGAGAGCGGGCTCTTCCCGCTGGGCGAGGCGCTGGCCGAGGGCATGGCGCGCAAGGGTAGCGTCACCGCGCTGTTGGCGATGGCTTTTTGCCTCGGCTTCGGCACCACCGTTGCCGAGCCGGCGCTCATCGCCGTAGCGGCTGAGGCGGCGGACGTCGCCGCGGAGGCCGGCTTCATCCGCGCAAGCCAGGCTGCCCGCGGAAGCTACGCCCTTGAACTACGTCTCGTTGTGGCCGTGGCCGTCGGATTGGCCATCCTCCTGGGGGTGCTTCGCATCGTGAAGGGATGGCCCATCCACCGCTTCATCATCGGAGGGTACGTCCTGGTCATGGTAATGACCCTCTTTGCGCCCGAGGAGATCGTTGGGGTGGCCTACGACTCGGGAGGGGTCACCACCAGCACCATTACCGTACCGCTCATAACCGCTCTTGGTGTCGGGCTCGCCTCCTCCATCCGCGGGCGCAACCCCATGCTTGACGGCTTCGGACTGATCGCCTTTGCCAGCCTGACGCCCATGATCTGCGTGCTGGCCTACGGCATGGTGACGTGATGGACAACTTCCTCGAGGTAATGGTTAGCACAACCCTGTCGACACTGCGCGATGTGATGCCAATCGTCATCATCCTCGTCTTTTTCCAGGTGGCGGTGCTTCGGCGCAGGCTCCCGAACCTGCGGGGCATCGCGGCCGGGTCCGTCATGGTGCTCTTTGGGCTTGCGCTCTTTCTCATCGGGCTGGAAGAGGCCCTTTTCCCCATCGGCGAGACAATGGCGCGGCAACTCACCGAGGCCCGTACCACAGGAGTTGAAGCCCTCGCCAACGGGGTGCGTTGGGAGGATTACTGGCTCATCTACGTCTTCGCGGCAGCCATCGGCTTCGCAGCAACGGTGGCGGAGCCGGCGCTCATCGCGGTTGCGCTGAAAGCGGAAGAGGTCTCCGGCGGCTCGGTCAACGCGTTGGGGCTGCGCATCGCCGTCGCCGTTGGTGTGGCGGCAGGCGTGTCGCTGGGTTGCTTCCGCATCGTCACCGGCACACCGCTCCCCTGGTACATCGTTGTCACGTACGTCATCGTCATCATGCAGACGTATGCCAGCAAGCGCACCATCGTGCCGCTTGCCTACGACAGCGGAGGCGTAACCACGTCGACGGTTACGGTACCCGTGGTCACGGCGCTGGGGCTGGGCTTGGCGTCTAGTGTGCCTGGCCGGAGCCCCCTCATCGACGGGTTTGGACTCATTGCATTTGCCAGTGTTTTTCCCATCATGTCAGTGCTAGGCTATGCCATCATCGCGGGGTGGGTGGAACGGTGGCGAGAGAGGAAATAGCTCAAGGAGGTTGAGGTATGAAACTGTCCCTCATTGTTGCCCTTGTCAGTGACGAAAAGACCCATGTTGTCATCGACGCGGCGCGGGCCGGCGGGGCTACGGGCGCCACCACCATCAAGAGCGTCCGCGGGGAAGGGTTGAAGCCCGAAAAGAGCTTTTTCGGCCTGGAACTTGCTGCCAGCCGGGACGTCGTCCTCTTCCTGGTGGCCGAGCCGAGGGCGCGCGATATCCTCGAGCGCATCCGCGATGCGGGCCATATGGAGACGGAGCACGGTTCCGGCGTCGCTTTTCAGCTCGCGATCGAAGACGCCGTAGGCCTGACCACACAGTTGCCCACTCTAATGGAGGAGTTGGAAAACGCGCTATGAGTGAGAACAAGATTGTAAGGGTCTCCGATCTCATGGTGTCCGGCGTCCGCACCATCGATGGTCTCGCGACGGTGAACGAGGCCATGACCGCAATGAAGCAGTTCGGCGTCAGCTCATTGGTGGTCAACCGGCGCCACGACGACGACGAGCTGGGGGTTGTCACGGTCACCGACATCGCCCGTGAAGTCATCGCCACGAACCGTTCACCTGACCGGGTAAATGTCTATGAGATTATGTCCAAACCGGTGCTCACCGTGCGGTCCCGGATGCAGGCACGGTATGCGGCTCGCCTGCTGGTGCACTTCGGCATCTCCCGCACGCTGGTAGTGGACGATGCGGGGAACCCGGAGGGCATCGTCACGCTACGGGATATGGTCATGGGGTTGGCGCGAGATTAAGAGGGCCCGGCCTAGGTGAAAGACGAATGTATTTTCGCCGTAGGACACCCATGCCGAGCCAAAGTGGACCGCAATGCCTCAGCGCCCTTTGGGACTTTGAGGATCACCGGAGCGGCTGAGGAAGGCCTCGCTTTACCTTGGCCTCCCTCAGCCGCAGTTTGTCCTTATTCGAACGTCCACTGGTCAAAGAGGTCGTTCGCCCGAGCGCCGTCAGCATCCACTAGCTGTGCGCCTGTGCCAAAGCCGACGAAGGCGATCTCATGCTCCCCGGCCACGAGGGTCGGGCTGCCCTCCGCCGCCGCGTCAAACACGAGGGTGTCTGTGCCGCTGCCGCTGAGCAGGGGCAGCTCCCATCCTCCGGTCGAAGGCTCAAGCACGTAGAGGATGATCTCGCCCTCGGCGAAGACGGGCTTGCTGAACTTGACCTCTACATTCCCATCGGCGTTGCGGTTGAGTCCTACAACGGTTGCCGGCTCCTGCACGCCGCTGGACATCGCATCGGGCGGCAGCTCCACGAAGGACTCGGGAGGCTCGATGCTAAACTCGTCACCAAGGCCGTGGTAGCGAATGGTGAACAGGTCGCGGGTCTCTCCGTCCGTCCCTTCAATCGTGACGCGGACCTCCTTCGTCAGGAAGTCGTCGGCGCCCACGATTCGCGTGAGCCCGCTGCTCGGTAGGCCAAACGCCATCGCTTCGTCCTCAAACCCCGTCTGCTCGGAGACGAGCACGTACGCCTTGCCGCCGCTGTCAAGATCAATGACTTCCTCAAGGGTGGTGGGAACGTCCTGGGGCAGGTACAGCATGCCTGTCAACTGCAGGGGCGCCAGGGACGGGTCGCCCTCGGGAGGCGTGCCCTTGAACCAGAGTTGCGATTCCGGGTCCTGACCGTAGAAGTCCCCGCCTATGAGGATTCCCTTGGTCTCCACCGACTCGCCCTCGGGACCAAGCTTCAGGGTAAAGCTGGTCTTGTCCGGCTGGACGACCATGCCGCTGAGTTGAATGACAGGCGCCATAGCCGGGGCCCCTTCAATCGGAAAGGCCGCGAAGAGGTCGAATTCCCCATCAAAGGAAAAGCTCGTGTGCCGCTCCATTGCCTGCAGGTTGCACGCGTTGATTGCATCGACGTCGGTCAGCCCGCCCCCAGCTACGCAGTCATCGCCAAGGGCCATGCCGCCGGCCATCACGGCGTCAGGCGAGGAGCTCGTGTCAGGTTCCGTAGTCATTGCATCGGCGCCAGTAGGCTCAACCGCAGGCGCGGGTTCCGTCACTGCGACGGCATCGGGCCGCTCAACGGTTTCCTCGTCGCCTCCGCACGCGACTAACGCCGCCAAAGTCAACAAAACTACCAACGCTAGAAGTACTCGCTTACTCATATCTACCTCCTAACTGGTCCCATCGCTCTCTTCGTTGGGCCGCTAGACTGGGCATCAACGCGGGCCTTGTTCGGCAATTCCCGCGCCCCTTATACGTTGGCCTCGCATCCGCTCTAGACGGGTTCTTCAGAGGCCGCCTTACATTCATTGTCCGCATGGACTGCTCCGAATTGCAAGATAACTCATATAGACCAATCGCATTGAGTCGGAGAAATAGGGGCAACCCGCAAGCTCCCAGAGCCTTAGCCGTAACCTCACTCGCTGTTGGGTGGAGCAGCCACACGTTTTGCCTACAGCGCTAGCGGACCTGCACGAGTACTTTCAGGGTCGATCTCCTATGTGCAATGCCCGGTTACAAGCTCCCAGCGCGGCTTCCCGCTCTTGTCTGGCATTGGGGCTTTCACTCTTGGGCATCTGGCGACCTCACATGCGGGGTGTGTCTTCAAAACACTGGCGCCCGCAGCGAACTGCGAACGCCAGTGTAGAGAGGATGGGCATCCTAGGGTGCCTCGGCGCAGAGGCTAGTCAAGCCAGTCCTTGTGATGGCATCGAGCTCGAACCGCAAACACCGCAGCCGCTGCGCAGCCGAGCGCCGCCAGGGCCAAAACCGGGCGGATCTTGGTCAGCTTGTGGTCGACATTGAATGTGGTCATCACGTCCTCCCTATCTGCTATCCCAGGGGGCCTACGGGGCCCCACTGTTTCCTTGTGCGATGCGGTCCCCCTTGCGGCATTTCCTTCTATATTTGGAAACGTCCGGAGTCTCGCTTGGTTATGAGTGGGCGACGAAATTCGTCAAAAAGGGGACAAGCGCGTATGTGGCAAGGTCCTGGATCATTGCGGCAATGGCGTCGATGCAGAGTCGTGTATATTGGTCAAGCAAAGCCGACCGAGGCAGAAGCTATGGCTGCTTGCAGCACGCCCATCACAATCGGCTGGCACGGCCAGACGTAGGAGGACTTGCCCCTGGCGCGGCAGGTCACCGGAGAACAGATTAGAGCGACAGGCTCGCCCTACCTACTCCCCCTTGACGGGGTTCCGGAGCGTGCCGATGCCGGGAATCTCAATCTCCACGACGTCGCCAGGGACGATGTTCGGCGTGGCGCCGTCGCAGCCCATCCACATGACATCGCCTGCGTAGATGGTCACGTACTTCGTCGTCTCCACCAGGAAGTCCACCAACGAGAAGATCATGTCCTTGGTGAAGTACCGCGAGGCTTCCTCGCCGTTGATGCGCGTGATGACGGTCAGCGCCTCCGGGTCAAGGCCAGGCGTGATCCACGGGCCCATGGGGTTGAACGTGTCCGTGTTCTTGGCCCGCCACAGCGTCCGGTCGCCGCGCTGCCACGTCCGCTCGCTGACGTCGTTTCCGATGGTGTAGCCCAGCACGCAGTCGAACGCGTTCTCGCGCGTCAGGCCCTTCACTGTGCGGCCGATGACTGCGACAAGCTCCCCCTCGACCTGCACGGGCCCAGTGGCGTCGCTCGGGATGACGATGGCTTCGTCCTGCGCCACCAGGCCATTGTTGGCGCGATAGCCGATGTCGGCGCGAGGCGGCGCGTTGCCACTGCCGCCAAGGGCCTGTGCTGCCCACGCGAGGTGCGCGCGATAGTTGGCCCCCGCCGCGTAGAAGGTGGGCGGCACACACGGCAGCAGCAGCTTCACGTCTTCGAGTGGACGGGTGTCGTCGCCCGGCTCGCCGCCAGCGAAGGGGCTGCCTGTCGCCACACGCACCACGTCGCCGTCGACAACTCCGTATACGGCCTGGCCATTTTCCAGAAACCTGCACCAATTCATAGCGCCCTCCTGTCGACTGCCCCCAGTGGCTTCACCGGTTGTGGTTCGCTATGATACGTGCGCCGGACAACTGAAAGCGAGGGGGTGTCCCGTTATGGCCAAGAAGCGATTTCTCCTGGAAATGGGAATGGGCGTCGACCTGCACGGCCGCGACTACACAAAGGCGGCCCAGCGCGCGGTGCGCGAGGCCATCTGGCACAACAGCTTCGGCGCAGCGCGTCACTTGGGCAAGGGCGTCGACGAGATGCTCGTGGACGTGACGATTGCCGCGCCGGACCCGGACGCCGTAGACGGCGCGGCGGTGCTCGAAGCGCTGCCCCACGGCAACAACAACACCATCAACGTCGTGCAGGGCGGCCTCGAGATCCCCAACGAAGCGGGTGACGACGCCACGGTCATCGTCAACGCGGCGGTGGTGGTCAGCTTCGACCTGTAGAACCGTATCTGGAAGCGAGGGGCGATTCGCGAATCGCCCCTCCGCATTACTCGCTGCCCACATGGAAGCTCGGGCGGAGGAACGTCGCCTCGCGCCCCGTCGAACATCGCTGCTCTCCTGCCACGATTGTCTTGCGCCGGCGCAGCGGGCCACGCTACCCTTTGCGTAGATAGGTGGCTGAAGGGATCTTTGTACTCCTCCACACCGTCGAGTGTTGGTCGCCTACCAGTGCATTACCAACGGGAGGTGCCAAGCCTCCTATCTGCCGGCGGCAATGTGCCGTGTGGCCAGCAACAATTGCGATTGTTAGACCCGTTTCTGCAAAAGCGCTTTTGGTAATCGACACTTCATAGCTGAAAACGAATATCCCAGATACGGACTCGTTTTGCTCATCGACCTTAGGACTGTGGCCACATCCTGGTTCTCCCCCGTCAAGCGAGTTGGCCCCTTCCGAGGCGACTGCGCCATTGAATGTGCGGGCGCAACCGAAGCGTTAACAGGACCGCGCTTGCGCACTCCCGCTGGTTCGCTACAATACGGGCATACCCAAGATTCAGAGGAGGAACTATGGCTACTGTATCTGAGGAACTCGCAATCTCGACTCCGGACGGCACCATGACCGGGTACGCCTACCGCCCGGATGGCGACGGTCCGCACCCCGCGGTCATCGTTATTCAGGAGGTCTTTGGCGTAGACGACCACATCAAGGACGTGGCCCGCCGGTTCGCGGCGGAGGGCTACTACGCCGTGGCCCCCGACCTGTTCTACCGCGAGGGCGCCGGCCTGCAAGTCGCCTATGACAACCGCGACGAAGCCTTTCGCCTGCGCGCCACCACCACGCCCGAGGGCATCACGGCCGACCTGAACGCCCTCATGTCCCACCTGCAAGCCGACGCCCGCGCCAACTCCTCCGTCGGTATCGTGGGCTACTGCTTCGGAGGCGGCGTGGTCTACATGGCCTCCCACGCCGTACCCGGCATCTCCGCCGCGGCCATCTACTACGGCGGCGGCATTGTACCGCGCGACGACGCACCCGAGGGCGCGCCCAGCGGCCTCGACCGCGCCGCTGCGGTGGCCTGCCCGGTCATCGGCTTCTGGGGTGAGGACGACGCCGGCATTCCCGTCGCGCACGTGGAGCGCGTAAAAGCGGCGCTCAAAGACGCGGGCAAGGACGTAGAGTTCCACGTCTACAAGGGCGCCGGTCACGGTTTCTTCTGCGACGGCCGCGGCAGCTACAACAAGGAAGCCGCTGACGACGCATGGCCGCGCACACTGGACTTCTTCAACAAGAACCTGACCGCAGCGTAACTGCAACCCAGCTCAGCACAACGGGAGGGGCCTTGCCGGACACCAGCAAGGCCCCTCCGCACATAGGCGGCATCGCTAGAGATTAACCAGCACGGCCCCTGCCATCACAAGCGCCGCTCCCGCCGCCACAGCCATCGTCACCCGCTCCAGCCGCCGCAGGAACAGAATCGAAAGGACCAACGCAAAGAGCATCTCCGTATTCTGGAGGGGGATCACTACGATCAGGTCGCCTCGCAATATCGCCGCCAGACCGGTGAGATGGGCAATGTTGGTCATCAGCCCGGCCAACACAAACATGTTGAGGGGACGGCCCCTTGGGACGGATACCGGCTGCTTCCAGATCACCACCGTGGCGAGGGCGCTCAGGAACGACGTTGAGGCCATGATCGCCAGCCCAAAGTAGATGTCGGGGGTTATCTCCAGCCCCCACTTTCGGAGCACATGCGATACGGCAACGCAGGCCCCGGAACCCAGGGGAAGGGTCAGGTCTCTGATCCGTATTTTCTGCTCGGCTCTAGGGCCAAGTCTGCTCAGGCACAGGACACTCACGCCCCCCACCGCCGCTGCCGTCCCGAACCCGATGAACGGCGTCAGGACCTCACTGAACAACAATGCGCCGCCCATGACCGAAAGGGGCGCTTGAATATTGTAGAGAGGAGTGGAAACGGAAAGTCCCACCTTTTTCATGCCGGCGAAGAGCAGCAGCCGGCCAAGGAATAGTCCAGCGAATCCAGCTGCAATGAACGTCACAACTGCCGAGTTCGAGACTTCGGACCAGGAGGAGAATATGAAGAACATCGGCCAAGCTAGGACCGCACTGACGAAGTTCACCACCAACACGGCACCGGCGACGGTCCCGCGCTCCAGACCCCATCTGATGTAGAGGGACGCAAGGGCAAGAAACAGTCCGGTCAGGACGGCAAGAAACGCGGGAGACATGCCCCTGTTACCTCCCTTCTTCTACCAAGATGGAAAGCAGGGGCACTTTATGCTATATCATAACCCTGCCCCAACTTAGGAACTGTGCAAACAGCAGGAGAACACCATGCCGGAGACTTCGTACATCAAGGTGTCGCCGTCCATCCTCTCCGCGGACGCGGCTGCGTTCGGCGCGCAGGTGGCCGAGGCTGAGGCCGCCGGCGCCGACTACATCCACATCGACGTCATGGACGGTCACTTTGTCCCTAACCTGACCTTTGGCCCCATGCTGGTGGACGCCCTGCGCTCCCGTACCGAATTGCCGCTGGACGTGCACCTGATGGTGGATGCGCCGGACCAGCTCATCCCGGATTTCGCGAAGGCCGGCGCGTCCATCCTCACCGTGCATGCTGAGGCCTGCGCACACCTGCACCGAACAATCCACCTCATCAGGGAGTCGGGCGCCCGGCCCGGGGTTGCCCTGAATCCCTCGACGCCCGTCAGCGCTCTGGAGGAGATCATCGACGACCTTGACCTGGTGCTGGTGATGACCGTAAACCCAGGCTTCGGCGGTCAGAGCTTCATCTCGTCCGTGGTGCCCAAGGTTCGCAGGGTACGCGCTATGCTGGACGAGCGCTCACTGGAGACAGAGCTTGAGGTGGATGGCGGCATCAATGCTGAGACGGCGGAGGAAGTGGTGAGGAACGGCGCGAGAGTGCTCGTCGCCGGGTCCGCCATCTTCAACAAGAGGGAGAGCGTGGCGGAGGCGATGACCCGGTTGCGAGGAAGCATCCATGCCGGGTAGGTGACGCGGACATGGCACACCTCGACTGATGGGCAATCAGGGGACTGTGGCTGGCCAAGCCTACCTGACGCGTGCGGGCTTGTACTGGCTGCGTATACATCGCGTACACGCCTTCACCCGCACACGCTGACCTTTGACCACCATGGTAGCCCGGTGAACATTGGGGAGCCACCGGGTATTTGTTCGTCGCTTGGAGTGGCTGACGTTGTGGCCGCTGCCGCCAACCTTGCCACATATCTGACAACTTGCCATTGTTCGCCTTTTGACGGCCTCTGGCCGTGAGAATACAATTTCAGCCAGTCTAGCATAGCTTCCATAGGGCGGCAAGCAGACAGCCACCGACGCAGGAGGCGCAGTTCCGTGGAGCGACTATCTCCAACATTCCTGGACGCAACCGGCCTGCTGACGCTGCTTTCCGGCGGCGTAGAGGCGCTTGAGACCAACCTGGAGGCGGTCAACGCCCTCAACGTCTTCCCGGTGCCAGACGGCGACACCGGCACCAACATGCTGCTCACCCTCAAGGCCGTCGTGGAAGCCGCACAGCAGGCAGACGGCGGCGCCCTCACCGACACCGCCAAGGCAGCCGCCCACGGGGCGCTGATGGGCGCGCGCGGCAATAGCGGCGTCATCCTCTCGCAGTTCATTCGAGGCTTGGCGCAAGCATTCGACGGACTGGAGCGAGCAGACGCAGCGCAGCTCGCCGAGGCATTTGCGCAGGGCGGCGCCGCCACCTACCGCGCAGTCAGCAATCCCGTCGAAGGCACCATGCTCACCGTGATGCGCCGGACCGGTGAAGCCATGCAGGATGCCGCCTCGGGCGCCGAGAGTACCCTCACGCTGTTGGACGAAGGGCTCGCAGCCTGCAAGGAGGCGGTCCTCCAAACCCCCGAGCAGCTGCAGGTGCTGCACGACGCGGGGGTGGTGGACGCCGGCGGACAGGGCTTCGCCGTCATGATCGAAGGCGGTCTGCTGGCTCTCCGCGGCGAGGACCCCACCTCCATCCGCATGGAGAACGTTGAGGGCCTGGGCCGCGTTTCCGAAGAATTCCTGAAGGCTGTTGAGGAAGAAGTCTTCGGCTACTGCACGCAATTCATAATCACCGGGGAAGCCCTCGACCCTGAGGCCCTGCGCGTAACAATCGACGCGATGGCCCACTCGACGGTGGTCATCGGCGATACCAACACGGTTCGGGTTCACGCACACACGCTGGAGCCGGACGCGCTGCTGGAACTTGGCCGCACTAGGGGCAGCGTCGACCAGATCAAGATTGAAAGCATGGACAACCAGCACCAGGACTTTCGCGCCGCCCGGACCGACGGCCCGCCGGCGGCAGTGGGCGTGGTTGCGGTGGTGCGTGGCGACGGCCTCGAAGACGTCTTTCGCAGCCTTGGGGTTGAGGTTATCGTTTCCGGGGGACAGACCATGAACCCCAGCACGGAGGAGCTGCTGGAGGGCATCCGTTCTCTGAACGCGCAGTCGGCGGTGATCCTGCCCAACAACAAGAATATTGTGGCCTCAGCGCGGCAGGCGGCGGACCTCTCTCCAATCCCGGCCCGCGTCGCGCCGACGACATCGCTGCCGCAGGGCATCGCCGCAATGCTCAACTTTTCACCTGTCGGTGACCTGGACGGCAACGCCGAGGCGATGGTGGACGGAGCGGAGGCATTGGTGGACGGAGAGGTCGTGACCGCCGTCCGAGACGCCGTCATCGATGGCACGGAGGTTCGCGAGGGCAACGTGATGGCGCTGCTGCGCGGCAAGCTTGCCGCATCCACAGCGACCGTAGAGGACGCCTTGGTGTCGCTGGTGCGCGCCGCCGAACCGGAGGAGGGCTCGCTCGTCACGCTGTACTGGGGCGGCGACATGACCCACGGCGACGCTCTCATCGCCGCAGACGCAATCTCGGGTGTGCAAGACGGCCTGGAGGTGGAGGTCGTCTATGGTGGCCAACCGCACTACCACTATCTGGTGTCCATAGAGTAGGACCCCAGCGGGTGAGGACACGGCGCAAACAAGAGGGCCCTGCTCAATGAGCGGGGCCCTCGACATGTCTCAAGAATAAGGTTACGCCTTCTTTGACCTGGTACGTCGCGTCGTAGTCGTGCTAGGAGAGCCTTCGTCAAGCGAAGATCCAGCGGCCTTGCGGAACTCCTTGATGGCAGAGCCCATAGACTTCGCGAGCTGCGGCAGCCTCGTCGCACCGAAGAGCAGCAGGACGATGAACAGGACCAGAATGATCTCTGGCAGGCCGAACCCGCCTCGGAATAACCCAAACACGTTGCACCTCTCTCCGGCCTGCTCCCGCTCTATTGGCCGAGCGTCGCCTTGTAGATTCTCTCAGATTGTCAATAGGGCCGCAACCTAGGCCTCCGGAAGCATAGGCAACAAGGCGACGGCCAGCACCTCATCCATGTTCTCCACTGGCACGAAGGTCAAGGTCCGCTTCACCTGCGTCGGCACATCCTCCAGGTCCCTATTGTTCTGCTTGGGCAACACAAAGGTCTTGATGCCCGCACGGTGTGCCGCCAGCACCTTTTCCTTGATGCCGCCCACCTCCAGCACCCGGCCTCGCAGGGTGACCTCGCCCGTCATGGCGACGTCCCGGCGAACAGGCCGCCGTCCGAGGGCGGACACCAGCGCAGTCGCAAGGGTGACGCCAGCGGAAGGACCGTCCTTCGGCACCGCGCCAGAGGGAACGTGGATATGAATGTTGTGTTCCTCAAAGATCTTGGGCGGCAGCTTGAAGCTGTCGGAACGTGCGCGCGCGTAGCTCAGAGCAGCCTGCGCCGACTCCTTCATGACGTCGCCGAGCGAGCCGGTCAGTGTGAGGTCGCCCTTACCGTCGACGACGCTCACCTCCACAGAAAGCACGTCGCCCCCGACGGCTGTGCGCGCAACGCCAGTGGCCACACCGATCTCGTCCCGCTCTTCGGCGGCGCCCCATGTGTACCTCGGCGGGCCAATGGCCTTGGATAGGTAGGTCATGGTTATGCGCGACGGAGGCCGACCGCCATCGGCCACGGTCTTCGCCACCTTGCGGTAGACGCCGCCGATCTCTCGCTCCAGGTTGCGAACACCGGCCTCGTGCGTGTAGCCGCGGATGAGATGAATCAGGGGCTCATCGCCCCAAGGCACAGGCTTTGCGCCCAAACCATTCTCCTCTGTCTGCTTGGGCGCGAGGAAGCGTTGGGCAATGTTGATCTTCTCGTCCTCGGTGTACCCCGGCAACTCCAGGACCTCCAACCGGTCCCGCAGGGCCGGGATCATGGGGTCGAGTACGTTGGCGGTTGCGATGAACAGCACCTTGGACAAGTCGTAGGGGACCTCCAGGTAGTGGTCGCTGAAGGCGTGGTTCTGCTCCGGGTCCAGTACCTCCAGCAGCGCTGACGATGGGTCGCCCCGAAAGTCAGACCCCATCTTGTCCAGCTCGTCCAACATGAAGACGGGATTGACCACGGCCGCCTGTTTCATGGCTTGTACGATGCGCCCCGGCAGCGCTCCGACGTACGTGCGTCGATGGCCGCGCACCTCCGCTTCGTCACGGACGCCGCCGAGGCTAACTCGCACGAATACGCGGCCCAGAGCTTCCGCGATGGAACGCCCAAGCGACGTCTTACCGACCCCGGGCGGGCCCACGAGACAGAGCACCGGCGACCGCAGCTTGCCCGCGGAAAGTTTGCGGACGGCCATGTATTCGAGCAGTCGCTCCTTCACATTCTTCAGGCCGTAGTGGTTCTTGTCCAAGACCTGCGCGGCATGGACGGTGTCCAGGTTGTCCTCTGTGGAATTGCTCCAAGGCAATTTAACCAGCCAGTCAAGGTAGTTGCGCAGCACGGAAGTCTCCGGAGACATGTTGGGGATCGTGGAGAGCCGCTCCATCTCTTCCAGCGCTCTTTCCTGCACCACGTCCGGCATGCCGGCAAGCTCTATTCGGGAGCGCAGATCGTGGGCCTCCTTATGCGTCGGGTCCACGTCCTTCAGTTGCTCCTGGATCATGCGGAGGTGCTCTCGCAGGATGTGCTCCCGGTGGGTCTTCTCCACCTCTTCTTGCACGGCCGACTGCATCTTGTTCTGCAGTCGAAGCACCTCAAGCTCTCGGGCGAGCAGCTTGTGCACGTGCTCCAGCCGCGCCTCTGGGTCGAGCATCTCCAACACCGCCTGGGCCTCTTCGACGGGAAGCTGCAGCGAGTTGGCTACCTGGTCAGCCACCTCGCCGTTGTCAGAGGCGTTGAGGGCGGCGATATAGTCCTCTTCGCTTAGGTTGTGCGATGTCTTGATGGCCTCGCTCAGCAACTCCAGCACGGCCCGGCGAGAAGCCTCAGCTTCAAGCGAATCTGCCGTCTTCTCCTCCAACGGCAACACGACGCCGCGATAGTAGGGCTCGGTTTCTGAAACCTCTTGGATTTCGACGCGTTTGAAGCCCTCCAGAACGACGCTTGCGGTGCCATCGGGAAGGCGCATGACGCGGTTGACAGTGGCCATCGTTCCAACGCTGTACAGGTCATCCGGGGTAAAGTCGCGGTCCTCACGATTGCGCCGGCCCACCACGACAATCTGCTTGTCGCCGGCGAACGCCTCGTCGACGGCACGTTGAAAGATGGGCCGGAACACCATGACCTGGCCCATGACCCTTGGGAACACCACCACGTCACGACGCACCAGAATCGGGAGTTCCCGAGGGCTGGGCTTTCGACGGCGAGGGCTCACAGTCATGCCTCCTGAGGGTGTAGGGCGCTTCCGGCTTTTGCAGGCAGTAGCGGACGCAGCAAGTAAACTAGTCGCAGTGTATCACGTACCATGGGAAACTCGACGAATCGAGTCTTGGCCATCAACCCACAATGAGATTCAAAACGCCTAGCAAGGAGGCACATACGACGATGAGTGTGACAATGCGGCGATAATGCGCCGGGTTCACCTTGCGTAGGGCAATTGCCGCTATCACGATGGAGAGACCCAGCCCCGGCAACATGAAGAGATCGGCCACGAGCGATTCGGCATTTACCACCCCCGAGATCGCGAAGGTGACAAGGGTCACCATTTCCAGCACAACCAAATAGGCGGCAAGCACGGCGCGCATCGTTTGGACGGGCCATCGCTGGTTCACCAGAAGGAGCGCCACCGGCGGACCGGAAATGCCGGACAGGGGAAAGAGCAGACCACTCACGCAGCCACCGGCAACCATCGCCACGGACTCTCGGCGAATGTTCAGCCGTACACCCGCCAGCAGCGCGAGTCCCACGACAATGATGATGCACGAAATCGTGACTTGCAGTGTGCGTGGGTCCAGTATCGACTGCAACTGAGCGGCAAATGGTGCGACCACACTGGCGGCGACGGCAAGCAGCGCGGCGTGACGCCACGGCACGTGGCGCCACGTTTGGCTCAGGATAATCACATCCTGCAGCAAAATCAGTGGCGCGATGAAGCCCACCACTCGGTCCGGCTCCATTATCAACAGGAGCAATGGCGTGCCAATGAGTGCAAAGCCGACGCCAAAGGTGATCTTGATGGCGGAGGCAAACATGATTATAAGGGCGACGAGAATGAGAGTAGCATCCAGCGGCATGGTTAACTATTCTACATGAGCCGGACTAAGGACGCGCCGTGTCCCATCGCTCTTTCGCCGCTGACTGCTTTGGGCCTCGGATGCTGCCTCTACTTGTGAGAGCCCCCGAGCGATCAGAATGGCATGCCAGGTGCGGTATAGAAACTGGGAGGGCCTCTATATTCGTTGACCAAACCACGCTGGTTCCCTTTACGCCTCCCAATAGCGGGGCGTATCCTATAACCTTGAATGCGGTGCATTCGTGCACCAGCCCAGTCTCGCATCGACAGAGGAATGGGCCCAGTGGCTCTTTTGCCGACTTGGGCTATAAAGAGAGTATCGATGAGTAGCACTGTGATTGACCGCGTCACGCTTCCCATCGCCGGGCTTGCGGCCGGCGATGGGGCTGCAGAGCTCGAAGACGCGCTACGCGCCGTACCTGGCGTTGCCAGTGTCCGCCTGGACTTCATCACCTCAGCCGCCGTGCTCGACGTCTTTCCGCGCCATCCCCTGTCCCAACGAGACCTTAGTTCAGCTGTTGCTTCGGCGGGGTACACCATCCCCGTTGAGACCACCAACCTTAGCATTGGCGGGATGACCTGCGGTTCCTGTGTCATGCACGTAGAACATGCCCTTAACGGTATCCAGGGCGTGCGAGAGGCCAGAGTGAACCTGGCCTCAGAAAAGGCCTCCATCGACTTCATCGCCGGCATGGTGTCCCTTGACGCTCTGAAGGAGGCGGTCGAGGACGCCGGGTATCGCATGGAGGGTGTCGCCTCCGAGTCGGCCAGCGGCGAGCGAGAGCGCCGCCGGGCGCGTGCCAGGGAGGTCAGATCCCTCAGAAACAAGGCCATCGTCGCGTTGATTCTTGCGGCCCTGGTCCTCATCGGCAGCATGGAGTCCGTCTTCACGTGGGCTCCGGCCTACTTGCAGTCCAAGTACGTCCTCTGGGGATTGGCAACAATAGTCGTCTTATGGGCCGGCGGCGGGTTCTTTGTGAACGGCCTGGGAGTGTTGCGCTTCAAGACCGCCAACATGTTCACCCTCATTTCCATCGGCGTCGGCGCCGCCTACCTCTATAGCGCGGCTATCGTGGTCTTCCCCGACTACTTTATCGCGCGGGACATGCCCACAACGCTCTACTTCGACACGGCGGCGATTATCGTCGCGCTAATCCTCGTGGGTAGGCTCCTGGAGGCGTCGAGCAGACGACGCACCTCCGAGGCCATCAACCGTCTCCTTGACCTGCAGGTCCGAACGGCCCGTGTGATGCACGACGACGAAGCCGTCGACGTGCCTGTCGAGGAGGTCTTTGTCGGGGACGTAGTACAGGTGCTCCCCGGCGAACGCATTCCGGTCGACGGCGTTATTATCGATGGCCTGTCCGCAGTGGACGAGTCAATGCTCACGGGCGAGAGCCTCCCCATCGAAAAAGGCCCTGGCGACTCGGTGTACGGCGCGACGATCAACGGCATTGGCGCCTTCACCTTCCGCGCGCACAAAGTGGGAGCGGAAACGCTGCTCGCCAACGTCATTCGCATGGTGGAAGAGGCGCAGGTGTCCAAGGCGCCCGTGCAGCGAACCGTGGACGTGGTGGCGTCCTACTTTGTTCCTGCCGTCCTCGCCATAGGATTTGCGGCATTCATCCTTTGGTACGCGCTTGGGCCGGCGCCGTCACTCTCCTACGCGCTGATGACCTTTGTGGCCGTGCTCATCGTGGCGTGCCCCTGCGCTCTCGGCCTCGCCACGCCAACGGCCATTGTCGTAGGCACGGGCGTCGGTGCGGCGCACGGCGTCCTCATCCGCTCGGCAGAGGGACTGGAACGGGCTCACTCCGCAGATACCGTGGTGCTCGACAAGACGGGTACCCTCACCTACGGAAGGCCTGTCCTGGTCGACCTCATGTCCTTCGGCGTGGGTGAAAGCGAGACCCTGCGTCTTGCCGCCTCCGTTGAACGTACTTCTGAGCACCCATTAGCGAGGGCGCTGGTTGAGGCTGCGGAGGAGCGCGGGCTGAAGCTTGAGAATGTCGAAGAGTTTGAGTACATCCCCGGCGAGGGCGTCATAGGGGCGGTCGGCAAGCGTCGAGTCGCCGTGGGCAACGGCCGCCTGATGTCCTCTCTGGGCGTTGACGCTACCTCGGTGGCTTCAAGGGCAGGCGCCATGGCGGCCAACGGCAAGACGCCCATATTCGTCGCAATCGGCGACAGCCTTTCGGGGATCATAAGCGTCCAGGACACAGTGAAGCCGGAGGCGTATGAGGTAGTGTCCCGGCTGCGCAGGATGGGCATGGAGCCTGTTATGCTCAGCGGCGACAACAAGCGTACGGCTGAGTCCATCGCCCGTCGGCTCGGGATCGTGCAGGTCATTGCAGGTGTGCACCCAGACGAAAAGGCGCTCAGGATCCGGCAGCTGCAGTACGAAAAAAAGGTTGTCGCCATGGTGGGAGACGGCATCAACGACGCCCCTGCACTGGCGCAGGCGGACGTCGGCATCGCCATGGGCAACGGCACGGACGTGGCCATCGAGTCAGCGCAAATCACGCTTCTTCGTGGCGACCTTCGCGGGCTCCTAACCACGTTCGCGCTGAGCAGCGCCACCGTGCGGGTCATCCGGCAGAACCTCTTTTGGGCCTTTTTCTACAACCTGATGCTCATACCCATCGCGGCCGGCGCCTTCTACCTGCTGTTTGACTCCGTTATTGGCTATGTTCCGTCATACTTGGAGTTCGCCTTTGGAGACAAGGGCTTTCTGAACCCCATGCTGGCAGCGGCAGCCATGGCCATTAGTTCGGTAACCGTCGTGGCCAACTCTCTTCGACTCAGCGGGTTCAGGCCGCCGCGATAGAAGAGACGAGGCGAGTGCTCGGCGAAGTCCATTGAGCGAGACGCCGCCTAAGGCGGGGAGGGTGATATGAGCCCAGGATTCCTTGGGTTGTTCGGGAGCGCCAAGGCCGAGGACCCCGTTTGCAAGATGCAAGTGGACACAAAGAAGCCCCCTGGCGGGACCCACGATCACAACGGGACCACGTACTACTTTTGCGGGCCCGGGTGCAGGGTGGCCTTCTCCAAGGAGCCCGAGGCATATCTTTCCGGGGAAAAGCGGATGGACATGTAGACCGGCCGATCTTGGTGTTGAGGCAAAAGAAGAGGGACGCGGAAGACAATTCCGCGTCCCTCTTGGCTTTCGAGCCTACTAGGCTATCTTTTCGTCTTCCCCGTCGCTTTCCTCTTCCAACTCTCCGACACCATCGTCATTGGAAAGCGTGATTTCCAAGACTTCTCGAATGCCTGCGTAGTTGATGCCCTTGTCCGACAACTCCGCGATTGTTCGGATGAGGTTCAGGTCGGAATCGGAGTACAGACGGGTCCCGCCCTGCGTGCGCTGAGGTTCGAGCAAGCCTGCAGCCTCGAAGGCGCGCAGCCGATGCTCTGACACTTCTGTGAGGGTGGACGCCACACTCACGGAGTATTTGCCTACGTTTCGATCTTCAACCATACATTCAGCAAGCTCCGACAGACACAATTTACCTGCATAAACAGGCAATGCTGCCGAGGTCATGGGCATCCTACCGCTTTAACTAGCGGTGTGCAACGGAATGCTGGACCTTTACGTGCTGCCGAATGGACTCAATGGAGTTATTCAGCGCAAACAGGTGGTTCACCACAATGTTGTGGGGGCACCGCAACCCGAACCGCCCCCAGTCAGTGGCCCACGATTCATTGGTGGCCTGCTCCAGCTTTCGGGTGGCGCGGAGAAGGTCATCTGCCATGGAGGAAAGGACGTATGGCACTGCGTTCATCATCGGAGCCGCCACCTCTCTCTGGGAAACGTTACGCTCACTTCAACTGTGAGCTAGGACAATCATAGCAATCACAGTGTCTGCTGTCAAGTAATCTAGCGTCGACTCTTCGATTTTCCTTATAACCGCTTACCATTTTTATCTTGGTAAACTTTGTGATTATCATTTATAATCACCCTGGAATATCACACGGCATGATTGAAAACTTCTCGCGAGGTCCACGCGATTACCAACGTGGTGTTGTTAGGTTTGTTGAAAGGCTCTCCCTCAGACTTCTCCGGCAAGATGCAAGGTTATTTAAGGCAGCCCGCCCGGATGATCTCGACTTCCACTATGCTTGACGGCCGCGAGTATCATGTCTTGGAGGAGCCCACATCATACGAGGTGACACGTGGCGCAGACGGCAACTGTGATGATTTACACCCGCAAGGATTGCAGCTACTCGGACGCCGCCATGTCCGAGATGGACGACAACGGAACACAGTACCACCAGATCGACATCGACGAGGTCCCGGGGGCCACAGAGGAGCTGCTGCGGCTCTCCAACGGTGAGCCCATCACGCCAGTCATGGTGGTGGGCGGAGAGGTGGTCATCGGCTACCACGGCTTGGGCTGATCGTTCTAGTAAGGGGCCGTGCGCCCCAACTAGCGCGCCTTGACACCCATTGCCTCCGACAGCTACCATCAGAGTACGACCCGGCCCGGTGGTGTAGCGGCCTAACATACCGCCCTGTCACGGCGGAGATCGGGGGTTCAAATCCCCTCCGGGTCGCCAACGAGACCTTTCCCAGCTTACCCAAGCCCACTTCTATGCTCTCTCTCAATGCCGCAACTGCAAAGAGGCCGCCCGTTTCGGGCGGCCTCTTTTGATGCCAAGTTGGTCGGGCTTCTGACGTTACACGGTGCCCTTGGCCAATTCGCCGTCCTTCGCCATCAGCTCCTTGAAGTCCGAAGTGGTGTTCACCACGTCGACGGCGCGGACGTTGAAGGCCGCAGCGTCCTGTACTGCTGCCGGTTCCACGCCCTCCTGCAGCTCGCGCGCCATGCGCAGGAGCTGGCGGCGGGCGAAGATGATGGCGGTGTCGCTGGTGCCGAGGTGCTCCTGCGTCCGGTCAACGATGCGGCCCATGCTGTCGGTCATCGCCTCGTCCTGAGAGCGCCCCAACGGGATGCCGGTGAAATTGAAGGTCTTCTGCATCTCCCGGTCGATCAGGAAATCGTTGGCCAAGGTCCGCACGTCGTGCCAGCCGTCGATGATGTTGCCGTCCATCGCGCGGTGCCGCACCCGCTCCAGTTGCAGGGTCGTCGCTCGGCGCTGCTCAAGCTGCTCCTCCGGAATGGGCTCGTAGGGGTCGTAGGTGAAGGAGAAGACGGAGGTGTGGTCGTCGTCAATCGGCACCCAAGCGTGGCCGGTGGTGGGGAAAATAGGGCTTGGGATGAGGTTGTACACCGGCAGGATGTACTGGGTGCAGCGCCAGTAGTACTCGCCGTCGCCGATATCCCGCCGGGAGCCGTAGATGAAGCCGTAGTCCGTCTCCTGCACGATGAGCTTCGGCGACCCATCGATGACGGTCATGTCCTTGCCGTTCTTGATACGCCGCCCGACGTTGCGGGGCCGGTCCTTCGGGTCAAACCAGCGGTGCAGGAAGGAGACGTGGGAGGTGTCCAAGTCACCCTCAATGGTCTGCATGTAGTTGGAGTCCTGGATCCAGCGCATCACCAGCCTGTTGGCCGACGGCACGCGGGCCCACTCCAGGTGCGGGAAGGGCGGCTGCACCTCTGGCGGGCCCATGTAGACAAAGATGCAGTCACCGGCCTCCACCGTGGGGTAGGCCCTGATCTTCACCTTGTCCTTGAAGTTGCTCTCGGCGGGCTCCGAAGGCATGTCGACGCAGTTTCCGTCGATGTCGTACTTCCAGCCGTGGTAGACGCACCGCAGGCCGCTCTCCTCGTTCCGTCCGAAGTAGAGGCTCGCACGACGGTGCGGGCAGTTGGCGTCAATCATCCCGACGTCGCCGTTGGTGTTGCGAAAGGCGACCAGGTCCTCGCCAAGCAGTCGCACGCGCACCGGCGCGCCGTCCACCTCCGGGACCTCCTCCGAGAGCAGGATGGGCTGCCAGAACCGCCGCATGAGCTCGCCCATGGGCGTTCCAGGGCCTACTCGAGAAAGGAGTTGGTTCTCTTCAAAGGAAAGCATGTTTCACCTCCGCTCAGCTGTCGCCCCGCGGCGACGATGCCGCATTGTATCGCGCGGGGGGGCGTGTGTCACGGGTGGTGTCTTTTCCTAAAGGGCAGTTGTAGGGCTGTGAGCAGGCTCATGGGTCTGCACTAGAAGGCACGGTTAGAGTCAATGGTAAACCCAGCCGCCTTAAGTTCTATTATCAGTTGCTGTTGCCAAGCACCAGATTCGTCAAGCGGAATGTACAGAACGCCATAATAATCCGATGGTATCTCTACCGCACCTTTGACAAAGGCGCATACTCTCTCTCTACCCAGGTGCCTCATGAAGTAGCCCAACTCGAGAATCACATTCTGCCTGCTACGAGCGTGGGGAGCATGGCCGGTGAGCATTCCTTCATCGTCAGGAGTCAAGAGTGCCACAGCAAAGTCAGCATCGGCACATTCCTCCAATTTCTCAATCACTGTCCGTCCTTGGTTCGGCTGTTCCATCATTATGACTGGCTCTAGCTCTAGCTTTTCCATGAACCGCGCCACTGTGTCTCGCAAGCCAAGGTTTCGGCCGTGAATGACGAAGACCCTATTCCCCATTGTCTCTTGTGGGGGGTTCACCTCAACTTGAGCATTCGCTGGGGGTGGGGCATCTTCCCATTGCTCTTCAATTTCCTTGATCATCGAGTCAAGCACTGGGTAAGCTTTCGTTACACGGCTATTGTGAAATTGCTGGAATCCCTCTCGTGGTCTCCCATAAAAGGTAATCCGCCAAACATTTGTAAAATCGCGGACATGCCTTTTCGACCCCGAGAACACATACTCAATGGCAACCTCTGTGTCCCTAGCCCACTTTCCGACTTCCGGGGCATCAAAGTCTAAAGTTTCAAGACCAGACAAGGTGTCCCTTGCTTCAATTAGGCGGCTAATAGCCTTCTGCTTGCTTGGGCGCGCCATTGGGGTCACCTCCCACTCCGAAACCATGATAATCAAGTGCCTGAGTGAACATCCCAAGCCCCGCTACCCTTGCGTCAGCGCCATCACGCCCGTCACATCATCGGCGGTGTCAAGGGCCCAGAGGGCTGCCAGAAGCTCATCGGCCTGGGACTGCGAAAGGACACGGCGCGCCAAGGTGCGGAATTTGTTTTCCAGATGGGTGTCGGACATGGGGTTCTCCGGCGCACCTGTGGCGTGCTCGACGCTCTCCGTAATGGAGCGGCCGTCGCGCAGGGTAACCGTCACCTCGGCGGCGTCCTCCGCGACGGAGGTGTCGACGGTGGCGCGAATCTTGTCGCGCAGGGCCGCCACCGCCGGGTCCAGGACGCGCTCATCGGTGTATTGAGCGGGAAAGGCCCCGCCGTCTATGAGCCCCACAGCCATCGAGTGTTGGTGTGAGAACTTGCCTTCCAACCCCACTCGGGGGTTTGGCCGGTCCATGAGCTCCAACACCAGCGGGTGAACCCGCGCAGACACCGACTCGACATCGTCGGCTGCCACGCCATGGGTGTTGCGCAGCGCTATCATCGCGTCGATGAGTGGGTGGCTCACCACGCCGCAGGAATAGGGCTTGAGGCCGTTGTTGGGGAGCTCCCACCGCTCGCCGAGGGCGTCCGTGATTTGCGTCATATCGGACGCGGTGGAGAGGACGGCTGCAAAGCCCCGTCGACCCTCCAGGATCTCGCGGGTGGAGGTGAAACCCCGGCGCGCCAGCAGGCCGGCGAGCACGCCGCTCTGCGCCGAGCGGCCCGCGTGGAAGGGTTTGGACATGGAACCAAAGACCTCTCGCACGCCTGCCGCCTGCGTCCCCGCGATGCCCAACGCCTGGGTCATCTGCGACTCGTCGAGGCCCAACAATCGACCGGCAGCCCCGGCGGCTCCGAACACCCCGCAGGTGCCGGTGATGTGCCACCCGGCATCGTAGTGGTTGGGGTAGACGGACAGGCCCACGCGGCAGCACGCCTCGATGCCAATCACCGTCGCTGCGAGGACGTCCAGGCCCGTGGCGCCCTCGCGCTCGGCAACGGCAAACGCTGCCGGGATCGTCGGCGCAGAGGGGTGGATGACCGTCGGGAAGTGGGTGTCGTCGTAGTCCTCAAGGTGTGCGAGGTATCCGTTGGCCAGTGCGGCGTTCTGCAGATTTGTGCGCGTCCCCGCCCCAATGAGCGAGGCAATTTCAACGCCGCCCTCCTCCTCGAACAGACCTGTAAGTATTGCCATGGACGGGTCCGCCGAGGCATACAGGGCGACGGCCATGTAGTTTATGATGCAGCGTTTGCCTTCATGCAGTATGGGGGCGGGAATGGCCTCCGCCGGTGTGTTCAGTATGAAGCGGGCCAGCGTCTCAGTAGCGCCCATAGGTAGTCCCTCTCTTTAGAACGGGTTTGCCCGCAAATACGGACGGGGGAATTGTACTACGGGTGGGCATTGGCGGGGGAACAGGGGTGTTGACCAATCCTGCCTCCTGGCCGCACAATGGTGGGTAGTTAAAAGTGAGGATGATGTCATAGCTTCCAAGACCTCGGATACCGCCCATGCTCCCGGACAGGTTGAGCACAAGTCCCGCCGACTTCTCTTCTGGTGGCGCCGCAAGTCGAAACACGTTGAGTTGACGCAGGACTCCCCGCCCGCCGCTGCCGTGGCTACCGCCATCGCCGAAGCTGCCCTTCACACCGACCCTATGGACCTTTCAGAGGCAGACGCGTCTCAGGACGGGGCCAAGCCCAAGCGCCGACGCCGCAGAGCTTCCAAGTCATCTGAAGCCCCCCAAGCGCCTCCCGCGGACATACCCGCCTCCTTCGGCGCCATCTCCGTCAGCCGCGAAGTCGCCCAAGCCCTTCACGTCATGGGTTACCAGAACCCAACGCCCGTTCAAGAGCAATGTATCCCCGTGATGACCGCCGGTGTAGACGTAGTTGCGCAGGCGTTGACCGGCACAGGCAAGACCGCCGCCTTCGGCATACCGCTGGTTGATAGGGTGGATACGGAGATCAAGAGCGTTCAAGCCCTGGTGCTCACACCGACGCGAGAGCTTGCCGTACAGGTCCGCGACGAGCTGCACCGTCTTGGACAATTCAAGAATGTGCATGTCGTCGTATGCTACGGCGGGCAGGCCATCAACACACAGATAACCGCACTGAAGGCGGGCGCCCACATCGTGGTCGGCACACCTGGGCGCGTGCTGGACCACCTGCGAAGGCGCACGTTGATACTGTCGGAAGCCCGTGCCGTCGTGCTGGATGAGGCCGATCAGATGCTGGACATCGGCTTTCTGCCCGACATCGAGCGCATCCTCCGCCAAACGCCCCGCGAACGGCAGACGGCGCTCTTCTCCGCGACGATGCACGCAGCCGTACGCGGCATCGTTCACCGGCACCTGCGTGAGCCGTCCTGGATTCTCATAGGCAACGAGATCCAAACGGCCCCAAATGTGCAGCAGGTCTACTACGAGGTTTGGGACAGGGACAAAGTGCGCGGCCTGGCGAGCCTTCTACGCCAAGACCTCAATGGAGGCAAGGCGCTGCTCTTTCTGCGGACACAGTCAGGCGTCGACCATCTTGTTCGCTCGTTGCAGCGGCACGACATTGCGGTGGCCGGCATCCACGGCGGCATGACGCAACCGCAACGTAGCGGCGTGATGCGCTCCTTCAAGGAGGGCAAGCTGAAGGTGCTGGCGGCCACGAACGTGGCGGCGCGCGGGCTAGACATCCCCGAGGTCTCCCACGTCGTCAACTATGACATGCCACAGAACATGGAAGAGTACGTCCACCGCATCGGCAGGACGGCCCGCATGGAGGCCGACGGCATCGCCATCACCTTTGTAACCGAGTGGGACATCGACATGATGGACGCCCTCATCAAAGGCGTGGGCGACGGCCTCGAGCGCGGCACCCTCCCCCTCTACGCTTAGGCGCCCCTCCTCGCATACGCCGCATCCTTCGACGCGACTCCATCCCTCCAGCTTGCGGCGTGACTTCCGCTCAGGTAGCCTAGAATAGAGGCACCCCTGTGGGGTCGAACGGAAGGAGAAAGACAATGGCGACGCGAAGCACCTTCTCCTGCGCAAAGTGCGGCCACGACCAGTTTGACACCCAAGAGATTCGGACCACAGGGAAGTACTCGCGTTTCTTTGACATGCAGAACAAGAAGTTCACTGCCGTCTCATGCATGAACTGCGGGTTCACTGAAATGTACCGTGCCGATTCCAAGGGCCTCGGCAACATCCTGGACCTTTTAACCAGCTAGGGCGCGATGGCCCATACACACCCTTGACGTTCGCCTCCCTGCGGTCTAGCCTCAAGCCAACTGAGCAAGGGAGGACGCCATGCTGTCCCAGGAAGAGAACGAGTTCATGTGCCGTGTGGGCGCCGGCACCCCCATGGGCGAGTACCTGCGGAGGTTTTGGTTCCCCGCCCTGATGTCGGAGGAGTTGCCGGAGCCCGACTGCCCTCCCATTCGCGTGCGGCTCATGGGCGAGGACCTGGTCGCGTTCCGGGACACCAACGGCCAGGTGGGGCTCTTCAACAACTACTGCCCCCACCGCCGCGCCAGCCTCTTCTTCGGCCGCAACGAGGAGAGCGGGTTGCGATGCGTCTACCACGGGTGGAAGTTCGACGTGAACGGCGACTGCGTCGACATGCCATCTGAACCCGCTGAAAGCAATTTCAAGGACAAGGTGAAGATCACGGCGTACCAGTGCCAAGAACAGTCCGGCTTCGTGTGGACCTACATGGGACCGCCGGACAAGACTCCGCAGATGCCAGACTTCGAGTGGATGCACGTACCCGAGGAGAACCGGGGCTTCGCCAAGTTCATCTATGAGTGCAACTTCGTGCAGTCTGTGGAGGGTGAGATAGACACCGTCCACGCGAGCTTCCTTCACAGCAATCTGGACGCCCGCACCGTTGCACCCGCTGCCACTACCAGCGGAAGCCGCTACATGTACAACGAACGGTGGGCCAACTTCTTTGTGCGCAACAAGGACTATGGCCTGCTCGTCGGCGCGCGGCGGCCCGCCGAAAACGACAGCTACTATTGGCGCATCTCCCAGTGGATGTTCCCCTTCTACACCATGACGCCCAGAGAACCGGGCTTAGGCGAGAATTCCTTTGTCCGCTGCCGCATGTGGGTGCCCCGCGACGATGAGACCACCTGGGTCTACCTCAGCCACTGGCACCCCAAGCGCCCGATGGGGGCAGCCGACCTGCGAGAAATCGTATCCTGCCGCAACCTCATCCCGGGCACATGGCAGGCCAAGGCGAACATCGAGAACGACTATCTCATCGACCGGGAGATGCAGCGCACCAAGACCTACGCCGGATTGCCCCGCGGCACGGGCCGCGTTGAAGACGCCGCCATGATTGAGACGATGGGCTCCGTGGTGGATCGCCGCCACGAGCACCTGGGCACCAGCGACCTGGCCATCATCGCCATGCGCCGCCGCCTCATCCGGGGCGCGCAAGAGTTGCAAGAGGGCATCGAGCCGGAGCAGGCGCACCGCCCCGAGTTCTACCGGCAGCGGTCCAGCAGCGCCGTCCTCCCCCACGACGTGATCTTCGACGAGGACCCGGAGGTGCTGAAGGAGCTCACAGCCGACCTGTAAGGGCAGGGGGATATTACAAGCCAATTCGCAAAAGAGAAGGGGCGTCACGCTGGTGGCGCCCCTTTCTTATTCTGTTCATCTTTGTCTAAGCCAACCCCAGGACCTCAGCGGGCATCTTGGACGGGTCCGCGTCGTCGGACATACTCAGGACGTGGTTGCAGAGGCATGCGTGCTCCTCTTTCGAGTAGCGCTGTCCTTCGCTGGCCGCCACCCAGTCCCCGTCCTCCGGCAGACCCACGCAGGCGTGGCGCACGTGGTTGAGTTCGGCGTTGTCCACGTTGGGCGGGACCGTGCCGTCCTCCATGTGGGCGTTGGTCGCCCGGATCAGTTGCCGCCGCACAATGATGCACATGCCGTCGGTGGTGCCCAGGTGCTCGCGAGTGCGGTCGTAGATCGGCTCACCCGCGGGGTTGGCCATGAGCTCCGTCATTGCCCGGTCCTGCAGGTTCATGACGAAGGGTACGCCGCTCATCATCTCGGTCTTCTCGACCTCCATATCGCGCCAGTAGTCGGTGTCCTTGTTGGCGACGGTGTGGAAGTAGGTGAGCGGATTGCTGGTGCGCTCGACATAGCCGCCGGCGGCGTAGAAGGGGTCCTGGAAAAAACGGCTGTTTCGCTCCTCGTCAGTCATGGGGCGGTTCCGGTAGCCGCCCAATGAGATGAGCATGGAGTGGGTGTCGTCGACCGGCACGTGGGCACGGAGGTGCGCCGAGTTGGCGTCGCCGCCCACCATGGTGAAGATCGGGAAGATGTACTGGTTGATGCGGTGCCAGTAGCGGTCCGTGTCGCCAACCCGCCGCCTGGCGGTGTAGAAGGCGCCGTACTCGGCGGGCTTTGCCTGCACAAAGGGGTTCTTCATGGGGCTGAAGGTGCCCCTCATGTGGCCGCGGCCGATGGGCCCAACGTCGGCGCGGAGGCGGGCGTGCAGCCAGTCGAGGTGGACGGAGTCGGTGTCGCCCTCAAGGTTCTGGAACCAGTTGGCCTCCTCCATCATGATGACGGGTGGGAACGCGTTTTCCTCGGGAATGAGGTTCACGTCGAAGGCCGGAAATGGCGGCGGCGTTTCCCGCGAACCCATGTACACCCAAATCATGTGGTTCACGTCGTTACATGGGTAGTTGCGGATATGCACCTTTTCCCTGTAGTTGCTGGTCTCCGGCTCAGAGGGCATCTCCAGGCACTGGCCTTGAACGTTGTATTTCCAACCGTGGTAGATGCAGCGGAGCCCGCCCTCTTCTGAACGGCCAAAGTAGAGGCTCGCGCCGCGGTGGGGGCAGGACTCGGGGAAACACCCGACATTTCCGTCGCTGTCGCGGAACATCACCAGATTCTCGCCGAGCAGCCGCATTCGCTTGGCGGGCGAGTCCGGTGTGGGAAACTCATTCGACGGCAGCGCGGGAATCCAGTACTCCCGAATCAGGTTGCCCATGGGCGTCCCAGGCCCAACCCTCGTTAGCAACTCGTTTTCTTCCCTGGTGAGCATGACTCCTCCATCGTGGTTTGTGCTTAGGTTCAAAAGCTACGCGGTTGTAGCTGAGAGTACGGACACGCTCTCGCATTGTCAAGCAGGGTCTGACACGGCGAAGAGGCGCTAGGAGGACTCTGCCGCGTCCGGCGGCGGGACGTCCTCCACCCTGCCCCGCGTCGGCCGGGTGAACTGCGCGACGGCAACGACCGCCGCCACAGCGGCTACGACGACGAGGACTCCCAACGGTTTGCCCGTCGCAAGGGTGAGTCCCACCAACAGCACAAACCCTGCGCCCATGCCAACAATAGCCCACTTCTTCAGCGTAACCAGCAACACAATTGCAGGGACCAGGGATGCAGCGGCGATCACCGGAATCAGCGCAAAAGCGACACCAGAGGACGTGGCGACGCCTTTGCCGCCCACGAATCGCAGCCACACCGGCCAATTGTGCCCAACCACCACCGCAACTGCCGCGGCATACACGGCGGCGTCAGGCACGCCTAGCCACTTGGGCACAAGCACGGCAAAGAGCCCCTTGCCGAAGTCAAACAGGAAGACGAATACTCCGCCCTTCTTGCCCAGGACGTTGAATGCATTGAGGGTGCCGGCGTTCAGCGTCCCAATTTTGCGGACGTCCACGCCCTTCGTGAATCGGGCGAGGATGTAGGACGGAGAGACACTGCCCGCCAAGTAGGCGGCAACAGCCGCTATCACAATTGGCCAGAGGTCATCCATCATCTGCGTCGTTTGCTTCGTATGCCGATTGTTGTCAACTCACTGGGACTAGTGCGGCGCTGGCAGGATGTAGGCGCGCCCACCTTGCCTACATCTTGAACAGTTTGGCCGCCGTCTCGCCGAGCATGTCCGCCTTCTGTTCGTCCGTCAGGTAGTCCGGCTCGTTGATGAACTCCACCTGCGCATAGTCCCCCATGCCAAAGGGATAGTCCGTGCCCAGCATCACCTTATCGTGGCCAAAGGAGTCAATCAGGTAGTGCAGCGTCTGATGGGAGTGCGTCAGCGCATCGAAGTAGAACTTTTTCATGTACTCGCTAGGCAGGCCAGCGATGGACGATCCCGTCAGACCCGACCGCCAGGCGTGGTCCCACCGCCCGCGAATGTACGGGCAGCTGCCGCCGCCGTGGGCCAGATAGATCTTGAGGTTGGGGAACTCCTGGAAGACGCCGCCGAAGATGATGCTCCCCGCCGCGACGGCCGTGTCCGTGACGTTGCCGATGATGTTATTGAGGAACCAGCTCTCCAGCCGGTCCGGCCCCAGGACGTTGGCCGGGTGGATGAAGACCGGCACGTCCAGCTCCTGCACCTTGGCCCAGAATGGGCCGAACTCCTTGGCGTCCAGATTTACCCCGTTGACGTTGGAGGCGATGCCGACGCCGACCATGCCCAGCTCTCTGACGGCGCGCTCAATCTCCGCCGGCACCTTTTCCGGCTCGCCCATCGGCGCGATAGCCAGCCCGACGAACCGGTCGGGGTTCGCCTCCACCACCCGCGCTAGGGCGTCGTTGAAACGCTGCGCCGCCTCGGTTCCTTTGCTCAGCAGCCCCAGCCACGCCGAGAGCGCCTGCACCTGCACGCCGTGTGCGTCCATGTCTGCCAGCCGCACCCCGATGTCCGTGATGTTGCCCACCATATTGAAACCTCCAAATGGCTCCGGCAGAAGGTCCATCACCTCTTCCGGCACAATGTGGGCGTGGGTGTCGATAGTCCGCATGAGTTGCTCCTTCGTGTTTGTGGTCGCCCTACGGGCGTCTACGCTGACGCTTCCTTCTCCTTCGCCAGCAGGCCCAAGCTCTCTCCCGAAAAGCCGCCGAGGCCGAGACCCTGGTGCACGTCCCACTCGATGATCTCGTATGTACGGAGGCCGAGGGCGTGGAACGGCTCAGTGTCCAACACCTGCTTCGCCTCGTCCAGGGAGCCGGCGCGCACCAGGATGATGCCCATTGAGCGGTCGCCGGAGGGGCCGGAGAAGAGCACGCTACCGTTGCCGTGCATCCTGCGCTGCCAGTCCAGGTGCTCTTGCAGGAGCGGCGTGATCTGCTCGCGAGGCGCCGCCGGGCGGGAGAACGTCAGGTACCACATTGCGCTACTCCCTCAATTGCGCGGACGCAGACCGCCCGCGGGGCCAATAGAATGGCCATGCGGGCGGGCGTATTGTCGTCCTAGCCTATCGGGCCCTGGAAGACCTGGTCCACGTATGTGTCCGACAGCGGCTCCAGCGCCTCTGGCCAGTCCTCCACACGGTGCGTCGACGCCTCCGGGCCGAGGGCGCGGCGCAACTCTGCCGGGCGAGGCCTGCCGTCCCAGCCCAACTGCTCCATGTAGTAGTACAGCATGATGCCGTTGCCGTCGGGGTCCACCGCGTAGACGGAGTAGTCGATGCCCGGGTGCAATTCGGCGGGCAGGTCAAGGAACCGCACGCCGTTCTCCTTCAGGAACTTGACCGCGTCCTTGAGCTGTTGGTAGCTGCCGACCTCGATGCCGAAGGACATGCAGGTGGAGACGTCGGGCCAGTCCAGCTCGCCGCGCAGATCCTCCGGGAAGAGCCCCAGCGTGTGGTGCTCGGCGCCGTTGCGCAGGAATGCGACGCGCCGGCCCTTGTACTCGACTTCCTCCGTGACCGTGAAGCCCATGTCCTCGGTGTACATCTCAATCGACGCGCTTACGTTCTTGACGAAGAGGTTGACGGGCCCGATCTTCGTGATCTTGAACGGCCTGGCAATCATCACGCCGCCGACCTCGTACTCCTGGGACAGCATCTCCTTGCTGCGGTAGCCGGACTCGACGTCGATGCCCTTGGCGAGGGCCTCGTCGACCTCGTCCTCTTCAGACATCTGAGGGAGACCCGGCTCCTCTCGGAAGCCGCGGTAGTACATGTCGCGGGGCTTGCTGCGGCCGTTCCAGCCCTCCTGCTCGATGCCGTAGTAGAGCTCGTTCACGTGGCCGTCGGGGTCGTAGCAGTAGACATGCCAGTTGCTGCCGGGCATGTCACGGCCGACGCGCATGATGGGGACCTCGCGCTCGTTGAAGTAGTGGTAGGCGCCAATGACCTCGGAGAGTGCGCCGGTCTGCCACGTAATCTGGTTGATGTTGATGCCGTGGGCGCCGGTCATGCCTTCCGACGTGTTGCCTTGTGCGGCGGCGCGGCCCGCGGCCATGGCATCCATCACCTTCGCGTTGAACAGCACGAAGGCGTGGTGGTCTGCGCCGTAGCGCATGAAGTAGCCCTTGCCGTTGTCAATGTCCTTGAGCCACTCCTGCACCTGCGGGCTCGGGTTATTCTTGAAATCGTTCTCGTCCGAGACCTTGAAGCCGAGAAGGTCCCGGTAGAAGACCACGCATTCTTCCATGTTGTGTACGTTGAAGCCAAAGTGGCCCAGCCGCCTGATCTTGAAGGGCTGCTTCAGCATGACACCGCCGACGTTGTAGAGCTTGCGACCGGTATCCGTTGCCATCGCTCGCCTCCTGATGGATGTTTCTCCCACAATGGTGTGCGCAGTTCGCACATGAGCATAGAGGGTATTTGCGCCCAGTATACCACGCGCCCTTATGCTACTCCTTCTAGTTTCGAAGCTTGACCGCCCGCCGTGTCCGCCATAGCATCAGCCTAAACCGAGACAGGGGGCAGCCATGCCGACCCGTGAGGACCTGAAGCGCAGCGTTGCCGAGGAGATTGACCGTCGCGGCGAGGAGCTGGTGCGCGTCGCGAAGACCATCCTGGAGCACCCCGAGTCCGGCTTCCGCGAGACCAGGACGGCCGCAGTAGTGGACCGCGTGATGGGCGAGATGGGCGTACAGCGTCGAACGGGCATTGCCATCACGGGGGTCAAGGGACAGCTCGATGGCGGCGCAGGGCCCGGGCCGACGGTGGCGGTGCTGGGCGAGCTGGACTCGCTGCTCGTGCCGGGCCATCCACACGCCGACCCGTCGACGGGGGCGGCGCACGCCTGCGGGCACCACGCGCAGATCGCGATGATGCTCGGCGTCGGCATGGGGCTGCAGGCGCCGGGGGTGCTCGACGCGCTCAGCGGGCGTGTGTCGCTCATCGCCGTGCCCGCGGAGGAGTACATCGAGATTGAGTACCGCAACGAGCTGAGGCAGCAGGGCAAGCTGGGGCTCCTCGCGGGCAAGGCGGAGTTCCTGCGCCTGGGTGAGTTCGACGACATTGACCTCGCCATGATGACGCACACCTCCAGCACGCCGAACGAGGGCAAGCTGGCGCTGTCGTCGACCAACAACGGCATGATAGCGAAGTTCATCCAGTACCAGGGTCGGGCCGCACATGCGGGTAGCGCGCCGCACATGGGGGTGAACGCGCTCAACGCGGCCATGCTGGCCCTTTCCGCCATCCACGCCCAGCGGGAGACATTCCAGGACAAGGATACCGTGCGCGTGCACCCCATCATCACGCGCGGCGGGGCGTCCGTGAACTCCGTGCCCGCCGACGTGCGCATGGAGACCTTTGTGCGCGGCAACAACCTTGCGGCCATCGCCGACGCCGACGCGAAGGTGGACCGGTGCCTGCGGGCCGCCGCGATGGCCATCGGCGCCACGGTGGAGATCACGACGCTGCCCGGCTACATGCCCATGCGCAATGACGACGGGATGATGTCGGTGTACAGCGCCAACGCGGCCCTGCTGGTGGGCGAGGACAACGTAGGGCGGGCAGGACACCGCACGGGCTCGACGGACATGGGCGACGTCGGGCAGGTCATGCCGACGATCCACCCCTATGTCAGCGGGGCTGTCGGGTCCGGTCACGGCATCGACTATCTCATCGAGGACTGGGACAACGCGGTGCTCAACGCGGCCAAGGCGATGGCGCTGACGGTGGTGGACCTGCTCGCCGACGGCGCGGCAGGGGCCAACGCCATCAAGGCAAACCACAAGCCCAACATGTCCATCGCCGAGTACCTGGAGGTGCAGGGCAAGGGCTTGCGCCAGGAGACGTACAGCGGCTAGCTCTTCAGCATCGTCGCGACGAGGACTGCGGGCGTACCGTCGTTCCACGGGCTCGTGGCGGTGCCGAAGCCGGCGTCGAGCAACCACTGCAGGTGGGCGTCGAGGCCGCCGGTGAAGCTCACGAGGTCATAGTCGAGGAACGCGCCTCCGGCTCGCAGGACGCTGAACGTCTCTTTGTACATGTCTTGGAAGTGCCGCTCGTTCGCGAGGTTGTGGAGCGCCAGGCCGGATATTGCAAGGTCGAAGCGGTGGCGGAGGCCGTCGGTCCAGTCCGGCGTGCTCAGGTCGGCTTTCAGGAGCTCGATGCGGCCCGCGTAGGCCGACAGCCGCCGCCCCGCGTGTTCCAGCATCGGCGCAGAGTAGTCCAGCAGCGTGACTCTCGCGTTGGGGAAAGCCTTCAGCGCCTCCTCCGACACGATGCCGTAGCCCGCGCCGATGTCCAGCACCTCGACCGCGGCGTCCGCCGGGAATGGCGCGTGCTGCATCATGTCGCGCAGGACGGGGCGGCGCTCGTCGTCACGGGTGAGGTCGTGGTCGATCCAATGGTCGACGTACTCCTGCGAGTGCCAGTCGTGGTGGCCTTCCGGGCCGTGACGGTGGGTGCTCATGGGGCCTCCTCGATTGCAGGGTCTTTACCATATGATACACCGCCTTGGGGGCTTCTCCGAAAGCAGAGGGTGAGGTCCCCGCTATCGCAGCGGCGATGGTGGGGGGTACTATAGCGGCATCGCCCACCATTGCCGACACTGGGAGGTTGCCATGCCCAAGCCCAAGATTGCCGTCTTCTCCGGCCCACGCGCCACCGTCACCAACTCGCCGCCGCTGGTCACGAGCAACAAGGCCCGCTTGCCCGGCGAGCCGACGCTGCCCGGACGCTTCGACCACCTCGTGGGGCAACTGCTGCATGAGCCCGTCACGGTGCGGATCCAGAAGTTCACCGCGCACCCGCTGGAGGAGGACGCCAAACACCTGTACCACGACGACGGCCGCGACCACTACGAGGTAGAGCTGCGTCCCGAGGACGGCCCCTACCTGCTGCCGTACATGGCCCGCCGCAACGATGGCTCCCCCAACGGCGCGCCCTTCGGCACGGGCCCTGGCGAGGACGGCCGCCAGCACCACTACCCGGACGCCTCGCGCGTCTTCGCGGACATCGACCGCACCATCAGCGGACGAGGAGACGGCGGCGTAGGCAACGCCCTCGACAATCGCGCGGAGTACGACTTCATCCGGGTGCTGCCCCCGGGCGGCTACACCCTGCAAGGCGAGGTTCCCGGCGTAGACTTCTTCGCCAGCGGAGGGCCGCAATTCAGCAAGTTTCCCACCAGCGCAGGACTCGCGCGGGCGGCGAACATGGTGCAGGCAGCGCTTGCCAGTGGCGAGTACATGGGCGGCCTGTGGATGGAGGGGAGCCCCACGGTCGAGGAGACGCTCTACTGGCTGGGGCTGCTGATTGACACGGACCTGCCCATCGCCGGGGCGGCGTCGCAGCGGCCGCATGGGCAGCTTGCCAATGACGGCGACCGGAACCTGGTGGACGCCGTCGACTACATCCTCTCCGGCCAGGGGAACGGCGTCGGCTCGGTCGGAGTGCTCGACGAGCAACTCTTCGCCAGCCGCGAGTTCAAGAAGGCCGACGACCGGCCCGGCAACTACAAGGCGACGGGGGGCCACGGCGGCATCCTGGGCACTGTGGGCCCGCCGGTTACCCTGTGGTACCGGCCCAACTACCGCCACACGTCCTCGTCCGCCGTCCGGCTCACGGCCCTGCCGCAGAGGCTGGAGTTTCTGGACGCCGCCAGCGACGCCTCGCCCACCGGCATCGACATCAAGGATGCGGACGGAGCCCTGCTGGGACATGCGGTGCCGCGCGTCCACATGGCGAAGTACGGCGCGTACATGCAAGCCGACGTCGAGGGGACGGCGGACACCGAGGTGGACATCCTTGCCCGCGTGGAACAGGGGCTCGTGGAGCGCAAGAGCGATGACCCGACGTCGTGCAAGCTGCACGGCTTCGTGCTTGAGGGAGCGTCGCCGTACGGTTTCGGCACCGAGGGGCAGATTGCGGCACTGACGGTCGCGGCGTACAGCGGCATGCCGGTCGTCAAGGTTGGCCGCGCAGACCCAGGGGGACGCGTGCCCAGCAACCCCAACGACGCCTTCGTCGAGGGCAGCAACCTCGACGCCAACAAGGCGCGGCTGCTGCTCATCGCGGCGATGCTGAAGCTGGGTCGGCTTCCTCGCGCGGCGGACCCTCGCAACCCGACGCCGGAGGAGCGGGAGGCGCTGGTCGCAAAGGTAGCGGAGTTCCAGGAGATCTTTGAGACGCACTAGGTGCCGGGTCCGCCGCCCTTCCGTATAATGGGCGCAGCCAATGGCAAAGGAGAATGAGCAATGGCAACCACTCGCATCTACATAGGCATGCATGACGGCATGACCACCCTTTCGAGCATCGACGGCGTTGACTGGACACAGGGGCCGGTCTCGCCGCTGGAGCACGCGGCGGCGAAGGTGGCCGTGGCGGCCTCCGACCCGAAGCGCGCGTACCTCGTCGCCTACGAGGCCGGCGTGCACCGCAGCGACGACGGCGGGCTCACGTGGCGGCAGCTCTCGGCCTACCCCACGGACCACGCCCACAGCGTCACCGTCCACCCCGGGAACCCGGACCGGGTGTACGTCGGCAGCGAGCCCGCCACCGTCTACCGCACCTCGGACGGCGGCGAGACGTGGGAAGAGTGCTCCGCCTTCCGGGCGGTGCCCGGCGCTGACGAGTGGACATTCCACTGGGAGGGCCGGCACGCCCACGTCCGCGCCCTGTGCCTGTCTCCGGCCGATCCCGACGTAGTCTACGCGGGCATCGAGGTGGGCGGCATCCTGCGCTCCCGCGACGGCGGCGACACGTGGGAGCACCTGCAGGGCGCGCACCCGGACGTCCACAAGCTCATCGCGAGCCCGTCGCTGCCGAGCACCGTCTACGCCGCCACGGCACGCGGCCCGTACCGCAGCGACGACGGCGGCGACACATGGCTGGACATCGGCGAGGGGCTGGAGCGCCGTCACAACATCCCGATCGTGCAGTCGCCCGACGACCACAACCTGGTCGTCGCGGGCGTCGCGAGCAGCGCGCGCCGCAAGGAGGCGCAGGCCGTGCGCTCGACCGACGGCGGCAGCACGTGGACGCTGCTGGAGGGCCTGGGCGCCGACGAGAACATGGTGGTTGCCCTATCGTGGGACCCCTCGGTTGCGAACCGCGTGTTCGCGGGCACGGACCAGGGCGTGATATACGCCAGCGACGATCGCGGGGCGACGTGGCGCGTCATCTGCGACAGCCTACCAACGGTCGCCGTGGGCGCGATGGCGGTGGCGACGCTGGAATAGGGACGCGTCCCGCCTTCAAGTTCACGTTGCATTCTCCTCTTGGAGCGCTTGCCGGGCGGGCCGGGGATTTGTATCACGTTTCCCGAAAATGCGTTTGTAGCTGAGTGATTCGTTTCCAGCTACGGATTAGCGCATTACGAAAACTTTTCGCGAGAACGCAGCCCTCAATCCAGCGCTTGCATGCCTGCCGGGCGGGCCAGGGACTCGCACCTCGCTTCCCAAGGCGAGTTTGAAGCTCCGTGATTCGTTTCCAGCTACGGATTTTCGCATTACGAACATTTTTTGTGAGAACGCGGCCCTCAATCCAGCGTTTGCACACTTGCCGGGCGGGCCGGGGGCTCTCACCTCGTCTCCCAAAACGGGTTTGAAGCTACGTGATTCGTTTCCAACTACGGACTTGCGCATTACGAAAAACCCCTTCTGTGAAAACGAGTCCCCAAATTTAGCGCTTGCACGCGCGCTAGTAGCCGCCCATCGCTGTGTGGCCGGGGATCCGTCGCCATTCCGTTGGTATTGAGTTGGTAGCCGATGGGCGGTGGACGGCGGCGGGGTCTCGCCCTCTTCCGGCCTTCGGAAAGCGTAGAACCGTGCGGGAGGCCACCGCAAGGGTTCGGTGTCAGGGGGGTCGCGTCGATCAAGGGCCATCGCCCTATGTATGAAGACCTGCTCACCAATAGACGCGGCCAACTTGCGGGCAAGCCGCAATGTCACCATTCGCGGCGATTGAGTATACTGATACAGCCATGAAACCCGCCGCCGAAATCGTCAGGAGGAGCGGATGCGCCTTCAGCCCGTGATTCTTGCCGGCGGTTCGGGCAGCCGGCTCTGGCCCCTTTCCCGACAAGACATGCCCAAGCAGTTCCTCCCGCTCATGGGCGAGCGTTCCCTGCTGCAAGAGACCGCCTTGCGTCTTGTGGGCCTCGAGGGCTGCGAGTCCCCCATTGTCGTGTGCAACGAGGCCCACCGCTTTCTCGTACTGGACCAGCTGCGCGAGGTTGGCATCGAGCCACTAGCGGTGGTACTCGAGCCCCAGGGTCGCAACACCGCCCCTGCGCTGGCCCTTGCCGCCCACGAGGCGATGCACGCAACCCCGGACGACCCTCCGCTGCTGCTGGCCATGCCGGCCGACCATGCCATCGCGGACGTAACGGGATTTCGCGCCGCCGTCAGTGCGGGAGCGGACGTCGCAGGCCGAGGCTGCCTCGTCACCTTCGGCGTGACGCCCAATGCGCCGGAAACGGGCTTCGGCTACATCAAAACAGGCGCGGCCGTGGACGAATCCGTGGCGCTGGAGCTTGTGCAGTTTGTCGAAAAGCCGGACGCTGAGACAGCGCAGGCGTTTCTGGATGCCGGCGAGTATTTTTGGAACAGCGGCATGTTCCTCATGCCGGCGACGATGTGGCTTGTCGAACTGGAGCGCAGCCGACCTGACATCGCCGCCGCATGCGCCGCAGCGATGGGCGACGCGCAACGGGCCGCGCCCTTCGTGCGCCCGAGCGGCGAGCATTGGTCTGCCTGTCCAAGCGAGTCCATTGACTACGCGGTGATGGAAGGCGTGGGCGGTGTGTCGCCGGGCCAGCCGTCCTATGCCGTGATCCCATTGGACGTTGGCTGGTCGGACGTGGGCGCGTGGTCGGCAGTGTGGGAGATGGGCAGCCGCGACGCCGACGGCAACCGCACGCAAGGCGATGTCTTCCTTCGTGACACCAAGAATTCACTCCTGGTGTCGCGACGGCGGTTGCTGGCGGGTGTGGGACTCGAGGACATCGTTGTGATAGAGACGGCGGACGCGGTGCTGGTGGCCCGTCGAGACCGAGTGCAGGAGGTCAAACAGGTGGTAGAGTCATTGGGACAGGCCGGGCGCACGGAGCAGGAGTCGTACCCGAACGTCCACCGCCCGTGGGGCAGCTTCATGGTCGTGGACAGCGGACCCGGCTTCCAGGTGAAGCGGCTCGAGGTGCACCCCGGCGCGGCGATATCGCTGCAGTGGCACCACCATCGCGCCGAGCGCTGGGTCGTCGTGAAGGGCGTTGCGACGGTGACGCGAGGCGACGACGTGCTCACGTTGGACGTAGGCGGCTCCGTCGACATCCCCGCGGGCACGGTGCACCGGCTGGAGAACCAGGGCAGCGAACCCGTGGAGATCATCGAAGTGCAGCAAGGCGACTACCTGGGCGAGGACGACATCGTCAGGTTGGACGACAAGTACGGCCGTCACGTGGACGGTCAGGCGTAACGGAGGGACCCGTGACGGAGGCGCTCTACCATCAGGACAGCTACATCCAAACCTTTGAGGCCAAGGTCACCGAAGTCCGGGAGGACGGCGTGGTACTGGACCGCACCGCCTTCTACCCGGGCGGCGGCGGTCAGCCCAACGACGTTGGGACGCTGTCGGCCGGTGGGCAAACGTGGACTGTGACGAAGGTGGGACGCAAGGACGGCGCCGTCGTGCACCAACTCGAGGGCGGCGCGCCCGCTGTCGGCGACGCGGTGACGGGCGTCATCAACTGGGAGCGGCGGCACCAGCTCATGCGAACGCACACGGCCCTGCACGTGCTCTGCGGCGTCATCTGGCGCGACTTCGGGGCGAAGGTGACCGGCGGTGACATGCAGCCATTGGCCGCACGGATGGACTTCGAGTTCGAGCACATGACGGCGGGCTTTGCTGAAGAAGTGGAGGAGCTGGTCAACAGGGAAGTCGCGGAGGGGCGGCCCATCAGCACCCGCATCCTCCCCAGGAACGAGGCCATGGCCATCCCGGACCTCATCCGCACGAAGATCAACCTGTTGCCGCCCGGCATCCAGGAGGTGCGTGTGGTGGAAATCGAGGGGTTGGACCTGCAGGCGGACGGTGGCACGCACCTGGGCAACACCCGCGACGTTGGGCGCATCCGCATCGTCGGCCACGAGAGCAAGGGCCGTATCAACAAGCGGCTGCGGGTCCAGATAGAGGACTGAGGGCTAGTTTGGAGATGGGAAATGATACGAATCCCTACTGACCGTGAGCCGACCCATCCCGGCGAGATGCTGCGGCAAGAGTTCCTGTTGCCCTTGGGCATGACGCAGCGGGAATTGGCAGCCTCCCTCCACGTGCCCTATCAGCGAGTCAATGAAGTTGTTCGCGGCAAGCGCGGCGTGACGCCGACCACCGCTCTACGGCTCTCCAAGTTCTTCGGCAACGAACCGGGGTTCTGGATGAGCCTGCAGCTCCGGTGGGACCTGTACCACGCACAGCGCGCTGAAGCCAGCCAGGTGGAGGGAATCAACCCCTACAGCCCGCCCCGCACTACGTAGCGGTTCGTCGACGCCTATCGCGCGCCAAGGCGCTCACGCACCTCAGTCTCTGAGAAGGGCGTCTGCATCGGGGCGATGACCTCGCGGGCGAGCAGTTCTGTCTGCCGCCGCCACACGTCCGGCGGGCCCGGCGGCCGCAACACGAACTTGGTGATGCCCGCGTCCACGTACTCCATCAACTTCGCGATGATCTGCTGCGGTGTGCCCATGGCCGAGTACGCATCCAGCGGCGCGTCTTCACGACGGCGGGGCAGCGCTGACAACGCCAGCTCCCGCGCCTCCTCCGGTGAGTCCGCAACCGCACACGTGATGGACACCCCAAAATGGTCGTCTTCTACAGAGCGACCAGCCTCGGCGGCGTAGGCGTTGATGGTGTCGATGCCCGCGGCGCACTCCACCGGCGTGATGGCGGAAGGCAGCCAGCCGTCGCCGAGGCGTCCTGTGCGGCGCATGGCGGCGTCGCTGCGTCCGCCAATCCAGACGGGTGGGCCCGGCTGCTGCACCGGCCGAGGCGTCACGGACGCGTCGGTGAAGCGGTAGTAACGGCCCTGAAAGGACGCCTTGTCCTGCGACCACAGCAGGCGCATGGCCTCCAGCGCCTCGTCGGTGCGGCGGGCGCGCTCGGGCTTGGCGACGCCGCATGCCTCGTACTCCAGGGGGTCCTCGCCGCCGAGGCCGGCCACCAACAGCAGGCGTCCCTCGGAGAGGAAGTCCAGCGTGGCCAACTCCTTCGCCATGAGCACGGGATGTCGAACGGACATGATCAGTGCGTTGGTACCGAACTTCATCATCCCCTTGCGTCCGCTGAGCGCCGCCATCGTGACGACCGGCTCCAGGGTGGCACCTGGCCCCAGAATGCGGTCGCTGAACCAGAGGGAGTCAACGCCCCATTCCTCACAGCGGTCGACAAAGTCGAAGAAGCGCGCGGCGGTCCGCTCGCCAAAGGGCCATGCTCCGATGCCGAACCCCAGCCGGATCTTCATGTCCACTCCCTTTCGTGCCTGACGCAGCGCCATGATAGTCCACGCGCGATGCGCGGGCCAGCGGGCGGCGTTGCCCGCATCAGCCTGCCTCGGCTACGATGACCCCAGCACAACACGGAGGCCCAAGTTGGCGGAAGTCACAGTTCGGCGCGCCCGGTCAGCAGACGACCTGCAAGCCCTCCACGCGCTGCGGTGGCAGGTGTTCGTGGAGGAACAGGGTGTGCCGCCGGAGTTGGAGAGCGACGAGCACGACGAGACCGCTTGCCAGGCGCTCGCATTCATGGATGGCTCGGTGGCCGGCACGGGCCGCGTCGTAATGCTCGAGGGCGGCGAGGCCCGCGTGGGGCGCATGGCCGTGCATGCGGACGTGCGGCGACAGGGCATCGGCGGGCAGGTGCTGCGTTTCCTCGAGGCGGCGGCCGCCGCGGAGGGCGCCGTTGAGGTCACCCTCCACGCCCAACGGTACGTGTCGACGTTCTACCTCGCCCACGGCTACGTCGAGGACGGCGAGCCCTTTGAGGAAGCGGGGATCGAGCACATCGTGATGCGCAAGCGGCTTACCCCGCACACCTAGCGTCTGAGCCGCTTCCTTGAACAGACATCGGTGCGGCGATAGAATCAACGGAGTTGCCCGTTTACACCCTTGGCATTCCCACAGGGCGAACGGAATAGCGGCATGAAGGAGGCAACGTGACGCTGGACGCCAGAGGCCCCGGGTTCGACAGAAAGGCGCGCCGCCAACGCATGGGCGGCAACGGCAGCGAACACTTCGACGAGGTGGACGGGGCCAGCGAGTTCTTCATCTACGTCGCGCCCAACATGCCGACGAAGGGCTATGACGGTCTGAAGAGCTTCCTGAACGGCCTCGGCTGCGAGGTGGAGTTTCCCGCGGTTGCGCCGCTGTCGCCGGGCCCACGGCACCAGGCGGTCAAGATCACCAACGCCGATGAGCTCATTCCCTCAGCGGGGCTCAAGCGCGCCCACGCCTGGGCCCACACGCACTCCTTCCTGCACAGCTTTTTCAAGCCGTACTCGGCCAAGGACTCATAGCCCAACGCCGTTCCATTACACATGAAAAAGCCCCCGGCCCGTGTGGGCTGGGGGCTTTCCTTTGCCCTAGTTAAATACTCCGACGGTCTACTTGTAGACCGGGACGACCTGCTGCATGCTGTGGTACACACCGAGCGGCACGCCGGAACGCTCGTAGCTTGCGACGACCCCGGGTCGAAGAGGATGTCGTCCGGCGCCCAGAAGAGCGGGAGCGCGATGTGGAGCGGGAATGACACGTAACCCACGTTGCGCAGGCCGTCCAGCGCCTTCACCGGGTCCACCGTCGACCGCTGCCCGGCGATGGCCTGCTCCAGACCGTCGAACTCAGGGCCGCCGCGCGGGGATGCGCCCGAGAAGTGGTGGACGCGGAAGGCCTGGGTCTCGTAGATGTTGCTGCCCATGAAGGTGACGCGGAGGTTGAACCCAAAGGACCGGCCAATGGCCCGGGTGGTGGCCGCGTCCCGCTGGTCAAGCGTCGCCTTGATGCCGATATCCTGGAAGTAGCCAAGGATGGTCTCCGCCTGGTCCGCCTTTTCCGCCAAACCGCCACTGGGCGTACCGTCGATCAGCAACTCCAAGGGGTTGTCAGGACCGTAGCCGGCCTCGGCAAGGAGCTGCCGCGACACTGTCGGGTCGTAGCCATACTCATCCTGGAAGTTGCGGTCCCATTCCGGGTTCCAGTAGCTGGCGGTGGGGATCAGATGCGGGTTGTGGGTCTCGGTGCCCTCACCACCGTAGTAGACGGTGTTGATCTCATCTCTGTTAATGGCCTTGCTCAAGGCGCGGCGGACCCGCACATCGTTGAATACCGAATCACAATGCACGAAACCTCAGGCGGTATTCTGTTGTTCGTAGTTGATGTAGGACGTATCGTAGTTCAGGTTGTTGACGAACAGTGCGCGCTCCCGAGCAAAAACCTTGGGGCGGGCTATCTGCGCGCCTTCACGGACCGCCTGCTCCTTAAGGTCTTGGGGAAGCTGGACCAAATGGATGGCGCCAGTCAGCAGTCCCGCAAGACGCGTAGACGCTTCACCAATGAACTTGTGCTCAATTTCCTTGAACTGGGGCTGCCAGCGCCAGTGCTCGTAGTCGATGGCTCCCATCAGGAAGAATTCGCCCTGGAAACGCTCAACAAACCGGTATAGGCCCGTGCCCCCCGGCGGCCGCTCCGAGAGGTCGGGCTTCAGGCCGGGGATCTCGGCGCCGCCGAGGGCCTCCATGTCCTTGCCGCTCAAGATCTCCATGGACATACGTTGCGCTCGGAGAGGTTTGGCACCAACTCCGGGTTGGGCTTGTCCGTCCGCATCACCACTTCATAGTCGTTGATGATCTCCGGGGTGACGGCGCGGTACTGCGTGCGGTGGGTGTGGATGGCGTCTTCCCGCGTGTGCTGCAAGTGGGTGGCGACGACGTCCGCAGCGATGAACTCACCGTTGCCGCCGTGGAATTGGACGCCCCGGCGGAGCTTGAGGCGAATTGAGGCGCCGTCCGGCTCGAAGCTAAACTCCTCGGCCAGGCCGGGGATGAACGAACCGTCAAGGGGGTCAACAGCGATGAGGGAGTCGAACATGACGTTCATGTAGTACGGGCCGCGGGGACTCTCGTCCTCCCAGGGGTTGTTGGACTCAATGGACGGTTGAGCATCAGAGATGATCAGCCGGTCCACCGTGGGTTCGCCCTTGGGCTCCATAACTTCGGGTGTGGCCGCTGGCGTTGTGGTGGTGGCGCCAGTGGAACTCGTGGAGGAGTCAGCGGGCATCGCCGTGGGAAGCGCGCTGATGCTGCCGGAAGTCGTAACCGTCGGCACTGCTGCCGGCTCGGTTGTCGTGGAGGTGGTCGTGGTAGTGGCGCTGCTGGGAGACGAGTCCTCGTCGCCGCCGCCGCCACAAGCTGCGAACACCAGCAGCATGCTCAGCAACAACAGAAGTGCGGCAAACCCGCCACGATAGATTGGCCTCTTGAGGGCACCCCCCTTTGATGTTGTCCTTTCGGACGATTTGAACACGACCCACTAGGCACTTGCTCTATGCGACCTTAGCGACGCTTCACTACAGCTATAAACTTGTCAAGCCTTGATTCTCCTTTCATGTGGCTATCATGGCATAACGCCGCCTTTCAACAATCGGTTCCGCGTTGCGTCTTAAGCAAGGCCGCAACGCCCATGACTTAGCATCGGCTGCCACGGAATGCGTGAGCCCCCGCCGACAGTGGGCGGGGACGGGGAGTGCCAGGGACGAGAGAAGGGGGCCTCCCGCCGGTGGGAGGCCCCCTCTTCTACCGAGTCATGGTTGGTAGGCTACTTCCGGACAGCCAGGAAGCGCTCGTAGTGGCTGACGGTCCCCAAGGGGACGCCGGACCACTCATAGGATGCCACAACATTGGGGTTGAACAAGAGCTCTTCGGGCTTCCACACGATGGGGAGCGCGATGTGCAAGCCGAAGGTTATGTCGCCGGTCTCGCTCATGCGCTCGAAGACCGTCTTGGTGTCAATCACTGCCCGGTGGTATGCGATGGTCTCGTCCATCTCCTTCAGTTCGAAGCCGCCGCGCGGTGATTCGCATGAACAGTGGTGGACGCGGAAGGCCTGGAGGTCAACGATGTTGCTGCCCATGTATGTGATCCGGCTTGAGAGTCCAAAGCCTCTGGCAATGGCTCTTGTGACGTCGGGCCCCCGAGAGTCGAGCTCGGCTTTAACGCCGATGTCCTGGAAGTACCCAGCCATCGCTTCCATGACGTCCTGCTTCTCGGGAAGGCCGCTGGAGCCTGTTACGTCAACCTGCAACTCTAGAGGGTTGTTGGGGCCGTAGCCGGCCTCGGCCAGCAATGCCGTGGCCGCCGCTGGGTCGTACCCGTACTCCTCGTCGAATCTCGCGTCCCACTCCGGGTTCCAGTACGACCGTGTCGGGACGAAGTGCGGGTTGTGGACTTCAATGCCCTTGCCTGCAAAGAACGCCTCGTTGAGGGCGTCGCGGTCAAGGGACTTGCTCAGGGCGCGCCGCACCCGAACGTCCAGGAGAGGCTCGTCGCAGTGCACGTACCCGCAGGGAGTGTTTTGCGTTTCATAGTTGGCGTAGTTCTTGTCAATGAGGGGTCCCGTGTACATGCCGGACCGCTCGCGGGTGAGCACCTGCCCCGTGGCCACCGCCATGCCCGCGTCCTCAGCCTGGTTCTGCAGGTCCAGCGGCAGCACGGTCACGTGGATCTCCTCTGTCAGCAGGGAAGCCAGCCGGGTGGAGGCCTCACTGGAGAACCGGACCTCCACTTCCTCCCAGTCCGGTTGGAAGCGCCAGTGTTCGTAGGGAACGCGCTCGACGATGAAGTCGACGCCCTGGTTACGCTCTAAGAACTGATACGCGCCCGTGCCCGCCGGGGGGCGTTGGGTCAGGTCGGGGTCGCCTCCCAGCGCCTCCATGTCCCTGGAACTGTAGGGTTCCCCGGAGATGACGTTCCATGAGGAGGTGTTGTTCAGAATCTCCGGATTGCTCTTGGATATGCGGTAGACGATCTCGTGGTCACTGACCACCTCCGGGGTGACGGCCCGGTACTGGCTCCTGTGGGTGTGCCGAGAGTCTTCTTCAGTGTGGTTCTTCAACATGGCCACCACGTCCGCCGCGGTGAACTCACCGTTGTCGCCGTGGAACCGGACGCCTTTGCGCAACTGGAAGCGCACAGATACGCCGTCGGGCTCGATGGACCACGACTCGGCTAGCTGCGGGACGTGCTCGCCCGTGTCCGCGTCGGCGCCGATCAGCGACTCATGCGTCGCCGAGAAGAACCAGGGGCCCCGGGGGCTTTCATAGCGCCAGGGGTTGTTGGTCTCGGTGCTCGGGGCTGCCGTGGAGATGATCAGCCGTTTCACCACCGGTTCGCCCATCGCCTCGACCGGCGCGGGTTCCGTCTTTGTGGTCATGGTGTCGGGCATCGCGGTGGGCGCAACGGCGACCGTGGACCCGCTGTCCGATGGCGCTGCGGCCGCGTCGCCACCGGAGTCGGTGGACGCGTCTCCATCGTCGCTACCGCAAGCCGCGAACACCAGCAGCATACTCAGCAATAGAACGAGTGTGGCAAACCCGCCACGATAGATTGGCCTCATGTGGGTACCCCCCTTTAATATCTTGTCCCGATGGACGATTTTACGGCAAGCTACAAGCATAGCCGCCGTTCAACCCAGAAGACGCTACACTACCAGTATAAGGCTGTCAAGGTTTAATCCTCCTTTCACATTGCTTTCACTGGATAACGCTTCCTTTCGCCATTCGGTTCCGCGTTGCGTCTTCAGCAAGGCCGCAACGCCCATGACTTAGCATCCGGCTGCCACGGAATACGAGAGCCCCCGCCGAAAGTGGGCGGGGGCAGGGGAGTACCAGGGACGGGAGAAGGGGGCCTCCCTCTGACGGGAGGCCCCCTTCTCTACGAAGACATAGGTGGGAGGCTACTTCCGGACCGCAATGAAGCGCTCAAAATGGCTTACGGTGCCCAGGGGGACACCGGACCACTCGTAGGACGCCACCACGTTGGGGGTGTACAGTAGCTGCTCCGGCCTCCACACCAGCGGGAGCGCGATGTGCAGACCGAAGGAGATGTCGCCGGTCTCCCGAATGCGCCGGTAGACCTCTTCGGTCTCGATGACCGCCCTGTGGTAGGAGATGGCCGCGTCCAGTTCCTTTAGCTCCAGGGCGCTGCGCGACGATTCGCAGGAGCAGTGGTGGACGCGGAAGGCCTGAATGTCGACGATATTGCTGGTCATGTACATGATGCGGTTCGTCAGGCCAAAGCTGCGACCGATGGCCCTGGTGATGTCGGGCCCCCGTGGGTCGAGCTCGACCTTCACGCCAATCTGTTGGAAGTACCCGGCCATGGCCTCCATAACGTCCTGCTTTTCAGGCAAGCCGCTGGCGCCGGTTCCGTCAACCAGGATTTCCAGGGGGTTGTTGGGACCATAGCCGGCCTCGGCCAGCAGGGCGGTGGCCGCCGCCGGGTCGTAGCCGTATTCCGCGTCAAATCTCGCGTCCCACTCGGGGTTCCAGTACGACCGTGTCGGGACAAAGTGCGGGTTGTGGACCTCGATGCCCTTGCCGCCGAAGAAGGCCACGTTGATGGCGGCGCGGTCGATGGACTTGTTCAGGGCCTTACGCACCAGGGGGTTAAGGAAGACGTCGTCGCAGTGCACGTACCCGCAGGGAGTGTTCTGTTTCTCGTAGTTGGCGTAGGACTGGTCGATCAGCGGCCCCTGGAACATGCCTGAGCGTTCACGGGTGAGGACCTGGCCTGTGGCGATGCTCATGCCCGCGTCCTCCGCCTGGTTCTGGAGGTCCAGCGGCAGCACAGTCACGTGAACCTCTTCCGTCAGCAGGGAAGCCAGCCGCGTTGAGGCCTCATTGCTGAAACGGAACTCTATTTCCTCCCAGTCGGGCTGGTAGCGCCAGTGCTCGTACGGCACCCGTTCGACGATGAAGTTGACGCCCTGGGTGCGCTCCAAAAACTGGTACGCGCCCGTGCCCGCGGGGGGCCGTTGGGAGAAGTCCGGGTTGCCGCCCAGCGCCTCCAGGTCTTTGGCGCTGAAGGGTTCGCCGGAGATGACGTTCCAGGAGGAGGTGTTGTTCAGGATCTCTGGGTTGCTCCGCTCGATCCGGTAGACAATCTCGTAGTCGCTGATCACCTCAGGGGTGATGGCGCGGTACTGAGTCCTGTGGCTGTGCGTGGAGTCGTCGGCGGTGGCGTTCTCAAGCATCCCCACGAGGTCGGCGGAAGTGAAGACGCCGTTGTCGCCGTGGAACGGGATGTCCTGGCGCAGCTTGAAGCGTACAGATACGCCGTCGGGCTCAATTGACCACGACTCGGCGAGCTGCGGGATGTGATCGCCCGTGTCCGCGTCGGCGCCGATCAGGGACTCGTGGGTCGCGGCGAAGTACCAGGGGGTGCGGGGACTCGAATAGCGCCAGGGGTTGTTGGACTCGCGGTTCGGTGCTGCTGTGGATATGATTAGCCGTTTCACCACGGGCTCACCCATAGCCTCAACCGGCGCAGGTTCCGTCATCGTGGTGGTGGTGTCGGGCATGGCGGTGGGCGCAACGACGACCGTGGACCCGCTGTCCGACGGCGCTGCGGCCGCGTCGCCGTCGTCACTGCCGCAAGCTGCGAACACCAACGCGGCAGTCAGGATGAAGACGAGAAACGGGAGAAGGTTTAGGTGATTTCGCCTTGTCATAGGATCCTCCCCTCTGTCTGCGGACTCTCTCCGCCAGTAAAGCAAGAGCCTGAGAGTGAAAGCCTTTACGGGAAGCTACACAATAGCGCCGTTCTTGTCAATGAGTCGCAATGTGTTGAGCCAACATAGCAAGTATCCAACGGAACCAATTGATGATGGCTGTGCAATTCGTAATACCGTGGCCAATGACAGAGCACCTCAAACCCGGCATGTCGAACGGCTGACAAGAGCCATTCCGGCGTCCCGTGCATGGGCGGCAGGGGAGCGGGGAGTTCGCAGGGACGAGACAAGGGGGCCTCCCGCCGGCGGGAGGCCCCCTCTCTACACGGTCATGGTTTGGACACTATTTCCGGACGGCTATGAAGCGCTCAAAATGGCTGACGGTGCCCAGGGGGACGCCAGACCACTCGTAAGATGCCACCACGTTGGGGTTGTACAGCAGCTGCTCCGGCCTCCAGACGATGGGCAGCGCGATGTGCAAGCCGAAGGTGAGGTCGCCGGTCTCGCGCAGTCGCCTGAAGACTGTTTCCGTGTCAATGACTGACCGGTGGTACGCCACGGATGCGTCCAGTTCCTTAAGCTCAAAGCCGCCGCGCGGCGATTCGCAGGAGCAGTGGGAGACGCGGAAGGCCTGGAGGTCAACGATGTTGCTGGTCATGTAGCCCATTCGTGCAAAATGTCCAAAGCCTCTCCTGATGGCCCTGGTGATGTCGGGCGCACGCACATCCAGCTCGGCCTTGATGCCGATGTCCTGGAAGTACCCGGCCATCGCCTCCATGACGTCCTGCTTCTCAGGAAGGCCGCTGGAGCCCGTGACGTCCACCAGGAACGTCAGGGGGTTGTTGGGGCCGTAGCCGGCCTCGGCCAGCAATGCCGTGGCCGCCGCTGGGTCGTACCCGTACTCCTCGTCGAATCTCGCATCCCACTCGGGGTTCCAGTACGACCTGGTGGGGACGAAGTGCGGGTTGTGGACCTCCACGCCCTGGCCGCCGAAGAAGGCCTCGTTCATGGCGGCCCGGTCGATCGACTTGCTGAGGGCTCTGCGGACGCGGACGTCCAGAAAGGGGGTGTCGCAGTGCACGTACCCGCATGCGGTGCCCTGCGCCTCATAGCTAGAATAGCTCTTGTCAATCAACGGCCCCGTGTACATGCCGGACCGCTCGCGAGTGAGCACCTGTCCGGTGGCGACTGCCATACCGCCGTCCTCCGCCTGGTTCTGCAGGTCCAGGGGCAGCACGGTCACGTGAATCTCTTCCGTCAGCAGAGAAGCCAGCCGGGTTGAGGCCTCATTGCTGAAACGGAACTCTATTTCCTCCCAGTCGGGCTGGTAGCGCCAGTGCTCGTACGGCACCCGTTCGACAATGAAGTTGACGCCCTGGGAGCGCTCCAAGAACTGGTAGGCGCCCGTGCCCGCCGGAGGCCGCATGGTCAGGTCAGGGTTGCCGCCGAGCGCCGCCATGTCCTTGGAGCTGTACGGCTCGCCGGATATGACGTTCCAGGACGACGTGTTGTTCAGGATCTCCGGGTTGCTCCTGTCTATTCGGTAGACAATCTCGTAGTCGCTGATCACCTCAGGGGTGATGGCGCGGTACTGCGTCCGGTGGCTGTGCGTGGAATCCTCTGCGGTGGCGTTTTCAAGCATCCCCACGAGGTCGGCGGAAGTGAAGACGCCGTTGTCGCCGTGGAACTGGATGTCCTGGCGCAGTTGCCAGCGTACAGATCGGCCGTCGGGCTCGATGGTCCACGACTCGGCCAGCTGAGGGACGTGTTCGCCCGTGTCGGCGTCGGCGCCGACAAGCGACTCGTGGGTGGACGCGAAGAACCACGGGCCGCGGGGGCTTTCGTAGCGCCAGGGGTTGCTGGACTCGGTGGTCGGGGCCGCAGTAGATATGATCAGCCGTCTTGCCACGGGCTCACCCATAGCCTCAACCGGCGCGGCTTCCGTCATCGTGGTGGTGGTGTCCGGCATGGCGGTGGGCGCCACGGCGACCGTGGACCCGCTGTCCGACGGCGCTGCGGCCGCGTCGCCGTCGTCACTGCCGCAAGCTGCGAAGACCAACGCAGCAGCCAAGATGAAGACGAGAAACGGGAGAAGGCTGAGGTGATTTCGCCTTGTCATAGGATCCTCCCCTCTGTCTGCGGACTCTCTCCGCCAGTGAAGAAACAACCTGAAAGTGAATGCCTTTACGGGAAGCTACACAATAGCTCCGTTCTTGTCAATGAGTCGCAATGTGTTGAGCCAACATCGCAAGTATCCAACGGAATCAATTTAAGGTGGTTGTGAATTTCGTAACGCTGTGGCCAATGACGGAGTCACCTCAAATCCGGCATGCCGAACGGCTGACAAGAGCCATTCCGGCGTCCCGTGCATGGGCGGCAGGGGCGGGGAGTGCGCTGGGACGGGAGAAGGGGCCTCCCGCTGGTGGGAGGCCCCTTCTCTTCTACCCAGTCATGGTTGGGAGGCTACTTCCGGACCGCCAGGAAGCGCTCATAGTGGCTGACGGTCCCCAAGGGGACGCCGGACCACTCATAGGATGCCACAACATTGGGGTTGAACAACAGTTGTTCAGGCCTCCACACAATCGGGAGCGCGATGTGCAGGTAGAAGGAAATGTCCCCGGTTTCCCGCATGCGTCTGAAGACCTCTCCGGTTTCGATGACTGACCGGTGATACGCAATGGACTTGTCCAGTTCTATCAGCTCTAAGCCGCTGCGCGGCGATTCGCAGGAGCAATGGTGGACGCGAAAGGCTTGGAGGTCGACGATGTTGCTGCCCATGTAGCCGACCCGATTCGTCATGCCGAAGCTTCTGTTGATGGCCCTGGTGATGGTGGGGGCCCGAACGTCAAGCTCGGTCTTGATGCCGATGTCGTTGAAGTACCCAGCCATCGCTTCCATGACGTCCTGTTTCTCGGGAAGTCCACTGGAGCCCGTTACGTCAACCTGCAACTCCAGGGGGTTGTTGGGGCCAAATCCCGCTTCGGCCAGCAAGGCCCTGGCCGCCTCTGGGTCGTACCCGTACTCGTCCTCGAAGTTCCGGTCCCACTCCGGGTTCCAGTACGACCTGGTGGGGACGAAGTGCGGGTTGTGGACTTCAATGCCCTTGCCTGCAAAGAAAGCCGTGTTCATGGCGTCCCGGTCGACGGACTTGCTCAGGGCTTTGCGGACGCGGACGTCCAAGAGGGCAATGTCACAGTGCGCGTACCCGCAGGAAGTGCCTTGCGTTTCATAGTCGGCATAGCTCTTGTCAATAATGGGGCCATTGTACATTGCGGACCGCTCCCGGGTGAGCACCTGCCCCGTGGCCACCGCCATGCCCGCGTCCTCAGCCTGGTTTTGCAGGTCCAGCGGCAGCACGGTCACGTGGATCTCCTCTGTCAGCAGGGACGCCAGCCGGGTGGAGGCCTCACTGGAGAACCGGACCTCCACCTCCTCCCAGTCCGGTTGGAAGCGCCAGTGCTCGTAGGGCACCCGTTCCACTATGAAGTCAACTCCCTGGTTACGCTCTACGAACTGATACGCGCCCGTGCCTGCCGGGGGGCGTTGGGTCAGGTCGGGGTCGCCTCCCAGCGCTTCCATGTCTTTGGCGCTGTAGGGTTCCCCGGAGATGACGTTCCATGAGGAGGTGTTGTTCAAAATCTCCGGATTGCTCTTGGATATGCGGTAGACGATCTCGTGGTCACTGACCACCTCCGGGGTGACGGCCCGGTACTGGCTCCTGTGACTGTGCCGAGAGTCATCTTCACCATGGTTCTTCAACATCGCCACCACGTCCGCCGCGGTGAACTCACCGTTGTCGCCGTGGAATCGGACGCCTTTGCGCAGCTGGAAGCGCACGGATACCCCGTCGGGCTCGACACTCCATGACTCTGCCAGCTGCGGGACGTGCTCGCCCGTATCCGCGTCGGCGCCGATCAGCGACTCATGCGTCGCCGAGAAGAACCAGGGGCCCCGGGGGCTTTCATAGCGCCAGGGGTTGTTGGTCTCGGTGGTCGGCGCTGCCGTGGAGATGATCAACCGTTTCACCACCGGTTCGCCCATCGCCTCGACTGGCGCGGGTTCCGTCATCGTGGTGGTGGTGTCCGGCATGGCGGTGGGTGCAACGGCGACCGTGGAACCGCTATCCGACGGCGCTGCGGCCGCGTCGCCACCGGAGTCGGTGGACGCGTCGCCATCGTCACTGCCGCAAGCTGCGAACACCAACGCGGCAGTCAACATGAATATGAGGAACGGTAGAAGGTTTAGGTGGTCCCGCCTTGTCATAGCATCCTCCCCTCTGGTGTGCCCAATGCAAAAGAACAACAGCCCCATACGGCCGATGCTCTTGGGAGACGCTACACAAGTCCGCATATTTTGTCAATGATTCGTAACTCTTGCGACTATTTTTACAAGACTCTGGACATAATTAGCCTTCTTGCAGGTGAGAATCGACACAAAGTAGCTATGCCGATGGTTCGAGTCAAAGGTTGAAGGGATATGACGTGCGGGGAAGTCGAGGAAGGGGCGCAGAAAGAGGCATGCCTCAATTGGCTAGGGCGCTCCAAGGGGAACTCAACAAGGCGATGGCCATAGTGTGTGAAACGCGTTATGGCCACCGCCAAGCGGGTCGTCGAAAGGGGGGCGCTTACCTAGTGGTCTATGTAGTCCGAGGGGTGGGCGCGGTTCAGCGTTCCCTCCTCCTCCATGCCTGCGATGACTTTTGCCCCGAGACGATACGCAGCGTGCAGCGGGTCGTTCTCCTGCACCATCTCCCCGCCGTCGGCGTCCTCCGCGGACCACACAACGTAGCCGTGGGGGCTGTAGGTCACGTTAAGCGCGAGCTTCCTGCGGTGGTGGGTGAGGGCAACCAGCAGCCGCTCCAAGTCGATGGCGCCCATCCAGCGGCGCCCCTCGCACTTGTCGCATCGGACGGTTTTGGTGGAGTCGGGAGCCATGACGTCGGGCACGTTTCCGCGTCCGTGGCAATTGGAGCACCAGTCGCGCATGCCCAAGAGCCACATGGCCACATAGTTGGCCAGCTCCGGCAGGTCGGCTCGATCGAAGTCCGGGTGGTGTTCCATACACCCTCCTTCCCACCGCGCATCGTTGCAGGTTTACTGTTGCGCGGCAAGGCTCACATTTCGATGGACTCAGGGTAACCCGAGCTCGTCTGCAAACTCGTTCAGCAGGCGGATGACGTCGTCCGCCTGCTCCTCCGGAATGTAGTGGCCGGAGCCGAGCACCACCGTGCCGCGCACGTCCTCGGCGACGTTTCGCCAGAGGTCCAGTACGGGCTCGTCGTTGAGGTTCCCCAGCTCCCCCCAGAGGACCTGCAGCGGCACGGCGATCTTGCGTCCCGCCGCGACCTCCTCAGTCCAGCGAGGTCGATCAACCTCGAAGGCCGTGCGGTAGTCGGCCAGCGTAGACTCAACGCTGCCGGGTCGGGAAAAGGCCTCAGTGTAGTGGGCGACGTTCTCCGGGTCCAGCACGTTGCCCCGCCTGGAGAACAATTGGTTGATGAACCCCGCAGGGTCCACCTTGATGAGGCGCTCGGGCAGGCCGCGCTGCAGGAAAAAGTACCAGTGCCAGTAGCGGCGCGCGTATCCGTCCCTGCCCTGGCTGAAGATGTACTCCAGCGGCAGTATGTCCAGCAGCGACGCCCCCACGACGGCCTCAGGGTGGTCGGCCGCCAGCCGCCGGGCTGCTCGCCCGCCACGGTCGTGCCCGGCGAGGAGAAAGCGGTCCCATCCGAGGCTGCGCGCCAACGCGAGGGCGTCCTCGCCCATGCTGCGCTTGTCGTAGCCGCTTGGGTCCTCGGGCCGGTCGGAGTCGCCGTAGCCGCGCAGGTCCATGGACACCACGTCAAAGCGACTAGTCAGGGCGCTCGCGACGACGCGCCACATACGGCGCGTTTCCGGGTAGCCGTGGAGCAACAACAACGGGTAGCCGTTCCCACCACGTTCGTAGGCGATGCGCGTGCCATTGACCTCTGCGTACTGGGTGATGGCGTTCATGCTGTGCATCATACCGCAGGCCAAGGCGCGGCTCAAAGGGGTCGACGCGGGGCGGTCCGGGGTTCGACCAATAAGGGGCTGCTCTTCGATTGCCCTTAGGGCGAACGGAAGGCCGCTACACCGCGAGCGGGGCGGGGAGCTCCGTGGCGCCCATGAGGTACTTGTCGACGCCGTGGGCCGCCTGCCGGCCCTCCGCCAGCGCCCACACCACTAGCGACTGCCCCCGGTGCATGTCGCCCGCCGCGAAGACGCCGGGGACGCTGGTCATGCGGTCGCGATTGGTGGCGACGTTGCCGCGAGCGTCCAGCTCGACGCCGAGCTGCGTCAGCATGGTGTCACGCTCCGGGTAGAGGAAGCCCAGCGCGAAGAGCACCAGTTCCGTCTCCACCTCAAACTCGGACCCTGGGACTTCCGTCATGGTGGGGCGGCCGGATGCGTCCGGCGGGCCCCACTCCAGGCGCACGGCATGGAGGCGCTCCACCTTGCCGTTGCTGCCGGAAAAGGCCTTGGTCTGGATGCTGTAGTCGCGAACGCCGCCCTCATCGTGGGCGCCGGAGGAACGCATGATGAGGGGCCACTCGGGCCACAGGTTGTTGGGCGCCCGGTCGTCTGGGGGCTGCGGCAGAAGCTCGAACTGGTGCACGGACGCGGCCCCCTGCCGGTGCGCGGTGCCCAGGCAGTCGGCGCCGGTGTCGCCGCCGCCCAGGATGACCACGCGCTTGCCGCTTGCCGTGATGAACTCTTCCTCGGAGTATTCAGCGCCCGTGTTGGCGCGGTTCTGCATGGTGAGGTAGTCCATGGCCAGGTGAATGCCGTCGAGCTCCCGGCCCGGGACGGGCAGGTCCCGCGCAACGGTCGAGCCGCCCGTCAAGACTATGGAGTCGAACTCCTGCAGCAGGTCCGCGGCGGGAATATTGACACCCACGTGCGCGTTGGTGACGAAGGTGACACCCTCCTCCGCCATCTGGTCGACCCGCCGCTGCACGACGTGCTTTTCCAGCTTGAAGTCCGGGATGCCGAGACGCAGCAGCCCGCCGATTACCTCGCTGCGCTCATAGAGGGTGACCAGGTGGCCGGCGTGGTTGAGCTGCGCGGCCGCGGCCATGCCGGCCGGGCCGGAGCCGACGACTGCCACCCGCTTGCTGGTGCGCCGCTCGGGGGGTTTCGGCGTAATCCAGCCCTCATCCCATGCCTTGTCCGCAATCGCCTTCTCGATGTACTCGATGGTCACGGGGTCTCTGTTGATGGCGAGGGTGCATGCAGCTTCACACGGGGCGGGACAGATGCGTCCAGTGAACTCCGGGAAGTTGTTGGTGGAGTGGAGCGCCTCCAGCGCCTCACGCCACCGTCCCCGGTAGACCAGGTCGTTCCAGTCGGGGATCAGGTTGCCGAGGGGGCACCCGTTATGACAGAAGGGAATGGCGCAGTTCATGCAGCGCGCACCCTGTGTGCGGCTTTGCTCCTCCGCCCAAGGGAGGTAGATCTCCCGGTAGTGCTTGACCCGCTCGGTGGTAGGCTCGCGGGGTGGCCCCTGCCGGTTGAACTCCGTAAAGCCGGTCGGCTTACCCATGCGCCACCGCGTCGGAGGGCGCGGACTGCTTCCGCTCGTGCTCCAATACAGCCTTGTAGGCGATCGGCATGACCCGAACAAAGCGCTCGATCACGGTGTCCCACGTGTCCAGCACCATGCGCGCCCGGCTGCTGCCGGTCAGCTGCGCTTGCGCTTCCACCAAGAGCCGCACCGTCGTCAGGTCCGACTCCTCCTGCACAGGCCCAAGCTCGACCATGTCCATGTTGCAGCGGCTCGCGAAATCGCCCTTCTCATCGAGCACGTAGGCGATGCCGCCGCTCATGCCCGCGCCGAAGTTGCGGCCCGTGGGGCCGAGTACGACCACGCGTCCGCCGGTCATGTACTCGCAACCGTGGTCGCCAATGCCCTCGACAACGGCGTTCGCGCCGCTGTTGCGCACGGCGAACCGCTCGCCGGCGACGCCGCGCACGTAGATGTCGCCGCCCGTCGCGCCGTAGAGCAGCACGTTGCCGACGATGACGTTCTCCTCGGGGGTGAACGTTGAAGCTGCGGGCGGCACCACCACGATGCGCCCATCGCACAGACCCTTGCCGAGGTAGTCGTTGGAGTCGCCTTCCAGGTACAGGGTGATGCCCCTCGAAAGGAATGCGCCGAAGCTCTGGCCCGCAGACCCCGTCAGCCTGATGGAGATGGTGTCTTGCGGAAGGCCCTCGCTGCCGTGCACCTTGGTCACGTGGCCGGAAAGCATCGCGGCGACTGCACGGTCGTTGTTGCTGACAGGCAACACGATCTCCACGGGCTCGCGCCGCTGAATGGCGGGTTCAGCCAGCCGAATAAACTCGTGGTCAATCGACGTCTCGAGCTTGTGGTCCTGCATTTCGCTGTGGTGCGTGCCGGAGCCCGGGCCCATTGTCGGGATGGTCTCGGCACGGTGCAGCATGGCGCCCAAGTCCAGACCCTTGGCCTTCCAATGGCTCTCGGCTCCGCTCCAGTCAAGCCGGTCCGTGCGGCCGATCATCTCGTTGACGGTGCGGAAGCCCATCTCGGCCATGTTTTGGCGCAGGTCCTCCGCCATGAAGGTGAAGTAGTTGACCAGGTGCTGCGGGTCTCCCGCGAAGTTCTTGCGCAGCTCCTCGTCCTGCGTGGCGATGCCGACGGAGCAGAGGTTCAGGTGGCATTTCCGCAGGTAGATGCAACCGAGGGTAATGAGCGCCGCCGTCGCAACGCCGAACTCGTCCGCGCCGAGCAACGCCGCAATGGCGACGTCGCGGCCCGTCTTGATCTGCCCATCGGTCTGCACCACGATGCGACTGCGAAGGTCGTTGGCGACCAGCACCTGCTGCGTTTCCGCCAACCCCAGCTCCCACGCGACGCCCGCGTGCTTGATGGACGACTCCGGGGATGCGCCCGTTCCGCCGCTGTCGCCGCTGATGAGTACGACGTCCGCCTTGGCCTTGGCGACGCCTGCAGCCACCGTGCCGACGCCCACCTCTGCGACCAGCTTGACGTGGATGCGGGCGTCCTGGTTGGCCGTCTTCAGGTCATGGATAAGCTGCGCGATGTCTTCGATCGAGTAGATGTCGTGGTGCGGCGGCGGCGAGATCAGCTCCACGCCGGGCGTGGTGTGCCGTATCGCGCCGATGTACTCGCTCACCTTGTAGCCGGGCAACTGACCGCCCTCGCCGGGCTTGGCGCCCTGCGCGATCTTAATCTGCAGGTCCTTCGCGTTGACCAAGTACTCCGTCGTCACGCCAAAGCGCCCGGACGCCACCTGCTTGATGGCGCTGTTGCGCGAGTCACCGTTGGCGTCCAGCACGTAGCGCGTCGAGTCCTCGCCGCCCTCGCCGGTGTTGCTTCGTCCGCCCATGCGGTTCATGGCGATGGCCAGCGCCTCGTGCGTCTCCCGGCTTATCGAGCCCAGGGAAATGCCGCCGGTGGCGAACCGCTTCAGAATCTCGGTCACCGGCTCCACTTCGTCCACCGGAATGGGGCCGCCCTCAGCGGGCCTGAGCTGAAGCAGGCCGCGCAGCGTCTTGCGGTGCGACTCCTCCTCGTTGGACAACGCTGCGAACTCGTCGTACATCCTGCGGGAGTTCAGGCGGGTGGCGTGCTGCAGTTTGGCGATGGAGTCCGGGTTCCACATGTGCTCTTCGCCGTCGCGCCGCCAGTAGTAGACGCCGGGGTTCTCCAGGTCGAGGACGCCAACAGGCCGGCGCTCCGGGTAGGCGCGCCTGTGCCGCCGCACCACCTCTTCTTCCAGCGATTCCAGGGTCAGCCCGCCAATGCGTGAGGACGTCCAGGTGAAGTACTCGTCCACGAGCTCCTTGCTCAGGCCGATGGCCTCAAACACCTGCGCGCCGCGATAGCTCTGCACCGTGGAGATGCCCATCTTGGACATCACCTTGATGACGCCCTTGTGCACCGCCTTGATGTAGTTGTACTGCGCCTTCTCGACGGACAGGCCCTCGATGCGGCCGTCCTCGACCAGCCCGGCGATGGACTCCAACGCCAGGTACGGGTTGATGGCCCCGGCGCCGTAGCCGATGAGCGAGGCGTAGTGGTGCGTTTCACGTGGTTCACCCGTTTCCAGCACTAGGCCCACCTTGACCCGCGTGCCCTCGCGGATGAGGTGGTGGTGCACCGCGGAGACGGCCAGCAGGCTGGGGATGGGCGAGTGGTCCTGGTCGACGCCGCGGTCGCTCAGAATGAGGATGGTGCACCCGTCCTCAATGTCCCTGGACGCCTGTCGGCGGACGCGTTCAATGGCTTCCTGGAGTCCGCCGTCGCTGCCGTCGGCGCGGAACACGGTGGAGATGGTGGCGGCCTTGACGCCCGGCTGGTCCGCCGCGCGAATCTTCTCCAACTCCTCATTGGACAGGATGGGCTCCTGGATGCGGAGTTGCCGGCAGTGAAGCGGCGTCTCCTCAAAGAGGTTCCGCTCCGAGCCGATGAAGGTCACGACAGAGGTAACCAACTCCTCCCGGATGGCGTCCAGCGGCGGGTTGGTGACCTGCGCGAAAAGTTGCTTGAAGTAGTTGAACAGCGGCTGCGGGCGGTCCGACAGGATAGCGAGCGCGGCGTCGTTGCCCATGGAGCCCACCGGCTCAGCGCCGGTCTCACCCATGGGCTGCATCAGGAGGCCGAGTTCCTCCGTGGTGTAGCCGAAGGCGCGCTGCCGTTCGACCAGGGTGTCGAAGTCGTTGCCGAGGACGTTGCGAGGCTCGGGCAGGTCCTCGAGGTCGACGACGTTTTCATTGAGCCACTCGCCATACGGTTGCCGGGAGGCCAGGGTGTGCTTGATCTCCGCATCCTCAATGATGCGGCCCTGGTCGAAGTCTATGTAAAACATGTTGCCGGGCTGCAGTCTGGACTTGAATTGCACTTGGTCCGGAGGGACGTTGAGCACGCCCGTCTCCGACGCCATCACCAGCAGGTCGTCGTTGGTGACCAGGTAGCGCATGGGCCGCAAGCCGTTCCGGTCCAGGATCGCGCCAATGCTGTGACCGTCGGTGAAGGCGACCATGGCGGGACCGTCCCACGGCTCCATGAGGCAGGCGTGGTACTCGTAAAAGTCGCGCTTCTCCTGGGGCATGGGAATATGATCGCCCCAAGCCTCCGGGATGAGCATGAGCATCGCGTGGGGCAGCCAGCGGCCGGTGCTACACAGCAGCTCCAGCGCGTTGTCGAGGCTGGCGGTGTCGCTCTGGGCGTCGCCGATGATGGGCTTCAGCTTCTCCATGTCACTGCCGAACAGCGGGGACTCGAAGAGGGCTGACCGCGCGTGCATGAAGTTGATGTTGCCGCGCAGGGTGTTAATCTCGCCGTTGTGGCAGATCATGCGGTAGGGGTGCGCCAGCGGCCACGCGCCAAGGGTGTTGGTGCTGAACCGCGAGTGCACCATCGCAAAGGCGCTTGCCACCTCCGGCTCCTGCATGTCGAGGTAGAACTCCGACATCTGGGAAGCCTTCATCAACCCCTTGTAGACGACGCGGTTGCAGGAAAGGCTGCACACGTAGAAGTTTTCGCCATCGCCGAGCTTGCGTTCAAAACACGTCATCTCGATGAGGCGGCGAATGACGTACAACTTCCGCTCGAAGGCCGCCGAGTCCGGGATGTTGGCGGCGCGGCCCACGAAGAACTGCCGGATGACCGGCTGCCGGGTGCGGGCGAGCCATCCTATGTTCGTGTCATCGACGGGCACGTCCCGCCAACCGAGGAAACCCTGGCCCTCGGCCTCGACCGTCTCACGAATGACGGTCTCACACTCCGTCCGCTGGCGCTCGTCCTGGGGCAGGAAGACCATGCCGACGCCGTACTCGCCCTCCTTCGGCAGCGCAATGCCCAGCGAGTGGGAATGGCGCTGGAAGAAGGCGTCCGGCACCTGGAACATGATGCCGGAACCGTCGCCGGTATCCGGGTCACAGCACTCGGCGCCGCGATGCTCGAGGTTGATGAGCACCTCAATGCCCTGCTGGATGATGGTGTGGGAACGGGCGCCGCGGATGTTGGCGACCATGCCCACACCGCAGCTGTCGTGCTCATGGGCAGGGGAATACAGCCCACGCTCAGCGGCGCCTCGCTGCGCGGCCTCCAAATGCTGCAAGTAGCGGCGTTGGCGGCGGCTGATGTCCTGCTCCCTTGCCATGAGACCCCTTTCCGAAAATGGCGAGGCAGATGCTCAATGTGTGGAAGAATCACCCCGTCGTGCTCGAACCCGGCGTCGCATCTGTCCCCTGGCCCCGAAATCCTGTGCCTTTCCGTAGAAACTGCGATTCTACACGCCAAACAATGCGCGGTCAACGCCCGCGTACGCGCCGGGCGCTATAGGCGCCTATTATTCGTGAAAAAAGGCGCGAATGCAAGCGGCAGTCAAATTTGCAGGAAATTTCGGCCCGCCAAGCCCCTCTTGTGCGGCGCCACAGAGCACACTCATGGGCCTTCGAACACGAATGCCCGTTGACAGCTGGCGAGGCATTTCCAGCCTAACGACTGCCCCGGACTTCATGGGCGGCGGAAGTTTTACCCCGCGGGGTGCATCGCTTTAGCTCCGCTACGGCGTCAAGCCCCGAAGTAGAGCTTTATTACGGCAATTACCTCATCCTTGGTGATGAGCGCATCAAAATAGTCCCCTATGGCCGCGATGACCTCTTCGCGATCTATTCCGCCACTGCCGTTCAGGTCATATGGGCTGAGCGTGGCCTCCGTCACCTCAATCATCACGATGATGATGGCCCCAAAGCCGGCGCTATCAGTGGCAGTGAGATTCACCGTGTAGCTCTGCCCCGTGTCATAGTCGAGCTTGACGCCTTCCCTGATGCGAATCTGGCCTATCGCTTCATCCACGGTGAACTGTGCGGCATCCGTCCCGCTGAGCGAGTACGTGATCTCGAGGTCGTCCTGGTGGGTGGCCGCCACGCGGTCACCGACAGGGTCGCCTGACCGCGCGTTCTCCGCGACGGACCTGGTGGTTCGGAAGCCGTCTTGGAACTTTGGCGCCACCGGCGCCGGGCCAAAGCCGATCCCTCCGCCGGTGCTGGGCGGCGGCGGCCGTGGTGGTGGGGGTGGGGGTGTTGCGATTTCACTGGGCAAGGTTTCCACCAATAGACCATCCCCAAAGGCCATCAGGTAGCCATTGAAAGCAGTGACACGGTATGTGTAACTGTTCCCAGGCGACAGGCCGGTGATAGTTGCCGTGGTCACGGAGCCTTTAGTCTCCAGTACCTTGACCCACACGGAGTCTGGCTCCTGGGCCTTCTCCACCCAGAACAGGTCAACGTTGGCGGCTTCATCAGCCGGGACCTCCCACGTAAGCGTCAAGGAGGTCTTGGATACGTTGATGGCCTGCAAGTTGATGGGCTCGGGTGGCGCAGGAGGCGGCGGTGGCGGCGGCGACAACGTTTCCACGGACAGCGCATCCCCAACAGTCTTCCGGTAGCCGTTGAATGCAGTGACACGGTAACCGTAATTCTTCCCGGAGGACAGATCTGTGAACGTTGCCGTGGTCACGTCCGCGCCGGTTTCGCGGACTTTGCCCCACGAATCGTTCGAGTCAGGGGACAATTCCACCCAGAACAGGTTGACATTTGCGGCCTCGGCAGCAGGAACTTCCCACGTGAGAGTGAGGGAAGTTTCAGTTACATTGCTGGACTGCAAGTTGATTGGCGCAGGGGGCGCCGGTGGTGGAGGCGGGGCGTCACCGGCAGCCGGGCAGCTGGCTTTCCAATCATTGGCGGGCAGGTGCTTGAGCAGAATTCTGTACAGGCGCGGGTCGTATTCCGCTAGCGATTGCCGGTTTTCCCTTGTGCCCGTTGTCCTTGGGGAAAAGTAGAATTCCACGGCCTCCGCAAAGTACTCAGTGTCGCTGGCGCTGCTATATCCGCTGTCCCAAAGCCCGTCCCTAATGGCGGCGTTATAGGCATTCCGCACCACATTGAACTCACTAGAGGTTAGCCCTCGTCTATGCAGCGCATGGCCGAACTCGTGGTTGAACGCGTCGTAGAGCTCATAACTCCTGTGGGGTTCATCTGGGTAGCAGAGGATGTTTTCCTCATTCGACCGAGCTTGTCGATCCACGTTATTGTAGGAGTTATAGAAGCCGTATGTGCCGGCGGCCTTCAAGACGTGATGCACCTTTGCTTGGGCCATCCTGGCGTGGACCCCAGGGTGGGCCGACAGCATGTTCATGATGTGGTTCCACGCCAGCTTGATGGCGAAGTCGGACACTTCGTCGGACCCGACGATGGCTATCCCTCCGGCGGAGCAGTGTTTGTCGTACTGCGAGAGGTGACCGGGCGGGGCCGCTATCACGCACCCGTCTGCGCCAACGATGGGTGCGGGGGTTACCAGTGATTCAGCCGACCAATCCGATATCCCAACTGCGTTGGCCGCACGCACACGGAAGTAGTAATTCAACGGATACGGCAGGCCGCTGACTGTTGCCCCGGAACCGGTAACCGTCAAGATGGCGCCTGCGGCGGGGAGATCCACCCACGCTGAAGCATGAGCGTGGCGGTAGGCAACCTGGTATGAGGCTGCGTTGGACGAGTCTTCCCAATCCAACTCGACCGATTCGTCGGCCTGCAACATTCCAGTTAGACCGGCAGGCGTATCAGGGACAGTAGTCTGTCCCGATATGGAAGAGGGCGAGTATGCCGCCCCTGCTGCCAGCGCAAATAGGGCAATTCCGGCCACTAGGCCCTTCACTCGATTATGCCGACAAATGATTCATTGAAAATTCGGTGCGCCTGCTCTCTCTATATGGTCAGGACTCCGCCACTGCGCACTACAAGGGTGGCTTCACTGACGATAAGAACTCATTGCTGATTCACAATCGATTTGAGCGCAGTATTACAAACTACTCACTATCAACCATCAAAATGGCAGACTACCAAGTTACTTTCCCCATGACAACTCTTGATGAGTAACAAAAGAGGACATTACGAAGAGAAATAGAGCGCCGCGATATTCAGTAAGGTTGCTGCTAGTGTAACTGGGCCTTCACGGCATTCTTGGCACACCGCCACAGGCTCTCGCTCGCCCGGTTGACTCCACAGGCTTCCTTGGCCCCGTGCCGACTGCGCGACGACTGGTCGTTTTATGCTGTCGCCGCCGGCATTACGGTGGTAAGGTTCCGGCTATCGACCGAAACTGTAGCAATCGCGAAAGGGCAGGCCCTGATTGCGGACTCAGCGAAGGTTTTACTATGGGTGGGTCCTGGTGGGGGTGGCCGTCATCACCGGCGGTTTCAACACCGGCGTTGGCACATGGGCCCTCACCGTCTTCGCAAAGCCCATGACAGAAGAGCTCGAGTGGTCCCGCACAGCCTTTTTCCTGTCCCTTACCATCTACACGGCCGTAGCCAGCTTCCTGTCCCCCCTCGTCGGCCCGTGGCGCGATACAACACGCGGCCCGCGGGTACTGATGCTTGCCGGAGCCGTCGTCATCGGCGTGTCCCTAATTTCGATGAAATGGGTGGACAGTCTGTGGGAATTCTACCTGTTCTACGGGGTGTTGGCGGCCATCGGCAGCCTCGGCATCGGCGAGGCGCTGACACAGGCCATCCTCCCCAAGTGGTTTGTGCGCAAGCGGGGCAAGGCGTTGGGCATCGCAGTCATGGGCGGCGGGCTTGGCCCGTTGCTGGCGCCATTGACGCTGCACACCATCATGAGCGTCGTTGGGTGGCGCGACACGTGGGTCATCATGGGCGTCGTGGTCATCGTCATCCTCGTGCCGCTGTCCTTCCTTGTCCGGACACGGCCCGAGGATATTGGCCTGCTGCCGGACGGCGAGCTAACCCCCGCCGCCGAGGAGCCGTCTCGACAGCAGGCCCGCCCGCAGCCGCCTGACGAGCGCAGCCTCACTCGCGGCGAGGCCATTCGCAGCCCTGCCTTCTGGCTCATCATCCTTGCCTATGCCCTGGGCGGCCTCGGCATGCGCGGGTTCCAGGTCAACTGGATCCCGTACCTCCAGGACGTCGGCTTCGCGACGGGCATCGGCGCCCTGGCCATCACGGTATACGGCATCTGCACGGTCAGCGTCCGGCCACTCTGGGGTATGCTGGGCGACCGCTTCCCAGTGCGAAAGCTCATTGTCGTCCAGTCGTTCCTGACCGCTTCGAGTGTCCTCCTCCTCATCTACGTCGCCGGCCTGCCGATGCTGTTCGCGTTCATGATCTTCTTTGGCGTGACCATGGGGGGATCCTTCATTCTCCGGCCGCTGATCGTCGCCAACTACTTTGGCAGGAACCACCTGGGCTCCATTTCGAGTTTGATGCGGCCGTTCAACGGCTTCACGGGCGCCATCGGGCCGGTGTTCGTCGCGGCTGTCTACGACCTGCACGGCTCGTACTACTGGAGCTTCGTCATGGTCATGATCGGATTTGCCGTGACGGGCGCCGTCATCCTGCTAGCCAAGCCGCCACGGCTGCAATCGCGGTAGGGGAACGGCCGGGGGACTTCAGCCGGTGACCAATTACTCCGTTGGGCCGGGGTCCGGCGCGGGCTGTCGCATGGGAGGCTTTGCCAGCAGGAACATGAGACCGGCCACAAGCCACATGAACATGACGAACACAAAGGCCAGCGTGTACGAGCCCTTGAGGTCATAGATCCCCGCGATTACCAGCGGTCCCGCGGCAGAGGCCAGAGTCAAGGCCGGGCGCATTATGCCCCGGATGGCCCCAAGGTGGGCCCGGCCGTAGTAGATGGGGTAGATGAGACGCTGGAGCGGCACGTAACCGCCGTACGTAAGCCCCATGAGCACTGCGAAAGCTATGAGGAGCGGAAAATTCCCGATGTTCAGCAGCAACAACACCACCAGCGCCGTCAGAATGTGCTGGACCATCAGCAGCAAGCGCACGGGGAACACGTCCGCAAGAGAGCCCCAGAAGAACCGCGCCGGAAGCACAAAAATGCCAAAGACCGTAAGCGCCAGGGCGCCGGTGGTTGCGGAGAAGCCAATGTCCTGAAAGTACGGTAGCCAGTTGGAAATAAAGCCCTGTACTCCCAGACCGGTAAGGCTGAACGTCAGGACGAGGATCCAGAAGGTGCGGGTCCTGATCGCCTGCCCGCGAGTCAAGTCGACTGCGGGGGAGGCGTTGGTATTTCGTCGGGACGGGGACTGCGCCGAGGCCTCGGTATCACCGTCCGGAAGCAGGCCCATATCCTCGGGCCGCGTTCGAATCAGGAAGGCCAGAGGCAGCAGGACAACGGTCGTGAACACGCCCAGGGCCAGCCAGGCGTCCCGCCAGCCGAAGGCCGAAATGGCGAACTGTATGCCCGCGGGGAAGATGGGCCCCAATACGCCTCCCATGCTGGCCAGCGCGACGGCCCTGCCCCTTTGGCGGATGAACCACTTGGGGACAACGGCTTCCACCAGAACGGTGCCGCCGGCGACGTTGGCCAGGGCTCCCACGCCTCCGAACAGCAGGTAGTACTGCCAGACCTCGTCGACCCATCGCAACCCTATCAGCGAAACACCCATGAGGACGGCCGTGCCCATGGAGAGAAACCTGGGGCCGTGGCGGGTGTCGAAGAGCGGACCGATGAAGGGGGACAGGGCGCCCGCTACCAGGGCGCGCACCGTCAGGCCCCCAAGGAGGGTGGTGCGGTTCCAGCCCAGCTCCTCCTCCATGGGGATGACAAATGCGCCAACGCTCCAGAGGCCCGTACCAAGGGTGAAGACTCCCCCGGTAGCGGCAACCAGCACCATGATCCAACCGTAGAAGATCTTTGGGCGTTTCAGTGGACCACTCCTTGCAGTCGCGGGGGGAAGCGCCGCAGCCTGTAGCGGCACTCGGCAAAGCCCGACATTCGGCTCCCCACCGTGCCCGTGACTGTACCAGAGTGTCCTCGAATTGGCACTGCGGACGCGAGCGAAGGCGCCTACTCAGCTACCCAGCCCAGCCAGACTCCGCCATACTATTCTTTAAGCCTTGATTCGCCGTGCCAAAGCAGGCGTCTTCGCAGACAGGAGCAACCAGCGGTGACCAAACACAGCACACTTGGCGACTTCGTCCTCGGACTGCACGGCTTGGCCATCCTCCGCAACCATTGGGTGGACCCCGTAGCCGTCAATGCCACAACCCGAAGCATCGTCGATATTGCCGGCAAGCTTGATCAGCAGCCCTGGTCGGAACCTTGGCAAGCGGAGGAGCGGACGGTTAGGGAACAGTATGCCGCGTGGGCCGCCGAATACGACGCGCCCGGCAATCCCGTGGTGATGGCTGAGGAGCCCGTCGTGCGAGGGCTGATGGCGCAATACCGGGTCGGCGTGGCGCTTGACGCCGCCTGCGGCACAGGACGTCACGCGGCGTATCTAGCGTCCTTCGGCCACGAGGTCATCGGCGTCGACGTCACCCCCGAAATGCTGGAGGTCGCGAAGGCCAAAGTCCCCACCGCGCGATTCGAGCTCGCCGATTTGTCGGCCCTGCCACTCCCGGACGACGCCGTGGACCTCGCTGTCTGCGCGCTGGCGCTGACCCACTTCACTGCTTTGGAAGCGCCGCTGGCGGAGATCGCTCGCGTGGTGCGCACAGGAGGCCACGTGGTCATCTCCGACGTCCACCCGTTCATGGTAATGCTGGGTTCGCAGGCTGTGGACATGGACGACGACGGCTCAAGCGGGTTCACCCGCAACCATATCCACCAGGTGTCTGACTATCTCGCCGCCTTCCGAATGGCAGGGCTGGACGTCGTGCAATGCCTGGAGCCGCAGTGGGGTGACGAGGAGACCGCCACGTTGGGAGTCGGCGATCACGTGCCGGGCCTGCTGGAAGCCGCGGTCAGGGGGCTGCCTATTGTCATTGTGTGGGAGTTGGAGAAGACCGCGTGACGGTCTATGGGCGCAAGGGTCTCGGCGGTAACGGCGTTAACGCCATGAATCGCTGGGCATGATTCGGACCATGAACTGGTCAAACATGGGCACGGTGAAGGCCGTGTCGCCGTGACTTGGGCTCCATACCATACCTTTATTGATCAGTTGGCTGCGCGTGGGGGCGAGGGCGTTCACCGGTCTGCCCAACTCTTGGGCAATGTCACCAGAGCGATGAGGCCCTTCACCCAGCTGCGCCATCGCTCGCAGATACCGCCTCTCTGCTGGCGTAAGCCGGTCGAACCTAACCCTGAAGAAGCTCTCGTCTAGGCCCGCGATGGCTTGGACAGAAGCTGTTTCAACGCTGGCGGCGCCGATGGGAGAACCCTCGGCAACGTCCCACAAGTGCTTGCCCCACTCTTGGAGGAAGTAGGGGTATCGTTGCGTCTGCGCAACGACGGCATCGAGGGCGGCGGCCTCTATCTCCACTCCCTCGTCTTCCGCGGGTTTGGCTATGGCAATCCTAGCGTCTTCCGGTGACAGGGCCCCAATTTCAGGGAATTCAAAGAGCCGCTCCGCGTAGGATTTCGCCTTCCCCATGTGACCCCGCACTTGAGGGAGGCCCGCCCCGACCAAGATCACGGGAAGCCCGCGTTGTGCTGCGCGGTGCAACGCTGTTATCAGCGCCGCGAGTTGGTCCTCTTTCACGTATTGGAGCTCGTCGGCGAAGATGACTACGGCGCTGTCATCAGCCTTGGCGGCGGCGCCGACGACCTCTATAAGGTCCTGCAAGTCGGCCTCCAGGTCCCCGTTATCCGCCAACCCGGGCTCCGGGTCGAAGTCCAAGCCGACTTCGATGTCGTGGAACTTCACCTTCAGGCCCTTGGCGAACCCGGCAAGCCCCCGGAGCGCGCGTTGCGCCAAATCCTTAGCCCTTTCCTTTGTGGAGAGCCGAAGCAGAGCAGTGCGTAGTTGCGGAGCCAGCATGGAAGGCAAGGAGCGGTTCTCCTGCACTTCAATTTGCAGAGTGCAGACGCCGCTGGCCTCGGCGTCCCTCCACATGCGGTCCAGCAGCACCGTCTTGCCCACGCCCCGCAGGCCAACCATCAATACGCTCCTGCTGGAACGCCCTAGCCTGGTTCGCTCAATCGCAATGCGCACGTTTCCCAGCACCTCTTGGCGGCCGGCCAACTCCGGCGGCTGGGTGCCAGCGCCTGGGGCATACGGGTTGCGAATCGGGTCCATGACGCCAGTTTATAGCAAAGTTAGCGAAGTTAGCAATGTTATCTAATGTTCATAACCTCGCTAACTTCGCTATAACTGTACCTGCCGACCTTGCCCTAAAAGGTGGAAAGCCAAGCGCAGCGGCCACCTGCTTCCAACCGTCTCTACTCCACCACCCGGTCCGAGTCCGGCACGTAGCCGGGGCTGTTCATGACGACGTAGGTCATGTGCCCCTCGAAGACGTAGGGGACGCCCTTCGGGATGAGGACGACATCGCCGCCGGTGACGCTGCCCGTCTCTCCGTTCACGTCAAAGTCCGCCTCGCCGTCGATGATGTAGTAGACCCGGTCGCTGATGTCGTTGACGACCTTCTCGTGCCGGCCGTAGAGCGACGCCCACGTGAGGCTGATGCGGTCCGTGTGGCTCTGGTTGATGATGCGCTTCAGCACCAGGGGCCGTTCGCCCTGGGTGTCTGTCTTCGTGTCGCTGAATTTGATGATCATTGCCGCTCCCTGATGCAAAGTTGACCGCCGACGTGGCGATGGCGCGCCTACACGCCGTACGTCTCGAGGACGCCCTTCATCGCGAGGTAATAGCCAAGAATGCCGAAGCCGTAGACGCTGCTCTTGCATGCCGGCAGGACGACGGAATTGCCGCCCCTCGCCGTGGGGTTGGTCATGTGCACCTCGACGGCGGGCAGCCGCACCTGCCGCATGGCCGACACCAGGACGGTGGCGTCCCGCGTGAAGCCGGCGGGGTTGATCAGAATGGCGTCCGTGCCGTCGCCGTGAGCATCGTAAAGGGCGTTGGCGATCTCTCCCTCGATGTTGGAGTGGAAGCACCGCACCTCCACGCCCAGCTCCTGAGCAAACTCGCTAATTTTCTCGTTGTACTCCGGCAACGTCATGGGGCCAAAGGTCTCGACGTCCACCTTCCCACGCATGTTCATCCCCAAGCCGTGAATAACCAATAGCTTGATCATTGCAACCCCCTTGATTGTTTTCGCTGAGCATACTGAGACCCCCTCCGTTGGGGAAGGGGGTCCCCGCTATTGCTGAGTTGGTCGCAACAGTCTGGAGGGCTCTCGCCCACGCTAGACGGGCTGGTCCGAGACGTGCGTGGAGTTGACGGTGATGCGGTTGCCGCCCGGCTCCGTCAGGATGAAGGAGTCGTGGATGCGGCCCCGTTGGATGTCTGAAACGGTGAGTCCCTTGGCCGTATACTCGGCGTACGTGGCGTCTACGTCCTCCACCATCAGGTCGAACTCGGCGTCGCCGGGCTCCCCATCCTCGGCGCCGGCGATGACCAGGTGTGTGCCGCCCCGCAGCTCCAGCACGGAAATCCGGTCGTTCTGGACAATTGAGCGCATCCCGATGTTGAGCATGAAGGCCGTGGTCTCCTCGACGGAGCGGGAATTCATCCTGACGTGCCCAATCCAGACGGGCGGCCGGGGGTCTGTCTGCTGAGTGCTCATGGCGCCTCCTTTGCCTGCAGCTTCCCGTGTTTGGGAAGACTCTTCGCCAATGCGAACGATGTCCAAGGTCCGCTTCGCAGCCCGATTATGCGCCACACGAGGAAGGAGCGCTAGATGGCAGGCCTGCCCAGCAGGGAGAAGCCGTCGTCAGAGCCGTTGGAGTGCGTAGTGATCGGCTCGCCGAAGTTCATGGCGTACAGCGCCGCGTACAGCTCGCCCTTCTCGAGCAGTTCCTGGTGGTTGCCCATCTCCACGATGTGGCCGTGGTCCAGCACGACGATGACGTCGGCGCTGGTGATGGTGGACAACCGGTGCGCGATGACGACGGACGTGCGGCCCCTCAGCACCGCCTTGAGGCTCTCCTGGATGATCTTCTCCGTGCGGGAGTCGATGTTGGCCGTGGCCTCGTCCAGGACGATGATGCGGGGGTCCGCCACCACTGCCCTCGCGAAGCTGATGAGCTGCCGCTGGCCCATGCTGAGGTTGTTGCCACGCTGCTGCAGCATGGAGTCGTAGCCGTGCTCCAGCTCCATGATGAACTCGTGCGCTCCGACCGCCCGAGCGGCTGCCTCCACCTGCTCGGAGGTGGCCTCCTTGTGGGCGTAGCGGATGTTGTCCTTGATGCTCATGGAGTAGAGGTACGGCTCCTGCAGCACCATGCTCATCTGCCCCGCAAGGCTCTCGCGTGTGACGTCACGTATGTCATGGCCGTCGACGCGGATGGAGCCGCCGGTCACGTCATAGAAGCGGTGCATCAGTGCAACCAGGCTCGTCTTGCCCGCGCCGGTCAGCCCCACCAGCGCGACGTTCTGTCCGGGTTCGATAGTCAGGTTGATGTTGTGGAGCACCTGTTCATCAGGGGTGTAGCCAAAGCACACGTCTTCAAAGACCACCTCACCCCGGATGGTGGGCAGCGTGGCGGCGTCCTGCTTGTCACTCATCTCCGGCTTGATGTCCAGGAGCTCGAAAATGCGGGCGCCGGAAGCCATGGCCCGCTGGAACATCGTGTATTGCAGTGTCAGCGTCCGGATGGGCTCGAAGAAGCGTTGCACGAAGATGAGGAAGGCGACGAGGAAGCCCACCTCAAGCGCGCCCTCGAACACCCGGATTCCGCCGACCACAACCACGAGCCCCATCGACACCACCGTCAACGTCTCCACCACCGGCATGAGCGTGGCCGAGAGGAAGGATGCCCTGACGGCCCGGTTGAGGTGTGTCTGGTTCAACGTGTTGAAGTTGCTGAGGTTCTTGTCCTGCCGGTTTGTGCTCTGGGTCACCCGCACCCCGGAAACATTCTCCTGCAGGTTGCCGTTCACCGCGGAGATGGCCACGCGCACACCAAGGAATGTGGGCCGGGACTTTTTCTGCCAATAGATAAGGATGACGCCCAGGAAGGGAATGACCGACAGCGTGACGATGCCCAACAGCGGGTCCAAGTACATCATGGTACCGGCGATGAAGACCAGCATCATGACGTCGCCGATGGTGGTGATGCCGACGTCCATGAACTCCTGGAGCTGAAAGACGTCATTCTGGATGCGCGACATGATGCGCCCGACCTCGTTGCGGTCGTAGAAGGAGGTGGCCTGGTGCTGCAGGTGCTCGAACATCTCCGTTCTCAGGTCATGCAGCACGTTGACGGTGACGCGGGCCAGGGATATTAGCTGAACGAAATTGAACAACATGTTAAGCAGAACGTTGATGATAAAGAGGACAGCGGCAAGCTCGAGGCTGCCCCAGGTGGCCTCCTGCCCGGTGACGCCATTGACGAATTGGTTGATGGCCCAGCCGATGATGAGGGGCTGGAGCACCATGGTGATGATGTGGCCTGCCATGCCAAAGAAGGACGCCGCCACCCAGAAGCGGTAGGGCAGGGCATACTTTACCAGCCGCATGACCACGCCGTGGTCATACAGGTTGCCCAGCAGGACGTCGTCTAGGGAGGAGCGCCCCAAATGGCCGTAGCCGCTAACCCGGGTCGTCAATCGGATCCCTCCAATTCGCCTGCCAACTGTACCTCCTGCAATGCGGCCTCTTCCATGGGCTTCAGCTGCGTTTGATACAGACTAAGGTACTCGCCGCCCTTGGTCAGAAGCTCCTCGTGAGTGCCTCGCTGCACAATGCGGCCGTCCCTGAACACCAGGATCTTGTCCGCGGTGCGGATGGCGCTGAGCCGGTTGGTCACCACAATGGTGGTGCGACCGCTCATGATCTCCTCCAACCCCTCCTGCACCAGGTGCTCCGTGTGGGCGTCGACGCTGGAAGTGGAGTCGTCCAGGATGAGCACGGGCGGGTTCATCAAGATCGTTCGAGCGATGGAGAGGCGCTGCTTCTGCCCGCCGGACAGGCCGCCGCCGCGCTCGCCCACGATGGTGTCGTACTGGTCGGGGAGACCCGAGATGAACTCGTGCAGCTGCGCGACGGACGCCACCTCGCGAATATCCTCCTCGGAGGCCTCTCCCCTTCCGTAGGCGATGTTCTCCGCGATGGTTGCCGTGTGGATGAACACGTCCTGCTGAACGATGCCTATGTTGCGCCTCAGCGATTCCAGCGTGACGTCCCGGATGTCAACGCCGTCGATGGTTATGGCGCCTTCAGAGGGGTCGTAAAAGCGCGGAATCAGGTGAGCAAAGGTGGTCTTGCCGCTGCCGGGCATGCCCACGAGCGCGACCACTTCACCTGGGGTGATGGACACGTTGATGTCCTGCAGCGCCGGGTTCTCATCGTCATAGGTCAGCGAAACGTCCTTGAACTCAATGGTGCCCTTTACACGGGCCAGCTCGTAGGCGTCCGGGCTCTCGGACACAGGCGACTCCCAGTCGAGGATCTGGAAGAGCCGCTGGCCGGAGGAAATGGCTCGAGAGAAGCTGTTGACCATCCACCCCATCATCCGGACGGGCATGGTCAGCAGCCCCATGTAGAAGATGAAGGCCGTCAGGTCCCCGGGCGTCAGGCCGGTGTACTCGACCTGACCGGTGAACGGGTCCACAACCCGCCCATCAATAACCTGGTTGCCGCCGACGTAGAGGATGGCCGCCAGCGCGCCCAGGAAGAAGAAGTTCATGACGCTGAAGTTTCTTGCCCAGATCCGCTGCGCCTCATAGGTTGCTTCGCGGACCAATTCAGCGCGGTGCTCGAACTTCTCTTGCTCGTACTTCTCCGCCGAGAAGGCCTTGACGACACGCATGCCGGAGAGGTTCTCCTGCATGGTGGTGACCATTTCGCCTGTGAGACGCTGCACCTGCATCCACCGCCCGCGGAGGCTGCGGCTCGTTTCCATGGCGCGCCAGCTAAGGGGCGGCACGAAGGCGAGGCTCACAAGCGCCAGTGTGATGTCCGTCAGGAACATGGCCACCGCGATGCCGACAATCATCGCCACCACGAAGCCAAAGCGGACCGCGCCCATGTTCACGAACATGCGCACGCCCTCCACGTCGGCAGTCGCGCGTGACATCAGGTCGCCCGTGTTCTGCCTGTCGTGGAAAGCAAAGCTCAGGTGCTGCAGCTTGTTGTAGAAGGAGTTGCGGATGTCATACGACACCTTCTGCGACGTGGACTCCGCAAAGTACGTTTGTCCAAAGGCGAACAGTCCCCGTGCGAAGCCGGCCGCAAGAAGCGCGAAGGCCAACATCCACAGGGCGTCGACGTCTTCTTCGCCGGACCGCAACACGCTGTCGACGCTCTGGCCGAGGATTCGCGGGACAGCCAAGGCCACCAGGGCGGCTCCAAACACGGAGACGTAGCCCATGGCGAGACGGCGCTTGTATTTCTTGAGGACTAGGCCAATGATGCGAATGATTGTAGGCATAACAATATGTAAATTTAATACCTGCGCGTACTACATGTCAAACGGAGAAGAGCCGCAAACTCGCACCTTCCACGATTTGCCATTACCCACAGACGGGCTTTGTGGGGCGCCCGTCACAGCGGCTTGTCAGCCACCACAATCATACGACGAGATTCGACACCGTATCGTTCCAATTCGTAACCGCCGTAGACCGTTCGATATACGAGTCCCGCGGCTTGAAGTTTGTGCACCAGCTCCGTGAGCGAGTACAGCCGGATGGTGAGGCCATCGGTGTGGTGTGTCGTCCCGTCCGGCGACGTCACGGTAAAGCTGTTGTTGATGCGGCTGTGCAGCAGGTCGATCTCCCGCCATTCCTGGTACACCGTGCCGTTGGGGACCACCTTGCGCTCTTCCTGCACGTAGTTGGAGACCACCCATTCGCGGTTGATCAGGTCAATGAGGAACTGACCGCCGGGCTTCAGCGCCTTCGCCACCTGGTGCAGGACCTTCTGGTCCTCCTCGTCCGAGTTCAGGTAGCCAAAGGATGTGAAAATGTTGACCACTGCGTCGAAGCGGCCCTCAAAGGGCAGCTGCCGCATGTCGCTGTGCACCAGCGGCAGGTCGACGCCGGCCGAAGCCGCGATGGCCGCCGCGCGCTCCAGGTAGGACTCGCTCAGGTCGAGCCCCGTCACGCGCAGCCCCGTCAGCGCGAGGATGACGGCGTGCCTGCCATGACCGCAGCACAGGTCGAGCACCTCGGCGTCACGCCTCAGCTGCAACACGCGATGCACAAAGGCCGACTCCACGACGGCGTTCTCCGGGGAGATGGTTTCCCGGTACGCGCCCAGGTAGTCGTCACCAAAGAACTCCATGTAGGAGAGGGAAGGAGGGTTGGCCATCTTGTCTCCGGTTCGCAGGAATGACGGCGAGGTGGGCTACGCTGCGCATCCGCCGCAATCGTTAGCAACAGTACCAACGGGGACGGGCACACCGCAAGTTCCAGGGTATGCTACAATTCCAACAACACACGACTCCCTTCTCTCCTCTTGGAGCATGCCCATTGATCACCCTACAGGGTAAAGCCGCCCTCATCGTGGGCGCGCGGCGCGTCGGCGCTGTGCTGGCGCGGCGCATGGCGCAGGAAGGCATCAACATCGCCATTGGCTACCGAAGCTCCGCATCGGAAGCGGAGAGCCTGCGCGATTCTCTTTCGGGCACGGGCTCCATGGCCATCACTGTGCAGGGCGACCTGAGCCATGAGGCGCAGGTGCAGGACATGGTGGACCGGGCCGTCGCCAGCCTGGGAAACCTGAGCTTTGTCGTAAACCTCGCGTCCGACTACCCTCGCGTGCCGCTGCCGTTGCTGGACTCGGTCGCCTGGGACCACGCGATGGGCACGGCCAAGGGCAGCTACCTCCTGGCGGTGCATGCTGCGCGCGCCATGACACTCAATCACGGACCAACGCGCGGCCACATCGTCCTCTTTGGCGATTGGGCCGCCGGCGAGACCCCCTACCGTGAGTACCTTCCCTACCTCACCGCAAAGGCGGCGGTGCAGTTCATGACCAGGGCCTTCGCCGCGGAGTTGGCGGACCATGGCATCCTGGTCAACGCCATCGCGCCGGGGCCCACCATGCGCCCGGACGACATTCCGGAACGGGAATGGCGCGAGAACGTCGTCGCGCAGGCCCCGCTGCGCCGAGAGTCCTCAGCCGACGAGATCGCGGACTTGCTCATCACGCTGCTCAAGAGCGAGACCATCACCGGCGAGACCATCCGCGTCGACGCTGGCAGGCACCTGGCGGGACCTGGGGCCCAGGCATAGGAGGCGCCATGGCGCGGCACAAGATCACCAAGACCATCGACTTCTGCTATGGCCACCGCCTGCTGGAGTACGATGGGAAATGCAAACAGCTCCACGGCCACAACGGCCTGTTGGAAGTCGACATTGAGTCCGACGTCCTCGACGGCCTCGGCATGGTGCGCGACTTCACGGAGGTCCGCGACATTGTCAAGACGTGGGTGGACGAGCACCTGGACCACAAGATGCTGCTCCGGACCGACGACCCCGTCATTCCCGCCCTCAAGGAGCTGGGTGAGCCCCTCTATCTTCTCGACGTGAACCCTACGGCGGAGAACATCGCCAAGCACATCTACAGGCAGGCACGCGAGAACGGACTGCCGCTGTCGGAGGTCCGCCTGTGGGAGACCCCATCAAGCTACGCAACCTACCGGGAGGATTAGGAGCTGGACGAAATTGCTGTCCTTTCTAGCGGCGGCCTCGATAGCTGTATCCTTGTTGCGGACATGGCGGAGGATGCCGTCGTCTCGCCTATCTACGTTCGGAAGGGCCTGGCGTGGGAGGACGCTGAACATGCGGCTCTCAGCGCGTTCGTCAGAGCGCTGGGCAACCCCAACGTCCGGCCCGTGACGACGCTGAGCGTGCCGGTCAGGCAAATCTACGGCCGCCATTGGAGCGTGACCGGCCAGGATGTGCCCGCCTACGACGCCCCGGATGCGGCAGTCTTCATTCCCGGCCGCAATGTGTTGCTGCTGGGCTTGGCCGCCGTGTGGTCCAGTACCCACGGTGTGTCGCGCATCGCCATTGGCACGCTGGGCGGCAACCCCTTCCCGGACGCAACGCCCTCCTTCTTCGAGAGCTTCGCGTCGGTGTTGTCGCAGGGCCTAGGGCACCGGGTGCTTGTGGAGGCCCCGTACAGGGGAGGCAGCAAGTCGCAACTCATCCGAACACACTCCCACTTGCCACTGGAGCTCAGCCTGACGTGCGTCGCTCCGTCGGGCGGCAAACATTGCGGCGACTGCAACAAGTGCCGCGAACGCCGTGAGGCCTTTGCCGAGGCCGGAGTAGAGGACAAGACATCGTACGTAAAGGACTAGGACCTCGATGGAACGACAGGACCGTATTGACCAACTGAAGCCGTTGCTGCGCCAGGTGCTGGAGTTGCTGGGCGAGGACCCGGATCGCGAGGGGCTCCGTCGTACGCCGGAGCGCTGGGCCGACGCCCTGCTGACCTACACCCAGGGCGCCGAGGAGACCCCCCAAGACCACCTGAAGGTGATCTTCCAACTGGACGAGGACGACTTCCCCATCGACTCTGACGACATGATCATCCAGGAACACATCCAGTTCACCTCCACCTGCGAGCACCACATCGCTCCCTTCCGCGGCCTGGTGCACCTGGCGTACATTCCGAACCCGAACAGCCGCGTCATCACCGGCCTCTCCAAGCTTTCCCGCGTCGTGGAGGTCTTCGCGCGGCGACTGCAGGTGCAGGAACGCATGACGCAGCAGATAGCCCGCGCAATCGACGACAGCCTGAGTCCGCTGGGTGTCATCGTGGTGGCGGAAGCCGTGCACTATTGCATGATCCAGCGAGGCGTGCAGCAGCGTACCAGCACCACGATAACCACCGCTCGGAGGGGCGCCTTCCTGTCCAACCCGGCCCTCGAGAGCAAGTTCCAGGAGTACCTGCGCCTGCGGCAGTCTGAGACCATCACGTAGCGGCATTCGCGGCGCTGGTGGGGCTGGCCCCGTGTCAGGATACGGGCAAGCTCTGCGTAACCTCTTCGGTACCCGGCCAGCGGCAGCCCAAGAATTGTTTGCGGCTACAATTACTCCTCCATAGCTGGAGAGGGCTATTGTTTGGAAACAACCCATAGCTGGACCGGGGCATTGTTTGACAACAATCCGTAGCTGGGACAACGATTGTTTCCGAATCAATCCGTAGCTCTGTGGCGGACATCCAAATACGAGTTGCTTTGTTTCGCGAGGGTTTTCTCGCCATCCGCCTCTTGGCTGGTCAGCTTGGAAACTGATGCGGGACTGTCGCACTCCGCCCTCCTTGTTGCCGCCCACGACTGCTTCGCCGCGCCACAAGACAACGGTATCGGGTCGTAGTAGGCGACGGCAAGGGGACGGTGGCAGGGGCGTACCGGAGCATCTGTTACACTCGTGCCGGGATCCGACGCGACACCACCCATGGAGGACCATGACTACCCCTGCCACCACGACTGCCCCTCGCGTCTTCTTCGGCTGGTGGCAGATCGCGCTGGCATCCATGCAGGGCTTCTTCGCCGTGGGCGGGGCCTCCTTCGCGGCCGGCGTCTTCCTCAGGCCCATGCAGGACGAGCTTGGATGGAGCTCCACCGTCATCTTCGGCGCGCTGTCGCTGCGGATGATGGCCGGCGGCATCGTTGGGTCGATCCTGGGACCGCTGGCGGACCACCGCTGGGCCCCACGCGTCCTGATGCCGGCGGGAGCGTTGCTCATGGCCCTCTCCTTCACCATGGTCAAGTGGGCCAACACCCCCTTTGACTTCGTCCTGTGGTACGGCATTGTCGGCGCGGGGGGCATGGCGCTGGCGAGCCCCGTCATCCTGGAGGCCATCGCTGTCAAGTGGTTCGTCCGGCGTCGTGCCTCCGCAATGACGTGGTTCCAGGTCGGCCCGCCCGTCGGAGTGCGGGCCTTTCCCGTGGTGTTGACGGCTCTCATCGCGTGGATCGGCTGGCGAGACGCGTGGCTCTGGACCGGGCTGAGCATGCTTGTGCTCTTGCTGCCGTTGACTTTCTTTGTGCGGTCTCGCCCAGAGGATGTGGGACTGCTGCCGGACGGTGACGCTGCCCCGCCGCCTTCCCGCGGCCCGGCCCGCCCCGTCAACTATGACACCGGCCTGACGGCAAGGCAGGCGTTGCGAACGCAAGCCTTCTGGCTGCTGACGATAGCCGCATTTGTAGGCATGTTCGGCTTTCCCGGGTACCAGTCCCACTGGATCCCGTATTTCCGCGAGATAGGCTTCGACGCCGGCACCGCGGCGTTCGGCGTCTTCCTCTTCGGCGTCTTCTCGGTAGCGTCACGATTTATGTGGGGGTTCCTTGCGGCTCGGTACTCGGTGCGGCCTCTATTTGCCGTGCAGATGGCGCTGTCAGCGGTGGCGGTCGCCATCATCCTGCTCATTCAAAGCGAGGCAATGCTCGTGGTGTGGGCGGTGGCGCAGGGCATGACCATGGGGGCCTTCTTCCAACTACAAGCAATTCTGGCGCCGACGTACTTTGGCCGACAGAACATCGGCGCCATCCGCGGAATGATGTGGATGCCGATGAACGTCGCGGCAGGCGTTGCACCGCTGGCGCTGGAGCGCCTGCACGCTTGGCGCGGCGACTACAACGCGGCCTTCCTCATGGTGCTGGTCTTCTGGCTGATCACCGCGCTGCTGGTCTACCTCAGCCGCTCGCCGGGGAAGGTGACGCGGGGGTGATTGGGGGTCTAGGAATTGAGTATCGTTAATTCCACCAACCGCTCGCTAAGCCGGCCACCACCCGTGTCACGCCAAACCACTACGGTGTATACCCCACGCTCTGGAAGGTGTGACCCAATGTCAGCGTAGAGAGTGAATGTGGTGGGCGTTTCCTGCCAAGTCTGCGCGACCACCTCGCCGACGCCCAGATTCGAGTAGAAGTACCCCGGCTCAAGGGGCGGCAGGATGCGGACAACCGGGTCGCCGCACGATGTCGTGGCGCCGCCGCCTAGGCAATAGCTGTTCAAGGCGTCGTTTTCGGCTGCTGACAAGGGAACGGGCAGCGGGTCATAGTAGATACTCACAACGCCACCGATGGTGATTCCTGTTTCCATCTTCTGAATTGTAAGGCTAAGGTGTCTTCCGTCCGATAACCTGGGCGGCGCCGTGGCGATTGCCGCGCCGCCCTCAAAGTGTTGGACAAAGGTCACCCTGCGGCCATTCGATGCAATGCCAATGTTCACCGCGCGGTGGGTTGCTCTCAAAATGTTTTCGCGATGACCCCAATTGGAAGACGCATCATCGTACATCATGCTCCATTGCAGATCCGCTATTGCCTTCTCAGGGGTGGGAACGATGCAACGCACCAGGAAGTTGTTGCAGCCACTTGCATTCCATTGTCGGTTCGTAAACCCGCTGGTAGCCGCGTTCTCAGCTGCGTAACTGGTTCCTCCGTATTGAGAGTAGACCATATACGGCTTACGACCATCTGCCCACCAGTGGCCAAAATAATCGTGCTCCAACATGTCTTCAGCATGATGCTGCGCCGCATCATTCGAGCCAAGGGTGACGGGCGGTAGGCCGTGGTCGGCGCGGTCCTTGTTTATTAGGCCTAGCGCGTATTGGCGCAATTGCGTCAAGCGGTCTTCACCGCTAGGCGTTGGCGTAGGAGTTGGCAGCGGGGTTGCGGTGGGAGGGATGGGTGTAGGCGTAGGCGGCAGCGGGGTTGCGGTCGGGGGGACAGGTGTAGGTCTCGGACGCGCAGTTGCAGTGGGAATTGGCGCGGAATCCGGCGTGACACTTAGTGGCGTTATAGTTGATAGAGACGGCGTGGGTGTAGGCGCAGCGACCACTAGCGCACCCGAGGTGGGTAGTGTCGAAACCACCGTCGGCTGCACGGGGGAGGCGGGCGCCGCTGATGCGCTCGGATTCTCCCCCCGCGCCCCTGCGCGCCCAAGCAACTCGTCATTGCCGAGGACCCAGCCGCCCGCAGCAGCCAGCGCCATAAGGAACAGCAAGAGCAGGACGCTACCAACTCCGCTGCCGCTCGATTGGTCGTTGTGCCAGCCTTGCTGTGCCATTCCTCTGCGTCGCCCTCCGTCATTGTGTCACCAGTTGCCCGCAGTGCCCTGAGCCCGTCGCGGCCGTCACCTGACCTCCACCGCCGGCAGCGCCACCAGCTTCTCGGTGGGCGTCTCCTCCCCCGTGTCGCGAAAGAAGACCACTATGTACACGCCCGGAGACTGCGCGAGCAAGCCAAGGTCCGCGGAAAAGTTGAACGCCTTGTCCGTTTCATTCCACTCCCTCGCGATAACCACGTCGAGAGGGTGGTCAGCCGACTGTGAGCCGGGTGGGAGAACTCGAGCGACCGGAGCAGGGCACGAAGACGTCGCGCCGCCACCAATGCAGTAGCGGTCGAGTGCGTCGACCCTCGCTGACGACAAAGGTTCTGGGTGCGGGTCACGGTAAATGTGGACGACGCCGTGGATGGCGACATCCTCACCTACCTTTCTGAGCGTAACATTGAGATTGCGGCGGCCGTCCCTCAACTGCAAAGACCTGTCATGCACGACAACATCCCCGCCTTCAAAGTGCTGCACCAAAACGACCCGCCGCCCATTCCAGGCCACGCCGATGCTCACCTTTCGGTGGCCCGCCTCCAATATGTTTTCGCGTATGCTGCTGTTGTCGGCGGCGCCGTCCATAATCTCCACGTGCATCTGCTCAATCGCCTGCTCGGGCGTTGGGACGTTGCACTCTTCTGGAGGCGTGGGCGAACTGCATCCCAGGGAGTTCCATTTACTGTCGGTAAGACCAATGTCGTAAGCGTTTTCTTCGACGTAGCTATCGCCGCCGTTCGCCGCGTAGACCATGTACGCTTTTTCGCCGTTTAGCCACCAGTATCCCAGGTAGTTGTGCTTCATCATGTCGTCAGCATGCGATTGCGCGGCCGACGCTCCGGAATCATTCGAGACCAGTTCGACCATTTCCAGGCCACTGGTCGCACGGACCTCGTTGATTAGGCCGACGGCCTGGAGCCGCAGCGATGCGAGAAGCTCCTCCCGGATCGGCGTCGCTGTTGGAACCAGCGTCGGCACCGGGACTTGCGTTGGCACGGGGGTAGGCAACGGCGTGGCAGTCGGGGGCGGTGGTGGGGCGACAGCGACCACGGTGGCGGGCGTAGGCATTGGGGTCGGCGCAGCGACGACGGGAACAGGCGTCGGTAGCGGCGTCGGCGGCACCGGCGGCGGTATGGATACGACCACCGCGGGCGTGTCGTCCCCGCCGCCAAACGCCCCAGCGATACGCCCGCGCAGATCATCGTTGGAGGCGACATATCCCCCTATCCCGGACAAGGCAATCAATACCAGCCAAACCACAAGTCGGCCGCTACATCCCCCGCCAGAAGAACCATGGCCCTGCTGCCGGGATGCACTCGTCGGCGGACGCCGTTCTGGGTCCCCCAATTCCCGTGGCGGGGGTGCGGCAGGCGGAGGTGGCGGGGGTGCGGCAGGCGGAGGTGGCGCCCCTTGTTGGCTGGGTTGCGGACGCGTCTCCCTTGGCGGCTGTTGCGCCTGCCTCGGCGGCGGGGGCCGCTGTACTGGCTCTTGCTGTTCGACGCGTTGCGGGGGCGACTCCACTGGGGGTTGTTTTGACGGTGTGGGCGGCGCAGGTTGCGGCGCGGGCCGCGGTTCTCGTGGGGCTTCGTAACGCCGCTCAAGGTCGCCGAGCGTCTCCGCTACCGTGGGGTCCACCCGGGGAGGCGCGGGGCGCTGCGGAGGGCTTGCGGGCGCTTGGCCCGGCGGGTCCGGGTCGTACCCGGAACCCTGACAGTGGGGGCAGGGCAGCCACCGGACAGACGCGCTGTCGACGCTCTCGGCCCGCGTCTGAACTTCCCCGGTGCCTCCGCACTGGCGACAGCGCGAGCCATCGACGATGTGTATTTCCGACCCTTTGCGTCTGCGCTCCAGCAAGTGGGGGCCGCAGAGCAACGCCGCGCCGCGATTGTTGTAGTGGGTGAGGTCCAAGCCAATGACGTAGCCCACCGCCGCACGGCTGCATTGTGCGTCGCCGCATGTCGAATGATTGGGATTATGGCCATGGACCCGGTACTGCGTGCGGGTAAACTGTTGCGCGCAGGTTCTGCACCAGACCAAGTCACCGCCCGGCCTATGGTCAAACCGCTGCATACTTACACACTATGGTTGAACTCCCTGCGGGACAATTTAGGCGCCTTGGCGGACCATGAGGTGCTCTGACTATTCACCCCGCGCCAAACTGCAGCGCCGCCAGCCATCCTCCGGCCGCAGCCAGCGCGATGACCAGCGCCCACAAAAGGACCCGGCCCGGCCCGCCCTTGCCTTGCGTCGGCGCCGTTGGCTGCTGCACTGGTTCTCGTTGTCCGTCAGGCGGCGAGGTCGTCTCCCCGAGCGGCCGTTCCGCTTGGCTTGGCGGATCTGCGTCCCGCAGCCCTTCCACCATCCAATCGGGCAAGGGCGTCGTCGGGGGCTCCCGTCGCCTGCGCCTGAAGGGATTGCGCCAACCCCCAACGCGCCGCCCCCGCTGCCGTCCCTCATTGCACCAGTAGCAGGTGCAATTCAGCGGGTGGTCCCGATACCAACTCGAACGTGCCATGGTTACGCGAGCCCCTCCCGTGCTTCGTCGTCTTCGCCTTCCGCCAGCTTCCGAAGCGCCTCTCCCGTCATGCGGAAGAGCCGCCACTGCGAGAGCGTCTCCGCTCCCAGACCCTCGTAGAAGCGGTGCGCGTCCGTGTTCCAGTCCAGCGCCGCCCACTCGAACCGGCCGCAGCCGCGCTCCACCGCGATGGCCGCCACTCGGCGCATCAGCATCGCGCCCAACCCCTGTCGGCGGTACTCCGGCGACACATAGATGTCCTCCAGATACAGCCCCGGCCGGGCGAGGAAGGTGGAATAGTTGTGAAAGTAGACGGCGTAGCCCGCGGGCGCATCGTCGACGAAGCCCAGCAGCGCCTCGGCCGAGCGCGCGCCGCCGAACAGCGTCGTACGCAGGCCCTCTTCCGACGCTTCCACCTGGTGCGTCAGGTGTTCGAATTCGGCAATGCCTCGGATGAACGCCATAATCAGGGGAACGTCATCCGGCGTTGCCTGCCGCACCGTGATCTTGGGCCGTGTGGTCAACGTCGCCTCCCCTATTGCGCTGTCCCGAGGCTGCTGCAGGCCCTCCAGCCGACTCAGCAGCGCGCGGGCGCCCTCCACCCTCGCGCCCGTGGCTGTCGCCCGCTCCCGCAGGTTTCGGTCCGACGTGTAGAGCAGAACATCCGAGCCTTGAGGCAGCAGCGCCAGCAGCCGGACGATGTGGTTGTCGGCGCCGTTCCGGCCCCGGCGCTCCGGATACTCGACGGTCACGCCCTCGACGGGGCGCGACGCCGCGCTGTGCTTCGGCGGGCGGTCGTCGAACACCACCGTCCACTGGGCGCTGTCGGCCCGCGCCAACTCGGCCACCTGCTCGAGCAGCCGCCGGGCCGCTCCGCGCCGGTCGAGCCACCAGCGATCGGGCCGCGATCCCATGACGTTGTTGCCGTCCACAAATATCCGCGCACCCAGCTGCAACCGACCCTCCCGCCGACGCTGCTTCCTCCCATATCCGGCGGGCGGGATGATAAAGTAGGGCGGCATACCAAGCAACTAGGGGAGGGACGTTATGCAATTGGAAAGCAAGGCCGTGCTGGTGACCGGAGCCGCTCGCGGCATGGGGCGCGCCACCGCCGAGCAGGCCGCCGAGGAAGGCGCGCGCGTCGCCGTAGCCGACCTCAACATCGACGGTGTCGAGGCCGTCGCGAAGGGCATCCGTGACCGCGGGGGAGAGGCCATCGCCATCGAGGCTGACGTGGGCGACCTCGCGTCCATCGACGCTATGGTCGACGCCACACTCGCGGCCTTCGGCGGCATCGACATCCTGGTCAACAACGCGGGCATCACCCGGTATGCGCCCTTCCTTGAGGTGACCGAGGGCGACTGGGACGCATTCATGCGCGTGAACGCCAAGGGGTCGTTCTTCACGCTGCAGCGAGTAGCCAAGGAGATGGTGGAGCGCGGCGCGGGCGGGCGCATCATCAACATGGCCTCTATCGCGGGCAAGGGGTTTCGGGGCACGTCGAACGCCGCGTACGCCTCGAGCAAGGGCGCGGTCATCGCCTTCACCTACCAGGCCGCCGACTCCCTGGCGCGCCACAACATCAACGTCAACGCCGTCTGCCCAGGGCCCATCGACACCGACATGTCGCAGGGAGTCCGACGCCAGCGCGCCGAGGCCTCCGGCCAGTCCTTCGAGGAGCACACCATCTCCGGGTTGGACAGCATCCCGCTGGGCCGCATGATCCCGCCCGAGGACGTCGCCAGGATGGTGGTCTTCCTCATGGGCCCCGGCGGCTACAACATCACCGGCCAGACCATCAACGTGGACGCCGGCGTCCTGATGAACTAGGGGGCTGGCCGGCCTTCTGTGTGCCGAAGCCGCACACCGAATAACCAGGAGAGAATGACATGCAACTTGAAGGCAAAGCCGTGCTGGTGACCGGGGCGGCCCGCGGTTTGGGGCGCGCCATCGCTGAGTTGGCGGCTGCCGAGGGCGCCCGGGTCGCCGTGGCCGACCTCAACCTCGATGGGGTCGAGGCCGTCGCGCAGGGCATCCGCGACCGCGGCGGCGAGGCCATCGCCATCGAGGCCGACGTCGGCGACCTCGCGTCCATCGACGCCATGGTCACCGCCGCCGTCGACGCCTTCGGCGGTATTGACATCCTCATGAACAACGCGGGCATCACCCGCTACGCGCCGCTGCTGGAGGTCCCCGAGAGCGATTGGGACTCGATCATGGGTGTGAACGCCAAGGGGTCCTTCTTCACGCTGCAGCGGGTGGCAAAGGAGATGGTGGCGCGCGGGCAGGGCGGGCGGATCATCAACATGGGCTCCGTGGTGGGCAAGGGCGGCCGGGCCTCCAACGCCGCCTACGCGGCCAGCAAGGGCGCAGTCATCGCATTCACTTACCAGGCGGCAAGCGCTTTGGCCCAGCACGACATCAACGTCAACGCCGTCTGCCCCGGAGGCGCGGAAACGGAAATGTTCGCCGGAGTGCGGCGACAGCGGGCCGCGGCCATGGGCCAGACCTTCGAGGAGCACACACTCGCCGGACTGGCAGGCGTTCCGCTAGGGCGCATCATTGCGCCGGAGGACGTCGCGAGGCTGGCGGTCTTCCTGATGGGCCCCGGCGGCTACAACATCACCGGCCAGACCATCAACGTGGACGGCGGAGTGCTCATGAACTAGGGGGTACTTGCTGTGTTGGCGCAACCAGCGTATACTGTGTTTCACATTTACTGTGGGATTGTGATATGAAGAACATCACTGTGACTATTGACGACGATTTGTATCGACTCGCACGCATCAAAGCGGCCGAGGAAGGGACGACGGTGTCTGCTTTGGTGCGCGCCTATTTGACGGAGTTGAGCCAAAGCACGGGCCGAGACATGCTCCGCGAACAGATGAATGAGAAGCGCGAGCGGTTAGTCGCGGACATCATCGCCCGCGGCGGCGGACTGCGTGCGTCTGACAACCTCTCCCGCGACCAACTCTACGACCGCGATGCGCTTCGTTGACACCAACGTCCTCCTATATGCCGTGAGCCGGGTGCAGGAGGACGACCAAAAGCGTAGAATAGCCCTCTTCTTGCTCCGAGAAGATGACTTGGTCTTGTCGGCGCAGGTGTTGCAAGAGTTCTACCTTCAGGCGACGCGCCCCTCCCGCCCTGACGCGCTGGCGTCTGGCGACGCTGTGGAGTTCATCGAGTCCCTTCTTCACTTTCGCATCGAGTCCATAACCCTGGAGGTATTCCGTTCGGCTCTTGAATACTCCCAGCGGTTCCAGCTTTCCTATTGGGACAGCGCCATTCTCGCGGCCGCCCGCATCAGTGGTTGCGACACTGTGCTCTCGGAGGACCTCAGCCCTGACCAGGACTACGGCGGCCTGCGGGTGGTCAATCCGTTCACACACTAACCGAGGCGTGGCGTCGGCAGTCCCAACTCCCGTATCGCCCAGGGGAGCGAGCTCCTGAGTTGCTGGAGTTGAACGGTCCTCACTTGGGGAGCGTCTGGGATCGGAGGGAGTCCCGCGCGTGCCGCAAAGTAGCCGGATGCAGCACACGCAAACCCTGCCGCGCCCGGCATTATGCTCCACGGCGCAGGCCCGCCTTCGGCGTGCAGGCTTGGGAGCCACGCGGCTATATCAAACGAACCATTGCCCAGGGAGATGTTGTTCCAATCGACGAACACCACTCTGTCTTCAAGCAGGCAGATGTTGTCGCTGCGCACGTCGACGTGCAATAGCTCGCTGCCTTCAAATGGCGCTGCCGCCTCTGCTTCGAGAAGCGTGGGGAGGCACCGATTGAGCCAGTCCTTCGGGACCAGTCCCAACTGAAGGAAGTCTTCTGGCTCACGCGCCACCGCAGGCCAGCCTTCAAACTTCTCACGCCTGATTGGCTCAAGGCCCGCAGGCGGCTGCGTGCTATGCAGCGTCTCAAGCGCCGCCAGCACCCGCTCCACGTCACCGGGCCGCCATGGGGGAGGCCAGTATCCGCCGCTAAGGTCCTCCATGACTAGTAGGGGCATCTCACTGTCGTCTTCCCATGCGAGCAGCCGCGCTATGAAGCTTCCAGACAGTTCGGAGTACGCCCGATGCTCGGAGCGGAGCCACCCTGCAAGAAGGGGCGTCGTAGCCGCTTTGGCGAACGCGCTGGACCCGTCCTCAAAACTGAAGACGTAGCGTTCGGCTGGGGTATAGCCGCCAGTTGCCGAGCGCCATCCAGCCACTCGTTTGCCGAGCAGCCGTGCGACTCGTTCTGCCAGTTCCGTTGCGGACATGCCTCAATTGTATCCTGAGGCAAACCGCAACATCACCGGCCAGACCATCAACATCGACGGCGGAGCGCTGACGAACTAAGGGGGGTTAGGGGAGAGGTTCCGCGCTTGCCTCAAAGCGGTCCAGGTGGAACAGCGAGATGTCGTGGCCGGTTTCTCCTCGAGTGGACAGGTCCGCCATGATCTCGCCGACGACGCTTGAGAACTTGAACCCGTGGCCTGAGAACCCCGCCGCAAGGAAGACGTTGGGCGCTCCAGGTAGTGCGTCAATAAGAAAGTGCTCGTCGGGGGTGTTAGTGAACATGCACGCCCGCAGGGACATCGCGGGGCCATTGGCGTCCGGAAAGTAGCGGGCCACGGCCTGCCGCAGCACTGCCTCATCCTCGTCGCGGCACTCCCTGTCGAGCCCCTCGGCGGTCGTCGCTTCGTTGAGGTGGTGGAACTTGCCGATCTTGAACCCCGGGACGCCAAAGACGGGCGACGCGTAGTACTTCCCCTCCTCGAATTCGCCGATGACGACGGGAAAGGCGCTCGGCGCGAAAAGCTCCGGGCGCAGCGGTTGGAACCAGCCGAGCACTTGCCGCTCAGGCGCCAGCAGGTGGTCCAGCGACGGCACGAGCGGCCCCGCCCACGCGCCGGAGGTGATGACCAGCGCACCCGCCTCGTACGAGCCGCGGGTGGTTTCGACCCGAACGCCGCCGCCAGAGGCATCCCACTCGAGCACCGCCTCGCGGGCCCGCACGACGGCGCCGCGCTCCAACGCGGCAGACACGTACGCGACGATGCACCGCTCCGACATGAGGAACCCGCCGTCCGGCTGGTACACGCCCATCCAACGCTCCGGGAACCGGCAGCCGGGGAACCGCTGGGTCAACTCGCCGCTTGTGAGGGTCTCATGCGGAAGGCCGTGCTCCAGGCAGGACTGCAGCGAGCCGCTGACTACGATGCCGTCGGGAGCGCTCACGTCCACCGAGCCGGTGATGTGCAGCAGCTTCTCGCCTGCCACCGACTCCAGCTCGCGCCAACGCTCATACGCGCGGCGCAGCAGCGGCACGTAGGACAGGTGCTCGGAGTAAGCGAGCCGGATGATGCGGCTGACCCCGTGGTACGAGCCGCGGTCGTGGCCTATGTCGAACCGCTCCAGCCCCAACACGCGGAGGCCGCGGTTCGCGAGCTCGTACACCGTCGCGGATCCCATCGCCCCAACGCCAATGACGATGACGTCGTAGGGACGGCTGCTGGTCATCTGGCCCCTTCCTCGCGATGAACTGCCACGAAATCAACTGGCGGGTCAGCAGCCTTGACGCAGAGAAGTGTGGGGTCACGGAACTATTCGTTAACGGGCTCGACGTTCTTCGCGCTCATCCACATCTTTTGTCCATTGTAATTTACCTGAGTACCACCCGGCGGATGGTACTTTAGGACAACAGCTATCTGTCCGCGCCATGCTTTGTTTCTGGCTTTGGTGCCGATGCGGACATGCCCGCCGACTACAATATCCGACGACGGTGATTCCGGTTGAGAGAACGACGGGGTGTCAACTTTGACCAACTCGGCTAGCACCTCTTGCACTACTGGCTTTATGTAGTTCAGCGTCCTCTTGTTCTTTTGTTTGTGGGGAAATAACTCCTTAGGCAATCGATCTGCAAAGAACCTTAGAAGTCCCCCAGGCGTAGGATCAGAGACTTCTCTTTCCAGTATCTTACGCATTTCCTTGGCCTGCTCAAAGCTCGTGAGGACTTCTTTCTCACTGAATCTTGCCTTACTGAACCGGTCAAGAGCCAACACCGCAGACTTGTTTACGCTCAGCATACTGACGGTAAGAAACGGTTCCCCATCCATGACATGTAGTTTGTTGCGGTCAGTGTAGAAGCGATACTCTACGCCATCAGTAAGGACACCAAATTGAGCTTCAGAGTAGTGGTAATAATCTGACAATTGCTTGACGTGGTTGTCGAGTTGGGATTTCACTCTCTTACATTCGATGATGATAGAGGGTTTGCCTCCCCTGAGAATTGCGTAGTCGACCTTGTCGTTGACACCGGGAAAACCTGATGGGTACTGAGGGTACACCTCGTTGGGATTCCCTGGGTCGTAACCAAGTGCGCGCAGGAAGGGATTAACCAGCGCGTTTATTGTTGCTTGTTCAGCTAATCCCCTATCCTTCATCTCCTTCGCTTTTACACCCAGCGCCTTGAGATCCTCTTCAAGTCCCATTCAGATAGCCTCCACCTGACCAAGCAGGATTCTAACCGCAACAGATTTGGCCTTGGCTGTCACCTCCGTAGCCACTCCTAACCCCTACCACACCCGCGTGTACTTGCTGATGCTGCGGAGCTCCTGCGGCGGGGTCATGTGGCTGCCGCGGATGGTGTAGCTGACCTCCGCCACGTAGACGCTGCCCTCCGAGTCCACCGTGATGCCGTGGGGCGCGACGAACTGGCCCGGGCCGCTGCCCTCCTCCGGGCTCCCGAACCGGCACACCAGCTTGCCGTTCAGGTCGTAGATGCCGACGCGGTGGCCAAGGCCCGGCGCGTCGTCCACGCCCGCGATGCCGTTGAGCTCGCCGATGTAGATGTGGTCCTGCCACAGCATCATGGAGTCCGGGCGGTGAATGTTGTTCCACATCGTGATGAAGTTGCCCTCGGCGTCGAAGACCTGCACGCGGTGCGGCTCCCGGTCGACGACGTACACCCGGTCGTGCTCGTCGATGGCGATGTTGTGGGGCCTGATGAACTGCCCAGCGTCGATGCCCGAGCTGCCCCACGAGAACTTGTACTGGCCGTCACCGGTGTAGACGTGGATGCGCGCGTTGCCGTAGCCGTCGGAGATGTAGATGTCGCCGTTGCTCGGGCGGATGGCGGCGGACGTCGGCCGGTTGAAGGGCTCGCCGCCCCACTTGGGCGACGGGTGGTCCCGCTCGCCGATCTCCATCAGCCTGGTGCCGTCCGACCCAAACTTTTGGATGGTGTGGATGCCGTCGTCCGCGATCAACAGCGTGTCGTCGTTGGCGCAGTAGAGGCCGTGGGTGCGGGTCTTGCTGAACCACCCCTCGCCAAAGGTGCGCTGGAAGTTGCCGTCCTTGTCGAACACGATGATGGGGTGCTCGCCGCGCGTCAGCACGTACACCGTGTCCTCCGAGTCCACAGCGACGCCGGGGCACTCGACGAAAGTCATCCCGTCCGGCAATTGCTGCCCCCACCCTTCGACGTACTCGTAGAAAAAGCCGTTTTCCCCAAAAATTTCAGCCATTGTCCAATCCTCCGGCGTATATTTGGGCGCAGGCAGCGGGCGCGCCGCTGCGGAGTTGCGCTATGCTAGTTGTCCAGCGCCGCGCATGTCAATGTACCAGCGCCCAGCCTCACCGCAGGGCCCATTCGCGAATCACCCGTCCCGTTCGCCCTGAGATATTCGAAGGACGCATGGGCGAGAAGCTAGGATGGGGGAGTCCCCAAAGCACACCACGCCAGCAGAACGGAGGACACAATGGAACTCACCGACAAGCAGAAGGACTTCCTCAGCGAGAACCACAACGCCGTCTGCACTACCTTCCGCCGCAACGGCGCGGCCCAGCTCAGCATCGTCACGAGCGGGCTCTACGGCGGGGGCGCCGCCTTTACGACGACGGGCGATCGCGCCAAGCACCGCAACCTGGGCCGCGACCCGCGCTGCACCCTGCTGGTGTCGCACGCCGACTGGCGCCCGTTCCTGGTGCTGGAGGGCAACGCGACGGTGCTCTCGCAGGACAACACGCCCGCCGAGGAGTTGCGCGTGGCCTTCCGCGAGGTCTTCCGTGCGGCCAGCGGCAAGGAGCACCCAAACTGGGACGAGTACGACCGCGTCATGGTGGAGGACCGCCGCGTCATCGTCATCGTCGCGCCGGAGCACGTCTACGGCACGGTGGGGTAAATCCATCCCAAGTGCTCCATCAATAGCGTGGCCATGCTACACTGAGCGCACTAGAGGAGCGTGTACAAGTGGGCGTCTTCCACTGCACAGTCACCGTGTCCCCCGTCACCGGTTCCAACTCCCGCGTAACGGAGGCTATCGTAGACACAGGCGCCAGCTACTCCGTAATCCCCGGCCAACTGCTCCGTCAGCTTGGCATCCAGCCCAAGCGCACGGACGTCTTCATGCTGGCCGACGGCACACACCATGAGGAAGTCATCGGCGAGGCCCGTGTAGCCGTCAACGGGCGCGACGCCGTGACCCCCGTCGTGTTCGGCTCGGACGAAGCCCTGCCGCTCCTCGGCGCGGTGACGATGCAAGAACTCAACCTGGTGGTGGACACCAATGGCGAGCGGCTGGTCCCGGGCACGGCCTACCTACTCTAGCGGCTAGCCGCCCTCCGGGAGGCTTGGCGTGGCCTTCCGCGATGTCTTCCGCGCGGCCAGCGGCAAAGAACACCCCAACTGGGACGAGTACGACCGTGTCATGGTGGAGGACCGCCGTGTCATCGTCATCGTCACGCCGCAGCACGTCTACGGCACGGTGGGGTAGTCCAAATTGGACGGGAAAGGTTGCACAATTAACGCACTCGTACTATAGTCCACACGCTTAAAGGAGCGTGACTAATGGGCCTATTCACCTCTCAAATCACCGTTTCAGGCATTGATCGGACGCAGTGGGAAACAGTGGACGCGGTGGTCGATACCGGTGCCAGCTACTCCATCATTCCCGCTGACGCCTTGCGCAGGCTTGGAGTCGTTCCTCTGCGCAAGGACGAGTACGAGACGGCGGACGGCCGCACAATTGAGTGCGACATAGGCGTAGCGTGGGTCAACGTCGACGGCCGGGAGACTACGACACCGGTGGTCTTCGGCATCGACGACTCGCTGGCGCTGCTGGGCGCAGTGACACTGCAAGAGCTCAACTTGGCCGTCGATACCAAAGGCGAGCGACTGGTCCCGGGCGGAAGGCTTCGCTACTAGCCCCCATCCTGCAAGCTTGGCGTGGAGACGTCGTCACCGTCCTCCGACGGAGCCTCTGTCAGGGCGGGAACGTACCGCGACTCGGTCACCGTGATGTCTAAGGCGTCAGGCACGGGGAAAGCGCCTTCGTTGTCCTTGAGCAATTGCGTGAACCGGCGACCCTGGGGAACGACGCGCCGATCGTCATCGTCGCGCCGGAGCACGTCTACGGCACGGTGGGGTAACGCTAGGCGGCCTTCTCCGAGTCGTCGCCGTCCGATTCCGGCAAACCTAAGGACTCCGGCTCTACATAGCGGGAGCTACGTACTTGAGGCGCGTCGACAGTGTAGGGCGTCGGGAAGGTCTCTTCCCCTTTGCCAATAAGACCCGCGAACTCACGTCCCTTTGGGACCACAAACCGGTCAAAGGATCCTATGGACGACTCATAGGCCTTTAGAGCGCGTTCAAGCCCTTGCCCACTGAATCGTAGTGGTTGATGAAGGTCTGGAGACGATTGAACAAGTCGTCGCCGGCCTTGGCAATTTGGTGTGCGTGTTCGGCAAGGTGGTGCTGTCGCCAGCCGTGTGCGATCGCCCATAGCAGGGCGATCAACGACGAAGGAGTTGAAATTACTACCCGTTTGGCCATGGCATAGTCTATAAGTTTGTCATTAGCCTTAAGGGCAGCCGACAAGAACTGGTCTCCCGGGACAAACATCACCACAAAGTCCAGTGAACCCTCTGCCTTTGCTCCATAGTGCTTCTTGGCCAAGTCATCCACATGGCTCTTGAGGGAGCCTGCATGCCGGGCTAGCGCCGCATTTACTGCCGTTTCACTTTCGGCCTCAAAGGCTTCCAGAAACGCTTTAGCAGAGGCCTTGGAATCGACAACGACACTTCGCCCTTCCGGTAGCAGGATCATCATATCAGGCCGGTCGCTGCCTCCCTCAACCGTAGTCTGTGTTACGTAGTCGATATGCTCCGTGAGCCCGGCTAGCTCCACAACACGCTCAAGTTCAATCTCACCCCAAGAGCCAATTTGTGTGCTGCTGGTGAGGGCGTTTGCCAATTTGCTTGTCTCGGTAGTGAGTTCGCTGGCCTGCTTTGTCCAAGCATCAATCTTGGGATTGAGGTTCTGATAGTTCTCTGCCAGAGGCTTCACCAACTCTTGGAACTGCTTATGGCGCTGTTCCAACTCGCCCTTGGCCGCCTCCATGGTCTTGGAGAGGTTTTGGTCTGCTAGCTCCAGGAACTGCGCAGAGTTGTTGGCAGCGACTCGGCTCGCCGTGGCCTGGAAGGCCTCACTCAGTTGCTCCTTGGCCGATTCCAGCAGCTTCTGGCTGGTATCCACCTGCTCCAACTGGCCCCGCAGGCCCGCGACCGTCTCCCGATGCTCGGCGTCCTGCGCGGCCAGCCGACCCTTGGCTCGCGACTCCTGCGCCAGCCAGCACGCGACGGCGCCAACCAAGACGCCCACAACAACCGCGGCAATAACCTCCATCTAGTCCCCCTTCGGCCTCAGCGGCGAACCCTCACATTGTGACAGCCCGGGTCCCGAGCGCCGCTGGGCAACTCTTAGACAAGATGTTGCGGAGGGTGCGGGAGCAAGTCAAGCATTTAGAATAATTATGTCAGAAAGAGCGGCTTTTCCCTAGCGTTGGATGTTGCGGTACGCATTGCTCCCCGCGACGATCGCCGGCAGCCCGCCCATCAGGTACGCGACGCCCAATGCCTCCGCGATCTCTTCTTCCGACGCACCCATTCCCCGCGCCCTGTTGGCGAGGTTGGTCACGCCCCCCTCGTGATTGAGCAGGGCATCGCAGATCATCATCTTATGCGTCATGCCCCAATTCCATACTTGCAAGGAGGGCTTCCACGTCCACTTTCGGCTCCTCGGAGCCATTGACCCCCGAATCGACCCCCGCCATGCGCGCCGTCAGAAGGTCTATCGCGGCCCGGTCGCCGGCGGCGTCGGGGTGGACGTAGATGGCCGCCGTGATGCCGACGTTGGCGTGGCCCATGAGCCGGGAGACCCGCAGGAGGGACGCCCCCGCCTCGAACATCTGCGTCCCGAAGAAGTGGCGGAGGGCGTGGGGGTGCGTCCCGTAGGTCCGGAGAGCCCGCTCCACCTGCCGGTTGGCCAGCAGCTCCCCCGCCTGCCCGACCCGAACCTTGGGGAAGAGCAGCCCCCGGTCGGTGTACCCCGCGCCCATCTGTTCCCGCATGGCGTCCTGGGCCTCCCGGTGCCTCAGCAGCGCGGCCACCAGCGCGTCGTCGATGGGGATGTCACGCCGCCCCTTCTCGCTCTTGGGCGGGCCCAAGGTGATGCCGCCCCCCGCCATCGTCGTGGTCTGGCGCACCAGCACCCGCTTCCCCACGGTGTCGATGTGCTGCCATTCCAGGGCGAGGGCCTCGCCGATGCGCAGGCCGGTGAAGGCAAGGAGCCGGTAGAGGACGTGCCAGCGGTCGCCCTCGGCCTCGGCGTCGGCGATGACCTGCTGCACCCGGTCCGTGCTCAACGCGTGGACAGGGCGCTGCGCCTTGGGCGACAGGCGGGGGGTCTTGGCCACGGGGTTGTCGGTAATCAGGTTGTTGCGCCATGCCTCCTTGAAGGCCCCGCTCAGGATCTGGTGCAACTTGCCGATGCTGCTTCGCGACAACTCCTTGTCCTTGCGGTTCATAAACTCCCGGATGTGGTGGGGCTGCACGTCGGTGAGGAACATCGTCCCCAACGCCGGGCCGATGTGGACGCGCACCTGCCGCCGGTAGTCGTCCACGGTGCGGGCGCGGCGATCCGGCGCAACGTACTCCCGGAGGTAGTAGTCGAACCAGACGTTCAGCGTGACCTTGCCCGTGGGCAGGGTGCCGGTGTCTGCCTCGTACTGCATCTCGTGGAGCTTGCGCTCCGCGTCCTCGCGGGTGCCCTCGACCGTCACCGACCGCCGGAGACGGCTGACGGCCTCATGCCAGTCGGCGTAGGTGGGTTGCCGCGCTTTGGATATGTCCACAGTGACCTTGAACACGCCCGGACGCCTCTGCCGGATTGTGCCTACGTTTCTCTTTGCCATGCCGTTCCTCCTTAGTGCTACCCCTTACGTGTGACCTTACTTCGTCGCCTGTCACGCTTTAATCAACGTGCTTGTTTAATGCGTGACTTAGATGCACCGTCCGTCACGCCTTGACTGACGTGCTTGTTTCAAGCGTGACCGTGCTTCGCTCCATGTCACGCTTGCGTTGTAGAGCCTTGCGACAAGCGTCAGAGCACGTCCGTTTCACATGGGCGGAAAGCATGGGCCTCCCGTCCATCTCGCAGTATTGGACGGGAGGGATGGCGGCCTCTCTCCCGTTCCATGCTCGCCAGTCCTTCACCGCGTCTTGATACTCCTCCCAGTGTTCGAGGGACCGCTCTAGGCCGCGGCTCTCCTCATAGAGCTTGTCCATGGCCTTGTCGAGCCGGTCGATCTCCTTTTCGATGGCCTTGATGCGCTGCTTGACTGCGCGGGTGTCCGGCTTCTCCATTCCCTACCCCCATCAGATTGATTCATGGGGATGATATTCATAAGTGTGACAATTGTCAAGTCATTCGTCACAGGCCAAATAGGTAACTCTGAGTACATCGGCTTTGACGCTGCGGGCGGAGCTACCGGTATCCACTGTGGACGTGCCCACAGTGGATACCCCTTCCACCACGGCGCAAAACCGCCCTCGGCGCGGCGGGAATGGCTGGGGGACGGGTGACGGGGGAAACGCGCCGTCCTGCGTACCCCTCAGCTACGAACCCCCGGAATCGGCCTTGCGCTGAGAGGCCCATAGCGGCGCTTTTGCAGCCTGGGATAATGGTGAGACCACTTAGAAGGCTGGACGGGCCGCACTGGACACCGCAACGCGCAGGAGACAGGGTTGTGGCCTCCGGTTAGGAGCCTACAGTAGCCCCCGCTCCCTTGCCCATGCCCGGAATTGGGGGTCTTGGCGAGCACGGCGGCGGTCCTCGAGGTCGTCATCATCGCCGGCAACGCGGGGATCCTCCAGGTCGGGGTCCTCGAGGCCGTCCACGTCGACCGAGGGGAGGCCTTGCAGTCCAGCCACGTGGGGGAGGCCCCGCAGGTCTTCGACGTGGGGGAGGTCCTGCTTGTCCGGACCGACCTGGGCGACGTGGGGGAGGTCCTGCTCTCCGACAGCGTCTTCCGCGATGCCCTGCTCGCCACGGAAGCGTTCGTCACGGACGTGGAGGACCTGCTCTCCGACAGCGTCTTCCGCAACGCCCTGCTCGTCACCGACGACGTGGAGGACCTGCTCTCCGGCAGCGTCTTCCGCAACGCCCTGCTCGTCACCGACGACGTGGGGGAGGTCCTGCCGTGCCCCTGCAGGGGATCGCGCTGGCTGACGGTCCCGCCATGCTTTCAAGCGGTGAGCTGGGCAGCAGTACTCTTGGTCAGGGCGGGCATAGAACGGCCCACTGGTGCACTTCCGCCAGCCGCACCGTTCCTTCACCAGGGGGAGGGTAGCCGGATCGCGGAACTCCCGAGGGACGCCGCGCTCCTTGGCCGCCGTCGCCGGCCGGCGCGGTGCCGGCTTAGTCCTGCGGGGTGTAACGGGATGCAACCCCACGATCCGGCGGGGGGCTGGACGACGACGACGATTAGACATAACGCCTCCTAGGGGGTGGGGGGGGTGCAACGGCTTTCGACCTCTAACTTAGTTTCCCTTATATATATTAATAGGGGGCATTAAACGACACGACCACCACCACCACCACCACCACCACGTCGGCCTCCTCCCCCACCGCCGGCGACGTGGCCACACGCGTCAGGCGGTGGCGCGCCGCGCCGCTCGGAAGGCGCTCTTCTTGCAGTTGGGGTTGTCGCACCATCGGCGGCTGACTTTGCTCGAACGCTGGACACCCGCCGGTGGGATCTCGCCTCCACACCACTCGCAGGTCCTCGCCCGCGTCCTCGTCGTGATGTACGCCTCAACGCTGGCCACGTTGACCAAGCGCGGGCGTCCTTGGACGCGGGAGCTGCCGCCCACGACCGCGCCGCCATCGACCCACCGGCGGATCGTCCTCACTGAGACACCGCAACGCCTAGCTGCATCCGTCACAGTGACCAACGTGAAGACCGGCACAGGGACGACCTTGACCGCCGCCGCCACCTTCCCGCACGACAAGCACAGGAGCTCGTCGTGCTGCGTGGCTAGCGAGCGGGATCCGCAGCGGGTGCAAGTCATGGACGGGTCCTCCCTCTCATCTGTCGCTGGGGCGTAGCTTCCGGTAACAACGGACACAGTAATGATGGAATGCCGACAGGCGCTCTCGTCCATCGCGCCAAGCCACCCTGCCCCAGTTCCCGCGCGGCGGGGTAGGCCGTCCACACCGACGGCACGGCGGCCCTTCGCGCGGTCCCTTCCCTGGATCACGTCCCCTCTTCATGCGTCATTGTCCCGCCCGTCGAACACCCGGACAACTTGGAGAGATTCCAAGTGCTCCATGCGCCATGCCGTGCGCGGACAGTAGGCCAGCAGGCGGTAGAACGGGCCATCGCTCCGAATGCTGGCCTCTTTCCCCGCGTGAATGTCTTGGACGTGGGCGAGGGCAGCCTCCAAGGACTCTTGTTTGAAGACGTTGTAGGGGACGCCGAGCTTGACCGCTCTCTGGCACAGGCGCCGAAGGTCGCCGGCGACGAAGAGAACGTTGTCCAGGTCAACGGGTGCCGGTGTCGTCGTCATGGTTCGCTTCCTCCTTGCTCACAATCAGTTCCGTTTCATGGTGTCGTGTAATTTACTTTGCCTTGGCCCTCAGCTCCTCTAAGTCCTCCCGCTCAATGCGGTAGCAGGGCCGCCCAACTTCGTTGGGGTTGGGCACCACGACCGCTTGCAGCCGCCCATTCTTAATCCACCTACTGATCGTTGCTGGGGTGACCCCTGCCACCCTTGCAGCCGCCGCCAGAGTGTCAAAGAAGTTCTCCGCATCCTTGCGGGCGATGTAGGCCTCCGGGTCAAAGTGGCGGGACATATGCGAGAGCCCCTGGAGCTGCTCATACATCGCGCCCACGTCGCCCAAGGCGAGCCGCCGCAGCATCTCCTCTTTCGTGCCGTATGGCTCGTCGTAGGGCACCCGTTCCCAGGGTCGGAGACGCTCGGCCTCCTCCCACGCTTCCTTGTAGCGGTCAATGTCCACTTGGAGAGATTGCCAGACGATTTGCAGGTAGGAGATGGTCTGCCAGCTTTTCGTGGGATCGCTATCGTCCTTCATTACCCGAGGGCCGTCGCTCGCCTCCCGTTGCTCGGAAACTGGACGAGAGAGCCTTATCCGGGGGTCGCCTATGCTCCGCTTTGCCATGTGTCCTCCTAGTAGAGCGTAATTTACGCTTGCCCCTGCTTTTCCCTTGTCCACAATCATTTCCTTTTGGGACTGCCCTCGGACGCCCGCCGTCCGTGTCTGCCTCAGGGCGGTCTTTCGCGGGGGGATTGTGGGACGCCTTTTCGGCCTACCCGTCTCAGCAGGCGGACAGCGGAGTTTTGGCCTGGGGCCGGATTGGGGCCTTTTCGGCCTTTACCCCTTTCGCCTGTAGATTGTCAGCGATAATGGGACAGGTGAAGGGGTAGGAAAAGCCGAGAAGTTAGAGGTGTGGAGAGCTCCCTTGATGAGGTAGATTACTTCAGAGAGAGGAGCGGAAATGTCCCCGACAAAAACAGGTAAGGCAGTGGCCGCTGAGGAGCGCACGGAGGAGGCAAAATCCTTTGTCCGCAGGGTGAAGGCAGCTACCAGACACAAGCACACAGCCGAGGAGAAGATCCGCATCGTGCTGGAGGGGTTTCGCAGGGAGGTGACGGTCAACGAGCTGTGTAGACGGGAGGGGATCAAGCCTCATTCCTACTATGCATGGACCAAGGAGTTCATGGAGGCTGGGAAGGAGCGGTTGACCCGGGACGCGGTGCGGGACGCTACCCAGCAGGAGGTACACCAACTCAAGAGAGAGAACGTGGAGCTGAAGCAGTTGGTGGCAGAGTTGTCCCTGGAGGGGTACCGTCTCAAAAAGCGGCTATCCCGATGCCCCAGGACGACACCGGTACCAGAGGATGAGCGCTTTGGAGAAGACGGCGGTACTTGCCAGGGTAGCCTCCTCCGGTCTCCCCAAGCGGAAGGCGCTAGGTGAGCTTGGAGTCCCCAAGAGCACCTACTACCGGTGGCTCAGGCGGAAGGATCAACAAGGACTTGAGGATGATGCGGGAGGAGGCAAGCCTCCATGGAACAGCCTTACTTCTTGGGAGGTTGACTGTAGATTGTCAGCAAGAATAGGACAACCAGAGGGGGTAGAAAAAGCAAATAGGGTGAGGTGGGGTAAGCTCCCTGGATGAGGAAGAGTACTCAGAGAGAGGAGCGGAAATGTCCCCGACAGAAACAGGTAAGGCAGTGGCCGCTGAGGAGCGCACGGAGGAGGCAAAATCCTTTGTCCGCAGGGTGAAAGCAGCTACCAGACACAAGCACACATCGGAAGAGAAGATTCGCATCGTACTGGAGGGGTTTCGCAGGGAGGTGACGGTCAACGAGCTGTGTAGACGGGAGGGGATCAAGCCTCATTCCTACTATGCATGGACCAAGGAGTTCATGGAGGCTGGGAAGGAGAGGCTGGCCCGGGACACGGTGAGGGACGCTACCCAGCAGGAAGTACACCAACTCAAGAGAGAGAACGTAGAGCTGAAGCAGTTGGTGGCGGAGTTGTCCCTAGAGGGGTACCGTCTCAAAAAAACGGCCATCCCGATGCCCCAGGACAACACCGGTACCAGAGGATGAGCGCTTTGGAGAAGACGGCGGTACTTGCCAGGGTAGCCTCCTCCGGTCTCCCCAAGCGGAAGGCGCTGGGCGAGCTTGGAGTCCCCAAGAGCACCTACTACCGGTGGCTCAGGCGGAAGGACCAACAAGGACTTGAGGACGATGCGGGAGGAGGCAAGCCTCCATGGAACAGCCTTACTTCTTGGGAGGTCGACAACGTTCTGTCGGCAGCCAGGGAGATGCCGGAGCTGAGTTGCCGGCAGCTCGCCGCATGGGTCACCGACAACATGGGCTTCTCAGTCTCAGAGTCGACGGTCTACCGGATCCTTCGCAGGGAGGGTCTGGTGAAGAGGCCTGAGATGCGGCTGGTCGCGGGCAAGGAGTACCACCGCAAGACCACCGGCCCCCACCAGATGTGGGCCACCGATGCCTCCTACTTCAGGGTGGTGGGCTGGGGCTACTACTACCTGGTCACCGTGATGGACGACTATTCCCGCTTAATCCTGGCCCACAGGCTTCAACGAGACATGACATCCGACTCCTTCATAGAGGTGGTCCAGGACGCGGTAGACAGGACAGGCATGGACCGGGTCCCAATCACGGACCGGACCAGGCTGCTGAGCGACAACGGCCCCGGCTATATATCCAGGGCCTTCAGGGACTACCTGGGTATGGTGGGCATCAGGCACATCCTGGCAGCCCCCTTCCACCCCCAGACCAACGGGAAGCTGGAGCGTTACCACCAGACTCTCAAGAGGGACGTGAACCAAGTGCCCTATGAGTTGCCCTCCGACCTCGAGGCGGCGATCGTGGCCTTCGTCAGCTACTACAACTACCGGCGCTATCACAAGGCCCTGGGCAACGTCACACCTTCGGATGTCCTCAGAGGCAGGCGGGAAGAGATCCTACAACGCACAAGGGAGGTAAAAGCCCAGACAATCGAACGGCGAAGACAGCACAACATGGCCCTCAGGGAGCTCGCCACACCTCAAAACAGCCCCTGATCTCTCGGCTCTCTTTTTGTCCCACTTTTGCTGGTTGCCAACATTAAGCATTACCGTCGAATGGCCGCTGCCGGGCATCGTCAATTGGGTTGATGCGCCCTATGACCAACATGTTGGACGAATACAAGTTGAGGAGCTATTTGCGCTGGACACGGAACCGACGCAGAGATGTGGCGATTGGTTGGGGAACTATATACGTGTGTACTCACACCGCTGTCGCCTTGTCACCGTGCCCCCACTAGTTGCCTTTGAGTATCTCTGTGACGACGTACTGAACGTCGCCGTGCTCCGTGAAGCATGAATCCGCACGGGCATTGGCGTCGCCCTTCGTCCAGTACACCAGCGCGCCGTCGTGGGTATCTCTTTGGATAATGCGATGGAGGATGCTGTTCGGGGCTGGGTCGCTCCCCGGCCACCGATGCAGCGCCTTGTGCAGCGCTCGTTCCTTCGGGCACTGCGGAACCCCGACGATGTCCCCGACCGCTAGCGGCGGTGTCTGATCATCCACCCGTGACACGACGATCTTATCGCCGCAGGAAATGGTGGGTCTCATGCTGCCCGTGCAGCCGACCTCCAAGGTATGACGAAAGAGGTCTGGGATCCCGAACGTCGTTACCGCAACAATGCCGAGCGCGATCACGCCGCCCGCAAGGAGGGCCAGGAATGCGCCCGCACCGGCGTGCTGGTCTTGCGGGGCTGGAACACTGGCGTCGCCGCCGAATCTGGAGGCAACCGGCATTGGAGAGGAAAGCGGACTCGGCGGTACACCGGGATGTCTGGCATCGGTTCCGCCGATGCTGCTCCCCGTCGGCGGAGAGGGCGTGCGGGCTTGTGGGAGGTTCCACCGATACTTGGCCGCTTCATGGGACTCGGCCCGTTGCAGCCGCTGGAGGTACGCAGCATGGGCTTGGGCCTGCTGCTCATCAATCTCCGCCACGACGCGGCCCTCGGGGTCGTTACAGCGCGCGCAGGTGCAGTATGGCGGGTGCTGGGGGGGCTGAAAGTCTGGTTTGTAACGGTCTGGCATTAACGGTGCCTTCCCTTCACGGGACAACGTCATGGTCTAAGTCGGCCGCAGATGGGTTGGTGAGGCGAACAGACGAGGCGCAACATGACCATGAGAAATCCCTCTCGGTGCAACAAACGGGTAGCCACGGCGCAGCGCGCCGCGACAACGACGGGTTCAGGGGATGAAGAAGCTACCGGGAGGGGATCAGCCGCCAGGACAACGGGCCGGGCAGAGGGAGGACCTGGCGGGCCAGATGAGGGCGGTCGTGAAGAACGCGAGGCGGTTGGGGATGCCGCGTATCGGTTGCACGGGCGACTCCATTCCCACAGGGGCCGGAGCGGAACAGAGGTAGACCCCTAGTGGACAGGATTCAGCCTCCGTAGCAAGAGCGTCATCCCAGCGCGCCCACTAGGGGCCACGAGACGAATCCGCCTGCGCTAAGGCTGTGCTCTTGCTACGGAGCGAAACGATGCTACCCAAGGCTGAGGGGAATGTCAAACTGAGACACTACCTAGAGTAAAAGTGGGAGGACTCACATGGACCGGGACACCCGCATTCTGGTTGTCGTGGTGACCTTGGCGCTCTGCGTCCTCGTTGCCGGCATCATCGTCTTGGGCCGGACGCTTTGGCGCATGTTCCAGTGACCACCGCCTGCGTCGCCAGTTTGGCATAGCTAGCTAGATAGACTTATGCACTTCACTCTACCTAGCGACCGCTCTGGCGACTTTTGCATCAGATCGAGGACTTTTGCATCAGATCGGACTTTTTCACCAAAGCCCCCTGCGGTTTGACAATCTGCCATAGTCCTACAATCGCGTCAGTCCATGTCGCTATGGCATCAGGCCACTGCTCGGGTCGCCGTCCGGTGGGCCAGAGTGTACCGTACTGCGAACTTGTATATGCCGCCGGCGCAACCCCGCGGGCCTGCAGCGTACCGCGAAACCAACACGTCGTTTGTAATACGGCTGGGGCGGCTACGCGTCCTCGAGGCGCTCAGCAACCCGGGCCTGGGCCGCCGCAATCGCCGCGTGGTGGTGGTGGTCGTGTCGTTTACCCCCCCCTATTTATATAGATCAGGCGACTATTGACTCCAGCCGAAAAATCCCCCCACACCCTCCGCGGCGCAGCTCCTCAAGGGCCTGCGGGCGCGGCGGTCGACGTCGCGCCTCCGGAGGGCCTCAACCCCCGCCGCAGCTACGAACCCCCGTTGACCGCCTCAGACACCGCCCTTGAGGACCTGAAGCCCGCCAGCGACGTCGCCCAGGCCGCAATTGTCTCTTCAGCACCACGGTGACCGTCGACACCAGGTGGGCGCGGCGGGCGGCGCAGAGGCCTCCGGGCCCGCTTCGCACTTTGCTTCTTATGACAAGCGTTTCAGCTACGCAGCGGCGGCCGCGACCAGGGCCGCGCAATTCCCCGCCGCATTCGCTGGAATTCACCCCTCGCACAGATACGCCGCGTTCCATTGTTGCGCACCGCACCCGAGATGGGCCTGATGGATGCCGAGGGCTCATAGGCCGCCGGTCTAGCGTCGGTCACGGACCCACCGCCGCGGAGAAGCGCGGGCCGCGCAAGCCGTCAGCGGAATCGATGGCGTACACCGCAGCCATGAGTGGGAACGAGAGGCCAAGCGCCGCCGGACCCTACGCCGCGACCCCAACGCGGGGGTTCGGGAATCCGGCCTGTGGTAGCTGACGTCTACAGTACGATACTAGCCACTGCCAGCTAGGGGCGGTCGAGGCACGTTTCGCCGGCGCTGAGGCTGGCCACCGCACCACTTTTGCCCAGGGCGGCGGGGTGCGGGCGGCCGCTCAGACGCTCGCACCCGGCCCGTTCGCGAGTTAGGGGGGCGTCGCAGGTGACCCTGTTGCATTAGCCCCTTCCCCAGGGCCAGAACCACCGCTGCGACCGCCGCGGGGCCGCTGGGTCGGGCAGCGCATGAACTACCGGCCCAAACCACGCCTCGGCCTCGTGCGGCCACCCCCGTTGCCGCTCGACCAACTCCTCACACCCCCTGATGCGTTCCTGCGCAACGGCCCCATCGTGCGGCGGGGTGCGGCGTGCGGCGGCACGCAATGGTAGGAACGCGGCGAGAGTGTCCCAACGGAACGGGCTGTTTTAGCTATGAATCTGGGTCCAGACTCGCGCAGTGTACTAAAACGGGGCTAAGGCGTGCTAGGGGCGTGAGTGTACCGTAGACAAAACCATTGGTCCCTCGCGTGGTAATGGTAACCGAGAGATCGCGCTCCTATTGAGGACTGCGGTCGCGATATTTTGGTGGTGCATGGTGTCTCTCCCAAATTGTCGGAGCGGCAACGCTCATACGTCCTGCACTACGCTATGTGTTCAGTATGAAGGAAGGCAAACTCCACAGAAGGGCACAAAAGGACTCGCAGACATGCACTCACGGTGCTTTCCTTCGCGTAGGTGAGACCGCTACAATCCGGCACACTGAGCACGTCATTGGAGGGAGGGCAGGCATGCCACCGATAAACCAACCACCGCGCACCGGAACTTGCTATTGTAGTTGTGGGGAGCCCACACAGCGTTACTTCGTTCCGGGCCATGACAGCAGTGCGCTGTGGTTTGTTATTGAGCAGAAATACGGCAACACTGCCGCCTTCTTGGTTGCCCACGGCTATGGCCCCGGAGGCAAGAAGGCTCGACCGGACTAACCCTGGTTCGCATTCAACCAAACGATTGGAGCACACCCGCATGACAACAACCCGTCGCCGAAGCAACGCCGCCACCCCACCCGCCGATGCGGCTCCAGAGGCGCAGCTGTGGCGCATGGCCGACGCCCTACGCGGTAGCATGGACGCCGCCGAGTACAAGCACATCGTCCTGGGCCTCGTCTTTCTGAAGTACATTTCAGACGCCTTTGAGGAGGCCCACGCGCAGTTGGTCGCCGAGCAGGACCAGGGCGCCGATCCGGAGGACCCGGACGAGTATCGCGCTCAAAACATCTTCTGGGTGCCCTCTGAGGCGCGGTGGCCCAACCTGCAGGCCCACGCGCGGCAGCCCACCATCGGGCAGGCCGTCGACGCCGCCATGACCGCCGTGGAGCGGGAGAACGAAGTGCTGAAGGACGTGCTGCCGAAGGACTACGCCCGGGCCGCGCTGGACAAGGAGCGACTCGGCCGCGTGGTGGACATGGTCAGCAACATCCAGGTGGGCGGCGCCGAGGCTCGTGCCACCGACGTGCTGGGCCGCGTGTACGAGTACTTCCTGGAGCAGTTCGCTATTGCCGAGGGTCGCAAGGGCGGCGAGTTCTACACTCCGCGCAGCGTCGTGCGGCTGCTCGTCGAGATGCTGGAGCCGTACCACGGGCGCGTCTACGACCCGTGCTGCGGCTCGTCGGGCATGTTCGTGCAGTCGGTGGAGTTCATTCGAGCCCACGCTAGCGGCAACGGCAACGGCGGGCGGGCCAAGAGGGACATCTCCATCTACGGTCAGGAGTCCAACTACACCACCTGGCGGCTTGCCAAGATGAACCTTGCCTTACGAGGGATAGAGGGGCAGATTGCCCACGGTGACAGCTTCCACGACGACCAGCACCCGGACCTGCGCGCCGACTTCATCCTCGCCAACCCGCCATTCAACGTCTCCGACTGGGGCGGCGACCGCCTGCGTAGCGACCGCCGCTGGGAGTTCGGTGTGCCGCCCGTGTCGAACGCCAACTTTGCGTGGGTGCAGCACTTCCTGCATCACCTATCGCCGCGGGGCATTGCGGGCTTCGTGCTGTCCAACGGCTCCATGTCGTCGAACCAGTCGGGCGAAGGCGAGATCCGCAAGGCCATCATCGAGGCGGACCTGGTGGACTGCATCATAGCGCTGCCGGGGCAGCTTTTCCGCTCCACGCAGATCCCGGCGTGCCTGTGGTTCCTGTCTAAGGGGCGGCGCAACGGTGAACCCCGCGACCGCCCCGGCGAGACGCTGTTCATCGACGCGCGGAAGCTGGGGTACATGGTTGACCGGACGCGCCGCGATCTCGCTGCCGAGGACATCGCGCACATCGCCGCGACGTACCACGCCTGGCGCGGCAGCGGTACCGACACCGCCTATGCTGACGTCCCAGGCTTTTGCAAGAGCACGACGCTGGACGAGGTCCACGGGCATGGCCACGTGCTCACCCCCGGCCGCTACGTGGGCGCCGCGCCACAGGAGGACGACGGCGAGCCCTTCGCCGAGAAGATGGCTCGCCTCGCAGCTCAGTGGCGCGAGCAGCAAGCCGAAGCCGCCCGCCTCGACGCCGCCATCGCGGAGAACTTGACCAAGCTTGGGTTCGGGGATTGACTGGGGTGGCGGCGAAGGAGGGCACATGAGAGCAGCGGTTAGGCGTTGGAAGCACAGAGGCGAGAATGTGTTGGGTTGACTGGTTGAATGAGAACTCTGGTGTTGTTACGGCCACTGCAACCACGGTGATTGCACTGCTTGCGATTGTGACGGCATTACTGACAAAGGCATTGGCAAATGAGAATCGGCTCTTGCGGAAAGCAGAGACTGAGCCTGAGGTCGTCGTGTACTTTACCACCGATCAAGAACGCTGGCCCGCCATCAGCTTCGTTCTTGCAAACATAGGACGTGGGCCGGCAATGAAGGTTGAATTCACTCTCGAGTTCGATTCGGAGGACTTCAGGGACCATGAAGTATCCTTTGCGTTCACCAAGTACTCGGGATACAAGGGCATCAATGTCTTGCCACAGGGAGAGAATATTCAGTCGGACTTCGGTCACGGTTTTGGCTTGCTGAAGGACCCTCCGCTCCAGCCATTCGATGTCCTCCTCAACTATCAGGACTTGAAAGGGAAGACTTACGAGGCCAAGCAACGATTAGACGTCGCACAACTCGGCTGGGTTATTTGGCTATACCGTGACGCTGGCAAATGATTGGAGAGGCAACGAGTGGTGGTGAACGTAGGTAGGCATGTCCGCCTGAGAGACGTGGCCGAGGTTGTGATGGGCCAGTCACCCTTAGGTGAGACAGTATCAAGCGTAGGAGACGTGCCTCTCCTCAACGGCCCGACCGAATTCGGTTCTCATCATCCATGCCCAGTCCAATTCACTTCCGACGCTCGAAAGCTCGCTCAACCCGGAGACATCCTCTTCTGCGTAAGGGGTTCCAGCACAGGCCGGATGAATTGGGCCGACCGAGAATACGCGATCGGGCGCGGTCTGGCCGCGATTCGTCACCATGAGGACACATCCCTGCAACCGCTTGTTCGAGGGGTAATCGAGCTAGCTTTGCCGAATCTTTTGGCCCAGGCCACTGGGTCGACTTTCCCAAATGTATCTTCCCAACAAATTGCGGCGATTCCCTTTCCTGCAATATCGCTGGAAGAGCAGCGGGCCATCGCGCACGTGCTGGGGACGCTGGACGACAAGATCGATCTGAACCGACGCATGAACGAGACCCTGGAGGCGATGGTCCGGGCGTTCTTCCAGGCGTGGTTCGTAGACTTTGAGCCGGTGCGCGCGAAGATGGAGGGCCGCTGGCGCCCCGGCGAGTCCCTCCCCGGTCTCCCGGCGGAGCACTACAACCTTTTCCCCGACACGCTCGTCCCCTCCCTTCTCGGCGACATCCCGGAGGGCTGGGAGGTGCGGACGCTTGGGGATGTGGTGGAGGTGATCAAGGGTCACTCATATAGGTCATCCGAACTAGGAGATTCGAGGACTGCTCTGGTCACGCTTAAGTCAATCCAACGTGGTGGCGGATATTCGCCCACCGGCCTCAAGCCATACACGGGCGACTACCTTCCCGCACAAGTAGTCAAAGCTGGAGACGTCGTTGTCGCTCAGACAGACGTTACACAGGCAGCAGAGGTCATTGGTAGAACGGCTTTTGTCAGTGACTCACCCGAATATAGGACGCTAGTCGCGTCTCTTGACCTCCTTGTCGTCAGACCTTTGCCACCCTTGACCAAGTTCTATCTCTATGGAATGCTCCAGAGCCAAGAATTTCGGATTCACGTTCTATCTCGGGTCAACGGAACAACAGTTCTCCATATGCAGCGAAATGCATTACAGGAATTCAGATTCCCACAACCCCCAAGAGATGTTATTGCAGGTTTCGCGCTAGAGGTCTTGCCACTTTATGAGAATATGGCGTTGAACGAGGTCGAGTCCCGTACCATTGCCGCACAACGAGACGCGCTGCTGCCTCGGCTGGTGTCTGGACATGTGCGGGTGACAGATGAAGGCTCTCATGCGAACAATGACGATTGATGACCAGATTAGAATTCTTGAGCGGTTCAACAAGAAGGTGGAGCGACTAGAGCAACGCGGGTTTGCGGAGGAATCTAGAGGCGGGGGCGCAATTGTTGAATGGCGGAGGGGACGAGGTTGGGATGTCCTTTTCGCCGGGCCGTCGGATAAGACAGTTGAGGCTACTGTTCTCACATTGCGGCTCTTTATGCTGAGTAATGAGAGCACCTCTCTTTCAAACATGCAAACTCTTTATTCTGATTTGAACGTAGAGACTCAACTTATCTCCAGGTTCACCGAGATCAGGGATCAACTCAACTGTTACTTGGATTCCGAGTCCAATCTCTCGATCTCCGAAGACGGGCCAATGACACGCCGAGAGATTTTCGACCTTTTCGTCAATGGCGATCTGGCACACACAAACAACGCGACGACCGAAGCCAACTATCGGGCCATTCGTGAGACGCCGATGTTTCCGGTCTTTCAATTGGACTTCACATTGACGGTCCAAATAATTATGTCTGCGTTGTCCGAGATGCAGCAGGTGAATTGTGTGGCCATTGAGCAACTGCGTCGTTGCGAAAAGCTGGCATGACCACTCTCAACGAGAACACCGTGGAGCAGGCCGCGCTATCGTGGCTGCGGGAGTTGGGGTGGGAGGTTGCCTACGGGCCCGACATCGCGCCGGATGGGGACTCACCGGAGCGCGATGACTACGGCGACGTTGTGCTGGAGGGGCGGCTGCGGGACGCCCTTGCACGACTGAACCCTGGCCTGCCCTCGGAGGCGCTGGACGACGCCTACCGCAAGCTCACTCAGCCGAATGGGGCGACGCTGGAGGCTCGCAACCGCTCCTTCCATCGCATGCTTGTGGCTGGCGTCACCGTGGAGTTCGTCGCAGAGGGCCGCGTCCAGGGCGCCCAGGCCATGGTGATGGATGCCGCTCGCCCCCTCGCCAACGACCTCCTCGCCGTCAACCAATTCACCGTCACGGAGAACCGCAACACCCGCCGCCCGGATATCGTCCTCTTCGTAAACGGCCTGCCCCTGGCCGTCATGGAACTCAAGAACCCCCTGGATGAGGATGCCACCATCTGGGCAGCGTGGCAGCAGCTGCAGACTTACAAAGCGGAGCTGCCCACCCTCTTCGCCATGAACGAGCTGCTGGTGGTGTCCGACGACACTACGGCGCGCATCGGGTCGCTTACCGCCGGGCGTGAGTGGTTCAAGCCGTGGCGCACCGTCACCGGCGAGGGGCTGGCGGAGGGCGCCGCCTCGGAGTTCGAGGTGATGGTGCAGGGCGTCTTCTCGCCGGACCGTTTGCTGCCGCTGCTGCGCGACTTCATCGTGTTTGAGGACGACGGCGGGCCGCTGCTCAAGAAGGTGGCCGGGTACCACCAGTTCCACGCCGTTCGCGCCGCCGTCGACGAGACGCTGCGGGCCGCAGCGCTCATAGGTGAGGGGGCGGCCGTGGCTGAGCATGGGCACTATGAGTCAGGCCGCAAGCCCGGCGGCGACCGCGGCGACCACCGCATCGGTGTCGTGTGGCACACGCAGGGCTCCGGAAAGAGCCTTACCATGGCCTTCTACGCCGGCGCCATCGCCCGGGAGCCCGCCATGCGCAACCCCACCGTCGTCGTCCTCACGGACCGCAATGACCTGGACGAGCAGCTCTTCGCCACCTTCTCCCGCTGCCAGGAACTGCTGCGCCAACAGCCCTCGCAGGCAGAGAGCCGCGCGGACCTGCGGGCCAAGCTCTCCGTGGCGGCGGGCGGCGTAGTCTTCACCACCATCCAGAAGTTCTTCCCGGAGGAGCGCGGCGACACCTACCCGATGCTCTCGGATCGCAGCAACATCGTGGTTATTGCCGACGAGGCGCACCGCACCCAGTACGACTTCATCGACGGCTACGCGCGGCACATGCGGGACGCGCTGCCCAACGCATCTTTCGTCGGCTTCACCGGCACCCCCATCGAGCTGCAGGACGCCAACACCCGCGCGGTCTTCGGCGACTACATCAGCGTGTACGACGTCCGGCGCTCCGTGGAGGACGGCGCCACTGTGCCTATCTACTACGAAGGCCGCCTGGCGAAGCTCATCCTGAACGAAGACCAGCGTCCGCGAATCGACCCGGACTTCGAAGACGCCACCGAGGGCGAGGAGGTCGAGCGGAGGGAGCGGCTGAAGACGAAGTGGGCGCAGCTGGAGGCCGTGGTGGGTGCGGAGCCCCGCATGCGGCAGATCGCCGAGGACATCGTCGCCCACTACGAGCAGCGGCTGGAAGCCATGCACGGAAAGGCGATGGTGGTGTGCATGAGTCGCCGCATCTGCATCGACCTCTACCGGGAACTGGTGCGCCTCCGCCCCGAGTGGCACGACGATGACGACGGCCGGGGCGCAATCAAGGTGGTAATGACCGGCTCGGCGACGGACCCGACCGACTGGCAACCGCACATCCGCAACAAGCCTAGGCGCGAGGCCCTCGCCAAGCGCTTCCGCGATCCCGAGGACTCATTCCAGATCGTGCTGGTGCGCGACATGTGGCTCACCGGCTTCGACGCTCCGTGCCTACATACCATGTACGTCGACAAGCCCATGCGCGGCCACGGGCTGTTCCAAGCCATCACCCGCGTCAACCGTGTCTTCGGCGACAAGCCCGGCGGCCTTGTCGTCGACTACCTCGGCCTCGCGCAGGACATCCGAGAGGCCACCGTCACCTACACGGAGAGCGGCGGCAAGGGCCAAGCGACGGTCGACCAGGGCGAGGCGGTCGCCGTCATGCTTGAGAAGCACGAGGTCTGTTGCGCCATCTTCCACGGCATCGACTGGTCGCAGTGGGAGGAAGGCAGTGGCCAGCAGCGGCTGGCCATGCTGCCTTCGGCGCAAGAGCACGTGCTGGCACAGGAAAACGGCAAAGATCGCTTCACGGTGGCCGTGCGGGAGCTGTCGCAGGCCTTCGCGCTGGCTTCGACGCATGACGACGCCCGGCGCATCCGCGACGACGTCGCCTTCTTCCTGGCGGTGCGCACTGCCTTGACCAAGCGTGCAGAGGCCCTCGCACGCCCAGAGGACGAGCTAGAACTGGCAGTCCGGCAGATTATCTCTCGCGCCGTAGCCTCAGAGGGCGTTGTGGACATCTTCGCCGCGGCCGGGCTAGACAAGCCGGACATCTCAGTGCTCTCCGAAGACTTCCTCGCAGAGGTCCAGGGCATGCCCCAGCGCAACCTGGCCGTAGAGCTCCTGCAGAAGCTCATCCGCGGTGAGGTGGCAACACGTCGGCGCCAGAACGTCGTGCAGACGCGATCCTTCGCCGAAATGCTGGAGCAATCGCTGCGGCGCTACCAGAACCGCGCGGTGGAGGCGGTTCAGGTCATTGAGGAACTCATCCAACTGGCACGGGAAATGCGCGAGGCCAACGCCCGCGGCGAGCGTCTCGGTGTCTCCGAAGACGAACTCGCCTTCTATGATGCCTTGGAGACCAATGATAGCGCCGTCCAGGTCCTCGGCGACGACACGCTCCGGGAAATCGCCCGCGAGCTTGTCCAGACGGTGCGCCGCAACGTCACCATAGACTGGCCAGTGCGGGAGACCGTAAGGGCGCAGCTCCGGGTGCTCGTCCGGCGCATACTACGGAATCACGGTTACCCTCCAGACAAGCGGGAAAAGGCGACGCAGACTGTGCTGGAGCAAGCAGAGGCGTTGTCCGAGGCGTGGGCCGAGGGCGGTTAGGCGGAGGGAATGTCCGCGCGAGACGGGCCATTTCAGCTACGACTCGGTGCCTTATCTGGCCCGTGTACTAACTCGTCGTATTGGTGTGCTGGCGGCATGTATATTATCTCCTTCGCGTCACGAAGCGTGCGAGGCAGTTTAGACAACCTCATCAGGTTCTCATGGGCAATGGCACTCTAGAACGGGAGGCAGACAGATACCATGTGATTTGCCTTGGAATGAGCATCTAGGTTCGAATCCCTTCCGGTGGGCCAGAGTGGACGGTAGGCAGCACCAACTTTGAGATGTGGTTGACCCTGCAACTCCCCTGTAGTCCACCACGTTAGAGGCGGCCTGGAGCGACGTTATCTAACCTCAGCCGCTCCTTAACACAAAGGTGGCGTTCCCAAATCCGTTGTTGACCTGGGTAGGGAACAATTGGTAAAGTGGTGTGGTTAACACAACAGGTTGGAATCGACATGTTAGATTCAAGCTACGGAGGCCAAGACCCGCTTGGCCGAACTCCTCCGGGCGATCGCGCATGGAGAGACAGTTGCAATAGCCAGACACGTTAAGGCGATTGCACACCTGGTTCCCGCTCCTGCGCAGGCCCACGCCAACCGATCCTCTCCTTTGGTAGCGTGGTAGCGGCTTGAGAGTGGACCGCAAGAGGGCGGAGGGGACTTGGCGACAGAAAGCTTAGGGACTAGTTGCTACAGCGAGATTTTCTACATGCTGCTTGAAGTGAGGACGCTAACAGAGCAGCTTAGGCAGACCTACAAGCTGATCTGGCCTCACTGATCACTCTGGTCAACCGACCGTCGGTGCCAGTGGCCTTCTTGCCCGACACCCCTGCTCCCAACCCGGTCGGACTAACGTATTAGGTGGTAAGAATATCAAGAGCATACCATGGGAATCCGGCTCAGCCAATGCATCGGAGTCGGCCAGTCTATCCAGGGTAGACCCCGGCTTGACACTCGCGTGCCGAAACCTCTGGAAGGTGTTTGGGGACGGAGCCCGGCATCTTGCGGACTCCATCGACCCTGCCCTTTCCAAGGAAGAGGTCTTGGCCCAGACGGGCTGCGTGCTGGCTGTTAGGGATGTCTCCTTCCATGTACGGGAGGGGGAGACCTTCGTCATCATGGGTCTCTCCGGCAGCGGCAAGTCGACACTCGTCCGCTGTCTCGGTCGTCTCATCGAGCCGACTCGCGGCGAGGTCATCATAGACGGCGAGGACTTGCTCGCGATGAACAAGCAGCAGTTGCGGGACATTCGCCGCCACAAGATGGGCATGGTCTTCCAGCACTTCGGCAATTTTCCCCACAAGCGGGTCCTGGACAACGTGGCCTACGGTCTCCAGATTCAGGGCGTTGACAAGGCCACTCAACTCCACCGCGCCGCCGAAGTCATTGAGATGGTGGGGCTCACGGGATGGGAGGGACGGTACCCGCACGAGCTGAGTGGCGGAATGCAGCAGCGTGTTGGGCTGGCCCGAGCCCTTGCAGTCGACCCGGAGATCCTCCTCTTCGATGAGCCGTTCAGCGCTCTAGATCCCCTGATTCGGCGGGACATGCAGGACCAGTTGATTGGGCTCCAGCAGTTGGTCCAGAAGACGATGGTATTCATAACCCACGATTTCCTCGAAGCCCTCAAGGTCGGGGACCGTGTCGCCATAATGAAGGACGGCGAGTTCGTTCAGACAGGCACGCCGGAGGAGCTGGTCTCCAACCCGATCAACGACTACGTGCGGGACTTCACCCGGGACGTGCCCAGATCCAAGGTGCTCACGGCACGTTCTGTCATGACCCCGCCCCGAGTGTACGCCACCGCAGATGAAGGACTAGCCGACCTGATGACCAGGCTGGCCGCCCAGGAATGTGACAGTGCGATCGTGGTCGACGCACAGGACCGTTTCATCGGGACGGTGCATTTGGCGGATGTGCCTGGTAGCGGGGTGACGCACTCCAGCGTCGCCTCCGTAATGTGGGACTCCTGTGTCATCGTGGAGCCGGATATCCGCCTCGAACGGCTGATTCCCCTGGCCATCGGCGGCGGCGCCCCCATTGCTGTCCTGGACCACGGCCGGTGCATCGGCACCATCAGCCGGGAGGCGGTAATGGCGGCCCTCGTAGGCGACGATGGAGTAGCGACGTGATCCGCACGGAGGCTCTCCAGATTCGCCCTGTCCGGGAGCGCCGGTACCGGGCCATGCTGTGGGCGACCCTTGCCGTCGCCGCGTACATCCTGGCCTATCTACTGGCAACCACCAATGCTAGGACCGACTTCGGAGACTGGCCGCGGAGCTGGGAACCTTCCATCCAGGAGCCGATCGACAACTTCTTTGAATGGTTCGGCGACACCCTCGTCTGGTTCTTCAATCCAATCTCCGAAGTGATAGACGCGGGCCTCGCCGGGTTAGACACATTCCTCCTTTGGCTTCCCTGGATCGCTGTTGTGGCGGCGGCATCGATGTTGGGGTTCAGGCTCGGCGGTAGGTGGCTTGGGGTCTTTTGCGGCGCTGCCATGCTGTTCATCGGCTTCAACGGGTACTGGGACTCCGCAATGCTCACTGTAAGCGTAGTGGGAGTTTCAGTGGCTATCGCCGTAGGGATTGGTGTGCCGATTGGCATATTCGCTTCCCTCAGCAATCGCTTCGAGGCAATCGTCCGCCCGATCCTCGACACCATGCAGGTCCTGCCTGCCTTCGTATACCTCATCCCAGCCCTGGTCCTATTCGGCGTGAGCGGCGCCCAGGGCGTCTTCCTTACGGTGGTCTACTGTATTCCTCCCGTCATAAGGCTCACCAACTTGGGGATCCGGCAGATCCCACGGGCCGCTATGGAAACGGCCCACTCGCACGGCTCGACGACGTCTCAGACACTGTTTCAGGTGCAGCTGCCGCTGGCAAAGAGCTCGATCATGATGGGCATCAACCAAACAATTATGATGGCAGTTGCCATGGTGATAATAACTGCCCTGGTGGGAATCGATGGTCTCGGCAGGGACGTATGGCTCTCGTTGAGGGAGGTGGACGCGGGGAAAGGACTGGAGAGCGGCATCGCCATCGTGCTCTTGGCCGTCATCCTGGACAGGCTCAGCTACGCCCTCGCGAATTCCGGTCCAAACTCAGCTACATCCGTCCAGGCCATCAGTCCGCGCTCTCACGACACGGCCGGTCTGAGCCTTAAGGACATGGCTGCCCGCTACGCTCTTCCTATTTCGGGCGTAGGTCTGATAGCCGTCCTGCTGGTCATTGGCTCCATTGTCGGTCCTCTGAGAGATTTCCCGGACGAACTGACCTTCTCAATGGCGGACCCCGTCAACCGCGTATTCGACTGGATGGCCGTCAATCTCCATTTCATCACAAGTTGGGTACGGGACAGCCTGTTCCGGGAACTTGGGTACTCACCCATTAACACGGTGCTCCTCTGGCTCCCCTGGCCGGCGCTCATGGTCATCGCGGCCGGACTGGCCTACTTAACTGCTGGATGGCGGGTGGGGCTTCTCGCTGTAGCAGGCCTGGCCTTCGCAGGCTTCGGCGGAGTTTGGGACGTGACCATGGACACCCTGAGCCAGGTGCTGACCGCAGGGCTGTTCACGGTAGTGGTGGGTATCGGGATCGGCGTTGTCGCCTCCCAGAGCAGGGCCTTCGAATCGCTCCTGCGGCCCTTCTTGGACACCATGCAGACCATGCCGATCTTCGTTTACCTGATTCCGGTCATTATGCTCTGGGGTATCGGGCCTTTGGTGGGCATCATAGCCACGGCGGTGTATGCGCTGCCTCCGGTGATCCGCATGACCAGCCTCGGCATCAAGGAGGTGCCGGCACAGGTGATCGAGACGGCCCAGGCCCATGGCTCGACCGGACTTCAGACCATGCTTCAGGTCAAGATACCCCTGGCATTCCCGACGATATTGATGGGTGTCAACCAGACCATCATCATGGTGTTCGCCATGGTGATTATAGCTGGGCTTGTGGGCGGTGGGGGCCTGGGACAGGAAGTCTTCATAAATTCCATCTGGCTAAGGATGGGCGACGGCCTGATTGCCGGGATGACCATCGTCTTCATGGCGATGGCGCTTGACCGCATGACCAGAGGCAAACAGGGCACAGTAATACCTCTTACGGCGCTGAGGTAGCGAGAATCCGGCACACGGCCCGCGAACCCGCACAAGGAGGGATGCCTATAGGACGATATGGCATGTCGCAATCTGACAGGATTGTATTAGACAATCCTGACCCTGAAAGGAGAAAGAAAATGAAAACAGTGAAGAATAGGTGGATTGGTCTTTCTATGATTGTGGCGCTGGCCATGGTCATCACAGTAGGATTGGCCTGTGAACAAGAAGCCGACGAAGGCGTCGCTGAGCCGGAGACCAGGGGCACCCTGTATCTCGTCGACCAGGACTGGAACGGCCAGCTTGCCACGACGGCTGTTGCGCAGATCCTGCTGGAGCAGGAAATGGACCACACTGTCGCGACCAAATTTGCGCCCGCCGATTCGGCGCCACTCTTCATAGGCCTCGAACGGGGCGGTTTCCATTTCGTCTGCTGCAACTGGCCTTCCTACAGCGCCGAGCTCCTGGATGAATACGTGAATGCTGAAGACGCCGAAGTGGAGCGCATGGGGACGGTGGGCATAGTGGGTGAGACCGGCTGGTATGTTCCTTCCTACGTCATCAATGGCGACGCCGACCGCGGCATCGAAGCAGTGGCGCCCAACCTCCGCACGGTTAGCGACCTGAACCAGTACAAGGACGTCTTTGTCACGAGCGATACCGGTGCTAGTGGCAGACTCCTGGAGTTCACTGCTGCGTGGGATACAAGGCCAGAGGAACGACTTGAGGCCTTCGGCGCCGACTTCCAGGCAGTGTTCGCCGGGTCCGAAGGCGCGGCTCTGGCTGAACTCGACGCCGCCTTCCAAAGGGGTGATCCCATCCTCACATACCTATGGGAGCCCCACTGGGCACATGCCAAGTACAACCTGGTGCAGATCGAGATGCCCGAGTGGACTTCGGACTGCTATCCCGCGGGTGCCAGTTTCAACTGCGGCTTCCCAACCGACGCCGTAGCAAAGCTGATTTGGCCGGGTCTTCAGGACGAGTTTCCAGAGGCATACGAGTTCCTCTCCAATTTCCAGATGACCAACGAACAGCAGAACGAGATCGTCCTCAACCTCACCGAGAACGACCTGACCGTACGCCAGGCGGCGCAGGAGTGGGTTGACGCCAACGAGTCAGTCTGGAGATCCTGGATTCCATAGATAGAAATTCCGCTTTCGGGTATGGGTCCGAAGCAGTTATCAGACGGATCGTAAATTGAGGGCCCGGAAAGGGGTCAATCCCTTTTCCGGGCCTGATTTACTGTGGCTAGAGGAGGCCGTCAGCAATAAGCGACAATGATACACAAGCGGAGGAAGAGAACCGGAGAGGTTTGAGATAGGGCTAACTCCTTGGATGAGGTGGGGTACATCAGAAAGAGGAGCAGAGATGTCCCAATCAGAGATAGGTAAAGCAATGGCCACTTAGAGGCGCACGGAGCGCCAAACGTGGACCGCCTAAAGGACTTGGCTCTTAGCGACGTCCGCGAACGAGAGGTCCGCCCGCTGTCAAGGGCGGCGAGAAGGTGTACCGCTGTGGTGTCGAAGTTCAGGGAAAATGTCCGGTTAAGTGTTCAGCAAGAATGTCACTCGGTTAAGCCTCAATGGTATCAGATGATGACGTTGAGGAAACCACGGGGGATTGTCGCGTTGGCGGACCCTGAGCGTCCGTGTATTTCTTGATGGTGGCCCTGTGGATTCCCAATTCCCGTTCGATTGCCCGAAGCGACATCCCCTTGCGACGGGCTTTCTGAATCGCCTTCCATCGCTCCTTCTGAAGGAACGTCGGCTTGCGCGTTGGGGCGGCTGCGGGCCTGCCGGGCGTGGCCGCGCCGTCAGTGATCAGACCGCCACCATTCTCGTCCTGTGCCCTTGAGCCCAGCGGTTCGAGAGTCGAGATCCAGTGTTCGCCCAACCCGTTGGCGCTGGAGGACCGGACAGGAACACGTTCGGAGCCTCCGTGGCCGTTCCGGAGAAATACCAGACTGGGTGGCGCCTCCTGGGAGGAGATGATGCGTCCCTCATGCCGCACCGACAGCCGGCCGGCCAGTCCTTGCAGGACCTCCACAGCCGCCCCGGCATAACTGGGACGTTCCCGCTCTGGCAGCAACTGCAGGGTATGCAGCTGGAATCTCACCGTGTTGTCCCTAGCCACTTTTCTGCGGTGCTTGAAGCACAGGATCTGTTCCAGGCACAGCTCCGGGTCCAGGGGCCAGAATGCAGGCTCAGGGTATTGCGGTGGAACACGGAAACGCCGGTTGAATCGCGGCAGGAACTGCTCCAGCACGCTGTTGGCTTCCCCGATGCTGCTCGCCCCTGCCAGCCGCAGTTCGGTTACGAGGCGGTCCTGGAAAGTTTCCGCCATCCGCTCCACTCTTCCCTTGGCCTGGGGAGAGAGGGCGAATATCATCTGGATCCCCAGTTCGTCCATGGCCCGGCTGAACTGGGTTGGCATTCCGGGGAGGCCGGAGCCGGGCGTGTGCCTGAAGACCCCGTGCCGGTCGGTGTACAGGGCGAGGGGAATGCCGCGGCGCTGCAAGAGGCGCTGGATCAGCAGGAAGTAGCTGTGGGCGTCCTCCTTCTCGCAGAAGAGGGCGTCGACCACCGTGCCGGTGGCATCGTCCACTGCGATCAGCAGCGTGAACGGTGGAATCCGGTCCCCCAACCACGGGTGATGACTGCCGTCCATCTGTATCAGCATTCCCTGCCGGGGCATTCGCTGGCGGCGTACCCGGTGCTTTGGCTGGCGCCTGCGCCGCGGACTGCTCAACCCGGCGTTGCCCAGGATGCGCCGCAGGGTGGTCCTGCCGATGTCGATGCCGTCGCGGTCGCTCAGCAACTCGCTGAGATGGGTGTGGTTGGTCCCGGCGTACCTGGTGCGAGCCAGGTGAACCACAGCGGTTGCAACGGGCTCGGGAGTTGCGTTGGCCGGCTTGCGGCCCCGGAGACCGTGAGCAACGGTGGCAGCGTCTTTCTCCTGGTAAGCCGCAAGGATACGCCGGGTGTGTCGCGGGCTGACACCCATGAGTGTAGCCGCCTGATCCAGCGTCATGTGCTCAGCCAGCAGGCTGTTGAGGATCTTGAGTCTCGTCTGTTCTTTGGGCGTCAAAGTCACATTCTCCATAAGTGGAATGTGCCATTTCTGCTGGCCAGTTAGCGAGGACCTTTTCCCTGAACGTCAACATAACCGGCGGAATAATAATGTACCGGCGAGGCGGGGGTGAGCGTTCGAGAGTGGCGCTGCAAAACCGTACCCCCCGCCGCCTTCCATAGAGTTGGAGGCAACTCAATGGAAGGGGTGAAGGATGTACAAGGTGGAGCTATACGTTCGAGTGCGCCGGGCCTGCATGGTGGATGGGATGAGCATACGGGAGGCCTCCCGGGTGTTCGGGCTGCACCGGGATACGGTGCGCAAGATGCTGGCGTTTTCAGTCCCGCCGGGGTGCCTGCGGCAGTCTCCGCCCAAGAGGCCCAAGCTGGAGCCCTTCACCGGTGTCATCGACCGGATCCTGGAGGACGATCTCGGGCGTCCCAGGAAGCAACGCCACACGGCCAAGCGCATCTTCGATCGCCTGCGCGACAAGTACAGGTTTGATGGCCAGTACACCATAGTCAAGGACTACGTAAGGGAGCACCGCCGGCAATCGCGGGAGATGTTCGTTCCCCTGTCCCACTCCCCGGGCCACACCCAGTGCGACTTCGGCGAGGCCCTGGTGGTCATCGGCGGCGTGGAGCGGAAGGCCCACTGCTTCGTCATCGACCTGCCCCACAGCGACGGCTGCTTCGTAAAGGCTTACCCGGCCGAGACCACCGAGGCGTTCCTGGACGGCCATGTCTCGGCCTTCGCCTTCCTGGGCGGTGTGCCCCAGAGCATCCTGTACAACAATACCAAGCTGGCCGTGGCCCGTATTCTGGGGGACGGCGGTCGCAAGCGCACCCGTGCCTTCACCGAGCTGCAGTCCCACTACCTGTTCGACGACCGGTTCGGCCGCCCCGGCAAGGGCAATGACAAGGGCAATGACAAGGGCAAGGTGGAGGGCTTGGTGGGCTACGTGCGCCGCAACTTTCTGGTGCCCATACCGTCCTTCGAGAGCTTCGAGGCGCTGAATGCCTGCCTGGAGTGGCGCTGCCTGACGCGCATGGACGCCCGGCTCCGGGGCCACACGGAGAGTATCGGCCAGCGGATGGAGCGGGACCTGGAGGCCCTGCTGCCCCTGGCGCCCGTGCCATATGATGCCTGCGACAAGCAGGCAGGCCGGGTCAGTTCGCTGTCGCTGGTCCGGTACCGCGCCAACGACTACTCGGCGCCGGTGGCCTACGGGCATCGGGATGTGCTGGTAAGGGGCTACGTGGACCGGGTGGTCATCAGTTGCGGCTCGGAGGTCATCGCCCGGCACCCCCGCTCCTACCAGCGGGACGACTTCGTCTTCGACCCCATCCACTACCTGTCCCTACTGGAGCAGAAGACGGGCGCCCTTGACCAGGCGGCGCCCCTGCGTGGGTGGGACCTGCCCGGGGAGTTTGCCACGCTGGGCCGCCTCCTGGAGTCCAGGATGGGACCAAGGGGCAAGCGGGAGTTCGTCCAGGTGCTCCGGTTGCTGGAGAGCTTCAGGCTGGAAGAGGTGCACGCCGCAGTGCAGGACTCCCTCCGGCTGGGGGCGCTGAGCTTCGACGCCGTGAAGCACCTGGTGCTCTGCCGGCTGGAGGGACGACCGCCCCGGCTGGACATGGATCTGTACCCTACCTGCCCCGGGTGCGGGTGAACACGACATCCGCCGGGGACTACATGACGTTGCTGTCGGGGAGAGCAGCATGAACGACCGGTCGACGCTGCTCCTGGAACACCACCTGAAGGAGCTGAAGCTGCCCAGCTTCCTCCGAGAGTATGGGAAGATGGCGGCCCAGTGCGCCGCCGAGGGGGTGGACCACCCGAGGTACCTGTTGCGTCTGGCGGAACCGGAGCTCATGGACCGTCACCAGCGCATGGTGCAGCGCCGGATCCGCGCGGCCCGCTTCCCCGCCGTCAAAACCCTGGACACCTTCGACTTTACGGCCATCCCCTCGGTGAACAAACAACTGGTGATGGAGTTGGCCCGCTGCGAATACATCCAGCGCCGGGAGAACGTCATCGCCGTCGGCAACAGCGGCACCGGCAAGACCCACGTCGCCCTGGGGCTGGGCCTGGCCACCTGCCAGCGGGGAATGTCCGTGGGCTTCACCACCGCCGCCGCCCTGGTCCACGAGCTGATGGAGGCCCGGGATGAGAAACGGCTGCTCAACCTGCAGCGGCAGCTGTCCCGCCTCAGCCTGCTGATCATCGACGAACAGGGCTTCGTCCCCCAGTCCCCCACCGGCGCGGAACTCCTCTTCGAAGTCTTCAGCCAGCGCTACGAGCGGGGCTCCATCCTGGTCACCACCAACTTGCCCTTCGATGGGTGGACCGAGGTCTTCGGCTCGGAACGCCTGACCGGAGCCCTGCTGGACCGGCTCACCCATCACGTCCACATCCTAGAGATGAACGGTGACAGCTACCGTCTCCGGCACAGCCGGGAAAACGCCGCCTCCCCGATCTCGGACGAGCGGGACGACTCCTGACTCACTCCAGAACTGGGAACCCCTGCTCCTGACCTAACCCCGCCCGGCTCCCAATTTGGTTCTTTCTCATCATGCCAATGGAACACTTTTGCTCCGCCGGTTATGTTGACGTTCAGGGAAAAGGTCCTCGCTAACTGGCCAGCAGAAATGGCACATTCAACTTATGGAGAATGTGACTTTGACGCCCAAAGAACAGACGAGCTCAAGATCCTCAACAGCCTGCTGGCTGAGCACATGACGCTGGATCAGGCGGCTACACTCATGGGTGTCAGCCTGCGACACACCCGGCGTATCCTAGCGGCTTACCAGGAGAAAGGCGCTGCCACCGTTGCTCACGGTCTCCGGGGCCGCAAGCCGGCCAACGCAACTCCCGAGCCCGTTGCAACCGCTGTGGTTCACCTGGCTCGCACCAGGTACGCAGGGACCAACCACACCCATCTCAGCGAGTTGCTGAGCGACCGCGACGGCATCGACATCGGCAGGACCACCCTGCGGCGCATCCTGGGCAACGCCGGGTTGAGCAGTCCGCGGCACAGGCGCCAGCCAAAGCACCGGGTACGCCGCCAGCGAATGCCCCGGCTGGGAATGCTGATACAGATGGACGGCAGTCATCACCCGTGGTTGGGGGACCGGATTCCACCGTTCACGCTGCTGATCGCAGTGGACGATGCCACCGGCACGGTGGTCGACGCCCTCTTCTCCGAGAAGGAGGACGCCCACAGCTACTTCCTGCTGATCCAGCGCCTCTTGCAGCGCCGCGGCATTCCCCTCGCCCTGTACACCGACCGGCACGGGGTCTTCAGGCACACGCCCGGCTCCGGCCTCCCCGGAATGCCAACCCAGTTCAGCCGGGCCATGGACGAACTGGGGATCCAGATGCTATTCGCCCTCTCTCCCCAAGCCAAGGGAAGAGTGGAGCGGATGGCGGAAACTTTCCAGGACCGCCTCGTAACCGAACTGCGGCTGGCAGGGGCGAGCAGCATCGGGGAAGCCAACAGCGTGCTGGAGCAGTTCCTGCCGCGATTCAACCGGCGTTTCCGTGTTCCACCGCAATACCCTGAGCCTGCATTCCGGCCCCTGGACCCAGAGCTGTGCCTGGAACAGATCCTGTGCTTCAAGCACCGCAGAAAAGTGGCTAGGGACAACACGGTGAGATTCCAGCTGCATACCCTGCAGTTGCTGCCAGAGCGGGAACGTCCCAGTTATGCCGGGGCGGCTGTGGAGGTCCTGCAAGGACTGGCCGGCCGGCTGTCGGTGCGGCATGAGGGACGCATCATCTCCTCCCAGGAGGCGCCACCCAGTCCGGTATTTCTCCGGAACGGCCACGGAGGCTCCGAAAGTGTTCCTGTCCGGTCCTCCAGCGCCAACGGGTTGGGCGAACACTGGATCTCGACTCTCGAACCGCCGGGCTCAAGGGCAGAGGACGAGAATGGTGGCGGTCTGATCACTGACGGCGCGGCCAATCCCGGCAGGCCCGCAGCCGCCCCAACGCGCAAGCCGACGTTCCTTCAGAAGGAGCGATGGAAGGCGATTCAGAAAGCCCGTCGCAAGGGGATGTCGCTTCGGGCAATCGAACGGGAATTGGGAATCCACAGGGCCACCATCAAGAAATACACGGACGCTGAGGGTCCGCCAACGCGACAATCCCCCGTGGTTTCCTCAACGTCATCATCTGATACCATTGAGGCTTAACCGAGTGACATTCTTGTTGAACACTTAACCGGACATTTTCCCTGAACGTCAACAAGGGGCGGAGTAAAACTGTGCCACCTAGTGTGTTCTTTGACGGCGAGGTCTGATGCAAGACGATGGAGTGCAGTCATCGCCTCGGTTCACGAGACAGGACAAGGCTTTCGGACCGTAAAACGGGGTTGCTGGAGGGGCAGGAGGAGCTCCATATCCGACAGACGGCGCGCAGGTTGAAGGCTGCGGCTAACAGAGTCCACTCGGCCGACACGTTGACCCTGCCGCGCGGCAGGGACCTCCGAGCCGCCGGTTGTTCTTTGATGATTCCGAAGACCGGCTCGACCTAAGGCCTTCTCCGCTTGTACTCCGTCCAGGTGGTGGATGGTACAGACGTGAGCGCCAACGCAGTCCTATCGGGTGGAGAGGGTTCACGCGTCGGCTGCCGGGGCCGAAGTTCAACCTGCGCTTCTTGTCCTGACATCTCGTTCGGAGTGCACATGTCGCTCCGGCACCTTCCCATGCCCGATGAGAAGCCAAGTCTAGCGGGGAGGCTGGCTCCTCTGCCTCATAATGGACCGACGGTTGGACATCTCACCTAAGTTAAGTGTCACGGGTCGGCCCTGACAAAGTTGGATTGACGGCCTGTGCCCGCTTCGTTGATCGCCTTGACCCGGTACACGTAACGAATCCCGGCTACTACGTTGGTGTCGGTGAAAGTCGTAGCGGTACTGACGGTATTCTCCACGTATATCGACAGGGCATCCTCACCCTCGGTTGGCCGACGTCGCAGGATCTGATAGCCCGTGACGCTGGCATCGTTGGGGGCGTCCCAAGTCAGCGTGATCGAGCCGTCCGCGTTCACCGTTGCCGACAGATTCCGCGGAGCGGGAGGGGGCTCAACGGGTGCGGCCAACACTGCTGCCGTCGCTGCGCTTGTCAGAATCTCCTCGTTGCCTGCGTCGTCACTAAAGGAGACCCTCACTTTGATGGTCTTTCCCACATCGGCGCCAACTATGGGGTAGCTAGAGCCGGTAGCGCCTGCTATCTCGGTGGCATCGGCCAGCCACTGGTAACTGAAGGCGGCGATTGCCAGGCCGTCGGCGTCGTTGATTCCCGCAGTGTCAGCTGTTAGTGTCTCACCAACCTGTGCAGTTCCGCCAATAGCGGGAGCGCCGGTGGCCGGGGTGTTTGTTGGCGGCTCAATCGGGGTAATCTCCGCCTTGTTGGACCACTTACTCTTGCCGGCATCGCTGATCGCCTTCACGCGGTACACGTGCAACGCGCTCAATTTAACGTCTATGTCTGTGTATGTGGCATCTACGCTTCCCGTGTCTTCGACGTGGATTCTCAGAGTGTCCTCACCCTTGGATGGTCGACGTCGAAGGATCTGGTAGCCCGTAACGCTATCATCGTCGGGGGCGTCCCAGGTCAGGGAGACAGAACCTTCCTCGTTTGCGGAAGCGCTGAGGTTCTGCGGTGCAGGGGGTGGAGCCTGTTCCTCCTCAACTTCCCCACGCTCGGCTCTATCGCTTGACTCCTCATCTTGGTTCCCCTGGTTGGACTCTTCTGGCCTACCGGTCACCCTAAGCCCATACACGCCGGTGTGGTCGTCGCCCTCCGAGCCCACGGAGATGTAGTAACTGCCTGTGGTTGGCGGTTCAAAGACGACGCTGACACTTTTTCCGCTGATGGAGCTGGCTGTGCCGTCGATCACAATGCCGTTGCTGTCGTAGATCCCGAGGAGCTTCAGCTGGGTCGCTTGATGTTCTTCTGGGTGGTTGGTATCGGCCCAAAGGTCGACCGTGTATTCGTAGCCATCGTCAAGGTCGACTTGATGCCAGTCCTCGTCGGGTTCCGCTCCCCCGTGGTCCCCGAGGAACCCGCCGCCGGTGGTAGAACGGGGATAGCCAGGTGCCGTGCGCAGGCTCCGGTGTGTGCTTGTGTCCACGGGCAAGTCAAATTTCAAGGGATATCCTTCCGGCCCTCCGTCCCAAGTATAGGCAACCTTGCCGTCCCGGATTGTGCAGATGTTGTTCACGCGCACCTTTATCTGATACCTCCCCGTTCCGCCGTCGCTGGAGCCAACTTCGATCTGAAAGGGTCCGACACCTGTCGTCGCGTACGGCGCCAGGCTGTCCGTACCACCGCCAAGGTCGTCTACGGCGCTATTGAACTCACCCATCGACATGGAACGGTCAGAGTTCCAAATGCGGAAGATATCAGGATCTTCAAGGGTTAGCGTTCCACGGTAGGTGACTTCGCCCAACATGTCGCGGCCGTCATTCTTGCCGATGACCTCGATGAGGTAGAACTTATAGGGGTCCAGGTACACGGTCCAAAAGGCGGTATCGTCTGGATTGTCAATGGATCCGATCTTGTCCAACACGATGATTTTGTTGGCGTGGTTGTCGCACTCCGCTTGGGTGCCCTCGGTTTCAGTGTTCATCAATTCAACGGTGGCGGTACTGGGACTGGTCGACACCACTCCTACCGGCAGGGTGCCAAACCCAAGTTCCACAGCCTCCCCGCCGTCCTCCACCGTGTCGTCGTAAGCCATCACTGTGAGAGTCTTACTCTGCTCGCCCGAGGCAAAGACCAACTCCTCTGGCACCCCCGTCCAGTCGTCATCGGTCGCGCCGTTCATCCCGGCGGCAGTTATCGGAATGACCGTCTTAAGTGCGACTGCACTATCGAGAAGGACAGTCACCTCTGCGCCGGTCCCGCCCTCATGCGCTTCGTATCTGGAGGCCTCGAACGACACTCTGAGCGAATCAATGATGGTGACGGTGGCCTGGACGGGAGTCCTCGCGCGCACGCCGTCCGGGAGAGCACCGAATCCCAACGTCACATCCTCAGCGTTCTCGTCGTCCTCGTCCTGGACGGCGGTGAAGGTGAGCGATTTCTCTGTCTGTCCAGAGGTGAAGCTCACGCTTGGCGGCACGCCCGAGTAGTCGTCCACTGTGGCGCCGTCTTGCTCGATGGTGGTCAGCGGGACGGTCACCGTTCTCTCGGGATCGGCGCTCAGGGTGACTGTCACGGTGACCGAGCTCCCCTCGTCCACGGTGTACGTCCCCTGCTCGAAGCTCACCTCCACACTCGGCACGTCGTCGTCCGTGATCGTGACCACAGCCTCGTCGGTGCTCCCGGCAGACACTCCGGTCGGCAGGGTGTTCCCAAAGGTCAGCTTCACGCTTTCCCCATCGTCGTCAACGCTGTCCGAGGTGGCGGCGAAGTTGATGTCCACCTCGGTGTCACCTGCGTTGAAGGTGACGCTTGCGGGCACGCCGGAGTAGTCGGAACTGGACGCCCCGTCCTGGTCGGTGGTTGTGATCGGTATGGTGACCGTGCGTTCGGGATCGGCGTTCAGCGTGACCTTGACCGGCACGGTGCTTCCCTCCGCCACCGTGTACGTCCCTTGCTCAAAGCTCACCTCCACACTCGGCACGTCGTCGTCCGTGATCGTGACCACAGCCTCGTCGGTGGTCCCGGTAGACACCCCGGTGGGTAGGGTGTTCTCGAAGGTCAGCTTCACCGACTCCCCGTCGTCGTTGTCGCTGTCGGAGGCGGCGGTGAAGCTGAAGGTCTGATCCGTCTCTCCAGGAGCGAACTCGACGCTGGCTGGAACGCCGGAGTAATCAGCGCTCGATGCGCCGTCCTGTTCAGTCTTGGTCAGGGGGACGGTCACCGTGCGCTCGGGATCGGCGCTCAGGGTGACGGTCACATCCACCGTTCCACCCTCGGTGACGGTGTAGGCAGCCGCACCGAAGCTCACCGTCAAGACGGGCACGTCGTCGTCGGTGATGCTCACCACAGCCTCGTCGGTGTTCCCGGCAGACACTCCGGTCGGCAGGGTGTTCCCGAAGGTCAGCTTCACGCTCTCCCCGTCGTCGTTGTCGCTGTCGGAGGAGGCGCTGAAGGTGAAGGTCTGCTCCGTCTCTCCAAGAGCGAACTCGACGCTGGCTGGAACACCGGAGTAATCAGCGCTCGATGCGCCGTCTTGGTCAGTCTTGGTCAGTGGGACGGTGACGGTGCGCTCCGGGTCCTCGCTCAGGGTGACGGTCACATCCACCGTGTCGCCCTCGTCCACGCTGTAGGAGGACTGCTCGAAGCTCACGGCCACCGACGGCACGTCGTCGTCCGTGATCGTGACGGTAGTTTCGTTGGTGGTCCCAGTGGACACCCCGGCGGGCAGGATGTTCCCGAAGCCCAGCTTCACGCTCTCCCCGTCGTCGTTGTCGCTGTCGGAGGCGGCGGTGAAGGTGAAGGTCTGCTCCGTCTCTCCAGGAGCAAACTCGACGCTAGCTGGAACGCCGGAGTAGTCGTCGTTCGACGCCCCGTCCTGGTCAGTCTTAGTCAGGGGGACGGTCACCGTGCGCTCGGGGTCGGCGTCCAGGGTGACTGTCACATCCACCGTGTCGCCCTCGTCCACGCTGTAGGAGGACTGCTCGAAGCTCACCTCCACACTCGGCACGTCGTCGTCCGTGATGCTCACAACGGCCTCGTCGGTGGTCCCGGTAGACACCCCGGTGGGTAGGGTGTTCCCGAAGGTCAACTTCACGCTCTCCCCATCGTCGTCAACGCTGTCCGAGGTGGCGGTGAAGTTGATGTCCACCTCGGTGTCGCCTGCGTCGAAAGTGACTCTGGCGGGCACGCCGGAGTAGTCGGCGCTCGACGCCCCGTCCTGGTCGGTGGTGGTGATCGGTATGGTGACCGTGCGTTCGGGATTGGCGTTCAGCGTGACCGTGACCGTGACCGTGCTCCCCTCGTCCACGGTGTACGTCCCTTGCGCGAAGCTCACGCTCACTGACGGCACGTCGTCGTCAGTGATGCTTACGATAGCCTCGTTGGTGCTCCCGGCACTCACGCCCGTGGGCAAGGTCCCGAAGGTCAGCTTCACGCTCTCCCCATCGTCGTTGTCGGTGTCGGAGGCGGCGGAGAAGGTGAAGCTCTTCTCCGTATCGCCGCTGTTAAAGGTGACGCTGGGGGGCACGCCGGAGTAGTCGGCGCTGGACGCCCCGTCCTGGTCGGTGGTGGTGATCGGTATGATGACGGTGCGCTCCGGGTCGGCATCCAGCTTCACCTTGACGGTGACGGTGCTTCCCTCGTCCACCCTGTAGGAGTCCTCCCCGAAGCTCACCTCCACCGACGGCACGTCGTCGTCGGTGATGCTTACGATAGCCTCGTTGGTGCTCCCGGCGCTCACGCCCGTGGGCAAGGTCCCGAAGGTCAGCTTCACGCTCTCCCCATCGTCGTTGTCGGTGTCGGAGGCGGCGGAGAAGGTGAAGCTCTTCTCCATATCGCCGCTGTTGAAGGTGACGCTGGGGGGTACGCCGGAGTAGTCGTCCCCGGAGGCCTCGTCCTGGTCCGTGGCGGTGATGGGGATGGTGACGGTGCGCTCCGGGTCGGCATCCAGCTTCACCTTGACGGTGACGGTGCTTCCCTCGTCCACCCTGTAGGAGTCCTCCCCGAAGCTCACCTCCACCGACGGCACGTCGTCGTCGGTGATGCTTACGATAGCCTCGTTGGTGCTCCCGGCACTCACGCCCGTGGGCAAGGTCCCGAAGGTCAGCTTCACGCTCTCCCCATCGTCGTTGTCGGTGTCGGAGGCGGCGGAGAAGGTGAAGCTCTTCTCCGTATCGCCGCTGTTGAAGGTGACGCTGGGGGGTACGCCGGAGTAGTCGTCCCCGGAGGCCTCGTCCTGGTCCGTGGCGGTGATGGGGATGGTGACGGTGCGCTCCGGGTCGGCATCCAGCTTCACCTTGACGGTGACGGTGCTTCCCTCGTCCACCCTGTAGGAGTCCTCCCCGAAGCTCACCTCCACCGACGGCACGTCGTCGTCGGTGATGCTTACGATAGCCTCGTTGGTGCTCCCGGCGCTCACGCCCATGGGCAAGGTCCCGAAGGTCAGCTTCACGCTCTCCCCATCGTCGTTGTCGGTGTCGGAGGCGGCGGAGAAGGTGAAGCTCTTCTCCATATCGCCGCTGTTGAAGGTGACGCTGGGGGGTACGCCGGAGTAGTCGTCCCCGGAGGCCTCGTCCTGGTCCGTGGCGGTGATGGGGATGGTGACGGTGCGCTCCGGGTCGGCATCCAGCTTCACCTTGACGGTGACGGTGCTTCCCTCGTCCACCCTGTAGGAGTCCTCCCCGAAGCTCACCTCCACCGACGGCACGTCGTCGTCGGTGATGCTTACGATAGCCTCGTTGGTGCTCCCGGCACTCACGCCCGTGGGCAAGGTCCCGAAGGTCAGCTTCACGCTCTCCCCATCGTCGTTGTCGGTGTCGGAGGCGGCGGAGAAGGTGAAGCTCTTCTCCATATCGCCGCTGTTGAAGGTGACGCTGGGGGGTACGCCGGAGTAGTCGTCCCCGGAGGCCTCGTCCTGGTCCGTGGCGGTGATGGGGATGGTGACGGTGCGTTCGGGGTCGGCGCTCAGCTTCACCTTGACGGTGACGGTGCTTCCCTCGTCCACCCTGTAGGAGCCCTCCCCGAAGCTCACCTCCACCGACGGCACGTCGTCGTCGGTGATGCTCACCACGGCCTCGTTGGTGGAACCCTTGGTTACACCGGTGGGGAGGCTCGACCCGAAGGTGAGCTTCACGCTCTCCCCATCGTCGTCTACCGTGTCCTGCGCGGCCTCGACGGTGAAGCTCTTCTCCGTATCGCCGCTGTTGAAGGTGACGTTGGCGGGCACGCCGGAATAGTCGCCGGGGGAGGTAGTGCCCTGGTTGGCCTTGGTGATGGGGATGGTGACGGTGCGTTGGGGGTCGGCGCTCAGCTTCACCTTGACGGTGACGGTGCTTCCCTCGTTCACCGTGTAGGAGTCCTCCCCGAAGCTCACCTCCACACTCGGCACGTCGTCGTCCGTGATCGTTCCCGTAGCGGAGGCATCTTCGATTGTCGCGTTCACGGCATTGGTCAAGGTAACCGTGAAGGTTTCCTCTTCCTCCTCGTCCACCATGTCATTGTTGATAGTCACCGTGAGCGTCTGGACAGTCTCTCTCGCTGGGAACGTCAGCGTGCCGGACTCCGCCTGGTAGTCCGTAGGCGTCTCGGCGGTATCGCTCGAAGTTGTCCAGTCCACCGTCACCACATCGTCGCTAGCCTCGCTCAACGTCACCTCAAAGACCATGCCCCCAACTTCTTCCGACTCCCTCACGTCCGCGATGCTCAGTGACGATCTGTAAGCCGACATCACCCTGATGGTCTGACTCTTTCCCAGACCTCCACTGGCCAGATTCCCGATCCACTTGGAGCTTGGCCCTCCATCAGGGATAAGGGAGAGAGGTGCACCCGAGTTGCCAGCGCGATAGAGATCAAAGCCCTGTAAGGTCATCAAGGACGCACGAACGTCATACTCAGTACCCTGCTCCAAGCCGGTGATGGTCAACACAGTCCCGTCGCTGACTCCCGAAACAACCCGGAAGGTGGGTTGCCCGCCAATCTCTCTCCACCCCAGCCGGAGGTAATCCTGGGTGCCTTGCGGCACCGAGATTCGGATGTCCACCTCGCTCGGGCGCGCCTCGACCAAGCTCAGGGCACCCGGCAATAACGGCAGCGGCGTCCGGTCCGACACCGTATACAGACGAAACTCTTGGTCCTGGTTTCTGCCCCCGCCGGTCCCGGTTACGGTGCATACGGTTTCCGGCTGGGTATTCGAACCGTGGATGTGCCCGAAGGTGTTGGACTCCAGCACCAGCCGCTCGTCCTCGACGACGGCCGAGTCGTAGTAGTCCTCTCTCCATCCATCGCAGGAACTCAGCGTGAAAGTGATGCCGGTAGCCCCGTCGGCTAAGTAGTCGGAGAGAACGATTTCTGTTGTGGCGCCATAACGAGTAAGTATGCGGTAGCTGGCGTCTGCAGCAAACACCGTGCTCTTGCCGTCGTCGGTGATAGAGACGGTAGTTTCGTTGGTGGTCCCGGCTGACACGCCCGCAGGCAGGGTGTTGCCGAAGGTCAGCTTCACGCTCTCCCCGTCGTCGTCAACGCTGTCCTGGGCTGCCTCGAAGTCGAATGTCTTCGTGGTGTCACTGCTGCCGAAGGTCAAGCTAGTCGGCACGCCGCTGTAGTCCTCGCTCGTTGCCCCACCCTGGTTCGTCGCAGTCAGTGGAATGGTCACTTCACTACCCGGAGCCGTACTCAGCGTGACAACGACCATCGTCGTGCCACCCTCAGTCAAGGCGTACGCCGAAGCTCCGAAGTTGATTGCCAGAGAGTTCTGTGCACTCACATTGGTAATGGACACGATGGCCTCATCGTTGATCGCAGCGCTCACACCGATGGGCAATGTGCTGCCGAAGGAGAGTTTGACGCTCTCCCCGTCGTCCTCTAGGTTGTCCACTGCGGCCTCGACGGTGAAGCTCTTCTCGGTCTCGCCGCTGTTGAAGCTCACGCTTGATGGTATCCCGCTATAGTCGGAGTCCGATGCGCCGCCCTGATTCGTCGCGGTCAGCGGGACGGTGACGGACCGCTCGGGGTCCTCGCTAAGAGTCACCGTCACTTCCACGTCTCCCCCCTCGGTGACGAAGTAGGAAGGAGAACCGAACGCCACCGTCATTGAAGAGGGCACGTCGTCGTCCGTGATGCTCACCACAGCCTCGTCGGTGGTCCCGGCAGACACTCCGGTCGGCAGGGTGTTCCCGAAGCCCAGCTTCACGCTCTCCCCGTCGTCGTTGTCGCTGTCGGAGGAGGCGCTGAAGGTGAAGGTCTGCTCCGTCTCTCCAAGAGCGAACTCGACGCTGGCTGGAACACCGGAGTAATCAGCGCTCGATGCGCCGTCCTGGTCAGTCTTAGTCAGGGGGACGGTCACCGTGCGCTCGGGGTCGGCGTCCAGGGTGACTGTCACATCCACCGTGTCGCCCTCGTCCACGCTGTAGGAGGACTGCTCGAAGCTCACCTCCACACTCGGCACGTCGTCGTCCGTGATGCTCACAACGGCCTCGTCGGTGGTCCCGGTAGACACCCCGGTGGGTAGGGTGTTCCCGAAGGTCAACTTCACGCTCTCCCCATCGTCGTCAACGCTGTCCGAGGTGGCGGTGAAGTTGATGTCCACCTCGGTGTCGCCTGCGTCGAAAGTGACTCTGGCGGGCACGCCGGAGTAGTCGGCGCTCGACGCCCCGTCCTGGTCGGTGGTGGTGATCGGTATGGTGACCGTGCGTTCGGGATTGGCGTTCAGCGTGACCGTGACCGTGACCAAGCTCCCCTCGTCCACGGTGTACGTCCCCTGCTCGAAGCTCACCTCCACACTCGGCACGTCGTCGTCGATGATCGTTCCCGTAGCGGAGGCATCTTCGATTGTCGCGTTCACGGCATTGGTCAAGGTAACCGTGAAGGTCTCCTCTTCCTCCTCGTCCACAATGTCATTGTTGATAGTCACCGTGAGCGTCTCGACAATGTCTCCAGCTGGGAACGTCAGCGTACCGGACTCCGCCTGGTAGTCGGTAGGCGTCCCGGCGGTATCGCTCGAAGTTGTCCAGTCCACCGTCACCACATTGTCGCTAGCCTCGCTCAACGTCACCTCAAAGACCATGTCCCCGACGTCTTCCGACTCCTTCACGTCCGCGATGCTCAGTGACGAACTGTAAGCCGACGTCACCCGGATGGTCTGACTCTTTCCCAGACCTCCACTGGCCAGATTTCCGATCCACTTGGAGTCTGGCCTTCCATCAGGGATAAGGGAGAGAAGTGCACCCGAGTTGCCAGCGCGATAGAGGTCAAAGCCCTGGAACGTCATCAAGGACGCACGAACTTCATACTCAGTACCCGGGTCCAAGCCTGTGATGGTCAACACAGTCCCGTCGCTGACTCCCGAAACAACCCGGAAGGTGGGTTGGCCGCCAATCTCTCTCCACCCCAGCCGGAGGTAATCCTGGGCGCTTTGCGGCACCGAGATTCGGATATCCACCTCGTTCGGGCGGGCCTCGACCAAGCTCAGCGCGCCCGTCGATAACGGCAGGGGAGTCCGGTCCGAGACCGTATAGAGACGAAACTCTTGGTCCTGGCTTCTGCCCCCGCCGGTCCCAGTTACGGTGCATACGGTTTCCGGCTGGGTATTCGAACCGTGGATGTGCCCGAAGGTGTTGGATTCCAGCCCCAGCCGCTCGTCCTCGACGACGGCCGAGTCGTAGTAGTCCTTTCTCCATCCATCGCAGGAACTCAGCGTGAAAGTGATGCCGGTAACCCCGTCGGCCAAGTAGTCGGAGAGAACGATTTCTGTTGTGGCGCCATAACGAGTAAGTATGCGGTAGCTGGCGTCTGCAGCGAACACCATGCTCTTGTCGTCGTCCGTGACGCTGACAGCCACGTCGGCGGCGCTCACCGCAGCGTAGGTCGGGTCGGCCCCGCTCAGCGAGTGAGTGACGGTTGCGTCGTCGTCCTCCGCGTCACCGTCCTGGGCGACCGCGACCGTCACCGTCTGTGGCAAGTTCCAGTTCTGGTCGGTGAATATGAGCGACGCCGGGTCCGCCGTCACGTCCGTATTGGCCGGTGCGTTCACGGTGACCGTCACCGAGCCCGTCGGCTCCGAGTCCAGCGCCACGGTGTAGGTGGCAGAGTCCCCCTCCTCGATGTCCAGCGAAGTCTTGGAGATGGTTACGCCCACGCTGTCGTCGTCCGTAACCGTGACGGATACGCTGCCAACGCTCACGCCGTCATATCCGTCGTCTGGCGAGCTGACTGTGTGGGTGATTGTGACGTGCGGCTCATCGACGGCGTCGTTGTCGTGCTCCGCCGTTACAGTCACCGTCTGCGCGGTGTTCCAATTCGATGTGGTGAAGGTAAGGGGGGTCGCGCTCAGTGACAGGTCGGTCTCGGCTATGCCTCCGAGGGTGACCGTCACCGAGCCCGTCGGCTCCGAGTCCAGCGCCACGGTGTAGGTGGCAGAGTCCCCCTCCTCGATGTCCAGCGAAGTCTTGGAGATGGTCACGCCCACGCTGTCGTCGTCCGTAACCGTGACGGATACGCCGCCAGCGCTCAGGCCATCATAATCGTCGTCTGGCGAGCTGACTGTGTGGGTGATTGTGACGTGCGGCTCATCGACGGCGTCGTTGTCGTGCTCCGCCGTTACAGTCACCGTCTGCGCGGTGTTCCAATTCGATGTGGTGAAGGTAAGGGGGGTCGCGCTCAGTGACAGGTCGGTCTCGGCTATGCCTCCGAGGGTGACCGTCACCGAGCCCGTCGGCTCCGAGTCCAGCGCCACGGTGTAGGTGGCAGAGTCCCCCTCCTCGATGTCCAGCGAAGTCTTGGAGATGGTCACGCCCACGCTGTCGTCGTCCGTAACCGTGACGGATACGCCGCCAGCGCTCAGGCCATCATAATCGTCGTCGCCCGGCGAGCTGACGGTGTGAGTCAGGGTGGCAGTGTCGTCGACGGCATCGTCGTCCTGGTCAGCCGTTACGGTCACCGTTCGAGCGGTGTTCCAATTCGATGTGGTGAAGGTAAGGGGGATCGCGCTCAATGACAGGTCGGTCTGGGCTATGCCCCCGATGGAAACGGTGACGACCCCGGCGGGCCGTGAGCTCAGCACAATTCGGTAGGTCTTGCTTTCGCCCTCGGCCACCGTCAGTTCCTGGTCCGACGTTGTAACTCCCACCTGCACCACCGGTTCGTCCCGCGCTTCGAGAATGGTGACGGCTACGGAGTCGGCGCTCACGCCGTCATATTCGCCGTCTGCGGCGGAGCTGACGGTGTGGGTGAGAGTCACCGTACCCGGAGCAGCTTCCTTAAGTGCAGTAGCCTTCACCGTCTGTGCGGTGCTCCAGTCGGAGGTGGTGAAAGTGAGGCTGGTCTTGTCCAGCGAAAGATCCGTGGTGGTCAGGCCCGCGATGGTTACCGAAACATCGCCCGCAGGCTCGGTGTCCAATACCACGGAATACTCGTTGCTTCTGCCGCCCACCACGGTGACCGCCGTGGGGCTGACAGTGACGCCGACGGTGTCGTCGTCGATCACGGTCACAGATACGCTGTCGACTATCGTGCCGTCGTAGGCGTTGTCGACGGTGGAACTGACGTTGTGGGTGAGGTTGACTACCGGTTCGTCCACCGCATCATCGTCCTGCTCCGCCGTGACAGTCACCGTCTGCGGCGTGTCCCAGTCGGTGGTGGTGAAGGTGAGGCTGGTCTTGTCCAGAGCCAAGTCGTTATCGGTGGCACCCCCGATGGTCACGGTCACATCGCCGGTAGGCGCCGTGTCCAGCACGACGGTGTACGTGACAGTTGCTCCTTCTTCAATACTCAGTGTGCTCTCGGAGATGGTGACCGCCGCAGTTTCGTCGTCCGTGATCGTCACGGATACACTGCCCGCGGTAGCCCCGCTGTACAGTGTGTCGGAGCTGATGACGGTATGTGCTATGGTTGCCGGCGCTTCGTCCGCGGCGTCATCGTCCTGGTTGCCCCTCACGTATACGTACTTCGGGCCCCAGGTCTGGGGAGTGAAGGTTATTGTGGCCGGGTTCACTGTGAAACCTGCATTGGCCGGCAGGTCGACCGTGACCGTAACGTCGGACGTGGGCTCCGAGTCCAGCTCAATGGTGTAGTTCTGCCGCCTACCCTCCTCGACACTCAGGGAACTTGGCCAGATGGACACACCCGCGGTGTCGTCGTCCTTGACAACCACCTCGCCCGACACCACCTGGAGGTCCGGGTTGCTGGAGTCGCCACGCACTTCCACAGTCTCGTCCTCGTCATCTACGTCGTCGTTGAGACCCGCATAGAGCATGCTGGAAGTGCCCGAGGACTCGCCGGCCGTGATGACCAGGGGCGCCAGCAAGGTCCCTACAATAGTGAGAGTCTTGGAGTCCGGCCTGACCAGGAGGACATTGATTTGGAGGTCCTCCTGAAGGGTGCTGGTCCCCTCCAGGATCGCGGTGACTTCCACGAACCCCACGCCGGTGGCCTCGTAAATGGAATCGGGGGTGACTGCCAGCCTGACCGTGGTTGGCGCAGGGTCGTCGTCTCCGATGGTGAGCCGCACTCCGTTGACCGGCAGCCCCGGGTCGGGATTTTCGCCGCGGACCGCGACGGTCTCCGCCCCCTCGTCGAACGTGTCCTGGACCGGGGTGAGGGTCAGGGTGGTGTAGGCGCTGAACTGGCCTGCGGGGATGGTGAGAGCCGGCGTGTCCCAGACGGCGGTGTAGTCGTCCGTCGCCGTGGCCGTCAGGTCCGCCACCGCGACATTGACGATGGTGTCCTCGGCCCGGCTGCCCCCGCCCAGCAGGGTTGCCCGGACGGGCAGGCTCACGGCGCCGCCTCCCTCAGTGACCGGTGAAGCGGTCACCGAGAGGCCGATGCTCGTAGGGGCGGTATCGTCGTCCCGTATGGTCACCTCGGCCTCGGTGACCATCAGTCCAGGGGCATTGCCGGAGATCTCCAGCGTCTCGTCACCCTCGTGGGCCGTGTCGTCATTCACCGTGAGGTTGAGTGTGCCGGAAGCGCTCATCTCCCCGACTGGGACCGTCAGGGTTATGGAGGCGGCCTCGAAGTCCTCGCCCATGGTGGCGGTGCCGCTGCCGGTTGTCACGGTGACCACGGTGACCACCTGGCGGGCCGTCTGCCCAACGAGCGATGCGGTGACGTCAAGGGGCGTGAGTCCCGCGGTCTCGTCGAGGGCATCCGGCGTTGCCGTGATTACCACCTCGACGGGCTCGATGTCGTTGTCCTCTATTACTATGCCCAGCGCATCGGAACCCGTGAGGGCCGTCGACTTGGCGGTCAACCGGGCGATCTCGTTGTCCTCAGCAATGTTGTCGTCCACAGGGGTTAGCGTAACGGTGGTAGTGACGCTCGACTGACCCGCGGGGATGACCACGTTTGCCGTGGTGGCGGAGTAGTCCTCCCGGAGGGTCGCGTTGAGGTTCACGTTCGGGCGGTCGATGAACTCGATTGTCACCGGAGTGTCGACGGTAAACTGGGTGGTCCCGTCCAAGGTGACGGTCACGGCAATATCCGTCGCTCCGGCGTCTTCGGTCAGCCTTACGGGGGTGGCCGCAACCGTGAGCCCGTCAGGGACCGCGTCGTTGTCGACGATAGTGGTGAAGGCCTGGGTTACTCCCAGGGGCACAATTCGGGTCCCGCTGCGGGCCTCTTCCAGCGTCACCTGGAAGGTCTCGCCGCCCTCGGCCAGTGTGTCGTCGGTCGTTGGGACAGTGAACGTGGCGGCGGTGTTGCCCGCGGGGATGACCACAGTATCCGCGCTGGCCGGGTAGTCAATATCGGGCTCGGCGGTCTCAGCTGCAGTCAGCAGCTGCCCCGGCTGCCGCGTTGACCACTCCACGGAGACGTCCTCGCTTATCGTCTTGGACAAATAGACGGTGAAGGTGGCGACGGCACCCTCATCGACGGATGGGACCCCCTCGATGGATACGGTCAGAGCCCCCTGGTCCAGGATCGTTGCCGATGCTCTGGACTGGGTCGGCGAAACTGAAACGGCCCTCTTGCCGGATGAGGCGCTGAACACCTCGACCGTCAGGGTCTCGTCATCTTCCTCCACGCTGTCGTTCAGAATCGGGTATGTTATGGTCCCGGAGGGCTGGCCTGCCGGGATTTTCAGCGTTACCGTCCTGCCGGTGGAGTCTCCCGGCGGGAAGGACAACGAACCGAAGGGAATGCCGTAGTCTTCCGCGGCCTCGGCGGTTCCCAACGCTTCGACGTGCACGCTCGTCGCTTCCGCAGTAAGGCCACCCGTTAGGGTCACCCTGAAGATTGCCAACTGACCCTCGGCAACCGACTTTGATTCCGCGGTTATGGCCGCTGTCAGGGTTTCGTTGTCTCGTATGCTGGCCTCGAAGGACGCGTCGGTGGCTGATATGACCGCCAGTCTCGTCCCCTGCTGTATCAACTCTACGGCGAAGGTCTCAAACTCTTCCTCCAACAGGTTGTCGTCCTCCAGGGTCACATCCAGGAAGCCGCTGGTCGTTCCCACAGGGAAGTTGTACATTCCGCCTGCAGCCAGGTAGTCTTCGCCCTCGGTGGCTGTGCCGGCGGCAACCTGCCAGCCCACGGAAACATTCCGTTCACTGGCCACCGTGTCCGGATGGCTCAGCTCGACGATGAACCTCACGGGACCTACCCTGTCCTCATCCACTATCGAGTACGTCCGGCTCACGGAGGCCACCATGGGCTGCTCGTCGTCGACGATGTTGCCGACGCCTATGCCGTCCGCCAGGGTGGAGTGCTCCGGGCTGTTGCTGAGCTGGACAGTGAACGTCTCGGCTCTTTCCTGTATCGAGTCGTCCAGCAGGGCGACGCTGAGGGTCTTGGTCTGTTCCCCCTTCAGGAAGGTGAGGGTCTGGGTCCCGGCCGTGAAGTCCGGGCCCAGGCTGGTGGCGGTGACGTTGTCGTGGGAAGTCGCGTCGCCGTCCACCGTGGTCACGTCGACTGAGACGTCCCCCGGGGCTGCCGCATTGAGGCTCACCGTGAAGTCCAGGGTACCGGCGTCCTCGGAGGCCGCTGCGTCCCCCACGGAGAACGTCAGGTCGTTGTCGTAGACGATGCGATAAGTCGTGGGCAAGAACTCGTCGGGACTCTGGGTATATCCCACAAACAAGGGCGAGTAGCCCGACCCATTCAGGATTTCCGCCTTGATCTTCCCGTCGGGCTCGACGGTAGCGTCGTCATCCGTCGAAATGATGAGGTATGCGTATATGGAGCCAGGCTGGAAGGTCACCGTGGTTGGGACTGTGCCCGAAATCACGGTGCCCTTCTGGGTGACTCTGACGTTGACGGTTAGAGGAACATTCGTCTGGTTGGCATCCGGGCTGCTGGTGAAGCACGTATTTGGGCTGCCTTCGTAGCAGGGGTCGTCGACGTTCACCACCTGTCCGGGCTCACTGGGAAACAGCCTCTGCATCCTTAGGACAATGTCCTCGCCCTCCACAACATCCTGCCGTTGCGAGGACGCAAAAATGACTGCCGAGGCCAGCTCTTCGTCCAGAATGGTTCCGGTGGCGGTGGCGTCCCCCAGGGTGACGTTCTGCGGGTTGCTTAGGACGACATTGAAATTCTCGTGGTTTTCGTCCATATCGTCATCGAGGAGCGTGACCGTCACGGTCTTTTCCGTCTCCCCAATGGCGAAGTTCAGGGTGCCGCTGGCAGCGGTGAAGTCGATTCCCGAGGTGGCGGTGTCAGTCGTGCCGTCCTCAAGGGTGGCCCAGTCCACCGAAGATGCCTCCTCGTTGTTGGCCCGGTTGAGGGACACGGCAAATTCGATGGTCCCGGCATCCTCACTGGCAATTCCGTCTGCGACGGATACCTCCGGAAGGACGTAGTCGTCGTCCGTCACCGCCGTGGTTACCGAGTAGATCACCCATGGAGTTCCTACATATTTGCCGAATTCGTAGGCGTATTCGTCGTCGTCGAAGCTGTCAGCACTCAGGATACTGGCGTTGATGACGCCGTTCGGCTCGTCCATGGCGTCGTTGCTTGTGGGCACGCTAAGGGTGGCGCTGGACTGCCCGGGCTGGAAGGTGACCGTCTCGGGAATGGCGCCGGAGATGTAGTCTCCCTCCTGGGTCACCCCCACCCTCACCTGCAAGGGCCTGGTCATGGCATCGGGCTTGCCGCCGTGGCGGTACAGCGTGAATGTGGCGGTCCCCCCTTCGGCCACGGTGGTCTGGTCAGCCTCGATACGCACTCCCATGAGATTGCTGTACGACCGAATGGTGGCCTCCTGCGGGGTACCCATCGTGTACTGTGGGCCGTATCCGCATTCCTCGGGATCGTCCGGGCAGTAATGGGGATCAGCAAGGACGATTTGGTAGCTCCGTCCGAGGGCGTTCACATTGCTATGGAAAAGATGAGTTGCCGCGTAGCTCGTCTCCCCCGGTGGGATATGCCCAAAAAAGGTAGTGTCACGTGGCCTACCGTGTTCGTCATGATCGGGTGCTGGATTGTAAGTGGTGAAAGGTGTCCAGCCTGAGATAATCAGGCGGCCGGACGTATCGCCAGTGCGCGTCAGGGTAACTGGAAGTTCCAATAGCGGGTTGTCAAATGCCATCCCGAGGTCGTCCGAACGACGGGGATACCCGTATACCTCTGTGGTTGGCGCGGTGATCGTCACCGTCGGACGGTCGTCGTCCTGCACCCACACCGTTTCCCTATGGTCGTAGTAGGCCCTGTAGTCGTCATTAGGTCCGGCCAGCACAACTGCGTGGTAGGTGCTATTGCCATAGTTGAAATTGTCGTTTGTGGTGGACTTGGTGATCGTGAATGTCCCGGTTCCCGCTGGGAAACTCACGGTGACCTCTTCCTCATCGAAGAAGATGAGTTCCTTCGGAGTGGTGATGCCCAGGGTGGGATCGCTCAGGTCCGCCTCTGTCACGCGGCTCCTCAGCCGGTACAGCCTCAGCCTGGCGTCCAGGGGATACTGGTTGGAGGGCGAGCGGGTAACGGTGAAGACCACGTCCTCACCCTCGTCGACCCAGGATTCTGCGGCCTGCACGCCCACTGCGGGCAGGACCCCGTCGTTGTCGAATATCGAGAAGGTGTAGGTGCTGGGGTATGTAGGCCGGTACCCGACGCCGTCCAGCACCGTCACGGTGAGCTCGCCGGTGTCCTCGGCCACGCTGTCGTCCTCGGTCCGGATAGTCACCCTCACCGAGTTCGCTCCAGCCGGGAGTGTGACGGAGGTTGGAATAGGCCCGGTGGTGTACGCGGCCGCAGGGTTGTATCCCAGGCTCACGGTGAGCTCGGGGCCAAAATACGGGCGAGATAATAGGAATTCCACCGGGTCGCCCTCGAAGAGCCTTCCGGAGGAAATCCAAATGATTTTCACTTCGGGCAGGTCATCGTCCCGGACGGTTACGCTTGCGGTGAGCGGCCCCTCTATGGAGTAGGTCGGGGGCTGTCCTTTTGAGTTGGGCGACTCCAACAGTGCGGTAACCGTGTATGTGCCCAGACTTACCTGGTCGTCCTCCGTGGAGACGGTCAGCTGCGTGGTGGCCTGTCCCGCCGGAAAGGTGGCCGCGACCTGGGAGGTAGCATTCTTGGGAGCGGTCTCGATCACCTGGAGCAGCACGGTGAGCTCGTCAGAGGTGTTACGACTGCGGGTGAGGTTGAATACCACGTCGCTGCCTTCGTTCACCACCTCCGCAGCAGCCTCCATGCTGACGCTGGGTTCGTCGTCGTTGATTATTACCACAGCGCTCAGGGTGGTCTGACCATCCTGGAGAGTGGCGTTCACCGGGTTGCTCAGGACCACCGTGAACTGCTCGTCGCCCTCGGCAATCAGGTCCTGGATGACCGGCGCCTCTATGATGACCTGCGTCGTGCCTGCGGGGAACTCCAGGGTCCCGGAGGACTCGGCTATGTCGGTCCCGTCCGTGTAATTCCCCTCGATGACCTGGTAGTCCACGGTGACGGTCCGCAGAACGGGCAGGAGGCTGGTCAGGTCCACCGGTATCTCCGCGTTCCCCTCGCCCTCGCCGACATACTCGACGGAGGTTGGGAACTCCAGCACCGGCAACGGGTCCCGGTCCCGGACCGTGATGGTGACGCTGGCGTGATTCGGGTCTATCTCGTAGTAATCGCTCGGCAGAACTTCGATGGTGAACTCGGCGTCGCCGTCGCTGCCATCGTTGGCTTCCGTCACGTAGCCCCGGCGGTCTCCGGTGTACCCGGCGGGGATCGTTTTGTTGCTCGGCCCCAAAAAGTAGTCGCCCACGGCATTGCCGGTCTCGGAGTGCCAGATTTTGACCGAGAGGTTCTCAGCGGTATGCCCGTCGTGGAAGTACCGGTAGTAGAGGACCTGCCCCTCGTCATAAATCCGGACCTGCGCCTCGACGCCGACCCGGTAGGGGTCGTTGTCCAGGATAGCTCCGGTGACGCTGATCTGGCCCGTTGGCGTCCAGAACTCTGGGGGACCCAGGTGCAGCGTGGCCTCGTACACCACGTCCGGTCCCTTGCGGCTGTCGTCGGGATGGTTGTAGACGATGTGCAGCAGCGACTGCCCGGTCTCCATGGCTACCTCCTGGTACTGCTGATCGCCCACGGGACCGACCGTGAGGGCCACCTCAACCGGATTCTTGTCCTCCCCAATCCTTGAGATGGCCAGGATGAGGTCGTTGCCCTCGTCCACCTCCGCCTGGTTGAAGCTGATCTGTACCTGCGGCGCCACGTCGTCGTCCGCAACCTGCACGGTCAACGAGGCGGGGCCCACCATCGCGAACTCCGGCTCCTGCGTCACGGTGAAAGTCAGGCTGCTGTCGGGTATGTCCCGCCAGTCGTCCGGTGGGGTTAGATTGATTTCCTTAACGGTTTCGCCGGGCGCGAATACCACGCTGGAAGGGACTTCCACAGCCTCCCAGGCGACATTGCCCTGGAGGAACCCGCCAGGGTCGTCAACGGCGACGCCCACTATCAGCTCTCCTGTCGTGTTGGCGCCCCGGGTCAGGGTGAAGGCAACAGGATCCCCTTCCGTGACGCTGATGGAATTCACCGAAAGGCTGACGGTCGGCTGGTCGTCGTCGACTATCCTGACCTCTCCGCTGCCATTGGAATGTCCGTTCCTGCTAACAGTATCCAGCAACTCCACTTGCAGAAAGTCTGAGGCCTCATACTCTGTGTCGTCGGTAGCGGTGACTGCGAATGTAATGGTGTGTGTCGCATGGGCGGTGAGGAGGTCGGTCATGGGGACAGCCGGCAGAGTGAACGTGTGGATCTGCTCACTGGGGTTGGTGCCGTCAGGCCCGCGCCGGTTGGGTTCCCAGGTGCGCACCTGAAACTCGGCGGGCTCAAAGGAGTTGCCGGTGGATCGCCGGATCGTGAATGTTACCTCCTGGCCCTCCATCACGGGGTCCGGCGTGGGGTTTTCAATATGGTAGAACGGCCAGCCCCGATCAAAGGGTCTGATCACGTTCTTCCGAAGCCGGTTCGGCTGTTCCTGCACTGTCCAGTACTGGGCTTCCTGTTTGCGGGTCAGGACGGTGCCGTCGGAGACATCCTCCACCCTCTTTATCTCGGCCGAGTATTCCCAGCCCCTCGGGTCCGGAATACCGTTGTCGAGGATCTCAATCCGTCCCACGAGCTGTCTTTGGTTCCCGGTCAGGGTCAGGGGAAACTCAAAGTAGTGCTTGCCGGTTACGGGATCGATGGGCCAGTGGGCGTGACGGGGACTCTCCCAGCCCCGGTTGTGCTCCACCCGAACGACGAAGGTCGCGGTCTTCCCCACGTCCTCGGCGCGCCGGATGACCCCGAAGTGGGCCGGCCAGTGCTCATCAAAATTGTAGTCCGGGGCGAAGGCCCGGTCGTCCTCGTAGTAGAAGATCCCCTCTGCGGGTCCGTGTATGCAGGAAGTGGCCGTGACGCAGGTTCTCCACGCCTGACCGTCCTCCCAGGCAGGTTCGTCTTCTTCTTCTCCGAGAAAACCCCAATAGAACTCCAGCTCCTGGGCGGTGTCGTTGTCTCTAACGTCAATTGAGGCCAAGGTGCCCCAGTGGAGGCCGCCAATCAGGTAATCGTCAGAGGGCTTTATTTCCAGGAAGAAACCTCTTGACCCAGGCACGTCCCTCTGATCGTCGGGAATAGGTACGACCACGTCTAGTGTGGTCACACCGGCGGGAATGGTTACTGCCGTGGGTAAGTCGGGCGCGGGCTCCCAATGATTTCCCCTGAGCAACTCATAAGAATCCTCGAACCTGATGTCAACTGTTACTTCGGGAGACGTATCCCCGCTGCGGGTCAGGGTGAATACGGCATCGTCTCCCTCATCCACAACCGCCGGGTAGGAGGATATGTCGACAATGGGGATGCTGTCTGGCGGGTCGTTGATCTCCACCACCAAGGCATCCGCGTTCCCGATCTGATATCCCGTGCCGACATCATTGAGAGCCGCTTCCAGGGTGTCGTCGTCATTTTCCTCCGCCTCACCGTCCACATATGCCAATACGCTCAGGGTGGCTGTGCTTTGCCACGGTTTGAAGGTTACGAAGTAGTAGAATCCTTTCTGGATTTGGTTGGCGGGATTACGGTTGCGCTCCCTTGTTTTCACCTTGACGGTCATCGCTTCGCCCATCGGGCCACCGGAGCGGGTCAAGGTAAAGAGGACCGTTGCGCCTTCGTAGACCTCTGTCTGGGCGGTGCTCAGGGTAACCGTGCCAGTGTCGCTCCCGCTGTCGGTCACATCGATCGTCGTCTCCCGAAACCCCTGCTTCACCGTCCAGTACTCGGCCTCTTCGGCTCCGGTGAGGGGGTTGCCCTCCCAATCTTCCAGGATCCTTATCGACGCCCAGTAGCTCCAGTCGTCCTCCACGGCTCCGTTTTCGATGACCTCGATCTCCTGCCCGATCTCGGTGTCGCTTCCGGTCAGCTCCAGGGGAAAGTTCTTGAATAGGCGGCCCGTGGAAGTGTCCTCCGTCCAGTCACCCAGGAGCCTGTCTGGTCCGCCCCGGTCGGTCTCCACCCGCACGACAAAGGTCGCGGTCTTCTCGGTGTCGGCGTCCTGCTGACGACGCTTGACGACGAACTTGAGCGTGTCTCCCTCGTTTGCGTCGGTGTCGTTCACGCCATCCTTGCCGAAATGGAGCTCGAGCTGCTGCGCCGTCTCGTTTTGCAGCACATCGACCTGCTCCGACAGCTCGAAGCCGAGTTCGCCAGTTCCGCGAATGAGGTAGCCGGTGGAAGGCAGTACAACCACCTTGAACGATGCGCCTTGCAGGTAGCGTTGGTCGTCGGGGACCTGAATCAACAGCGTTTCGCTGGCCGAACCGGCCGCGAATTCCACCTGGGTGGGGAGCAGGGGAGGCGGGTCCCAGTGGTTGCCGCGAAGGACGCCCTGAGGGTCTTCTATCATTACGCCAACGGATAATGGTTCCGACGTTTCGCCGTAGCGATTCACCCTGAAGGTGAGGGGGGCTAGCCATCCCTCGGTGACAGATGCCTGACCTGACCAGAGCCCAATAGCAGTAAGGCCGGCGGGAGGAACAGTACCCTGGAGGTCCAAGACTCCCACGGTGGCTGTGTCCTGGATGCCAACCTGGTAGCTGCCGTCGGTAGAAGGCAGTACCTGGGCCTTGAGCTCCAAAACGCCGGCGTCGAGCCGCGCGCCAATGTAGGAGAGAACACTCAGCGTGGCTAACCTGGAGCCGCTGCTGAATTGGATGTCATGGGTCTGCTCAGTCTCGTTCTGTCCAGAGGTGTCCTCGTAGTCGGGTTCCCAGGTCTTCACCCGGACGGTGATGGGGCCGCCCTGGCCGCCGTACCGGGTGAGTCTGAATACGGCCAGGCCGCCTTTGTAGACGCTGGCCTGGTCGGTCGCTATGGTTATCGCGGGGGTGTTGGTCGCCTGGGCGTGGGCCAGCAGAGGCTGGAAGGCGTCAATAGCCGTGGTCAGACCCAGGACCACGGTTGCTGCCAAGAGCAGAAGCCTAGTCGCTATGTGGTGGCGAATCACAGCTGGGGCCTTTCCACTGCGACGCGAGTGAATTCTCGAAAATATCTACCCGCAGACCATCGGTCGGCTTGCTGGGGCTCTTCTCGTTCCGAGCTTGTGCTGTACTCGAGCAAAATGCGATTTGGCCCTTCTGTCGTTTTTGGCTACGGAAGATTCGATTGAACCAGGGAGGCGTAGTTTGCCATCACCTTGGAGAGAACGGAGGCGAAGACTGCCAGCTCCTCCTCGCTGACGCCCTCCGAGAGCCTAGCGTCGTATGCCTGCACGCTCCGGTGAAGCTCCAACGTCAGCGCCTTCCCCTCTTCGGTCAACGCCAGCATCACGACGCGCCGGTCGCTGCGCCTGCGCCGCCTGCGCATCAGACCCATGCCCACCATCTTCGTCACGACGCGGCTAACGCGGGAGACGTTGACCGGCAGCGCCTCCGCCAGCTGCGTAGTGGTCCACTCTTCCCTTTCCAGAAAGAGTCTGAGCAGGGCGAAGTCCAGCGGTATGAGCCCGTAGGACGCCGCCAACTCCGCCATGCTCCTGGCCACTGCGTTTACCTGCCCCGCCATGTATTCCCCCAGACCGGTTGAGGGCATCCTAGCCTCGCCCTGGCGCCCGGCGACTGCAGCCGAGTCGTATGTAAGTCCGATGCAATTCGTTTTCCCTTGACTTTTGTTTCACTGTGGAATAATTTATCGCATCGGTGTTAGACCACCGTTAGAAAATGGATCTTTTCCATTAGAGTATTGTTAGAGTTTTCTCAAGTTGGTTGAACTGGAGACAAATCGGGCAGAGTGCGCCCGCAGTCCGGCTCGGGTGTGTGTGATGTGTGTGAGGGGAAGACGCCAGAATGAGGCCGGAGACTGAAGCGCTGCGAAGCCGCCTCTCCAGGCTGAGCGAAGCCAGCCTTCTCATCACTGAAAGTCTCGACCTGGACACCATCCTTCAGGGGGTCATCGACGGCGCACGCTCGCTGACCGGCGCCAAGTACGGAGCGCTCCTGATCTTCGACGACGCAGGGCGCATGCAGGACCTCGTCACCTCCGGGATGACTCCCGAAGAACGACGGAGATTGGGAGCCTTGCCCAAGGGCCTGGGACTCCTCGGGTACCTGAGCGAGATTGAGGGGCCGCTGAGACTGGCTGAGATCGCCAGCCACCCCAGCTCCGTCGGCTTTCCCGAAGGCCACCCGCCGATGAAGACCTTTCTGGGAGCCCCGGTCCGTCATCGGGGCGAACGTCTCGGCAACATCTACCTCACTGAGAAGGAGGGCGGACAGGAGTTCACTCCCGAAGACGAAGAGACCCTCGTCATGTTCGCGTCCCAGGCGGCATTGACGGTCTCCAACGCCCGTAGATTCAGGGACGAACAACAGGTGAGGGCGGACCTGGAGGCCCTGTTCAACACCTCGCCCGTGGGCATTCTGATATTCGACGCGAAGACGGGCGACCTCGTGTCGCTCAATGAGGAGTCAAGGCGGATTGTCCGTGGGCTCCGCGCACCGGGTCGTAGCCAGACGGAAATCCTCAGCGTGTTGACCTTCCGGCGTCCAGATGGACGTGAGATTCCGCTCGCGGAAATGCCAACGGAACGGGCGCTGAAAAGCGGCGAGACCGTGCGCGCCGAGGAGATCATCATAGAGCTCCCGGACGGCCATGCGGTCACCACTGTCATCAACGCCACGCCAATCTTCTCGGAAGTGGGTGCGGTTGTGTCCGTCGTCGCCACCGTGCAGGACATGACGCCGTTGGAAGATCTGGAACGGCTGCGCGCCGAGTTCCTGGCCATGGTGAGTCACGAGCTGCGTATGCCGTTGACCGCCATCAAGGGCTCCGCGGCCAGCGCACTGAGCTCCACGTCCCCCCCAAATCCCGCCGAAATGTACCAGTTCTTCCGGATCATCGACGAACAGGCCGACCATATGCGCAGCCTTATCAACGACCTTCTCGACGTGACGTGGATCGAGGCGGGGGCGCTTTCGATCACTACCCAGGCCTCCAATTTGGCGTCTCTGGTCGACCAGGCAATGGCCGCCTTCCTGGACGGCGGGGCAGGGAACAGCGTAGAAGTCGACCTGCCGCCGGACCTCCCCCCAGTCGCGGCGGACAGGCAGCGCGTGGTCCAGGTCCTGTCCAACCTCCTGTCCAACGCCTCCAAGTACTCGCCCGCGTCTTCCACGATCATGGTGACCGCTTTGCAGCAGGACTCCCGCGTCGCGGTCTCCGTCGCCGACGAGGGTAGAGGAGTGTCCGCCGAGGAACTGCCGCAACTGTTCAGGAAGTTCATGCGAATCAATGACGCGGACGGAAAGGCGGATGTCGGAGGAGAGGGTCTGGGCCTTGCCATCTGCAAGGGGATAGTGGAAGCGCACGGGGGCCGCATAAGGGCCGAGAGCGACGGACTGGGCCTCGGCACGCGATTCACCTTTACGATCCCGGTGGCTGGAGAGGACGGGACTGACGCGGCAGACGGCCCTGACGAATTCGCTGCCCTCCCCAGGGAGGCGGCATGGCAGCGGACGCGCATTCTCGTAGTCGACGACGATCCGCAGATACTGTGGTACGTTAGGCACACGCTCTCAGAAGCAGGCTATGCCACCATCGTGACCGGCGATCCGGAGCATGTGGAACGGCTGGTCGAGGTGGAGAAGCCCGACCTCATCCTGCTGGACCTGACGATGCCCGGCGCCAGCGGGTTCGAGTTGATGAAGCGTATCCCCAGCATCACCGATGCCCCGGTCGTGTTTCTGTCCGGGCGCGCCTCGGACCAGGATATCTCCCGGGGCCTCGAAATGGGCGCCGCCGACTACATCGTCAAGCCATTCTCGCCCACCGAGCTGGTGGCGAGAATCAAGGCAGCCCTGCGTAAGGGTGCAGCGTCCGACCGGACCGAGCCGCGCGAACCCTTTGTGCTGGGGGATCTGACCGTCAACTACGCAGAACGCCTCGTGACGGTGGCCGGGCTTTCGGTACATTTGAGCGCGACCGAGTACAAGCTGCTAGTCGAGCTTTCGGTCAACGCCGGACGGGTGTTGACCCACGACCAGCTGCTACAGCGGGTCTGGAATCAGGACTACCCCGAGGGTTCACAGCTCTTGCGCACCTACGTGACATATCTCCGCAGCAAGCTGCACGACGACGCGAAGAGCCCAACCTACATCTTCACCGAGCCTCGCGTCGGATACCGCATGGCAAAGCCGGACGGCTGAGGCTCATAGAGGAGGCTGCGGCAAGGAAGGACAGGTGACGCCATGACCGTCAGGATCGTAACCGATAATTGTTCGGACTCTGAAGTTGTCCCGTAGTTATGAGCGTATCTACGATGGGCAAGCCCCCGATCCCCGATGGACCGACCTCCATAACAGCCTCTTGGTTTAAGCAGGCCCTGTCTGCGGGCGTCGCGTCCGATCTTCCCGCCTTAAAGGAAGTCGACGTGGAGGTGGTCGGGGCGGGGGTTGGCCTCATGGGGGAGGTCCTTCGCTGCCGCCTCACCTACGAAGACGACGCCCCCGCCGCCCCCGACTCCGTCATCGTAAAGCTGCCAAGCCCTCACCCCAAGAACCTGAAGATGAGCAAACTGCTACAGCTTTACAAGCGGGAATATTCCTTCTACATCCGCCTCGCACCTCACGTCCCCATTCATGTTGCGGCCCTCTATTACGGAGATTACGAGGAGAAGACCCACCGTTTCGTTCTAGTCCTCGAAGACATGCGCGGCATGGAGACCGGCAACCGGATCGAGGGCGCCACCGAACGCCAGGTGAATGTCGCCATTCGCGCCATAGCCAGGCTCCACGGCTCATACTGGAACAAGGTGGACCGGCCCCCTGTCGCCGGCCTGCACTATTCCCTCCACCCCAAGTACCGGCCTCTGGTCCAGTTGGCCTATCTGCGCTGCCTTGTCCCCACCCTCAAGAATTTTGGCGACCACTTCTCCACGGACATGCGCCGCCTTGCCGAGGCCTACGGCCCCAGAATCGCTGACCACATGGCCGACGTCGCCACCCAGCCCCTCACGTTCGGCCACGGCGACTTCCTCCTCGACAACATGTTCTTCGGCCCCGACGGGTCCGATGACTTCGCCGTCATCGACTGGCAGGTCAGCGGAATCAGCTCCGGCCTATATGACGTCGCCTCCTTCATGAGCGACAGCGTCTCTACTGAGACCCGCCGCAAGATCGAACGCGAGACCCTCCGGGAATACCACGATGTCCTCTGTAGCGCGGGCGTCAAGGAATTTTCCTTCGAAGCCTGCTGGCGCCTCTACCGACAGAACATGCTCGGCCGCCTCCTCGCCCCCATCTTCGTCTGCGGCGGCCTGGATCTCTCCAACGAGCGCGGCCGCTCCCTCGCCGAAAACGGTCTCCGCAAGACACTCGCCGCCGTAGAAGATCTCGAAGCCGGCGAATTCCTCCCCAGGCCCCGCCCCCTCTACACCCCTGCCAACGCCTTCTCTATCCTCTCCCGCTGCGCCTACAAGCTCTACAAGACCGTGCGATAAATGGATCGAGTTATTGAGAAGCGCTGGGACCTGCCCATAACTCCTTGCCAAGTAGAATGGCATGCGAGGCGTCGGAGCAGATCGAGGTCGTTGACTCGCGGCCCGCCGGGGGGCGCCCAGGCGCTGGTGGCCCTCAGCGTCGTTCGATGGGCAGGTGATATGTCCGACCATCGCAAGGTGGCTCGGCGGGTTGAACGGTCGATTGAGAGGAATCACGGCTTGGTTACGGTCGACACCCTGAAATATCTGGCGATGGGCGGGCGCATCGGCAAGGTCCACGCCCTCCTGGGTTGGGTGCTCCAATTCAATCCCATCGTCGGCATCCGCGACGGCGAGACCCACCCTGTGGACCGGCCCCGCACCCGCAGGCGGGCGCAGGCACGGATTATCGAGCTGGTGCGCGAGCTGGCTCCCATTCACCAGTTGCACGTGAGCTACAGCACCGGCCGCGATAAAGCCCTAGCCATTCGCGACGAGTTGGCTGACCTTGTGGCGCCGAAACGCCTCTTCGAGTCCCGGTTCGGCCCGGTCCTGGGCACTCGCCTCGGTCCCAACACCGTGGGCGTGGCAGCAACCCAAGGAGGCGTTGAGGACGACTAGCTGCTCTCAGTGGGAGAGACGGCTAGACCGATACTACAAAGAGCCGGGATGTTCGAACAGGCCAAAGGCTCGTGAGGGCGGATTAGAGACACGGCGAGAGAGCCTGGGACCGAACCGGCCTGCATTGTTCATGTCAGTCGCCTTCTAGGTCTGGCTCGGATGGCCGGAGGCTCCTGGGGCCTAAGCCGGTGTTTCCGAGCGGCTCCTAAAATAAGAACTTCCCAGCGAAAAGTTCGCAGTTGAGCCTGTCTCAGAAGTCGGGTTGATGTCAGGGGTGTAGACTGTTGGGAAGAAGGTGGAGCTGGAGGTTGGCGATGCCACTTCGAGATATGGGCCGTGAGCAGCTATGGATGTTGCCGCCGACGCTTGACGAGTTGTTGCCGCTGGACCATCCGGCGCGGTTCGTGGCCGAGTTCGTTGATGCGTTGGATCGGGATGGCTGGGCGGAGCTTGGCGTGGATATAGCCGGTGATGCGTTGGGAGCGCCGGCCTATCACCCTCGTGCGCTACTGAGCGTATGGTTGTACGGCTTCATGACGGGAGTGCGCTCGTGCCGTAAGCTGGAGGCGGCCTGCCGGGACCAGATACCGTATCTGTGGCTGACTGGGTGGCAGCGCCCTGACCACAACACCCTGTGGCGGTTCTACAAAGGGCATAGGCAGGCTATGAGAAAGCTGTTCGAGCACACGGTGCGTACGGCGGTGGCAATGAAGTTGGTGGACCTGGCGATTCAGGCGGTAGATGGCACGAAGGTGGTCGCCAACGCATCGCTGAACAGGAGCTACGATGCCGAGGGACTGCGAGGGCTGCTGGTGCGAGTGGAGAGAGCAATAGGCGACCTTGAGGCTCAGAACGAAGCTGGAGAAGACGCTGCTGCTGCCCATCTGCCTGAGGAGTTGGCCAACAAGGAGGTCTTGAGAGACAAGATGAAGCAGGCAATGGCCGACCTTGCGGGTCAGGAACGCCACATGCGCATCAACCTGACTGACCCAGACGCCCGGCTGATGAAGGGCAGGCAGGGCATCGTGGCCGGCTACAACGCCCAGGCTATGGTCTCACCTACAGAGCCGGAGGGGGGAATGGCCGGCATGTTGGTCACCGCCGTGGACGTGGTAGACGAAGCCAATGACAATGCCATGCTGGCGCCGATGATGGAATGGGCCGAAGAGACGACCGGGACGAAAGCGCAGACGACGTTGGCCGATGCCGGATATTTCGCCGGGAGTCACTTGGAAGAATGTGCCAGTCGAGGCCAGCAGGTGGTGGTGTCCGAGGCAAGACAACGGTTCCTCAAGGACCCGTATCACAAGGACCAGTTCACCTATGACGAGCAGAATGACCGCTTTACGTGCCCACAGGGGCAGACGCTCGCGTTCGTCCGCATACAGCATGCGAACGGAGTCCCGTTGCGACTGTACCGGGCTTCCGGTGCCGTCTGTCAGGCGTGTCCAGCCTTCGGCGTGTGTACAAGGGCCAAGGAGATTGGGCGAAGTCTGGCCGTAGGGCCGCACGACGCGGCACTACGTCGCCATCGCGCCTGGATGGCCACCTCAGCAGCTAAACAGGCGTACAGGCTGAGAAAGCAACTGGTCGAGCCGGTCTTCGGAATCATCAAGGAGCAGCAGGGGGCACGGAGGTTCCTACTGCGCGGCCTCGTCAACGTGGCGGCCGAGTGGACCATGTTGGCCACAGCTTTCAACCTGCGCACCCTGTGGCGGGCCTGGCGCTCCCGCGCCTCCATCCAGCTACCCCATGGGCCGAATCTCCATCCCGCTTCCTGATCCCAACTGCGCCGGTAATCACCCGTCGCCAATCCTTCGCCACCTTCAACTCTCCAGGCAAGAGTCGTTCAGCAAACCCCACTGGCTTATTCCAACTGCTCCTACCTGCTATCCCCTACATCACTTTTGGGACAGGCTCAGTTCGGTACGCTCTGGCCCACCAAACTGGATCCGAACTGTCGGACGGAACCTCATTCGGCAGTATCCCGTATTGGCAAGATGAGTCGCAGTCCTTCGTCAATCGAGCAGGGCTGGGGCAAACTCTTGCCTCGTCCAACCTGTCGGAACAAATGTGGGAATAATAGGCAAATTCACCTAAAGTTGTATTAAGAATGGCTCCCCGGGTAGGAACGCTGATCGGGCGGTGGAGGGCGGCGCGCGCCACATCAAGCGGCGTCAACCGGCCCGCCCCATGCTTTAGGTATGCTAATCCTAATACAATGAGGCGCGGCGATGTAGCAGGATATGATATGAAACAATAGGAGGAACTACAGAAATCGTTTCATCATCATGGGGGAGTCATGCCGAGGCAACGACTACCTTATCGACAGGGCCGTGGCCGTGAGCGCAAGGCCGCCCGCCGCGCTCCGTCTTGGCGACGCAAGCGCCGCTTGCGTCCCAGCAAGCGGGTTCCTGCCTTTGCCTACTGCAGCCGCTGCGGAGGGGAACACGTCACCAGCCGCCCGTTGTTTCAGGTCATGCGCCTGCAGGACGGCAGCTACGCCCTGCGGGATCAGTGGCCTAGCTACCACAGCGCAAAGTGCGGGGGCGGGCCTAGTCCGCGGCGCGCCGGTAGCGGCGAGGGCGTTCGCCACAGCGCGACTGCCTCCACTGCGGCCAACCGTTGCCGCGCCGCAAGTGGGAACCCAAGCGATCGGGGCGCGAAGGGCTGCGCCCGGGGCGACCACGTCTCTACTGCAACGCCGCCTGCCGCCTCAAGGTCCACCGCGCTCGACAGCGCGAGCTGCAGCCGGCCGCTGCGTTGCCGTCGTCGGCCCCGCTCCAGGCCGCCGTCCACGTAGAAGTTGCCGACGGCCTGGAGCGCGAGGACCTGCAAGAGGTCGACTTGGGCGACGTCGTCACGGCCGAGGACAGCGACGTCTAGGAGATCGAGGACCTGCGCCGTAGCTCTCGATTGGATCCGGAGCTCCGGGGTTGGCTGAAGAGCAAGCAGCTCTTGTAACCCCTCCCCGCCCACCGGAACCCGCCGCCAGGCGGCCCAGGGCGTGCCAGACTGCCCCTCCATGGCCGTGACCCTAACACGGGGGCATCATCTCGCACCCCAAACCGCACGCTTTGGGCATCCTCGAAGGCGGTTTTCAAGGGGCCGGCGGCTGATTCGTAGCTGAGGCGGCCGTTGAAGCCTCCGGAGGCGCGACCTCGACCGCCGGCCTGCAGGGCCTCGGGGATCTCTTTCACCATACCCTTGGAGAAGATGGAAAACGGCGACGCGTCGGTTGCCCTGGTGCGAGCTCGCACCCCCTTCCGAGGCGCGGGAAGTGGGTACGGCGGATGCTTACACCCGTGCCCCGACGGGTCGGCGGCGGTCGTTCGGCCGTCACCGGCGAAAGCACCTACGGCACCTGTGGTGATAAAGGGGCGGCCCATGGCCACGCCCGTCTTGCAATGCGATGCCAGTTGCTGCGTGGGGGCGTGGGCCGGCCGCAGTCCACGCACGGCGGACCGGTGCGGGGCAGCGCCCGCGTTCGCTGACGCTTGGCCATGGGCTCCCCGCTAGTCCGTCACGAACTGGCCGTTGTGGAAGCGACTGCGGTCGCAGAAAACGAAGCGGTCAGCGCGGCGGCGGCCGCAGGACCAACAGCGACCGCGCACGGTGTCCCACCAACGCCGGAGCGCCGAGATCCCCTCAACTCTGTTCAATGGGTTAATGTTCAATGCCATCTCCTTCCTCCTTCATGTCCTTGCTGTTACGCGGGATCGGAGCGCCGACGGTGCGTCTCCAAGAGCTGCAGCTGCCCATCGTCCACACAGCCGCGCTTGGCCTGCCGCTCAATCGTCGGTATGGCGTTCTTCAACCCTGGCCGCCGGACAGCCTTGATGCTGCGCGCCGTCGCCGGCCGTGACCTGCCCCGGCGCGGTGACGCTGCGGGCGTCGCGACGGCGCGCAGCACCACGGAGTTGACCACCGTCGCAAGGATCGTCTCAATGTACCGCTCCGAGGACCGCGACAGGCCGACCGTGTCCACGTCGCGGGGGTTGAGGCCGACACGGATGAGCGTCTTGTTGTCCTCTAGGAGCGTCCACCGGCATACGCCGTCCTCGGCCGTCGCGTCACCCCCCACGTTTGCCGCCAAGTGAGGGCCCCCGCCTTCGTCAGTCGCACCAGCTCATCGATGTGTTCGGGCTCGATCATCGCCCCCTCCATCTTCGCGCCGACACCCGCCGTCTCTCGGGCTGGTGGGCATGGCCCTGTCCTCGAAGACGACGCTCTTGAGTAGCACGATTCAGCTTCATCCTGCCTCATCCCCGCGTCCGTCATATATACGGGCATCGCAGAGGCCTTCTAGGTGCTTCCACCGCCACGCTGGGCGCGGACAGTAGGCTAGGAGACGATACAACGCACCATCGCTGCTTATGTGAGGCTGGCGCCCCGCGTTAAGGTCTAGGACGTGGGCGAGCGCGGCCTCCCAACTCTCTTGCTTGAAGGTGCTGAAGGGTACGCCAAGTTTGATAGCCCGGCGGCATATTCGTCGGAGGTCGTCGGCAATCACTAGGACTTGGTCTAGGTCAACTCCTCCCGATGTGCTTGTGGTCATGCTTCCTCCTCGGCGCCGTATTCGGCATCATCTCGTGGTGACGCAAAAGGGAAGGAATTCGGGACACCTGTTCCAGGGGCCGCCGCTCCTATCTGTTCAGACCCGCCGGACAGCACCCCCTTTTCGGTACGGCGTCGTTCAGCAGCCTGAAGCGTTGCCGGAGGGACACCCAGGGCCTTGGCCCGTTGGCGCGTTGAGAGGCCCTCAGGCAGCTCCGCCCATGCCTCCCAATCAATCACCCGGCGAGGACGCCCAAACTGGACGCCCTTGGCTTACGCGTTCTTGATGCCGTCGCGGGTCCTGCGGACGATGACCTTCCGCTCCAACTCCGCAAAGACGGCGAGGAACCCGGCCATGGCCTCGCGGTAGGGATCGCCGCCCTCGCCGATCTCGCCGAGCGTGCCGTCCACGGTGACTAGGTCCACGTCCAGCGCCTTCAGTTGCTCCGTGACGTTCACGTAGTCAATGAGGCTGCGGACAACGCGGTCGAGGGCATAGGCGAGCACGCCCTTGGGCCGTGTCCTCGGTGCCCAACGCTTCAGGTCGGCCAGCATCGTCCGCCATGCCCGGCGGCCGCGAAAGTTGACGGCGCTGGCGTGGTCCTCGTAGACCTGGTTCACGGTGTAGCCGTGACGTTCTGCGTACTCCCGGCAGACGCGGACCTGGGCTGCGGTGTCTTGCCCCTCTTCCGTGCTGACCCTGGCGTAGATGACGACTCTAGGCATCCTGCGGCCTCCCCGGCCCCAACTGGACGCTAACCCCGGCCAAGAGCTTCCCCGCCTGCCGTGGGGCAACCTGCACCGTCTGGGGGCGGGTTGCGGCCAGCGGTGCGCAGTTGTTGTGGTAGGCGCGCCCGTCGTCACGGTGGTTCTCAAAGCCCGGCTCGCTGCGCCGCGAACACCCGGCGCAGCGAGCCCTGGTGTCGGGCTTGTCGCCATCGCCCGCCTCGTCTGCCTCGTCTGCCTCGTCGTCATCGTCGTCATCGCTAAGCGGGCCGGCGCCTTTGCGCGTCTTCGGATGTACGAACGGGGGCGGATCACCCATGCCGCGGCGTACATGGCCAACGCTAGCCATGTGCCGTGCCCACCAGACCCGGGCAATCGAACGCTTACAAGTCCAGCAGTACCTCTTCTCGGTTGCGCTAGTCATGGTGGCCGCCGACCTGCTCAACGTAGGCGTCAAGCTCCACGATGGCGGGGCAGATGGCCCGGAGGACTGCGGCTGCAAGGTCTGGCGGCGTCACCGTGAGGGCAAGGATGGTATCGAGCAGGGGATCGGCTCCGCACCGGGATTGCGCCAGCTCCACGATGGGGGCCAGCGCAGCGCGAGTGCAGTCGGGGCAGAAGGTCACGACCGCGGCGCAGGTGTCTTCAAAGAGGGCGGCCAGCGGGGTTGTGGGGCCGTCATGGGCGCGGCACAGGCGGTTGCCGGCGGCGTCAAGCAGGTGGGTTGTTACGACGATGCTAGGCATTGGCGCCCCCTTCCTGCGCCTTCCTTGGCGACCGGGGGGTGCTCTTCTTGGGGGACTGCTCGGGAGGCTGCTCGGGAGGCTGCTCGGACGCCGACAGGTTGGCGTCCTCGTTGAGTAGCTGGGGATCCTTGATGGCGACGTGAACCTTGCGGCCAATCTCGCAGTTCAGGAAGGGGGCGCGGGGGTGGATGCTGCACAGGGCGTCCACGTAGCTCTGTGCCGTCTCTTGGGAGCAGCCCAACGCAAAGGCGACGGCGTCAAGCACGTCCTTCTTGAGTATGGGGTCTCCCCCGTAGACCGCGGACAGGTCCCTGACTACCTGTTCCGCCTCGGCTAGGGCTTTTAGTCGTTCGTCGTGGGCTCGGGAGGCTCGGGTTGGCTGGAGAACGTCGGGATTGTTGGTCGTCATGGCCCACCTCGTCCTTTCACAGGACCAAGGCACACCATCTACGCTTCTTCCGTAGGCTTGCCATGCCGTGCTGAGCCAGCAGGCAGCCTTCCACGCTTCTTCCGTGGGCGTGTCCAAGGGTCGTGAGTACGTTACGCGTGCCCTTGCTTCATCGCGGTGCAGCGCAACGTCTGTTTATAAAGTGAGGCGCCGTCAGAGACCAACATCCGACGACGCCTCAAAGACCCCTATTTCGCTAGCTGGTTGGTCGTCAGCAATCTCACCTTACGAGCAGCCCGTTCCCGCTGTCAAGCCTCGTCATTCGACCTTTTTGACCTTTTTGACCTTTTTGACGTGCTGCCCGCTGGCCCTCTCAGGCCCGCTGGCACCCCCCGGTCGGCCTTGTACGTAGAGCATAAAACAGAGAGGGAGAGAGGGAGAGGGGGGGAGGGGAGGGTGTGTGTTGTCTCAATGTAGTCTTGCGCACGCGCGAGGCAAACTTCCTCCACGTTAACGTTTACGACCCCTCCGTAACGGTTCCCCGGACGGTCGGAGCGGTGCAGCGAGCGGTCGGAACGGTGCGGCGAGCGGTCGGAACGGTGCGGCGAGCGGTTCCCCGCCGGACGCCATGCCGCCAGCACGGACGGGTTGAGTGGTTGGATCATGCTCAGGAGAAGGACGACACGAGGACGGCGCGCCGGGGGTCGGGGTCCCCGGCGCGCCGTCCTGTTTTCGCTGCTTCTGTGCCCGGAGTCAAGCCGGAGCCATTCGCGGGCCGCTAGCTACGGCCCTAGCTGGCCCTATCTAGCCGATTTCGTATCTGAGAGGGGTGGTGTCGCTCATCATCATCATTGTCTTCACCTTGGCCGGCAGCGCACCGTCGTCGGTGATGGCTGCGCGGGCGCCGCCCACTATCGCCGCAAGGTCCGGCGCGTTCTCCTCCAAAAGCTGCTGGTAGCCCGATGGCTGTGGCTGTGTCATCGCACGTCCTCCGTTTTCGTATTGGCTGAGGCGCAGCGTACCAAAGCCGTAGGGGAGCGTCCAGCGTTGCGCCCGCCCACTGCAGCCGCTAGCATTGTTGCTGGCAAAGCTGACTATCGGAGGGCCCTATGGAAGCTGAAGAACTGCTGAAGGACGTGTTGGCCGTCACACGGGACGCGGGCTTCAACCGCGTGCGGTACATCGGTCAGCTCATGCCACAGGAGGAACAGGTCGAGTTCCTGAAGGGCCTCTTCAACCAGGCTGTGCAGGCCCGCGAGGCCAAGAGCGGCGATGCTCTTTTCGACTATCTGGAGCAGTGGGAAGAGAAGGGCATGGCCATCGTCGCCGGCCGAGCGCAATCGCCCATCGAGCTGGACGCGACCCCCTGGACCCCGCTATGCGTACCCATCCGCGAGGCCAAGGTCGCCCTCGTGACGACCGGCGGCTTCTACCTCAAGTCCCAGGAGCCCTACGAGACCGACGGCCCCGAGAACCAGGGCGATTGGTCCTTCCGCGCGATTCCGCGCACAACGGCGGCGGACGAGATGGACGTGACCCACCTCCACTACGACCTCTCCGGCCCTCGCGAGGACCGCAACTGCGTCTTCCCCATCGACCGCGCCGCGGAGATGCACGCCGAGGGACTCATCGGCAGCCTCAACGATACCTACTACTCCTTCATGGGTTTCATCCAGCGCCCCGAGCTGCTGGCGGCCGAGACCGCCCCGGAGGTGGCCCGGCTCCTCAAGGCCGACGGCGTCGACGCCGCCGTCATCACGGCAACCTGACCTATCTGCAATCGGTCCAGTGGACTGATAGCGCGCGCCCTGGAGGCGGAAGGAATCTCAACGGTCCTGGTGATGATGAACAGCGGCCTCGCCGAGGTGATGCAGCCTCCGCGGGTCTGCCGCGTCCGCTTCCCCTTCGGCAGGCCCATGGGCGAGCCCGGCAACGCGGACCAGAGCCGCGTGCTGCTGGAGGACGCCCTAGGCGTGCTGGAGTCCGCGACGGAACCCGGCACGGTCATGCACCTGCCCTACCGCTGGCGTCGAGAGGACTACGCCCAGATCCGTCGCGAGCGTACGGCCGCACTCACGGGCGGCTAGCCCACCCCAAATTCAGCCGGAGGTCGTTCTTGAACATTGGCTTTAGCGCACCCACCAGGGGCGAGCAGGCAACGCCGGAAGCTCTGACGTCGCTGGTCAAGCACGGCGAGTCCTTGGGCTTCGGCATCGTGACTGTGAGCGACCACGTTGTCATGCCGCGGAGCGCCAACTCGCCGTACCCCTACACCCCGGACGGCTCCATCCGCTTCAACGCGGAGGTCATGGAGATGCTGACGGTGCACGCCTTCCTGGCCGCGAGCACCACGTCGCTGCGGCTGCTCACATCCGTCATGGTTGTCCCGCACCGGCCGCCGGTGCTGACGGCAAAGGTGCTCGCGACCATCGACATCCTGTCCGGCGGCCGCCTCATCGTCGGCTGCGGCGCGGGCTGGCTGCGGGAGGAGTTCGAGGCCATCGGCGCGCCCGACTTCGACCGCCGCGGCGCCGTCACCGCCGAGTACATCCGCGCCTTCAAGGAGTTGTGGACCAGCGAATCGCCCACATTTGACGGCGAGTTCTGCAGCTTCAATAACCTCTACTTCGAGCCCAAACCGGTGCAGAAGCCGCACCCGCCAATCTGGATGGGCGGCGAAAGCCCCGCGGCCCTGCGCCGAGCGGGCCGCCTCGCCGACAAGTGGTACCCCATCGGCAACAACCCCACCTACCCCATGGGCACGCTGGCGGAGCTGAAAGAGGGGTTTGCGCGAGTTCAGGAGAACGCCGCCGAGGCGGGGCGGGACCCCTCCGAGGTGGGCTTGGCCTACAACTCACCCTGGCTCGACACATCCGAGGCCACGACCCTGACCGACGGCAGCCGCCGGTGCTTCACCGGTTCGCCAGAGCAGGTGACCGAAGACATTCGCGAGTTCGAGGCCGCAGGCGTCACGGACCTCGTCCTCAGGTTCCCGGGCGCCACGCACGAGGAGACGCTGGCGTCACTGGACGGTTTCGCGGAGGACGTGCTGGCTAAGCTGTAGGCCGCGTTTCCTACCCCTGCGCGACCATGTCGCCCAGCAGGTCGAAGAACTCCGGGCACGTCTTGTCGACGCACGTGTAGTCGTCGATGACCACGCCGGGGGTGACGAGGCCCATGACGGAGAAGGCCATCGCGATGCGGTGGTCGCCGAAGGTGTCGATGGTCGCGCCGCGAGGCTTGGCGGGGTAGACCGTGATTGTGCTCTCGGTCTCCGTCACCCGCACCCCCATCGACTCAAGCCCCGCCGCGACGCTGTGCACGCGGTCCGACTCCTTGCCCCGGACGTGCGCGATGTTAGTGATGGTGGTGGGCGAGTCCGCGAACGGCGCCACACACGCCAGCGTCATCATCGTGTCCGAGAAGTCGCCCATGTCCACGGTCACGCCCCGCAGGCCGCCCGCTCCTGGCCCCTCCACCGTCGTGGAGCCGCCCTCCTGCGTCAACCGGCACCCCATCTCCTCCAGCACCCGCAGGAACTGCGTGTCGCCCTGCAGCGAGCCCTCCAACGGCAGGTGTTCGACGGTGACGCGCCCGCCCACGACGGCGGCAGCCGCCGCGAAGTACGACCCCGTTGACGCGTCCGGCTCGATGGCGACGTCGTGTGCCTGATACGCCCTGCCGTTGCCGACGAGGAAGAGGTCGTGGCGGGGCCGCTCGACCGCAACGCCGAATTGCTCCATCAGCCGCGTCGTCATGTCGATGTATGGACGGCTCACCCGAACGTCGGCCTCCAGCTCCAGGGGCGCGTGGCACAGCGGTGCCGCCATCAGAAATGCCGACGTAAACTGGCTGCTCTCGCGGGCGTCCATCTGCGCTGGGCCGCCGGCAAGCCCGCTTGTCGCCATGTCGAGGGGGAACGTGCCCGTCGACGTCGCGATGCCGACTCCTTGCGCCTGCAGCGCCGCGATGAGCGTGTGCATGGGCCGGCGCTTCATCTGTTCCGTTGCGTCAAAATGGTAGTTGCCCTGCCCGGCGGCCACCGAGGCCAGCAGGAAGCGCGCCGCCGTCCCCGCGCTGCCGCACCACACCGACGCGCTGTCGTTCGGCGGACCGCCCGCGGCGCCTGTGACGACACAGGTTGACCCGCCGGTGTCCTCCACGCCGAACCCAAGCGCCTGCAGCGCCCGGACGAACGCGAGGGTGTCGTCGCTGATCTGCACATTGGTGAGGGTCGAGACACCGTCGGCCAGGGCGCTCAGCAACAGCACTCGGTTCGAGATGCTCTTGGAGCCGGGAATCACGACAGCCGCGGATAGCGGCCGCTCGACCGTCGCGATTGCCTTCTGTTGTGTGTCCGCCATGCGTCCCGCCTTGGCGCTCCGGATTGCCCTACTCAGTCGAAGGCACATACATCGTCTTTCATTGTGCGTAACGCGAAGGCCGCCCGCAAGAGCAAACGCGCTCTCGCGTTCGACGGGACCCGCCGCCTAGACCGAAACCAGTGTCGGGGGTACACTTGCGCCAATTCTAGGGGTGTCATTCAGCAATGGGAGGTTAGTCATGGCGCTGACCGGCAAAGTAGTTGTGATAACCGGGGCCGCCCGGGGCATGGGCCGCGAGTACGTGCGGTGGTTCTTGAGGGAGGGCTGCAAGGTGGCCGCCCTCGACCAGTCCTGGGAGGGCGTCGACGACTTCTCCGAGGAGCTCAGTGGCTTCGAGGAGGCGCTCATCATCACGGGCAACATCACCAGCGACGCCGACCTTGACGCGGCGTACCAGGCGACGATGGATCGCTTCGGCACCGTGGACGTTTTGCTGAACAACGCCTCCATGCGCATGCGTGACGTGCACCCATCGGCGGTGCTCAACGTGCTGGATTCCACGGACGAGCAGTGGCAGTACGCCTTCGAAGCCAGCGTTCTGGGCATCGTAAAGGCCGTTCGCCGCTTCGTGCGCCCCATGCTGGAGAACAAGAGCGGCAGCATCATCAACGTCTACTCCGGCTCAGGCATTATCGGCCGGCCGGGCAACCAACCGTACGGCGCAGTGAAGGCCGCGCTGCACAACTTCACGCAGTCGCTGTCAGGGGAGTTGAAGGACTACAACATCGCAGTCAACTCCCTCATCCCCGGTGGCACGCGAAGCACCGGCTACGAGGAACAGACGCGGGAGCAGGCTAAGATGGGACGCGTCCGCCGACAGGCCCCGGTGCGGCCCGACCACACCGCGCCCGCGGCAGTGTTCCTCGCGCAGCAGGACTCCTCCACCTTCACGGGCGAGGCCGTCGACGCGCTGACGTGGAGCGAGGAAAACGGCTTCGGCGACTACGACTTTTGGGCCTCTCCAGACTAGGGTTTCGCGAGCTGTGCCGCCGCTGCTGAGGGTCCTGACCGGCGCTGGCGTCGGGCCGAGGCGGGCCTGCTTCCAGCTCATCGTGCAGGGGAAGGTCACCGTCAACGGCGAGGTCGTCACCAACGCGACGATGGAGGTCGACCCTGCCGTTGACAGCGTAGTCGCCGACGGTCAGCGCGTGGCGTCCTCCGAGCGTCACGTCTACCTGAAGATCCATAAGCCCGCCGGTGTCCTCTCCGCCGTCAGCGACTCCCGAGGCCGCGCCACCGTCGCCGATCTGGTCCCGCGGTCCTTCCGTCACCTGCGCCTCTTCCCCGTCGGTCGGCTCGACATCGATTCGACGGGCCTGGTGCTCATGACCAATGACGGCGATCTGGCGTACCGGCTCATGCACCCCAGCTACGGCTTCGAGAAGGAGTACCACGTCCTGCTCCGGCTGCCACTGACGGTCGCCGACATCACTGAGCTTTCCGAGGGGGTCCTGTTGGATGGGCAGCGGACCGCTCCGGCAAGAGCAGCTCGGGTGCGACAACGGCTAGGGCAGTGGTACAGCGTCACGCTGCACGAAGGGCGCAAGCGACAAGTTCGGCGAATGCTGATCGCGCTGGGAAAGCCTCCCCAAGCGTTGGAACGCGTGCGCATCCACACCCTTCAGCTCGGCGACCTCGCGCCGGGGGCCGCCGCCGAGCTGACCGCCGCGGAGCTGGCGTCGCTGCGGGACGAAGATAGGGACCAACAAGAAGGATGAGGCCCGGCGTGTTACCCCACGTCGGGGGTGACGGACTCGCCAACCCAGCGAACGCCGCGGCCTGCGGCGTTTGCGGCGCGCTGAAACCGCTGGTCGGCGGTCCAAAGCTCGCACTCCAACGACTCTGCGAGCGCAAGGTAGTGCGCGTCGTACACCGCGCCCTGGCGAAGTTCGCTAGCCAACTCCAACGCTTTCGCGTGGAGGTGAGTGGCGTCCCTCAGTTGGACACCTGCGGCAAGAATAGTTCCTAGGTGCAATTTAGCCGACTCAAGGGTGAGATGGCCCCGTCGCACGTATTGGTGCAGAGTATTGGCCACTTCCATTGGCATGAGATGGATGGCAACCATTTGAATTTCCTGCTCATCCCAATAATGGGCCAAGGCATCCGCCTCTGGGGTATAGTCTTCGGTTACCAGCCACTTTACAGCTAGGCTAGCGTCAACGACGACGAAGCCAGCCACTACAAGCTCTCCAGATGACGCGTCCGCTCTTCACGCGCCTCCCGAATCATCTCCGCACTGTCGGTAGGCAGGACCCGGTCACCAAAGGTCTGCTTTCTGAGCGCGATTAGACTCTCAATGTCGAAGTGGGGCTTCTGAGGCTCCGCCGTCTCTTCTGCCTCATCTTTCGACAACGCGTCATAGATGGCCGCACGGCAGTACTCCCCCACGCTGACGCCCTTACGCGCAGCAGCAGCCTGTAGTCGTTCGTGCACACCGAGGGCTAATTGCAGGGTCAATCGCGTTCTTTTGGTTCCCATGCCCATGTACTCCGAGGCGAAACTCTGCGTGTATCAAGTGTACAGTCATCGCTGGCACTCAGCAACGCATGTCCGCCCCACCAGTCAGTCCACCGTCACAAATGCCAAGCAGAGACAACCGCTACGGGCTGTCTCCGCTTCGTGGCCTATACCCCTGGTTGCGAGTCTCGGCGCCCGCAGCCTAGCCTACAGCCGAGACCACCGCGTCGCGGGCCGCTCCTGCAGTTCCCCGTCCACGTACACGTCGACGCGCTCGTTGAAGAAGCACACCAGGTTGGCAATCTTGACGGACTCGGACGTTGGGAGCTGGTAGTACCACGCCAGGTCCTCGCCGTCCTCGACGCCCTCCACAGAGTAGTAGCCCGCCACGCCCTTGTACGGGCAGCGGGTGATCTTTTCGCTCTTGGCCAGCATGCCCACGCGCACGTCCGTCACCGGGAGGTAGTAGCGCACAGGGTGGCCGGCCTCGAACAGCAGCGTGGGGCGCGAGCTCTCCGCCAGCGTCACGCCGCCCTGCTCGACGCGGACGTGCCGCGTGCTCGGCAGGCAGTCGACGCGCTTGTGCGGGTCGCGGGCGTGGACGAATACCTCCTCGTCCTCCTCAAACCAGTGGTCCACCTTGTTCCAGTAGAAGGCGATGTAGTTCGAGATGTCCGCGCACGTTTCCGCAAAGGGCGCCGTGTAGGCCCACATGACGTTCTCGACGGCCGCGTCGCCCACGCCCAGCGTGTAGTACTCGGCGTCGCCCTTGTACGGGCACTGCGTCACGAGGTCCGTCGGCGACATGAGGTTCATGCGCACGTCCTCGCGCGGGAAGTAGTACACGGGCGTGTGCCGCGTCTCGAACAGCAGCAGCGCCCGCCGGCTGTCGGCGATGAACTCGCCGTTGTGCATGACGCGCACCCACTTGGCGCAAGCCTCGACCGTCACTGTGTGGTTCGGGTCCCGCCGGCTGATGAGCTCTTCTCTCGATGCCAAAGTCGTCAAGGTATACCTCCGGGGAAAGTTTGCTGGATTGTGGCACAGCCCACCTGTTGCGGCAAGGGCCACATGGTCGCGACACTTGACGGAGTATTGAGCATCCGTCAAGCTTTCGGCACGACCCCAATTGGGCATTCACATCATCTGAAGGAGTGGAAGTATGAAGGCGGCTGTACTCTGGGAACTCGGCAAGCCCCTATCCATTGAGGAAGTGGAGCTGGACCCGCCCAAGGCCGGCGAGGTCCGGATCAAGGTGGGCGCGGCTGGCATCTGCCGTAGCGACCTGCACTACATGAAGAACGAGGGCGTCATTGCGACCCCCGCCGTCCTGGGCCACGAGGGCGCCGGCACAGTCATTGAGCTTGGTGAAGGCGTGACGACGCTGAACGTCGGCGACCGCGTCATCCTCGCCTTTGTCCCCAACTGCGGCCGCTGCAAGCACTGCCTCACCGGGCGCGCAAACCTCTGCGACGCCCACTTCACCACCGGCGCCAACATGTTTGACGGCACGACCCGGCTGCACCAGGGCGACACGCGGATCCACCACATGGGCAAGGTCGCCTGCTTTGCGCAGGAATCCGTGGTTCCCGAGAGCGGCTGCATCAAGGTCCCCGACGACTTCCCCTTCCCGCAGGCCGCCTTCATCGGCTGCTGCGCCACGACCGGTGTGGGCAGCGCCATCTATGGCGCCAAAGTCCCCGCGGGCGCCAGCGTGGCCGTTGTCGGCTGCGGCGGCGTCGGGCTGAACATCCTGCAGGGCGCGCGGCTCAGCGGCGCCACCAAGATTATCGCCGTGGACACGGACGACGGCCGCCTGGAGTTCGCCGGCCGTTTTGGCGCGACCCACTTCGTCAACCCCAACAACGGCGACCCTGTGGCAGCCATCAAGGAGCTGACCGGCGGCTTGGGCGCGGAATACACCTTCGAGGCCTTCGGCGGCGCGGAGACCGTTGAGACGGCCTACAAGGCCGCCCGGCGCGGCGGGACCACCGTCGTGGTCGGCATCGCGCCCATTGGCCAGGACCCCGTCATCAACGCCGGCGAATTGGTGCGGTTTGAGAAGACCATCAAGGGCAGCTACTACGGCACGGCTCGGCCCCGGGTGGACTTCGACACCATGGTGGACCTGTACCTCAACGGCAAGATCGACCTCGACACGTTCGAGGGCAAGCACTACTCCCTGGACCAGATCAACGACGCCTACGATGACCTCGAGCGAGGCCTGCCCGGGCGCGGCGTGATCGTCGACTTTTAGACCCTGCGTACAAACGCTTGGAGGCAAGTACCATGCCCGGCGCGTTGAACGTCCTTGAACTGGTGCAAAACGGGAGCATGAGCGCGGAGATGGCCTCCGTGCTCTGGGCCGCCATGGACGACCGTCGGTCGTTCATCGTTGCCGCCGGGCCGCGACAAGCCGGCAAGAGCACGACGACGGAGGCCATCCTCGACTTCCTCCCGTCCGACGTCCCGCGCCACGACCTGACGGGCGCCGTCGCACAGATGGACGCCCTCGCGGCGTCACCCGACGGCGGCTACCTCGTCGTGCCCGAGTTCAGCGACCACACGCCCTCGTACCTGCGCGGCGAGCAGGTAGTGCAGGTCTTCGACACGGCGGAGCGGGGCTTCTCCATCGCTGGGACCCTCCACGCCGACACGCCGGAGGATACCTTCGCCGAGCTGCACTCCCATGGGCCCATCCCGGACGACCAGCTCGCAGGCATCGGCATGCTGGTGTTCCTGGGCGTTCGCGGTTGGCCGGAGAACCCCGTGCGCTGGGTGTCCAGCGTCTGGGAGGTGGACGGCGTAGCCCGCGGCTCGCCCCGCAGCAGGCTCCTGTGCCGCTACGACCCCGCGACGGCCAGGTTCGTCTGGGACAGCGCGCCAGTCGGCCTGTCGGTAAACGAAGCCCTGCGCGAGGACCGCGCCGCGCGAATGCAAGCCCTCGCAGCGGCGGGCCGCACCAGCCGGAGCGACTTGGCGGCGCTGCTGGCCGCGTAACAACCCTGCAGGCGAGGCGCCCAACGACACGAGCGCGCAAGTCCGTGGGCCTTGTGTGTTGGGCCCTGTGTACCTTCGGAGGACAGACCATGACCACCCTGGTATTCGGCGGCACGGGCTTCATTGGCCGGCGCACCGTCCCGCGCCTCGTCGATGCCGGCGAGCGGGTCGTCGTCATGGACATCAACCCCGCGACGGCCGACTACTCCGCCCTCGGCGACAGCGTCCGCGTCCTCAGCGGCGACGTCACCAACTTCGAGGACGTCGTCAAGGCGGTCATGGACGCCCAGCCCGACCGCATCATCAACCTCGCCTACATGATCGGCGGCGGCGAGAACACCCCGCACTTCTCCTTCCGCCTGGACCTCCTCGGCATGGACAACTGCTTCGAGGCCGCGCGCCTGTGCGGCGTCAATCGCGTCGTCTACGCCAGCTCCTTCGCCGTGAGCGGCCTCCAGCGTCACTTCGGCGATCGCGCCCTCAACGAGGACGACCCCGCCTACGGCAGCAACATCTACGCCATGAACAAGCGCTACAACGAGTTCCAGGCGGCGCAGTTCAACCGCGCGTACGGCATGAACATCATCGGCATCCGCCCGCCCATGGTTACCGGCTACGACAAGGAACGCGGCTCCATGGCCCACGTGCGCATGGTGACGCTGTCCGCCCAGGGCCTGCCCGTCAGCTTCCCCGAGAGCGGCCTAATGCAGATTCCCCTCCACGTCGACGACATCGCCGAGACCTTCGCGCGCATCACCCTGGCTGAGGCGCCCAGGCACACCGTCTACAGCACCGGCGGCACCCCCATCAGCCTCGCCGACCTTGCGGACCTCGTGCGGGAGTTCATCCCCGACGCCGACATCTCCTTCGACAGCGACGGCGGCCTCGAGGACTCCCCCAACTACCTCATCGACAACAGCCGCCTCATGGGCGAGTTCGAGTTGGCCTACGCGCCCTACCGCGACCGCGTCCTGCAGATGATCAACGAGGTGCGCGAGCACCACGGCATGCCGCCGGTCGAGGCCCAATAGCATCGAATCACACTAAAGGAGGGTGCATGACCACCTTGGTATTCGGAGGCACCGGCTTCATCGGCAGGCGCACCATCCCCAAGCTGGTGCAGGCGGGGGAGCAGGTCGTCGTCATGGACCTGAACCCGGCATCGGCCGACTACTCCGCGTACGGCGACGCCGTCCGGGTCACGTCGGGGAACATCACCAGCTTTGAGGACGTGATCAAGGCCGTCATGGACGCCAGGCCGGACCGCATCATGAACCTCGCCTACCTGCTCGGCTCCGGCGAGGACACGCCCCACTTCTCGCTCGGCATCAACATCCTCGGGATGGACAACTGCTTCGAGGCGGCGCGGCTCTGCGGCGTCAACCGCGTCACCTACGCCAGCTCCATCGCGGTCAGCGGCCTGCAGACCAACTTCGGCGACCGGTTGACCAACGAGGACGACGCCATGCACGGCACGCGTCAGTACGCCAGGCACAAGATGTTCAACGAGTACCAGGCCGCCCAGTACAACCGCATCTACGGCATGAGCATCACCGGCATCCGCCCGTCCAACGTCACTGGCTACGACAAGGTCCGCGGCTCCACCGACCACGTCAACTGCATCACGCTGCCCGCCGAGGGGCTGCCCGTCAACTTCCCCCACAAGGCCATCACCCGCCTGCCCCTGCACGTCGACGAGCTCGCTGAGATCTTCACCCGCGTCACCCTCGCCGACTCCAGCCAACACGAGGTCTACAACAGCGGCGGCACCCCCATCAGCATCGGCGAGATCGCCGACATCGTGCGGGAGTTCATCCCGGACGCCGAGATCACCTTCGACAATGAGGGCGGTCTCGAGAACTCCGACAACTACCTCGTAGACAACAGCCGCCTGCTGACGGAGTTCGAGCTGACGTACGCGCCCTACCGTGACCGCGTGCTCCAGATGATCAACGAGGTCCGCGCCCACCACGGCATGCCGTTGGTGGACGCCTAGCAGCCAAATCGCCCCTTCCCCCTCGGGGGGAAGGTTGGGATGGGGGAGTTTCCACGCTCGCTCCCGCCTGTAGAAGACCAGAAAGGAGCCCAACCATGATCGGAATGGTAGTGCAGGAACCCAGTGCAGCCGCAGCCCTAGCGCGCATCAAGCAGGCCGAGGACGCGGGCGTCCCCGCCGTGTGGATGACCATCGGCGGTGCGGGCGGCGCCGACCCCATGGCCACCTTCGCCGCCGCGGGCGCGCAGACCGGCAGCGTCCTCATGGGCACCGCCATCGTGCCCAACATGCCGCGCCACCCCATCATCATGGCGCAGCAGGCCATCGCCGTCGCGCAGCTCGCCCCGGGCCGCTTCCGCCTCGGCATCGGCCCAAGCCACCAGACCACCATGGAGAACACTTTCGGGTTCAGCTTCAACAAGCCCCTGACCCGCCTCGGCGAGTACCTCGACATCGTCTCCGCCCTGCTGACCGAGGGCCAGGTAGACGTGGACGGCGAGTTCTATACGGCCCACACACGCACCCCAACCGCCCTCGACGTCCCGCTCATGGCCTCCGCCCTGCGCTCGGCCTCCTACGAGTTTTGCGGCGTCCGCGGCATCCCCGCCCTCTCGTGGGTGTGCCCAGCAGCCTACCTGCGCGACTCCGCCCTCCCCGCCATGCAGCGAGGCGCAGAACGTGCGGGCCGCGAGACGCCGCCGCTCATCGCCCACGTCCCCGTCTGCCTCAGCGACGACCGCGACGCCGTGCGTGACGCCGTCCGCCAGCAGCTCTCCAACTACCCCCGAGCGCCCTTCTACGTCCGCATGTTCACCGACGCCGGCTTCCCGGAGGCCGCCGAAGGCACCTGGAGCGACGCCATGATCGACGGCACAGTAGTCTGGGGAGACCGGGAAACCGTGCAAGACGGCCTCAAACGCTGGCTAAGCTACGGCTTCGGCGAGCTCATGGCCCACCCAGTAATAGTAGGCGACGACCGCGAAGCCGCCCTCCGCGACACCATGGAAGCCATCGCGGCGGCAAACTAGGGGCGCCCCATTCGCTCTCGTTGTTCCCGCGCCCCTACTCTCGTCATTCCTGCGAAAGCAGGAATCCAGAGGGGCGCCGGGCGGGGCACGTCTATCGCCAACCTCGTCGCATTCCCAACTCCCCCACGCCGTCGTAGGGGCGTTTCGCGAAACGCCCGTCCCGTAGCAGCGGGAACCTCATACCCCTCCACCAACAACGCCTACCGACCCGCACTCCCCCGTCGTCGTTCCCGCGAAAGCGGGAATCCAGGGCCGGGGTGCGGCGCGGGGGCGTCTCCGTCTCTCGTCGTTCACGCACCCACCCATCACGCGTCATTCCTGCGAAGGCAGGAATCCAGAGGGGTGCCGGGCGGGGCGTCTTCACCACCACCCACCGTCGCGAAACCCCGAACGCCAACCCAATTCATATGGGCGATCCCCGAATCGCCCGCCCCCAACCCAGTACCCGTTCGCCCTGAGCCTGTCGAAGGGCCGCCCTCCCCCTGACACCGCCTCCTTGCCCCCACGCCCCGACCCCCGCTACCCTCCCCCCATGCCATACGCACTCAACCTCCTCGAACAGACCCCCGCCCGAGCGCTCCGCATCGATGACCGCGTGGGGTTCGGCTCCCAAAAGCAGGGGTTTGTTTCAACAGCACCGCGATCTCGGCTTTGGATTCATATCTGCAATGCGTCCCAACAGCTACAAAGCGAATGCCTGAACAAGGTTTCCGCAGATACGCCGGCCCGCAAAGACAAGGTCTCCTCAGCTACGAAGGCCCCGCAAAACAAAGCCGCCCGCGCCCACGCGCCGATGAGTCCGTCTCCTCTCACCAACCCCTTCCCCTCGCGGCGCCACCCCCGCACTGACAACAAAAAGGGCGCCCGCCCCAATGGCAAAGCGCCCACCCAACACTCGACTTGTCTCCCTATCTACAGCCCTCACCCCCAGACATCATGGGTTGCGAAAACTCGACTCGACTCAACTCCAGTCGCCCGGAAGGCCGGGATGCAACGCCTACCCCACCACGCTCGTCGCCGCGTGCGTCCCCGCGATGCGCCCGTAGACCGCCCCAGCCATCATGCCCCCGCCCGACGGGTAGTTCCAGTGCCACAGCCCGCCAAGCATCTCGCCGACGGCGTACAGCCCGGGGATGGGCCGGTCCATCGTGTGGGTGACCTCGCAGTTGGTGGACGTCTTCAGCCCGCCAAAGCAGAAGGTCATGCCGCACACCACCGGAAAGCCCTCGTACGGCGGCGTGTCCAGCGGCAGCGCCCAGTTGCTCCGGGGCGGCTCCAACCCCGGCGCGCCAAGGCCGTCGAGGCGGAACGCCCCGAACTCGCCCGGCTGCGTGGCGTCGTTGTAGTCGCGGACCGTCTGCATGAAGGTGGGAATGTCCAAGATGCCCATCTTCCCGGCCAGCTCCTCCAGCGTGTTCGCGGAGAAGCCCGTCGCCTTCTCGTACCCGCGGATGACGTCGAGCTGCCGGTGCTTGGCGTCGAACAGTTGGAACGCCGCCCCGCGAGGCTGCGCCAGGATGGCACGCCCCATCTTCGCGTACGTAAGCCCGCGCCACGTCTCGCCCTCGTCGACGAACCGCTTGCCGTACACGTTCACCATCACCGAGAACGGGTAGGAGTAGCGGCTCCAGAAGTCGCCCGTCTTGTTGTAGCCGGGGTAGTCGAAGGCGGGTCGCTCGGCGTCCTGCGGCGACGCATGGCAGCTGGACCAGCTCCCGTTCGGCAGCGCCCCGATGTTCATCGCCATCTGCAGGCCTTCGCCCGTGTTGAAGGGCGTGCCGCGCAGCTTGATCGTGTCCCACAGCGGCCCCAGGTACCGCGCCCGCATCTCGGCGTTGGACTCAAAACTGCCCGCCGCCATGATGACGGACCCGGCGTAGATGTTCATGAAGCCGCTAAGCCCCAGCGCCCGCACGCCGATGACGCGCCCCTGGTCGTCCTGCAGCAGGTCGACGGCCTGCGTGTCGTACATCACCGTGCCGCCCACCCGCTCGAAGGCGTCGAACCACCGCGTCGACATCCCGTGGCCGCCGCCCTCCCACGAGACCACGTTCGCCGAGACCGGATTGTCGAAGGTCGGCGCCCACAGGTGGCCCAGGCCGCGCATCCACTGCACCGTGTCGGTGGAGCGCTCCACCAGGATCGTCGCCAGCTCGGGGTCGCTCTGCCCCTCGGTGACCCGCATGATGTTGTCGTAGTACATGTCCTTGGTGTACCGCGTGACCCGCTCCTCCATGCGGCTCATGACCTCCGCCGGCAGGTCGCCCACCAGCGGCTTCACCTCCTCCACGCCGTCGTACGCGAAGAGCATGTGCACGGTCAGGGCGCTGTTGCCCCCGCGATACTCCCGCGGCGCCTTCTCCAGCACGAGCACCTCAGCGCCCCGCTGCCGAGCCGCCACCGCCGCCGAGAGCCCGGCATTCCCGGCGCCCACCACGACCACCTGCGTGCGCAGTTCCGTATCCATGTGAGGGTTCCTTCCAGAAGAGGTGTGTGCGGCTGTCGGCGACCCTCGCCGCAGCGCCCCGCCGAGTATATGTGGGCCGCCAAAGCAGGTCAACGCAAGCAACGTCGTAGCCCGCAGCCGTGCGGTATACTTCTTTAGGCAACACCCTTTGGGGTGCATCCCGGCACATTGAGGGAGACATGGAGCCCGAAACAGGGCCGGATCTCGTCTTTGAGATTAGTGTTGACCCGCGCAAAGGCAGCTACGTCGCCACCGCGCGGGCCTTCGACATCGTCGCGACGGGCGACAGCATGCAGGAGCTGCGCATCAACGCCCTGGACGCAGTGGACGAGTACTTCGACGACAGCATGCCGCAACCGAAGCTGGTCCACTTCCTCTACGCAGCAGGCGACATGCTGATGGAGTAAGGGAGAGTCGGGTGTGGAGGCAGTCAAGGACTTGCTGGCGCCCTCGCCAATCGGCCCTGACATGACCCTGTCGCGGCGTTTGGCGCCTCGTAAGGTATACTACTCGCGGTCATCGTCGGCACAAGGAGGCAACCGTGCCATCGGCCCCACCGAATGAAATCGTCTTTGAAGTTACCGAAGACAATGTCGACGGCGGGTATTCGGCCAGTGCCATAGGTTTCGGCATTGTCACCGAAGGCCAAACGCTAAAGGAACTGCGTTACAACGTCATGGAGGCCATCGACTGTCACTTTGACGACATCGCTGAGCGGCCAAAACTCGTCCGCCTGCATTTTGTCAGGGATGAAGTCCTCTCTGTGTGAGGCTGCCCCGCGATGTCAGTGATCTTGTCTGGCCAATGCACTGAGAAAAATGGACTACGAAGTGGTGAGGCAGTACGGCTCCCATATGCGGGTGAGTACCCAACTGAACGGTACACACCAAGAGATAATTTCGCGGAAATCACGTCTCCGCATTGGACTGTTATCCGGCAATCCTCAAGAACATAGCAGACCACCACGACATGACCGTAGACGAGCTCCTGAACATTCTTAACCTTTAGCCTGAATACCACCGGCCCGATCCGGCCAACGGGGGAGTATGGCCCAGCCGCCCGGAGGTGACCAAGTCCCGATACGCATTAGCGCGAGGGTCCATCCCCTCGCCTCCCTGGCGTTTCGCGACTATCGCCTGCTCTTCATCGGCGGCATCTTCTCCGGCTCCGCCAACCAGATGCGGCAGGCCTTCAACCTATACCTCGTCTACGACCTCTCAGGGTCTGCGCTGCTCGTCGGCTTTACCGGCATCTTCCAGGTGATTCCCGCACTCACCCTGGGCCTCTTCGCCGGCGCGCTGGCAGACGTCTTTGACCGGCGCAAGATGCTGATGGTCGTGAACGCCTTCAGCATGATTCCACCGCTGGGCATAGGCGCCCTGCTGCTGACCGACAACCTGGAGGTCTGGCACGTCTTCGGGTTCACCAGCCTGACCGCCCTCATCAACGTCGCGCAGGGGCCTGCCCGCAACTCCCTGGTGCCCAAACTGGTGCCCTCCACCCACCTGATGAACGCGGTGACGCTCAACGGAAGCCTGCAACAGGTCACCTTCTTTTTCGGCCCACTGCTCGGCGGCCTGATGTTCGAGACCCTGGGTGGGGGCACAACCTACATCATCAACGCCTTCTTCCTCATACCCGCAGCAATCATGCCCGCCTTCATCCGAACGTCCGGCAAGCCCGAGGGCGGAAGAGGCCGCGTCTCATTGGGAATGGTCCTTGACGGCATGCTGTTTATTTGGTCGCGCCGCATTCTTTTCGGGCTCTACCTAACCGACTTCGGCTTGTCCTCCGTCGGGTACTTCCGCCCGATGCTGACCATCCTCGCCAGCGACGTCTTCCACGTAGGCCCAGCGGGGCTGGGGCTGCTCTTCTCGGCGCCGGCCATAGGCGCAGTGTTTGGGTTCATCACCATGCTGCTGCTGGGTGAGGTCCGCCGAAAGGGCGCCCTCTTCCTCATCGTGGTGATGTGCTACGCCTTGGGATTGGTGTTCCTGGGGCTCTCGCAGTGGTTCTGGATGGGCATGGCCGCCGGGCTGATACTCGGCTACACCGACTCCATCAGCCTGGTTCTCCGCCAGACGCTGACCCAGCTGCTCTCCCCCGACAACTTCCGCGGCCGCGCCACGGCGTTCACCCGGCTCTTTGCGCAGAGCGGCAACGCCATCGGCGCGACAGAGGCGGGCTTCATGGCGCAGCTGCTGGGCCCCGGCGGCGCGCTGGTGTTGGGCGGCGCGGTGGGCGCAGGCTTGGTGCTCAGCGTGGGCCTCGCGTGGCGCGGCCTGTGGCGCTACCGGTCGGACATCGCGTAGGACGGAGCGCCGCTACGGCGTTCCGGGCGGCCTGACGCCAGGCGTTGTAACGCGCACCGAGTACACGGACGTCCGAGCGGTGAAGAAGAGCGTTCGGTAGTCGTCGCCGCCAAAGCCGCAGTTGGCCGGAACCTCCGGCAGCACGATGGTGCCCAGGTGTTCGCCGGCCGGGCTGAATACCCAGCAGCCGCCGGGGCCCGTCGAATACACGCGGCCCTCGACATCAACCTTCATGCCGTCCGGTACGCCTTCAGGGCCCTCAAGCTTCAGTTCGGCGAAGACGCGGCCGTTGGTGACGGAGCCGTCCGCCTGTCGGTCGTAGGCGCAGATGAACATGTCCGGCCGCGAGTTTGCCACGTACAGCGTGCCCTCGTCCGGCGAGAGCACGAGGCCGTTGGGGAACTCAAAGTCGGTGATGACGGGCTGCAGGTCGCCGTCGGGGCTAATGCGGTAGATGCCGTTGATGGACTGCTCCTTCTCGGGCGGCTCCATGCGCAGACCGGGGTCCGTGAAGTAGATGTCGCCGTTGGACGCGCAAATGACGTCGTTGGGCCGGTTCAGCCGCTTGCCGTCCCAGTGGGTGGCGATGGCCGTCAAGGAGCCGTCGCTCTCCCAGCGCTGTACCTGGCGGCTCTCCATCTCGCAGACAAGGACGCGGCCCTGCAAATCGTAGGTCATGCCGTTGGACTGGTCGCTGTTCTCGCGTGCCACCTCCGGCTCGCCGCCGGGGACAAGCTTGTAGATACGGCTGGTGCGGATGTCCACAAAGAGCCAGTGTCCCTCGGGCGCCCACAGCGGCCCCTCCGTGAACTCGAACCCCGTGGCCAGCCGCAGCGGCTCGCCTGACTCAACGATCCCAACGAGTCCCTCGTCCATGGTCATGCTCCTCTCACGCGCTCGTGACGCCCATCGTCTCCGCCAGCAGATGCAGCTGGTCCAGGTCGAGGTTGGACGGCTCCAGGATCAGCGTCACCTCAGGAGTCTCTGCCTCGCCGAACTCCCGAAGGGCCGCGCCCACCGCGTCCGGCTCACCGCAGATGGCGGAGCGCTCCACGTTGAAATTGGGGCCGTAGTAGGTGTTCCAGTGGGCCCGAGCCAGGTCAAGGGCCCGCTCCCGGCTCGGGTCAATGCTAACGTTGATGAGCTTGCCGAAGCCCAGAGAGTCCGGGTTCCTTCCCTGCTCCTCGGCGAACTCCCGGACGCGCTTGACGCCGGCGACAAAGTTGTCGGCAGGTGCGCCGCCGGGCCCGACCCAGCCGTCCGCAACGCCCGCAAGTCGCCGCTGCATCACCTCGCTGTTGCCGCCGAACCACAGGGGTACGCCCGGCTTCTGCGGAGGCCGTGGCGACATCGTCCCGCCCTCGACGCGGTGGAAGTTGCCCTCGTACTCGACGTCCTCCTCGGCCCAGAGCTTCCGCATGATCGCGACGTTTTCACGCAGGTGCGTCACACGCTTGTTCATCGCCACGCCGAGGCTGTTGTACTCCGCCTCAGTCCCGCCGATGGACACGCCCAGCGTCAGTCGTCCGCCGGAGAGAAAGTCGAGAGAGGAGGCCGCTTTGGCCAGCAACACGGGGTTTCGGTAGGCCGTGAGCATGACCGCGGTGCCCAGCCGGACGCGCGTGGTCTGTGCGGCCACCCATGTCAGCATCGTCATCGGGTCCACTACGTCGACGCGGTAGAAGACGTGGTCGCCCACCCAGATGGAATGGTAGCCCACCGCTTCCGCCTCGAGCACAAAGCTGCGCAGGGCGTCGGTGTCAGAAGGGTGAATCGATGGAATGCGTAACCCGATGTTGACAGTGTCTGCCACGAAGTCCTCCCGCTTTGCCCGGCCGGGCCCTCGGTGTCAGCGTCCGGAGGGAGGGCTTTCCGCCTCGGGTTCGTTGTCGACGGCGCGCATGTCCTCGTCCGGGGGAAGGGTGCCCTCCGGCGACGGTTCGTCATCCGGTTCCGCAAGTGCATCGGCTGCCTGTTGTGCCTGCATATTCTGGATTGCAGGGGAACCGGCGTCGCTCAGCGCCGCCCATAGCTGCTCGACAAAGCCCTCCATGTCCCGCGGCCGGATGACAATTCCGGCCTTGTTGAGCCGCCGGACAAAAATGCCGGAGGACAAAGGGACACGGACAATGTTGACGTCAAAGATGGCCTCAAAGGGAACGGAGAGCACCCGCGGTTGGCCGTACATCACAACCAATCGGTCTGACATGATGTGGTAGTACCGCGGTGTGGTAAACCAGTAGACAAGGCCCACGATGAAGCCCAGCGTCGCGAGGAAGATCTCCCCCGTCCAAAGCCCAAAGATGACCACACCAATAGCAATGTAGAAATTGATCATCTGGAAAAATGAACGGTCGTGAGGCGCACTGTGGACCGGCATATCCTGTTGCATGCGACAAGTGTACCACGTTGACGCAATCAGACCATCGGCAATCGAAGGCCTGTTTATAGCCCCTGCGACGCCCTCCACTGGCGCACGTCCTGCGCGTGGCCACGCCAGTGGCTAAGGGCATCCAGCCTCAGCCTCCGCAGGAAGCGCCCCTCCGTCGCATAAGCCGACTCCGGCACCCTGTCGACGAGCGCGAGAAGTCGCTGGTACGTGGCATCCATCTCCTGCAGAAGTCGCTCTGGGCTAAGGTGTCGCTTGGCCTCTTGTTGGCGGGCGTTGAACCCGTCGATCCCGCCCTGGCTGGCATATCTGGGGAGCTTCCCGCCCACCACGATGACCGGCAGCGCCTTGAGCGCCTCCTCCTCCCATGTGGTCACGTGACCCAAGAGGTCGCCCACCGACCACTCCCCAATTGCGCCTGGGGCCAGCATGCTCTCCTCGGAGAGCCCGGAAATGGCGTCCTGAAGCTCCTGCCATGCCGCGTCTATGCGTTGGAAGAGGCGTTCCTTATGCACTGCTAACGTCCCTTCGACGTCTCACCGGCGACCCCAACCCCAATTCGCCTGCCAGCCCCACGAAATATGCCATCGCTTCCGGGTTGGCCATGGATGCCGAAGCCGCGACGTCCTCAGGCGATGCCCCCTGCAGGACCCGCTTCACCGGCACTTCCACCTTCTTGCCGTTCAGCGTTCTCGGCACCGCAGGCGCGGCGTAAATCTGGTTCGGCACGTGCCGGGGCGATAGCGCAGCCCTGATGCGCTCCTTTACTTGAGTGGTCAACGCCTCGTCGAGCGTGATGCCTTCCCGCATCACAAGAAAGAGCAGCAATTGCCCCTCTGCCCCAAGGGCGCTAGTGTCGACTACAAGGCTGTCCGCAACATCGGAGAACTCCTCGACGACGCTGTAGAACTCGCTGGTGCCCATACGGACCCCTCCACGGTTCAGCGTCGAGTCGGACCGGCCATAGATGACGCAGCTGCCCCGCTCCGTCACCTTGACCCAATCGCCGTGCCGCCAGATGCCGGAGTACATGGCGAAGTAGCTCTCGTGGTGCTTGCTGCCGTCGGCGTCCTTCCACAGGAAGATGGGCATGGACGGCATCGGCGCCGTGACGACGAGCTCGCCCACGCGACCGACGCCTGGGTGTCCTGACTCGTCATACGACTCCAGCGCAACGCCAAGCATCCGGCACTGCAGCTCACCCGCGTACACGGGCAGCAACGGGCAGGGCCCTGCCTGCGCGGTGCAGATATCGGTCCCTCCGCTCGCCGAGCCGAGCACCACGTCCCGCTTCACGTGCTCGTACACCCAGCCAAAGGACTCCGGCGGCAGAGGCGACGCCGTCGACCCGATGCCACGCAGCGCCCTCAGATCGAAGTCACGCCCCGGCTCGACACCTGCCTTCATGCACGCTGCAACGTAGGGTGCGCTGGTTCCAAAGTAGGTGATGCTGGTGTCCTGCGCCAACCGCCAAAGCGCATTCATGTCCGGGTAGCCGGGGCTGCCGTCATAGAGCACGCAGGTCGTGCCAATCAGTAGCCCGCCCACCAGCACGTTCCACATCATCCAGCCCGTGGTGCTGAACCAGAAAAACCGGTCATCCTCCGAAAGGTCAAAGTGAAAGGTCAGCGTCTTCAGGTGCTCCAACAGTATGCCGCCATGGCTCTGCACGATGGCCTTGGGCAGCCCAGTAGTACCAGAGGAGTACAGGACCCAAAGAGGGTGGTCAAATGGCACGGGCTCAAATACGAGGGGCTTGTCCTCGCCAAGCAACTCCTCCCACCGCACGGCCCTCTCCAGCAGTGGGCGGCCTCCAAGGTTCTCGACGACGATCGTTGCCTTCAGCTCTGGCAGATTGCGGCGAATCTCCTCCGAGACCGCCGTGCGATCGAAGTCGCGGCCGCCATACCGGTAACCGTCAACTGTGATCAGCACAGTGGGTTCGATCTGACGGAAGCGGTCAGCCACGCTGCGCTCTCCAAAGTCCGGGGAGCACGACGACCATATGGCTCCAATGCTGGCCGTCGCCAGAAGCGCGATGACGGCTTCAGGAATGTTGGGCAGGTAGGCCGCCACCCGGTCGCCGCGCTTGAGGCCAAGCTTTCGCAGCCCCGCTGCGACGGACGCCACAGCGCGGGAAAGCTCGCCATAGCTCATCTCACCGCCGCCGCCATCCTCGCTGCGGAAGACCAGCGCAGGATGCCCGTCACGCCTGGCGAGGGCATGCTCTGCATAGTTGATTTCAGCGCCGGGAAACCACTTGGCGCCCGGCATGCTCCGGTCGTCCAGTACGTGCTCGTAGGGCTTGTTCGCTTTAACGCCGAAGTAGTCCCAGATGCTGCCCCAGAACGCCTCCAGGTCCTCAACGGACCAGCGCCAGAGGTCCTCGTACGACGCAAAGTCCAGCCCCCGCGTGTCGCGGAGCCACGCCATGTAGCGAGTGATGTTGGCCTGCGACTTCCGCTCTTCCGAGGGAGTCCAAAGCAGGTCTCCCTCACGCGTCTGGTTCATGGATGCGCTCCGCAGCGGGGCGGCACTTGGCTTACGCGGCCGCCCAGGGGTTGATGACATCTATACCGCAGCCTTCAAAGTCCCTTACGTTTCGCGTCGCCACCGCCATCCCCAACGACCGCGCAATGGCGGCGATCATGCAGTCTTCCAACGTGTATGGATCACCTGACCGGCGTCTCGTTTCGAAGATCTCTCCGAATAGTTCTGCTGCTTGGACATCGAACGGGAGAATTCGTCCAGCGAACTCCGACCGAAACAGGTGATTCGCCGTTTCCTCCATCGACTGCCGGCGGTGTCCATTGGGCATACGTGCAAGGCCCCGACGTACTTCCGCCATGCAAACCGCAGTGGTGAATTGATCCCATTTGGGAATGCCATTCATCCACGCGATTACCGCCTCGCTTGGCCTCTCCTTCAGGTATTCGGAGAAGACGTTAGTGTCCAGGATTGGCACGTTCGGCCTCAATCGAAACGCGGCAGTTCGCGACTAGGGATTGAGCCCCGGGGTTCAATGGGCAACTCAATCCCACGAACGGGGGCAAAGAGTTCATAGAGGATGGTGCCAAAGCCCTTCTCCTCGCCCTCCGGACCAACCTGTGGGCCGCCGTTGAGGGCCTCTCCAAGAATGTTTCGCGCCTCCTGCTCCATGGAGCATCCATGCTCCGCCGCGCGAATCCGCAGGCGGCGCTTCAGGTCATCGTCGAGGTTGCGCACCGTTATGCTTGCCATCGCCTCATCCCCAATGCTGTGGTGCACGTAGTATACAATGATTGCATTGCAATCACATCGGACGGCGACGCATCGCGTCGATTACGGGGCCGCGTCCCAGTTGGAAAGTCTGCCTAGTAGTGGATCGCCCGGCCTACGCCGCCGCCGGCTGCGATGACGTCGCCGGTGATGGCGACTGCCTTCGGCGACGACAGAAAGACGACGACGTTGGCCACGTCCAGCGCGTCGACGGTGCGCCGAATGGTGTTGCCGGACAATCGCTCCTCGGCCTCGGGCGTCGTGCGCTCGGTGCGAGTGCCGCCCGGGTGCACCACCGTCACGTTGATGCCGTGCTCGCCAAGCTCGTCGGCCAGGTTCTTGGTCATGGCCACCACGGATACGTTGCGCATGCTGCCGATGGTGGTGCCGCTCTGCCGCGCCGCCATGCCGCTCAGGCTGATGATGCGGCCCCAGCCATTCGCGATCATGTAGGGCGCCACCTCTCGCGCACAGCGAATGTAGCCCATCACCTTGACGTTCATGTCGTCCCAGAAGGCTTCAACGGTGATGTCCGCCAGCTTGCGCGGCGGCGCTAAGCCCCCAGGCATAGCCGCGCCGTTCACCAAGATGTCGACGCCGCCGAGGTCAGCCGCTGCCTTCTGCACCATCTCCCGTACGGAGGCGTCGTCGCCCGTGTCGACGGTGTAGGGCAGCACCCGCCGCCCCGTCTCAGCCGCCAACTCCGCCGCCGTTGCCGTCAGCCGCTCCATGTCCCGTGCGGCGATGGCGACGTCTGCGCCCTCCATCCCCAGCAACCGTGCAATCTGCTTGCCGATGCCCCTGCTGCCGCCGGTGACGATGGCTCTCTTACCCTGCAACTCCAAGTCCATGTAGTTTGCTCCTTCAGTTTCTCTTTGGTGTCAGTCTCTTTTGGCTTCCCGGCCCGCAGCCCCGCGTCCCACCCGTTCGGGCGGCCCTTCGACAGGCTCAGGGTTAACGGGTTGGAACGCCGCTATCCCGTTCCCGCGATGCGCTCCACCCGTGACACATTCTCCATGCCGACGGGGAACTCGCCGGACTCAACGCCCTTGATGATCGTGACCGCCGCCTCGCTCCATGGCGCAGCCACGCCGATCTCCTTCGCCTTGCGGACCACAAGCCCGTTCAGGTAGTCGATCTCCGTCTTGCGCCCCTTCATCACGTCCTGGTACAGCGACGGGTAGCCAGCCACCGCGGGCGGCGGACCGGAGAACGTCGCCTCCAACTCCGCGTTGCCCTCCCATGCCGCCGCCTCGATGTCATCGAGACTGAACCCCTTCATCGGCGAGGGGATGGAGTGACCGAGCGTCCGGCCCACCCGGATGGCCTCTGCGCCGAACTTCAGCATCATGCGCCGCGACTCCGGGTTGGCGCGCACCTCGTGGCTCGTCAGGCCGGTCATTCCGGCGGACGGGTTCGCCATGCAGTTGATGGCTAGCTTGGACCATCTCTCGCCCCACAGGTTGTCCGTGACGATCGCCGTGCCCGCGTGGTCCCAGAGCGCGCGGACGGTCTCCGCTCGCTCCGTGGCCCGCCCGTCAAGCTCGCCGACGGTAAAGGAGACGTTGCCCTTGAGCGCCTGGCTCATCGAGCCGGTCTGGCGCACGTGGCCGGGCTCCATCAGCCACGCCGATATGGTGCTAACACAACCGAGCATCCGGTTGGCGCCCACCAGCGGCGCGATTTGCTCCTCATTGATGCTGTTCTGCGGGCTGACAAAGAACCCGCCCTCCGCCAGGTGCGGGAGCATGAGGTCAATTGCCCACGGCGTGTCGTAGGACTTCACCGCGACAATGATGAGGTCGTATTTGTCCGTCGCACCCACCAGTTCGCGAATGTGGCGGGCGTCCACCTGCACCCGATGCTCTCCCTGTACCCCGTCGAGGAAGAGGCCGTCGCGCTGCATCGTGTCGACGTGCTCCTGCCACGGGTCGAAGATCGTCACGTCCTCGCCGCCTCGCGTCATGTGCCCGCCCAACGTCCCACCGATGGCTCCTGCGCCTATCACTGCAATCTTCATTTTTGGCTCCTTCAACAGTCTTGTTCGGCGACTGACCCGCCATTGGCCCGGCCGCCTTGTGGCGCGACTACTGTCCCGGCGGCACCGCCACCTGGTGCGACAGGATAACCTCCTGCCGCGTCCGCGATGACTCCAAGATCGCCAGGCAAACCTCCACCGTCGCCTTGCCCCACCGTACATCGTGCACCAGCGGCGCGCCGTTGACGACCGCGTTGTACAGCTCGTCCATCACGTCCCCGCGCCCCGGTACGCCGCGGCCTGGCGCGATGGGCACCTCGCGCATGCCCTCGGCGGTGTAGACGGCGATCCCGTCGGCGGTGGGGCGCATGTCGCCGCCCTCGCAGCTCACCACCATGACGCCGAAGCGCGGCTGGTTCTGCGACGGCGCTGTTGTTCGGTCACCGAGTCCCTTGTAGGCGTAGACGGACGTCCTTAGCTCCGTCTCCTCCTTGCTGTCGACGCCCTGCAGCGAGCGGCGGGCCTGACCATGCCCACCCGGCGGTCGCGTTTGACCGCCCTCTCCAACCCAGCCATTGAACTCGTCCGTACTGAAGTGGTCGTAGCCGCTGTACACCATCGAAGCCGCCGCGCCGTCCTCGAACTGCAGGAACGTCAGGTGGCTGCCCTCCGTCGGTCGCGCCGGGTCCCAAATGCCCGTCGACGCCCGCACGCTCTTGACCAGCCCGCCCCCCAGGAGGCGCACGCTGTCCACCTGGTGGGGCACCTGGTTAAAAAGGATCCCGCCTCCCAGCGAGGTGTCCAGCTCCTCCGGCCTGCGTGGCCGGTACAGGAAGTTGGTGTAGTTCCAGGTGTTGATCATGCCCAGCTTGCCCAACTCACCCCTGGCGATCATTTCACGCATGACACGGATGTTAGGGTCGTAGCTGTGCGTGTGTCCGACGATCACCTTGACGCCCGTGCGGTCCACCGCCTCGATGATGGCGTCGCAGTCCTCCAGTGTCAGCGCGAGCGGCTTCTCAACGATGACGTGCTTGCCGCGCTCCGCCGCCATGATGACGTGCTCTTTGTGGAACTGGTGCGGCGTCGCGACGTAGACGAAGTCGACGTTGGGGCTCTCGCACAGCGCCTCAGCATCGTCGTACACCTCCGCCTCAAAGTCCCGCGCGAACGCCTCGCGTGGCGGCGCGAACTTGTCTGCCGCCGCGGCGATGCTCACGTCCGGGTGCTCAGTCATGCTCCGCACCATCCCTGACCCCGCCATGCCGAGGCCGATGAACCCTATACGCAACCGTGGCCGCTCTGTTGTCATAGTCTTACCCTCCCTGGCTCGGATTTGCCTCTGTGGTGGGCCTCGTTGGCGTGGCGTCCGCCGCGTCAGCAGGCGCAGGGCGTCGGACGGGGCGGACGATGAATAGGAACAGGGACGCTACCCACCAGCTCAGCGCCATGATGATGATGCCGACGCCGAAGCCGCCAAAGAAGTCGGCCATCACCGCCACAAGGAACGGCCCAGTGCCGCCGGACAGGGTGATAAGGGGACGCACCCGGCCAGCAATGGCGCCGAGATTGGCGCGGCCGAAGTAGGTGGCCCAGACTACCTGGTTGAGGCCCACCCAGGCGCCGATGCCGAAGCCGGCAATCGCGCCGGCGGCCAGCACGCTGCTGCCCGGCAAGAGCAGCAGGAGGGGCACGGTCAGACCGTTCCATGCGCAGACGATGAGGAGGGTTTTGCGAATGTGTATGCGGTCTGCAAGCCAGCCCCAGAAGAAGCGGCCGAAGAAGCTTGTGAACCCATAGGCGCTGAAGGCGAGACCCGCTGTCCGAAGGTCAAAGCCCTCAGCGCTGAACGTGGGCGTAAGATTGGCGGGGAAGGCGGTGGGGGAGAAGCTGGCGAAGAAGACGGCGCCCACCAACAGCCACAGCGTGGTCGTGCGGAAGGCCTCTCCGGCCGTCAGGCTCTGGTCCGCCGCTCGCGCCCGCGCCGCCGCCTCCGATCCCTCCTTGTCGCCGTCCGTCCGCAGCCCCACGTCCTCCGGGCGCGTCTTGATGAACAGCGCAGGCAACACCGCGAACACCAGGGTCATGCCACCCAGCAGCAGGTAGGTGTTCCGCCAGTCCACCGCCTCCACCACGTTGGCCACGGTGAAGGGCAGCAGAAACGCCGCTAGGCCCGTGCCCATCGACGCCAGCGCTGTTGCGCGTCCGCGCTTGCGCACGAACCACTTGGGCACTATGGCGGCTTGCATCAACGCGCCCGGTCCCGCGCCAAGCAGGCCGCTGAACAAACCGAAGATGATCCAGAACTGCCACACCTCGGTGACGAAGGACACCGCTATGATGCCAAAGCCGGACACAAAGGCGCTGCCCACAGCCATGATTGGCGCGCCCCGCCGCGAGTCGAGGAAACGCCCGAGAAAGAAACCCCCGACAGCCGCACCGAGCGTACGCAGTGTGATGCCGAAGAAGATGGAGGACTGGCTCCATCCCAGGTCCTCCTGCATCGGTACGGAGAGGACGGCCGTCGACCAGATCGCGCCCGCCGTCGTAAAGGCACGCAGAAATACCACAGCCACGATCACCCAGCCGAAGAAAATGGGCAACCGCGCTTGCCAGGGAAGGCGCTGGGCTTGGTCCGGGCTGGGCGACGTCACAGGCATGCCTTAATTGCAGAATCAGGTCCAAGAGAACAACCCCCACAGTATACGGAAGCCGCAGAGAAAATATACAGCCTGCCGAACTCCAGCCTGATGCCCTCTCTGGACGAAGGTGCTAGAATACGTTTAGGTTATTGTTTGGAGACGCGCAGCGCCGGACCCAACCGCCGACGTCGCGCCGGTTACTGCTAGAGCCGCGTCCAATATGAGGCGCGACTGGGAGGTAGTCAGATGCGAAAGCTATTTGTATTTACACCCCTGTTTCTCACCCTCGTCCTGATGCTGGCCTGCCAGGGCCCTGCGGGTGAAGAGGGTCCCGCCGGCAAAGACGGACGCGCACCCACCGACGCCGAGCTCATCAACATGGTCAACGAGGCCCTGACCAACCGCCTGTCCGAAGTCCAAGGCCCGCCCGGCCCCGCGGGGGCGCAGGGCACCAAGGGTGACCCCGGTGGCGACGGGCGCGACGGCACCTCAGGCGCCCCTGGCGCCCCCGGCCTCAAAGGCGAGCAGGGTCTGCAGGGGTCCTTGGGCGCGCAGGGCGGCGCAGGCCCGCGCGGGCTTCCTGGCACCCGGGGGATTACTGGACCGACGGGATCGCAAGGCATCCAGGGCCCGCCCGGCGAGGACGGCAACCTCACCATCCTCGCGCCCACGGCGAACCTCAGCGGCGTCGACTACGACCTGACGGTCAGCCGAAACAACTGGGTCAGCATCCTGTCCAACCCCATTACGCTGGAGAACCCCGGCAGGGTGTTTGCGATGGCCAGCACTACGGCCGCCTACAGCTGCCCCATCGGCCAGGAATGCAACCACGACTTTACCTTGGCCCTCAACACCGAGCTGGAAGACCCCGGCGACGCCCGCCAGGTGCAGGTGAGCCGCATCCTGCGGCAGTGGCACGTACCCGTCACATTCGTCAGCGTCTTCGCGCTGCCTGCAGGCGACCACACAATCCAGCTCATCGGTTTCAACGACGGGACCATTGGCCCGCTGCTGAAGAACACTACCCTGACCGTATTCTTCGTCGAGGACCCGCCCGCTACTGGAATCCTTTAGAGATTTCGAGGCCCGGTCCGTTCAGGTTCGAGCCTGTCGTAGGATCTGTTCTCAGGTCGCGACAGTCCCGTGCCGAACGTGCCGGGCCTCTGTCCGCCCTTGCATACCGCGCCGCATATGGTGCAAACTTGCCCCAACGAAATCCGCCGCCATCGACCTGTGGGCATGGCGTCCATCTGGAGGAGTGAACGAATGACCACCACCAAGTACGACGTGAAGCACAAGAGCCGCATCGTCACCGACGGCCCCCACCGCGCGCCCGCTCGGTCGATGTTGCGCGCCGTCGGCATGAACGACGACGACATGGACCGCGCGTTCATTGCAGTCGCCAACCTCGCCAGCGACGTCACGCCTTGCAACGTGCATCTGGACCGCGTCGCACAAGCCGTAAAGGAGGGCGTGCGACGCGCCAACGGATTCCCCTTCCTCTTCGGCACCATTACTGTCAGCGACGGCATCTCCATGGGCACCGAGGGCATGAAGGCGTCATTGGTGAGCCGTGAGGTCATTGCGGACTCCATTGAGACGGTGTGCTTCGGGGAGAGCATGGACGGCCTCATCTCTGTCGCCGCCTGCGACAAGAACATGCCCGGGTCCCTCATGGCGATGGCCCGCCTCAACATCCCTTCTGTCTTTGTCTACGGCGGCGCCATCCTCCCGGGCAATTACCTGGGCAAGGACATCAACATCCAGGACATGTTTGAGGCCGTGGGCTCCCACGCCAAGGGCAATCTCACGCTGGACGAGCTCTTCGCCATGGAGCGCATCGCCTGCCCCGGCGAGGGCGCGTGTGCGGGCATGTTCACCGCCAACACCATGTCGTCCGCCATCGAGGCCTTGGGCATGTCCATCCCCGGCGCGGCCTCTGTGCCTGCCGTCGACCCCAAGGGCGAAGGCATCGCGCACCAGGCCGCTGCGGCGGTCCAGGGTATGCTGGAACGCGGCATCATGCCCCGCGACATCATGACAAAGGATGCATTTGAGAACGCCATCATGGTGGTGCTGGCCATGGGGGGCTCCACCAACGCTGTGCTGCACCTGCTGGCCATCGCGCACGAGGCCAACGTGGACCTGAAAATCGACGACTTCGACCGTCTCAGCCGAGTCACGCCCTACCTCACCGACCTCCGCCCGGCGGGCCGCTACGTCATGTCGGACCTCGACAAGGTGGGCGGCGTGCCCGTGGTCATGCGGGAGCTGCTGAACGCCGGCCTGCTCCATCCCAACGTCATGACGGTGACCGGCAAGACGGTCGCGGAGAACCTCGACGACCTGGACATCCCCTCCGCCGACGGCGACGTGGTCCACCCTATTACAGCCCCCCGCACGCCCACTGGCGGAATGGTCATTCTGCGCGGCAACCTCTCGCCGGAGGGGTCCGTGATGAAGGTGTCCGGCACCAAGCACCTATCGCACAGCGGCCCTGCCCGCGTCTACGACGGCGAGCGCGCCACCTTCGAAGCAGTCACTCGCGGCGAGATCAACCCCGGCGACGTCGTCGTCATCCGCTACGAGGGGCCCAAGGGCGGCCCCGGCATGCAGGAAATGCTCGCGGTCACCGGCGCCATCATCGGCGCGGGCCTCGGCGACGACGTCCTGCTCCTGACCGACGGGCGCTTCTCGGGCGCGACCCACGGCCCGATGATCGGCCACGTCGCGCCCGAGGCCGCGGTCGGCGGCGCCATCGCGCTCGTGCAGGAAGGCGACATCATCCACCTCGACGTGGAGAGCCGCGACCTGAGCGTGGAGATCTCCGACGAGGAAATGGCCCGGCGACGCGACGCGTGGCAGCCGCGCCCCATCCCTTACGAGAGGGGCGTCATGGCCAAGTACGCCAAGCTCGTAGGCACAGCGTCTCTGGGAGCGGTTACCAGCTAAAGACAAGAGCTACCATTGGAACAAGAGAGGAGCGGCCCCAACATGGCCGCCCCTTCGCTTTGCCAGTCGTAGCCGACTCCTACCCCGCGTCCAGCGCTGAGTCCACTTGCAGGCCGCCCTCCAACATGCGCTGCACGGGACACCGGTCGCCGATGCGATGGAGCCGCTGCCGCTGCTCGTCATTGAGCTCGCCGGTCACGTGGACGCGCTTGCGAACGACGCTCCCCACAGTCGGTGCGCCGCCCGCGTGGTCCATGGACACCTCAACCGATACCTCGCCCAGCGGCCAACCCTTCCGTTCGGCGTACAGCCGAAGGGTGGCGGCGGTTCAGCTGCCCAGCGCCGCCAGCAGTAGGCTGTGGGGGTCGGGGGCCGCCCCGTCGCCGGTGGGCGGCGCCTCGTGCGCGGCAAAGTCGCCGTAAGCCGTCTCCACCGAGTACTGCGCCGGACCCTTTGACCGGACCGTTACCGTAGTCATTACTCTCCCTGCGCCTTGTAGCCGGAGATTGTTGCGCTGTACCAGAACTGCCCCTCGGCCATCTCCTCGGCCAGCGGCGCGGCAACTACCGTCACATCCCTGAAGCCCGCGCGACGCACAGTCTCGGCGTACTCCGCGTCGGGCAGCGAGCCCGAGATGCAACCCGTCAGCAACGCCATGTCCCGCATCTCGGCTTCCGTCGCCGGCCGCGATAGCACGATGTCGGAGACCACCAGCCGCCCGCCGGGCCGCAGCACACGGAAGGCCTCGCGAAACACGGCGTCCTTGTCCGGCGTGAGGTTGATGACGCAGTTGGACATGACAACATCGACGGTCGCGTCCGCCAGCGGCAGCGCCTCGATGTCCCCGTGCCTGAACGTCACGTTGCCGAGGCCCAGCTTCCCCGCGTTCTCCGTCGCCTTGTCGATCATGTCCTGCGTGAAGTCCACGCCGATGACCGCGCCCTGCTCTCCGACTTGCTCCGCCGCCAGAAAGCAGTCGAGGCCGGCGCCGCTGCCCAGGTCCAGCACTGTCTCGCCGGCGCGCATACCCGCCAGCGCCACGGGGTTGCCGCACCCGAACGTGATCACGCTGCCCGGCAGCTTCTCCAACACCTCCGCAGGGTAGGCGGCCAGCGCATCGGTGTCACCGCAGCAGCTGTCTGCATCAGCCTCCACCGCGTCCCGCAGCCGATCCGCATACGACTGTGAAACGACTACCTTAAGCTCGATTGGTGAATTCATTGCTCGCCTCCAAAGCGAAAATGCGTGGCCAAGCATCCCCAAAGGGGGGAAGTGCCTAGCGAATGGCGAATGGTCCGCCCAAACCCTCGGCCGGCGTCCAGCTCTCTTCTACGACGTCGACCCTCGCCCCCGGCGGACCCTCGCGCAACTGGGCAAGCAGCCCATCGAGCGCCTCCCGCGAGCCCTCAGCCACGACCTCGACACTGGCGCCGTCCGGCAGGTTGCGCGCCCAGCCGGACAGGCCCAATGCTTGTGCGTGCCGCTGGACAAATGCCCGGAAGTAAACGCCCTGCACGCGGCCTCGCACCAGCGCATGCAGCCGGTTGCGGGTCTCTCCCCCTTCTGTCGGAGCGGTCACCGCCTACTCGGCCGGGCCGACGAGGATGTCGTCGCCCTCGACCTTCACCGCGAACTTCTGCACCGGCAGGACCGCTGGCCCGCCCTCGACGGCGCCGGTCGTGACGTTGAACTGGCTGCCGTGGTACTCGCACTCGACGGTCTCGCCGTCCAGGTCCGCGCGGTCTTCCACGATGGGCATCTCCACGTGCGGGCAGGTGTTGCCCACTGCGAAGTAGCTGCCGTTCACGTTGGCCACCAACACCGTGGTCAGGCCGCACTCCACCTTCACGATCTCGCCGGGCTGCAGTTCGGATGTCTTTATGACTGCCTCAAAGTCTGCCATTCATTCCTCCGCTCAGTTGTGCAGTTCGCATTCGATTGGCCGGTTGCCGCGAAACACATCGCCAGCCAACTACGGCCGGCGATGTGTGATCAACCCTCGTGAAGCCTACTCCCAAGCGCGGTTGTCGACGGTGCTGTCGTAGGTCGCGCCGGGCGTGACCAGGTCCGGGTAGCTCAGCATCCAGTTGTACGTGTCCTCAAACCGCTGCCGAGTGTAGGGGACGGGCGGCCCGTACACCAGCCGCCACGCCATAAGCTCGCCGGGCTCCAACAGGCCCTTCGCCTCGGCAAGGAAGTAGTGTTCGTACTTCTCGGGATGCGCGTTGATCATCTCGGCGGCGACGGCCTGCGCGCGGAACAAGGCGGCCAGCGTGGGTCCGTCGAGTTCGTCGCCCGCCGCCTCGCTGCGAGTGGAGTGGCTCTCCATGATAACGCGGAAACCCTGCTTTTGCGCCACGCTGATCCACGGCTCCATGAATGACCCCGCGGCAACGTCGCCCCGGCCAATGGCCCCCAGGCGCTCCTCCATCGTTCCGGCGTTGGTGATCTTGATCTGGTCCTTGGGCACAAAGCCTTCCAGCAGCTTCAGCGTGGTGAAGTGCGATCCGTTGTACGGGCTGACAGCGATGGGCACGTCCTTGAACTGCTCGGGCTCATAGTAGTCGCTGTTGGGTCGCGTGATGATAGCGAAGGTGGACATGGCGGGGCCCAGCGCCACAATCTTGGACGACCGCTGCCCTGCTTCCTCAGCCTCCACGGTGCGCTTCATGATGCCCCACTCGCACATGCGGAACTGGTCGACGTCGCCGGTGTTGTAGAGCGACTCCATCGTGCGGTCGAAAATCACCTCGCGCATGGCCTGGCGGTCCGCGCCCACCTGCGCCGTGCCCGGCGTCGTCACAATCTCGACGTCCAGCCCCTGTTCGCGGAACAGCCCCTCATCGCGGGACACCAGCACCGCCAGGTCATGGACGGCGTTCATCATCGAAACGCGCACCTTCTTCAGGTCTGCCTGCGTAGTCATGCCTTGCCTCCCCTAGTTCTATGGTGCTGCCAGCAATTGTTCCATTTGCGTTACGCGCCGTCAATTCGATTTGAGCGCGTGCGCCAGGTTACCCCGCGCCCTGCCTTACGCCCCACGGGTCGGCGGGCATGGCGACGCCGCGCTCTTCCGCCAGCGCCGAAGCGCGCTCCGCTCCGACTTTGGCGCGTTCCAGCTGCCAGTCGCCCAGCTCGAGGCCGAGCCCGTCCACCATGCGGACGCGGAAGTTGAAGTACGCGCACACGTGGGCGATGTCGAGGATGTCCCGGTCGCTCCAGCCGGCGTCCTTCAGGCGCTGGAAATCCTGCTCCGTCATCATGCTCGGCGCGAGGGTCAACTTCTCCACCCACTCCAACATCGCCATCTCCGCCTCCGAAAGGTCCGCCTTGCGCCAATCATCCTTGACCTGCTCGGTTATCAGGTCGTCGCCGCCCTCTTGCCGCAGAAACTCTGCGTGGGCGACGGTTCAGAAGCGGCAGTTGAGGGTGGCAGAGGTCACCGTGGCGATCATCTCCCGCTGCGCCGTGCTGAGACGCGACTCGCCGCGCATGACCTCCCACATGAGCTCAGCGGTGTGCCACATCGCCTTGGGGTTCAGGCTGTGCAGCATGGGCGGCGTGGCGGGCGGGCTGGTCGTGGCCTCCCGCGCTTGGTTGATGGCCTCGCCGGCCCGCTGCGCGGCGAGCTTGCGGTAGACCTCCTTCAGTTCTCCCTCCGCCTCCTCAGGGCGAATGATCTTGATCCACGGCATGTGCGCCTCCATATGTAGGGCTCTTGACGGCGTGATTTCGCCCATGACAGCACCGCCATCATCGCTTGTCAACTGTCGCCCCCGGTTCAGTTGCGAGCAGCTGTCGCGTTACACGAGCCCCACAATCCAATCAACACCGATTCGGCACGCGTACACGATCGCCACGAACTTGACGGTCTCTCCGGCCAACACAAACAGCAGGAACCACTTGATTGAGTACCCAAGGGACCCTGCGGCTATTCCGACAAGATCAAAGAATGAGTTGGGAAAGGCTGCCAGCACAAACAGCGGCAGAAACCCATTCCTGTCCACCCAATGGCTGATACGGGCGTATCGCTTCGACCTTCGGACTAACACCTTGCCGCTATACCCCGCCAGGTAGCCGCTGAGCTCTCCGATTGTGGCCCCAATGGCCCCAGCTAACCCGAGAAGGGCAGGGTTGAGATCTGCTCCCCCGGCAGACGCTCCGCAATTAACAGCGAGGCCCGGCACCGGAATGAAAATCGACGCCGAACCAGCCAGGTTGACTACGAATGCGCCCGCATACCCTACGGTTTAGATGTCAAGACGGCCCGTCGCCCACATGAACGTGCCAATCGCTATCGACGCCCCGACAACCACCCAGATGCCCCAGCGAACCGCAACCTCGTGGGCGGCCAGCCAGTTCGCGAAGGCGCTCTCCTTACGGCCACGTGGCGATTCCCCATTTGTCACTGAGGAAGCATCGACCGACTCAGGGTCCTGGTGAGGATCGTTTGGCATAACCGGATTATTGAGGGCCAGCCAGTTAAGTGCAGTCAACGGCTTCGGGAGTTTCAAACGATCGCCTGCGTGCGCGAGCCTCAGGCCGGGCCGCCAGCGTGCAATCGAACTCCGTGCCGGACGTTGTGCTACCCTAGGCGCAAACCGATAGGAGGCGCACAATGGCCATTTGGATGAATATCTTCATGGAAGCCGTCGAGGGCCGCGGTGACGAACTCGCCGCGAGCTATGCCGGCCGTTGCCCAGGTATTCGACAGGAGCCCGGGTGCATCAACTTCGAGTACTACCGCAGCGTGGAGCGCCCGGACCACTTCATCCTCCACGAGGAGTGGGAGAACGAGGCCGCGCTGGACGGCCACCGGCAGCTCATGCAGCAGCAGGGTGTCGACGTCTCCCATCTACGCAAGGGCACGGGGCATCGGGAGTACGTCAGCATTATTTAGTGCCCGGCCATCGGCGACCCTGCCATCCGCGCATTGTGCTTGTGACCCGTGCGCCTGTACGCTTGCCGCATGAGCCACAGGAGCAGGCACGCCATGACCGAAGCCCGCAGAATAGACTGCCCCGGCCTAATGCAAAACAACCCGTTTCCCCTACGAGTTGCCTCCCGCCACTCACTGCGGCTCAATGCAACACAACCGGGCTCCAGCTACGGCCGACTGCCATTTGCCATGTCCCGTACGCACATTCAACCCAAGCTGGTTTCAGCGTTCCTAGATTGCAATCGCTTCCAAGAAAATCACGCCGGAACTCAACTCAATCCCTCGCCCTCTGCCTCCGTTCGCCCTGAGCCCGTCGAAGGGTCGCCCTGAGCGTGTCAAAGCCTGTCCTGAGGTTCTCGAAATGGTGCGCCTTTGGCGGGCATGGTCATGCCCCCGTGCTACAATGGTTCGCGTCCGCGATCAAATGGAGACTGGAAGGTGTGCTATGGCCTGGAACGGTTGGACGGTCGTTGACATGGACTCCCACGTGCGGGAAGAGCCCGCCAAGATATACGGCGATTACATTGACGCCGATTACCGCGACATATTCGCGCGTATGAAGCTGGCGCTGGACACCAACGCCGAGAAGGGCGTCGGCGCCGCTATTGCGTCCAGCCGCTACGCCGTCGTCGCCCCCATCGTCTCCGACAACGCCATGGGCGAACGCGACGGCTTCGGCCTCGTTGGCCGCGAGTTCATCCTGCAGCACACCGGCGGCCGCCGGAACTTCGGACGCCCGGAGAGCGGCGACCTCCGCGCCATCGATCAGTCCGTCAGCTGGGACTACAAGGCCCGCCTCCAGGGCATGGACGACTCCTACGTCGACATCGACGTCATCTTCCCCACTCATGTGTCCAGCTACTGCGCCCTCTACGACATCGGCTTCGAGAGCGCCCTCTACCGGGCCTACCACCGCTGGGTCCACGACTTCTGCGCGCAGGCCCCGGACCGGCTGAAGTGGACGGTTGTTGCTAGCATGCGCGACCCCCGCGAGGCCTGCGAGGAGATCCGCCGCTGGGCCGAGGACAAGACCATGGTCGGCATCTACATGCCGCCAAACGGCCCAAACAACATGCTCCTGGACGATTCGGCGCTCATGCCCATCTACCAAGTGGCGCAGGACCTCGACCTGCCCATCCTCATCCATGGCGGCACGGCGCGCCCGCCCTATCAGCCCGGCACTTTCGACCTGCAGGGGACCTGGTTCTTGCAGCATGGGCTCTCCAACCCCTGGGCAGGCATGGCCTCGATGGGCGCGCTGGTGGGCGGGGGCGTCCTGAGCCGCTTCCCACGGCTCCGCGTCGCGGTGGTCGAGACGGCGGCGGGCTGGGTTCCGTCGGTGCTTGACCGGTTTGACGCCCACTACATCATGTCGCCTGGGCACGTGCCGCTGCTCAAACAGATGCCCAGCGACATCGTCCGCAAGAGCGGCCAGTACTTCCACGGCATCGACACCTGGGAGTCGACGCTCGACTACGTCGTCAACCGCGTCGGCGAGGACGTGCTGCTCTTCGCGTCCGACTGGCCCCACGGCGACACAGCGTGGCCCGAGGCCGTCAACCAGGTCGTCGAGTGGGAGGGCATCAGCGACACCGCCAAGCGCAAGATCCTCGGCGAAAACGCCCTGCGCCTCTGCGCCCGCATCTCTGATGGCTAGGAAACGTTGAATGCCGCCGACCTTGAGCAGCTCTTTGGCCCGCTGCGAGAACCCTCTCTCACGGCGGGCCTGAACGTAGACAGCCCTCTGGACGCGCTGCGCGAGGTCAACGCCGAAACCGCTGAACGCCTCGCCCTCTTCGCGAAGCTCGGCATGGGCTGGCGCGACGACGAAAGCCTCCCCATCCCCCCGGCGGCCATCAAGACCACGGCATGCCTGCTTCTCCTGGCCGCCCGCCTGTACGGCGATCGGATCGGGGAGCCGTTGGTCGCGCCGGTGGTCGACGGAAGCGTCGAAGTAGACTGGGACGGCGTGTCCGGGGAGGAGCTGGTGCTGATGGTCCCTCCGGAAGGCGCCCCCATCCAGTTCGTCATGAACCTGCCCGACGGCTCCGGCGGCGTCACGGAGTGGGACGGCTACCTCCCCGCCGACGCCAGCCTCGCCGAGCTGCTCTCATGGCTCACGTAGCAACCCCGTCGCGGTAGCTACTCGCAAGCAATGCCAGCCCGTCCAAGCGATTGACGCTGCCTTTGGGTCACTAGCAGGCCTACGCCCTCTCCCTGTACCCTAGATATGTAGGGTTCTCACATTCCACATCTGATATCGACGGGGGACGCAGCATGGAACTCGCGGAACGCATGGGCCGGTTGGGAACGGAGTCGGCATTTGAGGTCCTGGCGAGAGCTAAGGCGCTGGAGGCCCAGGGCATCGACGTCGTCCACCTCGAGATAGGCGAGCCGGACTTTGAGACGGCGCCCCACATCAAGGCCGCCGCCATCGATGCCCTCAATGCCGGCTACACGCACTACGTCCCCACTGCGGGCATCACGGAGGTCCGGCAGGCCGTGGCTCGCAACGCCGGCGAGCGCCGCGGCCTCGAGTACGATTGGCAGCAGGTGGTCGTCACCCCCGGCGCCAAGCCCATCATGTTCTTCACACTGCTGGCGTTGGCTGAACCGGGCGCGGAGGTCATCTACCCGGACCCTGGCTTCCCCATCTACGCCTCCATGGTGAACTTCTGCGGTGCAAAGCCAGTCCCCATGCCGCTGCGGGGCGAGCTCGACTACCACCCTGACCTCGACGAGTTCGCAACGCTGGTGAACGAGAACACGCGGCTCGTCATCCTGAACTCGCCCCACAACCCGTGCGGCTCCGTGCTCTCCGGCGAGGAGATCGCGGCCATCACGGAAATCGTGCGCGACCGCTCCAACGCCTACGTGCTCTCGGACGAGGTCTACAAGGACCTGCTGTACACCGGATCTCACGTCAGCATCGCCTCTATGCCCGGCATGAAGGATCGCACCATCATCCTCGACGGCCTGTCGAAGAGCTACGCCATGACGGGCTGGCGGCTGGGCTACGGTGTCTTTCCGCAGCCCCTCGTCGATGGGGTGACGAAGCTGGCGGTGAACAGCGTTTCCTGCGCCAACGCCTTCTCACAGATGGCGATGATCGCCGCCCTCGAGGGCCCGCAGGACAGCGTCAGCGCCATGCGTGAGGAGTTTCTGAAGCGTCGAGACGTCGTCGTTGAGGGGCTGCGCAGTCTCCCGGGCGTCACCTGCCCCATGCCGGAGGGCGCCTTCTACGCCTTCCCCAGCATCAAGGACACAGGCCTGACCAGCGGCGAGTTCGAAACGAAAGCGCTTCAGGAGGCGGGGGTCGCGGTGCTGTCCGGCAGCGCCTTTGGTGGCTACGGCGACGGATACGTCCGGCTGTCGTACGCCAACTCAATCGAGAACATACAGAAGGCGATAGAGCGCCTGCGAGACATGGTGGAGTCGCTGTAGGCTAGCCTGCCGCCTCCACGCCACCCGTGCGCCGGGTGCTCCGGAGGCCAACCCAGTAGTACACCGAGTTGGCCATGCCAATCGACAGGATGGCTAAGCCGGTCAACGCAACGCGGTGGTAGGCTTCGGCAACCTGCGCGGCGCCCGCGGACTCGATGTTGCCCGTGCTCATCAGGATGCCACCCAGCGTCCCTCCGATGGTCGCCGCCAGCATAATCAGCGCGATGAACAGCGCCGATGCCATGCCGATGTGCGCGGGCGGCACGGCGTTCATCTGCGCCGCACCCGCCGAGGTCTGGAGGAACCCGGAACCGGCGCCCATGAGCGCCAATGCCACGCCGATCTGGTACGGCGCCGACGTCTCGTTCAGCGTAACCAGCACCAGTGCGCCTGATACTTGGCCGACCATGCCCACAACCATGACCGGCCCCGCGCCGATGCGGTCGGACAGGCGTCCGGCCACCGTGCTGCTCGCGAACATGAAGGCCGGGGCCATCGCGAAGAGGATTCCCAAGACCGTCGCGCTCAAACCCAACGCGTGCACCATGAAGAAGGGCAGCACCAGCGTCGCCGCGCCCTGTCCCATGACCTGCAGCACGAGGCTGAGGCTGGTCACCACGACGGCGGGGCTCTTGAAGATCGCCAAGTCAAGCACCGGCGTCGCCGCCCGAAGCTGCTGCCACGCAAAGAGCGCCATTGTGACAGTCCCGGTGACCGCCAGCCCAACGACGCCGAACGAGGTTACGCCCCAGTCCGCCGTGCGGTTGAGCGCGATGACCAAGGACGCGAGCCCCGCAAAGACCAGCACCCCGCCCAGAAAGTCGAAATCGGCAAGCGGCTGCCGCTGCTCCCGGTGGAGGAAGAAGGCGGCCAACGCGGTCGTCGTGAGGGCGACGGGGGCCACCGCAAGGTAGATTGCGCGCCACCCAAAGGCATCGATAAGCTGCCCGCCCAGCAGCGGGCCGGATGCCGCGCCCACACCCACGGCTGCGATGATGACGCCCAGCGCCATGCCGCGCCGCTCCAGGGGAAACCCCTCCATCCCTATTGCATTGCGGGTCGATAGGAACAGGGCGCAACCCAACCCTTGCAGGGCCCGCGATGCGACAAGCGCAGGCAGGCTCGGCGAGAAAAAGGAGCCGGCCAGCCCGATGAGGAACACCGCCAGCCCAATGGCAAAGAGACGTCTCCGCCCAAATGACGCCGAGAGTGAGCCTATGGGCAGCGCCAGCCCCAAGATGACGAATTGCACGGCCACGGCAACCCAAACAGCGCCGGCGGGCGACGTGTTGAACTCCGCAGCGATGGACGGCAGCGCGATGATGTTCATCGAGCCGTCCAGAGTGAACACCAGCGTGCACATGGCTGCCAAGCCCAACGGCAGCCACGTCGCGACGAAGCTCGCGCGAGGACTTATAGGGGCTGAGGCGTGTGGTTGAACTGCGGCCATACCCTCCGAGTTTACTCTTGCAATGGCGCAACGGCAAAAGTGTCGCGGGCTGCACTATGAAGCTATGTGCCTCCGTTTGCCCGTAGCATGTTTCAAGCGTGAATCATCGCGTCATATAATGAAGGTAGGTATTGGAGGGAACACAATGGACGCAACAGCGCAGACAGATTGGTACCGGGCTCCGTGGTTCCGGGGGGTACTGCTTCCGATGCTCGTCGGTAGCGCTGCGGTGGCCGTCGCCGCAGTTGGCGCGTTTCTGACCGGATCCGGCGCTGATGCCACCGGTGGCATCAACGGCTTCGTTGAGGGTTTGTCCGGCAAGTCTGGCAGTGGACTGGAGAATCTTGGACTATTCGGCTTCACCTTCGTGGCAGGCATGGTCTCGACGGTGAACCCGTGCGGCTTTGCCATGCTGCCCGCCTACCTCGGCCTCTATCTTGGCGCGGCAGACGCATCGGGTAGCGTGGCCTCCACGCCCAGCAGGGTCCGTCAAGCAATTGTTGTTGGCCTCCTGGTCACTTCCGGTGTGCTGCTGCTCTTTGGCTCGGTGGGCATAGTGCTGTCCGCGGGGCTCACCACCATCAGGTCTGTCATTCCATGGCTTGGACTGATCATCGGGGTGGTGCTCACCTTTGCGGGCGCGTGGGTGTTGCTGGGCGGAAAGCTCAACATCGGGGCATTCAGCCGCGCCGCATCGCACATGGGCGATGCCCGCAAGACAAACCTTCGCAGCTACTTCCTCTTCGGGCTGAGCTATGGCACGGCGTCGCTGAGCTGCACGTTGCCAATTTTCATCGCAGTCGTGGGATTCGGCACGACCAGCAGCTTCCTGACCTCCCTTGGTCAGTTCGTGCTTTACGGTCTCGGTATGGGCTCGGTCATTCTTGTCCTTACAGTTGGCATGGCCGTGTTCAAGGGCGCGATGGTGGGCGGTCTGCGCAAGGCGCTGCCGTACATCCAACCGGTAAGCGCGGGCATCATGCTACTTGCCGGCGCCTACATCGTCTTCTACTGGCTCACCCTCGGTCTCGACTTGCTTTAGCCTCGTCCAACAGCAGACCGCCGATCCCTGCGAGTGCACGGACCGGCGGTTTGTGTCAGGACTCTCCTCAGCGAACAAGGCGATTTACCTACTCGCTCGCAATGCCCTTCTCACGCGCCTACGCGCACGGTTGAGGCGCGGGCCCTCCGAGAGTACAATACGCGCAGCCTCGCAACACCCACTTGCCGCGAAAGAGAGGGCGACATGCGCTTGCAGGACAAGGTGGTCATCATCACGGGAGCCGCCCACCACATCGGTCAGGCCTACGCCGTTCGCGCCGCACAGGAGGGCGCAAAGGTCGTCATCTGCGACATCCGCGATTGCAGCGAAACCGCCGAAATGGTCGCTGAGGCAGGCGGAGAGGTCCTGTCCCTCCGCACCGACGTGTCCAACGAGGAGGACACCCTGGAGCTGGCTCGTCAAGCCGTGGAGCGCTTTGGCCGCATCGACTGCATCGTCAACAACGCCGGCCTCTTTGACGGCCTGCACTCGCGCACCATCCTCAACACGGACATGGAGGAGTGGGACCGCGTGATGAACGTCAACGTGAAGGGCATCTTTCTGTGCTGCCGCGCGGTCGTGCCGCAGATGATGGAGCAGGGGTACGGCAAGATCATCAACATCGGCTCCGGCATCTGGCACTGGGGCGGCAGCGGCACGCCGGCGTACGTAAGCAGCAAGGCGGCCGTCACCGGCCTGACCCGCGCTCTAGCTCGCGAGCTGGGGCAGTACGGCATCCGCGTGAACACCCTCGCACCCGGCGGCACCGCCAGCGGCGCGGTCATCGCCCGCGACGACGACTCCCCGCAGGTCGTCCCCAACTCGGGAAACCTGCTGGGCCGTCGAGAAGTGCCTGACGACCTGACTGGCACGATGGTCTTCCTCGCCAGCGAGGACAGTGACTACATCACGGGGCAGAACCTCACCGTCAACGGCGGGACGAGCATGTGGTAGGCCGCCCCTAACGCGCGGCCGGGAGGAAACGCAATGCCTTCGAACGGTTACCAGGTAATTGACTCAGACGCCCACGTGGTGGAGACCCTACGCACGTGGGAGTACATAGACCCAGCTCAGGCACAGCTCCGCCCCAACATCCTCTACTCGCAGGACATGCCGCCCAAGCGCTACTGGCAGGTCGACGGCAAGATCCGGGGTCTGCAACCACAGAGCCTTTCCGAGATGGAGCTCGAAGAGCGCTCCAGAAAGTCCGGCAAGAACATCGTCACCCCGCAGGCCGCGCGCGAGATGGATGACGTGGAGCTGCGGCTGCAGGACATGGACCGGTTGGGCATAGACGTGCAGGTGCTGCACAACACCCTCTGGATCGAGCAGGTCACGGAGCGCCCGGACATCGAGCGGGCTATGTGCCACAGCTGGAACCGGTGGCTGGGCGACATCTGGCAGCAGGGCCAGGGTCGGTTGCGCTGGTCGTGCGTGCCGCCGTGGATGAGCATGAATGCCGCGGTTGAGGAGATGCAGTGGTCCAAGGAGCACGGCGCCGTCGCCGTCACCATGCGCCCCATCGAGGGCAACCGCACGATGATCGACCCCTACTTCTACCCCATCCTCGAAGAGGCCGTGCGGCTCGACATGGCGATTGTCGTGCACATCGCCAACGCCAATCCCGGCATCGTCGACGTGCTCCGCTCGCCCTACGACCCCGGCACCGCCTTCGGGCTGTTCCGCATCCCGACGGTCGCGTCCTGCCACGCCCTCATAATGAGCGAGATCCCGGAGAAGTTCCCGGAACTGCGCTGGGGCTTCATTGAGGCCTCCGCCGGGTGGGTGCCGTGGATCATCACGGAGGCCAAGAACCGCTACAACGGCGCGGGCCGCCCGTTCCCGGACAACGTCCTGAAGGAATACAACATCTACGTCACCTGCCAGACGGACGACGACATCCCCTACATCCTGGAGTGCGCCGGAGATGACAACATCGTCATCGGCACTGACTACGGCCACTTTGACCCGTCCAGCGAGGTTGACGCCATCTCCGTCTTCAAGGAGATGAGCGGCATGAGCGAAACGGCGATGCGAAAGATCCTGTCGGACAACCCCAAGGCCCTGTACGGGATCTAGACGGCGCAACCGCTCTCCCGAACGAAAGGGGGACGACGTGACAACGCAGGTTGGCTACTTGGTCATCGACTCCGACGCCCACGTGGTCGAGACGGAGCGCACCTGGGACTTCATGGACCCGGAGGACGCCCAGTACCGGCCCCAGCTGGTGCAGTCGCCGGACGACCCATCGCGACAGCACTGGGTCATTGACGGCGAGGTCCGCGGCTTCCGCTTCCCCACGCTGACCGAGATTCAGATGGAGGCTCGCTCCCAACGCGGCCGCAACATCACCACGCCGCAGGCCGCCCGCGAGCTCGACGACGTAGGCTTGCGGCTGCAGGACATGGACCGGTTGGGCATCGATGTCCAGGTGCTGCACCACACCCTGTGGATTGAGCAGGTGGCGGAGCGCCCAGAGGTGGAGCGCGCGATCTGCAAGGGGTGGAACCGCTGGCTCGGCGACATCTGGCGGCAGAGCGGAGGGCGTCTGCGCTGGTCGTGTGTACCGCCGTACATGGACTTGGAGGCGGCGCTGGAGGAGATGCAGTCCGCCAAGGAGAACGGCGCCGTAGCCGTAACCATGCGGCCCATCGAGGGCACACGCACCATTCTGGACCCCTACTTCTACCCCATCTATGAAGAGGCCGTCCGGCTCGACATGTCCGTCGCTGTCCACATCGCCAACGCAAACCCCAGCATCGTCAACATCCTGCGAACGCCGGAGGACCCCGGCTCCGCCTTCGGCATCTTCCGCATCCCGACGGTGGCGTCGTGCCACGCGCTCATCATGAGCAAGATACCGGAGCGGTTCCCGGACCTGCGCTGGGGCTTCATCGAGGCGTCGGCAGGATGGGTGCCGTGGATCATCACGGAGTCCAAGAACCGCTATCAGGGGGCCGCGCGCAAGTTCCCGGACAACGTGCTCAAGGAGTACAACATCTACGTGACGTGCCAGACGGACGACGACATCCCCTACATCCTGCACTGCGCCGGCGACGACAACATCCTCATCGGCACCGACTACGGCCACTTCGACCCGTCAAGCGAGGTTGATGCCATCTCCATCTTCAAGGGAATGGCGGGCATCAGCGAGGAGTCGATGCGCAAGATTCTCTGCGACAACCCAAAGGCCCTGTACGGCATATAATGGGGCCACAACCACAGCCCCGGCGCCATACGCACGGCGGTAGCAAGAACAAGGAGGCTGCAGAATGCTGTCCAAGGAAGAGAACCAACTCCTGACCCAAACCGGTCCCGGCACGCCCATGGGCGAGCTGTTCCGGCGGTTCTGGATGCCGGCGCTCATCCCCAACGAGCTGCCGGAGCCCGACTGCCCGCCGGTCCGCCTGCGCATCATGCACGAGGACCTAGTGGCGTTCCGCGACACCGAGGGCAAGGTTGGCATCCTGGACGCGCTCTGCCCTCACAAGCTGGCGCCGCTCTTCTTTGGGCGCAACGAGGAGAGTGGGCTGCGCTGCGTCTACCACGGCTGGAAGTACGACGTGAACGGCGTCTGCGTGGAAATGGCCAACGAGCCGCCGGAGAGCAACTTCCGCGACAAGGTGAAGATCAAGTCCTACCCCGCCGAGGAGTGGGGCGGCCTGATCTGGGTGTACATGGGCCCGCTGGACCTGAAGCCTGAACTTCCGCAGTTTGAGTGGGCCCGCGTCCCGGACTCCCACCGCCACCTTGCCCGCTGGCTGCAGACCACCAACTACGCCCAGGGCATGGAGGGCGAGATCGACACGTCCCACATCTCCTTCCTTCACCGCTGGATGGACCAGAGCCAGGCGCCCAACCGCCGGAACGCCCAACGCAACTTCTCCGTCATAGACGGCGCGCCCATCCTGACCCTCCACCAGACGGACTACGGCTTTGTGTACGGTGCCCGCCGCAACACGGGCGAGGGTGAATACTACTGGCGCGTCACGCAGTGGCTCTTCCCCATGTACAGCCTCATTGCCGGGGCGCAGTGGCCTCGGGGCGGGCGCGCATGGGTGCCCATCGACGACGAGAACACCACCGTCTTCGGCTACAACTACAGCGCCGAAGCGCCGCTGACCGAAGAGCAGATTGCGATGATCGAGTCGGGCCGCGCATTCCCGCCGCGAGTGGAGCGGGGGCGCTACCAACTTGCGGACGGAACAATCATCGACCACAACCTCGGCGTCGCCAACAAGAACAACGACTTCCTCATCGACCGCGCAATGCAGAAGACCGTCAACTTCACGGGCATTTGGGGCGTCAACGAGCAGGACCGCGGGCTGCAGGAGGGAATGGGCCGCGTTGTGGACCGCTCGCGGGAGCACCTTGGAACGGCGGACCAGGCCACCATCGCCGGGCGGCGGGCGCTGCTTAAGATGGCGCAGGACCTCCAGGAGGGCATCGAGCCGGCCATCGCCCACCAGGGCGACAAGTACCGTGTCCGCTGCCTGGACATCGTGAGCCCGGAGGGCGACTTCAAGAAGTTCATAGACATCTTCGCGGAAGAAGCCAGGGCTAAGGTCTAGCGATAAAACGGCCCTTCGACAAAATCAGAGCCTGCCCCGTACTTGATTCGGGGGCCAACGGTTTCGGGGTCCAATTGACGTTGGGAGGACACTATGCTGACCAGAGAGGACAATGAGCTCCTCACGCAGACGGGGCCGGGCACGCCCATGGGCGAGCTCTTCCGCCGCTTCTGGATGCCCGCGCTGCTCTCGGAGGAGCTGCCGGCGCCGGACTGTCCACCCGTGCGCATCAAGATCATGGGTGAGAGGCTCGTAGCGTTCCGGGACACGAACGGCAAGGTCGGCGTGGTCGACAATTACTGCCCGCACCGGCGCGCCAGCCTCTTCTTCGGCCGCAATGAGGAGTGTGGGCTGCGCTGCGTCTACCACGGGTGGAAGTTCGACGTGAACGGCGACTGCGTCGACATGCCGTCGGAGCCCGCCGAGAGCAACTTCAAGGAGAAGGTCAAGATCAAGGCGTATCCGGCGCGGGACTACGGCAGCTGCATATGGATCTACATGGGCCCGCCGGAGTTGCAACCGGAGCTTCCCGCCTTTGAGTGGGCCCGCGTGCCCGATGACCACCGTGTGGTGACGCGGTTCATCCAGCACTCCAACTACATGCAGTGTACGGAAGGGGAGATTGACTCCAGCCACGTCTCATTCCTGCACAGCGTCTTTGACCTCAGCATCGACTACCACACGGATATGCGGACAGGGGAGAAGGCAGACGGACGGAATTCGGTGCTGTCCTACAAGTTCGGGGCGCCGCAGTTGACGGTCAAGGAGACGGACTACGGCTTCACGTATGGCTCGCGGCGCGGGCCGGAGCAGGGCAGCTACTACTGGCGCGTGACCCAGTGGATGCTACCCATGTTCAGCCTCATCCCCGGACCGGCGTGGCCACGGGGCGGCCGCGGTTGGGTGCCCGTCGACGACGAGCACATCATCACCTTCCAGTACAGCTACAACGGCGAGCGCCCCCTCACGCCTGAGGAGCGCACCCGGGCCATCGACACGCTGGAGCTGCAGCCGGTGAAGTACACCCTGCCCGACGGGAGCATCATCGATACGAATCGCAGCGTCCGCGCGCCGGAGAACGACTACCTCATCAACCGCGAGATGCAGCGCAAGCAGAACTACACCGGCATCCCCTTTGGCAGGCACCAGGACTTCGCCATGACCGACAGCATGGGCGGCGTCTCCGACCGCACCAAGGAACACCTCGGAACCAGCGACACCGCCATCATCGCGGCGCGGCGCATCCTGCTGAATGCGGTGCGGAACCTGCAAGAGGGTGTGGAGCCCTACGCGGCCAGCCACCCAGACGTGTTCCACGTGCGCGCCCTGGACACCGAATCACCAGAGGGCGATTTCCTCAAGCTCCTGGAGACAGAGGGAGACAGGACGGTCGCGCAACTTTAACTCGCCATTGAGGGCGATACCCCCGCGGCACGCGGCAACCCAGAGGAGGCAATCATGGCACAGGTGGTCATCGGCCTGGGAACGTCACACAGCCCCCAGCTCAGCATGCTGCCAGAGGCGTGGGCTTCGCGCGCAGGCGCAAACGACCAGCGCAACCCGGAGCTCATCGGCACGGACGGCATCGTGTCCAACTACGAGGACCTGCTGGCCCGCACGGACGTCAAGCGCATCGCCAAGGAGCTGGACCCGGAGGTGCAGCAGCAGCGCCACGACCGCAACCAGCGAGGCATCGCCCAGGTGGCCGAGGCGCTCCAGCGAGCAAAGCCTGACATCCTAGTCATGTTCGGCGACGACCAGCAGGAGTACCTGACCGACGACAACATGCCGGCCTTCAGCATCTACTGGGGCAACGAGGTCAAGGTCCTCGGCCAGGGCGAGTCCTACACCGCCTCCACCGGCTACCAGCCGCTCATCGGCTACCCGCCAGAGGACAACGTGCTCCCCACCCACGGCGCACTGGGCAAGCACCTCATTGAGTACCTCACCGAGGCAGACTACGACGTGGGCAGCTCCCGCTTCCTGGACCCGGACCGCGGCGGTCGGTCCCGCGGCGGCATCGGCCACGCTTTCGCCTACGTACACCACCGCATCATGTCGGACTTGCAGATCCCCACGGTGCCCATCATGGTCAACACCTACTACCCGCCGAACCAGCCCACACCCAAGCGGTGCTACGAGATCGGTCGCGCGGTCCGCAGCGCCATCGAGGCGTTTCCGGGCAAGGCGCGCGTCGCGGTGCTGGCGTCGGGCGGCCTGAGCCACTTCGTCGTCGACGAGGAGCTCGACACATGGACGCTGGAGGGTCTGCAGGAGAAGAGCGTCGTCAAGCTGGCGCAGCTCCCGCGAGAGCGTCTGAACTCCGGCAACTCAGAGGCGCGGAACTGGATCTCGCTGGCGGGCGCGGCTGAGCACCTGGACATGGAGCTGTTCGACTACGTGCCCTGCTACCGGTCGCCCGCGGGCACCGGCTGCGCGATGGCCTTTGCTCAGTGGACATAGCCCTCAACGTGGGGCAAACTGGTTTCAATCACTGAAAGGTGGATAAGGCAATGAGCGACGTCGCAATCACGGTGTTTTCGTCCAACAACTGAGGCTCCTGCGAGATGGTGAAAGGGTACCTTTCACAGAAGGGCATCGAATACACGGTGCGGAACATATCCCAGGACTTGGAGGCCCGCCAGGCCGTCATAGACATGGGCCACCGCACCACGCCGGTAACGCTCATCGGCGGCCACAAGGTCGTCGGCTTCAACCAGAAGGCGATCGAGGAGGCGCTGACTGCGGAAGGCGTAGCCTAGCAACACCCGAGCACACCGCACACGCGAGGCGCCTCCACATTGGGGGCGCCTCTTCACGTGAACGCCTGCGAAGGCCCCCCTGCGGGAGCGTCGCGCGTAAACAAAGCGTTAACAATACTCACGACGACAGTAGCCAAAGCTATGGGGTAGACTACGGGCGATGAGCAGCAGCAACCTCAAGGGGCACGCATAGCCATGGCGCAGCGTCCGCCATCCGTCGCGCGACGGTGCGTAGCCGAGTTCATTGGCACCTTTGGCCTCCTCTTTGCCGGCGCAGGCGCCGTCATGATCAACGAAGTCTCCGGTGGCGCAATCACCAACGTGGGCATTGGACTCGTGTTCGGACTGACCGTCGCCGCGATGATTTTCTCCCTCGGCCACATCTCCGGCGCGCACATCAATCCCGCGGTCACCCTCGGCTTTGCTCTCGCTCGGCACTTCCCGTGGAAGATGACGCCCCTCTATTGGGGCTCGCAGATGTTGGGAGCGACCGCCGGCTGCCTTGTCCTGCGCGGGCTCTTCGGCAACGTCGCCGACATGGGCGCGACGCTCCCCGGCGCCGAGGTCTGGGTTGTGGCGGCCTTCGAGGCGCTGCTCACCTTCTTCCTCATGTTCGTTATCATGGCAATGGCCACGGATGTCCGCGCCGTCGGGACCGCGGCGGCGCTGGCCATCGGCGCGACTGTTGGGCTGGAGGCCATCTTCGGTGGGCCAATCTCCGGCGCATCGATGAATCCCGCCCGCTCGTTCGGCCCGGCGCTGGTCAGCGGCAACTGGACCGCCCACTGGGCCTACTGGGTTGGGCCGGTGGTGGGCGCGGCGGTTGCGGCGTTCACCTACGCATGCCTCCGAGAGCAAAACACCATGCAGCCGGGGGACGAGCATTGAAGCACCTGCTCTGTGTCTGCGTCCACGACGCTAGCCGAAGCCAGATGGCCGAGGCCTTCCTCAACACGGCTGGCAGCGCGGACCTGCGAGCCGCGTCCGCAGGCACTTTGCCCACAGAGCGCATCAACCCTGTCGTTGCGGAGGCGATGCTGGAGGTCGACATCGACATCAGCGCGAACTTGCCGAAGGTGATTACGCAGGAGATGGCCGACGAGGCTGACCTGATCTTCACCATGGGCTGCGCCACTAACGAGGTGTGCCTCGCCACCTTCCTGCCCTCGGAGGACAGGGGCCGGAAAGACCCAGCGGGCCAACCCATCGACACTGTTCGGCGAATCCGCGATCAGGTTAAGGTAAAGGTCACGGAACTGCTGGAGCGGGAAAGCTAGGCGGCAATATGCGTATTGCAATGTATGGCACAGGCGGCGTGGGCGGCTACTTTGGCGGTCGGCTGGCGCAAGCAGGCATGGACGTGACGTTCATCGCGCGAGGCGCCCACTTGCAGGCCATCCGCGCCAACGGCCTCCAGGTCAGCAGTGTTCACGGCGACTTCACAATCCCTGACGCGAAGGCAACGGACGCGCCCGCCGACGTCGGCCCTGTGGACGCCGTGTTAGTCGCGGTCAAGGCGTGGCAGGTACCCGAAATCGCGGACGCCATACGCCCTCTCATCGGGCCGGACACGTGCGTCGTGCCGCTCCAGAACGGCGTTGAAGCCGCGCCACAGCTCATCGCCGCGCTTGGGCCGGAGCACGTGGTAGGCGGCCTGTGCCGCGTCGTAAGCTTCGTGGCCGAGCCGGGGCGCATCCAACACAACGGCGGCGACGACTACGTCGGCATCGCCGAGTTGGACAACCAACCCAGTGAGCGGGTTGAGACAGTGCGTGTCGCACTCGCCGCCGCGGGGCTCAAGGCGGAAACCCCGCCGGACATCCACGCTGCGCTGTGGGCCAAGTTCCTCTTCATCTGTGCGTGGGGCGGCGTCGGCGCCGTCACCCGTTCTCCGGTTGGCGTAACCCGCTCATTGCCAATGACACGGAATATGCTGGAAAGGGCCATGACAGAGACCTACGACGTCGCAACGGCAATGGGCATCATCCTGCCGGAGAGCGCAGTCGCCACCGGCATGACGGCCATCGACCGGCAACCGGAGGGCGGCGAGGCCTCCATGCAGCGCGACATTCAGGAGGGCCGCCCCTCGGAGTTGGAGTCGCAGAACGGCGCTGTCGTTCGGCTAGGCCGTGAGGCCGGGGTGCCCACACCCACCCAAGACTTCATTTACGGCAGCCTGCTTCCGCAGGAGTTGCGAGCGCGAAACTAGACCGCCTGCAAAATCCCTCGCATGCAGGTACACTCCTGCGCAAGAGATTTCACGCACTGAGGAGGACCCGCGTGGTACGTATCGCAGTCATTGACGACTACCAGAACGTCGCCAGTACCCTCGCGGACTGGGACTCCCTTCCGGAAGGCACTCAAGTCGACTTCTACCAAGACCACCTCACGGACATGGACGCTTTGGTGGAACGGCTTCGGGGATACGACATCATCCAGCTCATGCGTGAGCGGACGGTGTTTAATGCAGCGCTCTTGGACGTCCTGCCTGACCTGCGCATGCTCTCCGGCACCGGGGGAGGCTACCAGAACAGCATCGACATCCCCCACGCCACAGAACGCGGCGTTGTGCTGACGCGGTCAGTTGGGTCCGCGGGCGGCGGCGTGGAGGAGTTGACGTGGGCGCTCATCCTCGGGTTGACCAAGCGCCTGCGAGAGGAAGACCGCGAGACCCGGGAGGGGCAGTGGCAGACCTCCCTCAGCCCGACCTTGTCAGGCCGAACGTTGGGGATCATTGGTCTTGGCCGCCTGGGGCGTGGCGTAGCGAAGGTGGGCCGCGCCTTCAACATGCGGCTCCTCGCATGGAGTCCGTGGCTGACCGACGAACGCGCCGCGGAGAACGACGCCGAGCGGGTGAGCCGGGAGGAGTTCTTCTCGACGTCCTACGTGATAAGCATTCACATCCCGCTGACGGAGGAAAGCCGAGGCTTGGTTACCGCCGACGACCTCGCGCTCATGCAGCCAAACGCCTTCCTGGTCAACACCTCTCGCGGGCCCATCGTCGACGAGGCCGCGCTGGTGGACGCCCTCCGCGAGGGAAGGATCGGTGGCGCAGGACTGGATGTCTTCGATGAAGAGCCGCTGCCAAGTGACCACCCCTTCTTGACGCTTCCCAATACACTCCTGACGCCGCACATTGGTTTTGTGACAGAGGAAGGCTACCAGTCTTTCTATCGCAGCGCCTTGGCCAACATCAAGGCGTTCTTGGCCGGTGAGCCCACCAACGCGATAAACCCGGAGGCGCTGGAGAAGCGGGGGTAGCGCGGCTTGCCATCCGCCTTTGGCGCGGCATACACTGCACGAACCCTGTAGCTAGAGAGGTCAGCCATGCCCACCTTCTCGCACGACTACTTGCGCAAGGTCACCTATGAGATCTTCAAGGCCGCGGGTACGCCCGACCAGGCAGCCCAAGACGTGGCCGACGGCCTGATTAGCTCCAACCTGGCGGGGCACGACTCCCACGGAGTGGGGCAGGTGCCCGTCTACGTCGACCGCATCAAGGCGGGGCACATCGTGCCGGACGCCCCCTTCGTCGTGGAAAAGGAAACGCGAACGACGGCGGTGATCAACGGCAACTGGGGCTTCGGCTTTGCCGTAACCAAGCGGGCAACGGGTATGCTGATCGAGAAGGCGCTGGAGCAGAACATCGGCGCGGTCACCATCTACCGCCAGAGCCACATCGGCCGGCTGACGCCGTACGCGGCCATGTGCGCGGAGCAGGGATTGGCCGCCATCATGTTCACAGATTCGGGCCGAGGCCCCAAGGCGGTGGCGCCCTTCGGAGGGCGCGGGCGGCGGCTGGGCACCAACCCCGTCTGCATCTGTGTGCCGTCGAACGAGGACAGCCCTGTGTTCATCGACATGGCGAGCAGCGCCGTGGCGGCGGGAAAGCTGGCGGTGTACCGGCGCCGCAATCTGTCGATTCCGCTCGGTTGGATCATCGACAAGGACGGCAATCCTACGACCGACCCCAACGCCTACAACGAGGGCGGCGCGCTGCTCCCAGTCGGCGGCGACCTGGGCTACAAGGGCTACGGTCTGAGCTTCATGGGTGAGGTCTTCTCCGGCATCCTGACGACCCTGGGCTTTGGGCTGGACCCCGAGGGCAAGCACAACGATGGCAGCTTCATCGCCGCGTGGCGAATCGACGCCTTTGCGGACCTGGAGTGGTTCAAACAGCAGGTGTCCGACTTCATCGCCTTCATCAAGACGTCGCCACTGGCGGCGGACAGCTCCGGCATCCTCTACCCGGGCGAGGCGGAGAAGAACATGGAAGCGCGACTCCTGACCGAGGGCATCGCGGTGGAGGACTCCGTGTGGAGCGACATCACCGGCCTCCTCCAGGAGTACGAGCTGCAGTCCACCGTGGGCGACCCGGCGTAAGCGCTCGCTGCCCCCATGCCCAAGCAGCTCCTCAGCGTCGACGCCGTTGCGGACCAACTGCTGGTGTTGGGCGTGCGTCCAGGGCAGGTGCTGTAGGCCCACACGGCGTTCTCGAGGATCGGGCCGATGGACGGGGACCGCTGGGGCTGATTGAAGCGCTGCGAGCGGCGCTAGGCGACGGCGGGACGCTGGTCATGCCCAGCATGACCGACGACGATGACCACCCCTTGGACCCACGAAGCACGCCGTGTACCGCCTTGGGCATTACGTCCGACTCCTTCTGGCAGCTCCCCGGCGTCCTCCGCAGCGACAGCCCCCACGCCTTCGCGGCGCTGGGTCTCTCGCCGAGTTCATCACATCGCCGCATCCCCTGTCGCCACCGCACGGGCCCGACAGCCCCGTGGGTCGCGTCCACGAACTTGGGGGCTACGTGCTCCTGCTGGGCGTAGGCCACGATGCCAACACGACGATCCATTTAGCGGAACACATGGCAGGCGTCCGCTACCGTCGACGCAAGCACGCCACCATCATGCAAGACGGTGCGCCTACCCGCTTCGAGTACGAGGAGATTGACCACTGCTGCGAGCGATTCGCGCTGGTGGGTGGATGGCTTGGCGAGCGCGGGCTACAGCGGAGAGGCGTCGTGGGACACGCGGAAGCGTTGTGCCCGCGCGAACAGTCGTGGACGTCGTGGTGGAGCGGCTGCGTGGGGACGAGACAGCATTCCTCCATCCCCTCGGCACAGACGCAGAGTGCGACGACGCTTGGGCAAGCCTGCGGCAGTGACTACTGCAGGAAGTCCCTCTGCCAGGCATCGTAGTCCGCGTTGGCGAGGGCCTGCGCCAGAACGTCGGCGCTGGGGACGCGATGGCTGAGGCCTGCGGGCTCGCCGCCGTCGGCATGGTGCTTGAGCGCCTCGTAGATGCCCTGAATCATCGTCTGGAAGGGCAGGTGGCCCTTCAGGGCGATTCGGACGCGGTGGGCCGCGAGCCACTCGGTGTCCTGCAACTCCGCAGGCGCCGAGCCGAGCATCAGGGGCAGGTTAGTGGCGGCTTGGACGACCTCGACGTGGGCCTTGGTAGAGAGGCCGGTAATGAAAAGAGCGTCGACGCCGACCGCCTCATAGGCCGCGGCGCGGGCCACAACGCTGTCAATGCCCTCCACCGACATGGCGGCACAGCGGCCAATGACCACTGTCTCCGGGTCGCGCTTGGCGGCGACGGCAGCCTTCATCTTGCCTACAGCTTCCTCCAGGGAGATGACCGATGCCCCTTGCTTCCCGCCAAAGGGCGTGGGCAGCACGGTGTCCTCGATGGACATGGCACAGACCTCGGCGGCCTCCAGCTCGGAGACGGTACGCATGACATTCATAGCGTTGCCGTAGCCGTGGTCGGAGTCCACCATCAGGCTGATGTCGCTGGCGCGCGTGATGCGACGGGCCTGGTCAACGAACTCGCTGAGGGTGATGACGGTGATATCCGGCGCGCCCAGTACGACGCCTGATGCCACGGATCCAGCGAACATGCCGATCTCAAAGCCCAGCGACGCCGCAAGCCGAGAGGATATGGGGTCAAAGATTGACGCGGGCTGGATGCACTGCTCCCGCGCGAGGTAGCTGCGGTACCGCTGACGGCGCTCGGTGGGGTTCATGGTGCTCCTTGTCTCTTCCATGGGCGTCTCAATCGGGCCAAAATGCTGGACAAACAAAACCCACGGTCTTCAAACGCCTCTGGCATCCCGCTTCTGCTGGAACGATAGTGGGGGATGAGGCTTACGGTATCTGGAAGAAAGGTTCTCCCTGGAGGCAGGTCTGCTCTAGGCCAACGAGAAGCTGCTGCTCTATGTCCAGCCGCTCTCGAAAGGCACGGGCCGCGGTGATCTGCCGCTCCGTGGTGCAGCACCAGTAGGCCAGGGCCTCGCGCTCCCATGGGATGTGGGAGTCCACGTCTCCCAGGTAGACTCTGAAGAACTCCAGCGCATCGTCAGGCAGGCTGTAATGGTCGCGGAGCGCCTCGTAGGCGCGGCCCATGAACTCCTTGCTGTAAAGATCAGAGGCGTAAAAGGTGGCGACGCCGTCCAGCCACGTCCAGTCCCAGTAGCGGGAATAGGTGCGTAGGGTCTGGATGGCGAAATAGGTGCGTGTGAATGGCTTCCAGTCCTTGGCATCGTCGGGGGAGAGGCCCAAGCCCGTGCCAAGACGCAGCCAAAGCTCCTCCCACGAGGGGGTGTCGGAGCCGGAGAGGTCGCCGACCACGTCCTCACCCTCGATGTCCACAATGCGCCGGAGCATGTTGGTACGGGTGGGCTCATCGTTGGTCTTGATGAAGATGGCGCCGGTGCTGTAGACAAGGCCCTCGTCCCAATAGGGGTATTGGTCCTTCACCCACAGCTGCAGGTGTTCCTGCGTCAGCTGCCCGTCGTACAGCGCCTGCAGCAAGGGCGACGGCGCGGCGCACTTGGCCTGGAATTGCTCATGAAGCAGCGCCACAAATTCATCGCCGGAGAGCGGCGGGGCGGAGAGCTCTTCCGGGCCAAGGGGCGGTTGCGCTCCCATAGGGTCCTCCTAGTACTTAGCTGACGCGTCCCCATCCGTTCGTGGGACCCTTCGACTCGCTCAGGGCCAACGGATGGGGACGCTGTATCGCAAGTTGCAGTTAGCCGCCGGACGTCATCTGGAGGCGCAAGATGTAGGCCTTACGCAGGTCTTCCTGGAGCTCAGGTGTGTTCACGAAACGCCGGGCGACCTCTTCATTGAATTCGGCGTGGTCAATGTCGATGCCAGCGTGCTCGTGGCGGTTCTCCAGGGCACGGTGCGGGTCATCAACGCCCCACTCGGTGAACCGCTGCTTGTCACGCTCGATGGCGGCGAGGAGGTCATCGGAGTGGATCTTGTTCTCGCCCTCCATGACCATGCCGCTGCCGATTCCGACACCGAAGTAGCTTTCGCGCATGAGGCTTATCCACCAGCCGCGGCGGACCAGCTCTCCGGGGTCGCAGTCGCCCTTCTCCAGGGAGTCGACCTCCTCAGGGGTGACGCCGTAAGCATAGGACTCCCAGCGGGAAAGCATGGGGTGGCTGACCTGTGGCCCGCCAACGGTCGCCTGCCCGCCCTCGTCCACCAGCTTGCGCAGTTGAAAGCGCCGGCTGGCCTTGTCCGTCGCGCTCAGGTAGCGCTCGCCCTCAAAGCGGTGGTTGATGTCGCCGCCGGAGTGTTGCCTGCGCTTGGCCTGGGCCAGCCGGACGAACTCGTCCTGGCTCATGATCTCACGAACGCGGAAGGGGAAGCGCTCGCGCCACTGCGCACGGATGCCCTCAAGCTCCTCAATGAACTCGCCGGGCTGCAGTGCCTCTAGCCGATCGTTGGTCCTGGTTGCCATGCCGCACCTCCATTGCTCTTCCGGCCCTTCAGGGCCTCTGCCCTATTTGCGTCACGTTAAATCCTGATGCACGCCGCCAAGTGACCAGGAGCATACTCCTTGAGGGTCGGCGTTACAACCTTGCAATCGTCTATGGCCATGGGGCACCGGGTGTGGAAAACGCAACCAGAAGGCGCGTTCATGGGGCTTGGGATGGTGCCCTGCAACACAATGCGCTCCCGCTGCGCCTCGACCCGCGGGTTGGGCACAGGCACGGCGGAGAGCAACGCGCGGGTATAGGGGTGAAGCGGGTCCTCGTACAGCTCGTAGCGTTCCGCGATCTCCATGATCTTGCCCAGATACATGACGGCCACGTTCTCCGACATGTGCCGCACCACGGAGAGGTCGTGGGCGATGAAGAGGAAGGTCAGGTTGAATTGCTCCTGGATGTCCTCGAGAAGGTTAATGAGCTGGGCCTGAATGGAGACGTCGAGGGCGGACACAGGCTCGTCGGCGACGATGAATTCCGGGCGAACGGCGATAGCGCGGGCGATGCCGATACGCTGCCGTTGGCCACCGCTGAACTCGTGCGGGTAGCGGTCCGCCATCGATGGGTTGAGCCCGACGACGCTCAGCAGCTCTGCGACCTGCTCATTGCGCTCACGCTTGCCCGTCACGATTTTGTGAACCATCATTGGCTCACCAATGATGGCGCCGATGCTCATACGGGGATTGAGGCTGGAATAAGGGTCCTGGAATACCATCTGCATACGGCGGCGCATGGCCCGCAGTTGCTTGCCGTTGGCCTTGCATAGGTCGATATCATCCAGCCAAACCTCGCCTGAGGTGGCCTGGTTCAACTGAATGATGCAACGACCCACAGTGGTCTTGCCGGAGCCGCTCTCGCCCACCAAACCTAGGGTCTGGCCGGGCCGGATGGAGAAGCTGACGCCGTCTACGGCCTTGATCGCCCCTACCGCGCGCTGGAGTATGAGGCCGGACGTGACCGGGAAGTGCATTTTGAGGTCCTTCACCACGAGCAACGGCTGCACTTCCTGCTCTGGAGCGGGCGCGCGGTCCTGCATTTGCGTCATGCGCCAACCTCCGAGGCCGCTCCCGCGGTCACCCAGCATGCGGCAGTGTGGCCGTCCGCAACAGGCATAAGGGGCGGCGTCTCCTCCGCGCACCGCTCTACAGCGACCTTGCAGCGGGGACGGAAGGCACAGCCGGTTGGCAGGTCCATAAGGTCGGGCGGGCTCCCGACGATCGACTCGAGCCGCTGCCTGCGGTTCTCGTCGAGCCGCGGCACAGACTCCAGCAGGCCCTGGGTATACGGGTGATGGGGGTTCTCGTAAATGTCGATTGCGGAGCCGCGCTCAATGATCTTGCCGGCGTACATGACGTTTACGCGGTCTGCATAGCGGGCCACCACGCCCAGGTTGTGGGTGATGATGATTACGGCAGTGCCCAGTTGGGAGCTCAAGTCCTTGATGAGCTCAAGGATCTGCGCCTGGATGGTCACGTCCAGCGCCGTCGTAGGCTCGTCCGCTATGAGAAGCTTGGGGTTACAGCTCATGGCCATGGCGATCATCACGCGTTGGCGCATGCCGCCACTGAACTGGTGCGGGTACTGCTTCAGCCGGCTGGGAGCGTCCGGTATGCCGACCATATCCAGCAGCTCCGCGGCGCGGCGTTGCGCCTGAGCGCCCTGCATTTTCAGGTGCAGCTCGAGTGACTCAGTGATCTGCTTCCCGATGGTCAGGACGGGGTTCAGTGACGTCATGGGCTCCTGGAAAATCATGGCGATGCGGTTGCCGCGGATGCTCCGCATGGAAGATTCGCTTATGGCAAGGAGGTCTTGGCCCTCGAACATCACGCTGCCGGCGATGATGCGCCCGGGCGGACTGGCGACCAGGCGCATGATGGAAAGCGCGCCCACGCTCTTCCCGCAGCCACTCTCGCCCACGATGGCGAGAGTCTCGCCCTCGCGGACATCGTAGCTGATGCCATCGACGGCCTTTACGACGCCGCTTGGGGAGAAGAAGTGCGTCTTGAGGCCATCAATGGAAAGCAGTTGCTCCGGCCCCCCCTCAAGGTACGTCATGGGGCCGGCACCACCGTTTCAAGTTCCGCCAGCACTTCAGCGGGCAGCGGGCCCTTCTCCTCGGCGGCGCAGGCCTCTTCAATGTGGGCCACTTCCGAGAAGCCAATGACGGAGGTGGCGACAATGGGGTTGCTGAGCACGTAGCGGACGGCGCCTTCGACAGGTGCGATGCCATGGGCGTCCAGCACGTCGCGGACGCGCTGAGCGCTCGGGTCAGCGCCGGCGCCTGCCAGCAGGCCTGCGGCCAGGACGCGGATAACGATAACGCCCATGTCCAGCTTCGCCGAGCGGTCAAACACTTGGCCGAAGTCGCGGTCGACCTCCGCAGCGGGGCGCACGGCGGAAGGGTTGATGACGTTGTAGAGGCCGTTGATGCTGTGGAACTGGCCGCTGTCTATGAGCTGGTAGACACAGGACAGCAGGCCACCGTAGGCGGTAAAGCCGAAGTAGCGCACCTTGCCCTGCTGCTGCAGCGTCTGGAAGGCGTCAAGGACGCCGCCGGGCGCAAGAACGTCGTCGACGGTAAGCTGGGCACCCACGCCCATGTCGGAACGCTCGGCGCGCTCCAGGCCCAAACGGTTGTGCAGCTGGATCAGGTCTATGGTCTCCACCTGCAGCCGCTTGAGGCTATCTTCCACCGACTGGATGGTATTCCCCTTCACATCGTCCAAGTCAGGGAGCTCCAGGGCCACCTTGCTGCCGATGACGGGACGCGCCTTCAACTCCTGCAGCGTCTCGCCAAGGTGGGCCTCGGACGCGCCCGCGCCGTAGATGGACGCCGTGTCGAACAGGTTGACGCCGAGATCGAGGGCGCGGGATACGCCGCGTCGGCGCTCCTCCGGCGTGCCCTTTACGATCATGCCAGCGGTGGGCCCGCAGCCAAAACTGATGGCGGAGACCTGTACGCCCGTTGCGCCCAACTCGTTGTACTTCATGTCATCCCCCCTTTAGCGATCGCCCAGACTGCCGCGCTGCGCGGGATCCAGCAAGTCGCGCAGTGCGTCGCCGAACATGTTCCAGCCGAAGATCGTGAGGCTCAGCGCAAGCCCCGGCGCAATTCCCAACCATGGCGCCATGAGCATGTGCTGCCGCGCTTCCGCATTGAGCATCCGGCCCCAGGACGGAGACGGCGGCGGGATGCCAAACCCCAGGAAGCTGAGGGACGCCTCAATGGTGATGGCCAAGGGTATCTCAATTGTGGCGAGAATGATGACCAGCGGCAGCACGTTGGGGAACACGTGGACAGCCATGAGACGGAGGTCTCCCACGCCTACCGACCGCGCCACTTCAATGTGCGGCCTCGCCATGACGGACAGGACTTGCCCACGGACCACCCGCGATCCTCTGATGCCAAAGAGCAGCCCCAGGACGATTACGAGCGGCCATAAGCCTCTTCCGGCAATGGCCACCATCGCCAAGGCTATGACGATGCCGGGAAAGGTCATCCAGCCGTCCACACCGCGCTGGATGATTTTGTCCAGCCATCCTCCGTAGTAGCCCGTCAACAGCCCCAGAGTTATGGCAATGCACATGGCGCCGGCAACGGCGCCGAATCCGATGGAGACAGAGATGCGAGAGCCGTGCACGATGCGGCTGAAGAGGTCCCGTCCAAGGTGGTCCGCACCGATGAGATGCTTAAAGCTGGGCGGCGCGAACTGCTCATGACGGTCAGTGTCATTGTAGCCGTATGGGGCGATGGCGTCGGCGAAGACGGCAGTGAATATGAGGACCACTACAATGACGAATCCAATTGCGCCCAATGGCTTGTACCGCGCCATGGTCATGACAAAGGAGAGCAGGCCCAGAGCCCACCGCACGGGGAAGGGCCGGCCCGAAGTCGCGCCGGGCCGTAGGACAATCTCATCTGCCATGATGGATGCTCTCCGAATCCATTACTTGTATCGCACTCTGGGGTCAATCCAGCCGTAGGCCAGGTCGACGACCAAGTTCGCTACCAACACGATGATGGCAGTAAACAGCAGGGCGACCTGCAGTTGTGGATAGTCCCGAAAGTTGATGGCGTCTATGGTCCATCGGCCCAGTCCGGGAATACCGAAGACGGACTCCATGACCACGGACCCGTTAAGGGCGTTCGGGACGCGCAGACCGAAGACTGTTACCACAGGGATCAAGGCGTTCTTGAGAGCGTGCCGGTACATGACGGCCCCCTCAGATAGCCCCTTGGACCAGGCCGTTCGGATATACTCCTGCCGGAGTACCTCCAACATCATGGTCCGGGTGATGCGCACTAAGGACGCCGCCGAACTGACGGAGATGATGGCCGCGGGCACCAGCAATAACAGCAGGTGCTTGACGGGGTCCTCAGTGAGGGAATGCCAGCCGACAGGGAGCGACCATCCAATGTACACGGCCGGAAGGACGAGGACGAGGGTGGCAAGCCAAAAGTGTGGGACAGCATCGGCGAACACCACGGTACTGCGTACGATGTAGTCAACCTTGGTGTCCTGCCGCACGGCGGAAAACACGCCGATGGGAATGGCGACAATGGCGCTGAGGAATAGGGAGAAGAAGGCCAACTCAAGCGTTACCGGCAACCGCCGGACCAACTCCTCGGCCGCGCTGCTGCCATCCCATAGGGACTTGCCAAAGTCTCCCCTGAAGAAGCCCCCCACCCATTTGAAGTACTGCACGTGGATAGGCTCCGTGAGGCCCAGGCGTTCCTGCAATGCTTCCAAGTTCGGAGCGTAGCCCAGTTCCTCCGTCATGAGCAGCGCCGCGTCACCCGGAATGAAGCGAATGAGGGCAAAGGAAATGAAGCTCAGCGCCAACAGTGTTGGGATGAGCAACAGGACACGTTGGATGGCGTACGTTCTCATAGCAAGTGTTCAATGAAGGATGCTTGGCGGCCCGTCATGGGTCGCCAAGCATCCCACTAGAGACTCCTACGTTGTGAGATTACCCGCGGTCTACCCAGGCGATCTCCCAGTCGCGGCCTTCCGTGTTGCCCACATGGGGGCGGAAGTTCTGTATCCACGGCTGCCAGAAGGAGTCCGAGAACCGGTCCGGGATTCGAATGAGGTAGACCTGGTCAGCGAGGTAGCGCTGGATCTGCCGTATCTGGCTGAACCGCTGCGTCGGGTCTTGGGTCAGCCTCTGGGCCTTGATCATCTCCGTTAGAAGCGCGTCGTCGATGTGGCTGTTGTTCTTGCTGTTGCCGGGCAGGAGGCTGACCAACAGGTCGTCGACCTCAGCGGCCTTCAGGCGAGAGTGGGCAATGTCGTAGTCGCCCTTGCCAATGTTGCTCGTCTTTAGGTGAATGGAGTGGTCGACTTCCGTGAGGGTCATCTTCACGTTGATGTTGCTCATCATGTCGGCAACAAGTTCCGGGTAGTAGGTGCTCTTGCAGCAGCTGCTGAACTGGTAGGTGATTTCCAAGGGGTTGTTAGGGCCGTAACCGGCCTCTGCCAGCAGCTCTGATGCACGCTGGGGGTTGTACTGCCACCACTGCACGGACTCGCCCAACTCCGCGGCGCTGATCCTGTACTCCGGGAAGACCAGTGCCGGAACGCCGCCGTAGGTGGGTTCCGTCACGGAGCCCAAGAGCAGGTCCATAATGGCCTGCTGCTCAAAGCCCATGGCAATAGCGCGCCGTACGTTTATGTTATTGAAGGCAGCGGTCCGGTCCAGCCGGAAGTTCAGGGTGGGGGCCGTGCTGGGCAGGTCCTGGGCAAAGTTGGCGTCCGGGTTCCGTGTCTTGAAGTCCGCGGTGCTGCCGGAGGGTGGGCCGAAGGTGTCAATGTCACCCGAGATAAAGGCCGCGCTACGAGCCTGCGTGTCCGGGATAACCACGTACTCAATGGTCTCAATGAAGGGGAGCTGGTTGCCGTGGGCGTCCGTCTTGAAGTAGTCAGGGTTGCGGACCGCCGTCATGCGCTTGTCCTTCTCCCACGTGTCAAACATCCACGGCCCAGTGCCGATGATTCCCTCCTGATTGGAGAGGAATTCCTCGTCGAGCACGCCATCCAGTGCGGGGCTCTGCGGCGGCGACGTAGCGGCCTCTTGCGGCACCACGTAGCCCAACGGTTCACCAACGTGGATCATGAAGGAGGCCACTGGCTCGTGCAGGTTGAAGACCACGGTGTACTTGTCCGGCGCCTGAACGTCCTTGATGTCCGCCAACTGGAACTGGTAGGAGTCCGGTCCCTTCAGGAACCGATCGTAGCTCCACTTGACGTCTGCTGAGGTCATCTCGCGGCCGTTAACCGGCGCGCGGTTGTGGAACTTCACACCCTCCTGGAGCTTGAAGGTGTACGTAAGGCCGCCATTGGAAACGGACCAGTCCGTCGCCAGGTCATTGAAGGACTCGCGGGTTCCGCCCTCAACGTCCACGCCAAAGGCGCGGGACATGAGGTTGTTGTACCACCAGCTGTTAGTGTTCTGGTGCTGGGACTGTCCACCGCGGGTGCCGTGCGGGTCAAAGCCGGAGCGCACGTCCCGGGACGACGCAAACGTGATCTTGCCGCCGTAGACGGGCTCGGGTCCATGCATCATCATGCCGTCGTCGGCCTTGGTCATCGTATCATCGCTGGACGGCGCCGCCGTGGTAGTGGTGGTCGTCGTCGAGGTGCTCGTTGTAGCGGCGCTTCCGCCGCCATCTCCATCCCCGTCGTCGCCGCCGGAACAGGCGGCTATCAGCAGCGCAAGCGTCACCAGCAACGCCACAAAGATATAGCCATGCCTCAGTCTGCCAGTCATTGGACTCCTCCTCTCAAACATGACCCATTTCGTTATGTTATGGCGGGGCTACGAAATCGCTCTCCCACCGGAATCACAATATGTGCGCTAAGTACTTCCCTATGTGGATGCCTAATCCTCGATAAGCGAGTTGCTCCGCTTCATCGGCGTATCGTAATCGACACCGTGGGAGCGGAACCAGAGATAGATGCCCTGCCAGAAGAGCTCCGGATCGGCCTCGATCACTTCCCCAGAGCCGGCACGCGAGATGACGAGCTCACCCCACGCCTCCGGCTCGCGATTCGCGCCCTCGACGAGGGTTTTGCCGCGCCAGCTGTCGAGGTCGTCCAACTGCTCCGTCAAGAAACGCGAAATAATGGCGTCGTCGGCAACAATCGCCTCGCGTATTGCGCCCTCAGCATCCAGCACCAGGATGGCGTCGTTCTTGGCGCCCCTGGTTCGCCACTCCACACTCAGATCCAATTCCGGTTCCCTCCCATTCAATTCAGGGCGGCTATGCGCCCGAGCACTGAAGGCCACTGCGCCTCCAGCTTTCAAACTCGCTGCCTAGAAGAACGTGGAAAACACCTTTGCCAAAAGTACGTTCTGGTCCAGCAGGATGAGACGCTTTGCTATTTTCCAGCCGGTCTCGCTGTCCCGACGCAGGATGTCGCTCCGGGTGCCGATGAACATCACCACCTCGTCACGAAGGCGGTTGGACCAGACGAAGAAGTTGCTGCTGACCTCGACCTCGTCGCCGTCAACAGCAAGGACGCGCACGTTGGTGATGATGTGGCGAACGCGCGAGAAAGGCTCCTCCGGCCAGTGAACACCGGTGTTGATCTGCCGCACGCGGCCCATCAGGGTACGCTTGCCCTCGTCAAACCAGGATATCTCAGATTCGGAGCTGGTGTTCTCCCGGTCCTGTTCGCCGAATTTCACGTTGCGACGGATGGGCATGTGGTAGTGGATGTCCTCAGCTAGCAGGTCGCCCCAATCGCTGAAACGCCGCTCGTCCAGCATCGCTGCCTCGTCATACAGGAACCGCTCAATCTCCCGCTCTAGGAGCATCCGCTCCCACGCGGTATCTGCGCTCTGGACAGTCACGGGTCTCTCCTCCAGTACAGGGTTGCTTATGCCTCTATCTCAGCGGCCACTTCGGCGAAGAAGATCCATTCTTCCGTGCCAACTAATGCCGGGTTGTTCTCGCTCTCCAAATAGCGGGCGACGAGCCAACCTCCGTCCTTGGCGTTGAGGGCAACCTCCACCAAGTCGCCGTTCTTCAATTCCAGCTTCGTGCCCTCCGGCATGTCACGAATGAACATGCCGTCCGGGGTGTTCACCCGCTTCCGGGCCTCCTTGCCGGCGCCCCCCTCTTGCGTCATAGACCGTCCTCCGATACGGCGTTACGCCACCCTTACCACGTCGGGCTGATGCCGTTGCCGCCGCGCGTCTTGCCATTGGACTTGCCGTTTCGACTGACGGGGAAGATGTCGTCCCAGCTGCCCGCTTCCATGAACTCCACCCAACGGCGGAGCCGCGCGCGCTGGTTTTCCTCCGACGGGCCACGGTCGCCAATGGTGACGCCAGGGATACGGTCATCCTGGTGGTTGTGGTGCAGGCCCAACTGGAAGTTGTACGGGAAGCGCTGGGCTACCATGCCCAAGCTGGCCGGGTGGGCGTAGTTCCAGTTCTCCATGTCGTCAGACTCAGTGATGCCCGCAGGGCCACAGTAGCGCATCACGTAGCGGCGCTTGGCGTCCTTGACGAGCTTGGGGGCGTTCTTGTCGACCTGATATTGGCGCCAGCTCTCCGTCATGCCTACGCCGTGAGGGTGCCACATGAGGATTCGCCAGTCGGACATGGTCGCGTTGGGCCAGATGTGGAACTGGCCGTCACTCTGCATGTGGAGGAAATCGTTGGCAAACCTCTGCTTCTTAATCTCGCGGGTCTCGCGCCAGTAGTCGTCGACGCCAGGGTCCAGGAGCCAGGTGTCCCTATAGTCAGCGACGCCAGGCTGCTCATAGATGGCCAACTGGCCGACGTGCCCGAGTTCTCTGCTGGACATGTAGCCGCGCTTGGAGGGGAAGGGCGCCGCCAACGGGTGCCGCCCACCGCCTTCGACCTCGCCCTGCGGACCAATCGCCGCGGCATTCACGGAGAGGTGCGTCATGGCGGCGTGGGCGCTGTCACCAGCAAAGCTGAACGCGCCGAACTTCCAGTTCGAGGGGAGGCGCCAGCGCTGCGCGGGCTTGAAGAGTTCTACAGCATTGTCCGAGCCGTCGGAGGCCTGGAAGGCCCACCGCACCGTCTGCTGGAAGGGCCCCAGGTAGTCCTCAAAGGATGGCGCCTTGGGGTCCCAAGTAGCCCAGATTGATCCATAGTAGTTGCACATCTGCGCCACTTCAGCGAGGCCCCACTGGCTCTTGTCCAACTCTTCAAAGTAGGCGTCCTTGTGGTGGGGAACGCCGACAAGCCGCCCGTCGGTGTCGTAGGTCCAAGCATGGAAGGGGCAAGTGAAGACCAGGGCATTGCCGTCATCGTATCGACATACCTTCATGCCCCGATGGCGGCAGGTGTTCAGGAAGACGTGAATCTTGCCCTTGCGGTCGCGAGTGAGGATAACCTCTTCCTCGCCCATACGGCCCAAGACAAAGTCGCCGGGGTTTTCTACCTGGCTCTCATGCCCAACGAGGAGCCATGCACGCCCAAAGATCTGCTCCAACTCCTGGGAGTAAATGTCCTCATTGACGTAGACCTCCCGGTTGACTACGCCGCCTTCGAGGTCCACCAGATTCCGAAGGTTCCGGTCACCCCTGCCTTTGATATACGTGACCATGTCCGCGCCCTCCTCGCTGACTCGCCAAAAACGCAACTTGCACTAATCTGCTAAAGCTATGTCAACGGCGTAGGTTTGTCAATTCCTCCAGCCCTTGAATAGTTTTCAATCCGGAATACGCCGCGATTTCGGGCCAACTCCGTAGGGTACACGGGTACAGAAGGCCGCTGCCTTCGCTAGGTAAAGACGCAGGCACGCAATGAATGGTTCCCGCATCATGGCTATTGCCGTCGACCGCACAGGAGCAGCAGCGTTATTTGCCGGTTTCCCAGGGTTACCTCGCGCGGGCACATAGGGTGATGTGGATGGCAGGCGCCGCAGCGACTAAGGGACATCGTACGAGAGTGTCCGTCGTCGCGCTTAGTCGCGAGGCTGCAGTGAACGTCAGGGGTCCAAGGGGCATGTGGCGTTGGGCATTGAACGCATGCCGGTCGCTCAACGGCGGATGATAACCCCGCCAAGAGTGCATGAGCCGGCGAGGGTTAGGGTTGCGGTGGGCGAAGAGGGCTGCGCTCGCTTAGAGTCCACACCACCGAGGATGCAGGCAGTCTGCACGTTGACCATCCAGTCATCCGGCACGGAGATCTCGGCGCTGCCCAATATGGTCTCTACTTGCAGGGTTGCCTCTCCGTTGGCCAAGGCGGCCCCGCGGAGGTCTACTTTTGCGGAGCCAAAGGTCGCTGACACCTTACCACCCTTGAATTGCTGGCTGGTGACCTGGTGGTCAATCCCGCCAAAGATACAGGACACGTCCAGGACGTCCGACGAGGACGTGTCGTCGGACGAACCCCTTGCTCGTTGCCGCCGGCGCGCCCGTCCGCCAAATATGACAAAGAGCCCCGCAACCACCAGGATCGCTGGCCAGAAATAGTCGCCGATATCTAGCTCAACAATGCCCAAGGTGTCGACGAGAAAGGCCGCGCCCACGACAATCAAAAGGACGCCTACCCACCGTGAAGAAGCTACCCTCATGACGCCCAGAGCGATGAGGATGACGGGCCACCAGTCGCCCCAATCGAAGTCGTAATCGATGACGCTATCCAGGAAGAAACCGATGCCCACAGCAATCAGGAGAACGCCGACGAAAATGCGATGCCAGCTTGTGTACCTATTCATTCCCTTATCTTTCGTTCGCTCCCGTATTCAAAGGAACGTGGGCAAAGTCTGGGCGCAAGGCATTGGCGTTGGCAGGGCTATTGCTCGCAGTCGCGAAGCTCCAAGGGGCGCCACGCGTCCAGGGGTTTGCTACGAGCGAAAAGCTCTGGATGGAGTATCTCCGCCATGACTTCAAGGCCCTCGATGGCGCGCGGACCTGGCCGACTGAAGTAGGCCGTCGCGTCCACCGCGAAGACCTGACCGCGCCGCACGGCGGTCAAGTCGCCCCAAGCTGCAGGGAAGGGTGTCAGCCGGAACTCAAGCTCAAGGGTGTCCAGGTGATAGCCGCACGGCATGACGACGATGACCTCCGGGTCGAAGGCCGCGATCTCCTCCCAGGTGACCTCCTTGGAGGGCACCCCCTCAGAAACCAGGCCGGGAATGCCTCCTGCAAGCCGCACCATTTCCGGCACCCAGTGGCCACCGGCAAACGGGGGGTCCATCCACTCCATGGTGAAGACTCGAGGGCGCTCCTGAGCGGCTTTCGAACGCTCCTCTATTGCTCGCATTCGGGCTAGGAGGTCGTCGACCACCTTGGCGGCCCGCTCCTCCGTTCCCGTGGCGCCGCCAACCTGGGTGATGGCGTCGAGAATGGCTGCCAGAGACGTGGGTTCCAAGGAGAGCACGGTGTTGGTGCCGTGAAGGTGTCGGACGGCATCCTGCACCGTATCGTACGAGACAGCGCAAACGTCGCACAGCTCCTGCGTCAGGATGAGATCCGGGTTGAGCTGCTCCAGCAACGGCTGGTCAAGCGTGTAGATGCTGCTGCCGCTATGCACGTTTTCCGTAACGTGGTTGTGGATGTCCCTGTTTGACATGCTGGCTGGATTGAACCCTGCGCTGGTAACGGATGGGAGGGACGTTGCGGCGGCAGGAAAGTCGCACTCATGGGTGACTGCAACCAGCCGGTCGCCCAGTCCGAGGGCATATACGATTTCCGTAGCGCTCGGCAGCAATGAGCAGATGCGCTGTGATGTCGGGGCCATGTCGACCTCCCTCTCCTTCACCGTCGCCGAACGGAGCCGACGGGAATTGACGCCTCAGAGGTGGTTGTTCCTGGAATGGGATGAATCTATCGGCGGGGTACGGGAGTGTCAAGAGAAGCGCCCAACTAACGCAGGCGTTTCGCAGATAGCCGCCAGCTTGCGCTAGGGTTGACACCCCCTCCACCTCTGCATATCCTACCGCCGTCGACGTGCAGCTATGTTCGATTTGCGCCCAAACCGAGCTGCCGCCGTCATTTTTAGGGGGTAGGCATGTTACTGATTATCGGCGGGATGGGCTTCATTGGGATGCATACGGTTCGTCACGTGTTGAACGCGGGCGAGGACGTAGTCATCGGCGTCCACAGCTCCCGCCGCGAACCCGACTTGTTCAAGGACGAGATTGGCAAGCGCGTCCAGATCGCCACCGTGGATGTGACGAATCCGTTGCACATCGTTGAGGCCGTCAACAAGTTCGGCGTCAACCGCATCGCCCACATGGTCGCGCCGCGGCTGGGATCGCTCTCTCCCGGCGACGAGTACCGCACGAACATGCTTGGTCTGGTCAACGTATTAGAGACCGCGCGACTCAGTAATTTGGACCGTGTCCTGGTTGCAAGCTCGCAGTCCGTGTACTTGGGTTTGAAGCAGGGGCCGTTCCAGGAGGACGCGCCGCTGCCGGTGGCCACCAGCAACGCTACCGAGGCATACAAGAAGAGCTTTGAGACGCTGGGTTCTCTCTATGCCAGCCAGACGGGCGTCAACGTGGTCTTTATGCGCATCGGCAGCATCTATGGGCCGCTCTACTACAGCGGCTTCAACCTGCCCAGCCGCATGACACGGGCGGCGGTGACCGGCAACCCGCCGGACTATGGGCGCGGCGGCGTGCCCTATGCAGAGGACCTCACCGACTGGACATACGTTAAGGACGTTTCCAAGGGAATACAGCTATTGGCGATGGCGGACTCCCTGAACCACACCACATACAACATCGGCAGCGGCAGAGGCACGGCCAACCAGCAGATTGCCGACGCAGTGTCCGCAGCAGTGCCAAGTGTGAACTTCGAGTTGCAGCCCGGCAAGAGCCCTTCAGCGAGACCAGACCCGTTTATGGACAACTCGCGCATTCACGAAGAGTTGGGTTACGAGCCACAGTACACAATCGGACCCGCGATTGCGGAGTACGTGGAGTGGATGCAGGCTACGCCTGACTGGCGGTGATTCGGCCTCGTCCAACGAGGGAAAGGAGGCGTTGACGGTCAGCCCAGCGTCGCGCCGGACTGCGGCGCCACGCATTTGACGATTGTGGTAGTATGTGCCTCAGCAACTTGCATCGGTCGCTAGAGGTGCGAGCATAGAAGGAGGATCTTATGTTCAATGGCACACAGGTCTTGGATGTCCACGGCCATATCTCCGGCCCGCCCGGCACGGTCGGCTGGATCGATACGGGGTTCGCCTCCGGCCACGTAGGGGCGAGTCCTCTGCGCGCCCGCGCCGACGGCACCATGCCCAACCGGCCCGGCAACCTCAGCGACGAGCTGATGTACGAGCGCAACAAGTACCACGTGGACTACATGGACGACCGCAACATCGACGTCCAGGCCATTGGCCCCCGGCCCTTCCGCATGATGGGCTGGATGCCCCGGCACCTGCTACAGCGCTGGTGTGAGTTCACCAACGACACCATTCACATCCAGACCCAGAACTTCCCGGACCGGTTCCTGTCCACCACCATGCTTCCCCAGATTGCGGAAGCGCCGGACCTGAGCAACTGCGTCCCGGAGTTTGAGTACAACATCAAGGAGCGTGGCTTCGCCGGCACGTACCTGAGCCCGGACCCGGACGGCCGCCACAACTCCCCGGGCATGAACGACACCAAGTACTGGGGCCCCGTGTACCAGGTTTGCCAGGACAACGACGTGCCCGTCTTCATCCACGGCACCAACTGCCTGGACCCGCGCATTGCCCACATCCCCGGCAACTACCAGGTGGGCTTCGTCGTTGAGACTTTCCTGGCCTCCCGGATCCTTTGCTATGACAGCAAGGCGCTCTTTGACGAGTTCCCCGGCCTGCGCATCTGCATCGCCCACGGCGGCGGCGCGCTGGACCGGTTCATCGACTCCTCTCGCCACCGCGGCGACTGGGAGGGGAACAACCTCTTCTTCGACACCTGCTTGTACGACATCGACTACCTGGCGCTGTCCATCCGGCAGTGGGGCTCCGCCAACACAGCATTCGGCACCGAGGCCCCCGGCTCCGGTCAGAACGTCCGGCAAGACGGCGACCACAAGTCCAACATAAACGTTGGCAGGACCTCCGACGACCTGCTGCCCGTCTTGCAGTACTACCTTGACTCGGGAACGCTGACGGAGCAGGACGTGATCGACATCATCCACACCAACCCGCTGAAGGTCTTCCCGGCCTTCGCCAACGTCGCCGGCTAAATCGCAGCCGAACAGGGTAAAAAGAGAGGGGCCGCAATTGCGGCCCCTCTCTTCATTACCTGTGTTCGCAGAGCACTGGAGATGCTACTCCCCTCCGCCTTCCCCGTGGTCGTGGCCATGCCCGTGGGCGTCTCCCTTGTAGTTGGAGCCCATGTTCAGGTCCATCGCCTTTTCCACGGCCTCGCCGTATTCCAACCGCTGCACCATCTCGTCCATGTGCTCGTCCGGCCCGTCTTGGAAGGTGTCCTGCATCTTGCGGAAGAAGTTGGCCATGGAGTGCGGGTCGGTGTAGTTGACGCCGTCGAGCAGCTCCTGCTTGTTCAACTTGCCGACGTCAAAGCCCGGGCGCATGACCCGGAAGCTAGAGAAGATGCGCACCAAGTCTTCGCTTCCGCAACGCTCACAGGTGCCCGTGGCATCGACCGTCATTGCGCGGAAGAATATGGATACGCGAGAGTTACAGCTCTTGCAGCGAAACTCATAAATCGGCATAGTCTGGCTAGTATAGTCAAGACCGCGCCGCTAGCCAACCCCTTGATGTACACTAGCAGCAAGCATTGACCGATTCCGACTTGTATATAAGGAGGTGACCATGGCCAAGGCATTCATCATGGTCAACACTGAGCCTACGGAGACCCTGAGGATTGGGGAGCGGTTGCGCGCCATCCGCGGGGCCGTGATCTATGAAGTCTTTGGTCCCTTCGACTTCATTGTGGACCTGGAAGCCGATACCCCCGAGGACTTGGCGGGGACGCTTCGCTCCAATATTCGGTCATTGAGAGGAGTGACCACCACGTTGACCTGCTCAGTAATGTAGGCCGCCCGAATCCAAGCTATGGCGACAATATCAGCAGCCCACCGCGCTCTGATGCAACGAGTGACCTCTTGCCGGGCCTGCCCTCGCTTGGTTGAGCACCGTGAACGCGCGGGCGTCGAGAAAGTGCGCCGCTACCGCGAGTGGGACTACTGGGCGCGGCCCGTGCCCGCCTTTGGAGCGCCAAACGCCGAAGTGTGCATTGTGGGGCTGGCGCCTGCGGCTCACGGCGGCAACCGCACGGGCCGCATGTTCACCGGCGACCCTTCCGCCGATTTCCTGGCTGCCGCCCTATACGCCGGCGGATTCGCGAGTAAGCCCACCTCCCAGCACCGCGACGACGGCCTGACTCTTATCAACGCCTGCATCACCTCTGCGGTGAAGTGCGCGCCGCCAGCCAACCAGCCTACTACTGAGGAGCAGGCGCGCTGCCTCCCCTACCTCATTGAAGAGTTGGGGCTGATGCACAACGTTAAGGCAGTGTTGGGGCTCGGCAAGCTCGGATTCGACGCATACCTGCGGGCGGCGCGCGCGATGGGGCTGCCTCGGCCCCGCGGCATAGTCTTTGGCCATGGCGTTCGATACGCCTTGGGGCCGGGATTCCCCACGCTCTTCGGCTCGTATCACCCCAGCCCGCATAACACCTACACCGGCCGCCTAACGCATGATGGCCTTGTTGCTGTGTTGGAGGAGATCCAGCGGTTCCTGCGGGAGGAATAGGGGCTTCCTCACTGCGCCTCTCTCCCCCTGCTAAGCCTGCAGTTTTCCGCATACTCTGGTACGAAGCCAAGGTGGTTCCAACAATTTACCGGAATGAGGGGTGATTGGTATCTACACCAATGATGAAGCCCCGCCCAAAACGGACGGGGCTTCATCTCTCGGGTCTGAGCGCTTGGGCTAGCCAGTGTACGGCAGCGGCTCGGAGACCATTCCCCTGATACGGTCCATAATCTCGCTCTGGTCATAACCGCGGTAGAGGTTGACGCGGTTCCGGTTGGGGTCGCCGCCATGCCAGTACTCGTACACTTCTTGACGCATCGCGAATGAGGAAGCCGCCAGGTCATTGGCCAGCCGGAAGAGCCGGGACTTGTACTCCACGCCCACATCCTTGCCCCGCATGTAGCGGTCAAGGTATGGCCGGATTTCCGGATTGGACAGGTCGCGCTCGCTGGGTTGCATCAGGATGCCGGAGCCGCCGATCTGACGGAGCAGCTCAACCATCCGCTGAGAGAATTGGGCGAAGAACAGGTTCATGCCGGTGCCGCGGCCGATGGACATGAGACCGCCCTGGGTCATGTAGGCGCCATGTTCCAGGCCGTTCATCGCGTGGCGCCACATTTCCGTGAACATGATCATCTCGCCGAGTTTGGCGGCCACTTCACGAAACTCGTTGACGCCGATAGCTTCCGCAATCATGGAGGCGACGGCGGTCATGGTCTTCATGCGCTCGTGGATGCGGACGTAGTTGCTCCAGCCCATGAAGTTCGCGCCGCCGGCCAGCCGCTGAACCATCGCGGAGGCATCGTACAGCATAAAGACGCGGTCCCAGGGCACCAGCACGTTGTCGAAGAAGAGCATGCAGTCCTGCTCGTCGTACTTGATGCCAAATGGGTGGCCAAAGTGGCCGGGATAAAGGGAGACAGGCTCCCGGCAGAAGATCTTCAGGCCCTTACTGCCGGTGGGGATGGAAAATGCCTGGATGAACCGCGGGTCGGCGCGCCGAACGAAGGTTGCGGAGAGAGAGACGTAGGTGTCGTTGCTCATTTGGGCTGCAGTGGAGAGCTGCTTGCCGCCAGAGACGATGATGCCCTCGTTGGTCTCCTCCACCACGTGCAGGGAGAGGTCTTCCTCCTTGACCTGCCGAGTTTCGTTCTGGGGTTGCAGGCTTCGGTCCACCTGGGGGTCGCCCAGCGCGTGGGTGAGAAAGATGTCGTTCTCCTGGCAGTACCGGTGGTAGTTGACCACGTTTTCGCCAAAGTCACAGTGGGGATTCTTGACGGCGCTCAGGGCCTCGCGGTTGTTGTAGAGGCCAAGCACGAACTGGGGCAGCAGGTCAGGGCCGCGCCCAAATTGGCCCCATGCTTGCTGGTTCCAAATTTCGCTGTTGCGCCGCTTCTTGCGCAGGTCTTCGGCGCTGCGAGGCAGGATGTAGGATAGGCTACAACGGACGCCGCTCTCGGGAGAGACGAAGGTCATCTGGTCCCGGTACTCGTCAGTGTGCTGCAGGTCGTAAATGCGCGCGAGCTCGTCGATGGTGGGGGCCAATGACGGGTGCGTCGTAATGTCCTGAACCTTCTCACCGTCCAGCCACACCTCACGACCGTCCCGCAGGCTTTCCTTAAACGTTTCGGCGGTATGCGCTCCGTGGGGCTTCGTCGTTTCCGTAACCATGGCAACCTCCTCTTGCGGGCCGTTCCCGGCGGTGCATGCGGGCACTCCGTAAAAGGGGCACAGGCGCCCCCCGTCACTATGGGCTAGGATACGCAGCGGAGGTCGAGTGTCAAGTATAGCGCGCGTCCATGTGGGCCCGCCGCTTGTTGACAGTGGTAGGGGGCAGGGATAGCATACGAGCCAATTATGGAATGTAGGCCGCGCTGGCGAATCATGGAGGATTGAAATGGCCAAGACTGTCCAAGTTGAAACGGTTGCGGAAGCCTATTTGGAGCTTCTGGCGGCAAGGGGTGTGGACTACTTCTTCGGCAACGGCGGCACGGACTTCGCGCCGATTGTGGAGGCCTACGCCAAGCGATTCTCGCAGGAGCAGATGCTCCCCAAGCCCATCCCTGTCCCTCACGAGATCACAGCCGTCGCTATGGCGCACGGCTACACCATGGTAACGGGCAAGCCGCAGGTGGTCATGGTGCACACCATTCCCGGCACCGCCAACGCGACCAGCGGTATCATCAACGCCGCCCGCTCCAACACGCCGATGCTGTTCTCCGCCGGGCGCACGCCGCTGACTGAGGGCGACCTGAGCGGCTCCCGCGACGGCGGCATCCACTGGGCGCAGGAGTCCTTCGACCAGGGCTCCATGGTCCGCGAATGGGTGAAGTGGGACTACGAGCTCCGTTCCGACTCCGACGTGGAGGGCGTGGTTGACCGGGCGCTGGCGCTGACCCAATCCGAGCCCGCAGGTCCCGTCTATCTCACCCTGCCGCGGGAGGTCTTGGGCAAGCGCATCGAAGAGTTCCAGTATGCAGACCAGCCGCGCATGGCCCCTGTCGGTGAACGCATGCCCTCTCCGGCACTCATCGAGCAGACGGCCAAGGTCCTTGCTTCAGCGAAAAGCCCCATGTTAGTCACCCGTGCCTCCGGCAGAGACCCTGGGGCCGTCGCGACGCTGGTGGCGTTGGCGGAGACCCTGGGTATGCCCGTCTTTGAGTCCGGCTTGTCCTTTGTCAATTTCCCGCAGAACCACCCCCTGCACGCCGGCGGCGATGTAGCCAGCGCCTTGGCAGATGCCGACGCCGTCATCGTGATGGAAGCGGACGCGCCTTGGACGCCCAAGCGCGTCGGCCCGCGTGAAGACGCGACGGTCATCGCCCTCGGAGAGGACCCGCTGTTCTCGCGCTACCCCATCCGCGGGTACCGAGCCGACTTGACCCTGGCCGGCAGCCCCAAGCTCACCCTTGCCGCATTGACGGAGGCTGTGAAGCGCATCGGCGTGGACGCAGGCGCGGTGAAGGAGCGCACAGCCAAGTGGGCCGAAGCACGTCAGAAGCGTGCGGAGGCCACGGACGCTAGGGCCGAGGCCGGGCGCAACGACATACCGATCAGCAAGGCCTACTTCAGCCGGGAGTTGGGCAAGCACCTGAACGACGACACCATCCTGCTTTCAGAGCTTGGCATAGACCTGAGCCAAGTGGCCTTCACGTCCCCGGGCACGACGTACGGCATCTCCCCGGCGGGCAGCTTGGGCTGGGCGGTGGGCGCGGCCTTGGGCGCCAAGCTGGCGGCCCCGGACAAGACGGTCGTCTGCGCCGTCGGCGACGGTTCCTACATCTTCGGGTCGGGCACGGCGGGGCACATCGTCTCGCAGGCACAGGACCTGCCGGTGCTGTACATCGTCTGGAACAACGGCATCTGGAACGCAGTGAAGAGCTCGGCTCGGAACATGAACCCGAACGGCTACGCCGCCAAGACCGACACTTGGGCAGTGACCACGCTGTCGCAAGCGTTCAACTACGAGATGATCTGTCAGGCCTCCGGCGGCTACGGCGAGCGTGTAGAAGACCCCGCTGAGGTCCCCGGCGCTATCGAGCGCGCGCTGCACGCCGTGCAGGTCGAGAAGCGGCAGGCGCTGCTGAACATCATAGGCGGGTAAGGGGCCTTAAACGGTAACGCGGGAGCACATCTTTGAGTTCCCGCCCGCGCGAGAACGTACGGTAGGGAAATCAATGAAGGTAGTCATTAGCCGCCCCAGCAGCCTCGAGCCGCTGGGACCGCTGTACGAGCTCGGCCATGACGTGGTTATCCTGAGACAGCCGACCGATTACGGAAGGGCGACCTTCACCGAGGGCGAACTGATGGAGTGCCTCAAGGACGCTGACGTCTTCATTGCCGGCCAAGACCGCATGACCCGCAACATTATGGAGCAGGTGGAGAAACTCAAGCTGATCATCGTCCCATTCATTGGGACGGACAAGATAGACAAAGTCGCGGCCACGGACACCGGCATTATGGTGGCCAACAGCCCCACACCGGAGAACTTCCTCTCCGTGGCAGAGGCCACCATTGCGCAGATGCTGAACCTCGTCAAACAGACGAAGCACAAGGAGACAATGCTGCGCACCGGCGCCACTGTGGCCGGGGGCATTCGCGGCGGCTATCTCTTTGGCAAGACGGTGGGCATCGTCGGGCTGGGACGCATCGGCAAGGGAGTTGCCGCGCGCTTGGCCAACTGGGACGTGGACCTGCTGGCCTATGACCCCTACGTCTCGCAAGACGTGGCCGACGCGGTCGACGTGACCATGACGGACCTGGACACGCTGCTGGTGACATCGGACATCATCACCGTTCATGCTGTCGCTACTACGGAGACGGACAAGATGATCGGTGAGGAGCAGTTCCACGCCATGAAACCATCGGCGTACTTCCTGAACTTGGCTCGCGGTGAAATTGTGGACGAGGCGGCGCTGCACACTGCGCTCCGCGAGGAGTGGATCGCGGGCGCGGCCCTCGATACCTTTGCCGTAGAGCCGCTCCCCCCAGAGAGTCCGTTGCGAGACCTTGATCCGGAACGCGTGCTAATGACTGGGCACAACGCCAGCCATAGTAACTCCGGCCGCGCCGCCAACCTGGCGCTCTGCATCAGCCAGGTTGTAGGCTTCGGACGTGGCGAGATACCGGAGCACGTTGTGAACCCCGATGTCCTCCCTCATCGACGGATGGACTGACCTTCACCGGCTAGAATTGGCGGAAGCAACAAAAGAGGAGGAATAGGCATGCTGACGACTGAAGACAATGAGCTGTTGACGCGAGTGGGCGCCGGCACCCCTATGGGGGAGCTGTTGCGGCAGTTCTGGACACCCTTCATGCCATCACCCGACGTAACAGTGGACGGCCAGTTGAAGCGGGTGCGGCTGTTGGGCGAGGACCTGATCTGCTTCCGCGATTCCAACGGCGACGTGGGCCTCCTCGCGGAGAACTGCCCGCACCGCGGCGCGTCGCTCTTCTTTGGCCGCAACGAGGAGGGCGGGCTCCGCTGCAACTACCACGGCTGGAAGTACGACGTCACCGGCGCCTGCCTCGACATGCCCAACGAACCCACGGAGAGCAACTTCAAGGACAAGGTCCGCGCAATTGCTTACCCCGTCCGCGACGTGAACGGCATGCTGTGGGCCTATATGGGCCCGCGCGAGACGCCGCCGCCCTTCCCCGCCTTCGAAATCAACACCCTTCCGGCCGAAAACGTGTTCCCGCCCCACATTATGGTTGAGGAGTGCAACTGGGTGCAGGGACTGGAAGGCGACCTGGACTCCTCCCACGTTTTCTTCATCCACGGCCGGTTGCGGGAGGAACAGAAGGGCCCAGCCGGCTTGATGATGGGGGCCTGGACCAATGACTTGGCCCCGCGACTGGACGTGCGGAGCACGCCATACGGAGTCGTGTACTCCGCCAGGCGCCAATTCAATCCGGACAAAGGGGAGATTTACCACCGCATTACGCAGTACGTCTACCCCTATTTCACCATGATCGCGGCTGGCAGCCCAAACTCGGTGTCAGCGCGGGCATGGGTGCCCATTGACGACGAGTACCACATGCTCATCAGCATTCGTGGCAAGCTGGACGGCCCCGTGACAGAAGAGGAGCGTGAGCGGGCGCTCAACCCCTTTGTCCTCTCTGGCGGGTACGTGGAGGAGACACCGGACCCACGGACGCGCTACCACACCGCGGCCAACAAAGACAATGACTTCCTACTGGACTACGACGTTCAAAAGACGCTCAACAAGTCCGGCATCCCCTTCGCTGGCAACCTACAGGACAGGGCGATGACGGAGACAATGGGGCCCATCTATGACCGGCGCAAGGAGCACCTGGGCACCAGCGACCGCATGATTATCTTCGTGCGCAAGCAGCTCATGGCCGCCGCCCGGCAATTCGCTGAGGACGGATCGGTACCGGCAGTGGTCGATGACGAAAAACAGTACCGTGTCCGTTCGGCTTCCATCATTCTGCCGGATGGCGAGGACTGGTTCGGCCCGACGGAGAAGGCGCGGGACGCGGACGCAGGCGTGCCCATAGCGGGTCTCCCGCTGGGCGGTTCGGACGAGTGGGCCCCCGCCATCGGCAGGGGGTAGCGCCCATCGAGTTGGGCAATTGCGGAAGGAGGGATCGCCATGCTGACCAGGGAAGAGAACGACATCCTGTGTCGAACGGACAAGGGGACCCCCATGGGGGAGTTCTGCCGGAGGTTCTGGACGCCCGTGCTGCTCTCTGAGGAGCTGCCCGAGCCGGACGGCGCGCCCGTGCAGACCAAGATCTACGGCGAGGAGATGGTGGCTTTTCGCACCACCAGCGGCAAGGTGGGCGTACTGAAGGAGTTCTGCCCGCACCGCCACGCCAGCCTCTTCTACGGCCGCAACGAGGAGGAGGGCCTCCGCTGCGCCTACCATGGCTGGAAGTATGACGTGGATGGCCAGTGCGTAGATATGATGTCGGAGCCGGAGGACAGCAACTTCGCCGGCAAGGTCCGTGTCGGAGCCTACCCCACCCGCGAGGCCGGCGGGTTTGTGTGGGCCTACATGGGACCGCCGGAGTTGGAGCCCCCCATGCCGGACCTGGAGTACCTGAGTGTTCCTGCCAACCAGCGGAACACCAGCAAGGTGCTCTACGAGTCCAACTTCGTGCAGGTCATCGAGGGCGAGATTGACACCGTACACGCCTCCATCCTGCACAGCCGCTTGGACTCCCCGGCAAAGGCTGCCACCGCAACGACGCTGGCCGGTCGCTATTCGTACAATGACCGGGCCGCCCGCTTCCACGTGGAGGACACGGAGGGCGGCATCCTCATCGGCGCCAAGCGCAACGCCGAGGAGGACTCCTCCTATTGGCGCATCTCGCGCTGGCTCTTCCCCTGGATCTCCATGATTCCCCGGGAGCCCCACGGCCCGTGCCGATCGGGCCTTCTCGTCCCTATTGACGACGAGACCTGCTGGTTCTACCTCTGCCGCTGGAACCCCTACGGGCCCCTGGACGGCACCTGGAACGAGGCGCCGCGGGACGGCATGGTCCCGGGAACGTGGCTGGGCAAGGCGAACTCCACCAACCACTACCTAATCGACCGGCAGGCCCAGAAGACGGAGACCTTCAGCGGCATACCCAACAGCATGGGTCGCGCCCAGGACGCCGCCATGACGGACAGCATGGGCAAAATTGTGGACCGGACTGAGGAGCACCTGGGCACCACGGACACCGCCATCATTCGCATGAGGCGCCGGCTGATCATGGGCGCCCGCGACTTGGCGGAGGGCATTGAGCCCTATGCGGCGAGCCACCCGGAGGTGTTCAGGGTCCGCTCCGGCGGCGCGCTGCTTCCTCGCGAGGTCTACTTCAAGGACGACCCAGTGGTCTGGGCAGACATTACCGTACAGTAAGGCGCGGCCTCTGGTGAGATGCGCCGATTCAGGTAAATGATGCGCGGCGGCGGGTGACACCACCAAGAGTGGTCATTCCGCCGCCGTGCAGTATACTGGGGGCGTCGCCGTGCCCGCGGTGGTTGAAGCACGGAGACTGTTCTTGGACTTACTCGTTTCCCAAAAAAGGGGAACGGGACCAAACGAATCGAATCAAAGAGGAAGGAGAACCACTCGCCATGCTGACCAGGGAAGAGAACGAGTTGATGTGTCAGACGGGTAAAGGGACGCCCATGGGGGAGTTCTGCCGGAGGTTCTGGACGCCGGTGCTGCTCTCTGAGGAGCTGCCCGAGCCGGACTGCGCGCCCGTGCAGACCAAGATCTACGGCGAGGAGATGGTCGCCTTCCGCACCACCAGCGGCAAGGTGGGCGTGCTGAAGGAGTTCTGCCCGCATCGCCACGCCAGCCTCTTCTACGGCCGCAACGAGGAAGAGGGCCTCCGCTGTGCCTACCATGGCTGGAAGTATGACGTGGATGGCCAGTGCGTAGATATGATGTCGGAGCCGGAGGACAGCAACTTCGCCGGCAAGGTCCGCGTCGGCGCCTACCCCACCCGCGAGGCCGGCGGGTTTGTGTGGGCCTACATGGGACCGCCGGAGCTGGAGCCCCCCATGCCGGACCTGGAATACCTCACGATAGCGGAGGACCAGCGCCAAGCCCGGAAGGTATGGTACGAGTCCAACTATGTGCAGGTCATTGAGGGCGAGATTGACACCGTGCACGCCTCCATCCTGCACAGCCGCCTGGACTCGCAGGACAAGGCTGCCACAGCGACGACCGCGGGCGGGCGCTACTCCTACAATGACCGCCCGGCACGATTCCACGTGGAGGACACGGAGGGCGGCATCCTCATCGGCGCCAAGCGCAACGCGGAGGAGGACTCCTCCTACTGGCGCATCTCCCGCTGGCTCTTCCCCTGGGTCACCATGATTCCCCGGGAGCCCCACGGCTCGGCCCGCTCCGGTCTCATCGTCCCCATTGACGATGAGAACTGCTGGTTCTACCTGTGCCGCTGGAACCCCTACGGGCCGCTGAATGAGGTCTGGACCGAGGCCCCCAAGGAGGGGATGGTCCCCGGCACCTTCAAGGGCATTGCGAACAAGAGCAACCACTACATGATCGACCGGACGGTTCAGAAGACCGAGACCTTCAGCGGCATCCCGGACCGGATGGGCCGCGCCCAAGACTCCGCCATGACGGACAGCATGGGCGCGATTGTAAACCGCACAGAGGAACACCTGGGCACCACGGACACGGCCATCATCCGCATGCGTCGCCGACTGATCCAGGGCGCCCGCGAGTTGACGGAAGGCATCGAGCCATACGCGGCCATGCACCCGGAGGTGTACAAGGTGCGCTCCGGCGGCGCGGTGCTGCCCCGCGACGTCTACTTCAAGGACGACCCGGTGGTCTGGGAAGACATCACAGTGAAGTAGGGCGCACCATCAGGTGAGGCGCGCCACGGCAGAACTGATGCAATAGACGGTGGGGGACCGCTCTAAGGGCGGCCCCCCACCGTCTGTTTCGTGCAATGCCACTTGTCACTTGCGATCAGCGGTATCTTGGCGCAGTGTATACTTTCCCGGGTAAGCGCAGTAGCCGCTAGGCCCTCATCCATGAGCCGCAAAGGAAGGCGCAATGTCCAACGAGCTCTCAGCCATGACCCACATCTACGCCGGCAACCCGCTGGACCGCGGCGATCAGGAACGCCGCGATGAGGGCTGGCTGCTCGACCGAACACAGCACTCTACAAGCCGGTTCCTCCCCCTTTGGGAGAACACGGTGCTGGTCACCAACACACCGGAGCACGAGCTTGGCTGGATTGGGCTGGACGAGGTGCAGCGGCTGGGCATCGAGGTGAGCGGCATCTTCCTGGGACTGCGGGACGGCCACGCCCACTTCACCGTCGACATCACCGCCAACAAGGACGCCTCAGACGCGCTGCGGGCCGACGACGCCTGGGCCTTCGAGGACACCCGCGCCGTTACGGAACTCATCAGCCTCGCGGACTCCGGCATCGTTGCACAGGCGCGAGCGCAGGTGAACTGGCACAACCGGCACGGCTATTGCTCCGTGTGCGGGCAACCCACGGAGATGCGGCGCGGTGGCCACATGCGCCGCTGCCCAAACTGCAACACTCAGCACTTTCCTCGCACGGACCCAGTGGTCATCACCGTTGTGTCCGACGGAGACCGCTGCCTGCTGGGGCAATCGCGGGGGCGGCTCCAGGCAATGAACCGCTACTCGGCGCTGGCGGGCTTCATGGACCAGGGTGAGGCGATAGAAGAGGCCGTGGCGCGGGAGATCATGGAGGAGTCGGGCATACGGGTGAAGAACGTGCGCTACCACTCATCGCAGCCGTGGCCGTTCCCGTCGACACTGATGATCGGCTGCCACGCGGAGGCCGCCACCACGGACATCCACATGGACGAGGGCGAGATGTCCGACGTGCGCTGGTTCACCCGAGCGGAGGTCCAAAGCGCCCTAGCCGGCACCAACGAGAACCTCGCGCTGCCCGGCCCCATAGCCATAGCGCACCACATCATCAAGGCATGGGCAGGCGGCGAGGTGTAGCGGCCAATTGCCCTCCAAAACACTCTGCCGGGGAATCCCCTACTCCAGCTCTCCCCAGTTGGCGCCGGACTTGGTGGCGACTTTGAGGGGGACTGCGAACTCCACGGGCTTGGGCGCCCATTCCATGGCCCTTGGCATAACGTCTACCACCAGCGACTTGAGCTCCTCTATCTCGTCGGGAGGCGTCTCGAAGATGAGTTCGTCGTGGACCTGGAGGAGGAGGTTGCTGCGGAGGCCCCGGGCGGCCATCTCTCGCGCGACGCCCAGCATTGCGAGCTTCAGCGCCTCAGCGGCCGTGCCCTGAACCGGCATATTGATGGCCTCGCGCTCCGATGCCTGCCGGATCTGCTGGTTGCTGGAGGCGATTTCCGGCATATAGCGGCGCCGGCCCAGGAGCGTCTCCACGTAGCCCATGTCGCGGGCCATCTGCTTGGTGTCGTCGATGTACTCCCGCACCTTGGGATAGCGGCCCAAGTAGCTTTCGATGAAGCCGCGGCCCTCCTCCAATGTCAACTCCGTCTGCTGGGCGATGCCGAAGGCGCTGAGGCCGTAGATGATGCCGAAGTTGAGCACCTTGGCGATGCGCCGCATGTCGGGCGTAACCTCGTCAAGCGCCACGCCGTAGACTTGCGCGGCGGTGGCTGCGTGGATGTCCTGGTCTTCCTGGAAGGCCTCGAGCAGCCCCGGGTCCTGCGACAGGTGGGCCAGCACCCGCAGCTCGATCTGCGAGTAGTCTGCGGCCAGGAGCAGCCAGCTCTCCTGCCCCGGCAGGAAGGCGACGCGGATCTGCCTCCCCAGCTCCGTGCGGATAGGGATGTTCTGCAGGTTGGGATCGTTGGAGGAAAACCGGCCGGTCACGGAGCCCGCCTGGTTGTAGCTTGTGTGCAACCTTCCCGTCTTGGGGTTGATGAGGGAGGGCAGGGCGTCGACGTAGGTGGATTTGAGTTTAGTGAGCTGCCGGTGCTCCAGCACCGTATCCACCAAGGGGTGTGCGCCGCGCAGCGCCTCCAGAGCGGCGGCGTCCGTCGAATAGCCGCCGGTCTTGGTCTTCTTGGGCTTGCCAATTTCCGTTAGCTCGCCAAGCTTGAGGTCGTCAAATAGAATCTCGCCAAGCTGCTTGGGAGAGCCCAAGTTGAAGCGGTGCCCCAGCGATTCATAGGCGTCGACCTCTAGCTGCGCCACGCGCTGGCCGAGGGCGTCGGCCATCTGGTGCATCATGTCCGAGTTAAGTGCGATGCCCTTGACTTGCATGTCCACCACAATTGGCAGCAACGCCACCTCAATGCCGGTGAAATACTCGAGCATCCCCTGGGCACGTAATCGCTCGTCCAGCGTGACCCACAGTCGGAAGGTCATGTCGGCGTCAGCGCAGGCGTAGGGGGCGGCCTTGTCAATGGCGACGCGATCCATGGTGGTTTGCGTTCGTCCCGAACCGATGAGGTCGCTGATATGCGTCATCTCGATGCCCAGCAAGTCCAACGACATGTTCTTGAGGCCGATGGCCTTGTGCCCAAGCAGGTGGGCGGCCAGCATCGTGTCAAAGGCGAAGCCCTGCATTCGGACGCCATGGTGGGAGAGCACCGTCAGGTCATAGTTGCCATTGTGGGCGGCCTTGGGCAGTTCCGGGTCCTCCAGGACAGGCCGCAACGCCTCCAGCACCTGATCCTGCGTCAGTTGATCGGCCTCAATGTGACCGACGGGCACGTACCACGCACGGCCCGCCTCCGTGGCGAAGGACAGGCCAACAAGGCTGGAGCGCATGGGCTGCACGCCCTTGACGTCGAAGCCATCCGGCGCCGTCTCAGTGTCGAAGGCAAATCCCTCCGATTCTGTCAGCACGCGCACCAACTCCCCCAGCGATGCAGAGTCCCGGACGGTGGTGTAATGCGTCTCTACCTCGGGTGCAGCAGGCGAGTCAGAAGAGGTCGGCGAATCCACCGGGTCGTCAAGCTTCCCCGGCGGCAGGCGGTTGATGGTGCTGAAGAATTCCAGGTCCTTGAGTACCTCAACCACTTCGGTGCGGTTGTAGTCACCCCATTGCGCCGCCTCAAGGTCTAGATCGACCGGCGCGTCTTGCACGATGGTCACCAAGGTCTGCCCGCGGAACACGCGCTCACGGTGTTCCTCAAAGAGTGCAGCCTGTTTCAAAGGAAGCCGATCAAGGTGGTCATAGATGCCGGGGAGGTCACCGAACTCCAACAATAGCTTGGAAGCCGTCTTGGGACCGACGCCGGGAATGCCGGGGATGTTGTCGGATGTATCGCCGCAAAGTGCCTTGAAGTCAATGACCTGGTGGGGCGTCAAACCTCCATAGCGCTCCCGCACCTCTGTTTCACCGTATAGAGTCTGCTTCTGTGTTGAGTATTGCAGCAGCACGCGCACGCGCGGGCCGACGAGCTGGAGCGTGTCGGTGTCGCCGGTGATGATGATGGTGTCGAGGCCTTGGTTTGCGGCCTGCGAGGAAAGCGTACCGAGGAGGTCGTCGGCCTCATAGCGGTCCATCTCCATGATTGGGACACGGAGGGCCTCCATGAGTCGACGAATGTGGGGGAACTGGTTGCTTAGCTCCTGAGGCATGCTGGGCCGCTGCGCCTTGTAGTCCTCGAACAGGTCATGCCGGAACGTCGGCGTGGGGTAGTCGAAGGTCAGGATGAGGTGCGTCGGGCGCAGCGTCTCGACCGCGCGCAGCAGCATCTGTGTAAAGCCGTAGACGCCGCGGACCTCCTCGCCCGTGCGACGCAGTGTGAGTGGGTTCTGGATGGCATGAAAGGCCCGGTGGACCATCGCGTGGCCATCCAAGAGCACCAGGAGCGGAGAGTCTTCTACGCCCAATTTCGCTTGCTGATCGCCGTTCATGGCACCCCCTCAACCATAGATGATGGGGCCATTATACAGCGGCGCGACGATGCCTTCGGATTACGCGCCAACCTGCCCGTGCGCCCAGGTCAACAGTTCCTCCGTCTCCTCCCAGCCAATGCAGGCGTCGGTGATTGAAACGCCGTACTTCAGGGCGGAGAGGTCGCCGGTCACCTTTTGGTTGCCGGGGTTCAGGTGGCTCTCCAGCATGCAGCCCATGATGTCCGCCTCGCCGGCCAAACGCTGGCCGATGGCGTCCTGGAATGCGAGGGCCTGTTTGGCAAAGTCCTTGTTGGAGTTGCCGTGGCTGCAGTCCACCAAAATCCCAGTCGGCACACCCGCAGCCACCATGCGTTGGTGCGCGGAGCTGATGCCATCAGCTCCAAAGTTGGCGCCGGTATTGCCGCCACGCAATACCAGGTGGCCAAGAAGGTTACCCTTGGTATGCACGATGCACGTCCGGCCCTCGTGGTCGATTCCCAGAAAAGCGTGGGGCGAGCGGGCCGAAACCATGGCGTCGACCGCAGGCTGGATTGCGCCCTCCGTAGAGTTCTTGAAGCCGACGGGCATGCTGAGACCGCTGGCCATCTGCCGATGCGTTTGGCTCTCGACAGTGCGCGCACCGATGCAGGCCCAGGTGATGAACTCCGCAAGGTACTGCGGCACCACCGGGTCAAGGAACTCCGTCGCGGCGTAGATGCCAATCTCATTCAGCTTCAAGAGCAGCGAACGGGCGCGGGTGATGCCCGCGTTGATGTCGAAGCTGTCATCCAGACCCGGGTCGTAGATGAAGCCCTTCCAGCCGACGGTAGTGCGAGGCTTCTCGAAGTAGACGCGCATGACAATGAAAAGCTTGTCGCTGAGCTTGTCAGCAAGTTCGGCCAGTCTTTTCGCATACTCCAGTGCAGCCGTCTCGTCATGAATGGAGCAGGGCCCAGCGATGACGAGAAGGCGCTGGTCCGTGCCATTCAGGATAGCCGCTATTTGGGCGCGTCCCCGAACGACATGTTCAGCGATTTCCTCGGTAATGGGCACCTGAACGTCCAAGTCGTTGGGGCTTATGAGTGGCGCCGTGCCAACTACGTTGAGGTCTTCTACCTTAATCTGCTGCTGCATGTCTTCACGTCCTTCACTTGCTCTTGATGAGTCCAGGTGCCGTCCCTGTTAGAGACTGAGCCAACAAAAAACCGCCGGGCTTTGCTCGGCGGGGGAGAGTTAACTGCCTATGCTGTCCTAGACGTTACACGGCTCCTCCCCGGCCGTTGTATGTGCCGGTAAAGAAATAGCCGTACAGATAGGACAACGTAATACCCATATGCAGTCCATCCTACAGGAACATCTGAGCTTGTCAATAGGCAAGCACAATTGTCCCGCGACAGCGGGCACGTCAACCACCGTGGGGTTGCACAATCCAGCCCCTCGACGGTATTGCTTGAGCGCCGTGTCGGCGGGGCCCCGTAGCCTGGGAGCCCCGCCGGGAGGCGCTACGCTGCCTTGGTGGTGCTGTCCTCTAGGCTATCCAGGCCCCTGCGCACACTGTTGAGCACCGTGGAAAGATGCATCTCCAGGTGGTACAGCGTCTCGTGGGCGTACTGGTTCGCCTCTTCGAATCGCTGGTCAGCAAATGACTGAGCGTCCTGCATCAGGCGGTGCGCCTTCTTCTGCGCGTCCATGACGATGCCGTCCGCATGCTCCTGGGCCTCAGCGACCATCTCTTCCGACTTCCTGTGGGCTTGGGAAACGATCTCACTGTCGTGGACCTTGGTGCGGCCCTCATCTTCAGCGGAGCTCTTGATGCGTCGTGCATCCAGCAGTGATTGGTTTATGATGGCCTCCCGGCGTGCCATCAACTCTTCGGCCTCCACGATGTCCCGGGGGATGCCCAGCCGCAGCTGGTCAACCAGCTCAAGTAGCTTATCCTGTTCAATCATGATCTTGCGGGTGCCGGGAAACTTGCCACTTGCCGTAGCCATCGATTCGAGCTTGTCTACCAGGTTCAACATGTCCATTGCGCCTCCTTTATCTGCTGGCCCTTCTAGGCCCTATTATTCAGCTTGGCCCTCAGCGCCTCCACCACGTCCGATGTGACAAGGCCAGAAACGTCTGCGCCAAGCGCGGCTACCTCTTTAATCCTCGACGAGCTGAGAAACTGCCATTCAATGTTAGCCATCAGGAACACGGTCTCTATGTTTGGGGCTAGAGTCTTGTTCATAAGCGCCATGTCGAACTCGTGGTCAAAATCCGCGCCCGCACGGAGGCCGCGGAGCATCACCGATGCGTTGATCGATTCGGCGAAGGAGACGACGAGCCCGCTGAAGGTGATCGCCTCCACGTTTGGGATGCCGTCCACCGCCTTCTGGCACAGGGCAAGTCGCTCCTCCGTCGTGAACATTACGGACTTGAGCGACCCGGCGTAGACAGCCACGATTACCTTTTCGAAGAGCGCCGACGCCCGCTTGACCACGTCCACATGGCCGTTGGTGATCGGGTCAAACGTGCCGGGATAGAGCGCGATGGTCATTGGGCCTCTCCACGATGGTACAGGGTCACCATGGTCTCACCGTAACGGCGCTGTTTGATGCATCGCAGGCCATCAATCTCCAACGGCAAGGCCTGGTGGCGTGAGTGCTCCACGGCAACGACGCTGCCGTCAGCGGCCAGCCCCGACTCGCCGAGGCGCTCCAGTAGTGGGGCGAGTTTCTTGTAGGAGTAGGGCGGGTCCATTAGGATCACCTGATAGGGACCGTCTAGGAATTCCGGAGCGCGCTCCGCCTGTGCCCTATGCACACGGCCGGAGTTGGTGTAGTCAAGAGAATGCAGCGTGCCGTTGATGGCGGCGCATTGCCGCGCGTCACGTTCAAGGAAATCAACCCACTTCGCGCCACGGCTGAGGGCCTCAACGCCCAATGCGCCGGTGCCGGAAAAGAGGTCAAGGACCCGTGCGCCGTCAAGGTATGGTTCGAGCATGGAGAAGATGGCGGAGCGGACCATGTTGGACGTAGGACGAGTACGCAGTCCACTTGGGGACGACAATGCACGGCCTTTGGCGTTACCGCCAATAATCCGAAGGGCCACGTATCTCTCCTCCCGGCGGCCGTCGGACGGGCCTGGGCAGCCCGTTGCCCGATACGGCTTAGCAGGGTTCTCCAGTAGCCCGCCCCGCGTCCAGCTGAGCGGGCCCAATCAGGCAGGTAGTCTACCACTCACTGCTGGCGTTGTAAACCCTGTTTTGGAAAAGTCGTAACCAAACCCCTTGACAGGGTGCTGAATTCTCCATATGATGTGTTACCTGTAGAGCTGCGTCTTTATCAAAGTTGAAATACTGCAAGACTCTAAAGTTCCGCCCTCAAAGTCTGTCTCCATTCTGTCCCATTGCAGGGCCCATTGTTGTCCAGTCCCCAAGCCTCGGCAGATTCGCATGAAGGAGCGCCGGCTGCATGACCTTAGCCACACCGTCTCGCCAAACCACCCCCACCGCATCCAAGTCCTATGCCAACATTGCCAGGGTAGTTGACGTCCCCAACCTGATTCAGACCCAGATCGATTCGTTCAACTGGTTCAAGACCGAAGGCATAGCAGAGCTGCTCAAGGAAGTCTCCCCGATCGACGACTTCACCGGCAACCGGTTTGACTTGATGTTCTTGGACCACGCATTCCGGGATCCAAAGTATGACATGAAGCTTTGCCGTGAGAAGGAGATCACATACTGCGCTCCCCTCTACGTGACCGCGCAGCTGACGGTCAAGGAGACAGGGGAGATCAAGGAACAGGAGATCTTCTTCGGCGACATTCCCATCATGACGCCGCACGGCACCTTCATCATAAACGGCGCCGAGCGCGTTGTGGTGAGCCAGCTTGTGCGGTCTCCTGGCGCCTACTTTACCGTCGAGACTGATCCGTCGACGGGCAGGGGAATCTGCTCCACCAAGATCATCCCCTACCGCGGCGCATGGCTCGAATTTGAGACGGGCGCGCGAGACCTGCTTTCCGTAAAGGTGGACCGCAAGCGCAAGGCCAACGTGACCACCCTGCTGCGCGCCCTCGGCTACGTCACGGATGCGGAGATGCACGAACTCTTCGCCGACGTGGACACGAATCCGGACCACCCATACATCGCTTCCACACTGGCAAAAGACCCCATCGACACCGACCGCACCGAAGGGTTCCGCGAGGAGGAGTTGCACCCCCTATGGGAGTCCATCCGCGGTTCGGACCCCTACGACCGCACGGGCGCCGCGACCATTGCGTTGGCACGACTCGAATTTTACCGGCGCCTGCGTCCTGGTGAGCCCGCAAACTTGGAAAACGCCAACAACCTGCTGGACAGCTTGTTCTTCAACCCGCGCCGCTATGACCTGGGTAAGGTGGGGCGCTACAAGCTTAACCGCCGCCTCGCCCTTGCCGCCGACCGGGAGCAACGTGTGCTGTCGCGGAATGACCTTGTGGCAGTCATCAAGGAGATGGTTCGCATCTCCAACGGACAGGGACGCGCGGACGACATTGACCACCTCGGCAGCCGCCGCGTTCGCGCAGTAGGTGAGCTTATCCAGAACCAGCTTCGGGTGGGAATCCTGCGCATGGAGCGCGTCATCAAGGAACGTATGACCATCATCGAGCCGGAGAACGTGACGCCGGCGGCGCTGGTGAACATTCGGCCCGTGGTGGCGGCAGTACGCGAGTTCTTCGGTGGTTCCCAACTCTCCCAGTTTATGGACCAGACCAACCCGCTGGCGGAGCTGACACACAAGCGGCGGCTCTCGGCGCTGGGCCCCGGCGGCCTTTCCAGGGAGCGTGCAGGCTTTGAAGTTCGCGACGTCCACAACTCGCACTACGGGCGCATCTGCCCCATCGAGACGCCAGAGGGCCCAAACATCGGCCTGCTGGGTTCCCTCGCCACATACGGCCACATCAACGAGTTCGGTTTCATTGAGACGCCCTACCGAGCAGTGTTCAAACAACTGCACTCCGCGAGTCCGGACCTGATTGGGCGGACGCTGTGGGAGAACCTACTCGACTCCAACGGCAAGGTTATCGCAAGGACCGGCAGGTCGCTTACCAAGAAGCAGTGGGAACAGCTGCAGCAGGAGCCTGAGCGGACCGTACAGGTGCGCCCCTTCGTCACCATGAGGCCGGAGGACATCAAGCTCATGCCCGCAGACGACGAGGAAACCCACGTCATTGCACAGGCGAACATCCCAGTGGACAACAAGGGTCAGTTCATTCCTGACAAAGTAGAGACGCGGACCAATGCCCTGCCCGTTATCCAGCCCATTGAAGTACTGGACCTGATGGACGTCTCCCCAATGCAAATCGTCAGCGTCTCCACCTCTCTCATCCCCTTCCTGGAGCACGACGACGCCAACCGGGCACTCATGGGATCCAACATGCAGCGACAGGCGGTACCCCTGCTTAAGCCGGAGGCCCCGCTGGTGGGCACCGGCATGGAGCGGCGCGTAGCCCTGGACAGCGGGCAGGTGGTGCTCTCCAACACAGAGGGCGTTGTCGCCGGCGTCAGCGGCAACGAGGTCATCGTACGCGACAACTACGACAACGACGTCATCTATCCATTGGTGAAGTTCCTCCGCAGCAACCAGAGCACGTGCGTCAACCAGCGCCCCGTGGTGACGATGGGCCAGCGCGTCCGCGTCGGTGACCCACTGGCGGACTCCTCGTCCACGGACCAGGGCGATCTGGCGCTAGGCCACAACGTACTGGTCGCCTTCATGAGCTGGGAGGGCTACAACTTCGAGGACGCTATCATCATCGGCGAGGCCCTTATCCAAGACGACAAATTCACGTCCATCCACATCGAGAAGTATGAGTGCGAGGCGCGGCAGACCAAGCTGGGCGATGAGGACATCACCCGCGACATCCCCAACGTCGGCGAGGAAGCGCTTCGCGACCTCGACGAAGAGGGTGTTATCCGCGTCGGCGCAGAGGTTAGCCCGGGAGACATCCTCGTCGGCAAGATTACGCCAAAGGGCGAGACGGAACTGACCGCGGAAGAGAAGCTGTTGCGGGCGATCTTCGGTGAGAAGGCACGGGACGTGAAGGACACGTCGCTTCGGGTGCCCCACGGCGAACGGGGCAAGGTCATCGACGTCCGCGTCTCCGACCGCAACAGCCGGGAGGAGCTCTCGCCCGGGGTGAACCGCATGGTCCGCGTGTGGATAGCCCAGACGCGGAAACTCACTGTGGGCGACAAGATGGCGGGACGCCACGGCAACAAGGGGGTCATCTCCCGCGTGCTGCCCGTTGAAGACATGCCCTACCTGGACAACGGTACGCCCGCGCAGATCATCCTGAACCCCATCGGCGTGCCCTCCCGCATGAACTTGGGGCAGGTGCTGGAGACGCACCTGGGATGGGTCGCCAACTTCCTCGGCTTCCGTGCCGTCAGCCCCGTGTTCGACGGAGCGACGGACACCGCCATCGAGGACGGCCTGGGCCGCGTATGGCTCATCCAGACCTCGGGCGGCGTCGACTGGCACGACCCGGAGACACCGGTGGTCATGTGGGACCACGTGTTCGAGTGGATCCGCGGCCGCGGCTACGACCCTGACCGCCTTTTCAATGAAAAGGTGCAAGGAGAGGCTCGCAAGGCCTGCCTTGAGCTGTGGCTAAGGGACAACGCGGATGTCGACGCCTCAAGCATGGACTACAAGGAGATGCAGCACGAGGCACAGCGTCTCAACCGCGAACAGAACCTGGCGCCGCCCATCCTCGGCAAGATGGTGTTACGCGACGGCCGCACTGGCGAGCAATTTGCGCAGCCGGTCACCGTTGGATACATCTACATGATGAAACTCATTCACCTGGTGGAGGACAAGATCCACGCCCGCTCCACCGGCCCGTACTCGCTCATCACGCAGCAGCCCCTTGGCGGCAAGGCCCAGTTCGGCGGGCAGCGCTTCGGTGAGATGGAGGTCTGGGCGCTGGAGGCCTACAGTTTCGCGTACAACCTCCAGGAGATGCTCACCGTTAAGTCTGACGACGTAGTGGGCCGTCAGAAGACCTACGAGGCCATCGTCAAGGGCGAGGACGTCATCCACCCTGGCATCCCGGAATCGTTCCAGGTGCTCCTGAAGGAGATGCAGGCGCTTGGGCTGTCGATGGAGCTCCTAAGTGACGAGGACGGAGGCATCGACTTGGACGAACCGCTAGCCCACCCGCCTCTCGGAGACGTGTTGAGCGACGAAATCGACGACGACGATATCGCGGCGATTGTGGCAGAGCTGCAAGCGCCAGCCATCGAACCAGTGGACACGGCGGAGGTCAGCGAGCCGGAGGTCTGGGACGACAGCGAGCCAGAGAACCAAAACGCCTAGCGGAGCGGCTGCCGTATCGGAGCGCCCCGCATCCAAATTGGACGCGACATCGAAGGGAGAGTGAGCGAATGGCACAGAGCGGCGCGGAATTCAACGCCATTCGGATTTCCTTGGCATCACCGGAGCAGATCCGGGCCTGGTCCTACGGCGAGGTGACCAAACCTGAGACCATCAACTACCGCACCCTGAGACCGGAGCGGGACGGCCTTTTCTGCGAGCGCATCTTCGGCCCAACCAAGGACTGGGAGTGCGCCTGCGGCAAGTACAAGAAGATCCGCTTTAAGGGCATCAAGTGCGAGCGCTGCGGCGTGGAAGTCACCCGCGCAAAGGTGCGTCGGGAGCGCATGGGCAACATTGAACTCGCCGCGCCGGTTGCGCACATCTGGTTCTCCAAGGGCATCCCCAGCCGCCTTGGGCTGTTGCTGGACCTCTCTCCTAGAAACTTGGAGCGCGTTCTCTACTTCGCCCAGTACATCATCACAGAGGTCGACACCGCGGGACGTAACCTATCCATTCAGGAGTTGGAAGAGCAACTGGACCAAGGCTTCCAACTTCTGGAGGAGCGCCACCAAGAAAAAGTGCGGCAGGCGCGTGAGCAGGCCAACGCTGACAGGGCTGAGGCTCTGGCGCCCTTCGCCGAACAGGACGCGGCGCTAGCTGGACGGGACGAGGACCTGCCGGCCCGAGAGGCCGCACTCGCCGAGCAGGAGTCCGCACTTCCGGAGGCATCGGACGAGGACGAGTCAGCTGCGGCCCTTCGTGCCGAACTCACCGAGCAGCGGACGGCTCTAGAGGCCGAGCGGGAAGCGATCGAGGCAGAGAGAATCACGCTGGCGTCGCAGAAGGCCAAGGCGACGGAGAAGGTTGATCAGTGGCTTTCCGAGCAGGAGGCCGTGCTAGACAAGAGTCACTTTGACCAGCGTGAGATGCTGGACGACGAGACGCAGAAACAGCTGGACGACCTGAACGAGCTACAGCCAATGAAGTTGTTGCTGGAAGCTCGCCAACGCGACCTTTCCGACAAGTATTCGCACCTCTTTAAATCCGGCATGGGCGCGGAGGCCATCCTGGCCATCCTAAAGAACATCGATCTTGAACAGGAACGGGAGACCCTCACCAATGAGATGCGTTCTACGTCCGGCCAGCGGCGCAAGAAGGCCGTAAAGCGGCTGCGCCTCGTAGAGGCCTTCCGCAAGAGCGGCAACCATCCCGAGTGGATGGTCCTCACCGCGCTGCCCGTGCTTCCGCCCGACCTCCGCCCCATGGTGCAGCTTGACGGCGGCCGTTTCGCGACCAGCGACCTGAATGACCTCTACCGGCGAGTCATCAACCGCAACAATCGGCTCAAGAGGCTGTTGGAGCTGGAGGCGCCGGAGATCATCATCCGTAACGAGAAACGGATGCTCCAGGAAGCCGTGGACGCCCTCATCGACAACGGGCGGCGCGGTCGGGCCATCTCAGGAAGCCACAACCACCGCCTCAAGTCGCTGTCTGACCTGCTTCGAGGCAAGCAGGGGCGGTTCCGTCAAAACCTGCTGGGCAAGAGAGTCGACTACTCGGGGCGCTCCGTAATTGTCGTGGGGCCCACGCTGCAGTTGTATCAGTGCGGCCTACCGAAGCGGATGGCGCTGGAGCTTTTTAAGCCGTTCGTCATGCACCGATTAGTGGTACAGGGGCTGGCACACAACATCAAGAGCGCCAAACGCGCCGTAGAGCGTGTCCGTCCCGAGGTCTGGGACGTGCTGGAGGAGGTCATCAAGGACCGGCCCGTATTGATGAACCGCGCGCCAACGCTGCACCGGCTTGGCATTCAGGCCTTCATGCCCGTGCTGATAGAGGGCAGCGCACCGCAGCTTCACCCATTGGTGTGCACGGCCTTTAACGCTGACTTTGACGGAGACCAGATGGCCATTCACGTCCCGCTCTCCCGGCGGGCAGTCCAGGAAGCCCGACATGTCATGTTGAGCATATACAACATGCTCTCCCCCGCCTCCGGCGAGCCGGTAGTGGCCCCGACCCTGGACATTGTGCTGGGGTGCTACTACCTGACCATGGAAAACGCCAACGCCCCCGGAGCCGGCAAACGCTTTTCCTCTGCTGAAGAGGCGCTGATGGCGTACCAGATGGGTCTGCTCAACATTCAGGCCCCTGTCCAGATCCTGCAGGGCAGCAACGGTCACGGGGCGTCTTGGCTGGAGACAACTGTGGGACGTTTGATCTTCCGGGACTTGCTGCCGGAATCCATTGCCCAGGACCCGGTTAATTGGAACAAGCTAATGGACAAGGGCGCCCTCAAAGGCCTCGTCTCCGACGCCTACCGGCTGTTGGGCAACGAAGAAACAGCCGACATGCTGGACAACATCAAGAACGCCGGATTCCACTATGCCACTGTCTCCGGCATCACCATTGGGATCTCCGACCTTGAGGTGCCGGAACAGAAGTCCAAGGTGCTTGCCACCGCCGAAGGGCAAATCCAGCAGCTGGAAGAGCAGTACCAGATGGGTTTGATCACGGAGCGTGAGCGCTACGACCAGACCATTCGCATCTGGACGGACGCCAGTGATGAAGTTACCCACCTCATCGAGGAGGCGCTGCCCTCCTACGGCGGGGTCTACCTCATGGCGATCTCGGGAGCAAAGGGAAACATCAGCCAGATCAAGCAAATGGCAGGCATGCGCGGCCTCATGTCGGACCCCAAAGGATTCCTAATCCCGCTGCCTGTGAAGTCGAGCTTCCGAGAGGGGCTCAGCGTGCTAGAGTACTTCATCTCCACCCACGGCGCGCGAAAGGGTCTGGCCGATACGGCACTGCGGACCGCCGACAGCGGCTACCTGACGCGTCGAATGATCGACGTTGCGCAGGACGTCATCGTCCTCTCCGAAGACTGCGAGACGATGTCCGGCATTTGGGTCCGCCACGACTATGAGAAGGAGCGCAACAACTCCATAGCCAGCTTCGCCGAGCGACTAGTTGGCCGTGTCGTGTGCTCGCCGATCGCCGACCCTAACACGGGTGAGGTGCTGGCCGACCGGGACTCAATAATCAGCGCGGATATGGCCAGGGAACTGTGGGAGGCCGGTGTCACCGAGGCCTATGTGCGGTCGCCACTGGCCTGTGAAGCCCCCCGCGGAATTTGCCGCATGTGCTACGGCGTTATGCCCGCAACTGGGAAGATAGTTAACCTAGGCGATGCAGCTGGCATCATCGCCGCACAGAGCATAGGCGAGCCAGGCACTCAGTTGACGATGCGCACCTTCCACACCGGCGGAATCGCCGGCGTCGACATCACCAGCGGCATCCCACGGGTGGAAGAACTGTTTGAAGCACGTGTGCCCAAGAACCACGCCATCCTGTCCCAGATTGACGGCACTGCGGAAGTCATCGACTCACCCGAAGGCAAGCACATCCGCGTCGTCAGCACGGAGGAATACCGGGAGGAATACCCCGTAGAAGAGAGTTACACCGTCGTTGTGCAGACGGGCGAAGTCGTTGAGTCTGGCGCTCAGTTGGCACAGCCCAGCGGGGGCGGCGACGCTGCGGATGCCGAGGAGACCTTGCCCGTTGTCGCGCGGATGCCCGGTACCGTCTCCGTTAGCGACGGCAAGGTGACCGTAGCTTGGGAGGAGCAGGAGGAGCGCACCTACCTAGCGCCCTTGACCGCCCATGTCGTAATCAGGACCGGCGACCCGGTGAAGGCTGGCCAGGAGTTGACCGCGGGCCAGAAGAACCCCCACGACATCCTGCTAATACAGGGCCGAGACGCCGTGCACGACTACATTATCGAAGAGGTGCAGAAGGTCTACCGCTTCCAGGGCGTGAGCATGCACGACAAACACATTGAGATCGTCATCCGGCAGATGATGCGCAAAGTACGCGTCGACCACCAGGGTGACACCGAACTGCTGCCAGGAGAGCCGGTTGACCGTGCCATCTTTGACGAGGCCAACCGCCGCGTATTGGCGGAGGGCGGCGAGCCCGCGCGGGCCACACCCATGCTGCTCGGCATAACACGTGCATCGCTGGGCACAGAAAGCTTCCTTGCAGCAGCATCCTTCCAAGAGACCACGCGCGTACTCACCGAGGCGGCTATCTCCGGCTCCGTCGACCACCTTGCCGGCCTCAAGGAGAACGTGATCATCGGCCGCCTTATCCCGGCGCGCATGGACATGACGGAAGAAGGCCGGGAGCGACTGGGCATAGTGGCCGAAGAGGAAGAGGCTCGCGCTATGGCTGCGCGGTTGGCCTTGGAGGACGTTCAGCACGACATCGAGCTGGAGGAGTTCACCGCCCTTATGGCCCTGGACCCGGTGGACGCAGCATTTGACGACGCCTAACATGGTGGCCACCCAGACCCAAATCAATTGATGAAGATGCCCGCCCACGGCGATATGCCGTGGGCGGGCATACATGCCGCTGGCGACGCGGCCGGACAGCGGAGGGAACGTGCCAACCCTCTACATCGCAGGCAATGGACCCGGAGTTGGCGTCACCGCCGCCGCTACAGGCCTGGCATCGCTCTTGGGCGGCAACGCTACCCTCGCCAAAGCAGCTTCGTACCGTTCCCCAGACTCTGATGCCGCATTCCACCGCTCAATGCAACCCAATGCCACGCCTCCATCAGCATGGCCCATTGCCCTCGCTTCTAGCGAAGACCTCCCAAGAACGATATCAAGCCTCGCAAGCCAAACGCTTCCCGACGGTCTCGTCATTGTCGAGGGCACCAGCGGTGCAGTGACCGCCGGGGACCGACTTCTCGCAGACGCCGCCATCGCGGAGGCCCTGGACGCACGGGTCCTGCTGGTGAGCAGCCCCGACACGGCGGGCAACGCGCATATGGCCGACGCCTTCGGGCGCAGGCTGATGGGCTCTGTCATTAACCATGTGCCGGTCCACGCTTCCCATCATGCGCAGATGGCGGCAACTATGGTATTTCAGGAGCAAGGCGTTCCCGTGCTCGGCTTCATCCCAGAAGACCGGCACATGCTGGCGCCTTCGGTACGGGCTGTGGCGGAACACCTAGGGGCGGAGTGCATCAACCATGACGACCTGGAGGACCCCGAGGGCTCCATGGACGCGCTTGTGGAACACTTCATGCTGGGTGGGCTCTTTCTGGACACGGGAGTATACGTCTTTGGCCATCGCGATCAGAAGGCGGTCATTGTGCGGGGAGACCGGCCGGACCTGCAGATGGCCGCGTTGGAGACATCAACGGTGTGTCTGGTATTGACGGAGGGTCGGTTGCCGGTACAGTACATTGTTCACCATGCCGGGCTCTGCCAAGTCCCCATGCTGCTTGTAGGCCAACCCACGCTGGAGACGATGGACGCACTGCACAGTATCGGCGAGCGAGCAACTGTTCACAGCGCACACAAGGCGCGCCGGTTCGGAGAACTGCTCTCGAAGCATTGCAATCTCGTGCCGCTTACGGATACAGCGGCGGCCTAGTCACGGGTTGCATCCGGCTCCCGGATGCAACCCGTGATGTGGTCATTGACCATCCCCGCGGCCTGCATGAAGGCGTAGCAGATCACTGTTCCCGCGAACTTAAACCCCCACCGCTTCAGGTCCTTCGCCATCTCGTCTGATTCGGGCGACCGAGCCGGGGTGTTCTGCCACGTCAGCACGCCGGGCCTGCGCAGAGTCCGGTGACCGGTGAAGCCCCAGATATATGCGTCGAACGTTTCGAACGCCGCCTGCACCTCCAAGAAACACTGAGCGTTGGTGATGAAGGCGTCGATCTTGCGGCGGTTGCGGACGATTCCGTCGTTGGCGAGGAGCCGCTGGCGGTCGGTGTCCGTATAAGCGGCTATCCTGGTGGCGTCAAAGCCGTCGAAAGCGGCGCGATAGGCCTCGCGTTTGTGCAGGATGGTGCGCCAAGAGAGGCCGGCCTGCGCTCCGTCAAGGAGAAGGAATTCGAGGAGCTTGCAGTCGTCGTGGAGAGGGACGCCCCATTCCTCGTCGTGGTAACGCATCATGAGCGGGTCGACCGGTCCACCGAAGCACCGGACGGCCCGCTCGTCTACGAACGGCGTCACGTGGCGGCGCTACTCAAGCGTCGCCTCGACGCTCAGCTCCACATTGCCCTTGAGCGCCTGGGAGATGGGACAGCCGTCCTTCGCGGCCTCAGCCGTTTCCTGGAATGCCGCGGCCTCAATGCCCTCCACCTGGCCGCTGACCTTCAGGGCGCTGGAGATCACCTTGAAGCCCGCCTCAACGCGGTCGAAGGTGACGGCGGCGCTGACCTCCAGCTTGGTGGGTGGGGTGCCATTGAGGTTGAGCATGTGAGAAAAGGCCATGGCGTAGCAGCTGGCGTGGGCCGCCGCCACCAACTCCTCAGGGCTGGTCTTGCCCTCAGGCCCCTCCGTCCGAGACGCCCAGGTGACGGGCAGGCCATTCACTGAACTGCTGGTCACCTCATTGATCGTGCCGTTCCCCTCAATTAGGTTGCCGTTCCAGGTTACGTGAGCCTCTCTGACCGCTGCCATAGGTCAATCCTCCGTTTGGTTATGCTGTCTACCGATGCGGCTTGCGCCCGTCTACTCCCCATAGCTCAACTGCGGTTGACGTTGGTGGGGCGGTGCCAGCGACATTATACCGCATCGACAACGGGGCGGAAGGTGAGCGTTAGGAGGACCCCCTAGCTACACCAATTGGAGCCGTTGCTAAAGTGGAGACGCCGGAAGTGAAGGGCATTGTGCCCACGGGGCACACACTCAGGGCCTCCAAAATCAATCAGCCCCTACTCTTGTTCCAGAATGCCCGTACGCATGGCTGTTAGGACAGCTTCCAGCTTTGTGGACGCGTTAAGCTTCTGCCGTAAATTGCGGATGTGGTTCCGCACAGTGTGCCGGCTGATGCGTAAGTCTGCCGCAATCCGGGGGGTATCACGGCCCAAGGCCACCAGCCGCAATACCTGTGCTTCCCGTCGGCTCAAAGCCAACGGCGGCGCATGGCTACCGGCTGTGGCGGGCTGATCGGCATCAAGGCCCGCTTCACCGCTCATCCATTGCTTTGTGACTGTTCCTCCGGATGCGCCTCCCGCACTGCCATCCGGGTCATCGAAGAGGTAAAGGAGGAGTGGCCCGTCATTGTGGGCTCCTGCGGCAACCATTGGTGTAACGTTGACCCATTTCCGTTCACCCGACGCGCAAAGAATGCTCAGTCGGACTGGAGACGGAACCAACCCCGAGCGCAAGTACCGTACGGAAGGGCAGCCTCCCAAACACTCCGGTGTTATTCCCTTCGACGCAATTCCAGACACGACCTCAAAACACCGCAGCCCCAAGACGTCTTGGGAAGAGTAGCCAAGTATTCGCTCCGCCGCTTTGTTCCAGAACACTATGCTCTGGTCCACCGATATGGCATATGCGCCAAAGGGAGCGGAAACCAAGGCCGTCAAGAGCGCCTCTGCAGTCATCCGAGCGAACCTCCCGGCAAGCGAGCAGACGAGCTACACCTGTGTCAGCTCTGTTGGCAGTCCTGCAATTGGGCTGGTCTTTTCGATTCAATATGAATGGTCGATTGGAATCTGGCCAATCCTAACATTCATGTTTCAATTGGTCTATAACACAATATTACTATAGCAATCACATATCGACAAAACCACGTAGTCGTTTTGTACTTTGTTGTCAACAATATCTAATCCATCCGTCATTTCGAGGACAATTTCGCAAGGCCTCAGGGTGTGTCGTAAATTGGTATGACACATATTTGCCCGCTACCCACATCTGTGCCATGCTCCCAGGACGCGTAGCCATCATCACTTGAATGGGGCACTTGGCCCCGAGGGCGGTTCGTACGGGAATGGTATTTGCGTTGTGGCACAACGGGGAAGCTCCTTCGGCGTTAAGGCGAGAACACACCTCATCAGTTCTGCAAAGATCCACTGATGGAACACCCCGCGCTACGGAAGTCGTTGTCGAATGAGGGCCAAGCGGGTTGAGTGCAGATGGTGGGCGGTAGAGGATTTGAACCTCTGACCCCTGCGATGTCAACGCAGTGCTCTAGGCCTCTGAGCTAACCGCCCAAGCAAAAGGGTGTGTATCTAGTCTAGGTGTACGTCTCTAGAGGGTCAAGGCGTTCTCAATGCCTTCAACCGGTGAGGACGGAGAGGAGCGCCGTCAGCGTCGGCAAGCTCAGCACCGTCGAGACAACCACGGCGCCCGTAGCGACTGCGGGCCGCGCGTTGAACTCAGTGGATAGTACTATGACGATGACGGCCGTAGGCGCGGAAGCGGTAACCAATAGCGCGTTGCGGGTTAGTTCATCCACACCCAAGAGAAGGAGCAGGCCATATCCCACGGCCAAGCCAACCCAGAGCCTCAGGACGACCGCTACTGCAACCGTGCGCCACTCAGCAATGCCCCTGTGTTGCATCAGGTTGCCTCCCAACACCAACAACATTGCGGGGAATGCGGCGTTGGCCAAGAGCTGAGTTGCGCTTAGCACAGGAGATGGAAGCTCGATATCCAGCAGGTTTAGTGCAAGGCCGCCCACGGCCGCGTAGCCAATTGGCTGCTGCGCCATCGCTTTCAGCGCCGCTCCGGCTCCATGCTGCCCCCTCGCCGCGATGTATACGCCAAGAGTAGCGGCCGCCAGTGCAATTACTGCGAAGAGCACCAGCGCTCGGTCCAAGCCATCGTCGCCAAAGGCCAACGACACTATGGGCAGTGAGAGGTTACCAGCATTCATCACCAGAACCGCCAGCAGTACGCTGCTCTGGGCGCTGCTGTCCAACCGCAGGGCGATGCCGGTGACCCTCGCGATGACGTACATGATCGCCGTCAGGAGCACCCCAAACGCCACAATCTTCGCCATGGTCTCCAAAGGCAAATCCGTATCCGCCATGCCGAGCAACACCAGTGCTGGGCTGAAGAGGTAGAGAGCTGCCTGGCTGATGGGTCCAATTGAGGTCTTCTTGAATTTGCAGAGCGCCATGCCGCAGAGAATCACTAATACTACGGGCATGACGATGTCCAGGAAGACGTTGAGGACGATCACGCAGAGCGCCCGCCGGAGAGATCTATGACCACAACCCGATCGCGCGCCGCCAAGTCTTGAACGACGCGAACCTCGGCGCCAGGATATGTTTCCTGCGCCTCACGGGGTAGAGTGGCACTTTGCGGCGGGTTGATCTCCAGCATTATGGCGCCCTGAGGCGAGAGCACGGGTTGCGCCTGCGCCAACAGCCGCCGAATGAGCGAGAGGCCGTCGGGGCCGCCCCCGAGGGCAACCTGCGGCTCATACTTTGAGACCTCCGGCTGCAGCGACGGGACATCGGCGTCCGGGATGTAGGGCAGGTTCGCCACGATGAGGTCAATCGGTCCGGAAACCGCTGACAGCAAGTCACTTTCAACTAGCCGCACATGGTTGGCAGTGGCGTGCCTCCTGGTGTTCTCCTCCGCCACGCTGAGGGCCTCGCGAGAGATGTCCACCGCGACAATGCTGGCCTTTGCCAGCCTGGAGGCCAGGGAGACTGCGATGCACCCGCTGCCCGTGCCCACGTCGGCGACGGAGATGGCACCGCCGTCCCGGGCCCCGCGGCGCTCATACCATGCGATTGCCTCCTCGACCAACGTCTCCGTCTCCGGCCGGGGAATCATCACAGCCGAGTTCACAATGAAGTCCAAGCCAAAGAACTCCCAGTGGCCCAGAATGTAGGGCAGGGGCTCCCGGCGAAGGCGGCGAAAGGTGAGACGGCGCAGATCATGGTATTCGGCAGGCGTCAGAGCCTCTCTTGAGCGGGCGAAGATTCCAGCGCGGTCGAGGCCAGTGACGTGCCGTACTAGCAGCTCGGCCTCCAAAGGCGCTTCTTCAAGCTGCTGCAGCATCTCCCTAGTGGCATGCACCGCCTCGGCAACCGACTTCCCCGTGTAATACCAGCGGCTGCTTTCCTTGTCATACGGGTCCAAGTCTTCCAAAGCCACTGGCGTCATGAGGTTGCCAGTGCGGCATCCAGCCGTTGCTCCCGCTCATTGTGAACCAGGGCGTCGATCATCTCGTCGATGTCGCCGTCGAGGATTGCCTCCAGGTTGTGGGAGCTGTAGTTAATGCGGTGGTCGGTCACGCGATTCTGGGGGTAGTTGTAGGTGCGCACCTTCTCCGAGCGTTCGCCGGTGCCCACCTGTGAGCGACGCTCTGAGGTGAGGACCTCCTCCTTGCGTCGGCGTTCCATCTCATAGAGGCGCGACCGGAGCACGGTCATTGCCTTGAGCTTGTTCTGGCCCTGTGAACGCTCGTCCTGGCATGTGACAACCAGATTCGTGGGCAGGTGGGTGATGCGGATGGCCGTTTCCAGCTTCTGTACATTCTGGCCGCCATGACCACCCGCGCGGTAGGTGTCGATGCGCAGGTCTTCGGTGTTGATCTGGATGTCCACTTCTTCGGCTTCGGGCAGCACAGCCACCGTGGCTGTGGAGGTGTGGATCCGGCCGCTGGCCTCTGTCGCAGGCACCCGCTGGACACGATGTACCCCGCTCTCGAACTTCAAGCGGCTGTAGGCGTCCTTGCCCTTGATTTCCACCGCGGCTTCCTTGATGCCGCCGATGCCGGTGTCGTTGACGCTGAGGACAGAGGCTTGACGGTTGGTCCGCTGCGCGAACCGAGTGTAGAGACGCACCAACTCCGCGGCGAAGAGGGCTGCCTCCTCGCCGCCAGTGCCGGCCCGCACCTCGACGATGACGTTTCGGTCGTCGTCCGGGTCAGCAGGCAGCAGGGCCACCTGAATGTCGGCTTCGAGGCTCGTGCGTTCGGCCTCCAGGGATGTCAGGTCCTCCTGCGCCAACTCGCGCATCTCCGAGTCCGCCTCTTCGGCGAGAAGTGTGCGTGCGTCTTCCGACTCCCGCAGTACTTGACGATACCGGGTCGAAAGAGAAACCACCTTCTCCAGGCCCGCGCGCTCACGCCCAAGCCCTTGCAGCTTGGTGTAATCGCCCAGCACCGACGGCAGGGTCAACTCCTCGCCGATGGCGCGATAACGCTGCTCCATGGCAGAAAGTTTGTCCAACATAGCGTGTGGAGCTACTCCTTCCATTGCGGCCAAATGACCTAGGCGTGTGCTGCGACTTCTCCAGCCATGCGCGCCGCGATATCGTCCAACGGGACGGGGCCGAGGTCTGAACCGTCGCGCAGGCGCACGGCCGCTGTGCTGGCCTCGCCTTCCCGGTCGCCGACCACAAGCATGTACGGTATCTTTTGCAGCTGCGCCTGTCGTATCTTCGCGTTCATTCGCTCGGACTTGGCGTTCACCTCGGCCCGCAGTCCCTCCGCCTTGAGCCGCGCCGCGACGCTCTCGGCGTAGGGCAAATGCCGGTCCGCGATGGGGATGACAACGGCCTGCACGGGCGCAAGCCACAAGGGGAAAGCGCCGCCGTAGTGCTCCAACAGCACGCCAAAGAAACGCTCGATGGAGCCCAGAAGCGCCCGGTGCACCATATAGGGGCGATGCTGCTCGCCGTCGGGGCCGTCGTAAGCCAGGTTGAACCGTTCCGGGAGGTTGAAGTCGAACTGCACTGTGGTGCACTGCCACGAGCGGCCCAGGGCGTCGCGGATCTTGATGTCTACTTTGGGGCCATAGAACGCCCCGCCGCCCTCGTCCACCTGGTATTCCAGCCCGCGAGAGTTCAGGGCGCGCCGGAGGGACTCGGTGGCGTGCTCCCAACTCTCCGCCGGACCCACTGCCTTCTCTGGGCGCGTGCTCAGGAAGATGTCGTAGTCTTGAAAGCCGAACTGGCCCAGCAGGTCGAAGGTGAAGTCCAGGACGCCAACCACCTCGTCCTCCACCTGCTCCGGCAGGCAGAAGATGTGGGCGTCGTCCTGGGTAAAACCGCGAACCCGCATGAGGCCGTGCAGCACGCCGCTGCGCTCGTAGCGGTACACGGCGCCCAGCTCGGTGAGCCTCATGGGCAGCTCACGGTACGACCGCTTGGCCGACTGGTACACCTGGATGTGGAATGGGCAGTTCATCGGCTTGACGTAGTAGTTCTGCCCGTCGACATCCATGGCGTCGTACATGTTCTCTTGGTAGAAGTCCAGGTGTCCGCTGGTGCGCCACAGGGCCTCTCGACCAATGTGCGGTGTGTATACCATCTCGTAGCCGCGAGCCAGGTGTTCTTTACGCCACAGGTCCTCTATGATCAGCCGCGTCCGCGCGCCCTTTGGGTGCCAAATGACGAGACCCGGCCCCACCTGGTCTGAGGTGGAGAAGAGGTCCAGCTCCCGGCCCAGGCGACGATGGTCGCGGCGTTCCGCCTCTTCCAGCATCGTGAGGTAGGCATCGAGGGCTTCCTGCGACTCCCAGGCTGTGCCGTAGATGCGCTGGAGCATCGGCTGATGCTCGTCACCGCGCCAGTAGGCGCCGGCCACTGAGAGCAGCTTGAAGGCAGCCACCTGCCTGGAATGCTCCACATGTGGGCCCTCGCACAGGTCCTTGAAGGGGCCGTGCGCGTAGGTGGAGATGGCCTCCCCCGCCGGGATGCCGTCGATGATCTCCTGCTTGAAGGGCTGGTCCTGGAAGGCTGCCTTAGCCTCCTCTCGGGTGATCTCTGTGCGGAGGAAGGGCACATCCGTGGCGATGCGCTCCCGCATGCGCGCCTCGATCTCGTCGAGGTCTTCAGGCGTGAAGGGACGCGCGACGTCGAAGTCGTAGTAGAAGCCGTCGTCCGTGGGCGGGCCGATGGCGAACTTGGCCTCCGGGAATAGCTGGAGCACGGCGTCGGCCATGATGTGGCTGGCCGAGTGGCGTATGCGATAGCGCAGGTCCAGGACTTCCTGCGAGACCTCCGCGCCAGCGGAATATGGTGGCATGCGCTGTACCTCTAATTAGCCTTGTGGACGTCGAAATGTATCGACAATTCACTGTCCATCGTACCCCAGAGCTAGGGGGCCGGACAAGGCGAGAGGCTCATTCGAGGGTGGCGCGAGGAGGAGGCGGTCGCGCGGGAGTCTCGTTGACACCCAAAGTGGGCAAAAGCTATATTTAATACACACCCTACGAGAGCGCCATCGGCGTTTTCCCTGGGCGACGTGGCAAGGTAGCTCAGCGGCAGAGCGGGCGCTTCATAAGCGCTAGGTCATAGGTTCGAATCCTATCCTTGCCACCGTACTTCTCCTTGGGCGGCTAGCTCAGCTGGTTAGAGCGCTTCCTTCACACGGAAGAGGTCATAGGTTCGAGTCCTGTGCCGCCCACCAATTTCCTCCGTGCTGCTCACTCCTTCCGCTTGCGCCTCGGCTGCCTGCTGGGTCTGCGCTTCTTCTTCTGCGATCTCCCCTGATGCTTGTGTTTTCCGCGCTTCCTGATGCGGTTTGGGCGCATTGTTCTGCGGCGCCCGGCGTATTTGAAGGAGGCATTGTCTTTTCTGGGCCGCGTACCTGAGGAGAGTATGTTTTTGCATTCGCTTTGTAGCTGATGTGACGCATTGCAGATACAAAGCGAATGCAAGAACGCTCCGCGGTGTTGAAACAATTCCCTGCTGTTGGGCGCCGAACCGCATGCGGTCATCTATGCGGACCGTGCGGGCGAGGGGCTGTTCGAGGAGGTTGCGCGCGTGTGGCATGGGGGGAGGGTAGCGAGGGGCGCGGCGTGGGGGCTAGGGGCCCGTGTCATGGCGGGGGGAATGCGGGGACGCCCCGCGCCGCGCACCTCTGGATACCGGCTTTCGCCGGTACGACGGTGGGGGCGGGTGGGTGGTGCGGTGGGGGTTGGGAGTTGGGGGCGGCGGGGACGGCCTCTCGCCGCGCACCTCCCCTGGGTTCCCGCTTTCGCGGGAACGACGGGGGGGTGGGTGGGGACGGCGAGTGCTGCTGGCTGGTGGGGGTGGGGGCCCTTCGACAGGCTCAGGGCGAACGGATTTGGGAGGCGCGCGTGCGATGGGGTGGGTGGGAGTGCGGTGGGGGAAGGGGTGCGCGGGGGCGGGGACGCCCCTCGCCGCGCACCTGCCCTGGGTTCCCGCTTTCGCGGGAACGACGGGGGGGTGGGTGGGGACGGCGGTGGGGGTGGGTGGGGGTGCGGTGGCGGGGTGGGGGTCGGTTGGTTGGGTTTTGGGTGATGGTTGGTTGGTGGTTGTGGCGCAGTCGAGGGGGGGTGCGGGGCGGTCGCAGTTGGGTCTTCTTGGGTGTCTCGTTTTTTTGGTCGCAAATGGGCTTACGGAGGTGCAATACTTCGCTGTAATCTAGTACGTATTTATCAGTGCTCTTACTCCATTGCTGTGTGATATTGACACAAGTATGTACTATGTATGTGTTATTTAGCTGGAATCCAATCCAGCAGTGAAAAGCCAGTATGGGGAAATGGGGTGGGGGTGCGGCTGTGTGAAGCGTCCCGAGGCCTCCCAAGCGTTCCCCAAACGCAATTGAGGAGAGCCTGAAGTATGCTTGCCACGCATCCAGTAGGTTACCTGCGCTTCCTGATTTCCATCGCAGCCCTGGGCCTGCTGGCGGCGCTGCTGCTGCTCCCCGCTCCGGTGCGGGCGCAGGCCAGGGACACCACCGCCCCGACGCTACTTGTGGCGAATGTGGACGGGACGTCCCTGAAGCTGATCTACAGCGAGGCCATGGACACGGGATCCGTTCCGGAGGCGTCCGACTTCGGGGTGTCGATACAAAGCGGCACGGCTGCTGCGCCGTCAAGCGTCAACGTCGTTGGGGCCAAGGTCGAACTGACGCTTTCGACCGGGCCGGCCAGTGGCAACACGGTGACCTTGGCCTACACGAAGGGGACGAACCCGGTGCAGGACCTGGCGGGCAACGACGCAGCGGACCTGTCGACCCACGCTGTGGCTAACTACACTGATACGACCAACCACCTGCCCGTGTTCCCGACCGCCGCCGTCACACGCTCCGTGGCGGAGACCAATACGTCCGGGACGGTAGTCGGGACCGCGGTTACGGCCACGGACGCTGACATACGCTCTGGTTGGGCCGGACGCGTCGTCTTTCACTATCGAGACGACGAGCGGCCAGATAAAGACCAGCGATGCCCTGGACTTCGAGACCAACCCGACCAGCTACAGCGTCGTAGTGACCGTGACCGACAGCAAGGAACCCGACGGAACCACTGACACCGTTGTCGACGACGCCATCGCGGTCACCATCAACGTCACCGACGTCAATGAGGTGCCCGACATCACCACCACCACATCCACCATCAGCAAGCCTGAGGGCACGGCGCCATCGGAAGTCCTCGAGACATACGCGGCGACTGACCCGGACGTCGGGGACGGTCTGACGTGGACGTTGACGGGCGACGACGCGGGCGACTTCACCATCGTGGGCCGCGTGCTCAAGTTCAAGAATGTGCCGAACTTTGAGTCGCCGACGGACACCGGCACCAACAACGTCTACAACGTGACGGTGAACGTGAGCGACGGTTCTCTGAGCGACACGCAGGACGTCACCATTACCGTCACGAACGTCAATGAGAAGCCGGTGATCACGACTTCCCAAACCGCCATCAGCGTACCTGAGAACACGGCGACATCGGAGGTCTTGGCGACCTACATGGCGGACGACCCGGAATCGAACCCGCTGACGTGGTCGAAGACAGGCGACGACGCTGACGCCTTCACCATCGTGGGCGGCGTGCTCAAGTTCAGCAGCAGCCCGAACTTTGAGTCGCCGACGGACTCCGACACTAACAACACCTACCTCGTGACGGTGAACGTGGAGGACAACAATGGCGGCGCCGTCGACGACAGCCTCGCAGTGACCGTCACGGTCACGAACGTGGACGAGGCTGGGACGGCGTCGTTTACGGGCACGCTGTCGGGGGGGTCGACGCTGACGGCGTCGGTGACGGACCCGGATGGGAGCACCACCAGCAAGACGTACCGATGGCGACGGTCAGACTCAGCGACCAGCGGATTCTCGGACATTACCAATGCGACAGGGGTGACCTATGTGCCAGTGGCCGCGGACGTGACCAAGTACCTTAGAGTCAAAGTGAACTACACGGACGGGCATGGGTCGGGCAAGTCGGCAACCAGCGTTTCGAGGGGGCCCATAAACGCCAGCAACTCCGAGCCGACGTTCAGCTCGATGACGGCCACGCGGACGTAGCCGGAGAACAGCTCGGCGGGGACGAACGCCGGGAATGCGGTGGGGGCAACAGACGGCGACAGCGGCGACACGCTGACCTACGGAATCAAGAGCGGTAACGACGGTGGGTCCTTCACCATCGACACGACGGACGGCCAGTTGAAGAGCAAGGCCGGTATCACGTACAACTACGAGGGCTCGAAGAACAGCTACACCGTCATCGTGACGGTGCACGACGGCAAGGACGCCGCGGGCGGCAACAGCACGGCCGTCGACGACGAAATCACGGTGACCATCAGCCTGACGAACGTCAATGAGACGCCGATGCTCACGTCCCCTCCCACCTCAAAGTCCGTGCCTGAGAACACGACCGCCGTCCATTCGTATGCGGCGACTGACCCGGACGCGGATACTGTGTTTTCGTGGTCATTGGGGGGCGCCGACGCTGGCGACTTCTCAATCTCGACGAGTGGCGTGCTCACGTTCAGCAGCCCGCCAGACTTTGAGAATCCGACCGACTCCATGAACGGCGGGTCCAACCTTTACATCGTGACGGTGAGGGCCACCGACAACGGCACTCCACCGGCGAATGACGGGCACACGCTCAGGCTCACGGTGACTGACGTTAACGAGACGCCGGAAATCACCAGCGGCCCGGCTACAATCAGTAAGGACGAGAACACGCCAACTACGGAGATCATCGCGACCTACGTGGCGACGGACCCGGAGGCGATGACGGGGACGATGACGGGGACGATGACGTGGGACTTGCAGGGCAACGACGCGGGCGAATTCACCATCATGTCTACCATCAACGGCACGGCCACGCTCCATTTCAGTAACGTGCCCAACTACGAGATCCCGGCCGACACCGGCCCCGACAACGTGTACGACGTGACGGTGAGGGTGAGGGACAATGCATCTACTCGACTCCAGGACACGCAGATGGTCGCCGTGACCGTCAATGACGTGAACGAGACGCCGGTGATCAGCGGGGGCGCGACGCCGAGCTTTGCGGAGATTGAGTTTGATGTCGACAGTATGACACTCACCGTTGCAGACCTCACGGTCTCCGGCAGCTTCACGTTCTACGACGATGACGGCGACGACGTCACCTGGAGCGTGAGCGGGGATGACGGGAACCACTTCGATATCACGAAGAACACCGGCGATGGGTCGAGCACCATCTCGTTCAAGAACCCAAGCCCAGGCACGGACCTGAAGCCCGCCAACTTCGAGGTCCCCGTTGACATGAGCTCAGGCAACAACTACGACATCATCCTGGAGGCGACGGACGACAACTCGCTGGGGGCGCTGACGGGGACCTTTGCCGTGACCGTGACCGTCACGCAAGTTGACGAGACGCCGGAGATCACCTCGGAAAAGGATACGCATACCTTTGCTGAGATCGAGTACGACTACGAATATGCAGCTACGGACCTGGCGGTGTACACCTTTACCGCTCGCGATGAAGAAGACGGGACCGCCGGCATCACCTGGGCGGTGGGCGGCACGGACGGGGGTGACTTCACGATTTCGACGGGTACCGGCATGGGAGAGGGTGCCCTCTTCTTCCGGATCCGGCCCAACTTCGAGGACCCGGTCAACGAAAACACCGACAATGTGTACGAGGTCACTTTAATAGCGAGAGACACGACTGGGGTTCAAAAATCCCGGGACTACCCCGTCACGGTGACCGTGACGGACGTCGATGAGACGCCCGAGTTCAGGTCACCAAGTACCGGTCGGCACGCTTTTGAGATCGAGTACGACTCGGGGAGGACGGCGGCTGAACTGTCTTCCATCCCGGCCACAGTGGCAAACCAAGACTATTGGTAACGGTTTGAGGTCCGGGACGAGGAGGGGCAGGACATCATTTGGAGCATCACCGGGCTCGACGCGGTTGACTTCGTCATCGCAGAGGACCCCGATTTTGTCATGACGGCCAACGCTGACGAGAGCGCCATCGCCCGCTGGAATATCGTGCCAAACTTTGAGGACCCGAGGGGTTCTTCAACCGATGTAGGGGGTCAGGGATACGTGTTCACCGTGAACGCATCCGACGGCACCAATACGGCGACGCACGAGTTCTTTATCCGTATTGAAGACGTCAACGAGGCGCCGGAGTTCACGGGGACGCCCAACTTGGCCATCACGTACAACGAGAACGACATCACCGACGTGTCGTCCTACGCCGCCCGCGACGAGGAAGGCGGGGTGACGTGGTCGCTGACGGGGACGGACGCGAGTGACTTCAGCATCGACAGCGGCGGCACCGTGACCTTCGCCAACACACCCGACTACGAGACGCCAACGGGCTCGCAAGATGACGGCACGGACATCGACGGCAACGTCTACACGTTCACGGTGGTCGCGACTGACGAGCTAAGCAAGTCACCGCGCCGCAGCGTGAGCGTCGACGTCACGGTGACCGTTGCGGACGTGGAGGAGCTGGGGACGGTCACGGTGAGCAATCTGGACCCCGCGGTGGCGGATCGCGTGAAATTCACGCTGACTGACCCGGACGGCGGCATCGACTTGACCCCGCCGACCCAGGGGCAGCCTCCTCCCATTGACTGGACCCTCCAGTTGCGTTCGCCCGGGGGGCCTGGCAGACAAAACAAACAAACAACCCCCTTGGGACGGACTTCCATTACGTCGTGGATGAGGACGACGAGGGCATGGAGATGCGCGTCGTTGTTACCTATATCGACCGCAGGGGGCCGGGGAAGTCCGCGACTAGCATGGAGAGCGAGGCGATAACGGCGGACCCCATCCTCAACGCGAAGCCACGGTTCACCTCGTCAGGCACGCAAAATGTCGAGGAGGGCGACACCGGAAGGACTGTTGGGCTCCCCATCACCGCCAGTGACCGCGATCCTGATGACATCCTGACGTTCAGCATCGAGGGGGCACAGGCCGACAAGTTTTAGCTCGTGGTGGTCAACAACACCACGGTGCGACTGCGGACCGCCCGGGCGTTTGACTTCGAGACGACATCCGGTCCGTTGTTCCTTCAGGTTGCCGTGCACGACGGCAAAGGGTTGGACGAAAGCAACAACGTGATCACCGTGATCAGTGACGACTCGATCGACGCCACGACTACGGTTACCGTGACCATCCTCGACGTGGAGGAGGACGGGGTCTTGACGCTCTCGGATGACGAGCCGGGCGTCGGGGAGACGTTGACCACCACGCTCACGGACGGCGACGGCGGCGTGAGCGGGGAGAGCTGGCAGTGGGCGCGGTCGGAGAATGGGCGGCCCGTGTGGACGAACATCTCGGGAGCGACGTCGCCCAGCTACACGACAACGCTGGCGGATGCGGACTTCTTCCTGCGGGCGAGGGTCGAGTACACGGACACGCGCGGGGGCGGGAAGAGCGCGGAGGCGATCACGACGGAGCGGGTCTTCGGGGAGAACCAACGGCCGACGTTCCCGTCGACGGAGACGGGCGCTCGCACGGTGGAGGAGAACACGCGGGCGGGCGAGAGCGTCGGCGCGCCCGTGGCGGCCGCGGACCCGGATGACGACGGGCTGGTGTACTCGCTGAGCGGCACGGACGCGGCGGCGTTCAGCATCGTGACGACGACGGGGCAGCTGCAGACGAAGGAGGCCCTGGACTTCGAGGACAAGCCGAGCTACAGCGTGACCGTCGAGGTGCACGACGGGCTGGACGGGCTGGGGCAGCCGTCGATGAGCATCGACGACATGCAGGACGTGACGATCACGATCGAGAACGTGGAGGAGCAGGGGACGGTGACGCTGAGCTCGGACACGGGGACGATCCGGGCTCGCGTGCCGGTGATGGCGACGCTCCAAGACGACGACATACCCAGCGGCGTCGTCATGTGGCAGTGGTCGCGCTCGCCGAACGGGAGGACCGACTGGGTGAACATCGCGGGGGCCACGAGCGCCACCTTCGAACCGACGGACGACGACGAGGGCAACTACATACGCGCTACGGCGTCGTACACGGACGGGCACGGCACCGCCACCAAGACGGCCAACGCCGTGTCGCCGCGGGTGGGGGACGCGCCGCCGGTGAACTCGGCGCCGGCGTTCCCGTCGACGGAGACCGGGCAGCGCGAGGTGGCGGAGGACGCGACGGGAGGGCGGTCGTTTGGGGACCCCGTCGTTGCGACAGACTTCAACAATGACACGCTCTACTACTCGCTGAGCGGGACGGACGAGGCAACCTTCGAGATCGGCCAGAACACGGGACAGCTAAGCTTGGCGTCGAGCGTGACTCTGGACTTCGAGGGCAAACGGAGCTACCGCGTCACGGTGGAAGTCAGCGACCGAGCGGACCCGCTCGACGACCCCGACATGGCGATCGACGACAGGCAGAGCGTGACGGTCACGGTGACGAACGTCAACGAGGCGCCGGTGGTCACGGGCGCCGCCACAGCCTCCATCGAGGAGAACTCGAGCTCCACGTTAGGGAGCTCCACGGCGACCGACCCGGAGCGGGACACGCTCACGTGGACGGTGAGCGGCAGCGACTTCTGGATCTCCGACCAGGGCCAGCTGTACTTCCGCTCGCCGCCCAGCTACGAGGGCCGGACATCGTACTCCATTGCTGTCACGGCGGAGGACGGCGGCGGGTTGCGGAACTCGCTGTCCGTGACCGTCTCTGTGACGGACGTGGAGGAAGAGGGCGTAGTGACCATCACGCCGCCGCGGGGGTGGGTGGACACGCAGTTTACGGCCTCGCTGGCCGATGGTGACGGAAGTGTTAGTGGCAGGACATGGCAATGGCAGCGATCCTCGAACAGGTCAAGTTGGCAAGACATTCCGGGCGCGACATCGAGTTCAAGCTCAAGTGCCTACACGGCGCAAGCTGAAGACGTTGATATGTACCTGCGGGCAACCATTTCTTACACTGACCGCCGGGACAGCGGCAAGACGGCATCGACCATAACGGCTGGGCGGATCGCTGATTCTGCCGACAAACCCTCGCAGAACATCAACCCCGAGTTCACGGAGACTGCCCCGGTTACGCGCAGCGTCGGGCAGGGGACGGCGGCGGGTCGATCCATAGGCTCGCCGGTGCGGGCGACAGATGATGATCCGGGCGACATCCTCACCTACTCCATCACCGGCAGCGATGCGAGACTCTTCAGCATTGACCCGGGCACAGGCCAACTGCGGACGAAGGATGTCCTCGACTACGACCCGCAGGGAACGAACGAGAAAACCGTAACGGTGCAAGTCCGTGACGGATTCAACAGCTCTTACACCCATTTGCCCAACGAAGTAGACGACACCATTCAGGTGACCATCACGGTCACGCAAGTTGCCCGGCGTGTCATCACCGGCGGCGGCGGTGGCGGCGGTGGCTTCGGCCCCGCTCTCACGGCGCCCCGGTTCGTGGACGGCTTCCGGACGACGCGTCCGCTGCCGGTGAACGCGCTCGCGGGCGACGCTGTGGGCGACGCCGTGACCGCGACGCACCCCAACGACGACGACGTCACATACTCGCTGAGCGGAGCCAACGCGGCGCTTTTCACCGTCGGCGAGGAAACGGGACAAATCCGGCTGGGCCAAGCGGTTACACTGGCGTTGGGGCAGTCGTACACTGTCAACCTGACGGCCACGGACAGCACGGGTACGGGGTCCATCATCATCGTCGTAATTGAGGTGGTGGAGGCCGCCCACCACCTCTACGACCTGAACCGCGACGGCATCATCGAGAAAATAGAGGCCCTGGCGGCGATTTCCGACTATTTCGCGGAACTCATCGAGAAGGACGAGGTTCTGGAAGTCATCGCGCTCTACTTTGCGGGTTGACAAGGGACGAACGAATGACCTCGGCTAATAGGAGGACGAATTGATCCGGACTTCCCTTGGAGCATTTGTGGCCCTGGCAATCGCCGCCATGGTGGGCGCCGTCGCGCTGTTGGCGCAACCCGGCAGCGTCGAGGCGCAGTCGCACAGCGCCACTCGGACCTTCCAGCAGGACTGGGCCTCGCCCGGCGGCGTGCTCCAGGTCACCATCACCGCCAGCAACTACGGCGGTTTCGGCCAGATGGTCGAGACGCTGCCGGCCGGCTTCACCTTCGTCAGCTCGACTCTCCCGTTAGCCAACCAGACAGAAGTAGAGGGGCAAGTCATCAACTTTAACCTGTTTGGCGACTCCAGTTTCATCTACGTTGTAACCGTCCCCACCACGGAGGGGCAGTACATTTTCTCCGGCATTTTCAAGAACTTCGACCGCCAGGAACGGACCGTCGCGGGCCACACGCAGGTCCGCGTCGGGCCGCCGCCTACGCCTGCGCCGCCGGCCACGTCAACGCCGGAGCCAGCGGCCACGTCGACGCCGGAGCCAGCGGCCACGTCGACGCCGGAGCCTACGGAGACGCCGACCCCTGAGCCAACAGCCACGCCCACGCCGGAGCCCACGGCAACGCCGACTCCTGAGCCCACGGCCACGTCGACGCCGGCGCCCACGCCAACACCGGAACCCACGGCCGCCCCGATGGCCACGGCCACACCGGCGATCATCATCGTGACGCCGACCGCCACCTCTGCGCCGGCGCCCGCGCCCGCGCCAGATGTTGCGGAGGGGGACGGAGGGCTGCCTGGAATCCTGTGGTTCATCCCAGTCATTCTTCTCTTCGGCCTAATCCTTGGCGTCTTCTCCTATTTGCGTACCAGGAGCTAGTTGGACACTCTGCCTCGGCAAAGGTAATTCCTGGCAGGACAACGAGGGGGTAGGGTCGGGTAGCTGTGGGTTGAGAGGCTAGTGAGGCCGAGGGCAAGCGCCCCGTGGCTGGCATTGAACTCTCGGATGCGTGTGTCTTTCAGCCGCACCGCACCTCTCACGCAAGCGTTCGCACTACGGCCCTTTCGGCCAACCACGCCGGATGCGGTTACAATAATGTTGTGCCGCTTCGCCGCACGTGCATCCTGCAGATCAAGTGATGGTTAGCCGAACGATATGCTATTTGCGTCCAACATCAGCAAAGCCTACTCGAACAGGACTCTGTTCAGTGGGCTCACAATCAACATAGCCGCCGGGGACCGGATTGCACTCGTAGGGCCAAACGGCTCCGGGAAGACCACGTTCATGGACATCCTGGCAGGCGATACCGCCCCGGATACGGGGAGCGTCTCGACGCTGCGCAACGTGACCATGGGCTACCTCAGGCAGGAGCCAGCTACCTTTGCCGGCAAGCCTCTGCTGCAAGAGGTGCTGGACGCGAGCGCGAAGGTGAACGCGCTCGCGGAAGAGATTGCCGCCACACGGGAAGCCATGTCGTCGGAAGTCGACCCGCAGCGCCAGAACGAACTGCTGGACCGCCTCAGCGAGCTTGACACGGCGTTGGAGGCCGCGGGCGGAGACGACCGCGAGCACGAGGCCAAGGCGGTCCTCTCCGGCCTTGGGTTCAAGCAGGCCGACTTTCTCCGGCCCATAGGTGAGTTCAGCGGCGGCTGGGCCATGCGGGCAGGGCTCGCCCGATTGCTGTTCATGAATCCCAGCCTCTTGCTCCTGGACGAGCCCACTAACCACCTCGACCTCGACGCGAACCTATGGTTTGAGAAGTACCTTGCCTCGTTTCCGGGCGGCGTGCTCGTCACATCGCACGACCGCGCCTTTCTTAACCAAGTCGCAACCAGTGTGCTCGCCATTGAGCCGGACGAGGTGGCGCTTCTTCGAGGCAACTATGACGACTACCTTGTTGCCCGCGAACGCACCCTCGAGATCAAGCGGGCCGCCGCAGCCGGGCAGCAGCGCGAGATCCAGAAGCAGATGCGCTTTGTGGAGCGCTTTCGCGCCAAGGCGACGAAGGCCAGCCAGGTGCAAAGCCGATTGAAGCAAATCGAGAAGATGCAGACCATCACGTTGCCAAGGGCGACTAGGAAGATCCGCTACTCGTTTCCGGAGCCTCCGCGCAGTGGTCTAGAGGTCATATCGCTGACCAACGTCAGCAAGTCCTACGGCGACAACGTGGTCTACCAAGGCATGGGCCTGACGCTATCGCGCGGCGACCGCGTGGCGTTAGTCGGACCGAACGGCGCGGGGAAGACCACGATGCTGAAGCTGCTTGCAGGCGTCATTCCAATGGATGAAGGGGAGAGAAAAACCGGCCACAACGTCGTCACCAGCTACTACGCGCAGCACGTGCTTGACCTCCTGAACCCCAAGAACTCCCTCCTGGAGGAGTTGCAGCAAGCTGCGCCCGGGCAGTCGGAGCAGAACCTGCGCACCACCCTCGGCGGCTTCCTGTTCAGCGGCGACGAGGTCCGCAAGCCCATTTCCGTGTTGTCCGGCGGCGAAAAGGCCCGGGTGGCCCTGGCGAAGCTGCTCCTCCAGCCAACCAACCTGCTCCTCATGGATGAGCCGACCAACCACCTTGACATCGCTTCCAGGGAAATCCTCGCGGACGCCCTTGGCGATTTCCACGGCGCGATCTGCTTTATAACCCACGACCGGACTATCATACGCCAGGTAGCGAACAAGATTGTCGAAATAGACGGCGGCCAGCCAACCGTTTTCCCCGGAGACTACGATAGCTATCTCTATCGAAAGCAGGCCGAGGCCAACAAGGGGAGCGCCAATGGCTCGGCCAACGGAGCGGCAGGCAGCGGTCCGGCACAAGGCCCAGCTACGAGACGGTCCGGTAAGCCAACCAGCGCCGAGGACCTGGAGCGGCGGTCGCTGGGCCAAGAGGCCCGCAGACTCGCCAAGCGCATAGAGCAAATCACCGTGTCACTGGCTGACCACGAGGCCCGCATAGCGGAATTGGAGGTCAAGTTCTCCAGTCCCGACTCCTTTGGCGAGCGGGCGCAGATTGCCGCCTCAGGCGAGCGATACCGTGTGCTCAAAGAGGAGGCGCAGTCGCTCTGGCAGGAGTGGGAGACGCTTTCGCTAGAGGCGGAGATCATCAACAGCAAGCTGACCGGGCTGCAGGTCGGCTAGTCGCGCGCCAAGGGCGGCACGGGCATGAAGCCACCCTGGTATGGCCAAATGTGCGGGCAATCCCGTCCCTATCCCCCCGGGGACCTGTGCTTTAGCCACTACTCGCGCGGACGGCAGGCATGACCTCACTGGAGAAGAGATCCATTGAGCGCATCGCGCGTTCCATGCTCATGTTGCCGTAGGCAAAAACGCCCAAGAAGTAGTTGATGCCGCTGATCTGCATCGCCTCCGTCACCTTGGCGGCTACCGTCTCCGGCGAGCCGACGATGAGCGTTTCCTGCTCCAGCCGAGCGTTCATCTCCTGCTCAGCGCCGTGGTCCGGCTCGCCGCGGGCCCTGCGGTTCAGGTGCGTGATGTGCGAGCGCCACACCATGAACGGCTCGTGCACCTCCTCGAACGCCTCGGCGTCGGTTGGCGCGACGTAGATGTGCCGCGAGTTCGTGAGCTTGGGGACGGCGACGTGGCCGTTCATGCGGCCCGGCTCGTCCCTATGGTGGAGCCACGCCTCCTTGTAATGGTCGAAGTGAAGGCGGGCGAGTTGCACCGGCGCGAAGTTGTGCGACGTGTGGAAGCCGTGGCGTGCGATGAACGGCACGGTGCTCTCGTTGCTGCTGGGGAACCAGAGCGGCGGGTATGGGAGCTGGTACGGCCGGTTCCACAGCTCCACATTCTCGAACTGGTAATGCTTGCCCTCGTAGTTAAGCTCGGTGTTGTTGAACGCCGCCAGCAGCACGTCGAGGGCCTCCTGCGACATCTCGCGGGACTGTTCCACGTTCTCGATGCCGTAGATGCGGGCCTCGATGGGCGACACGCCGCGCGAAACCCCGACCTCGAGCCGCCCCTTGCTCAGCTGGTCCAGCATGCAAATCTCGTTGTAGAGGCGGTAGGGGTTGTGCCACGGCAGGCAGTACGTCAGCGGGCTCAGGCGGATGCGCTCCGTCCGCTGCGCCGCGGATGCCAGGAACAGACCCGGGCTGCCGTTGATGGAGAGCGGCGTACCATGGTGCTCGGCGACGTGGTAGCAGGCGAAGCCGCATTTCTCTGCGTGCTGCATTAGCTTCAGCTTGGCTTCGAAGACCTCGTTGAGGGGCGCCTCCCCCCACTCGATCCAGTCGAAGATGCCGAACTCCAGCGGAATCTGGGGGAAGGCTGCCTCAGTCATCGCTGCTCCTGATGTCGAAAGTGTTGGGCGCGGGCTCAAGCCGCCCGACGGCGCGCCCAGTGACCGGGGCTCCGGAGACGCTAGTGGACGGGGCCCTCCAGCGCCTCCTTGCCCCTGTACTTTTCCACCATGCCTCGCACGACGGGCGAGTGCTTGTACGGGCCAGTGACGCGGTTCATGAGGTGCTCGCTCGGGCCCTCCCACGCGATGGGTGAGCCATCGCGTGGCGGCACGGGGATGCACACGTTCTTGGCGGCGTCGCGGAAGACGTTCATGGGCTCGCCGCCGTCCTCGACGATGCGGATCTGCTGTCGCAGCAGCTCGCGGTACATCAGGACGCCCCGGTCGGACTCGCCGAGCCGCTCCTTGGTGCGGTCCACGATCTGCCCCTGTGCGACCCATGCCATTGCGTCCTGACCGCCGTTGTTGTCCAACTCCGCCCAAATGGGGTTGCCCTGCGTGTCCACGGACGACGGGACGATGTAGTAGGGCACCTTCTCCTGCGGCCCCTCCGTCGGGTCCTGCGCGTAGGAGGTGAAGAAGACGTGCAGGGTGTGGGTGTCGTCCATGGGCACGCGGTACATGAAGTCCGTGGTGAAGCTGTTCACGTTGGGGAAGATGGACGGGCGCACCTCGCGGAGGCCGTTGGGCGTCTTTGCGTAGTTCATGACGCCCTGGTCGTAGACCGCCCAGTCGCGGCGCTCGCCCACCGGCGTGCGCCCCCCGTCGGGGTTGCGCGGCGGGCGCTGCAGGTCCTTCCGGCCCATGCGTTCCAGGGCGTAGTTGGAGAAATAGCCGTGCAGCCATTCCAGGTGGGCGGGGTCCATGTCGTTCTCCTGGACCTGGAGCCAGTTGCAGTTGAGCACCTGGAAGCCCACGTCGCGCCCGACGTTCTCCATGGCGAAGAGGTCCCAGTTCGGCAGCAGCGGCGCCGGATCCGGGCCCAGATATGCGAAGATAACGCCCGCGAGCTCCCGCACCGGGTAAGTCTGCAGCTTCACTCGGCTGGGGAAGGTGCTGTCCACGGCCTCGTCCGGCATCTGCAGGCACTGGCCCGTGGGGCTGTAGAGCCAGCCGTGGTAGGCACAGCGCAAGCCCTCCTTTTCCGGAATGCCGAACCGCAGTTCGACCCGCCGGTGCGCGCACCGGCCCTCGATGAGGGCCAGGTTGCCGGACCGGTCGCGAAAGAGCACTAGGTCTTCGCCCAGCACGCGGACGGCATTGACCGGGTTCTCGTCGAGCTGCGTCGCTGCGGCAATGGGGTGCCAATACCAACGCATAAGCCGGCCCATCGGGGTCCCCGGCCCGACTTGGGTAAAGAGCTCGTTTTCCTCTGCCGTCAGCATTGGGCCCTCCCCTCTCCGTTTCAGACCATCCGCGTCGTTGTCATGCCTACTGTGCCGACTTGATGTACTCCACGTGCGTCCAGTTGCCGCTGATGGTGCCCGGGAAGACGTAGTCAGCCACAACGTTGGGGTTGACCATCATCTCCGCCCGCTGCAGGAAGAGCGGGATGTCCATGTGCAGGTCGTAGACCAAGTTGCCCCACCGCTGGAACAAGTCCAGCAGCTGCGCCTCGTCCATGGTCTGCTGCACGTTGGCAAAGATGGAGGAGGTCTCCGGGTACTCGAAGCCGATGCGGGCGCCATTGCCGCTGTGGTACGCGTTCATGGCCGTGAAGATGTTGGAACTCGTGTTCGTAACGTAGGTGTTGTTGTCAAACTCGCGGTTGCGCCGCAGGTTCCGCTGCTTGGTCGAGTCGATGGTCAGGGCCTCGGCGTCAACCCCCACGTCGCGCCAGAAGCTCATGATGGAAAGCGCCACGTCCTCGGAACCCGCGAACCGGGAACTCAGGGTGATAATGGTGTTGAGCGGGTTGTCCGCGTTGTAGCCGGCCTCGGCGAGGAGGGCGCGGGACGCCGCCGGGTCAAAGCCGTATTCCGCCGGGTAGCGGTCTATCCAGCCCTGGTTGAACCAGGGCTGCGTTGGGTATACGTGGGCGTGGTACATGGTGGCGCCCTTATTACCGAAGAACGCCTCTTTGAGCTCGTCACGGTTGATGGCCTTGTTCAGGGCCTTCCGCACCAACGGGTTCAGCAGGGGGCTCTCCGGGTGGACATACGCGTCGTCCACAAGGTAGCAGCACTGCCATGCCGCGAGGATGCGCTGCCCCGCCACCTGCGAGCCGATCACCGCCATGCCCGAACTCAAACCTTGGGCGTGCAGGTCCTGGGCAATTTCCGCCATTTGGACTTCACCGGTCAGAATTCCGGCCAACCGTGTCGACTCCTCACGGATGATGCGGAACTCAAACTCCGGAAAGTCCGGGTTTACGCGCCAGTGGTCGTAAGGGACGCGCTTGTAGCGAATAAACTGCCCCTGCGACCGCTCGAAAAACTGGTACGGTCCCGTGGCCGCGATGGCCTCATCGCCCAACGAGGGAGCTGAGCCGACGGCGTCGAAGTGCGCCTTGCTCACCACTTCCCAGCCCGTGACGTTGTTGGTCATGAAGCTGGGGTCTGTCTGGGTCAGGCTAATCACGACCTCGAAGTCGTTAACGATGTCGATGCTGCCAATGAGCCGCTTCTGCGTTTGCGCGCCGCTGTTGGTGGCGTCATCGGCGGTGCGGTTCTGGAAGCTCCATAGCACGTCGCTCGCGGTCATGGTGCCCCAGTCCTTGTGGAATCTCACGCCCTCACGCAGCTTGAACCGCCACGAGGAGCCGTCGGGTTCCAGGCTCCAGGACTCGGCGAGACCGGGAACCATGTTGCCGGTGGTCGCCTCAATCTCGATGAGATTGTCATACATCGGCCGGATGCCGATGCTGCTGGGAATGCTGGTGGTGTAACGGGGGTCGTTAGCCTCCGTCTCAAGCTGCAGCGCCATCACCAGCCGTTCCACGGCGGGATCGGCCACCGGCGCGGGGACGGTCATCGAGCCCGTAGGCCGGTCTGCAGGCAGGGGGGCAACGGCGGCCTGGGGCACGGAGGACATGGTTTCCGGCGCCGCCGGCGCCGCCGGCTGTTCCGGCGCCATGGCAGCCTGCGGCGCGGGGGCCGGAGCCTGCGAGGTGGAGCTGTCGCTTGAACTCGAACACGCGGCTGCAAGGACAAGCGCCATAGTGCTCAAAATCAGTACGGCAAATGCGCGTTTCATTGTTTCTCCCTTTCGATGTCCGATACCTAGTGGCACTTTCCTGGCTGCCCAGGTCCGCTATTCTGCCAACCTTCCCGCCTTAGAAGGTTTATGGAAGCAATTTATTGCGCAAATGCCTACGTCCGTGCAACACTCGCCAATTCTACCTCGCCAAAACGGCTACCGCGTTAGTGCAAGGGCGAGAACGCCGCTGGGTGCATGATGCGCGTCTCCCGGCTTAGGGGGTCGACCGGCAGCTTTGGCGGCCATGCCGGTTCCTCCGCGAGCGCCGCCAAGACCTCGCCCCGATGGTCCCAGTCCCTGTACATCCAGATCTGACGAATCCGGCCATGGTTGCCGATGGTCGTCTTCCATATCCCGGCGATGGGGTACACCTTCTCTCGCGCCGGCATGGCGTCGCCATAGGCTGCAAGGACGGCATCGACGGCGTTGGGAGGGTATGTCTCGGAGATCAGCTCGTAGACGCGCCCGAATTCGCCCTCCTGCGGTGTCATGAACGGCGCGGCCTCGAGCACCTCTACCTCCTGTCGCTCGAAGAACTCGGCAATGCCGGGCGGCCAGCGGTTGCTCTCGTCGCGATTGGCCGCGGCGCGGGACTCCGCCCGGTCGCGCAGGTCCGCGTACGGCCAAATGTGGACGATCTGGTTGGTCTGCCCAATCTCCGTGTGCCAAAAGCCGTACATCTTCGAGTACTTGTGCCGAATGTCGAGGTTGTTGCCAAAGCGGCGCTCCAACTCCCGGGCGGAGCCGCCCTTCAGCGTGTAGATGCGGAGTTCGTAGATCATGGCGTGCCTCCCTAACGGTGGTACAATGCCGCCGCGCCGAGCATTATAACAGCATGTGTATGTATAACAACTTGGCGCTGACCCGCTAAGTCCGTTTGCAGGATGGACGCCATGGGCCGGTGGAAAGCGGCAGGCAAAACGCTTTGAGCGAGGTGAATCATGGGCATCACGTTGGACGAGGCACAACTAGTCGTGGCCGCAGCGGTCGACATGAGCAGGAGCAGAGGCGTCCGCACCGCCGTGGCCGTGGTGGACAACGCAGGGAGTTTGATAGCGCTGGCGCGTTTGGACGGCGCTCGTTCCTACTATCCCGATGTGGCGAGGGGCAAGGCAATGGCCACGGCGCTGTGGGATGGGACTCCTAGCCGGGAACTGTCCGGCAGGTCTGGAGGCAACTCAGTGCAGGCGGCAGTGAACCACCTCCATGGTGGGCGCATCGTCTTTGCGCCGGGCGCTGTCCCCATCATGCGCGGCGACGAGATGATCGGTGTGGTCGGCGTCGGCGGCTCGGGGCCCGACAGCGACGAGGAGATTGCCACGGAGGCGGCCAAGGTCCTGGACGCCAGCTAACCCCGTTTCGACAAGACTCGTGCGGGGCCGAGAACCCTGTGGGCCTGCCCAGTTCGTTGCGACTGCACTAGACGAGCAAGCCATTGGCGCCACAGGGTCTCTTGGGATAGGTCGCTAGCTATTGCAGCGTATCCACCGGGGCCTTGACTTCCATTGCGGCCGCCTCTAGACTGCGCGCAACCTTTCGGTCATAACGAATGTAAAGTAGTTTGGCGGCGTTAAGACTTCGTAATTGTTGCCATCACGGCCGTCGAAAACAGCCATAGGCCTGGATGCGGATGTAGGTTTGTAGAATCTGCGACGCAGGTACCGCTGAGTGAACGGAGTGGGAGATGGCCAAGGCAGTTGAAGGATTTTCCTCTTCACTCCACCCGCTGATGCGTCTCACAGGAGAGCCGTGGGCCGTCCATTCCAAGAACGGCCTTCCCATTGGAGAGTTGGCCCCACTCCCAGCCATAAGGGTGATCCCGATCTCAGTTTCCTCGCAGGAACGAGCTCACCAGTCACACGCGATGTTCGGATGGGGACTTCTCCGGCCTACTGGAACAGGCGATGTAACCACCGCGCGACCCGGACTTAGACTCCCATCCCTCTGATCACCTGTTGGTGTGGAAAGAGAACCCTCTGCTGCAGTCAGGGAGTAGGCAGCGCGGGGGAGCGCTTGGCGAGCGGCTAATCGTCGCAGAAGGATAGGCATGCAGGTATTAGGTCGTACCTGGGGGGTCCTTTGAGAGGGATTGGATAAAGGCTACGGGAGGGTTGGATGCTAACGACGGAAGACAATGAGCTGCTAACCAGGACGGGCCCAGGCACGCCAATGGGAGAACTGTTTCGCCAGTTCTGGCAACCGGCGCTCCTCAGCCTGGAGTTGCCCGCCGCCGACTGCCCACCAGTGCGAATCAGAGTCTTGGGGGAGGACCTGGTGGCCTTTCGGGATAGTGATGGCGTCCCGGGGGTCATTGACGCCAATTGCCCCCACCGGCGCGCCAGCCTCTTCTTCGGAAGGAACGAGGAGTCTGGACTACGCTGTGTCTACCATGGCTGGAAGTTCGACGTGAACGGCGACTGCGTAGACATGCCCAGCGAGCCCACTGAGAGCAACTTCAAGGTCAAGGTCAAGGTAAAATCATATCCCGCACGAGACTGGGGCAGCTGTGTATGGATCTATATGGGCTCCGCCGCGTCAGTGCCGGAGCTCCCGCAGTTCGAGTGGTGCCGGGTGCCGGATACACATCGACGAGTCCAGCGGTGGATCCAGGAGTCCAACTACATGCAGGCAACGGAAGGTGAGATTGATTCGTCCCACGCTTCCTTCCTTCATCGATGGATGGACAAAGAGGGAATGGAGAAGTATTACGCCGGGCAGCGCATGTTGGGCGACAGGGTGCTGCGGCACCAGATTGGCAACCCGCGTTTCACAGTGAAGGAGACGGACTACGGTTTCGTCTACGGCGCCAGGAGGGACCTGCCCGACGGAACGTACAACTGGCGGGTGACGCAGTTTCTTTTGCCTATGTACAGCCTCATCGCGAGCGACTCATTCCCGGCGGGCGGCCGCGGCTGGGTCCCCGTGGATGACGAGCACATCTCCGTCTTCCAATACTCGTATCATCCCGAACGGCCCCTTACGGATGAGGAGCTCAACCGCCCCAATTCGAATGCAGAAATGTACCGTTGCGCATACCGCTTGCCCGACGGAGGGCGCGTGGATACGTGGCGGCCAGAGCGGAACGCGGACAACGATTATCTGATAGACCGGGAGATGCAACGGACCAAGAACTACACGGGGATCCCTATTAGCCGCACTCAGGACATGGCTATGACGGATAGCATGGGGGCGATTGTAGACCGGACAAGGGAGCATTTGGGGACCACGGACGCAGCCATCATAGCGGCCCGCCGGATTCTGTTGAAGTTGGCTCGAGAGTTGCAGGAAGGCCAGACGCCTCACGCCGCGTCGAACCCGGATGTCTTTCGAGTGCGTTCCCTGGACGTGGTATCGCCGCAGGGCGACTTTCAGGGGTTGATGGAAGAGTACGCCGAGGAAACCGTCGCACGGGCGTAGGGCTTTCAAACGGCACGGAGGTTGGGACTTCCGACCCCAAGAAACAAGGCTAGGAGGGAGAAATGAAGAGATTCTCTATTGGAAGAAAGTTAGCGTGGGTCTTGGTTGCCTCACTTTGTGTGCTCCTGCTGGCAGCTTGCGGAAACGGTGATGATGCTTCGGCGCCTTCGACTGGGGAAGTGGCCGTGGCTCCTACGGCAGCTGTGCAGGAGCAGGCCGTCAGCCCAACCGCCGTCCCCGCAATGCCTGAGCCCGTGGAACCTAAGGTCCGACGGGTGATTATGGCGATTACTCCACCTTCCTTGGAGTTCGCCGTCCCTAGAATGGGAGGCCAGCCGGCGGCCTTCCAGGTGCGCCCCATTTATGAGTACCTCATTGGCATTGACGCAGAGACAGGCGGATTCGTCCCCGAGCTTGCAACGGAGTGGAACCTGGAACCCGACGGCCTCTCCTTCAGGTTCAAATTGCGCGAGGGCGTCCAGTGGCAGCGAGGGTTCGGGGAGTTTACCGCCGAGGACGTGCTCTTCACCCATGAGCAGTTCATTCGGGAAGACAGCACCCATGGACAGACCCCGAGCTATGGCGAGATGGTTGGCAGCGTGGACATCGTCAACGACCACGAGGTCATCTTCAGGCTGAGCAGGCCCGCCGCGGAGTTCATCACCGTGATGTCCGCGCAGCAAGGGAACATGGGAGACCAGGTCAGTAAGGCCCACCATGAGGCCGATGGAGAGCCGCTCAATCTGGACGACACCGTTGTGGGGACGGGGCCCTACCAACTTCTGGAGCGGGAGCAGGAGAGGTTCCTCAGCTTCGAGCGGGTGCCCTACGAGCACTGGAAGATCACGCCGGATTTCCAGGAGTTCGAGTACCGCTGGCTGGCTGAAGCCTCCACCCGGCTGGCCGCGCTGTTAGCGGACGAGGTCCACCTGGCCGCAATCCCCAAGGACAATGTGGCAACCGCGACCGAGAAAGGCATGAAGCTTGTCCAGGGCAAGGTGCCCGGCCAGAGGACGTTCATCCGGTACTACTGCTGCAACTTTGACTCGGAGTCGCAGGCCTGGACCAACCCGGATACGCCCCTCATGGACATTCGGGTGCGCAAGGCGTTCTCCAAGGCGGTTGACCGTGACCAGCTGAACGAGGCTTACTTTGGCGGGTCCGCCGTCCCGATGTATAACGCGCACCAGAACCCCAGCCGGGAGGGCTGGGACCCCACCTGGGTCACTCGCTTCCCTGACGAGTACGGATACGACCCTGAGGCGGCGAGGGCGCTGCTGGCGGAAGCGGGCTATGGCCCCAACAACCCCGTAGAAGCAAACCTCTTTGTTATCCGGGAGACGCGAGGCATCCCAGCGTCCCTTGACCTGACCGAGGCCGTAGGCGGCTACATGAGTGATATCGGGGCTGCTGTGAAGCTCATTTCCATCGAGCGCGGCGGGATTTCCCCGGGCACAAGGAATCCCCCCTTCGAGTTCAACAACCACCTGAACCTTGACATCACCTCCTCCGACCTGTTCATCGCGATCAGGGTGAAGAACTCAGGGACCGGCCAGCCCAGCCGATTGTATGGCTTCGCTACGCCGGAAATGGACGACGCATACGCCCGGCTTATCAGCGAAGTGGACGACGTTAAGCGAAACGAAATCGCCAGCGAGTGGGGAAACCTGCACTACAACCTGCACGCCAGCAACCCGCTCTTCTGGGTGCCGGCGGAGATAGTGGTCAACCCTGAGATAGTGAGCGACTACGTGTGGCCCGGCGCCTTCACCGGCACGTGGAGCCACGTTTACAACATCAAGGCGGCGACTTAGCCCCTTCTGGCACCGATTGGAGGCTGCCCGATTAGAGAGTCCTGGCAGTGGATGATTTACTCGATAGGAGGTAGGCATGAAGATTGGATTCTATGACGACTTTCGACCCTGTGTCGTGACTGAGCGAGGGGTTGTCGATGTCAGCGATGTCGTGGGGGCTGGCGACAGCGGAACGCCCCAGCTGTTGTTGGAAAGCATCATCAGGAACTTCGACCAGCTGCGGCCGGAGTTGGAGGCCGCGGCCGAAAGCGGCGACGCGCTCCCGCTGGACCAGGTCCGTCTGCGGTCTCCAGTCCCCCGGCCCGGCAAGATTCTCATGGGCCAGGGGAACTACCTGGAAAACGTGGACAACCCCGTCAGGCGGCCAATGAGCATGTTCTTCAAGTCCCCGGACTCCATCATCGGGCCGGGCGACACGGTGGTGCTGCCTCCGTTTCAGGCGCGAATCTTCCACCATGAGGCGGAGCTGGCGTTCGTCATAGGTTCGGACGCGAGCAACGTGTCGGAAGAAGACGCGATGAGTCACATCTTCGGGTTCCTGGCGGGCGTCGACGTATCGGCGCGCTCTCCGTGGATCGGCGGCCCAACTCCGGGACCCACCCAGGGCGACGGCCCGGCCATGCCGGGCAACTTTGGGAAGTCCTTCGACACGTTCAACCCCATCGGCCCCTGGATCGTGACCGCCGACGAGGTCGCCGACCCCCACGACCTGCACGTCCAGTACAGGGTCAACGGCGAGATTCGCCACGACTACAACACGTCCGATATGGAGCACCGGATCCCCGAGCTCATCTCCACCATGTCCAGCATCATGACGCTGAAACCCGGGGACCTCTTGATGTGCGGCACGAATCACCAGGGCCTGGGGCCATTGCAAGACGGAGACATCGGGGAAATGGAGATCGAGGGCATCGGCAAGTTTACGCACTCGGTTGTAGACTCGCTCAAACGCGAGTGGCCCAGGGGCGTGGAGGCGCTGGCGGCGGGCAGTGTGCGCGCCAGTAGGACCGCCTAGGGGCGCAGGCAGGGCGAAGCCGCACCGGGAGCCGGCAAGAGGCGAGCCCATCCCGATGGAGGAACAACCGCTAGAGAAACGGCGAGAAGGAGGCACCAATGGCGACTCGGAAAATGCTGACCATCCAAGGCATCGACTACTCGGAGCGGGGAGTGCATCCCATACCCATGGGCGCACGGCTGGGAAACCTGATCGTATCGTCGATTATTACCGGCACGGACCCGGCCACCCGCGAACTGCCAGCCGACATTGAAGGGCAGGCCAGCGTCATCTTTCGCAACATCCAGACACTCATGGAAGACGCCGGTGGCACGGTGAATGACATTGCCCGCGTGTCCTTCTTTGTGCAGAGCAAACAGATGCACCGGCCTCCGATTGACGTCGAGTGGGAGAAGATGTTTCCCGAGGGCGGCTATCGCCCCGCGCGCATCTTCCTTGAGGTTTCGCCCCAAGGGGCTCCTCTCGTCCAGTGCGAGGTCATTGGGCTTCTGGGGGCCGACGACGACTAACCACGTTGCCGTCGACGCGGCCTAGGGATACAATGCGCTATGATGCTTGGCGCGGGACGAATGCAGAGGATACAGAGAAAGAGAGGGAGGCAATGCTAACCCGGGAAGAGAACGAGTTAATGTGTCAAACGGGTCCAGGCACTCCCATGGGGGAGTTCTGCAGGCGGTTCTGGACACCGGTGCTGCTCTCTGAGGAGTTGCCGGAGCCGGACTGCCCGCCGGTGCAGACGAAGATCTATAGCGAGCATTTGGTGGCCTTCCGTGACACCAGCGGCCGGGTGGGAGTTTTGGCGGAGTTCTGTCCCCACCGGCTGTCCAGCCTCTTCTACGGTCGCAACGAGGACGGCGGACTGCGCTGCGTCTACCACGGCTGGAAGTTTGACGTCGAGGGCCGGTGCTTGGACATGATGTCGGAGCCGGTGGAGTCGGCCTTCAAGGAGAAGGTACACGCTACTGCCTACCCGACCTTTGAAGGAGCGGGTTTTGTGTGGGCCTACATGGGTCCGGAGCACTTGCAACCCCCGAAGCCGGAGCTGGAGTGCCTGCTGCTTCCCCCGGAGCACATGGACACAACCAAGATCCTCTACGAGTCCAACTTCGTGCAGGTGATTGAGGGAGAGATCGACACGGTCCACTCCTCCATCCTGCACAGCGTGCTGGACCAGCACGAAATCGCCAAGAAGGACGGCGTCGGCATCAACGACCGGTACCACCTGCGCGGTCGGCCGCCGGAGTTCTTTGTTGAGGACACGGACGGCGGCATCCTCATCGGCGCGGTGCGCGAGGCGGAAGCGGACACCAACTACTGGCGCATCTCTCGCTTTCAGTTCCCCTGGGTCACCATGCCGCCCGGCGGTGGTGGCGGCTCTCCGCCGGAAGGCAAGAACGCCGTGCGCGGACCCGTCCGTGCCGCGTTCCTGGTGCCCATCGACGATGAGAACTGCTGGTTCTACATGTGCTCGTGGCACCCCTACAGGGCCTACAAGGAAGACGAGCTCATCTACAAGGTGGGACGCGGCAACCCGAGCCGGGGCGTCCCCCCGGAACCCTGGAAGAATGGGCTCATTCCCGGGACCTGGTACGGGAAGGCAAACAAGCACAACCACTACATGATCGACCGCGACGCGCAGAAGAACTACAGCTGGTCCGGCATCCCCTTCAACAACGGGCGGGCCCAGGACTCGGCAATGACGGACAGCATGGGGGCCAGCACGACGGCCACCCGCTGGAAGGAGCACCTCGGCACGACGGACCGCGCAATCATTCGAATGCGGCGGAGGCTCATCCAGTGCGCCAGGGACCTGATGGAAGGAATTGAGCCCTACGCACCGTCACATCCGGAGTCCTTCCGGGTGCGGTCGGGTCAGGCCATCCTGCCCAAGGGCGTCCACTTCACCGACGACCCCGACACCTGGGACAGCATTACGGTGTCGCCCTCGGTGCAGACGGCGAAGGTCTAATCCACGGGTCCCAACAGGCGTCTGATTGACGTTCGGTGGGAGCTACGCGGCTGAAGGCTTGGGGCGTGCATATGAGGAATCTCATTGCATGACCCGGGCAGGGTAAGCTGCGTAGCTCCCACTCGTTTCGACGACATTCGGCGGGCCGAGTTTTGCGCGAAAGACGCATGCTCGCCCGTCACGTTCCCGAGTCGCGCCAACGAGTCTCGCATGGATTCGGGACGCGCCATCGATAATCGAAGAAGGGGGCATTCGCCATGTTCACAGGAGTTAGCCACATCTACTACCGGGTGCGGGACGTTGAAGAGTCCATTGACTTCTACACCAAGAACCTGGGATTCACCCTGCTGCGGAAGTACATGACGAGCGGGAGACTATCTGCCTACGTTGAGCTTGACGGCGTGCTCTTGGAGTTTGGCGTACCTGCCGACCTCAGCGAGCTGCCGGGAGAGCGCACCATACGGAGAATCGGCATCGCCGTGGACGACATGGACGCCGCCCTCGCCGACCTTACCAGCAAGGGCGTGGAGGTGGTGAGAGAGCCCTGGGATGCAACGACCTTCTGGGGACGGCAGGCGGTAATCCGGGACCCATCCGGGTACGAGGTTTCCTTGCGGGAGTGGAGTGCGCCCGACGGGCCTTCCTTTGAGGGGTGGACACCCCGCCACGAGACGATTGAGCGCCTGGCCTGATCTAGCACATAGATCTGGACGCGCCGGTGACTGGACTCCCCAAGTGGACAGGACGCTAAGTCCGGAAGTCTCTCCGGCTTCCTTGGAGTAGGGGTTTGAGATTGGGGAGGTCAAAGTTCCACAGGTTGGCCGCTGTCCATCCATTCTGCGTAGGACCCTTCGTAGAGGCGGACGTTGTAGCCTGCCTGCTGCATGGACAGGTATGCCAGTGAGGCGCGAACGCCGCTGCGACAGTAGGCCACCACCGGTTCGCTGGGCGTGATGCCGACGTCCGCCAGCCGCCGGTGAAGCAAGTCCGGCTCGATGAGCAGTTTGCCTTCGGCGCCGGCCATTTCTGTGTGGGGAACGTTTACGGCGCCGGGAATGTGACCGGGGCGATGGTCCGTGTCGGTTTGGCCTAGGTATTCCTCCGGGGAGCGGGTATCCAGTAGCTTCGTCCCGCAGGGGCTGGCCACGTCGTCCAGAGTAGCCCGCACCGACGGGTTGAGGCGCGGCTGAAAGAGTCTTGGCTCCGTTGGGACGGGCCGGTAGAGGACCTCCCGGCCCTGGTCCTTCCAGGTGTCGAAGAGCAGGTCCATGACGTGAACGTCGCTACGGCCCAAGTATTCGAGGACCCAAGCGGCCATGGCGGCGTTGCGGCCGTCCTGATGGTCGTAAAGCACCGGGGATATGTCATCGCCCAGCCCCGCTTCGCCAAAGGCGGCGGCAAGCTGCTCCGGCTGGCCGAGACGTCCGTCGGGGCCTTGCAGCTTTTTAAACGGGACGTTGACCGCCCCTCTCAAGTGGCCCATCAGATAGCGCATGGCCGACCGGGGGTCAATTATCAGGTATCCCGGCCGTTCGATATGTTCAGTAACCCAGTCCGCGGGAACGAAGGTGACCATCAACCAACCATTTCAAAGTCTGTCTCGACCGTGGTTGGGTTGGCTACGGACTGGGTGACGGGAGAGCCCTCCACCGCCAAACGCCAGATTTCGCGCAGGGTCTCCTCGTCGGCGTCGGCGCGCACGAAGCACTTGGCCGAAATCCTGCCGTAACCCGGGTTTCCCTCGTCCTCAACCCCGGCCCACTTGCGGATGTTGTCGAAATACCCTTCCACGGCCACTTCGAGGTCATGGATGCGGACGCCCTGCTTGGTGGCGTTGACCACGAAGCCCACGGTCATGCAACTGCCAATGGCCGACAGCAACTGCTCGTGGGCACTGGCGGCGACGTCCGTGGCGGTCAGGTCACCGGGCTCGTCCATTTCAACCTGGTGGTTCCGCATGTATGCCTTCGCCCGCATCCCGTCCTGCCAGACCACCCGCGACTTCCATGGGCCAGTCACCGCCTGGAAGACCTCAGGATCCCGAAAGGAATCCAGGACTTCGGCCAGTTTCTCCCGGGGCAGCCCGTTAAGGTTTCTTTCTTCAGCCATTTCAACTCCTCAGTAAATGTTATTCGGCGCAGTCTCTGAACGCTGGCGTTACCGGTATTCCGCCCTGATGAGTTCGGCGGCTTGAGCGATGACCCGCATCTTCTTGATGGCCATCTCGGTGGTGTTGACGTTTCTTTCGGCAAAGGTGCCAAAGCCGCAGTCGGGATTGAGGTAGATCTTGTCGGGGTCGAAGTACTGCAGGAGCTCCTTGACCCTGGCGACAATCTGCTCCGGCGACTCGATGTCGTCGGTCCGGGGATTGACCACGCCGAGGCCAATTTCCATCTCGTTGCTGTATTCCTTGAAGACATCCATCTCTCCGGCACGGGGCGTGGCGCATTCCAGCACAAGCTGGTCGATGTTCATTTGGGCAAGGTAGGGAAGCATCGGCCCGTAGTTGCCGGTGAGCAGCACGTCTTCCCGCCTGCTCCAGTTGCCGCGGCAGATGTGGACCCCGGTCTTGATCCCGGTGATTCCCTCGGTGGTCTGGTTCATCAGCCGCACCGCGAACTCCAGCTCATCGGTGGGGTCGCGGCGGTTGGGCAGCGCGGCGCACATGAAGGTCTCGGTGTTTTCCTCGCCGAATACCACCTGACTGAGGATGGGCTCGTCCAACTGAACGAAGTCGCAGCCCTGGTCTCGGAGGGCGATGATCTCTTCCCGGAGGATGGCCACAACGTCGGCGGCGAGGTCTTCGGGAGTAGGGTATACCCGGTCGGAGAGACCTTCGAACCAACTGGAGCGGGTCAGCATGTAGGGGCCGGGCAGAGGGATCTTGATCTGCCGGTCCGTGTGCTCCCGCAAGAAGGCCAATTCGTCGAGGGCAAGGCCCTGCCGCTTTCCGATGCGGTCAACCACGATGGGGCTCTTGATGGCAAAGGATGGCACGTCGAGGGCCCGCAGCATTTCTTCCATTCGCGCCCGGTCCCGGGAGTAGTCCAACAGCTCCGAGACCTTCATCAGCTTCATTCCGGTCAGCTTGTCCACGGCGAAGGAGTAGAAGTTGTCCCGGCGCAACTCTCCGTCGCTGACGATGTCCACTCCGGCCTCTTCCTGCGCCCGGATGCAGGCCAGCACTTCGGCGTCGGCGATGGCGTTGAACTCGTCGAGGGTGATTTCGCCGGCTTCCTTGCGGCGCAGGGCGCGGACCAACTCCGTGGAGCGGGGCCAACTTCCAACGACCGTTACGGGGAACAAGGGGACGTTCGCCATGCAGTTTCCTCCCGGATTTGGGCGTCATGCAGGTTGCGCCGTAGTGTATCCCAATCTGCAAGCCTGGACAAATTGGATCCCCGCGCATCATGCCGCATCGCTGGGGTACACTGTACCCATGACGACGCAACCCTCCTCATTGGACGCCGCGCAGGACGCCCGCAGCTCGCACAAATCCGTCGTGGCCGTGGTGCGCACCACGCCTGAGACTGTGCTGGACGACACCGGCGCGGCCATGCGGATGGCGGGCTACCAACAAGTGTTGCCTCAGGCCAATCCGGTCCTCCTGAAGATCAACATTTCCTGGCAGCACTGGTACCCTGCCTGCTCCACCTCGCCGTGGCAGCTAGAGGGCGTCATCAAGACGCTGCGGGACGACGGCTACACGGACCTCATCGGCGCGCACAACGGCACCGTCGTGGTCGATTCCTACGAGGGCGAGGTCGCCAACAAGCACAAGTCGGTGACCGACCGCCTGCAGGTGCCCACCGTCCACCTCGACGTGCCCCCCAACGAGTGGGTGCGCTACGAGCCCAAGGGCGAGATGCTGGTGCTGGACAAGATTTTTCCTGAAGGCATCACGGTGCCGGAGAGCTTTGCCGGCAAGAGCATCATCCAGCTACCCACCATGAAGACCCACGTCTTCACCACCATGACCGGCGCCATGAAGAACGCCTTTGGCGGGCTGCTCAACCGCAAGCGCCATTGGACCCACTCCGTCATCCACGAGACGCTTGTCGACCTGCTGACCATCCAGAAGGAGCTGCACCCTGGCCTGTTCGCGGTCATGGACGGCACCTTCGCGGGCGACGGCCCCGGTCCTCGCGCCATGCGCTGGCACACGCCCGGCGTCATGCTGGCCTCGGCCGACCAGGTGGCCATTGACGCCATCGCCGCGAAGATGATGGGCCTCGACCCGTTGAGCATCCCCTTCATCCGCATCGCCCACGAGCGCGGCCTCGGTTGCGGCGACCCCGACAAGATTGAGGTCGTGGGCGAGGACATCTCCGAGGTGAACTACGGCTTCCAGACGGTGGCGAACACCTTTGCCAGCCGGGGGCAGAAGCTCATCTACTGGGGGCCGCTGAAGTTCCTGGAGAAGGTCTGGCTGCGGTCGCCGTTGGTGCCGCTGGCCTACCTCGCCTCGAACGTCTACCACAACGGCTATTGGCGCAACCTCAAGGGCAAGCCCCGCATCCGGGAAGCGCTTAAGACACCGTGGGGGAAGCTGTTTCAGGAGTACTAGGGGGGCTACGGTGAGGGCAGCGGCTCTGGGCCCTGGCCAAGAACTGCACGAATCCGGTTTGCCAGAGCCTCCCTCAGTTCTTCGGGTTTCTCCCACAGAATATGGTTGTAGTGTTGGGTGTCAAAGTGTACATCCGACATCTGGCCTTTGTGGCAGGTATAGATCACTGGAATGCCAAGTCCCAGCCCAAAGCCTGCCTCAAAGTACACTCCGCCTCGTGCGCCTTTTTCACCATGTGTGAAGTCAGCCACAATGAACCGCGAACGACGGATTTCCGCGATGATCTTGTCGTCAATCTTGCCAATGTGCTCGTCTTCGTCTACTACATAGGGCTTGTAGCCAGCATCCTCGATTCCCGACATAATCCCGTACTGACGGATTTCTTTGACTGATTCATCGAACCACATGGCGACAAAGGCTTGGGAGGAGAGGGGGTTAACCTCCAAGGCTTCAATTTGTCTATGGCCCTCCACAGTCAGCATGGGATAAACAGCATTTCCGAACTGGAACCCGTTAACTTCAAGGTAAATCCACCTTTGATCCTTCAAATAATCTAGCAAGTATCCGACTTCCGCCGGTATTGCTGACTCAGACCAAGCGAAGACCGAATCGTGTTTTTGAGTGACTGGCACCGTCTCTCCGATACACGTAGTTTCACCGGCAAGCCAGTGAAGCAGCCGATTTGCCCGCTCGTAGGCTGGCAGAGGCGGAACGCCCCTCGCATAATCCACTATTTCGCGAGTTATCTCTGGCAGCCATGCACCTTTGGTGTTCTGGTCTAGGATCCAGGTGGTAAGGCGGGCTTTTTCTTGGTCGTCCAGACTTAGCCCTACTCTGACCGTGTCTTCAATCGTGAAGCTTCCCCCAGCTCGCGGGGAAGCAATAACAAAAGTAAGTCCATCTTGTACAGAACGTTCAATCTGAGCCGAGTAGTTGCCGCCCCATATGGGACAATTTCCTTCCACTTTGTCTTACCTCCTTACAGTCTGTTATCTCAAACTCTGCCCTATGAACGTTCTATCGCCTTTCGATCTAAGCTTGGTTAATTGACCCCGCCACGCCCCAGTGGATGGCGATGGTGCCCAGCATGAGGCCGCGGTAGCCCACCTCTGTGAAGCCCGCCGCCGTTATCGCCGAGGCGAGCGCGTCCGGGGCGAGGTAGCGCTCCACGGAGTCCGGCAGGTAGCGGTACGCGCTGCGGTCGCCGGACAGGGCCCAGCCCACCAGCGGCATGACGCGGCGGAAGCCGACGCCGTACGCCGCTCTGCCGACGGCGCCGCGGGGGCGTACGATGTCCAGCACCGCCAGCCGTCCGCCGGGCTTGAGCGTTCGGCGGAACTCGCGCAGGCCAAGGGGGATGTCGGCTAGGTTGCGCAGGCCAAAGCCGATGGTGGCGCAGTCGAATGTTGCGTCGGGGAAGGGCAGGGCCAGAACGTCGCCCTGGACACGTTGGATGCGCTCCGAGAGGCCACGGGCCTCGATGTCCGGCCCGCCGCGTACTAGCATGGGCGCGGAGAAGTCCAAGGCCGTCACCTGCCGCGCCCGCGCCGCGAGGATAGCCGACAGCTTGCCGGTGCCCGCCGCGGCGTCCAGCCCACGCTCTACCGGCTCGGGCGCGGCGATGCGCGCCGTCAGCCGCCGCCACGACTCGTCGCGGCCAAGGGAGGCGACGGTGTTGAAGGCGTCGTAGCGGCGGGCGATGCCGTCGAACATGCGCTGGACGCGCTGCGGGTCGCTCATGCTGCGCCCCGTACCTTGGGCACCAACGTCGACACCTCCAGCGCCTCTCGTGAGGTGTATCGGGGCCGGAACCCGGTCTCGCGCGTCAGCTTCTCGTTGCTGGCCACCCACGGCCACCGCACCATCGCGAGGCCGCTGGCGGGCGAGTCGCTCTGCAATCGCAGCGCCCAACTCGCCTGGGTCAGCGCGGCGAGCACCGGCGCCGGCAGGGCCACCGACCGTAGACCGGCAGTGCGGGCGATGTCGCTGTAGGTGACAGTGCCCTCGCCGGTGAGGTTGTAGACGCCGGGCACGCGCTCCATCAGGCACAACTCCAGCGCCTCCTGCACGTCATCCTCATGGATGAACTGCATCTGCGGGTTCGCGCCCAAGATGCTCACTAGCAGCGGCTTGCGGAAGGCCTGGGCGATGAAGTTATCCGAGCGGGGGCCCATGACCACGCAGCCCCGCAGCACGGTGACGCAGGTGGCCGGGTTGTCCGTCGTGAAGGCCTCCAGCATGAGCTCCGTCGCTGCCTTGTCCTCCGCGTACTGGAATTCGCTAACCGGCCGCACCGGCGACTCCTCCGTGTACGGCTGCGGGTCGCCGGGATGGGGGCCGTAGACCGTCGTGCTGCTGAAGTACACCAGATGCCCCACGCCCGCGGCTTGGCACGTCCGCAACGCCTGTGCCGTCCCGCCGACGTTCACCCGCCTCATGGCCTCGCGGTTCCGACCCTGTCGGAGCAGGAAGGCAAGGTGCACGAGGGAGTCGACGCCGTACTCCCGCAGGATGTCCGCCATGGGCTGCCGAATATCCTGTTGGAAGCAGACAACCTTTGGGTGCTCAATCGCGGCGGGGCGCACGTCGAAACCGACGACGCTGTCGACGTCGTCAGACGCCGCGAGCCGCTCGACCAGCTTCGTGCCCACCGAGCCCGCAGCGCCGGTAACCGCGACGCGCAGGCCGCTAGCCATCAGCCACGGTGTCGGTGAAGTTGAACCGGAGGACGCCCAGTCCCTGCACCTCAAAGGCCATGCCGATTGTGTGTGCGCCCGGCTCCAGCGGGACAACTACGGCTGAGATCGTCGTTGTGCGGTTCATCGCCAGCGTGAAGGGCACCTCTTGGCTGACCTCTGAGAACGCGATCGGCTTGCCGTCCGCAGTGAAGGTGGTGTCCTCCATGGGCACCTCCTCCCCGTCGATGGTCAGGGGGCGCATGCCCCTCGCGTAGCCGGACCCCAAGGAGTTCTTCAGGTCAAAAGCAAGGCCGCTTTCCGTTACGCGGAGGCTCCCTTTAACATAGAGCCTGCGAAGCAGAAACCCGGGCACGGATACCATTGTCCCTCCTGCCAGCTACAGGTTGCCCTCAACGGATAGGCGCATCCGGAACAGCTCCTCCTCAACCGCCAGCACCTCCGGAGGCAGGGGGCGCTGCAGCCCGAGCAACCGCGTGATTATGCAGATGTGCGCAGCGCGTTCCACCAGAACGGCGATGTCCATGGCGGTCTCAAGGTCCTTGCCCACTGTTACCAGCCCGTGGTTGCTGATAAGCGCGGCGCTCCGGCCCTCCAGCGCCTCGACGGCCTTGTCCGCGAGCTCTTCCGTCCCCGGCGGCGCATACTCGGTCACGCGCACGGCCCCGCCGACAGTCACGGCGACCTCGTCGATGACCGCCGGGACCTCGATGCCTGCTACGGCGCAGACGGTCGCGTAGACGGAGTGGGTGTGCACGACGGCGCGTGCGTCGCGACGGGCACGGTACACCGCCAGGTGGAGCGCCGCCTCCGACGAGGGCGGCAGGTCTCCGTAGACAGGCTCGTACTCAAAGTCGATGACTGGGACGTCGTTGGAGCTCATGGAGCGATAGTTCTTCCGGCTCGGCGTAATGGCGACGAGCGGCGGCTCGCCGGGGATGAGCAGGCTGACGTTGCCGCTGGCCCCGGCCACGAGACCCAGCCGGTCCAACTCCTGAGCGGTCTCGCAGACGGCGGCCCGCTCGGCGCTCCAGCGCTCTGACGACATTGCGCGCTCCTTGGTGGACTGCGGCATATTGTACCGCATCCACCTACGGCTGCGCGTGCGCCTACAGGAAGCCCTCCAGCCGTCGCTGCGCGTCCAGCCAGCGGGCGTAGTGCTCCCGATACTCGGTTTGCGCCACCGGGTCCGGCGTCACCTCCCGCAGGCCCTGCCTTGCCGCCCACGCCAGTTGCCGGAGCGCGTCGCCGCCCTCCAACGCGGCCTCAGCCGCCAGTGCGGCGCCCTGCAGGCTCACGTCCGGCGTGGGGGCGACGTGGATGGGACGGCCCAGCACGTCGGCGAGCATTTGCGGGAAGAGGGCGGTGCGCGTCATGCCGCCACCCACGGCGAGCCCGTTCGGCGGCGCGCCCGTGACCTCAGCGAGCAGGTCCGTAGCTCCGCGCACGGCGTAGACCACGTTCTCGAGCGCCGCCCGGGCCAGCTTCGCGCGGTCGAGGCCGCTGAAGGTGACCGGCACAGGAAACAGCAGGCCGCCGGGACGCAGCCCCGGCTTTGAAAGGTCCAATGGAGCAGGGCCTAGAAGCGCAACGGCCCCCTCCGCGCCGGCAGGAGCCTCGGCAGCCAGCGCCTCCATGCGCTCGAAGCCGCCGTCCTCGGCGCCAACCAGCAACTCCAGCAGCCAATGGTACGCGTTGCCGCCGTCGCCGGCGTTGGCCTCGGAGACCCAACAGTCCGGCACAACATGGCGGCTGAACCAGGTCCGCCGCTGCCCATCCGGCTGTGGCGCCCCAGTGACCGACTGCGCCGTCACGCTCCAGCCCGCCACGACGCCGGTGTCGCCCGGCGATGCCGCGCCCATCGCCAACAGCCCACATTGCGTGTCCGGCCCGGCGACGACCACCGGCACGCCCTGCGACAACCCAAGCTGCTCCGCGATGCCCCTCTTCAGGCCTCCCAACCTTTCGCCGGGCATGGCGATCGGGGGAAAGCAATCGGTCCGCAGGCCGAGGGTCTCGAGCAGCGGCGTCGCCAGCGTACCGGCGGAGATGTCGAGCAGACCTGCCTCGGACGCCAGCGTCCCCTGCAACGCGAGTTCGCCCGTGAGCCGGTAGCCAACCCAATCGCCCACGGACAACACGGCGGCGATGCGCTCGTACGCCTCGGGCTCGTACAGCTGCCGCCAGCGCAACTTGGCCGGCGCGAGCATGAATGACGGCAGGTGTCCCGTAAGGCGGTAGACCGTGTCCGCATGGTCTTCGTCGATGGCAAAGCCCTCGAACAAGGCGCGCAGGTCCATGTTGGGGCCCAGGAAGAGCTCCTTGCCGTCCGCGTCCAGCGCGCCGATGCCCTGACGTTGGCTTGTGACACCCACGGCGACCACGCTGCCGTTCCGAACGCCTGCCTCATGCAGCGCGCGGCGTGCGGTATCCACTATCGCGGACCAAAGCGTTCCCGGATCGAAGGCGCGGGTGAGGGGGGCATCTTCGACCACCGGCAAGTACGGCACGGACGCGTTCGCCGTTGACAGCAGTTTCCCTCCCGGCGCCGACACCGCCGCCTTGAGCGAGCCGGTGCCAACGTCAATGGAGAGGATCGCTACGCCGGGGGTCTTGCTCATGATGCTCTCGCTCTCGTCGCGACGCGGAGGCCACGGTTCGCGGTGCGCTCAAATTGCAGCAGCGACCTCGTGATTGACCGCGAATACCGCTCCACCGTTTCGGCCGTCGCGCCTCCGATGTGCGGCGTGAGCACAACGTTTTCCAGCGCGAGCAGCGGGCTGTTGGGCATCACGGGGTGCGTATCGAAGACATCGAGGCCGGCGCCGGCCAAATGCTCCGAACGGAGCGCGTCAACCAGAGCGGCTTCGTCCACCAGCGCCGCCGAAGCCGTGTTGATCAGGTAGCTACCCGGCGGCATCAGCGCCAGGCCGTCCCGGCCCAGCATCCCTGTGGTCTCAGGCGTCTCCGGCACATGCAGAGTGACGAAATGGCACGCGGCCAAGAGGGACTCCAGGGTGGTCATTGTCACGTAGCGGGGGCCCTGCGCGTAGGGGTCGTGGCCCAGCACGCGCATGCCCAGCGCTCGCGCCAGCCGCGCCACGTGGCGGCCTATGGCGCCCATACCCACGATGCCCAGGGTCTTGCCGGAGAGCTCTGTCCCCCGAATGTCCAGATAGGCTCCCATAGGGTGTTGCCAATCGCCGCTTTGGACGTAGGCGTGCGCCATGGGGATGCGCCGTGCCAACGAGAGGGCCAGGCCGATAACCAATTCCGCCACGGCGTTGGCGTTCCGTCCCGGGGTGTTCACCACCGTCACTCCCCGCGCCGCCGCGGCCTCAAGGTCAACCTGGTTGGTGGCGTTGCGGCACAGGCCGATGAAGCGCAACGGTGATGGGTCCTCGAACACCTCGCCGAAGAGAAAGTCCACCTCTGCCACTACTGCCTCTACCGACTCCTCCGCCAGGCGCACGGCCAACTCCGCAGGGTCCCAGAGCAGGCGGGTCTCCGTCCACGGCTCGTAGACGACGGCCATGCGGCGGCGTAGGCGCTCCAACTGATCGGGTGCAAAGGGGGCAAGCACGAGGGCCTTCACCGTCGATAGACCCCCTTAGGAAGTGTGGGATTGGACCACTTCGAAAGCTTTGGCGCCCAGCAACCGAACGTCGTCAGGTGGTGGCGCTCCGGCCTCGCCGTCCCGAGACAGTGTGACGCCTGCGGCTAGATCCTCCTGCGTCACCCACCGCCAGCCCGCCGGGATGGTGTCAACTTGGGCCTTGGGGCGGCATACGTAGATGAAGTCGATGTGCTGATGGAAGCCCTGCACGGGGTCGTCGATGTCCTCCAGCATGATGGTTAGCGGTGGGAGGAGTTGTACGGGGTGCTCGATGTGGCCTTCGACGCCGCCGGTGGGCACCACCTCCGCCTCGACGCCGGTCTCCTCCTCCACCTCGCGCAAGACGGCCTGTACCGGGTCCTCATTGGGCTCAATGTGGCCGCCGGGGGGCAGCCAGGCCTGCAGCTTGGCGTGCCAGTGCAGCAGCGTCGCGCCGTCCTGCACCAGGAACCCGGTGGCGGTGAAGTGCCTCTCCAATATTGCCTTCTCCCAGTGGCCCTGAATCGGCGTCAGCGTGTCATGCCGCCAATTGCCGTGTCAAGGAGCAGGCCGCTACCTTCAGTGACGTTCCAGACCTGCGGCGGCTTCCTCCGCGGCAAGCAGGCCACTGCGCACCGCCGACTCCATGGTTGCGGGCCACCCCGTCTGCGTCCAGTCGCCGGCCAGCGTTAGCCCGGGAATGGGCGTTCTCTGCGATGGCCGCAGCGACTGCGCCCCCGGTGCGCAGCGGAAAGTGGCGTTCACCTGCCTCACCACCAGGAAGCGATCCACGGTGGCATTCGCGGCTGTGGGAAAGACCCGAGCCATCTCTTTGAGGAAGACCTCTCGCAGCGCGTCCCGTCCCATGGACGCGAACTCCCACGCGCCGCTGACTGAAATGCACAGGTGCTGTCCAAGCCCGGACGACCCTTGTATGTGCGTCCTGTTGAACACCCACTGCAGCGGACTGTCCAGCACTGCCAGAAAGGGCTCGTCGATGATGGGGCGGTCGTACCAGACGTGCACGTTGATGATAGGCGCCCACTCCAGCCCTGCAGGCGCCGCAAAGTAAGCGTCCGAGGCAATGTCAGGCGGCAGCAGGCGGGGCAGCGCATCCCACGGCACGGTCGTGACGACCGCGTCCGCAGCCATGAATTCGCCGCCCGCGGTCACGCCGGTCACGGCCCCGTCTTGCATCTCGACGCCGGTGACGTTCTGGCCCGTGAGGACCTGCCCGCCCCGGTCCTCGATGTAGCGGCGGGCTGCGTCGCCCACCAGCTCTGTGAGCCCCACGCGAGAGATGCCGATGTCGGCGCTATGCCGTCCCGCCAACATGCCGTCCTGAAAGAACATCAGCCCCATGTACGCGCTGACTGCATCGACGGTGTCGTTAAACACGGGGAGCGTCAGCAGGTCCCACAGCGCGGCGATAGCCCGATCAGACTGCTTGTGACGCTCCAGCCAGTCGCGGAAGCTCTCAGCCTCCAGCGCGTCACGATGCTTGGCGCGGTCCGTGCGCAGGATGCTGAGCATCGCGGCGGCGGCGCGGAGCTTCTCGCGGAAGCCCAGGTGCGGGTAGGTTAGGAAGGACGGCAGCAGGTGCAGCGGCGATGGCAGAAGCGGGGCGGCGTTGAGTTCGCCGCGAGCGCCGTCGCGGTCAACGACGACGGCGCGCATGCGGCGCTGCAGGATGGTGCGATCGAAGACACCCAGCCGCTGCAGGAAGCCTGTGTAGGCCGTGCAGCACCCCAGATAGATGTGTTGCCCGTTATCGATGTGGCGGCCCGTCTCCGCGTCCGGGAAGGAAAATGCGCGGCCCCCCAAGTAGGGGCGCTTTTCCAGCAGGGTAACCGGGACACCGCGGTCTGCCAGGGAGCAGGCGGCGGCAAGACCAGCCAGGCCGCCGCCAATCACCACGCAGCGGCGACTCCCTTCAGAGGCACGTAACTCTGCAGCCAAAGGCGCACCGCCAGGAGGAGCTTCTCTCGGGTTGGAAGGGATATGCGGCGTTCGAAAACGTCGTAGTCCCGCTGTTCTATGCGGTCCAGGACGCGGCTATACAGCCCGCCAAGCACCGCCGGACACGCTCGAGATCGTACCGGGAGCAGGGGCAGCAATCGCTTGCCGCTATCGAAATAGCCGCGCGCCCGGGCGACCTGGAAACGCATGAGCCGGATGAACTCCTCACTGGTCTCTCCGGCCATCAGCGCCTCTTCAGGATACTCGAAACGGCGCAATTCCTCCTGCGGCAGGTAGACGCGACCCATCTCGGCGTCCTCTTTGATGTCCCGCAGGATGTTAGTCAGTTGCATCCCCAGACCAAGGTCGACAGCGTACTCGCGCGCAGCGGGATCCGTGAACCCGAAGATATGGATGCAGATGATGCCCACGACGGAGGCGACCCGGTAGCAGTATGTCGCGAGGTCGTCAAAGGTCTCGTAGCGGGTGAGGGTGAGGTCCATCTCCACGCCGCGGGCCACCTCCGACAGGTCCTCCCACGGGATGCCATACTCGCGAACGGCGTGGGCGAGGGCGCTGTAGACCGGACCATCGGGGTTGCCGTCTCGCGCATGCTCGAGCGCCACGTCCACCTCACGGAGCTTGCGGCGCTTCTCGTCGACGGGGAGGGGCTCGTCGGCGATGTCGTCGCAGAGGCGGCAGAAGGCGTAGACGGCGTAGATTGCCTGGCGCTTGGCCTTTGGCAGCGTGACGAAGGCGTAATAGAAGTTCTTAGCCTCCGCTTTGGTAACGCGTTGGCAATGTGCGTAGGCCTCTTCGAGAACGGTCGCTCGCACCATGCCCCGCTCCACCTCGTTTGACCGCCTAGAGACGGCGAGTGAGTTTCATGCCAAGGTACGTTTTCGCCAAGAGCCATGCCTTGCGGCACCCCGAGACCACCGGCCGCTTAGAGAGGACATCGTAGTCTTGCGCCCGTATCGCGTCCAGCACACGCATGCCGCCCAGGCTGAAGAGCTTGACGTGCAGCCGCGATGTTCCCTTCAGCATCTCCACCAACGGCAGCCCCTGCCCGAAGAGCCCTTGCGCCCTTTCAACCTGGAAGGCCATCAGATCACGGAAGGCCTGATTGCAGACCCCCTCGGCAAGGTCCTCTTCCGTGTACCCAAAGCGCTCCATGTCCTCCTGTGGCAGGTAGACGCGTCCCTTATCCCAGTCGCGACGAACGTCCTGCCAGAAGTTGGCAAGCTGCAGCGCCGTGCACGTCGCGTCCGACAACCGCCTACGCTCCTCGTCGTCATAGCCGAATAGGAGCAGGTACAGAAAGCCGACGGGGTTGGCGGAGTGTTCGCAGTAGTGGAGCACGTCGGCGAAGGTTGCGTACCGGTGCTGCGTCTGGTCCATTCGGTTGGCCGTGATGAGCTTGCGGAAGGGCTCCGGCGGGATGGCGAAGGCCCTAATGGTGTGCTGCAGCGCCCGCAGGTGCGGCGCGGAAGGGGTGCCCGTATAACACAGATCGAGGTCCGCCTCCCACGCGTCCAGCAGCGCGAGGCGGTCCCCGGCGGCTTCGTCGCCAAGGTCGTCGACGCCGCGGCAATAGGCATAGACAGCAGAGACATGCGGGAGCAATCGCTTGGGCAGAAACCACGCCACCACGGAGAAGTTCTCATAGTGCGACCGCGCCAGCGCTATGCACTCGCGGTACGCGGGCGCCAGCTGCTCCGGTATGTCTAGCACGGCCGTCGACGCCATACGCGGCTCCTAGACTCCCATAACCTGTACGACGACTTCGCGGCGGCGAGGGCCGTCCAACTCCACCAAGAAGACGCGCTGCCACGTGCCCAGGTGCAGTCGTCCGTCGACGACGGGGACGGTCTCCGACGCACCCATCAGGAGGTGCCGGCAGTGGGCGTGGCCATTCTCCGGCTCATTCGGGATTGTGCGGGCCATCTCGTTGTGGAGGTACTCGCCGTCCTGGGGTGCGAGACGCTCTAAAAGGCGTTCCATGTCCTGCTGCAGTCCCGGCTCCGCCTCGTTGATGACGACGGCGGCCGTGGTGTGCCGCGAGAATATGAGCGCGGTACCCGCCGTGATGCTCGACTGCCGCACGGCATCCTCAACCTGCGGCGTCAAGTCCACGAACTCGAACGGCTTCGCGGACTCGACAGAGAGGGTGACGGTGCAGACCTTCACCTGTCCTGCAGCTTGCATAGATTGAAACGTGCTCATGGCTCCAGTGTCGCCCAAGGGCCTTTGTCGCGCAACCGCGATGCGGGCGGAGCGCAGTCTTCTTTGAAGGCTCTTGCGCAATCCCTCCCACCTGTTAACGGAGTGCCCTTTTCCGCTAGTGGTCGCGGTGGGCGAAGAAGTGAGCCAGGTCGTGAAGGTCCTGGAAGGCTTCCTCGGCGATGCCGGCGGCGCGTGCCTCGTCCATGGCCATCGCGCCCTTCTCCTCGGCGACCGACTGCGCGTAGGCCTCGGCGTCAACGCGGTCGAGGATGCCCATGACGTCGGCGACGGCTTGCTCGTCCATCTCCTCTTCCGAGGAGTAGAGCTGCTCCAGCCGCTCGTGCTCGGCGCCTGTCGCCCCTGAGAAGCCGAAGAGAACGGGCAGCGACTTCTTGCGGCGGCGGATGTCGGCGCCCGTCGCCTTTCCCAAGAGGACGGGGTCGCCCCAGATGCCTAGGACGTCGTCGCGGGCCTGAAACGTGAGACCGAGCAGGCGGCCGCAGCGGGCCAGCCGCGCCACCTGCTCCGACGGCGCGCTGCCAAGAAGGGCACCCATGTGCATGGCGGCCTCAACGAGCGCGCCCGTCTTGCGCGATACCATGTCGAGGTACTCGTCAGGGGCGACGTCGAGCCGGGACTCAAAGCTGAGGTCCATGCGCTGCCCTTCGACGAGCTCCAGACATCGACCGGTCAGCGTTTGCACAACCTCCAGCGCGGCCGAGGTCGGCGCGCCGGACTGGCGTAGCTGGTACAGCGCGGCGTCGGCGACGGTGCGCATAGCGTTTCCCGCCACGATGCCGTTGGGCTTGCCCCAGATTGCCCAGACGGTGCTGCGTCCATGGCGCTCCAGGTCCTGGTCCTGAATGTCGTCATGGACTAGCGAGAAGTTGTGGATGAGTTCAAGGGCCACCGCCGCGGGAAGGGCGTCGTCGATGCCGCCACCGACGGCCTCGCAGGTGAAGAGGCAGAGGGCGGGACGCAGCCGCTTGCCGGAGGCGGACTCTTCCGGGACGCCCTCAACCGACTCCCAGCCCATGTGGTAGCGGAGCATGGTGCCAAGGGGCGGGGCAGAGGCGGCCAGGCGGTCGCGCAAGGCCTCTTGCACCGGATCCTGGTACCTTGCCAGGAACTCGGGGGAGGAGGGGGCGCCTGGAACATCTGCGGAAGGGGGCATGGAAGGCTATACCTCATTGCGACACGCCCGGCGTTTTGGGGCCTTGAGGCGTCCATCGCGAGCGGGCAAGACGGAACCTGCAAGGCTTAACGGAATCGACGACGAATGCTAGCAAGGCCCCCTAGTGGGTGTCAAGAAAACCGGCGGCACGACAAGGGCGCGGCATTTGACTGGAAAATGTTAGGGAAGCTATACTCACAGATACGGCATCGCCTTACACGTCCTGTATGTGCCGTCCTCAATGGGCCGGTAGCTCAGTTGGTTAGAGCGCAGCTCTGATAAAGCTGAGGTCGGAAGTTCGAATCTTCCCCGGCCCACCAACTCCCTCAGTGATCATGTCCCCGTCTACTTGCGCCTCTTCCGCCAACAGCAGCCGCGCCTCTTCCTCTGCGATCTCCCGCTGCTTCTTGCGTTCTCGGCGCTTTTGGGTGCGGCTTGGGCGATTTTCGCTGCGGCCCGTCGTAGCTGAGGGAAGACTCTCATGGGAATCGTATTTATATCTGTGGTGTCGCATTGCAGCTACAAATCCAAAACATTTATGCCGGGTGAAAACCGATCCCTGCAGTTGTGCGCCGAATCGCACGCGTTCTTCGATGCGGGGCATGCGGCGTGGGACCGCATAGCGCGGAGGGTGGGACGGGGGTTAGCGTTCGGGATGTCGCATTGCATGGGGGGAGGGTAGCGAGGGGCTTGACGTGGGGGCTAGGGGGCCGTGTCAGGGGGGTTGTGCCGCTGGAGGGGTTGGGGATGGGGCGCCCCGCCGTGGCCCCGCCCCTCTGGATTCCTGCCTTCGCAGGAATGACGAAGGAGAGGGGCAGGAATGACGAAGAAGGGGGCGCCGATATGGCGGCTAGGTTGTCTTGTGTGCTTGCTTGTGCTGTGGAGAGCTGCCCGTAGCTGGGAAGGCGTCCATTCGAGTCGAGTCGAGTCGTATTTCTTGCGTAGGTGAGAAATCACTCACATTTGGACCAGATAGGGGCGTCGGGCTAAACAAAAGTGATGATCGCCGTGGGGCGTCATCGTTGGGGTTGGGGGCGCTGTTCGCGTCGGATGCCGTTTCCATGCGGGGAGGGTAGCGGGGGGCGCGGCATGGGGCGAGGGGTTCGTGGCAGGGTGGTGGCCCTTCGACAGGCTCAGGGCGAACGGAATCGCGAATCGCCCGCGCGGAGTTCGTGAGGGGAGTGGGTGAATCGGGGTTGGTCGGTGGAATGGACGCACCGCCGGCACCCGTTTGCCCCTTTCGAGAAACTCAGGGCAGGCTTCGATTTCCCGCAGGGTAAACGAGCGTACCCTGCCCCTCTGGGTTCCTGCCTTCGCAGGAATGACGAAGGAGGGGGGCAGGAGTGACGCGTTGGGGGGCAATGACGAGAGTTGAGGCAATCTGAACAGCTTGACACGTGCTACCCTAAGGGATACCGTTTCGCAAAGGCAAAGCATGGATGCCAGCCTCGTGTTTCAAGGGGGTTGGTTTTCTTATGCGCCGCCGCTCTTGAGCGGTGATAGTAAAAGGAGGAGTTATGACTCGGCTGACACATTCTCTTGGTTTGGCGGCCCCTCGGGCCGTCCTGCTGCTCATGGCCATGTTAGCCGTGCTCTCGCTGGCCGCTTGCTCGTCTGACGATGGCGATGCGGCGAAGCCTGCCGAGCAGACGCAAACATCGACGACGACCTCGGATTCAACATCCTCGGCTTCGACGTCCTCGGCTTCGACGTCCAGCAGCTCGCAGGCGCAGCCTGAGCCCACGGCCATGACCGGCGCTGCCCCGGCCGACTCGATGATGAAGGCCTCCACGGCGGCGGCGCAAGAGCAGTACGAGCTCTTCCCGGAGGACGGCATCCCGCAGTACGGCGGCCAATTCCGCGTTGCCGCCACCGTCCCCCGGTCATTGCAAATGATTGACAACCCGGACGCCTCGGTCTTCGAGTTCGGGTACCTGGTGTATGACACCCTTTTCTTCCAGGACTGGCGCACGGGGACCCACTCGGTCACGGGTGAGATTGAGCCCAACTTGGTTGAGACCTGGGAGTTGGCGAACGATGGCCGCACCTACACCTTCACGCTCGTAGAGGGCATCAAGTTCCACGATGGAACGGACTTTGACGCCACGGACGTGAAGGCTAGCATGGACTTCTACGCGGACCCCGGTGACGTGGCGCCGCCCGGCGGCAGCCTGGTTGGGCCCAACAAGCCGGTGACGACTATCGTGGACAGCTACACCGTCACCATAGCCATCGCAGAGGCCTCGCCCATCTTCCTGACCCAGCTCAGTTCCAACTGGGCGCCCATGTTCGCCAGCGACGACATCGCCCAGGGCCTGGACTTTCTCAGCAACAACGCCAATGGCACCGGCCCGTTCATCTTCAACAACGACGCGTGGGAGCGGGGCGTTTCCATGGAGTACGTGAAGAACGACAACTTCAGGATTGAGGGCCTGCCCTACCTGGACAGCGTCCGCCAAGTGGAGTTGGCGGAAGCCGCTGAAGTGGCCGCGTTCGAGACCCAGAACATTGACTTCACCCCGGACGCGCCTCCGGACCAGGCTCAGGACATCAAGAACCGCTTCGGCGACGAAGTGGACGCCATTAAGATGCTGACCGGTGGGCACTCCTACGGCATCCTCAACACCCGCTTCGCGCCGTTCGACAACCCGAACGTGCGGAAGGCCGTCTACCTCTGGGTGGACCGGCAGCAGATCATCGACAACGCGCTGAACGGCGGCGCCACGTTGTGCGCGTGGATATGCCCGGACTACCACTCCGGTTTCGGCACACCGCGGGACCAACTGGTGCAGAACAACCTGGCCTTCAAGCCTGACAAGGCTGAGGCCCGCGCCGAGGCATTGCGGATATTGGCCGAAGAGGGGGTGGACCCCTCAGCCTTTGAGATTACGGTGCTGGCCCGGTACACCTCCGGCGGCGGCCTGGCGTCCAACCAGGTGCTGACCGCCCAGCTCCGGGACATGGGCTGGAACGCCAAGCTGGAGTCCCTGGACCGCACCGCCGGACTGGAGAAGCTGAACGACGGCGGCGGCTGGCACGCGGCATACTATGGCGGCGCCAGCCCGCTCCACGAGCCTGACGGCACCCTCGCCCGTTACGTTGCCCCCGCGGGGCAGCGGCACTACGCGGGCGCCGATGACCCCAAGTACGACGCGCTGCTCCAGACCATCCTGACCACCGTCGACCCCGCAGGCCGCAGGGGCGCCATCGACGCCATGGACGCGTACCTGCAAGAGGGCACCTTCCCGCAGTTCCCCATCGCGTGGGCCGAGCGGTTGGTCTTGAAGTGGAACTGGGTGCACGCAATGCGGCACTACTCCGCCGGGTGGTCGAACGACCTGGAGCGGACGTGGCTTTCCGAGAATGCGCCAGGTCGGTAGAGGGACCAAGCGAAGGAGCAAGGGTGAAGCCGGGGGGTTCACCCTTGCTCACCCAAGGCAGATAGCGCCGCGTCCCGTTGTGCGGAGAGCAGTCCCCATCGGGTGCGACAGCAGCGATTCCTGAGAGCCACCAAGCAGGAGCTTGCCCAAGCTGGAAAGCACGCATAGGGGTAGCCGCAAGAGATGCGAAAGTACATTGTCCGCCGCGTTCTGCTGATGTTTCCCACCGCACTGCTCGCCACAATTCTCGTGTTTGGTCTGATGCAGCTGGTGCCCGGGGACGCTGCCGACGCGGCCCTAGCGGACCTCGACGTGGGGTCCCGGGAGCAGGCGGAGGAGTTCGAGGAGAAGCTCCGGGAACGCCACGGCCTCAACGACTCAATTCCCGTGCAGTACTGGAACTGGCTCAGTTCCGTGGGCAGGGCGGAGTTCGGCGTCTCTACGACGGAAGGGCGCCCGGTCCGGGATATCATCATCGAGCGGATGCCCAGGACCGCTGAGCTGGCAATTGTCGCCATCTTCCTAGTGGCCATCTACGCCATTCCGATGGGCATCTGGGCCGCCATTCGCCAGGATAGGCTCGCCGACAACGTAATCCGCGTGGTCAGCATAAGCGGCCTGAGCGTCCCGCTCATCTGGCTGGGCACCGTGTTTCTCTTCACCTCAAGCAGGGTGTTCAACATTCTTCCTCCGTTGGTCTGGAAGGGCCCTCTGGAGGACCCAGTCCATAACCTCGTGATGGTGGGCACTCCCGCCATTCTGCTGTCGTTCGCCATCGGTGCGTCGATCATCAGGATGACTCGAGGGCAGATGCTGGAAGTCCTGCGGGAGGACTACATCCGGACCGCCCGCTCCAAGGGCCTGGCGCAAAGCTCCGTGCTGGTGCGGCATGCGCTTCGGAACGCGGTGCTGCCGGTGCTGACGCAGTTCGGGGGCATTTTCGGCGGACTGCTCACCGGCACTGTGGTTGTCGAGACCCTCTTCGGCATTCCGGGGCTCGGTCGAAGCATGGTGCAGGCCATCAACGACAGGGACTACCCGGTGGTGCAGGGCCTCCTATTGCTCAGCGCCGCCATTGTTCTGGTAGTCAACCTAGTGGTTGACCTGCTGTACTCGGTGGTCGACCCGCGCATCAGGTACTCCTAGCGTGGGCGGCGGTGAACTTGTGCGGAGAATAAGGTGAGCGCGACTCCCATAGAGCCAACGGTAGCGACTGGCGGCCTCTTTGACTCGGTACGGCCACGGCCATCGTTTTGGCGCGTTGCCGGGCGGATGGCCAGGCGGAACCCTCCGGGCGTCGTCGGCATATTTCTGGTCTCTATCCTAGTGTTGATGGCCGCTGTGGCTGACGTGGCCACGTCATACCCGCCCAACGACTTGGTGGGTCTGAGCAACGAGCCGCCGAGCGCCGAGCACTACCTTGGCACGGACACCATCGGAAGGGACATCTTCACCCGACTGTTGTTCGGCGCCAGGGTGTCGCTCCTGGTGGGGTTCTCAGCGGTGACGGTGGGCATGACCGCCGGGTTGTTCCTGGGTCTCCTGACGGGCTACCTCAAGGGCACCCTGGACCTGTTGGTGCAGCGGTTGGTTGATACGCTGGAGGCCTTTCCCGGCATCGTCCTGGCGCTGGCCATTGTCGCCATCCTGGGGGCGAGCGTCTGGAACGTGGTCATGGCGCTGGCGATTGGCTACCTGGGGCCCGCCACTCGCGTCACGCGGTCCGTGGTGCTCCGGGAACGGGAGCGCACCTATGCGGAGGCGGCCCGCGCCCTGGGGGCATCCACGCCTCGGGTGATGCTGGTGCACGTGCTGCCCAACTCCCTATCACCCTACTTCGTCCTAGTCAGCATCTTTGTGGGGCTTGCCATCATCGCGGAATCGTCACTGAGCTTCCTCGGCGCGGGCGTGGGCCCGGAGACGGCGTCCTGGGGCGGAATGCTCGCGGTGGCGGCCCAACAGTACTTCAGCGCCACCTTCACCCTGGCCCTCGCGCCGGGGCTGGCTATCACGGCGGCGGTGATGGGGTTCAACCTCTTCAGCGACGCAATTCGCGACGTATTGGACCCGAAGCTGCGGCGTCGCTAGGGCGGGCGCCGCTGCCGCCTATCGCGGGCCTATAGGACTAGGACGGCGCAGGCTTGACGCCGTTGAGAGCGGCTCGTAGTTTAACTCAGTCGGAGCGCGAGGCGTTTTAAAGCCTCGCAGGTGTCTTAAAAAGAAAAGAAACGATTCGAGACGATCCACAGGAGGACAGGAAGCATGAGGTACCAACGCATCTCTGGAGACTCCCACCTGGAAGTGGCGGCAGACCGTTGGACGCACCGCGTCGACCCTCGGTACCGCGACCACGCGCCCAGGAACATCACGCTGCCGGACGGCGCGGACGGCACGATCGTCGAAGACCTGCCGCCGGTGCAAAACCCCATGGACCTCTACGGCGGCAAGGGCCGAGACGTCTGGCACCCCTTTGGCCAGACGTACGCAAGTACCCCAGGCACCGGCCTGCCAGAGCAGCGACTCGCGGAGCAGGCCCAAGACGGACTGGATGCGGAGGTCCTGTTCCCGGCGGTAGTCTGCGGGCCTCGGCTATGGTCCAAGGTGAAGGACCCGGCCGCCAGGCTGGCCATCTTCCGCGGCTGGAACGACTGGCTGGCGGAAGAGTACTGCGCCGTGTCGCCGGAGCGGCTCATCGGCGTGGCCGCGCTGCCGACGACGGGCGTGGACGACGCCATCGCGGAGATGGTGCGCTGTCGCGACATGGGCCTCAAGGCGGCCATGCTGGTCCGGTTCCCCAACGGAGGGGCGCGTCCGACTGTAGAGGACGACAAGTTCTGGGCCGCGGCAGTGGAGATGGACCACCCCATCACCATTCACGTGGACCTGGACCGCTCCACGGACCCCGGCGGTCGGTTGCTGGAGTACCCCAAGGAGCACGAAGTGCTGAATCGCACGGAGCTGGCGTTCCAGGTCCAGCGGTTCGCGCGCGCCGGCGGCGTCAACACCGTGCAGTTGGTCCTCTCCGGCCTCTTTGATCGGTTCCCAACGCTGCAGATAGATATGGCGGAGAACTGCATTGGCTGGGTGCCCTTCTTCCTGGAGATGGCAGATGTCCGTTACAAGCGGCACATCTACTGGTCAGAGCAGTTTGTGGGTTTCAAGCCGATGAAGCAGCTTCCCAGCGAGTACATCACCCAACACTTCTACTGGGGCTTTCAGGTTGACCGCTCGGGCGTGGAGTTGCGCCATTGGATGGGCGTGGACAAGATAATGTGGGCGGCGGACTTCCCGCACCAGGAATCCGACTGGCCCGACTCCGACGAGGTGATAGAGCACAACTTCCATGGCATTCCGGAAGACGAGGTCTACAAGATGGTGGCGGGGAATGCCATCCGGTTCTTCCACCTAAACGCGGAGGACACGTCCCCCGCCAGCGGTCTGGCCGGCCAAGCCACTCGCTAGCACGCTCTCCTGTCTGAACGAACAGCGCCCTGCCGAGGAATCCTCGGCAGGGCGCTTACATTGCGAACGAAGCCTCGCGGGCGAGGCGTAGTCTAGCGTCGTTGCGGGGGCGTGCTAGCCCCAGAGCTCCTTCGAGGCGATGCGCGCGCCTTCCACCATCGACTCGAACTTTGCCCAGCCAATGGAGGGGTGGGTGACCCGCGAGCCGACGCCACAGTCGGTGCCGGTCATCAGGTTCTCCTTGCCGACAACGCCCGCGTAGCGAATCAGCCGCTGCGCCACCGTTTGCGGGTGCTCGATGGTGTCCGTGTATTGGGTGATGACACCCGGCATGAGGATCTTCCCCTCCGGCAGCTTGTGGTCCTTGAACACCACCCACTCCCACTCGTGGCGGGGGTTGGCGGCTGCGATGGAGTAGGCCTGGGAGCGGATCGTGTAGAGGAGGTCGATGACGTGCTCGAGGGGAAGGTCGTTCTTGTGAGGCGCCGAGGGCGGGCGGTCGCCGCCCCAGCAGAAGTGGACGATGACGCGGTCCTCCGGGATGTCGCCAATGGCGCGGTTCAAGGCCGCCACGCGCAGCTCCGCGTACTCCTGGTAGTCACGGATCGTCCACTCCCTGTTGATCTCGAGCACGTGCTCCCACGCGTGGGGCAAGTCGGGGTCGTCGACCTGGAGGATGAAGCCCGCGTCAGCAATCGCCTTGTACTCCTCGTGCATGGCGTCCGCCAAGGCGAACATGAAGTCCTCTTGCGAGTCGTAGTACTCGTTGCGCATCCAGTGCTCAATGGAGCCCGGCGCAATCACGGGAAGGCAGGCTTCCGCGTACTGCTTGCCTTCCACGGCCTTCTTAAGGTTGGCGATGTCCGTCTGAATGATCTCCTGGCCGGTGTAGGTCAGGGGTCCATTCACGAAGTACAGGCGGCGGCGGTAGGTCCCCTGCCCCCTGGCGGTGTAGTACTCGTTGAACTCCTCCCGGTCCCGGGCGCTGGCGTCCATTTGCAGAACGGCCTCGCCCGGCTGCACGTCGCGCTCCTCGATGCCGCTCAGCCGTGGCGCGATGTAGTAGGAGAAGCCGCTCTTGGACTGCTCTCCGTCATTAATGTAATCGATGCCCAGTTCCGTCTGTTTGCGCACCTGCTCTTCAACAGACGCGGTCAAACGCTCAGCAAGCAGGTCCTTGTCGTAGGGCCTCCCGGCCTCCCGGGCACGGACCATCTCCTCCACGTCAGCCGGCTTGGCCAGAGCGCCCGCATGGTAGACAAGGATCCTGTCGTCGCTTCGCTTCATGTCCCTTCCTCCTTCATGCCGCCGATTGCGCCAAAGCAGATGCGCGGCGGCGCCTTTTGCAGAGTAAGCTGAGAGCCAATGCAGTGTATTCCGGTTGAGGCCATTTATCCACCGCTGCGTTCCTACCCAGGGATTCATCGAGGCAATCCCGGAGCAACCTCAAGTGGCGGGCCTACACATGTCGGATGGTGCAGACTCAAGCTCAGATGAAGACGCACACGCACGGTCGCCGGGGTTCGGGGGTGACATCGGTCGAAACGCGGTTACGGGAATGGAGCACTCGCTGGCGCACCATTCCCGTCCTTCGCGCACGATAGCTTGGGCGCTGAGGGGGAAGGTTTTCTTGGCGGTCTTCGCCCCGCTGTCGCTCTACTCGCCCATCGCGGGCGACCAGTTGTATATCTCCATCAGGGTCCCGCCCATGAGCGCGGACCGCTCCGAATCCGAGAGCTGGTCGGTTACGCGGAATGCCTCAACCCCCTGTTCGTAGGTCAAGACATTCACTGCTCGGGTCCAGTCGGTGCCCCACATGCATCGATCAAAGCCGAACGCGTCGAATACCTTGCGCAGAGGCTCCCAGATGTCGGGGTATGGAAAGGGCTCATGGGCCAGGGTACATGCCCCGGAAATCTTGATAGCCACGTTGTCGAATGCTGCCAGCGAGAGCACGTTGGCGAGATCGGCAAACGTCTCCGGCGGCGCTGGCGGCTCGTTGGGCTGGGCCAGACCCACGTGGTCAACCACCAACCGGGTCTCTGGATGGCGCCGAGCCAACTCACGTACGAGTGGCAGTTTGCCCGTACCCATGACGTTCACTGGAATGCCGGCTTGAGCGCAGGCGGAGAGGATGCGGCTGAGACCCGGGTCGTCCGCCTCGAATGGGTCGCGCGTAAGCATGATGCGGGCCCCGACCACGCCCGGCGTGCCGGCCCACGCGGCAACCTCGTCAGCGACCGTTTCCGACTGCGGATCGAAGGGCTTTATGAGGCCGAACCTGCTCGGATGCCTCGCGTACACCTCGAGCGCATAGCTGGGGTCGTAGCGATACATGGAGTAGGGGGAGACCAGCAGAGCACCGTCAACACCGACGGCGTCCATTGCCGCCACCATGTCGTCGCCCGTCACCTCCGCAGGACCCTGCAGGGTCCCGGCCCAGGGGCGCTCGGGACTGTTGCGCTCATAGGCATGAACTTGTGAGTCGATGGTGGGAGTTCGAGTCGGCATCGTCATTCTCCTTGTCATTCACGGATGTCGGGTTAGTGTCTGAGGGTCTGCGCCAAGGCGACCGGGATTCCTCGCACGAGATGTGTCAGTCTACACCCGACGCGCGTTGCTGGGGTCACGCGGCAGGTTCCAAAACTCATGGACGCACCCAGCCAGACAGCCTCATCGCTCACGCCCGATTGCAGCAAACAAGGTTGTGCCCCCGTCTCAGACGCGGATACCGATCGTTGGCTCTTAATAATGTTTAGTTTGTATTACCAACTAGTTCGCATTAGGAAGCAGGAGGGCGAAATGCAGTCCCAAGAAAGCGAAGGCCAACAGGTCACTCCAGAGCAGGGGTGGGAATCCATTCAGGCAACCCTGGACAGGTCTCGTCGCTCCATGTGCGTGGCGTGATGGACAGGGTGGCCTACAGCGAGCCCAGGGTCTGACCGGAGGAAACCTTACCCTCCCCTTACGCAAGCTGGAAGACGCCGGGTATATCGCAACTACTAAAGAGTTTGTGGACACCAAGTCGCGCACGTGGGTGGAGGCGACACGTGAAGGCCTACGGGCTTACAGTGACTATCTTGCAAACCTACAGCGTACACTCAACATATCCCCTCGGTGACCGAGACTCGATCCTCACCCCGCCTTGACACACACATGCCACCGAGCAACCTGGGCTTGTGACACCCCTTGCCGCAGGATAGAATGCCGGTTCGTAGGGGTGTAAGGTTTTCCTAGCGGAGGGGCAAGGAGGAGGCATGGCAGTCAGAATAGTAACCGATAGCACATCAGACCTACCGGGCGACGTGGTCGAGCGGCTGGGCATCACGGTGGTCGCACAAAACGTGCACTTCGGCACCGAGACCTACAAGGACAACGTTACGATTACCCCGGACACTTTCTTCTCGATGCTGGCTTCCAGCAAAGAGCTGCCCAAGACCTCGCAGGCCTCTCCAGGCGAGTTTAAAGAGGTGTATGACCAAGTCGGCGACGGGGCCGACGGTATCGTGTCCATTCACGTTGCGGCGAAACTCAGCGGCACCTACAACTCTGCGGTCCAAGCGACGGAACTGACCACGGCACAGTGCCCGGTGGAGGTCATCGACACGGCGCAGGCCTCCATGGGCGAGGGCTTGGTGGTCATCGCGGCAGCGGAGGCGGCCAACGCCGGCGCAAGCATGGACGAGGTGGCCGCGGTAGCTCGCAACGCCGCCGGGCGGTCGCACTGCATGGCCCTGCTGGAAACGCTTGAGTACCTGCAGAAGGGCGGGCGCATCGGCAAGGCGCAGGCGATGTTGGGGTCCATCCTGCAGATCAAGCCGATGATCCTCGTCCGTGACGGCGAGGTGCATGAATTGGGCAAAGCGCGGACCTTTCCGAAGGCGTTGGCGAAGCTGAAGGAGACGGCGCAATCCATGGGGCCCGCGGACTCATTGGCCATCATTCACAGCACTACTCCGGACGCGGCGCAAGCATTTGCGGACAGCCTCGCCGGGATGCTGCCGTCGGGGGCCAGTCCGTACATCACCAAGTTCGGGCCAGCGCTCGGCGTTCACGTTGGGCCGGGGGCGATCGGCGTGGCGCTGCTGCAGTCGCAAGCGTAGTCCCCAACCCCAAAACTTGTCCGTTTTGACAACAAGCCTCCTAGAGTCCTTGCTGCGTCCCAACTAGCATAGCTGTGTTCTCGCCCCGTCTTCTGGCCTTGTCTGGACTTGCACATTACGACAGGTACGTAGCCACTTGCCCGGGGCGCTCTCTCTGCTACATGGGACGGCTGCACCAGTCCAACGTTCGTCAGGCCTATCGGCGGTTCATTTGGGTCGGAGGGTGGTCGTGGGATGGTCGTCTGTAAGCCGGTCCTGGCCTCGCACCCTGACTACCTCGCGGTCGCATACTCCCTAAGTTGGGCCGACGCCTCGATCTTTACAATCGACTCCGAGATGGGGCAAGTTCGTGTCAGTGAGGGGACGATACTGGACTATAAACGTGACCGGAACACGTATACTGTAAACGTCACGGCCACAGACACCTCGGGGACGGGCGCGTTGATCATTGCCACCATCGAGGTTACTGAAATCAACTACGGCCCGTACGACAGGGACAACAACGAACGGATTGACCGGGACGAAGCGCTCACTGCCGTGTCGGGCTATATTAGGGGTCTCATAGATAAGGATGAGGTAATTCGACACATTCGTCTGTACTTTGCGCGCTAACGGAGGGTGCATTGTTCCGCTTAACTCTAGGCATGCTCATGGCGATGACTTTGGCCCTCACCCTGAGCGCCGTGGCGCTGTGGGCACTGCCGAGCACCGTGGAAGCCCAGTCGCAGAGCGCCAACCGCTCTTTTCAGACAAGTTGGGCCGCGCCCGGCAGCGAGTTCCGGGTCAATGTCACTGCGTCAAACTATGGCCCCTTTGGTCAGGTTGTCGAAACTCTGCCCGCAGGCTTTACGTATCTACGTTCGAGCCTTGCGGCTAACGAGGTTGAGGTCGTGGGCCAGACTGTCCGGTTCAACCTCTTCGGCGTCAGCAGCTTCTTCTACATTGTGAGGGCACCCACAACTGAAGGCGAATACGTTTTCTCAGGCGTCGTTGCGAATAGCGACCGCGCGGCACGGACTGTCTCCGGACACACACGGGTGCGCGTAGGCCCGCCGCCAACACGGACTCCAATCCCGACGCCGACAACGACACCGACGCCGACCCCAACTCCGACGGCCACGCCAGAACCGACAGCTACACCTACGTCAACGCCTACGCCCACACCACTTCCAACTGCAACGCCAACGCCTGAGCCCACACCGACGCCGACACCGACCGCCACTCCAACGCCTACTCCGACCCCCACACCGGCGCCGACCGCCACGCCGACACGCTCGCCAACACCCACGCCCACGCCGACTGCAACGCCAGTGCCTGAGCCGCCGGAGCCGGAGGTGGTAGTTCCCGGTTGGGTATGGGTTGTGGTTGCCATCGCAGCCTTGGAAGCCGCGGTGATAGTGTGGCTCCTGGCGCTGATGCGTCGGCGGTAGTTGTTGGGAGCGAAAAGCGCGTGGGTCGGGTGGCTTAGGCGCCTGTATGGCCGAATCGCCGCCTGGCTAGCCGCTCAGGGCTGTACGCCGCTCGGCGAGGGCAGCGGCCAATAGGGCGAGGACTTCCGGTCGACGAGCTTCATCCAAGCTGTGAATCTTCACGTGGCGCATGGCAGCGCCCGTCCCCTCCAACAGCCCCTCGTGGTCCGGCAACGACGCGCCGCGAAAAAAGCCGAGATTGATCCAACGCGAGTGGGGCAAGATGTAGGCGTATCCCTCCGACATCTTCTTGGGACCAACGCCAAACGTCGCGGCGCGCTCCCCCAGCCGCACCACCTCGCTGACCTCGGGGTGCAGCCGCATGATGGCCTCGCGGAGGGCCACGGCGACCGGCCACAGCGGCTCGGCGGTCATCTCCAGCAATTCTTCAAACATGCCGAACCTGGCCGGAGGCATTGGTTTACTCCCTCATTTGCGGTGCCCAACTAAAGGCCGTTATCGATGCCACTCCCCTATATTCCACAGCTCGCTGTCCCAGGCGTTCATAAGGACGCCCTGCAGGGTGTTGGCGTGCGCCGAAACGAGCCCGCGATCGACAAGGAAGATCTCGAAGAAGCTTTGCACGTAGATTTTGTTGAGCTGCTTTACGAGGGCGTCGCGCTCCGTGCCGATGGGCAGATCGTTCAGCGCAGGCAGGCGCTCGTCAAACGCGGGATTGCACCCGCGCGAGTTGTTGCCACTGGCCCAGCTGTTCTCACGAGTCTGGATGTGGTCACAGCCCAGGCTCTCCAAGGACAGCGCAGGGTCAATGCCGGTGCCGGTCGTGTACATCTGCACGTCGGCGAGGAAGCGGCGATACGACGCCTCTTCTTCTGCGGGGTCGCCGCCGAAAAAGACGCCAGCGTCAAGCTGAACGAGCGAAGCCTCAACGCCGATCTCCCTCCACCACTCCTGCAGGAGGAACTGTGTCTGTTGCCTGATCGGGTTCTCTGTCGTTTGGAACGAGACGCGCAGAGGGACGCCGTTGTACTCCCTAACGCCGTCGCCGTCGCCGTCGGAATCGACCACGCCTTTCTCGTCGAGCAGACTCTGAGCCCCAGAGATGTCCTGCGTCAGGCAACCCTCGCCGGCCGCGGCTGCGTAGCGTGCGGGAGCCACGATCAGGTCGCACACGGGCCTGCCGGCGAACCCGTACAACTCCTCAGCTATACGCGTCCGGTCAATGGCCATCGACATCGCTTGTCGAATGGGGAGGAAGGACAAGAACGGATGGGGGTTGGCTCCGCCCAGATATTCAGAGCGGTTGTCTCCCAGAGCCGGGTCCGCGTTTGTCTGGTTGAGCACAAGACGTTCGGTATCGCCGGCAAAGGCGGAGACGATCGTGCCAACGCCCTGTGCCTCCAGCGACGCCAGCGTCTCCGGCGCAATCTGCAGGTTCCATGCGTAGTCGACATCTCCGGTCTCCAGCGCCGCGCGCGCCGCCGACTCCGCGTCACCGCCGCCAAGGATGACGACGCGGTCAAAGTAGGGCTTCTCGCCCCAGTGGTGCGGGTTGCGCTCGTACTCGGCCCGGTCGTTGGGAACGAATTCGACGATACGATACGGGCCAGAGCCAAGGGGAGCGGTGTTCTGCTCGTCGCAGTCCCGTGCCGCCGCACCGACACAGTCGCGGAACTGCGCCTCGCTGATGACGGGTGTGCCGGCGCCCACAAAGGCGTTGTACGGATACGGCGTCGACCCCTCGAACTGGATGCGGACTGTGCGGTCGTCCACCGCCGAGATGTTCGTGACGCCGAGGAAGGCGTCCTCGGCGCCGCAGCCGGTCTCCTCATTCGTGCAGTAGCGCCAGGTGAAGACGACGTCGCGGGCGGTGAGGTCGCTGCCGTCCGACCACTTGGTGTCCTCCCGCAGCGTCCACGTTATTGACGTCAGATCGGCAGATACTCCACCGTTCTCCACCGTGGGGACCTCTTCCGCAAGTCTCGGCGTCAAGTTGCCGTCGGGGTCGTAGTTGGCCAGGGGTTCAAGTGTGAGGGCCGCCGCGTCCGTGTCCTTGTAGCCGCTGGCCAGGTAGGAACTCGGCAGCGACGCCGCTTGCCAGTAGCGCAGGGTCAGCACCTTTTCCTCGCCGCACGCGGGCATCAGGGATAGGGCCAGCAACCCGGCGAGTGCGACCAACAGCATCCCAGTCTTCGTCTCCATCATCTGCAACTCACCTCCATCCATCGAGTGTACGAAGGCCGTTGGCGATAATGCAATCACATGTAAGCAGTATTGCCTTGCACCTTTTGCCGCATTGACAAGCCTCTACGACACCCGCGGCCCGTATTCATGGCTGCAATTGCGGTGCTACACTGAATATAGCGGTTTCTTTACGTGACCCACCGCCCAAAAACACCTTCAACAATTTCAATTGCTCTCACTCCCACGCCACAGGATTCTGGAGGACACACTCGTTGCTTCGTAGTCTGATGCGGCGCAAGCTCCGCACCACCCTCACGGTTCTCGGCATTACCGTGGGCATTTGGACGCTCATAGTCATGAGCGCCATGGCCAACAAGCTGACCACCCTCGTCGACGGCGGCTCAACCTACTTCGACGAAAAGATAGTCGTCAGCGACGCGACCAACCCCGCCTTCGGTTTTGGCTACGTGCCGATGCCGGTCGGCATCGTTGACCAGATTGGCAAGGTCCCCGGCGTGGCAGTCGCGGCGCCAAGGGTGCAGTTCCTCCTCGACCCCGAAAACACCGGCTCCGGATTCGGCCCGCCGGACTTCGTCGTGGCGTTCACTGCGGGTTTTGATCAAGGCTATGAGACATTCCGTTGGGAAACCGCCCAGGGCCGGGAGACCACGCTTGAAGACGAGGGCCGGCACGTTGTGGTGCTTGGCGCGGACCTCGCAAGGAAGTTCGACGTGGCCCCGGGCGACCCCTTCGACATTCGCGGCATGGAGTTCGAGGTCATCGGCGTCATCGAGCCGACGCTGATGTTCTTCGACACCACCGCGGTCATCCCATGGGCCGCAGGGCAGGAGTACCTTGCGCAGGACCCGGTGGTCTCGGCGGAGTTCGGCGAGGACGTTCCTGTCCTTACGTCCATGGTGATCGTCTACCCGGAGGAGGGCTCGGGCGTCCGCGACGTCGGTCAGGCCATTGTGACGACCTTGCCCCAGCTCCGCGCCGTCTCCGGTGATGACTTCGACGACCAGTTCGGTTCGACGCTGGCCATCTTCAACGCCATCATCCTGAGCGTTGCACTCATCAGCATCGTGGTGGGCGGGTTGTCCGTCATAAACACGATGACCATGAGCGTGGCCGAGCGCACGCGCGAGATAGGCGTCAAGCGGGCAATCGGGGCGAGCCGGGGCCTCATCATGCGGGAGCTCCTCTGGGAAGCCGGGCTCATGGGCTTCATCGGCGGGCTGGTGGGGTTGGGACTGGCGGGCATTGTCGTCTACTTCGCAAATGAGGCCGGCCAGACCTCCGGCACCATCCTTTTCCTGCTTACGCCGTGGATCGGCGCGCTTGGCGTAGCGTTCTCGACTGTGTTGGGTGCGCTCGCTGGGATGTTGCCAGCGTGGAACGCCGCGTGTCTCGACCCCGTCGAAGCTCTGCGGTACGGGTAGGAGCGAACGATGGCCTTCCTGGAAGCACGCAATCTTCACAAGACCTACCGGCTGAGCCGCAACAACCACGTGCGCGCGCTGCGGGGTGTCGACGTGGCTGTCGAGGCGGGCGAGATGGTGGGCATCATGGGGCCGTCCGGCTGCGGCAAGAGCACGCTGATGCACATCCTGGGACTGCTGCACTCGCCGGACCTTGCCGCAACGCCGCGGCCCAGCCTCGTGATTGACGGCACGGACGTGACTGCGCTTGCCGACCGGGAGCGCACCAGGATGCGGGCGGAGCGGATGGGCTTCGTCTTCCAGGCGTTCAACCTCGTCACGACGCTGACGACGGTGGAGAACGTCGCACTCCCCGCCGAGTACACGGGCCGGCCCCGGCGAGAGGCGCGGGCCGCGGCGATCGATGCCCTCAAGCTCGTCGGTCTCGAGGACTGGGCGGAGCACCGGCCCTTGGAGCTTTCCGGGGGGCAGCAGCAACGCGCGGCCATCGCCCGGGCGCTCGTGACGGAACCGGCGTTACTGCTGGCGGACGAGCCGACCGGCAACCTCGACTCCGAGAATACGAAGGAGGTTATAGCGCTCCTGCACTGGTTCAACCGCGAGCGCGGCCAGACTGTCGTGCTGGTCACGCACGACACGCGTGTCAGCGAGGCGTGCAGCCGCGTCCTCACGATGCGCGACGGCGTCATCACAAACGGGCACGGAGCACTCGACGCGTAGGGGCCCCTCGCATCCCTTCTCCTTGCTCCGCGCATGGCCAGGATTGTTTCGTCGCGAGGGAAACAGCCTTGTCGCCCTCGCCGCCATGCTGCTAAGGTGGAATGTGTGGGGACAGGGTTTGGGGTGGAGCGATACGTTGAGGAGGGAATGATGGACGCGCTGCGGAAGCCGGTCGGGGCTTACCTGGTGCTCGTGGCAATTGCCGTTGCCCTGTTCTTTATCGTCAATCCACTTCTTGATGACTCAATCGACGTGGCGGGTGTATGGAGCGTGCTGGACATCTTCATGGTCATCGCGCTGGCGCTGGGGCTGCTGTTCGCGTACCTCGGAAAGCAGCGTGTTGACGCGCAGCAGTCGGGCGACGGCGTATCGCGAGCGTACCTGGAGGCCAACGTCATATTCTTCGCCGTCGCGGCAATCACCATCCTGTTCCTGCACAACTGGTTCTCGCTGCTGGCGGGCGGGCAGGACAGCCTGGACGGCAACCATCAGGTATGGGTGATCTGGGCGGCTGTCGACACGGCGTTCCCGCTCGTTCTGGGAGTACTGGGGTGCCGGCTGTGGCGGGGCGTCTAGGCGCGTCGCTTGAACTCACCTCTCCGGGACCGCTCGGAGGGGATCATTCTTAAATTGCAGGTGCATAGGTAGATGTCGCGTATCCTCGCGTTCTTTTCGGCGCTGTGCCTCAAGTTCCCACCAATCATGCTGGTGTACCGCACGGTACAGGAGATGAAGCATGATGACGCCACGCACATGGCCGCGGGCGTCGCGTACTACTCCATTCTCTCGCTGTTTCCGCTGACCATTGGCATCCTCGCCGTATTCAGCCCGCTGCTGCCCTCGGAAACCGTGGAGAGCGCGCTGCTCGAATTCCTGCAGACCTATCTACCCGGCTCGGACGAAGCCTTCCTTCAGAACCTGGAGGCCACGGGCGGCGTGCGGAGCGCCATCGGGCTCGTTAGCGTGCTCGGCATGTTCTGGTCGGCGAGCGCCATCTTTGGGGCCATCAGCAAGGCCGTGAACCGCGCGTGGGACGTACACCAAGACCGCCCCTTCTACATCGACAAGGTGCGCCACATCGCGATGGCGTTCAGCGTTGGCCTGCTCTTCATGCTCTCCGTTTCCACCACGACGCTCCTGCAGTTCGTCGACGACATAGCGGGCCAAAACGGTGGAATGATGCAAGTTCTCGAGCGGGACACGGTAAACTCTATCGCGAGACTGCTTCCATTCCTCTTCAGCCTGGCCATCTTCTTTATGATCTACAAGTTTGTGCCGAACACGGTGACGCACTGGCGGTACATCTGGCCAGGAGCGCTCCTTGCGGCCATCGCTTTTGAGGTCGGCAAAGGCTTTTTCATCTACTACATTGACACCTTCGCGGACTTCGAAATGGTGTATGGCTCGCTGGGCACCGTAGTGGTGCTGATGATCTGGACCTACGTGTCCGCCCTGACGCTCATCATCGGCGCGGAGTTCACCTCCGAATATGAGCGCATGCTTAGGGGCGTCGAGCGGGGGCAGACCATACCAAAGAACCAACGCCACCGGGGCGAGGCGTTCGAGTAGCGGCCGCCAAGTAGAATGGTGGCTGCGGGCCAGGCCCGGCAAGACTATCAAGAGGATGCATTGTGAGCGCCACGCAACTCGACGGAGACCATGGACCGCAGGGGGGCCTTGAGCGGATTACGGCCCCGCTCAGCAGGATCGTGGAGTCCAGGGCATTCGAGCTTTTCATCATTGGCGTCATCCTGGCGAACGCCGTCCTGCTCGGTCTCGGCACGTCGCCGAGCATCGAGCGCAACTACGGAGACTTGCTGCACCTGGGCAACCAGGTCGCACTCGGCATCTTCATACTCGAGGCGATTGCCAAGCTGCTGGCGCTGGCGCCGCGGTCGCACCGGTACTTCGGGTCGGGCTGGAATATCTTCGACTTTGCAGTGATCGTGTTCTCCCTGATTCCTGCGACCGGCGAGTTTGCCATGATTTCGCGCCTAGCCCGGTTGTTCCGGGTGGTGCGGCTCATCACCACCGTCAAGGAGCTTCGGGTTATCGTGGCGGCGCTGGTCCGCGCCATCCCCAGCGTTGGACACGTCATGGTGCTGATGAGCATCGTCGTCTACATCTACGCGATCATGGGCTACCATCTGTTCAACGAGCATGACCCGCAGCACTGGCGCAGCCTGGGCATCTCCGTGCTGACGCTGTTCAACATCGTCACGCTTGAGGGCTGGGTGGACGTCATGGACATTGCCATGGAGGCCTATCCCTGGGCGTGGATATACTTCGTCAGCTTCATCATCATGGGCACGTTTGTGGTCATCAACATGTTCATCGCAATCATCGTCAACAGCCTGGACGAGGCCAAGACCGACGCCCTTCGGGCCCTGCAGCAGCCGACAACGATGGAAGACCTGCTGCGGGAGATGCGCGATACCCAAGCCGCGCTTCAGCGTCTCCAAGAGCGGCTGGACGCACGGGAGGCGGAGAAGTAGCCGCAGGTCTGGCAGGCGCTTGGGCTATGTGTGGGGAAGAATGGGCACGGCAGTGAGGTGGAGGGTGATTGGCATGCGGAGACCGCTAGACCTGGGCACACAAGCCGGTCGTGTCTCGGCAGTTGGGGCGATTGTGTGCGCATTGGCAGTGGCGATGGGGCTGTTTCTCGCAGCAGCATGCGGCAGCGAGGCGGAGGGGCCAACGCCATACCGCGTCGGGGTCATGGAATCGCTAACCGGGCCCGGCGAGTCCTACGGGAATGTGGCCAATCATGCCAAGCAAATGGCCCTGGACGAGATCAACGCCGCGGGCGGCATCAATGGCAGGCCGCTGGAACTTGTCGTTGAGGACTCCATGTGCAGCGCCCAGGGAGCGGTGGCGGCCTACAGGAAGCTGACCTCTGCGGACGGCGTCAAAATCATACTGGGCCCGTCCTGCAGCGGGGCCATGCTCGGAGCGGCGCCCCTGGCCGAGGAGGACGGCGTCATTCTCTTCTCCGGCATGGCGAGCAACGCCGACATCGCCAACGCGGGCGACTACATCTTCCGAACGCAGATAAGCGACGTTGAGGTGGGTACCCTCACCGGCGACCTGTTGTGGGCCGACGGCGTCCGGCGTCTTGCCACCATCACGGAGGCCACGGACTACGCTGAGGGCACTCGGAGCAGCACAGTCAGTCGATTCGAGCAGCACGGCGGGCAGGTTGTTGCGGCCGAGCGGTACTCGTCGGACGTGACCGACTTCCGCTCACTGCTGAGCAAGGCGCTGGCAGCCTCGCCGGACGCGGTCCACCTGGCGCCGCAGTCGGAATTTTCCGCGGGCGCAATCATCAAGCAGGCGCGGGAGTTGGGATTCGACGGCCCCATCTACGCCGAGACGGTCTCGATAGGCGCAACGGCCCTTCAAATCGCGGGCGAGGCGGCCACCGGCATGAAGGCCATCGCGACAGACATTCATCCTGGCAACCGGAAGGGCCAGGAGGTTATTGCCGCGTTCAGGGAACGCTACGACTACGTCTCGCTACCCTGGCACCTGAGCTCCACCTACGACGATGTCTACATCACCGCAGAGTGTCTGCGGCAGACCGGCGACGACCAGGACGCGGACGGCTTCCGCGATTGCCTGTACGGCCTCACCTGGAGCGGTGCAATCGGCGAGAACTACAGCTTCGACGCGAACGGCGAGGTGGTAGGGCTTTCGCGCGTCGTGGTCCAAGTGCTGCCGCTGGCGGGACGCACTCCCGACAAGAACTACGTGGTGCTGGACCTTCCCGTCGTGGACGCCCCGTAGGGACGAGACCGGCCGCGCCGAGTTCGCTTTCCTTGCGCCCCCCTCATACACCGACGGACAATGGAGGTACGGGGCCAAGGAGGTGGAGCCATAGCAACACACGTGGTCACCGGGGCGTTCAGCTACACCGGCAAGTACATCGCCCGGCGGCTCCTCGCCGAGGGGCACACGCTGCGGACGCTGACGGGACGTCCCCACTCAGACGACCCACTCGCCTCGCAGATCGAGGCCTTCCCGCTCAACTTCGACGACCCTGATGCACTCGCCGACGCCATGCGCGGGGCTGACACGCTGTACAACACCTACTGGATCCGCTTTGCCCGAGGCGAGATGACCTTCGAGCGGGCCGTGGCAAACTCCCGGGCGCTCATCGGCGCGGCAGTGAAGGCGGGCGTGCGGCGCATCGCACACATCAGCGTAACCAACGCGTCTTCGACGTCGTCGCTGGGGTACTTTCGCGGCAAGGGGCTGGTCGAGGAGGCCATCCACGCCTCCGGCCTGAGCTACGGCATCGTGCGGCCCACGCTGGTGTTCGGGCTGGAGGACGTGCTCGTCAACAACATCGCCTGGACGCTTCGCCGAATGCCCGTCATGGCGGCGGCCGCCGGCGGCCACTTCGAGTTCCAGCCGGTGTACGTCGACGACGTTGCGGAGATCGCGGTGGACGCTGGCCGCGAGGACGACAACGTGACGGTGGATGCCGCCGGACCGGACCGCTGCACCACCGCGGGGCTGATCCACATCGTGGGGCAAGCCGTCGGGCGCCGCGCCTTTGTGACGCCGCTGCCGCCCCGGCTGTTCCTGGCATCCTCGTCGATGTTGGGCGTGTTGCTGCGCGACGTCATCATGACGAAGGACGAGCTCGCCGCGCTCATGGGCGGGTTGCTCGTCTCGGCCGACCCGCCGCGAGGGCACACGCCGCTGCGCGAATGGGTGCTCGAAAACGCGTCGTCGCTGGGGCGCAAGTACGCCTCGGAGGTGGCGCGACACTACCGGTGACGAGCAGCGGCCCATGCCGACGGTCGGGAGGGGGTCCATGGCAACACACTTGGTCACCGGGGCGTTCAGCTACACCGGCAAGTACATCGCCAGGCGGCTGCTGGCGGAAGGCCACACGGTCAGGACCCTGACCGGCCACCCACGCGCTGACGACCCTCTCGCTTCGCAGGTAGAAGTGTTCCCGCTGGACTTTGCCAATACTGACGCCCTGACCAAGGCCCTGCACGGGGCCGACACCCTGTTTAACACCTACTGGATACGCTATTCCCGCGGCGCAGTCACCTTTGAGCGGGCCGTGGAGAACTCGATGGCGCTCATCGCCGCGGCGGCGGACGCAGGCGTGCGGCGCATCGTGCACATCAGCATCACCAACGCGTCGCCGGACTCCCCGCTGCCGTACTTCCGCGGCAAGGGGCTAGTGGAGGAGGCCATCGCCGCGTCCGGCCTCTCCTATGCCACCCTGCGGCCCACCGTGAACTTTGGGGTGGAGGACATCCTCCTCAACAACATCGCCTGGTCCGTGCGGCGGTTCCCCATCATCCCCATCCCGGGTGACGGCGCGTATGAACTGCAGCCCATTTACGTCGACGACCTGGCACTGCTGGCCGTTGAGGCCGCCAAGGGAAAGGACTGCGCCGTCATGGACGCCGTCGGGCCCGAGCGTTACAGCTACGTGGGGCTGGTGCGCCTCATCGCGGACGCCGTCGGCAAGCGGCCCAGACTGCTCAAGCTCCCGGCGGGCATGGCGCTGGGGATGTCGCGAGGTTTGGGGTTGGCGCTGCGCGACACGGTGCTCACCCGCGACGAGGTCAAGGGGTTGACGGCCAGCCTTCTGGTGTCCGACGACCCACCCCTGGGTACGGCGTCGCTGCGGGAGTGGGTGCGGGAGCACGCCGACACCATGGGAAGCACGTATGCCTCGGAGGTGGCGCGCCACTACCGGTGACGGAGGGCGTACGTACGCTCCGTGCTCTGCTAGAATGGGCCGCAGGAGGACGTATGGCCAACCGACTTGCCCTTGAGACAAGCCCCTACCTGCAGCAGCACGCCAACAATCCCGTCGACTGGCACGCCTGGGGGCCAGAGGCGTTGGAGCTTGCGGCCAAGGAGGACCGGCCGATCTTCCTCAGCATCGGCTACTCATCATGCCACTGGTGCCACGTCATGGAACGGGAGTCCTTTGAGGACCCGGAGATCGCGGCGTTGATGAACCGCCTGTTTGTTTGCATCAAGGTGGACCGGGAGGAGCGCCCCGACCTGGACGCCATCTACATGCAGGCCGTGGTGGCTGTAAGCGGCGCCGGCGGCTGGCCCATGAGCGTATTCCTGACGCCGGACCTGAAGCCCTTCTACGGCGGCACATACTACCCACCCCAGGAAAGGGGCGGCATCCCGAGCTTCCGCCGTGTGCTGGAGGCGACAGCAAATGCCTATCAGCAACGCCGCAACGAGGTAGTCGCCTCAGCCGACCAGATCGTGCAGCACCTGCGGGACAGCGCGGCCGTCGCCGGCGACGACGAAGAGCTGACGCCGGCGGTGCTCGACGTTGCGTTCAAGCGGCTTGCACCGCACATCGACACCGAGTGGGGCGGGTTCGGGTCGAACATCAAGTTCCCGCAGCCCATGGTGCACGAGTTTCTGTTGCGCTTCGGCGACCGCAGCGGGGAGCCCACCGCGCAGGTGATGGTCGACCTGACGCTGGACCGCATGATGCGCGGCGGCATCTACGACCACCTCGGCGGCGGCTTCCACCGCTATTCCACGGAACGCACGTGGCTTGTGCCCCACTTCGAGAAGATGCTCTATGACAACGCCCTGCTGGTGCGCCTCTACGTACACGCCTACCAGGCGATGGGACGGCCCGAGTACCGCCGCGTGGCGGAAGAGACCATCGACTTCGTGCTGCGCGACATGCGTGACGCGGCGGGCGGCTTCTACACCGCCCTCGACGCCGACAGCGAGGGCGAGGAGGGCATCTTCTACATCTGGAGCCGCGCAGAGATCCTGGAGCGCCTCGGCAATGAAGCCGGCGAGCGTTTCTGCAGCGTCTACGGTGTCACGGACGGGGGCAACTTTGAGGGCGCGAATATCCTCTTCCTGCCGCAGGAGTTGTCCAAGGCAGCGGGCGAGCTGGGCGTGACGGAGGAGCAGCTCCTGGCGGAGCTGTCGGAGGGCAAGGCCACCCTGCTCGGAGCACGGGAGCACCGCGTTTGGCCCTTCCGCGACGAGAAGTCGTTGACCGGCTGGAACGCGCTGATGCTCGGCAGCCTGTCGGAAGCCGCCGCGGTCTTTGACAGGGCCGACTACCTGGAAGCGGCGGAGGCCAACGCGGACTTCCTGCTGACGACGCTGCGGGACCCGAACGGTCGGCTGTTGCGCACCTACCGCGACGGTGAGGTGAAACTGAAGGGCTACCTGGAGGACTACGCCTTTCTGGTCGACGGCCTTCTGTCGCTGTACGAAGCTACGTTTACACCGCGCTGGCTGTGGGAGGCGCGATCGCTGGCTGAGTCGATGCTGGAGCTGTTCTGGGACCAGGACGTCGCCGGCTTCTACAGCACCGGCAGTGACCACGAGGAGCTGCTGATGCGGCCCCAGGACTTCTACGACAACGCGATTCCCAGCGGGGCCTCGGCGGCGGCGCTGGCCCTCTTGCGCCTCGGCACACTGACGGGCGTTCCGCGATACGCGGAGGTCGCGGGAGTTGCGCTGCGCTCCATGCGGACCTCGGTGACCAACCAGGCCATCGGCTACGGGCACTGGCTCTGCGCCATGGACTACGCCCTCTCGACGCCCAAGGAGGTTGTCGTAGTGGGAGAGCGTGACGACGCGGCGACCAAGGCCCTCCTGGAGGCGGTCCACAGCCGCTTTATCCCCAACAAGGTCGTGGCGGGCATGGCGTCGGAGGACGACCCCATCTCGGACGAGCTCGCGCTGCTCGAAGGCCGCGGCCTGGTGGGCGGCCGCCCGACGGCATACGTTTGCCAGAACTACGCCTGCCAACTCCCGGTCACCGACCCCGCCGCCCTGCTCGAACAGCTAGGCGCAGCGGGGGGCGCGGCAGACCCATCCCAACTGAGCAGCTACCTGCTCCCGCCCAAGTGGAAGCTGAACCCCACCTCAGAGGCGGGGGAGTAGGAGGGCGGGAAGGCGCGGCGATCGCACGCTGGGGCGCCTTTAGAAAGCGCCCTCCCGCACTCGGTTGCGGCCTATCTTGCGGACCAACGCCTCGCGCACTGGCAAGTCGTTCGGCATGGGAAGACCGCCGTGGCGTCCCTGCTTGGCCCCAACGCTTTCGAGCCCTGCCAGCTTCTTCGCCCCTTCCAGAGCCGTAAGTTCTTGGTCAAAGTAGTCGAACCAGGGGAGGCCGGCCTCTGTGTACTCCCATGCGGTCGGCGGCCGCAGCGGCGGCGACTGCCCCGTCACGTGGAAGAAGGCAACACTGTTGAGGATGTGCACGAAGCAGCGGGAGTAGGCCTCGGTCTCCCAGGCGTCGATGCCGTAGTGGTCCTCGTAGATTTCCTGCCGCATGAGGCCGCCGGGCGCGAGCCCCATTTCAAGCGGCGCCGCCATTGCGTAGTCTACCCCAGGCTCGTAAACCGACCGCGCCCCCTGTAGCTCCTCATACACCGCCGCCTTCATGGGGTAGACCGCCAGCTAGATGCCCCCATGTTGCGCCTTGCCAGTCAACTGCTCCTCGGCGGTGTACCCCTCGCCAAGAGGCATGGCGACGAACTGCCTAATCATCCCCTTGCGGACGTTGAAGCCGTCCAGCCACGGCTGGTCAGGCGTCACAAGGTAGTCTTGCAACTTCGCGAGCTTGTTCCGCCACTGGCGACCGGTGACAGCATTAATCTTGCCCGCGCCCACCTTGACCGTCATCGGATAGTCGCCATTGAAGTAGAGCCATGTCGCCTCCGCCTGGTGCATGGGGAAGAAAACACCGCCGTGGACGACCCACTCGGCCGGCGTGGTTTCGCGGTAGTCGTCCACGTGGTGCAGCGGAAATTGCCCGAGGCCTGGCGGCAGGAAGTGGGCAGTCCCGTCGTCGGGAATACGCAGCGTTCGCTGGAAGTCGATGGACAGCTCTGCGCGGCTGTGCACATCTGGAAAACGGAATACCAGTTGGTCGTCTCGAAGTTCAATCATGGCTTCACCTCGTGTTGTGTTTGCTCGTTACCAGGCGCCGTCGCGCACTTCCCGGGCGATGCGGAGGATGGCGTGGTCCGGCGCGTCTCTGAGCTGCCGAATGAGGTCTGCGAAGAGCAGCGGCCGGCTCAATATGATGCGCTGCAGGTCACCCGACACCTTCCCCGACATGGCAAGCAAGAGGTCCGGATCCTCTGACAGCTCCTCGGCGAGCCGGCGCGTTGCGGCCTCGGAGGGCGGCGGCACCAGGTCGCGCTCGATCTTGCTCAGGTATGCCGGTTCCACACCGATGCGCTGCGCCACCTTTCGCACGGAGAACGCTCTGTCGTCTCCGTACCGGCGCTCTCGAGCTTCCCTTATGTAGCTACCGTATGTCATGTGTACTATATACTACACACTACATGGTCTTTGTCAAGCGTCCTCCAAGCGTTTGCCCATCTTTCCACGCACATGGACCGTACGGGTGCGGCCTCCAGGGGGATTGTCCCATTTGCGTTTCGTGTGCAAGGATGCGTAGACCGCTGCGCCAGTGCATCGCGACGGGAACCGAATTCGCCTAGGGGGCGTCTAAGCTAGTGACACACGCCAACCTCGCCATGGACGCCTCCATCATCGAGGAGGCCCAAGCAATCCGGCGCTGCCAGGCGGGGGACAAGGAGGCCTTTCGTTACGTCGTTGAGCGGTATGGGAACTTGATGTACGGGACCGCGTACCAGTTGACCCGCAACCACGCCCGCGCGCAGGAACTGACCCAGGACGCGCTGGTGCTGGCGTGGCGCGGCATCAACTCGTTCCAGGGGGGTTCGCTCAAGGCATGGCTGGTCAAGATCCTGACCAACCGCGGCATCAGCCTCGGCCGACGCCGCGAGATCGACGCCGCGACGCTCGACGACCCGGACTCGCCGATCAATGTCGCCGACGAGACCCAGGACCCGGCGGCGGCCGCCATTTCGACGCTGGAGCGCGAGCGCATCCAGGGCGCGATGTCGACGCTGCCGAAGGAGCAGCGGCAGGTGGTGGCGTTGCGGTTCTTCTCGGAGCTGTCCGTCTCGGAGACCGCGGCGGCGTTGGGAGTACGCGAGGGGACGGTGAAGTCGCGACTCTCGCGGGCCTTGGACCGGCTCCGGGATGTGCTTGTTGAGGGGCACTGTTAGGCAAGCTCGCAGAGGCAATTGTAGAGGAAATAGAACTTGGTTGATGAAATGGGCCGGGACGACATAGAGCGTCAGTTGCAAGACTACTTTGCGTCCGAGAGGGCGGAAGTACGTGCGCCCGCCGACTTGTGGCCCAACGTATCCGCGCGACTCGGGCCGCAGGAGCCGGCGCCGTGGTGGCGCAGAGTGTTTGCGGGCGCCTCCTTGCAGGGTGCAGGAAGAGTGTACGCGGGAGCTGCAGCCGCCCTCGCCGTTGCAGTCGTGGGCGCCGTCATGTACGGGGCGATCATCGGCTTCGACGGCTCCGGCGGCGGGCAACACGAGTCCGCGGCGGCCGATTCTGCAAGTACGACAGCCGCGTCCTCCATGGCAGCCGCCCCTGCGCAACCGTCCACACCGGTGCCGGCCCTTGCGGCCGAATCGGCACCGATGGCGCCAGCAGCCGCGACGAAGGAATCGGCTGCCATGGCGGAATCCGTGCCGCGAGGGGCCTTTGACCTCACCCGGAACGCTTCCGCCGGCATGGCCCCAGTCGCGGAGCAGCCTTTCCGTGAGGTCTGGGGACTCTCAGGCAGCGTCCGGAGTAGCCTCTTCTGGGTCGCGTTGCCGGAGGGCTGGCAGTCCGGCGCTCCCTCGCACTTAGACGGGACGTGGACGGGCATGCTCGCCGGTCCCGACGTGACGCTGCAGTACACACTCGGCGTACGAGTGCAGACCGATATGTTGCTGTCGAGCACGCGGTCGCAGGCGTCCGCCCAACAGCAGCGCATGTGGAACGAGTACGTCATCGGCAACTTTGCCCTTTTCTCCGCGCCGCCGGAGGGCATGGCCGGAGACCTGCATATGACGTTGCAGCTGCCGACCGGCACCCTACGGGTCGTAGGTAAGGGGTTGACGCCGGAGCAGCAGCAGGTCGTGCTCGAGGAGGTCTTTCGCTCCATCATTGCGTAGCTCATTGCCGCATTGCCGCTATCTGACTCGCAATGTGATATTATGGTGACTCAAGCCGTACTGGAGGCTATTGGCCGCCGGCTCTGTCGTTCCCCGTTGACAGTTCGCAGTGGCCTTATGGCATGAGCGCACCCGACGACAGAGATTCAGTAGTAGAGCGCGACGGGGACCCCGACGAGGATCCTCAACCGCAGGGCGCCGTGGTGACCTCCGGCTCGGGAGGACGCCGCGGCGACGACCCGTTGCACCACTACGTAGACCACGCTGAGCGTGGTCGTGCCGCCCTCACCGGGCGCATGTTTGCCTCCCTGAAGAACCCGCACTTCCGGTTGTTCATGGCGGCAATGATGGGCCAGATGGGCGCCATGAACATGCAGATGGTTGCCCGCTCCTGGTTCATGTATGAACTGACGGATTCCGCGACGCTTCTGGGCGCCGTAAGCCTTGCCAACGGCCTCCCCATGCTGATTTTGTCCCTCTACGGCGGGGTCATTGCGGACCGGGTGCCCAAGAAGTATGTGCTGATAGCGGGGCAGGTGGCTTCAGCCGCGCTGGCCCTGGGAGTCGCGGCCCTCATTTCCTTGAACCTCATCAGCTGGCAGCTCCTCATCGTGGCGTCGGTGATACAGGGTATGATCATGGCGCTGATGATGCCCTCCCGGCAGGCGGTCATTCCAGAGTTGGTGGGAGAACAAGGGCTCACCAATGCCATCGCGCTCAATACCGCGGGCATGAACCTCAACCGCCTGACTGCGCCGGGAATCGCGGGGCTGATGATCGCGATTGTCGGCATCGAGTCGGTGTACTACGTCATGACGGTGTTGTACATCATCGCGACGGTCTTTGCGTTGTCTCTGCCCATCACGGGAACTACGGCGCTGGCGGGAATGAATGCGCTGGAAAACGTCAAGGAGGGTCTGCGGTACATCAAGGACAGCCCGGTGCTGCCGGGGCTGCTGGTGGTGACGCTCATAGCAGTGGTGCTCTCGATGCCCTACATGATGCTGCTGCCCATCTTCACCAAGGACATCATAACGGTGCAGGCGGAGTCGCTGATGTGGGTGACGCGGTTGCCGCTGATCGGCGGGCTGCTGGAAACGGTCCCGGAACTGTTCACCGAGTCCAGTTTCCGGTTGGGGCTGCTCATGACGATCTCGGGGATTGGCGCGCTGGCGGGTTCGCTGTTCATCGCGGCGCTTCCGCCTGACCGGCGCGGAGTGATGTTCCTGGGAAGCCTGATGCTGACAGGAATCACGCTGCTGGCATTCTCAATCTCGCCCTGGTACTTCCTGTCTCTGGCGCTGGTGATCCCGCTGGGCCTGGGGCAGGCCGGCCGCATGGCGCTGAGCAACGCGCTGGTGCAGGCCAACGCAGACGACGCACACCGGGGCCGGGTGATGAGCGTCTACATGATGGAGTTTGGCGTCACCAACTTCGGCATTTTCCTCATCGCCATCCTGGCGGGGCACATCGGCGTGCAGTGGGCCATCGGCGGGGGCGCCTTGCTGCTGGTGGTAGTCACGACGTACTTCTTCCTGAAGACGCCCAACGTCCGGCGGCTGCCCTAGCGGCGGGTCATCCGGCGCTCTAACTAACACTGACAGGAGCATCCCGTTGAGACACCTCATCACTATCCTTGTGTCGACCGGCCTAATCCTGGCGCTCAACCTCCCGGGCTGCATCGGCGGCGAGTCGGAGTCGGGCGAACACGACGGCGGCGAGTCGGTTGGCGAACACGGCGGCTCGGAGTCGGGCGAGCACGACGGCGAGGGCGAGTCCGATGGCGACGGTGAAGAGTCGGGCACACAGTACGGGTTGAACGAGACTTTTGACGAGGTCCGGGCCGGCGCTCGGCTGCTACTGTCCTACGATGCGACCAGCAATTCCTTCACCGGGACTGTGGAGAACACCACCGGAGCTACGCTGAGGCGGGTCAGGGTTGAGGTGCATCTCTCAAACGGGACCGAGCTAGGACCAACAACGCCAGTGGAACTGACACCCGGTCAGGCGGCATCCATCACCCTTCCGGCAACCAGCCAACCCTTCGCCACATGGAGCGCCCACCCAGAAGTCGGCTGATTCCTTCCAGCCGACTCAGGCCGTTGGCAGCCGCATCAAGTACGGAGCGGCGTTGGCCAGCAGTCGGGAACCCCTCTGTTACCCCTACGTCACGTCCGACGGCGCGGGGCCTCGGAAGCGGGCTGCCTGTAGCTCAGCCGAGGTGACCGGCGGCAAGTCGACGAGCTCGTCGTACAGCGACATCGGCGGCTCCACGTCCTTGAGCGCCGGGATGACATGCTCCCCCATCAGCTTGATAGAGCGCATGACCTTTTCATGGGTAATGTTGCCGAACATCATCCAGTTGCTGACGTTGGTGACGCCGAACTCAGCCGCCTTCTGGAACTTCGCGATGATTGCGTCCGAATCACCAAAGAAGAGCGTTTCCTGCAGTTGGGTCTCGTCCAACTCTCCCGGGAAGGGGCCCGATGCCACGCGGCCGTCGGTGACCTCAAGCCGGTTCAGCGCACGGCCGGCACGTATCTGCCAGCGGGCGTGGTGTAGCTCCTCCAGCGCCTCCGCCATTGTCGGCGCCACGTGCGTCATGGACTGCAGGCCCAGGTCCGGGCGGTGGTAGTCCTTGCCCTCCGCCTTCAGCGCGTGCACCAGGGAGGTCAGGTGGGACCGCACGCCGCTCGCGCCCAGCAGGCCGGTGGTAATGGGCATCATGTTCCACTTGGCCGCTAACTGCATGGTCTCGACGCTAGTGCCGGCCACCCACAGCTTGGGGTGCGGCTTCTGCAGTGGCTTGGGCCAAACGGTGGTGGGGTTGGTGACCTTGACGAACTCGCCGTCATAGGTGAAGGACTCGTCCTGCGTCCATGCCTTCACCATCACGTCAAGCGACTCCAGGAAGATCTGCCGGGAGTCCGGCAGGTCGATGTCGAAGCGTGACATCTCGTGGGGCTGGTAGCCGCGACCGATGCCGCAGATGAAACGCCCGCCGCTGAGGTTGTCGAGCACCGCAACCTCCTCGGCGAGCCGCAGGGGGTTCCAGATGGGCAGCACAAGGACGGCGGTGGCGATCTGGAGGCGCTTGGTCCGCTCGGCGATGGCCATGGCCTGCAGCAGCGGCGCCGGCGAATTGCCGTAGTTCGAGAAGTGGTGCTCCGCGACAAGCACGTAGTCGAAGCCCATCTCCTCTGAGTATTGAATCTGCTCCATGCCCTCCTCAAAGAGGGTCTTCCAGTCTCGGACCTCCGGATTGGGCCACTCATAGAACAGACCGAATTTCATAGCGAGACCCCTTCATGGCAATGGGATACCCGCAAGTGTGGGCAACCCGGGCAGCAGTGTCAACGGGCTGCGAGGTGGGGGCATGCGTCAAGCAGAGACAGGCTTGGAGTGCTGTCCGGGAACATCTACGTACAGCACCTTGATTAGAAAGGCGACAGTCAAGAAGGAGTCAACGAGGATGCCGAGAGAGAACAGCACCATCACGCCTTCAAAGGTCACGTCCCATATCCCAAACGCGTAGAGCAGAAACGCGGAGAGATAAACCGTTCCGTTGGTCAGCAGAGACTGGTAAGCAAGGTACTTGGTCTTCCCGATGCCGTAGAAGACGCTGTCAATCACGGTGTTGAAGGAAAAGAGGACGTAGGGGACGAAAAGGATCCCAAAGGCGGTCACCGCCCATCTCACGGTCTCCTCATCGTCGCTTAAAGCTCCGGCAAAGGTAGGGAAGGCGGGCACTAGCGCAACCCATATGACCATCATGGCCGCTGTGATGAGCATTGAGGAATACCAGAGGGTCTTGACCCGTTGGAGGTCATCGGACGCGTTGGCAACCAGAGCCTTGGCCGAGTCCGCAAATGCCAGGACCGGCACCAACATGAAGCTCCAGAGGATCTGCACCGCCACATAATAGCCGCCGATCTCAGTGGACCCTATGGTGTTCACGATCCTGATAATCATGAAGAAGTAGGCAACGTTGCGAATTAGGCTATCTGCTCCGCTTCCGAGTCCAACGCGCAGGTACTCTCCCAGGCCGGCGAAAGTGGGGCGCGTCGTCAGGTACCCTGGCGGGACCCTCTTCGCTTGGAAAAGGAGGATAAATCCAACCAGCAACAGTCCCATGCTGGCCAGCAATGTCGCCCAGCCCACTCCAGTAACATCGCCTTCTAGCGAGAACGCATGCCCCCCAAAAAACAGGCTATCCAGCCCAAAGCGGAGCAGAACGTTAACCAGCGCCATGATGACCACAAGACGACGCAGTCCAAGCGCTTCAAACAGGACGATGATTGAGGCAGCCATTAGCGTGAACGGGACACTGAAGATGCTGATTCCCAGAAACGCCCTCGTCTGTTCCTGGATGTCCGCCGATGTCCCGATAAGCGTGATGAAGGCGTCGCGGAAGATGAACACCCCAATGGAGAACACCAGAGAGGCCAGGAAGATGAAAGCGAAGACGCTCTTGGCACGGTCAAGCTGAATTAGAGTCCCGTTGCGAATTTGTGATCCCACGAAGAAGAAAATGGCCAGGACCGTAGCTTCTTGAAACACCTCAACCACAAGCCCTACGAACTGCCACTGGGAAACGATAGCCAAGCTCCCAGGGTCGGGAAGTTCGTTCCCAATGAGATGTACGCGGTATAGCTGGTAGACGTTGGGTAAACCAATAAACAGCAGGATGCCGAGGAACAGTCTCCAATCCCACTGTGTCAGGTAGTGTTTGAGGACACTAACCAAAGAACCTTCCTTTGAGGGCCTGCTCACCGATAGTGCAGCAAGAGACCCAATATTACTCCCGCCGTTGTATCACCAATGGTAGACGCCTTCAAGTGCCGGTGAAGTATCCACGCGGGTCAGAGGGAAATGCCCCTCAGGTCTGCTATCATGCGGCCACAGCGGAGAAGGAGGGCAGCGGCATGAGCGGCGAGATTGTGAGTGTGCGCGCCAAGGACGGCGTCCGGCTGGACGGGATGTGGCGAACGCCGGAGCCCTCGGCGGGGAACGGTTTGCCGGTGGACGTGATGGTCCTCCACCACGGTGTCGGCGGCAACTTCTACGGCTCCAGCCCCTTCGAGAGCTTTGCTCCCAAGCTGTTGGAGAACGGCTGCGCCACCATACGGGTGAACAATCGCGGGCACGACGCCGTCAGCAACGCCGTTCGCGACGGCAAGCGCACCAAGTTCGGCGCGGCGTACGAGATCATCGACGACTGCCGCCAGGACTGGGCGGCGTGGCTGGACTTCGCGGAGGAGCAGGGCTACGAGCGCATCGGCGTGTGGGGCCACAGCCTCGGTGCGGTTAAGTCTATCTACCACGCCGCGGTGGAGCGAGACCCTCGTGTCACATGCGTCGTCGCGGGATCGCCTCCACGGTTTAGTTACAGTTCCTACTCCAGCGTCGAGACGTGGGGCCACGAGGAGGAGGCGGGGAAGCGGTTCTCCGAGACCTGCGCCCTTGCGATGTCCTACGTAGAAAAGGGCGATCCAGAGCAGCTCATCCAAGTGGAGTTCCCCGTTCCGCTGCTGGTCAGCGCGGGCACGTACATCGACAAGTACGGGCCTGCGGAGCAGTACGACGTGGTGACCCGCATCCCGGACGTGACGGCGCCGTTGTTCTGTGTCATAGGGACCGCGGAGCCGCTGGAGCAGTTCCCGTTCTGGGGCCTGCCGGAGGAGATGCAGCGGCTCAACGATGAGGTGGAGAACTTCACGTTCTCCTACGTCGAGGGGGCCGATCACTCCTACAGCAACCATCGCAAAGAGGTGTGGGACGTCACGGAGGCGTGGCTGCGCGGCCTGTGACATCCGAGTGACAAGAGAATCTGAAAGGGGAGCGACGTATCGCTCCCCTTTCGCTTCTGCCAGGTGACAGTAGTGGGCAGTTCCAGTGTCGTCACGCCTCTACGTAGTAGTCCATGCCTAGGTGTGTGATCTGGTCCTCGCCGGCCATCCAGCGCAGTGTGTTCTTCATCTTGGTCTGCTGGATGAAGAGGTCGTGCTCCGGGTAGAGATTACGGGCGTGGTGGGGGCTCTTGAAGTAGAAGGAGAGCCACTCCTGGATGCCGCTCAGGCCCGCTCGCTTGGCAAGGTCCATGAAGAGCGCCAGGTCCAGCACCAGCGGCGCCGCCAGTATGGAGTCTGAGCACAGGAAGTTCACCTTGATCTGCATCTTGCGGCCCAGCCACCCAAAGATGTCGATATTGTCCCACCCCTCCTTGTTGTCGCCGCGGGGCGGGTAGTAGTTGATGCGCACCTTGTGGTAGGCGTCGCCGTAGAGCTCGGGGTAGATTTCCGGCTGAAGGATGTACTCCAGCACGCCAAGCTTGGACTCCTCCTTGGTGCGGAAGTTCTCGGGCTCGTCCAGGACCTCGCCGTCTCGATTGCCGAGGATGTTGGTGGAGAACCAGCCGTCTATCCCCAGCATGCGCGCCTTCAGCATGGGGCCCAGCACCGTCTTGACCAGCGTCTGCCCCGTCTTGAAGTCCTTACCGCCGATGGGCACGCCGTTCTCGACGGCCAACCGCTCGATGACGGGCACGTCCACGGTGAGGCTCGGGCTGCCGTTGATGAAGGGCACGCCCTCCAGCATGGCGGCGTAGGCGTAGAGCATCGACGGGGCGATGAGCTCGTCATTCTCCTGGAGGCCGCCCAAGAAGTGCTCGATGTCCTGGTGGACCTCAGACTCGGTAATGAACTTCTCGGTGGAGGCGGTGTAAATCATGACGAGGCGATCGCAGCGGTTGGCCTTCTTGAAGTTGCGGATGTCCTCTCGCAGAGCCTCGACGAGGTCGAGCTTGGTGGCGGCTGTCTTCACGTTTTCGCCGGAGATGCGCTTGACGTAGTCGATGTCGAAGGCGGCGGGCATGGGTTCGATGCTCTTGAGGAAGTCGGCGATGGGCTCGATGTCCTCGTGCTGGTTCAGTACGCCAGCCTTGAGGGCCGCCTCGTAGGCGTTGTCCGAGATGGGGTCCCACGCACCGAAGACGAGCTGGTCCAGTTCCGCCAGCGGCACGAGCTCCTTCACGGCGGGGGAGGTGCCTTCAGTCCGCTTGCCCACTCGGACAGTGCCCATCTGGGTGATGGAACCGACGGGCTGGCCCATGCCGCGCCGCACGTGCTCCACGCCGGCAATGAGGGTGGACGCAACGGCGCCGAGGCCCACCAGCAGGACGCCCAAGCGGCCAGTTGCCGGGGCGATGTCGGGCGCGTTGGACTGCATGAAGTCCTTGGGCTCCAGCGCGATGCCCTTGCTGCGGGCCAGGGTCATTAGAGTCTCGTGCCAGTGTGCGGGTACGCGTCCCGTCTTGGCCCAGTGCTGCACGGTGCTCTGGCGCTTGCCGATGAGGTGCGCGAGGGCGGTCTGCCCGCCAAACCGATGGATGATCTTTTCTGCGGAATTCCGTTGTGTACTCATGCCGCAACTGTACCAGTTATTTTGGTAATAGTCAAGGTAACTTGGGTGGACGGCGCACTCATTTCTTGGGTATGGCTGCGCGTTCCGAGGGACGTGTTTACGGTGTGCGGGCTCGCCCTCGTAGTAGACTCTATAGCTAGTTGTGTCATCTCTACGTACGGGATTGTGTCGTCCCTGAAGTATTGTTGCGATAACCGTGATTTTCGTTGAGGTTTGTGGAACAAGCCCGAGGAATGGTGGGCGGGAGCGACGAGGGCCTGGGGCCCCTGGACAGTGTTGGGGCGGCGTGGAGGGGCATTGTTTTGCGGGCCGGGCGTAGCTGCGGCGGACGTGTTTGGGCATTGCTTTGCGGGCCGGGCGTAGCTGCGGCGGCTTTTGTTGGTGCATTCGATCTGTAGCTGTTGTGACGCATTGCAGATATAAGTCCAAAGCCAGAGACGCGATGGTGGCTGAAACAATTCCCTGCTTTGGGGAGCCGAACCCCAGGCGGTCATCAATGCGGACCGTGCGGGCGAGGGTCTTTTCGAGGAGGTTGCGTGCGACTTCCATGCGGGCACGGTAGCGTAGGCCATCGCGCCGGGGCAAGGGGGCGGTGGCAGGGTGTGAGCGGCCCTTCGACAGGGTCAGGGCGAACGGGTGCTGGGTTGGGGGCGGGCGATTCGGAGATTGCTCGTCGAGGAGTATCGGAATGCGGGGTTTCGCGACTGATGTTGGTGGTGGGGATGCCCCTCCTTTGCCCTGCCCCTCTGGATTCCTGCCTTCGCAGGAATGACGATGAGATGGGGCAGGAATGACGAGGGGGGTGGCAGGCATGACGATGTGGGGGGGGTGGAATGAAGAGAGGGAAGCGCGGGAAAGACGATGAGAGGGGGCAGGCATGAGGATGCTTGCGGGGCAGGCATGACGCTAAGGGGGCGCGGGGGCCTATAATGCCGCTACATCCACAGTGGAGGCGCCCCCATGCAGGGCATGCTCTTCCTTGGCGATAGGCAGGTGGCGCTGCGGGAGTTCCCGACGCCCTCAGGGCCCGCCGGGCGACAGGTGGTGGTGAAGATGCGGGCGTCGGGGCTCTGCGGCAGCGACCTCACCCCCTACCGCTCGTCGCAGGAGGGACTGGGCTCGCGTGCTCACGTCATCGGCGGGCACGAGCCCTGCGGCGACGTCGTGGAGGTCGGGCCGGGGGCGCGCAACGTCGGCTTGGGCGACCGCGTGATGGTCTACCACTACGGCGGCTGCGGCCGGTGCGTCCAGTGCCTCTCCGGCTGGTGGCATATGTGCACCCACGGCGAGGTGATCTACGGCGCTCAGGCCCACGGGGGCTTTGCAGATTACCAGCTCGTGGAGGACTACATGTGCGTCTCCATGCCCGACGGCCTCAGCTACGAGGAGGGCGCGGCGTGCGCCTGCGGCACGGGGACGGCGTACCAGGCGGTCAAGCGCCTCGCGGTCTCCGGGTGGGAGACCCTTGCCGTCTTCGGCCAGGGCCCGGTGGGGCTGAGCGCGACGATGTTCGGGGCGGCCAGCGGCGCGTACGTCATCGCCGTGGACCCCATCGCGGAACGGCGCGCCCTGGCGGCGAAGCTTGGCGCGGCCCAGACCTTCGACCCAGGCGACGCCGACCCCATCGAAGTAATCAAGGCCGCGACCCACGGGCGGGGCGCCGACGCGACGCTCGACGCCACCGGCATCGCCGACGTGCGGGTCGCCGCCGTGCGGTCGGTGCGCGACTGGGGCCGAAGCTGCTTTGTCGGCGAGGGCGGCACGGTCACGTTTGACGTGACCAACGACATCATCCGCCGGCAGCTCACCCTCATGGGTTCGCGGACGTTCAGCACCATCGTGCTCGAAGAGTTGGGCCGCTATGTCGTGGAACGGGGACTGCCCCTGCGCGAGCTGATCACGGGGCGCTTTGCTCTAAACCAGGTGGATGACGCCTTCGTCCGGTTCGAGGCCGGCGCGGCGGGCAAGTACGTGGTGACGTGGGACTAGGCCTGCGCGTGGATGAGGGGGAGGGCCTATAATGGCCGAAACACCCAAAAGGAGGCGCGCCATGCAGGGCATGCTCTTTCTCGGCGATAAGCAGGTGGCGCTGCGGGAGTTTTCCGCGCCCTCAGGTCCCACCGGTCGACAGGTGGTGGTGAAGATGCGGGCGGCAGGCCTGTGCGGAAGCGACCTGCGTCCCTACCGCTCGACGCTGGAGGGGCTTGGGGCTCGAGCCAACGTCATTGGCGGGCACGAGCCCTGCGGCGAGGTCGTCGAGGTCGGGCCGGAGGTGCGTTCGCTGCGTGTCGGCGACCGCGTCATGGTCCACCACTACAGCGGCTGCGGGCGCTGCGAGCACTGCCTCTCCGGGTGGGCGCAACTGTGCCAGAACGGCATGGTGCTGTACGGGTCCCAAGCCCACGGGGCCTTTGCCGATTACCAATTGGTGGAGGACCACATGTGCGTCCCCATGCCGGACGGCCTCAGCTATGAAGAGGGCGCGGCATGCTCGTGCGGTACGGGGACCGCCTTCCAAGCGGTCAGACGGCTCGGCGTCTCTGGACGGGATGCTTTTGCCGTGTTTGGGCAGGGGCCTGTCGGGCTGAGCGCAACGCTGTTTGGCGCGGCCAGCGGCGCCTATATCATCGCCGTCGACCCCATCCCGGAGCGGCGCGCGCTGGCGATGAAGCTCGGCGCATCGGAGACCATCGATCCGAACGAGGTCGACCCCATCGAGGTCATCCGGGCGGCAACTCACGGACGCGGCGCGGACGCCACGCTGGACGCCACCGGCGTCGCGGAAGTGCGGGCCGCCGCCGTGCGCTCGACGCGCGTGTGGGGGCGCAGCTGCCTGGTCGGCGAGGGCGGCACCGTCACCTTTGATGCCACCAACGACATCATTCACCGCCAAGTGACGCTGATGGGGTCATGGACGTTCAGCACGGTGGTGCTAGAGGAGCTTGGACACTACGTGGTGGACCGGGGAGTGCCGCTGCGGGACCTGATCACGGAGCGGTTCAATCTGGACCAAGTCGAGGATGCCTTCACCCGCTTCGAGGCCGGCGCGCCGGGCAAGTACGTGGTCACGTGGGACTAGGGAGTTACTCCCGCGGGCGGGGCTTGATGCGCAGGCGGTTGGCAACCTTGTTGTAGGTCGTCACGCCGTGCATGAGGGGCTGTGCCCACCAAGGCGGCGGATAGGGATGCAGCGTCGCCTCTCGGAGGGCGGCGAGGAAGCCCTGCGGCGTCCCGTCGAACTCCGGCATCTCCGTGTACGTGCATCCCAGCTCCCACGGATGATGGGAGTCGCTGACGGCCGTGACCGCGAGCCCGTGCTCGGCGGCGGCAGCCCTCGCGCGCTCGTCCGCGCCACGGAAGACGTTGCGGGCGTTGAACGCCTCGATGATGTCCGCGTGGGGCAGCACTTCGACCATGGCGTCGGCGGAGAGCACGCTGGTACGCACCGTGTCGTAGGGGTGCGGGATCGAGACGAGGCCGCCCTGCGCCTTGATGCGCTCCACCGTCTCCATCGGCGAGAGGCCTCGCGGCACCTCCTCCGTCAGGAACAGACCGGTGATCTCGCCATGGGTGGTCTTGACCTCCGAGGCGACGATGACGGGGAAGGGCGCGATGCGGGCGACGGCCTGCCCGCCCCGGATGGTGTTGTGGTCCGTGACCGCGATGCACCCCAAGCCCATGCGCAGGGCGCGCGCGACGAGCGCCTCCGGCGACGTGGCGCAGTCCCGCGAGTACCAGGTGTGCATGTGGAAATCAGCGCGCATGGATGTGGTTGCCTTTCGGTCTCAGGCGTCAGGCCAGTACCATCCGGGGCTACGGCTCGTACTCTTCTTCCTCTTCCTGGAGCCCAGGCGCGTCCTGGATGAAGCGCATCTGCTCGCCCAGCGAGGTCTGCAGGCGGGTGATGCGGAGTTCGGCGGAGCTTAGCAGCTCGTTGCAGACGCGAGCGAGGCGGGCGCCCTCTGCGTAGAGGTTGGTGGCCTCGTCGAGCGTCAGCCCGCCGGACTCCAGCGCCTGCACGGTCTGCTCCAGCCGCTGGTAGGCCGCCTCGAACGTCAGCTGCTCCTCGGGCTCACCGCCATTCTTCTTGGACGTCATCTTCCCCGCTCCCGGCCCTCGCTGATGGACAATCAGGCAGCCGCCGTACAGATACAGAGCAAGTGTAGCACACCCATGCTTGGGGACGGACGGGAGGAAGCCCCGAGAAGCTACTCGAGGCTGAGCAGGTAGGCGACCACGTCCTCGAAGTCGCCGCCGAGGGCGTCCTTGAGCCCCGCGGTCATGAGCGGCGCGAAGTCGGGGGCGATGAAGGCGGTGGGCTCTTCGATGGACTGGCGGATGTACTCGTCGGCGCTGAGGTTCGTGCGAGTGGCCGCCACGGTGCCGATGTGGCTGAGCTCGGGGCCGATGGTGCCGGTCGTGCCGGCGTCCGCGACCGTGTGGCAGATGCCGCACGTGGTGATGAACGAGGCAGGGACGCCCTCCGGGGCAGCCGCACCAGGGCCATCGCCTTCAGCCGTAATGGGGACAATCTCGCCGAGGGGTGGCAGGGGATCCACCTGCATGACAACGGTGGGGCCGGGGTTCTGGCACGCCGCCAGCAATACAACAATTCCCACCACGAGGGCCAAGAGAGTCACGATGGTGCGGGATACCATGCCCGCTCTCCAGTCGAAGTACAGCATTTCAGCCATATGTTACGACTTTCACACACGGGTGTCCAGATAATACACTGCCGGATTCCGGCGAGCGTGAACGTGGTGTGGTGGGTTGGCCTAGCGCCTTTTAGCCGTCGGATTCACTCTGACCCATGACCTCAGTGAACACCCATGAAGGTAGTTCCTCGATCGGCCGCATCTCCGCCAATCGCTTGGTGATCTTGTGTGTGGTGCTCTGTCCCTCTGCCATCCTCACTAGAGACCCGGCGCCTCCCTCGGAGACGACGCCCTTACGCCACGCGAGAAACACGATGCGGTCCGGGCATATGCCTAGGCACAGCAAGAAATTGTACGTCCTGTCAAGCCTGATATGGTTGAATTGGAACGTTCCCTTGGCCCCCAAGGATGCCGTCTTAACTTCGAACCGGCTTCCGGCAATCAGCAAATCCGTAGGCGTTACACGGGACCCGTGGGTCACTGAGATTCCAGCTTCCTCCAAATACTTTCGGACAAAGTCCTCGCCGATCTGACCACGATTGGTGTTGCCTAGACGACGGTAGCCCTCAATAGGAGACCCCGTCCAAATTGACTTTGGCGAGTGCTCTGCGATGATGTCCACCATCAAGCTGATGGGGTCTACAGCGGGGGGTCCCAAATTCCACCGCCCTCCCCCTGTTTCCAAAAGACAAGAAAATACGAATGGTTTTTTCGAGCGTGCACTTGCCTAACCGCCCGGCTGACACCCGGCCGGTTATTCCGCACCACCACGAAAAGATCCTCGGAAATGAAGCCGAGACCCCCGAATATCCGCATCAACTCTACGTGAGTGAATCGTTGCCTGTTTGCGCATACCTCGTCTTGGCACTTAACGATGAAGACCCCCCGTTCTCGAAGTACCCTGTAGGCTTCCTTGCCTGCGTCCGCATACAACTCCAAGACAGCTTCATGGTATTTGCTTGTAGTTTGTCCCCCGGAACCATTGTTGCTGTAATAGGTTTCGAATGCCTCGTGACCCAGATGCGCTGTGCCTCCGGGAGTATGCATGTAAGGAGGGTCAAGCACGACGCAATCAATTTGCCCATCTGAATAGGGGAGATTGCGGCAATCTACTCCCGTTTGGAGGTCGGTTGGATTGAGGATGTATCGCCCTTCCGGAATGAACCGCCAGAAAACTCCCTTGCCGTACGTCACATCAGCAACGACACTCCCTGCCTTCACGTAGAGGTCAAGTATTTGGGGAAATACAGCCTCGTTGCCTCCCATGTGAGCGCTTACCACTAGATTGTTGGTGGGGGCTCCGTTCACGACGGTCCGCTTATCGGAGGGTAGCAATTCTCCCCCCGTCACTCCTCTAAGGCTGATGTTCATCGTGAACTCCTAGTGGTCAACTTTGTTGAAGGCCAATTCGTTATCCTGACAAGCTAACACGATTTAGACCATTTGTGTCAATGAATTGGAAGGGCATTTTCCCCCCAATTTATCAATTTTGTACTCCATCCCCCTCCACTCGCGCGGGGAAGCCGCCTTGGTGGAGGCGGACTTGGACAACGTCGCCGGGGGCTACTTGGGCGGCGTCGAGGAGCGTCTCGCCGGTGTCGGCGCGGCTGACGACGGCGTAGCCGCGGCGAAGGACGCCCGCGGGGTCCAGCGCACCAAGCCGCTGGTCCAGACCCGACACGCGCTGTCGATGGAGGGCGAGGCCGTTCTCCAGCCGCATGACGAGCCCTTGCAGGAGGTCGTCCACGTGCTGACGGCGTGAGGCGATGTCGGGCACACGCCGCTCGATGATGGCGGCGCAGTCGCGCACATTCGCCGCCCGCTGCGCAAGCTCCTGCTGTACACCCTGGTAGAGGGATTGGCTGTTCTGGGTCACGCGCGCCGCGAGGATTCGGGAGTCGGGCACAGCGAGCTCGGCTGCCGCCGAGGGCGTGGGCGCGCGCACGTCTGCCACCATGTCGGCGACGGTGGTGTTGGTCTCGTGGCCGACGGCGCTGATGACCGGCGGGCGGCTGGCGTAGACGGCGCGCGCCACGGGCTCCTCGTTGAAGGTCCACAGGTCCTCGGTCGAGCCGCCGCCGCGGGCCAGGATGACCGCGTCGATTCCCGGCTCGGCGTTGATCACCTCAAAGGCCTCGATGATGGAGGGCGCGGCGGTATCGCCCTGCACCAGGCACGGGGCGAGCACCAGCTCCGTCAGGGGATAGCGGCGCTCGACCACCGTCTGGATGTCGTGCCAGACCGCGCCGGTGGGCGAGGTGATGACGCCGATGCGCTGCGGGAACTCGGGCAGCGGGCGTTTCCGGCTCGGCTCGAAGAGGCCCACGTTCTGGAGCCTGACGATGAGCCGTTCCAGCTCCAGGTAGCGCTCGCCCATGCCCTCGGGGCGCGCCAAGTCGACGATGCACTGCAGGTCGCCGCGGACCTCGTAGACGGAGATGCGCCCGTGGACCGATACCGCCGCTCCGTTGACGAGGTGCTCGGCGCCGCTGCCGCTGCGGAACATGACGCAGCGCAGGACGGTGTTGGCCTCTTTGAGGGAGAAGTAGGTGTGGCCGGCGGCCGAGCGAGTGACGTTGGACGCCTCGCCGCTCACCCACAGGTCGGCCAGCAGGGCGTCCCGTTCCAGGGACTCCTTGATGTAGCGCGTGACCTGCGAGACGGTGTAGACGGCCATGACTCTTACTCCGGGATAGCGTGAGGGGCGCCCAACTTCGCGGCGCCCCTACGGCAACCTTGCTTCGTGCCCCTTGCGAATGCCCGGCGCTAGTTCACGAGCGACAGGTACTCGCCCGTGCGGGTGTCGACCTTGACGACCTGCCCGACGGTCACGTGCATCGGCACCTTGACCTGCGCGCCGGTCGCCAGCGTCGCGGGTTTGCGCCCGGACGACGCCGTGTCGCCCTTGAAGGCGGGCGGGGTGTCGATCACCTCGAGGTCGACCGTGGTGGCGAGCTCGATGCTGACCGGCTCGCCCTTGAAGGCGACGATGGTGATGCTCTCGCCCTCTTTCAGGAACTTGGACTGGTCGCCGATCTGGTCCGGCGTGAGGGGAAACTGGTCAAAGGTCTCGGTGTCCATGAAGACGTAGGACTCGCCGTCGTTGTAGAGGTACTGCGCCTCGGTCTCCTCCACCTCGGCGACGGTCAGGCGCTGGCTGCCCGGCAGGTTTCGCTCGAACGTCTTGCCTGTCCGGAGCTGCCGGACCTTGAGGGTAAGCGTGGGGGCGCGCTGCTGCATGTAGACGTGCTTGAAGTCCACAATCTGGTAGGCGTCGCCGTCCAATTCAACGTTGAGGCCCCTGCGGATCTCGTTGTAGTTCACCGTGTCCGCCATAAGCTGCTCCTGCTCCCTCGCACCGCCGCGGGCCTGCGCCGTTCCCATAGGCGCCCGCTTCGGCGCGGCTGCTCCACCCTTTTTGCGCCTCGTCGTTCTCAGGAAAGACGAGGCGGGAAATTACGCGTGCTTGGGGTTCTCGTGCTTGTGGGACGTGGTCAGCGAGCGGACCTTGCCGTTCTCCATGACCACGGTGTCCTCGATCCGGACGCCGCCCCATCCGGGGATGTAGATGCCCGGTTCGATGGTGAAGACGGTCCCGTCCACCAGCGGATCGTCGCAGCGCGGGCTGACCCTCGGGTACTCGTGCACCGCCAGGCCGATGCCGTGGCCGAGGCTGTGGCCGAACCGGTCGCCGTAGCCTGCTTTGTCGATGATGTCCCGCGCGATGCCGTCGGCCTCGCCGGAGTTCATGGTGGGGTCGACGGTGACGGAGGCGGTCATCTGGGCGTTCAACACGGTGTCGTAAACGATGCGGAACATCTCGTCGGGCTCGCCCAGGCAGATGGTGCGGGTCATGTCGCTGTTGTAGCCCAAGTACCGCGCGCCGAAGTCCATGACCACCGGCTCGCCCGCGCCGATTCGTCGCTCCGTGGGATGGTGGTGCGGCTTGGCGGCGTTGGGCCCGGACGCGATGATGGTCTCGAAGGCTACCGCCTCAGCGCCGGCCTCGCGCATGGCAAGCTCCAGCCGCCACGCAACCGACTCCTCGGTGTCGCCAATCTCGATGGTGGGCGCAACGACCGCGAAGGCGTGGTCGGCGATCTCCATCGCCCGCGTGAGCAGCGCTAACTCCTCCGGCTCCTTGATGGCGCGCAGCGGGTCGATGAACTGCGCGGTGGCAACAAGGCTGATCTCCTTGGCGGCCTCGTCCTCCTTGAGGGCGTTGATGATGGCGGTGTGCAGGGCGACGGTCATGTGCCCGCTCTCGAATCCCACGCGCTTGACGCCCAGCTCCTTGAAGAGCTCCGGCAGCCAGCCCATGCCGCCGCTGATGCGGTCGACGCGAAAGTCGGGCGCCTGCAGGGCAGCCTGCTCCGTGTAGCGGAAGTCCGTCGCCAGCACGGCGGCGTCGCGGCTGATTACGAGGAATCCCGCCGAGCCCGCAAAGCCGGACAGGTATCGCCTGTTCTCAGGAGATGAAACAAAGAAGGCGTCCAATTCAAGGGCGGGGAACTTCTCCCGCAACCGATCCAGTCGCATTTTCATGCTCCACTCTCCTGTTTAAGAATTTCTACCAGGTAGTCTACCGCATAGAGGTATCCGCGCCAGCCCAGACCGGCTATCGAGCCCTTGGCGACTTCCGCCGTAACGGAGCGGCTGCGCCATCGCTCCCGGGCGTGAATGTTGGACAGGTGGACCTCCACCACAAGGAGGCCTGTGTCCGTCAGGGCGTCTCGGAGGGCCAGCCCGTAGTGGGACAACGCGCCGCCGTTGAGGATGATGCCGTCGGCTTCCGCGGCGTTCGCCTGCAGGAAGTCGATGATGGCGCCCTCGTGGTTGGACTGAAAGCAGGCGACCTCCGCGTTGAGCTCGGCTGCCCGCGCCGTCGCGGCCGCCTCGATCTCCGCGAGCGTCGTCGTGCCGTACAGGGTGGGGTCACGGCGGCCCAGCATGTTGATGTTGGGCCCGTTGACCAACAAAATGCGCACTGTCCCTCCTCAAGGCAATGAGCGCCAGTGTCCTCAGTCTACCTGAGCGAGGGCCAGCCGCCAACCGCTGGCGCGTGCGCGAGGCACGCGGGAAGAACTAAAGGTGGCTTCCCGAGGGGTAGATCACGCCGTCTTTGCTCGCATAGAGCCAGTAGCCCTTACCCACCTTCAACGTCGCCAGGTCGGGCTCGGTGTCTTCATCGTCACCGTCAGGCACGGTCTCGCCCGGCGCTACGGACTCCCATGTCTCGTCCAGCGTATTGAAGGTCAGGGCCTTCAGCCAACTGTTGTCTCCCAAAGTACCAAAGTAGTAGTCCGCGGGAATTGTCGTTGGCGTCGGGAATCTATTGGTCACGACCGGCACCAGGTTCCAGCCTTCGACCACCGCGATGTAGACCGGAAACGGCGGGGAGCAACTAGTACACGGCAACGGACGATACAGTGACAGGCCTTGGATGCTGTCCGTCCGCACGAAGTAGGCCATGGTCTTCGTCAATATTTCGATTTCGCCGGTGAACAGACCAGTCTCGGAGTCGCGGCGAGAAACTTCCCACACCCTCGCTTCGTTGTCGTACGTCATAATAATGTCCGCTGGGTGGTCAGCAGGGATAACCGAGTTGATGGCAGGACTATATGGATGGAATGGAAGAGAGATTAGGTTCCAACCTGGCGCCAGGTCGATGGTCACCGGCTTTAGCGGCACCACGTTCCACCTGACAACGTGGCCTCCCTTGGCGCTGGTGTTGCCTGCCGCGTCGCTCGCCTTAACCGTCAGAGTGTATGAACCTACCTTTAGACCCGGCAGCACAATCGCGTACTGGATGTTGTCCGGCGTGGCGATGTGATGTGCAAGATTCAAATTGGTCGTCTCCTTTCTACCGTTGCGGAACTCGGCTACCAGTTCAGCGGAGGTCAGTGTGACGGTCTCATAGCTGTCGCCGGGGTATTCGCCGGACTCCCTTGAGAACTCAGTCTCGACAATGATGGGACCATACATCTCCAATTCCGGGACTTCGGCATTTGCGACGGTGCTGGTCAGGCCATTCACCGTCCAAGTGGGTGCTACTCCGCCGTTCAGCGCCTTGTCCAGCTCGAAGGTGAATGACGTCGTATCCGCGGAAGAGAGTGGGCTGCCTGCCGTACAGCGCGAACCATGGGTGTCCTCGGCTTCCACGTAGACGCTGTACACGCCGCTATCCGGCCCCGAGTGCACATATCTGTAGGTACGGTAGGTTGCCTGGATAACTGGACCCTTTTGCCCGTCGATGGGAACAGTTCTCCCACGTTCGTTGGTCGTGAATACCGGCGCAGTCCCGTCTTCGTCACTAACTTCCGTGACGTACAACGTCGGGTGTTCACGAAGTGGCCTATCCGAGGCAATCCTGATTTCCACCTCATTGCCGATTTCAGCGCTAGTCGATAAGCTCAAATGAAAACCGGACCTCTCCTGCGCCTCGCCATTAGCGGGTGCGACAGTCACCAGCGGGGCCAACAGCACAAACGCGAGCAGCAATTTGGAATGGTGAAGCAGCGCCATTCAGTACTTCCAACTTCTGGGCAAGGGAAGGGCCAATCGCTCCGTGAGCCCGATGCCTCTCCCTTGCCCGGAGTCATGTCTGTAGGGCAGGTGATGGTCTAGCAAAGGCCCTAATAGTAAAACGCGAGACCTAGCTCGTAGTTCCAGCCTGTTGGAATGCCCCCTGCCACCACCCCTGGCGCAAGCGCCCTCCGCCGCGTTACCCTCTCCCCATGCACCACGCGCCGGCTCGCCCCGCTGCCGCCCACAGGCGCACACAGCCAGCCAAAAGGCACAAAAAGAGCAGGACAATGCACAGGATGCGGCCCGAAGCAGATAGGAAACCCACTCGACTTGGACAAGACAAGTCGTATCTGAAAAGGGCACTTTCGTAGGAGACTCGTCTCCCAGATTTCTGAAAAACGAATCGAAACGAATGAAATGAGGCAGTCCCCAACACCCCCGGCGCCTCGAGCGGCCCCTAGAAGGACGACTCCATCATGCCCACCGGCACCTCGATGAGCGTGGGCGCGTCTACGGCGATGGACTCGCGGATAGCTGCCTCCAGCGCGTCGGCGTCGTGCACCCGAAGCCCCCGCGCGCCGAAGGACTCGGCCATCTTCACGAAGTCGGGGTTGTGCAGGTTCGCGCCGTAGGGGTGGTCGTTGAAACGCCGGACCTGCTCTCGCAGCACGTTGCCGTAGGCGTTGTCGTTGAACACGACGGTCACCGTGTTGATGCCGTACTGCACGGCGGTCGCCAGCTCCTGCACGTTGTACATGAAACCGCCGTCGCCGGAAACGCAGACCACGGGGGTGTCGGGCCGCGCGACCTTGGCGCCCAAGGCCGTGGGGAAGGCGAAGCCCAGGTTGCCGGAGTAGGACGACGTTATGTAGGTGCCCGGCTTGTAGACCGGGTAGTAGGCGCGGCTGAAGTAGCCGATCTGCGTCATGCCCGAGATGAAGATGCCGTCGTCAGGGATGGCGTTGCGGATGGCGCGCATGAATGACGCCTGGGGCTCCATGAGGTTCGCGGGGTCGTAGCGCTGCGCACGGAACGCCTCGAACTCCGCCTGACGGCTCTCACTCGGCCCGACCAGCCCCGACACCGCACCGTGCAACCGCTCCAGCGACAAGGCCGCGTCGCCGAGCACCGGCATGGTGCTGTCCTTGTAGTTGCGGCCAATCTCATCAGGGTCGACGTCAATCTGCACGACGCGGTGGCCCTCAGGCAGGTTCGCCGTCGCGAGGCGTGTGCCTACCGCCAGCACGACGGGCCGATCGGCGACCAGCCGCTGCATTGCCTCTTCACGCCCCCGCGGCGACCCCAGCGAGAGGTAGTGCCGGTCGGAGATGGCGCCCTTGCCCTCTCCCGTGGTGAGAACCGGGGCCTGCAGGTATTCCGCCAGCCTCGTCAGCGCCGCCGACGCCGCCTCCGAGTCCGCGCCGCCGCCCGCCCAGATGACGACCTTGCCGTCGGACTCGGCCAGCAGCCGCGCAGCTTCGGTAATCTGCTCCGCTGCAGGCTCGGAACGTGGGTGAATGGCGGGCTCAAGCAGGTCGACGTCGAGCGCCTCGGCCAGCGTGTCCGGCGGAATCTCAATCTCGACGGGGCGCGGCCGACCGGTGTTGAGCTGCCGGAATGCCTCGTGCACCGCCGAAGGGACTTCGTCGGCATTCAGCACGCGGGCGGCCCACTTGGTCACGGCCTTCACGGACTCCAGCTGGTCGTCGATCTCGTGCAGCATCCCCCGGTTGACGCCGATGAGGTCACGCGGGATCTGCCCGGCCACCAGCAGGACGGGAGACGACGCCGAGTAGGCCGTCGAGAGGCCGGAGGTGGCGTTGAGCACGCCGGGGCCGGGCACGACCATCGCCGTGCCGATGCCGCCGCCGGCGCGGGCATAACCGTCGGCCATGAACGTCGTGGCCTGCTCGTTGCGCGTGCTGATCCAGCGGATGCCGGGCTCGTCGAAAAGGGCATCGGTGGCGTAGTAGAGCTGGGCGCCGGGGAGCCCGAAAATGACGCGCACGCCCTCCCGGTACAGCGACTTCGCCAACGCCTGCCCGCCGGTCATCTCAGCCATGCAGTCCTCCCGCGATGCGGTATTGTGGTGCTGCAAGGCAAGCTAGAGGAGCGGCGGCGCGATGTCAAGGAAGGGGGGAGGCGCTGGAAGGGTGGTCACTGGCCCGCTGTGTTAGGTAGTATGTGGGAACGTCTTCGAGTTGTGGCGAAGGATTGGTCAATGGAGTTCAACGGAGCATCTGACAACCAAGCCAAGTTTAAATTGGATGATGGACGTGGGCTGCGTGTCGTAAACGCTCGGTTCATGGATGAACGTCAGTTTGACTGGAGTCTATTCGAGGGCTACGAAAAACTACGAGTTCTTACCTACTCAGCTAGCACGGCTGCCATCATAAGAATGCTAGACAACTATCCCTTTGATCTCTTTGAGTGTGTGTTCGGGTCCGAAGTCACACTTAGGGACATCAAGAACATCCTCGCCTTTCAAAAAGTTGTGGCCGGGGATGCCCGCGCCGCAATCATGGGACTGAGGGATGAACGTCACATACGCATCCTCAAAAGGGTTCATGAAGGTCATGCCCACTTTAGAGTGCTGAACAAGGCAATTGCTCATGCAAAGCTCTACCTGTTATCGAATTCTGGGGGAGGCAACCGGGTCATTGTCGGTTCCGCCAACCTGTCTGAGCAGGCGTTTTCGGGCAGGCAACCAGAGACCTTGGTGAGTTTTGACAACGATGAAGCTGCTTGGGCTCACTACAACCGGATGTACGATGAAATCAGAAACTCCGCTTCTGACGAACTCCCGCTGCCGGAAGACCGAATAACGCGGGAAGAAATTGAGGTGGATGAAACTCCTGCGATGTCGGACATTAGCGGAACCTTAATCATAGAGCCAATCATCCCAGGGCAGAGTCACACCTCAATGCCTACCCAAATTGAACGCATTGAGAAGGTTGCCGCAGTATTGGGGCCTCGCCTATCGGCTGCAATGCCACCAGTTCGCAATGGTCGTCAGATCATTACTCCTGAAGTAAAGCGCGAAATCTCTAGGGTACGCTTAGTCAAAACCGCAGAAGAAGCAGACAACCGCTATTTCTCAATCGGAAGAGTGGAGCGCACGGCAATCCTCTCAGGCGCGCGTTTCTCGCTGGAATGGGAAGACAGCTTGGTCAATGAGGATGCACAACTGCTATTGGGTTACTTCAGGAATTATGAAGAGGCATTCGAGGGGGACGTCCCGGCACTGCAGAGGGATTACTTTATTCTCATGTCCTGGCTTTACTTTTCCCCTTTCCTTTGTGAATTGCGGTCTTTAGCGCTGTTGCAGGATAGCGACGTAATTCGTTACCCGTCGTTTGCCATTGTGTTTGGTAAGTCCAATTGTGGGAAAACTAGTTTGGTCGAAACTCTGACTACATCTATGTTTGGATTTGCTCCCACCGTGGATAAAGGGGGTTTCACGAGGGCACAACTGCGAAGCCTTCAGTATGCATACAAGCGCCTGCCCGTTGTCTTTGACGATATTGGACGCACAGTGTTTCGCAATCATGGAATTGACATCATTAAGAACGAATTTCAGCCCGGGGTGGAAGAGTATCCGGGCTTCATTCTTTCAATGAACGCCGCTGAGCCCCAGTCTTTTCCTGATGAAGTCGTGAAACGTTGCCTAATGATCTACACGACAACTGCTCTTCCGTCCTACAACGAAAGTCTGCGTCAGCTGTTGCAGTCCCGTATTCAAGAGATTCGACACCGACTAACGGGGCACTTTTACCGCCGGTACTTGGTTGAAGTAATGGATGCTCTTGATGAAGAACGCCTCCCTGAAGATTGGTTGGCACTCTCATCAAGTGTTATCAAAAAGATACTTGCAAGCAGTTCTTCCCAGCCACTCCCAGCATGGTGTGAAGAGGTGACCTGGCTTGACTACGCAAGAAAGAGATATGACCGCGTACAAGCCAGACTCAATAACCTCTTTCGGCAGTCAACCCGCGTTGACAGGGAAGGGGAGGCATCAACAGGCTGGTCGGTTGATGGAGACAGGATTGTCTTTTGGGAACCGCGTGACGCCTTCGGCAGAAGTGGCTTTAGCTGGGAGGACGTGCCGTCTACGCTCATTGATCAGGATGCCAGCACAGGGAACCGCACTGTCCTGTACCGTAGCCGGATTGAGGAGTTTCTTGGTAGGCGATTGGGATCAAGCCATCCTTGGTGGAGACCTTGGGGCTAGATCGCTAAACCCTCAAAGCCAATCTGCCTCTTCAACAGTCTCGAATGCCTGGATCGCGATGTCCAACTCATCCGCCTCTTCCTTCGTCCGCGTACCAAAGATGTCGTCCAATGCGGATCCGACAGTTTTTCGTTTACCTTCCCCTACATGAGACCGGTGCCCTTCCGTAGTAGCTTCAGCGCGTCCTTGTTCAGGAAAATGACCTTACTCCTGGCCAGGCGGCGTAGGTTGGAGTTCATTTCATCGTCGAGTACTCGTATTCTAAGTTGGTCTACAGCACAAGCCCGCGTTTCACATATATCAGCGGTGAAAAGGCAACCCAACAGCTCCTTTACCTTGACACCCCTTCTCCCTCATACAGACAATGGCTTTGCCGCAATCCATTCATCCGTAGGGGGTGCCCGTGTCCCGCAAGTTCCGTGACCTTCGCGAGTACATTGCCTTCTTGGAGGGGCGTGGCGATTTGCGCCGCGTGTCGACGCCCGTCAGCGCGTATCTCGAAATGACGGAGATCATGGACCGGATGGTGAAGTCCGGCGGCCCCGCGCTGCTCTTCGAGAACGTGGAGGGCCACGATATGCCTGTGCTGGCCAACGCCTTCGGGTCCATTCCGCGAGTGGCGTCGGCGCTGGGCGTCGAGCGGCTGGACGAGCTTACGGAGCGCACTCGCGGGCTGCTGGGGATGGTGAAGGAGCCGCACCAGGGGTTGTTCGCCAAGCTCAAGGCGCTGGGGCAACTCGCGCACATCGCGTCGTACCAGCCCAAGACCGTGCGGAACGCGCCGTGCCAGGAGGTCTTCATCGCCGGCGACGAGGTCGACCTGTCGACGCTGCCCGTGCTCACCTGCTGGCCGGGCGACGCGGGGCCCTTCATCACGCTGCCGCTCGTCGTCAGCCGGGACCCGGTGACGGGCGTCCGCAACATCGGCATCTACCGGATGCAGGTGTATGACCGCAACACGACGGGGATGCACTGGCAGACGCACAAGATCGGCGCGCACCACCAGCGGCTGGCGCAGGACAAGGGCATGGAGCGCATGGAGGTCGCGGTGGCGCTTGGCGGCGACCCCGCGACCATCTGGGCAGGCTCGGCGCCACTGCCGCCGGACCTCGACGAATACCTGCTGGCCGGCTTCATCCGCGAGGAGGGCATCGAACTGGTCAAGTGCCGCACCGTCGACCTTGAGGTGCCGGCCCACGCGGAGATCGTGCTGGAGGGCTACGTCGACCCGTCGGAGAGCCGCCCCGAGGGGCCCTTCGGCGACCACACCGGCTACTACTCGCCTGCCGAGGAGTACCCCGTCTTTCACGTGACGGCCATGACGCGGCGCCGCGACCCCATCTACCCAACCACCATGGTGGGCCGCCCGCCCACGGAGGACTACTTCTTCGGCAAGGCAACGGAGCGGCTCTTCCTGCCGGCCATCCAAATGGTGCTGCCGGAGGTTGTGGACATCAACATGCCGGCGGAGGGCATCTTCCACAACCTGATCATCGTGGCCATCAAGAAGTCGTACCGGGGCCAGGCGCAGAAGGTGGCCCACGGCATGTGGGGCCTCGGGCTGCTGGCGCTGGCCAAGACCATCATCCTTGTCGACGCCGACGTCAACGTGCAGGACGTCTCCGAGGTCGCGTGGCGCGTGACGGCGAACTTGGACCCGTCGGAGGACATCTTCTTCGCGAGCGGGCCCGTCGACGACCTCGACCACGCCTCCCCGACGCCGCGCGTTGGCAGCAAGGTGGGCATCGACGCGACGGCCAAGGGCGCGCTCGACGGCCGGGAGCGCCCGTGGCCGGAGGACATTGTCATGAGCGACGAGGTCAAGGCGCTGGTTGACGGCAAGTGGCATCTCTACGGCATATAATTGAGGGTGCGAGCCAGTATCGTCCGAACGTGGCGCCCTTCGACAAGCTCAGGGCGAACGGGACTTACGCTGCATAGCGGAATTACTGCATAGCGCATCGAAAAGTTGGCCTAATGCAAAACGTAGCGCACAACAACGCGGGCCCTCTGCGGAAGCTGGACTACGTCCTGGCGGCGGTGAAGTTCGAGCAGAGCCTCTTCGCGCTGCCGTTCGCGTACATCGGCATGCTGCTGGCCGCCGACGGCCTGCCGGCGCTCGAGCCGTTCCTGTGGGTGACGCTTGCGATGGTGGGCGCGCGCAACGCGGGGATGGCCGTCAACCGCGTCTTTGACCGCAACGTCGACGCCCTCAACCCGCGCACCGCCGACCGCCACCTCCCTCGAGGGCTGCTGCGGCCGTGGGAGCTCTCGGCGCTGGCCGTCGTGGGACTCGCGCTGTACTTCGTCGCCGCGTGGCAGCTCAACCCGCTGGCGCTGGCGCTCTCGCCGGTGGGCGCGCTCTTCGTGGTGGGCTACTCGACGGTGAAGCGGTTCTCATGGCTGACGCACTTCACCCTCGGCATGACGCTGGCCATTGCGCCCGCGGGCGGCTGGGTCGGCGTCACCGGCGAGCTGGCGTGGGAGGCGGTGCTGCTCTACTTCGTCGTCGCGACGTTTGCCAGCGGCTTCGACATCTTCAACACCGTCGGCGACATAGACTTCGACCGGGCGCACGGCATCCGCGCGCTGCCCGCGAGGTTCGGCGTGCCCGCCGCCTTCTGGGTGTCCCGCACGATGCACGTGCTGACCGCCTCGGCCCTGCTGGCGTTGGGGCTGTGGCTGGAGCTGGAGTGGCCCTACTTCGTAGGCTGGGGCATAGTCGCCGTTCTGCTGGTGTACGAGCACATCGCCCTCAAGCCCAACGACATGTCCAAGCTGCGCTTCGTCTTCTCGCAGGTCAACGCCGCCATCAGCCTCGCAGTGCTGGTCTTCACCTTCATTGCCGTGGTCGTGGTGTGATGACGCGCGACAGCCGTCCCGTCATCGTGGGCGTCACCGGCGCCAGCGGCGTCGTCATGGCCAAGGGCCTCGTCGACGCGCTCCTGCGCCGCGAGACCGACGTCGCGCTGGTGTGTTCGTCGGGCGGAAGGCTCGTCTGGGCCGAGGAGATGGACCTCAGCTACGCCGCGACGGTGTCCGGCTGGCAGGAGTCGCCGCACTTCACGGAGTACGCCATCGGCGACCTCCGGGCCCCCATCGCCAGCGGCTCCTACCCAACGCGCGGCATGGCCGTCATCCCGTGCAGCATGAACAGCCTTTCGGCCATCGCCCACGGGCGCGCCGACAACCTGTTGCTCCGCGCCGCCGACGTTTGTCTGAAAGAGCGCCGCACGCTGGTGGTCACGCCCCGCGAGACGCCCCTGCACTCCGGCCACCTGGAGAACATGCTGCGAGTGAGCCAACTCGGCGGGGTTGTCCTGCCGCCTGAGCCGCCATTTTACCTACGGCCCGAAACAGTGGGCGAAGTCGTCGACTTCGTCGTCGACCGCGTGCTGGTGGCCCTCGGCGTGGAGGACGCGCTTGAGGACGAACACCGGTACCACCCCAAGTCCGAGCGGGAGGGTTAGCCCATGTCCACCTTCACCTGCCGCGTCACGGTCTCCTCTCCCGACCTCCATGAGCAGCGGGACCTCAAGGCCACGGTGAACATCGACAACGCCTTCTCCATGCTGCCCACAAAGCTGATGCGCGAGCTGGGCGTGGCGCCCAGCAGGCAGGCCCACTACACGATGCCGGACGGGCGCCGCGACCTGATGGACATCGGTGACGTGCATCTCACCGTGGAGGGGTCCTCCGGCTCGACGCCGGTCGTCTTCGGCCCGGACGACGCCGAGCCGCTGCTCGGCAGGGTGGCGCTGGCGTCGCTCGGTCTAAAAGCCGACCCCACAACCCAACGGCTGTTTCCCACCCACGGGCTGTTGCCGTCGATGAGGCCCAACACCCCCCGTTCCGGTTGACAACGCGAACCCCGCCTAGCTATGCTACCGCCCGAAGCGCCTGCTACCGTGGGCGTCGTGTGGGCATGGCTCCCGCCGGCGGCGCAAATCAACTGGAGGACAACGATGATTCTGATTACCGGCGGCATGGGGTTCATTGGCCTGCACACGGCCCGCGCGATGCTCGACGCGGGCGAGGACGTGGTCATCACCTACTACCAGACCTGGCGGGAGCCCGACTTCATCAAGGACGAGTTCGGCGGCCGCGTCCAGGTCGAGAAGGTGGACGTGACGGACCGCGAGGGCCTGCTGGCCCTGGGCGAGAAGCACGACATCACCAGCATCTGCCACCTGGCGGTCACGGGCCTCGGCGCCTTCGACGCCATCGGCGACATGCGCGTCAACCTGACGGGCCTGATGAACGTGATGGAGGCCGGTGTGCAGTGGGGCGTCTCCCGCGTCTCGCTGGCGAGCTCCATCGCCATCTACTCCAGCGTCCCGGAGGGGCCATTCAGGGAGGACATGCCGCTGCCCATCTACGCCACCGGCAACCCAACGGAGACCTACAAGAAGACCTTTGAGGTCGTGGGCGGCCATGTGGGCGCACGCTCCAACATCGAGGTCATCAACCTCCGCATCGGCGGCATCTGGGGGCCGCTGTACCACTCCATGGCCAACCTGCCGAGCCGGCTGGTGCATGCAGCGGTCAATGGTGTGGACCCCAACCTGGCCGCGGGCCGCGGCGGCGTCCCCTTCGCGGAGGATGAGTCCGATTTCTGCTACGTGAAGGACTGCGGACTCGGAATCAGCATGGTTCACACGGCGGAGTCGCTGCCGCACAAGACCTACAACATCAGCAGCGGCCGAAGCGCTCGCAACCAGGACCTGGTCGATGCCATCAAGGAAGTTATCCCTGACGCCCAGATAGATCTGCAGGCCGGCAACGGCCCCAACGCCCGCAAGGACCCCTACGGCGACCCGGCGCAGATCAGGGCGGAGGTGGGCTATGAGCCGCAGTACACGCTGTACACCGGCGTCGCCGACTACATCGGCTGGCTGCGGGCGGGCAACGAGCGGTAGCAGCGGCGTCCGCACATTCACTCGTAGCTAAAGGACAGGGGCCGGGAAACCCGGCCCCTTCCTCTTTGCCAACTACCCTTTTCCTTCACAATCGGGAACGTCAACCACTTGCGGTGCGACGCCCCTACCCGGCGGCGTCCATGACGACCTTGATGATCTCGTCCTGGTAGTCCTCGTACATTTCGTATGCCTTCGGGGCCTCGGAGAACGGCAAGCGATGGGTGACCAACCAGGAGACGTCCAGCGCACCCTGGTGCACCAGGGCCACGGCCTCCTTGATGCAGCCTGTCGGGTCGTTCGTGGAGGCGCTGACGTTGGGGATGATGATGGCCTGCCGGCGCATGAGCCCCACGTAGTCCAGCTCCACCTTGGGCTCCTCCGGCAGCCCGAAGAGAGCTATGGTGCCGAACATCTTGACCAACCCCTTGATCATGTCTATCGTCTCGACCTGCCCAGCCGCCTCGATGACCACATCGGCGCCCTCGCCGTTTGTCAGCTCACGCACCACCGCGATGGGGTCCTCGTTGTTGGAGTTGACGGTGTGGGTCGCACCCTGCTGTCGCGACTTCGCCAGCCGGTAGTCGTGGTGGTCGACGGCGACGATGCGGCTCGCGCCCATGCGGGCGGCGAGGCTGGTGAAGGTGAGGCCGATGACGCCCTGCCCCAGGACGACCACGGTCTTCCCCAAGACGTTGCCCAACCGCTTGGCTGCGTACATGACGGTACCGACGGGCTGACACATGATGTAGGTAGCGGGGTCGGCGCCGTCCGGCAAGGGGATGACCAGGTCCGGGGCCGAGAGGACGTACTCCGCGCCCATGCCGTAGTTGCCGCCGCGTCCGCCGCGCCCGATGTTCAGCGCGATGACCCGCGTCCCGGCCGGCACCGCCGCCGAGTCGCTCTCCTCCACAATGCCGACGCACTCATGGCAGGGCATGGCCGGAGCGAGGGGATAGTTCTCCTCCGGAAAGGCGTACCTGAACGTGCGCATGTCGCTGCCGCAGATGGAGAGGTACTCGCTGCGGATGAGCAATTGGCCGCTCTCCCGCTCCGGCATGGGCATGTCCACAATTCGCATGTGCTTTGGGCCAAAAACCTGGATACCCTTCATGGTTCCTCCTCGTTTTCTGGGGTCGCCTCCGCTCACCCTGAGCTTGTCGAAGGGCGCACTGGGGCGCCTAGAGCGCCGGGCGCCGCTCGTGCCAGCGCGCGTATTGCTGGTAGGCGTGGCCCGCCTTTAGCACCGTCTCTTCACGGAACGGGGCGGCGGCCAACTGCATGCCGATGGGCAATCCATCAGACGAAAACCCTACGGGCACCGACATCGACGGCAGGCCTGTCTGGTTGAAGGGCGCCATCAGGCTGGGCGTCATCATCATGCCCAGCGGGTCGAAGTCTTTCAGCGACGACGCCGGCTTGGCCATGACGGTCGCCGCGATCAGGTCGACGCCCTCGAGCGCCTCCGCGAACTCCCGACGGATGCGGCTGCGCGCCCGCTGGGCCTGCACGTAGTCGGCGGCGGTGTAGGCCGCGCCCAGCACGAACCGCGTACGGACGATGTCGCCGTAGTTCTCCGGCTGTGAACGCAGGTTCTTCTCGTGATACGTGTGGGCCTCGCTGATCATGATCACATTGTTGGCGATGCTGGCGTGGGCCAGGCTGGGAATCTCGATGTCCCGGACCGTCGCGCCCAGCACGCCGAGGGCCTCGATTGCCCGGTTCACGGCATCCGCCACCTCCGGATCCAGCCCGGCATCCTCGCCAAAGAAGTAGTGCCGGGGCACACCCACGGTCAGGCCGGTCAGGTCGCCGCCCAGCGCGGCCGCGTAGTCCGGCACCGGCTCGTGGCTGGACGTCGGGTCCTTGGGGTCGTGACCGGCGATGGCCTGCAGCATGTGCGCCGCGTCCTCAACCGTCCACGTCATGGGCCCGCAGTGGTCCAGCGACCAACTGAGCGGCAGCACGCCGTACCGGCTCACGCGCCCGTAGGTCGGCTTCAGTCCGACGATGCCGCAGAGGGCGGCCGGGCCGCGAATGGAGCCTCCCGTGTCCGACCCCAGCGTCCCCATCGCGAGGCCCGAAGCCATCGCCGCGCCGGAACCGCTGCTGGAGCCGCCGGTGACGTGGTCCAGGTTCCACGGGTTGCAGGCCTGGTCAAACAGGCTCGTCTTGGGGCCGCCCAGCGCGAACTCGTGCATGGCCAGCTTGCCGAGGTTGACGGCCCCGGCCTCCCGCAGGCGCAGGATCGCCGTGCAGTCCTCCGTGGGAACGCGGTGCTCCAGCACCTTCGATTGGCCCGTGGTGCGAACGCCCTCCGTGTCGTACAGGTCCTTGTATGCGACGGGAATGCCGTGCATCGCGCCGCGGTACTCGCCGCGGGCAATCTCGTCCTCCGCCGTGCGCGCCTCCTGCAGGGCCGACTCCGGCAGCAGCGTCACGTACGACCGCACGCGCCCGTCAAGCGCCTCGATGCGGTCGAGGTAGGCCTGCGTCAGCTCAACGGGGGAGAGCTGGCGCTCTCGCAGCAGCCCACTCGCTTCACCGATTGTCAGGAAGCACAGTTCATCGCGTGTCATTTGCGCCATGACTAGCCCCCCTTCCGCATCGGTGTGAAGCTCCCTGCCACCTCTTCGTCGTCAAGGTCCGCCTCGTGCAGGCGGTGCAGCCGCTCCTTGTTCACAAGGAAGACCCGCAGCATGTCATCAAGCTCATCGCCCTCAAGCGTGAAGCCCGAGTGTGCCAGCAGGCCGAGAAGCTCCTCCCGATCGCCGTCTGCCATAGCGTGCCCACCTTCCCCGGGTCGCGGTCGCGCCGCGAGGGCCCGGCTTTATGCTGCGGGGTGATTCTATCATCATTCCCAGAGTTTGCGCCCCGCGAGGGCGCGGGCCTTACGCGCGCAACGCGTGTTGACACTGGCAACGCCGCGGCGTAGATTTAGGCTGTATCCCAATGAAAAGACCGTGGGAGGATGCTCATGCTGACGGCCCGAGACAATGCAACGTTGACCCAGGTTGGCCCCGGCACACCGATGGGCGAGTTGATGCGGCAGTTCTGGATCCCCGCCGTCCAGTCCATAGAGTTGCCTGAGCCCGACTGCCCGCCCGTGCGCGTCAAGCTGCTGGGCGAAGAGTTGGTGACCTTCCGGGACACCAACGGCGACGTGGGGATGCTGGACAACTACTGCTCCCATCGACGCGCCAGCCTCTTCTTCGGACGCAACGAGGAAAGCGGTCTGCGCTGCGTGTACCACGGCTGGAAGTACGACGTGAACGGCGAGTGCGTGGACATGCCCTCGGAACCCGCGGAGAGCAACTTCAAGGAAAAGGTGAAGATCAAGTCGTACCCCTGCCGGGAGCGCGGCGGCGTCATTTGGACCTACATGGGGCCGCGCGCAGAAGCGCCGCCCCTGCCTGACCTTGAGGCCAACATGATGCCGGAGGGCGAGTGGGCCGTCTCCTCGGTGATGCGCAGCTGCAACTTCGTGCAGGCCCTGGAGGGTGACATCGACACCTCCCACCTCGGCTTCCTGCACCTGGGCGCCGTCGACCCGGAGGGCGCCGTCCCCGGCTCCTTCGACTACTACACCGTGAACATCCGCAGCCCTCGGTACAAGGTCATTGACACGGACTACGGCACCACCTACGCCGCATACCGGGACGCCAAGGAGGGGCACTACTACTGGCGGTTCGCGCACTTCCTGCTGCCCTTCTGGTCCATGATCCCCACCGGCATTCTGGGCGTGCAGGTCTTGGCTCGGGCTTGGGTGCCCATTGACGATGAGCACACCATGTACTGGAACATGATTTTGCCCAGCACCCGGCAGGGCGGCGGCCAGGGCGGCGCCGGCAACCCCCGCCAGGGCGTCAACATCGAGGGCAAGAAGGGCGCGATGAACTACCTGCCCAACGGCACCGGCTGGTACGACCGCTGGACCCTCGCCCAGAATAAGGGCAACGACTACGGGATTGACCGCTTTGCCCAGAAGACCAACCAGAACTTTACGGGCATTGACGGCATCTACCTGCAGGACCAGGTGGTCACGGAGGCGATGGGCGCCGTGGTGGACCGCACCAAGGAGCACCTGGGCACCAGCGACACCATGGTCATCAAGACCCGCCAGCGCCTCATGAAGGCGGCGCGAGAGCTGCAGGAGGGCATCGATCCGGCGCCGGTCGACCAACCCGAGCTCTACGCCATCCGGTCCGGCGGCGTGGTGCTGCCCAAGGAGACAGACTGGCTCGTGGGCACCACGGAGCTGCGCAAGGCCTTCGTAAAGCACCCCGGCCTTTCGGCGGTGCAGTAGCTCCACCCCACAGGCATTGACGGAAGGGCTCCTACACCATAGGGGCCCTTCCGAGTTTGCGGCGCGGGCACTTGCGGACTATCCTGTACCCGCGTCTCGGCAAGAGGCTAATCGGCGGCCCAGGAGGACCATGAGGTTTGGCGTTTTTCTACTGCTGCACTCCCCGGACAAGCGGGCACCCGCAGAGGTGTACGCCAACGCGCTTGAGCAAGCCCGGCTCGCGGACGAGCTCGGCTTCGACGCGGTCTGGCTGGCTGAGCACCACTTCTCCAGCTACGGCTACGGCCCCAACCCCCTGACCTTCGCGGTCAAGGTGGCGGAGAACACCAAGCGGGTGCGCATCGGCACCGCCGTGGTGGTGCTCCCCCTCTACCATCCGCTGCGTCTCGCGGAGGACATCGCGCTCGCCGACCACCTCACCGAAGGTCGCCTCGACGTGGGCTTCGGCCGCGGCTACCAGCGCTACGAGTTCGAGCGCCTGGGGCTGGAGCTCAGCGAGAACCGCGCCATGTTCGACGAGGCGTTGGAGGTCATGCTTGCGGCGTGGAGTCAGGAGGACTTCAGCCACGACGGGAAGTACTACCAGATTCCGCCAACGACGGTCTTTCCGAAGCCCCTCCAGGAACCGCACCCGCCGCTGTGGATAGCGGCGCAGTCGCCCGTGAGCATCGCCGACGCCGTGAAGCGCGGCTACAAGTGCATCACCGGCGGCTCAAGCGCCCCCTCCGACCGCGTGCTGCAGAGCTGGCAGGTCTTCCGCGACGCCGTCAACGAGTCCGGCCTCGGCTGGCCGCAGGAGTTCGTGATCCAGTCGCAGGTGCACGTCGCGGAGAACGATGCCCTAGCGCGGGCGCAGACGCAAAACGCGCTGTGGCACCTGCGCTCAGCGGGCGCCCTCCGCGCCAACACGCAGCGCGTCGAGAAGGGCCTGGCCATTGAGATGCCGCAACCCAACGAGCCGGCGCCGGACCTGATGTACGACGAGTGGATCCTCTTCGGCGACGCCGAGACCGTGGAGCGCAAGGTGCAACGCATCCTCGACAACACGGGCATCACGTACCTCAACTGCGTATTCGCAATTGGACGGCTGGAACACAAGGAAGTCATGAAGTCCATGGAGCGCTTTGCCAGGGACGTCATGCCGCAGTTCCGCAACAAGGTGGGCGTGTCCGGCGCAGTGGAAGCGCCGGTCTAGCGCCGAGAGAGGGGGAAGGCATGGGCTTTGGAGCACCGCACCTCCCAAACCATGATCCGTTCAACCGGAGCCACATAGAGCGCAACATGCAGCAGCAGCCGGGGCACCGGGAGCGAGGCCTTGGCGGGCACCTCCACGCCCTCAACACGCTGGAGATCGCCATCGTGGGGGCCGTGCTGTTGGGCATCGCGCTGTTTGTGCTGTTCTTCGTCATGCTCTAGCCGGGATCCGGGCCCACGGGAGACCGCAATGGGAGCCATAGGAGTGCCCAAGCGCAAGGTGGAATACTGGCCGCTGGAGACCCCCGTGCCCGTGCGCCGAACCGCCCCCGCCGCGCCCCCCGTAACAACGCCGGCCCCAACAAGAGAACCGACGCCGGTGCGGTAGGGGCACATACTGACTGAGGCCCCTGTTCCCTGCCAAGACCACCCGACTCGTCAGGGCAAGCCAGAATGGCTACGGTGCATGACTGAAGCATCCCCCATAGAGACGCGGCTCGGCTACGTGACGGCATGGCGCACGTGGCGCGTGTGGATGTCTTCCGAGGGGCTGTCGCTTCACAGCGTCGCCGCAGCGCCCACCCTCGGCGAATGGCAGCCGCTGCAGCCAATGGAGGCCCGCTGCGGCTACCGCGAGATGCGTCCCCCCGCCTGCGAGTGCGAGTCCTGCCCCAGCGACAACAACGAGTGCGGCATCTACGCCTATCGGGAGGCGCCCAGCACGGTCACGCACGCCATGGGCATCGTGGGGCGCGTGACCTTGTGGGGCACGGTCATCGAGCACCAGACCGGCTATCGAAGCCAGTACGCCTATCCCATCGACGTTGCCTACGGCCACTGCGCGTGGTGCGGGTCGCCGTCCAAGCCCGTGCTGCTGCCCTTCGCGGAGTCGGTCGTGCTGGCGCCCGAGCACGGTGAAGGCTGGATCGTGTGGGTGTGCCGCGCCCACGCAGGGACTGCGCTGGCGCGGGCGCGCTCATTGGAGACGGGGAAGACGCCGATGGGTTGGTCGGAACGTCCTGGGCTGACATTGGCGCAGGCCATCGCTGAGGCGTACAGCGTCGAGGTGGCCCCGCAGTAGCGGGCGCCCGAGTCTACGGTTGCCGCACTATGCGCTTGGGCGCATCCACCAACACGGGCGCCACGGGCATTGCGAGGTCCGCAATCGTGGTCCGTTCCAGAATCTCATTGACTGCGTCCTCAACCGTTTGCCAGACGCTTCGCTGCGCGCAGGCGTCGGAGAGGGTGCACGCGTTTTCGTCGTCGAGGCAGTTGACCAGCGCGTTGGACTCGTCCATCGCAGACATGACCATGCTGAGGTTGATGTCCTCCGGCGCTACGGCAAGCATGTGCCCACCAAGCGGGCCGCGCAGTGTGGTGGTGAAGCCGTGCTTGCTGAGGGTGTTCAGGATGTGATTGAGGTAGGGCTCCGGCATCGCCATGGACTTGGCCACCTGGGTGGCATGCACCGGTCCATTGCCCTGTTGCTTCGCAAGGGCGACCAGGGCCCGGACCGCGTAGTCTACCTTGATTGGGATGTGCATTGCCCCCTCCTCTTCCGTGGGTGCGCTGCCGTTGCTATTCCGTTGTCACATGCTCCGGGTTCTTCGGGTTCAGGGAGGCCGACATCGTGTGCCACGCCAGGCTGGCGCACTTAATGCGATTGGGGAAGGCGCAGACTCCAGCCAGCGCCTCCAGCTCGCCGAGGTTGCCGGCGTCAAAGTCCGCGCCGGGGTCCCGGGTGACCATGGTGTGGAAACCCTCGAACAGGGCCTTCGCCTCTACCACCGACTTGCCCTTCACGTTCTGCGTCATCATGGACGCCGACGACTGGGAAATAGCGCAGCCAACGCCCTGGAAGGACACGTCCGCAATGACTCCGTCCTCCACCTTCAGGAAGACGGAGACCTGGTCGCCGCAGAGGGGGTTGTAGCCGTCGGCGGTGTTGCTGGCGTCCTCCATGACCCGCTTGTTGCGCGGCCTGTTGTTGTGGTCCAGCACCAGTTCCTGGTAGAGCTCGACAAGATCGCTCACTAGCTAAACACCTCAAATGTCCTGTGAATGCCCTCCACCAGCGCGTCGATCTCCGCCTTGGTGTTGTAGAAGGCGAGGGACGCCCGCGCGGTGGCAGGTATCTGGAAGCGCTGCATCAGCGGCTGCGCGCAGTGGTGGCCCGTGCGGATGGCGATGCCCTGCGTGTCCAGCACCGTGCCGATGTCGTGGGGGTGGATGTTGTCGAGCAGAAAGGAGAGCACGCTCGCCTTCTGCCGTGCCGTGCCGATGAGCCGCAGCCCCTCGATGGCCTGCAACTGCTCTGTGCCGTACTCCAGAAGCTCATGCTCGTACGCGGCGGCGCGCTCCAGGCCGATGTCGTTCACGTAGTCGATAGCCGCGCCGAGGCCGACAACGCCGGCGATGTGGGGGGTGCCCGCCTCAAACTTGTAGGGCAGGTCGTTATAGATCGTCTTCTCATAGGTCACCGACTTGATCTGTTCGCCGCCGCCCTGATACGGGGGCATGGACTCCAGCAACTCCCGCTTGCCGTAGAGGACGCCGATGCCCGTGGGGCCGAAGAGCTTGTGGCCGGAAAAGGCATAGAAGTCGCAGTCCAGGTCCCGCACGTCGACGGACAAGTGGGGCGCGGCCTGCGCACCGTCCAGCAGCACCGGCACGCCGTGGGAGTGGGCCATCGCGACGATGTCCTTCACCGGGTTGATGGTGCCAAGGGCGTTGCTCATGTGCACGATGGAGACCAGCGCTGTTTGCGGGCCCAGGAGCTTCTCATACTCGTCCATGAGCAGCTCGCCGTCCTCATTGATGGGCACGACGCGCAGCCGTGCGCCGCGCTGCTCGCAGAGGATCTGCCACGGCACCACGTTGGAGTGGTGCTCCATGTTGGAGATGATGACCTCGCTTCCCTGTTCCGCGCGCTGTGCGCCCAGGGTCTGCGCGACCAGGTTGATGCCCTCAGTCGTACCCCGCGTAAAGATGATTTCCGCGTCCTCCGCGGCGTTGATGAACTGGCGGACCCTGGAGCGCCCGCCCTCGTAGGCGTCGGTGGCCTCCTGGCTGAGGGTGTGGACACCGCGGTGGACGTTGGCGTTGATGTCGCTGTAGTAGGCTACCAGCGCGTCGATGACAACCTGTGGCTTCTGGCTGGTGGCGGCGCTGTCGAGATAGACGAGGGGCTTGCCCCCGATCTCCCGGCTCAGGATGGGGAAGTCCCTGCGGACCGCCTCGACGTCAAAGTGCTGGGAGGTCATGCGTGCCGCTCCGATACGCGGAGTGTAGCTGTAATGAGCTGCTCCAAGTGGACGCGGAGCGGCGTCAGCGCCACGTGGTCCAGCACCTCGTTTGCGAAGCCGTGGACGAGCATACGGCGCGCCGTCGCCTCGTCGATGCCGCGGCTCCGCAGGTAGAAGAGGGCGCCGTCGTCCAGCTTGCCGCAGGCCGCGCCGTGGCCGCAGCGGACATCGTCCGCGTAGATCCAAAGCGCAGGCTTGGTGTCCACCTCTGCCTCGTCAGAGAGCAGCAGGTTCTTGTCGGACTGCTGGGCGTTGGTCTTCTGCGCGGTCTGCTGCACCGTGATGCTGCCGTGGAAGACCCCGCGGGAGCGCCCGTTCAGCACACCCTTGTAGACCTGCTGACTGGTGGTGTGCGGGGCGATGTGGTTGACCAGCACCTGGTTGTCGACGTGCTGGCCCTGGTTGGTCATGTACAGGCCGTAGAGCGAGCACTCACTGCCCTCGCCCTCCAGCTCGACGCTCAGCGTGTGCCGCGCGATGGACCCTCCGAAGTCGAAGGCTCCCGCTGAGAAGCGGCTGTCCCGCGCCAGTCGCACCTGCGTCGACGCGACGTGGTAGGCGGGAGACGCCTGCTGTTGTAGCCGGCACGTGTCCAGTCGCGCGCCCTCGGCAACGATGTACTCAGAGACGGCATTCGTGAGAGAAAGGGTGTCGTTCAGGCCGCCGTAGCTCTCGATCACCGTAGCCCTGGCGTTTCTCCCCAACGATACCAGCGTCCGGGGCTGCGTCACCGACGAGTGGCCCTCTGAAGATGTCAGGTAGATGAAGTGAATGGGCTCCTCGACCACCACATCATGCGGCACGATGACGACCGCGCCGTCCCGCAAGAAGGCGGTGTTGAGGGCCGTGAAGCCACCCTCGTCGTAGGGGGCGTAGTGTCCAAGATGGTCCCGCACCAGGTGGGGATGGAGCGCCATAGCCCTTGCGAGGCTCGTCACCGTCACCTGCGGCGGCAGCGACGGCAAGGACGTGAGGGATGGCACCCAATGGCCGTCCACAAACACCATGCGGTTCCACACGGACCCACCCATGATGTGTTGGTCAAGCGCCTCAGTGGCAACGCGGACCGGCGGTGCGGGCGCCAGGTCGTCGAAGGCGGCGTGTGCGATGGGGCCGATGTCCGTGTACTTCCACGCCTCGTTGCCGCGGCGGGTAGTGGGAAACCCCACCTCCTCGAACTTCGCGATGGCGGACTGCCGCAGCGCGTGAAGCTCGGCCGGGATATCGGCCGACGACGGCGCGATGGCGGCGTTCCACGCCTCCACGTACTTCCGCTCAAGCGCTGCGGTCTGCTGTGTCATGCCCTTTGCAGTCTCCCCTGACTAGCTCTGCGCCTGAAGGACCTCGTCCTGCCCCTCGTAGCCGGCGACCTCGATCTCCTCGGCCAGCTCCATGCCGCCCGTCCGCACGATGCGGCCGTTCATCAGCACGTTCACGACGTCCGGCGCCACGAGGTTCAGGATGCGCTGGTAGTGGGTGATGAGGATGACCGCCCGGTCCGGGCTCCGAAGCTGGTTGATGCCTTCCGCCACCAGCCGCAGCGAGTCCACGTCGAGGCCGGAGTCGGGCTCGTCCAGGATGGAGAGCCGGGGTTCGAGCATCGCCATCTGGAGGATCTCGTTGCGCTTCTTTTCGCCGCCGGAGAAGCCGTCGTTGACGTTGCGTTTCAGCATGGACGGCTCCATGTTGACGATGCCGGCCTTCTGCTGCAGCAGCCTGTCGAACTGAATGGGGTCCAGTTCTTCCAGCCCCTTGCTCCTGTGGATGGCGTTGTAGCCAGCCCGCATGAACTGGTCCATACGCACGCCGGGGATTTCGATGGGGTGCTGGAAGCAGAGGAAGACGCCCGCGCGGGAGCGCTCCTCCGCCGGCATTCCCAGCAGGTCGACGCCGTCCAAGAGGACCTCACCGGACTCGACGATGTACTGCGGGTGGCCGGCCAGGACGTTGGAGAGGGTGCTCTTGCCGGAGCCGTTGGGCCCCATGATGGCGTGCACCTCGCCCTTTTGCACCTTAAGGTTGATGCCCTTCAGAACTGTGTTGCCGCCAATGGTGACGGTCAGGTTGCGAATTTCCAGCATGTCACTCTACCGGTCTTAGTATTGGTTTCGAATCGTTTCGTCTCGTTGCCCTTTTCGTGAAAACGAGTGGGCGTTACCCCACCGAGCCTTCCAGGCTGAGCTCCAGCAGGCGAGTCGCCTCGATGGCGAACTCGAAGGGGAGCTGCTGGAAGACCTCTTTGCAGAAGCCGTTGATGATGAGGGAGTTGGCGTCCTCCGCCGACATCCCCCGCTGCTGGCAGTAGAAGAGCTGCTCCTCGCTCACCTTCGACGTGAAGGCCTCGTGCTCCAGGTGGGCGGTGCTGTTCTGCACCTCGACGTAGGGCGTGGTGTGGGCGCCGCACTGGTCGCCGATGAGCAGGGAGTCGCACTGGGTGAAGTTGCGTGCGTCGGCCGCGCGAGGCATCACCTTGACCAGGCCGCGATAGGTGTTGTTGCCGTGGCCCGCGGAGATGCCCTTGGAGATGATCTTGCTGCGGGTGTTCTTGCCCAGGTGCACCATCTTGGTGCCCGTGTCCGCCTGCTGGTAGCCGCGAGTCAGGGCGACGGAGTAGAACTCGCCGATGGAGTTGTCGCCCTGCAGCAGGACGCTGGGGTACTTCCAGGTGATGGCGGAGCCGGTCTCGACCTGCGTCCAAGAGATCTTCGAGTTGTGCCCCGCGCACTTGCCGCGCTTGGTCACGAAGTTGTAGATGCCGCCGACGCCGTTCTCGTCGCCCGGGTACCAGTTCTGGATGGTGGAGTACTTGATCTCGGCGTTGTCCATCGCGACGAGCTCCACCACGGCGGCGTGGAGCTGGTTGGTGTCGCGCATGGGCGCGCTGCAGCCCTCCAGGTAGCTGACGTAGGAGCCCTCCTCCGCGACGATCAGGGTCCGCTCGAACTGGCCCGCCTCGGCGGCGTTGATGCGGAAGTAGGTGGAGAGCTCCAACGGACATCGCACGCCCTTGGGAATGTAACAGAAGGAGCCGTCGGAGAAGACGGCGGAATTGAGGGCGGCGTAGAAGTTGTCGGTGTAGGGAACGACGGAGCCCAGGTACTTCTTCACAAGCTCCGGGTGCTCCTGCACGGCATCGTTGAACGACCCGAAGATGATGCCCTGCTTGCCAAGGGTCTCCTTGAACGTCGTCGCGACCGACACGCTGTCGAACACCGCGTCCACCGCGACGCCTGCGAGCCGCTTCTGCTCCTGCAGCGGGATGCCGAGCTTCTCGTAGGTGGCCAGCAGCTCCTTGTCGACGTCCTCCAAGCTTGCAGGCTGGTCCTTTTTGGGGGCGGCGTAGTAGACGCCGTTCGCGAAGTCGATGGGCGGGTAGTGGACGTTGGCCCACTTGGGCAACTGCTCCTTCTCGACCAGGGTGAGGAAGTGTCGGAAGGCCCGGAGCCGCCATTCCAGCATGAACTCCGGCTCCTGCTTCTTGGCGGAGATCCAGCGGATAGTGTCCTCAGTGAGGCCGCGGGGAGCGGTCTCCTCCTCGATGTCCGTGACGAAGCCGTACTTGTACTCGGCCTGGGCAAAAGCGTTGGGCGTCACCATAGGTAAGACCCCTTCAAAGGCAGTAGTAGACCAAAGTGGTCAACAATCTATTGGTAGTGTACGGCGAGGGCCACAATGGTGTCAACAGACACGGAATCGCCCCCCTACAGCGCTTTGACCTCACTGACCAGCGATGTCACGGAGCGGCGGGCGTCGCCGAAGAGCATGCGCGTGTTGTCCTTGAAGAACAGGTCGTTGTCGATGCCCGCGAAGCCCGGGCTCATGCTGCGCTTCAGGACGATGACGTGGTGCGCCTGGTCGACGTTCAGGATGGGCATGCCGTAGACGGGGCTGTCCGGCTGGTCGCGAGCGGCGGGGTTCGTCACGTCGTTGGCGCCGATGACTATCGCGACGTCGGTGTTGCGGAAGTCGTCGTTGATCGAGTCGAGGTCGTAGAGCTCGTCGTAGGGGACGTTGGCTTCGGCCAGCAACACGTTCATGTGGCCGGGCATGCGGCCCGCGACCGGGTGGATGGCGTACTTCACGCGGACGCCCTTGGCCTCCAGCAGGTCCGCCAGCTCCCGCACCTGGTGCTGGGCCTGCGCCACCGCGAGGCCGTAGCCGGGCACAAAGATGACGGAGCGGGCGTAGGCCAGCATGACGGCGGCGTCCTCCGCGGACACGTCGCGGGCCGTGCGCGTCTCGACGACGCCCGCAACGGTCGCCTTGACCGCGCCGAACGCCCCGAAGACCACGTTGGCGAGGGAGCGGTTCATGGCCTTCGTCATGATGTTGGTCAGGATGAGGCCCGCCGCGCCAACCAGCGCTCCGCTGACGATGAGCGCCAGGTTGCCCAGCGCGAACCCCGCCGCTGCGGCTGCGACGCCGGAGTAGGAGTTCAGCAGCGAGATGACCACCGGCATGTCCGCGCCGCCGATGGGAATGACGAGTTGGATGCCCAGGATGAGGCTCGTGGCCACGAGGGCGTAGAAGACATACTCGTTGAAGTCAAAGGCGACCAGGTAGACGATCATGCTCACCACGGCCAGGAACATCAGCCCGCTGACGATGTTCTGCAGCGGGTAGGTGATGGGGCGCGTCGTCATCAGGTCCTGCAGCTTGCCAAAGGCTATGAGGCTGCCGGTGAGGGTGACGAAGCCGATGAGGACGCCCAGCATGATGGTGAGTTCCACGTGGAAGGGGACCGATGCGCCCTCGTTCGTGATGCGCACGAACTCCGAAACGGCGATGACCGCGGACGCGCCGCCGCCCACGCCGTTGAAGATCGCCACCATCTGGGGCATCGCTGTCATCTTGATGGTGCGCGCCAGTACCGCCCCGATGATCGCGCCGATGGCGATGCCCGCAGCGATCATCTCGTAGTTCAGGACCTCTTCGTTCACCAACGTTGCGACGATGGCGATGAACATGCCCAGAGCGGCGAGGAAGTTGCCGCGCCGCGCCGTCGCCGGCGAGCCCAGCAGCTTGATGCCGAGGATGAAGAGCACTGCGGAAAACAGGTAGACGTATTGGATGAAGAGGTTGATGCCTTCAAATAGCTCCATTACGCCCCCGCGCCGGGCCTGCGCCGGAACATCTGAAGCATGCGGTCCGTGACCATGAAGCCGCCCACCACGTTGATGGTCGCCAACACCAGCGCCGCGAAGCCCAGGATTACGGCGAGGTTGGCGTCCCGCGGCCCGACGACGACCATCGCGCCGATGATTGTGATGCCGGAGATGGCGTTGGCGCCGGACATGAGCGGCGTGTGCAACGTCGGCGGCACTTTCGTAATCAACTCAAAGCCCACAAAGATGGCGAGTACAAAGATGTACAACCCGATAACCAGCGGTAGCCCGACGATTGCAGCCTCTACCATGATCCTTTCTTACGCCTCCGCCTTTGCTTACGCCTGCGGCAACAACGCCTGCGTGGGTCCGTGGACAACCTGGCCGCCATAGGTGATGCAGCAGTCCTTGGTGATGGCGTCCTCCCAGTCGAGCGTGAGCTCGCCGTCGCGGACGAGGTGTTGCACCAGGGTCATCATGTTGCGGGAGTACATCTGGCTGGAGTGGACCGGGACGGAGGAGGGCACGTCCAGGGGGCCAAGGATGGTGACGCCGTTCTCGACGACCGTCTCACCCGGCTTGGTCAGCTCGCAATTGCCGCCGGTCTCCGCCGCGAGGTCGACGATAACGGCGCCGGCGCGCATGTCACTCACCATCTCCCTGGTGACGAGAATGGGGGCCTCCTTGCCCGGAATGGCGGCGGTGGTGATGATGAAGTCCGCCTCACGGGCGAAGCGGTGGATGAGGTCCTGCTCCAGGTGCTGCGCCTCCTGGTTGAGCTGCTTGGCGTAGCCGCCCTCGTCCTCGATCTCCTCTGTGTGGACCGCCTCTTGGATAAACGTCGCACCAAGGCTCTCCACCTGCTCCTTGACGGCGGGCCGTACGTCGAATGCGGAAATAACCGCGCCCAACCGGCGTGCCGTCGCGATGGCCTGCAGGCCGGCGACACCCGCGCCCAGCACGAGGCCCTTGGCCGGGGGTGTGGTCCCCGCTGCCGTCACCATCATGGGAAGGTAGATGCCCAGCGCCTCGGCGGCCATGATGGCGGCCTTGTACCCGGCGATGGAGCTCATGGAGCTGAGCGCGTCCATGGACTGCGCCCGCGCGATGCGGGGCACGGCGTCCATGCTGAAGCTGATGACACCGCGTCGCGCCAGGTCCACAGCAAGCTCTGGGTAGTACAGCTGCTGCAGGATTCCAATAAGCACGACGTCAGGCCGGAGCATGGAGACTTCCGTGGAGGCTGCCTCGTCACCAAAGGTGGGCCGCTGCACCTTCACGATGGCGTCGGCTGCCTCATACAGCGCGGCGGCGTCGGCGGCAAGCGAGGCTCCAGCGTTCCGGTATGCGGCATCCGCGTAGTGGGCGCCCAAGCCGGCGCCCTCTTGCACAATGACTTCCAACCCGGCGGCGATCAGTTTGGCGACTGACTCCGGCACCAATGCAACACGACGCTCATTGGACCGGACTTCCTTGGGGACACCTACCTTCATGGAGCTCCTTTGTGTTCCACCGTGGGGCTGGGCACACTCCCTCATTCGAGGGGTTGGAAGGACAAATAGCATTCTAGCCAATTCTCAACACCATGTGAAGAGTTGCACAAGCCAAATAGCCGCCGCTCCGCTCCCGATAAGCGTCATAGCAACTAGAGGGGAATAGCAAATATACGCGGGGCGGGCTAAGGGGCACTTCTGCAGAAGGGGCCTCGTTGACAGCGCAACTGGGCCGCCCGTACCCTGTGGCTTTGGCTCGACCCTCTCCCGTTGGACTGGATGGCCCAACCGCCCCGCCCGGCCGGCCTCCCAAACGACGCCAGAAAGGCGGCGGATGCTCACCGCACCGGACACACAACAGCGTCCTAGAATTTTCTACGGCTGGTACATCGTCGCCGCCAGCTTCACGTGCAACGTTTTCACCTCCGGGGCCTATTGGCAGGGCTTCCAGGTCTTCTTTCTTCCGATTCTGCGGGAGTTTGGATGGTCGCGGGCGGCACTCTCCGGCGCATTCTCCCTCCGGCAAGTCGAGACCGGCGCCTTTGCGCCCTTCCTCGGCTTCATCGTCGACCGAATCGGCCCCAAGCCCGTCATCATGACCGGCGGGTTTGTCCTGGGGCTCGGCATGATTATGATTTCCTACACCTTCTCCATCTGGAGCTTCTACGTCTTCTTCCTTGTCGCCTCTCTGGGAGCCAGCGGCACCTCGCACGCCATTGGCTGGACTGTGGTCATCGCGCGGTGGTTCCGTCGGCTGCGGGGTACGGCGTTGGGCATCGGCATGTCGGGACCAATCCTGACTGGCGCCGTGCTGTTCGTGCTGGCGCTGCTCGTCGAAGAAGTCGGTTGGCGATGGACGCTCAGAGGGACGGGCGTGGCCCTGATGTTCATCATCGTCCCGCTTGGCCTGCTCATCAAAGAGTCGCCGCATGCCTACGGTGTGCTGCCCGATGGCGACATGCCGCGGCGGCCGCGCGAAGGCGAGCTGACCCAGGACGACATCGAGGCGGACCGGCGTGCCCGGCATGATCGAAGTGCGGTGCCGGACGACGATCAAGGCGCCACCGCCGGCGAAGCGCTGCGGTCGCGGGCCTTCTGGATGGTCTCGCTGCTCTTTGGCGCAATGTTCTTCGGCACGAGCGCCCTGCAGGTACACCAGGTGCCCTTGTTTGAGAGCAAGGGGTTCTCCACGGCGGAGGCCGCGGTCACCGTGACGCTGGTTTTCCTGGTGAGTGGTGTGGGGCGCATAGGGGCCGGTTCACTCGCGGACCTGCTGGAGATCCGGTACGTGCTTGCTATGATGGTGGTGTTGCAGGCCGTCTCCTGGCTGTACCTGACACTATTCGGCACGACAAGCTTGTGGGCGTCAGTGCCGTTCACTGTGCTCTACGGCGTCTCCTTCGGCGCGATGGTGTCGGTGCGGCCCGTGCTGCTGGCACAGCTATTCGGCACGCGGGCGCTGGGTTCGCTGTCGGGCATGTTGCAGGCAACAGCGCTGGCGTCTGGTACCATTGGCCCCGTATTCATGGGCTGGGTCTTTGACCGCAACCAGGACTATGACGTTGCGGTGATGACGTTCATTGTCACAGCGGCCGCGGCGTTTCCGCTGGCGTGGACCATCAGGCCCGCAGGCTCCCTGGCGGAGCGGCGACGGCGGGCGCGACGCCTCGGCGCAAGGATGAGGAGGTCGACATGAGCGGCGTGGTCTTGCAGGTCAACCGCAAACCGGAGACGCCCGGCGAGCACGGCCTCCCCAAGGTCCCCGTGGACGCCGTCCGCGTCACCGCCCAAGGCCTCGAGGGCGACTACAACCGCTTCCGCACGTACGCGAAGTTCGGCGACCCCGCCCGCGCCGTCATGATCATGCCCCTCGAGACACTGCGCGAGCTAAACGCCGAGGGCTGGCCCGTGCAGCCCGGCGACATGGGCGAGAACATCACTTCCGAAGGCATTCCCTACGACGATTTTGTCATCGGCGCGCGGTACCAGGTTGGTGAGGCAGTCATCGAGATCGCGGAGCCGTGCCTGGCCTGCATGAATTTGGCGGCGTTGCCTTTCATCGGCGAGGAGAAGGGGCCGGCGTTCATCCGCACACTGACCCGCATGGAGGGCAACTCGCTCTTCAATCGCCGCGGATGGTACGCCGCCGTCGTCCGGGAGGGTGTCGTTTCGCCGGGCGACGCCATCACTCTCGTGCCCGCCCGCGTGCGTCCTTGACGGCCTTTTGCGCGGGTGCAATGATGCGTTAAACCAATGCAAATCCGCATCGAAGTGGGAAGGAGGTCATCATGGGCGGGTTCACCATCAGCAGGGTTGGACACATCGGTGTGCAGGTCACGGACATGGACCGTTCCATTGACTTTTACACCGGCACCCTTGGCCTCACCCTCACGGGGCGATGGCCCAGGGGCGAGACCGGGGACATGGCTTTCCTGCGCTTCGGCGAGATGCACCATGACATCGTCCTGTTCACGCACCCGGACCAGCCTGAGTCCGACAACCGGCGCATCGGCTACAACGCCCTGCAGCACATCGCCATGGAGTTAGATTCGAGAGACGAGTGGCTGAAGGCCCTGTACGACCTGAAGAAGAAGGGCGTCGAGATTGTGAGCGGGCCGCTGGTGCACGGCGCGGAGGGCGACCCCCGCAACATCGGCGGCAGCGGCACACGCTCCTTCTACTTCGAGGACCCCGACGGCAACTCGCTGGAGCTGTACTGCGACATGATGCGCGTGCCCAATGGCGAACCCTTCCCGCGCCCCGAGTACGCCGGCGTCTGGACGCTCTAGCCGCCTCGAATCACGCGACACACGAGAGAGACCCCTGGCGAGATTGCGCCAGGGGTCTCTTGTTTTCCGGAAGGCGCCGGTCTAGAGCAGCGCCCGCGCGTGGCTCTCGAGCTGCGCCAACGCCTCGTCGCGGCCGTCGGTGTCCACCTGGATTACGACCCGGTCCGCGCCCGCTTCCTCGAGTTGCCGAATATGGTCGGGGTCCGGCGGGACCTGGTAGCACGTGATTTCCAGCGAGCGGGGGTCGCGGCCCGCATCCTCGGCCAGTCGGTCAAGTTCCTTGCGTCCCTCGGCAACCAACTCCGGACGAGTCCGCAGGGGCAGCCACCCATCACCGTACTCGACGACGCGCTTGAACACGTTCCTGGCGCCCCCGCCGAGGATGACGGGAGGGTGCGGACGCTGGACCGGCCTCGGGAATGAGAAGACCTGCGGGAAGTCATAGAATTCGCCGTGGAACTCGCTCATCACCGTGGTCCAGAGCTGCTTCATGGCGAGCACGGACTCGCGGCACTGCGCCCAGCGGCGCTCGAAGTTGCCGCCCATGATCTCCGTCTCCTCCTTGATCCACCCGGAGCCGATGCCCATGATAAACCGCCCGCCGGAAATGACGTCGAGGGTCGCCGCCTCCTTGGCGAGCAGCAGCGGATTGCGCTCCGGCAGCAACGTGACGCCCGTCGCGAGCTTGAGGGTGGTCGTCACCGCGGCCGCGGCGGCCAGCGTCACGAAGGGATCGACTGTGTCGAAGTACTTCTTCGGCAGCTCCTCGTCCGTGCTGCCCGCCGGCACCTTCTGCGTGCGCTCCACCGGGATGATGGCGTGCTCCGGCACCCACAGCGAGTCGAACCCAAGCTCCTCCGCCCGCGTCGCCAGCGTCACAACGTCGATGGAATAGTCAGTCATAAAGGAAGAGACGCCTATCTTCATTCGTGAAGCCCAACCTTTCCCTGTGGGGTGCACTATTGCCCGGCGGCGCTTGCCAGGCGGACTACAACGCGCCTCGCGCGGCCAGCGCCACTATAGCAGGACTGGCGCGGAGCCGCAGGCCGAGTCCCTTCGCCGGAAACAAGAGAGGCCCCGCCCCAAGCTGTTTGGGGCGGGGCCTCTGCCAATGCCGGTTAGAAGCTACTTCTTTACAGCCTCTATGTTCTCCAAGTGGGTCCAGGTGCCCGTGATGGAGCCCGGCCAGTTCCAGCCCGCGATGACGCTAGGGTCGATGACCGCCTCCGCGGGCAGCCAGAAGAGGGGGATGGAGATGAACTGGTCGAAGAAGATGTCGCCCATCTGACGTGCCAAAGCGTCAGCCTTCACGGGGTCCAGGGTCTGGATGAACTCGGACATAATCTTGCTGCTTTCCAGGATCTCTACACCGCCGCCCCGTGGCGGGAAGGAGGTGTTGTAGACCTTGGGGCCGATGGTGATGTTGGAGCTGGTGCCGCCCATGGCGATTTCATGCGTGTACTCAAAGGCACGTCCCTTTGCGCGCCGCATGGCTGTGTCTTGCGTGTACTGGTTGACCTTCACGCCGATGTCGCGCCAGTACCCGGCCATGATCTCAATGATGTCGTCAGCGCCGGCGTAACGGGAGAGGGGCGCGACGTTCACGTTGATCTCCAGCGGGCTGCTGGCGTTGTAGCCGGCCTCGTTCAAGAGGGCCGTGGCAGCGTCCGGGTCGAAGCCGTACTTGGCGGGGAACTCGTCAACCCAGCGCTGGTTCCAGCCGGGGCGGCCGGGGTTCAGGTGGTTGACCTGCATCACCACGCCCTTGTTGCCGAAGTATGCCTCGTTAATCTCGTCGCGGTTGATGGCCCGGTTCAGCGCCTGCCGGACGCGGACGTCCAGGAAGGGGCTGCCCGTGTCCATGTAGCCGGTGCCCTTTGACGAGGCTTCGTTCTCGTACTGGCCGCGGAACTGGGCAAAGGCACGAAGGGCAGTCACGTTGCCCCGGACGACCCCATAGCCGTCGGACACTGCCTGCTGGAGGTTGTCCTCCGGCAGGTTGGTCAGGTGGACCTCACTGGTCAGCAGCGCGGCCAACCGTGTGGAGGCCTCGTTCACGAAGCGGATCTCAAGCTCCGGGAAGTCGGGCTTGAAGCGCCAGTGGTCAGGCGTCCGCTCAAAGACGATGTTCTGGGCCTGCTCACGGGACAAGTACTGGTAGGAGCCGGTGCCCGCGATAGGCGCGTCCTCACCAATGACCACCGGGTCGCCCTCGGCCTCTAGATGGGCCTTGGAGATAATCTCAAAGCCGCCCTGCAGCCTCGAGAACTGGGCAAAGAAGTTACTGTCGTTGCGGGCCAGCTTGATGATGACCTCGTAGTCACTGACGACTACGGCCTCGGGGGTAACTGTCTGGAAGTAGACTAGTTCACCGTGGAGGCCGCCCTCACGCTGGTGGTTCGTCAGTGTTTTGACGACGTCGGCGGAGGTGAACTCACCCCAGTCGCCGTGGAACGGGATGCCCTCACGCAGAATGAAGCGGACCTGCGGCCCTTCCTCGACCGCCCAGTCCGTGGCGAGGCCAGGAATCATCTCGTCCGTATCGGGGTCTGAGTCCAGCAGGTACTCATACATGGGCTTGAGCTGCCACACGGTGGTCTGGCCAATGTGGCGAGTCTCGTTGCCCTCAGTCGACGGAGCCTCAAAGGCAGTGACCACGCGGTCCTCCACCGGCTCCATCATGGCCGCCGGCGCCTCCGTGGTCATGGCGGGTGCTGCCGTGGGCGCCGCTGCAGCGGTCGTGCTGGAAGAGCTGGTAGTGGTATCGGTGCTGGTGCTGGTGGTAGCGCTGGATGTGCTGGTGGTATCGGTGGATGCGCTGGTGGTAGCGCTGGATGTGCTGGTCGATGCGTCTCCGCTGGCGGAGGCGGAATCGCCGTCGTCGTCGTCCCCACCGCACGCCGCTACCATCATCATGGCGGCAATGAGCAGCGCCACAATCAGTAGCAGTCTTTTGGAGATATAACTGTCAACCATAAACTCGTTCTCCTTCTCCCCTGTGAATTCTGTCAACACTCAATTGTAGGCTCTCAAGATGCACTGTCAACGGGTTGACGCGTCATTAATACTTTCGCATAGCTAATTCTTGCCAAAAGGATTGGTAAGAGGCCGGCCATGTCAACGCAATTGTGCCGGCGTCGCTGCTCTTCGAGCCTCGTTGCCGCCGTTACCAGAGCTGCTCCGACGCCATCCGCGCGCCCTCCGCGAGGGATGCCAGCTTGGCCCAGACGATGCCCGGCTGCACGTTGGGTGATGTGCTGGCAAAGGTGCCGAAGCCGCAGTCCGACCCCGCGATGACCCGCTCCTTGCCGACCACTCCCGCGTAGGCGACGATGCGCTGCGCCACAAGCTCCGGGTGCTCGATGAAGTTGGTGGTGGAGTCGATGACGCCGGGGATGAGGACCATGTCGTCCGGCAGGGGAACGTCCTTGAAGACGGCCCACTCGTGCTCGTGCCTGGGGTTGGCGCCCTCCAGGGAGATGGCGCCGACGTTGGCCTTGAGCACCACCGGCATGATGTCGCGCAGGGGAACGTCGCGGTGGTGCGGCCCTTCGTAGTTGCCCCAGCAGAGGTGCAGCCGCACGCGGTCGGCGGGGATGCCGCTGATGGCGTGGTTCAGCGCCTCGATGTTGCCCTCGGCGATCTTGAGGAACTCCTCCAGGCTCAGGTCCGGGAAGCGCATATGCCGGCCCATGGCCAGGTCCGGGCAGTCGAGTTGCAACAGGAACCCCGCCTCGTTGATGGCCTCAAATTCCTGCTTCATGACGTCGGCCAGCGTGGCGAGGTACTCCTCGCGTGTGGGGTAGTACTCGTTGATGAGGAAGTGGGCGATGACCCCGGGCGATGCCGCCGTGAGAAAGGCATCCTCAGCCGGATGGGCCTCCAGCGCGGCACGGAAGGTCGATAGGTCAGCCTGTACGGCCTCCGGGTCTTTCCACGCGACAGGGCCGTTGCACGAGGGGCGGCTCACCCGGGCCGCAAGGGGAGGAGAGGAGCCCGGAAAGTCCGCCCAATCTGCCCGCATCGAGACCGACGCCTGGCCCTCGAAGCCAGTGAGGCGGTCCTTCACGTAGGTGGAGTAGCCGATCTTGCCCTGCTCGCCGTCACTGACCACGTCGACGCCGGACTCGACCTGCTGTCGGACGGTCTCCGCAACGGCGGACTGCACTGCCGCGGCCAGCTCGTCAGGGTCGACGGACTCACCGCTGTCCTTGTTCAGCAGCATCTCCGCCAGTTCCATAGGGCGAGGCAGGCTGCCTGTGTGCGTCGTCAGGATGCGGTCGGTGCTGCGCTTCATGTACCCCCCTTAGAGCTGCTCACCGTGGGCCAGCGGCCTCGAGATCATGTCCTCGATGCGCTCGATCATGTCGCTCTGGTCGTAGGCTCGGAGCATGTTGACGCGGTTGCGGGTCGGGTCGCCGGCGTGCCAGTACTCGTAGACGTCCTGCCGCATGCCGAAGGATGAGACGGCCAGGTCGTGTGCCACGCGGTAGAGGCGGGACTTGTACTCGACGTCCACGTCCTTGCCGCGCATGTAGATGTCCAGGTACTTGCGGATTTCCGGGTTGGCCAGGTCCGCCTCGCTGGGCTGCATGATGATGCCGGAGCCGGAGATTTCCCGCAGCAGCTCCACCATGCGCTGGGAGGTGTGCGCGAACCAGTTCTGCAGTGCCGCCGCGCTGCCCGTGGGCTGCACACCGTCCTTGATGTACGTGGTCTCCTCCACGCCCTGCATGGCGTAGCGCCACAGCTCGCAGTACGACACCATCTCGCCGAGCTTGGAGGCCACCTCGCGGAACTCGTACACGCCGATGGCCCTCGCGATCATGGTCGCGACGGCGGTCATCAGTCTCATGCGGAAGTGGACGCGGCACATATTGGACCAACCGAGCAGGTTCAGTCCGCCGCCGCCGAATCCGGGGCCCATGGGCGGGGTGTCGTAGAGCATGAACACGCGGTCCCAGGGGACCAGCACGTTGTCGAAGAAGAGCATGGAGTCCTGCTCGTCGAAGGGGACGCCCAGGGGGTGGCCCCAGGTGCCCGGCCACAGCGAGACGGGTTCCCGGCACAGGGTCTTGAGACCGGGCGTGCCGCTGGAGATGGAGAAGGCCATGTAGAATTTCGGGTCGGCCCGCCGTGCGAAGGTGGCCGAGAGGGACACGTAGCACTCATTGGTGATGGGGGCCGCCGTCGCAAGCTGCTTGCCGCCGGTGACGATGATGCCTTCGTTGGTCTCCTCGACCACGTGGAGGGCCAGATCCTCCTCCTGGATCTGGCGCCGCTCGTTCTGGGGCTGGGAGCTGCGGTCCACCTGCGGGTCGCCGAGGGCGTGGGTCAGGAAGAGGTCGTTCTCCCGGCACAACCGGGTGTAGTTGATGATGTTCTCCGAAAAGTCGCAGCGGGGGTTCTTGATCTGCCCGAGCACTTCTCGACGGTTGTAGAGCATGAGGATATAGGGCGCGAGGATGTCCGGGCCACGGCCCATTTGCCCCCAGGTCTGCTCGTTCCAGACCTCGCTGTTGCGGCGCTTTTGCCGCGTCTGCTCCAGCGACTCCGGGATGAGCCACGACAGGCTGACGCGGTGGCCCGTGTCCGTCGAGACGTAGGTCATCTGGTCGCGGTACTCGTCCGTGTGCTGCAGGTCGTAGACGCGCGCCAACTCGTTGATCACCGGCGCGAAGGCCGGGTGAGTGGTGACGTCGTCAATCTGCTTGCCGTCGAGGAAGACCTCGCGGCCGTCCTGGAGGCTCTTGATGAAACGCTCGCCGGTCATTGCGCCTTCGGGTCTTGCGGTATCCAGTACCATTGCGTGCTCCTTTGGAGGGGGTTAGTTTGTAGTAGCGAAAGAATACGCCAAGCATTGGCGATTGTCACGGTAGGCCGGTCTTGGGGATAGAGGGCGATGGGGCGATTGCACGTCGAAGCGCTAACCGTTCACCTTGGGCAGCACCTCGTTCGCCAGCAACTCCATGGAGCGGTTCCACTTCTCCTCCGGCTGCCACTCGTGGCCCATGGCCAGCAGCACGCCGAACCCACCCACCGTCTCGTTGAGCGCGTTGAGCTTCTCAGCCACCTCGTCGGCGCTGCCGACGATCCAGACGTTGTCCGCCATGTACTCCGCCGTAATCTCGCTGTCCGGCATGTCCGGGTCGCTCTTCAGCCCGCCCAGGCCACGCACCTTGGGGAGCAGCCGGCGAAAGTATTGGGTGAAGTCCCGGGCGAGCACCCCGTCGATGGCGTCACGGCGCGCTTCCTTGGTTGTCTCCCCCACGTAGACCTCTCGCGCGATGCGCCACGTCGAGCGGTCCGCCGTCCGTCCTGTGCTCGCGGCGCCCTCTTCGACGGCATGCCAGTGGGTCTTCAGGACCCGCTGATGCGCCAGGTTGATGCTCATGGGCAGCCAACCTCGCGCCCCCGCGAGCGTCAGTGTGTCCGACTTCTCCGACACCCCGGCCACGCCGATTGGCGGGTGCGGCTGCTGGTACGGCTTAACGTGGAAGCGCAGGGCAATGTCGTCCTGGGGCTCCGGTATGGTGAAGCTCCAGTACTTGTTCTCGTACAGGCCGGGCTTGGGGTCGTCCCAGATCTGCAGCACCAGGTCAATGGCTGCCTGCGTCATCGTCCGATGGTCGCCCGTAGCGGGAACGTACCCGAAGACCTCGAAGTCGCCGGGGAAGCCGCCGGACCCGACACCCCAGTGAAAGCGGCCCTTGGCCATGTGGTCCAACTGTGCGATCCGGTGCGCGACGACGAAGGGGTTGTGGTTGGGCATGCACGTGACCCCGGTGCCAAGCACGATGTTCTGCGTCAACGGCAGCGCCTGCGCGATGAAAAGGTCCGGCGCAGGGATGTTCTCCCACGCCGTGGTGAAGTGCTCACCAATCCATGCCTCTTTGTACCCGAGCTTGTCCAGCGCGACGATCTGTTGCAGGTCGTCCTCCAGGGTCTTGGTCAGGTTGGACCCCGGCGGGTGCATGGGCATGGTGAAGTAGCCGACTTCCATGGCGCTTGACCTCCGTCTTGCATATGGCGGCGGCAGCGGCGCTCGCCCGGGCCCGTTGCCCTGGGACGCTTGTCGCCGCTGCCGCCGAGAGTTCCGTGCTCCGGCGCGGGGAGGGTTCGCTCCCCACGGGTATCGTTGGCTACGAGGCGAAGAAGTCCGCCACGAGCTTGTTGAACTCCTCGGGCTTCTCCGTGGGCACGCCGTGGCCGCACTCCAGCACCACTAGCTGCGCGCCGGGGATGTTGGCGGCGGTGGCCTCGCCCATCTCCAGGGCGTTCGTCTGGTCGTTGCGGCCCCAGATGACCAGTGTGGGGACCTTGATGTGGGGCATCCGGCGCACGGTGTTGTAGCGAGGGCGGGTCATGGGGTCGGTCATGTGCTTCATGACCTTGGCAAATGCCTCCCCGTGCTCCGGAAGGTCAATCTTCTTGATGAAGGTCGCGGCCATCTCCTCCGGGTCCACCGTTCCCTCGGGGTAGCGCCGCGCAAAATTCTCGCGGATCGCCTCAGGCGTGGGGACCTTGAACTCGACCATGTTCTGGAGCGGGCGAGACGCGGTGCCGCCGCCGGCCACGTTCACAACCTTGTTGACACGGTCGGGGCTCTCGTAGGAAATCAGGGTGACGATCCAGCCGCCCATGGAGTGCCCGACGAAGTTGGCCTTGTCGATGCCCAGCACGTCCATGAACTCGCGCACGTGGTCGACCAGGTAGGCGAAGGACATCTCCTGGTTGAAGACGTCGCCGAGGCCCCAGTTGAGGCAGTCGATGGCCAGGACGCGCAGCTTCTCCGACAGCGGCCCCATCGCCAGCGCCCAGCTCTCGCAGCCGCTGAGCCAGCCCGCGCCGTGGATGAGGATGGTGGGGTAGCCCTCACCGGCCTCCCAGTAGCGGGTCTTGCCGTGGCTCATGTCTGCGTACTTTTCCGTCCAGACCTTGGAAACAGTGGTCATATCTTCCTCCCAATATGTTCTCCCGTAGGACTAGCGCAATGATACCCGTACTGCTGAAGGATTCAACCCCTACGCCCCAAACCACCCCTTGCCGGTGATGAGGCCGCGTAGGTACTCGATCTGTCCTGTGTGCTTCATGGCGTCCGAGCACACGCCGAGGATGGAGCGCCACTTCGGCCTCGGCTCCCCGCGGCCGGGCATGTAGTGCACCATCTCCTCAAGCTGCTCCTGCGAGAGCGCGTTGACCCGCTCGATGAAGGTCGTGTGCGCGGCTTCCGTGTAGCTCCACAGCAGGTCCAGCGGCGGGCGGAACTCGGCGACCTGCTCCGTCGTGTCGCCGATGCCTGTGCGCTCCGCCGGAATGCCGAACCGCTCGCACCAGCCGTCCCGGATCCACACCTGCTCCTCGCCGCTGACCAGCGAGCCCTGCCAGTCCTTCCAGCGGTTCATGTGCCACGCCAGCCACGCGATGTTGTTGGTGTCGCTTGTGGGTTGGTGGAAGACCTGCTCCTCCGTCAAGCCGTCGACGGCGCGCTTGAGCGACCCGTTGGCGTAGTCCAACAAGATGGTGACAAAGTTTGGAATGGTTGCCGCGTTTTCGTCTGCCATGCGTTCCTCCCGCTTTGGGTGTGTGCAGCCGCGCACGCCGCTCTGACGGCACGGACTGCTACCCCGCGAGCGTATTGTCGCGTTCGTCGACGGGGGTGTCCACAATGTCGCCCTGGTGGCCGAACTCCCTGATGCCCAGGATCGCTCGTCGCCGCAGCAGCGCGTTGACGACGATGCCCACGCCCGCCGCGGCCAGCATCGTCGGGACGGTGACGACGCTGCCCACACCCCCAATAACAAAGCCGCCCACTGCGGTGAAGGAGATGGCGAGGCTGTGCAAGCTGACGGCCCTGCCCCGCATGTTGGGTGGGGCCACGAGCTGAATCAGCGCACCAAGGGTGAGGTCGTAGGCGTTGAGGAGGCCCATGACCGCCCCCGCCAGCACGACGGCGACCAGGAGGTTCGGAGAATAGGCGAAGCCGATGAGCGCAACGCCCGTGGCCAAGGCATTGATGAAGATAATGCGCTGCTTTCTGGGCCCGTCGCCGACCGCGGCCATGATCAGCGTCGCCACAAACATGCCGCCGCCGACGCCCGCCTGCAGGAAGCCCAGTCCCAGACCCCCCACTTCCAGCACGGTCTTCGCCATCACCGGCACCATCACCAGGAAGGAGAAGCCCAAAAACTCCATGACGATGCTCACAGTGAACAGCGTGCGCAGGGACGCGTTGGACGAGGCATATCTCAGGCCGTCCAGCGTCTGCCGGATGAGCCGCCCACCGCCTTCCTCGATGGTGCCCTTGACCCGTACCAACAACAGGAAGGGCAGCGAGAAGAGCAGGCTGCCGGCAATGAGCGTGTACGCCGCCCAGATGCCGACCCAGTCGATCATTGCCCCGGCAAGTATGCCGCCGCCAATCATGACCGGCGTGTTGGCGATGCGCCACAGCGAGACCCCATTAACCAGTCTCTCCGGTCCCACAAGGTCAAAGACCAGGCGATTGGTCGCGGTAAACCGCGTGGCCCGCAGGCACCCCACGGGGAAGGCAAGCGCAATCGCCATCCACAACTGCATGACGTCGAGGTAGACCGTAACGGCGATCAGCGCCGCCAGCGTCGTCCCCCCAATGCCCTCCAACAGGAGCACGTTGCGGCGTTGGAACCTGTCCACCAGGGTTCCCGCGAACGAGGAGAAGAGTATCTGCCCCGCGCCGAGCACAAGCGCGTAGATGCCCACCCAGAACTCGGAGTCGTTGGAGAGCTCCAGCACCATCCACCCGTGGACGGCCATGCGGACGTTCATGTCGACGGCGGCAAAAGTGCTGTGCACGTAGAAGGGCTTGAAGCCCGGCTGCTTGAACGATGCAAACATGGAGCGGTTGGAGAGAATTCTCAGAAGGCCCCCCAGTGGTGATGCTGCTTCGATACTACCAGAAATTGCGTTGGCGTAGGACGGACGCAGCCTTTTTCGCCCTTGCAGGCACACCCCGAAAAACGCGCGGCACGTCATAGGACGACAGCTTGCTCGGTAGCTTGCGAGGCATGCACGGATGGGTGTACGTTGTGTATATTCCTATAAATCCCATTATGTGCATCAATGGAGGAATCCGCTTATGGGCAAGACAATCTGTATTTCATCAGACTCCCATGTTGTGGAACCGGTAGAGCTCTTTGAGCCGCTGAAGGCCCTATTTGGGGAAAGGGCGCCTCACGTTGCCGTCTCCAATCCGGAGATTGGGCCCCAGTTGCACCTTGGCAACGGCAAGATCGGTCTTGCCATCGCTGGATTCTTGCAGCAAAACGTGGACTTCACTTCCCCCGAGGCCCTGGCGATGCGGAAGCGCGGTTACGACCTCGCCCGCCCCGGCTGCTACGACGTCGCCGAGCGGCTGAAGGACCAGGAGCTCGACGGCATCGACGCCGAGGTGCTCTACCCCAGCATTCTCTTCAACGTCTACCAGATTGAGGACCGCGACATCGTCACGAGCGCCTTCACCGCCTACAACGACTGGATCACAGCCTACTGCAAGAAGGCCCCGGACCGCCTCTTCGCCCTCGGCGCGCTGCAGATGTACGACCTTGACCAGGCCATCAGGGAGATGGAGCGGGTCAAGGCCGACGGGCACGTGGGCGTCTGCATCCCCGCGTCGGCACCGCCGGACCGGCTGTACACCGACCGTTGGTACGACAAGTTCTGGGCGGCCGCGCAGGACATGGAGATGCCGCTAACCATGCACATCTTCACCGGCGCCACCGACAACCACGGTCTCGCGCCCAGGCACGCCAGCAGCCGGGCCAACGGCCCCATGGCCTTCGCCGGCGTCGCCATGACCATCGCTGACATCATCCAGTCCGGCGTCACCGAGCGTTACCCCAATCTGAAGTTCGTGATCACGGAGTTCGAGACCGGCTGGATCGGCCACATGCTCAAGAGGCTCGACTGGGCCTACGTCCGCGGCGGCGGCGAGCGCGTCTTCGGCCTCCCCCGCCTCCCAAGCTCCTACTGGCGCAGCAACTTCTACGCCACCTTCGAGGACGACCCGCTAGGCATCCGCACCCGGGACTTTATCGGCGTCAACACGCTGATGTGGGGCAGCGACTACCCCCACGGCGACTCCGTCTTCCCCCACTCCATGCAGGTGCTGGACGAGGTCCTGGACGAGTGCACGTGGGAGGAGCGCTGGGAGATGACGGTCAAGAACGTCATCAATCTCTACAACCTGCCGTTTGAAATTACTGGGCCCGAGCAAGCGACCATCAACCACCGGGAGGTCCCGGAGGTCAAGACCTGGCGCAACGCCCTGCCGCTGACGCAGGTCGAGTTGGCCACCCCCATGCGGTAGGCCCAACGGGCGGAGGAGTCCGGCGCGCCGGACGTCATGGACGGCGGCGCGGAGAGGCGCGTGAGGTCTATGCGGGCAGCGACGGTATCCGCTTGGGTGTCCCACGCACTGGCCTGGGCTGCCGGGGTCTTCCTCGCCTTCGTACCCGTGTACCAGGGAGCGTCGGTAGAAGCGACGCTCCCTGGTGAGCCAGCCGGCGAGACAACGCGAGTCAGCTCAACGTTGGTTGAAGTGAATGACCTGTCTGCGCTTTGGTGGTTGCTTGTACCCATCGTGTTGACGGGCATTGCTGTGCTGGCCCTGGAGTTCATTGAGAATCGGCAGGCAGCAAGAAAAGCGCTTCTCTGGCTCCCGGTTGTGCTGCTTCTCGGACTCTGTGTGGTAGGGATATTCTCTATCGGCTTCTTCTACCTTCCGGCGGTGCTCGCGCTCCTTGTTGCGGCCATTGCCGACTTCAGGGGTAGAAGGTCACCTGTAAAGACCTAGCAACGCGTTGCCGCTGACGCAGGTGGAGTTGGCCACGCCCATGTGGCAGTCCCCAATCAGGTCGAAAAGAGAGAGCGGGTGAACGATCACCCGCTCTCTTTCTTTGCCACACGAGCAACTCGCTGGCCGGGGTGGACGCTACTCGCCCACAGCATCCACCGGCCACTTGCCCGGCACGGCGTACGCCTCCTCCGCGCCAGGCCACGGCGGCATCGTCGCGATGAGGAAGCGGAGCGGCTCCGAGCCCGTGTTGCGGAACTGAAAGCGCACGCCCGTCGGGATATCCAGGCAGACCCCCGCGCCCACGGCGAGCGTCTCCTCCGTCGTGCCGTCGCTGCGCCACATCTCGCCTTGGCCGCTGAGGAAGTACCAGACCTCCTCGATGGTGTGGTGCGCAACGGGCCCGGAAGTTGCCCCCGGCGACAGCGTGAAGTGGTTCAGCTCGCCACGCTCGCCCCGGAGCAGGAAACGCACCTCGGAGCCGTCAGGCGCCGTCGTGTCGACGGCCTCGCCAAGCCGCTTGTGCCGCAGTTCCGACATGGTGCACCTCCACTACGAGTCTGGATGCTCTCCGTTCGCACTGAGCCTGTCGAAGTGCCTGCCCAGCGCCCAACCACTCGTCATCCCTGCCCTACCCCCGCGCGTCATTCCTGCCTCACCCCCGCACTCGTCATTCCTGCGAAGGCAGGAATCCAGAGGGGCGGTGCCAGGGTGGGGCGACCCCACCACCAACCACCGTCGCTCCCCGACGTCAACAAACCCCGTAGGGGCAATTCACGATTCCGAGCACCCTGAGGCTCTCGAAGGCCCGTCACCCTCCAGCGGCACAACCCCCCTGACACCGCCCCGTTGCCCTCACGCCCCGCCAATCGCTACCTTTTTCCCATGGACAACAACAAGCAAGGCCTTGGACAGGAAATCGCCAACACCCTGCGCGCCGTGTGGGTCCTCGTCTGTATGGTCCGCATTGAAGAAAGTGTGCGTTTCGGCCCGCAACAACAGGGATCGGCTTCTGCTGGAAAAAAATTGTCGATTTGTAGCTGCAATGCGACACGGCAGCTAAAAATACGAATACCCTTAGAGCATTCCCTCAGCTACGCCGCACCGAGATGCGAATCGCCGATTGCCCTGCTAGAGGTTCAGGATGTTGCCCTTGTCGTCAACGTCCAGCGCTCGCGGCGACCCCGGCAGACCGGGCATCGTGACGATGTTCCCCGCGATGGGGTAGATGAACCCCGCGCCCACGGAGGCACGCACGTCGTTGACCTCAAAGGTGTAGCCGGATGGACGGCCCCGCAGGGAAGCCTGATGGGAGATGGAGGCGTTGGTCTTGGCCATGCACACCGGTAGGCCGCCCCAACCGTTGGCCTCGAAGCCGCGCAGTTGCCGCAGCGAGGCCGCCGTCCAGCTCACGTCGTCGGCGTTGTAGACCGTATGCGCCAGCGCCAGCACCTTGTCCTGAATGGAGGCGTCCTCGGGGTAGAAGTAGCTAACCTCCGGGTCTGGGCCGTCGGTGGCCTGTATAAGGGCCTCGGCCAGCTCCATGCCGCCCGCGCCCCCGTCGGCGAAGACGCGGCTCTCCACCGCGGCGAAGGCCCCGGCCTCCTCGCACCCGCGCTTCACGATGTCCATCTCCGCCTGCGTGTCCGTGGGGAAGTGGTTGACCGCCACCACCACCGGCAGGCCCGTGGCGCGCACCACGCCGATGAGGTGCGTCAGGTTCTCCATGCCCCGGCGCACGGCGTCCTCGTCCGGCGTCTCAAGCTCGCGGACGGCCACGCCGCCGTGGTACTTCACGGCGCGGACGGTGGCCACCAGCACGGCCGCGCTCGGCTCCAGCCCGTTGAAACGCGCCTTGATGTGCATGAACTTCTCGAAGCCCAGGTCCGCGCCGAAGCCCGCCTCGGAGAGCACGTAGTCCGCGTAGCCCAGCGCCAGTCGGTCGCCCACCACCGAGCTGCACCCGTGCGCGATGTTGCCGAAGGGCCCTGCATGCACGATGACCGGCTGCCCCTCTGTGGTCTGCACAAGGTTCGGCAGGATGGCGTGCCGCAGCAGCGACATGAGCGAGCCGACGGCGTTGACGTCCGTCGCGGTCACCGGCGCGTTCTGGTCCGTGTACCCAACGACGATCCGGCTGAGCCGCTCACGGAGGTTTTCCAGGTCCTTGGCGAGCGCAAGTATCGCCATGATCTCCGACGCGGTGACAATGTCGAAGCCCGTCTCTCTGATGGGGGCGTTGGCCGACCCGCCCAGCCCCGTGACGATGCTCCGCAGCGCGCGGTCCTCCACATCGGTGACGTGGCGCCAGGTGATGCGCTCCGGCCGGAAGCCGGGGATCTGGCCGCGTTGAGCAACGTTGTCCGTCAGGGCCGCCAGCAGGTTGTGAGCGGACCCGACGGCATGGGCGTCGCCGGTAAAATGGATGTTCACCTCGTCCTGCGGCTCCACCAGGGAGAGGCCGCCGCCGGTGCCGCCGCCCTTGATGCCGAAGATCGGCCCAAGCGAGGGCTCCCGCAGCGTGGCCACAACACTTTTCCCCAGGCGGCCCAAGCTTTGGGTGAGCCCCACTGTAGTGGTGGTCTTGCCCTCGCCCGCGGGTGTGGGCGTGATGCCCGTCACCACAACCAGTTTGCCCCGTTTGCCGTCCTCACGGATGGCGTCCAGGGGGATCTTCGCCTTGTAGTGTCCCTGCGGAATCAGGACTGCCGTGTCCAGTCCAAGGCTCTCTGCGATTTCTGCAATCGGCCTCATGCAACTCCTCCGTCTGTGGCGGTGCTCGCGCCCTTCTCGGATGTGTCCTGTCGCAGGGCTGGGATTAGGTTCAGGATTGCCGGCATCCAACCCTTGACGCGATGGTCGCGTTGTCCCATGATATTTCCGCTTCTAATATTCTAGATTTCAATGATAATCGAAGGTGATTATCATTTCCACATATGTTAGAATGCCCCCGTGGCCGTAGCGCAAGCCCGCCATCGAACGGAGTCATGCTAAACGAGGGGGGAGCACATGAGCAATCTTCGGGAAACACTGGCCAGCGGAACATTTGCGGTCACTGCGGAGCTGAGCCCACCCAAGGGCACCAACCTCGACTCGCTGTTTGAGAAGGCGGACCTGCTCAAGGGCAGGGTGAACGCCTTCAACCTCACCGACTCCTACACCGCCAAGATGGCCATGGTGCCCCTTGCCGCCGCCAAACTGCTGCTCGATCGCGGCGTGGAGAGCATCCTGCAACTCACCTGCCGCGACCGCAACCGCATCGCGCTGCAGGCCGACCTGCTGGGCGCCGGCGCGCTGGGCATCGGCAACGTGGTCTGCATGGGCGGCGACCCGCCGACGGTCGGCGACCACCCGGAGGCCAAGCCGGTCTTCGACTTCGACGCGGTCGCGCTGCTGGGGGCCGTCAGGGCGCTTTCCGAGGGGCACGACATCCACGACAATCCCCTTCGCGGCACGCCGGAGTTCTTCGCAGGGGCCGTCGCCAACCCCGGCGCCGACGACCTCGACTTCGAACTTAGCCGTGTGAAGCTGAAGATCGAGGCGGGCGCGCAGTTCTTCCAGACGCAAGCCGTCTACGATCCAGCCGACTACGAACGCTATGCGGCGGCCACAGCCGACATGGGCGTGCCCATGCTCCCCAGCATCATCATGCTCAAGTCCGCGGACATGGCCCGGTTCCTCAACGAGAAGGTGCCCGGCATCACGGTCCCGGAGGCCATCATCAACGACATGGAAAAGGCCACCACCGCCGAGGAGAGGACCAAGGTAAGCGTGGAGATTGCCGCCCGCACCATTCGGGGGCTGCAGGGACTGAGCCAGGGCGTGCACCTCATCGCCGCTGGGTGGGAGTCCCGGTTGCCGCGGGTGTTGGAGAAAGCGGGACTTTAGCGGCGTCGATGGAGGAACGTTGATGACCGAGAGGCAGCAAGAAGCGCAGTCACTCCGGTTTTTTGACAACCGGGAGAAATACCTACAGTTTGTCTCAACGTGCAACGAGAAGCAGTTGATTGCGCGCCGCGTGGCTATGGACATTCGCTACCTGCAGCCCTCTTCGCCCGGGCTGCGCGTCTTTGACGCCGGCATGGGCGATGCCACGGTGCTCACGCGGCTGATGCGCCACCTGCACCAGCGCTACCCCTCCGTTCCCTTCCTCGTCGTCGGCAAGGAGATCAGCCACGAGGACGTTCGCATAGGCCTGGAGCGCATGGGCGACCGGCTCAGCGAACACCCCCAGACCGTGCTGGCCATCACCAACATGCTCTACACCGAAGCGCCCTACCTGTGGCCTTCGTCGGAGGAGAAGCAGTCGCGGCTGAACTGGCTGGAAGTCGCCTTCGAGGGCAATACGGCCTACGAGTTCGACGAACAGATCCGCGACCTCCTCCCCCTCGTGCGGGAGTGGTGGGCAACCAAGCCCAGCGAGCGCACGGGCAACCCAGTCTACGCCGCGCCATCGGTCATCGTCATCTACCGGAAGAACCAGGAGTGGCCGCTGGGGCCCATCATCCCTCGTCGCGGCGAGGCAAGCCCTCTCTACGACCTGGTTCTTGCCGCCCAACCGTTCCGCGCCACACAGCCGGCGGCTGCCAAGGTGAAGACGGTGCTGGCGCCGCTGGCCCGCGCTCTCGCGCCCGGTGGCAACATGGTGGTGGTGCAGTCGACGGGCAAGGACCCCGGCATGGAGATCATCCGCACGCTATGGCCGGACGAGGACCCGTTCCGCACGCCCCGCTTTGATCTCCTCCGCGAGCTCCGCGCCCAGCTCGGCGAGGCCAACCCGGACCTCCGTTTCCTCACCTACCCGGACTCCCGCGCGGAGTTCCGCTATGAGCTGCAACTGCAGCCGGAAGAGGTCGAGAGCAACATTGGCACGTCGGCGCTGCTGGCAGCATGGAACGCCGCCACCTACGTGGCCCAGACGGACGACGACCGCCTGCGTGACGCCATGACGCGCGGGGACTACCTGGACGTGACTCAGTCAGTACTGCAAAAGTACAACGGCCTCTGGTTCACGGATGAGTCCTTCCTGGTGTCAAGGACCCCTGCGGAGGTGGCATGATGGCGGGTCAAGACCGCGGCGGCGCCCCCACCCTCATGGACCGCCTCGCGACAGGGCGCGTGATGGTGTCCGACGGCGCCACATGGACGTACCTTCGGCAGCATGGCCTTGAATCATGGCAGTGCGCGGAGGAGTTCAACCTCACCAACGGCGACGCTGTCCGCGGCATGGCCTCCGCCTACTTTGACGCCGGCGCCGAGATGGTGCTGACCAACACGTTCGGCGGAAACCGCTACAACCTGTCCATGTACGGCCTCGGCGACCAGGTGACCGAGTTCAACCAAAGGGCGGCGCTCCTCGCCAGGTCGGAGGCGGGCCCAAACCGCTACGTGGTCGGCTCCGTGGGCCCACTCGGGGAGTTCCCGCTACCCCTCGGCCGCGTGCACCCGGACGAGATGCGCGCGGCATACGTGGAGCAGGTGAAAGCCCTCGCTGACGGCGGCGTCGACGCGCTCCTCTTCGAGACGCTTCGGGTGATGCAAGAGGCTGTCATCGCGATAGAAGTGGCCAAGGAACACACGGGCCTGCCGATTATGGCCAGCATGGTCTTCGACCGCGGCCCCAGCGGCTTCGTCACCATCATGGGATTGACGCCCGCCGAGGCCATGGAAGAGCTGCAACAGGCCGGCGCGGATGTGGTGGGCGCCAACTGCGGCAACGGCATTGACGACATGGTGGCGGTCGCAAAGGAGATTCGCAGCGCGTCAAGCGCCTACACGATCATCAACTCCAACGCCGGCATCCCATCCATCAAGGACGCGAGTATTGTCTACCCTGAGACGCCGGAGTACATGGCCCCGCGCTTTGCCGAGCTCGCTGACATAGGCGTCAGCATCGTCGGCGGGTGTTGCGGCACCGGGCCGGAGCACATCCACGCGTTCACGGCGGCGCTGCGGGGGTAGTCAAGGGCGCCTGCCCCTAGAACTCGACGATGGCCCGGCCCGCAATTTCCCCATGACGCAGCGCCTCGCACGCCTCGTTAATCTGCTCCAGCTTGTACCGCTGCGCCACCATGAGGTCCAGCGGCAACTTCCCTTCCTGAAACCAGCGGACCAACATGGGGAAGTCACGGTCAGGGACACTGCACCCGCCCGGCGCACCCCGGTAGACGTTGCCCCGGAAGAGGTGGAAGGGGGGAATGTTCGGCGTTTCTCCGTGCGGAACGCCGACCAGAACTGCCGTACCGCCCTCGCGCTCCCCGAGCCGCCGTGGCCGCGTCATGAGCAGCGCCTGCTCAATGGTCACCCCGAGGCCGATAGCGTCGAAGGCAAAGTCGGCGCCGCCCCCGGTCAACGCAGCGACCTCCCCCACGGCGTCGCCCTCGGAGGCGAGGACGCCATGGGTCGCGCCGAACTGCTTCGCGAATTCCAGCTTTTCCGCCGTCAGATCCACGGCAATGATGGGGTATGCGCCGGCGTTGGCGCACCCTTGAATGATACTGAGGCCGACGCCGCCCGCGCCGATGACGGCGCACGCCGAGTTTGGCCGCACCATTGCCGCATTGACAGCCGCGCCGCAGCCGGTCATGACCGCACAGCCAATGACGGACGTCACATCCGTCGCGACACCCGGGTCGAGCTTCACCACCATCTGCTGGTCCACCTCGATAGACTCCGCCCACGTGAACACTCCGGTTGCCACCGGCGCTCCTACGTGGAGAGGCGTTCCGCGGTAGGAGATTGCGGCTGGCGTTGGAGGAGGCACGTTGGGCGACGCGCCCCGCGGCACCCACGTCACCATGACGTTGTCGCCCTCGCGGACGTGCGTGACGTCACTTCCGACTGCTGTGACGACACCGGTGGCCTCGTGCCCCAACACCAGAGGAACGGCCGCGTTCGGGCGGTCAAGCTCGTGGAGCTGGGAGTGGCACACCCCCGTGGCGTACTGCTTTACGACAACGTGTGTTGGCCCGGGGTCAGGAAGGTCTATGTCGTCAATCACCATGGGCTTGCCAGCTTCCACGTAGATGGCGGCGGGTGTCTTCATCATCTCCTCCGATGCTCGCTTGGGAGTCTGGCGAAATCAAAGCCGCCCTGCGGCTACTCGCCAAGCAGGGCGGCTTCTCATGGTTGCGAAGAAATTAGCGGCGGAATCGCACGCGGCCAACCGGTGTAGCGCCGTCCGCGGTTTCCAACTCGATGATGACCGCTGCGCCGGAGGTCCAGGACTCGTGGTTCCGCTCCACTTCCGGCGTCTCGTCGAAGATCTGCTTGCGCAGGGTATCGTCCTCCTCGATGCGGGCCTTACCATTGAAGATCAGCGTCGAGCGCGTCGGGTTGTCACGGAAGAGCAGCGACATGTTGGGGTTGCTCTTGATGGCGTCAGCCAGACCGGACTCCTTTCGTGCCCAGATGCTCAGCGCCTGGCCGCCGTAGGCGCGGACGCTGCCGCGAAGGGAGAGCTTCGGCTTGCCGTCCCCATCCACATAGCTCACTGAGAGGGGCGTGTCGTTGGCCAAGGCGCCGTTCACTGCTTCGCATACAAATCCCGGGAGCTCGTTGACCTCGAACAGTTCCGTCTCGACGATGTTCTCGTGGTCGACGCGGCTGATCTTGTCCTCGTCGTTGAAGGCGAAGGTGAGGTTGACCTTAGCCGGGCCGGCCCCGACGGGCGCCATAGTGGCGTGCACGACGACGTTGCCGTTCTCTTCCGCAGGCGCGCCCCACTCGCCCTTGCGATAGACCGGGGTCGAGGGCCAGATGCCGGTGATGTGCTCCAGGGCCTCGTCGTAGCCGTCAAAGGTGCGGTTACCCACCTGCACGACGATGTCCTGGGCCAGGTGTGGCGCGGCCTCGCCCGCCGCCGCCCGGTCTCCGGTCGATAGCGCCTTCGTGTAGGCGCCCGCTGCTGCCAGTCGTTCCTGTGTTGCCATGTGTAATTACCTCCATACGGTTTCGCCGTGCAACCGGGCAGCCGACAGAGACACCCCGGCTGAATGCGTTCTCAGTGCAGCGATGCTACCCAAAGCAGTGCATTGGGTCAAGTCCTAGCGAGGAATGGAGAGTATTCTGGAGGCTATCGTGCTGGACTGCTTTCCACCGTCGTGGGCTCTTTGCCAATCGCGCGGACCTGCGGGTCGCGAGTGACGCCGAGGAGGGCGATGACGATCGCGACGCCACCGCTGATCGCCACGGCAAGCGGGGCCGTGATTGCGCTCGCCAAGAAACCCACCTGCATGGATCCCATGGGTTGCGCGAGGGTGTACGTCATGCCCCAGATGCCCATTACACGGCCCCGGTACTCGTTGGGGACCTCGGAGTGAAGGACGCTCTGCCCCACCACGGTGAACATCTCGTTGGCCGCCGCCGACACGAACTCCATGGCCAACAGCAGCGTGTACCACGGGGCGAGGGCGAAGACGATGACTGCCGCTCCAAAGGAGAGGGCGCTGCTCGCCAATACGGCGCCCTTGCTGCGAATGCCGCCGAGGGAGCCGCCCAGCAGTGCGCCCGAAAGTCCGCCGACGCCGCCAGCAGCGAAGATGTAGCCGATGGCCGAGCCCGACGCCTCGCCGAAGAGCTTGTCGGCGAACACGGGCACCAGGATGATGTGGGACCCGGCGAAAAAGGCGCTGGTCATGCTTGTTCCAATGATGAGAAAGAAGATGCGGTTGTTGCGGACGTACTTGAGGCCGTCCTTGAGGTCCTGGAAGCCGTTTGCTCCCTGCGCGCGCATGATGTCCCGGGGTCGTGTGAGGAACACCATGATGCAGTACATGAAGCTGCCAATGGCCACCATGTACAACGCGACGCCAGCCCCCTCCATCGGGACGCCCAGGTAGTCGATGAGGTAGCCGGCCACCACGGGCGCGAAGATGCGCGCACCGGGGTGGATGGCGGAGTTCAACCCGACCGCGCTGGACATGTGGCGGTGGTCGATGAGGCTTGGGAAGATGGCCTGCCGCGACGCCTGCTGGAAGGACTGCACCGCGCCGACGGCAAACACCAGCGCCAGTACTTGCCACACCTGTATCGACCCGGAGTATGTGAGGGTGGCGAACACGGTCCAGATGACGCCAACGATGGCGATGGTGACAACCAGAAGCTTTCGCTGGCTAACCCTATCGGCAACGATGCCGCCGAGGAGCCCTAACACCACTGCCGGCGCCGCCCGTGCCAGACCCAACAGACCGAGCTGCAGCGCAGAGCCCGTGAGTTCAAAGATGAGCCACGCCTGCACGGTGATCGCCATCTGCTGGCCAATGACCGACATGAAGTTGCCCGTCCAGTAGAAGCGGAAGTCGCGGTGCTGGAGGGCTTGGATGATGGCGAACCTATCGGCAAAGGCGTTGATGTTCATGCGGTAGTGAGGCGCCCCTCTCACGGTAGCGGCAATGCTACGCCCTTTAATGGCGTCCGTCCAATCAGCGGCGGGCCACTTCCACGGTGTCCGCCACAAGAACCACGATTTGTTTTTGCCGCCGGGGGACGAGTCTCCTACAAAACCTCCCGCCGCAGATACGACTGGTTACATCCACAACGAGCCGCTCTTGGCCCAAGTCGAGCCGTTTTCGGCCCGAATTGACGGCTTCTTGGACCTGTGTAAACCCCTTCATACCGGGGGCGGAGGGTTCCCGGGAAATCTTCGGCGCGAGCCGGAAGGCAAGGGACAGAGGCACGGCAGTAGTCAACATAGGGGAAGGATACCGACGAGGGTACACCTGCGCCAGCGGCCGATGGCAGGGTCGAGAGGTATCTCCGCACAGTTGCCGAACGAGAGCCAAGCGCGGGGGCGGCTAACGGCCTTCCAAACGTTTGCGTAGGCGGGCCTCCTGCTCCTGCAGCCTCGGGGTGAACTCCGCGCCAAAGTCGGCCACCTCGAACACTGGGCGGATCTCGATTTCACTGGGGCCGGGCATCGGGTTGGGGGAGCGCTTCACCCACTCGATGGCGTTGCGGCAGACGCAGCGCAGGCCGCTCGTCCCTCAGTTGCCCGCTGGACGAACGGCCTGCCGCTCAGTGATTGCGAGATCGATACCCCTCTGAAGGGACTATGCAAGCGCCTCTTGCCCGGGGTTCTTGACCCTGGGAACCGTTTCGTCAAATGTGATTTCGCGGTCCTGGATCAGGGAGACGGAACGCAGCCGGTACACGGAGCCATCCCGGGGGACGAAGGGCTCTGAGCCCTCCAGGAGCTCCCGCGCGCCGCGGAGGAAGACCCTGCGCAGGTTGATGATGGCAGAGTCTGAGGTGCCCAAGTGCTCCTTGGTGCGGTCGCAGATGGCGCCCATGCTCTCCTGGATGCCGGCGTCCTGGACGGAGCCGTTCTCAATGCCGGTGAAGTTGAAGTGCTTCTGCATGTCGCGGTCAATGCCGTAGTCGTTTTCCCTGTTAATGGTGGCACGCATGGTGCGGGGGTCGAGTTCCAGGTCGCTGGCGGGGTGGTTCTCTCCCGGGCGCAGCGGGCGGCTGGCGTTCCAGCTGTAGGTGAACATCCAACAGTTGTCGTCGTCCATGGGCACCCAGCCGTGGCCGCTGTAGGTGCGCTCGTCCGCGTCGCCCAAGCTGCCCGGGATGATGGTGAAGAAGGGCATCATGAAGGGCGTAATACGCCAGTAGTACTCGCTGTCACCGGAGTCCCGCTGGGCGCCGTAAACGAACCCGTATTCCGTGTCCTTGACGATGAAGCGCGGAGAAGTGTCGCCGATCATGGCCGACGGCTGACCGCCTCCGTTGTTGCGGCGCGGCGCGTCAGGGTTTTCTCGCTGGTACGGCGTCAGCCCCGAGTGCAGGAAGGACACGTGGCTGGAGTCGATGCCGCCCTCGATGCCCTGAACGTAGTTGTTCTCCTGCAGGCGGCGGGAGACCACGCGATGGCTGTCGTCGGGCACCATGGCCCAACCCACTTCCGGCAAATCCGGCTTCAACTCCACCGGGCCCATGTAGACCCAGATGTAGCCGCCCCAGTCCGCCGCCGGGTATGACTTGATCTTGACCTTGTCCTTGAAGTTGCTCTCGGCGGGCTCAGACGGCATGTCGACGCAGTCGCCGTTCACGTCGTACTTCCAGCCGTGGTAGACGCAGCGGAGCCCGCTCTCCTCGTTTCGACCGAAGAAGAGGCTTGCCCGGCGATGCGGACAGTAGTTGTCCAGCAGACCGACGTCGCCGTTGGTGTCGCGGAAGGCGACCAGTTCCTCGGACATGACCTTTACGCGCACGGGCGGGCAGTCGGGTTCCGGAATCTCGCGGGAAAGCAGTGCGGGAATCCAGAAGCGCCGGAGGTACTCCCCCATCGGCGTACCGGGGCCTGTTCGGGTGATGAGTTCGTTGTCTTGCCGTGTCAGCATTTTCCCTCTCCTTATGGGCCAAGTGGCCCTATCCTACACGACTTTCCGCTTCTTGGCGAAACAATGTATTACCCCTTGGCCGCCCGGATGAGGGCGAAGTGGCTCCAGAGACCGGAGACGTTGCCCGGCCACTTCCAGCTCTCCACGAACTCCGGGTTCAGCACGATTTGCGGCGGCACCCAGAAGAGATTCATGGCAACGTGCAGCGGGTGCGCGATATCGCCAATCTGCCGCAGCAACTGGTCCTGGGCCGTGGTGTCCATTGTCTGCTGGAGCTCCGTGATGAGGTCACGGATTTCCAGCAGTTCAAACCCGCCGCCCCTGGGGGAAATGGCCGAGTGGTGCACCCGCCAGCTCTGGACGTCGAATGACGCGGTGGCGGTGAGTCCGACCCAGTTCTCCAACTCCAACGCCCTGGAGCGCGGCCGCTGCACTGCCGAGTCGACAGTTTTTAGGTTTGTCTTGATGCCAATGTCGTTCCACATGCCCGCCATGGACTCCTTCACGTCCTGGGCCTGGGGGTACGCTGCGACGATGCTCATGTTCACGTTGATTTCCAGGGGGTTGTTCGGACCGTAGCCGGCCTGCGTCAGCAGAGCGCGGGCCGCCGCGGGGTCGTAGCCGTACTCCACCTCGTAGGCCGCCTCCCACGCGGGGTTGAAAGCCGCGCTGGTGATCGGTATCGCCTGGATGAACATGTTCTGGGCCGCGTCGCGGAAGAAGGCCGTGTTCAGAACGTCCTTGTCGATTGCCTTGTTCATAGCCTTGCGGACCAGCGGGTTGAGGAAGGGCGAGTTGCAGTGGACGTACTGGCAGGTTGTGCCCTGGGCCTCGTAGTTGCGGTCCGTGATGTCCAAGTAGCCGCCCTGGAAGGAGCCGAAGATGCGGGCGCCGGGGAGGGTGCCCGTCTCCACCAACATGCCGTCGCCGAACGCCAGCTCGGTGCTGTCCGCGCCCAGCTGGGTGACGTGGATCTCGTCCGTGAGGAGCGCCGCCAAGCGGGTGGACTCCTCATTCATCCACCGGATCTCCAACTCGGCAAAGTCCGGGTTGTGGCGCCAGTGGTCGTACTCCACGCGCTTGAACACGATACCTACGGTCTGCGCACGGCTGTCGAACTCGTACCCCGAGGTTCCCGCGGTGGGCGCCGTGGTCATCTGAGGCGGGCCGTTGGTCTCATAGTCGCTGGCGCTCATGATCTCCATGCCGCCCACCTGCTCAGAGAGCCGCCGCACCTGCTCCGCCAGCGGTCCGGGGAGCTTCCAAATGAACTCCAATTCGCTAACCGCCTCAATGGTGACCGTGCGGTAGTTGCGGGCGTGGGTGTGTTCCGAGTCGTCGGCGCCCAGCTCCATTACCGTGCGCTCGACGTCGCGCCAGCTAAGGGTGCCGGCGTTGTTGTGGAAGGGGATGCCCTCGCGGAGCGTGATGCGGAAGTCCACGCCGTTGGGCTCCACAGACCACTTGGCTGCCAGCTGCGGAATGAGTGCGCCCGTCGCGGCGTCTGTGCCGATGAGGTACTCATACATGGCCGCCAACTGGATCTGCGACTGGGGCGAGAGGCCCCTGCCGACGTTGTTGGAGAGAAGGCTAGGGGTCTGGGCGCCGATTACCACTCGCTCAACCTTGGGCATCATCATTGCGCCATCGTCCTTGGGCGTGGCGTCCGTCATGACAGCCGTTGGCTCCGCTGCCGCTGTGGTCGAGCTGCTGGTGTCGGTGGACGTCGTCGCTGCCGTCGTCGACGAGGATGTGGTAGTCGTTGTCGACGAAGTAGCAGTGCTGCTGTAGCCGTCGTCGTCATCGCCGCCACAGGCCGCCAGCATTGCCATCACCAAAGCCAGTGCCAAGAGCACAGCCAAAGGGCGCGTCATTAGCATTGCCCGACTCGAATTCTTCAACCTAGACCTCCTTGCGTTTCCTTCTCGACGATTGGCCGGTGGACACATTCCCGTGACGGCCAAGGTGGACATTATAGTGTGTGGCTTCTATTTCTTCACGGCCTTTATGAGGGCAAAGTGGCTCCACAGACCCGCGACGTTGCCAGGCCATCGCCAACTCTCGACGACGTCCGGGTTCAGCACAATCTGCGGCGGGATGTAGAAGAGGTTTACGGCGACGTGGGCCGGGAAGGCGATGTCGCCGATCTGCCGCAGGATGACGTTCTGCGCGTCCTCACCCATGGTGGCCTGCACCTGGTGGATGAGGTCGGATATCTCCATGTACTCGAAGCCGCCGCCGCGCGGCGAAATATTGCTGTTGTGCACGCGGAAGCTCTGGATGTTGATGGGCGCACCGCTGAAGAGCCCAATCCAGCTCTTAAACTCCAGCGCCCGTTGCGTCGCGCGCAGCGTGGACCCGGGGGCTTGTTCGATGGTGGTCGAGATGCCGACGTCGTTCCAGTAGCCCGTCATCGACTCCATGACGTCCGGCGCCTGCGGGTAGCCGGCCACGGGGATCACCTGCACCGTGATTTCAAGCGGGTTATTGGAGCCGTAGCCGGCCTCCGTGAGCAGGCTCCGCGCCGCGGCCGGGTCGTAGCCGTACTCGGCCGGGTAGGCGGCGAGCCACTCCGGGTTGAAGGCAGGGCTGTCCTCCGGGATGCCCTGCATGACCATGTTTTGGCCGGCGCCGCGGAAGAATGCGTCGTTGAGTGCGTCCTTATCGACAGCCTTGTTCATGGCCTTGCGCACGCGGGGGTCGAGCCAAGGGGAGTCGCAGTGAACGTAGCCGCAGGGTGTGCCCTGGGCCTCATAGCGCGAATAGGTGGTGTCGAGGTAGCCGCCCTTTAACGCGCCGAAGATGCGCTGGCCGGGGAGCAGCCCGGTCTCGACACGGAGGCCGTCTGCCTCGGCGAGCTCCGTCGAGTCAGCGCCGAGCTGGGTGATGTGGATCTCGTCCGTGAGGATGGCGGCGAGGCGCGTCGACTCCTCGTTCATCCACCGGTACTCCAGAGCGGCGAAGTCCGGGCTGTGGCGCCAGTGCTCGCCGGGGGCGCGGTCGAAGCGGATGTAGCTTTCCTGCTCGCGGCTCTCGAACTGGTAGCCGGCGGTCCCGGCCAGCGGACGCGAGGTGACGATCTCCTCCCCAAGCAACTCATAGTCGGCGACGCTCATGATCTCCATGCCGCCGATGTGTTCCGACATCCGCCGCTCCTGCTCAGCGAGCGGGCGTGGGAGCTTCCAGATGAACTCGAGCTCGGAGACGGACTCGATCTCGACGGTGCGGTAATTGCGGGAGTGGGGGTGCGTGGAGTCCTCCGAGCCAAACTCGGCGACGGTGAAGGCCACGTCGCGGTACGAGACCGTACCAAGGTCGTTGTGGAACGGGATGTTCTCCCTAAGCTTGACGCGGAAGTCCTGCCCGTTGGGTTCGAGGCTCCAGGATTCGGCAAGTTGTGGGATGAGGACACCCGATTCGGCGTCGGTGCCGATGAGGTACTCGTACATGGGCACGATCTGGATCTGCGATTGCGGCGACAGCCCGCGGCCGACGTTGTTTGAGATGAGTGAAGGCGCGATGGCGCCGATGACCAGCAGGTCGACGACGGGCTTCATCATGGCGTCGTCCTTGGGCATGGCGTCAGCCACCGGGGCCGCAGTGGGCGCTGCCGCGACTGTCGTGCCCGTCGAGGTATCGGTGGACGTCTCTGTGGTGGTTGACGCCTCGGTGGTGGTCGAGGACTCGGTAGTGGTCGACGTGGAAGCGGTGCTCGCGTCGTCGTCGCCGCCGCACGCGGCCAGCATGCCGAGCGCCAAGACGAGCGCCATCACCACTGCCAGTGTCGCGAAGCTTCGACCTGTCCTCATTACCTCCATGATCCTCCTCTTGCGTTTCCCCACTATCCTGCGTGCCAGCTATGTCTTGACGCCAGCCAGCACACCGGCTTCCAAGTACGCCTCTCCCAGGGTCATGAACGTCCTTGATTGCACGCCCTTGAAGCGGATGGTGTACCGGAGCGGCTGGTTGGCCTCATACAACTCATAGAGCTCAGCCGCACCGTTGGGGCCGGCGATGACCTCTATCTTGGTCTCATCAGGCATCTGCGGTTCTCCGTATCTTGTGTTTGTCTTTTTCAAAGCCCCAACAACGGCAAGGCGTGCCCCAACTCCAGGGCACGCCTTACGTCCCAGCTAGCCCTCGGCAAGCTGCTCTTCCGCCAAATTCGCGTACTGGTGGTCCCTTGTAGCCTCAATGCCGTTGACGCCGTTGGGCAGCAGAGTGGAAATGGACTGCACCTTGTACATCTCCGGGCAGTCCAGGCCGGGCGGAGGCGTACCGTCCTCGCGTAGGGCCATAGCTGCCTTGGCCAGCAGACGCCGCATCCGGATGATGCCAGAGTCCGTCACGCCCAAGTGCTCCTGGTTACGCTTGTAGATGACGCCCATGCTCTCCGTCATGCCGTTGTCCTGGCCGCGGCCGGGGATGCCGCTGAACCCGAGGCCGCCGACCCTTGCGCGCTGCGCATCACGATCGATTAGGTAGTCGTTCCGGGCGTTGCCGGCAATCTTGAAGCGGTCATACCAGCCGGTGCCGTTGTAGGAGGCGTCACGGTGGAATGATGTGGGCAGGCCGTCGACAATCACGGGTCCGCCGAAGCCGGGCCGCTGGGGCTCGCTGCGATCGCGGCAGCTCACGTGCCATCGCATGGAGTTCTCGTCATCCATGGGCACCACGGCGATGAAGGACTTCTCCCGGAAGCTGCCCGGAATCATGGCGTAGAAGGGGAAGAGGAAATGGGCGATGCGCCAGTAGGTGGAGTCATCCTCAGCCGGGCGGTTGTTGCCGGAGGTGCAGCCGAACTCGGTGTCGGCGACAAAGTGCCGCGCCCAACGGGTCTTTAGCGCGTACTTCTCAAAGGTGACGTCCGGCTCCTCAATCTCCTCGGGCTTGCGGGCGCCGGCATGAAGGAAGCTGACGTGGCTGGTGTCGTAGTCACCCTCTAACGACTGCATCCAGTTGCATTCCGTGTAGTAGGCGCCGATGGTGTAGGCGCCCTCCGGCTGCAAGTTGGCTATCAGCGAGGGCAGCTCCGGGGGCGTCTCGAGCGTCCCCATGTAGACCCAGATGAAGCCGCCCCGTTCCTGGGTGCGGTAGGTGGTGGGCCTTACCTTGTCGATAAACTTGCTCTCCGGCGGCTCGGAAGGCATGTCAACGCAGTTGCCGTTGACGTCGAATTTCCAGCCGTGGTAGATGCAGCGGAGCCCGGACTCCTCATTCCTGCCGAAGAAGAGTGACGCGCCTCGGTGGGGGCATGAGTTGGCGAGGATGCCCACCTGGCCGGAGGAATCGCGGAAGGCTATGAGTTCCTCGCCCAGCAGCTTGAGGCGGACGGGCTCGCAGTCCGGTGCGGCGAGCTCCTCGGACATCATGGCCGGCATCCAATACTGCCGCATGAGGTCACCCATCATCGTGCCGGGGCCAACCTTGGTCAACAGTTCGTTCTGTTCCTTGCTCAGCATTGCTTCATCCCTTTCCTTTGCTACTGCTACCCCTAGTCCTTGCCAATGCGGCTACGCGCCGACCATGACCCTCTCAACGGTTTCCTCAAAGGTGATGCTCTTGTCCAGGACCTCGGCGACGGAACGGAGACGGAAGGTGGCGCCGTCCCGTGGCACGAAGGGCTCGACGCCCTCCATCAGGTCGCGGCACGCCTTGAGGTACACGCGCCGCATGGCTATGACCGCCGCGTCCGTTGTTCCTAAGTGCTCCTTGGTCCTGTCACAGATCGGGCCCATGCTCTCCTGGATGCTGGCGTCCTGCACGGAGATGTCCTTGATGCCAGTGAAGGTCTTCGTGCGCTGCGCCTCGCGGTCTATGCCGTAATCATTGTCCTTGTTCACCACGGACCGCATGGTTCGCGGCTCCAACTCCAGGAAGCTTGCGCTGTGGCCCTCGTCCTCCCGCAGCGGCCTGCTGGCGTTCCAGGTGTAGGTGAACATCCAGCAGTTCTCGTCGTCCTGGGGGATCCAGCCGTGGCCGCTGTATGTGCGCTCATCGGGGTTGCCCGTCCCGCCGGGAATGATGGTGAAGAAGGGCAGCATGAAGGGCGTGAGCCGCCAGTAGTACTTGTCCTCTTCCGCCTCACGATTGGCGCCATAAACAAAGCCGTAGTCCGTAGCTTTCACCGTGAAATGCGGCGCGCCGTCCTTGTTGGAGAGGCTCACGTTCGCGGGGTCGTCGCGGCGGACCGGCGGGAGGCCAAAATGGAGGTAGGAGATGTGGCTCGAGTCGATCCCGCCCTCAACGCCCTGCACGAAGTTGTTCTCCTGTACCCGGCGGGACACCCTGCGCTGGTTATCCGGCACCAGTGCGAATCCCACCTCCGGCAGCTCCGGCTGCAGTTCTGCTGGGCCCATGTAGGCCCAAATGAAGCCGCCCCAGTCACGTGCCGGGTAAGACTTAATCTTGACCTTGTCCCTGAAGTTGCTCTCCGCAGGTTCGGACGGCATGTCGACACAGCCGCCGTTCACGTCGAACTTCCAGCCGTGGTACACGCAGCGGATGCCAGACTCCTCGTTGCGACCAAAGAAGAGGCTCGCGCGCCGGTGCGGGCAGTAGTTGTCGAGGAGGCCCACGTCACCGTTGGTGTCGCGAAAGGCCACCAACTCCTCGGACATGATCTTCACGCGCACGGGTGGGCTGTCCGGTCCCGGGATTTCCCGCGACAGCAGCGCCGGGACCCAGTAGCGTCTCAGGTACTCGCCCATAGGCGTACCCGGGCCCGTCTGCGTGATCAGCTCATTGTCCTGATGACTCAGCATGAGCGCTCTCCTCCATTGTGATGACTAGCCTGCAGTCGGTACGTCCTCCGGGTACATCTCGGGCAACAGCACCTCGCGCCACGGCCGCTTGGCGTCGAACACCTTCTCGATGGCGCGGATGTTGTAGTAGGACGTCGTCTGAGCGCCTCGCGGGTCCTCGCCCTCACCCACGTTGCGGGTCGCTTCCATGACCAACTTGCGCATCGCGATGACAGCGGAGTCAGCCGGGCCCAAGTGCTCGCGAGACCGGTCGACGATAGGGCCCATGCTCTCCTGCACAGCCCGGTCCTGCGCGTTGATCCCGGTGATACCCGTGAAGGTTTCTGTCTTCTGGATGGCACGGTCAATCAGCCAGCCATTGCGGGTATTGCCCTTGGCGCGGAAAGTGGCCTGGTCGACGTTGGGCCAGCCGTTGGCGGAGCCTTCCATGGTCCGCTCCTTCTCCGACATAGCCTCCTCGCCGAAGTTGTAGTGGAAGTTCCAGACCATCACATTGTGGTCGTCGATGGGAACCCAGTGGTGGCCGGCAACCATTGTTCGGTCCGGCGCGCCGGCGCGGCCCACCTGCTGCGGACGGAGCTGGGTGAAGGGCATGATGAAGTGGTAGCCACGGACATACTGTTCGTCCTCATCCAACGGGCGAATGCCGGTGTAGCGGTAGCCGTAGTCGGTGACGTCCACCTCCAGCGTTGGAGCCCCGCCGCGGACGAACGGCGTTGAGGGCTGGATGCCCTCGGCGCTAGCGCCCTCCCGGAGTTGACGGTGCAGGATGGGCGCGTGGGACGAATCGATGCCGCCCTCGAGGGCCTGCAGCCAGTTGCACTCCTGGACGACTTTGGTCACGCCACGGTGGGTTTCGGGCACCCGGGTGTACTCAAAGTTGGGCAGCGGGGGCTTCTTCTCGGCGGGGCCCATGTAGACCCAGATGACGTCGCCCATCTCGACGGCGGGGTAGGCCTTCACCTTGATCTTGTCCTTGAAGGCCACTGGCTCATTCATCTGCTCTATGCAGTTGCCGTGGACGTCGTACTTCCAACCGTGGTAAACGCAGCGGAGCCCCGCCTCCTCGTTGCGGCCTAGCCACAGCGAGGCGAGCCGGTGGGGGCAGTTCTCATCCAGAACACCGATGTCGCCATTGGTGTCGCGGAACGCCACCAGGTCCTCGCCGAGCAGGCGAAGGCGGATCGGCGTACAGTCCGGCTCCGGCAACTCAGAGTGGAGCATCGCGGGGAGCCAGTAGCGCCTGAGGGCTTCACCCATGGGCGTGTCGGCGCCAACTTTCGTTACTTGTTCGTTTTCTTCCCTCGTGAGCATTGCCCTTCCTCCTGCCAGATGTCATTGCTTCTCAAGACGTTGTGAGACCATCCCTCGCCTGAGGCTGAACGCGGCGCATTGACTGCGACATCGCGCACCACAAGTTATCGAGGATAGACCCCGCCATGGTGCACGATGCCCCAACGCACCTTCAATGTCAAGAGAAAACAGGGTGCATCTGAATGCTGTGCTGAAGGCTACGAGTTCAGGTCCAGAGCCGGAGTCACGCACGAGGAGGGCCCACGCCCAATAAAGAGACGCTGCCCTCTAGTGGCAGCGTCTTGATTGCTTGGTTGGTCGGGGCGATTGGATTTGAACCAACGACCCCCTGCACCCCATGCAGGTGCGCTACCGGTCTGCGCCACGCCCCGACTGTGGCTTCAGTATAGCAGCGCGGCCCGTTGCCTTCAATGAAGCGGGAGGCTACTGGCGCATGAGCTGCTGCAACGCCCCCATGCGCTTGGTCTTGCCACCGGAAAATTGCTTCATCATTTTTTGCATCTGCCGGAACTGATTCAGCAACTGGTTTACCTCTTGCACACTGGTGCCGCTGCCCAGCGCGATGCGGCGACGCCGGGAGGCGTTCAACACGTTCGGGTCCCGCCGCTCCCGGGGCGTCATGGACAGCACGATGGCCTCGACGCTGCTGAGGTGGCCTTCGTCGACATCCTCGGGCTTGAGACGGCCCTTCATGCCGGGCACCATCTCCAACACCTGCCCCAACGGACCCATCTTCTGCACCGCGCGAAGCTGATCCAGGAAGTCCTGCAGGTCAAAGGTGGCCTTGCGGAGCTTGCGCTCCATCTCCTCGGCCTGCTGGATGTCCACCGCGTCCTGCGCCTTCTCGATGAGGGTGAGCATGTCGCCCATGCCGAGGATGCGGGAGGCGAGCCGGTCCGGGTAGAAGGGCTCCAAGGCGTCCGTCTTCTCGCCCACGCCCATGAATTTCACAGGAACGCCGGTCACGGCGCTGATGGAGAGCGCCGCGCCACCGCGTGCGTCGCCGTCCATCTTGGTCAGAATCAGTCCGGTCAGGCCTACGCGTTCATGGAAAGCGGCGGCGGCGTTGACCGCCTCCTGGCCTGTCATGGCGTCGACCACCAAGATGACTTCCTCCGGGTTCACGGCCCTCTTGATCTCGGCAAGCTCCTCCATGAGCTCGTCGTCGATCTGCAGCCGCCCGCCGGTGTCGATGATGGCCCAGGGGCTGTTCTGACGCGCCGCCTCCGCAGCGCCGTTCCTGGCGGCGCTCACCGTCGTGGACGAAGACGGGGGTTCCTGGTAGACGGGCATATCGAGCTGCCTGCCGAGCGCGGCCAGTTGTTCGACAGCCGCGGGGCGGCGCAGGTCGGCTGCGACGAGCATCGGTTTGCCGCGCCCGCCGGCGGCAAGGTGGGTTGCGAGCTTGGCGGCGGTGGTCGTCTTGCCGGACCCCTGGAGGCCCACGAGCATGAGCGTCGCTGTCGCCGATGTGCCGTGGTGCAGCCGATGATCGCCAGCGCTCAGGATGGCCGTCAGCTCCTCGTTGACCACCTTGACCACCTGCTGACCGGGGTTCAGCCCCTGCAGCATGTCGGTGTCGAGGCAGCGCGCCTTCACCTTGGCGACAAACTCTCGCGCGACCCTGAAGTTGACGTCGGCCTCCAGCAGCGCTACGCGCACCTCTTTCAGCGCCTCGTCGATATCCTTTTCCGTGAGCCGTCCCTTGCCCCCCAGCCGTTGAAACACAGCGGAGAGCTTTTCGCCAAGCGCGTCAAACATGGGTGACCTCCCCGTTTATTGTAGGGGGGCAAAGCATACGCAGCAAACCGGGTTTCACGGAGCTTTCCCGCACACTCCCCGCGCCCACGCTGTGCTACGATTCACCTACCACCTACCGGAGGCCTTGGGCACTATGGTCCCACTGCACTTGCGCCTGTACAACTTCCTCAGCTACCAGGGCGACACGGAGCTCGACCTGCGCGACATTCACGTTGGCTGCCTCTCCGGGGACAACGGCAACGGCAAGTCGGCGCTGCTCGACGCCGTCACGTGAGCGCTTTGGGGTTGGGCCCGGGGGCGACGCTACGGCACAGGCGGCGCCTCGCCCGATGAGCTCGTGTACCAGGGCCAGACGGACATGGAGGTGGCCCTCACATTTGCGGCAGGGGAGGCCACTTACCGCATGGTGCGCAAGCACTCGAAGGGCGGCGGCCGACGAGGCGCGGCCCGCATGGTGGACCTGCAGGCCGCAACCGGCGACGGCTACCGGTCGCTGACGGAGGGCTCCGTCGCGGAAACGGAGGCGCAGGTGCAACGCCTGCTCCGCATGAGCTACGACACCTTCGTCAACAGCGCGTTCCTGCTGCAGGGAGAGGCGGACCGTTTCACCACCAGCAAGCCCGCTCAGCGCAAGGAGACCCTCGCCGACATCCTCGGTCTCTCGCTGTACGAGCGGCTGCAAGACCGCGCCAAGGAACGGGTCCGCGAATACGACGCGCAGTTGCTCAGGAATCAGCTGGACCGCGAAGCCACGGCGCGGGAGTTGGCCAATAGACCGGAAGTCGAGCAGGCGCTGGACGACGCGCGGCGGATGCCGGAAGGGCTCGCGCCACACCTGAGCGTCGCACGGGCCGAGGAGGCGGCGGTCGAAGCTCGCGTTGCCTCGCTGGAGCGGGTGCAGGAGGAAGCGGACCGCCTGCGAGAGGCCGTCGGACAGCGCGCTGCCGAGGCTGAGCGGTTGGAGGCTCAGGCCGAACAGGCGCGGGAGCGGGCGGCTCGGTACGGCAACGTGCTGGAGCGGCGCGCCGAGATACTCGACGGGGCCGGGCGGCTGGTCGCAGGGCAGCAGCGCCTTGCCGAGTTGGGAGAGGCCCAGCAGCAGGACGCGTCCTTGGAGCGGCGTGCGACGGAGTTGGAGTATGCCATTGCACAAGAAGCGGACCGGCTGGCCTCGGAGGCGGACCGGCTGCGGGACCGCACGGAGCGCGAACTGCGCCCAAGGGTGGAGCGCGGTCGGGCGGCGCAGGCAACTCTCAGGGACAGCGCACAGGCAGACGAGGGCATCGTCCGGCAGCGCGAGGGAGTGCTGGCCCGACGCGCAGAGCTCGATGCGGCGGTGCGGGCTGTCGAGCGGCTGGAGGCCGATAACCAGCGGCTGGATGCCGAGCTTGCGGAGTTGCGTGGTGGCTACCGGATGCTGCGAGAGGGGGAGACCCACTGCCCCCTGTGCGGCACGCCCCTCGGCGCGGACGGGCTTGCGCACCTTCGTCAGGAACGCGAGCGACAGGGGAGAGAACGGCGCGCACAGTTCGACGACAACGGGCGAGAGTTGGCGGCGCTGGTCCCCAAGCGTGCTCATATGGAAGCCGCTCTCGCCGAGGCTGAAGCGGCACTGGAGCGGGCGCAGCGCGACCACGCCGCCAAGAAGGCAGCGCTTGAGCGTGAGGTTGAGGAGGGCCTCGCTGCATCGGCGGAGCTTGCGTCGCTGGCGCCGGGGCTGGATGCGCTTGCGCGCCGCATGGCGGACGAGGACTTTGCGCGGGACGAGCGGGAGTCGCTTGCGGGCTTGGGGGAGCAGCGGGCGCAGCTGGCGTACGACCCTGCGATGCACGTTGAGGTGCGAGAGACGGCGCGGGCGTTGGAGGCCTACGCGGAGTTGGCTCGCGACCTGCGGGACGCCGAGGAGCGGCTGCCACAGGAGCAGGCCGCCCTCGCCGAATTCACGTCGCTGGCTGCGGCGCGGCGGGGCGAGGCGCAGGAGGCACAGCGCCGGTTGGCCGACATCGCGAGGCAGTTGGAGGACGCGCCGGCCCTTCGCGCGGAGTTGGACGCGAAGAGCGGCGAGCGGCGAGCGCTGGAGGCCCGCGTTGCGGAGCTGCAGGGTGAGGAGCGGCTGCACTCGCTGCAACTCGAGCAGATGGCGGCCCGAGAGGCGGAATTGGCCGTGCTGCAGCAGTCGCAGGTCGAACTGCAGGCCGCGAAGACTTCCTACGGCGTACTCGTGGACGCCTTTGGCCGGGGCGGCATTCAGGCGCTGCTGATCGAGGCCGCACTGCCGGAACTGGAAGCGCAGGCCAACGACCTGCTGGCGCGGCTCACGGACCACCGCATGACGCTGTCGCTGGAGACGCAGCGGCAGAACCGGCGCGGCGACGTTTCGGAGACGCTGGAGATACGCATCGCCGACGAACTGGGCACCCGCAGCTATGAGCTGTTCAGCGGCGGCGAGGCCTTTCGCATTGACTTCGCCCTGCGGGTTGCGCTTGCCAAACTGCTGGCCTCGCGTGCGGGCGCGCCCCTGCGCACACTCTTCATTGACGAGGGCTTCGGCACACAGGACCCCAGCGGTCGGGAGCGGCTGGTGGAGGCCATTCAAATCATCCAAGACGAGTTCGACCTCATCCTCGTCGTGACACACATCGAGGAGATGAAGGAGGCCTTCCCGGTGCGCATCGACGTCAGCAAGGACGACACCGGTTCGTCACTGCAGGTCGTATGGGCATGAGCGGCGAGTTGCCCTTCGCGGGTCGGCGAATCGCTGTCTATGGCCCCACGGGATCCGGCAAGACCAGACTTGGCGAGGAGGTGGCGCGACGGCTGGGGGTGCCGCACATCGACCTGGACGTCGTGCACTGGAGGCCGGGGTGGCAAGAGAACCCGCGTGAGCAGTTTCGTGACGACGTAGAGCGCTGGCTGGACGCTCGGCCCGGCGGGTGGGTATGCACGGGCAACTACGCCAGTGTCGTCGGAGACCTCGTGATGGCCCGATCTGACACTGTGCTTTGGCTGAGGCTGCCGTTTCCCCTGGTGTTCTGGCGGCTGCTCGGGCGCACGCTGCACCGGTCGTTCACGTGGGAGCTGATGTGGGGCTCGAACCGCGAGACGTTTCGCAAGGGGTTCCTGAGCCGCGACTCCATCCTGCTGTGGTGCATCACACACTGGCGCGCCCATGCCCGTGACGTGGGCGACGCCATTGCAGAGCACGCTGGGGACACCGACGTGGTCGTGCTGCGCTCGCCGCGGCGGGTGCGGGAGTGGGTCGCAAGGGTACCGCTCCTTGACCCCCCTCTGCGGGCGGCGATACACTGAAAAGACCCCATTTGCCGAGTGGTGCAGCGGTAGCACGCGTGGCTCTGGACCACGTAACCCTGGTTCGAATCCAGGCTCGGCAGCCACATTTGACACAAGCCAGAACCTCCACGTTGCGTCCCCCGTTTGGTGGTATGACCGGACGGTTGGTTCAGGCTCGCGCAGACGCGGCTCGCGACTAGCCGGGTGCACGAACCGACGGCCGCCTCGGATGAGTAGGCTCGGATCCCCACCGGTGTCTCCACACGCTGTTCCCACGGGTCCTCCTTCCAATCTGCGCTTAACCTCTCTCTTCGTTCCCCGTTTGGCGCCCCCCCGCAAGGCACTGCAAGGATTTGTTTCACGTTCAAACGTAGCTGCGCGGAATTGTCTTCGTCGGGGTGGTCGTAGCTGGCGCTTTCGTTCCCAGCTACGAAATTGCCCAGAACCAATTCATACACGCGAAAATGCACCTTCCTGCTGTCAGAGGCCGAACCGCATGCGGTCGTCCATACGTACCATGCGGGCGAGGAGCGACATGGCGCGGAGGATGAGGTCGGGGTCGGTGTCTGGATCGGCTGCGAGGGCGCTGATCGTGACGCGCAACATCTCGATCTCCTCGGCGAGGAAGTCGGGCTGCTTGGCTTTCACGAGGGCCTCCTGCTGCTCGGGGGTCAGGGACTTGGCGTAGAAGCCGTGTTTGCGGGCGTTCTGGTTGCCGGGCTTGGCGCCTCGCTTCCTGCGCGGCGGGTCCGCTGCGCCCTCGGCGGCGGTGCGGGGGGAGTTGGTCAGGTCCTGTTCGGGTTCCTTGAACCTGTCTTCCATGTTCACCGTCCTTGCTTGAGTTTTGCAAGGGAAGGGTAAAGGGGGCGTCGACGTTGGCGCGAGGGGTTGGTGTCAGGGGGGGGCATCACCCCCATCCTAACCTTCCCCCATCAAGGGGGAAGAGATCCCCGTCCCGCCTCTGCGGGTTCTTGCTTTCGCAGAAATGACGAGTGGGTGTGTGCGGGAACGACGAGAGACGAAGACGCCCCCGCGCCGCGCCCCTGCCCTGGGTTCCCGCTTTCGCGAGAACGACGGTGGGGGAGTGCGGACCCGCGAGTACTGCTGGTGGCGGAGGGGTTCCCGCTCTCGCGGGACGGGCGCTTCGCGAAGCGCCCCTACGATGCGTTTGAGGAGTTTGGGATGCGATGGCTGTTTGGAGTGGGGGTGCCCCGCCCCTCTGGATTCCTGCCTTCGCAGGAATGACGAGTGGGGGTGTGCGGGAACGACGAGAGACGGAGACGCCCCTGCGCCGCGCCCCTGCCCTGGGTTCCCGCTTTCGCGAGAACGACGGTGGGGGAGTGCGGGCCGGCAGGCGCCGCTAGTGGCGAAGGGGTGGGGGGTCCCGCTGTGGCAGGACGGGCGCTTCGCGAAGCGCCCCTACTCTAAATTTCCCGAGGCGGCGGGCGGATGGGCACAGAGGAAGCTAGGCAGGGAGAATCCACTAGCCGACGTCGCTGCGCCATTGCATGGATCTTATGTTGAGAATTTGGTTTGGCCTCACAACGCTAGATTCGCGTCGACGTCTAGTCCGGCTTGCTTCATCTCTCGAACAAGATCCATTCTCCATGCCCCATTGTCATCCATAGCAATATAGAGAACTCCATCATAGTCAGAGGGTATCTCCACATCTCCCTTCAGCAGTGCAAAAGTTCGATCCCTCCCCAACTTCCCAAGGAAGAAACCCAATTCAAGAATCACGTTTTGCCTTGGGCGAGGTCGTGAATTGCCCGGTTGGTCTGTATCGGCACAACTGTCGTCTGGCGTAAGCAACACAACTGCGAAACCGACCTTCGCATACCGCTCGAATTTCTCAATAATCGTACGACCTTGATTTGGCTGTTCATGGAGGACTATAGGTTTCAGACCCAGTTTCGTTAGAAACCGAGCGACGGTTTCCTTGGCTCCGTTGTCCTTACCGTGAACAACGAAGATTTCTTTAGTAGTCTCTGGTCGGTTGGCCTCCACGCTGGGAGCGGGTAGTGGTTGGTCATCGTCTTCCCAATACTCCTTAATCTCATCAATCATCGACTCAATCACTGAAGCCGCTGACCCCAGGCCTCGCACATAGGCCTCTTGGAAGTGGGAATCGGGCGTACCTTCGATATAAAAGCCTTCATGATATCTAATGCCGTTAAAGCGAACAACGTATTCAGGCTTGTCACTGAAGGTATTGGATATCGCCACCTCTGTGTCTCTACACCACTTTTCAAACTGAGGTGAAAACCTCGGCAGCAGCTTCAACTGATCGATCGCATTCAGAGCGCCTTGCAGTCGCTCTATTGATTTGACCTTAGAAGGACGATCCATCTAACTTGCCTTTCCTCGTTCTCGGCTTGGATGTAATCGTTGGAACGGACGCTCCGATTGAAGACCGGTGCCGACAGTAATTATATCAGCCGAGAGTTACCATATTGGCAGTCTTCCGGCTCAAAGGGCTGCCCAAATGAAAAGGTAGCATCATGGTCAGGTCCTGCAGGGCCGTTCAATAGTCGGTCTATCCAATGAGGGATGAAGGCGTGATCGCGGGTTAGAGCCCAGTCCCACGCGTGCTTACGATCCCTCGCTTTCCCATGAGGCGGCGCCGTTGCGATGGCGAGACCCTGCTGCGGGGACGCCGTGGGTGGCTCCGTTGCTGTCCGCGGGGCCGATTAGGCTGATGGCGTGGGATCCGGTGTTGGGGTCTCGGTAGACTGCGGCTTTGACGCCGAAGGCTTGCGCGATTAGCTTCGGAGTGAGGACTTCCTCTGGGGTGCCTTCTGTTAGGACGCGGCCTTCTTGCAGGAGGACTAGTCGGTCGCAGAAGCGGGCCGCCATGTTGAGGTCGTGGATGGCGGCGACCGACGTTAGGCCGTCGTCGACTAGCTGGCGCACCAGGCCGAGGACTTTGAGCTGGTGCAGGACGTCGAGGTTGGACGTTGGTTCGTCGAGGAGCAGGATGCGCGGCTGCTGCGCCAGGGCTCGGGAGACGATGACCCGCTGGCGTTCGCCGCCGGAGAGGGTGTCGAGGGTGCGCTCCGCGAACTGTTCGGTCTCCGTTAGGCGCATGGCTTCGCGGGCGATGCGCTCGTCGCCCTGGCCCTCGATCTGGAAGCGTCCCAAGTGCGGGTACCTGCCCATGAGGACCAGCTCCATCGCGGTAAATCCGTGCGTGTACGGCACGATCTGAGGGACGATGGCGAGCCCGGCGGCAACCTCTTTGGATGTCAGAGACCGTAGGTCGGCCCCGTCGAGGTGAATGTTGCCGCTTTGCACGCGAAGCACGCCGGAAATGGCCCGCAGGAAGGTGGACTTGCCCGCGCCGTTGGGGCCAATCAGCCCCACCATCTGCCCATGGGCCGCATTCAGGTCCACGCGGTCAAGCAGCGTTTTGGCCTCAATCTGAAAGAAGACGCCCTGTGCGTCAATCGCCGGTGGCATGCCGTTTTCCATCATTCCTTACTCCGCCAGACTGAATGTTGTCGCGGGTGGGTCAGGGAAGGCGTCGGGCCACAGCAGGCGGGCCAGATCCTCCGCACCTCGGATGTTCCAGTATGAGAGCGTGGTGAAGTGCTTGCTCTCCACCACGTAGACGCGGCCATTCTTGATGGCCGGAACCTCGGCGAGGGCCTCGTTGGCCAGCAGGCTCTCGCGAAACTCCCCGGCGCCAAATGCTGCCGGCTGCGGGATGACAATAACCTCCGGGGCCATGGCGATGACACCCTCGAGGCTTGTGGGCTGATTGCTCTCAATGCCCGCATCCTCGGCGGCGTTGATGCCGCCGGCGGCAACGATCACTCCGCCCTCCGTGGAGTTGCCGCCCGCGACCCACAGCTTGTCCGAGTACTGCGTGACGGCGAGCACTCGCGGCTTTGGCGTTGCCGCGCCGGTCACCGACACCAGCGAATCGAAGCGTTCGCTCACTTCCGTCGCGAACTCGAAGGCCCGCTGCTCCTCGCCAAAGATATAGCCCATGAACAGAATGCTATTGATGCGCGCCTCTGGGTCGTGCCGCAGTTCCGTCTGGACCACGGGAATGCCCACCCTCGTCAGCGCTTCAACGCCCTCCGCGGTGAAGAAGGGGCTGGTCACCACGACGTCCGGCGCTTGGGCGATGATCGTCTCTGGATCGCGCGTGATCTCGGGCTTGTCCCGCACCAACCCGGACACGTTGGAATAGGTCTCATCCTTGGAGACACTGCCCACCGCGACCAACCGCTCGCTGGGGACCAGCGCAAGGGTCATTTCGTCGTGACCGATGGAAGCGGTAATGATGCGTTGCGGTTTAGCTGGGATGGTAATGATGCCATTCAGACCTTCCACCTGGCGCGGCCAACCCATATTTGAGGGATCGACGACGCCTTCGACGCCCTCCAACGACGGTCCGGGTGTCGGCGTCGGCGGAACGGTCATCGTGGGTTCCGGGGCAGGCGCGGTCGCCGAGGACGTCGCCGGGTCGCCCGACTCGCAGGCGGGAAGGGCTGTCGCGAGAAGCAGGATGAGCGGGATGAGCAGGACTCTAAGCCGCCGGATGAGCATTGTGCCTCCCCTCGATGACTGCTGCCTAGAGTGAATAGGCCTGCCGCTTGTTCTTGATGAGCAGCAGGATGAAGAACGGCGCGCCGACGAATGCCGTCAGCACGCCGACGCGAAACTCCGCGGGTTGGATGACCGTTCGGGCAACGGTGTCGGCGAGGATGACGAAGAGGGCGCCGCACGCCGCGCTCATGGGGATCAGCACGCGGTGGTCCGGGCCCATCACCAGCCGGAGGACGTGCGGCGTCACGAGGCCGACGAAGGCGATGGTCCCGCTCACCGCCACTGCCGCGCCCGTCGCCAGCGCCGCCGCGGTCAAGAGGAGGGTTCGCGCATACCCTACGCGCACACCCATTGACCGCGCCTCGTCGTCGCCGAGCATCAGCAGGTTCAAATCGCGGGCCATCAGCATGACTACCGCGGCGCCACCCAGGATGAGCGGCGCCGATATACGCACGTGCTCCCAGGAGCGGGAGTCGAGGCCGCCAGCCAGCCAGAAGAGGATCTCTCGCAGCGCCTCGTTGTTGGGCAAGAGGATGATGATGGCTGACACGATGGCGCCGAGGAAGGCGTTGATGGCGACGCCTGCGAGCAGCAGGGTCGCCATGGAGAAGTGGCCGCCAACGGCCGCAATCCCGTACACGAGAAAGGTCGCCGCCAAAGCGCCCACGAAGGCGAATGCCGGCAGCGCGAGGAAATAGAGCCCTGCCGCGCCTGTCGCGATGGCAACGACTGCGCCCACGGCACCACCGGCTGAGACGCCGATGATGCCCGGGTCGGCCATCGGGTTGCGGAAGAGGCCCTGCATGGTGGCCCCAGCCACCCCCAGCGCCATCCCCACCGATGCGCCCACGACGATGCGCGGCAACCGGATCTGTTCGATGACGAGCTGCTCGGTGCGGGTGAACTCGCCGAAGTCGATGCCGACGAACGCCAGCGCGATGGATGCGACGTGGCTGAAGGGGATGTGGACGGGGCCAAGGCTGAGGGAGACCAGCGCGCCGATGAGGATGAGCAGGCCGAGCACGGCGCCGCCCATCGCGAGGCGCGCGTTTACACCGGCCTGGCGATAGCCCTGGAGCGTGGCAAGCCTTGCCGCCCGAAACAAAAACGACCTCCAGCAGCTCTCCGCTGGAGGTCGGCGCATCGAACGGATGCGGCCATGCGCCGCGCGCATGAGGGACCCTCTCTGGTGCGGAGAGTGGTCACCTCCCGTTCAGGCAGGTCTCCTGGCTCGCGGGTGGGTTGTTTGCGCCGGCCCCTTTCCATCGCATCGGCGACAGTGGGCGCCGGCCCCGATTCCCGCTTACAGTGGCGCTACCGCGGCGGACTTGCACCGCCTTCCCTATTCTCCCGGAATGGGCACCTGAACGGGCTGTGATCGTATGTAAACGTCGGTTGAGATGATAGGGGCCTCACCGTTGGCTGTCAATTGAGTGTCCTGCCGCCTTGCATGGGCGCTCGGAAGCAGCCGAGTCGTCCATGCAGGGACACTCCCTTCGTTGTGCCTACCCCTCAAAGTACAGCTTAACGAGCTCAATGACTTCTTCCTTCGTAATGGCGCCGTCAAAGTAGTCACCCACTGCCGCGATGACTTCGTCTCGATCAATTTTGTTGTTGTTGTTCAGATCGTACCGGCTGAAGGATGCCTCGGCCACCTCAATTGTCACGATGATGATGGCACCGAAGCCGGCGCTGTCCGTCGCCGTGAGGTTCATGGTGTACGTGCGACCGATGGTGATCTCCGTCCCCTCCCTGACACGAATCTGGCCCGTCTCCTCGTCCACGGTGAAGAGGGCGGCGTCCGTCCCGCTTAGCGAGTACGTGACCTCGAAGTCATCGGGGTGCGTGGCCGTCACCGGCTCGCCGACGGGGCCACCGGACTTCGCGTTGGCGGCGATGGTGCGCGTCGTGCGGAAGCCATCGGTGAAGCTCGGCGCGACGGGAGCGGGGCCGAAGCCGCCGCCACCACCACCACCGGTGCCGGGCGGGGGAGGTGGGGGCACGGCCTTCAAGCTGCTACTGGGATCATTGGACCACTCCGCCTCGCCGTCCTCGTTGATCGCCCGCAGCCGGTAGGTGTATTCCGTATCCTCCTCCGCGTCTTCGTCGCGGTAGAAAAGGGCGGCTGGATCGGGAGGCGTTAGGGGCAGAAAGTCGTCTGTTCCAGCCTTCCGCTCCAATTCATATCGAGTAACGGGGCTGCCATTGTCGACGGGCGCGCTCCAGGACAGATCGATGTGCGCGGGGGCGCCGGTGGCTCGCAGGTTAGTTATTGCCCTTGGCGCGGCGTCCAGATCCGTCGATGCCGAGTCATCGTTGTCGGCTGGAGTGCTGTCAAGCTGGTCACTGTCTGCGTTAGCAGTGAAGGTTATGTCCGCCGACGCGCTGGCGGCAACCTCGACGACGATCGTTCCGCTGGCGGTATCACTGAGGTTTACCGTCCCTAGCGAGCACGTGACAGTGCGTCCTGAGTTCCTGCACTGGGCGCTTGAAGGCGTGGAAACGGCGGCAGAGACAAAGGTCACGCCCGCGTCCAGTGTTCCGGTGAGGACTGTGTTCGTCGTTGAAGCCGGTCCGCTGTTGCTCAGCGACCAACTGTACGTAATCTCGTCGCCCGGTGCGGCTAAGGTGCTGTTGCTGCTCACCGTCGTCCTCAGGTCCGCCAGCGACGCGATATCGTCGGTGGTGGTCACCGTCGCCGTCATGTCGCCGCGACGCAGGTAGGGCACGGTGGGGCCGATGAAGGCCAAGCGGACGCTGAACGTCTCGAGCGGCTCGTCGATGATGTCGTGCTTGACCTGGACGTCAACGAAATGGGAGGCCACATAGCGGAACTGGCCGTCCACCTGGGACCGCGAAAAGTCGTTGTGGTCAAACGTTATTGTCGTTGACAGCTGTTCATAGTCATTGGGCTGCCTCGCGGTGCCGTTGGCCGTGGCCACGGTGAAATCAAAGGTGAAGCCACTTTCCGGGCGTTTATCCGTCTCGGTCACCGCCAAGGCTTGCAGCGTTACCGACGTGGTAGCGCCGGGACTGGTCGGCTCCTCGGCAGTGAACTGCGTTTCCTCCCACCCCAGCGTGACTGGCACATGGTCATTGTCGCCAATGGTGACTGTTGCCTCGACGCTGCCGCCTCTCAGGTGAGGCAAGGACGGGTTGTTGTAGGACAGCACCACCTCAAACTGCTCGCCGGGTTCATCAAGGATGTCCTCCACGATGGTCACGCTGAAGTCCCGCGTGGCCCGGTAACGCTGCGTGCCGCCGCCCGTATCTACGCGGGTAAAGTCGCTTTGTCTGAAGCGGTGCGTAGACGACAGCGGGCGAAAGTCCAAGTTGCGCGTGGCGCTGTCGTCAACGGCCTCTACGGCAACGCGAACGGAGAAACCGCTTTCAGGCATCTTGTCGACCGTTGTCGTAACCTCCGCGGTCAGCGTCACTGTGCCCACGTCCTCATCCACGTTGAACGACGATTGCTCCCAACTCAGGGTCACGGGCACGTGGTCGTTGTCGTTGATGGTGATGGTCACGATCTCGTCCTCGATGTCGAGGTGCGGCAGGCTCGAGTTCGTAAGGCGCAGGGTCACGGTGAACGTCTCATTCGGCTCGTCGTCGACATCGTCGGCTATGGTCAGCGTGAAGTCCTGGGACGCCACGAACCGACGCTGGCCCCCGATGGTCTGCCGCGAGAAGTCGCTGGGCACGAAGGACTCGGTGCTTGACACGCCCTCGTAGTCGGCCGGCTCCCGGGCAGTCCCGTTGGCGCTGTCCACCGTGAAGTCCAGGACGAACCCAGTCTCGGGTTTTTTGTTTGTTGCTGTGACAGCCATGGCTCGCAGCATCACCGTAGTCGTGGCGCCGCTGGTAGTGGGCTCCGTTACGGTCCGCGCAGTCTGCTGCCAGGCGAGGGTCACGGCCACGTGGTCGTTGTCCTCGATGGTGATGGTCGCGGTCATATCGCCCGGAATCAGGTAGGGGGCGCTGGGGTCGTCGAACGCCAGGGTCACGGTGAAGGTCTCGTTCTCCTCGTCAACCGTGTCGTCCTCAATGACAACCGTGTACGTGCGCGTTGTCCGATAGCGGGTCTGCCCGCTCACGGTAACACTGGTGAAGTTGTTTCGCGGTATGGACTCTGTGCTCGACTCTTCCTCGTAGTCATCCGGCTGCTCCGCTGTCCCATCTGCCGTCGCTACGGTGTAGTCCAGAGTGAACCCGGTCTCCGGCGGCTGGTCGGCGAGAGTGATTGCGACGGCCGTAAGGGTCACAGAAGTCGTGCCGCCGGGTGTCGTTGGCTCGGTTACCGTGAATGCCGTCTCATCCCAACCCAGCGTCACCTGTGGAAGCTCGTTGTCGACGATAGTGACGGTTGCCTCGTCGCTGCCGCCCGTCCAGTGGGCCTGCAGCGTCCCCCGGTATGCCAGGGTGACGGTGAAATCTTCGTCCGGCTCATCTACGGTGTCGTCAATGATGGAAATGACGATGTCCCTTTCGGCCTGGAAGCGGAACTGGCCTCCCACATCCGTACGGGAGAAGTCGTTTTGGCGGAAGCTGAAGTTTCTGGTCAGCCTCCGGTAGTCCACGCCCTGGGTGGCGGTGTCATCGGCTGTCACCGCCGACAGGTCGACAGTGAAGCCCGACTCGGGCATCTTGTCCACCGTGGTTGTGGCCCGGGCCTGCAGCGTAATCGTGCTTCCGTGCTCGTCGACGCTGTAGCTCGACTGGTCCCAACTGATGGTGACGGGGACGAAGTCATTGTCCTTGATGGTCACCCTGGCGGTTGCCGAGGAGCCCTGGAGATGCGGCAGCGTGGGATTCACGAAGGACAGCACCACCGTGAGGTCCTCGTCCTCCTCGTCGTCGCCGTCATCCATGATGGGCAGGAGGACGTCCAGCACGGCTCGGTAGCGGGTCTGACCGTTGACTGTTGTCCGCCTGAAGTCATTTGCCGCAAATACCACCGTCTTCGACAACGGGGAGAAATCGACGCTCTTCGTGGCGCTGCCGTCGGTAGACGACACCGTCGCCTCGAGAATGAAGTCCGCGCTGGGGGCCTGGCTGCCCGAGGTCGTAACGACAGCGCGCAGCGTCGCCGTTCCTGCGCCCTCATCGACGGTCACCAAGGACTGCTCCCAGGAAATGGTCACAGGGCCGTGGTCGTCGTCGGCGATAGTGACGGCCAGGCTCGCGTTGTTGCCCCGCAGGTGGGGTAGGGATGGCGCGTCGTACACCAAGGTGAGCGTCACCGTTTCGTCGCCCTCTTTGACCGTGTCGTTCACGATGTCGACGCCGACGTCCCTGGTTGCGCTGTACCGCGCCGGATTACTGCCGACGACTTGCGTGAAGTCACTCGCAGCGAATGCTAGCGTCGTCGTCTGCAGCGTGTAGTCGGCGGGGCTGACAGCGACTCCTGACGCGCCTATGTCCACATCTACGGAAAACCCGCTCGGCAGGGTGCCGTTTTCCGTGGTAACCATCTCGGCCTGCAGCGTGACCGTGCCCGCGTTCTCGTTGACCGTAGTGGCGGAGCTGGCCCATTGCAGGCGCACGTTTAACTGGTCCGCCGGCGTGCCGACAGCGGTCGCCGACCATGCGCCATCGCCCTCGCTGTTCACCGCGCGCACCTGCACGTCGTAGCCCGACCCGTTGGTCAGCCCTCCCCGCGCGTATCGCAGCGGGCCCGACGTCCACGCTCGGGTGCGGACCGTCCAATTGGCGTCCACCGTCTCGTCGGCGCTGGTCAGGATGTAGCGCAGGTCGTATGAGGTAATCTCGTCACCCACCGCCTCAGGGGGCGGCGTCCACGTGACGCCGAGGGTGCGGTCGCCGGGCATGACGTCTCCAATGGACGGGGCGGTCGGCACCGACAGCGTCGGCTCAACAACCTCCGGCTGGGACCACGGGCCGGCGCGAATGCCGCTTTTGGCGCGGATCTGAATATCGTACTTGGCGCCGCCCTCAAGGCCGGTGAGGGTGTAGCTCAGCGTCCCCGAGGTCCAGATGTTCTGAACCACTGTCCAATGCGGGTCCATCTCGTCTTTCCGGTAGCGCAGGTCGTAGGAGGTGATGGTGGAGCTTCCAGTGATTTCGGGCGCCTTCCACTCGATGGTCGCGCTCCGGACGCCATCCGTCACCGTGTCGATTTCGGGGAAGCCCGGGCCGTCGCCGTGCCCGTATACGGTGATGCTCCACGACTTGAGGGTACCAGTGTCGGCCGAAATGCGGTCTGTAATCCGCAATGTCCACACTCCGGCGCCGTTCTCGCCTAGATGCTTGGCAGAGCCGAAATTAAACCGTCCGGACCAGCTCCTTCCAAGCGCGTACGCATAACCAAAACCTTCCAGTGACGGAGAAAGGACGGAAACAACGCCACTGGGGGAAGTGAGCTCAATGTGCAGGTCCCTGAAGGAGTCGTGATCAATGTCTATGTCGACGTGAACGTATTCGACAAAGTTCACGTGCGGTTCCACTGTGAGGCTGTCCGTCACTGCGGCCGAATAGTCCCCGCCTGAATGGTCCGGAATGGATAGGTCAAGAGCGCTTGAGGACACTGTGATCTTGCGGAAGGCCGGCAGGTTGGTCCAACTTTCTGCCAGATCCACGGCTGCCTGGGCATCCACCAGCCCGAAACCGTACTCGTAGTTGAAGAAGTAATTCTCCGACGTGGACCCGTACTTGAGGGCGCCTTCTGCCCACCCGTCGTCGTTGGCGTCCACCTTGCGGGCGCTCGCGGCGAGGATGAGCTTGATGTCGCGCCACGTCAGCGCATCGTTCGCGTCACGCATGAGGGCGGCAACCCCGGAAATCATGGGCGCTGCGGCGCTCGTGCCGCCGAAGTAGGTTGTGTACCTGTCTTCCACAGCAGTCGTGGTGATGCCAGGTTGAAATGAAAAGAAAGGGAATTATATACTTGACTTCACAACCCCTATCTAAGACAATACGGGTAGAGCGATAGGAGGTCAAGAGCAATGGCCCACCACGACGGAACCACCATCAGCGCCTACGAGTTCTTCCGGGAGTTCCCCGACGAGCAGGCCGCCATTGAGCGCGTCGAGCGCATCCGCTGGGATGGCGCGGTGACGTGTCCCTTCTGCGCGAGCGAGCGCACCACGCGGCTGAAGGACTACCAGTACCACCTCTGCAAGGACTGCCGCAAGAAGTTCACCGTCCGCACAGGCACCATCTTCGAGCGGTCGCACATCCCTCTGGACAAGTGGCTCTACGGTATGTACATCCTTCAGACGGCCCGCAAGGGCGTGTCCAGCCTTCAGTTGTCCAAGGAGCTGGGCATCACGCAAAAGTCCACCTGGTTCATGCTGCACCGGCTGCGCGAGGCGTGTGACGTGGAGGTGGATATCATGGCGGGGCCGGTCGAAGCGGATGAGACGTACTTCGGCGGCAAGGAAGGCAACAAGCACGAGGCCAAGAAGCTGAACGCTGGACGCGGAGCTGTAGGCAAGGTCGCGGTGGCGGGGGTCAAGGACCGGACGACGGGCCAAGTCAAGGCGAAGGTGGTGGAGCACGTTGACGCGCCGACGTTGCAAGGGTTCGTGCATGGCGCGACGGAGCCGACGGCGACGGTCTACACCGACGAGGCGCGAGCCTATGAGGGCCTGCGGCGACCTCACGCCGTCGTGAAGCACAGCGTCAAGGAGTTCGTGAACGAGATGGCCCACACCAACGGCATCGAGTCCGTGTGGGCGGTGATGAAGCGCGGCTACAACGGCGTCTACCACCACTGGAGCGCGAAGCACCTGAAGCGGTACGTCAACGAGTTCACCTTCCGGCTCGGCAAGGGCAATGTTCGCCGGACGACGATGCAACGGTTGGACAGCCTTGTACGGGGCGCGATGGGAAAGCGGCTCACCTACGAGAAGCTGATAGGGCCGGAGTACACGCGCAGCCCCCGGATACTGTAGACTCACAGGGCGAACGGGAAGATTCGGCCAGGAGGACGCCCATGCCGGAGGAACCCAAGGTAGACCAGAAGGCCCTCGACGCGATGATCAAGAAGGTCGTGACCTACCGCCCCAAGAAACAGGAGCGGAAGCCCGCAAAGAGATGACAGGAGGTGGATCGTGAATGGATTTGAGACTTTGCTTACGCCCCTCGCCCTTCTTGCGCTCAACTTGCTCATGTTGGGAGTGTGGGTGACTCTCCGGCGACTAGAGGTTCAAGTGACTGAATTGCGCTCACCAACCCATACGACGCTAGAAACACCACAACCCCAAATAGCGGAACAACCCACCAGTGTAACCGCCAAGCACGATGATCTAGTAGGTCCACGTAGTTAGCGGCGAGGCACCCAATGACTACGACGGCTGTTATCGCTATGGCGATTGGCAGCGGGGTCTCTGGCCACATACTCCACTCCTCTCGATTGACGCACCTTGACCACGGGCGGTACGATGGGGTTGCAGGTTCCCCCAGCACCACCATGAGGCCCCCGGTTGCCGCCGGGGGCCTCGCTATGTTCGGGCACCTTATACAAGGTCAATCGAGGCAGTCAACCCGTTCGGCTTCTAGGCGACCCGTTCCACGCCGTCATACGAACGCTGGATGGGGAGGCTGGGCATAAACGCGACGACGAGGGAGAGGAGCAAACCGGGGAAGACCCAAAAGAGGAACAACAGCAGCCACCACCGGGCAACACCGGCATCTCGATAGCGGCGGGCCAGCACCGTTAAGAACGGGCAGAGGTGGGTTGCTATGAGGACTAGGGAGACGCCGTTGGCGAAGGCGTAGACGTCCTCGGCCGCCTTGGCGGTCAACGCCATTGCCTCGGCGATCACCCCCGCGATGAAGAGGGGACTTGCCAGAAGGACCACGAGGTAGAGAAAGAACCACAAGAACTCTGCCCGCGTTGCCCGGCCCGCCCCATTGAAATACTGCCAGTACCCGGACCGCACGGCCTGCTTTGGTGTGAGCATTGAGCACCCCTTTGTACCGCACACAGGGGCGCCCGTGGAATCAACAGGAGACCCCATGCGGTAGGATTTGCGCTCTCTGCCAAAAGGACGCCACTCCTAATGTGCCCGCATGGGGCCACGGGGCAAATCCCCGCACTAGGAGTAGGCCGCTCTTGGCAGAGAGGGTGAGGATGCTACAATGAGTGGGTTGTGAAGTCAACTATATAATTCCCAAAAGAAACTGTCGTTTGAGGGGCCACATACCCACAGGTTTGCGCCTTGCTCAGAATAGCCGGAGCGTTCACCGTCATAGTTGACCGCACAAGCGGCGGTAACCCCATAGAAATTGGCGTATTCATCCAGGTTGGAGTTGTCGTCAGAGCCGCCGTTGCCCGCGGCCCAAACGTAGAACACGCCCTTGCCGTCATAGCCGGTTGTAATGGCGCTTTCTATGGCTGTCTTCCAGATTTCTGGAGAAGTCGACGGCACGCCAGAATCCGCGGGGCCCCAGCTGTTATTCATGATGGCAGTATCCGCCGCATTCTGGGACATGGCCTGAGCTTCATTCATGTCCGTTTCTTCACCGGACAATAGGTTGTAACTGTAGATGGTGGCTCGCGGGGCGACTCCTCGTACTCCGACGGTGTTGTCCCGGGCGGCAATGATTCCGGAAACCGATGTGCCGTGCCAGGGGTACTGGTCCCGAACGGTCTCGCCTTCAACGAATGAGTAGTTGGAGTCGGCATCGACGTTGTCGGTCAGGTCCTCGTGTTCGAAGTCCATACCGTCGTCCACGATTGCTACTCTGATGCCCTCTCCCGTGTAGTCTTCCCAGACACTCGTAACGTTCAGGTCGTGACCGGTGGAGTCACCCAATTGACCAACGTTGCGCAGATGCCATTGGCACCCAGAAAGAGGATCTGAAAGGCCGACAATGTCACCGGAACAGCGGTCCGTGAGCCGGTCTCGGTATGGGTCCTCCACGACCATAATGGTGTAGACCGCCGTTGACATGTCGGTGGTCCCTGTGACCTTGAGGTAGTAGGCGCCCGCCGCCAGGCTGTTCGTTCCGCTGAAGCCAATGGCGTCGTTAAAGTCTGACGCCTCATAGGTATGCAGCGTGTTTGAGTCCGCGTCCAGAAGCTCTCCCGCCACAGGAAGAGGATCGGTTCCCTCAGGCTCGCCAACGGCGCGCACCCAAATGTTGGTTGATTCCGCCAGCGTAAGGGAGAAGTAATCGGTGTCCCCCGCAGGGTCTATCCTTCCTCCCGTCGCAACACCAAGAGTCAGGGCTTCGGCATTTGCCGCGGTGCTGCCAGGCTCGGTTATGGCCTCCGCATGGACATGGTATGGCCCGGTGCCACCGCCCCACCCTCGAACCCGGAGGTAATAGACGCCGGCGCTCAGGGTTTGGCGGACCAGGAAGTTGAGACTACCAATAGGGAGGTAGCCGTCATCGTTCTCAGTCAACATAGTGCCAGTGTTGTTGTCCAACTGGCCGACGGTGTCCGTAGGCCCGCTGCTGTGAAACACCACGTCAGTCTCGGCCGTTAACACCAGCTTGTAGTAGTCTTCGTCATCTTCGTCCTCAACATACCCCCGGGCTGATCCTCCCAGGGAAAGCGGCACTGCGTCGGAAGTGTTCGTCGAATCGTCTACCTCTTCCGCCCAGAGGACGTAACTGCCAGTTCTATCACTCCACCCGGAAATCCTCAGGTAATAGACACCGGCGTCGAGGGAGCTTCCTATGAAGAAATTCAAGTTGCCTTGACCAAAAATGTAGTCGTCGTTTGACCTTAGGACTTCGCCTGTATCGTCAAGCAGTTGTCCTACGGTGTCGGTGTCCCCCGTTGTGTAGAGCAAGACGCCTGTTGTCGCGGATACGTCCAACCTCAAGAAGTCAACATCACCTGCGACGTTGATGTCGCCCTGCACGGGTGAATCGAACGGCAGCGTACCGGCGGTTTCGAGCGTGCTCCCGAAGTCTCCAGGCTGTCCAATGGCCGTCGTTGACCATGCCCCGTCGCCGTTGGAACTGACGGCTCGTACCTGCAGGTCATATCTCACCCCGTTGACCAGACCCGTTAGGGTGTACGTCAGTGTCCCGGACGTCCACGCGTCGTCCGTGACCGTCCAGTTGCCGTCGGCCTTGTCGCTGGCACTACTGAGAATGTGGCGTACGTCGTAGGCCGTTGTCGTTGCCGGCGGAGTCGTGGGGGCGCTCCAGGACACATTGAGGGCCGTGTCCTCCGATCGCACGCTATCGATGGTGGGGGTCGCCGCGGACCCGGCGGAAGGGGCGCCGACGACGGTGTCGGACCACGACCCGTCGTCACTGCCACGGACAGCCCGCACCTGCACGTCATACGACGTGCCGTTAGTCAAGCTGGAAATGGTATGCGTCAGCGCTCCTGACGTTGTGGTCACGGCGTTGTCCACAACCGTCCAGTTGGCGTCCGCCTTGTCCGTTGCCGCGCTGGTGATATGACGCACGTCGTAGGCAGTGACTTCGCTGTCGTCGAGGGCGGTCCAACCCAAGGTCAGCGACGCGTTGCCCGGTGTGATCGAAGCGATGGACGGAACCGCCGAGGATGTGGCGTGGCCGTAGATCTTGAGCCGCCAGGACTTCAGGGTGCCCGAATTGCCGGTGACGCTGTCGGTAACCCGAAGCGTCCAGATCCCGGAGGCGCTCTCCCCCAGGTGGGCTGCGGCGCCGAAGCGGAACTCGCCATTCAGCGGATACTTGTCATCCGAGTCATGAGGCACGCTGAGCACTGACGTTGTACCGGAGGGAGAGACCAACTCTACCTTCAAGTCCCGGAAGGAGGAGTGCGTGAATCTGAGATGGGCCTCAACATACTCGATGAAACCCAACTGACCGCCCATTGTGATGGTGTTGCTGGCGGCACCGCCGTCCGCAATGTCAAGGTCGAGGTCAACCGCCGATCCTCCGATCGTTTGCCCCATTTGGGGCAAGTTTGTCCACGACGCCGCCAGGTCAACTGCCGCCTTGGCGTCCACGACACCGAATCCGTACTTGTGGTTGAAGTTGTAGCACTCCGAGGTCGAGCCGTACTTGAACGCGCCCGATGCCCAGCCGGCGTCGCTGGCGTCGTTCTTGCGCGCCGACGCGGCCAGCACCAGCTTCACGTCGCGCCACGTCAACGCCGGGTTGGCTTTACGCACCAGCGCCGCCACGCCGCTGACGAGGGCCGTCGAGATGGACGTCCCGCTGTAGGCGCGGGTGTAGCGGTCATAGGTGGTAGTCCCCGGTGCTCCCTGCCGATCTTGGGACCGATCACCCGATGGTGCGCAGACCCACAGGTTGGGCCCCTCTTCCGAGTACGACGCATGCTGTCCCCGGTCGTCCACGGCGCAGACTGGGGTGACCGCGTAGTAATTGGCGAGGCCGCTGAGGTTGGAGTAGTCACCATCGGGGGCGCCGTTGCCTCCGGAAAAGACGTAGAACACCCCCTTCTCGTCAAAACCGTCGGAAATCCCTGACTCTATTGCCCGCTCCCAAATACCTGGGGAATGGTCCAAGCCCGGGCCACTGACGAACCCCCAACTGTTATTGGAAACGGCCGTAACGTCCATGTTGCGCGTCATGGCATCCAGCAGGTTGAAGTAGGAGGAACTGCGAATAAAGTTATAGTTGTAGATTGTGGCCCGGGGCGCCACTCCTCGTAATCCAATATTGTTGTCCCGTGCGGCAATGAGCCCGGCCATGTACGTCCCGTGGGAAAAGTGCCGCTCAAAGACATTGTCACGATACGTGTAGTCGCGGTTCTTGCTGGTGTCCACGTTATCTTTGAGGTCCTCGTGCTCGGAGAACAGACTGTCATCGACAATCGCTATGTTGATTCCCTCGCCGAGGTTGCCGCCGTCCCAGACCTCCTCAACGTTGATGTCCTCGCCGGAGGTTCCCACGCCTGCCCCGGTGTCCTGGCCGGTGTTGTTCAGGTGCCACTGGCAACCGTAGAGGGGGTCGTCATAGTCGGTGGTGATGTCCGCGCAGGTGGATAGGAAATCGCTGTACGCCGTGTCCACCATGGCTCTAATGGCGTAGGTTCCGGTTGCAGCGCCTGCTTCGCCACCTACGCGAATGTAGCTTGTGCCGGCTTCGAGGGCGGCATGGAGCGTGAAGCCCAGTGCGCCGGGCAGATAGTCCGTGTCGGAAATGTACGTTTCCACCTCTGCCCGGTTCGTGCCAAAGAACGCGCCTTGGGTCTCGATCTCATCACTCACCACCTGCACCACCACGTGCGTTGGCTGGTCCACGGTGATGCTGAAGTAGTCCAATTGCCTTGCCGAGTCTATGCGTCCACCCGCGAGGGCACCCTCACCCAACGGGAGGGACGTTGCGGAGGAGAAGGAACTACCCTGTGCGCCAACTGCTTCCGCGGAGACGGAGTAGGGGCCGGCCTCTGTAGCAGCGTCCTTGCTTTTCGTCTTGTTGCAGTTCACCCACAGCCTTGTTCCATACGGTGTATAGCCCCGGCAAACGTCAAACGTCGCGGCGGGCGCGCCGCTCACCTTCAGGTAGTAGACCCCGGCCGACAACTGCTTCCGGATGATGAAGTGCGCCGACCTGTCTCCATCCAGGAAGCTGTCGTCGTGGCTGGCGACGACCTCCCCTTCGGCATCCAACAGCGTGCCCAACGGGTCGAGACCCTTGCCCGCCCGCGTCACCCGGAGCATCACGTCCGTAGAAGCGGAGAGCTCCAGCCGGAAGAAGTCCTCGTCCTCTTCCTCAGAACCGAGGTCAAGGATGCCGCTGGCCTGCCCACCGAGGCTGAGGCCCACCGCGTCGTCTACGCTTGTGCTATCCGGCACGGGCTGCGTGTGAAGCGTATATGCCCCCGCCTCGGGCGCCTCCACCTTGACGTAGTAGGTCCCCGCCGTAAGGGTGTCCCAAATGAGCAGTTGGTCGCCGTGCTGTTTGAACTCCGGGTCGTCTTCATCCGACTTGACGACGCTTCCGCCGCTGCCCTGGAGCTCACCGGTGGTAGATAGATGACCGGACTGGTAGCTGGTCGTGAAGATGAAGATGCCCGTGTCCTCGCCGAGGGTGAATTGGAAGAAGTCATCGTCGCTGGCGGAGGAAATGTATCCGAGCGTCGGCGTTTGCAGCGCGATCTGTGTCGCCGAGCCCCGGTTGTTGCCATGGTCAGCGGGTGTGCCGGTCTCGGTGGCCGACCAGGCGCCGTCGCCGCGGGAGTTCACGGCGCGGACCTGCACGTCATACTCGGCGCCATTGTCGAGGCCGGTGACCGTATGCCTGAGTTCACCGGCGCCGCTCCATACGTCGTCCAGGGGCGTCCAGTTGGCGTCGACTGACTCGTCTGCGCTGGTGAGGATGTAGCGAAGGTCGTAGGCGGTGATGCTGGAGTTTCCCGTGTCGGAGGGTGCGGTCCATGCCACCGTCAACGCGGCGTCGCCCGCACTGACGCTGTCGATGGCCGGCGCGGCGGGCGTTCCGGTCTGCGCGGCGGCATTCCCCAGAGCCAAAGCAAGGGTGAACAGCAAAGCCCCCGCCAGGGTCGACAGAATCCTCGCTATTCGTTGCAACGCCGCCATACGGCTGGTCACCCCAAGACCATGATTCCGACTGGGCAGTCCCTCACTTTGTAGTGACTTCTGTCCACCAGTTCGGGCTCGAGATGAGAACGCCATCCTGCGACGCCAGTTTGTTGGCCAAGTTCAGCGAGGGATAGCCCGGGTCCGTCTCTACGAAGTACCCGTTGTCTACAAAATCCAACTCGGAAACCTGGTCCAGCTTTATGCTGTTGCCGGCGAAAAATGCGTTGACCTCGGTTGCGGTCCAATCGGCGTCGAGGACAAGCAATACGCCCCCAGGCAGGGTCATCAGCGCACCGGACTGGGACTTGAAGACCGGCTGTCCGCTCTTCTGACCCTGTCCATCCGCAGACTTGACTACAGCGCCCCCAGACGCTCCAACACTGGCTCCCGACTTCGAGGTGTCAGAGTCATCCTCGTCAACAACGAGGTCGGGCTGCAGGGTGACGGTCAGGGTGCGGTCGCCATCCTTCCACGCGTATTCCGTGTTACTGGAGCCCCCTTGCTCCTGAGTCCCCTTCGTCGTCGTCTCAGCCTGTGCATCGACGATTTCCGTTGACGCCGCGGGAACCGGGTCAGTGAGCGTGTCCTCGGCCTCAGCGCCGGGGGTGGCTGCCGAAGACGCGGGGGGTGCGTCGGAGAATTGGTCCGCCTGCGCTTCCGGTATTGAGGGCTGCCCGTCAGGAGGCTCAGGCGAAGCGCCGGATTCCGCCGCTGCGCAGGCCGCGAAGAGAACTGATGAACACAGCACAATGACCGCAAGAAGGACGTGCCCAGTTCTGTTCGTACCCCTCTTCATGTCTGTTGCTCCAACTGAACCCTACCATCCACTTACAGTAGTAAATAGCTACCCCATTTACAGTAGTATATAGATATCAACCACTAACACCATCAGTAGTACATAGACTTTCCTCCCCAGTGTAATCCCCTCGAAGCTCTTGGCTGGGCAGGCCGCCGAGGGCGCCCGTACCCGCTATAACGCTGGAAACCCGTCCCTTCGTTCCAATGCCCACTACGACCCGGGAATTCTCCACCGGGCGGCACGGCGGCGAGCGTCCCGACTTCGCGACCCCGAGATTGCTGACTGCGACAGGCATGGTTGGCGCATCGTCGGGGTGGCGGCAACTGCGACCGTTCGCAGGGCCCCGTGGTGCTGGCCGTGGGACGCGCCTCGCAGCGAGTCGGCGGGTGCGTTCGCAAGGAGGCCAACCTACGTTCGTCGCGCTTCGCGAACTATGCCATGGCCCAATACAAAGTACCTGGCGCCCATATGCTTCACCTTCTGCATTCTTCACTGCCACCAACAGCGCATTGACGCTGCTTAGCGGGGTTGGTACCCTTGGCTAGCTTGTGATGCTTTTCCCAAAACTTACCCTTGTTGAGGTGTGCGATGACCCCCGGACCGGTTGAGGAGCTCAATCCGCCGCGCCGAACCCTCTTGGGTCCGGGGCCCAGCGACGTCGACCCGCGCGTCCTTCGCGCTATGTCAGCTCCCATCCTTGGCTACCTGGACCCTGAGTTCATCAAGATCATGGACGGCGTCGCGCAGATGTTGCGTGAGGTCTTCGGCACTGAGGACGCGTTCACCCTCCCTATCTCCGGGACCGGCTCCGCGGGCATGGAGGCGGCGCTCGCCAACCTCCTGGAGCCCGGCGACGTGGCCGTCGTCATCGAGAATGGCTTTTTTGGGCTGCGCCTCTCGGAGATAGCTTCGCGCCAGGGCGCTGAGGTCGTCACCGTACCGGTGCAGTGGGGCAAGCCCGCCGACCCCGACGCAGTCGAGGCAGTCCTCAAGCAGCAGTCGAAGGTGAAGCTGCTGGCCGCTGTCCACGCCGAGACCTCGACCGGCGTGCTTCAGCCGCTGGACGACCTCAGCAAGCTGGCCCACGACCACGACGCCCTTTTCCTCGTCGACGCAGTGACCTCGCTCGGCGGCTCCCGCGTGGACTTCGACGACACAGATATCGACTTCGCCTACAGCGCGACGCAGAAGTGCCTGGGCGCGCCTCCCGGGATGTCTCCCGTCGCCGTCAGCGCCAGGGGGCTCGACGCCATAAAGGGACGGACGGTGAAGGCCCGCAGCTGGTACCTGGACCTGGGTTTGCTGCTCCAGTACTGGGCCGGCGGGACCCGCGTGTACCACCACACGGCGCCCATGAGCATGATCTACGCGCTGCGCGAGGCGCTGCGGTTGGTGCTTCAGGAGGGCCTGGACAACCGCATTGCCCGCCACCGCCGCAACGGTCGCGCCCTGCGTGCCGGTTTGACCGCCCTGGGGTTGGGGCTCTTGGTGCCTGAAGAGTATTGCACGTACCAGCTTACGTCAGTCCACGTGCCGGAGGGTGTCGACGACCCCGGCCTGCGCCGTCGACTGCTTACCGAGTACAACATCGAGATTGGCGGCGGGTTGGGCGAGTTCGCGGGCAAGATGTGGCGCATCGGCCTCATGGGTGAGTCGTCGACATCCAGCAACGTGCTCGTCCTGCTGTCGTCGCTGGAGGCGCTGTTGCCGCAGTTCGGGTACGAGGTGGCCGCGGGCGCCGGTGTGGCCGCCGCCAGCCAGAGCCTCGCGTCGGAGTAGCCGCTGCTCAATCCGTTCGTTAAACCCTTCGAGAGCCTCAGGGCGAACGGATGGGGTAACCGTTGACTAGGCGGAGAGGAAGCGCACAAAGGCCTCGTTGGCCAACAGCCTTCCCCACTTGGTGAGTTGCAGCAACGCGTCGGCCCCCTTGCCGGTGACGCGCAGTAGCCCTAACGCCACGTTCTCCGCGATCACCGCACCATAGACATCGTGCAGGCCCACGCCGAAGCGGTCGCGGAACGCGCGCTCGGACACACCCTCGACCAGCCGCAGCCCCAGGATCACGCTGTCCGCCATCTCCGTGCGCGCGTCCATGGGGTCGATGTCTGCCACGGGCCCGGGCGCCTCGCGGAGCAGGACCTCGACGCCGCCGGGCGCAGCGTCCCACGCCCGAACGCGCGTCATGTAGCCCACCGGCGACTTCATGTTGGCGAACCGGTAGCCGCCCAGGAACGAGTGAGCACCCGGGCCGACGCCCAAGTACGGGATATTGCGCCAATAGGTGATGTTGTGGAGGCTCTCCATGCCGGGCCGCGCCCAGTTGGAGATTTCGTAGTTGTTCAGGCCCGCCCTGGCGAACGCCTCGTCTGCCCACTGGTACATGTCCGCGGTCAGGTCTTGGTCCTGCTCGGGGAGCAACCCGTCGGCCGCCTGCTTGTGGAAGGGCGTCCCCTCCTCCAGTGTCAGCGCGTACGCCGAGATGTGCTGGGGTCCCGCGCCGATGACGCCCTCGACGTTCCGCCGCCACGTCTCCATGCCCTGGTGGGGGAGACCGTACATCAGGTCAGCGCTAAAGTTGTCAAATCCGGCCTCTCGAATCGCCGCCAATGCTGTGAGCGCCTCCGCCGCCCCGTGACGCCGACCCAGCATGCGCAACTCGGCGTCGTCCAGCGACTGCACGCCGAGGCTGATCCGGTTCACGCCGGCCTGCCGGAACGCCGCAAGCCGCTCAATCGAGGCGTCGTCGGGGTTCACCTCCGCCGTGATCTCGGCTCCCGAGGCGATGGGAAAGGAATCGGCTATCGTCGAGAGCAGGCCCGTCATTTGGCCCGGCGAGAGCATCGACGGTGTCCCGCCACCGAGGAACACCGTGTTCACCGTGGGGTGTGTCAGCGCTTCTCCCCAAATGCTAATCTCGCGCTCCAGCGCCGAGAGGTACGGGGGCAGCAGGTGGTTGATGCCGGCGTAGGTGTTGAAGTCGCAGTAGGGGCACTTGGTCTCGCAGAAGGGGATGTGGACGTACAGGGCGATGCCGCGGGTCAGGCTCAGAGCGGTCTCACTGACGTCCGGCTGCGCGAGGGGTTTTTTGTGCATGGCAGACCCTTCCATAAAGGGCCGCTCCAGCGTTCGCCCTTCGATTTCCCTCAGGGTGAACGGCGTGGGCGGCAGTCACACGCTGAAGAGGAAGTTGATGATGTCGCCGTCCTGAACGGGATAGGTCTTGCCCTCGGCGCGCAGGTTGCCTGCTTTGCGGGCCGCGGGCAATCCACCCGCCGTCATCAGGTCGTCGTACGTGACCACCTCTGCGCGGATGAACCCCCGCTCGATGTCCGAGTGCACCTTGCCCGCGGCACGTTGCGCCGGCGTCTCCCGCGCGACGGTCCACGCGCGGACCTCATCGGGCCCCACGGTGAGGAAGGACACCAGACCCAGCAGCGTGTATGACGCCTCAGCAACGCGGTCGCGGCCCGGCTCACCAGCGCCGAGGGAGGCGCGGAACTCCGATTCCTCGTCATCCGGAAGCTGGGCCAACTCCTCCTCGAGGTTGGCGCATAACGCGACCACCTCGCGGTTGCCCTGCGAGAGCCGCTCATGCCATTCGGCCTCCAGCGCGGCCACGTCGCCGACGGCATCCTCGGAGACGTTCAGCACCACCATGATCGGCTTGGCCGTGGTGAGGTTGAAGTTGGCCAACGTCGTCCGGTCCTCCGGCGCTATTTTCTGCTGGTGGACGGGAATCTCCTGTTCCAGGCCGCTTCGCACCCGCTCCAGCATGGCGGCTTCATGCTCGATGGCGCCGCGGTCGGCGGCACGGGCGCCCTTGAGGGAGGCGTTCAGCCGCTCCAAGCGACGCTCCAGGATGCCAAGGTCCACAAAGGCCAGCTCCAGATCCATGGCGACCACGATGTCCTCCGGCGACGGGGCGCCGGCGGCGATGTCCTCGGCGCCGTCAAATGCGCGGACGACGTGGACGAAGGCGTCGGCTTGCTGCATCAGGTTCAGCAGCTCGCCGCTCACTCCGCCGCCTCGCTTGCGTCCGCTGCCCATCGCCGGCGTGTCGATGTACTGGATCTCAGCAGGCACGACACGTTGGGGCTTAAACATCTCGGTCAGAGGCACAAGGCGCGCGTCGGGCACCTTCGCGACGCCCACGCTACCGCCGGACCGTCCGCCCGGCGCGGCTTGACGGTGGGTCAGCGCGTTGAACAGGGACGTCTTTCCGCTCTGCGAAAAGCCAAGGATCAAGAGGTCCATTGCAACTCGTCCAGAAGTGGGTGTGGTGCGTCCTTGGCAATGCCGGGACGTTTCTTCATACTCAACATGCACCCATTATAGCTTGGAAGCCGCGGCGTTCCCATGACCCGCCGCCCGGAGGCCATCGCTCCGTGATATACCTGCTGCACGGCCAGGACACCTACTCGCTCCGCGGGTACCTCGGCACCCTGCGCGACGCCGTGGGGATGCCGGACGTGCGCGACGCCAACACCACCACGTTGAGCGCTGCCGAGGCGGACCCGGCGACCCTCGCCGCGATGTGCCAGGCGATGCCCTTCCTGGCCGAGCGACGGTTGGTCATCATCGAGGGACTCCTAGCCTCGCTTGCCGGAGAGGGACGTGGCGGACGCGGGCGAGGCGGCGCTCAGCGCACAGTCGAGTGGGGTGAACGCATCGCCACGCTGGACGGCGCAATGCCGCCCACGACGGACCTCATCTTCGTCGAAGGGCAGTTGCGCCCCAACCACCCCCTGCTGCGCGACCTGAGCGCCGTCGCAGAGGTCCGGGAGTTCGCGCCCCTCAACCCCAACGACCTTAGCGGATGGGTGCAGAGCCGCGTCATGGCTTGCGGCGGCAGCATGACGACACAGGCGGTGCAGCTGCTCGTGGACCTAGTGGGGCCAGACCTCTGGGCGCTCTCGACCGAGGTGGAGAAGCTCACCCTGTACGCCACCGGCCGGGCCGTGACCGTCGAGGACGTGGAGGAGCTGGTGGTCTCGGCGCGCGAGGTCAGTGTCTTTGCCATGGTCGACGGGGTGCTGGAGGGGAACCGCGCGGGGGCGATGCGGAGCCTGACGCGACTGCTGGAGGGCGACTCCACCGTCGCCTATCTGTTGGCGATGCTGGCGCGGCAGGTGCGCCTGATGGTGCTGGCCAAAGACCTCCTGACGCAGCAGGTCCCCCAGGCCGAGTTGGGCAACCGCCTGGGCATCGCGTCCGCCTATCCGCTGCGCAAGACGCTGGAGATGGCGCGGCGGTTCTCGCCCCAGGCACTGCAGCGCCTGCACCGCGGTCTTCTCGACACGGACGTCGCCATCAAGACGGGCGCCATGCCTGAGCGCATGGCGCTGGAGTACCTCGTAGCGGAGGTCTGCCAGTTTGCCTCGCGTGGCGGGGCCGGCGCACGCCGGTAGGGGGATTGCCGCGCAGGCAGGTTGTTTTGGCATTGGATTTGTAGCTGCAACATGCCAAGCCAGCTACAAATCCAAAGATTTTTTTAAAGGGGGCCCCCTGTTGCTTGACGAGCCCCCTCTGAGCATCGATGCGGACCATGGCACCAACGATCAGGCTTGCGGCCATGACGGCGTGGGCACTCGTGCTGTTCCGGTTGCGATGAGAGATTGCTACTTCCATAAGGAGACGGTAGCGGAGGCATCGGAGTGACGGCAATGAGGGAGTGTCAGGGTGGCGCCTTGCGCATGGGGTGAGGGTCCCGGCTGCGGGGGGACCCTTCGACAAGCTCAGGGCGAACGGATTCGCGGTGCGCGCCTTCAACGGGGTGAAGGGGACGCGATGGGGGATGGAGACGCCCCCCGCCGCGCCCCGCCGGAATCCTGCCTGCGAAGGAATGACGCGCGTGGGGGAGTGCGGTGCGGCAAGAGACGGAGACGCCCCGCGCCTGCCCCTGCCCTGGATTCCCGCTTTCGCGGGAACGACGATGGAGGTGTGGGGGTCGACGAGCGCTGGTTGTGGGAGGGTGAGAGTCCCGCTGCGGCGGGACGGCCCCCTTCGTGTGCCCTCAGGACAGGCTTCGACAGGCTCAGGGCGAACGGAATCGTGAAGCGCGCCTGCCTTGGATTCCCGTTTTCGCGGGAACGACGATGGGGGAGTGGGGGTCGGCGAGTGCTGGTGGTGGGAGGGTGAGAGTCCCGCTGCGGCGGGACGGCCCCCTTCGTGTGCCCTCAGGACAGGCTTCGACAGGCTCAGGGCGAACGGATTCGTGAAGCGCGCCTGCCTTGGATTCCCGTTTTCGCGGGAACGACGATGGGGGAGTGGGGGTCGGCGAGCGCTGCTGGTGGCGGGGGGGTGAGAGTCCGGCTGCGGCGGGACGGCCCTTCGACAGGCTCAGGGCGAACGGAATCGTGAAGCGCCCCTACGACGGGGTGAGGATGTCGGGGTCGCGATGGACGCCCACGACGGGGTGGGGGGAGAGGGCGGGGGAGTGGCGAGGGCTACTTTTCGGGCATGGGAATCCAGCGGGCGCTGAAGAGCTGGGGATAGTATTCCCGGCACCCGGCGACTTGCCCAATCTGGATACGCAAGACTGACCTTTCCGCCAGCGTCAGGTCAAGGAACGGTACGTCCAGCAAGTCGGCGGCTTCCTTCCATGCCGCGAAGGCGCCAATCTCAGTGTCATAGATGCTGGCCCGCAGGTTGGACAAGCAGGACTCGCTGTACCGCCCGATGTTGCGCTTCTCGGCGTTATCCGCGTCCAACGCCTCCGACCATACGGTCACACACGAGTCCATGAGGTCAGCGCCAATCCGGTCAAAGTACTTGTACCACTCGAACCGTTGGGCATCGGTTAGGGCTTCCGTGTCGAGGCCGGCAATGGTCTGGAACTGCTCGTCGGTCACATCGGACTCGTTGCCGGCATCATAGACGCAGTCGGACAGCGTTGGGACAATCGGCCGAGGAAAGCCCCTCCACACCAGTTGATCGAACGACATGTCGGCCTGCTCCTCACCAGCCCCTCGAATGGGATGACGGGATCCCTCGTACTCGAGGGAGTCCACGGTCACCCGCGTATTGAGGGCCGTGGGGTCTGGCGCATCCTCGAACAGGACGTGCCTGCTGAGGGCAGTAGGCGTTGGCGGGTCTATGGTCTTCTCACATTCCACGCCCGTTTGCAGGCAGACTGAGCCGAGCACGTACACGGGCTTGGTGAACGTGACCACCCAACGGTTGCCCTCGGCGGTGATGCCCTCGATGGAGGGGACAGCGGTGTCCGTGCTGTTTGAGGCGCTGGGAGTATTGTTCCCGATGATCCAACTCGTCGAAGTGAAGGAAGTTTGGGCGTCGTTGCCAGTGATGTCCCGCAGCCCCGCGCCGTCGCCGAAGGCAATCGAACGTACTTCAACTGTGCCGGTCAGGTCACCGGCGCCGAAGACGAGCGTATGGGAGCCGGCTCGATGCGCGTTGTCCGTGGCCCCGCCAGTGGTCTCCAGCCACATGTCGCCCCGCATGTGGACGACTTCGCTGAAGCGCACCAGCACCGCGTTGACGCCGGAGGTCGCGACAACCTCCGTCACATGAGGAGACTGCCCATTCTCCATTGCCGAATTTTCAGCCTGGGAGACGGAACTGTCGCCGTTGGCGCCGGACGTTTGCGTCGCGGGCAGCGTCGCCAGGGACGACGCTTGGCCAAGGTTCCTCGTGGGGACATCAGACGCAGGGTTATTCGGAGAGGTGGAAGCACCGCTTGAGGCTTCCGGAGCGCCGGCGCATGCTCCCGATAGGGTAGAAATCGTCAGGCACAACACGACGGCCAATACAGCGCGCCGGCCAGTCTTCAGGCGAAAACTTGCCCTCAACGTTAACTCCCAAGTTAAGCATACTCAGAACCCCGATACGCCACCGCCTCATCCACCCAGCGCCAGCTCCGATTTCGAGGAGGGACACGTAAGCTACCGTTGTCCCGTGCCAGCTCGAGGGGCGCCGCCCGTGGTGTCGACGGCCGCGTTGGAGCCGTCCCACCAGGATGTCATGGCGTCCACTTCCGCCCGCTCCTCCGGTGTTAGCACCCACTCCGACGCCTTCACGTTGGCCGCGATGTGCTCCGGGCTCTCCGCCCCGTTGATGATCACCGGAATCTCCGGGTGCGAAAGCAGCCAAGACAACGCCAGCTCCGTAATGGTGTGCCCATGCTCCTGAGCAAATGCCTCGAGACGCAGCAGCATGTGCTCCGTGCGCTCGTTGCGGACGTTGGCCGTCATGCCGGTTGGCACCAAGTCGGCGCGCGTGCCGGGGGGAGGGGGCTGACCGGGGCGGTAGGTGCCGGTGAGGAAGCCGCCGGCCAAGGGGAAATAGGGGATGAAGGCCGTGTCGAACTTCCGACAGAAGGGCAGTATCTCCGGCTCCACGTGGCGGTACAGCATGTTGTAGTGGTTCTGCGTCGACACGAACGGCGCCAAGTCGTTGTCCTGCGCGGCCTGAAGCGCTTCCATCTGCCGCCACGATGCGTAGTTGCAGTTGCCCACGTAGCGCACCTTGCCTGCCTGCACCAGCTCGTTCAGCGGCCCCAGGATGTCCTCAGGGGCAACGTCCGGGTTCACGTGATGAATCTGGTACAGGTCGACGTGGTCGGTGCGCAGCTTGGTCAGACTCTCGTCGATCTTGCGCATGATGCGATCACGGGGAGACTCGTCGCCGAGGTTGGAGAGGTTGAACTTCGTCGCAAGGATGAAGTCGTCACGATGCCCCTCGATGGCGACGCCGATCTGCTCCTCACTGTGGCCGCCGGCGTACATGTCCGCGGTATCGATGTAGTTGACCCCAAGCTCCCGCGCGCGGTCCAGCACACGCGTCGTCATCTCCTGGTCGCACAGCGGCGGCCCGAAGGGATAGCCGCCCAGGCCGATCACCGACGGCATCAGGTCGGTTGAACCCAGCTTCCGATGCTCCATGCTGCGTCTCCTCCACGACTGTGATTTCAGCAGCCCGTGCCGGCGCCCTTCGACAGGCTCAGGGCGAACGGTCCGTGTTGCTGCCTCCTGCGGCTCTTACGCCTCAGCGCCCGCGGCCTGCAGCGCGTTTACCCGCTCCGCTATGAACTGCTTCACAAGCTCCACCATGCGGTCTGTCGCCGGACCCGGCTCGTTGGCGAAACCGTGGGGCTCGCCCTCGAACTTCTCGAGCTGTACGCTTCCGCCCGCGGCCGCGTACGACGCCACGAAGCGCTCGGCGTGCTCCACGGGCACGTTCTCGTCGGCGGTGCCGTGGATGACGAGCGCAGGGGGCATCGTGACGCTCTCGCCGCGGTCCAGCAGCTCCTGCGGGTTGCCCTCGTGCATGGCGTCCTCAGTCAGGAAGTAGCCCTCGGAGTTTGTTACCAAGCGTTCGCTGGCCATTTCCTTCGCCACCATGTAGCGGGCGTGGGAGTCGATGACCGGCCAGCAGACGATGAACCAGTCGAGATTGGCGTCCACGTCCGCGTGGCCCTCCAACGGCAGCGCGCCGTAGCGCTCGTCGTCCGGGCGCATGGCGGCCAGAGGCAGCGTGTGCCCGCCGCTGGAGTAGCCGATGGCGCCGACAGCGCCTGCGTCGCCGCTGAACTCGGCCGCGTGGGCCTTCGCCCAACGGATGGCGAGGTGGGCGTCCTGCACCTGCGCGGGGTACGGAAACTCCGGCGCCGTCCGAAGGCCAATGGTCATCACAACCACGCCGCTTGCCGCGATGGGGCCGCTGGTGATGACGTTGTTGGTGTGGTCGCCGCCGCTCCAAGCGCCGCCGTGCACGCTGACCAGCACCGGGAACGGCCCCGGCCCCTCGGGCTGGTAGACGCGCACGAACCGCACGTCTCCGTTTACGTTGAGGTACTCAACATCTTGCTCGGTGACGGCATACACCGCCGACGGGTCGTATCGAAGCCCTCGTTGAATCGCCATGCTGCCGTCCCTCCTTCACTGGCCTTGCCGCTGGGGACACGCAATCGACGCCCATGGCCGACGCGGTGTGCTCGCCGCGATTGTACACGAAACGGTGAGCGCTAGCCCGCGACTTCTGTGGCGCGTTTCGCTTGCTGTTCCGAATCGGCAATGACTTGCGCGCTGGTCAAGTTGCGTAGACGGCCGTCCCGCGCGATGCCCAGCGCAACGCATCCTAGAAGGAAGCTCGCGCTGATGATGACGGTCGCAGTCGCACCGAGCTGCGACGCCATGCCGCCCATCTGCAGGCCGCCCATGGGCTGTGCTACTGAGTGGGTCATTGCCCAGAGGCCCATGACGCGCCCACGGTACTCGTCCGGCACCAGGCCGTGCAGCGTGCTCTGGGACGTGACGTTGAACATCTGGTTGCTCGCGGAGGCCATCCACTCCAGTCCCACCAAGAGCCAGTACCAGGGCGACAGCGCGAAGAGGATTAGGGCACCGCCGTAGCTCGACGCGGCGCCCACCAGCAGCCACCCTCGCCGTCGCAAGCGGCCAAGTGAGCCACCCACGATGGCCCCCGTCAGACCGCCGACGCCGCCAGCCGACGCGAGAATCGCCAGCGATACGCCCGATGTCTCGCCCAGCAGCTTGTCGGCGAAGACCGGCAGCAACGTCATGTGCGCTCCGCCGAAGAAGGCGTTTGAGAAGCTGGTCAGTATGAGCAGCAGAAAGATGCGGTTGTTGCCCACGTAACCGATGCCTTGGACCAGGCTTTCCAGCCCGCCGCTCGCCGACGCCCGCCGGATGGGCGGTACGTGGACCAGCGTGAGCGCTATGGTGAAGACGAGGTACAGCGCCGACACCACGAACAGCGCCGCCGCCGCGCCTTCGTGACCCATACCCACGCTGTCGATGAGCACGCCGGCAATGATCGGGCCGAACATGCGGGTGCCGGGGTGAATGGTGGAGTTCAGCCCGACGGCGCTCATCAAGTTCCGGCGGTCAATGAGGTGGGGGAAGATGGACTGCCGCGAAGGCTGCATGAAGGCCTCGCACGCGCCGGTGCCGAACACCACCGCCAGCACGTGCCAGACTTCCACCCTACCGGTCATCGTCAGCGTGGCCAGAATGGCGAAGAGCACTGCCGTCAGCGTCGTCGCGCCGATGAGCAACTTGCGCTGGTCGAACTTGTCTGCCAGCACCCCGCCAAGCAGGTTCATTGCCATGCCGGGTATCGCCCGCGAAAGCCCCAGGAGCCCGAGATGGAAGGCGGAACCCGTCAGGTCAAAGATGAGCCACATCTGTGTGACCATGGCCATCTGCTGACCGGACACCGCCACGGCGTGGCCACTCCAGTACAACCGGAAGTCCCGGTGCACAAGCGCCGTCAGCAGGGGAAACCGCCTTACCAGGAGCTCCAGCACGGCTCGATCGCCTTTCAGCAAGCGGAGTACCGCTACTATACAGCACCTTGGCCCGCGTCAAACGTCGCGTGTCCGCAAACGGCTCCTCCCAAAGGATCTGACGACACGGGTCTGGTAATCGGGCCCATTCCAGTTCCTCACACAGCTTGACAGGCCATATCATTCGGTCTACTGTGCCTCAGACTCTTCTAGTGTGAAGATTCTGCCATAGCTTCATGGGACACGTGACTACAAGCTGAATCAGGCGCGTTCAAGAACGCGCCCAAAATGCTGGCCCCGTACCGGTCCAATACCAGCAAAATGCAAGGAGGAACCCATGCTGCGTCGAACGCTACTTGAAAGAACCCTGCTTCTCCTCTGCCTCTCCCTCTGTGTCGCCGTGTTTGCCGCCGCGTGCGGTGGCGGTGACGACGAGGCTGCGGCGGCGCCGGATGCCCCGGCGGCCCCGGCGGCGACGGCGGAACCGGCAGACGCCATGCCCGCGGCGCCGGTCCTTGAGGGCGCGTCATCGGCGCCCATCGTGCAGCCGACCGCTGCTCCCGCGATGCCGGCGGTGGAAGCCAAGATCGACCGCGTGATCTTTGGCATGTCGCCTGTCAGCGAGGAATACAGCAATCCCATGCGGCAGGGCCCGCCGAACAACATCCAGCTCAACCCAATGTACGAGTACCTCATCGGCATGGACCCCGTGACCGGCGCGTGGACGGCTGAGCTCGCGACGGAATGGTCCGTGGAGCCGGACGGAAAGAACATTCGGTTCAAGCTCCAAGAAGGCGTCCAGTTCCACGATGGCTGGGGTGAAATGACAGCCAAGGACGTCAAGCTCACCTTCGAGGAGCTCGCCCACCCGGAGGCCGGCCACGGCAACAGCGGCTACATGCGCTCGGCCCTCAACAGCGTCGAAATCATCAACGACCACGAACTGGTGTTGGATGTCAAGGCGCCCGACGCGGGCCTGCTCTGGGTCATTTCCCGTCAGGAGCAGAGCATCTTGGTGTTAAGCAAGGACGCCTATGACGACCTTGGTCACTCGCCAACGCTCCAGGACGAGCCCCTTCCGGGCACCGGCCCCTACCAGTTCATGGAACGGCGCGAGGGCGAGTACATTCGCTACGAGCGCATTGCCGAGCAGCACTGGCGGTTCACTCCGGACTTCCCGGAGCTGGAGTTGCGGTGGCTGAGTGAAGCATCCACGCGTCTGGCCTCCCTCCTAACCGACGAGATCCACATCACGAACCTGCCGGAGGACCAGATCCAGCAGGCGGTCTCGGATGGAATGGCTATCGCGAAGGGGAACGCCGCAGGGCAGCGGGCCTTCTTCAGCTTCCTGGGCGTGTTCCGCACCCCCAGCACCGTTGACACCCGGGGCAGCCTCCCGCCACTTGACGCGCCCTTCACATACCCAGATTCCCCATTCCACGACATCCGCATACGGCAAGCGCTGAGCCACGCCGTGAACCGTGACGAAATAAACACTGCCTTCTTCAACGGCAAGGCCGAGCTGATGCATATCAACCACTTCCACCCCACGCGTCCCGGCTGGGACCCATCTTGGGAGCAGCGCTACCCGGAAAAATACGGGTACAACCCGCAGCGCGCCCGTGAACTGCTGGCCGAAGCGGGCTACGGCCCCAACAACCCTTACGCGATCAACATGCACCTGCAAGAGATCCGGGTCACCGGCGGCCCGGACGTCATTGAAGGCGTGGCAGGTCAGTTCCGCGACATTGGCATCAAGACGAACCTCATCAGCATGGACGCGGCCGCGTTCTCCGCCCAGCGCCGCGGCTTCGAGTTGAGCAACGACCTACGATTTGCGGGCACCAGCTCCCACCTGCTGATGGGATTCCGGGTCTACTCCTCCGGCCACGCGCCTCGAGGCAGCGGCATGGAGCTTCCGGAGATCGACGCACTGTACAGCGAGGTCCGTATAACCGTCGACCCGGTACGTCAGAACACGTTGCTCATGCAACTGGGTGAGTTGCAGTTCCAGAACCACATGGACATCCCGATGCTCTGGCTGCCTCCTGAGGCCGTGTACAACCCCAATTTCGTTAGCGGCTACAACTTCCCAGGCTCCGTGACGGGTCTTTGGACCCACCTGGAGTTGATTGGAGCAGCCCAGTAGCTTCGAACCGCCAACAGGCGGCTGGCCCATAGGCAATCGAGGGGGCGCTTCCCTGACGGAGGCGCCCCCTTCGCTTGGGCCATTCCCTCGGTACAGCGGGTGTGCAGGTGGCCTCTGCCCTGCTCCACGCCTCCGGGATCCGGCCTTCACCCAAACGACTGTGTGGGAGGGGTCGGATGGCCTGGGGCCCGTTGGGCGTGAGTGCAGGCGATTTGCGATTCACCCGCAGGGTGTCGATGGACGCAGGGACGCACGGTGGCGAAGGGCGAGGAGCCCGGGGCAGGGACCATTGCAAAACGGCCGCCCCCTGCCGTCGCACCCTTTCCCGGGCGCTCCACACCCGGCTACATGCTTCCCATGGTAGGGACAGAAGGCAGCACCGGTTTCCTCCACGCCGTTGCCGTGCGCCACCTTCAATCAGTTCAACCCCAATGCAGTGCGCTAGCCCTGCTTCACAATGGCGGCGACTCGGAACACGCGATGGTTCTCGTGACTGTCATTGGGTCCGTTACCACAAATGTGAGCCTTGGCAAGAAACGACAATCCGTAGTTGAAGCTGAATTGCCCACATAGGGAGTCGTTGCTTCGCATCCAACAACTGCCTCAGTCCGTTTCCAGCCCACCGCTGTGAAGGGAATTGGTTACGATGGCCTTCCTCCGCCGGACAGACCGTAGGGCAGAGTCGGGCGTTGCAGAGGCCTTCGGGCGCAAGGCTCTTTAGTTCCGGCCAATGCCGGCACGATGATGCAGGTTGGGTCAAGCGCGAAGGGGGCATTCCCAAGTCGCCGCTACGGCTCTGGAACCGTCGTGGCGGGAACCGTCGATCCCATCGAAAAGCCCCCCGACCCTATGTGGGCCGGGGGGCTGTCTTTACTCGTCGCGTTGGATGCTAGGTTCGTTGCTAGCGCGTACCTCTGATGTTCCAGAAGTGCGTCCAACTGCCGGACACCGTGCCAGGGAAGATCCAGTCTTCCACGACTTCCGGGTTGACCGTCGCGTGGACGGGGACCCAGAAGAGCGGCATGGCCAGGTACTCATCGTAGATGCGGTTTGTGGCCGTCTTGATGAACTGGTTCTGCACGGTCAGGTCCAGCGACCTTCGCGCCTTCTCGAAGACCTCTTCGACAACGAAGTCCTCAGCGCCGCCGCCGCGCGGGGGCGACGTGTGGTGGCCGAGGCGCAGGGCCAGGATAGGCGGCGCGATCAGCACGCCCAGCGTAACGTGGTTGTCGTAATCAAGGGCACGGCCCCGGTTGAGACGCTGTGCGCGGTCGACCGTCAGCAGGTTGACCTTGACGCCCACGTCGGACCACATCTGGGCCACCGACTCGATGACGTCCGGCCCGCCGGAGTACTGTGTCATCTCAAGGACGAACATGTTGGTTTCGACGGGGTTGTTGCTGTCGTAGCCAGCCTCCCGCAGCAAGCTCCGAGCAGCGGCGGGGTCGTAGCCGTACTTCTCGTCGAACTCGTCCTTCCACCGCTGGTTGAACGCGCCGTGCGTCTCAGCCACGTGGATCGCATGCATCTTCTGCCCCAGGTTGAAGAAGAAAGCCTCATTCAGGGCGTCGCGGTTGATGGCCCGGTTCAGGGCCGCCCGGACGTTCTTATTCAGGAGGGGCGTGTCCGGGAACTTAAAGCCAGCGCTGGCGTCTCCGGGGTCGTTGAGGTAGACGCCCTGCATCTGGAAGAAGGTGCGCAGGGTGTTGACCTTGCCGGTAATGATCTTCATTCCCCTACCAATGGCGGCCGGTTCCTGGTCAAAGGGGATGTTGGTGATGTGGACCTCTCCCGACAGCAGCGCGGCCAAACGGGTGGAGTTCTCCGACAACCAGCGCAACTCCACTTCTTCGAAGTCCGCGTCCAGCCGCCAGTGGGGGCTGGGCAGCTTCTTGTAGATGACGTTCTGGTCCTGGGCCCGGGAGACGAAGGTGTACGGGCCGGTGCCGTTGATGGGGCGCGCTATCCGGTTGCTCTTGTCGTCCTCGGGGTAGGCATCGTAGTCGGCGCGGCTGCTGATCTCCATGCCGCCCACCTGGTTGGCGATGAAGTCCAGGGCGTCTGCATCCGGCTTCTCCCACCGGAAGACGACCTCGTGGTCGTTGACAATCTCCAGCTCGGCGTTGCGCATCAGGGAGCGAATGCTGCTGGTGGAGGACTCATGAATAAGTTCTTCACGGGTCCAGGCGACGTCGTCAGCGACCATCACGCCAGCGTCGTTGCCGTCAACGTCGTGGAAGGCGACGCCCTCTTCGAGGAAGAACCGGAGGCCAGCGCCGTTCGGCTCAACCTCCCAGCTCTTGGCCAGGCCCGGGATGAGCTGACGGGTCTCCGGGTGGGTGTCCATCAGGTACTCATACATGGGCTTGAGCTGGAAAGCAGAGGTGGAGCCCATGTATCGGGGGGCGTTGGTCAGGGCCGACGGTGGAACCAGGCCCAGCACCACGCGGGTGGTCTTGGGTCCCTCCTTGTCCATCATGGCGTCGCTCGATGAGGACGGCATTGAGTCGGCGGACGCTGGGGACGGCGTTGCGGGTGACGTTAGGTTCGCGTCGGGGAACTGCACCGGGGCGGGCGTGGGCACGGAGGCGACTGGTTGCGACGTCGTTCCTCCGTCCTCGTCATCGCCGCTTCCGCAGGCGGCCAACAGGCCTACCACCATCAGTGCCGCGAACACAAGGATCAGGCGTCTCCAAAGTAAGCCTTGTGACATACTCTTTCCTCTCTCTCGTTGTGCCGCGTCATGCTCGGCACAAACCGAGAGCCGCTCCGGCAGATTCCCAAGGCAGGAAGTTGCGACGCCGTTAAAGTATGCCAGGGAACTTGAGCCGTGCTGCTCCCTTATGAATGCTGGCAGTATATAGCGTCATAGCTGGCTGTCAAGGCTACGGGTTATAACAAGAGCGCCTGACGGTAGCAGGAGCATTCGAAGAGGAGAAGCCCCCGGCCACTTGGCCGGGGGCTTCTCCTGATCATTCTGCGTTCGGCCAGGAGCCGGCGCTACCGCGTTCCGCGGATGTTCCAGAAGTGGGTCCATGTGCCGGACACGGTGCCGGGGAATACCCAGTCTTCCACCACCTCTGGGTCGACCGTTGCGTGGACGGGCACCCAGAAGAGCGGAATTGACATGTACTCGTCGTAGATGCGGTTGGTTGCCTCCTGCATCCACTGGTTCTGGACGTTCAGGTCCAGGGAACGGCGGGCCTTCTCGAAGACCTCCTCCACAACCCAGTCCTCCACACCGCCTCCGCGTGGAGGTGAGGTGTGGTGATTGAGGCGCAGGGCCAAGATCGGCGGCGCGATAAGCACGCTCAGGGTGATGTGGTTGTTGAGCTCCAGCGCACGGGACCGGGCCGAGCGTTGGGCGTTGTCCCACGTAAGGAGGTTGACCTTCACGCCTACGTCGCTCCACATCTGGGCGACGGACTCGATGACGTCCTCGCTGCCGGAGTACTGGGTGACACCCAGGACGAACAGGTTGGTCTCGACGGGGTTGTTGCTGTCATAGCCGGCTTCCCGCAGCATGGTCCGGGCTGCGGTGGGGTTGTATCCGTACCTGTCTTCGAACTCGTTCTTCCACCGCTCGCTGTAGGCACCGTGGGTCTCTGCCACGTGGATGGCGTGCATCTTCTGTCCCAGGTTGAAGAAGAAGGCCTCGTTCAGCGCGTCGCGGTCGATTGCCCGGTTGAGGGCACCACGGACGTTCTTGTTCAGCAGGGGCGTGTCCGGGAACTTGTACCCGGAGTTGGGGTCGCTGGGGTCATTGAGGTAAGCGCCCTGCATCCCGAAGTAGGTGCGCATGGTGTTGACCTTGCCGGTGACGATCTTCATGCCATCGGCCAAGGCAGTGGGCTCCTGTTCAAAGGGAACGTTGGTGATATGGATTTCCCTAGCCAGCAGGGCCGCCAGCCGGGTGGAGTTTTCCGGAATCCAGCGGACCTGGATTTCTTCGAAGTCGGCGTCCAGCCGCCAGTGGGGCGACGAGAGCTTTCGGTAAACGACGTCCTGTTCCTGCGCCCGGGAGACAAAGGTGTAGGGGCCGGTGCCGTTGATGGGCCGGTCCTTCAGGACACCTACATCCAACGTGTCGGCGTCTGCGCGGCTGTTTATTTCCATGCCGCCAACCTGGTTGCCGATGAAGTCGAGCGCGTCAGCGTCCGGCTTTTCCCAACGAAACACGATTTCGTGATCGTTGACGACTTCCACTTCGGCGGCGCGCATGAGGCCGCGAATGCTGTTGGTTGAATCCTCGGCTACTATGTCTTCGCGCGTCCATGCCACATCGTCGGCGGTCATGACGCCGGCTTCATTGCCGTCAGTGTCGTGGAAGGCGACACCCTCCTCCAAGAAGAAGCGCAAGCCGGCGCCGTTCGGCTCAACTTCCCAGCTCTTAGCCAGGCCCGGGATGAGCGCGCGCGTCTCCGGGTGGGTGTCCATCAGGTATTCATACATGGGCTTGAGCTGGAATGCCGAGGTTGAGCCAAGGTTTCGCAGCGAGTTGCTCAAGGCTCGTGCGGGAATCAGGCCCAACACCACGCGGGTAGTCTTAGGTCCTTCCTTGTCCATCATGGCGTCCGATGAACTGGAAGGGGCCGTGTTGGAGGCAGCGGGGGCGGGGGTCGCCGGTGACGTGAGGTTGGCGTCAGGGAACTGCACGGGGGCTGGGGTAGGCACCGCGGCGACCGGTTCCGCAGTCGTTCCGCCGGCCTCTTCATCGCCGCTGCCGCAGGCGGCCAAGAGGGCTGCCACAGTCAGGGCCGCAAACACGAGGAACAGGCGTTTCCATAGCAGGTGTTGGGACATACTTCCCTCCCTACTCGTTATCGTGCCACACCTAGACGGCACGCCGGCGGAGCCTCTGGGCTGCGTCCCTTGGGAAGAAAGTAATAGGAGGATTTAAGGAGATTCAGGAAACGTAAGCCTCTGCTGCTCCCTTTGCGAATGAAGGAAGTATATAACTGCCACTGTCCGTGTCAAGGGCGACCCAAGCCATCAACCACGGCGGAAGTCGTAATCGGCCAAGCCTGACACTTGTTGACATCGGCAGCAGCGGCGCAGGCCGAGCGACGAGTGCTCGCCCTCAGCCCGCGCCGTTGCATGGCCTAAGACGGGAGCGTCGCCAGGGTGCTGTTCGCCTGGGCGATGAGGTCCCCTAGCTGCGGGTCGGGGCAGCCCTCGCTCGGGTCATCTTCGAAGAGGGCCAAGCCGCGCTCCAAGTTGGCGCGGGCCTCCTCGTTCTCGCCAAGGGCAGCCTGCGTCAGTCCCAGCCCCAGGAAAGTGTAGGTGCCTTCCAAGCCTTGATTTATGGCGGTGACGTAGTCCTCTTTGGCCTCGGCAATCCGCCCGCCCTTGAGGTAGGCGTACGCGCGCGTATCCAGGTAGTGAGCCGAGTCCGGTTCCAACTCCAAGGCGCGCGCAACGTCGTCAAGGGCTTCACCAATCTGGCCCTTGTTTGTGTAGATCAGAGCGCGGTTGTTGTAGTAGTTGGCCTCCAGGAGGTTTGCGCGTCTGATCTGCCGCTCGGTGTCCCGTGGCAGCGCCTCAACCAGCTCCAAAGCACGGGTGAAGTCATCGAGCGCCCGGTCATAGTCAAAAGCGCGCCAATAGGCACTTCCCCTGGTAGCTACGGTGACTGGGTTGTCGGGCAGCAGCTTGACGGCCTGGGAGTGGTCCGCAATGGCGGGCCTAATCTTGCACTGTTGCTGGTATGCCTCGGCGCGCCACACGAACGCCTGCACATTTTCGGGGTCCAACTCAATCGCCTTGGTGGCAGCGTAAACCGCTCGCTCAGGGTCCCGAACGACAAAGAGCAGGAAACCGGTCCAGTCTTCGTAGGACAGGGTGTCCATAAACTCCGCGCCTTCTTCAATGATCACGGTAAAGGGCAGGAATGCTACGAAGGACTCGTTCTGGAGGATGGCCACCAAGTAGAAGCCGAGCTCGAGGCCGTCCTCCGGGGTGTAGGCTGACCAATGGACCTCGCCCTCGGTGTCCGATGTCGTGGAAGTCAACACCCTCTCAACGCGGCCAGCATAGTTGACCTTCACCCACAGGAATTCCACCGCCGTGTCCACGGGGAGGAGCTCGAATTCCACGGCGGCGTAGAGAGCCTCGTTATCCTGCTCAAAGACGGTGTTCTCACCGGTGATGATCTGCAGTCCCCTGGAGAATCCCGTGCCCACAGCCTGCTTCTCAATGGAGGCCTCCGGGATTTCCAGCGAGCCACTTGGGAAACGGGAGCTGTCGGCAAGGGCGTCAAACTGCGCCTCAGCGCTCTGGACGTCCTCTTCGTCTCCACTCAAAGCAAAGGTCACGCCCACTCGTCCAATGGCGGCGGTGTAAATCTTGTAGTAGGTCACCGTACCGGCGTCAGTGGTCGACTGCGCGCGATTCACCAAGCCGGGGACCTCGCCAACCTGACGGCCGGCCGTCGACCGAACCACGAAGGACGGGTATTCCTCCTCCAACGACTCAAGCACGACATCCGTGTACTCGTGCACGGTCTGTGGCGTGGTGAGGATGTGAATACTCACGTCCACTTCCGCCGATTGGCCGGGGATGCTAACAGAGATCTCCCGCCTTTCTTCCGACAGTCGCCAGTTTTCCGGGTATTCAAAGGAGAAGTTGAAGAGGTCGCTGGTGAAGGTTGCAAAGGACTCTTCAACCACTTCAGGCGTGGGAGTCGGCGCCGGCCTCGGGGTGGGGGTGGGAGCGGGTCTGGGCGTGTCCGTTGGAGCGGGGCGCGCGACAAAGGTGGGGGTGGGCGTCGGCTGAGGCGTCGGGGTCGCCGGGACCGCGGTGGGGGCAGGGGCCTGGGTGGGGACCGGGGTGGGCATAGGCGCCGGGGTCGGCTCTTGTTCCGTCTCGCCCGTGCAGGAAGAGAAGGCCACAAGGGCGGCAAACAGGGTCAGGGACGCCAGTAGAATCAGTCGCTTGCTCCACACCTTCATCAAGCAACTCCATGTTCAGGTTCCCACACCAAGCCAAGCGGACCAGGTGGGCGCATTAGAACCAAGGCACTGCGTTACATTGTAAAACGAGCCATGGTCTTGAAAGGTAGAGATTGCTCCGTTACGCAGTAAGTCCGCCGAAACAGGCCTGTTGGGCCCTCCGGCGGACTTGCTGGCTTTGGAAAGCGGCTACAGCAGCCGCTCGCCCCGTCTTGCTGTCTCGCCGGCGTCTGCCGCTATCTGCCATGGGTCGTCGCCTGGGCCGATGATGATCTCTTCCGCCCGGATGCGCCCGTACATGACGTCCCCGTTGGTTGCGGGAGGTTCAATGCCCTCCTGCAGGTTCCGCGCGGCTTGGGCCAACATCTGGCGGCACCGTATGATGGCCGCGTCCCCGGCGTACAGGTGCTCCTTGGTGCGGTCCAGAATGGGGCCCATGCTCTCCGTGACGGCGTAGTCCTGGTCTCCAAAGGGCCATATGCCCGCCAGAATCGTGTGCTTCTGGGCGTACCGGTCAATGTTCCAATCGTTGTCTGCGCGATTGCGGCGCGTATTGCGGTCGCCATCTATGTACGTCGCGGAGGCACGGCGTTCCTGGCGTTCGCCGCCGGAGAAGGGCTGGTTCAGCCGGAACTGGATGGAGATGCGGAAGCAGTTTTCGTCGTCGGCGGGCACATGGATCAGCACGCCCTGCTGGCTGCGCTGCTGGCCGGCGATGAAGGAGCTGTACGGCAGCACGTGGCAGTTGATGCGCACGTGCTGGTTGCCCTGGTCAGTGGGCCGCACTGCGATGAGCCTGAAGCCGTAGTCCGTATCCTGGACGTCAATGCGGGCGTAGCGGTACTTGGCCAGGGTGTAGCGGGAGAACGCGGGGGAACAGTAGCCGGGCTTGTCCGTTTCCAGGTCTCTGGGCTCCTTGTCCGCGTAGTTTACGTGCAGCGTGCCCAGGTGCGTGGAGTCTATGTTGCCCTCCAGGCTCTGCAGGTAGTTGCAATAGATGGGCGTCCGGTTGGCGATGACGTTTTCCGGGGGCAGGTTGTTGAAGATGAAGTTGGGCTCCGGCGGCTTCCTGTCCGGCGGGCCCATGTAGGTCCAGATTACCCCCGCCGACTCAATGCAGGGGTAGGAGGCGACGTGGACCTTTTCCTTGAACCGGCTGCCGGGCACATCTGAAGGCATGTCCACGCAGTTGCCGTCGGTGTCGTACTTCCAGCCGTGGTAGATGCACATGAGGCCGCACTCTTGGTTGATGCCAAAGTACAGCGACGCCCCCCTGTGCGGGCACGACTCGGCGATGAGCCCCACCTTGCCGTTGGTGTCACGGAACGCCACAAGGTCCTCCCCAAGCAGGCGGACGCGGACCGGCGATCCGTCGGCTTCCCCAAGCTCGTCGACAAGGAGGAAAGGATGCCAGTAGCGGCGCATCAGGTCACCCATAGGAGTGCCCGGGCCCACGCGGCAGACCAAATCGTTCTCTTCACGGGTAAGCATGACATCCCCCTCACCACGGATTGTTCATCGGCTGCGCAGGCGGCTGCCTCACTCATACCGACATGGAGTAGGTGTAGCACCGTTCAAGGATAAGTGTCAACCCAGCCCGCAGCAACAGACGTGGTCATTTGCATCGGCGTTCCGCCGCCCTTTCATGGTTGCAAAATCGGCAGACTTCTGGCAACATGCACCCATGAAGATAGGCGCTTTCGAGTTTACCGAACCCCTTCCTCTCCTTGAAGAGCCGCACGTCATTGCCATGCTCTATCCTTGGCTTGACGCCGGCAGTGTGGGTACGCTGACTCTGCGCCGACTCGAGCGCTATTTCGGCTCCCAAGAGTTGGGAAGGCTCGAAAAGCCAGGCGCCTTCTTCGACTTTACCCGCTATCGTCCAACCACGCGATTTCGCGGGGGTCAACGTGTGCAGCGCGTTCCCAACACCCGCGTCAGTCAACTGACCGGCCACACGAGCCCGCCCATCATCGTCATGCAGGTGCGCGAGCCCCACGCAAACGCCGAGGACTACATTGCCTCCATCCTGGAGGTGCTCAAGGCCCTGCGCGTCAAGCGGTACAGCCGTATCGGCGCGATGTACGACGCGGCTCCGCATACCCGCCCGCTGCAGGTCACCGGCACTCTCAATGGCGAGCCCATGACTGGTTTGCGCGGCCTCGTCTCCCGTCGCCGCAGCAATTACGAAGGCCCCACATCCATCATGAACCTGCTCTCACAGGAGTTGCCGAAGATTGGCGTTGAGGACGTCAGCCTGATGGTGCGGCTCCCCCAATATGCGCAGCTTGAGCACGACTACGCCGGCACCGCGCGTCTGCTGGAGATTCTATCCACGATTTACAATTTGCCCGCAGACCTCCCCCAAACCGAGGCTGGCCGCAAACAGTACTCAGAGCTCGATTCGGAGATCAGCAACAACCCGGCCGCACAGGAGTTGGTCAAGCGGCTGGAGTCCTACTACGACTCGCGGCACCCCAACTCGACCGAGGAACAGTCCACCACGGAAGAGCAGATGCAGGACCTGCCTGCGGACATTCAGAGCTTCCTCGCCGACATGAGCCACCGGCTGGACAACCCGAACTAGGCTCGTTCGGCGCGCACGTCTCCACGAAACGCCGCAACATTACCTCTGACCCTCGGAGTATTGATCTCCTAATTTGTCGCACGCCGTTGCTTCTCGCGTCCCATACCGGCATTCAGACATAGTCCGCCTTCTATGGATTGACGCGGAATCTGCGGAATACTACACTCCCCACTAGCCTCAACATTCACTGAAGGGGGAGAAAAGTATGCTATCCGCCAGCGACAATAAACTGATGTGTCGGGTGGGGCCGGGGACGCCTACCGGCGAGATGATTCGCCAGCACTGGATTCCCGCCCTTATGGCCAGCGAGCTACCCAACCCGGACAGCGACCCCGTCCGCGTTCGCCTGCTGAGCGAGGACCTCATCGCCTTCCGCGACACCAACGGCAACGTGGGTCTCATCGACAACAACTGCCCTCACCGTCGCGCCAGCCTCTTCTTCGGTCGAAACGAGGAGAGCGGCATTCGCTGCGTATACCACGGCTGGAAGTTCGACGTGAACGGCGATTGTGTCGACATGCCCTCGGAGCCCGCCGAGTCCAACTTCAAGGACAAGGTCAAAATCAAGTCGTACCCCTGCCAAGAGCGCAGCGGCATCATCTGGACCTACATGGGCCCCCGCACCCAGCTTCCGCCTCTGCCGAACATCGAGCCCAACATGCTGCCCGACACCGTCGAGCAGTCTGTCTGGACCGCCATGCGCGACTGCAACTTTGTCCAGGCCCTTGAGGGCGACATCGACACATCCCACCTCGGCTTCTTGCACCTTGGCAGCGTGACCGCCGACAAGCTCAACCCCGGCTCCTTCGACTACTACACCGTCAAAGACCGCTCGCCCCGGGGCTACGACGTCGTCGACACGGAATACGGCACCTCCTACGGCGCCTGGCGGCCTGCGGAAGAGGACTCCATTTACTGGCGCATCGCCCACTTCCTGCTGCCCTTCTACACCATGATCCCCACCAGCGTGCTGGGTTGGCAGATTCTCGTCCGGGCTTGGGTTCCCATCGACGACGAGCACACAATGTTCTGGAACATCTGCGGCCCCAACCCCTTCGCGAGGGGCATCGGCAACGGCGGCGGTGGCCAGCAGGTCGCCGGGGCCAGCCTGCTGCCCGAGTTCCTGCCTCAGACCTCCGGCTTCCTTGGCCGCTGGCGGTTGGCCGCCAACGCGGAGAACGATTACCGTATTGACCGCGAGGCCCAGAGCACCAACAAGATCTTCACCGGCATCCCCGGCATTCACATTCAAGACCAGTCGGTCACGGAGCAGATGGGCGCCATTGCGGACCGCACCAAGGAGCACCTGGGCTCCAGCGACTCGATGGTCATCAAGACCCGCCGGCGCATCATGACCGCCGCCATCAACCTGCAAGAGGGCATCGACCCGGCCACCGTCGACCATCCTGAGCTGTACGAGGAGCGTTCCGGCGGCACGATCTTGCCCAAGGGCCAGGGCTGGTTCGAGGCGACGCGGGACCTGCGCAAGGCCTTTGTGGACCGCCCGGAACTGGCAGACACAGACCGCGGTCTGAAGCGGTAATAGGACACCACAAGAACTAGACAGAGAGGGCGCCCCGTGGGGCGCCCTCTCTGTGTTTGGAGGAATCCGTGACACTTTATTCGAGAGTTTGTTTACGGTGTGGTGGAATACAACCCTGGTTGCATAGGTGCCGAGCCGACATCATGGTGGTCGACCCCGTATTGCTACAGGCTGATTTGCAAAGGACCAACCCATTGGACCGGTTGTCCCTAAGCGATTGGATGCGTATACATGGCCGGGACGCGGAAGAGGAACGCCGGAATGCCGAAGCAGAAATACGGGCTGCCAACGACGCCTACTTCAGCGGCTCCCTGACGTATAGGGTCGAGCTTCACAATCTCTCTAGTGTGGGCTTTCAGGGAGGCTTAGACTATTGGTCGATTCAAGTTGAGGGCCCTAGAGATGCGGAAATGCTCCGGGCGTTGGACTTTATCAATTCCGGTGATCCTTCACCAATTTCCCTCAACCAAGAGGACAAGTACCTATGCAAGCTGGTCTCGTTGGACAAAGGGGGGATCAAGTACGTGTGGCGCGTCAAGTGGCTTGCATATGACAACGGGTGGCAGTTTTTCGACAGTAGAGAGTGAGCTTTAGACATGGTAAACAGACCGCCACCAACATGAATTCGGCGAGGTGCACACGACAGTCAACTGCCCGGAGTTGGCGGACACGGATTGCGGCCCGAGATAAGAGGCATCGCGCCACAACAGAACGAGCACAAAAGAGGGCGCCAGCCGACGCCCTCTTTCCTTGCCGATGGATTAGGGACACGCCCTACCGCCCCGACTCCACCAGCCGCGCGGGACGTGGCAACTCGTTGGGGTCCACGGGGATCTCGATGATGGCGGGTTGGCCGGAATCGAGCGCGTCCTTCAGCGCGTCGCCCACGTCTTCGGCGCGTTCCACGTAGTAGCCGCGCGCGCCGAAGAGCTCCGCGAGCTTATCAAAACGGGGATTGGTGATGTGCCCGCCGATTTCCCGCCCGGGGTAGAGGGCCTGCTGATAGGCAGCCTCCGATCCCCACAGATTGTTGTTCATCACGATGGTCACGGCGGCTATACCCTCGCGCACGGCCGTCTCCAACTCCTGCACATTGAAGAGGAAGCCGCCGTCGCCGTGGATCGCGACAACTGGGGCGTCCGGCCTGCCGAGCTTCGCGCCAAGCGCCTCCGGGAAGGCGAAGCCCAGCCCACCGAAATCCAGCGGGGTGATAAATGTGCCGGGCCGTTGGAAGTCCAGCCGATCGTACCCGAAGGCCGGGCAAGCGCCGGCGTCCAGCACCATGATGGCGTCCTCCGGCAACACTTTGCGCAGTTCCCCGTAGACCCGCTGCGGCTTCAGGGGAGACCCCGTCCACATAGCTTCATCGTCGAGCCTGCTGCGGCGCTGGGCCCGCAATGCCATGCCCTCCGCCGCCCATGCGCCGCGCTCGGGTTGCCCACCCTGCGTCTGAAGCGCCTCGATGATGCTCTCCAACGCGGCTCCGGCGTCAGCCTGCATACCCACGGCCACCGGGTAGTTGCGCCCCAGCTCTCGCTCGTCGATCTCAATCTGGATGATCTTCGCGTCGGCGCTGATGTAACGGTTGTCGTAGAAGGTCGTGAAGTTGGAGAGGCGAGTGCCCGCAGCCAGGATGACGTCCGCGCCGGCGCAAATCTGCCCCGCCTCGGCGGCACCGGCGCGGCCCAGCGGCCCGACGTAGAGCGGGTGACCGTTGGGGACGGCGTCGTTGCGGCCGTAGCTGGTGATCATCGGCGCCGAAAGCAGCTCCGCCAGCTCCACCACCGTCTGCGAAGCCCCGCTCTGCGTCACGCCGCCGCCCGCGATGACTATCGGCCGCTCAGCCGACGCCAGCAGCGCCGCGGCCTGCTGCACCAACGCCGGGTCAGCGGGCAGTCGTTGGTGCACACGGTACGAAGGCGGGAGCGCGTTTGGGTGCTCGATGAGGGTGCCATCCAGCAGGTCGCGCGGTATGTCGATGAAGACCGGGCCCTTCTTGCCCGTCATCGCGGTGCGGAAGGCGTGCCGGAAGAGCTCCGGAATGCGTTCGGCGGCGTTGACGGTGAGCGCCTGCTTGGTCACCGGGCGGAACAGCGAGACGTGGTCGGTCTCCTGGAAGGCATCCCTGTAGACGACGTCTCGGGACGGCGCGCCGGAGATGGCAATGACCGGCGAGTGGCCCGTGTACGCCGCGTAGACGCCGGAGACCAGATTCGTCGCGCCGGGGCCGTTGGTCACCAGGCACACGGCGGGGTGACCTGATGCGCGCGCGAAGCCGTCGGCCATGAAGGCCGCGCCCTGCTCGTGCCGGACGCTCACGAACTTGATGTCCTCGGCGTCGTACAGGGCGTCAAGGACCTCGAGGAACGTCCCGCCCACGATGCCGAATACGTAGGAGATGCCCTCGGCCCGCAGCGCCTCAACCACCGATTGGCCCGGTGACAGTCGCGTCATGTCTGCTCCCTTGCGTTGTATGCTGGGTCTCTATTTGACCCCGGCGAGACTAAAACACCGCTACCGGGTTTGCGGGCGAGCCTGTGCCGCCCTCGATGCGCAGCGGGTTGATGGTCAGCATGAACTCCCACCGGTCGCGCGCCTGGCACGCCTCGGTCAGCGCGTCCAGGTCGGCGTTGTCCAGGATCCACAGCCCCATGCCGACGATGCCCACCTGGTGCACGGGGTTGGTCAACTGGTCAAAACCAGGGTGCTGCAGGCTGTTGCCCGTGTCGGACCCCAGCATGGCGATAGACCGCTCGTGGTAGAAAGGCAGGCAGTTTGCATGGGTGCCGGTGCCGCCCTCCGCCGCGATGTTCCACGGCCCCAGCTCCGCTCGGCGGCGCAACTGCCCCGTCCGCACAAGGAGCACGTCGCCGGGCTCCACACGCACGCCCTGCGCTGCCTCCGCCGCCTCAAGGTCCTCACGCAGCACACCCTCGCCGGGGTTCAACCACGGCACACGGCGCAGTCGGGGGATGTCCAGCAACACGCCTCGGGCGAGTATGCCGCCCTGCAGTACCTCTATCGACTCCCACGTCGCTCCGTAGCGGGTGGAGACCAGGCTGGAGGGCTTGCCGTTGTACATTTTGCCGTCGAAGAAGAAGTGGGAGAGGCTGTCGACATGGGTGACCGTGTGCCCATGGAAGGCGACCCCGATGAAGTCCGACGACGTCTGTGCAGGCCTCGCGGGGCCCGCCTTCTCATCGTGGGCGTAGCCCTCGCCTGACTCGATCATAAAGTGCACCGGCTGCGCCAGCACGTCCGGCCCCGGCGCGTTGCTCAGCGATCGCGAGCACGACACCGTCACGCCCTCTTGCACCAGCGAGACGGCGCGGCGGCGCGTCTCAGGGGTGATGTGGTTCATGGTGCCCAACTGGTCGTTATTGCCCCAGCGACCCCAGTTGCTGAGGGACGCGAAGTATTGGAGGACATCGTCCTGCGTCGGCAGGTCTGGCATGGTTGCACCTCCCCGGCCCGCTGGGCGTGAATCGACCGCTGCACACTGCATCGGCGGGGCAAGGATACCTGCGAGGAGGCCGTCGCGGCAAGACAGCGCGAGGCGGAGAGGGCATGTATGCTGCCCTCTCCGCCTCGTCGGTTATGAATCGCGTCGAGCTTAGGCGGCTACCGCCTCTTTTGCGGAGGCGACCGTGAAGGCGAGCGCCACGCCATCGGTGTCCACGTCCACTTGGACCGTGTCGCCGTGCGAGAACTCGCCGGCGAGGATGGGGTTGGCAAGTGGGTTCTCTATGTGGCGCTGCACCACTCTCCGCAGTGGCCGCGCGCCGAACACCGGGTCATACCCCTCCTTGACCAGCCAGTCCTTCGCGGCGTCCGACACTACGAGGGTGATTGCCTGCTCCTCCAGCCGTGACTGCACGGCGGCCGCCATCAGTTCGACGATGCGGTGCAGGTCGTCGCGGGTCAACGCGTCGAAGATGACCGTCTCGTCCCGGCGATTGAGGAACTCAGGACGGAATGTGCGCTTCAAGGCGTCTTCGATGATTCTGCGCACTCGCTCTCGCTGCGCCACATACCCCGACTCGCCGCGCCGGAAGCCGATGCCGGCGCTCCTGCCAATGTCCCCCGTCCCCAGGTTGCTGGTCATGATGATGATGGTGTTGCGGAAGTCCACCGCGTTGCCGTGGCCGTCCGTGAGCCGCCCGTCCTCCAACAGCTGAAGCAGCAGGTTGAACACCTGTGGGTGCGCCTTCTCAATCTCGTCAAAGAGCACGACGCGGAACGGCCGGCGGCGGACCAGCTCCGTCAGTTGTCCGCCCTCGTCGTACCCGACATACCCCGGCGGCGAACCAATGAGCCGTGAGATCGTGTAGTGTTCCATGTACTCCGACATGTCGATGCGAATGAGCGCCTCCTCGTCGTCGAAGAGGAATTGCGCCAGCGTCCGGGCCAGCTCAGTCTTGCCGACGCCCGTCGGGCCCAGGAACATGAACGCGCCGATGGGCCGCTTTGGGTCCTTGAGGCCCGCGCGGGCGCGCCGTATCGCCTCCGAGACCACCGTGACCGCCTCGTCCTGGCCGATGACGCGTGCGTGCAGCGCGTCCTCCATATGCAGCAGCCGCTCAGTCTCCGTCTGCAGCAACCGGCTGACGGGCACACCCGTCCACACGGCAATCAGCTCCGCGATGTCGTCCTCGCTCACCACCATGTCCAGCTTCTCGTTGGCCAACCACGCGTCGCGCTGGGTGATGGCGTCGTGCTCCACCTGCACCCGCTCGGCCCGCAGCTCCGATGACCGTTGGTAGTCGGCGCGATTGGCGGCGGCCTCTTCGAGGTCCTCCAGCTCGGCAGCACGACGCTGCAGCTCCTTGATATCGTCCGGCATGCTGGACACCTGCAGTCTGAGTTTGGCCGCTGCCTCGTCGATCAGGTCGATAGCCTTGTCCGGCAGCCGCCGCTCGGTCACGTAGCGCCGGCTGAGCCGCACTGCCGCGTTCACGGCGCTGTCGTCGATGGTGACGCCGTGGTGGGCCTCGTACCGCGGCCGCAACGCCTCGAGCATCAGGATCGCGTCCTCCGCCGACGGCTCCTCCACCCACACGGGGTGGAACCGCCGCTCCAGGGCCGAGTCCTTCTCGATGTACCGGCGGTACTCGTCCGGGGTCGTCGCGCCGATGACCTGCAGTTCGCCGCGCGCGAGGGCGGGCTTCATCATGTTGGACGCGTCGATGGCCCCCTCGGCGCCACCCGCCCCGACGACCGTGTGGATCTCGTCAATGAAGAGGATGATCTCCCCCTTCGCGGCCAGCACCTCGTCCATGACGGCCTTCAGGCGCTCCTCGAACTCGCCGCGGAACTTAGACCCGGCTACCAGCCCCGGCATGTCCAGCCACAGGACGCGCTTCTGCTTGATGGCGTCCGGCACGCCGCCAGCCGCGATGGCCTGCGCCAGGCCCTCGACGACCGCGGTCTTGCCCACGCCGGCCTCGCCGAGCAGCACCGGGTTGTTCTTGGTGCGCCGCGATAGCGTCTGAATAGCCTGCCGCACCACACCCTCCCGCGCCACGACGGGGTCCAAGCGGCCTTCCCGCGCAAGCTGCGTGAGGTCGCGGCTGAACTTCTCCAGCGACCGGTACCGGCTCTCGGCATGCGGATCCGTGACCCGCTGAGCGCCGCGGACCTTGCTCAGCGCCCGATAGATCTTCTCCGTGTCCACCTGCCGCGCCCGCAGCACCTCGGCGGAGTCACCCGTCCGCTCCTGGCTGATCGCGATTAGCAGATGCTCCGTGCCGATGAAGTCGTCCTTCAGGCGCTCCGCCTCCATCCTCGCGTCGTGCAGCACGCGCTGAATGCGGGGCGTGTCGTATATCTGCTGGGGCTGGTATTCGAGCTTGGGCGAGCGTTCCAGCGCGGACGCCACGTCCGCCCGCAGCGCCGCCGGGTCGACGCCCATCTCCCTAAGCGTCTGCGCGGGCACGCCGTCCTGCTGCTCCAGGAGCGCTAGCAGGACGTGCTCCACGTCCCACTGGGGATGCCGGTACTGCCGCACAAGTTCCTGCGAGTAGGCGAGGGCCTCTCTCGCCGATTCTGTGAAGTTCTCAGGTTTCATCGCCATTGCGTTGCCTCCAGGTCCGGGCGGCCTCTCACGTCCGCCTTGAATCTCGAATCCTCAGTCTCTCCCGTGCCGTCGCTGTTGCCCCGATGACGGGGTGCATCACGCGAGGTATAGCGCCTTCACGCTGTCAATCAGCCCTCTCGCACTGTGCCCTCAACCATCTGCGTCTCTCCTTCGGCGCTTCCGCCCTCGGTCAGACGGTCGAGCTCGTTGCGGAGGAGCTCAACCTGTCCCTCCAACTGCTCAATCCGGTTCGTCAGCCGCAGAATGACCTCGACCCCTGCCGCGTTGACGCCCATGTCGTACACCAGCGTCTTGATCCGGCGAAGCCGCTCGATGTCCCGCGGCGAATACAACCGAATGTTGCCGCCGGACCTCGACGGCAACACAAGCTCGATGCGCTCGAAGTATCGAAGAGTCTGGGCCGTGACGCCCACCATGCGGGACACGACGCTGATCACGTAGCAGGGTTCGTCCCATGCCGGCTGTCCTCTCGTCGTCATCATCCGCCTCCCGTCTCATTGCGCAGTTCCTTGAGCCGCAGGAACAGGTCCCGCTCTTCGTCGGAGAGGCCCGTCGGCAGCTCCGCCTTTATCGTCACAAAAAGGTTGCCCCGCTCCGAGGGCGAGCCGAGCTTGGGCATGCCTTGGCGCCCCAGCCGGAACACCCGGCCGTTCTGAGACTCCGGCGGCAACTTCAGCGCCACCTGTCCCGTCAGCGTCGGCACCACCACCTCCGCGCCGAGAATCGCGTCGTACAACGGCACGAAGACCTCCGTCGAGAGATCGTCGCCCTTTCGGTCGAAGCGCGCATGCGGTTGCACGGTGACGACAAGGACTACCTGCTGCCCGCCCGGCGATACGCGCACACGTGAACCGGTATCGACGCCCGCCGGAATGGAGACCTCTCCGCGGACGGGCAGGAAGGAGTACCCCTGCCCCAGGCACACCTGGCACGTCATGTTGTTGGTGATGCCCAAGCCATCGCAGTTGGCGCATGCAGACTGCCCCGTGACCTGGAGGGCACGGGTAGTGCCACTAAACGCCTCTTCCAGTGTGATCTCTACGGGCTGTTCCAGAGCGCTGGGTTGCTGCGGCCCGCGGCGTCGGCTGCCCCGCGACTCCCGGAAGAAGGAATCGAAAAAACCTCCGGAGCGTCCACTGAAGAACTCTTGGTATGCCTCCGGGTCTATGGTCTGCGTTTGCCACCGGCGGCCGCTCTCGAACTGCCCCCCGCCCCGCTGCGCGTCGCGCCAGTTCTCGCCGTAGCGGTCGTAAAGGCGACGCGACTCCGGGTTGGACAGCACCTCGTTCGCTTCATTGATCTCCTTAAAGCGCTCGGTGGTGTCGGCCTCGCCGTGATTGACGTCGGGGTGGTACTTGCGTGCGAGTTTGCGGAAGGCCGCGCGCACTTCCTTTTCGCCGGCCTTCCGGTCGATGCCCAGGACTTTGTAGTAGTCGGCCGCCATATGTATGTCTCCTTTGTGGACGATAAACCATGACACAATCTATGTCAAGTTCTTTTACATATTTTGCATATTTCTTGTTGACAGAGACTAATCATGTTGGTAATATAGGTGGTGCAGGCAGCCCTGTCCACTACTGACGACGGGGAAGCGACCAACAAGCAATCACGCGCCATGGAGCGCAAAAGACAAGGAGGAACACCATGTACATGCTGCACTATGATCCCTTCCGGGAGATCCGCCGATTCAACGGCCAACGCAACCGCGGGTTCCGCGGCTTCGGCAGCTTCGGCGATGACGCAGGTCGCTGGCAGCTCCCCCTCGATGTCCTCGAGCGGGACGATGGCGTCGTGGTCACCGCGTCGGTTCCCGGCATCAAGCCCGAGGACCTGGAAGTGACCCTTGAGGACAACGTCCTCACCATTAACGGCAAAACGGAGTTCGCCGAGGACACCAAGGACGAGCGCTTCATCATCCGCGAGCGTCGATCCGGCGCCTTCCAGCGCTCCATTCGGCTCCCGGAGTCCGTGAACGCCGACGACGCCGTCACCCACTACGAGCACGGCGTCCTCTCCGTCACCCTGCCCAAGGCCGAGGAGAAGAAGGCCCGGCGCCTCGAAGTAGGCACGCCTACCGCTTAAGCACTGGATGTCACCGGCAATGGAAACGGGGCCCCAACTGGGGCCCCGTTTCCATTGGAATCAGTCTAATACCTAACCGCGCAAGTCCCCTGCCGGGTCCATGGGGTTGAAGCAGGCCACAAAGTGGTCAGGGTACATCTCGACCAACCCCGGCTTCGGGTTGACGCGGCACGTCACCAGCGCCTTGTGGCACCGCGCGAGGAAGGGGCACTCGTCCGGCAGGTCCATCATGTCCGGCGGCTGCCCCGGAATCGACTGCAGCTTCTGCTGCTTCACGTCGATCCGCGGCAGGCTCTGCAGCAGCGCGTGGGTGTACGGATTCGTCGGGCGCACAAAGAGCTCCCGCGCCGTTGCCCGCTCCATGATTGAACCCGCGTATATAACGGCAACCTCATCAGCGACGCGGCTCACCACAGCCAGATCGTGCGTAATGTAGAGGATGGCCGTGCCGTTCTGCTTCTGCAAGCCCCGCAGCCTTGCCAGGATTTCCGCCTGGATGGTGACGTCCAGGTTGGCGGTGGGCTCGTCGGCGACAATAATCTTGGGGTTGAGCGCCAGGGCCATCGCCAGCATTATCCGCTGCGCCTGACCGCCGCTGACCTGATAGGGGTACCGCTTCATCATCTCCTGGGCGTCCGGCAACCCCATGTCTCGCAGCAGGTCAACAGCCAGCCGCTCCGCCTGCTTGCGACCCATCGCCAAGTGACCTTCCAAGGCTTCCACCATCTGGTTGTCGATGCGCAGCGTCGGGTTCAGCGCGGCGTTGGCGTCCTGCAGCACAATGCCGATTTCCTTGCCCCGGATCTGCTGCAACTCAATCTCGGTCATCTGCATCAGGTCTCGGCCGTTCAGCAGCACCTCGCCGCCGACGACCTCGCCCGGGAAGGGCATCAGCCGCACAAGGGACAGCGCCAATGTGCTCTTGCCGGAGCCGCTTTCCCCCACCAGGCCAAGAACCTGGCCCTCCTCCAGCGTAAAGCTCACCCCGTTTACGGCCCTCACCGTCCCCAGCCGGGTGACGTAGTGTGTGTGCAAATTGCGGACTTCCAGCAATGGAGGCATAACGCGCGGTTACCTCTACGCTCTTGCGGTGAATCTGACTGTCGATGGGGGTGTGGTGAGTCGGCTAAGTGTTGCAGCAGCCCTAGGCAAAGTCAAGGCTGCTCGTCTTGGGCGGGGCACCTGTCGCGCCGCGGGGGCTCGCGGCAACCTGCGCGCCTTTACTGTGGCTACGGCCGTCCATATAATGGATGAGTTGTAATCTGCACAACATTCGTGAGGGCAGGCTTGGACGTTCAACCCATCTGCCAGTTCCCGGAGCCCGTGCTGACGCGCAAGACCCTCAAGGTCAATAGCTTCGACGCGACGCTGCCGCCACTGGTTGAGGAAATGATAGAAGCCATGCGGGAGGCCAACGGCGTCGGTCTCGCAGCCAATCAGATCGGCGTGCCGCTAATGCTCTGCGTCATAGAGATCCCGGAGGAGGAAGCCGTCCGCGTGTTCGTGAACCCGGAGCTCGTATCGCAGGAAGGCGAGCGGCGCTTGTATGAGGGCTGCCTCAGTGTTGCCGGCTACCAGGGTGTAGTCAACCGCTCCCAGAAGGTAAAGGTACGCTACCAGGACCTGCAGGGCCGCAAGCACCGGCTTACGGCGAAGGACAGCCTGCTTGCCCAGGCCCTGGAACACGAGATCGGCCACCTGAACGGACACCTCTACCTGGAGCACCTGGTGGCCAAGGATGCCATCTGGAAGCTGTCGGAGGGGCCGCCGCCCCAGTACGAACGGGAACACACCGATGAGCCGGAAGACGACGAAGCGCCGGACGACGGCCCATCGACAGAGAAATAACCTGCAGCCCCGTCAAGAAAGGACTTCATTGGACCTTCTACCGCGCCTTCGCGCGCACTGTGCCGCCGCCGGAGTACAGGCGTACCTCCTCGGCGGCTATGTTCGTGATGCGCTGCTAGGCCGGGCCACGCATGACATCGACCTTGCCGTGCCCGACGACGCCGAGGCGCTGGCGCAAGGGATTGCCCGAGAGATGGGTGGGACCTCCGTTCCTCTCGACCCTGAACGTGGCATCCACCGCGTCGCCGACATTCCTTCCGGCTCCACCAAGTGGCGCGTCGACGTCTCCATCTTGCAGGGCAACATCGACAACGATCTGCGCGTTCGCGACTTTACCGTGGACGCCATCGCCGTCTTGCTGACCGACACAGACGGGCCCGTCTCCGACTGGCCGCTCGTCGACCCCACCGGCGGCGTAGAAGACCTGCGCGCCGGCATCGTTCGCCAGACGTCGCCCGGTGTCTTGGCAGAGGACCCTTTGCGACTGCTGCGCGCCGTGCGCATCGCGGCCCAGACGGGCTTTGTCGTGGAGGCGGACACGGAGCAAGCCGTCCGCAACCATGCCCCGCTGCTGGCCCACGTCTCCGCCGAACGCGTCCGTGAGGAGCTGCTCACGATCCTTTCGCTCCCGCATGTGGGCAGATCCCTAGAGATGTTGGACGGGCTCGGCCTGTTGGATGTCGCACTACCGGAGCTCGCGCCCGCTCGCGGTGTGACACAGCCGGTCGAGCACCACTGGGACGTCTTCTACCACACCCTCCACTGCGTCGACTTCGCAGAACGTGTGCTCGACGCCAACTTCCGCGCCACTGACCCAGCCGGCCGTCACGTTCCATGGCCCGATTGGGCGGACGACTACTTCGCGGAGGAGTATGCCGACGGCCACACGCGGGCAACGTTCCTCAAGCTCGCCTGCCTGCTGCATGACGTCGCCAAGCCGGAGACCAAGTCCGTGCAACCCAACGGTCGCGTGCGCTTCCTGGGCCACCCGGTCAAAGGCGCGACGACGGCGCGCAATGTGTTGCGCCGCCTTCGCACCAGCGGCAAGGCCCGCGAGGCGGTCGCCGTCATGGTCGAGCAGCACCTTCGTCCAAGCCAGCTGGCACAGCGTGGTGAGCTGCCCACGGCCCGCGCCATCTACCGCTACTTCCGTGACCTGAATGACGTGGCGGTCGATACTCTCTACCTTTGCATGGCCGACTACCTGGCAGCCCGCGGCCCGGAGCTGGACCTGGAGGACTGGGCACAGCACTGTGCGCGCATTCAGTTCACATTGGACGAGGGCCGGGCCCAAAAGGCCCCGCAACGCCGGGAGCGGCTACTGACCGGCCACGACCTGATGACGCTGTTCAATCTGCCCTCCGGCCCGGAGCTGCGCCCCCTACTGGAAATGGTGCAGGAGTCCGGCGCCGCGGGCGAGGTCAAAACTCGAGCAGAGGCGGTGACCCTGGTGAGTCAAGTATTGGGAAGACCCCCCGCCAGTGTGGAGGCGGGACATGGTTAACAAGGACGTTCGCAGGCTGGCCCTCATTGTCATACTCGTCGCGCTGGCGGCCTGGGCGCTTGCCGTTCAGACTTACTCCATAGACATATTCAGCTTCAACTTTACCCGCGGTGACGACGATGGCCCCCTCGGGCTGACCCTCGGGCTGGACCTGCAGGGCGGTGTCCAGCTCATCTACGAGGCCGTCGAGGAAGGAGTCACCGCGTCCCAGATGGCAGGCGTGCAGGAGAAGATTGAGCGCCGCACCAACTCCTTTGGCGTGACGGAACCTAGCATTCAGTTGCTCGGCGAGAACCGCATCCTTATCCAGCTGCCCGGTGTGGAGGACGTAGAAGAAGCCAAGCGCCTCATCGGTTCGACCGGCAAGTTGGAGTTCAAGGAGCGCATCTGTGTCGACCCCACCTGCACGGAATTCTCCGACCAGGACATCGGCCTGACCGGTGAGCTCCTCGCCCGCGCCTACGCGGGCACGCACCAGACCAGCGGGAAGCCCATCGTTAACCTGGAGTTCAACTCGGAGGGTGCGCGGCTCTTCGCCGAGACCACCTCACGCATCGCCGGCACCAACAACCGCACCGCCATCTTCATAGACGAAGACGAGATCGTCGCGCCCGTTGCGCGTCAGCCCATCCTCGGTGGCCAAGCTTTCATCGAGGGCCCGGACTTCACCTTCGAGCGCGTGCGGACCATTGCCATTCAGCTGGAGGAGGGCCGCCTCGACACACCCATCACCGTCATCTCCGAGCAGAACGTCGACGCCACCCTCGGCGAGGAATCGCTTAACCGGAGCCTCGTTGCAGGCATGATAGGCTTCGGCCTAGTGGTGCTCTTTATGGTGCTTTACTATCGGGTCCCAGGGGTGATGGCCAGCCTTTCCCTCATCTGCTACATCGTCCTCGTCATGTTCATCGTCAAGCTGGTGCCCGTGACGCTGACCCTGGCGGGCATCGCCGGCTTCATCCTGTCCATCGGTGTGGCGGTCGACGCCAACATCCTCATATCGGAGCGCACCAAAGAGGAGCTCCGGACGGGCCGGGCGCTGCTTGGCGCCATCAGCACGGGCTTCAGCCGAGCGTGGCCCGCCATCCTCAACAGCAACGTCGCGACCATGATCACCTGCGCCATCCTCTTCTGGTTCGGCTCCCGATTCGGCGCCAGCGCCGTTACCGGTTTCGCCGTCACGCTCTTCATCGGCGTTGCGACCAGCATGTTCACCGCCGTCATTATCAGCCAAACGCTGCTGCGTATTCTGGCAATGACGCCCCTATCCCGGTACACCGACCTTTTCTCGCCGGTCCCGGGCAGGAGGTCCACTGCGGGTCCTGGCCGAAGGTCCCAGGCCCAGGGAGGGAGAGGGTAGGCTATGGACTTTGTAGGCAAGCGCAAATGGTTCTTCATGGTCTCCGCCATCGTCATCCTGGCGGGTATCATCAGCATGTCCATTCCACCACGGTTCCAGGTTGGCGTCGAGTTCGAGGGCGGTTCCGCCCTCTCCATCACTTTTGCGGGAGAGGTGGATGAGACACGCATACGCCAGATCATGGCGGACCTGGACCACAGCCAGGCTGTTGTCCAGCGCGTCGGCGACACTGGCGTCCTCATCCGCACCCGCACCCTCCAAAGTCCCGTAACCGAGGCCGACGCCTCCGAGCGCGAGACCATCGAGGCGCGACTTCAACAGGAGATCGGCACGATTGAGACCTCCGAGCTCTCCGCCGTCTCCGAGGTTGTGGCCAAGGAGACCATCCGAAACGCTGGCATCGCCGTCGGCGTGGCCTCCGTCTTCATCATGCTCTACATCTCCTTTGCATTCCGCCTCATGCCCAACTCCCTGCGGCTCGGCGCCGCCGCCATCGTAGCCGGCATCCATGACGTGCTCATCACCCTGGGCCTCTTCTCCATCTTGGGCAAGGTGATTGACCTTGAGGTCAACGCCATGTTTATCACCGGCATCCTGACGGTGGTGGGTTACAGCGTCCACGACACCATCGTGGTGTTCGACCGAATCCGTGAGAACACCGCGCGGCGCATTTCGCGCGACTTCGGCACCACCATCAACGTTAGCATCATGGAGACTCTTGGCCGCTCCCTCACCACCAGCATCACGACCCTCACCGTGATCATTGCGTTGCTGCTGATGGGCGGCGGCACCATCCAGAGCCTGCTCTTCACGTTGCTCATCGGTGTCATCGTGGGGACGTACAGCTCCATCGGCATAGCGAGCCAGCTGTTGCTGGTGTGGGAGCAGCGCGGTTTGAACCCATTCCGCCGCGGCGCACCCGCTGATGCGGGCACGAGGGGGTAGGAAGGCTTGGCGCACATTCGGTAGAGAGTCAAAAGAAGAGGGCCCCGCTCCCATGCAGGAGCGGGGCCCTTTCCGTCATTCAGAGGTGTTGGTTACGTCTCCATCCACGGGTCGATGCTGACGTGAATGGCACCCGCCGCGCCGATGCCTCCCACCGAGTCGATGGCGTACGTGAGATCCTTGAGGCCGAAGTGGTGCGTGACGATCTCCTTGATGGGGTAGCGCCCGGAGGCGATGGTGTTGATCGCCCGCTCCACCGATGTGTAGGAGTGGCCGTGGCACCACTTCATGGTGAGGTTCTTGCGGCCCGTGCCACCCACGGAGATGGTCTCGTTGCCGGCTGCGGGCAGGCAGACCACGCCGTTGAACGCGGCCATGTCGATGCCCTCCTTCACCGTCTCGCGGCCGCCGCCGGTGACGTTCACCACCACGTCCGCGCCGTGGCCGCCGGTGTAGTGCATCACCCTCTCCACCAGGTCCTCGGCCTCCACGTCCACGGTGTAGTCGGCGCCCATCCGTCGCGCGATCTCCAGGCGGTGCTCGTCACGGCCCATGCCGCTGACAATGATCATCGACGCTCCGGCCTCCCGCGCCGCGATGACCGCGGCCAACCCCTGCTGGCCCGGCCCCTGCACGACAACGGTCTTGCCGATGGAGGCGCCGCCGTACTCGACGGCCCATTCGTACCCGTTGCCGAAGGGAAGGAAGAACGCGGCCTCCGAGGCGTCGACGTGGTCCGGGACCTTGTGCACCATGGCACCCGGGTGCATGTACATGTACTGGCTGTAGCCGCCCCAGAGAGCGGGCTCCACGTTGATGGGTGTGGAGCCATACCAAAGGCGGGGATTCTCGCCGGTGTGACCGAAGGAGCTGGTCTGGGGGCAGAAGCGTGGGTACCCAGTGCGGCACAACTCGCAGGCGCCGCAGGGGACGTACTCCTCAAGGGCCACGCGGTCGCCTTCCTTCACGCCCCAGCGCTTGGAGGCCTCCGCCCCGATCTTGGCCACCCAGCCCAAGTTTTCGTGGCCCATGATGCGTACGCCCTCGCCCATCCGGTCGTAGCCGTGGACGTCGCTGCCGCAGATGCCGCAGCGCTCAACGCGCAGGAGCCCGCCGTCCGGGGGAATCTCGGGTAAGTCAAATTCGCGAATCTCAAACTTCCGGGGTTCTACCAAGACTGCAGCCGCTGACTTTTCAGCCATTGTGGTCCTCCGTTTTCAGTTGGTGTGCACCGATTGTGCGCCCACGTCCCACCCGTTCGCCCTGACCTTATCGAAGAGTCCCCGAACAGGCGGGACGCTGGATCAACAATTTCTAGATTCGGGCCGCGAGGCGATCCTTGGCGACTTCGCGGTAGTCCTCGCCACGCTTGATCAGCACGGAGGCAGACCGCACCTTGTAGGATTCCGGGTGCGTGGCCGCGAAGGAATCGATGCCCTCCTGCAGGTCGCGGGCCTCCTTTAGCAGCCGTCGGCGGTAGGTGATGATCGCCGAGTCGCTAGAGCCGAGATGCTCGCCGGCGCGCCAGGTCAGGGCGCCCATGGACTCCTGCGTCCCCATGTCCTGCTCGCCGATGCCTTTGATGCCCGTGAAGGTGCGGTAGCGCTGCTCGTCCCGGTCGATATTGTAGTCGTTGCTCTTATTGCTCAACGGCTGGTACTTGTGGTCCGTCAGCGCGTGGAGCCCGTAGCCACTCCAATGCTCCTTGACCTCCTCATCCGTGAAGGGGCGGTAGGGGTTCCAGGAGATGCTGAAGTTCCAGCAGCTGTAGTCGTCGATGGGCACCCAGGCGTGGCCGCCGATCTGCCGCCCAGGTTCTATGGCGCCGGGAATCATGGTGTAGAAGGGCATCAACATCTGCGTAATGCGGAAGTAGTAGCGGTCCTGGTCAGCGTCACGGCGGGCAGAGATCAAGAGGCCGTAGTCCGTCTCGTCCACAACAAAGCGGGGAGACGTGTCCGTCGTGGTGAAGGTCAACGGCTGACCGCCGCCGCGCCGCGCCGGGCGCTCGTCCGGATTGTCCCGCATGAAGGGGGTGACCCCGCTGTGCAGGAACGAGATGTGGCTGGAGTCAATGCCGCCCTCCACGGACTGCACCCAGTTGCTCTCCTGTACGCGCTTGGAGATGACCCGGTGGCTGTCCGGCAGCGTCGCCCAGTCGATTTCGGGCAGCGCCGGCATGGTTTCCACGGGCCCCATGTAGGCCCAGATCAACCCGCCGTACTCCCGGGCCGGGTAGGCCTTGATCTTCACCTTGTCCTTGAAGTTGCTCTCGGCGGGCTCCGACGGCATGTCGACACAGTCGCCGTTCACGTCGAACTTCCAGCCGTGGTAGACGCAACGCAGCCCGCGCTCCTCGTTCCGTCCAAAGAAGAGGCTGGCGCGGCGGTGGGGGCAGTTGTTGTCCAGCAGCCCTATCTCGCCGTTGCTGTCCTTGTAAGCCACCAACTCTTCGCCCAGGAGCGTGGTGCGGACGGGAGGGCAGTCCGGCTCCGGCAACTCCTCAGGCAGGAGGAAGGGCAACCAGAATCGGCGGACGTACTCTCCCATGGGCGTGCCCGGCCCAATTCGACACATGTATTGATTGTCGACATCGCTCAGCATAACGGCACTCTCCTCTAATCCACTAAGCGAAGCGCCCTGCGACGCCCCGCACGATTGCGGTATGATACTCCAAGGCGGGCGCGGTGTCACCCGGCGCGCCCGCGAGGCAACCACCGGCCCCACAGCATGCGAACGCTGGTGGCCTTTGCCATGCTCGCGAATCCGAAATAGGAAGTGTTCGAGGTGCCCACACTGCTCTCCGTCAACGACCTGCGGACCTACTTCACGACCCAGGAGGGTGTAGTCAAGGCCGTCGACGGCATCAGCTACGACATCCAAGAGGGCGAGACCGTCGGCCTCGTCGGCGAAAGCGGTTGTGGCAAGAGCGTCAGCGCGCTCTCGCTGCTCCGCCTCGTGCAGGACCCGCCCGGCCGCATCGTCGGGGGCTCCATCGAGTTTGAGGGACGCGACCTGCTAACGCTGAGCAACGCCGACATGCGCGAGGTGCGAGGCAACGGCATCGCGATGGTCTTCCAAGAGCCCATGTCCTCGCTCAATCCCGTGCTCACCGTCGGACGGCAGATCACGGAGGCGTTGGAAGTCCACCTTCGCCTGCCCAGACGCGAGGCCGACTCACGCGCCGTCGAACTCCTGCACATGGTCGGCATTCCTGACGCCGCCGACCGGCTGAAGAGCTACCCCCACCAGTTCAGCGGCGGCATGCGCCAGCGGGTGATGATTGCCATGGCCCTCAGCTGCAACCCCAGGCTCGTCATCGCCGACGAGCCTACCACAGCCCTCGACGTCACCATTCAGGCACAGATCCTGGAACTGCTGCAACGCCTCTCGGCAGACATGGGGACGGCCGTCCTCATCATCACCCACAACCTCGGCGTCATCGCCCGCTACGCCAGCCGCGTCAACGTCATGTACGCCGGCAAGATCGTCGAGAGCGGCACGGCGGAGGACCTCTTCCGCGACCCGCAACACCCGTACACCAGGGGCCTGCTGCAGTCCGTGCCACGCCTTAACCAGGGCCGCGGAACATTGCTCTCGACCATCGAGGGCACGCCGCCGGACCTCGCGCACCTCCCCACCGGCTGCGCCTTCCACCCCCGCTGCGCCTACGCCATCGACCAGTGCCGCGTCGAGACGCCCGCCTTGACGGTGCGGGCCCCCGGCCACACCGCCGCCTGCTGGGTCACGGGGTAGGGGCACGCGAAACCTTATGCCAACGGAGGAGAGCATGGCCTCGGCTTTCAGCATATACGCGGGGAAGGTGGATGACGTCAGGCCCGACTCCGGCGACTGGGTCATCGTCGACCTGAGCATCTCTGAAGCTGATGCCAGCCTCACAGAATCGGGCTCCACGTGCTGCGTCTACCGGCCCGGCGGCGACCTCCATGAGTCTACATTCGGCGAAGCGACCAACCTCGTCATTGCAGCAGCGGGCGAGGCCGGCCAACCTCTCAACCTGCTCATCGAGGCGCCGCTCTCGGCGGCATTCGACAAAGGCCTCAACCCAATCCCGAGGAGCATCGAGCACAAGTTCTTTCGAGGTCGCAACCAGGTGCGGGCGTGGCACTTTCGGACCGGGGCCGTCCCACTTCTGAGCGCAATGACGCTGCTCCGCCTGGTGTCTCGCACCACGCTGGCCCGCGACGTGCGCCTCTTCGAGGGATTTGGGGCATTTGAGTGGGCGGGCGCACCAGGAGAAGAGGTCGTGCTGGCGCTCTGGGCGGCGGTGCGCGGGAGGAACCGGCAGCACATCAGGGGCCCAGAGGCCCTCGTGGCCGGGGAGGATGACATCCTGCTCCCGGCTTTCACCATCGATGGGGGCGACTTCGGCATTCCGCCGGTCATCATGGCCTAGCCATCACCGCTCGGTCTCGCGCCACAGCCGCTCACCGTCCGTGCTGAACTGCACACGCCCGTGCTCCGCCGTCACGAAGACGTTGCCCTCCCCCACGGCCCCTATCAGCCGCTCGACAACCTCCGGGGCGGGGTGCCCGAACTGGTTGTCGAGGCCGGCGCTGACCATGACGACCTCCGGCTTCACGGCGTTCAAGAACGCTTGCGAGGATGACGTCCCCGAGCCGTGGTGCGCCGCCTTGAGCACGGTGGCCTGAAGCGTCGCGCCGGATGCCACCAGCGCCTCCTCGGTGTAGCGGTGGATATCGGCGGGCAGCAGGAAGGATACGTTGCCGTAGCTGACCCGGAGCGTCACCCCGCTGTTGTTGCGCAGGTCCGGCGTCCACTCGGGCACGTCTGCCGGGGGGTTCAGCACGCTTATGACGACGCCGTCACCTGTGCGGAGCTCGTACCCCGCGAAGGCTTCCACCCTCTCGGTCTCCGCACGGCCCGCCAGCGCCCGAAATGAGGCGTACTGCGCAGACTCAGACTCGACGCTTGTCTCCGCCACCAGCGACACCTCGTAGCGTTCCAGCACGGAGACGAGGCCGTTGAGGTGGTCGGCATCCGGGTGCGTCAGGATGATGAGGTCCAGGCTTCGGTCCCAGAAGGGCATCACGCGGCCAAGCTCCCGCTGCAGCGCCTCCGGGTCCGGCCCGCCGTCGATGAGCAACTGCTTTCCCGACGGCGTATGGATGAAGATAGCGTCGCCTTGCCCGAAGTCGAGGAACGTTACGGTGAGCCGCCCATCCGGCGTCGTGAATGCCGCCGTCCACACGACGGCGGACGCCAGCAGCAAGGCGAGCACCGCCAAACGCAAGCGCCCGCCGCCCAGTCGTAGGCCACTCGGGCCGGTGGGAGCGGGCGCGCCGTCGTCGGCCTGCCAGCGGCGAAGGCCGTAGGCCGCGCCCGCCAGCAGGGCGTAGTAGCCCCACACCATGATCGGCGTCACTCCGCCTAGCTCCAACAGGCCGCCGGGCAGTCTTGCCGCAGCGCCAACCATCGCCAGCAGGTAAGACAGCGGCGCCCACGCCACCCACCCCGTTGCGATGCCCAAGGGAGTCCAGACTGCACCCGCCACAGCGGACGCGCCCGATGCAGCCAGCGCCAACGGGAGCGCGGGCAGAGCCAGAAGCGTGACCGGGATGCCCACATAGGAGACTCGCTCAAAGACCATGGCAACCAGCGGCAGCGTTCCCAGTGTCGCGGCGATGCCCGCCGCCGACGCCGACGCTGTAGCGCGTCCGAGGGCGGCAGAAGCGCCCTCCGTGCCGGTGATCCGCGACGCTACTCGCGCCAGCCGGGCCTCAATCGGCGGGGCAAGCAACAGCAGCCCCACCACCGCCGTGAAGCTCAGTTGAAAGGAGACGTTGCCCAGCAGCTTCGGGTCCAGCGCCGTCATCAGGGCGGCGGCCGCGGCAAGCGCGGGCAGGCTCGCGCCCTCTCGGCCCAAGGCACGGCCAAGCAGGAAGACGCTGCCCATGAGCGCGGCTCGCGTGACCGACGGCGACATGCCGCTGACCAACGCGTAGGCCCACACCGCCACGAGCGCCAGCAGCAACGCCCAACGCGCTCCGCCAAAGAGCAGCCGCCCGAACGCAAGCGCCGCACCGAGCAGGATGGCGACGTGCAGGCCGGAGATGGCGAGCAGGTGGCTCGTGCCGGTCTCTATGAAGTCCTGCCGGACCTCGTCTGGCAGGCCGCGACGCTGCCCCAGCAGCAGCGAGCGGGCCAACGCCAACGCCGGTTCAGGCAGGCTGCGCTGCAGGCTCGCTGAGAGCGTTGCACGCACCGCGAAGACACGGCGCAAGAGCGGGCTCCCTGCCCCTTCGCCTTCCAACGTCAGTGCGGGGAAGCGCGCCACCGCGCCGACGCCCTGCCGAGCGAGGTACTCGCGGTAGTCAAAGTCGTCAAAGACGGGCGGAGACTCTATGCCGCCGGTCAGGGTCAGGCGGTCGCCGTAGCGGACGTGGGGCGCGACGCGTTCGAGCGCCATGCCGGCGTTGGGCTGCGCGGTGACCTGAACGCGCCCGGCAACCGGCTGCCAATCGCCGCCGGTCTCATGCTGCAGCTGGCCAAGCTGGAAGCGGTACGCGGTGGCGTCGCGCTCCGGGTCCGTGAGGACTACGCCGCGCAGGGTAACCTGCTCCTCCACGAAGAGCGGCAACAGCGCCGCGTCGACGGACTGCTGCGCGGCGCCATCGCCCCACCAGGCGCCCACCGGGAGGAGCAGGGCGCAGGCGCAACAGACTGCTACGAACCCTCGCCGCCCTGCGTGCAGGGCCACGGCCGACCAGAGCGCCGCACCGGCGATGCCCCACAGGGCGAGGGCCTCCAACGGCAGCGCGGCCTGCTGGCCGAGGAGGAGGCCGCCCACCCACACGGCGGCCAGCGCCGTCAGCTTCATGCGGCGCGGCTATCGGACGACGTGCGTGGACCGCACAGGCTCGCCGGAGATGGTCACGACGACCTCGCCGTTGCCGTGCCCCAAGTACTGGAAGATGCGGAAGTCCTTGTCGCCGCCCAAATACTCGATCGCGCCGTCATCGTGGAGGCGGAAGGGGCGATCGTGGCCGGGGTAGAAGATGGTGGCGTTCTCGACCAGCCGCTGGACGCTCGGGGCCGCCGACTCCTCGTCCCAGAAGACCAAGAAGGGCTTGCCTGTCTTCACGCAGTCGGCGGCGGTGAGGGCGTCGCCGGTGAGCGCCACCGAACCCGCCGGGGTCTCCGCGACGACGGAGACGTGCCCCTTCGAGTGACCGGGCGTCCCGAGGATGCGCACGCCCGGCGCCAGCTCCTGCCCATCGGCGACGGCCAGCACGTCGCGGCGGTTGAGCATGTCGAGGAAGTAGCCCGACGTCGCCCAATCGGTGGGGTGCGGGTCTTTGGCATACTCCAGCTCGTCCGCACCCACGGCCACCTGCGCGTTCTTGAAGATGTCGACGTTCTGGACGTGGTCCCAATGGGCGTGGGTCAGCACCACCATGTCGATGTCGTTGGGCGACATGCCGCGGTCGGCGAGCGCCTGGACGAGCATCATGCGGCGGCCGTGGTGCGCCGTGTCGACGATGATGGACTTGTCGCCGCGGATGAGGCCGACGGTACAGAAACCCAGGCGGCCCTGGTCGGTGTGCGAGGTGAACCCCGTCAGAATGAGCTCAACTTCCGGCATGTCTTCCCCCTCTTGTAGCCCGCCTAGCGGACAGTTACGCGGTCCTTGATGCCGTTCAGCGTCGCCGGGCCGATGCCTGCGACCTGCAGCACCTCCTCGACGGTGGCGAAGCGGCCCAGGGTCTCCCGGTGATCCACAATTGCCTGCGCCTTCACCGCGCCGATGCCCGGCAGCGTCTCGAGCTCCTGTGCCGTCGCCGCGTTCAGGTCGATGACGTCACCAGCTACGGATGCGCCGCTGAGAGACGTCACAGGCGGCGTCTCGCCAATGGCCGGGACGTAGTAGTGGCCCTCGTCGCGGAGGCGGAGCGCCAAGTTGAGGCCGGATGTGTCCGCGGCCTCGACGGGCTGGCCAGCCATTCGCAGCAAGTCGACGAGGCGATCACCGTCGGAAAACGTGTAGACGCCGGGGCGGTCAACCGCTCCGGCAATGTACGCCTGCAGGGTGGGCGTCGACGTGGCCACCGGCAGCGCCACCTCCACGCCGCTCCCCGCTTCTCGCTGCACCAGCAACGCGATGCCGCCCGCAAGGGCCAGCATGAAGAGGAGAACCAGGGCCAAGGGCATCCACCTGTCGATGCTCCGCGGGCCCGGGCCGCCCTCCGGGTTCTGTGCCAATCGCGCGCTCCCAAGTTGCGGGGGCAATGTACCACTGCAGAGCGCACCGCCGCCAGACGCCACGTCGCGAGAATATCGACTAAACTGGGGCCATCTTGATATTTGGGGGACACATGACGACCGACGCAACACCGCCTATGGAAGAGCGCGGGGCGCTCCTGTCACAGGCCATCGACGCGATGCGCGCATTGGCCGCGAACGTCAGCGGCGACCAGTGGGACGCGCAATCGCCCTGCACCGAGTGGAAGGCCAGAGACGTGGTCAACCATGTGGTGGGGGGTTCGTCGATGATCACCTCGCTGTTTGCGGGGAAGTCGTGGGAGGAAGCCGCCGGGAGCAGCGAGAGCATCCCTGAGGGCGGCGACCCGCTGGCGGCCTTCGACGCGGCGACGGGGGCAGCGAAAGAGGCGGTCTCCAAGCCGGGGGCGATGGAGCAGGAGGTCCAATTTGCGCGGGGGCCGATGCCGGGCGCGGGCTTTGCCTCGATGATGTTCACGGACGTGCTCATCCACGCCTGGGACCTGGCCAAGGCGACGGGGCAGGATGCGACGCTGCCCTCGGAACTGGTGGAGGCGTCGTACGCGCTGGTGGTGCCGCGGAAGGGGCAAATGCCGGCGCCGGCCTTCGGGACCGAGGTGGAGGTGTCGGAGGACGCGGACACGCAGACCAAGCTGCTGGCGATGCTGGGGCGCGACGCAGGCTGGTCGGGGTAGGCCCTTTCAGGGCTTCTGCTACCCGTTGTATCCGAGCGCACTCTCGTCCTTCACCGGCGTTGCTGGGAGGGGTGAAGGTGGGCGCGTCCGGCCAATGCGCATGGCCGCCTCCGGGACCGCTGAACCGCCTCTCACACAAGGTCGGGGCTGCCGCATTCCGCCATGCTGCGGGTGTGGAACTGCGCCAACTGGGGAATTGTTTTCTGGGGCCGCCGTAGCTGCGGGATCTGGGGCCGCCGTAGCTGCGGATTTTTTGAAAAATGATGGGATTCATAGCTGCGGTGACGCATTGTAGCTACAAATCCAATCCAAGAACGCTCCGCAGTGTTGAAACAAATCCCTGCTGTTGGGGAGCCGAACGGCGCGCCGTCATCGATGCAGGGCGGGCGGTTGGATGGCGCGATGGCGCCCAAGACGCGGTTGGGGTTTGCTACGTGCTGAAGGCTGCGGTTGATAGCGGCTTGCATGCGGGGAGGGTAGCGGGCGGTGCGGCGTGGGGGCAATGGGGTGGTGGCAGGGTGGGGGCGTCGGGGGGGGGATGCCACCACTCAGTGAAAGGTCTCGCTTTAAAAAGCGCAAGTGCGGTGCGGTGTGACTACCCTGTTTGCAAGACCTCAGATTCAGTTGGCATCAAAAACCAAACAATCCCTCTTCGCGAGAAGTTGCGACAGCCAAATCCTCACTTTCAGGCCTGTTTATTGGTTAAAATAAGTCTTAGCCCCACGAACCGGTCGTCCTCGAAGAAATGTCCCTAGTTTAACCGCCAGCCAATTCTCTACAAGAACCATCAGAGAACGAGCCAAGCACTGCAGATGACGCAATTGTGGAGGACTTCTGTGTGCAAGTTATGCGGTTCTGGCGCTCCATTGAAGAAAAGCCACATCATCCCCAAGTTTGTCGGCAGATGGTTGAAAGAAACCTCGCCGACTCCCTATTTGAGGTTCAGTGGCAATATGAATCAGAGACTCCAAGACCTGCCCGCGATAGAACTGTTGTGTGCTGACTGTGAGAATCGCTTCTCGGCTTGGGAAACGAAGTTTGCCAATGGGATCTTCCATCCTAGCGCTGCCGGCACAACGAGCTTCAGGTATGGTCCTTGGTTGCTCAAATTCGCGGCATCGTTGGCTTGGAGAGCGATTCAGTTTCAAAACTTCGATGAAATCGCAGAGACGCCAGACCTGAACTCAATGGTCGATGCGATGGAGCTACACCTCTCGCAATTCCTTCTTGGAAGTGAGAGGGGTGTGGACTCATTTACTCAACACATTTACCCGGTTGGCGAATTGGCCGCTCCAACCAGACCAGGCTCACCGATGTTAAATCACTATCTAGCCCGCGTCGTGCAAATCGACTTTCTCCGAAGCGACGATCTGTCTGAGATGATGGTGTACGTTAAGCTCCCAATGTTCATGTTTTTCTCCGTAGGGGCATCTGAGCATAGAATGCTGCTAGAAACAAGCCGAATCAAGCAATCAGGTTTCTTGAAGCCGAAGGATCACTTCCTTCCTGAGAGCATGAGTCCTTACTTCCTAGAAAAGTCAGATAGCGTGGGGGAACTCTTGAACTCGATGTCCCCGAAATCGAAGGCAGCTGCAGACAAGGCAATCTTGGAGGCCATTGCGAAGGATCCCGATAGGGTAGCTAACTCAAGATTGATGCGGGCGATGCTTGTCGATTACGAATTCTATGGCAAAGAAGCAGTGTTGCGTCGGGATTGACTTCGCAAGAATCAAATCTGCTCCAATTGATTCGGACGATGAGTTGCAAAGGGCGGTGCCTTGGCGGGAACGACGCGAGAGGGAGAGGGGGGACGCTCCCCCATCCTAACCTTCCCCCCAAGGGGGAAGGGATACCCCGCGACCCTGCCCCTCTGGGTTCCTGCCTTCGCAGGAATGACGACGGGGGGGTGCGGGCCGGCGGGCGTTGCTGGTGGTCGCGGGGGAGGTCCCGCTGTTGCGGGGCGGGCGCTTCCAGAAGCGCCCCTTTGGTGGGTTGGGGGAGTTGGGCGGGCTACAGGGGTTTGGTCGCAATGATGCGCAGTCGGACGTAGTCTGCCACCCACTGATCTCCGTGGTAGAGGCGGGGCTGCAGCTCTTCCACGATCCCATTGACGATCTTTGGGCGTGCTTGAGTCGGGACTTTCTCAAAGAAGGTGCCGGCGAACATGTCTAGCCAACGCGCGAGGCCTTCGGAGCCTCCGGTCAGGGGGGTGGGCCTCGCGAACAAGGTGGCCATGGTGGTGTTGAGGCCATGCCGCTTCAACAGGCCCGTGTACGAGGGGATGTCAGGGAAGTACCACGGGCTTCGCGGTCTTGGGGTGCCGTAGCCCGCATCAGCGATACACTTTCGTATGGCGTCTACGATTGTCCTTATGTTGCCTTGCCCGCCAAGTTCGACAACGAGTCTGCCTCCGGGCTTCAGCGCTCGACTCATCCCCGATACTACGCGCGTAGGGGGGCGCATCCAGTGTAGGGAAGCGTTGGAAAACACTGCGTCGAAGTCATTGCCGTACGTCATTTCCCTGGCATCCATCACTTCAAAACCTACACCGGGGAAATTCTGTCGAGCAAGGTTTACCATGGCCTCATCGCTGTCAATACCCGTTACCGCACTACCCGCTTCCGCAATGGCCGACGTCAACTGGCCTGTGCCGCAGCCGATGTCCAGAATCTTCTCACCCTGCGCGGGCCTGAGCACTGACAATAGGTCCGTGGCGAACTGCCAGACGAACGCAAAGTTGGTGTTGTAGGCTTCGGCATCCCACGTCCCGCCGGTTGGGGACTGAGGGAGATTGCCCTTCGTGCCTGAAGTCGTATCAATGCACTCTTCTGTCACTGCGGGCCCTCCGAATTGTGAGTTGAGCCAATGTCGGCGATGGACAACTTGGACATGGCGCTGCTGGCGCTTGGTGTGCGGGGGAGGCGGGTTATACGGCCGCCGTGGCGCATTGAGGGCAGGGGCAGGACTCGCGGAGGGCGTCGAAGGGGTAGATGCCGGTGTAGTGGGCGTCGCTCCAGAGGAACTGGAGGGCGTAGCGGCCAACCTGCATGTACTCGAGCGCGATTACATCCTCGGGAACCGTGGAGGGGTCTAGGGAGTGCCTGCCCATTCCCTCGCCGACGCAGGTGGCGCAGTGGCAGCGCAGCCTGAGATAGAGGTGGGGGTAGACGCTCTGGTGGCCGTCCTTCCAGACGATGGTGATGGCGGCTTCGCCCACGTCGACGCTGGCCGGAGTGGGCCTCGCGGCACCGCTGGACGCGGGCGGCGGCGAGTCGTCGTGAGGCTGGGTCATCGCTAGGCCTCGACGGCTTCGGCGAGGGTGTTGCCCTTAATGCGGCTGCCCAAGACCGTGAGCAGGAAGGCCACCGACGCGGGCGCCGCCGCGTACAGGAAGACGAACTCCACGCCAAAGGTGTCGGCCACGCGGCCGGAGATCCAGCCTGACATGGCTGCCAGCACGATGGACACACCGAAGACGAAGGAGACCGTCGTGCCCTGCACACCGCTGCCGACGACGTCCATGGCCGCTGCCAACAGGATGGACATCATGGGGAAGAGGAAGAGGCCCGTGAAGGCGACAGCCACGAAGAATGCAGGCCCGCTTCCGGCGGTGAAGAGGCCCAGGGTCCCCATCGTCAAGCCCGCGAAGCCGATGGCCAGCACAAGGCGCCGCCCAAACTGGTCCGAGAGGTAGCCGAGGACCGGCTGGGAGCCAATGCCTGCCACCTGCAGCAGCGACAGCAGCGCACCCGTGGCGGTGGTGGACATTGCCAGGTCCTCGCGGGCGTAGATGGGCAGGAAGCTCATGATGCCGATCTGCGCGCCGCTGAAGCAGGCCGTCGTCGCGAGCACCAGCAGAAGGCGGGGGTTTCCGAGGGCGGCCTTGACGCCACCGAAGTAGCGACTCGTTGTCGTCTCCTCGGACATGGACGGGATGGACTTCAGGAGCAGGTAGATGCCGATGCCCATGAGGACGGCGGGGATCAGGGCCAGCTCCAGCACCAATCGCCACGCCAGGAAACTGATGAGGAAGCCAGTCAGGATGGGCCCCACGGCCTCACCGATGCTGCCGCCGGTGCCGTGCATCGCCACGGCGAACCCTCGCTTGTCGGGGTAGCGGACGGAGAGGGCGGCAAGCGCCGGCGGGTGCCAGAAGGTGATGGCCATGCTGAGGAGCGTCATGGAGATGACGGCCATCAAGAAGGTGGTCGACATGCCGACGAGGAACATCGACACACCCACGCCGATGAGCGTCAGGGCGAGCACCGCGGCCCACTTGCCGGAGTACCTGTCGGAGACGAAGCCCGCCGGCAGGTTTATCAGGCCGCCGAAGACGCTCCGGGTGGAGGTGAGCAAGCCGATGCTGGTGTTCGTCAGCCCGAGGGAGGACTTGAGCTCCGGCAGGATGAGCATCGAACCGGCGTTGAAGACGTGCTTGACGGCGTGGCCGGCCACGACCGCGATGAGCACGAGCATGCGATTGTCGACTTGAACGCCAACGGGACTCGGGGCAACGGAAGTTTGGGCCATTTCTCACCTGGTCGGGGAATTGGGGTCGACGCGCGAATCAGCCTTGAAGCGCACCTGCAACTATACCTGCGTGCGTGCGGGTGCGTCAATTGAAGCGGGGGCTGTCGGGCCTGGAAGTCACCGCCTCTATCGAGCTACACGGGGCGGTCGCCGCGCAGCCGTCCGCCGAGCACGGTGAAGAGGAAGGCAAGGCTCGCGGGGGCGGCCGCGTACAGGAAGACGGCATCAACGCCGTAGGTGTCGGCGACGCGGCCTGCAATCCACGGGGACACGGCAGCGAGAACGATGCCCACGCCAAAGATGATAGATGCGGTGGTGCCCTGAACGGCACTCCCAACAATGTCCATCCCCAGGGCGAGAATGATGGCCATCATCGGGAACAAGAAGAGGCCCGTCAGGCCGACGGCGACGTAGAACGCCAACCCCTCTCCAGAAACGTAGAGCGCCAGCGTCCCCAGCGTCAGGCCAAGCAAGCCGAGCGACAGAGCCAACCGGCGGCCCACTCGGTCAGAGAGGTAACCGAGGACCGGTTGGGAGCCGATGCCCGCGATCTGCAAGAAGGACAGCATCGCGCCGGTGGCCGTGGGGGACAGGCCTAGGTCCTCGCGAGCGTAGATGGGGAGAAAGCTCGTGATGGCTATCTGGGTGCCGCTGAAGCACGCCGCGGTGCCCAGGACGAGCAACAAGCGGGTGTTTTGCAGCACGGCTCTCACGGCAGCGAAGTATCCCCTGGCGGTCGCGTCGTTCGCCAGTGCAGGGGCGGCCCTCACGAGCAGGTAGATGCCTATGCCCATCAGCAAAGCGGGAATGATGCTGAACTGCAGCAACGTGCGCCACAGCACGAAACTCAGGAGAAGCCCGAGGAGCGCCGGCCCCAGGGCCTCGCCTATGCTCCCGCCCATGCCGTGCATCCCGATGGCGAAACCGCGCCTTTCCGGATATTGCAGGGAAACGGTCGCAAGGGCCGGCGGGTGCCAGAGGACAATGACCATACCGAGAAGCGTTATCGAGACCAGGGCCATCCAAAAGGTGGTGGACACGCCGACCAGAAACATGCACACGCCGAGGCCAAGGACGGAGACGCCAAGGATGCCTGCCAATTTGCCGGCAAACCGGTCCGCGACGAAACCGGCGGGAAAGCTGATCAGACCACTGAAAATGTCGCGCGTGGCGGCGATGAGGCCGACGCCTGTATTGCTGATGCCCAGCGCGGCCTTGAGCTCCGGCAGAATCAGCAAGGAACCTGAAAGAAAGACATGGTTCATCGCGTGGCCTGCGACCGCGGCCACGAGCACAAGCATGCGGCTCTCGACGCTCAGGCCGAGTAGTCTTGTGGTGTTGTTGGACCGTGCCATTTTTCACCAGTTCAAGAATTCGAGAGACAGCGAGCGGACCGCGGCGCCATATTGGGCGAGAGCCCGAAAATCATAACGCGCTCCCGCAACAGACTCCACACACTGCGTTGAGCCGGGTTCGAAATGGTCCTTGGCTCGCGCCTCTGGACAACTCCGCTAGAGGAAGCGTTCCAGTCCCAGGGGGCCGATGGGCAGATCCGTCTGCCCCTTCACGATGAGGTCCGCCGTTGCCATGCCCAGTGCCGGGCCCGCGAGGATGCCTTTGCGGCCGCCGCCGGTCGCGAAGTAGACGCCCTGCTTGCCGGGGACTGGGCCGATGATGGGGGCACTGTCGGGCGTGACCGGGCGGAGGCAGGCGGTGTGGAGCTCCACGATGCCCTCGGCAATGGCGGGGAAGACGCGCTTGGCGCCCTCCATGATGCGCTCGGCGGCGGTCGCGGAGGGCTCGCGGTCGAACCCGACCTCGTCCTCAGTGGTGCCGGTCCACAGCAGACCGCTGGGCTTCTTCACCAAGTAGCTGTGCTGCCAGCCGATGTGCGCCTGCGCGGGCATCGTGTCCGTCTTGATGCGCAGGATCTCGCCCTTCAGGGGACGGACAGGGACGGTCACGCCCAGCCACTCGTGCAGGAAGCCCGACCAGGGACCCATCGCGAGCACGACGTTGTTGCACGCTATCTCGCCGTCGGCAAGCTGCACGCCGGTGACGCGGTCGCCGTCCCACTGCAGACCTCGAACGTCGCCGATCCGCAACTCGGCACCCCGGTCCTCGGCGGCCAGCATCAGCGATTTGGTCAGCGTGTCGCTGTCCAGCAGCCACGTGTGCCGGGTCAGCATGCCGCCAAGGACTCCCGGCCCGATGCCGGGTTCAAGTTCACGCACCTGCCGGTCGTCGAGCCACTCGACGGTGAACCCGTTGGACTCCTGCGTCGCGCGCAATTGCCGCAGGGCTTCCAGGTCGTCGGGCTCCAGGGCGACTGTGAGGATGTCCTTCTCCGCAAGGTGGCTGTCGAGGCCGGTAGCCTCGGTCAGGACGGGGTAGAGCTCGCGGTGCAGGCGCAGGCTCTCCTTGACCAGGGGGAAGAAGGGGCCGTCCATGCCGGGGCCCGACATGATGTAGAGGCCGCCCTGCGCGAAGCCGGACGCCGCTCCCGCCACCTCCTCACGCTCCACCACGATGGGCCTCACGCCCATGGTGGTCAGGTAGTAGGCCGCGGCACACCCAGCGATGCCCCCACCCACAATGACAACGTCCGCCGTTCCTCCGCTCTGCATATCGCCTCCTTCACGTTCGATAGTACCAGCGCATCGATGATAGCAAATTCCCTTCCTTTCGATGTCTCGTTCTGGCACACTAGCGCTGCACCAACGAATTTCGCCGCGAGGAGGGTCATGCTGCGTCTTGGGTGGTTCAGCACCGGCAGGGGTGAAGGGTCACGGGGTCTCTTCACCTGCGTCAAAGACGCCATCGACCGGGGGGAACTTGCCGCTGAGATCGCCTTCGTCTTCTGCAATCGTGAGGCAGGAGAGCACGCGGGCAGCGACGCCTACATGGCATTGGTGCGCTCCCACGGCATCCCGGTAGTCGCGCTCTCGTCGCAGCGCTTCCGTCGAGAGCGGGGCGCCGCCCGCTTTGCCGAGGTGCGCGAGGCCTACGACGACGAGACCCTCGCCCTCCTTGACGGGCACGCAGCAGACCTCCACGTTACGGCGGGATATGGGCTGATCTTCGGTGCAGCCATGGCGCGGAGCCGCCCGGCCCTGAACCTGCATCCGGCGTCGCCCGACGGACCTGTCGGCACGTGGCAGCAGGTTATCTGGCAGCTCATTGAATCGCGGGCCGAGGAATCCGGCGCATTCACGCACCTGGCAACAGAGGACCTTGATCGCGGGCCGGTGGTGACGTACGTCACCTTCCCCATTCGCGGCGGGGACTTTGACGGTCTCTGGGCGCAGGCCGAAGCGTCGTCCGTAGCAGAGTTGCAGGCGACGCACGGCGAGGAAACCCCGCTCTTTCAAGCCATCCGACAGCAAGGCGTCGTGCGAGAGAGACCGCTGCTGCTGGAGACGCTGAAAGCGCTCGCAGAGGGCCGGATGCGGGTCGCTGGTCAGGGCGTGGTTGATGCGGATGGTCGCGCTACCGGGCCGCTTTGCCTGAACACGGGAGTGGAGCTGGCTGTGGCGTCGGCTAGGCAACCTACGCCTGGGTCGCAGGCGTGATTCGCTCGCGGTCCGCCAGGGTCCTCATCATGCTGACGGCGCTGGCCTGTGTCGCCGCGTGCGGGCCCTCGGCCGAGGAGATCGACGCAACGACCACGGCAAAGATCGCGACAGCCGTTGCCGGCTTGCCCAATCCGCTGCCAACAGCCACGCCGGTGACCTTCCCCACCCCGTTCCCAACGCCAACGGCTATCGTCCTTCCGACTCCGCTGCCGACGCCGACGCCGTTCGCGCTCCCGACGCCGCTGCCAACCGCTACGCCGGTCACCTTTCCAACGCCTTTGCCAACTGCCACGCCGCAGACCGTCGACCCTGAAGTGGGCCCCGACGCATCCGCGCTGTACCAGCAGGTTGTGGGCTCCGTGCTGTACATCGAGACGCCGGACGGCGTCGGCACGGGGTGGGTTGTTCGAGAAGGGCTCATTGTCACGAACCAGCACGTGGTGAACGGAGAGGATGCCGTGACCGTGCGCCACGCCTTCCTGCCGCCATTCCGCGCAGAGGTGTTGTTCACGGACTCCGTCATTGACGTGGCGTTCATCTCCTACAACACGGATACCACCACGCTCGAGCCGCTGCCGACGCGCCTTGTGAACGGCGACAACCTAGGTGAGACGCTGCTGGTATTGGGCTACTCTTCAGTTGGCGTGCAGGAAGACGGAACGGTGGGCGGGGCGGCGATCAAACGAGGCGTGCTCTCGCAGATTGTAGGCTTCGGAGATCAGGGGGGACGACGGCTGCGCATAGACGCGGCAGTCGACCCGGGCGACAGCGGGGGGCCTGTGCTCGACACGGAGGGGCGCGTCGTTGGCATGAGCAAGGGCGTGGTGGAAACCGACGAGACGGGACGGCGCATCGTGGGCATCTTCTACGCGGTGCACATGGAGGAGATCGAAGCGCTGCTAGCGCAGGTCGAGGGTTAGGCTACTCCAGCACGATATCGCCGCTTTGGCCGCCGCTCTTGCGCACCAGCCGAACGCCATCGAAGCGAATGGCCCTGTCGACGGCCTTGCACATGTCGTACACGGTCAGCGCCGCGACGCAAACCGCCGTCATCGCTTCCATCTCCACGCCGGTCTGCGCGGTTGTCGCGACGGTCGCGGTGATATGCACAGCGGAGGCGGCCTCGTCCGGCTGCAGGTCGACGGCGACGCGGGTCAGGGGGATGGGGTGGCAGAGGGGGATGAGCGTGGGCGTCTGCTTGGCGGCCATGATGCCCGCGATGCGGGCCGTCGCGAGGGCATCGCCCTTCTCGAGCTCGCCGGCGACAATGAGCGCGAGGGTCTCCGGCTGCATGACGACGCTGCCGACGGCCGTGGCCTCGCGGCGAGTGGCGGGCTTGGCGCCGACGTCGACCATGCGGGCGTGGCCGGCGTCATCGAGGTGCGTCAGCTGCGCGTCGTTGCCGGTGGTAGGGTCGGCGTCACTATGGCTCAATTCACTTGTCATCTGTCTCTGTCCATTTCCGGCTGCAGCTGCCTCTTTTGCAATGTTGAACACTATCCCAAGAGTTGGAAAGTGGGCAGTACAGTCATATCGCTAGCCTGGGTCGTCTGGTAAGAACTCAATGCGGCTTATTTCGGAGCCATGCATCAATATTCCATCTATCTCTTGCATCCTGCGCCATATTGTTTCTTCAAAGTTCCACGTATACGCAGGCGACAAATAGAGTTCAGGTCCAGGTTCCGCACGGTCGTCAGACACATGCTTAGGCCATCCCCCGAAGACTCCTCCACTCTTGAGATATACCAAAATATACCTTGAAGGTTGTTCTCTAAGTAGACGCCCCCAGACATCGCCATGTCTGCGAAGGTCAATTCCGAGCAACAACAGGAAACGTTCTGGAAGCCCACGTTTGTCTAGGTGTCCAATCAACAATCCAAGAACAATGGCACTGACATATAGTGAAACCCAGACATTGCTGGGTAATTTGTCTGGAGATGCCAAGGCGACGCTAAGCGTCGGCCAAGACTCAGAACTTGAAGGCGGGTCTACTATTGCCATATAGGGCACATATATGAGAATTAACAGGATCAGGCTGACGAAGAGACTCCATGTAGTTGCATAAAACGCCGAGATGCGGCGAATCCTGCTCACCAGAAACACCAAATGGAGCAAGAGAAAACCGGGCAAGACAAGTAGAAACGCCAGTGAGAAATCCGCAATGTTCATCCGTTACTTCCGAGCGGAGATAGCTATTTTTCCCGGGTATTCGGAGTAACCGTTGGTGGAGGAAGCGTGGGTGGTTTCTGGGGAGGTGGATTCGTACTATATCCCCTCTTCTCCGGGATGTCCCTGTCGTTCTTGCTCTGATTGTGCATAGCGTTCCTCCTACCCACCGATCTTGTACATCTCGACCTTGCGGGGCGAGCCGTAGTTGGGGGCGGCGCGGAGGGCCCGCCGCAGGGAGGCGCGAAGCTCCGAGTAGCGGTCCTCCCGGTTGTTCCAGAGGCCCTCGATGATGGCGGTGAGCTCGGCGTCGGTGGCGCCGTCCCGCATGGGGCCCATGAGGTCGGTGCCCTCAGTGCCGAAGAGGCACGTGTAGAGCTTGCCGTCGGTGGAGAGGCGGGCCCGGGAGCAATCGCCGCAGAACGGGGCCGAGACTGAGGCGATGACGCCAATCTCGCCCTCGCCGTCCGCATAGCGCCAGCGCTGGGCGACCTCGCCGGTGTAGTTGGGGCTGGCGGGCTCGAGGGGAAGCTCCTCGCTGATGCGCTCGAGTATCTCCTTGGCCGGCACGACCTGCGACTCGTCCCAGTCGTTGAGGTTGCCGACGTCCATGAACTCGATGAAGCGGGCGATGTAGCCTCGCTCCTTGCACCACCGCGCGAGGTCGACGAGGGTGTGGTCGTTGACGCCACGCACGACGACGCAGTTGATCTTGATGGGCGTCAGTCCGGCATCGGCAGCGGACTGAATGCCTTCCAGCACCCGGTCGACGCTGTGGCCGAGGCCGTTGAGCTGGCCAAAAATCTCCGGATCCAGCGAGTCCAGGCTCACCGTGACGCGGGAGAGGCCAGCGTCCTTGAGCGGCTGCGCGTGGCGAGACAAGAGGTAGCCGTTGGTGGTCATCGCCATGTCCTGCACGCCTTCGATGCCGGCCAGCATGGCGACGAGCTTTTCAAGGTCGGCACGCACCAGCGGTTCGCCGCCCGTGATGCGAAGCTTGGTGACGCCGAGACCCACGAAGAGTGACGCCAAGCGTGTAATCTCTTCGAAGCTGAGCACCTGCGCCTTGGACAGGAACTTGTAGCGCTCGCCGAAGACTTCCGCGGGCATGCAGTAGGGGCAACGGAAGTTGCACCGGTCCGTCACGGAGATACGGAGGTCTTTGAGAGGCCTGTTCAGCGTGTCCAACGGCAACGGATTGCTCCTACGTGGCCCCGTCCGGCGAAGGATTTCGGGCGGCGATCTCCTTCAGCAGGGACGCCGCCTTCCTGGCTGCCTTCGCGCGGTGACTAACCTGGTTCTTCTCCTCCAGGGAGAGCTCAGCCACGGTCTTGTCGTACTCGGGCAGATAGAAGACGGGGTCATAGCCAAAGCCGCCTTCTCCACGGGGCTCATAGTTAATGATACCAGAACACGCGCCCTCACAGGTGACGGTGGGCTCGCCGGGGGCCGCCAGCGCGAGCACGCAACGATAACGCGCCGATCGGCGTTGCCAGGGCGTCTGGGCGAGGCGCCGGAGCACGAGGGCCGTCCGATCATCGTCCGAGGCGTCGTCGCCCGCGAAGCGCCTCGAGTAGACGCCGGGCGCGCCATCGAGGGCGTTGACCTCCAGTCCAGAGTCATCGGCCATGGTCAGGAGACCGCTCATTCGGGCGTAGGTCTCGGCCTTAATGACGGCGTTGCCCTCAAAGGTGTCCGCGGGCTCCTCAATCTCGGTCGGCAAGCCGAGGTCACGCAGCGAGACGAGCGTATAGGGAATGCCACGGAGCAGCTCCGCCAATTCAAGGACCTTGCCCGGGTTTCCGGTTGCGACCAGCAGTCTGCGTTCCACGTGGCCCTCCCGCATTCACCATAGCCCGCCTTCGCCGACAGTCAAGGGCGGGGTTCCGCGATTTGCGACCTTGCAATGGCGCAATAGGGAGTCCACAATCGATAGACGGGTCCCTACACGAGAAACGGGGCCACAGGGGGCGATGCGTGCAGCGCGGCTGGGAGCCGAAGCCCGGCGATCAGGTTGTCCGGCGTCCAAGAATTCAGGAGACCCGTCCTACCACTGTCCACATTCCGATGCGCGCCCCACGATTCCGGCCCATCAACTCTCCCTTCACGCTGCTTTTTGGCCTGGCGCTGCTCATCGCCACCGGCACAGTGCTTCTGCTCTTCCCCTTCGCCAGCACCGACGGCGAGTGGACCTCACCCATGGTTGCCCTGTTCACCGCCACCTCCGCGGCAACGGTGACGGGGTTGGTCGTGGTGGATACGCCGACGCATTGGAGCTTTGCGGGACAGGCGGTCATCTGGGTGCTCATCCTTGTTGGGGGCCTGGGCTGGATGACAATGGCCGGTTTCATCTACATCCTCCTGGGCCAGCGCATCACCCTGCCGCAGCGCATGGCCTTCCGCGAGGGCTTGGGCGATACCCGCATCGGCGGAATCCTGCGAGCCATCCGCAACCTCATGGTGACGGCGCTGGTGTTGCAACTCATAGGTGGCATCCTGCTGACGATCCGCTTCCGCGGCAGCCTGGACGTCGGTCTGCTGGAGGCCACATGGCTCGGCGTTTTCCAGGCCGTCAGCGGCTTCAACAACGCGGGCTTCACCACTCTGCCTGACTCCCAGAGTCTGAGCGCCTTTCGAGACGACTTCTTCACGCTGGGGGTCATGGCATTCCTCATCATGGTCGGAGGGCTGAGCTTCGCCGTCATGTCGGAACTCGTGCGGGTGCGGCGGTTCTCCCGGTTCAGCCTGGACACGAAGATCATCGTACTGGCCAGCGTGGCGCTGTGGGTCCTCGGGGCTGCCGTGGTGTTGGGGTTCGAGTACGACCGGCCGGAAACCCTGGGCCCCATGTCCATCGGAAACAAAATCGTTCACGCGACCTTTGAGTCGATCACGGCGCGCGCCGCGGGGTTCAGCACCATCGACACGGGGGTCCTCAACTCCACGACGATCTTCTTCATCATGGGGCTCATGTTCATCGGCACGGCATCGGCGTCCGCGGGCGGCGGCATTCGGCTGAACACACTTGGCGTGATTGTGGCTACGATCATGTCCTCGATCCGTGGGCTTGATCGCGTGACGGCGTTCGGCCGGGAGATATCGCCGTTTCAGGTGCACCGGGCCATCGCCGTGGTGTCGCTGGGGTTCCTGCTGGTCTTTGTGGTGTCGTTCATTCTGACGGGTACGCAAAGCGGTGATCTGCCCTTCATAGACCTGCTCTTCGAGGCGTTCTCCGCCGTGGGAACCGTGGGACTGAGCACCGGGGTCACGCCTGACCTCGGCGTCGTGGGGCAACTGCTGATTATCGTGACGATGGTGATCGGGCGAATCGGCCCGCTGGCGCTGGGGCTCGCGCTGGTGCAACACGAGGGCAAGACGCCGCTCTATCGGTTCCCTACGGAGAGAGTTAGAATAGGCTAGGGGTAGGTATGGCAAATAGACAAATCGTTGTCATCGGACTTGGCAGGTTCGGGTCAAGCGTGGCCTACACGCTCTACCAGATGGGCCACGACGTCCTGGCGCTGGAATCGAACGAGTCGTTGGTGCAGGAGGCCATGGGGCGCGTCACCTACTCCGTCCGCGCGGACGCGACGCAGGAGAACGTGCTGCGGGAGTTGGGTGTACCCAACTTTGATATGGCCGTGGTGGCCATCGGCTCCAACGTAGAGGCGAGCATCATGGCCACCGTGCTCCTCAAGAGCATGGGCATCCCGTACATCGTCGCGCGGGCCCGCACGCCGCTGCACGGGCAGACGCTGGAGCGTGTCGGGGCCGACGTCGTCGTCCACCCGGAGCAGGAGACGGGACAGCACGTGGCCCGCAACCTCTTCCATCCAGAGGTGCAGGACTACATGGAAGTGGCCCCCAACTTTGTCATCAGCAAGGTGCGCGCGTCCGCGCAGAGCGCGAACCGGACGCTGAAGGACATGGGGCTGGTCGGTGCAAGGGACAAGTATGGTCTCGCGGTGCTGGCAATCCGGCGCGGCAAGGACGTCATCCTGCTGCCCGCCGAGGACGAGCGCATCCGCCCCGAAGACACCCTGGTGCTGGCCAGCACGGAGGAACTGCTGGACCGGTTGAACGAGTCTGGGGTTGCGGGCATAAATGGAGCGGGGGGCCGGTAGCGCGGCGACAGGGCGGGCAATGATCCATTGTGAAAAACCTCGCTACGCTCTTGCACAACCGTTGAGCAACGTCCATAATCGATTTTTGGGCATAATGTAGCCGAACGCCCCAAAACCTAAGGCGAGAATATCCGTCGAATGCACATCAAACGGCTGCTACTCCCGATCAATGGGCAGCGTGTCGACGAACAAGCGTTGGATTTCGCGTGCAGTCTTGTGCGGCAAGAACACGGGTGTGTTTGCCTCCTTTCCGTGATTGAAGTCCCCCGCTCGTATGCCGTGGATGCCGAGTTGCCCGCCGCCGTCGCACAGAGCGAGGCGCTGCTGCGTCAGGGCGAGGCCTACGTCAAGGCCCGCAAAGTGAAGGTGGAAGCGGACCTCCTCCAGGCCAGGGACTCCGGCCCCGCCATCGTCAAGGAGGCGCAGGAGGAGGGCGTGGACGCCATCCTGTTGGGCCTGCCGTACCGCAGGAAGCAGGACGGCTTGGCTCCCCAGAGCGACGCCGCCTTCATCCTCGAGCATTCGCCGTGCCCCGTGCTCATATTCCGCGAACCGATGCCTCCAGAGCCCGCTTCGGAAAAACACGCGGCTGTGGGGCCGTCAGATAAAGGCCACCGATGAACGTCATCGTGATGGGATGCGGCCGAATAGGAACGCAAATTGCCACCACCCTGTGGAGGGAGGGGCACCACGTCACCGTGCTCGACACCGTCCCCGAGAGCTTCCTCAGCCTCCCACGGGAACTCCGTGAAACCGAAGGCGCAACCATCGTGTGCGACGGCATTCTGGAGGAGGAGCTCATAGACGCAGGCATCCAGGAAGCCGATGTCTTTGTCGCCGTCTCCAACCGTGACAACCGCAATGCCATGGCCGCGCAACGGGCCAAGCACATCTTCAACGTGCCGCAGGTGGTATGCCGGGTGGGCGACGTGGAGCGGCAGGATATGTACAACAGTCTGGGTCTGGCGGCGATAAGCCCGACCAAAATCACGTCCGCCCTCATCCTTGAGGCGGTGTTTCCGTAACCCATGTACATCGTAGTCATTGGCGGCGGCAGAGTGGGCTTCTACCTGGCCCGCGCCCTATTCAACGCGGGCCACGAGGTCTTCATCGTCGAGCGGGACGGCAAGCGCGTTGAGGAGCTAGTCGCACACTTCGGCAACGTCGCCATCAAGGGCGACGGCTCCGAGCCGATTATCCAGATGGAGGCAGGCGTCGCGCGGGCCGACATCCTCATCGCCACCACCGGCGCGGACGAGGACAATCTCGCGGCGTGCCAGCTAGCCAAACACCGGTTCAACGTGCCGAAGACAGTAACCCTCATCAACAGCCCGGAGGATGAGCGGCTCTTCCAGATCCTGGGCATTGACGTGGTGGTCAGCAGCACGCAACTGCTCCTGGGCGCCATCGAAGAGGAGTTGCCCGCCCACACGAGGGCGCATGTGTTGCCCGTGCAGGGCAATCGGGAGGCAGCCACCATCGAGGTGCACGCGGGCTCGCCGGTCATCGGCAAGCGGCTCAGCGACGTTCCGCTCCCGCCGGACACATACGTGGTCGCCGTGGTGGACCGGGAAGGGCGCATGAAGGAGCTCAACAACGACACACGGCTTGACCTCCACGACGAAATTGTCGCATTAACAGTGGCTGACCAGGCAGAAGCCCTCCTGGAAGTCCTGAGCGCCAGGAGGCAATGATGCCCAAGCGAATCGCGTACCTGGGTCCGCCGGGGACATACACCGAAGACGCTACGGAGCGCTACGATCCCGCCGCGGAGCGCCACCCGTACCCGACCATCACGGCGACCGCGGAGGCCGTGCGGTCCGGCGAGGTCGACGAGGGCGTCGCTCCCATCGAGAACAGCCTGGAGGGCGCCGTCAACGAAACCCTTGACCTGCTCATCCGCGAGGCCATGCTGTCGATTCGGCAGGAAGTGCTGGTGCCCATCCGCCACTGCCTATTGGTCAAGCCGGGAACGACGGCATCGAGCATCGAGGTGGTCTACTCCCACCCGCAGGCGTTGGGGCAATGCCGCCGCTACCTCGAGGCAACGCTCCCCAATGCTCGGCCCGTGGCAGCCCTCTCCACGGCGGGATCCGTCGAGCAGATGCAGGCCAGCGACGTGCCCGCGGGGGCCATCGCATCGAGGCGGGCCGGCGACCTCTACGGCGCTCACGTGCTGGAAGAGGACATCCAGGACGAGGCCGGGAACACCACGCGATTTGTCGTACTGGCCAAGGAGGACCACGGACCGACAGGCGACGACAAAACGTCCATCTGCTTCGACTTTGACGAGGACAAGGGCCCTCTCGTGGGGGACACGCCGGGGCTGCTCTACAACGTCATCGGCGAATTTGTCCGGCGCGACATCAGCATGACAAAGATTGAGTCTCGGCCAGCAAAGCGTGAGATGGGCCGCTACATCTTCCTGGTCGACCTGTTGGGACACCGGCTCGACCCTCTTATGACAGAGGCACTGGAGGCAGTGCGCAACCGCACCTCCACGCTCAAGGTCTTCGGCTCCTACCCGCGCTACCGGGAGGCCTAGGACTCGGCATCGGCATCGGCATCGACGCGGTAGACCGTGACCTCGGGGTTTTCATACGCGACGGACAGGACTCCGCGCTCCATCATCGCCTCGAACTTGGCCAGCCCCTCTTCCGGGTAGTATTGCCGCTCCGTTTGACCGACGTACACATAGTCGACATCGTATTCCCTGAGCAACGAGAGCGTTTCTTCCTCATCCTGTCCGGCATACATCCTGATCACCGCCGCCTCGCGTTCGTACACGGCCGGGCAGGGGTCGACGCCACACCGTTGCTGCCGCTGGTGCCAGTCCCATCCCAAGACCGTCGGCAGGCCCGTGTACACCGAGACACGGCTTCCCCAGCGATACAGCGGCGTCCTGCCGTCGAGAACAACGGGCGTCCCCTCGAGGTTGTCCCGGAGCCACTTAATGGCGTCCAGGTCCCACTTGAGCTCGGTTTCCTCCGGGTCGAAATAGACGGCGTGTTCCATGTATGCCGTACCGTCCAGGGTCAGGGTTGTCGTCGCGAACCTGTTATCCAATCGCGCGCCAGTGCCCAAGACCGGATACACAGCCGATGCCGCGAGCAGCACCAGCAGGCCAGCCGTCCACGCGCCCGTAATCAGGCGAGGGCGGGTGAACCAGCCGCGCACGAAGCCCAAGTGCCACAGCGCATAAGACCCGGCCAGCGAGAAGAACAGCCATGCCTGCAAGTAGAGCTTGAATACCGTATTCTGCCGGTCGATGTCGCCCTTCATGACAAGGAGGTCCACTCCCACGCCAATAGCGAGGGCCATCGCCAGCAGTCCCAAGGGCAGTAGGGTGTAGGGCGCGGCGCCCTTGGCCCAAACTGATGTGCCGCCCCAACTCCAGCGTCGGAAGAACGTCCACCCAAGCAGCAGCGCCAGCACGGACAGGAGAGCAACGCTGAGCATTACCACTACACCAAGGCCGAAGACCGTCAATGCGAGGACGAGTGACCCCAGAACGCCGACCACGAAGCCCAGCACCAATTGCCAAGGGCCTCCGCGCGTTGACGCCCAGCGCCAGAATCGCGGCAAAGCCTCCACCGCCAGCAGGGTCAGAAGCACGTAGATGAACAGTCCGTGTATTGCGAGGTACTGCGCAATGGGCGTCGTGGCCGGGGCGACGCCGATGCCGGGGAAGCCGTTCTCCAACCTCAGGTGAAAGGGCAGCCAGAAAGCTAGGGCCAACATAGCGAACAGCAGCAGCAGCCCCGCTGTCCGATACGCCAGCGCCCGGCTCAGATTTCGAGACGCGAGCCACTGACCGGCGACAATGCTGACCGCGCCGAGGCCAACGTAAGTGGGGAAGTCCCACGTGTTGGTGATTGCCATGGCGCCGGCGGTGAGCGCAAGCAAGGCGAACGATAGCGCGAATCGCCATGGGGGGATGCCTCGACGCGAAAGCAGCACGGTGTTGAGGCACAGGCCGATGGCCAACAAGGCGAGGGGCATCGCCATGAGGTGGGCGTGCAGGTCCGCGAAGAGAAAGGTGAAGAAGGGGAACTCCGTGATCTCGAAACCGGGCGGGTCCGGCGGCATCATGCGCGTGGGCGCCCAGAAGTCGAAGTTGGCGATGGCGCCGCGCAAGAGCTGCCCGCCGCCGTGCAGGTTGCCCAGAACGACGGCCATCGCAACGGCTGCCCCGCCCGCAGCAACGGCGGTCCATCGTGGGGGGCGCGCGGCTCGGTGCAACCACCGCCGAGCGCTTTCGGTGATGTTGTATCCGAGGGAGAAGGCCGCGCCGGCGGTGAGCGCGAAGAAGAGCGGCACGGCCAGGTTGTACGCCACTGCCGACGGAATGCCCGTGGCGCGTATGATCGTCGCCACCATGAACTGACCGTAGTAGTAGTAGTTCAAAGCGCCGCCGGCAAACCACGGGTCCAACGGCGGCATGGTGGTGGATCGGAGAACCGCGTTCAGGTACGCGAAGTCCATGGGCTTTTCGCCGCCCAAGTACGGGTGCCACAGGTCCGGGTTTGCGGCGCGCACGAGCACGAAGGCCAGGAACGCTGTGAGGAAGAGGGCCTCCTCAACAAGCAGGAGTCGCCAGCGCCGTCGCACAAAGCTCAGCAGGCTCTGGCGGAAGCGGTAGGCCAACCAGCCTGATGCCAGCGCGGTCAGGAGAAGGCCGAGGGCAATGCTCGTTCGGCCAAAGCCAATCCAGCCAAGGCTCGCCAGCAGCCAGGGGACGTACGTCAACAGCAGCAGCCCCAGCGGTCGCGCCAGCAGGTAGCCACGGTCGGGGAGCGCACGGAAGACCACGAGCCCCAGCGGCAACGTCACCAGTGTCCCGGCGTACACGGCCAGTAGCCACACCACGACAGGCCATCGCGCGCCGACGCCGTCGGGGGGCGTGATGTCGCGCAGGGTACCGCCGGCCTTTTGCCGCTCCCACTCGTCCGCGGGCATGAGCATGGGGTCGAACCCTGGCCCATCTTGCCTTGAAGCAGGGCCGAGAATCCCCAGAAGCTGTGCGACGTTGCGCCGCCCCGTGTTCTCGAACACCAGCACCTGCGGGTGGTCGTAGACGCTGAAGCTCTCGTCCGCAAAGCCCATGTGCACGCGGAGGCCGGCGGGACCGAAGGCATCCAGCATCGTGGGCGGGGTCAGCGCAGGACGGCCGAAGACGTCGTTCACGAGGCTTACGCCCAGGAGAGAGGGGTATTGCTGCTCGACGTGCACAAGCTCGTAGCCAAGCTCTCCGGCGAAGAGCAGCGGATAGAAGGCTCGCGTCATGGTGTATGGGATGGGGTAGTCTTCGGGCAGTCGCGGGATCGTGCCAAAGAGGCGGCTGCTGTAGAAGTGGAGGTAGTCCCCCTCTGCCAAGTCGGTCGCGACCTGCGCAATCTTGTCCGGTGTGTCCGCGTTGTACATGGGCAGCTCGCGGTGCTGGTAGCCCTCGAGTCCGCGCAGCCCCTCTTCCCAATGCTCCTTGAGCATCACCGCGCCCTCCGGCGCATTGGCCTTGAGCCACGACGCAGCCTCGTTCGCGGGGTGCGGCACGGCGTACATCGTCGTGAAACTCAGCGCATAGAGGGCCGTCGCCGCAGTCACTACAACGATGCCTGCTGTGGCCCATCGCGCGAGCGACGGCGCACGCTCCCGGACCCAATCCACTCCGCCAAAGAGCATCGCCGCGCCCAGCAGGACCGCGATCGGCGTTGCGGGCAGCAGGTAGCGGAGGAATTTGACCTCCAGCATTCCCGTGACAACGAGCAGTGGGACGAGGAATGACAGCAGAAGCGTCAACTCGGCGCCGCCGCGCCACAGGACTTTGACCCCGGCCCAGACCAGCCCGCCCAGCGCCACGAGGCCCAGCGCGGGGCCGAGGCCAAACACCGTGAGATGCCAAGCCTGGTACACGAAGGGGATGGTGTCCACGTACTGCCGCGTGTAGGGGTAGTCGCGGATGCGGCGGACCACCTCGCTTTGCTCCATGACGTCGGCGAGGTACCGGCCTGAGTCCAACAGCGCGTACGGCTCCGTCACAACGAATGCCGCGGCCGCGACGCCGAAGGCCGACGCCACCGCAATCGCCTGCCGCCACCACGCGGCAGGAACGTCGAAGGGGAGCGCGTACACCGGCGCCTGCCGCCATGCGGCGAAAACGTGCGCGAGCGCCAGGGGCACCAGAATCGGCGCCGAGCTCACCTTGGTGGCCATCGCCAGGCCTACGAAGACGCCTGCCCACAGGGAGTCGCGCAGGCGGCCCCGCCGGACGATCTGCAGCATGAAGTAGAGGCTCGTGGTGGTGAACAGCGTCTGAAAGGTCTCGGCGGCAAAGAAGTGGCTTAGCTGAATGTGCAGCACAGCCATCGCTACCAGCCCGGCGGCCAGCAGCCCGACGCGCCGGTTGAACAGCAGCAGCCCCAGTTTGTACACAACGGCGATTGTCGCCGTATCCGCCAGCGCCGACAGGACCCGGCCCACGCGGCTCAGCTCCACGATGTCCAAGTTGGTGAAGGGCGCGATCGCCAGCTGCAGCGCCTTCAACGCGTAGATGGGGAGCGTACCGTAGGGGAACCACCGAGGGTTCAGCGGGCTCTCGTCGGCGTTGAACAGGATGCCGAGGTTGCTCAGTGCGGGCAGACCGAGATCGTAGGTGTGGGTCAGAATGGCGCGCTCGTCCGGGTGGTAGAGGCCGCCGCCATCCCAGTCGATGCCATAGAGGCGCAGGACAAGCGCGACCGCCAATACCAGCGGCAACGCCAGCCTCTCGGCCCAAGGCAGCAGCTTGCGCCATGCCTGCGCAGCGCCACCAGAGCGCAGTTCCCCCTCAGTTTCCGCCATAGCTCGCCGCCACGACAGATCGAGCCCGACGGCCCTCCCTGGGCATCGTCTTGGCTACAGCCCCTTGGCCGCCAGGAATGCGCACAGGTCCGACGTTCGGCAAGAGTAACCCCACTCGTTGTCGTACCAGCCCATTACCTTCACCATGTTGCCGCCAAGGGACATGGTGATGCCGGAGTCGATGCTGCAGGAGTGCGGGTCCTCCTTGAAGTCGCTGCTGACGAGGGGCTCATCACAGACCTGCAGGATCCCCATCAGCGGGCCCGCGGCCGCCGCCCTGAAGGCGTCGTTTATCTCCTCCGCGGTGGCATCGATGTCCAGCGTGGCGGTGAGGTCGATAATCGAACCGGTTGGCACGGGGACTCGGTAGGCCAGGCCGTGGATCTTGCCGTTCAGTTCCGGCAGCACAATGCCGACCGCGCGCGCCGCGCCCGTCGTCGTTGGGATGATGTTCTCCGCCGCCGCACGCGCTCGACGCAGGTCCGAGTGGACGACGTCCAGGGTGCGCTGGTCGTTAGTGTAGGCGTGCACAGTGGACATCAGCGCCTTCTCGATGCCAAAGGACTCGTGGAGCACCTTGGCCATCGGCGCGACGCAGTTCGTGGTGCAGGAGGCGTTGGAGAGCACGTTGTGCAGGGAGGGGTCATACTTGTCCTCATTCACGCCCAAGACGATCGTCAGGTCCTCGCCGGTGGCCGGGGCGGAAATGACGACCTTGCGGACGGTGTCGTGGATGTGGGCCGCGGCCTTCTCGGCCTGGGTGAAAATGCCGGTGGACTCTATCACCATCTCGGCGCCGACCTCGCCCCAGGGGATCTGGGCTGGGTCTCGCTCGGAGAAGACGCGAACGGCCCGCTCATTGACCACGAGATTGCCGTCGCTGACCTCAACGGTGCCGGGGAAGCGGCCATAGTTGGTGTCGTACTTTAGCAAGTGGGCGTTGGTATGGCTGTCCGCAAGGTCGTTCACCGCGACGACTTCCAGGTCGGACGGATGCCGTTCCAGAATTGCCTTGAATACCTGCCGACCAATCCGGCCAAACCCGTTGATCCCAATTTTGGTCGCCATGCTTTTCCTCCGTCTGTTTTACTTGAATTATGCCAGGGCCTTGAAGGCGCTCATACCGCCGTAACGGGCGTCAGCGCCCAACTCCTCTTCTATGCGCAGTAGGCGGTTGTACTTGGCCACCCGCTCGGACCGCGCCGGCGCACCTGTTTTGATCTGCCCGGCGTCCAGCGCGACGGCAAGGTCCGCGATAGTGGTGTCCTCGGTCTCACCGGAACGGTGGCTGATGACATTGGTCCATCCCGCGCCGACCGCCATGTTCACCGCCGCAAGTGTCTCCGTCAGCGTGCCGATCTGGTTGAGCTTGATGAGTACGGAGTTGGCAGCGTTGGTGTCGATGCCGCGCTGAATACGCTGGGTGTTGGTGGTGAACAGGTCGTCACCTACGAGCTGCACCTTGCCGCCGAGTCTGGCCGTCAGGGCGCTCCAGCCCTCCCAGTCATCCTCCGCCATGCCGTCCTCAAGGCTGATGATGGGGAAGTCCGAGCACAGCCCTTCCCAGAAGGCCACCATCTCCTCGGAATTCAGCGACGTGCCCTCTCGAGTCAGCACGTACTTGCCGTCGTGGTAGAACTCGGACGCCGCGGGGTCGAGCGCGAGGAAGATGTCGACGCCGGGGCGGTAGCCCGCGGCTGAAATGGCCTCGTGCACAACCTCGAGAGCCTGCCGGTTGGTCAGCGACGACGGCGCAAAACCGCCCTCGTCACCGACGTTGGTGCCGTGGCCACCAGAGCGGAGCAACCGCTTCAGCGCCTGGTAGACCTCGGCCCCAGCACGCAGCGCATCGGAGAAGCTCTCTATGCCCGCCGGCGCGACCATGAACTCCTGAATGTCCGTGGAGTCCTGGGCGTGCTTGCCGCCATTGAGGATGTTGAGCATGGGCACCGGCAGCGTGACGCCCGCTCCAAGATGCCGGTACAGGGGGACGCCGCTCGACGCCGCAGCCGCATGGGCCACCGCCAGCGACACGCCGAGCACTGCATTTGCGCCCATGGCCGACTTGTCGGGCGTTCCATCGGCGTCAAGGAGCCGGTGGTCCACGGTCCCCTGGTCGTGGGCGGAGACACCCGACACCGCCAGAGCCAATCGCCTGTTCACATTCTCCACGGCCGTGCGAACGCCCACGCCGCCGAAGCGGGAAGCGTCGCCATCGCGCAGCTCGACGGCCTCGTACTGGCCCGTGCTGGCGCCCGACGGCACCGCGGCGCGGCCAAAGGCGCCGTCCGACAATCGCACGTCCACCTCGACCGTGGGGTTTCCTCGCGAGTCAAGGATTTCGCGGGCGCGAACATCCGCAATCGTCGCCGTCATACTGTCGCCCGCCCGGATGTTGCTACAGCCAACGCCTTCTCGACCGCGTCGACGGGCGAGTCCGCTCGGATGATGGCCGTGTCCTCCACGCCGTCCACGCTCATGTGCCACGTATGCAGGCCAATCACGAAAGCCCCCTCGCCCAGAGCATGGCCAATCTCCGAAAGCGTCCCGTACGCGCCGTCGATTGCGATAACCGCCCGGCCCGCCTTCGCGACAATGGCATTGCGCATATAGCCCATGCCTGTAGCGATAGGGTAGTCGACGTATGCGTTGGCGTCGTCGGGAATGTGCCCCGGCAGGATGCCGATAGTTGTGCCGCCGCCGGCTTTCGCGCCCTTGCAGACGGCCTCCATGACGCCGGTCAGTCCGCCGCAAACAACGACGGCCCCGCGTCGCGCAAGCTCAAGCCCAACCTGATACGCGTCTTCCAATGCGGGGGCGGCGGCGTTGCTGCCGCCGATGACCGAGATGAGCGTGGAACGCTGCTGCATCGTCATTGCTACGGCCATGATACCATTCAGCACACTACAGGCCAACGGGGAACGGGTCGCTTAGACATCGACTGAGGAGACTTACAGACTCCTTCTTACCGTTCCCCTCGAAGCGTCAATGGGACGCCTTTGACAGAAATTGACCAATTGGTCCACACCCTGTGCCTTGCCCCCGCTACAGTCACGGTGCTACCCTATTATGGACATCGTTGGGTGGTTCCCTCCTGATTGGGAGGAAGCCTTTAAGGGCAGCCCCGTGAGGCTGGCAAGGCGCTCCACTCCGTAGCAAAGGCGTGCAACCTGTGCGCCCGAGCCAATGGCTTCGGAGACCCTTGCCGGAATGGGCAAGGGTTTTTTCTTGCCCGCTTCACACGGTCTGCGAGTAGTCGCGAAGGGTGAAGCATGCAGGAGTCCGGGGAGAAGTCCATCATGACCGCGGAGCAGGTCCGCCGCGCGCTGAACCGGATTGCGCACGAGATTCTGGAGCGCAATGGCGGCGCGAAGGAACTGGTGCTGGCGGGGGTGCGCACTCGCGGGGTGCCGCTGGCGCATCGGCTGGCGGAGCTGATCAACGGGATTGAGGGCGAGCCCGTCCCCGTCGGCTCGCTGGACGCCACCCTCTACCGCGATGATGTTCATCTGCGCGGCCTGCTGCCCCTGCAGGCCACCGACCTCCCCGTTTCCGTCACCGACCGCCGCGTCGTGCTTGTCGACGACGTGCTCTTCACCGGTCGCACGGTGCGGGCCGCCATGGAGGCCGTCATGGAACTGGGGCGCCCCCACAAGGTGCAGCTCGCCGCCCTCATCGACCGGGGGCACCGTGACCTGCCAATCCGCGCCGATTACGTAGGGAAGAACATTCCCAGCGCACTTTCCGAGGACATCCGCGTCGCCTTGTGGAAACGGACGGCGTGGATGAGGTCGTCATTCTGAGGCGTGAAGATGCGCCTTTGAGTGCGGGGAGGTAGACCATGACCAGCACGCAAACCCCTCGCGAACAGTACGCAACGGCGGCGCACGCTCCGCTCGTAGACGCACCGCCGCCGGCGGTATGGCGCCACCGCCATCTGCTGGACCTGGACGCGGTTTCGCCGGAGGAGATCGCCACGGTGCTCCGGTCGGCGCAGGCGATGAAGGCGATGTTGCGGCGCGATGTAAAGAAGGCTCCGACGTTGCGGGGCCGCACCATCGTAACGCTCTTCAGCGAGCCCAGCACACGCACACGCGTGTCCTTCGAGACCGCAGGCAAACTCCTCTCCGCTGACGTCATCAACCTCTCCTCCGGCGGCAGCAGCGTGGAGAAGGGCGAATCGCTGGTGGACACGGTGCTCACCCTGCAAGCCGCCGCCGCGGACGTGCTCGTGATGCGGCACAGCCACTCGGGGGCGCCGTACCTGGCTGCCAAATCACTGGAACGCACGGCCGTCATCAACGCCGGAGATGGCGCGCACGCCCACCCCACGCAGGCGCTCCTCGACCTCTTCACCATCCAGGAGCGATTGGGAAGCCTTGAAGGCAAGCGAGTGGCCATCGTCGGAGACATCTCCCACAGCCGTGTCGCGCGCTCAGACCTGTGGGGGCTCTGCAAGATGGGCGCGAAGCCCGTGCTGTGCGGGCCACCCACACTCCTGCCGTGGGACCTGCTGAAACGCCGCCGCGCCGACGAAGGCCATCCCTTCGCCGCCGTTGAGGTGGAGACTGACATCGACCGGGCCATGCTCGGAGCCGACGTCGTCATGCCTCTGCGGCTTCAAAAGGAGCGGCAGACGGCGGGCCTCTTGCCCAGCGTACGCGAGTACGTACGACTCTGGCAGGTGGACCAAGACCGGCTCTCGCGCAACTGCCCGCAGGCAATCGTCATGCACCCCGGCCCGATGAACGAGGGGGTGGAGATCAGCCCGGACGTGGCCCACGGCGCGGCCTCCGCCGTCGAGGAGCAGGTCACCAACGGCGTCGCCGTCCGCATGGCGCTGCTGCTCATCCTTGCCGCGCCCCACGGAGGTGACCATGACTAACGCAATCCTGATCACGGGCGGCCGCATCATAGACCCGGCGCAGGGACTGGACGGCGTCGGCGACGTGCTCATCGTCGATGGTGCGGTCGTGTCCGCGGGCCCGGAGGCACAGGCACCGGACGGCTGCACCGTCGTCGACGCCACAGGACTCGTTGTCACGCCGGGCTTCATCGACCTGCACGTCCACCTGCGTGAGCCGGGGTATGAGGACAAGGAGACGGTTGCGACGGGCGCCCTGGCCGCCGTGCGGGGCGGCTTCACCACCGTGTGCGCCATGCCCAACACCGACCCACCCATGGACAACGCTGCTGTCATTCGCCACGTCCGGGAAGCCGCGGGGCAGGCGGGGTTAGCCCGTGTGCTGCCGATCGGCTGCGTAACCCGAGGCCGTGCAGGCAAGGCCCTCGCCGACATGGGGGAGATGGCCGACGCGGGCGCCATCGGCTTCAGCGACGACGGCTCGCCCGTTGCCGACCCGACGCTCATGCGCAACGCCCTCACCTACAGCACGATAACCGGCCTGCCCGTCATCAACCACTGCGAGGAGCCGTCGCTGGCCAAGGACGGCGTCCTGCACGAGGGCTGGGTCGCCAGCCGGTTGGGTCTGCCCGGACAGCCGGCGGCGGCGGAGGAGACGATGGTGGCGCGGGACATCGAGCTTGCGGCGCTCACCGGCGGCAAACTGCACCTGGCCCACATCAGCACGGAAGGGACCTTGGCGCTGCTGCGGCAGGCCAAGGCCGCTGGTAAGGCAAACGTCACCTCGGAAGTGACGCCGCACCACCTGCTGCTGACGGAAGAGTGGGCACTGGGCGGAATCGAGGGCGGCACAGGCGAGTTGACCGCGCCGGACCCCTACGGCGCACTGACGTGCACCGCCTACGACACTCGCGCCAAGGTCAACCCACCCCTGCGCACGGAGGACGACACTGTCGCCCTCATCGAGGGGCTGAAGGATGGGACGATCGATGCCATCGCAACCGACCACGCGCCGCACGCGTCGACCGACAAGGCGTGCACGATGCAGGAGGCAGCGTTCGGCATCTCCGGACTGGAGACGGCCTTCGGGTTGGTCTACTCGCTGGTGGACCGAGGGGACATCGACCTTCCGACGCTCATTACACGCCTGACCTCCGGACCGGCGCGGGTGCTGGGCGCCGACACCGCCGAGGCAGCGGAGGCCTCGGGCCTGCCGATACTCGGCACGCTGCAGCCCGGCGCGGCCGGCGACGTCACGGTGCTGGACCCCGACGCCGAATGGGAGGTCGACTCAGCCACCTTCGCGTCCAAAGGGCGCAACACGCCGCTGGATGGAATCACACTGAAGGGACACGTCGTCAAGACAATCGTCGCCGGCCGCCTGGTGCACAACGCGCAGGGCGACGCCAAGGGAGAGGCCGATGGCAACTAGCGATCCTCACCGGGCGGAGGGCCAGCAATGACCACACCCGCCTTCGTGGTGCTGGAGGACGGCACGATCTACCGGGGCGAGTCCTTCGGCGCGCCGGTCACGGTCTACGGTGAAGTTGTCTTCACAACCGCTATGACCGGCTACCAGGAGATGCTTACAGACCCCTCCTTTGCCGGGCAGATCGTTGTGCCCACGTACCCGCTGCAGGGCAACTACGGCATCAACGTGGGCGACGTGGAGTCGCGGCGCATTCAAGCGGCCGGGTACATCGTGCGGGGACATTCCTTGACGCCCAGCCACGCTCTCAGCGACATCACCCTGCATGAGTACCTGCTCTCGGAGGGCATCCCCGGCGTCAGCGGAATCGACACGCGAGCGCTGACGCGTCGACTGCGGGTGAGCGGCGTGATGATGGGCGCAGTCGCCGTCGATGTCTCGCCGGATGAGGCGCTGGCGCAACTGCGGCGCGGACCCCGGTATGAGACAACGGACTTCGTTCAGCAGGTGGCAACCAAAGAAGTCGAAACATGGCGCGGTGCCGCCAAGCCACACTATGTGTCAGCTAGCCCTGTCTACTGGCACTTTGATATACCCCCCGTTTCCGTCACACTAAGAAAAGGAGATGGTCAGGAGCCCGGCGACCGCAAGCGCATTGTGGTTACGGACTACGGCGTGAAGTACAACATCCTGCGCATCCTGGAGCGCCACGGCTGCGAGGTCATCGCCGCGCCGCCGGGCGCTTCCGCGGAGGAGATCCTGGGGCTGCAGCCGGACGGCGTGCTACTGTCGCCTGGGCCTGGGGACCCGGTGCATCTCGACTACGGGGTCGACACGGCGCGGGCGCTCATCGGCAAGACGCCCATCATGGGCATCTGCCTTGGGCACCAGGTCCTGGCCCGCGCGCTGGGCGGCAACACCTACAAGCTGAAGTTCGGCCACCGGGGCGCGAACCACCCCGTGAAGGAGCTCCACTCGGGCCACGTCCATATCACGGCGCAGAACCACGGCTACGCCGTCGACGCAGACGGCCTGCCCGCGGACCTGGAAATCACCCACCTCAGCCTGAATGACGGCACGGTGGAGGGGCTTCGGCACCGCTCCGCCCCAATCATCACGATTCAGTACCACTCGGAGGCCTCGCCGGGGCCGCGCGACAATGAGTACCTCTTCGACGCCTTCCTGCGCATGGTGTGGGACGGGCGCACATAACCAGCAGCGTACACTTCGCGCCGTGACACTGGGCCGCGGCGGAATGGAAGGACAGGGTCGGATGACGGAAAAGCCACAAAAGGTCCTCGTCATCGGCAGCGGGCCTATCGTTATCGGCCAGGCCGCCGAGTTTGACTATGCCGGCGCGCAGGCGTGCAAGGCGCTGCGCGAGGAGGGCGTTACAACCGTCCTCGTCAACTCAAACCCGGCAACCATCATGACGGACGAGGGCATCGCGGACATCGTGCACATCGAACCGCTGACGCCCGAGGTGTTGGAACGCATCATCGAACGGGAACGCCCTGACGGCATTCTGCCAACGCTGGGCGGCCAAACGGGCCTCAACCTCGCGGTGCAGCTCGCCGACCGTGGCATTTTGGAGAAGTACAACGTCCGAATGCTGGGCACACCCCTCAACGCCATTCGCCGCGCGGAGGACCGGGAGCTCTTCCGTCAGTTGCTTTTGGACATCGGCGAGCCGTCGCCACCCAGCTCCACCGTCACCACGATTGAAGAGGCCTACGAGGTCAAGTCGCAGCTCGGGCTGCCCCTGGTCATCCGGCCCGCCTACACCCTCGGTGGCACCGGAGGCGGCGTGGTCCGCACAGAGGAGGAATTCGAGGAGTCGGTGCGCGCGGGAATCGCCGCCAGCCCCATCAACCAGGTGCTCCTGGAGCGCTCGCTGGAGGGCTGGAAAGAGATCGAGTACGAGGTGATGCGGGACGCCAACGACACCTGCATAAGCGTCTGCAACATGGAGAACTTTGACCCAATGGGCGTCCACACCGGTGACAGCATCGTCGTGGCGCCGTCCCAGACGCTGAGCGACAAGGAGTACCAGTTACTACGAAGCGCGAGCCTCAAGATCATCCGCGCGCTGGGCATAGAGGGCGGGTGCAACGTGCAGTTGGCCCTAGCCCCGCACCCGAAGGTGGCCGCGGCCCTGCCCGAGGCCGCGCGGCCCAAGGACAACATGGAGTACTACGTCATAGAGGTGAACCCTCGCGTAAGCCGGTCATCTGCGCTGGCGTCGAAGGCCACGGGTTACCCGATTGCGCGGGTAGCGGCCAAGATTGCGGTTGGCCGCAGGCTCGACGAGATCCCGAACGCCGTCACGCAGAAGACCGTCGCCGCATTCGAACCCGCGCTGGACTACTGCGTCGTCAAGATCCCCCGCTGGCCCTTCGACAAGTTCCCAACAGGCGATCGCGGGATCAACACGCAAATGAAGGCCACCGGCGAGGTCATGGCAATCGACCGTTCCTTTGAGGCGGCCTTCTCCAAGGCTGTCCGCTCCCTGGAGATCAGCGGGCAATCCATGCTCTGGGAGGCCCAGGAGTGGCGCGCACTAAGCGACTGGCGTGAGCTACCACTTTTCCCGGCAACAGACCTTCGTATCTGGGCGCTGATGGCGGCACTGCGTCGTGGCGCCTCGCCTGACGAGCTCCTCGCACATACGCATGTCGACGGGTGGTTCCTGCGTGCCATGGAGCGCATCGTCGCCATGGAACGAAGGCTGCTGGCGGCCACGCAACCCACGTGGGAGCTGCTCTGGGACGCCAAGCGCCTCGGCTTTTCCGACAGGCAGATCGCGGCCTTCGGCATCGCGGAGGGGCTGCCGGAGCGCGTTCGCACACTGCGGCTGTCCATGGGCATCCGGCCCGTCTACAAGATGGTGGACACCTGCGCCGCGGAGTTTGAAGCCGTCACTCCCTACTACTACAGCACGTACGAGGAGGAGAACGAGGCCCTGCCCCTCCCAGGCGAGCGCGCCATCGTCATCGGCAGCGGGCCAATCCGCATCGGCCAGGGCATCGAGTTCGACTATTGCTCCGTCCACGCCGCCTGGGCGCTCCAGGAGGAGGGGATCCAGAGCATCATGATCAACTCCAACCCGGAGACCGTCTCAACCGACTTCGACACCAGCCAGCGCCTCTACTTCGAGCCGCTGGACGAGGAGAGCGTCCGCGACGTCATCGAAAACGAGGGTGGCGAGGATGGCAACCTGCCAGCATCCGTGGTGCAGTTCGGTGGGCAGACAGCCATCAACCTCTCGCAGTTGCTGGACCAATCGGGGCTTCCCATCCTCGGCTCCACCGCGGAGGCCATAGACATTGCGTCGGACCGGAGGCGGTTCGAGGAGTTCATGGCTGGCATCGGCGTGCCGCAGCCGCCGGGCGCCGCCATCACCACCATAGAAGAGGCGCTGCAAGTGGCCGAGACCATCGGCTACCCTGTGCTGGTGCGCCCGAGTTACGTTCTTGGCGGACGCGCAATGCAGATCGTCCAGACGCCGGGGGAGCTGGGCGCCTACTTCGCGGCGGGCGTCGAGGCCAGCCCGGATAGGCCGATACTCGTTGACAAGTACCTGGAAGGCAAGGAATGCGAGGTCGACGCCGTGTGCGACGGCGAAACCGTCGTCATCCCAGGCGTGATGGAGCACGTTGAGCGCGCAGGGGTCCACAGCGGAGACTCCATGGCGATCTACCCGGGCCTCACCATGACGGAGGAAGAGGTAGACGTCCTGGTCGACTATGCCGTCCGCATCGCGCGCGGGCTGGGAGTCAAGGGACTGATGAACATCCAGTTCGTCGTCATGGGCGGTGGCCACTACCGCAGCCCCGGCGACCCTCGCGGCACCCACGCCGCCGACCTCTACGTGCTGGAGGTGAACCCGCGCGCCAGCCGCACCATACCGTTCATCAGCAAGGTAACAGGGGTCCCGATGGTCCAGCTTGCCACCAAGGTCATGCTGGGCCGCACCCTGAAGGAGCTAGGATACGAGACTGGCCTCTGGCCCCGGCAGGCGCTGGTGGCGGTCAAGGCCCCAGTGTTTTCGATGTCCAAGCTCGCCGGCGTTGACACCCACCTGGGCCCCGAGATGAAGTCCACCGGCGAGGTCATGGGCGTCGACTACACCTACTCCGCCGCGATGGCCAAGGCGCTCATCGCGTCCAACATGGCCCTGCGACCGGCGTGCCCCGTCCTGCTCAGCATCTCCGACAAGGACAAGGCCGAAGCCAAGAGCCTCATTGCCTCGCTGGCTGAGGCCGGCCATCGTATCTACGCCACCGAGGGAACGGCGCGGCTCATTCGCAGCTTGGGGGTTACGGACGTGGTGGAGGTCTCCAAGGTCATGGAGGGCAGCCCCAACGTGGTGGACGTCGTGCAGCAGGGGATGGTAGACGCCGTAGTGAACACCCTCTCGGGCGGCCAGGAGCAGCCCATGCGTGACGGCTTCTTCATCCGTCGGGCCGCGGTTGAGCGCCGAATACCGTGCTTCACGTCGCTCGACACGGCGCGCACGGCGCTCGAAGCCATGCACGGCGGCGGGCTGCAGTACACAATCCAGCGCCATCAGGACTACCTGGAGAAGCCGGCGGGATAGGGGGCTTCCCAGCCAGCCCAACAAGAAGGGCCCCTCCGGGAGGGGCCCTTTCAGATTCTCTGGATCGGTGGCCGCTACTGCCGCGTGGCGATCACCGTGAGCCAGTTGCGGGGAACGGTCTCCAAGCCCAACTCCTCAAAGGCCTGACGGGCGCCGGTCTGGAGGGCCTCTGAGCCGTATTCCAGCGGCACGCCGGGCATTGCGCCTTCAATGAAGGCCTCGTACTGGCTGATGGCGAGGAAGCCGGCCAGGTCCATCGGAGCGGGGCAAAGGTGAGTGCGGGCCACGGAGAAGCCATTGCGCAACAACAGGGCTTCGTATTCCTCGGCGGTAAGTTGAAGGCGGGCGGCCACCTTCTCGTGCTTGGGGAACATGTTGTGTTTGGACTTGAGCGAACGAAGGGACTTTGACATCCATCGGCGGTAGAACTGTTCAGACTCGGCGGGAACGCTGCCCTGGAAAAAGGTGGTGTTGAAGGCAAAGGTGCCGCCGGGCCGGAGAGTGGCTGCAACTTCCTCAACCAGTTTTTGCTTGTCGGGCACCATATGAATGCCGTTGCAGAACACTACGCCGTCCACCCTGAAGTTGACGATGGTGGACAGGTGCTCGGCACGGCTGTGAATGAATTCCAACGCCACGTCGCGCGCAGAACCCAATTGCGTCATCGCCTCCCGAATGGCCGACGCAGACATGTCAATTGCGATGACAACGCTGTCCCGCGCGCCCTTAATGCGGTCGGCAATGAGCCGGGTCACGGCGCCCGTGCCGCAGGCAAGGTCAACGATCTTCTGCCCGGGGTGGAAGTCGACCATGTCCACCAGTTGGCGATTAACCACCTGATAGAATCCCTGCGACGCAAAGGGGGCGTACGAGAACCGGGACTCTTCCATCTGCACACCTCAGGCTAACGCCTTATTGGGATAGCCCTGGTTGACAAGCGACACCAAAGACATCGAAGGGGGCTTTTCAACCGTTCCATATTGTAATGGCCTCGTCCAGTTATTGATAGGGGATGGAAGAAACCCGCGCGTTGACACCGACTGAGCCCCTTTCTACACTGAGATCCCGCAATCAGTCCAGGCGCAGCACCATTTATGCTCCCCCCAAGAAGCTTGGCCGCGGAAGGATGGCCCGTCGCCATGTACAATCCACGTTACAGGTTCTACCGCGCCACCCTCAACTCCGGCAGCAGGATTATCCTCGGGATTGTGGTGTTTGCCTTCGGCCTGTTTCTGATATCGCCCGTGGCCGAATGGCTTCTGAAGCTCGTGGGTTGGGTTGCCATGATTGGAGGGGCGGTCTTCTTCGCCGCTGGACTTTGGACCGCTCTACGGAGCAGGGAGTAGCGCTGACATGCCCGGTCCCAACCAATCCAGATCCCGTCCAGACACCCTCGGTCGCATTGCTGTGAAGCTTGAAGGCCCTTCGGAGTACCGGGGAACGGAAATCATCGGAGACCTGCGCGTCATCGCGGAGACGCTGTACTATCCCTTCAAGTTTGTCGCGTTTTGGGACGGGCAGACGGGCAACCACCTCTGTCCGCATACGCAGGCCGGGCTACCCTGCGCCCACACCCCAGACGACGCCGGCCGCACCGCCTACGCCGTTGCTGTAGAGGACGAGATGGCCGGTGAGCTGGAGGTGGTCTTCCCTCACGCCGACCTGTCCATCTTTCTGGGATAGACGGTTGTTTCGCCTCCGTTCAATGGGGCCCGTGGTACCCCTTCCATCTCCCTATGCTATAATTGAAACGACCCTCACAAGAGGCAATTGAAACAACCCTCACACGAGGCTGCCATTGAAGATAACCCGTGAAGAAGAAGCTGTCCGCCAAACTGTGCTCAACATTGAGATGGAAGAGGTGGACCTCGAGAGCTACCTCCAGCGCGCGTACCAGCGTGTTGTCCAGAAGGTCAAAGTTCCCGGTTTCCGCCCTGGCAAGGCGCCCCGGCGCGTCGTCGAGCGGATCCTTGGCCGGGAGTCGCTTCTCAATGAAGCGCTGGACTTCATGGTGCCGGAGGTTACTGCCAAAGCCATCGAACAAGAGAACATCGAGGCCGGCGCTCAACCGGACGTAGAAGTCGTCGAGACTGATCCGGTCACCATCAAGGCCATCGTACCGCTTACGCCGTTGGTCGACGCCGGCGACTACCTCTCCATGCGCATCCCCTGGGAACCGCCCACCATCACCGAGGGCCAGGTGGACGAGGCTCTCGAGGAGGCGCGCCGCAAGGAATCCGTATGGGAGCCCGTCGAACGAGCCGCGGAGATAGGCGACGACCTCACCATGGAATTCAAGGGCGTTGTGGAGGGTGAGACGGTGGTGGAGCAAGAAGACGCCGCCTTCGTCCTCGACTCGGAGGCCCCCATCGCCGGATTCGGCGACGCCCTCACCGGCATCGCGGCCGGCGAGACCCGAGAGTTCGAACTTCCCTTCCCGGACGAGTACTTCAACGAGAATCTGTCCGGGAAGATGTGCACGTTCACCGTGACAGCCAAGGAGATAAAGGCCCAGGTCCTGCCGGAATTGGACGATGAGTTCGCCAAGGGCGTGGAGGACGGCTACGACTCCCTCGACGCCCTGAAGGACCACCTGCGAGAGCACCTGCAGGAGGAGCTGGACCATGAGGACGAGCACACCTACCAGGACGCTGTCATGGAGGAGCTGCTTGTCGTCGGCTCCGTGGAACTGCCCCCCATTATGGTGGAGCGCGGCATAGACAACCACCTGCGGGAGATCCAGGACACTATCGGCCAGCGCATTGGCCGCGCCATTTCCCTTGAAGAGTACGTGGAGATAACCAAGAAGTCTGAGGAGGAGCTGCGGGAGGAGACTCGCGTCACCGTCGAAGAGCAGCTCCGTCGGTCCTACCTCCTTACCCAGGTGGCCGAGAACGAGAGCATTGACCCGACCGACGAGGACGTCGACGTGGAGATCGAGGAAATGGCGGTCCGCGCCGGTGACCAAGGCGAGCAGGTGCGCCAGCTCTTCATGAGCCAGGAGAACCGCGACTCAGTCGCGCGCTCGATCCGCTCACGTCGCACGGTGGAACGGCTCGTCGACATCGCAAAGGACGAGCCCGTATCCGAGCAGCCGTCGGACGAAGCCGAGCCAGAAGCGGCAGATGCCCCGGAGACCAGCGAAGCACAAACAGAGGAATCGACTGAGCAGGCTACCTAGCTGGACGGCCTGTTTGGGTGAGACAAAGACAAGAGCACGCAGGAGGAACGTCCATGGCACGCAGGAACGTACACAGCGAGGCGGAGCTGATCAGCGCGGCAGGCCAGCTGATGGGACCGCCGCCGCAGAACATCATCCCCATGGTCATTGAGAGCGGCGCCAGGGGCGAGCGGTCCTTTGACATCTACTCCCTTCTTCTCAGGGAGCGCATCATCTTCCTCGGCACTCCTGTTGGCGACCAGGTGGCCAACCTCATCGTCGCGCAGCTCCTCTACCTTGAGCGGGAGGACCCGGAGAAGGACGTCAGCTTGTATATCAACTCGCCGGGCGGCCAGGTCACTTCAGGAATGGCCATCCTGGACACCATGAACCTCGTCGCGCCCGACGTGTCCACCATCTGCGTGGGTCTGGCCGCCAGCATGGGCACCATCCTCCTCTGCTCCGGCGCCAAGGGCAAGCGCTATGGCCTGACAAACTCCACCATCCACATGCACCAACCCCTTGGCGGCGCCCAAGGCCAGGCCACGGACATCGAGATTGCGGCAAGGGAGATCCTACGGGTGCAGGACAAGCTCCGCCAGATTATCTCGTCGCAGACAGGAAAGCCCTACGAGCAGGTGGCACGAGACTCGGACCGCGACTTTTGGCTGACAGCGGAGGAAGCGGTGGACTACGGCCTGATAGACGAGGTCCTAGCAAAGAACCAGCCTGCGGCAGTGAGCAGCTAGGAAAGGGCGGCATGGCCATCAAGGCGAAGGGCGGAAACGACTACACTTGCTCCTTCTGCGGCAAAGCGCAGGGGCAGGTGAAACGGCTGGTGGCGGGCCCCGGCCTGGTCTTTATCTGCGACGAGTGCGTCGCCCTTTGCCAACAGATCATGGGCGACTACGCTGCGGCGGAATCGACCTCCGAGGCCGAGACTCCGGAAGTGCAGCAGGCACCCCAACGCGCCGAGTTTCTGCCGCCGAAGGTCATTTACGACAGGTTGGACGAGTACGTCATCGGGCAGGAGCATGCTAAGAAGGTCCTCAGCGTCGCTGTCTACAATCACTACAAGCGAATCTGGAACTCTGCAGACAGCTTCAGCAAGGTGGAGCTGCAGAAGAGCAACATCCTGCTCATCGGCCCTACCGGCAGCGGCAAGACCCTCCTCGCCCAGACCCTCGCAAAGATTCTCGACGTGCCATCCGCTATCTCCGACGCGACTTCTTTGACCGAGGCGGGCTATGTCGGCGAGGACGTGGAGCACATCCTGCTGCGCCTCATCCAGGCGGCCGACTGGGACTTGAGCCGCGCCGAACACGGCATTCTATACATCGACGAGATAGACAAGATCGCCCGCAAGAGTCCGAACCCTTCCATCACCCGGGACGTCTCCGGTGAAGGTGTGCAACAAAGCCTCCTCAAGATCATCGAGGGCACGCAGGCTGCCATTCCCCCGAATGGCGGCCGAAAGCACCCGCACCAGGAGTTTGTCCAGTTTAAGACGGACAATATCCTCTTCGTGTGCGGCGGCGCATTCGACGGGCTGGAGCAGGTGGTTGAAAAGCGCATCTTGAAGGACCGCCGCAGCATTGGCCTCGTTCGGGACGGTCGAAATCAGCCGGACACTGGCGAACTTGACAACATTCTCCAGCACGTCAACAGCGATGACCTGCTGGAGTACGGCTTCATTCCAGAGCTTGTGGGCCGTTTCCCTGTCGTAGTATCCCTGAACCCGCTCACCAAGGATGACCTGGTGCGCGTCCTCACGGAGCCCAAGAACGCGGTGGTCAAGCAATACCAGCACCTGTTCTCGCTGGACAACGTGGAGCTAGTCTTCCAACGCGACGCCCTAGTGGTCGCAGCGGAGGAGACGATGCTGCACAAGACCGGCGCCCGAGGCCTCCGCACCATCATCGAGCGCACACTGCTGGAAGTCATGTACGAGCTGCCGTCTCTGGAAGGGGTTAACCGCTGCCTCGTAGACGCTGAGGTGGTGCGGGGACTCAAACCACCAGCACTCCTCACCTCGGCAGGCGACACCGTGGACCTGCCTCGCGCGGCGTAAAGAACCAAGTTACACCGAACCCTCTATCCGCATTTTCCTCTCGGGGGCGAAAACATGGCTGTACCTTCGCAAAAGGCGTTTCATCGCCCCGTTTTGGAGATTCTTGATCAAGCCAATGGCGTTGTCCCAGTTAGCGAACTAATCGAGCCGCTGATTTCCCGTTTTGCACTGAGTGCCGATGACTTGCAGCAAAGGACACCCTCTGGCGCATTAACCCTGAGAAACCGGGCCTTCTGGGCAGTTTCATATTTGAGATCTGCCGGACTATTGGCCAATGTTTCTCGCGGGCAACTCTACATTACCGACACAGGTCGGAAGCATCTGAAGGAGCATGCGGGAGACATCGACGTTTCTAGCTTGAAAAAGTTAGCCAACCAGAGTTCGCAGGGAGAGGGTCTGACAACTACAGAATCTGAGGACGACACCCCTCCTGACGAATTGATGGATAAGGCGCATAGAGAATTACGGGCAAAGCTTGCTGCAGAATTGCTAGAGAATTTGCAGCAAATCCCATGGGAACAGTTTGAACGGCTCTCCGTCCACCTTCTGGAAAAGATGGGGTATGGCCGCGGGATACATCTAGGCCAGACCGGCGATGGAGGCATGGACGGAGTCATTAGCCAAGATGCGCTGGGGCTTGAAAAGATCTATATCCAGGCCAAACGCTGGGAAAATACAGTGGGTGAACCGGAGATACGAAACTTCTCTGGAAGCCTCAATGCCCGCGGAGCAAGCAAAGGCGTCTTCATTACAACATCCAACTTCAGTGCCACTGCAAAGCAAACTGCTAACTCAATCTCAAGTGGGGCTCAAACGATAATCCTTTTAGAGGGAATGGAACTCGCGTACTTGATGATTGACCACGGGGTAGGCGTGATAACCCAGCAAACCTACGAAGTCAAGAAACTGGACGAGAACTACTTTGCTGAGGATGTCTAAGCCTGCAGCCGCGGGACAACGTCCGACGCTATCCGCTCCAAATGGCCCACGTCCAACGACGGCACGCCCAACATGAACGTGGTCACTCCTGCGTTTACAAATTCTTGCAACTCAGCCGCCACTTCCTCCGGGGGCCCGTACACAGTAAACGCCGAGGGGTCCCTCTCTGGGCCGTAATACGCGTGAAGGAAAGGGGCTAGCGACGCCAGCGCCCGGCCACGGTCGTCGTCAACCGCCACGTAGACCAGCTTCCCCGCTTCCAACTGTTCCGGGTCGCGGCCCAATTCCCGCGCGTGCTCCAGCACCTGCTGCCAGCACGCGCGGAACTCGTCCGGCGGCGAGAATGCACCACCGATCCAACGCTCCGTCAACTCCGCAGCGCGCCGCAGCACTGCGTCAGCGCGGCCGCCCATGTACAACGGGATGCCGCCATCGCGAATCGCGGCGGGTCGCACCACAGCCTCCTCCAACGTGTAAAACCGCCCATCATATGTGACCGGCTCACCGCGAAGCAGCGACTTCAGCAGCAGGATGTTCTCCCGCAAGCGAGGCACGCGTTCAGAAAGCTGCATTCCCAGCCCCGGAAATTCGTTGGGACGGCCACCTACGGACACCCCCAACAACACGCGCCCGCCGGAGAGGTGGTCCAACGTGGAGAGCTGCCGCGCCAGCGACGAGGCATTGCGCATCGAAAGCAGCAACACGGCCGTACCGAGCATGATGCGCTCAGTCGCGCCCGCCGCCAGGGTGAGGAGCGTCAGCGGCTCCAACAAGTTGGCGCCGTGGAAGAGACGGTCCTCCGTCCACAAGCCGTGGTAGCCCAGCCGCTCCGCGTGCCTGAAGAAGTCGGTGTACCTTGCCGCAGAGGGCAGCGGCCCGTCCGCCGCCGCTGGGACGTGCAAGCCGACCTTGATTTCGTTAACCATGCCCTCGCCCTCTACGCGCCAGCCCGCGACTTGGCCTCTCGCAGCGCCGAAGTCAGGGCGGGCACCACCTCGGCCCAATCGCCGACGATGCCGTAGTCGCAGGAGCGGAAGATGAAGGCGCGGGCCCGAGTGTTGATGGCGACGACGATCCCCGCTCGCAGCACGCCGACCATGTGGTTGAGGTTGCCGCTCACGCCGACCGCAACGTACAGCTTCGGCGCAATGGCCTTGCCAGTGATGCCTACTTGCTGTTGCTTCGACACCCAGCCCCGGTCCGTCACCTCCCGTGTGGCGGCCACCGCCGCGTCCAGCGCCTCCGCCAGCTCGTGGACCGGGCCGTAGTTGTCGGGCGTGCCGACACCCATCCCAATGCTCACCACAACGTCGGCGTCATAGAGGCGGGCGCCTTCGCCACCGACTTCGTTCTCTGATGACACCACGGTGACCGGGTCCTCCAGCGCGTCCGCCGGCACATCAAGCTCGTCCGTCACCGCCGTTCGCGAGTCGTCCCGCGTCGCGCGGGCAAGCATGCCGGGCCGCACCGTCGCCATCTGCGGCGTCGTGCGTGACAGGATGGGCGAAACGATGTTTCCACCGAAGGCAGGCTTGTACTGCACCAGCTGACCTTCGCTATTGATGTCCAAGTCGATGCAGTCGCCAGTCAGGCCAAGGCCCAGCCTTGCGGCCAGCCGAGCGGCCAGGTCGCGGCCATTCACCGTCGCGGGAAGCAGCAGCGCATAGGGCCGCTTGCCCGCTACTGCGTCCGCCAACACACGCGTGTAGGGCAGCGTGGCGTACTGGGCCAGACCGGGATGGTCGGCCGTAAAGACGAGATCCGCCCCGTGGGCCGCCAGCTCCGGGACGTGTCGCTCCACATCGTGGCCAATCAGCACCGCCGCAACGGCTCGATCAGATTGCGCCGCCAGCTTGCCAGCCACCCCCAGCAACTCATACGTCACGGGCCGCAGTGCGCCTTCGGCATCCTGCTCTGTGATCACCCAGATGGCGTCGAAGGGGTTCTTGGGGAATCGGGCCTGCCCAACGGCCTCTCCTTTGGAATCGTCTCCCCAGCCACGGAAGAGGCCACGCCCTTCCAACTCCTCCACCAGCCGCCGCACGTTAACCTGAACGTCCTCGTCGTCGAAGACCTCGGGCTGGCGCGTGCTCTCGAAACTCTCGATGGCGTCCACCCACGTAGGTGAGCCAGCGAAACCAAAGATGGACGTGTCCTGCGACAGGTCCGCCGCAGTCACCTCTTCAATGGGTTTTTCCTTGGCCGCCTCCAACTGTTCCGGTCCGGGCCACATTTCCTCCGCGATGCCGTCGCCACAGGCGAGCAACACCGGCAGGGGCGACTCTACAGTCTGCATCCCGTCGTCCGTCTCCCGCCGCGCCGAGATGACGTTGCGAGCCGCATCGAAGTTCAGGCCGCTCACGCTCGTGACCTGCGGGATGGAAAGCATCTCCGCCACCTCGGGCCCAACCTGGCCGGTCTCGGCGTCCAGGCTGTGCTTACCGCAGAGGATGAGGTCGTACCCCCCCCGAGACAGCGCAAGGGTCAGGGCGCGGGCCGTCGCCAGGGTGTCCGCGCCGGCAAAAGCCCGATCCGTCAGCAGCACGGCCCGGTCGGCCCCAAGCGCCAAGCACTGCACCAACGCGTCGCGCGATTGCGGAGGGCCCATCGTGAGCGCAGTCACCTCGCCGCCGTGCTCCTCAGCCAGCTTGACTGCAGCGGACACGGCCAGCAGGTCATACGAATTGACTTCGAGCGGCACACCCTCCCGCACGATGGTGCGGGTCTCCGGGTCAAACCTGACACGGGCGATGACCGGGATCTGCTTGATGCATACGGCGATCTTCATTGAAGCCCCCTAGGTTGGTATGCGCTCCGTATTCTACCCCACGCAGCGACCTCGCGCCGTTCTCGTGGTCAACGCCGCTCGCAGCCCGCCCCTCGGCCGCCCGCCTCCACCTACCTTTATCGCCGTACTTGTGAACAAATTCGCAAATAAGTTGCCGAAATAAGTTCATACAGTACGTGATACATGCAGAACTCGGTGCGTACTTGACAATTATCGTCAGTGATACAACAATCTCTCTATTCGTTCAACCTATATATGGCATTACCTAAGGGGGTGTAGTAATGAACGTTTCTGTTCTGTGTACGACTCGGCTGTTCCTGCTGTTTGCGGCCCTTAGTGCAGCGCTGCTTACGATGGCCGCCTGCGGAGGCAGTGACGACGCCTCCGGGGACGCCGCTCCGGCCGAGCCGGTGGCGCCGTCGGAGCTGGCCCAAGCGCAAGAGGCCGCCGCAGCACCCACTCCCATCGCGGCAGTGGTTTCCGTTCCAGTGACCTCGTCAACAGCTGTCCCAGCCGCCACGGCGTCGACCCCTGCTTCCGACAACTCGTCAAGTGGCAGCGGAAACACTACGGCCATGAAGCCAAAGGTCGAGAGGGTGGTCTTTGGCATCAATATGTCCCAAGAGACTACCTCCCCACCCTTGGGTGGCGGCGGCATCGCCGGTTTCATCTCGTTGAGGCCCATGTATGAATTCCTCGTGGACATCACGCCGGACAAGGGACAGTTCGTGCCCATGCTGGCCACCGGGTGGTCCATTGAGGGCGGCGACAAAATCCGTTTCCAACTGCGAGAGGACGTGCCTTTCCATAAGGACCAGGGCGAATTCACCGCCCAAGACGTAGTACACACCTGGGAGCAGGTGACCCGCGAAGACGCCGACCACGGCAACACCACGCTCTTTCGTTCAGCCACGGACCACATCGAGATCATCAATGACCATGAAGTCCTGTGGCACCTGACCAGCCCGGAAGCGGAGCTCTTTTGGATCATCTCGCAAATGTCCGCCGGTGGCATGGAGATCCAGAGCAAAGACCATTTTGACTCGCTTGCAGGCGGTGACCCCCAATTCCGCCCGGACTTTGGGGGCGAGGCCATTGCGGGCACGGGGCCTTACCAATTCAACGGCCGCTCTCTGGGCCAACACATCCGGTTCAAGAGCGTCCCCTGGGACCACTGGCAGTTGAACACCGACTTCCCGGAGTTTGAATGGCGCATCATCAATGAGAACTCCACCCGTCAAGCAGCCCTCTTTGCCGGCGAAATCCACATTGCGGCCCTCCCAGAGGACCTCAAAGTGCAGGCAGCCGATAGGGGCATGATGAACATTGCAGGCAAGGTCAAGGGCCTGCGAACCTTTATGAGTTTCAACTGCTGCTACATGGTGGACGGCAGCCGCGCCGCAGACGCCCAATACCTCTACCCGGACAGCCGCCTCCTGGACGGCCGGGTACGGAAGGCCCTGAACAAGGCAGTCAACAAGGACGAGCTGAACGAGGCTTTCTTCAACAACAGGGCCTTCTCCATGTACCACACTCATCTGAACGAGAACACCCTGGGCTGGGACCCCAGCTGGGAGCAGCGATACTCGACGGAGTACGGCTACGATCCTGCGGAGGCGCGGAAGCTGTTGCGGGAGGCGGGGTATTCGGAGAACAATCCTTTTGAAATCACCACCTACTCGGAGGAGCTAACCGCCTACGCGGGCGCCGCTGACGTCGTGGATGTCATCGTGAACTACTGGACTGAAGTGGGAGTGAAGGTCACCCTGGAGGTGTACGACCCAACCCGGTTCCGCTCCGCAGAGCGAGGGTTTGAGGTCTACAACGACGCGGACATCGTCGGTACCTCCTCCTACCCGTTCGTAGCCCAGCGGATCTACAACTGGGCATACCGGGCGACCAGCAACAACTACACGTCGCCTGAGATCAACGTCCTTGGCAGCAAGGTCCGAGGCATCCTGGACTTGGAGGAACAGGCGAAGGCCTGGAAGGAGTGGGGAGAGGCAGTCTACAGCAGCCACGCTAACCTCAACCTCTTCTGGTTGCCCGCAGAGGCTACTGTCGACCCGAATGTAGTGGCTGACTGGGTATTTCCCAGCAACGTCACCGGCACCTACACCCACATCCCCCACATCAAGGCCGTGAAGTAGCAGGGCAACTCCAGCAACGTCTCGGGAACTCAAGGGGCCCCGGCGCCTGATGCCGGGGCCCCTCACCATTGCTCTCTCGTTCTTTCCTTGCCTGCCCGGTAATACCGACTGCTGTGCTGCCTGAGTCGCGCCTTCCGGGGTACAATGGTTTGAGCCCACTTTCAAGCGGGAGCACATATGGCAATCCAGGCAGTGGTGTTCGATGCCTTCGACACGTTATTTCTGAACACAAGAGACCTCTGGCGGGACTGTTTCGCGCGCATTTGCAGGACCAAGGCCTGACGACAGACCCCAACAACCTCTATGACGCGTGGGCAATATCTGAGTTGGACTTCCGACGTAACAGAATCGACGTTGAGACGATGACTGCCCGGGGCCCGTTTCAGTCGTACCAGGAAGTGTGGCACGACGCCTTCGTACGCGCCTTTGCCGCACTCCGCATACCGGGGGATGCGGACGCCGCCGTCACGTACTTTCTGCAGGACTTGGGCACGCGTCCTGTGTTCCCGGAGACGATGGGTGTGTTGGAGCGGCTGCGTGAGATGGCGCCCATTGCCGTACTCTCCAACGCCGACGACGCCTTCCTCTATCCGGTCATCGAACGCCACGGGCTTTCGGACGCCTTCGCCACGGTGTTGTCCTCGGAGGAGGCGCGGCTGTACAAGCCGCACCCGGACATCTTCACGCAGATGCTCGAGCGCCTGGGGACGTCGCCGGGGGAGACGCTGATGGTGGGCGACACCCTGCTGGAAGACATTTACGGCGGTTACAACGTTGGGATGCCCAGCGCCTGGATCAATCGCTACGGGGCGTCCATGACCGGGCGAGTAGCCCCCACGTACGAGATGACCACCCTGGAGGACCTGCTCCCCATCGTCGCCGGTGAGTCGGTGGGAGGGTAAGGAGGAAGCGCCATGACCATGCCGCTGAAGCGCAACGAGAACGGCCTCATCCCAACTATCGCGCAGCACCATGAAACGGGGCAGGTGCTCATGCTGGCCTACATGTCGGCGGAATCTCTTGCGCACACGCTGCAGGACGGCGACGCGTGGTTCTACAGCCGCAGCCGGCAGGCGCTCTGGCACAAGGGTGAGGAGTCAGGCAACTTCCTGCGGGTGAAGTCGATGCATGTGGACTGCGACGGCGATACGCTGCTCTTGAAGGTGGACCCGGTGGGGCCCGCGTGTCACACGGGCGCGGTCTCCTGCTTCTTCGAAGACCTGGACGCCGAGCCGACCTACGCCGAGAGCGACGCGAGTGTTGGCGTGCTGGAAGAGCTCTTTGCGGTCATCAAGGACCGGCAGGCGAACCCCACTCCCGAGAGCTACACGGCCAAGCTGCTTCAAGAGGGCGTGGGCCGCGTGGCGCAGAAGGTGGTGGAGGAGGCGGGCGAGTCGGCCATCGCGGCGGTGCAGGGCGAGCGTGAGGCGCTGGCCGGAGAAGTTGCAGACTTGTTTTACCACACGCTGACGCTGCTTGCCGCCGCTGACGTCTCCCCTCGCGACGTGTGGGCAGAGCTGGCCAAGCGCCGAAAGTAGTTGCCCCTGCACCTCGCCCGCGTTTCGGCTTCGTGGGTGAGTCGGCCATAGTCATACGCTAACGGAGGAAACGATCCCGTGTTGTCATACGCGGAAGTGCGCGTGCCAGCCACAACGGCGAACCTTGGTCCAGGGTTCGACTGCCTGGGTATGGCGCTCGACATCTGGAACACGGTGCGGTTGGAGACTGGCGGCTCGGGCGTCATGATTACCGGCGAAGGCGAGGGCACACTGAGCACTGGCCGCGACAATCTCGTGTTTCAAGCGGCCTCAGCCCTCTTTCAAGCTATAGGGAAGCCCGTGCCGCAGCTGTCTCTTACCTGCGACAACCAAGTGCCGCTGGGCAGGGGGCTCGGCAGCAGCTCCGCGGCGGCGGTCGGCGGGCTGGTTGCGGCAAATGCCCTTTGCGAGAATCCGCTTTCGCAGGATGAGGTGTTGGCGCTGGCCGTGGGAATAGAGGGACATCCGGACAACGTCACCCCCGCGCTGCTTGGCGGGTGCCAAATCGTGGTACAGGACGGCGAGCGACTAGTGACGTCGCCGGTGGCGCTGGTCCGAGACCTTTGGGCGGTGTTGTACATCCCATCGCAGCAGATGCCGACGCAGCAGGCGCGGGGGCTTCTCGGTCCAACCGTCAGTCGCGGCGACGCTGTGTTCAATATGGGCCGCGCCGCACTCCTGGTTAACGCCCTCTCCAGCGGCGACATATCGCTGCTGCGCACCGCGACCCAGGACCGGCTGCACCAGCCGGCGCGCGGAGTGCTCTTCCCCGCCATGGCGCGCATCATTCGAGCGGCGCTGGACGCCGGCGCCGTTGGGGCGTTCCTGTCGGGCGCGGGCTCGACCATCCTGGCGCTGACCGTCGACCGCGAGATGACTGTCGGGTACGAGATGGCGGACATGGCGGACAAAGCCGGGGTGCCGGGAGACCTGAAGGTTACGAGGGTGAGCCCGCAGGGTGCACACGTGGTGGCCACCGGGTAGCATGATCGAGAGATTCCCGCGGACAAGCGGAATGCGTACCGCAACACACAAGCCGGAGAAAAGTCACGTATGGCGGTCATAGTACAGAAGTATGGGGGGAGCTCCCTGGCTGACTCCGAGAAGATACGGGGCGTCGCGCGGCGCATTGCGGCATCGAGAGCATCGCACTCCGGCGTCGTGGTGGTCTGCTCGGCCATGGGCGACTCAACAGACGACCTGTTGGCGCTGTCGCGCAGCGTTGCCGCCTCGCCGGTGGAGCGCGAGGTCGACCTGCTGCTGTCCACTGGCGAGATTGTTTCATGCGCGCTGGTGGCGATTGCGCTCAACGACATGGACTGCCCTGCGGTGAGCCTCACGGGCCTGCAGGCGGGCATCCAGACCGAATCGCTGCACGGCAAGGCGCGCATTGCTGACGTCGCGCCGGACCGCATCCTGGCGGAGCTGGATGCCGGCCGCGTCGCCGTGGTCTGCGGCTTCCAGGGCGTGACCGAGGAGCAGGAAGTCACCACGTTGGGCCGCGGCGGTTCGGACACGACGGCCGTCGCCCTGGCAGCCGCGCTTGGGGCGGAACGGTGCGAGATCTACACGGACGTCGAGGGCATCTACACCGCCGACCCGCGCATCGTGCCCGAGGCCCGTAAGCTGGCTGAAATTGACTACGAAGAGATGCTGGAGTTGGCGGCCAGCGGCGCCAAGATGCAGCCCCGCTCCATTGAGCTGGGCGAGCTCTATAACATTCCGATTCTGGTGGCCTCGACATTCAGCGAGGCCCCGGGCACCCTGATTCACCGGGAGGCAGGCATGGAGGTCCGCAGCAAGGTACGAGGTGTGGCGAGCGACACTAACGTCGCGAAGGTGACTGTGCTGGGAGTGCCGGACCGCCCCGGCATCGCGGCGGCCTTCTTCGAGCCGCTGGCGCAGGCCGGCGTCAGCGTCGACACCATCGTGCAGAACACCAGCGTGGAAAACCTGACGGACCTCTCCTTCACGGTGACGCGCACGGACGTCGAGAAAACGCTTCCCCTAGTGCGGCCAGTGGCGGAGGCGATCGGCGCTCGTGGCGTAACCCATGACGAGGCGCTTGCGAAGGTGAGCGTCGTTGGCACCGGCATGCAAAACTCGCCAGGCTACGCCTCCACGATGTTCCGCGCGCTATCCGACGCGGGCGTGAACATCGAGATGATCACAACGTCGGAGATCCGCATCACTTGCATCGTGTCTGGCGGCCAAGCTGCCGATGCCGTGCGAGCCCTCCACCGGGCGTTTGAACTGGACGTCGACTAACCAGGGGCTTCCATCTCCGCCCACGGGTCGTAGCTTCCGATGTTCCAGAGCTGTCCCTCGGGGTCTCGGACCGCGAAGAGACTTCCTCCGTAGTGCTGCTCTGTGAACTCCATGACGATGTTGGCGCCGGCGGCCTGGACTCGTTCGTAGAGAGAGCGCACATCCTGCACCACAATGTACGCCGACTGCGTCAGAGTAGCTTCCGGGGCAGGCGGACCGACAATGTCGCCAAAGTCGTCGTCGTGGGCAGAGCCGAGCATAATCATGCCATTACCGAGAACGAGCTGCGCGTGGGCTATCGTGCCGTCCTCGTTAGGGACGACGAGGTGTCGCTCAAACCCCAAGACATCGCACAGCCACTCAATGGCAGCCGGGGCATCACGGTACCGCATGCCCGGGATAATGTTGGCCTTCAGGTCTGATCCGGCCATGCAGAACTCCTATCACACGTCCCGGCGTCCTACACTCCCAGGCTGGTCATCAGGTCCTTGATGGCCACGCGCGTGGGCTTGACGCCGGAGGGCGGACGAAGGCCGATGGGCTCGTTCTGCACTTCTGGCACGGTCTTGACGCAGATGAAGACCGGCCCCTCCGCTTCCAGCACCTCGTCGGCACGGGACGCGAACTCTTCAAGATCGTCGAACTCATAGGCGCTGGCGTAGCCCGCTTCCCTGGCCATGCCGGCAAACGAGAGTTTGCCGACGCCGGGAATGGGCTGACCGCCGGTGACCGCGTAGACGCCGTTCTCCAGCACGAAGTGGTAGAAGTTCTTGGGCGCCTTCTCCGCCACGGTGACCAGCGTGCCCAAGTTCATGAGCAGGGACCCGTCGCCGTCAAAGACAAAGACCTTGAGGTCCGGCTGCGCCAGCGCTACGCCCAGCGCAAAGGATGAGGCCTTGCCCATCGCGCCGCCCAGGGGGATGTCCCGGTCCTTGTTGCTGCTGACCTCGTTCCAGCCCCGGCTGCCGGTCATCGTCGGCACGACGACGCCGTTGTCGCGGTGCTTCTCGACCACCGCCATCAGGTCTACCTGGTTAATCATGGTTGTTCCTCGCTTTGCTATCGATTGAAACCGTGGTACTCGTCGCCGACCAGGACCACCACCGGACCGCTAGTGCGCGCCGCGTCTGCGAACGCCGCGGAAATGCGGTCGGCATCGCCATCATGCTCAACCAGGTAGTAGGGCACATTCCAGGCGCGCAACGTCGGCTCAGTGAAGCGCGCGGCAGAGTCGGGCGTCAGTCCGTGGCGCGTCCAGCCTCGGTAGCCGACGAGCATCACGACAGGCATCTGGCAGTCCAGCGCGATGCCTCGGATTGAGTCGCCGGACTCCAGCATACCGGTGTTCTGGATGAGCACCACGGGCTTCTTGCCCCCGGCGATGATCCCTGCCGCAATCGCGATGCTCTCGCCTTCCCTGGAAACTGGGATCAGGTCCAATGTGGGGTCTGCCTCCATGAGCTGGTACATCCAATTGGTCTCGCTGTCCGGCAGGTAGACCACGTGGGTCACGCCGTTCTTCTTGAACTCCTCAATGACCGCCTCCGGCCTGAGGAGCGCTTGCTGTGTCATCTCGCCTCCTTGCGTTGGGCGTTTACGGGCCGCCCTTGACCCGAACATGGTACCAGACCCAGAGCTTTATGGCCCTGCAGGTCCGGCATTCACTAGCCGATGTTGTACAACCGCGAGCAGTTGTCCCAGAGGATGCGCTTCTTGCTCTCGCTGGACACGTCCGGCATTTTCAGGAACTCCTGTGTTGCGTAGGGGAACTCCGAGTCGTGGTGGGGGTAGTCGGTGGAGAAGACGACGTTGGCGTCCCCAAAGGAGTCGAGCGTGTACTTGAGCTCGGTCTCATCGGCCTCGGTGCCCACGTAGCAGTTGCTGCGGAAGTAGTCGCTGGGCTTGCGGGTGAGGATGCGGGCGTCCCACTCGCCGTAGAGCTCGTAGTCGCGGTCCATTCGCGCGAGCCAGAAGGGGACCCAGCCTGCGTTGGCCTCGAGGTACGCGGCGCGCAGCCCGGGGGAAAGCTCGAAGACACCGCCGCAGACCATGCTCATCACCGCCTTCATCATACCGATGGGGTGGGAGCAGGCGTGTCGCATCAGCCTGTTGTCGCCGAACTCCGAGCCGTCCTGGTGGTAGACCGAACCCGTGCCCTCGTGGAATCCCACGGGCACGTCGAGCTCCTGCAACGTGCTCCAAAGTGGGTGGTAGTAGCCGCTGTGGAGCGTCCTGCCATTGACGAAGTTGGGGCGCATGTAGACTCCCACCGCGCCGAGCTCCTTAACGGCCCGTTCGGCTTCCTTGACCGCCTCCCCCGAATCGTGTTGGGGGAGCATGGCGCACACCTTCATGCGTGCAGGGTCCGCCTGGCAGAAGTCGTAGAGCCAGTTGTTGTAGGCACGGCACACGGCAGCCGAAAGGCCTGGGTCCACGTCGTCCATGCCGTTGGGGATGTAGAGCGCCACCGTGGGGAACATGATGGCGATGTCTATGCCCTCCATGTCCATTGCCTCAAGTTGGGATTCGCCGGTGTACCCCTTGTCGCGCATGGGCTTTGATGCGGCGTCGGCTCGGGCGGCCATACCGACGTTGCGGACGGGTTGGTCCACGTCGACCGTCGGGAATGCGTGACCCTCGAAGAGGAATATGCCGACGCGCTGGCCCCGGACGCGGGTGATCTTGGGGGCCTGGTGCTTGTAAGGGGCATCGAGGTACCGCTCGAACAGGTCGTTGGGCTCGACAATGTGCATGTCGGAGTCCATCACGGAGAAGCCGTTCTTGGCCATGGGACGGTCGCTTTCTCGCGCGGCAGGGCGCGACTGCAGAATGACGGGATGGTGCCATTGCGGGCCGCCGTATGTCAATGTGCCCATCGCCGCCACGCTGTTGTGCTACCGTAGCCTCACTGCGAGGAGGGCCGACAATGGCAGATAACGCTTCGCCCAAGGGACTTCATAGACGCATTGAGGCCCAAGAGCGACGGGTCGGCGAGATCGAATCGGCGATGGTGTCCCTGCAGTCGACGTACGCAGCCGCCTCCCGTCCCGAGGGCGATGCGGCGGGAGCAGTAGTTCTCGCCGAACGGCTGGCTCAAACACAGGGGGGATACGACGACGCGCTACTCGTGCTGCGGGTGCTCCAAGCCATGGCCCGGCGCTTGCGCGATTGGGGACTGTCCACATCGGATACGGCGTCGTGGGCGAGCGTTTGCCGCAAACTCGGTTTGCCTTCAACCAGCAGAGCGCACTCCACCCTGCGCTCCCGCGAGCCAGTCCTCCACGTGCTGCTTCACCGCTGCGCCTTCCTGCCGTACTGTGCTATAGACAGCGTCAGTTACCGAGGGTGAGTACATGTGCCTCTCGAAATAAAGGGCGGCACATTCTTGCCTACAAGGTATCTTTGCTTCCAAGCTGCGAATCAGTATAATTATATAAAGATATATTCTATTGCCCGCCGCCAGAAGGAAGCTGACCTACATGGAGGGAACAATTGGAACTTGCTCAATTGAAAGCATTCTTGGCAGCCGCGGAGCGCGGCAGCTTTGTACGGGCAGCGCAGTCACTCATCCTCACCCAGCCATCCCTGAGCGCGCGCATCCAGGCGCTGGAAACAGAGCTGAAGGTGACGCTCTTCCATCGAATGGGCAGAGGCGTTCGCCTGACGGAAGCTGGTAAGTCCTTCCTTCCCTACGCACAGCGGGCCCTGGAAACCCTTGACCAGGGGCGGTCTGCGCTGAACGCCCTGCAGGAGGCCACCAGCGGCACCCTGCTCGTGGGCACAGCCCGGGCCATCGGAGCATACGTCTTGCCGGATATTCTGGCCCAATTCCGGACCGAGTACCCGGGCATAGAGGTGCACATTCGCACCGGAAGGTCCTCAGAGGTACTGAAAATGGTCGCCGATGAGGAGGTGCAGGTGGGACTCTCTCGGACCCTCCGGCACCCGGACGTCCTGGCAACCAACCTCTACGACGAGGAATTGGCTCTCACCGTCCATCCTCGGCACCCCTTCGCCGCCAAAGGCGAGGCTAGCATTTACGACGTGGCCAAGGAGCCGTTGATCCTCTACGACCGCGAATCGTCGTACTTCCAGCTCATTGACCGCGTGTGCCGGGAGGCCGGCATCATCCCGAACGTTGGCATGGTGTTGGACAGCATCGAGGCGACCAAACGGATGATTGAGCGCGGGTTGGGCATCTCATTCCTGCCCGTGCACGGCATTGCAAGAGAGGTGGAAACCGGCGTCTTGGCGCTTGCCCGAATTCAGGAAGGGCATCAAGTGGCGCTCCCCACCTCCGTCATGGTCCGCAGGGGGCGTATCTACAGCCCGGCGATGCGCGCCTTCCTAGGCAATCTGGCCCGCCGCTACGGAGTCCTCATCCCGTCGCTGGAGATTGAGAGCGCCGTCGCCTAGCCGTGCCCGCACTCTTGCGTGCGGATCTACGCCAGATGAAAGCGCTGCGCCAGCCGAATCACCAGCGTCGGTGCGGGCTCAATGCGCCGCAACGTCCACACGATGACGGCCGCAATCGCGAGGGCGATGGCCACGCCCCCCAGCACGTCGGTGGGATATGCAACTCCAGCGTAGACCCGGGACAACGCCCACGCCGCCGCTACAGCGAAGGCGACACACCCCAGCCGCCGGTTCGCCGTCCAAAGCCCCGCCGCGAGGGCCGTGCTCACGACCGCCGGGTTCGATGGAAAGGACGGATCGCTGGGGCTGTAGAAGAGTAGATGAAGGCTTTCATTGACAAAGGGGCGTTCGCGGAAAATGAGCTCGTCAAGAATTTCGACCGCCAGATTCCCGAACGCCATGGCGAGCAGCGCCGCGAGGCACGCCTTCTGCTGCACCATGCGCGATTCGGCCGTCCTCGCGCCGAACCATGCCCCCAGCACCAGAAGCGAGATCACCACGGGGCAAAAGTAGTCGCCCACGACGATGCGAACGGCGTTATCGAATGGGGGCACCGCCCCGACCCCGCCATTCAGCCACCGAACTATCGCCGCGTCCACCGGCGTCCCTCGTACCAGAGCGTCTTCATGCTGGCGGCCAGCGCCTGCAAATATGTGTGGCTTCTTAGCGCCTCGAAGCCCTCCGCGTCGCCGGGTGACTCTTCTCCGCTCCCTCGATTGAGCAGAGACGAGGTCAGCATCGTAAAGGCGCCGGCCGCAAGACTGGTGAGGGTGAAGCGGGCAGCCTGCTCGTTGCCGTTAATGCCGCTCGCTGTGTCGGGAATGTGGCGGGCGCCTTCGCGGAAGAACCACGCGAAGCCGGCAACTATCAGGAGGGCGCCAAGGGCATACGCCCATGGCTTTGCGCGAACGAAGAGCAGCTTGGTCAGCCCTGCATGGGCAGATGCTATCTGGATAACGCCCGTCGCGGCCAGGAAGACCCAGATGACGTAGTCTCGGGAGAGGTCATCCAAAGTCGGCGCTCCGATGCGGCGTTCATGCGTCCAATAAGGGCAGCTACACCCTTGCCATTGGCGCGGGGACCGCCTCCACGCACCAGTGACGGTACTTGGGCATCTGTCCCCGGATGACCTTGAAGTAGATGTCTTGCAGCGCCTTTGTAATGGGACCCACCTGCCCGTCCGCAATCGGCCGGTGGTCAAGCTCGCCCATGGGGGTGACGTGGGCGGCCGTGCCGGTGAGGAAGACTTCGTCGGCCAGGTAGAGCTCCACACGGCCGATGGGGCGCTCTACGGTCTCTATGCCAAGCTCTTCCCGCGCAATCTGCATGATGCAGGAGCGCGTGATGCCGGGCAGAATGTTCGCCGTCAACGGCGGGGTCACCAACTCGCCGTCCTTCACGACGAAGAGGTTTTCTCCGCTGCCCTCGGCCACCTTGCCGTCGAAGTTGAGCAGAATGGCCTCATCGAAGCCGGAAAGGACTGCGTCGGTCTTGGCGAGGATGCTGTTGACATAGCTGGCGCTGAGCTTCACGCGTGGGGGCATCATCGTTTCGTCGATGCGCCGCCAACTGGCCGTGACACAGCGCGCCACCTGCACGTCGATGTACTGGCCAAACGGGACGGCGATGATGGTGAGGCCGTCCTCGAGCTCGTGGAGCTTCAGGTTGGCCACGCGCTCGGCGCTCTTGAAGGCCAGCGGGCGAATGTACATGTCTTCGCGGTAGCCCGACCGCTCAACCAGTTCGACGGTGAGTTTCACGAGCTCTTCCGGCGTCATGGGAAGTTTTATTCGGAGCATATTTGCGCCGTTCACCAACCGCTGGTAGTGCTCCAGCGGGCGGAAGATGAGGAGCTTCTCCTCGTCTTCGTTCCAGTTGCAGCGAATGCCCTCAAAGGCTGCGGTGCCGTAGTGGAGGGCGTGGGTCATGACGCCGACCTTGGCCTCCGACGCGGGCATGAACTCCCCGCGGAAATAGGCTAATGGTGTTGGCGCCATTGCGATCTCCTTCCACTCTGAACGTTGGCCTGCCCGCCATTATAGGGGCAGCTACAATCGCCAAGCAAGTTTAGGGGTGTCTCAGTAGCTAAAGTCCGCGCAAAGCAAAATACGCCCACAGCAGCGCCAGGCCGGGCACGATGACGAAGATCAGGGCCAGCGTGACGACGCGGTTGTTCATTCAGGGACCGACAGGCGGTAGAGCTTGGCGACGTTATCCACTGTCGTTGTGCGGCGCACGTCGTCCGGTATGCCCTCAAAGACAACGTCCAACGTCGGTTGGGAGTGGGGCCAGACGGAGTCGTGATGGGGGAAGTCGCAGCCCCACATGAGGGTCTCGACGCCAATGGCCTCTCGCGTAAGCGCGCCAGGCCGGTCATCCTCAAATGTGGCGTAGAACTGCCGCTGCCAGTACTCGCTGGGCTTGAGGTCAAGGTACTCGGGCACGGCGCGGCGGCTGCGGTAGACCGAGTGGTCCATGCGCTCCAGCCAGTTTGCAATCCAGCCGGTGTTGAACTCCGCCGCCACAAACTTGAGGTCCGGGAACCGATGCGCCACACCACCTGCGATGAGGTCCGACAGCGAGAACTGGATGACGGTGGGCGCGCTGGCGTAGGCCTGGATGAGGTCTGCCCCAGTAAGCCCGGTGACCGCGCCGTGGCCGTCGGTAAAGATGTGCAGGTTTATGGTTAACCCGGCCTCCTGGGCTGTTGCCCAGATGGGGTCATAGACCGGGTCGGAGTAACGTGTGCCGTTTGGAGCAGCGCAGGGGATGCAGACGCCCGCGTACCCCTTCGCTATGGCGCGCTGCAGCTCCTGGTGGGCCGCCACAGGGTCGTGCATCACCAGCAGCGCCAAGCCTCGCAACCGGTCAGGGACGGTGTTGCAGAAGTCCCACAGCCAGTCGTTGTAGTTCTGAAAGGCGGCGGCCAGGACCTCGGCGTCCTGCGTGCCAAAGAGCCGCATGAAGACGCTTGGGAAGAGGACCTCGCCCCAGACGCCGTCGGCGTCCATCTCCTTCATGCGCTCCGCGGGGTCCTTCAATGCAGGGCGCATGCCATCATAGCCCTGGGAGATAATGCGGTGGGTCTCCGGGTCGTCCAGGCTCATGCCGGCGATACCCAGCCTCCCGACACCGCCGATAGTCGCGTTGAGGCGCGTGCCAGTGGCGGGAATCTCGACGAAGTCGCCCTTGCCCTCGTCCCGCACGATGCGCGGCGCGCGGTCGCCAAATCGCTCAGCCAGTCCCGCAAAGACATCACGCGGCTCCACAATATGGGAGTCTGCAGAAATAGCCAACTTCGCCATGTCGCCCTCCTAGGCGGTTCCAGTCAGGGGTGCGCCAGCAGCATAGCGCGTATCGCAAAGGCGGGGAAGGGGCTCGGGAGCGGTTGCAAGACAGCGGGGAATGTGTAGCTACCCGAAAAGGGGGGCTGGTTTTGGCCCATTATGAGAGGGCCACTGCGGGCAGACGTCCTATTGCTTGTCGCTACCCGCCGGCCACTGCCGGGACGATGCTGACCTCGTCCGACGCCTTGATCTCCGTCTCCAAGCCCTGGAGGAACTGGACGTCCTCGCCGTTCACGTAGATGTTCACAAAGTGGCGCAGGCTGCCGGTCTCGTCGACCAGGCGCTCCTTGATGCCGGGGAACTTCTCCTCCATGGCGTCCACCATGTCGGCCAGATTGTCCGCATCCACTTCCACGCGGTCCTGATCGTTGGTCACCCGCCGAAGCGGCGCCGGAATCCGCACTGTGACGCCCATTTGCCGTCCTCCTCTTGCAATACCCTGATTTTCGGGCGCCGCGGGGCTTGCCGCCGACGCGCCTTCAATTCGCTCACCGCCAGTAATTGCCGTTACTCAATCACGTCTCCCGTGATGAGCTGCACCTCGATGCCAGTAGAGCGCACCCATTCGATGCCCTGGTTGATCTGGTCCGCGTCGCCTTCCAGCTCCAGGAGGGCCCACCCGAAGGCCTCGCGCACGTCTGCCCGGCGGATGTTGGTCACCACTTGAAACTTCTGCCCAAGCTGCCAGATGACCGGTTCCTGGATCAACTCCGGCGTGAAGGTGAATCGCACTCTGAGCTTTGCCATTGCGGCCCTGTCACCTCTGCCTGTTAAGCGTTCAGCACTTTGGCTTCAAAGGAAGACGTGGTCGGCTCGATGAGCACGGACCGCACGGAGTCTTCCACCGCCTCCAACGTCTTGAGGCCGTTGCCGGTGATGTAGGCCACGGTCACCTCGTCCCGCTTAATGGCTCCGCGCTCCACCAGTCGCTTCAGGCCGGAGATAACAACCCCGCCGGCGGTCTCCGTAAAGATGCCCTCGTTCTCCGCCAGCATCTGGATGCCGGTAACCACCTCGTCTTCGGGCACGATGGTTGCGTCGCCATTCGACTCCTGGATGGTCTTCAGGGAATAGTAGCCGTCTGCCGGATTGCCAATAGCCAGTGACTTGGCCACGGTGTTCGGCTTAACCGGACGAACGCGGGTCATTCCCGCTTCGTAGGCCGCCGCGATTGGCGCACAGCCCTCGGCCTGGGTCATGTGCATGTGTGTATGCACCTTGGGTATGAGCCCCAGGTCCTCAAACTCGTGGAGGCCCTTCCAGATCTTGGTGAACATGGAGCCGGAAGCCGACGGCACGATGCAGTGCGCGGGCGCCTGCCAACCGAGTTGCTCAGCAACCTCATACCCCAGGGTCTTGCTGCCCTCGGCGTAGTATGGACGCATGTTGATGTTCACAAAGGCCCATGGATACGTGTCGGCAAGCTCGCTGCAAAGGCGGTTGACGTCGTCGTAGCTGCCATTTATCGCTACCACCGTCGAGCCGTAGATAGCTGCCCCCACCACCTTACCCTTCTCCAGGTCGGAGGGGATGAAGATGTAGGCGCTCATGCCCGCCCGCGCGGCGTGGGCGGCCACGCTGCCGGCCAAGTTGCCGGTGGAGGCGCAGGCCAGGGTCTTGAATTCGTACTCCAGCGCTTTGGTGGACGCAACGGAGACCACGCGGTCCTTAAAGGAGTTGGTGGGATTGACGGCGTCGTTCTTGATGTACAGGTGGTCGAGGCCCAGCAGCCGCCCGAGGTTGGGCGCCTTCAACAGCGGCGTGAACCCCGTCTGCATGTCTACGGCGTTTTCGCCGTCCACCGGCAGCAGGTCCTGGTAGCGCCACATGGTCAGCGGGCCGTTCTGGATGCGCTCCCTACTGATGACCCGGCCGATGGCCTCGTAGTCGTAAGCCACCTCCAACGGGCCGAAGCAGAACTCGCAGACGTTTAGCGGGTCCATAGGGTACTCACGGCCGCATTCCCGGCACTTCAATGCCTTTGCGAACGCCAAGGCTGAACTCCCCTATTTCCGGCGCACCGGCCTACCTACGCACACATAGCGACAATGCATCTGTCAATCGCAAAACAATAGTAGCAGCGGGCCCTAGGTGCGTCAATCAAATACGCCGCCGCCGGCCCCTGCGCGATGCCTTTCCGTAGGCCCTGAAGTATACTTGAACTGTACCAGGAAGGGACGCGGGGACAGCGGAGGCGCTTCGTCGGGAAGCAAAGGGGGCGCCCGGAATGCCAGCACTGCACACTGTACGGCGCGCGTTTAGCGCCATACTCGTCGTCCTCGGGCTGCTGGGGCTGTTTGCCCCGACTGTTTTGGGGCAGGACAGCGGCGGCCCGGTCTACATCGCCACCATCAATGGCGTCATCGACCTGGGCATGACACCCTACGTCAAGCGCACACTCAACACCGCGACTGAGAACCGTGCCCAAGCGGTCCTCCTCGACATCAACACTCCCGGCGGCCGACTGGACGCCGCCCTCTCCATCAAGGACGCCCTCCTCGACGCTGAGGTCCCACTCATCGCCTACGTCAACCGCGAGGCGTTCTCCGCAGGCGCCCTCATTGCCATCTCGGCCAACAAGATCTACATGGACTCAGGCGGCGTCATCGGCGCGGCCACGCCTGTCGACCAAGAGGGCGTAAGCGCGTCGGAGAAGGTGGTGTCCGCCGTCCGGAGCGACTTCCGCGCCGTCGCCGAGGTCCGCGGCCGGGACCCACAAATCGCGGAAGCAATGGTGGACGACAGCGTGGCCATCGACGGCCTCGTGGAGGAGGGCAAGCTCCTCACCATGACCACCAGCGAGGCCGTCCAGTGGGGCTACGCGGATGGCGAGGCGACCAGCATAGAGGAGGTGCTCGAAGCCGAGGGGCTAACCGGGGCAGAGCTCATACGCGTGGACTACAGCCTCGCCGAGCGGCTGGTCCGCTTCCTCACCAACCCCATCGTGTCGTCGCTGCTCATCTCGCTTGGCTTCCTTGGGCTGCTGGCGGAGCTGACCTCGCCGGGATTCGGCGTTCCCGGCATCGCGGGGATCACCCTGCTGGCCCTCTTCTTCTGGGGCGGCTTCCTGGCCGAGCTCTCCGGCTGGGAGGGCGTCGCGCTGGTGGTGATAGGGCTGGTGCTCATCGCCGTGGAGATCGCGCTGATCCCCGGATTCGGTGTGGCGGGCGGCCTTGGGCTACTTGCGTTCATGGCCGGGCTGTATATATCGCTCATTGGCCAGGGCGCGACCACCGGCGACTTTGTGCGGGCGGGCCTTGTGCTGCTCTCTTCGCTGGTGACGGTGGTCTTTGGCGCCGCCGTCATCCTCACGGTGCTGCCCAACCGGCGCGGCATGGGAGGGCTGGCGTTGCAGACATCGCTGCCGCGCGGCTCCGGGTTCCTGAACCGATTCGGCGGGAACGGCGCGCAAGTAGCCGAATCTGCTCACAAGGACTACGTTTCGCTACTCGGGAAGCAGGGCGTGGCGCTCACGGTGCTGCACCCGGCGGGCGTCGCGCAGATTGACACCCAGCGTGTGGACGTGGTATCAGAGGGGGGCTTCATCGACGCGGGGACTCCCATCGTGGTCATTGCCGACGAGGAGTACCGGCGCGTCGTCCGGTCCGTGACCCCCGGAACTCCCTCCAGCGCGGACAGCTCACCACCGCAAGAATAGATACCATAGGAGATGTAACCATGGCATGGATCGGGCGAATCGTAATCCTGCTCCTTCTCATACTTCCCATTGTCCTCACACTGGGACTCATCCTCATCTTCATCCCGGTAGGGCTGTGGTTGAGCGCCATTTTTGCCGGTGTGCCGGTCAGCCTGCTGAGCCTCATCGGGATGAAGCTGCGGAAGGTGAGCCCCAACGCCATCGTCGAGCCGCTCATCTCGGCCACCAAGGCGGGGCTGGCCTTGAACATCGACGAAATGGAAGCCCACTACCTGGCCGGCGGCAACGTGGGCCGTGTGATCTCCGCCATGATCTCCGCGGACAAAGCGGCCATCGACCTCTCATGGCAGCGGGCCACCGCCATCGACCTGGCAGGCCGCGACGTGCTGCAGGCGGTGCAGACCAGCGTCAACCCCCGCGTGATCAACACGCCGCGGGTGTCCGCCGTGGCCAAGGACGGGATCCAGCTCATCGCTGTCGCGCGTGTCACCGTACGGGCCAACCTCGACCGGTTGGTTGGCGGCGCGGGCGAGGAGACCATCCTGGCCCGCGTGGGTGAGGGCACCGTCTCGGCAATCGGCTCCGCCGACGCTCACAAGGCGGTGCTGGAGAACCCCGACCAGATCTCGCGCAAGGTGCTCTCCGGCGGGTTGGACGCCGGCACCGCCTTCGAGATCCTCTCCATCGACATCGCCGACGTTGACGTGGGCCGCAACATTGGCGCGCAGCTTCAGATCGACCAGGCCGAGGCGGACAAGCAGATCGCACAGGCGCGAGCTGAGCAGCGGCGCGCCATGGCCGTCGCGCAGGAGCAGGAGATGGTGGCCCGCACCCAGGAAATGCGCGCCCTTGTGGTGGAGGCCGAGGCAGAGGTGCCTAAAGCCATGGCGGAAGCCTTCCGAGCGGGCAACCTCGGCATCATGGACTACTACCGCATGCGGAACGTCCAGGCGGACACGGCCATGCGCGAGAGCTTGGGCGACCAGCCGGAAGAAGGCACCCAGCCTTAAGGACTCGGCGACAGGAGCGGACCGGATATGGCCAACAATAGGCTCGAAGAGCTTCGACGGCGGGCGCAGGAGCGCATTCAACAGGTGCGTGAATCGATGGAGCGCGGCGAAGACGTTGCTCAATCCGCGCCACCAGTGAATGCGCCCCCTCCCCCGCCTCCGCCTGCTGAACGGAGCAGAGCTTCCACTCCTCGCGACCCGTACCAGGCAAGGCCCTCCCAACAGTCCCTGGAAGGGCCTTCGCTGGAAGGGCCTTCGCTGGAGGGGGCTTCCTTGGAGGGGCGCTCGCTGGAAGTGCCCGGCTATGAAACTCAGCGCACACAGCTTGAAGCCACGCCGATGGAGACGCTGCGGCCAAGCTCCTTCTCGGATGGGCCGCAGCGGCGACCGGTCACGCCCATCGCGACGCAGCGAGGGCGCCGCTCCGGGGCGGCCAAGGTGCTGAACAAGAACTCGCTGCGGCAGGCAATGCTCGCTGTGGAGATCCTCGGCAAACCGGTTTCGCAGCGGCCGCCGCAGGAGAATGAGGACCTCTAGCACCTCCCCCTGCTTCTCGCGTACCCTGTGCACCAGCCGTAAGGCATGTTGTGCCCAGGAGGTCGCATGAAGATCGCCAGCTACGAGACCAGGGCTGTGTGTTTGCCCCGCGAACCGGGGCCGCCCGTCGGGGGGGCCAACGTTGCACCCTTTGTGACGCTGACCCTGCGCACCAACGACGGCATCGAGGGGATCGGGTACGCGGGGTTCGTCAGCGACGTCATCCTCAAATCCCTCCACGAGTGCGTCAACGCCATGGCGGAGCTGTCGATTGGCAGCGACCCCATGAACATCGAGGCTATCGGGAAGCGGCTGCGGGCGGTGGGCGGCGGCTCGCCGGAGGGTATGGTCACGCGGGCCTCGGCGGCGGTGGACGTCGCGCTGTGGGACATCAAGGGGAAGGCGCTGGGGCAGCCCGTCCACAAACTGCTGGGCGGCTACCGCGACCGGATGCCCGCCTACGCCAGCGGCTTCCTGTGGCGCACCTATGACCTGGAGGCGCTGGCCACGACCGCCGCGCGGCTGGTGGAGGAGGGGTACCGCTCCATGAAGTTCCGCCTGGGGGGCGAGAAGACGCCAGCCGCGGAGCTCGAGCGGGCGCGGGTGATGCGGGAGGCCGTCGGGGACGGCGTCGACATCATGGTGGACATCAACCAGGGATGGGACGTCAACCAGGCGATCAGCATCGGGCGGCGGCTGGAGGAGTACGGGCTCTACTGGTTCGAGGACCCGACGGACCACCATGACTACCCCGGACTGGCGCGCATCGCGGACGCGCTGACGATGCCCATCGCGGCGGGGGAGTATCACTACGGGATCGCGCCGTTCCGGCACATGCTGGAGCACCGGAGCATCGACATCGTGATGATCGACCTGCTGCGGGCCGGGGGAATCACGCAGTGGATGAAGGCCGCGCACATGGCGGAGGCGTTCAACCTGCCGGTGGTGAGCCACCTTGCGCCGGAGATCCTTGCCCACGCGATGGTGGCGATCCCGAACGGGCTGACAGTGGAGAACATGCCGTGGAGCGCGGCGCTGTTCCAGGAGGTCCCGGCCATCGAGAACGGGGAGATCATCCTGTCGGACAAGCCGGGTTTCGGGTTGGAGTGGGACCTGGAGGCGCTGGACGCGTTCGCGGCGTAGGGGTGCCTCGGCGGGCTCTGGGAAGGCGTCGAGGGGCAATTGTTTCTGGGGCCCGGCGTAGCTGCGGTGGACTGGGCCGGCGTAGCTGCGGCGGACTTGTTTGGGATTCGTAAGTATAGCTGCTGTGACGTGTTGCAGATATAACTCGAAAAACTCTATCGCGACGGTGGTGAAACAATTCCCACTACTTGCGTGTCGGGCCGCCTTCAGAGCGTCGGCGCGGAGTGCGTCACCGGCACACGGGCCGGCGGTCGGGCCGGCGGGCGCGTCGGCGTGGGGATGGGCGGTGTTCCGGTTGCGGTGGATGATTGCGACTACCATGAGGGCACGGTAGCGTCTGTCGGAGCGTCGGGGCAAGGAGGCTGTGTCAGGGGGCGGCCCTTCGACAAGCTCAGGGCGAACGGGCGCTGGCTTGGGTGCGGGCGATTCGCGAATCGCGCCTGCGGTTGAGTTGGTGTGCGGGTTCCGCGACAGTTGGTGGTGGTGAGGACGCCCCGCCTTTGCCCTGCCCCTCTGGATTCCTGCCTTCGCAGGAATGACGAGGGGGGTGTGCAGGAATGACGCTGAGACGGAGACGCGCCGCGCCCCTGCCCTGGATTCCCGCTTTCGCGGGAACGACGATGGGGTTGGGTGGGCCGGCAAGTGCTGGCGGTGATGGAGTGGTGAAGGTCCCGCTGCGGCGGGACGGGCCTTTCGCGAAAGGCCCCTACGGAGGGTGTGGGGAGTCGGAGATGCGATGGGGTTAGTGGTGGGGATGCCCCGCCCGGCGCCCGTTCCCCCTTCGATTTCCCTCAGGGCGAACGGACGCACACCGCCCCTCTGGATTCCTGCCTTCGCAGGAATGACGAGGGGGGTGGGCGGGAACGACGAGGAGATTTGGAGTGGGAGGGCCCCGCCCGGCGCCCCTCTGGATACCGGCTTTCGCCGGTACGACGGTGAGGGGTTCGGGGCGGCAAGTGCTGGCGGTGATGGAGTGGTGAAGGTCCCGCTGCGGCGGGACGGGCCATTCTCGAAAGGCCCCTACGCATTGGATTGGCGTTTGGGGGTTCCACGGCGGTAGGTTTTGGTGGGGCTGCCCCCACCCGTCGCCCCTCTGGGTTCCTGCCTTCGCAGGAATGACGTGGCGGGGGTGCGGGAACGCCGAGGGGATTTGGGAGTGGGAGCGCCCCGCCCGGCGCCCCTCTGGATACCGGCTTTCGCGGGTACGACGGTGAGGGGTTCGGGGCGGCAAGTGCTGGCGGTGATGGAGTGGCGAGGGTCCCGCTACGGCGGGACGGGCCATTCTCGAAAGGCCCCTACGACGGCGTAGCGGGGTAGCGGCCTTGTGCGGTGGCGGGAGGCCCTTCGACAGGCTCAGGGCGAACGGATTCGCGAAGCGGCCCTGCCCATTGGGTTGGCATTTGGGGTGTCGCGACGGTGGGTTGGCTGGTATGACGAGACTTAAGTGAGAGGGATGAGATGTACGGACTTGAGGGTAAGGTTGCTTTGGTGACTGGGGCGGGCGGGGAGAATGGGATGGGTCGGGGGATTGCGACTCGGCTGGCGCGGGAGGGCGCGGACGTGATCGTCAATGACTTCACGGCGATACCGTACCCGGACCGGCCGTGGCGCGGGGTGTCGTCGGTGGTCGAGGAGATCGAGGAGATGGGGCGGCGGTCGAAGGCGATCATCGCGGACGTATCGGACTCGGCGCAGGTGCGGGCGATGTTCGCGGAGGCGGTGGCGGAGTTCGGCAAGATCGACATCGTCATGTCGAACGCAGGCTCGCGGCCCGGCGGGGACCGGAAGCCGGTGGTCGAGGTGACGGAAGAGGACTTCGACCTTGTGCAGCGGGTGAACGTGAAGGGGACATGGCTGGTGTGCCAGGCGGCGGCGCGGCACATGATCCAGCGCGGCGGGGGCGGGCGCATCATCACGATGTCCTCCCGCGCGGGGAAGACGGGGACGGCGACGTACGCGGCGTACTGCGCCAGCAAGTTTGCGGTGATTGGGTTCACGCAGAGCCTGGCGCTGGAGGTTGCGCGCTACGGCATCACAGTGAACGCGATTTGCCCGGGGCTGGTGGACACGGAGCGGGTGGACTACATCGCGGCGGCGACGGCGCCCGAGGGGCAGTCGGCGGTGGAGTACCGTGCCGACATGGTGCGAGAGCGGTCGGCGACGATCCCGCTGGGAAGGCTGGCAGTGGCGGCGGACATCGCAAGGTTGGCGGCGTTCCTGTCGAGCGACGAGGCGGACTACGTGACGGGGCAGGCGATCAACATGGCCGGCGGGCACGAGGTACATTAGGGGGCATGAGGGGGTGGGGGCGGGGATTGGCCCCTGTGACCCTGCCCCATTTGGTTCCTTAAATTCACAAACGAAGTGCAACACCAGAGTAAGGTGTTGGCATGGAGTACAAACAGTTGTCTGTAAGAGCAACCGGGCACAACAACACACGCGACACTTCAACAAGGTCTGAACGACATCTGCGGCCTGGTGTGCTCATGGGAGTGGTCTCAGGCTTCGCTGGAATCACCTGCTGCGTTTCCCCCGTGGTACTGGCGCTGGTGGGTATTGCCACAGCGGCGGAAGCCGTCTCCCTGGGCGATACCCTGTACTACACATACGGTTGGTATTTTCGCGGGGCCGGCATGATAGTAGCCACTATCGCCGTGGTCCTTTATCTTCGACGGCGCGGTGCTTGCTCAATCGACGGTGCGTACCGGTATCGTTGGATGTTGTTCGTCCTGGGGTTCTCAGCAGTTTTGACCTACGCTGGCCTGTTCTGGTTCACAAAGTACCTTGGCATCTGGTTCGGCTAGCGCTCCAAGATAATGCTGGGACGGCTGGCCGTGGCGACGGACATCGCGCGGGTGGCGGCGTTCCTGTCGAGCGACGAGGCGGACTACGTGACGGGGCAGGCGATCAACATGGCCGGCGGGCACGAGGTGCACTAAGTGGGGGGTGGGGGTAGGGACGGGGATTGGGGGGATTGCCGGTACGGGCACTCCCTTCGCACCCGCTCCTTTGGGTTCCTGGCTTCGCAGGAATGACACGTGCGGGTGCGATACCGGCCATGATCATCTAGGTGTGTTCAAAGTGACTACTTGCGAGACGAACGTGCTCGTCCGGTATCTCTTGCATGATCATTCATATTCGCAATACCTGAAATGACTCGTTACTCGTTTCCCATTGCCGTATTTCGGCGCACAGGCTTGAGTTTGCAAAGTATTGTTCGCTATATGCCCCTCTCATGAAATGCCTCAATGCCTCGCCATTTACCGGTAACGCACGGTTCGTGCCCAGCACTCGCCTGAGTCCAATCGAAAGTAGTTCAATTAGATCACTGCCAACACACATTTCACGAGGATCCGGATTGGAAGCCGCCACTTCCTGTATGCCAGCAACCATAGCCTCAATAGTTAAGTCCCTACGTTGTGATTGATTCCTGACTTCTTTCACCAAGTCGTTTACGCTGGCTTCAAAGGAAGAAGGGTTGATCCACGCCGTGTATGTTATTCCCGTAAACTTCAAATCCAACCCTTTCCTTTGAGAATATAGCCGCAAACACGCGACTAGCAGGGCCCGTTCCAACAACCTTTCCAAAACATCCTGGTGGAATCCCGCGACCTTATTCTCGCTTCCAAATTCAACAATTGCGCTAGTCAAAGCTGGAGAGCACATCAACATCGTATCCAAATCGTGAAATTGAGGTCTCACGATGTTTGGACTGCAAATCCCCTTTCCCTCGACTCTATCAAAATCTGCGTCAATCACACACAACACCCCGGCAAACTTTGTCTCGTTCAAAATGCCCATAACCTCGCAGACGTTCTTCTTTCCTTCAGCGACAACAACGTTGCAGTCCTTCCGAAGAATAAAGTGTTCCAACAGTAAGCGATCATCCCGTCCCTCGACTACGAGGAATGGGCCTGCATGTTGAGAACGAGTCATTCGAATCGTGTTTGCGATTACAGCGGGACTCTGGGGAATCATCTATCAACCGGCCCCTTAAGCTCGACTGCGAGGTCCCACCTATCGCCAATGATCTGTGGCGAGTGGGTAGCGAGTAAAACGCGGAAGTCTGACAATAACGCCATTTCATAAAGGTCACTTAGGAGGCCCTCTTGCCAAGCTACATGCAATGACAGTTCCGGTTCATCTATCATAATCAGTGAATTCCGTTCGACCCCAAACAAAAGGTCATACAGAAGCACGAGCTCATGTTGCTCACCCGTTGACAACATTTCCAAGTCGAGCTCTGACCCATCCACCGCTTCAACTTTCAAGCCTTGCGCAGTGGTAGTCACCTGCTTATAAAGCAGACGAGAATTGGCGATTCTCCGAAACGCCTTTACCCGAGCATACAAATCGTCAAACACGCTCAATTTACGAATGGCGTCTTGGACGTAGACAGCAAGCACGCTCATTCTTGCCTCATCTACAGTCTGAATATTGGGCACACTGAGCCCTTCCTGTTCTTGGCCCAATAGCCCAGCTTCCACGAGCTGCGAACGCTTTTCTTCCACTTCAGTCAATTGTTGCCTCAACTCCGGCGCAGAAATTGCCGCGCTGCTAGGCTCCTGTACAAGCCTGACTGGAAAGGTCCGATCTAGGGCCTGTGATAACGTAGCGTATTCAGTCAAAGTACTGCGCACTCTCTCGGCCAAATCATTCGAGTATCGGCGCACAGTGCGCTGTGGGGAAATATTCCGAGAGTGTCTAACGGTACCGAACCGGCGCGTTTCACGGGGAGGAGAGACAGTTAGCCGTTCTATACCAATGAAACGGACGGGCATAAGTTGTCTAAGCTCCCGAAGCAAGCCCAACTCATTGTTGTGAAACCCAGGCCGTTCGGGTAGTTGCTCCCAATAATTTACGACCACATCATCTAGGTCGAGGAATTCACCGGTACCAAGGTCCTGCCACTGCGAGGGACCAATTTGGTCCAGATTTGGAATCAAGTCTGCTATCACATTCACTGGAAATGACAGGTCTTCCTCAGTAATTTGTGCTTCTTCTGAGGTAACCTGTTTAGGGCGTCCAGTTACAGGGCTGTATGTTAATTGTACGATTCGGCGATCGCTTTGCCTTTCGCTGGTCTCACGGGGAGAAATGCGCTCCACTGTAATGCTAGATGAATCATCAAAAACAACATCAACCCGCCTAAATGGCAAGACTTCAAGGCTCTTGAGCGGTGAGTTAAATAGACCATTGAGGATTCTCAGTATCATGGTTTTGCCAAATCCATTTGGCCCAATCATGATGGTGACCGGCTCGGTTGAACTGAATTCGAGCTGATGATTGAAGCGATTGAATAGCCCGTAAACACCAACTCTCACAAGTCTCATTTGCTTCACCCTTGTTCATTCGCTACATTCGTCTGCGATTTGGCCTATATCGTATGGTACACAGGTGCCGGTCACCTGGGTAGGCTTCTATTGTACTTTGTCTTGCCGTGTCGTTGGCAGAGACCTGATGCGCATGGAAGTATTGGGAAAGACCTGGCATTTTTGGAGTGTTCGCCCCTACAATTCCGGCTCGCCCCAGCCGCCGCCGGAGGTGCGGATGTTTGGGGCGTCGCGGGGGGCCAGCGGCACTCTTTGCATCGCGGCATTCGCGGGGCGGCGGTGCCTAAAGCTGCGCGTTGACGTCTTTTAGAAAGTCCTCTGCGCCTCGCGGACACTCCCCACGACTTCCGCCCCTCTGGATTCCTGCCTCCGCAGGAATGACGGGGGTAGGGCAGGCCCTTCGACAGGCTCAGGGCGAACGGGTTGGGGTTTGCATTGCAGCAATTGCGGGGCGGCGGCGCCTAGAGTTTAGCGTTGACGTTTTTCAGGAAGTCCTCTGCGGCTATGCGGAGGAGGGCCCAGGCGGAGATGGTTACGATGGCAGGGTGGGCGCGAGTATCCATGCGAGCAATCGAGGGGGCGGTGGGGTGATGTCGCGAACGTCGTGAATCTGTGCGTCACAGTGCGTTGACCGCTTGCTCTATGGCGTTTGTGGCTTCCTGGTAGGGCGTCGTGGGGGGGAAGGTCAGGGGTTCGCCGAAGCGTATCTCGACGGAGCCTCGCCTGAGGAGCGGGAATTTGGCCGGCGCGCCGAGTCGGTTGATGTGGAGCTTGACGGGGACGACGGGAAGCCGGCCTTCCACTGCAACCATGCCGGTCCCGTTCATGAAGGGCTTGATGGGGCCGCCGACGGTCAACTTCCCTTCCGGGTAAATCAGCACCGACCAGCCGTTGTCGATGATCTTGCCCATGTTCTCCAGGCTGGGCCGCACCGCTCCTTCCTGTGCGATGGGGAAACCGTTGCCCAGGAGCGGGTTCAGGACCCAGAACACCGGGTTCCTCCACAGGACGGCGGCGCCGGCAATAGCCAGCCTTCGACGCAACGCCGGTGGAACTGCCTGGATGATCAGCGGGTTGTCCAGGCCGAGGCTGTGGTTCGACGCGAACAGTACGGGTCCGTTGATGCCCTGCAGCTTCTCCCGCCCGGCGACTTTCAGGCCGTACGGCAGTTTCATTAGCGGGAACATCAGGAACCGCTGGATGGCCCCGCGCGTCATGCGGCACCACCAGCGCATGCCCCAGGCCGGGAACTTGGTGACGGGCGGGTTGTGGGCGCCCTCCTCCAAGGTTCGCGTAAGCTGCCGGACGGTGGTCTCGGGGCCGATCTGGCTCTCATCCAGGTACACGCCCAGGTCGACCTCGATGGCAGAGAGGAGCTCGACACGGCCGAGGGAGTCTAGGTTGAGGTCGTCGCCCAGCGTCATGTTGGGGGCGATCGCCGAGGCGTCGACCTGGGCGACCTCCGCGATGATGACCTCGAGACTCCGCACTCCCTGCTGACCGCCGGAAGCCGCCGGGCGGCCGGGGGACGCCTCGACGGTGGCGGCGTCGCCCTGGAGCATGTCGATGAGCTGCGGCTTCTTGATCTTGAGCGTGTGGGTGCGCGGGAAGTCCTCGCCCGGCCAGACGGTGAAGCCCCTGACGCGCTGCTGCTCGGCGAGCTGCGCGTTGGCCCAGGACACGATTGGCTCGGGGTCGGCGCCGTCGCTGAGGATAAGGGCGGCGTGCACCTCGACGGAGGAGCCGCGCGGCAGGCCCACCACGGCGGAGTCGGTGACGTCCGGGTGGCGGTTGAGCACGGCCTGGATGTCGTCCGGGTAGACGTTCTGGCCGCTCGGCAGCACGATCATGTCCTTCACGCGGCCCCTGATGTGCAAGAAGCCCTCGTCGTCGAAGTAACCGAGGTCGCCGGTGCGGTACCAGCCGTCCTGGAAGGCAGCGGCGGTCTGCTCGGGGGCGTTCCAGTAGCCGGGCGAAATGTTATCGCCACGGACCAGGATCTCACCGTCCTCGCTGATGCGGACCTCGACGTTGGGGAGGGGGCGGCCGACGGAGTCGGGCCTGCGCTCGCGAATAGTGTGGTTGGAGATCACGGGCGACGCCTCGGTGGCGCCGTATCCCTGGACGATCTTGACGCCAAGCAGCTCCCACTTTCTGCCGAGTTCGGGGTCCAGAGCCGCGCCGCCGGAGACGACGAAGTCGAGCTTCCCCCCGAACTGCTTGTGGACGCGGCCGAAAAGGCGCCGGCGCAGGGAGAAGGGCGTCTTTGCGGCGATCTTCAACAGCTTCTCCCAGAGCGCGGCCTTCCCCTGGCGCCTGACCTCCCGCTCGATGCCGTTCATCAGGAGCTCGAGGCCCTGGGGCACGAGGAGCAGGGTGGTGATGCGGCGTTCGCGCATGGTGCGGGCGAGCACGGTCGGCTGCCTGCTGGTGGGGTAGGTGACGCTGGCGCCGAAGCGCATCACGGTTAACAGGCCGCCCATCTGCTCGTACATGTGGCTCAGCGGCAGGATGGAGAGGAGCCGGGTGTCGGTGGTGCAGGTGATGTACTGGGAGATGCCCTCTATGTTGGCGGTGAGGTTCCGATGCGTCAGCATCACGCCCTTGGGGTCGCCGGTTGTGCCGGAGGTGAACATGACCTCGACGAGGTCGTCGGGCGCCAGCTCCACCGGGTCGGGCTCGGGCAGGCCGCGGATGGCGACCTCAAGCTCCTCGAAGGTGATTTCGGGCAAGCCGAGGTCGACGTCGTTCTTGGGCGTGAAGCGGGACGTGAAGGCCAGCTTCGGGGAAATCCTCGAGATGACGCGCTCGACGTAGTCGGGGGCGCTGCGGAGGTCGAGCGGCACCGCGACGACGCCGGCGCGCAGACAGCCGAAGAAGATGAGCACCCACTGCGGGGAATTCGGGCCCCAGATGACGACCTGGTCTCCCTTTGTCAGTCCCCGGCTCTGGAGAAGGGACGCGACCTGCCCCGACTCGGCCCAGAGCCGGTCGTAGGACCAGCGCAGGTAGCGGAAACCCGGCTTGAACAGGAGCGCGTCGTGGGGGCCAAAGGCATCGACGCTCCGCCTGAGGAACTCAACTACTGTGCTCCCAACCGAGGCTCTGGCCCGGTCCGCCTGCTTCATTTTCGTCTCCTGAATGTGGTCGGCGCGGCGCTATCGTAGCCCAAACTGTCAGGGGGCACGATGCCGCTGCGCTCTCGCATGCTCGTGGTCCGCCAACTCAAGCCGCACGCTGCCGAAGCATGTCGCTCAAGGCGGCGTGCGCCCCTTTGCGCATCGGCGGGAAGTGGCTAAAGCAGATTGCATCGAAGTCCAGTGCGAGGAGCCTCTCCAGTGATGCCATCGCCTCCGTCGGGTCTTCCGTGACGTCGACGGCGGGAGGACTGAGCTTCCTGGCGAGCTTGTATTGGAGGGCGTCGCCTATGATGACCACCTTCTGGTCCGGCAGGTGCAGCGCAATGCTGCCCCGCGTATGCCCCGGAAGGTGAACGACGCGTACAGGGAAGGCGAATGGGATAACGTCCCCGTCCTCCAGCTCAACGTCAACCGTGGTGGGACTCCCGTTCAATATGTCGAGGACCGGGCGGGTGACCCGCGCCACAAACTTGTTCTGAAACGGGCTGGGATGGTCCTCCCAGCCGGACAGGATGCCTGCCTCCAGGGGGTGGGCCATCACGACGACGTCTCTTCCATCGATCAGTTCACCCACACCGGCGGCGTGGTCCGGGTGGCGGTGGGTAATGACCAGGGTCTTGACCGCGTCGAGGGAAAGGCCCATGGCCTCCAGCCCGCCCAGAATCAGCGGGGAGCTGCCCCTCATGCCGGCGTCGATGAGCATCGCCTCACCGCCGGCGGTCAGGACGGTGACCCGGGCGCCGAGGGCGCGGATCTGAAAGACGCCGTCGGTGATGCGGATCGGGTTGCCCAGCTTCACTGGTCTGCCCCCTTCGGTGGCTGTGCCATGCGGTTGCGGCCTTGGGCCTCGTTCTCTTACCGCGAACGAACTTTCTTGTCGTTCGGATGGCTCGGACGGTTGCACCATAGCATATCAGGCAACAAGGCTGCTTCGGGCCGCCCCACGACCCTGCCCCTCTGGATTCCCGCTTTCGCGGGAAAGACGAGGGTGGGGCAGGCCCTTCGACAGGCTCAGGGCGAACGGACTGGGAATTGCATTGCAGCAATCGCAGGGCAGCGGTGCTCACAGGTGTGCGTTGACGTTCTTGAGGAAATCCTCAGCGCCGACGCGGAGGAGGGCCCAGGCGGAGATGGTTACGAAGTTGGCGCCCTGTTTGATGAACTCCGCTACGCCGGCGGTGTTGTTGGGGCTGTTGCCGCCCACGCCTACGTGCTTGCCGCCGGCCCGAATGCGCGGGATGACCTCGCTCATGACGCGGCGGACCTCGGCGGCGCCGGGGTTGCCGAGGCTCTGGCCGAGGTCGGACGGCGCGACGTGGAGAACGTCGGCACCGGTGACCTGCAGGATGTCGTCGAGGTTGTTGACGGCCTCGATGTCCTCGACCATGGGGATGACCAGCAACTGGGAGTTGATCCAGGCCGTCGCCTCGCTCATGGAGACACCGATGCCGTAGTTGTGGGCGCGGCCACCGGCCACGCCGCGGTAGCCCTCGGGGGAGTAGCGGGCGGCACGAGCGACGGCGGCGGCCTCCGCTCCCGTGTTGACGTGGGGCACGATGATGCCCTGGAGACCACGGTCCAGGTACCGGAGGATGGTCTGCTCCGAGTGGTCGGGAATGCGGGCTATGGGCGTGATGCCGAAGGACTCGGCGGCGCGGACCATGTGCTCGACCTGGTCGAGGGTAGCGGGGCCGTGCTCGCAGTCAATCATGACGAAGTCGTAGCCGAGAGCGCCGAAGATCTCGACCATGTCTGGGGCGTAACGGGTGACGATGCCGCCGAAGACGACGTTGCCTTCATTGAGCTTGGCCTTGGTGGCGTTGGTTCGCATGTGTTTGCCTCCTTTGTTTGTGGATTGGCGGGCGCGAAGGGGGGACGCACCCCCATCCCCGGCCTTCGCCGGGGCAGGCTCTAACCTACCCCCATCCAGGGGGAAGGGATACCCCGCGACCCCGCCCCTCTGGATTCCTGCCTTCGCAGGAATGACGCGACCTTAAACAGGCTTGCCCCGGCCGCCGGCAATCGTGTACTACAAGGAGCCGTCTATGATCACGTCCAAGAGGGCCGGTCTGCCGGAGGCGACGGCGCGGTCGACGGCGGGCTTGATCTGGGAGGGCTCTGTGATGCGCTCGCCATGGACGCCCATGCTGTTGGCGATGGCGGCCATGTCGAAGGGCGCCGCGAAATCGGAGTAGGGCAACCTGCCACCTGACGTCTCCGGCAAGCCGAGGATCTCGCCCTGGTAGACGTTGAAGTTGACCTTGAGGACGCGGTACATGCCGTTGTTGCAGATGACGAAGACGCAGGGGATGTTGTCGTTGGCAGCGGTCCAGAGACCCTGAACGGTCATCATGGCACTGCCGTCGCCGATGATGCCGAAGACGGGGCGGCCGGGGTAGGCGCACTGGGCGCCCATTGTCGCGCCGATGCCGCCGCCGATGGACTGCCCCCGCACAGCGCGGATGTCGCCGCGACGGGCGGCGTGGAAGTAGTGTCGCAGCGGGCCGCGGTTGCTGATGGCGTCGTCGACGACGACGGCGTTGTGAGGGAGGGCGGCGGCTAGCTCCGACATCATGCGGGCGGGGCTCATGGGCCGGTGGTCCCACCGCTCGGCGACGGACGCCTCGAAGGCCTCGCGGTTGCGGCGGGCCTCAGCGACGACGGCGCGGCGCCGCACCTCGATGCCGGGCAGGCCGGCGGGAGACAACCGCTCCTTCAAGAGCGCGGTCAACTCGGCGAGGGCGAGACCGCAGTGGGCGACGATGCCAACGCCGGTGGGTTCAGAGCGGCCGATGCGGCCGGGGACGGGGTCGATGTGCACGAGGCTGGCTTCGGGGGGCAGGATGACGTCGCCCCAGTAGAAGAGCTCCTCAAAGGGGTCAGCGCCCACGGCCAGGACGAGGTCGGCGCGCTGCACGGCGGCGCGCGAGGCGGCGACGCGCAGGGAGAGGTTGCCGAGGAACTGGGGATGTGCGGTGGGGAATGCCACCTCTGCGCCCCGGACCTGGTAGACCGGAAGGCCCATAAGGTCCGCCAACTCCACCGCCTGTTCGATGCCGTCATCGTCGGAGAGGCGGTCTCCCACCAGCATGATGGGGCGGGTGGCGTTGAGCAGCAGGGAGGCGGCCTGAGCGATACCCTCTGGGCTGGGCCGCGTGGCGTCGTAGACGGGCCGGGAGGGCACGATGTTTATCTCGGCGATGCCCTCGAGGGCGTTGGAGGCGAACCCGACGTAGACGGGCCCCTTCGGGTGACTGTTGGCCTCGTTGAAGGCGCGGCGGAGAGCGCTGGGAACCTGGCCGGGGTGCGAGAGCTCGACGGCCCACTTGGTGACCGGCCGGACAAGCTGGGCCAAATCGGTCTTTGACTCATTCACCTTGCGGACATCGTAGTTGGCGGAGGTGACGACCATGGGTGTGCCGGTGTTGAGGGCGTCGAGCATGAGGGCGATGCCGTTGGCGAGCCCGCTGTCGACGTGCAGGCTGACGAAGGAGGCGCGACCGGTAGCACGGGCGTAGGACTCGCCCATGCCCATGGCGACGCTTTCCTGAAGGGCCAGGATGTAGCGAAACTCCGGGTAGTCGCCAAGCAGGTCGATGATTGGCGCCTCGCTGGTGCCAGGGTTGCCAAAGATGTACTCGACGCCCTCGGCCTTGAGCATTTCAAGCAGCGCCTGCTTGCCGGTCATCGATTCAGCCATGGAGGCCTCCAGTGGGGTTCTGCCCGGAAGGATGCGGGACGGGCAGCCGGAATGCTGGATAATTCTACACCAAGCGAGGGGGCGGGGGGGTTGGGGATCGCTCCTACGGGGAGCGACCCCACGCCCAACCCCTCTGGATTCCGGCTTCCGCCGGAATGACGCATTCTATTCTGGGTTGCCCCAGCCGCCGCCGCCGGGGGTGCGGATGCTTAGGACGTCGCCGGGCTCCACGTCGAGGGTTACTTTGGGTGGGAGGTGGATTTCCTCTACGCCGTGTTTGAGGAGGACGGTCTCGCCGGGAGTGGCGTCGGCGCCGCCCTGGAGGCCGTAGGGGGCGGAGCGCCGGCGGTCGGCGAGGACGGTGACGACGGCGGGGGCGAGGAACTCGGTGTCGCGGACGACGCCGTCGCCGCCGTTGAAGCGACCCTTCCCGCCGGAGCCGCGGCGGACGCGGTAGCTGCGGACGCGCATGGGGTGGTAGAGTTCGAGGGCCTCTATGGGCGTGTTCATGGTGTTGGTCATGTGGGTGTGGACGGCGGAAAGGCCGTCGGCGCCGGGCCTCGCGCCCATGCCGCCCGCAATGGTCTCGTAATAGGCGAACCCTCGGTTTGTGCCGTCCTCGTGGCCGCCGACAAGGACGTTGTTCATGGTGCCCTGGCTGGCGGCGGGAATCACGTCCGGCAGGGCCTTCGCGAGCGCGCCGAGGAGGACGTCGGTGATGCGCTGGGAGGTCTCGACGTTGCCGGCGGCGACGGCGGCGGGCGGTCGCGGGTTCACCAAGCTGCCCTCGGGCGCGACGACCGTGACGGGTCGCAGGATGCCCTGGTTGGACGGCGCGGCCTCGCCGACGATGCAGCGGAGGACGTAGAGGGCAGCGGACAGGGTCACGGCAAGGGGGGCGTTGATGCACCCCCGGCGCTGGGACGCCGTCTCGGAGAAGTCCAGCGTCATGGCATCGCCGCTGACGGAAACGGTGACGGCGATGGTCACGGGCTCGTCCGTCAGGCCGTCGTCGTCCATGACATCGCTGAAAGAGTAGTCGCCGTCGGGCAGGGCGCGTATGGCGGCTCGGGTCAGGCGCTCCGAATAGTCGAGGAGGGCGGCTTCGTGCTCGTAGACGACGGACCAACCGTAGCGGCCGACCATCTCCTGGAGGCGGCGCTCGCCGGTGCGGCATGCGGCGATCTGGGCAGCGAGGTCGCCGCGGCGCTCGTCGGGCGTGCGGGAGTTGCGGCAGAAGAGGGCGACGACCTCCTGATTGACCTCGCCGGCGCGCACGAGCTTGAGGGGCGGGATGATGAAGCCCTCCTGGAAGAGCTCGGTCGAACGGGGGAGGGAGCCGGGGGTCATGCCGCCGATGTCGGCGTGGTGGGCGCGGTTGGCGACGAAGCCTACGAGGGCCTCGCGGCGGCGGCGGTCGCGGCGGTCGCCCTTCCGTCGACTTCCCTCAGGGCGAACGGGGCCGTGCGTGGGGGCGAAGACGGGGGCGACGAGGGTGACGTCGTTGAGGTGGGTGCCGCCGAGGTAGGGGTCGTTGAGGATGATGATGTCGCCGGGGGAGAAGTCGAAGCCCTCGAGGGCGGCGGCGACGGAGGCGGGCATGGCGCCGAGGTGGACGGGGATGTGGGAGGCCTGAGCGACCATGTGGCCGTTGGGGTCAAAGAGGGCGCAGGAGAAGTCCTTGCGCTCCTTGATGTTGGGGGAGAAGCCGGTGCGGCCGAGGGCGACGCCCATCTCCTCGGCCACGGAGGCGAGGAGGTTCTTGAAGACTTCGAGGGATACTGCGTCGACGGGCATTTGCTGCTCCGCGCTGGTTGCGTCTGTAGGGTGATTGTAGCACCGAGAGGGTGGGAAAGCCCTTCGACAGGCTCAGGGCGAACGGTAGTGGGCGGGGGTGGAGGCGCGATTACGCGCGATTCATCGTAGCTGGAGCGGGACGGTGGATGGCGTGATTCGAGTCGAGTCGAGTCGAGTTTTTTCTGGCGGGGGAGAAATGAATGGTAATTTTCAGATACGGTTTTGCCCTGTGAGGGGCTGAAACTAATTGGCCCATCGCCGCAGCGGCGGGGGCCCCTGTTGATGGTGGCTTCGGCGGTGTTCATGGGGGGAGAGTAGCGGGGTTCGGGTCGTCGGGGCAAGATTGTGGTGTCAGGGGCCGGGGATGGCGAGGTGGGTGATGTCGGGAACGGCGACAGCTTTAATGGGGAAGGCGTGAGGTTGCATGAACCTTGGTGGACGTGGTATCACTGCGTAGTTTGCACTCGGCGTCACAATTGAGAGGAGTCACCATCCCCATGAAGTTCTACAACTTTGACGAGTTCACGTACCCCGGCATTCCCGACGAGGTCGGACCGGAGACACTGCAGACCAACCGCTTCTGCGACCCCGGCCTTGTGGCTGAGACATACCGGGAGCACATGGAGGAGTTCATCTACTGCGAGGAGCTGGGGTTTGAGGGGGTGTTTGTCAACGAGCACCACTTTACCTATTTCAGCCTGAACCCCTCGAGCACGCCGCTGGCGGCGGCGCTCATCGCGAAGACGGAGCGGATGAAGGTGGGCGTCATGGGGCACGTGCTGCCGCTGCGTCACCCGGTGCACACGGCGGAGGAGTTCGCGCAGCTCGACTGCTTGTCGGGCGGGCGGTTCATCGGCGGGATCGTACGGGGCGTGCCGCAGGAGCTGATCTCGTACAACGTGGACCCGTTCACGAGCCGAGAGCGGTTCGCGGAGTCGTACGACATCGTGAAGCGGTGCCTGTCGGAAGAGCTGTTCGACTACGAGGGAAAGTTCTACAACCTGCGGTCGGTCTCGGTGTGGCCGAAGCCGATCCAGAACCCACTGCCCATCTGGATGCCCGCGGGGTCGGCGGAGACGATCGAATTCGCGGCGGAGCGGCACATCCCCATCGCGCGGGTGTGGAACCCGACGGCTGTGTTTCAGGACGCCTTCGAGTACTACAAGGATGTCGCGCGGGAGCAGTTTGGCTGGGAGGCGACTCCTGAGTACTGCATCGGGTCGCGGTACCTGCACGTGGCGGAGACGAACGAGCAGGCCATCGAGGAGTGCCGCGAGGCGGTGATGTACGTGCGGCGGCTTACGGCGTTCAGCCGGCCCGTGCCGATGCCGGCGCCGCTGCCGGGGGTGCAGACGGACCGCAGCTTCGACTACCGGAAGCGCTCGCGGGGAGCAGAAATGCCTGCGCCGGGGACGCCGTTCGAGAAGCTGCGCGAGACGGGGTACATCGTGTGCGGCGACCCGGACTACGTGACGGAGTGGCTTCGCAACGACATGGAGACGGCGGGGTACGGCCACTTCCTGGGGATGTTCCGGTGCGGCAAGCTGAAGCACGAGAACGTGATGAAGTCCAAGAAGCTGTTTGCGGAGCACGTGATGCCCGCGCTGGCGGGGGTAAACGCCAGCTAAACCATATTCCATCATCGGCCGGCGGACCTTCGCATGGCGCGCCGGCCAAGGAGGCGAACTCATGCCCCTGCCCCTGTACGACGGCGCGAACCACGTGCTGGACCAGGACTCGCCGGAGATCACGCGGTTCATCCAGGAGACCCGCGACGGTATGGCCGTGGGCGGCTGGGAGCTGGCGGTGCCGGAACCGGGGCCCGACGGCAACCCGTTCCTGTTCATCTTTGTCGGGCCGACGGCGGAGCACCGGGGCAGCGGCCTGCGGCTGAACATGGCGGCCAAGGACGGCGGCGCGGTGCCGGACACGGCGCAGGTGCTGGTCGAGAGTTTTTACAAGACGGGCTCGGAGCGGCAGACGATATTCGCGGGCGAGTACGGGGAGTTCAGCGCCATCGACAACCAGGGGGACCCGGGCGCCTCACTCTCGGCGCAGCGGCGGGTTGAGTCGGGCGAGGACTACCTGGTGCGCGTCGAGGTGTCGGCGCCGGAGGGCGGACCCGTTCCGGACCCGACGGCGGCGGGCTCGGGGTTCCACATCGATTGCGTCAAGATCTGGTGGACCGAGTCGGCGTAGGGGCGTCCCGCTCACGTTGGGACTCAAGGGAACGACGGGTCTCGCACGGGGCAACGGTCATCGCACAACACACTACAACAGGGGAACACGCATGGGCGCAGCAGACGGAGCAGTGTACGGCAGACACTCGGCGCAGGTTGACGGCGTGGACGTGGCCTACCTGCGCGGCGGACGGCTGGAGCAATACTCGCCGGTGGTCTACCTGCACGGAATGGGGCCCTCCGGACGGTGGGAGAGCTACCACATGGCCATGGGCACCGTCACGGACATCTGGGCGCCGCAACTGCCGGGCTGGGCGGAAGGCACGCCGCCGGAGGGCATCGGCACGCTGGAGGACTACGCGCGGCTGCTTTTTTCGTTCCTGGACGACGCCGGCATTGGCGAGGCGACGCTGGTGGGCCACTGCGTCGGCGGGTGGCTGGCGCTGCAGCTTGCGGTGCAACAGCCCGAGCGCTTCCGACGGTTGGTGCTCGTCGACGCCCTGGGGCTGGCCTGGGAGGACACGCCCGCAGTGGAGCTGGCCGCGCTGGACGACGAGGCCTTCGCGACCGGGGTCTTCGCGCGGCTGGGGGTCATCGCGACGGCGGACCCGACGGGCTTCGGCGCGGCGTGGGAGAACGTGCGGCAGGGGCCGGAGTTCGTGCGGCAGTCGAAGGGACGGGGGACGCTGCTGAGCCAGACAGGCGGGGCCATTGGCGACGCTGCGCTGACCGCTGCGGCGGGGGCGCTGACGGCGGACACGCTGCTCGTGTGGGGCGCGGTCGACGGCATCGCGCCGCTATCGCAGGCGGAGGCGCTGCTGGAGCGCATGCCGAACGCGCGGCTGGCGGTGGTCGACGGCGCGGGGCACCTGCCGATGGCGGAGCGGCCGGAGACCTTCAACCGCCTCCTCCGCAACTTCGTCATCAGCTCGGAGGAGACGGTGCCGAACGTGGAGTGGCGGTAGGGCTTTTTGCTCCCTTCATGTGGCCCGCGCAAGTCCTGAAAGTAGTCCCATTGGGCCGTAGCGTTTGCGCAGCCCCACCTCATACACTACACCCATGAAACTGGTCATTCCCCGACCACGCAAACGACCCGTGCGACTGCCGCCACCGCCTGAGCCGGATTCCATTGAGTGGAACGGTGTCCGCCTCAACTTCACCGTTGTGCGCAGCGCGCGGCGCAAACGGACCATTACGCTGCGGGTGCTCCGGGGCGCGCTCGAGGTGCTGGCGCCGGTGCGCACGCCGAAGCGCGATATTCGCATCTTTGTGCAGGCCAAGGCCGCGTGGGCGCTCGACAAGCTCCGCAATCCTCAGCGGCCGCCGGACATTCCCCCCTTCGGATACGATGACACCGTTCCGTACCTTGGCAGCGACACGTCGCTAATGATAGAGCCCGGGCCTGTTGGCGCAGTGGAGGTAAGTCTCCACGACGACGAGTGCAACGTCCCGGACACCGATCCCAAATTCATCTATATCGGCAGAAAGCATTTCCACGTGACGGTCCCCGCGAATATCGACGATGGGGAACGGCAGCAGCATGTCCGCGATGCGCTGGTCAGGTGGTACTCGGAACAAGCCGAGGAACACTTCTCCGAAGAGGTCGCCGTCTGGCTGCCGGACGTCGCGCCACGGGCCAAGCCGGAGATACGCATCAGCAATGCGCGGTCGCAGTGGGGGAGCTGCTCGAGGAACAGTGTCCTGCGCTTCAACTGGCGGTGCATGATGCTGGCGGAGTGGCAGATTGAGTACATCGTCGTGCACGAGCTGGCGCACCTGAAGGTGCGGAACCACTCGAAGGCGTTCTGGCGGGTGGTGACGAATGCGATGCCGGACGCGATTGATTGCCGCAGGGCGATTACTCGGGTGGCGAAGACGCTGCCGCGGTAGGGGGAGCATACGCTTCGGCTGGCTGTCACGCCTCTTGAAACGTTGTAACCATGGTCATGACCATGGTACTATAGAAGCATCTCGCAGTTAGGAAGTTGCTATGACCACAGACAACGCATCAGGCGCCGTTCGCACCATCAAGGCGTCCGAGTTCAAAGCCAAATGCCTGCAGCTCATGGACGAAGTGGCTGAGAGCGGCGAGGAGATCGTCATTACGAAATTCGGGAAGCCGGTGGCGAGGCTCGGGCCGCTCCGGCAGAAGCCGAAGACTCTCTTCGGCATCGACCGCGGGCGTATCGAAATCCTGGGCGATATCGTGTCACCATTAGATGAGGAGTGGGACGCTGAGACCGGCAAGAACTGGATTGAGCCACTGTAATGCTGCTGGATACACAGGTCCTCTTGTGGCTGAGGTTGGGGGACTCACGGCTTGGCCCTGAGGCGCGAAGAGTAATTGATGATGTGTGGCAGCTGGATGAAATAGCCGTTTCGGCAATCTCCTTTTGGGAAGTGGCAATGCTGGCCTCAAAGGGGCGCATTCGACTTCCCGAGAGCGTTTCGAATTGGAGGATGCGCCAATTGGAAGAAGGGGTTATCGAAATCCCTATTGACGGCGCTACGGCAGTCAGGGCCGGGTTGCTATCGGAAATACGCGGGGACCCTGCAGACAGGATCATCGTTGCAACTGCACTTGGCGGACATAAACTGATGACCGCCGACCAGCGAATTCTTGACTGGCCAGGGAACCTGGCGCGGCTGGACGCTTGGGAGTAGGCAGCTTCGAGTCTAGCTGGCCCCCTACACGTCGCGGCGGCGGGGGGAGTAGGCGGTGACGCGGCGGCGGGAGCGGCGGGCGACGCCGGTGCGCTGTGCGGCGGCGGCCACCTCGCGGGCGACGCGCCGGACGACGTTCTTGTCGAAGATGCTGGGGATGATGAAGTCCTCGTTCAGGTCGCTGTTGGGGACGCCGGCGGCGATGGCGTGGGCCGCGGCGAGCTTCATCTCCTCGTTGATCTCGCGGGCCCGAACGTCGAGGGCGCCCCGGAAGATGCCGGGGAAGCAGAGGGCGTTGTTGATTTGGTTCGGGTAGTCAGAGCGGCCCGTGGCCATGACGCGCGCGATGCCCTGGGCCTCCTCGGGCCAGATTTCCGGGTCCGGGTTGGCCATGGCAAAGACGATGGGTTCGTCGTTCATGTCCTTCACCATGGCAGGCGTCACGGTGTTGGGGCCGGAGAGGCCGAGGAAGACGTCGGCGCCCTGTAGCGCCTTGGTCAGGTCGCCCTCAATGTTGTCGGGGTTGGATATCTCCGCGAACTCGTCCTTGGCCTTGTTGCCACGATTGTCGCGGCCGCGGTAGACGATGCCCTGGGTGTCGCAGCCGATGATGTTGAAACAGCCCGCGGTCATGAGCATCTTGGCGCAGGCGATGCCGCTGGCCCCCACGCCGTTGACCGCGACCTTGAGGTCCTGCATCTGCTTGCCGGATATCTTGAGGGCGTTGATGAGGCCCGCCAACACCACGACAGCGGTGCCGTGCTGGTCGTCGTGGAAGATGGGGATGTCCAACTCGTCCTTCAGTCGCTCCTCGACGTAGAAGCAGCGGGGCGCGGAGATGTCCTCGAGGTTGATGCCGCCGAAACCGGGGCTGATGGCCTTGACGATGTTGACGATCTCGTCAGGGTCCTTGGTGTCGAGGCAGATTGGGTAGGCATCGACGCCTGCGAGCTCCTTGAAGAGGACGGCCTTGCCCTCCATGACGGGCATCGCGCCGCCGGGGCCGATGTCGCCCAAGCCGAGGACGGCGGTGCCGTCGGTGACAACGGCGACGGTGTTGCCCTTGCCGGTAAGCGTCCACAGGGCGGCGGGGTCGTGGTAGATGGCCATGCTCACCCGTCCCACGCCGGGGGTGTAGACGATGGACATGTCATTGCGGGTGGTGACGGGAGCGCGGCTGTTGACCTCAATCTTGCCGCCGAGGTGCCGGAGGAAGACGGGGTCTGAGACGCTAAGGACCCGGACGCCTGGGACGCCGCGAACGGCGGTGGCGATGAGTTCGCCGTGGGCGACGTCACGGGCGTTGACGGTGAGGTCGCGCGTCATCGAGTTGCGGCTGGAGCTGACGGTGTCGATGGCGCCGATGTCGCCCTGTGCCTCACCGATGGTGGAGGTGATGACGCCGAGCATCCCGGCCCGGTTGGGATACTGAGCGCGGATGGTGATGCTGTAGGCGATGCTCGGGTTGTGTCTCGTGGTCATGAATCGTTCTCTCCCCGGCGATGTTGGATGTGGGACTGGGCCCGCTCACACTTGGGTTGCGGCTATAGGGCGCGGCATCCCAACTGGCGCAGAATGCCGTCATGGTACCTAACGCCCAGCAGGGCGGCAAGGGCAAGAGCATCCACGGGGCCTTTAGCAGAGTAAGCACTCAGGTATGGTACTGGTTTCTCCGCATCTATGAACATGCGCGGTGACATAGGATTGGTCTATATCAGCACCCGTAGCCCTCTCGCGTTCCTGGGCGGCGGCGGGCTGGGTCTACAATGGAAGTGGACACCTTTGCGGAGGCGTACATGATCGACGGCCGGGTGTTTGTGACGAGGGAGATTTCGCCGGATGCGCTCGCGAGGCTTCGGGAGGCGTTCGCCGAAGTGGACGTGTGGGAGGGCTTTGCGCCGCCGCCGGACACTCTTGCCGAGCGAGCTGACGGGTGCATTGCCGTAGTCACGATGGTGTCTGACCGGGTGGACGCGGCACTGTTGAACGCCGCGCCGACGCTCCAGGTCGTGGCCAACATGGCGGTGGGCTACAACAACGTCGACGTTGCGACCTGCGCGGCCCGGGGAGTGCTGGTCTCCAACACGCCAAACGTGCTCGAGGAGACGACGGCGGACATGGCCTTCGCGCTGATGCTGGCGGTTGCCCGGCACGTGGTGGCGTCGGACGCCGACACCCGCGCGGGCAACTGGGGACTGTGGCATCCTGAGCTGTGGCTGGGGACGGACGTGTACGGGGCATCGCTGGGCATCGTCGGCATGGGGGCCATCGGGAGCGCGGTGGCGCGCCGGGCGCGGGGGTTCGACATGCGCATCCGGTACACGGCGAACAACCGGCGCACGGAGGCGGAGGCCGCGCTCGGCGCGGAGTTCGTGCCGGACCTGAAGGAGCTGTTGGGGCAGTCCGACTTCGTCTCGCTGCACGTACCGCTGACGCCGAACACGCACAACCTCATCGGCGCGGCGGAGCTGGCGTCGATGCGGCCCACCGCCTTTCTGATCAACACCTCTCGTGGGGACGTAGTGGACACGGCGGCGCTGCTGGAGGCGCTGCGAGCGGGCCGGATTGCGGGCGCGGGGCTGGACGTGACGGCTCCGGAACCGATCCCAGCCGAGCACCCGTTGCTGGCACTGCCGAACGTCGTGGTGACGCCGCACATCGGCAGCGCGAGTCACGCGACACGGCGTCGGATGGCGATGATGGCAGTCGAGAACGCCATCGCGGCGTGCAGCGGTGAGGCTATGCCGAGCAGGGTCGAGGGGTAGGGGCTTTTCGCTCGTGGCCGTATCAAGTGCGGGGCGGGCGCTGAGGCCCTAGGGCGCCGAGATCACGATGAGCGTGGTTGACCGGCTGGCGGCGGGCTCCCTATAATATTGGCCTGCGCAAGCGGAAGTAGTTCAGTGGTAGAACGCCTCCTTGCCAAGGAGGAGGTCGGGGGTTCGAATCCCCTCTTCCGCTCCAGTTTTCCCTCTTCTAAACCTGCTCCAGCCGCTTTACGCGCCATTCCAGCTCGCTTCTGGGCAGCATGACCTTGCGGTTGCAGGTCTGGCAGACAATGCCGATGTCCATGCCCACGCGCACCACTTCCCACGTATAGCCGCCGCAGGGGTGCTTCTTCTTGAGCGTGAGCAGGTCTCCCAGGTGCAGATCAAGGATCGGCGGCATCACTCCACCCCTACGCGGTCCAACCCAGGCCGCGGTCGTCGAGGGCGCGATTGATGCTGTCGCGGGCGGAGGGATAGGCGAAGGCGTAGCTGCAGGAGTAGGTGCAGCCGTCGGGTCGGGCGTACTCTCCAAAAATAATGTTAGACTCGGCTTCGTCGCCTACGATGGGCGGTTCGGTAGTAGGCAGGGTCGAGAACATGCCGGGAGTGGCTGCGGGAGGTCCCTCCGGGTGTCTGGAGGAGTCGTCACAGGCCAGCGCCGCCAGTAGCGCCAGCGAACTCACTAACAATATCAGGAGCGCGCCAGACGCTCCGCGACGGGTACTGTGGACCATCACGTCTCAGATCTTAGAGGCCGTATCCCCCGAAAGCGCGGTTAGGCAACCAAGGCATGCTATGGCCTTACCCCCTAAAACAGTACCACAGGGCAGTAGAGTGCTCCGCTAGAATAGAGCATTGAAGGAGGACTCATGGTTCGGAAGAGGTACACAGAGGAACAGATCATAGCCGTGCTGAACGAGGCTGAGGCGGGGGCCAGGACAGCCGACCTGTGCCGTAAGCATGGCATGAGCGACGCCACCTTCTACAACCGGAAGGCCAAGGACGCGGGCCTGACGGTAAGCGAGCTCAGGTGGCTCAAGTCCCTGGAGGACGAGACCCGGCGTCTCAAGCAGATTGTGGCCCAGAAGGCGTTGGACAACTGGGCGCTGAAGGAACTGTTGTCAAAAGACTTCTAAAGCCCAAGGCGAGGAGAAGAACGGCGTCATACGCCATGGAGAGTCTTGGGCTGAGCGAGAGGAGGGCTTGTCTGCTGACCGGTGTATCACCGTCGGTCTATCGCTATGAGGGGGAGCGGGGTAGTGATAGTGAACTCCGCAAGAGGATGCGTGAGCTGGCTGGGGAGAGGAAGCGGTCTGGCAGTCCCAGGCTGCACATCATACTCAAGAGGGGAGGATTGGTAGTCAACCACCAGCGGACCGAGCGTATCGACAGGGAGGAGGGGCTTGGCCTACGGAGAAAGAGGCGTCGGAAGGGCGCGGCAGGAGCCAGGGTGATCATGCCTGCTCCCAAACGGCCTGACCAGAAGTGGTCCATGGACTTCGTTAGTGACAGCACCGTCAAGGGGCGACGCTTCCGAGCTTTGACGATGGTGGATGACTACTCGCGGGAGTGCCCGGCTATTGAGGTGGACACATCCCTGGGAGGCGCCAGAGTGGTCGGGGTCCTGGAGAAACTGGCGGAGACAAGGGGATTGCCTGAGGTGATCACCGTAGATAACGGTCCGGAGTTCGCAGGCAAGGTCATGGATGAGTGGGCATATCGCATGGGCGTCAAGTTGAACTTCATCCGTGCCGGCAAGCCGGTGGAGAACGCCTTCGCTGAGAGCTTGAATAGCCGGCTGCAGGACGAATGCTTGCCCACCAACTGGTTCATGAGCGTGAAGCATGCCAGGCAGGTCATAGAGAGCTGGCGTCAGGACTACAACGTGGTCAGGTCGCCAAGGGAGTGTGCTGCATCTACGCCCGGGCTCTACTGGCCAGTGATACTAACTATGGTGTACGGTTATTTGGACCTCTAGTTGGTCCTTATGCCTCCCAAGCGGCAATGGGCCGAAAGTGGTAGTGAGGGCAGACCTACATCTTCCCCTTCCTAAAGTCTCATGGCGATAGGGCGTCCGCGACATTCGGGAGTAGTATAGGGAAGCCAGACCGGTTGCATTCTGCAATCAGACTCGCCGCAGACGCGGCAGTAAAGTTGGTAGCATGCCTTGGTTGCCGAACCGCGCTTTCGGGGGGATGCGGCCTCAAAGAACTGAGCCGTGATGGTCCACAGAACCGGCCGCAGAGCGTCTGGCTTGCTCCGGGTCCTGTTAGTGAGTTCGCTGGCGCTGCTGGCGGTGCTGGGCTGTGAAGACACCTCCAGAGACCTGGCGGGAACTCCCGTAGCGACTCCCGGCATGTTCTCGACCCTGCCTACTGCCGAATCGCCCAGCGTAGGCGACGAACCCGAGTCTGTTATTACCTTGGAGACGACGCCCGACCCGACGGCCACGCCCGACCCGACGGCCACGCCCGACCCGACGGCCACGCCCGACCCGACGGCCACGCCCGACCCGACGGCGACGCCCGACCCGACCCCTGCGCCCACCCCAGCTCCCACTCCTGCGCCCACCCCAGCTCCCACCCCTGCGCCCACCCCAGCTCCCACCCCTGCGCCCACCCCTGCTCCCACCCCTGCGCCAACCCCATCGCCCACGCCAACCCCATCGCCCACGCCCGACCCAACGGCGACACCCGACCCGACGGCGACGCCCGACCCGACGGCGACACCCGACCCGACGGCGACGCCCGACCCAACGGCGACACCCGACCCGACGGCGACACCCGACCCGACGGCCACGCCCGACCCGACGGCCACGCTACCGGCAAATGAGTGCGACGACGGAGGTCCAATTAAGACGACCACTCTCACTGGGGACGGGGCTGCGCTGGTCGCCCTCTACAACGCGACGGGCGGGGCCAACTGGAGAAACAACGCCAACTGGCTGAGCGAAGCGCCGATCAGCGAGTGGCACGGCGTGACCACGGACGGCGGCCGCGTCACTAAGCTGGAGCTTCAAGTCAACCAGCTGTGCGGGGAGATACCGTCCGATCTGGGGAGCCTCGCCAACCTGCAGATCCTAAATCTTGGGCAGAACGAGTTGAGTGGGGAGATACCGCCCGTGCTGGGCAGCCTCGCCAATCTGGAAACACTAAACTTGACTAGAAACCCGTTGAGGGGGGGAATACCGCCCGAGCTGGGCAGCCTTGCCAAGCTGCAGTACCTAAATCTTGGGGGGAACGAGTTAAGGGGGGAGATACCGCCCGAGCTGGGCAGCCTTGCCAACCTGTTGCACCTAGATCTTTGGAGTAACCAGCTGACGGGGGAGATACCGCCCGAGCTGGGCAGCCTTGCCAAGCTGTTGCACCTACGTCTTTCGACGAACCTTTTGAGCGGGGAGATACCGCCCTGGCTGGGCAGCCTCGCCAATCTGGAAACACTAAACTTGGCTAGAAACCCGTTGACGGGGGGAATACCGCCCGAGCTGGGCAGCCTTGCCAACCTGTTGCACCTAGATCTTTGGAGTAACCAGCTGACGGGGGAGATACCGCCCGAGCTGGGCAGCCTCTCTAACCTGCAGCGCCTAAATCTTGGGTGGAACGAGTTGAGCGGGGAGATACCGCCCTGGCTGGGCAGCCTCACCAAACTGCAGTACCTAGATTTCGGATATAATCATTTGAGTGGGGAGATACCGCCCGTGCTGGGCAGCCTTGCCAACCTGCGGCACCTAAATCTTGGTCACAACCGGTTGAGCGGGGAGATACCGCCCGTGCTGGGCAGCCTTGCCAACCTGCGGCACCTAAATCTTGGTCACAACCGGTTGAGCGGGGAGATACCGCCCGTGCTGGGCAGCCTTGCCAACCTGCGGCACCTAAATCTTGGTCACAACCGGTTGAGCGGGGAGATACCGCCCGTGCTGGGCAGCCTTACCAATCTGCAGTACCTAAATCTTGGTCACAACCGGTTGAGCGGGGAGATACCGCCCGTGCTGGGCAGCCTCGCCAACCTGCAGAGCCTAGATCTTGAGTGGAACGAGTTGAGCGGGAAGATACCGCCTGAGCTGGGCAGCCTCGCCAACCTGCAGAGCCTAAATCTAGGAAGCAACCAGTTGAGCGGGATCATACCTCTCGTGCTGGGCAACCTCGCCAACCTGCAATACCTGAACCTCTCACGTAATCACCTGATCGGGCGGATACAGCCCGAGCTGGGGAGCCTCGCCAACCTGCAGATCCTAAATCTTGGGCAGAACCAGTTTACCGGGAAGATACCGTCCTGGCTGGGGAGCCTCGCCAAACTGCAGAACCTAAATTTCGGATATAATCATTTTAGCGGGGAGATACCACCCGAGCTGGGCAGACTCACGAAGCTGAACTCGCTTAATCTTCGTGGGAACGAGTTGAGCGGAGCGATACCGGTCGAGCTCGGCAGCCTCGCCAACCTGAGAACCCTGTGGCTCCATAACAACGAATTGAGCGGAAAGATACCGCCTGAGCTGGGCAACCTCACGGAGATGCGATATCTTCAGCTTAACGGGAACGAGCTGAGCGGGGAGATACCGGTCGAGCTGGGCAACCTCACGAACCTTTACCGGCTGCATCTCGCGGGGAACCAGCTGACTGGGTGTATACCTGAGGGGCTGCGACATGTCGCGAAAAACGATTTTTCGGACGTTGGCCTGCCGTTCTGTGGGGCTTAACGCCCCTCTCTCGGCTCACTTGCGGAGAACTGAACCACTTGGTCGAACCGAGGTCGCCGGCCCCGCATCTTCCGGAGCTGTCAAGCGCCATCGTTTCTCGTCTGACCTGCTCCCCAACAACTGGTGCAGGGAAAATGAGAGTCCTCCGGGACGATCCAAGCAGGACAGGACGCGCGGGAGTAGTTTGCAGCCGAGCGGATGATAAGGGTCTTGCAGGAGGCGGATGCGGGAGCGCTGACGACCGTGGTGTGCCGCCGGCATGTTCTCGACCCTGCCTACTGCCAAACCGCCGACCGACTGCCGCGTTCTTCTGGGCGTGGGGCACGCGCCGGGTGTCCGGTGAGTCTAACTGCCCTGGATCTGCGACGCCTCCCCGTTACCCGGAGTTGTCAACGGCCTGGTCGACGGCCTCTATGGCGTTCGACCGCACCCAACCCTGAAGCTCACCACCCGGCAGCGCGACCCGCAAGTGTCCTTGGCGAGAGTCGACAAGGCGCACTTCAGCGCCGCTGTGAAGGGTGAACTCTTTCGAATACTGCGGCCCTGGCCCACTCACTGCCTCCACAGCCTCCGCGGTGACGACGCCGGTGTCGTCGTATGGGTTGGTGTACAACATACTAATCAGAAGCAGGAATGATACGACAGTGGCAGCCGATGCGACCACTGTGACGAGCCATGGGATAGCCCTTCGAGACATGGCTGGCCGAACGAGGAGCGCGCCTATGGCAAAGCCGCTCATTACGCTTAGCAGAAGCGAAACGGCGCCTAGCTCGCCGGGCGTAATCCACCGGTGCCCAAGGTAAGACACGCTCTCGACCAGAGAGTCTCTCTCCGCCTCGATCCGGTCTACCGTCTTGCCACGGGCCAGGTTGAGGTTGGCCTGAATATCCGGGTCACGGGGAGACAGTTCCTCCGCCCGCAGGTAGTTGAGGATAGCCCTGCCGAGGTCGCCGCTCTCCAAGTAGGTGTTGCCCAGGTTGTAATAGACGGCGGTGTCCCTATAGCCGCAGTCGATCAGGGCCTCGTATTGCTGGGCGGCCTCGGCGTACTCACCGCGTTCGTACCTCTCATTTGCCTCGGTCATCAGATGAGTTGGCGGCGGTCCGTGAGCGAACGCGCCGCAAACGACCGCCACGAGCGCCGCCAACGGGACAGTAGAGCGTCGGCACAAACCCGTCATTTGCTAATAGCCCCTTCGAGGTCCGTCAGAAGCTGAGTGGCGCGTTCGGCGTGACCCCTTGTCCCGTCGTTGGAGGAGGCCGCCGGAGTGTACTTCGCCGCCTCGCTAGCAGCTAGAGTGTCTTCGACCCGCCTTGCCATATCGGGTGGGACTCCGGCATTCTGGAGCCGCTGGCGTAGCGCCTCCCGTGTTTGTCCGGCCAGCGGCTCCCTGAGCCGGTCTGAGAGGTAGGACAACATAGCCTTAGCAGCGGCGTCTCTCGGGTCATCGCCGGAGGATGCGGCTCGGGCAAGCGCTGTCTTGGCATTCCGCAGAGCATTTTTTTGATTGGGTGAGGTGAGGGCGGCTTCTAGGCCGATCCGCCTGCGTCGCCAGGCGGCGGCGCCCGCAATGGAAAGCACCGGGATGCCCCACGCAAGCCAGTACACGATGCTGTCAGTCAGCTCTCTCCCCGATTGGCGGAGAGACGACGGCACGGCCTTGATGGGCCTCACTTCCGAACCGCGCTGCTCGGCCGCCGCCTCGCCGTTGCTAGCGGGAGCGGGTGCCAGCCCGTCGGCGTCGGCAATGGACATGCCAATAGGCACAGTCGTGGCCCGGACGTACTGCTCGTTTTCCGGGTCGAAGTAGGTGTACCCAATCTCCGGGATGGTCAGCTCTCCGGCCTTGTCCGGCATCAGGACGATATTGTAGGTGCGACTTCCAGTGAGCCGCCCATCGATGACTTGACTCTCCGCATCCGCTGGCGATTTTATAACCCGCCAGTCTGCAAATTCAGGCCACGCCGGGTCCGGGAGCGCATCAATGTTTCCCTCGCCCGATACCTTCACCGTGAGCTGCACCGGCTTGTTTGCCTTCCCAGTGGTAGTGTCCACTTGGCCGGAGATGTGGAACCTGCCGACTGCGCCCGCGAACTCCGCCGGGGCCGCTGGGGGCAGCGGGCGCACCACGACGGCTACCGGGGCGCTATCCAATAACATAGGCTCCCCCGAGAAGCTGGAGGGTATCGTTAACGTGCCGGGCCCAATCCTAATCGTCCCCACGACGCTTGGAAAGAGCGACGTTCGCAGTTCGATGATTCGATATTGGTTGGAATCGATTGCCTCGGTATAGTCCCTTTGATCAGGCTGGGCTGGCTGGTTGTTCCAAAACCCAGCGAAATCGGGCGGATTGTATTGAACCTGCGAAGGCAAGGACGGCAGGTCTGAACGTCGGTAGAGCTTGAAGAGGTACGTGACTTGTTGGCCAAGATACGGTCGGTCATTGTCGACGGACGCTTTGGCGAACAACGACTCCTCGGACGGCGTCTGAGCATGGACCGCTGATAGGGGCGATGCCATGGCTACCACAGCGATGGCTATAGCGGCTAGAGCGCGTTGTATAGCTTTGATACGTCGCATGCCCAGACTACCAATCAAACTCACTCTGAGGGTTGGGAGAGACAAGTACTTGTTGCCACCGCTCCTGAAGGGTCTGCGCGCTCGCGCCGACCGATTCGAGAATCAGCCGCGCCTGCTCCTCGGTTACCGACTCAGCCTGCGGGTCCTGCTCCGGGTCTTGGCCCCGCGGCGGTGGTTGGTCTTGCTCCGGGTCTTGGTCCTGCTCCGGGTCTTGGTCCTGCGGCGGTGGTTGGCCCTGCTGCTGCTCGTCTTGCTGTGGGGCCTGTCCCGGTGGGGGGAATTGCCTTAGCGCCAGTTCCAAATTGTGTTTGGCATCCATGTCGTCCGGATCCATTCGCAACACTTCTTTGTAGGCCTCAATTGCCTGGGCGTACTGCTGCGTCTGAAAGGCCACATTGCCCCGGTTGAAGAACCCGCTCGACCGCAAATCGCTCTTGGCGTACCTGAGTGCGTCGTCGTAGCCTTGGAGCGCTTCTTCGTACTTTTTCATCCGGTACAAGGCGTTTCCCGCATTGTAGTACGGCTCTCCCGACTCCGGGGCGCGGACTTGGGCGCGTTCGTAAGCAGCAAGGGCGGCCGCATAGTCGCCGCTCAGGTATGACTCATGCCCTAAGTTGTTAATCTGGTCCGGTGTGGGGTTGCACCCGGACAGACAGAGGACAAGGGCCGCTAAAGCAATCAAGATTCCCCGGTCAAACATGTTCTGCTCCGTCGACTGACTCCGTCCGCCGCTTTCGCAGCGAGAGTGAGAGGCGGTCAGTCATCATCTCGGCCAGAACTAGCGAAAGCGCTCCCGCGAGCAGGAACAGTTGGAAGCGCTCGCTCCTCCTTTGCCTGAACTCGCTCCGAAAGTTCTCGTCCTGGAACGATTGTATCTCGTCAGCGAGGCCCGCGATTGCGCCGCCCCCGTCGGCCCGGAAGTACCTGCCGCCGCCAGCTTCCGCGACCTGCTGCAACGTGACCTCGTCCAGTTGGGAGATGACGGGGCGACCCTGCGCATCCTGATGGTAGCCGGTGGTGGTTCCTCTTTCCCCGTACTCAGGGATCGCCCCCCCCTCCGGCGAACCGAACCCGACGGTGTATATGACCGCATCCTCATCCGCGGCTTGCCGGGCCGCCGCAACCGGGTCGCCCTCGTGGTTTTCGCCGTCGCTCATTATGACGATGACTTTCTGACTCACCCGCTGATTGTTGAAGCCTGCCATGGCCGTCCCAATCGCCTCGCCGATCACGGTGCCCTGGCGGGTAATCATGTTTGGGCCGGCGTGATTCAGGTAGGCGCGAGCGGTAGCGTAATCAGTCGTCAGTGGGAACTGAATAAAGCTGGCGCCGGAGAACAGGACAACGCCAATTTCGTCGCCGTCCAACTGTGAAACCAAGTCGGATATTTCGAGTTTGGCGCGGTCGAGGCGGGATGGCTTCAGATCCTGGCTGAGCATACTGTACGATATATCCAAGGCAATCATTACCTGCACGCCGCGTTGCTCGATAATCTCAATCGCACTCCCCCATTGAGGCCGCGCTAAGCCGGCTATTATCAAGGCGACGCCGACGAACCAGAGAGCAAGCCGGATCAGACGCATCGGTCGACTCACTATGCTAAGCCGTTCGATGAGAACCGGATCGCCGATGCGTCGCAACGCCGCCGACCGCCGCGTCAAGGCCCATCGCACGAATACCATCAGCGCGGGGAGGGCAATAAAGACATACAGGAACTGTGGCGCTCCAAAGGTCATATCAGATTACGGTATCTTTCTGATTACGGTTTGAGAGAGGACCAACTCAATGAGCAGCAGCGCCAGCGCCGGGACCAAGAACCAGACTGCAAGCTCTTGATAACGGATAAAGTGCAACTCCTCAACCTCAGATTTCTCCAAGACGTTAATCTCTGCATAGATGTCCCGCAACCCAGCCGTATCAGTGGCCTGGTAGAACTTTGCGTTGGTGATAGCTGCAATCTGCTGGAGCGTTCCCTCGTCAAGCGAACTCTCCTGCGTGACGGGCCCGGCGGCTAATCGGCCGGGCTGCGGACCGCCGGCTCCCTCACTGCTGCCCACCCCAATCGTGTACACCTTGATGTCGACCGCCGCCGCGGCGGTAGCGACGGTTATGGGGTCGAGTTGGCCCGCGTTGTTGACGCCATCCGTTATCAAGGTCACGAGCTTGCTCTCAGCGGTCAAGTCCTTCAGCATATTCGCGGCCGTCGCCATCCCACTGCCCATTGCAGTACCGTCTTGAATCCCCAACTCGTCGGCGAGGTGCACATCCTGCAGGAGACGGAGTAGGAGAAGGTGGTCCAGCGTAGGTGGACTCTGGATGAACGCCTCTCGTGAGAACACTACGAGGCCAATCCGGTCGTGCTTACGTTCCTCAATGAAGTCGGCGATTATCTCCTTTGCTGCGCCTAGCCTGTGGGGCTCGAAGTCCGTCTCGCCCATGCTCCCGGATATGTCAAGCGCGATTGCTATATCCACTCCCTCGCCCCGGATGACCTCCCGCGCGTCTCCTACTTGCGGCCTGGCGGCGGCTACGATCACAAGTGCTAGCGCTAGAAACCGCAGCACCGAAAGGAACGGCATCACCCGGAGGCGTAGCGACCTGCTATTCCCAGAAACGAGCCGGGTGTCTCCGTATCTCATGCCGACGGCCCCCATCCGCCGCTTCCAAAAGTACGGCAGCATTGCTGGGACCAATGCCGCGGGCAACAGGAAGAGGAGCCAAGGGGCCCCGAAGCCCAAGTCGCTCACGTCGGCGCCTCCCGCTGGCCATACGCGCCGTCCTGTGGCGCCACCTTCTCGCAGGCGGGGCCCGTCTCCTCCACGATATTACGGACTCGTCTCGCAGCCTCGTAAGCCTGAGACACAGTGGGCGTGTGATTTGCGAACTTTACGCGGTCAGACTCCTTGAGCAGATCGACGACCAGCCGTGTATTCCTGTAACCGAACGATGATTGCAGAACCGCGGCCCCGATCTCATCCGTCGTCATGTCAATTGCGTCTCGCTGGCCTACGTTCCTCAGGCACACCGCCTGAAGGTAGGCGCGCATGACTTCGGCGACGAGAGTGTAATGCTCCTTGAATTGGCCGTCCCCCGGCAATTTGAGCCGTTCAATGCGGTCGAGTTCTTGTATAGCGACTTCCCAAGGCATCCGCGTACCTGTCACCAGCGTTGGGAGCGCTGCTTGCCGGTGAGAACGACGATGGTAAAGGAAGAACCCCGCCACGCTCAGCGCCGCCAGCATGACTAGCGCAGCCAAGGCTCGGTAGGTGGGCTGCTCCCAAAGCTGGGTCGCAAGATCGGCGGGCGGGCGAATGTCTCGCAGCTGTTCCCCCGGGCCGAACAGTACCGGTCTCACGGTCAGCTGCACCGAAGCAGGCAATACCCGCCTGGCGTTTCCGTCCGGGCCACGGACAAAGAGGGGTAGGTCGGGCGTCTCGAACGTGCCCGGCGCAAAGAGCGTCACCTGAAGCTGCTGCAGCGTCGTCTCGGTGCCGTCTCCGTTGGAAAACGTCTGGGCCGGGGTCTGTGACCGTACCTCGAACGGCCCCCACTCAGGATGCAATCGGGGGATGACCACAACGTGGTCCGCCGAGTAGGTCACCTCCAGCGTCAACGTCACGAGCTCCCCGACCGTCAGCGCGGCGCGGTCGGCGATGAAGGAGATGCGGACGTCGGAGGGAGGGGCATCCTGTGCGAAAGCAGTGCCGAACATCCCTGCAACCAAGACCCCAGCAGCAACCCATGGAACCCAAGCGCGGAGTCCCACGTCCCTATCGCTTATGCGGTATGCAATACGTAACTGACCAAGCGTGGCGCATGCCCTTGCCTTCATCGCGATAACCTGCGCAACCGGTTCTTGAAGAACGCTCCGACCTCGGCGACATAATCTCTTTCGGTGGTCACGCTGATACGGTCCACCTTCGCGGCGATAAAGACATCGTTCTTCTCTTGTTCAAGCCGCGCCACCCTATCGGAGAACTCCCGCCTCCACTCCCTGCTGCCAGTGTCGACCCAGTGGAGATGCCCACTCTCGGCATCCTCCAAAGCGATGATGCCCACACCGGCTATTTCCTGCTCCAACGGATCGCTTAGATCGAACGCCACAACGTCGTGCCTCCGGTTCGTGACCAACATCGCTTGGCGGTATGATTGCGGGTCGGCGAGGAAGTCTGATACCACGAATACGATGCTGCGCCGCTTGAGGAGCACGTACATCGTGTCCATCGCGAGCCTGATGTCGGTTCCGGTGCCCGCTGGCTGAAACACTAGCAGGTCGCGTACCATTCGCAGAACGTGCCTCCGTCCCTTCCGGGGCGGGATCAGCAACTCCACCCTGTCGGTGAAGAGGAGTAGTCCAACCTTGTCATTGTTCGTAGTGGCCGCGAAAGATATGACTGCGGCGAGCTCAACGGCCAACTCTTGCTTGAACCGGTTCCTAGTGCCGAAGTCCCCGGAACGGCTCACGTCGACGGCGAGCATAACCGTCAACTCCCGCTCTTCCTTGTAGCTTTTGACGTACGGCTCTCCGGTCCGGGCCGTGACGTTCCAGTCAATCGTCCTCACGTCATCGCCGGGGTGATACTGACGAACCTCGTCGAATGCCATGCCCCGGCCCTTAAACACCGAGTGGTACTCACCAGCGAAACTGTCGGCGACAAGCTTCCGGGTTGTTATCTCAATTCGCCGGATCCTGGCAACCAACTCGTCCGTCAGCATCTCACGGGACTCGTAGGCTGTCGAGGATGCGTTGGACTATCTGATCGGAGGTGACATCCAAGGCCTCAGCCTCAAAGGTAGTTACAATGCGGTGCCGGAGGATGTCCGGCGCAAGGTGCTTTACGTCGTTGGGAACGACGTAACCGCGACCGTTAATAAATGCAAACGCCTGCGCCGCCCTGACAAGGAAGATGCCCGCGCGGGGCGACGCCCCATAGGAGATTAGGTTCCTGAGCTCGGCGTGGCCCGCCAATCTGGGGTCGCGCGTCGCAGTTACAAGATCGAGCACGTAGCCCTTTATCTTCTCGTCCACGTACACCTGTCTCACAATCTTTCGTGCGTCGAGGATGAATTTCGAATCGATGACTGGTTGCACTTCAGGGAGCGATCCCGCCGTCATCCGATGAATGATCTCACGCTCCTCTGACCGCTTGGGGTACTCGACGACGACCTTTAGCATGAACCGGTCGAGCTGCGCCTCAGGCAGGGGGTACGTGCCTTCTTGCTCAATGGGATTCTGCGTCGCCATAACCAGAAAGGGGGCCTCCAACAGCATTGTCTCGTCGCCAATCGTAACTTGCTCCTCTTGCATTGCCTCCAACAGGGCGCTCTGCACCTTCGCTGGCGCTCTGTTAACTTCGTCGGCGAGAATCAAATTCGCGAAAATCGGCCCCTTCTGGACGCTGAACTCGCCGGTCCGTGGGTTGTATATCCGCGTTCCAATCAGGTCTGAAGGGAGCAAGTCGGGGGTAAACTGAATGCGTGAAAACTTTACCTGAATCGCCTGACCAATAGTCTTAATTAGGAGCGTCTTCGCGAGACCGGGCACTCCTTCCAGTAGAAGGTGCCCGTTAGCCAATAGCGCTACCATAGTCCGTTCTACCAGCCGGTCTTGACCGATGATAGCCTTCCGTATCTCGGCATCGAGAACTCGGACGAACCGAGCTTCCCTCTCGACTATGTCATTAATCTGGCGAAAGCTTTCGATGTTCATCATGGAAATATAGACGTCATAACGAGTCTTTGGGCTGCCTACGGCAGGATATCTCCAAGGGTGGTAAGCCTAGTGTAGCGTAGCGTATAGAATTGTACCACCATAGACAACCGAGCGCCCGAAAGCCAATGCCGAGCCTTGGCGCCTGACTGCAGGAGCAGCCTCGCGTTCCCCAGGTGTGCGGCTAGGCGTTCCCCAGGTGTGCGGCTAGCTCCGCCTGAGGCGCCGCAATGCGTCTGCGTCGCGCCCCCTTGATTGGATGGATCGGGGAGGCGGTGCAGTGTTGGCAACCAGCAAATATGGGACACTGTGAGAGGCGAGAGATCAGGGGTCGGATTGAGGTCTGGTGATCTCCCTGAGGGCCCTGTTGTAGCGCCTTCATCTCTCGATTGTTTGGGTCTGCACCTCCAGCAGCGTAGAGAAGACCTCCCGGTCCAGGAGTTCATCCCTCAGCTTGCCGTTGAAGCTCTCCACGGATCCGTTCTCCCACGGTGACCCAGGCTCGATGTACAAGGTCCTGGACCCCACGCCCCCGAGCCACTCACGAACCACCCTGGCGGGGAATTCCGGCCCGTTGTCCGAGCGAATGTGGGCGGGCACTCCTCGGGCCATCATCAACTCCGCCAGCGTGTCGATGACGCCCGTGGACCGGATGCTCCTTCGCGCCCGGATGGCCAGGCACTCCCGGGGGTACTCGTCTATGCTGGGCAACCGCCGCACCGCCCGGCCCTCCCGGGTCCTGACTTGGACGAAGCCCTAGGCCCACACATCGTTTTTACCCTGGGGCCGCAGCCTCACACAGGAACCGTCGTTCAGCCACAACCGCCCTCTCCTAGGTTGCCGGGCCGGCACCTTCAGCCCCTCCCGCCGCCAGATCCCCTCCACCCGTTTGTGGTTCACCACCCTGCCCCTGCGCCGGAGCAGGGCAGTGATCCGGCGGCACCCGTACCGGCCGAACTGGGTGGCCAGCGCCACGATGTCATTGGTCAGGGCCTGCTCGTCATCCCCAGTCACCGGCCCGTCGCGCTGGGTCGATCGAGGATGCCCCAGTGCCTTGCAGGCCCGCCGCTCGGAAACTCCCAAGCTCCTCCTGACGTGTTCGACCCAGCGGCGGCGGGGCTCAGAAGTTTCCCTCCGCAGCCTCCCGGAGAATCTGGTGGTCCAGGGTCACCTCCGCCACCGCCCTCTTGAGCCGGCCGTTCTCCGTCTCCAGCGGCTTCAGCCGCCGGGCCTGGTTGATGCGGAGACCGCCGTACTCGGCCCGCCACCCGTAGAAGGGCTGCTCGGACACCCCGACGCGCCGGCTGGCTTCACCCACGGTCCTGCCCGCCGCAACCACCACCTCTGCCTCCCTCAGCTTGTTGATGATCTCCTCGGGTGGGTGTTTCCTCTTCGCCATTTCTTCCCCTTTCTTTGGCCAGGATCCTTACATCTATCCTGGACCAGTTTTCGGGGTCAGGTCACCTGCGCTTGCATCTGAACCATTGAGCAATGTGACTCGTTGTATTTGCAAGCCGTTGCCCATGCCAACAGAGCACAATACACCGCGGCCATTAGAGCGGAAGGCTATCACCTGCGGCTCTCCTGTTGGGCCATCGTTCAACTGGGGGGCTCTCGCCCGAAGTGGAACAGGTAGTCTACGAACGCCTGGGTTGTGAGAACACCCTTTCGGCATGAAGCCTTACCAAAAGACCAACAAGGTATCCGAGCCTGGGCGTGGCCGCCATGGGAGTAGGTAACGTTGCTCCAACTGTGGCGTCGGAGAAAGACCTTGGACTTAGTCGCACGATTCCTCGATGCAAAGAGTGCCAAGCGGCTCGCCAAGAAGACTCTTGACTCTTACGGGTATTCACTTAACAGATTCGCCGCATTTTCCAGTCGTTTACCCCTAACTCCCGAAATGGTTGAGTCGTTCTTGCGGGCCCAAGGCCCAACGGACGAGACCATTGAGACCTACGATCGCGTCCTTCACAATTTCTACGCGTGGCTCAAGTCGCGCCGGACCATCTCTCGAAATCCCATGATCGACGTGGAACGGCCGGTGTTGCGAAAGAAAGTGGCAGCCAGCCTCACGCGAGAAGCATTGACCCTCCTGTTGACTCATCCAAGCCACCACATTGCCGTTCGAGCGATGTTGTTTCTCCTGGCAGACACGGGCATTCGCATTGCAGAGGCTCTCAGCCTTCAGCCCGCCGAAGGGGAAGCTCTAGTTAAGGTAGTGGGCAAGACCGGGGAGCGCTTCGTGCCTATCAGAATGGAGGTTAAGAGTATGGTCCTTGCTGCCCTCCCCTGGCCATGGACACGACCAGACTAGGCCAGTGCAGCCGTGAGGAAGGCCTTTGTACGCGCAGGGCTCAAGGGCAGAAGGGCAGGGGCCCACAAGATTCGCCACACATTCGCTCGGGCATGGAATGGAGACGAGTTGGTACTGCAGGGCATCCTGGGGCACAGCTCGTTGCGAACTTCCCTGATCTACCGGCCCTACGATCTCGAACGAGCAATCCATCAACATGCAGTGAACAGCCCTGCTCGCGCAGCACTTCAAATGCAACTCCCTACCGACTAAGCAATCGTGGGGCTTACTCCTCCCAAACCTATAAACCGCCCGTACTCTTGCCAAGGAGGAGGTCGGGGGTTCGAATCCCCTCTTCCGCTCCAGTTTTCCCCTCTTCTAAACCTGCTCCAGCTTCTTCACGCGCCACTCCAGCTCGCTTCTGGGCAGCAGGACCCTGCGGCTGCAGGTCTGGCAGACGATGCCGATGTCCATGCCGACTCGCACCACTTCCCACTTGTAGCCGCCGCAGGGGTGCGGCTTCTTCAGGGTGAGCAGGTCTCCCAAGTGCAGGTCAAGGATTGGCGGCATCGCTCCACCCCTTACGCGGTCCAACCCAGGCCGCGGTCGTCGAGGACGCGGTTGATGCTGTCGCGGAGATGCGAGGCGGCGTCGCGAGCGACTTGCTGGTAGGTGGCGGGGTCGTCGCCGGCGTAGATGACGCCGCGGGAGGCGTTCACGATGGCGTTGCGGCCGTGCTCGTCGATACCGACGGCGACGGAGCGTTCCAGCGATCCCTCCTGCGTGCCGACGCCGGGGATGAGGATGGGCATGTCGGGGCAGAGCTCGCGAACGCGCTCAAGCTCGTCGGGGTATGTCGCGCCGACGACTAGGCCCACGTTGCCGTTGTCGTTCCACTTCACGGCGGTCATCGCGACGTGTTCGTACATCGGGCGGGTGTCGCCGCCGGTCATGGGGGAGACGAGGAGGTCCTGGAACTCGCGGGCGCTGGGGTTGGAGGTGCGGCAGAGGACAAGGATGCCGCGGTCCGCGCGGGCGAGGAAGGGCGCGAGGGAGTCCCGGCCCATGTAGGGGTGGAAGGTTGCGGCGTCAAAGTCCCACACGTCAAACAGCGCTCGTGCGTAGGCGGCGGAGGAGTTGTCAAGGTCACCGCGCTTGGCGTCGCTGATGACGGGAATCCAGTCGGGGATGGCATCCAGGGTGGCGCGAAGGGCCTCGAGGCCGGGAATGCCGAAGGCCTCGTAGAAGGCCATGTTGGGCTTGTAGGCGCAGACGAGGTCCGCTGTCGCGTCGATGATGGCGCGGTTGAACTCGGCGACGTCGGCGACGGGCATGCGCGCGGGGTCCGGGTCGAGGCCGACGCAGAGGAGGCTGCGGTTGCGCTCGGCGGCGGCGAGGAGCTTGTCGGCGAAGGCGGGCATGGGGCCTCCTGGGGGGTGGGGTTTGGTCAATACGAGTATAACAGGAGGTTGGGGCCGGAAACAGCGAGAGGCGCAACCTTCGAGATGAAAACTACCCCACATCCCGTAGCGCTATCACGAGCACGCCGACGCACACGAAGACCGTCGCCAGCACTCGCTGGGAGAGGTTGGGGGAGAGCTTGGCCTGGAGGCGGGCGCCGAACTGGGCGCCGGTTAGGGCGCCGGGGCAAGACCAGATGACGACGTGCCAGGGGGGCTCGCCGCCGATGGCGTGGATGGCCGCCGCGAAGAATACCGTGACCGTCAGCGTCGTGACGGACGTGGCGACGGCTACTCGCGGGGGCAACGGGCCGCGGAGCACCAACTGCGTCGTGGTGGCCTCCGGCAGGCCCGCGCCCATGAACCCCTGCGCCAGCGCTCCCACGGCGGCCAGCGCCTGGCTCACGGTGCGTCCCGGTCGAATGTAGCGGTACTCGCGGCCGTCACGGGCGAGGATGACGGTGTCGTTGGGGTGGACTGAGGGCAGCATTTCGACGGGCACAGGACGGACGTTGTCTTCGCGGGCTCGTCGGAGGTTCGACCAGAGAAGGAAGGCGGATAGGGCAAAGAGCATGACGCCGAAGAGGACGCGCAGGGCGTCGGGGTCGCTCAAGAGCGCCAGGACTGCGCCTGCCATGGCGAAGGGCACGGTCACCAACAGCAGCGATTTGACGATGGTGAAGTCGACCACACCCTGTCGCACGTAGCTGAAGGCGCCAGAGCCGGTGCCGAAGATCATCGTCATCAGCCCGCCGCCTATGGCCTGGGCGGGTGAAACTCCAACCACCAGAAGGAAGAAGGGCACAAAGAACAGCGCGCCACTAATGCCTGTGGATATGGCCAGCGCGGCGATGCAGAGGGCTGCGGGGTAGACCCACCACAGGGAGAGGACCTCCGCCAAGTCCATGCGCCTCCCCTACCCTTGGTCTGCCCGTTCAGGCCCTTCGAGAGGCTCAGGGCGAACGGGGGGCGAGATGGGCAGTTCCGAGACGACGGATTGGGTGACATGCCAGTGGGCGGGGCCGTCGAACGGGTCGACAAGGGCTATGGGCGGCGTGACGTCGCTGGGGCGGGGGTCGAGGGCGCGCCGGACGGCATCGGCCTTGTCCGCGCCGGTGGCGAGGACGGTTACGCAGCGGGCGCGGTTTAGGGTGGGTAGGGTGAGGGTGATGCGGTGGGCGTCGAGGTGGGGGACCCAGTTGGCGGCTACGGTGAGTTCGCGCTCATGCAGCGCCGCCGTGCCGAGGAAGAGGGAAGCGGTGTGGCCGTCGTCACCGATGCCGAGGAGCGCGAGGTCAAGCCGGTCGTCTGGAGCGAGAGTCTCGGCGAGGGTGCGGGCATAATCGGCGGCGGCCTGCTGCGGCGGGTCTTCTCCCTCCATGCGGTGGACCTGCGCAGTCGGGATGGGGACGTGGTCGAGGAGCGTTCGTCGGGCCATGCCGTAGTTGCTGTCGGGGTGGTCGGGGGGAACGCAGCGCTCGTCGCCCCAGAAGACGTGCCATCGTGACCAGTCGACGGCGTCGGCAAGGGGCGGCGAGGCGAGCAGCCGGTAGAGGGCAGCGGGAGTGGAGCCGCCGGACAACGCGACGGTGAATCGGCCTCGGGCGGCTATGCTGTCCGCAGAAAGGCCGCAGACCACCTGCGCGAGGGCCTCGGCTGCCTCCTCCGGCGTCGCGTGGACGTGGAGCTCAGGGCGAGGGCACATAGTGTTGCCCGCAGACGGAGATCCACTCGTGGCCCAGCTCCGTGAGAAGGCGGTCAGCGGCAGCGGGGCCCCAACTGCCCGGTGTGTACCGCTCCGGCTGGGGCGCGTTGGGGGACTCCCATGCCGCCAGCAGCGGGTCGACGATGCGCCAGGCCTCCTCGATATGGTCGCTGCGAATGAAGAGGGCGGGGTCGCCGTTGATGGCATCCTGCAGGAGGCGCTCGTAGGCGTCGGGGATGGCCTGCTCTCCGAAGGCCCACTCGTACTGGAACTGCATGTGCTCGGAGCGCATGGTGAGGCCCTGACCGGGCACCTTGACCTCGAAACGCAGGTGCGCGCCCTCGTCGGGTTGCAGGCACAGGGCGAGGAGATTGGCGTTGCCGGGAATCTCGGCGTCGGGGCCGGTGATGACGGAGGGCGGTCGGCGGAACTGCACAACCACCTCGGACAGCTTGCCTGCCATGGACTTGCCGGAGCGCAGATAGAATGGGACGCCGTGCCAGCGCCACGTCTCGACGAAGAGCCGCATGGCCGTGTATGTGGGTGTCCTGGAACCGCTGGGCACGTCAGGCTCGTTGAGGTAGCCGTCGTACTGGGCGGCGACGGCATTGGCGACGGCCTCCTCCGGCGACCAGCGGCGGATGGCCTTCAACACGTCGACCTTGCGGTCGCGCAGGGAGTCGCTGTCGGCGCCGCTGGGCGGCTCCATCGCGATGATGGTGAGGATCTGGAGGAGGTGGTTCTGCACCATGTCCCGCACGACGCCCGACGTGTCGTAGTAGCCAGCGCGGTCGCCGACGGAAAGCTCCTCAGCGACGGTGATCTGGACATTGTCGACGTAGTGGCTGTTCCAGAGGGGCTCAAAGAGAATGTTGCCGAAACGGAAGACGAGGAGGTTCTGCACCGTCTCCTTGCCGAGGTAGTGGTCAATGCGGTAGACCTGCTCCTCCCGAAAGAGGGAGTGGACGGTGCGGTTGAGATGCTGCGCGGTAGCGAGGTCACGGCCGAAGGGCTTTTCGATGACGACGCGGCGCCACCCGTTCTCCTCCGACGCCATGCCGCTGGCGCCCATGTTGCGAAGCGTGACCTCGTAGAGATTGGGTGAGATAGATAGGTAGTAGAGCCGGTTGGCGACGCCATCAAACCCGCGCTCGAATTCGACCAGCAGCTCCTTCAGGAGCTCGAGGTCCTCCAGGCTGTCGAGGCTGCCGGTGACGTAGTGGAGGTGCTGGGCGAAGTCCTCCCACTCGTCCGTGCGGACGGCGAGGGAGCCGAACTCCCGAACGCTCTCCCACACCATTTGCCGGAAACCCTCATGCGTAAGCGGTGTGCGGGAGAAGCCGACGAGGTTCATCGCTCGAGGGCATCCGCCGTTGCAGCGCAGCTCGAAGAGGGCGGGGATGAGCTTGCGGCGGGCCAAGTCACCCGTGGCGCCCATGATGACGATGGTGATGGACTCGGCGGGCATTACTCGGCCTTCCGGACCGCGTGGCCGCCGAACTGGTTGCGCATGGCGGCGAGAAGCTTCGCGCCGAAGGCATCGTCCTGGCGCGAGCGGAAACGCATCTGCAGCGCTAGGGTGATGACGGGAGTGGGCACGGCCAGGTCGACGGACTCTTCGACGGTCCAGCGGCCTTCGCCGGAGTCTTCCACGTAGGCCTGGAGGCTCGACATATCGGGATCGCCCTGGAGGGCCTCGGCGGTGAGGTCGAGGAGCCAGGAGCGAACGACGCTGCCGTAGCGCCAAAGCTCGGCGATCTGCGCGAGGTCGAGGGAGAGCTCCTCCTTGGCCTTCAGGAGCTCAAAGCCCTCGGCGTAGGCCTGCATCATGCCGTACTCGATGCCGTTGTGGACCATCTTGGTGAAGTGGCCAGAGCCGGCGGGGCCGACGTGGCCGTAGCCTCGGTCGGTGCCGGGTGCCAGCGTCTGGAAGATGGGCTCGACGTGGTCAAAGGCTTCCTTCTCGCCGCCCACCATGAGGCTGTAGCCCTCGGTGAGGCCCCAGATCCCGCCGCTGGTGCCGGCGTCCAGGAAGTGGATGCCCTGCTGCTTGAGCGTGGCGGCACGGCGCATGCTGTCCTTGTAGTTGGCGTTGCCGCCGTCGATGACTATATCGCCGGGGGAGAGGGCGCCGCATACGGCGGCGATGGTGCGTTCCGTCACCTCGCCGGCGGGGGTCATCACCCACGCGGCGCGCGGCGGAGTGAGCTGCCCGGCCAACTCGGCGAGGGAGCTCGCACCGATGGCGCCCTGGGCCTCAACTTCATGAACGGCGTCCGGGCGCAGGTCGTAGGCGACGACGCGGTGGCCTCCACGCAGGAGTCGGAGGACCATGTTGGCGCCCATGCGCCCCAGGCCAATCATCCCAAGTTCCATGGCTCGCTCCTTTCGGGGACTGCAGCTTACAGGGCTGACAGCCCCTCGGCAACGCCGCCAGTGAGGCGCACGCGTGCCACGCGGAGGCCCGCCGCCTGCAGGGCCTGCAGGTCGCCAAGGGCCTGGGCATCAGCCAACGTGCCGAAGCTGTAGCCCTGCCCGGGCACGTCGATGTCATTGGGGTGGTCCGTCGTGATTTGCAGGAACAGTCCGCTTGCAGGGCCGCCCTTGTGGAGCTGACCCGTCGAGTGGAGGAAGCGCGGGCCGTAGCCGGACGTGGTCGCGATGGCGTGGCGCTCCATGACACGCCGGCGCAGGGCACCGAGGGCGGCGTCCACCTCCGGCGTCTGGTGCACGTAAGCCATGATGCAGAGATAGTCGCCGGAGACGGCTTGCGCCAGCAGCTCCTCGACGGAGAGGGTGGGCGGCAGCGCGGGCAGCGCACCGTCCCGTTCGTAGGCGGCCAGCACCTCGGCGGTCTTGTCCTTGGCGGTCTGGACGTTGGGCTGGTCAAAGGGGTTCACGCCCAGAACGGCCCCGGCGACGGCCGTGGCGAACTCCCAGCGGTAGAACTCGGCGGCGAGGTCCGCGCGGTCGCGGAGGGTGAAACGCAGGACGGGGTGGCCCGCGGTCTCCAGCGCCGCGACGGCGGGGTCGGTCGCATGGGCGTCGTCGCCGTCGAGTCGGAGGTAGGCGAAGACACGGTCGTTGCCGTAGTGGGCGGGCTCGACAAGCGGCTCGGCGGCGATGGGGACGATGCCTTCGCCCTCCTTGCCGAGGCTCTCGGCTATGAGCTGCTCCGCCCACAGGCCGACGCTGCCGAGGGCGGGCGTGGCGACGAAGGTGAGCTTGTCGCGGCCGGCCTTCGCGAGGGCACCGATGGTTGCGCCGAGCTGCAGGCCGGGGTGCTTCGCCGCCGGAACGCTCGGGGCGCAGGCCTCCTGCATGCGGGCCGCGCGGTCGAGCAGCGCCGCGACGTCGATGCCGGTCAGGGCGGCGGGCACGAGGCCGAAGAACGAGAGGACGGAGTAGCGCCCGCCGATGGTCTCCGGGTTGAGGAAGGTGCGAAGGAAGCCCTCATCTGAGGCGAGACGCTCCAGCCCGCTGCCTTCGTCGGTGATGGCGACGAAATGGCTGCCGGCGTCCTCGCCGAGGGCTGCGTCCGCCAAGGCTCGGAAGTAGCGGTAGCCCGTGAGGGTCTCCAGCGTGCCGCCGGACTTGGAGGAGACCAGAAAGAGCGTGTGCCGTATGTCGATGGCGTTGTTGGCGGCATGGATCAAGTCGGGGACGGTGGTGTCCAGCACGGTGAGCCTCGGTCGACCTTCGGCCAGCCCGAAGACGCTGCGCAGGGCCTCCGCGCCGAGGCTGCTGCCGCCCATGCCCAGAAGGACGACGTCGCGGATGCCCATGTCCCGGACCTCGTCGGCGAATGCCTGCAGGTCTGCGGCCTGCTCCCGCATTTCGGTCGGCAGGGTGAGCCAGCCGAGACGGTTGCTGAGCTCGGTGGGATCCGGCTTCCACAGCGTGTGGTCCATGTCCCAGATGCGGCGGACGGCGTCCTGCTCGGTCAGGGCAGCCAGCGCGTCGTCCGCAGCCGCTTTTCCGCCGCCCAAGGCTGAAGCGGCGGCGTAGTGCTCCGCCAACAGCGCGGCCTTCTTTTCCTCGACGTTGGCCAGCAGCGTGGTGAAGGAATCGGCGAAGGACTTGACGCCGTCGGCGAGGAGCTTGTCCGTGACCTCGGCCATGCTGACGCCCGAGGCCTCGAGTGCGTCCAGCAACCGCTCGGCCTCCGGGATGGATGGCTCCAGGGTGGGCGCGGCCTGCCCGTGGTCCAGGTAGCTGTCCAGGGTGGCGGGCGGCATGGTGTTGACGGTATCGGGCGCAATGAGCGACTCGATGTAGAGGACGTCGCTGTAGGCGGGGTTCTTGGTGCCGGTGCTGGCCCACAGGGGCCGCTGCACCCGGGCGCCATTGGCCCGCAGCGCCTCCCATCGGTCAGTGGCGGCGGTCTCCTGGAAATCGCGGTAGGCGAGGGCGGCGTTGGCGATAGCTGCCTTGCCGAGCAGGTCCGCCAGCTCCTCCTCGCCGGCTTGCACACGGGGCTCAAGCTGCCCGTCCACGGCGACATCCACGCGGCTGACGAAGAAGGAGGCGACGGAGGCCACGCGGCGCAGGTTGCCGCCGTTGGCCGCGAACCGCTCCAGCCCCGCAATATAGGCCTCGCGCACCTCGTTGTAGGCGTCGCGGTGGAAGAGCAGGGTCACGTTGATGTTGACGCCCTCGCCAATGAGCCGCTCGACGGCGGGGACGCCCTCGGGGGTGCCGGGGACCTTCACCATGACGTTGGGCCGGTCCAGGGCCGCGAAGAGCCGATGGGCCTCCGCGACGGTGCCCTCGGTGTCATGGGCCAGGGTTGGGCTGACCTCCAGCGACGCGAAGCCGTCGGCGCCGTCCGTGGCGTCGTAGACGGGGCGGAGGAGGTCGGCGACGGCGCGGATGTCCTCCATCGCAATGCTCTCGAAGGCCTCGGTCGCCGTGCTACCGGCGAGGGCCAGCGCCAGGAGCGCCTCGTCGTAGTCGTTGCTGCCGGATATGGCCTTTTCGAAGATGGTTGGGTTGGAGGTCAGGCCGGTGATGCCGCTTGCCACCAACGCGGCCATTGTGCCGGAGGACAGCAGCCCCCGGCTGACGTTGTCGTACCAAATGGACTGGCCCAGCTCCTGGGTGTCCCTGATTTGCTTAGCCACGTTCACCTCCGCTGGCGCTCTCGGCGGCCTGGCGCACTGCGCGCTCCTCCATGGCGGCGACCTTTTGCAGCCGGCGGTGATAGCGCTCCCCCTCCAGCAATTCCGCTGAGAGGAAGGCGGCCGCCAGCTCCTTGGCCACCTCTATGCCCACGACTCGCGCGCCGATGCAGATGATGTTCATGTCGTCGTGCTCCACGCCCTGTTGAGCCGAGTAGACGTCGTGGCAGACGGCGGCGCGGACGCCGGGGACCTTGTTGGCCGCGATGGATGCGCCGACCCCACTGCCGCAGAGCACGATGGCCCGCTCGGCCTGGCCCGACACGATGGCCTGGGCCGCAACGTCGGCGAAGTCCGGGTAGTCGTCGAGCGGGTCAAGCTCGTGGGCGCCGAGGTCCACGACCTCATGCCCCTGCGACTGCAGCCAGGCAGCCAGCTCGGCCTTGAGCGGGAACCCGCCGTGGTCGGCGGCTATGGCGACGCGCCTGCTCATGCGCGCGCCTCCTGCTGCAACAGCGATGTCGCCTCGGCGACCACGCGCTCCGCAGTGAACCCGAACCGCCGGAGGACCTCGCCGCCGGGCGCCGACGCGCCGTAGTGGTCGATGCCGACGATGCGTCCGTCGGCACCGGCGTACCGCTCCCAGCCAAAGGAAGACGCAGCCTCAACGGTCACCCGCGCCGTGACCTTCGGCGGCAGGACGCTGTCGCGGTAGTCCCGCGGCTGGGCGTCAAAGAGCTCCCATGAAGGCAGGGACACCACGCGGACGGCCATGCCCTGCTCCTGCAACAGCTTTCCGGCGTCCAAGGCCACGTGCACCTCCGAGCCGGTGCCGATGAGGATGACGTCGGGCGACGGGGAACTCTCCCAGAGGACGTAGCCGCCGCGCTGCATCCCCGACGCGGGCGCCAGCTCCGATCGGTCGAGCACCGGGAGATTCTGCCGGCTGAAGACCAGGAGAGTTGGGCCGTCCCTGCGCTCGATGGCGGACTTCCACGCCTCGACCGTCTCAGTGGCGTCGGCGGGGCGCACCACCGTGAGGTTGGGCACGGCGCGAAGGGCCGCAAGGTGCTCGATGGGCTGGTGCGTGGGGCCGTCCTCGCCGAGGCCGATGGAGTCGTGGGTGAAGACGTAGACCACGCGGATGCCCATGAGGGCGGCGAGGCGCATGGGCGGTCGCATGTAGTCCGAGAACGTCAGGAAGGTGCCGGTGTACGGCACGAGCCCGCCGTGGACCGCCATGCCGTTGGCGACGGCGCCCATTGCATGCTCCCGCACGCCGAAGTGCAGGTTGTTGGCGGCGCGCTCCATGGCGGAAAAGTCGCCGCCCTCTCGCAGGCGGGTGTTGTTGGAGGGCGCGAGGTCCGCGGAGCCGCCCACAAGGCCGTGGACATATTCAACGAGGGCGTTCAGCGTCCGGCCGGAGGCTTCGCGCGTCGAGATGGGCTTGTCGCCGGGGTTGAAGAGGGCGTCTGCGTCAGTGCTCCACCCTTCAGGCAGGACGCCATCCCACGCCCCCTCGAGTTCAGCGGCAAGCTCGGGGTAGGACTCTCGATAGGAGGAGAAGCGTTCCTCCCACTGGCTTTGGGCCTCCTGGCCTCGTGGGATGGCCTGCCGGTAGTGGTCAAGGGCCTCTGCGGGGGTCGCGAAGGGCTCCTCGTACGTCCAGCCGAGGGCCTCCTTGGTCAGCGTGACCTCGTCTGCGCCGAGGGCCGCGCCGTGGGCCGCGGCGGTGCCGGACTTGTTGGGGCTGCCGTAGCCGATGACGGTGCGGCAGACGACCATGCTCGGGCGGTCGGTAACGGCAAGGGCCTCACGTAGGCCTGTGTGCACTGCGCCGGGCTCCATACCGGCGTCGATTTCCACGACGTGCCAGCCGTAGGCGCGGAAACGTGCGGGCACGTCCTCCGTGAAGGCGAGGTCCGTGGGGCCCTCGATGGAGATGTCGTTGTCGTCGTACAGGACGACGAGCTTGCCGAGGCCAAGGTGGCCGGCAAGGGATGCGGCTTCGGAGGCGACGCCCTCCATGAGGTCGCCGTCGGAGGCGACGACGTAGGTGTGGTGGTCGACGACGGTGTGGCCAGGGCGGTTGTAGTGACTGGCGAGCCACTGCTCGGCGATGGCGAGGCCAACGGCGTTGGCGAAACCCTGGCCGAGGGGGCCGGTCGTAACCTCCACGCCGGGAGTGAGGCCGCGCTCGGGGTGGCCGGGGGTGATGCTGCCCCACTGTCGCAGGCGCTTGATCTCGTCGAGGGGGAGGTCGTAGCCGGTGAGGTGGAGCAGGCCATAGAGGAGCATGGAGGCGTGACCGGCGGAGAGGACGAAGCGGTCGCGGTCGTGCCAGTTGGGGTCTGTCGGGTTGTGCTTCAGGAAACGGTCCCAGAGGGTGTAGGCCATAGCGGCCTGGCCCATGGGTCCGCCCGGGTGACCGTTACCCGCCTGCTGCACCGCGTCGGCGGCGAGCAGGCGAAGGGTGTTGATGCAGAGGGTGTCCAGGTTGCCGTCGGGCATTGAGCGCTCCTCATGCGGCCGGCGGCCCGGGAGTGGTGGAGGGGGCGGGCGAGACCGGCCCTTGAATGAATGTGCCGCACACAGACCGACCACTGCGTGGGTCTGCGCAGGTCTTCCTCTCTCATGTTACCCCGGCCAGTTGTGGACTGCTAGGCAGAAACGGTGCGGGTTGGTGCGATGGGGCCCCAGCCAAACGCTGCCCCTCTGGATTACGGCCTCCGCCGGAATGACGGCAGTGCGGGCAAACGTAAGCGGGCCGCCCTGCTAGCAGGGCGGCCCGGTGGCGAGGGAGGGGCCCGAAAAATCGGGCGGGATGAGGGGGGTGGAGGTTATAGCCCGTTGGACCGGGTTGTTACCCGATTTCGAGCTAGGGAGGAGGAGTTCCGCAAGAACGGCGGTAAATCAATGTCAAAGCCCTGGTCCTCCGCTCCGGGCATGGCGTCGGAGTAGCTGGGCACCAGGACGTCCGGGGTTGGGAAACCGGTGGCAATGATGGTAAGGCGGACCTCGTCCACCATCTTCGGGTCCGTGGTCATGCCGAAGAAGATGTTGGCGTCGGGGTCCACGACTTCGCTGATGGCGTCGGCTGCGCCCTGGACCTCGCTCAGGGTGAGGTCAGCGCCGCCGGTGATGTTGAACAAGACGCCCTTGGCGCCCTCAATGGAGACCTCCAACAACGGGCAGGACACGGCGGCGCGGGCGGCGACGATCGCGCGGCGCTCACCGGTTCCGGTGCCGATGCCGAGCCAGGAGGGCCCGGCATGAGACATGACGGTCTTCACGTCGGCAAAGTCGAGGTTGATCTCGCCGGGGACGGTCACCAGCTCTGCGATGGACTGGACGGCCTGTAGCAGGACGTCGTCGGCCATGGAGAAGGCGTTGGAGATGGTGACTTCCTCGCCGCTGATGGCGCTGAGACGGTCGTTGGGGATGACGAGGAGGGAGTCGACCTTCTCGCGCAGGCGCTGGATGCCTTCATCGGCGTGGCGGCGCCTGTGGGCGCCCTCGAAGCCGAAGGGCTTGGTGACGACGGCGACGGTGAGGGCGCCGGACTCGCGGGCGATCTCCGCGACCACGGGGGCGGAGCCGGTGCCGGTGCCGCCGCCCATGCCGGCGGCGACAAAGACCATGTCCGCGCCCTTGATGAGCTCGGTCAGGTGCTCGCGACTCTCCTCCGCGGCGAGGCGACCGGTCTCGGGGTCGCCGCCAACGCCGAGGCCCCGGGTGAGGCGCTCGCCAACCTGAACGCGCATCGGCACGTCGCAGCGCTGGAGCGCCTGGGAGTCGGTGTTGACCACAATGTAGTCAACGCCGGGAATGGGCGTGCGGAACATGCGGTTGACCGCGTTGGACCCGCCGCCGCCCGTGCCGATCACCTTGATCAGTGGCGCGCTGTTGTTGGAAGCAAAATCAATGGGCTGGAACGGGAACTCTGGCATTGGGGTACTCCTTCCTGTTTCGCTTTGCCGGCGGCTGCCTAGTGTGCAGCCTTGCTCATTCGGTTCTTGAGCCGGCTCAGGGGTCCGGCGTTGGCCTGAGCGTAGCTGGAGTTGTACTTCACATTCTTTTCTTCGTGCTGCACTGCGTCCGTCGATCGCGGCTGCCGAGAGGCCCAGTAGAGGGCGCCGACGCCTGCCGAGAAGGCGGGGTCGCGCAGGTCGTGCGGGAGTCCCGGGTCCTCAGGGAATGCGAACCGCACCGGGGATCCGAGCTGCTGACGCGCGACGCGCTCGATGCTCTGCAAGGCGGACCCACCGCCCGTCAGCACAAGGCCAGCGGCAGGCAGGCTGGAGAAGCCAAAGTCGTTCAGCTTTTTGTCCGCCATACGAAAGAGCTCGCCGGCGCGGTCATGGAGGTAACGAGCCAGGGAGCGGCGCTCGACGCGGACAAGGCGTTGGTCGGCCGCCGACTCCAATTCGACCGACTCGTCGCCCATGACGTCGAGTGCGGCCTGGCCGTAGCGTATCTTCAGCTCTTCAGCGGTCTCCGGGGCGACGTTCAGCGCGAGGGACAGGTCCGTGGTGAACTGGTTGCCTCCCAGCGGCAGCACTCCCGCATTCCAGAGGGTGCCCTGGCGGTAGACGGCAACAGTGGTGACGCCGCCGCCGATGTCCATCAGGGCCACGCCGCGCTCGCGGTCATCCTGGCTCAGGACGGCCTCGGCGATGGCAACGGGGACGGCGACCAGGCCCTCAACACGGACCCGAGCGCTCTCAACGGCTCCAACGAGGGCGCGAACGGAGGCGGACTCAGCGGTGACGCACAGCGTCTCGACATCGATGCGGAGGGCGTGCATGCCGACGGGGTTGCGCACACCCTTCAGCCCGTCGATGGCGTAGCTGCGGGGCAGCTTGTGGATGATTTCCTTCCGCGGGGACAGACCTTCGGGGTGAGCGGCGGCCACTGCGCGGGCCAGCTCGGCGGCGGTGATCGCTGCGTCCTGACCCATGGAATGCAGCGTACCCCAGCTTGGGTGGGTCTCCAGGTGACCGCCTGAGACGGTGATGAAGGCGGAGGTTGTAGAGACGCCCGCGGCGCCCCTTGCGTCGGCGAGGGACTCGCGGATGCTCTCACCGGCCGCACCGGCGTCGACGACGACGCCCTTGTGGATGCCTCCAGAGGGGGCCAGGCCAGCGCCCAGCACCTCGGCGCCTCCAAACTCGTTGCGGCGACCGATGAGGGTGAGCACCTTGGAAGTGCCCACGTCAATAACTGCGAACGTGACGTCCTTAACCATATCGTGTCCCTTTCTCCGTTCCCGCGGCGCGATGCGGAAACGGCGGCTCAAGTGTCTCAGTCCTGCCCGCTCTGGGGCGGCTGAGGATTTGTTTCAGCGGTCCGAAACAGCTACCAGAAGTACAGGGGCACCAGCCGAGGGGAGGACGGTTTGTACATGGGCAGGCTATTGCCGTCCGCGTGGCCAGGCCTACTGCTGAGGGGTGCCTAAAAGGAGGGGGCCGGCACCCCTGTACCACCGGTGCTCATCTACTTGGAGGCGATGCCTCCATCCAACCGCTCGGCCGCCCGCATGCGGGCGCTCCGACTTCGCGGATTGTACGCGACCTCCTCTTGGGAGGGGGAAATAGGCTTCTTTGTCAGCACTCTGAGCACGGTGGACTCCCGAAGCGTTGTTTTGACCAGCCGGTCCTCCAACGAGTGGTAGCTGATGACCACCAACCTGCCCCCGGGCTGCAGCGTCTCCGCCGCCGCCGAAAGGACTGTCTTGAGGGCCTGCAACTCTTGGTTGACCTCTATACGGATGCCCTGGAATGTGCGGGTGGCTGGGTGAATGCGGCCTCGCCGTCCCAGCGTTCCCTCCACCACCTCGGCCAGGTGCGCGGTGCCCCGGATGGGGCGCCGCTGGACGATGGCCCTGGCGATCCGGCGTGCGCGGGGCTCCTCCCCGAACTCGAAAAGAAGGCGGACGAGATCCCGCTCCGCAAAGTGGTTGACCACGTCATCGGCAGTGAACTTCTCATCGGGGCCGAAACGCATGTCGAGGGGGCCGTCGCGGAGAAAGCTGAATCCCCGCTCGCCATCCTCTACCTGCAGGCTGGAGAGTCCCAAGTCCAAGAGCACCCCCGTCACCGGTCGGCCCTCCAGGAACTGGCCCTGCTCTGCAAGCGTTGTATAAGATGCGTTTACCAAACGGACCCGCTCTCCGAAGCCTGCCAACCGCTCTTGTGCGGTCGCCAGGGCGGTCGGATCGCGGTCCAAGCCGATGACAACGCAGTCCGGTGCGGCGTTGAGGATGGCAACCGTGTGGCCACCCTCGCCCACCGTGCAATCGATATACGCGCCTCCTGGGACCACCCCCAGTGCTTCCAAGACCTCTTTGACCAAGACCGGGGTATGCACTGGTTGGGCTCCAGCGTTTTGTGGCGTCACTTTTTAATGTCCCAACTACGAAATATCCTAGCCTTCGGGCGTTGAGGCCATTAAATACCTAGTCGCCATGCTTGTCAACCCCCTTTTAGAACTTTTTTAGAAAATGTCTCAAAACGTAACCGAATGTAACTTCTGGTGCAGGCTTGGCTACAAATACTCTGCTTCCTGGCCTCTTTAACGACGGGATCAACCTCGATCGCGGGCTCTGAACCCTTACCAAGTCTTAACACAAACCCAATCTTCATCATGCCGATCAACCCTTGTCACACGGCTGTATGTCGAACAGTCCGGAACGCCGGAACCGTACCGGGCGGCCCCTGTGCTATGATGGGGACAACCGTCTTAGGATGGAGGGACAACCCTTGTACACCGTAGCTATTCTGACATCAAGTGACGCTGGGTCGCAAGGGCAACGTGACGACACAAGCGGACAGTCCGTCCTGGAGATGGCTACGGCCGCGGGGTTCGATGTCACAATCCGCGAGGTGGTGCCCGACGACTACGAAACGATCGTCGACCGGCTGACGCGGTGGTCGGAGCAGGTCAACGTCATCCTGACGACGGGCGGCACGGGGTTCGGCCCTCGCGATGTAACACCCGAGGCGACCCGGGCAGTGGTCGAGCGGCTGGCGCCAGGCCTCTCCGAGATCATGCGGTACAAGACCTCGGAGTTCACCACGCTCTCCTACCTAAGTCGCGGGGTGTCCGGCACGCGAGGGGGGTGCCTCATCGTCAACCTCCCCGGTAGCCCCCGCGGAGTTCAGCAGTGCCTGGACATCCTGCTGCCGCTGCTGCCGCACGCCCTGCAGACCATGGAGGGCCCGACGCAGCAGCACCCGACGGGGTCTCTCTAGCCTCTCCGGGCTGACAGAAGCCGCGTCGCACGGCACAATCGTATGTGCGGACGCCCATAGCGCGCCATTTTAGCGCGGGGATGGCCTGGAGGCCCGCCGAGCGGCGAAAACCCCCGCTTTTGAACGCGGCAAAGACGGAGTTTCATGGACATTTCCATTCTCACCCTCTTCCCCGGCATGTTCGCCGGCCCGCTTGACCAGAGCATCTTGGGTCGCGCGCGGGAGCGCGGCCTCATCTCCATTTCTCTCTACAACATCCGCGACCATGCGCTGGACCGGCACCACGTGGTCGACGACGCGCCCTTCGGCGGCGGGCCCGGCATGGTGATGAAGCCCGAGCCGCTGTTCCTCGCGGCGGAGGCCGTCAAGACCGAGCTCGCCGCACGCCGCGGGTCGGCAGTCGCGGACGCGTCTCCCATCATCCTGCTCTCGCCGCAGGGGAGGCCGTTCACGCAAGCGGTCGCGCGAGAGCTCGCGGCGCGCACGGCTCTCGTCTTCATCTGCGGGCGCTACGAGGGCGTGGATGCCCGCGCCGAGGACGGGCTGGCAACCGACGTCATCTCCATCGGCGACTACGTCCTCACCGGCGGCGAAATACCGGCGATGGTAATCATCGACGCGGTGGTGCGGCTGCTGCCCGGGGTGCTCGGCGACGACACCTCAGCGGACGACGAGTCATTCTCGGAGGGACTGCTGGAGGGGCCAACGTACACGCGCCCCGCGGAGTACCGGGGCATGGCCGTGCCCGACATCCTCCTCTCCGGCGACCACGGGGCCGTCGCGCGGTGGCGTCGACGGCAGGCGCTGCTCCGCACGTACCTGCGCCGCCCGGACCTGCTCGCGAGCGCTGACCTCACGGACGCGGACCGCGCCTACCTGCGTGAGCTGGAACAGGGCGGGGCGCCGACCTAACCCCTCCGGAGCAGTGCAACCCTCCTTTTCACTCAATCGCTTTCCGGCTTTTGGCGGAACAGGAGACGCGCCCGCGTAGAACCCGCCCTCTCCGGCGGGGTATGATGCTCTCACTTTCCTCAACAGGACGACGTGTTTCTTATGGCTCGTACTTCGGGCAAGGTCCGCGAGAAGAAGGCCAATGCCGGCGCCGTCAACGGCGTCGACAGTCCCGCTACGTCCGCCGTGAGCCCCCTGCGCCGGCAATACCTCGAGGTGAAGGCCCGCCACCCGGACGCCATCGTCCTCTTTCGACTCGGCGACTTCTACGAGACCTTCGACGAGGACGCGCGCACGGCAGCGGCGGAGCTCGACATCGTGCTGACGGGCCGCGACATGGGCAAGGGTCAGCGGGTGCCCATGGCCGGGGTGCCTGCGCACTCGCTGGAGGGCTACCTGGCGCGGCTCATCCGGCGCGGCTACAAGGTGGCCATCTGCGAGCAGGTCAGCGAGCCCGTGGCAGGCGGCGGACTGGTGGACCGCGACGTGGTGCGCATCGTCACGCCGGGAACGGTGGTGGAGCCGGGCCTGCTGGACGAGCGGGCCAACAACTTCATCGCGGCTGTGGCGCTGCAGGGGGACCTCGCCGGGCTTGCCTACGCCGACATCACCACGGCCGAGTTCGCCACGGCGCAGGTGCCGCTGCTCACCCTGCCGCTGGAGTTGGAGCGCCTCGGCCCCGTGGAGCTGCTGGTCCCGGAGGAGCTGGACGCCGAGAGCATCCTCGGGTCGCTGAAGCGGCCGCAGGGCGACGATGGCGGTCCCGCCGTAACGCCAATTGCGGATGCGCTGTCCCGGCTGGCGACGGCGCGTCGCACGCTGCTGGAGCACTTCGGCGTCACCTCACTGGAGGCCTACGGCTGCGAGAACCTGCCGCTGGCGGTCCGTGCGGCGGGCGCACTGCTGGCCTACCTGCAGGACACGCAAAAGGGCAATGTCGGGCAGATCACGGCGCTGCGCACCTACTCGCCGGAACGGTACATGGTGCTGGACTACCAAACGCGCCGGAACTTGGAGCTCTTCCGGGCAGGCCGCTTCGGGGGCGGCACTGCGCTGCTGGACGTGCTCGACTACACGAAGACGCCCATGGGCGGACGCCTCCTGCGGCGGTGGATGGGACAGCCGCTCCTCGATCGCGACGAGTTGGAGCGCCGGCTGGACGCCGTGGCGTGGTTCCATGCCAGCAGCATTCGTCGCGAGAACACCGCGGCGCTGCTCGGCGGCATGAGCGACCTGGAGCGGCTGGTGAACCGGGTGACCGCCGGCAACGCGACGCCCCGGGAAGCGGTGTCGCTGCGGCGCAGCCTGGAGGCGGTGCCCGCCATGCTCGACCTGCTGGCGGAGGGCGACGCCGCCGTCGGCTGGCTGCGCGGCGACATGCACCCCTGCGAGGACGTCGTCGCGGTCATCGCGCAGGCCGTGAACGACGATGCGTCGTCGATGAGCGGCCACGGGGGTGTCGTGCGGCCGGGGTTCTCGGAAGAGCTGGACAACCTGCGAACGGCGTCGCGGGACGCGAAGGAGTACATCGCCGGGCTGGAGCGGCAGGAGCGGGAGCGGTCGGGCATCGGGTCGCTCAAGGTGGGCTACAACAAGGTCTTCGGCTACTACCTGGAGGTGTCCAACTCGAACCTCGCGCGGGTGCCTGAGGAGTACATCCGGCGGCAGACGCTGGTGAACGCCGAGCGGTACATCACGCCGGAACTCAAGGAGTTCGAGGCGCTGATCCTGAACGCGGAGGAGCGGCTGGAGGAGCTGGAGAGCGCCATCTTCCGACAGGTGTGCCGTCAGGTGGCCAACGAGGCTTCTCGCATCCTGCAGACCGCGACGGCGGTGGCGCAGGTGGACCTCTTCCGCGGCCTGGCGGAGGCGGCCTCGCGCAACGGCTACGTCCGCCCCGAGTTCGCGGAGGACGGCGTGCTGGAGATTGCGGCGGGCCGGCACCCCGTGGTGGAGCACCTTGTCGGCGCGGGGGCCTTCGTGCCCAACGACACCGCGCTCGGGCAGGCGGGGGCGTCGCTGATGGTGCTGACGGGGCCCAACATGGCAGGGAAGTCGACGTACATCCGGCAGGTCGCGCTCATCGTGCTGATGGCGCAGGTGGGCAGCTTTGTGCCGGCGGACGCGACGCGCATGGGCATCGTCGACCGCATCTTCACGCGCGTCGGGCTACAGGACGACCTGGCGACGGGGCAGTCGACGTTCATGGTCGAGATGGTGGAGACGGCGGCCATCCTGCACCACGCGACAGCGCAGTCGCTGGTGGTGCTGGACGAGATCGGCCGGGGCACGAGCACCTATGATGGGCTGGCCATCGCGCGGGCGGTAGCGGAGTACCTGCACAGCCACCCGCGGCTGGGGTGCAAGACGCTCTTCGCCACCCACTACCACGAGCTGACGGCGCTGGCCGACTACCTGCCCAACGTCGTGAACTACAACGTCTCCGCCGTGGAGGCCGACGGGCAGGTGACGTTCCTGCACCGCATCGTGCCGGGGGGGGCGGACCGCAGCTACGGCGTATACGTGGCGAGGCTCGCGGGGCTGCCGCAGCCGCTGGTGAACCGTGCCCGTGAGCTGCTGGCAGAGCTGGAGGCGGACGACGCCCCTCGTCGCGGGGGCCGCGCGAAGGCGTCGACGACCCCGTCCGCGCAGCTCTCGCTGCTGCCGCCGCCGGACGACGGCCTTCGCGACGCGGTGCTGGGGCTCGACATCACGGAGATGACGCCGTTGGAGGCGCTGAACAAGCTCTACTCGCTGCAGCAGCAGGCGCGGGAGGCACGCGAGGGATCACCGTAGGGGCGATTCGCGAATCGCCTGCCCCGCTGTTGCGACCATTGAACATGTCTGGGAAAACGCGGAAGGAGAAAGCCATGACAGAGTACATACCTTCACCCTCGGACTGGGTGCGCGAGCAAGTGGAGCTCTATGAAGGCAGCGGCGGCAAGGAAGGCACGACGCTGCGGGAAACGGGCATGCCGGTCATCATCGTCACGAACGTCGGGAACAAGTCGGGTGGCATTCGCAAGACCCCGCTCATGCGCGTCAAGGACGGGGACAACTACGTGCTCGTAGGGTCGCGGGGTGGCGCGCCGAAACACCCGGTGTGGGTATACAACCTCCGCGCCAACGGCGACGTCGAAATCCGGGACATGGCCGAGGTGTACAGCATGCGCGTCCGTGAGGTCGATAAGGAGGAGGAACGGGAGCGGCTGTGGGCCCTCGCCGTGGAAGCTTACCCGCCCTACGCGGAGTACCAGACGAGGACGTCGCGGCTGATACCGGTGTTTCTCGCGGAGCCTGCGTAGGGGAGTGGCTGGCAGACTGGATGTAGGGACGACGGAGAACCGGCCGTTCCCCTCCTTCGGCAGGCTCAGGACAGGCCTCGATTTCCCTCAGGCCGTACGGGGCTGTTGGCGGGAGGCAATGGTATAATCCCTCGTGCCCTACTCAACCGGAGGTGTGCTATGGCAACCCAGCGTTCCCGTCAACCCATCGAGCGCAACCTAGCCATGGAATTGGCCCGCGTGACGGAGGCCGCCGCCATGGCCGCCGTCCGCCATATGGGCATGGGCGACAAGGAGCTGGTGGACCAGGCCGCCGTGGACGCGATGCGCTACACCCTGGGCTATGTGCCGATGGACGGCGTGGTGGTCATCGGCGAGGGCGAGAAGGACGAGGCCCCCATGCTCTTCAACGGCGAGCACATCGGCAACGGGCTGCCGCCGGAGGTGGACATCGCAGTTGACCCCATCGACGGCACGACGCTGCTGTCCAAGGGCCTGCCGGGGGCCATCGCCGTGGTAGCCCTATCGGCTCGCGGCACGATGAACGTGCCGGGCAACGTCTTCTACATGAACAAGATCGCCGTGGGGCCCGACGCCCGCGACGCCATCGACGTCGAGGCAGGTGTGACCGACAACCTGCGCAACGTGGCGGAGGCCAAGGGGTGCAGCGTCACGGACCTGACGGTGGTGATGCTGGACCGCCCTCGCCACGCGGAGATCCTGGCAGAGGTCCGTGCGGCAGGCGCGCACGTCAAGATGATCTCGGACGGGGACATTGTCGCGGGCATCCAGGCGGCGCTGCCGGGCACCGGCGTCGACATGCTGCTGGGCATCGGCGGGTCGCCCGAGGCGGTGCTGACGGCGGCGGCCATCCGGTGCATCGGCGGTCGGATCCTCTGCAAGGCGTGGCCCCGGGACGACGCCGAGCGCGCACAGGCCATTGCCGACGGCGTGGACCTGGAAAAAGTGTACGACACTTACGACCTTGTCGGCGGCGAGGATGTCTTCTTCTCGGCGACGGGGGCCAGCACCGGCGACCTACTCAAGGGCGTGAGGTTCGGCGACGGCGGCGCGCAAACGCAATCGCTCGTGATGCGGTCGCGGTCCGGGACAGTGCGGTGGATAGACTCCATCCACGACTTCTCGCGGCTGGACAAGATTCGGTTTGAGGACTAGGGAGACGGGCTATTCTAACAGTCGTGTATCACCTCTCCGTGCTTCAATTTAAACTAGATAAGGCACAACGTCAGATACTTTGTAGGGGATAGTGACCTCAGCTACGTCTCGTCTTTGATACTTCTTTATGGGTTGAAACGTATCAGGAGAACGTGGAGCAGGGTTGGCGTGTGTTGCTCCTGTGTTCATATGCGACAATTCCATAACACCTCCATATCGCGCTACTAGCTTTGTAGTGTCAACTTTGAGTACGAGCTGACTCCCATCCGAATACGCCTTAAGCATCCTCTGCAATCGCGGAGTTGTTGCCCAAAAGAAGACGCGACTGTTCAGCAGCCGGTACCATCCGCTGGCATCGGTACCGGTTAGAGTCTTAACCAACCACTCCTCACGTAGTGGCTTTTGGTCGCGAATAGCAGCTTTCCCAAAATGAGGATGAGTGATGGTCACGCTTTCTGGACGGTGCATCTCCTCTATAGCTTTTCGCTGAAACCCCTTGTACTCAAAGAGGTCAAGCAAAGCCGACGTGCTACAGAGCCCATGTTTCTTAATTCCAGGCCAACTATCAATATGGGCCATGTGGTAGAGAAACGGGTACCTTGTTACAAATGCATCTATATCCACCAATAGTCCCTCCAAGCTCTTTCCCTGGATTACTGCTTTCGCCGAAATGACGAAAGAGAAGCGGGCCGCGATATGCGGCCCGCTTCTCTTTCTGTCAATAAACCTATTCCCCTACACCGCGGCGGGTTGGCCCTCCATGGCGGGGCTGTACTTGCCCTGCTGGGCCGCGCTGGTGAGCTGGGCGCGGTGGTGGAAGGCCGCCTGCGCTGCTCCGACGTTTGCCGCCTGGCCGGCCCACACCTTCAGCGGCGCGCTCTGCAGGCCGCGCCCGAAGGAGTAGCTGATGGTCCACGGCGCTCCGACCTTGGCGGCGTAGACATTGATGGCGTTCAGGTTCACCGTCGCCTCGTCGTCACTCTGGCCGCCGGAGAGGAAGACGATGCCCGGCATCATCGCGGGGATGGTGCGCTTGAAGCAGTCGACGGTCATCTCCCCCACGACCTCCGCTGGTGCGCGGTTCTCGGCGGAGGCGCCGGAGAGCACCATGTTTGGCTTGAGCAGCATGCACTCCAACTCGACGCCCTGGCGTTCGAGCTGCGCGAAGGTCTCGAGCAGCGTCGCCCTCGTGGCGGCGTAGCAGGCGTCGATGTCGTGGGTGCCGTCCATGAGGACCTCCGGCTCGACGATGGGCACCAGACCGGCGTCCTGGCTCAGGGCGGCGTAGCGGGCCAGCGCATGGGCGTTGACCTCGATGCAGCGGGCCGTCGGGATGCCCGGGCCGACGTTGATGACGGCGCGCCACTTGGCGAAGCGCGCGCCCAACTCGCGGTACTCGACGAGTCGCGGGGCCAGGCCGTCGAGGCCCTCGGTCACGAGCTCGTTGGGCGAGCCGACCACGGGCTGTGTGCCCTTGTCGACCTTGATGCCGGGGATGATGCCGCGGCTGGAGAGCACCTGCACCAGCGGGGTGCCGTCGGCGCCGTTCTGCCGGATGGTCTCGTCGTAGAGGATGACGCCGCTGACGTAGGCATCGACGCCGATGGTGCGGAAGAGCATCTCGCGGTAGTCGCGGCGGTTCTCCTCGGTGCTCTCGACGTTGATGGAGTCGAAGCGGCGCTTGATGGTGCCCGAGCTTTCGTCGGCGGCGAGGATGCCCTTGCCGGGGGCGACGAGGGCCTTGGCGGTGGCGGCAAGCTTGGCGATGTCCATGTTCAGCCTCCTTTGCGACGCTTACGCGCGAATAGACAACGGGATGGAAGTCGCCCCTATCATACCCCAAAATGCCCTGGTGCGTTGGCGCAGAGACCAGATTTTACGGGGGTGGGTGCGCCCGCGCGAGGCGAAAAGCGTGATACGCTGACTGCAGCCCACCGCGAACGGAGGCCCCATGACGACCAGAGAAGAAACCCTCTACTTGCACCGCTACGAGAGCCCGCTGGGGGTCTACATCCTGGTGAGCTCCGATGAGGGTCTTACGTGCGTGAAGCCGGAGGAACAGTCCTTTCCGGACCTCGACAAGTGGGAGCGGCAGGGCGCGCGATTCGAGACGGGCGGCGCATACAACGCGCAGGCCGCCGCACAGCTCGACGCCTACTTTGCGGGCGAGCTGACGGAGTTCGACGTGCCGCTGGACATGCGGGGGACAACCTTCCAGCGCCGGGTGTGGCAAGAACTGAACACAATCCCCTACGGCCAGACGCGCTCCTACGGCGAGGTGGCGGCCGGCATCGGGATGCCCACGGCGAGCCGGGCCGTTGGGAGCGCCAACGGCAGCAACCCGGTCTCAATCATCGTGCCGTGCCACCGGGTCATCGGCGCGAGTGGCAAGCTCGTGGGCTACGGCGGCGGGCTGCACCGCAAGGACGCGCTGCTGTCGCTGGAGTCGGGCGGCAACGGTAAAACGATGGCGATGCCCGGGTTGTAGGGGGCGTTTGTCCTTCGATTTCCCTCAGGACGAACGGGCAGGCCCACTAGCTCGGCAGCCGCGCGCCGATTAAGTCCGGGCGGCCGCGAAGGAATGACGCGGCGTCAGCGGGACGGCGTCCCTCAAGCTGCAGGTCCAGCAGGCCCAGCACGCCGTCGCCGGTGACGACGCCGATGGGCGCCCGCGCATTTTCCAGCGCTACGGCCGTGCCGAGCGGCGACCCGCACCTCTCCGTGCTGGCTGGCAGGGCAACAGACCAAAGCAGCTTGAGCGTCGCGCCGTGCCACGTCGTGAACGCGCCGGGCCACGGGTCCATCGCCCGCACCTGGTTGTGAAGTTGCGCAGCAGCGCGGGTGAAGTCGAGCGCACCGTCGGCCTTCTCCAGCTTCCGGCTGTACGTCGCCCTGCTCTCGTCCTGCGGCACGGCGGCGATGCGACCGTCGGCCCACAACGGCAGGATGCTCGCCAGCAGCTCCCCGCCGCGTTCAAACAGGCGCGCCGTGAGGGCGCCGGCGGTGTCGTCGTCCGCGATAGCGTGCTCCTCCTGCGCCACGACGGGGCCGGTGTCGGTGCCTTCGTCCAGCAGCATGATGCTGACCCCGGTGACGGCGTCGCCCTGCAGGATGGCCTCGGCGACGGGCGAGGGCCCGCGGTGGCGGGGCAGCAGCGAGGGGTGGACGTTCAGGCAGCCGTGGGGCGTCACAGTCAGCAGCGCCGGCGGCAGGATACGGCCGTAGGACGCGACGACCATCGCGTCGGGCGCGAGGGCGGCGAGCTGCTCGGCAATCTCCGGTGTGCGCAGCGACGGGGGTTGAAGCACGGGAACGCCGTGCTCGCGGGCCCAGAGGGCCGTTGGCGGCGAGGACAAGCCCCTTCCGCGACCAGCGGGGCGGTCAGGTTGCGTGACCACCGACGCGACCTCATAACCTGCGTCAAAGAGGGTTGACAACACCGGCACGGCATAACCAGGCGTCCCGAGGAAAACTAATCGCACGGTCATTTCCACCAAAACGCATTTTTGGGGCCAAGGGATGCGCCATCCAAGGCCAGAGGCAAGACTCCAGCCACAAATATCATCCTAGCTTGAATGTGTCTGCTTATACACATTATTGCCTCTCTCTCCCATACGGATTCTCCACAATAGTTCCTATATTGTTGATTCACCTATGTAACAAATACAGTCTCTATTCTGCAAAATATATGTTTTGGACAGGTGCAGAACAGCACCGCACCTACGCCTAGAACACACGCAGGCCGGCAAAATCGACAAAAACGGTGAAACATTATCCTAGAACGGCCTGCCGCCCGACTGGTACATTCGATGCTCTAGCCCAACTGTCGCATTCGCGCATTCGGCCTGTGCCATGGGCCGCGTGCTCGCCAGGGAGACGACTAGCGTGAGCTCCAGGGAACCCCGAAAGCTATGGGAAGCTGTGCTCGGCGACCTGCAGGTGCAGGTGGCCAGGCCAAGCTATGATACCTTCCTCAAGCAAACCGTGGGTATCGCCATAGCCGACGACTGCCTCGTGGTTGCCGCGCCGAGCGCCTTCGCCGCCGAGTACCTCGGCAAGCGCATGAAGGGCGTGGTGCAGCGGGCACTCGAGCGCGTGTCGCGCACTCCGATGGACGTGCGGTTCGAGGTGCAAGCGGTGAGCGCGATGGCGGCGTCGGGGCATCCCGGGGCCACGGGCGTCGACGAAGTCGAGGCAGCCGGACCGTTGCCGGCGCCGAGGGTTGTCGGGCCGGGGGCTGCCCAGCTCCCGCTGGACCCGCGCTACGTCTTCGGCCGCTTTACCGTCGGCGCGTCGAACGAGCTCGCAGTGGCGGCAGCGAAGGCGGCGGCGGAGTTTCCGGGCGAAAAGTACAACCCCGTCTTCCTCTACTCGCCCCCGGGGCTGGGGAAGACGCACCTGCTGCACGCCGTCGGGCACCGGGCACGGGAGCGCGGGTTGCAGGCGCTCTACGTCAGCAGCGATCGCTTTGTGACGGAGTTCGTGACCTCCATCCGCGAGGGCAAAGCCGCGGAGTTCCGGGAGCGCTACCGCCGCCCCGACGTGTTGCTGATGGATGACGTGCAGTTCCTGAGCGGAAAGGAGCAGACCCAGGAGGGGCTGTTCCACATCTTCAACGAGCTTCACCACTCGGGCCGCCAAGTGGTGCTGGCCAGCGACCGGCCGCCGCGGGCGCTGAAGCCGCTGGACGACCGGCTGCGGTCGCGGTTCGAGTGGGGACTGATTGCGGACATTCAGCCGCCCGACTTGGAGACGCGGCTCGCAATCCTGCGGGCCAAGGCGGCGTCGCTGGACGTCGATGTGCCCGCTGAGGTGATGGAGTCGCTGGGACGGCGGGCAAGCCACAGCGTCCGCGAGCTTGAGGGCTGCCTGAACCGCATATCGGCATACGCAGACATGACGGGGCGGCCCGTGACCATGGACCTGGTGGAGCAGGCGCTTGGCGGGCTGGAAACGCCCTCCGAGCCGGTGGTGCACACGGCGGACGGGGTGATTGAGCAGGCGGCGCGGCTGTTCGCCACGACGGCGGCGGCCCTGAAGGGGCCCAAGCGCGAGCGGACCGTCTCGCACGCACGGCACCTGGCCATGTACGTCATGCGAGAGGACATGGGGCTGGCGCTGACGGAGATTGGCCGGACCCTCGGCGGCCGCGACCACAGCACGGTGTTCCAGGCCGTCGGCAAGATTGCTGAGCGGCTGAAGGGCGAGGCGTCGCTGCAGCGTGACCTCGCCGCCCTGCGGGGCCGGGTGGGGAGCCGCGCGGCGTAGCTTACACGTGGCTTGTTTCGAGGAGCAGCGTGCAGAGCGCATCCTCCGCCCCGCGCAAGAAATCAATCCTCCCAACACGCCCATATGCTTGTGAAGTATTATGGAGCCACATGTTTCTATGCTGCGTGGCTCAGAGGTACAGAAGGGCAGGCACGGTTACTGGAAGAGAGTGCATGGACGGATGGAATGACTGAGGCACTTGTTACTCCCAAGCTTCTGACCTGGGCCCGTGAACGGCGAGGAACAGAGGTCGGAAAACTAGCGGCAAAGTTAGGTGTGAGGCCGGCGGCTATCTTCGCTTGGGAAAATGGAGACAGGCGTCCCACGTTTCGACAAGCACAGCATTTTGCGCGCGCGCTGCATGTTCCCTTTGGCTACCTGTACCTGCCGGAGCCTCCAGTACAAAAACTCCCCTTACCGGATTTTCGTACTCTTCCCGGCCAGCCCTCCCGGGAACCCAGTCCTGATTTTCTGGACCTTTTGACTGACGTATTGGGTAAGCAGCAGTGGTTTCGAGAATACCGGGAGTTGGAAGGCATTGAGGACCTCCCATTTGTTGGGCGCTTTAGCACTGGCGATCCAGAAGAAAGGATTGCGGGTGACATTCGTTCGGTCATCGATGTTGACGGCGCACGAGTCCGTACCAGCAACTGGGAGAGCTTCCTGAGAGAACTCACCCGAAACGCAGAGAAGTCCGGGATAATGGTCTTGCGCAGTGGAGTGGTGGGAAATGACGCGCATAGGCCTCTAGACGTTGAGGAGTTTAGGGGATTCTCAGTAACAGACAAAACTGCCCCTCTAGTGTTCATCAATGGACGTGATGCGAAAGGGGCCCAGATCTTCACCCTTGCCCACGAGTTGGCGCACATCTGGACAGGGCAGGGCGGAATCTCCAACCCGGACTATAGCCCCCGCGTCAAAGCCCAAGAAAACTCTGTAGAGCTGTTCTGCAACCGCATTGCGGCAGAAACTCTGACACCCGGTGAAGAATTCCAAGCCGTGTGGCAGGCCGAAAGCGGCGAGGTCGCAGAGAAAGTTGGGCGCATGACCCGCCATTTCAAAGTCAGCGAGATGGTGACTCTATGGCGGGCGCATGACTTCAATTTCGTCTCCACGGACGAATACTGGGAACACAATAGACGACTCGTGGAACGAGCCAAAGCCAATCCGCGCTCAAGTGAACCTGGCGGGAACTTCTACCACACGCTGACGACGCGCAACGGTACCGCGTTTACTGAGGCGGTCATTTCTTGCGCTGCAGCCGGAACCCTGTTCAGCCGAGAGGCCGCTGCTCTGCTCGATGTCAGGATCAACACGCTGCCCGGAATCTCGAATCATCTCTTTGGGAGCGCATTGACACTTGGCTGATTATTGGCTGGATTCCAATGTCTTTATTGAGGGCAAGAAGGGGCCGTATGGTTTTGACATTGCGCCCCGTTTCTGGAACCTCATTGACGAAATGTCGCAAGCCGTCCGGCTAATGTGCCCAGTCAGTGTATACGATGAGTTGCTTAGAGGGCAGGACGACCTTATTAGTTGGGCAATGGAACGAAGAGAATCTGGTCTATTTGTTGAACCCAACTCAGTGGTGCAATCCACCTTCAGCCAAATAATCGCATACGTAAGCGCCAACTACCCCGATACGAAAGCAACGAGGCGATTTATGGACGGGGCGGACCCATGGGTGATAGCTCATGCGTATGTCGAAGGTGCCAAGGTAGTAACGTTGGAGACAAGGGAAGGCAGGAATTCGACAGTAGTCAAAATCCCCAACGTCTGTGTTAGTTTTGATCCCTCTCGACAGGTTGAGGTCATTAGCACCTACCAGATGTTGCGGGAATTAGGTGAGTCATGGGGTGCCAATGGTTAGCAAACTTGGTTCACCGAGTGATGGATAGCGAGTCCTCCGCTATGCAGGAGACAAATAGTTCCACGTAGCCCCAACCTCCAAACCCCTCTCACACCCCCATCTCCCCCAACCCTTGCCCCGGCCCACCCCCTCCGGTACAGTGTCTCCGGCCCGCCTGCCAGAAGCGTCGGCGTGTGCCGCCAATTCCAAACTCGAACGGAGGACCAGGCATGATTGGGACCAACACCCTCAAGGCAAAGCTACGCAACGGCGAAGGCGTCATCGGCGCGTTCAACTCCATCCCTTCGCCAGACGCCGTGGAGATCCTGGGCTTCCTGGGCATGGACTTTGTCATCATCGACGCGGAACACGGTGTGTCCGACCTGGAGTCGTGCGAGCACCAGGTGCGAGCGGCGGAATCCGTCGGCATCTCCACCATGTGCCGCATCGCGCTGAACCTGCCGCAGAACATCCTTCGCTACCTGGACACCGGCGTCATGGGCGCGCAGATCCCGCAGGTGAACTCCGCCGCGGAGGCCCGGGCCACCGTCGACGCCGTGCGATACCCGCCGGTTGGCAAGCGCGGCCTGGCCGGCGTCCGCGCCGGGGGCTACGGCATCGGCATGCCGCTGGGCGACTACGTGAAGCTGGCCAATGAAGAGCTGATCCTGTGCGTGCAGATCGAGACGACGCAGGCCGTGGAGCAGGCGGCGGAGATCGTGGCGACGGAGGGTGTCGACCTGGTCTTCATCGGCCCGACGGACCTGTCCATCTCGATGGGCTACCCCGGCCAGCCGACGCACCCCGCGGTGATGGAGGCCATCGAGCACGTGGGGGTGGCGGCGGTCGCCGCTGGGAAGTGGGCCGGCACCATCGCTCGCGACGCCGACGCCTACGAGCACTGGCGCAACGTGGGCTACCAGTACCTGGCGACGGGCACGCCCGCCTTCCTGGCGCAAGGGGCCCGACAATACATCGAGAGCTGCCGCGAGCGAGAGAAGGCCGGGGCGTAAGCACGTCCACAGCCAAGGGAATCCGTTCGCCCTGAGCCCGTCGAAGGGAAGATGAACGCCACGGGAGTCCGTTCGCCCTGAGCCTGTCGAAGGGTCTCCCGAAGAGGCGTCTGCAGGCAAGCTGGATTGAGGAGACAAGGCCATGCGCGTGGGATTTGTTGGACTGGGGCTGATGGGCGCCCCAATGAGCCGAAACCTGTTGAAGGCCGGTCACTCCGTCCGCGCCTGGAACCGCACCACGTCCAAGGTGGACGCCTTTGTCGCGGACGGCGGCGAGGCGGCATCGTCGCCGCAGGACGCAGCCGCGGGCGCGGAGGTCGTAATCACGATGGTCACGGACTCCCCTGACGTGCAGGCCGTCATCCTCGGCGAAGGCGGCGTCATCCACGGCGCCGCTGCGGGTACGGTGGTCATCGACATGAGCACCATCTCGCCGGAGGTGACCCGCACCGTCGGCGCTGCGCTGGCGGAGCGCGGCGTGCCGATGTTGGACGCGCCCGTCAGCGGCGGCGTGTTGGGCGCGCAGAACGCCGCCCTCTCCATCATGCTCGGCGGCAACCGGGAGGTCTTCGAGGGCGTGCGGCCCGTGCTGGAGGCAATGGGCACGCGCATCACCTACTGCGGCGAACTCGGCATGGGGCAGGTGACCAAGCTGGTGAACCAGGTCATCGTCGCGGGCACCATGGCGGCGGTATCCGAGGGGCTGCTCTTCGGCGCGGCGGCGGGCGCTGACCTGCAGGCGGTGTTCTCGGCGGTCACCGGCGGCGCGGCCAACTCATGGCAGCTCGAGAACCTGGGCGCGCGCCTCCTCAAGGACGATTTCGCACCCGGTTTCATGGTCCGCCTGCAGCAGAAGGACTTGCGGCTCATCATGGAGGCGGCACAGCAGATGAACCTGCCGTTGTTCACCACGCCGCTGGTGCATCACCTCTACAGGGCCGTCGAGGGGCAGGGGCACGGTGACGAGGGGACCCAGGCATACATCAAGGGGCTGGAGTCGCTCGCCGGCGTGCAAGCCCGCTTCCCAGACGCGTAGGACGAGGGCAGCCCACGGTGAAACTCAGCTTCCATTGCAACATTCCCGCTCCCATCGAGGAGGTCTACGAGTACGTGACCGCCATGGGCCCGACGGGGACGGTCGATCAGGCGCTCTTCGTGCAGAAGTACGGCGAGCCGGTGCAGGAAGTCGACGGCGCCGTGCTCACCCGCGATACGGAGGACGACGCCGAAGCGCTGTGGCGCTGCACCTTCACCTACCCGGAACGACGCACCATGGAGGCCATAGATTCCTCATGGTCGGACCGGGAGGACGTCTTTGAGAGGGTGAAGGACGGCACTCGCTGGACGGTCACCTTCAACCCCAAGTCTCGCGCCCTCCACGGACTGGTGCAGTGGCTCTACTTCCTGGCCGTCGGCAAGTACCGGGTGGGCGTCCCGGTGCTCTCGCCGGTGGTGCAGCACTTCCGGCGAAAGGCGCGAGAGGCGGCCGCGTCAGGCGAGGAGCCGCCGGTCGTGGACGAGTAGGGGCAATGCGCGTTCCGGTCACCCTGAGGCGCTCGAAACCTGTCCTGAGTGCCCACGGAGAGGGCGGCGCCCCGAGAGCGGGTGCCTCCACTCCCTGAAACCGTCCCATTGCCCACACGCGTCGCCCGCCGTAACCTTCTCCCCATGAATGACTTCCTTTCCTTGCCAACAACTTCGTTGAGGTCACCAATGGTTTCGTTGCCAATGCCCGTCGCGTCCGAGGCCGGGCCGAGAACGGCACGCGTCGAGGGAGGTTCCTCCTCACGGGCGAAGAATCTTCGTACCAACGCCATTCATATCTGGGAACGAATGCGCCAGCTACGATCACTCTCGGGAAAACAACCTCCCGCGGCTACCCATGGTAGCTACGACAAGGCGGGAAACTATTATTTCGGTGACCGCTCACCCGCCGGGAAGAGAGAGGGCAAACTGAAGTGGCATGAGGCGATCGGGAGACCACGCCGTTGGACTGCAAACTTGGAAGGCTCGCGCCGCCTGCCGGGCGACGGCAGTTTCGCAGCGGTCTCCCTTCGCAGGGGCGACGAATTGGGCGTTGGGAGGGACGACGCGACCTCCTACCCCAACAACGTGACATTGTCGATGAGGCGCGTCTTGCCTATGCGCACGGCCAGCGACGCCAGCGCAGGCCCGCTGACCGTGTCGAGCTCCGCCAGCGTTTCCGCGTTGGCGACGCTCACGTAGTCCGCCTCGGCAAGCGGCTCCCCCGCGATGCACTCTCGCATGGCGTCGCGCATGGCTGCAGCGTCCCGCTCGCCCTCCGCCGCCATCTCCAGAGCGACGGTGAGGGCGCGGGACAGGACGCGCGCGGCCTTGCGCTCCTCCCGGCTGAGGTTGCTGTTGCGGCTGGACATCGCGAGGCCGTCACGCTCCCGCACGGTGGGCACGGTGACGATCTCCACGGGAAGGGCCCAGTCCTCGACCATCTTGCGAATCACGAGCGCCTGCTGCCCGTCCTTCTGCCCAAAGTAGCTGCGGTCCGGCCCGAGGATATTGAAGAGCTTGAGCACGACGGTGCAGACGCCGCGGAAGTGGCCGGGACGGTGCACACCCTCCAACCGCGCGGCGATGTCGCCCGCCTCCACCCATGTACCGAAGCCCTCGGGGTACATCTCCGCGTCGGAGGGGACAACGACGACGTCAACGCCCTCGCGCTCAAGAACGCGGAGGTCGTCGTGGACGGGGCGGGGGTAGGCGGCCAGGTCGCGCGTGTCCCCGAACTGTGTGGGGTTGACGTAGATGGTGGCGGCGACGGTCTTGCACTCGGCCCTGGCACGCCGCACCAACGCCAGGTGGCCTGCGTGCAGGGCGCCCATCGTAAGCACCGCGCCAAGGGGCCGCTCCACGTCCTGCAGCGCCTCACGGGCCTCGGCAACGGTGGCGCAGACCTTCATGGGGTCGGCTAGCCCTCTCCGGGACGGAAGGCGTCCGCCCTGACGTCGGCGGCGTACTGCGCAACGGCGCCGCGGATGGTCTCCCCCACGTTCGCGTAGCGCTTGGCGTGCTTGGGGATGTAGGACGTGTTGTAGCCGAGGAGGTCGTGGATGACCTGCACCTGCCCATCACAGTGCGGGCCGGCGCCGATGCCGATGGTGGGAATGGTCAGCCGCTCCGTGACGGCGCTCGCCACATCCTCCGGCACCAGCTCCAGGACAACGCTGAACGCGCCGGCCTGCTGGAGGGCAAGGGCGTCCTGCAGCAGGGCCTCGGCCGCCGCCTCGCCTTTGCCCTGCACGCGATACCCGCCAAGCTGGTTCACCGACTGCGGGGTGAGGCCGACGTGGCCCATGACCGGAATGCCCGCCTCGGTGATGCGATGCACCGTCTCCGCGACCCGAACGCCGCCCTCCAGCTTCACCGACTGCGCGCCGGCTTCCTGCAGGAAGCGTCCAGCATTCTGGAGCGCCTGCTCAACGCTGAGGTTATAGGAGAGGAAGGGCATGTCGGCGGTGACCATCGCGCGCTCTGTGCCGCGCACCACCGCCGCAGTGTGGTGCAGCATCACCTCCATCGTCACCGGGATGGTGGAGCTGTAGCCCAGCACCACCTGCCCAAGACTGTCGCCGACGAGGATGACCGGCACGCCCGCCTCCTCCACCAGCTTTGCGGTGGGGTAGTCGTAGGCGGTCAGCACGGGGAACCGCTCCCCTCGCGACTTGAAACGCTGCACCTCGAGCGTCGTTACACGCATGGCGCTCCCTCGTGTTGAGTGTTGGCAGTGGCAATGGCGACAGACAGCAGCTCGCGTAACAGCGTCTCCTGCGGTCCGGCGAGCGTCCCCTTCTCCCGAGCGATCGGAAGCGACGCCAGCGAAAGGGCTGCGTAGAGCGGCAAGAAGCCAGGCGCCCGCTCCGACAGGGCGTCGAGGTGCATTTGCACGACGCCAACGTCGCCGCGAGCCGCAGGGCCGGTCAGCGCCGCCGGCAACCCCTGTCGCTCGATGTTGTTGAGCGTGCTGCGGGTCAGCGGCAGCAGGGCTCGCATCCCCTGCTCCTCCAGTCCAGGAACGCCATTCCAGAGGTCGCCTGCAAGCTTCAGCAGCGTGGCGATGAGGCCGCACGCGGCGATGGCGCTGGCGTGGTAAAGCGCCCGGTCCTCGGAGGACAGCGAGATCGGCCACCCGCCGAGCCGCGCCGCAAGGTCGTCCAACGCCCCGCGCAAGGGCGCCGGCGCTTCAACGGCGCAGGCAACGCCCTGGAAGGACGCGGTCGGGTCGACGCCGGCGGTGAAGGTCTGCAGCGGGTGCATCGCGCCGCCAATGGCGCCCGCCGCCGTGGCCGCCGACAGCACGTCCAGTGGGAGCGCCCCGGAGCAGTGGACAACCGCCTGCCCGGTGCGCCACCGGAGCGACGCGGCAACGGCGACGATGGCATCGTCGGGGACGGTGAGGAAGACGGTGTCGCACCGGTCCGCCACCCCCTGCGGAGAGGCCGCCTCGCAGCCGGGAATCTCGGCGGCGAGACTCTCGGCGGAAGAGCCCGTTCGGCTGGCGACGGCGCGGACGCTGTAGCCGCATCGGTGCATCGCCTGCGCCAGGGTGGTGCCCAAGGCGCCCGCGCCGATGAAGCCGACGTTGCCAAGAAGTGAGTCGGTGGTCATGTCTCTCGTCCCGTTGCGCAGGCACCGGCACGTGAAGGACACACGCGGCTAGCGTAGGAGGGAAACACAAGTCTGAGAGGCGCCGTCGCGGTCATGCTGATCCCCGCGGCCAAATTTGGGGTTGCCGGAACCCATTTGCCACCTGCGTCAGGTTGGCGTCGCCACAATGATACCGCACGGCGCAAGGGTGTCAACGGGATGGGGGAAACAGGAGAGGTGTCTAGCGCTGACGCTCCAGCATCTGCAACCATTGGGCAATGATGCGGTCGTCTTGAGGAAAGGCCAGAGGCGGGAGGTTGTCGATAGGGAAGTAACCAGCGCCGTCGATCTCCCAGGACTCCGTCGTGAGGGCGCCTCCCACGGCCCGGGCGCCGTAGGCCGCGACGACGATGGCTCGGCCGGGGGAGGAGAAGAGCCCCACGAGGCCGGTGATGTCCACCTTCAGTCCGGTCTCCTCGAGCGCCTCGCGGGCGGCGGCCTCCTCGACGACCTCGCCCTGCTCAACGTAGCCGCCGGGGAGCGCCCAGCGGCCCTTCTCCTCGCCGTAGCTCCGCTGCACCATGAGCAAGTTCGAGGAGTCGCCGATCAACACTGTCGCGACCAGCTTCGGACCGAGCTGCAGGATGACCTGGCACCGCAGGCAATATGGCCGCCACTGCCCGTCCACGGTGCGGACGGTCACCGCGCCCTTACAGACCGGACAGCTCTCGAAATCGGTGAACATTGCCACCCTTACGTCAATTGGGGGTATGCTATATCCCGCCCTTTTGGCTGAACGCCCCGTATGGTACACCACAGGAGGAGGTTCCCCAACACATGACCACCCTGACCGGCGCCATCACCCAGGAAACGGCCCGCTTCATTGTCGAGACGACGTATGACGACCTCCCGGACGACCTCCGGGCCGAGTCGCTGCGCTGCATCGTGGACGGGCTGGGAGTGATGCTGGCCGGCGTGCCCGAGGAGTGCACGCAGATCATCCACCGGTACGTGGGATCGCTGGGCGTGACCGGCGCGGCGCGGGTGCCGGGCGTCGCGGTGTCCTACCCGGCGGAGTTTGCGGCGCTGGCCGCGGGCGTAAGCGGCCATGCCCACGACTTCGACGACACGCAGCTCGCCTCGACGCCGGACCGGGTCTACGGCCTGCTGACGCACCCGACGGTGCCTGCGCTCTCCGCGGCGCTGGCAGTCGGGCAGGAGACAGGGGCCAGCGGGAAAGACCTGGTGCGCGCCTTCAGCATCGGGTTGGAGGTGGAGTGCAAGCTGGCAGAGGCGGTCAACCCGCAACATTACCAGCGGGGGTTCCACAGCACGGGGACGTTCGGCGTCTTCGCGTCCGCGGCGGCCTCGGCGTCGCTGATGGGGCTGGACCACGAGCACACGCGGACGGCGCTGAGTATCGCGGGATCAAAGAGCGCGGGGCTGCGGTGCAACTTCGGCACGATGACCAAGCCGTACCACTCGGGCGCGGCGGCACAGAACGGCGTCGTTGCGTCGAAGCTGGCGTCGATGGGCTACAGCGCAGACCCGTCAGGGCTGGACGGCCCGTGGGGCTTCTTTGCGGTGGCCGGCGGCGGCGTCGACGAGGAGTACGTGCTCGGCAAGCTGGGCAGCCCGTGGGCGCTGCTCGACCCGGGCGTGTCGGTGAAACCGTACCCGTGCGGGTCGCTGCTGCACCCGGCCATGGACGCGCTGCGCGGCCTGCTCATCGAACATGACGTCGACCCGGCGAACATTCGCGAGGTCCGGCTTGGCACGGCGTCAAACGTGCTGAACGCGCTGCGGTATGCCGAGCCCGAAAACGCGCTGCAGGCCAAGTTCAGCGTGCAGTTCATGCTGGGCGTCCTTGCGCTCCGACGACGTGCGGGCATCGCCGAGTTCCGCGACGAAGTGGTGCAGAGCCCGGATGTGCGGGCCATGATGCAGCGAGTAAAGCCGTTCCTGGACGAGGGCATCGAGGCGCAGGGCTTCAAGCGAATCCGCAGCCGCGTGGAGGTGGAGCTGACCAACGGCAGCGTGCTGACCCGCGAAGCCTCCGCGTCGCGCGGTACGCCGGAGTGGCCGATGTCGCGAGAGGACTTGGCGGAGAAATTCACGGACTGCGCGGCAGGCGTCATCTCGGCAGAGGCGATTCCCGCAGCCATCGCGACGGCGTGGGGCGTGGAGGGGCTTGGCAGCGTAGGGGAGTTGTTGGACGCGGTTAATGCGTCCTAAATTGTTCTGCACCTCAATGGGCGTAGCGCGCTCAATTGAAAAGAAAGCTGCTTGGTAGAAATACCGGATGAACACATCGATAAATTACCCGGCCCTCATTGACGGTGAACCTGGCAACTACGGGGTCGTTTTCCCTGACATCGACGGTATAGGAGCTATGGGTGGCACGGTGGAGGAAGCGCTTCGGAACGCTAGGGCCGTCCTGATTGACTACGCACTTGAAATGGAACGTGATGGGTTGTCGCTGTCCACTCCCAGCCCCTTGAATTCCGTTGCGGTCCCTCCCGGCAATCAGTTGGCCACAGTCCCGTTGCACTACGCTCCCACCATTACATAGTCCCCCTTTCCCGTTGACACCCCCATAGGCCCCGCCTACAATAGTTATTTGTCGCACATTCCCTTGAAAGGCGTTAACCATCGTGTCCAGCTACGCAGTAATTCAGACCGGCGGCAAGCAGTACCGGGTCCAGCCCGGTGACGTTATTGACGTTGAGAAGCTCGAAGAAGAGGTGGGCGCGCGGGTAGCGCTGTCCGACGTGCTGCTTGTCGGCGAAGACGATGCGGTGTCCGTGGGGACGCCCACCGTGGACGGGGCCCAGGTGACGGCAGAGGTCGCCGATCAGTTCCGCGGTCCGAAGATCATCGTTTACAAATACAAAGCCAAGACCCGGTACCGCCGCAAGAACGGCCATCGCCAGAGCTACACGCGGCTGCGCATCCGGCACATCCTGACCGGTGGCGCTGAGGAGCCCGAAGAAGTGGTGGCGGAGCCCGTCGCTGAAGAGACGGTAGAGGAAGCCGCACCGGCCCCGGCCCCTCGACGCAGGCGCCGCACGGCACAGCCCGCCGCGGCAACCGAGGAGCAGGCGGCGGAAGCGGTCGCTGAGGAGCCCGTCGCGTCTTCTGAAGAAGCTGAGGCGGTGGAAGCTGTGGCTGAGGAGCCCGTCGCGTCTTCTGAAGAGGCTGAGGCGGTGGAAGAGGAGCCCGTTGCCTCTTCAGAAGAGCCTGAGGCCGCAGAAACTGGCGAGGCAGATTCCCAAGTGGAGGAACCCTCCGAGGGCGAAAAGAAGGCAGAGTAACCGCTCCGCTTAACCGGGGCGAGGGAACCAGGGAGTAGAACAATGGCCCATAAGAAGGGTGGCGGTTCCAGCCGGAACGGCAGAGACAGCAAGGGGCAGCGCCTCGGCGTCAAGGTGTACGGCGGCCAGGTGGTGCGCACCGGAGCGGTTCTGGTTCGGCAGCGTGGCACACGCATCTACCCCGGCAAGAACGTTGGGCTTGGACGCGACTTCACCCTGTTCGCACTGGCGGACGGCGAGGTGAAGTACGAGTGGGCGTTGAAGGACCGCAAGATGGCCAGCGTCTACCCCCAGGCGTAGCTTCAAGACTGCATCGTCAGGTTCAGGAGTGACTAGCAATGAAGACAGCGATACATCCACAGTGGCACGCAGAAGCAGTGGTACACTGCGTGTGCGGCAACACCTTCACCACCGGCTCAACAAAGCCGGAGTTGCGCGTGGAGATCTGCAACCGATGCCACCCGTACTTTACGGGAGAGCAGCGAATTGTGGACACCGAGGGTCGGGTCGAGCGCATTAAGCGGAGGTACAACCTCAAATAGGCGCAAGACCGGGTCTCGGGGTGGTGTAAGCCACCCCGATTTCTTTTTCAGGATAAACGGCGATTCCCAATCCAGTTGGACCCTAGACAGGTTCAGGCAAACGGAACAAGCGGAGTCGCCAAGGAAGAGGTTCCCGTATTCGCGGGAACGGCATGAAGCAAGCGCAGGGAAGGCAACGGGAGGACAGCACGATGCCGCAGCCGTTCTACTACGGTGGTCAGGCCCTGATAGAGGGTGTGCTTATCAGGGGGCAGCGGAACGTGCGCATGGCCGTACGCCGTCCCGATGGTGGCATCTGGACTGGGCCGCTCCCACTGAACCCCATCACGAGCGGCCGGCTTCGCCGCATTCCGCTGGTGCGGGGTGTGCTGGTGCTGGCCGAGGCGTTGCTCATGGGCATGCGCGGCCTGAACCGTTCGGCGGAGATTGCGATGGCGGACCCCGACGCGCCGCCTGTACCAGACGGCGAGCAGCCGAAGGTCGGCAAGGCAGAGCGGGTCAGCATGGCGTTCACCATGGCGATCGCGCTTGTCTTCGGCATCGGCATCTTCTTCCTGCTGCCGTTGTTTGGCGCTCGCTCGCTAGACAGCGTTATCGAATCTTCCATCGTGAGCAACTTGCTGGAGGGTGTCATCCGGTTGACGCTGCTGGTGGGGTACATCTGGCTCATCGGGCACCTGAGGGACGTCAAGCGCGTCTTTGCCTACCACGGCGCGGAGCACATGACCATCCACGCATACGAGCACGGGAGGCCGCTGGAGCCGGAGGAAATCGAGCAATTCCCGATGGCACACCCGCGCTGCGGCACGGCCTTCCTGTTGACCGTGGTGCTGGTGTCCGTGCTGGTATTCACGCTAGTCGGCCGCCCTTCCCTGGTATGGGCTGTGGTTTCCCGCATCGCGCTGGTGCCGATAATCGCCGCCGTGAGCTACGAATTCCTGCGGTTCAGCGGGGCACACAGCGATCGCGCTTGGGCGCAGATGTTGGCGTTCCCCGGCCTCATGCTGCAGCGGCTCACCACGCGCTGGCCCGACCGCTCTCAGATTGAGGTGGCGGTAGCTGCGATGAACAGCACCCTGGCCGCGGACGGGGTCATCCCGACGGGCAGGCCCTCAGACGACGCGTCGCCGGTCGAGGACGGCCCCTTGCGACAAGATTCAACGCAGGAGGGGCAGGCAGCCTCTGAGGGTGAAGCCAGATAGGGCTTGTGCTATACTCCTAAGGTTGTTTGCCAAAGGCCTCCACAACGGAATTTCCACCTATCCAGCCCTAATCGTTGTGCGCTGGAACAGACAACCAACCGTAGGAGACACCAATGATACATGAAATAACCGTTGTCCCGGACGGGTCTGTCACGACCCCGCTGGGATTCACCGCAGGGGCGACGTACGCCGGAATTCGCACGTACGCCCCGGGCAAAGTTGACCTGGGCATGCTCTTCGCAGAGACCCCCGCTGCAGCGGCGGGGACGTACACCAAGAACAAGGTTGTCTCGCCGTCTGTGACTGTGAGCAAGAAGAACGTAGCGCGGGGCGTTTCCCGCGGCGTCGTCGTCAACAGCGGGTGCGCCAACTGCTCCGTCGGCGACCAGGGGCTGAAGGACGCCGAGGAGATGGCTGCGCTGGCCGCGGGCGTGGTCGGCGTTGAACCGGAGGACATGGCCGTTAGCAGCACCGGGCTCATTGGCGTGGAGCTGCCCATGGGCCTCATTCGGAACGCTGTTGGCAAGGTGGAGCTCACCCGGGACGGCGGGCATGACTTCGCACGGTCCATCATGACGACGGACACGGTCAGCAAGGAGATTGCGGTCTCCTTCCCCGTAGGCGACATCACAGTGACCGTGGCGGGCTGCTGCAAGGGCTCCGGCATGATCCACCCCAACATGGCCACGATGCTTGCCTACCTGACCACCGACGCCGAGGTGGACGCTGCCTTCTTGCAGGAGACCCTAAGCGAGGTGGTGGACTCCACATTCAATATGGTGGACATCGACGGCGACACGAGCACGAACGACACAGTGCTGCTGTTCGCCAACGGCGCGTCCGGCGCGTCGACGCCAAAGGGTACGCCGCAGGGCGCGGCCTTGGCTGCGGCGCTGATGCAGGTATGCACCCACCTGTCGCGGGAGATGGTGAAGGACGGCGAGGGAGCCACCAAACTCATCGAAGTAACGGTGGACGGCGCGGAAAGCGTCGAGGATGCGCGGCTGGCGGCTCGTTCCGTGGCAAGCTCGATTCTGGTGAAGACGGCCATTCACGGCAACGACCCCAACTGGGGGCGCATCATGATGGCCGTAGGCAAGAGCGGCGCCGAGGTGGTGGAAAGCAAGGTCACCCTCCATGTGAACGACATCTGCATCATGGAGGCGGGTCTGCCCGTGCCGTACCTACGGGAGTCGCTGGTGGCGTCCATGCACGGCGACGAGGTCCGCATCCGTGTGAGCCTGAACCTGGGCAACGGCGTTGCAGTCGGCTGGGGCTGCAATATGAGCGAGGAATTCGTCACCTTCAACAGTGCGTATACCACGTAGAGAAGAGCGCCGCGTCCGGCAATCGGGCGCGGCGCTTTCAATTGAGGCAACAGAGGAAACTGTGAGCGCGGCCAACACAAAGAAGCCCATCGTCATCAAGATTGGCGGCAGCACCCTTGGGAGCGGGGACACGACGCTTGAGGATGTTGTGACGATGCAGCGGCAGGGGCTCGCGCCCGTGGTGGTGCACGGCGGCGGTCAGGTCATCAGCCGATGGATGGAGAAGACGGGCGCGGCGCCGCATTTTGTGAGGGGCATGCGGGTGACGGACGAGGCGGCGCTGGACATTGTGCTGGCCGTCCTCACGGGGCTGGTGAACAAACAGCTGGTGGCCTCGGTCCTGGCGCACGGCGGCAAGGCGATGGGATTCAGCGGGGCGGACGGGGGCATCCTGCAGGCGAAGATGCTGGACCCGGACCTGGGCTTTGTGGGGGATATTACGAAGGTTGACGCCTCGCCGGTCCAGGAGATGGTGGCGATGGGGTGGATCCCCATCATTGCGCCGATCGCGGTGGGCCTGAACGGCGGGCCCGGCGCAACGCTGTACAACATCAACGGTGACGTGGCTGCGGGTGAGTTGGCGGCGGCGTTGGAGGCGGAGCGGCTCATCTATCTGACGGACGTCGACGGTGTGATGGACGCAGGAAAGCGAACGGTGCCGCGGCTGCTGCCAGAGCAGGCAGAGTCGCTCATCGAGAGCGGGGTTGCCGCGGGAGGCATGATCCCCAAGCTGGAGGCATGCCTGAAGGCGCTACCCAAGGTGGGCACGGCGCAAATTTTGGACGGCAGAGAGCCCCACGCGCTTCTGGAGTGCCTGGAGGGCAGGGGTAAAGGCACACGCATTGGCTAAGGCAAGGAGACGCTAATGGCAGGCAATTTTGGCGGCGGTTTCGGCGGCGGCTTCCCAAACTTCGGTCAGCCGGGGCAAATTGGGGCGCCGGAGATTCCGTGGCGGGGGTTGGTCTTGTGGGGCGGCGGCATTGCTCTTGTGATAGGGCTGTTCCTATTGACCTTCTGGCTGCTTGACGTGTACACCAACTTCCTCTGGTTCGGCAACCTGGGGTTCGAGGGCGTGTACCGCACCATCCTGGTCCAACGCATCTGGCTCTTCATCACCGGCACGCTCCTCTTCGCGATTATCTCGTCGATCAGCGTTTGGCTTACATACCGCTACGGGCGGGGACCACAGGTGACGCCCGTGCCGGAAGAGACGCTGGAGTTGCTGAGGCCGCTGACGCTGGCTGGTGCGATCTTCGTCATTGTCATTGCCTCACTCATCTTCGGCGGCGTAGCGGGCGGCGGCTGGAGCGTGGTGTTGGGCTACATCCACTCCACGAGTTTCGGCCTGTCGGACGCGCAGTTCGGCAAGGACGTCTCGTTCTTCGTCTTCACGCTGCCGTTGCACCAGCTTGTGCAGGGGTGGCTGCTGGGCGCGTTCATCGTGACGTTGCTAATGAGCTTGGGCATGTACTTCGTTCACTTCAGCCTGCGGGGAGCCGTCTTTTCCTTGACACCGCCCGTTCGGACGCACCTTTCCATCTTGGGCGCGCTGTTGCTCTTCACCTTTGGGTACGGCTACTGGATCGACATCTACAACCTCGTTTTCTCGAACAACGGGGCGGTGGTGGGCGCCACTTACGCGGACGTCAACGCACGCATCCCTGGCCTGACGGTGCTCATCTTCATCGTCTCCGCGGGGGGCCTGCTGATGCTGCTCAACGCCTTCTGGCTGCGGGGCACACGGCTCATGGTGGGCATTGGGCTGCTTTGGGTGGGCGCGCTGATATTACTGCAGTTCGCGTGGCCCAACGCGGTGCAGCGTTTCCAGGTCATCCCGTCCGAGTTGGAGCGGGAGCGGCAGTTCATAGGCAGGAACATTGAGGCCACACGGGACGCCTTCGGGCTGAACCGCATCGTCGAGTCGTCGTACCCGATACGGGAGAATCCCCGGGTGACCAAGGAGATCGTCGAAACGAACCCAGGAATCATCTCGAATCTGCGGCTCTGGGACCACCGTCCGTTCCTTGACACGTTGAACCAGATCCAGTTCATCCGGCTGTACTACGACTTCCAGGACGTGGACGTGGACCGGTACACGCTGGACGGCGAGTATACGCAGCTCATGATAAGCGCGCGGGAGCTCTCGCCGGAGCGGCTGCCGCAGGAGGCACAGAACTGGGTGAACCGGACGCTCCAGTTCACCCATGGATTTGGCGTGGTGGCGGCGCCGGTGACGGAGTTCGCGGACGACGGCAAGCCGGAATTCGTGCTGCAGGACGTACCGCCCACGGGCAAGATCCCGGTGACCCGCCCGGAGGTCTACTACGGCGAAAACACGCGGGACTATGTCGTCGCCAACTCCGGGGTGGAGGAGTTTTCCTACCCCACGGAGACGGACATTCCGGTCTACAAGCGGTATGGGGGCCATGGCGGCGTCCTCGTGAGCGGGTTCTTGCGTCGGCTTGCCTACGCTTGGAAGTTCCGGGACCTGAACCTGCTGATCAGCGAGAACATCACGCCCGGCAGCCGCATCCAGTACAACCGGAACATCCAGGAGCGAGTGGCGGATGTCGCCCCATTCCTGGTGATGGACAGTGATCCGTACGTGGTCGTGGTCAACGGCGGGTTGCAGTGGATTCAGGACGCGTACACTGTCACAAGCCGGTACCCGTACTCGACGCCGTTCTCCGGAGAGTTGGGCGATTTCAATTACATTCGCAACAGCGTCAAGGTGGTGATGAGCGCGTACCAGGGCGACTTGACCTTCTACGTGATGGAGCCAACGGATCCGCTTGTGCAGACGTACCAGAAGGTGTTCCCCAAGCTCTTCACGCCCATTGACGAGATCGACACCCGGCATCCGGGGCTTCGGGAGCACATCCGCTACCCGGAGGGCCTCTTTGAGGCGCAGGCGCAGCAGTACCTTCAGTACCACATGACGGATACCACGGTCTTCTTCAACAAAGAGGACCAATGGAGCATCCCACAGGAGGAGTTCTTTAGTGCTCCGGAGATGATGCAGCCGTACTACCTCATCATGAAGCTGCCGGACTCCGTTCAAGAGGAGTTTGTGCTGCTGCTGCCGTTCACGCCTGCCGAACGCCCGAACATGGTGTCGTGGCTGGCGGCCCGTAACGACGGCGAGCGGTATGGGGAGCTGGTGAACTTCGTGTTCCCGCGGGGCAAGCAGCTGGACGGGCCACTGCAGGTCGAGGCCCGTATAGACAACGACCCGGATATCTCGCAGCAATTCACGCTGTGGGGCCAAGTCGGGTCACAGGTCCTGCGGGGGAACCTGCTTGTGGTCCCGATTGACAACACCATCCTGTATGTGGAGCCGGTGTTCCTGCAGGCGGAGAACCTCGCCTTCCCGGAGCTCAAGCAAGTCATTGTCGCGGACGCGGGTGAGGTCGTGATGCGACCGACGCTGCAGGCGGCCCTCGACGCGCTGACGGGCTCGAGCACGCCTGCCCCGTCGCTGGATGTACCGTCGCCGGTGGCAGACGCAGCGCCGCCCGCAGAGGCGGGGTCGCTGCAGGAAGCGCTGGGCGACGCGTCGGACGCCATCGAATCCCTGGATATGGCGTTTGAAGCGTTGAGGCGATCGCTTGAGGAGCTAAACCGGCTTGCGGAGGAGCAACAATAATGAACCAGTACATTGAGACGGAAAAGCAATACTACATGGGCACGGTACGCCGTCAGCCCGTCGTCATCGAACGGGGCCAGGGGTCGCGCGTCTGGGACACGGACGGCAAGGAGTACCTGGACTTCACTGCGGGCTGGGCGGTCGATTGCCTAGGCCATTGCCCGCCGGTGATGGTGCAGGCCATCGCGGAGCAGGCCTCGACGCTCATCCAGACGTCCAACCAGTTCTACACGCTGCCGCAGCTCGACCTTGTGAAGATTCTCGTAGAGAACAGCTGCCTGGACAAGGTCTTCCTGTGCAACAGCGGCGCGGAGGCCAACGAGGGCGCCATCAAGCTGGCCCGCAAGTACGGCCGCGAGAACCGGAACGGCGCCGTCGAAATCATTACGGCCGTAGATTCCTTCCACGGACGCACTCTTGGGGCGCTCGCTGCGACTGGCAATCCCAACTACCAGGCAAACTTCCTGCCGCTAATGACCGGATTCGTGAATGTCCCCTTCGGCGACATCGAGGCGTTAAAGGCGGCTACGAACCCCGGCACCTGCGCCATCATGCTCGAGCCGGTACAAGGCGAGGGCGGCGTCATCCTGCCTCCTGAGGGCTACCTCAAAGCCGTCCGCGAGTGGTGCGACGAGAATGGCCTGCTGCTCATTCTGGACGAGATCCAGACGGGCATCGGCCGGCTTGGCACGCTCTTTGGATATGAACAGTTCGACGTGGAGCCGGATGTCATGACGCTGGCCAAGGCAATGGGCGGCGGTGTGCCCATCGGCGCCTTTATGTGCAAGGACTCCTGCGACGTGCTGCGCCCCGGCGACCACGGCAGCACCTACGGCGGCAACGCCCTCACCACCGCGGCGGCCTATGCCGTCGTCAAGGAGGTCATCGACGGCGGCTGGGTGGAGCACGGCCGCGTGATAGGTGAGCGGCTGAAGGCCGGACTCGAGCGGGTGAATGCCACGCACGAGGACTCCGTCAAAGAGGTGCGCGGCATGGGCCTGCTGCTGGCCGTCGAGTTCCACGAGGCCATCGCGGGGGAAGTTGTCACGTCGTGCAATGCCGGCGGGCTGTTGTTGAACCCCGTGCGGCCGACTGCGGTGCGCTTCATGCCGGCGCTGAACGTCTCTGAGGCCGAGGTGGACATTGCAGTGGACCGCTTCGAGCGCTCGCTGGTGGACGCGGTGGAGCGCGTCAGCAAGGCATCGTAGGCATTCAACAGACACTCAATCGCACATTTGAAGGACGGGAGATGGCAAAGCAGAAGGTGATCTTGGCATATAGCGGCGGTCTGGACACATCAGTGGCCATACCGTGGATCAAGGAGCACTACGACGCCGAGGTCATCACAGTGACAGCGGAGCTTGGGCAAGGCCGCGACCTTGAAGAGGTGAGGCTGAAGGCCCTGGCAACCGGCGCAGAGAAGGCCATTGTCCTGGATGGACAGGACGCCTTCGTCGAGCGTTTCGTTTGGCCGGCCCTGCGCGCCGGGGCCATCTACGAGGCGCAGTACCCGCTGGCGACCGCCCTGGCGCGGCCGCTCATTGCGGAGTACCTGGCCAACGTTGCGCTAGAAGAAGGAGCGGAGTTCGTCGCGCACGGCTGCACCGGCAAGGGCAATGACCAGGTGCGATTCGACGTGAGCGTGGGCGCGCTGGCGCCGCACCTGCAGGTCATCGCGCCGGCCCGCGAGTGGGGCATGAGCCGTGACGAGGAGATGGTCTACGCGGCCCAGCACAATGTTCCCGTCCCCAACACCAAGGACAGCCCCTTTTCCGTCGACGAAAACCTGTGGGGCCGCTCCATCGAGGCGGGGGTGCTGGAGGACCCGTGGAATGAGCCACCCGAGGAGATCTACGCATGGACCCGCTCCATGGCGGAGACGCCGGACGCCCCCCTGTACCTGGAAATCGGCTTTGAGCGTGGCATTCCGGTCTCGGTCAACGGCGAGACGCTGGGCGGCAAAGCGTTGGTGCTGCACCTGAACTCACTGGCAGGCGAGCATGGTGTGGGCCGCATCGACCACCTGGAGAACCGGCTGGTGGGCATCAAGTCGCGGGAGATCTATGAAGCGCCGGCGGGCGTCGTGCTGCACGCGGCACACCGGTCGCTGGAGACGCTGACCCTGAGCCGGGACCAGATGCGGTTTCGGGAGCTGGTAGCGCAGCAATACGCCGACCTGGTGTACAACGGCCTCTGGTTCTCTCGGCACCGGGAGGACCTGGACGCCTACGTGAACAGCATCCAGGACTTCGTGTCGGGCACGGTCCGGGTGCGGTTGCACAAGGGCACGTGCTCCGTCGTCGGGCGGCAATCGCCGCACGCGCTGTACGACTACGGCCTCGCAACGTACGACGAGGCGGACCAATTTGACCACCAGGCGTCGGTGGGGTTCATCAAGGTATTCGGGCTGCCGGTACGCACACAGGCCAAGCGGCAGCCACGGCAATCGTAGGCATCCGCAGGAGCAACCGGAGGGCGACATGGCAGACAGGTATGTGTACATCGCGGCAATGGACGTGGATCCGGACAAGGAAGCCGACTTTAACGATTGCTATGACACGGAGCATGTTCCAGCCCTGCTGCAGGTGCCGGGCGTGTTGAGCGCAACGCGCTACCAGGCGCTGGAGGGCTCGCCGAAGTACCTCGCCGTCTACGAGATCGAGAGCGCGGACGTGGTGACGAGCGACGCATGGGTGGCGGCGGCGGAATCGGGACGCTGGCCCACTGAGATCCGGCCCTTCTGCCGGAACCGGAACCGCATTGTTTACAAGGTGATGGGCGACGGGCAGGGCTAGGCCCCTTCAACGCAACCACGGCAGGCGATACGATGATCCACGACGGCAAGGACCGCTACGGCCGCTACCTGGAGGACTTCCAGGTGGGTGACGTCTACCGCCATTGGCCGGGTAAGACCATTACGGAGAGCGACAACAACCTCTTCTGCCTGCTCACCATGAACCACAATCCCCTCCACCTGGATGAGAACGTCATGAAGGACCACCAGCACGGGCGCATACTTGTTGCGGGGCCGCTGGTGCTCAGCGTGGCCGTCGGCATGAGCGTAATCGACACCTCTGGCCGGGCCATCGCCAACCTGGAGTATGAGAAGGTGGTGCACGACGGCCCGGTGTTCGCCGGTGACACCATCTACGCCGAAAGCGAAGTGCTGAATGTGCGGGAGTCGGCGTCGCGGCCGGACCGGGGCGTCGTGTACATCGAGACGCGGGTGCACAATCAGCGCCAAGAGCGGGTGCTGACGTACCGCCGCAGGTTCCTCGCCCCCAAGAGGCCGGCGTGATGGCGGACGAGTATACATCACTGGACTACACCGTCTCCCTGCACTACGACTGGCGGCTCTACCGCGAGGACATCGCGGGGTCGCAGGCCCACGCCCGGATGCTCGCCCGCCAGGGCATCATCTCCGCTGACGAAGCCAATGGCATCTGCACGGGCCTCGACGCCATCCGCCAAGAGATACAGGACGGGTTTTTCCCGTGGCGGAAGGAGCTGGAAGACCTTCACATGAACGTGGAGGCGCGCCTCCACGACCTCATCGGCAAGACGGCCGGCAAGCTGCACACGGCCCGGTCCCGCAACGACCAGGTGGCGACGGACATGCGGCTCTTCGTGCGGCGCACGACGGCGGAGACGGCCGACGCCCTGCGCGGGCTGCAGCGCGCGCTGGCCTCGGTGGCCGGCGAGCACGTGAACACCGCTATGCCTGGCTATACGCACCTGCAGCGGGCGCAACCCGTGGTGCTTGGCCATCATCTTTTGGCCTATGTGGAGATGCTGGAGCGCGACGTGGAGCGGTTCCAACAGGCTGGCGCACGCGCCAACGTGTTGCCGCTCGGCAGCGGCGCGCTGGCGGGGTCGCCGTACCCTCTCGACCGAGAGTCCGTCGCGCAGGATCTCGGTTTCGATGGGGTCACGGCCAATAGCATGGACGCTGTGGCGGACCGGGACTTCGTGCTGGACTACCTGTACGCCGCTTCGGCGTGCATGGCGCACCTCTCACGCATGGGCGAGGAGTTTGTGCTGTGGTCGTCGGAGGAGTTTGGGTTCCTGCGGCTTGCGGATGATGACACCACCGGGAGCAGCATCATGCCGCAGAAGCGCAACCCTGACCTGGCCGAGCTGGCCCGGGGGCGCACGGGGCGCGTCTACGGTCACCTCATGGGCATGCTCACGACGGTGAAGGGCCTGCCGCTCACCTACAACCGCGACCTGCAAGAGGACAAGGAGGCGTTGTTCGACACGGTGGACACGCTCTTGCCGACGGTCTCGGCGTTCACGCGGATGCTAGGCGGCGCGGCCTTCAACCGCGAGCGCATGGCGCAGGCCGCGGAGGGCGGCGGCTACACCCTCGCGACGGACCTAGCCGACTACCTGGTGCGCAAGGGGCTGCCCTTCCGGCAGGCGCACGGCGTGGTGGCGCAGCTCACGCGCTACGCCGAGGAACGCGGCGCAGGGTTCGAAGACCTGTCGCTGGAGGACTACCGCTCGTTCTCGCCGCTGTTTGACGAGGACGTGCTGAGCACGACGGTTGCCACAGCTTTGGAGTCGCGCAACGTGCCGGGCGGGACAGCGCCGTCCCAAGTGGCGGCGGCGCTTCGGCGAGTGCGGGAACGGCTTGGCATGGAGCAGGAACCGTAGCCCCGTCCTTCCCGCGAAAGCGGGAATCCTGAGGGGGGTCGGGCTACGGGTTGGCTCTGGCCAATTGCAGAGCAGGCCAGCTAAAGAAGTCATAGGCTGAACGGTTGGAGCACACCCCTCCCCTGCCCCGCGTGGATTCCGGCTTTCGCCGGAAAGTCGAGGGGGCAGGCGTTAATCCATGAAGGACAATAGGACGCTTTGGCACTCTTAACGCCGAACATAGTCAAGCGGAACACCAACAAGGTGTTCTTCGGCTGGTGGATTGTTGCCGGGGCCATCGGCATTCAGTTCCTGCATGGCGGACTGCTGTTCCAGGCCTTTGGCGCCTACTTTGTGCGGCTGCAAGAGGAATTCGGCTGGAGCCGCGCCGCCCTCTCCTGGTCCTTCTCCCTGCTGCGGGTGGAAAGCGGGCTGCTGGGGCCGCTGCAGGGCTGGCTCATCGATCGCTTTGGGCCGCGGTCGATCTTGATTATCGGGCTGATCATCTTTGCGATCGGGTTCATGTTGCTTAGCCGGATAGACTCGCTGTTGACCTTCTACCTCGCCTTTGTCGTCATCGCGATTGGCAGCGGGCTCGGTGGGTTCCTCACCCTCTTCGTAAGCGTCTCCGCCTGGTTCCGGCGCCGGCGGGCAACGGCGCTGGCGCTCTCGCAGATTGGGGGAAGCATCGGCGGGATTTTCGTTCCTCTGGTTGCGCTGGCCCTGATCAACTTCGGGTGGCGGGATACTGCATTCGCCTCCGGCATCATCATCTTGGTGGTGGGCTTGCCGCTGACGCCGCTGATGCGAGCGAGGCCGGAAAAATACGGGATGCTGCCGGACGGCGGCCAGCGTTTCGAGCGAAGAACGGTGGAGACGCGGGCGCCGATCGAGCCCGAGCGGGAGTTCACGGCGCGGGAGGCGATGCGGACGCCGGCCTTCTGGTATATCTCGATGGGGCACGGGAGCGCGTTGTTTGTGGTGGGCGCCCTGATGGTGCACCTGATCCCGCACCTGGTACAGAAGCTGGGCGTCTCGCTTGAATCGGCGGCTGCTGTGGTGACGGTGATCACGACGGCGCAGATTGTCGGACTGGTGAGCGGAGGGGTCCTGGGCGATCGGATGGACAAGCGGCTCATCGCGGCGGCGTGCATGGTGGGCCACACCGTGGCGCTGATTGGCATTGCCTATGCGGGGTCCCTGTGGCTGGTATACGCCTTCGCCGTAGTTCACGGCCTGGCGTGGGGCGCTCGCGGTCCGCTGATGGGGGCGATACGCGCCGACTACTTCGGCGTAAAGGCGATTGGGACGATTATGGGGTTTTCGTCGCTCATCGTGACCGTCGGCAACGTGTTTGGGCCGGTATTCGCGGGATGGATGGCGGACGTGCGGGGCGACTATGAGACGGGGTTCGTGATCCTGGCGGCGATGACCGGCGCCGGGACGGTGTTCTTCCTCGCGTCGAAGCGGCCGTCGCGGCCCGAGAGCAGGTGGGCACGCGGCCGACGGCTGGTCATGCAGCGGCGTGCGCGCGAGGGCTAGCTCGACGGCGACACAACCCCTGCGACTGCGTTACTCAAGAACTCGGCTGCGATTGAAGCACAACCCTTGTGGGCGAACTACGACCGCCGAATCCGCGTTGTAAGGAAATGGGGTCTTCTGACTTGGCAACTACTGGCTTATTCAAGAAGAACGCCAATCGAGTGTTCTTTGGATGGTGGATAGTCCTCGGGGCCGTTGCCATCCAGGCGCTGCAGGTCGGGCTGTTGCTGCAGGCGTTCGGCGCGTACTTTCTGCATTTGCAGGCAGAGTTTGGTTGGAGCCGAGCGGCGCTGTCGTGGTCCTTTTCGTTGCTGCAGCTGCAGAACGGCGTGCTCGGGCCGGTGCAGGGGTGGCTTGTAGACCGGTTTGGGCCGCGGGTCGTGCTGGCCGCCGGCATCCTCGCCCTCGCGCTGGGCTTCCTGTTGCTCAGCCAGGTGCAAACGCTGACGGGCTTCTATCTGGTGTCTCTGGTCTTGTCCGTTGGTTTTGGCCTGAGCGGCTACCTGACGCTGATCGTCACCGTCGCCAACTGGTTCCGGCGGCGCAGGGCGCTGGCGCTGGGGCTGGCCGCGACGGGGCTGGCCATCGGCGGGATGATTGTGCCGCTGGTGGCCGTCGCGCTAACCTCCTTCGGGTGGCGAAACACTGCCATCGCCTCCGGGATCATCGTCCTCGCGGTGTGCCTGCCGATACTGCCGCTGATGCGCGGCCGCCCGGAGCGCTACGGCATGATGCCCGACGGCGGTCCGGGGCCCACCAGCTCGCACACGGCCTCCGCGCCCGCCGAAAACGCCCCTGACTTCACCGTCAGACAGGCGGTTCGGACCCTCGCCTTCTGGATGATCTCCTTCGGCCACGGGAGCTCGCTCCTGGTGGTTGGGGCGATTATCGTGCACCTGATACCCCATCTAGTGCAGCGGCTGGAGGTGTCGCTGGAATCGGCGGCGTTGGTGGTCACGGTCATGACGATCACGTCGATTGTGGGACAGGTCGGAGGCGGATACCTGGGCGACAGGGTCGACAAACGGCTCATCTGCGCGGCGTGCATGGTGGCGCACACCGTTGCCCTAATAGGCCTCGCGTATACGCCGTCGCTTGGGCTGGCATACGTCTTCGCGATCATTCACGGGCTGGCGTGGGGCACGCGCGGACCGCTGATGGGAGCAATTCGGGCAGACTACTTTGGGCGGACGTCGCTGGGGTCCATCATGGGGCTGTCAGCGGTAATCGTGACGCTGGGCATCATGTCCGGGCCGGTGTTTGCGGGGTGGATGGCGGACGAACTGGGCAACTACGAGGTCGGCTTCGTAGTTCTGGCGGTGTTGACGGGGCTGGCCTCAGTGTTCTTCCTGGCTGCGAAAATACCAACCCGGCCCACATCCGACTGGGCTCGGATGCGCAGGCTGGCGCTGGAGCGCCGTACCCGGGGGCAGGGCTAGCCGTGTAGGGCCGCCCGCCCCCGCGCGCTGACGAGCTAGGTGGGGGTCCCCGACATGACGCCGGATTCGATGTAGGCTTCACCCATGCTCTTGTAGGTGGAAGTCGTGCCGCCGAAGTCGACTTCGTAGCTGGGCTGCGCCAGGCCGGGGCTGACTACCTCGTACAGGGCAGCGCTGCCGTTGGGGCCAGCGATGGTGTGGAGCAGGGTGCGGGTGCTGTTGCTAGTTGCCATACCTACCTCCTGAAAGTCTTGTAGCCAGACAAGGATACCGAAAGTTCTTCGCCTGTTCAATAGGCCAGAGCGGGTGGCCTGAACTGAGCTCGTAGGAGGGGGCGTCGTTGGCTACGGCAGGCTACGCGCCTACTATATGACTCCCAAGTCGGTGATGGAGGACTGGGCAGAGCGCAAACCCTCCATCGTTTTTGTGTGCGAGGACATCTACGCGACTCATCGGGAGATGGCCGCTCGCGGTGTAACGTTCACCCAAGAGCCGCAGGAGATGCCGTGGGGCCACTTCGGCATCTTCATTGACGAGGACGGCAACTGGTACGGCCTCAGGCAGTCCACGTAAGTTCTCAACCGGCGCACTGTCAGTCAACGCGAGAGGGGCTTCCCACATGGGAGGCCCCTCTCTATTCGTCTCGATTCGTTTGCGGTTAGGCCTTGGCGGGGGCTAGCTGCCCCAGAATCTGCCCTGCGTTGTGGTGGGACATCGTTTCGATTTCAGTCGGTGTGAAACCATTGTCCAGCAGGTTCTCAATGAACATGCCGAGGCCCTCCTCCACCCACGGGGCCGTGCTCTGGCCTAGGTCGGTGGACAGGATGGTGGAGCTGGGACCGAGGGTGCGGATGTTGTCGTACACCGTGGACCACTCCACCTTCTTGGTGTAGGGCTGCGTGAAGCAGCGCTCGAACATGACGTCGTGCTGGGCCAGCGCTCGCTGCTGGTCCTGGTCAAGGTAGGTCGCCGGGAACTCGGGGTGCGTGATGACGACGCGGTTGACCTTGGCCTCGCGGGCGGCCTTGACCACGGGGAGCATCTCTTCGGGCGCGATGTGGCCGGTGGCGAGGATCATGTCGTACTCGGCGATGACCTCCATGCACTGCCGGGCCGCGTCGGTGACCTTGCCGTCGACAACAACCTTGACGGGGTCGCCGGCGATGCCCTTTGCTCGCATGGCCCGGGCGATGGTCATCCAGTAGGGCTGCGGCTTGCCGTCAACGTTCTCGCCGGTGATGTTCTTGACTTCGTTTTCCGCGTCGACTGTGGGGAACCAAACGACCTTGTTGCCGAGCCGGCCCGCGACGTCGACGGCCAACGGATTCATGCCGCCCATGGAGTTGTTGAGGACGAGGCCGCCGAAGGCTCGGATCTGCGGGAACATCTGGTTGATGAGGCTGGCCCGGTCCGCGGTGCAAATATAGTGGGACTTGAGCACCACGCCGGCCATGCCGGCCTCTATGGCGTGCTCGGCCAAGACGATGTCGTTGAACTTGCGCGGGAGCACGTCGGGCTCACTGTGGATGTGCATGTCGTACGCGCCGCGAATTAACTCCTTAACAGCTGCCTCGTCGGCCATGGCCTTCTCCTCTCAATACGCAGCCACCGCTGCAATGAATGTGAGGCGATGGTAGCCAGTGGGCAGTTGCGCTGTCAACAGCGAGGTGTCAGCACAGCAGCCCGGCGTGGGTGTTATGCTTGCCGCGGAGGCCTCCATGAACGCTGACGACGCCACCCAAGCGATACTGGACTACCACCGGCAAACCAACCACTCCGTGGAGAGTGTGCGAGCCGGCAATATCTCGCTCGACTTCTCCAACCTGCCGCGGCTGTATAAGCTCTATCGACGAGCGGAGACCGTGCCGCTGCCGGAAGAGTCTGCGCCCTCGGACGTGCCAGCGCTCGAAGCTATTTCGGGGGACGCGCCCACTCGAGACGGCGCGCCAACGCTGGAGGACGTGGCCGCGCTACTCAAGCTTTCGGCGGGCATCACCAAATGGCTCAAGGTTCCCAACGGGAGCATGGCCTTTCGCGCGGCGTCCTGCACCGGCGCGCTGTATCACATCGAACTGTACCTGGTGTGCGGCGACCTACCGGGCTTGCCCGCCGGGGTGTACCAGTACGGGGCACAGGACAACGCGCTACGTCGCGTGCGGTCGGGGGACTACCGTGGCGCGCTAGTGACGGCGACGGCGGGCCACTCGGCGGTGGCATCCGCGCCGGCGACCATCGTGTACACGAGCGTCTTCTGGCGGAACGCGTGGAAGTACCAGAGCCGCGCCTACCGCCACGCCTACTGGGACTGCGGCACCATCTTGGCCAATTCGCTGTCGGTGGCGTCGTCGCGGGGGCTGCCGGCACAGGTGGTCACGGGATTTGCGGACGACGCAGTGAACCGCGTCCTCGACGTGGACGGGGTGCGGGAGGCTGCAGTGGCGATCGTGCCCGTGGGCAGCGACAACACGCCCGCCGCGCCGACGCCCGCGCCTGAGCGGGTGAACCTTGAGACGTTGCCCTACTCCCCGAAGGAGATTGACTACCCAATCATCCGCGCGACGCACGCTGCCACATCGCTGGACGAGGCGGGCTCCGCTGCGTGGCGGGCCCTCGAGGGGAGCGCGCAAGCGACGTCGAGTGCGCCGCTGACTGTCGAGGCGGGGGCGGAGTCCGTTGAACGGGTGATCGTCCGGCGCGGGTCCACGCGGCAGTTTCAGCTCGCGCCCATCGACGCCGACGCCCTCCGCACAATGCTGGCCGCCGCCATGCGGCCGGTGCCGGGCGACTGGCCCTCACTCGACGGGGAGCCCGTCAACGGTCTGTACGTCATCGTGAACAACGTCGACGGTTTGGCGCCGGGCGGGTACGTCTACCACGCGGAGGCAGGCGAGCTTGAGATGCTGCACTCCGGCGACCACCGCTTTATGGCGGGGCACCTGGGCCTCAATCAGGCCCTCGCCCACGACGCCGCTGTCAACTGCTACTTCCTCACCGACCTGGACGCCGTGACGGCCACCATGGGCGCTCGGGGCTACCGGGCGGCGCAGCTCGACGCGAGCATTCGCGCGGGCCGGCTCTACCTCTCGGCGTACTCGATGGGCCTCGGCGCGACGGGCCTCACGTTCTTTGACGACGAGGTGACGCAGTTCTTCTCGCCCCACGCGTCGGGGAAGAGCGTGATGTTCCTGACGTTGTTGGGCGTGCCGCAAAAACGGCGGCGCGTCATGCCAGAGTAGCCGCCGACGCTGGGCGGGGACGTGCGGGAGGCCAATAAAGTGTCCAGCGCAGACCGGCGCCCAAAACGCTGACGAGAGTAGTGTAGTCTTTGCCTGGATGAGAGCAGAGGCGGAGGAGGCCCGTGGCAACGGGACAGACAAACAATGACTTGCTCTATCAGCCGGATGAACAGCCACCGCATTTGGCGTCGCTCGGGCTGGGCTTTCAGAGCGTCATGGGCCGGCTGGCGGCGATGGCGGCGACCGCATCCATCATAGCCGCGGCAGGAGGGCAGTCCGACAGCTACTTGTCATGGATCTTCTTTTCGGCGTTGGTCGTCTGTGGGCTGGGCACCAGCCTCCAGATTTACCGGATTTGGCGGTTCGGGTCAGGGTACGCGCTCAGCATAGTCTCCGGTACTGCGTTTATCGCGGTCTGCACCAGCGCGCTGTTGGAGGGCGGGCCGGCGATGCTGTCCAGCCTCATCGTCGTGTCAGCGGTGATCCAGTTCTTCCTGATCTCGCGGCTCTCGTTATTACGCCGGATTCTCACGCCGGTGGTGGCCGGCACGGTACTCATGCTGCTGGCGGCCACGAACTTGACGGTGGTGATGGGCAGGCTGTCGGACGTGCCGGAGGGGGCGTCGCTGGCCAGCGCTCCCATTGTCGCAGGCGTCACGTTGCTTGCTCTGTTGTCGCTGAGGCTGTTTGCCACGGCGAAGCTGCAGCAATGGGCACCGATCATCGCGATCCTTTTGGGCGGCGCGTTGGCGGTCCCGTTGGGTCTGTACGACCTGAGCAACGTCGCGGCGGCGGCCTGGGTCGGGATCCCCGAATACACGTGGGCCGGGTTCGACCTCAGCTTTGGCGCGTCGTTCTGGGCGTTGCTGCCGGGGTTCGTCATCGTGAACCTCGCGTTGGCCGTCAACTCCACCAGCGACAGCGTCATCATTCAACAAATAGCGTGGCGCAGGCCGCGGGCCACTGATTTTCGGATGGTCCAGGGGGGACACTTTCTCGGCGTGTTGACCAATTTGCTAGCCGCCCTCGTGGGGACGCTGCCGAACAATATCGGCGCAGCCAGTTCGGCGCGGGTCGTCCTCACCGGGGTCGCCGCCCGGCGCGTCGGCCTGTACGGCGGAGCCATTCTGATAGCCGTGGCGTTTTCACCCAAGCTGGTAGCCCTCCTCATCGCCATTCCCCGTCCTGCGCTGGTGGCCTACATGCTGTTCATGCTGTCTCTGCTCTTTGTGCAGGGCATGAGCACCGTTACCCGTGAGGGGTTGAGCGGGCGGAGGGCATCTGTAGTGGGAATCTCCCTCTGGATAGGACTGGGCATTCAGAATGATCTGATCTTCCCGGACCTTCTTACCGGTACGCTTGGGACATTTCTCGGCAGCGGCATGACCATGGGCGCCCTCTCGATCCTTCTGCTCAATATGTTGATGGAGGGGACCTCTTCCCGGGCCAAGCGCCTGAAGGTGGCGATGGGCCTCTCCGCCCTGCCCGAGATCGACGCGTTCTTGCAGGACTATGCAACACAGACCGGATGGAACGACGAGTCCACCGACAGGCTGCGTGCGGTGGGCGAAGAGACGGTGTCGAGTCTGCTGCCGCAGGACGGCGACCTCGGGGCAAGCGACCGGCGAAACCTGACGCTCAGCGTGCGCCGCTCCGACGACAAGCTTGAACTGGAGTTCATGACGTCTTCCGACGAGGAGAATCTGGAAGACCGATTGGCGTATCTGAGCGATCAGCCGGAGATCGGCATCGAGCGGGAAGTCTCATACCGCCTGCTGCAACACTATGCGTCGTCCGTCCAGCACCGCAAGTACCACAACATCGACATCGTCACCGTGGAGGTCCAGGGCAGTCGCTAACGCAACGGCGGGGTTGTGTGCGGGAGTGCCTGCACATGGGCGGGCGTTTCGAATGAGGGCGCCGCTCTACTATGCGGCGGTGACCTGGACTGCCATGATGCAGCCCACGGCTCTAAGCGCCTTCTGGACCTGGCTGATGTGCGAGCGGTGGTCGGGGTCGGCCAGCTTCCGGACGGCGGCCTCGCTGATGCCCAATAGTTCGCCCAGCGCCACCTTGGAGATACGCCGCTCACGCATGGCCGAATAAAGGGCGAGCTTGGCGGCAACGACCGGATAGACCGCGACCATCACCTGGCCAGGCGCCGGCGCGCTCGGGGTGGGGATGTCCCATCCCATGTGAACATACCCAGCCAGGGCAACTGAGAGGGAGTCTTCCGCTAGCGCGAGCGTCTCGGCACGGTCACCATCGCCAGTGAGGGCTTCGGGGACATCTGGGAAATTGACAACAAACTCCCCGTCTTCGTAATGCTTGAGAATGCACGGATATTCGTACAACAAGGCTAAAACTCCCTTGAATTTATGTCCAATTGTTTCAGCATGTCCGCCAACAGGTGCCGAGATATTTCGCCATATTTCACTGTGGTAGCTTTGTCACCGATATACACGCGCCCATGACTCCCCTTCCCTTCTGAGGGGTCATAGAAGAATGAAACTCCGTGAGCCCTTGCATACCTTCTTGCCTTCCTTATGAATTCCCGACCGTTCATGGGTATAGTATCGCACCTTTAAGTTCGATATCAAGTGGTTGAGGGTAGACGGCGCAAGCGGAGGCCACACCAACCATTCCATGAGGAGGCGGGTCCCTCCTCCACCAGAGCCTCCCTGACCGCCAGGCTGCCCAGCCCCGGGATGAAGTTCTGCGCCGCCTGTGACAGCGGCCTGCCTCGCAGGGTCACCACGCCGACAACCTCCTCCGCCAGCAGGTTGGGAAGCGGCAGGATGTCCAACTCCGCGGCGTCGACGGGAGAGATGGCGATGTCCGGGAGAATGGAGATGCCGGCGCCGCCCGCCACGTACTGCTTGATGGCCTCCACGCTGTCGGTTTCCACCCCGAGATCGTAGCTGATGCCGCGCTTGCGGAAGGCGTCATCCAGCAGGATGCGGGTGCGAGACGCCGCGCTGAGCATGACCAGGGGCCACCGGCAAGCGTGCTGTAGGAAATCTCCCGCTGATCGGTCACCGGGTGGCCCTTGGGCGCTGCCAGGACCCTGTGAATGGTGAACAGGGGAGCGAAGTCAAAGCCGACGGGGATGTCGGCGGTGGGCACGATGCCGAGGTCCGCCTCGCCGGACGCCACCTTCGCGAGGTTGTCGGCCTCACCGCCGGACCAAAGGCGGAGCAGCGTGTCCGGGTACTTCGGGCGAAAGTTTCGCACGGGTCTGGACAGCACCTGCGCGATGAGGACGGAGGTGGTAACGGCAGTCACGGGGCTCGTCTGCTCCAGGTCGAACCGGAACGTTTCCAGCGCGCCCATGCCCTCCACGAGCGGGCTGGCCATCTCGATCAGCACGGCGTCGGCCGTAGTGAGCTGGACGGGCCGCTTCCCGCGAAGGAGCATCTCCATGCCAACCTCTTCCTCCAGCTTCTTCAGGTGCTGGTTGCCGCGGGCTGCCCCAGATTGCGGGCGCGCGCCGCCCCGGATATGCTGCCCAGTTTGGCGACAGCGCAAAAGGTCCGCAGTTCCCGAAAGTCCAAACCTTTCCTCCGGATGTATTCCTGATTGGAATTGACTATAGACATCGCTATGCATTGACAACTAGCCGAATCAAAGGCGATACTCCCCACTAACCAGTAGAATTGTGTGCACCGCGAAGGGAGGACTGCCATGGCAAAGTTCAGAATCATGCCCCACAGCCGCCTGCAGGAGTGGGTGGCGGAGGAGAAGGGGTACTTTACAGACGAGGGGTTGGACTACGAGTTTATCCGTGGCCGACAACTTTCCGCGCAGCCCTCTGTCACGTCCACGGACCAAGCGCCCGTCGAGGTCAAGCGGGGCGCATTTGAGGGGATGTCCGACGGCCGTGCGTGCGAGATTAGCTCCGCGTGCCACTGGGCCGTCAACATGGCCGCCCACGGCCAGAGCGGCCGCATGTGGGGCCACGCCTACTCCGTGACTCCCTCCGGCATCTGGGTCGCCCCCGAGTCCGACATCCGGGAGCCCGAAGAGCTGGCCGGCGTGCCGGTGGCCGTCGGCTACCACTCCGGCAGCCACTTCTCGGCCATTCAGGCCCTGGAGCCCTTCCTGTCCAAGGAGGACATCAACCTGCAGTTTGTCGGCGGGCCGGTGGACCGCGCCCAGCTCTCGCTGGACCGCAGGGTGCAGGCCGCCAACGTCTTCGGCACGCCTTCGTACGTGCTGGAGCAGCAGGGTTTCCGCAAGGTTGTCGACACCTCCTTCATGATCGGCTTCCTGATCAACGGCGACGCCACCGACGAGCAGCTCTGGGCATACTTCAACGCCCTGCAGCGTGCGCAGCGGGAGATTGACGTTGCCAAGGAGAAGTACCAGCACTACTTCCTCACGGAGATCCCGGAGAAGTTCAAGCCGTACTTCAACTACCGCAAGGCCGGCATCGGCGAGCGGCTGGTCTTTGAGCCGTACACGCAGGAGACCTTCGAGCGCACGCACCGGTGGATGGTCGAGTGGGGCATCTTCGGTGAGGACCAGGTGGGCCACGCCACGTACGCAGAGGCGGTTCACGCCTAAGCCAGTGCCTCGATTGTAAGAAGAGGGCTCCGGCAAGACCGGGGCCCTCTTCTTTTTCGGCGCGCGGTGGCGCGAGTCAATGGCGTCCAGTAGACTGCGGCTGCAACGGACGCGGGCGGCGACGCGTGCCTCGTGACAAGGCTGCAAGACCGGACCGCAAATCGACGACAGGAGACGTGGACCATGAGCGAGAGTGCAAGCGTCAGGCTCCGAAGGTCAATCAATGACACCAAGCTGCTCCTAATGCCGGGCGGGTTCAGCCCGCTGGCCGTGAGAATGGCGGAATCGCTGGGGTTCGAGTCGTTCTTCCTGGCCGGGTCGCAGACGTCCGCGCACATCTACGGCGTGCCGGACATCGCGCTGATCGGGCGCAAGGAGATGGCGGAGGCCGTGCGCAACATCGCGGCGGTGTCGGCGATGCCGGTGCTGGTGGACTCGGACACGGGCTACGGCAACGCAGTCAACGTGTACCACGCGACCGAGGGTTACATTCGAGCAGGCGCGGCCGGCCTGCACCTGGAGGACCAGCTGGCGCCCAAGCTCTCCGGCACGGCTGCGGGCAAGCGGTGCATCCCCGTCGAGGAGGCCGTGGGCAAGTACAAGGCGGCCGTGGCGGCTCGGGACGCGCTGGACCCGGACTTCGTCATCTGCGCGCGCTGCGACTTCATCGGCGCGGAGGGCGGCACTTTCGACGACGCCGTTGAGCGGTGCATCCGGTACAAGGAAGAGGCCAACGTGGACCTCATCTGGTTGAACAACGTCCAGAACAAGGAAGAGGTGCACGAGGCGGCGGAGCGCATTCCGGGCGCGGTCATGCCGACGTTCGGGGGCGCGCCCCCCGGGCCGACGCTGGAGGAGCTCCAGGCGTGGGGCGTTGCGGTGGCCATCTTTCCGGCGCTGACCAGCTCCGTGGGGCTGCAGGCGGTGTGGGAGCTGCTCAACGACTTTCGCGAGCGGGGCCCTGTCGCGATGGACGAGCGACGGCAGCAGGCGGCGGCGAGCAAGTGGGGGCCGGTCCGCTTCCATGACTTCGTGCACCCGAACCCGGCGCTGGTACGCGAGATTGAGGACAACTACCTGCCGCAGGAAGCGCAGCGGGACTACGACTCGACCTTTGGGCATTTCACACCGCCGACGTAGAGGGTTGGCCGGTCCATTAACGCCCGAACGGAGAAGTCGGCGCAATGCTATAATGGCAGGTACGGTCGTGATATCTGTCACGTATGCCGCAATCCCTGTTGATGCATGAGGTCCCGCACGATGCAACCCCGGCGCTTCACGCTACGTTTTCTGGGCCTTCCGCTTGCCATCGCCCTTCTGGCGATTGTGGCGTTTGCCGCCTGCTCAAGCGAGGAGGAGGCGCCGCCGCTGGGGCCCGGCGAGGTGGAGTTCACCTCGTCGGACGGGGTCACGCTACGGGGCCGCCACTACGGCAACGGCGACGTCACCGTGGTGCTCGCACACATGCGCCCGGCAGACCAGGAGAGCTGGAAGCCCTTCGCGGAGTCCCTGGCGAACCAGGGGTACGCGGCCTTCACCTTTAACTTCAGAGGCTACTCCCCTTCAGGGGGAGACAAGGACATTGGCCTGATTGACCTGGACCTCGGGGGCGCCCTGGACTATCTGGCCACCCAAGGGGTGCAGCAGCCGGTGCTCGTCGGCGCGAGCATGGGGGGCACCGCTGCCGTCAAGGTGGCCGCGAACCGCGATCTAGGCGGGATCTTCGTCATTTCAGCGCCCGCAGCCATAGACGGGCTCTCTGCGGCCGACTATGTCGCCGAGGTGGAGGAGCCCAAGTTCTTCATGGTAGCCGAGGACGACCTCAGCGCGAGGACGGACGGCGCGGCCCTCTACGACGCCTCCAATGGCCAACGGTTCTACGAGGTCTTCACGGGCAGCGAGCATGGTACGGACCTGGTCTACGGGCGGCACAGCGAGCTGGTGCAAGGCAGGATCGTCGAGTTTCTGGAGCAGTTCACACAATGAGCGCACCCAATATCGCCCTCATAAACTATGGCGCAGGCAACCTTCGGAGCGTCTCCAAGGCGCTGGAGAGCCTGGGCGCCAACGTGCTGGTGACCTCGGACCCGGCGGAGATCGGCGCGGCCGACGGCCTGGTGCTGCCGGGGCAGGGGGCATGCGATACGGCAATGGCGGCGCTGGAGGCGCACAGCCTCACGGAGTCGGTGCGACAGGCCATCGCGGACGAGAAGCCGTTCTTCGGCGTGTGCCTTGGGCTGCAACTGCTCTTCGACTACACGGAGGAGAAGGACGCCAAGTGCCTCGGCGTCATTCCCGGCCGGGTGCGGCGGTTCCCGACGGGGCTGAAGGTACCGCACATGGGCTGGAACACCGTCGAACTGCTGCAGCCGGAGCACCCGGTGTTTGAGGACGTGCCGCAGGACAGCCACTTCTACTTCGTTCACAGCTACTATCCGGACCCGGAGTCCGCCGATGCTACGGCAGCGGTCACAGACTACGGGCTGCGGTTCTGTTGCGCCGTCGCGCAGGGAAACGTCGTGGCTACGCAATTCCACCCGGAGAAGAGCGGTCCGGTGGGGCTACGGCTATACGGCAACTTCTTGCGCATGGTACGGTCTATAGCGTAACCTCTGGCAACGAAGCAACCGGCATTGATGGAGGTCGACCCATGGGCAAGTTTCAGAAGGGGGACATGGTACAGGTCCCCGGCACCATCCGAGGCATTCAGGAGCAGATCATTGGCCAAAAGGGCCGCGTGATTACCGAGGTCCCGGAGCGCACGATGCCCTCCACCTACGGCGAGGGCGACCCGGTGTACCTCATCCGCTTTGATGGAGTGACCGACTCCTACTTTGTGGAAGAGCACAATCTGGAATCGGCGTAGCTTCTGGGCCCACACCCGCATGAGGGAGGTGGGAGCCCATCCCATTCCGAAGGCGGTCTCATAATGGACGTCATCCCGGCAATAGACCTGCGGGGAGGCCGTTGCGTCCGTCTTTACCAAGGTGACTACGCGCAGGAAGAAGTCTTTGGCACTGACCCCGTGGCATTGGCGCTGCGATGGCAGGCAGAAGGCGCAACGTTCCTGCACGTCGTCGACCTGGACGGCGCAGCATCCGGCGAGCCCGCGAACCTTGACGCCATCCGCGCCATCGTCGAAGCCGTGGACGTACCGGTGGAAGTCGGCGGCGGGATCCGGGACATGAAGAAGGCCGACACGCTGGCTGAATATGGCGTGAGCCGGCTGGTGCTGGGCACGGCCGCCGTTGAGAACCCGGACTTTTTGGCCGCGATGCTGGAGCGATACGGCGCTGAGCGGGTTGCGGTCTCCGTCGACGCGCGGGACGGATGGGCGGTCGTTCGAGGGTGGCTGCAGCCCTCTCACCTGCGGGCGCTGGACCTGATGCGGCAGATGGCGGCGATCGGGGTGGTTTGCCTTGAGTACACGGACATCAGCCGGGACGGCACCCTGACGGAACCCAACTTTGAAGGGGTGATGGAGGCGGTGAACAACGTATCCGCCCACATCATCGCCGCGGGGGGCGTCGCGAGCGCGCGGCACCTGGAGCGGCTGGCGGGGCTCGGCGTAAGCGGCGCCATCGTCGGCACGGCGCTGTACACGGGCGCAGTCGACCTGCGGGAAGCGCTGCAACTGGTCGCCGACTCGCCCGCGGCGGGGAATCGACCGGCATAACCCAAGCCTGAGACAGCGGCCCGAACTGCGGCCGCCGGTAAACGTTCGACATGGAAAGGACCACCATGACCCAGAAGCCAGACCAAACGGTGCCATCGCAGACCCTGGTCGAGCAGATTGACCCCCTGCGCATCATGGCACAACTGCCACTGCGGCCATACCAGCAGCTTGGCGACTTCCGTTGCGGGAAGGGCGCGCTGACGATCCCGATTGCAAAGCACACCTTTGACGGCAAGGTCTACGCCACGGATGAGTCCGAAGCCGCCCGCGAGGAGTTGACGGCGAAGCTGGCGCAGACACGCCTCTCCAACACGGTGGTCTATGACCCCAAGGACGAGGACTCCGTGGTGAACGCGGACTTGCTGGATGGGGCGCTGGTGACGCTGAGCCTTTCCACCATCAAGACGAGCAAACCGGCGATGCTGAAGCGCGTCGCGAAGGCCCTCAAGCGCGGCGGCTGGGCAGCCGTCATCGAGTGGACGAAGTGGGACGCCGACGAGGGGCCCGCGCTGGACAAGCGGCTGACGGAGGCTGAGCTGGTCGACATCGGGAAGCAGGCCGGATTCCGATTTGCCGAAAAGCGCGACCTGTCGAGCCGCTACTACATGGTGCTTCTGCGGAAGTAGCCGCGGCTGGAGGGCCAAGCGCCTCCCGGCGAACGGGCGGCTGAACACACCATGCTGACGAAACGCATCATCCCCTGCCTTGACGTGAAGCGCGGACGCGTGGTGAAGGGCGTCCGCTTCCTTGACCACCGCGACGCCGGCGACCCCGTGGAGATGGCGTCCCTCTACAACGAGGCGGGGGCCGACGAACTGGTCTTCTACGACATCACCGCATCGGCGGAGGGCCGCTCCATCATGTTGGACGTGGTCTCGCAGGTGGCGGAGCAGGTCTTCATCCCCCTGGCCGTCGGCGGCGGGCTGCGCTCCGTGAAGGACATGCACACCATGCTGCTTGCGGGCGCGGACAAGGTCTCCATCAACACGGCGGCGGTGGAGAACCCGGACCTCATCCGCGAGGGGGCGGACCAATTCGGCTCGCAGTGCATCGTGCTGGGGCTGGACGCCATGCGCATTCCCGACGCCGACCCCGTGCGCTGGGAGGTCCGGACGCGCACCGGCGTGGGCGGCGGGCAGACCTCGGGGCTCGACGCGATCGAGTGGGCGGCGCGGGCCGTCGAACTGGGCGCGGGCGAGATCGTCGTCAACAGCATGGACGCCGACGGCACGCAGGCGGGGTACGACATCGAACTGCTGCGGAAGCTGTCGGATGTGGTGACGGTGCCCGTGGTCGCGAGCGGCGGCGCGGGGAGCCCGGAGCACATGCTGCACGCGCTGCAGGAGGGCCGGGCCGACGCGGGCCTGGCGGCGAGCATCTTCCACTACGGCACCTACTCCATCGCCGAGGTGAAAGCGTACCTCTCGGAGCACGGCGTGCCCATCCGGCCGATCCAGGGCCGCTGAGCGCCCCTTCGGCGCACCCGCAGGCAACCACTCCCTCAAATCAACTCTTCCCGCTGGGGGACTCGTTTTGCGTCCCGCGTCGCTCCGCCGACTTGTCTTGCAAATAGGGCGTCGTAGCTGACCGGGGGACTCGGCCACGAGACCGCTTTTCAAGAATTTCAAAACGAGTCCCATCCGTTACGAGCCATATCGAATCCGCTGTTCAATGCGGACCATGCGGGACAGGGTCCCCATGGCGCGCACGACGAGATTAAAGTCCACGCCGTCTTCTGCCAAGTGATCGGCGAGCTTGAGGCGCATGACGGCGATTTCATGGTTGAGAAATCCCATTTTCAGGGTGTCGGGGAAGACATCCTGCTGCTCCGGGGTCAGGGCTTTCGCGTAGAGGCCGTGTTTGACGGCGTTCCGGTTGCCGGGCTGGCCCCCGGTCTTCTTGCGAGATGGGTCATCTACCCCCTCTGCACCTGCGCCCTCTATGGCGGAATCCTCCACGGAAGGGTCATTCATGGCGGGGAGCTCCAATGCGTCATCGTTGAGGACGCCATTCCCTGGGGAGTTCTTCACGGCGGTACGGATGATGTTGGTGATGTCCTTTTCGAGATCCTTGAATGGGTCTTCCATGGTCACCTTCCTTGCGTGCGGTGTTTGTCCCAGAGGGTAGCGGGGGCTGCGGCTTCGGCGCGAGGGGTTCGTGTCAGGGTAGAGGGCATACAGGTCCCGCTCTTGCGGCAACAGATGAGGGCGCGGGCGGCGGGCCCTTCGACAGGCTCAGGGCGAACGGGCGGGGATGGGGGCGGGCGATTCGGGGAGCGCCCCTACGACGGGGTTGGCGTTTGGGGCGTAGCGACAGTGGTGGTGGGTGGGGTTGCCCCGCTTTGCCCTGCCCCTCTGGATTCCTGCCTTCGCAGGAATGACGATGAGGGGGGCAGGAGGCCCTTCGACAGACTCAGGGCGTACGGGCGGCGGGGGCGCGGTTATGACGGGGGCGGCCCTTCGACAGGCTCAGGGCGAACGGGGGCGGGGGCGCGGGTATGACGGGGACGGCCCTTCGACAGGCTCAGGGCGAACGGGGGCGGGGGCGCAAGAATGGCGCGGCGCGGCCCTTCGATAGGCTCAGGGCGAACGGGGGCGGGAGCGCGGGTATGACGGGGCGGCCCTTCGACAGGCTCAGGGCGAACGGGGCGCTTGGGGGGGGCGCACCATGACGGATGCGTATGTGGGATGCTATTATGGCATCGCCCCAATTTTTGGATACCTTTAGTTTGAAGAGGTTGTAGCTATGCCTGGAAAGACCATGTTCGAGAAGATCTGGGACTCGCACGTTGTGGCGGAGGAGCCGGGGAAGCCCGCGCTGCTCTACGTCGACCTGCACCTGGTGCACGAGGTTACGTCGCCGCAGGCTTTTGACGGGCTGCGGATGGCAGGTCGACGCGTGCGCCGGCCGGACTTGACGGTCGCCACCGCGGACCACGACGTCCCGACGACAGACCGCTCGCAGCCCATCGAGGACCCCATCGCGGTGCAGCAGTTGGAGCACCTGTCCAACGACGCCAGGGAGTTCAACATCCCCCTCGCGGACATTCACAGCCCGCTGCAGGGCATCGTCCACATCATCGGGCCGGAGCAGGGGTACACGCAGCCGGGCAAGGTCATCGTCTGCGGCGACAGCCACACGGCGACGCATGGCGCGTTCGGCGCATTCGCGCTGGGCGTGGGCACGTCGGAGGTGGAGCACGTGCTGGCCACGCAGACGTTGCGGCAGGCCAAGCAAAAGACAATGCAGGTGGACGTGAACGGCCCGCTGCCCTATGGCGTGACGGCCAAGGACCTCATTCTCGCCATCATCGGGCAGATTGGCATTGACGGCGGCACGGGCCACGTCATCGAGTACACCGGTCAGGGCATCCGCGACCTCTCGATGGCCGGGCGCATGACGGTGTGCAACATGTCCATCGAGGGCGGCGCGCGGGCCGGCATGGTCGCGCCGGACGAGACGACGTTCGACTATCTCCGCGGCAGGGCGAACGCGCCCCAGGGCGACGCATTCGACGAGGCGGTCGAGCGCTGGAAGCAGCTGCCGACCGACCCCGACGCCGTCTACGACGCGACGGTCATCATCGAGGCGGCGGAGCTGTCGCCGATGGTGTCGTGGGGCACGAACCCCGGGCAGGTGACGATGGTCACGAGCCGCGTGCCGGACCCAGCCAGCTTCGCCCACCCCGCGGACCGCGAGAGCGCGGAGCGGGCGCTGCGGTACATGGGGCTGGAGCCCAACACGCCCATTTCCGAGATTGAGATCGACCGGGTGTTCATCGGCTCGTGCACCAACTCGCGGATCGAGGACCTGCGGGACGCCGCGGCGGTGGTGAAGGGGCTCACGGTGAGCTCCCGCGTCGGCGCGATGGTGGTGCCGGGATCGTACGCGATCAAGCAGCAGGCGGAGGCCGAGGGGCTGGACCGCATCTTCCTGGACGCGGGCTTCGAGTGGCGCAACGCGGGTTGCTCGATGTGCCTTGCGATGAACCCGGACCAGCTCCTGCCGCAGGAACGGTGCGCATCGACGTCCAACCGCAACTTCGAGGGTCGGCAGGGCAAGGACGGCCGCACGCACCTGGTGAGCCCGCAGATGGCGGCAGCAGCGGCCATCGCGGGGCACTTTGTGGACATACGCGAGTGGAACAACTAGGGGCGGGGATAGGCTTCAAATGGCAGAGCGGGACGAGAAGCGACGGCGGCAAAGCGCGGTAGGGAGGTCCTTGTCCGCCACTGGCGACGCAGCCATGAAGCCGGTGAAGGCAACAGGCAGCGTGGTCCTCAAGTCTGCCGAGGTGGCTGGGGTCGCGGCGCGAAAGTCTGTGACCTTTTTCGCGGACACCGCCGCCGATGCCTTCGAAATGCTGCAGGCAGCCTACAACAAGAGCTTATCCACTGTCTTCCCGGAGTGCCCGGTTCCCGCCTTCATGCTGCCCACGGGCCCTGACACAGACGATTTTGTCTTGGTGTTTGACCTAGAAGAGTTTCTAGACAAATTGCAGACCGGCATCTTGGTTCGGCCCAAGATTGAGTTATGGGCGGCGTCGGCGGACGGTCACGACGTTGCTCATTTGTCGGAGGAACTAGCTGTTCGCTTCGCCGAGGAACTCAGCGCGGCTATGGAGCGGGCGACCCGCGAAGGCCAGACTACCGTAGCAGCCAGGGAAGAGCTCGAGACAGAGGCGAAGCAGGAAGTTGGTGGCGAACTCGGGGGTAGGACCCTTGGTTCGGCGGCGTTTTGGGCGGCAGCCGTGGCCTTGGGTGCAGGAGGTTTGGCCATTGCTCCCGTCGGCATTGCAGGAGCAGTGGCGGTCCCCAGCTTGATGCTCGCATTTGGTATGCGCCCGAGGACAGCTGTCTTTGGCAAGATTGGGACCTATCTGCGGGCCAGGTCGGATCGTGCCACGGTAGAGAAGCAATTCGAGGCAGAGGTCAAGCGGCTGGAGAAGGAGTTCAAGCGCAAGCGCAAAACGTTTGAGCGGGCGGTCGGCAACCTTGCAATCAGGGAACATCCCCGCCTGCGCATGGCCTCAATATCCTTCCCGGATGCTGAGGGTAAGAGCGCGACTCTCAACAACCCTGAAGTCCACTCTGGAGACTTCCCAGAGGTGGAACAACACCTTCGACACCCGCTCTACCTGCGGGCTCTTGCCGAGCGCAATGCGCAAGCCGGCCAGGCAGACCATTCCTCCGTCGCAGACGAGGTACATGGTGGAGGAGTTGGGGGATTCTTTAGACGGATGTTCAGTTAGGACCAACTTGGCCTCGCGCCAAGTTGCGTAAGAGGTAACGTTTAAACGACACGTAGGAGGACAGCAATGGACGCATTCACGGCGCACACCGGCGTGGTGTTGCCAATGGACCGTGTGAACGTGGACACGGACCAGATCATCCCCAAGCAGTTTTTGAAGCGGGTGGAGCGCACCGGCTACGAGGACTTCCTGTTCTTCGACTGGCGCTTCAACGCGGACGGGTCGCCGAACCCGGACTTTGTGCTGAACTTCCCGGGGTACAAGGAAGCCTCGGTGATGGTGGCGGGCCGCAACTTCGGGTGCGGGTCGTCGCGGGAGCACGCGCCGTGGGCGCTGCAGCAGTACGGGTTCCAGGCGATCATCGCGTCGAGCTTCGCCGACATCTTCTACAACAACTGCCTGCAGAACGGGCTGCTGCCCGTTCGCCTCAGCGAGAAGGACGTGGACCACATCATGATCCAGTCCAAGGAGGTGCCGGGCTACCAGGTGACCGTCGACCTGGAGACCTGCAGCGTGTCGGACGGGCACGGGTTCAGCGCCTCCTTCGACATGGACGAGTTCCGTCGCCACTGCATGCAGAACGGCCTCGACGACATCGGCCTTACGATGCAGGACGAGGGCGCCATCACCGCCTTCGAGGCGCAGCAGGCGTAACCCCCAACGCTCGCACATAGCGAGGCCCCTTCCGTTCATAAGGCCCCCTTCGTCGAGCTCAGGACAGGCTTCGACAAGCTCAGGGCGAACGGATGGGGCGTCTGCTTTACTCCGATTCTGCTGCTGGTCAGAGTCGTGCCTACCTGCCCTTGACGCGCCGCTCTTCGGCTACCTATGCTGCGAGTGACTACACGGAGGTGCACACCATGACTGACAATGTTCAGGACCTGCCGACTGTGGGAGAGCTGGTGGACATCACCACCACGGGGCGCAAGACGGGTGAGGCCCGGCGCATCGAGATACGGCTTCATGTGCTGGACGGCCGGTTCTACCTCTCGGGTCGGCCGGGGATGCCTCGCAGCTGGCTGGCCAACATGGCCGCGAACCCGGAGATGACGCTTCACCTTAAGCAGGCGATTGTACGCGACGTGCCCTCGACTGCGTCCGTGATCGCGGACGCGGACGAGCGCCGGCGGGTCTTCGCGCTGATGCTGGAGCGCGAGGAGCGGATGTCGCAGGTCGACGTGGATGTGTGGTCGGCGACGGCCCCGCTGGTCGAGCTGACGCCGGCGTAGGGTGGCGCTGCAGGCGCATAGGGAGAGCCCTGGATGGTTTCAAAGCCCCTGCCGGACGGACTCGTCCTGAGCGGCAATACGCTCGAATTCACCGATGCCGCAATACCGAATGCTCTACTGCGGGAGCACGCGTTGGGCGCTGGACATTGGGGACTGTTAAACGTGCTTGAAGGCAGCGTCACATTTGTGGACATGGGCGCGGGCAGCGAGCAACTGGTCTCGGCGCCCGGGACCGTTCCCATCCATCCTCAGTCGCCGCACCGGCTGGTTGTCAGCGGGCCCGTGAGCGTTCGAATCGACTTCTTTGTCGAACAGAGCGCCGCCTGAGAACGGCCGCCGTTCCGCCCTCGACTAGAACAAGCTGCCTGTGGTCGCGAAGGCCGAGCCTGCCGGCAGCGTGGCGACTTCGAGCGAGATGCGGGCGCCACGCTCGCGGCCGCGACTGTAGAGCAGCCCCACCATGCGGGCGGCCTCCTCGGTGTCCACGCAGAGCGACTTGCCGCTTGCCACGCCGGTGCCCTCGTCGAGGACGCTGACGCGGACCTGGTCCTCGAAGCCCTCGAGCCGCTGAAGCTTGATCTGGATGCGCTCTTCCGTCATGGTTGCCATTTCGCTTGCCTCCGTTCGGAATGTCTGGAGGTAGTTTAGAACATAGTTTCTTAGTTTGTCAAACATGTGTTCTGAAACGAAGGGCGTGGTGGGTTGTCGCAAGGCGTCGGAAGAGCGAGGGGACCTACCCGTTGACGCGGGGGCCCGCCAAAGGCGGGCGGGCGATTCGCGAATCGCCCCTACGACCCACCCTGCCCCTGCTGCGGAGTTCCCGTTTGCGCGGGAGCGACAATGCAGGGAATTCGCCAAGCGCCCCATCCGTTCGTGGGAGCCCCTTCGACAGGCTCAGGGCGAACGGATTGGGCTAGGTCGTCTTGCTTCGCGAGCCGGTCTGCAGGGACGGCACGAGGGACTTGAAGTACTCGTAGGCGTGGGAGGCGCGGCGCTCCCAGTCGGACTATTTGATCTGTTGGGCATTCAGAGGAGTTTCTATTACCTGTCCCCCTGTCAGCTCGACACGGTAGGCTGCCGCTCCAACCCTCCCGCTGACCACTTCAGACACCTCGGTTCCTGTGAAGTGTATCGCGGCATCATCGTCAATGGCATATCCGGGTGGGAACCCTTCGGAAATGAGTCTGTGGTAGAGGGGCCGTCGCTGCTCTTCGCCATCGTAGTGGGGACAGTGGGAGCCTGGAAGGAATCCCAATCCGTCGTACAGAGGCTTTAGCTCGTTCACGTCGAAGGAGTCAGTGGTGCCGCATTCAAACCAGCAAAGGGACCCTGCGCTTCCACCGCACAGCACGATACCGGCTTCCCAGGCCTCCTTCAACGCCAGGTCGACGCCGTGGGCCCGCCATACGGCCAGAAGGTTGGCTGTGTTGCCGCCCAATACGAGGATGACGTCCTGGCTGAGGAGATATTCTCGGATGTCTCGCACCGTGCGGCTGAACAGCTCCAGGTGGGAGGGCTCGCTGCGAGAGGCCGGAAAGTTGCTGTAAAACCGGAGGAGATTGACTGGGGAGTCACCGGTTGCGGTGGGAATGCAACATACTTTGGGCCGGTCCTTGCCCGCTAGAGACAGGACATAGTTGTGTAGCGGGTGCATTCCGACCACGACCGGTCTGGTTCCTCCGAATGCGACAATGTGCTTTCCTTCCATGCTCTCCCCACTTCGCAAGCCAAGCAGCCAATCGGTGTGCAGCAAACGGAGAATACCATACAACTGTGAACCTACGGGCTGAGGGCGGCGCCGGACTGCAGGTCCAGCACGAACCTCAAGGCAAGGTCTCTTGGTTTGGCAGGCATTCGTTTTTAATCAAGGGGCGGTGGTCACCGGAGGAAGTAGACGAGGTTACCTCCGGCGCGGGTCCCCGCCGGAGGCGGGGCGGGCGATTCGCGAATCACCCCTACGACTTTCGAGGGCGGGCGCCGGTCTGCAGCGACGGGACTAGGGACTTGAAGTACTCGTAGGCGTGGGAGGCGCGGCGCTCCCAGTCGGGGCCGAACTCCGCGACGTATTCGTCCGTCAGCGGCACGGGCGTGCCGACGATGCTGGCGACAACCTGCATGATGGCGGCGCGTTCGAGGTAGATCGTGTTGCTGACGGAGTGGTCGACGGTCTGCCCGACCACCACGACGCCGTGGCCTCGCAGGAGGGCGGCGGTGCGGTCGCCAAGGCAATCGGCGACGGCCTTCCCGTCCTCCCACGAGGTGATGAGGCGCGGGTGCGGGAAGATGGGCGTCTCCGGCGCGAAGGGGAGGGCCTGGTTGTAGAGGGGTTGGATGGGCACGTTGCCCGCGCCGATGGACGTCGCGATGAGCTGGTGGGTGTGGACCACGGAGCCGACGTCGGGCCGGGCGAGCATGATGGCGACGTGCAGCATCGTCTCGCGGGGCGGCACCGGTGCGTCGATGACGCGGCCGCTCTGCTTGCTGGGGTCCCACTGGCTGCCGGTGCCCGCGGCGTAGGCATCAAGGTCGACCTCTACGAGGTCCCGGGCGGTGACCTGGTTGTGCGCCTTCAGGACGGGCTTGATGAGCATTCTGTTGGTGCCGGGAATCCGGGCGCTGACGTGTCCGTGGAAGTCGACGAGACCCTGGTGGTCGAGGATGCGCGAGCTATCTGCCACCTGCTGCTTGAGTCTTCGGATGGACGCTAGGGAGGGCATGGCTGTCCTTTCTTCCTTGGCGAGTCGGGGTTAAGGGTACCGCATTTTGGCGGAGGCTGTGGGGCGCGGTGAGGGGTGGTTGGCGCGCAGGTGGCCGCCTTTGGGCGGCGGGCGATTCGCGATTCGCCCCTACGGTGTGGGCGCCGCGATTGACGGCAAGTTACAATGCTGGGAGCACTGGCAAGACTGAATTCCCATAGGGAAGTGTGACGTGAGCAGTGAACCTCCGTTGTGGTTAATCGTTACGGGCCCGCCTGCCGCCGGGAAAACGACCTTAGCCAGAATGCTTGCACCGGACCTGAACATGCCCTTGTACGAAAAGGACGTTTTCAAAGATTCTCTTTTTCAATCTCTGGGCTTTGGTGACAAGGACTGGTCTCGGCAAGTCGGAATGGGCGCGATTAGCCTTTTGTTTCTCGTTGCCGACCGAATGTTGCGGACAGGGGCATCGCTAGTCACCGAATGCAACTTCTCAAGACGGTTGTCCTCCGAACGAGTTGGCGACATTGCGGACAACGCCAAGGCAAGGGTCGTTCAAGTTCATTGCTCAGCCCCTCCAGAAATCCTGGTGGAACGCAACGCGGCGCGACTTGCCCCACCTAATCTGCGCCCCGGCCACCACATGATGTCCAGTGAAGAATTACTGGAAGGAATCCAATCTGGATTCTGGGAGCCGCTGGATGTTCCTTCAACGATCATCCGCGTGGACACTTCTATCGCTTTCGACTATTCGCATGTCCTACGGGACATAAACCAGGATGCGCCTCATCCGAGCCGCTACGGATAGTCCTGTGGCGAGTCTTACTTGGGGCCTCCAGCGGTAGTTCTACCACGATTCACCTTGTCGTAAGGCCATTGAGCGCTTCAACTGGCTGCGCATCTACTCTTTTGGTCGGAATGAGACACCCAATCGGAGTGTTCACAGGACAGTATTGCTAGCCCCCTGGTGTTCACGAATCTCTGCGGGCTTCCCTGCCAACTCGGTAGAGGTAGTGGCCTAGCAGGAGCACGAAGGTCGCTAGGACGACGTGGAAGAGGGCGGGCAGGCTTCGTGCGAACCACTCTACGTCGGACAGGAGCGTGAGCCCGGCGACGAGTCGAATCGCCATGACGGCGAAGTAGGCGCCGCCGAGGATGAAGCAGGCGTTGTGCTTCCACGATGCGGGTCGCACGGCTTCCGCACGCACGAGGAAGAGCACCCGGCCCAATAGCGCGATGATCGCCACCTGCGTCGTGAGGAGCAGGGGGTAGGGCAGGGCGGAACCTTGCCACGCGTCGAATGAGGGCAAGAACGGGACCGGGCCCACCCATTGCACCGCCTGCGCCAGCACTCGCAGGACGAACAGCGCCGTGAGGGCGGCCATCCAGGGCAGGTAGCGGCTGTGGATAGAGGCCATGTCGTTCATCCCCAGTGCAACACTAATAAAGAGGGGTTGTGTTCCCACAAGGGCAGAACACAACCCCTCTCATCCTTCGAGACTTGCGCTACCCAGCGGCGGGGATTTCCTCGGGTTCCGTCACCTTGACGACCTTGACGGCGCAGGCCTTGAACTCGGCTGTCTCCGTTACCGGGTCGTGGGCGTCCGTGGTGAGGATGTTGGTGAGCACGCCCTCCGGGAAGTGGAAGGTCATGAAGACGACGCCCTCGGGCGACTTGTCGGTAATGATGACGTTCAGTTGCAGGCTGCCTCGGCGCGAAGAGATCTCGACCAGGTCGCCGTCCACGATGCCGAGCGAAGCCGCGTCGTCCGGGTGGACCTCCAGGCCCTCGCGCGGGACGAGCAGCTCGAAGCCCTCGACGCGGCCCGTCTGGGTGCCTGTGTGGTACGTGGCGCGACGGCGGCCTGTCGTCAGAATGAGCGGGTACTCCTCGTCCGGCGGCTCCGCTAGGTCGACGTGGGGCACTGGCTGGAAGTAGCCCTTCGCCGAGAAGAACTCCTCCTTGTGCAGGTACTGCGTGCCCGGGTGGTCGGTGGTGGGGCACGGCCATTGGATGCCCTGCAGCCGGATGCGGTCGTAGTTGATGCCCGCAAGGATGGGCGAGTTCCGCGCCTGCTCGTCCCAGACCTCGCTGGCGTTGTTGTAGTGCACGGCGTAGCCCATGCGGTTGATGATGTCCTGGAAGATCTCCCAGTCGGCACGGGCCTCGCCGGGCGGCTCGACGGCCTTGTTGAGCAGCTGCACGCGGCGTTCCGTGTTGGAGAAGGTGCCGTCCACCTCGGCGAAGGCGGCGGCGGGCAGCACCACGTCGGCCATCTTGGCGGTGTCGGTCAGGAACATGTCCTGCACGACGAGGAACTCGACCCTATCCAGGGCCGCGCGGGTCTTGAGCACGTTGGCGTCGGACACGGCGGTGTTCTCGCCCATGATGTACACGACGCGGACCTTGTCCTCCAAGATCTCGTCGAGGATGGAGATCTTGGTCTTGCCGGGATTGGGGTCGATGGGGACGCCCCACTCGCGCTCCCAGGCCTCGCGCGCCTCTCGATCGCTGATGCGCCGGTAGCCGGGCAGGTAGTTGGGGGTGCACCCGGCGTCGCCGGCGCCCTGCACGTTGTTCTGGCCCCGGAGCGGGTTCACACCGGCGCTCTCCATGCCGAAGTAGCCGCACAGCAGCCCGAGGTTGGCCAGTGATTGCACGTTGTGGACGCCGCAGGAGTGCTCCGTGATGCCGAGGGTGTAGATGATGGCGGCGTTGCCGGCGGTGGCGTATTCGCGTGCCGTGTCGATGATGTCCTGCGCGGGGACGCCGGAGATCTTCTCCGCGACCTGCGGGGTGTAGCCCTTCACGAACTCCGCCAGCTCCTCGATCCCCTCGGTGCGGCGCTCCACGTATTCCTTGTTGTAGAGCCCCTCCTTGATGATGACGTGGGCCATGGCGTTGTAGAGGGGAATGTCGGTGCCGATGCGCAGGCGGAGCCATCGGTCGGCAAAGCCGGTGAGCTCGATGCGGCGGGGGTCCGCGACGATCAGCTTCGCGCCCTTGGAGACGGCCCGCTTCACGCGGAGCGCCAGCACGGGGTGGGTCTCCGTGGTGTTGGTGCCCGTCGCAAAGATGAGCTTGGCGTTCTCCAACTCGGCGATGGAGTTGGTCATCGCGCCGCGCCCGACCATGACCGCCATACCGGCGATCGTGGGGGCGTGTCAGGTGCGCGAACAGTTGTCGATGTTGTTGGTGCCGATGACGGCGCGGGCCAGCTTCTGCATGAGGAAGTTGCCCTCGCTGGGGGCGCGGGCCGAGCTCCACAGGGCGAAGGCGTTGGGGCCTGACTCGGCCTTCACGGTCTGGAACTTGTCGACGAGCAGGCTCAGGGCCTCCTCCCACGTCGCGGGCTGCAGGACGCCGTCCCGACGGATGAGCGGGGTCTTGAGGCGGTCGGGGCTGCGAATGAAGTCGATGCCGAACTGGCCCTTTACGCAGAGCGACCCCTGGCTGGCCGGGGCGTCCCAGTCGGGCGTCACGCCGATGAACTCGCCGTGCGCGACGTTCAGCTCGATGCCGCAGCCGGTGCCGCAGAAGGGGCAGATGGAGCGCACCTTGGTGACGTCCTCCGCCACTGCCTTGCCGAGCATCTTCCGGTCCATGAGCGCGCCCGTGGGGCACGTCTGGATGCACTGGCCGCAGAAGGTGCAGTTGCTGCCCAAGAGGCTCTCGTGGAAGGGCGCGACGATGTTCGTGCCGAAGCCTCGGCCCTCCGGAATGATGGCGTGGGCCTGTTCCAACTCGTTGCAGACGCGGGTGCAGCGGTAGCAGAGGATGCACTGGGAGTAGTCGCGGGCGATGAAGGGGTTGGTGTCCTCCGGGATGTGGCCGCTGATGGCGCCGTCGTAGTAGTCCGATGCGACACCGTAGTCGCCCGCGAGGGAGTGGAGCTCGCAGGGGCCTCGCTCGATGCAGGAGCGGCACTCCTCCGTGGGGTTCTCGGAAAGGACGAGCTTGAGGATGGTCTTGCGGTTCTCCTCGAGCTCCTCGTCGCTGGTGGTGACGTTCATGTCGGCCTGCAGGGCGTGGGCGCAGGACGCGACGGGCAGCCTTCGGCCGTCGACCTTCACGACGCACAGGCGGCAGCTCGCGGAGGGGTCGACGCGGGAGTCGTAACAGAGGGTCGGAACTTCCGCGCCGCAACGCCGGGCGGCCTCGAGGATGGTTTCGCCGTCCTGCAGCTCGACCTTGTTTCCATCTATGGTTGCCGTGACGCTCATTGCCGTTTCCCCGCTTCCCTGGCCGACTGTGCGCCGCCGGGGGAAGGATTATACACCCTCTGTTAGATAAAGTGGCAGACGCCAGCCGGGCAGACACCCTGACGGTGGGCTTCCAACTCCTCGCCGAAGAATCGCACGAGGCCGTGCAGGACGAGCGGCGCCGCCTGCCCAAGCCCGCATGCGGAGTTGGCCGACATTGCCGCGCCGATCTCGTTGAACTCGTCCATGAGAGTCGGCGACGGCTCAGCGCGGCCCGTCAGCGCGTCGAGCCGCTCGCGCAGGCGGACGGTGCCGACACGACAGGGGAAGCACTTGCCGCAGCTCTCAGCCTCGTAGAAGAGCATGCAAGTGCGGACGAGGTCGACGACACAGCAGGCATCGTCGAACACCACGACGCCGCCGGAACCCAGCGCGAAGCCGTGCTGGCGCGGCGCCGCGTAGTCGAGGGGCATGTCCAGGTGCTCGGCAGCGAGCAGGCCGCCGGAGATGCCGCCGATGGTGTAGCCCTTGATGGTGCGGCCCGGCAGCGCGCCGCCGCCCGCGCCCTCGATGAGCTCACGGGCCGTCGCGCCGAGGGGGAGCTCGTAGGGGCCGGGCCGGGCCACGCGTCCGCTGACGGAGTAGAGCTTGGTGCCGGCGTTATCGTCGCGGCCAAGCTCGCGGTACCAGTCCGCGCCGCGCTCCATGATGGATGGTACGGAGCAGAACGTCTCGACGTTGTTGATGACGGTGGGCAGACCCCACAACCCCTTCTGCGTCGGGAAGGGCGGGCGCTCACGGGGCCAGGGCACGAGGCCCTCGAGCGAGTTCAACAGCGACGTCTCCTCGCCGCAGACGTAGGAGCCGAGGCCCCGCGCGACCTGCAGGTCGAAGGTGAACGCGCCGCCGAGGGCGCCGTCGCCTATAAGCCCGGCGGCCTCCGCCTCGGCGATGGCCTCGTTGAGGACGTCGCAGGCCTCGGGGTACTCGTAGCGGAGGTAGATGACGCCCGCCGTGGCGCCGACGACGCGGCCGGCGATGGCCATGGACTCGATGAGCAGGTGGGGATTAAGGTGGAGCAGCGGGCGGTCCTTGAAGGTGCCTGGCTCTCCCTCGTCAGCGTTGCAGACGACGTATTTCTGGTCGCCGGGGGTCTCGCGGACGGCCTGCCACTTAGCGGCGAGGGGGAAGCCGGCGCCGCCGCGGCCAAGGAGGCCGCTGACCCGCAGGGTCTCGAGGGCGTCGGCGTTGGCGTCCTGCTCGACCAAGCGGCGGAGCTGCGCGTAACCGCCGTCGGCGCGGTAGACGTCAAGGTTGCGGAGGCCGGGCGTGCGTATGCCGCGAAAGAGGACTTCCTCCACGCCGTCGACACCGTCGGCGGGCGGCGGCGGCGGCAGGAACGGGTCGGCGGCTGTGCCTCGGAAGCGGCCATCGGCGAACGTCGCGGGGGCCTGGTCGCACAGGCCGGGGCAGGCGATGCCCTCGCCGGGCGTGCCGCGCCCTATGCCGACACCGGGGAGGCAGCAGGCGGGGCCACCGCACGTGCCCTCTCGCAGCAAGTGGTCCTTGCCGAGGTTGGAGTAGTGGTAGAAGGAGGCAGCCTGGTGGATATAGGCCGGGGAAATCTTGAGGGCCTTTGCGAGGCCGTTCAGGGTCTCCTCTGACATCATGCCGGGTTGCTCCATGGCGTCATGGAGCATCGGAAGGAACGGCGCGTGGGCCCTGGTGCTGTCTCCCATGACTCCATTGTACCTACGGGCAATGTATATCCACAATCAACAGTGGGCGCGATGGGACTATTCTATGTGCGAATAACAGCGTAGGCCCCGCCAGTGGCGGGGCCTACGCTGGGGTGGAATTCCCTATCTGCTGTAGCCCGACCCACTCTCCGAGTAGCTGGGCAGGCCGCCGTTCAGACGCTCCAGCAGGAAGATGAAGTCCCGGAATGCGTCCAGGTGGCCGAGGCTCTGGTCAAGGGACAAGAGCCGGTGGTACAGGTTCGCAAGGTCTCGCTGGACGTAGCCGGCGCCGTTGCTGTCGACGTTGGGCAGGCTGGCGTAGCGGTCCGCCGCCAGCGCGACCAGCGCGCCGAAGTCGAGCAGCGCAGCGGCCTGGGCGTCGTTGGGCTGGCCTGCTCGGGACGCCAGCGTCTCCGTCTGGCGGTTGGAAAGGCCGGTGCCGGGCGTGACCCACCGCAGCTGCACGTCGCCGAGGAGCTCAACAACCGTGGGGTTCAACTGCGCGCTGGGGCGGAGTTGCACCTCGTAGAACACGGTGGTGGCTGTGCCCATCGGGATCTCCGCGAACTCCCTGCGGTCCTGGGTGAAGGACTCGTCGGAGGTGACGCGGTTCTCGTAGCCCACCAGCCGCCAATTCTCGACGACCGCGAGGTTCCAGCGCACCTGTGCTCGCGTCTGGTCGGCGAAGGGGATGGAGAGCGGGAGCCAGCTGTCGCGGCTGAAGGTGGCGCGCGCCTGGTTGACGTCGCTCAGGTAGCGGTACCAGCCGTTGCCGTGCTGGGCCAGCTGCTCCAGCAGCTCGTCGTTGTAGTTCTCTATGCCCACGCCGATGGTGATGAGGCGCAGGGGGTTCCGGCTGTCGCGGTCGTAGGCGGACTCCAGGATGGCGAAGGGGTCCGTGGCGTCCACGTTCGCCACGCCGTCGGACATGAGGATGACGTAGTTGTGGGCGTTGGGGCGGTCACGGCGGGCGCGGTCGGCCAACCGCACGCCAAGGTCGAGCCCGGCCTGCACGTTGGTCGACCCGCGGGGACGCAGGCGGTCTATCGAGTTGCGGACGTCACGGTCATCGGGGTCGGTGTGTTCAACCGTGAGGTTGCGGACCACGTTATTGGTGAAGTGCACGACGGCGACCCGGTCGTCACTGCGCAGGCTGCGCCGGATGGACTCCGCAGCCGCCTGAGCGATGTCGACGCGGTTGCCCGAGCCCATGGAGCCGGAGGCGTCGAGGACCAGCGTCACGTTGAGGGGCGCGTTATCCTGGAACTCGGGCGCCTGGAAGCCGATGCGCACCAGGTGCATTTCGCCATTGAGGGGGTGCGGGATGGCGTCCGTGGTGATGGAGAAGCTGTCCTCGTGGGCGGGGAGCTCATAGTTGTAGTTGAAGGCGTTGACCCACTCCTCGGCGCGGACGGAGTCGGGGTCCACCTGGTGACCGGCCTGGGCCCAGTTCAGCGCGAGCTGGTAGGACGTGCGGTCCGTGTCCAGGCTGAAGGTCGACACGGCGTCGTTCACGGTGGCGACGAACCCGGACTGCCGGTAGTCCTGGAAGTTGGTCGCCGACGGGGGCGCCGGCTGGTAGGCCGGAGGGGCCCCCGCAGAGCCGAAGGATCCCTGCGATCCAGACCCACGCAAGAAGGCGTCGCCGCTTGCGGGTGCGCTGGGTTCGGCCATCGCCATGGCCGCCGGCGCAGAAGCCGTGGTGGAGGCGCTGGAGTCGTAGGCCGAACTTGCAGATGACTCCATGAATGGCGCTGCCGTCGGCGCGGCTGAGGGCGCTGTAGGCTGTTGCGGCGCGCTGTATGTGGACGTGGTAGTAGAGTCGCTCTCTTCAGCATAGTATCGCCCACCGTCGTCACCGCCGCAGGCCACTGCGCCGAGCAGGAGCGCGGAAGCGCAGGCCGCCAATGCGGCCAGTCGTATTTTCTTGGCAAATGACTTCTTCATGGGAACCCCACCTCTCTCTTCGTTCTGGAGCGGGACCGACACCCCTGATCCCCCGTGACCTCCGCGGCGCTAGCAACCGCGTCACATGCTTATACGCTTCCTCGGGCGGAACGGTTCCCGGCGGCTTTGGGCATTCCGCTCGGCATTACCATACTCACCAGCTACCGCTGAAATTGCAGCGGAACGAGGGAGAACAGGGCACGAAGTGAGACCCCGTTCGCCCTCAGAGAAGCTCAGGACGAACGGGGTCTTGTGCTCGGCTATGGGCCGTACGGGAATTCGCACGCAGCATGCCGGTAAGCAGCCGGCGAAAGCGACGCATGCTCGGCAGGAATCCCGCTTACCTGCTGTACCCCGATCCATCCTCGCTGTAACTGGGGAGCCCATCGGTTAGGCTCTCCAGAAGGAAAGTAAAGTCATCGTATGCGTTCAGGTTGCTGAAGCGCTGGCCAAGGGGCAGCAGCCGCTCGTGCAGGTCCGCGAGGTCCCGCTGCACGTTTGCGGAGTCGTTGCTGTCCACGTAGGGCAAACTTGCGTAACGGTCCGCTGTCAGGGCCACCAATGCACCGAGGTCCAGCAGCGCGGCGGCCTGCGCGTCCCTCGACTGACCGAGGCGGACCGACATCGTCTCCGTCTGGCGGTTGGCCAGGCCTTCGATGGGCGTAACCCATCGGAGCTGCACGTCACCAAGGTCGGCGACCTGGGAAGCATCGCGAAGTGCGTTGGAACTCAGCCGTACCTCATAAAACACCGTGGTGGCGGCGCCCATGGGGATCTCCGCAAACTCTCTGCGGTCCTCGGTGAAGGACTCGTCGGAGGTGACGCGGTTTTCGTAGCCCACCAGCCGCCAGGACTCCACGGCGTCGCCGTTCCAGCGCACCTGCGCGCGGGTCTGGTCGGCGAAGGGGATCGAGAGCGGGAGCCAGCTATCGCGGCTGAAGGTGGTCTCCGCCTGAGCGGTGCTGCTGAGGTAGCGGTACCAGCCGTTTCCGTACTGTGCAAGCTGCTCCAGCAGCACGTCGTTGTAGTTGTTGATGCCCACACCGATGGTGATGAGGCGCAGCGGATTCCGGCCGTCGGCGTCGTAGGCGGACTCCAGGATGGAGAAGGGGTCCGTGGCATCCACGTTGGCCACGCCGTCAGAGAAGAGAATGACGTAGTTGTGGGCATTGGGCCGGTCCCGGCGCGCACGGTCCGCCAGTTGGAGGCCGCGGTTCAGACCCGCCTGCACGTTGGTGGACCCGCGAGGTCGAAGGTCGTCTATGGAGTCGCGCAAGTCCCTGTCGTCAGGGCCAGTGTGCTGGACCGTGAGGCCGCTAATCACACCGTCATCGAAGTGGACGACAGCGAGACGGTCGTCGCTGCGCAGGCTGCGGCGTATGGTCTCCGCCGCAGTGCGGGCGATGTCGACGCGGTTGCCGTCCGCCATGCTGCCGGAGGCGTCCAGGACAAGGGTCACATTGAGCGGCGCGTCGTCCCGGAACTCGGGCGCCTGGAAGCCGAGGCGAACCAGGTGCATCCCGCCGTCGAGAGGGTGCGGGATGGCGTCCGCGGTGATGGCAAAGCTGTCCGTCTGCGCCGGGAGCTCATAGTCGTAGTTGAAGGCATTGATCCACTCCTCCGCGCGTACGGAGTCCGGGTCCACCGTGTGTCCGTCCCTTGCCCAGTTCAGCGCGAGTTGGTAGGACGTCCGGTCGGTGTCGAGGCTGAAGGTCGAGACGCTGTCCTCCACAGTCGCGACGAAGTCCGACCTCCCGTAGTCCTGAAAGGTTGTGGCAGATGGAGGCGTCTGATATGAAGACTGGGGGGCTTCTTGGCTGTACGCGGGCGCGGAGTAACTCGAACTCGTGGTTGAGCTTCCTGACCCCTCGTAAGAGGAGGCACAGGCCGACGCGCTGACCAACAGCGCCATCGCAAAGACGGCAAGCGCAACATGTCTGACTTTCGTGGTAACGGACGTTCTCATGGCACCCCACCTCTCTCAGCGTTGTGGTGCGTGGCCTTCGCAACCTGGTCGCGATGACGGGAACGGCGAAAGGAAACGCATCACATGCTTATACGCTTCATTGCTGAGAACCGTTCCCGGTGGTTTTGGTGCAGAGAAGTTGCCCGCTATCTGAGAATTGGGGTGTTCGACGCAGCGACTGTTGGCTGGGTATTGGCCAGCTTCACGACGTCTTAGCTTGGCCAAGTGTAAGGGACCCTTGCATCACGGTCCCCTTGCCCCCAAGCGGATTTTGCCAGGTGGTAGAGGTTCTGGCCGTCAATCAACACGATTACACGCATAAGCAAAAAACACCCGCCCCGGGAGTCTCGACATGCGAGCCCAAGGGGCGGGGAGGAAGTCACTCCATACTGGGCAAACTCTTGGGGTTTGTCCAGCCCGCTACCAGCGGGGCAGCGATTCGCCGGTGAGGGCGAATGTCGAGCCGAGGCCCTGGGAGACGGCCCACTCGTAGCCCCAGGTGGCGACGAAGAGGTCGTGGACGTTGCCGCCGGTGAGGTCGTAGATGACGCGGTCGTCAGGCGACCGGCGCGGGTCGGCAACCCCGTCCATGATGGGGCCGAGCTCGGTGACGTCGTCGCGACTGAACAGCCCCTTCTCGATGAGGCCATCGTAGGGCGGGCGCGGCACCGGCTCGTGGACCAGGGCGTTCCAGTTGACCGTGGCGACGCGGGAGTCCAGCACGAACTCCTCTGTGAGCTGCTTGGCGGCCATGGAGATGACCAGAGCGCCCGGCTTGACCCAGGGGATTTCCAGCAGCGGCTCATGCACGTCGAAGTGGCCGGGGGCGCATAGGTCGACGATGTCCGCGCCGTCGGCCGCCGCCTCTATGGACTCCACAGGAACGACCTCAATGTTGTGGACCTCCGACATCCTGGCGGCAAAGGTCTCGCGGTTCGCCTTGGTGGGGCTGTAGACCTGGATGCGCTCAAGGCCGGGCACGGCGCGGGTGATGGACTGCACCTGCGGCGGGGCCTGCCACCCGGAGCCGAGCAGCCCCAGGACCTTCGCGCCCTTTGGCGCAAGGTACCTGGACGCGACGCCTGCGATGGCGCCAACCCGCAGCGAGTTGAGCACGCCGTAGTCCATGAGCGCCATCATGGAGCGCGTGGTGCCGTCAAACAGCATGAAGGCGCGGGTATGCGGCGGGTTGCCGAAGAGCCGCAGCCCGGTCAGCGTCCCATCGCCGGCCGCCAAGGCCACGCGCAGACCCTCGAACTCGCCGGGGTTGCGGTCAACGATGCCCTGGAAGCGAGTCACGCCTGCGTTGTGGGCGCGGATGGCGCGCTCCACGGCGTCGAGTGGGCCCTCCGCGTAGGTGGGGTCCTCGCGCAGGGGCCAATAGTCCTTGTCAGAGAGCAAAAGCACATCAGGCATAGTGCGGGAGTATAGCACGACAGGGTAAGGACGTCCGTTCCAAGCGCCGCAAACCCTGATACACTGCGCCAACCGAAATGGACACGAAAGAACGCGCCGCCGCACCTCAACCGCGGATATTCCACGGCTGGTGGATCGTCCTCACATCGCTCATGGGGGCGGGCGTGGGGATGGGCATCGGCGGCGTTGGCGTCGGCGTGTTTGTGGCGCCGATGACCGACGACCTGGGCTGGTCGCGGGCGGCGATGGGCGGGGTGTTCATCATTCGCGCCATCGTCATGGCCACAGTTGGGCCGCTGATGGGGCCGATCGTGGACCGGCGGCTGGGCGCGCTCATCCTCTACGTCGGCGGGGGCTTTATCGCCGGCGGCAGCATCATGCTCCTGTCCATGGCGTCGGAGATCTGGCACTTTTACGTGCTGTTCGGACTGGGCTGGAGCCTGGGGCAGCTGGCCTTCGGCGGCAACGTGCTCACGGGCCCCATCGTCGCGAAGTGGTTCATCCGCAAGCGGGGCCGCGCCATGGGCATCTACACCATGGGCATCCCCATTGGCAGCATCATCTTTGTGCCCCTCAACGCCGTGCTGGTAACCACCTTTGGATGGCAGAGTGCGTGGGTCGTGCTGGGCCTCGCGACGTGGGCGCTGACCATCCCCATCGCCCTGATGACGATGCGACGCCAGCCGGAGGACATGGGCCTGTACCCCGACGGCGCCCGGACCGCCGCCGAGGCCCGCGCCGCCCTGGAGCCCAGCGCCCGGCAGGCACAGGCCGCTCGAGAGGGCACCTACCGCATGGACTGGACGCTGACCCAAGCCCTCCGCACGCCCACGCTCTACCTGCTGATGTTCTCCTTCCTGTTCATGGGCCTTGCCATGGGCATCTTCACCATCCACCAGGTGCCGGCCATCACCGACAAGGGCTTCGACCTGGCCGTGGCGAGCATCGTCAGCGTGACGCTCTCCGTGTGCTCATTCATCGTCAAGCCGACGGTGGGGTTCCTCTCGGAGCGGTTCTCGCCGCGCTTCCTGTGCGCCGCCTGCATGTCCGTGGGCGCGATCGGCGTTGTGACGCTGGGGTTGGCCGAAACAATGGTGTTCCTGTTCGTGTTCGCGGCGTGCTACGGCTTCGGCGCGGGGGCGACACCGGTCTTCCAGAACGTCATCTGGGCCGACTACTTCGGGCGGCGCTACCTGGGCTCCATCCGCGGCATGATCGCGCCGGTGGCGGCCCTGGGCGGCGGCATCAGCCCCTTCTTCGCGGGGTGGATGTTCGACACGACGGGCAGCTACGACTCCGTCATGGTGACGATGGGTCTGGGCGCATTTGTCGCAGCGGCGCTGATGCTGATTGCGAGGCCACCGACCTTCCGGGCCCCGCCCCCGCCGCCGTCGCCCGAGACTACGGCGCAGTCGGCCGGATAACAGGCTGCGCGGCCGTTGCCGCCTCCGCGCCCTCTCAATAGAATGGGCAACCGTGGGCAGCGATCGGGGTCTTGGGCAAGTGAAGCAAACAGCCCACCGAAGGAGTGAGACGCGATGGAGATAGCGTTTGGCGACATCAACTACCTGGCGGCGGCGGCGGCGATCGTCCTGAACATGGTGTTGGGCGCCCTCTGGTACTCGGTGCTGTTCGGGAAGCCCTGGATGGCGCTGAACAACCTGACGGCGGAGATGATCAAGGAACAGGGTGGCGCGATCAAGGGGTACATCGTCGCCGTCATCGCCTCCGTGATCATCGCCTTCGCGATCGCCATTGTCGCCGAGGTGGCGGGCGTCGCGAACGCGGCGGAGGGCGCGCTGCTGGGCGCCATCATGAGCGTCGGCCTCGTGGCGACGGCCTTCGGCACGTCCTACATGTTCGAGTCGAAGGCGCTAAAGCACTACCTGATCAACGCGGGCTACCCCGTCATCTCAGCCATACTCATCGGAACGCTGATAGGCGGCTGGCAGTAGCGGGGGGGCTTGCCTAGGCGGGCTGCCGCTCGATGACGCGGAAGTGGACGGTTTGGACCTCCATGCCGTCCATGACCCAGCTCACCTGGTAGTCGCCGAACTTCTGGAAGTTCAGCCCATACATCCCGTGCACCATGCGGTGCGTCCGGTAGGTCATGCCCTCGGCGGGCGCGGGGACGTCAACCGTTGCCGAAATGGGCGGGATGACGTCCTGGCCGTCGGCGTCCTGCAGGAACATCTCGAAGGACTTGGTGCGGCGGGTCTCGTTGAGGCTGAAGCGCAGGCAGAGCACGGCGAAGAGCTGGGGGTGCTGCGCGGGCACGCTGTGCGCATAGATGGAGTCGATGCCGATGCCCACCGCGGTGAGCTTCGCGCCGGGATCGGCGTAGTCGCAGAGGAAAGCGTACTCAACGTTCACGAGGCTCTAGGGGGCAACGGTATCCTCCGGCACGGAGAACCCATCAGCGTACTCAAGCATGCACTCAATGGCGTCCTGAACGTTCACCTTGAGGTCGTCAAGCGTCTCGCCTTGTGTGCAGCAGCCCGGAAGTTCCAGGACCTCAGCCCAGTAGCCAGTCTCGTCTGCCTCGGTGTCATGGACGAGGACAGTGTAGCCGGAATGTGTGAAGGTCGTGCCCTCAAGAGGCTGCTTTATCGTAGTCATGGCCCCCTCTCGCCCTGGAAATTCTTAGACCTTGTCTAAGAAATTCTTCTCGGTGACGCCTGCGCTCTTGATGAGATACTTTAGTGTACCGATGCTAATTGTACCACTTGGGACAGCCAAGGACTTTCCATTGATGACCACGAGCTGGTGACTCCCCTTTCCTCGGCGCCGTAGAGCCACTCCGCCCAAGCGGATAAATGCGCGTATTGCCTCGCGCTGCCGTATGTCCCTGAGGGTTGGTGCCAAGATGTGTCCCCCAAAACGAAGAGTGCAGGGCCTACCCATCACGCCCCGCACTTCAATTCGCCCTGAGAACAATTGCTGTTTGCAGTTATAGCACAACTACGTGCAATGGCAAAGGGGGTTGCCGTGTCCAAGCCGGCCCCACCACCCCCTCACGCACCCAGCGTCTCGGCGTGGGGGCGCCGATGGCGAGGGCCGTTGAGGTACGCGCCGATGGGCGTGTGGCGGACGCCGATGTGGTACGTCGCGAGCAGCACCAGCGTGACGCCTACGACGATGAGCGCGAACTTGAGGTGGACACTGACGTCCCAGTCCACCGCCAGCCGCTGCCCCACCCCGACCAGTGGCAGGTGCGCCAGGTAGAGCCAGTAGGTCGAGTCCGACACGTAGCGGACCCAGGGGCGCTCGGTGGCGGAGATCCAGCGGAAGAGGCCCATGAGGCCGAAGCACATGAGCCACGTGTACGCCACCTGCACCAAGCTCCCCAGCAACCAGATCGCGCCCGCCGTGTCCTCGTCGCCGGCGTCGTATGTCTTCGCCGCCCAACGAAGCAGCACCATGGCCAGCGGGTACAACACGAGCAGCGCAGGCGGCACGGCGGCGGCCCACCACTTCGGGACGGTCACGCTCCGTTGGAACAGGTATGCGCCAAAGAGGAAGAAGATGGCGTAGTAGGCGAGCACGTTGGGGGCAATGAGCAGGCTTGTCGAGGTGTCGGCGCCGAACCATTGCATGGTGAACTGCGCCAGGAGCGTGAGCGGCACCAGCGCCCACCAGGCCCACCGGTGCGTGAAGGTGACGCCCAATCTGACCAACAGAGCGAACACCCCCACCAGCCACAGCAGGTGCCACAGGAACCAGAGGTGGTGGAAGGACTCGAGCCACGTAAACAGCCAGACGAAGGCTGCCATGACGATGACGGGGGTCTCCGCAGGGAAGTCCCTCGCGAGGTCGTAGTCGGAGGTGACGATCCACACCCACGCGGTGAGCGGGACGATGGTGACGCAGCCCACGGCCAGCGGCAGGCCGACGCGCTGCAGCCGCTGTTTCAGCACGCCGCCGAGGCCCCGGCGCTGCCACAGCATGGCGGTGAAGAAGCCGCTGAGCAGGAAGAACACCGGCATGCGGAAGCCGTGGATGACGTTGAATATGTCGTCGTAGGGGAGGGACGCGGAGGCCTTCTTGTCCTCGACGGGCCAGGCGTCCGGGACGAGAAACAGCGCGGCGTGGAGGACGATGCCGAGGAGCATCGCCGCGGCCCGCAGCGCGTCGAGGTCATGGTAGCGGGGCGATGGCTGCGCGGCTTCGGATGAGGGGGTGACGTTGGGGTTGGCGGCCATGCGCACATGATAGGGCAGCCGTGGTGGGGCGGGAAGCGCGTAGGTGCGATGAATACCTATGCGGACGGGGCGGCGCTTGCCTGGCGTTCCATCTGCTCACGTGGCGGCTTCGCGAGGATGATCACCGCCGCCAGTAGCGCGTAGCCAACCATGACGGCGACAAAGCCCCAGAAGTAGGAACCAAAGGTGTCGTAGACCAGGGCGACCATGAAGGGACCAATGGCCGTCGTCACGCCCTGGAAGGGGCGCATGTAGCCGGTGATGGCGCCGATGTGCCCTCGGCCGAAATAGTTGGCAACGAGCAGCGGGCGCATCATGAAGCCGCCGCCCATGGTCGCCCCAAAGGTCACCATGAAGGCGAAAAGCATGAACGGCCCCGTCACGTAGATCAACAGGAGGACAGTCGACGCAGTGATGAGCGACTGGATGACCAGGAGGTAGCGCACCGGGTGGCGGTCGGCCAAGATTCCCCACCAGAGCCGGGCGCTCACGGAAAAGAAGCCGTAGACCGTGAGGGCAAGCGCCGCTGTGCCGGCGGTGAACCCCTGGCCCTCCAGGTAGGGGACCCAGTTGGACTGGAAGCCCTGCTGCCCAAGGCCGCCCAGACCGAAGGCGACAATGATGAGCCAGAAGGAGGTGGTCTTGAGGGCCTGCCGGCCCGTCAGGCTCACCTCGTTGGCGCGGCTGGGCCGCTCGTTGGCGCGGCTGGGCCGAGCGCCCGCTACGCCGGCGGCCCCGGGGGCCGCTGGCACAGGGTCCGGGGACTCCTTGTCGCCGTCGGGGAGCAGGCCGATGTCCTCGGGGTTGGTCCGCACCAGGAGGGACAGGGGGATGAGCACGACCAGCGAGATGGCGCCGAGCATGAACCAGGCGTCCCGCCAGCCCACCAGGGAGATGAGGCCGATGATCGAGATGGGGAAGAAGAGGGGCCCCATCGCGCCGCCGGTGGAGGCGATGCCGAGGGCTATCCCGCGCCGGCGGATGAACCACTTGGGCAGGATGGTCTGGGTCAGCATGCCGCCCGCGCCAAGGGAGCCCGCAGCGCCCACCACGCCGAAGAAGAGGTAGAACTGCCACAGGCTTTCCACATATTTCAGGGACATCAGGGATACGCCCAGGATGATGGCCCCTACCAACATGAGCACGCGCGGGCCGTTGCGGGTGTCGCGCCAGGGCCCCACGATGGGCGAGAGCAACCCTGTGAGGCCCGTTCGGATGGTCAGCGCGAGGAAGAGCGCCGACCGGGACCAGCCGAGCTCTTCCTCCATGGAAAACGCAAAGACGCCGATGCCCCACATGCCAAGGCCGGCGTTGAACGCGGAGCTCACCAGGGCAATCCCCACCAGACGCCAGCCGTAGAAGATGCTCGGCACGGCCCTCATCGCAACACACCGCCCTGGGGCTGCGGGGACGCGGTCTCGCGCAGCAACTGCTCTCGGGGTGGCTTGGCCAGCATGATCACAGCCGCAGTGGAGGCATAGCCGATCATGACGGCCACGAAGCTCCAGAAATAGGAACCCTGGGCGTCGTAGGCAAGGGCCACCACGACAGGGCCAAGGGCCGTCGTCGTGGCCTGGAAGGGCCGCATGTAGCCAGTGATGGCGCCGATGTGCATCCGGCCGAAGTAGTTGGCGACGATGAGCGGACGCAGCAGGAAGGAGCCGCCCATGGTCAGCCCAAAGCATACAACGAAGGTGAAGAGCATCACGGGGCCGATGACGTACAGGAGCAGCAGGACGCTGGATGCCGTCAGCAGCGACTGGATGACGATGAGGTAGCGCACCTGGAAGCGGTCGGCCAGGAGGCCCCACAGCATCCGGGCGGAGACGGAGAAGATGCCGTAGACCGTAATGGCAATCGCTGCCGTGCCAGCGGCGAATCCCTTGCCCTCCAGGTAGGGGATCCAGTTGGACTGGAACCCCTGCAGGCCAAGTCCGCCCAAGGCGAAGGCGAGGATGATGAACCAGAAGGCGGGCGACCTGAGGGCCTGCCGCCCCGTCAAGCTCACCTCGCTGACGCGGCTGGGGCGCGGACGCCCGCCTTCCGAGGGGGCGCCGGGCGCGTGGTCGCGGTCGCCGTCGGGCAGGAGGCCGATGTCCTCCGGATTGGTCCGCAACATGAAGGAGAGGGGGACCAGCAGCACCAGGGAGAAGACGCCCAGCACGAACCATGCGTCGCGCCAGCCGACGAGGGAGATGAGGCCAAAGATGGAGATCGGGAAGAAGAGGGGTCCCATCGCGCCGCCCATGGAGGCGATGCCGAGGGCACGGCCGCGGCGGCGGATGAACCACTTGGGCAGGATGGTCTGCGTGACGATGCCGCCGGCGCCCAGGGAACCCACGGCGCCAAGGACGCCAAAGAAGAGGTAGAACTCCCAGATGTTGTCGACCCACCTGAGGGCTATGAGGGAGCAGCCGAGGATGATCGACCCGACGAGCATGAGCATTCGCGGGCCGTTGGGCGTGTCGCGCCAGGGGCCTACGATCGGCGAGAGGATGCCCGTCATCCCTGTGCGGATGGTGAGGGCAAGGAAGAAGGCGGCACGGGACCAGCCAAGCTCCTCCTCCATAGGGCTCACGAAGACGCTGACGCCCCAGATGCCCACGCCGGTCTGGAAGGCGCCGCTCACGAGCGCTATCCCTACCAGGTACCAACCGTAGAAGACCCTCGGCGTGGATGTCATCGCAGCGCGCCGCCGAATGTTCGCGGCGGCGCAATTCCTCCTATGCCATCGACAGCCCCTCGATGACGGTGCAGTTGGGTATCTTCGTCAGCTCGGCGGGGGCGAGCCGCAACTTCGCCGTGCGGGAGCCCGCGCCGACGATGAGGTAGGGCTGGTCCATCATAGCGGCGTCGACGTAGAGCTGCATGTCTTTGGGCAGGCCGAAGACGGTGACGCCGCCAATCTCCATGCCCGTGAGGTCCTTCGTCTCGCCGGCGGTGGCGAAGGATGCGCGGGAAACGTCCATGAGGCCCTTCACCGTGTGGTTGACATCGAGACGCTTTGAGGACTGCACGAGGCAGGCGCAGTGGGCCTTTGCTCCACGGGTGGACGCAACGATGATGGTGTTGGCGCTGGTCTCCGTGGGATACCCGTACTTCTGGCAGAACTCCGTCGTGTCGGCGAAGTTGGGATCGCACGGGACGATCTCAAAGTCGACGGCCAGCACGGACAGCGATGCCGCCACCATGGGGTGGACCTGTCCCTCCCTGAACTCCGTGGTCACTGTGGCCTCCTGTTGCACAAACTCCCGCAACTATAGCAAAAGGGGTGAACTATAACAGTCCACCCCTGAAATTACGTTTGGTCGGGGAGCCGGGATTTGAACCCGGGACCTCTTCGTCCCGAACGAAGCGCGCTACCATGCTGCGCTACTCCCCGATGTTGGCACAACCATTCAATTATAGGGCTTCCGACGCTCTCAACGCTACGGGCCAGGTGGTCGCTGGACCCAAGGACCTTAGGGTTGCACCGGCGGTTGACGGCGGCCTCGGTTGGGACGGATGTGAGGCAGTGGATCGCCGGTGCGGGGCATGATCGTCACCTTGCGGTCGTCGCCCTCGCCGACGCTCTGCGTCATGACACGAGGGTGGTCCGTGAGGGCGACGTGGATGGCGCGGCGCTCGGACGCGGACATGGGCTCGAGGGTGAAGGGACGGCCGGAGCCGGCGACGCGGTCGGCAACGCGCAGGGCAAGGCCCTTGAGCACCTGCGTGCGGCGGTGGCGGTACTGCTCGACGTCCAGCATGACGCGGCCCTCGGGTTGGTCCGGGGTGCGGCTGAGCAGCAGGTTCATCATGAACTGCATCACCCGCAGGGTTTCGCCGCGACGGCCGATGAGCAGGCCGGAGTCGTCGCCGGTGATCTCGATGAGCTGCGTGTCCGGCGAGTCGGCGGGCGGCTTGGAGATGGTGGAAACCGCGTTGACGCCCATGAAGCGCAGCAGTTCGTCCACAATCCCCTTGGCGCCCTGCACGAGACCGCCGCTTTCCAGCATGGTCGCGCGCACCCGAGCCGGCTCCGAGCCAAAACCGAAGATGCCGGCCTTACCGTGAGTGAGGACCTCGATTTCGACTTCTTCGCGTCTTGCGTCGAGCTGCTTTAGGGCCAGCTCGATTGCTTCTTCGACTGTCTTGCCGTTCGCTTCCGCCTTCTCCATCGCTCGATAGCTCCTCTGTCGATTGGGACGCTTCCGATGCGCCTGCCGCAGCCAGGGCCTGCTCGCCGGCAGCCCGCCGATTCATCAATGGCGCGAGGCCGCCCCAACCTGTGGTTACGTATTGAATGGCGACGCCCATCAAGTTGGACGCCAGCCAGTAGAGCGCCAGCCCGCTGGGAAAACTAAAGGTCAGGAACACAAAGAGCAGGGGCATCATCCACAGCATCATCTGCTGCGTCTGCGCCTGCTTGGGGTCCTGGCTGGGGTAGGTCATCATCTTCTGCTGGACCCACATGGACGCGCCCACCAACAGGGGCATGATGGGCAGCGTGTCCGGCACCGCCAGGTCGAGCCAGAGGAAGGTGCTGTCGACGGGCACCGCGCTGTGGACTATCGGCAGCCAGCCGTACAGCAGCCCGGACAGGTCCACGAGGTTCTCCGGACTGGACGGCAACACGCGGATGAGGGCCCAGTAGAGGCCGATCCAGATGGGGAACTGGATGACCAGCGGCCCCAGGCAGCCGATGGGGTTTACGCCGTGTTCCTTATAGAGCTTGAAGGTCTCCGAGGAGAGCTTCTGCCGGTCGCCCTTGTACCGTGCCTGCAGCTCCTTCATCTTGGGCTGCAGCGTCGACATGGCGCGGGTGGACTTGACCTGCTTGAGGGTCAGTTTCATCGTCGCCAGCCGGATCAGCACCGTGAAGACGACGATGCTCAGGCCGAAGTTATTGAAGAGAGTCAGGTAGAGCAGCACCAGGCTGTTGGCCATGGGCCGCATCAAGATCTCTCGAAACAGGTCGCCAAGCAGTTCCACTGACTGTCCCTCTACTCGTCTGTCGGGTACGTCCAGAGCTCGCGGCGCTGGCCGATGTGGAGCGCGTGCACGACGCCCTCCGAGTCGATGAGGTAGACCACCTCACCCTGGCTGGTCATGTTGGCACGGACCTGATCGCCGACGCCGATCGACCACTCCTCGTGGCCGTCGATGCGGCTGAATTGATGCACAGTCTTCTCCGTTGTCGCGACGACCACGGAGTTTGCGAGCACCTCGGGGGCCGCGACGATGGCGCCGCTGGCCGCCGCCGGGACCGACCAGAGCGGGTTGCCCAGGGTGTTCAACGCGTACAGGCTCCCGCCGAGGGTCGCGGCGTAGATGACGCCGTTGTCGAATACCGGCGGGGCCCAGAACCAGCCGTCGCCCTCAAAGCGCCACTGCTCCTCACCGGTCACGGCGTTGAGCGCGTACAGCGTGCGGTCCAGCGCGCCGACGAATACGGCGCCGTCCAACACAAGGGGGGTGCCTACCACCGCGCCGTCCAGGGACACACTCCACAGCTCCTTGCCGTCTGCGAGGCTGACGGCGTACACGGTGTGGCCGAGGGTGCCGAAGTACAGCGTGCTGTTGTCCACGGCTGGGCGTGACCAGATACTGTCGTCGGCCACGAAGGGCGGCCACGTCCTGCCGGGCAGGGCCGACCCGTCCTCCGGCAGCGCGATGGCGTGGAGGCTGCCGTCGTCAGTGCCGACGACGAGCGAGTTGCCGGCCAGCGAGGGCGTGCCCACGATGCGGCCGGGCAGGGCGGTCGACCAATTCTGGATGCCCGTGCCCGCATTCAGGGAAAAGACGTTGGCGCTGATATCGTCGTTCTCCTCCGGGTCCTCGTAGATGGCCAGGAAGAGGCTCTCGGCCCCGGGACCGGACTCGCCGGTGTAGGCGCCAAGGATGGGCGTGCTATAGACGGCGCCCAAGCCGTCTTCGCTGGGGGAGGGGAAGGGGCTGTACAGCAGGGCGGGGCGGCCACCGGAGCCCTCGGCGTCTCCCGCGATGTTCAGGGCGAAGACGCGGCCATCGCCGGAGGTCACGTAGAGCGCGCCGTCCCCAGCGGTCAGACCGGCCCAACCCTTGGCCTCGAACCGGTCCCTACCGCAAGCGCTCAGCGTAACAAGCATCACGACGATCAGGACCAGGGCCCACCAACGTCCAAGCCTCACTGACGGATGTCCTCTTCCGGGCGCACTACGGCGGCCCTCGCATTCATCGAGTCTCAAAGTGTGTCTCTTGCCGGCCATGGGAAGGGGGCGGGACGGGGTCGTAGCCGCTGCCGCCCCACGGGGTGCAGCGGGCGAGCCGGCGCAGGGCCAGCCATCCTCCGCAAAGCGTGCCGTGCTGCTCGATAGCCTCATAGGCATAGTCGGAGCAGGTTGGCAGATAGCGGCAACGGCAACCCAACACGGGTGAAACGAGTCTTTGGTAGAACCGGACCAGCGCGAGGGTCAACCCCTTCACCTGTCCACTCCTTGCTCAACCGGCGCACCGGTTACCCTGGCGCGCCGCAACAGTCCTACTAGGTCGGCGCGGAGCCCCTGAAAGGGGGCCGCAGCAGCCGAAGGCCGCGCTACAACGACCACGTCGTAGCCGGGCTGAACGTTGGCGCCCCGGACAATCTCCCGGAGCCGTCGCTTGACACGGTTGCGCACCACCGCATTCCCGACGGCCTTGCTGGCCGAGAACCCGCATCGGTACGCGTCCGTTCCATTGAGCAGTGTTCTGATGGTCACGTGCTGGCCAGTCCACCTGCGCCCCTGCGCGAACACGGCGTCAAAGCTGGCCTTCCTGGTGAGCCGGTGTTGCCGCGGCAGCATCGTCGTCGTGGCGCCCTATGCGCCTTCGCGACAACCGAAACCTACGCCGTCAGGTGCACACGGCCCTTGAGGCGGCGGCGCTTCAGCACCAGCCTTCCCTCGCGTGTCCGCATACGCACCCTGAAACCGTGGGTGTTCTTGCGATACCGGGTCTTGGGTTGGAATGTCCGCTTTGGCATTGTTCACCGCACCTGCCTCCGCGCCGCCACTGTGCACGAGCCGAAGGCATCACTCAATTGCATGTTGCGCAGAGAGTATAGCACCCCTTGTAAGAGGCGTCACTACGAGGGCATGCCATCGCGTCCCGCAACCTTGAGCCGCCGGGCAACGCCGTTCGCGGGAAGGACGACGTCGGGGCGCATGCCGTCGAGGGGGCGGCGACGGCGGCGGTCGAGGCTACCGCCCCACCGAGAGGACAGCCAGCGCCGTCGCCAGCCAGAGGACGGTGGCGGCCTGCATGGGCCTGTCGCTCAGGAACATCTCCTCCGGCGTCTCCCCGGCTGAGCCGTCACGGTAGAGCAGCCGCAGGTAGCGGTAGAGGCCAAAGGCGGCGATGGGCACGGTGAGGGCCATCGCCATGTTGTCCGGCAGGCCGGAAGCCGTCAGCGTGTACGCGACATAGGCCGCGAGCACCCCGGCGGCGCTCACCCCGATGAGAACGTTCAGGGCGCGCGGGCTGTAGGCGCCGAGCACGGCGCGCTGTTGCTCGGCCCCCCCGTCGACGGCGGTCACCAGCTCAACGCGCCGCTTGCCCAGGACGATCATCATCGCGCCCAGGCCCGTCACGGCGTACAGCCACGTCGAGATGGGCACGTCGATAACGACCGCCCCCGCCACGGCGCGAAGCACGTACACGCTGCTCAGCGCAAGGACGTCGACCAGGGGCACGCGCTTCAGCAGCGCCGAGTAGGCGAGCGTCAGCCCGAGGTATGCCAGCACGGCGACGCCGAACCGCGGCTCCAGCAGGAACGACAGGCCAACCCCGACGGCGAACATGATCGCCGCCGCCACCGAGGCTGCTCGGGCGGACAGCAGGCCGGCGGCGATGGGCCGGTTGCGTTTGCGCGGGTGAAGACGGTCGCGGGGCGCGTCGAGGAGGTCGTTGACCAGGTAGGTTGCGCTGGCGACGAGGCAGAAGAGGAGGAAGGCGGCGGTAGCGACGACGAAGAGCTCTAGGCCCTCTCGCCATTGCGCGAATTCCCACCGCTGGTTGATGGAGAAGGCCAGCGCGAAGTATATGATGCCGTTCTTGGCCCACTGCCGGGGTCGCATGGCCCGCAGCAAGTTGACCAACAGCGCAGTTCCCCCTTTCACACGCAGCGGCATGTGGCGCATCATAGGAAGTGTAACGGGGCATCGTCAACGGCACGGGGGAGGACGACATGCGTGGCATCGGCATTGCGACTGCGTCCGCATGGGCGGCCCACGCCCTGGCATGGGCCGCCGGGGGCTGGCTCGCCTTCGCACCCACATATCAGGGCGCATCCCAAACCGCATCGCTCCCCGGCGAGCCCGCCGGCGAAATCGTCCGGCATACCTCGACCCTGATCGAGCAGAACGGCCTGCAGGTGGTCCCGCTGTTGCTGGCGCCCATCGTGCTGACGGCCATCGCGCTTCTGGCCCTGCAGCTGACCGGCAACATGCCGACGGTGCGGAGGGTGCTGCTATGGGGTCCGGCGGCGCTCCTTCTTGGGTTCTGTGTACTGGCGATACTCTCCATCGGCATCTTCTACCTGCCGGCGGCGATGGCGCTGCTTGTGGCGGCCATTGCCAGTCTTGGCGGCCATGGAGGGTCCCGTGAAACAACCGAGTGAAGCGCCGTGGGCATCGCCCCCGTCTGGTGATAGCCTGTCGCTGACGATCGGGGCACGCTGTACCGTGGGATAACAGGTCAGCCCGCCCCGACGTTCCGGAGATCGACGGAAGGAAGGCTATGGCCGCGCAGCGCACGCGCATTGACGTACTTATGGTGGAGTGGGGGCTCGCCCCCACGAGGGAAAAGGCGCAGGCCCTCCTGATGGCGGGCAGCGTCACCGTCGACGGCCGCGCCGTGACCAAGCCGGGCACGGCGGTGGCCGCTGAGGCGAGCGTCGACGTGCGGGCGCCGCTGCAGTACGTTGGCCGCGGCGGCCAGAAGATGGCGGGGGCGCTGGACGCCCTGCGGCTCGACCCGGCGGGGGCCGTCGCGCTCGACGTCGGGGCCTCGACCGGCGGGTTTACGGACTGCCTGCTGCAGCGTGGCTGCGTTCGAGTCTATGCCATCGACGTCGGACGGGGGCAACTGGCGCACAAGTTGCGGCAGGACGCGCGCGTCGACTCGTACGAGGGGGTGAACGCGCGGCATCACTTCCCGCTGCCGGAGCAGGTGGACCTGGCCGTCGCGGACGTCTCCTTCATCTCGTTGCGGCTGGTGCTGCCCCAGATGGCGGCGCACCTGCGCCCCGGCGGTCGGATGCTCGTGCTGGTGAAGCCGCAGTTCGAGGCGGAGCGCGGCGCCGTGGGCCGCGGCGGCATCGTCCGCGACGGCAAGACGCACGCGACGGTACTGGGCGACTTTGTGCAGTGGGCCATAGGCCAGGGACACCGGCTGCGAGGGGTGACGCCCTCGCCCATCACCGGGTCCGACGGCAACCGGGAGTTTTTTGTGCTGCTGGAGGCAGGTGAGCGTCCGGCGGACTTGGACGCGCAGTAGGCGCGTGATACGGTGAGAACCGCAAAGGAGGCGGACAATGGCTGACGACAAGATCATCCTGACCGGCATGGTGTTCTACGGCCACCACGGCGTGACGGACGAGGAGCAACGGCTGGGGCAGCGCTTCCTCGTCGACGTGGAGCTGGAGACCGACACGCGAGCGGCCGGGCAGCGCGACGACATCACACTGGCGGTGAACTACGCCGCCGTGTACCTCACAACCAAGGACGTGGTGGAAGGGGAATCACGGCGGCTGATAGAGGCCGTCGCGGAGGGGATCGCGGCGCGCATCCTGGAGGAACAGCCGGTGCGCGGCGCTCGGGTGCGCGTCACCAAGCCCTCGCCGCCCATCCCCGGCGCCGTCCTGACCGGGGCCGCTGTCGAGGTGTACCGGCGGGGATGAGGTCGTAGGAAAACCACGGAACGAAGCCCTTGACGACGAGAAAACGACTGCGGTATAGTTGATTCACTCTTACCAAGGACAGGGAATGCAGGGCAGCGCATAGTACGCGACCCATCGAGGTAACCTCAGGCGGCGGCCGGGGGAAACCCCCCGAGCGCCGTTTTTGTGTCTCGACCCTGGACCTCGGAAGAATGCACGTTACCAACTGAAGAGCAAGCAATTGTAGTGCAAGTAAGGGAGCAGCATCGAGCCTTGTAGTGGGGAAGGTGCGAAGGGCTCACGGAGGATGCCTAGGCGCTTAGAGCCGATGAAGGGCGTGGCCAGACAACGATATGCCCGGGTGAGTGGTCAAGCACGCTAAGCCCGGGATGCCCGAATGGGGAAACCCGGCAGGGTGTTTAAGCCCTGTCATCTCTGGGGATTGGGCCCAGAGAGGGGAACCGGGGGAACTGAAACATCTCAGTACCCTGAGGAAAAGGAAGCAACCGCGATACCCCAAGTAGCGGCGAGCGAACGGGGTTCAGCCCAAACCGCATGGACCAAACGGCCTGAGAGCTTATGTCTGAGCGGGGTTGTGGGGCACTCTAGGGACAGTCTCAGCTGTCCCAGGGCGCAGGGATTTGGTTAGCCGAAAGACCCTGGAATGGGCTGCCATAGACGGTGAAAGCCCGGTAGGTGAAGACCGGATACCGGCCCAGAGTGTTCCCGAGTACCGCGGGACACGAGGAATCCCGCGGGAAGCTGGGGGGACCACCCTCCAAGGCTAAATACTCTAAGCGACCGATAGTGAACCAGTACCGTGAGGGAAAGGTGAAAAGCACCCCGAAAGGGGAGTGCAAAGACCTGAAACCGTGAGCCTACAGACAGTCAGAGCCCTTCTTCGGAAGGGTGATGGCGTGCTTATTGAAGAATGATCCGGGGAGTTTTTAGGAGCGGCAAGGTTAAGAGAACGCAATCTCGGAGCCGTAGGGAAACCGAGTCTGAATAGGGCGTAGAGTCGCTTTTAAAAGACCCGAAACCGAGCGACCTACCCTTGGCCAGGGTGAAGGTTCACTAACCTGAACTGGAAGCCCGAACCCGTGATCGGGGCAAAGATCTGGGATGAGCTGAGGGTAGCGGTGAAATGCCAATCGAGCTCGGAGATAGCTGGTTCTCCCCGAAATGCCTTTAGGGGCAGCCTCGCGATTAGGCTGCCGGAGGTAGGGCTCTGGATGGGTAAGGGGGCGCGAGCTTACCGACCCCAACCAAACCCCCAATGCCGGTAGACCATGCGCGGGAGTGAGACGGTGAAGGATAAGCTCCATCGTCGAGAGGGCAACAGCCCAGACCGCCGGCTAAGGCCCCCAAGTGTGGACTAAGTGTGCAAGGATGTGGAGTTCCCCAGACAGCCGGGAGGTTGGCTTAGAAGCAGCCATCCTTCAAAGAGTGCGTAATAGCTCACCGGTCGAGGGGTTCTGCGCCGACAATGTCACGGGGCTAAGTCCACCGCCGAAGCCGCGGACTCGGTCTTTATGATCGAGTGGTAGGGGAGCGTCCCCGTCAGCGCTGAAGCTCAGACGGCAAGTCTGGGTGGAGCGGCGGGGAGTGAGAATCCCGGAATGAGTAGCGTCAACCCTGGTGAAAACCCAGGGCGCCGAAAGCCCAAGGTTTCCTACGGAACGTCAGACGGCGTAGGGTAAGTCGGGACCTAAGCCATAGCCGCAAGGCGTAGGCGATGGACAGCTGGTCAACATTCCAGCACCGCCCAGACTGCGTTGATCTACGGGGGGACGGGGAAGGATAGGGAGAGCGCCCCCATCGGACATGGGGCGTGGGCCCGTGTAGGTCTATGACCGCCGGAGGCAAATCCCCGGCGCGAGACGGAGGCGGAGCCCAAATGCCTGGCTACGGCCAAGCAAATTCTTCTGATTCCAGGCCTCCAAGAAAAGCCTCGTAAGGAGTTGTCTGGGCGCCCGTACCGCAAACCGCCACAGGTGGGCTGGGGTAAGCACCCCAAGGCGTCCGAGCGAACCTCCGCTAAGGAACTCGGCAAAAGAGCCCCGTAACTTTGGGATAAGGGGCGCCCGCAGGCGTGTAGAGACTTGCTCTCGAAGCGCCGGTGGGCCGCAGCGTAGCGTCTCTGGCGACTGTTTACCAAAAACCTAGGTCTCTGCTAAGGGGAAACCCTACGTATAGAGACTGACGCCTGCCCAGTGCCGGAAGGTTAAAGGGAGGGGTGAGAGCTCTGAACTGAAGCCCCGGTGAACGGCGGCCGTAACTCTAACGGTCCTAAGGTAGCGAAATCCCTTGTCGGGTAAGTTCCGACCCGCATGAATGGCGGAACGACTGGAGAACTGTCTCAGCGGAGGGCTCGGTGAAATTGCAAGGCCTGTGAAGATGCGGGCGACCCGCGGCGGGACAAAAAGACCCCGTGGAGCTTTACTGCACCCTGGCACCGGACTGGGGTCCGAGATGTGTAGGATAGGTGGGAGACTTGGAAGCTTTGGCGTCAGCCAGAGTGGAGTCACTGGTGAAATACCACCCTTCTCTGATTTTGGCCCTCACCTCGGCACCCACCGAGGGACGCTGCCAGGCGGGTAGTTTGACTGGGGCGGTCGCCTCCTAAAAGGTAACGGAGGCGCCCCAAGGTCCCCTCAGGACGGATGGCCATCGTCCGGTGCGTGTATGGGCAGAAGGGGGCTTGACTGCGAGGGAAACACCCCAAGCAGGGGCGAAAGCCGGGCCAAGTGATCCCACGGTACCGTGTGGAAGGGCCGTGGCTTAACGGATAAAAGCTACCCCGGGGATAACAGGCTGATCTTGCCCAAGAGTTCCTATCGACGGCAAGGTTTGGCACCTCGATGTCGACTCATCCCATCCTGGGGCTGAAGAAGGTCCCAAGGGTCGGGCTGTTCGCCCGTTAAAGGGGTACGTGAGTTGGGTTCAGAACGTCGTGAGACAGTTCGGTCTCTATCTGCCGTGGGCGTAGGAGGCTTGCGGGGACCCCTCCCTAGTACGAGAGGACCGGGAGGGACGGCCCTCTGGTGTGCCGGTGGTCCTGCCAAGGGCCCAGCCGGGTAGCCAAGGCCGGCCGGGATAAGCGCTGAAAGCATCTAAGCGCGAAACCCTCCCCAAGACGAGGCCTCCCATTCCAACTCGGAAGTAAGGCCGCAGGTAGACTACCTGCTTAGAGGACGGAGGTGCACGGCGGGCAACCGCTTTAGCTGACCGTTCCTCATCGGCCGAGGCCTTCTCCACTCCAAGGCTCGGGGCTTCTCCTTCACTTTCTCTACGCTTGTTCTTCTTTCCGTCCCGCCCTCCCGGCGGGACGTCGCGTGCATCACGTGAAGCATTCCCCGGGTGACTAGAGCGAGGTGGAACCACCCGTTCCCATTCCGAACACGGAAGTGAAACTCCTCAGCGCCAACGATACTGCCCTCGGGAGGGGGTGGGAAAATCGGCCGTTGCCCGGGGGCTTCTTTTTTTGTGCCCAACGCGCCCCCCTGGCCCCTTCAAACCCCTGATCTTGGAACAGCCTCCTTCACTAGACTGCCCACTCCCACGTACACTCCGAATGCGACCGTCCGACGCACTGCCGCTCGTGCATCCTCAGGAGGAACAGCCCATGGAACAGCAATTCGAGACGAAGCAGGTCGAGGCACAGCACATCCTGACCATCCGCGCTACGGCCACGATCGACAAACTCCCCGAACTCCTGGGGGAGCTCTTCGGCGAGGTCTACGCACATATCCTGCAGCACGGCCAACAGCCCGTCGGCATGCCCTTCTCGATGTACCACTCGATGGACGGCGTCACGGTCGACTTCGAGTCCGGGATGCCCGTGGCCTCGCCGCTCGAGGGCGCCGGCCGCGTTCAGGCGGGCGAGCTCCCCTCCGGGACCGTCGCCACGGCCACCCACATGGGACCCTACGAGGCCCTGGGGCAGACGTGGGTCGCGCTGATGGCGTGGATCGAGTCGCAGGGCCTCCAACCCGCCGGCCCGCCATGGGAGGTCTACGTCACCGACCCCGGCGCGGAGCCCGACCAATCGAAGTGGCGTACCGACATCTTCTTCCCCGTGCGCTGATGACCATCGAGGCTGAGTCCCGCGTCCCCGGACGCAGACGTCGTGCGGCTAAGTCCGGCGCCACTCGCATCGAGACTCCCCCAACCCTCCGAGTTTCCGTTCCTGAGGGAACGACTTGGTGAAAGAGCGCGTTTCAACAAGTAGAGGACGCGCACCATGCACAAAGCCACAACAAGACCGCAGTCAAGGCTGCTGCAAGGGCCGTTTGACCTTTACATAGCCTATTGCGAAAGCTACAATAGTGGCGTCCCAATAATCGAGCAGCGGCAGGTATTGACCGTGGTCTCGTCTCCACATGAACAGACCCCAGAAACCATGACTATGGGTGAGCTCCTTGAGTTGGAGGGTGGTTGGAAGGACCTTCGGCGGGGAGAGGTAGTTGAGGGCGTGGTCATGCGCGTTGACCAGGAGGGCATTCTGGTCAATGTGGGCGGCAAATCCGAAGGCATCATCCCTTCTCGAGAGGCGAGAAGCCTCACCCCCGATGCCCTCGCAGCCCTCGAGGTAGGCACGCCCGTGGTCGCCTATGTGCTCCGGACGGAGGGGGATGAGGGCACCGCCCTTCTTTCACTCGACCGGGCCAGAAGCGAGCAGGGCTGGGTCGTCCTGGACAAGGCCATGGAGTCCGGCGACCTCGTGGAGGGCGTCATTATTGAGCACAACCGCGGCGGGGCCGTCGTGCTGGTGGAGGGTGTGCAAGCATTTGTTCCCCTCTCCCACCTCCTGCCCGCCACGAGAGACCAGCGCCAGCAGTCAGAGGCTGGCGGCGGTCCGGTCACGGCGGGCCCGCCCCAGGAATACAAGGTGCTGGAGGTGGACCGCCGGCGCAGGCGCGCCATTCTCTCGGAGCGGCTCGCATGGCAGAGTACGCGAGAGGCGCAGAAGACACGATTGCTGCAGGAACTGGTGGAGGGAGAGACCCGCACGGGCAAGGTCAGCGGCATCTCCAAGTTCGGCGTCTTCGTCGACTTGGGCGGCGCAGACGGGCTCATCCACACCTCGGAGCTCTCCTGGCAGCCGGTCACGGACGCCGAGCAGATCGTTAACGTTGGGGATGAGGTCGACGTGCTGGTGCTGAGGGTTGACCAGGAGCGCCAGCGCATTTCCCTCAGCCTCCGTCGACTCAATCCTGAACCTTGGGACTGGGTAACGGAGAACTTTCAGCCGGGGCAACTCGTTAACGGAACTATAACAAGGTTGACAAGTTTCGGCGCATTTGCTCAGATTGATGAGGGCATTGAAGGCCTCATCCATATTTCGGAGCTCAGCAGCAGGCACATTGAACATCCCAAAGAGGCAGTGCACGAAGGTGAGGTCCTGGAACTCAAGGTCCTGAGTGTGGACCCGGAACGGCACCGCTTGGCACTCAGCAGAAGGCGAGCGCTTGAGGAGCTCTAGGCTTCAATAGGAGCGTGTTCGCCCTTTTACAGTTTGCAGGGGACCAGCCCAGGCAATACCGGTTTGGGGGTACGCCATGGCTAGCAGGTTTGAGAAGTTCTCGGAACGGGCCCGCAGGGTTCTCTCTCTATCTCAGGAAGAGGCGCTCCGCTTTAACCACAACTATATCGGCACGGAGCATATCCTCCTGGGCCTGGTGCGAGAGACGGAGGGCGTCGCCGCCCGCGTCTTGAGCAACCTGGGGATTGAACTCAGCAAGGTGCGCTCCGCCGTTGAGTTCATCATCGGCCGGGGCGAGAAGCCGGTCTCCGGTGAGAACATCGGCCTCACCCCTAGGGCAAAGCGAGTCATAGAGCTAGCTGTCGACGAAGCCCGTCGAATGTCCCACCACTACATCGGAACTGAGCACCTGCTCATCGGCCTCATGCGTGAGGGCGAGGGCGTGGCCGCGGGCGTTCTTGAGAGCCTGGGCGTCACGCTCGACAAGGTCCGTGCGGAGACGCAGCGGCTCCTGAGCCAGAGCGTTTCCCCGGGTCAGCAGCAGGGCGGCCGTGGCGGCAGCGCCGCCACCACAACCCGAACGCCAATCCTCGACCAGTTGGGCGTCGACCTGACCGCCCTTTCCCGCAACAACAAGCTGGACCCCGTTTGGGGCCGCCAGAAGGAGTTGCAGCGGGCCGTTCAGATCCTCTCCCGCCGGACCAAGAACAACCCCGTGCTCATGGGCGAGCCCGGCGTCGGCAAGACCGCTATCGTGGAGGCGCTGGCCCAGAAGATCATCGCCAATGACGTCCCGGAAACCCTGAACGGCAAGCGGCTCGTCACCCTCGACATGGGCGCTCTGGTCGCCGGCACCAAGTACCGCGGCGAGTTCGAGGAGCGCCTGAAGAAGGTGCTAGAGGAGATCAAGACCGCCGGCAACTGCATCCTCTTCATCGACGAGATGCACACGCTGGTGGGCGCGGGCGCCGCCGAAGGCGCAGTCGACGCCGCCAACATCCTGAAGCCTTCCTTGGCGCGCGGCGAGATTCGCGTCATCGGCGCCACCACCCTCGACGACTACCGCAAGTACGTCGAGCGCGACCCCGCGCTCGAGCGCCGCTTCCAGCCCGTGCTGGTGGAGGAGCCGTCCGAGGAAGACACGACGCAGATCCTGCGTCACGTGAAGAGCCGTTACGAGGAACACCACAACCTGACCATCACCGACGAGGCGCTTGTCGCCGCGTCGAGGCTCGCGGCCCGCTTCATCCCAGACCGCTTCCTGCCCGACAAGGCCATCGACCTCATCGACGAGGCCGCTTCCCGCGTGCGCATCCGCCACAGCACCATGCCGCTCTCCGTCAAGGAAGCGATGAAGGTGCTGGAGAACGTCCGCAGCGAGAAGGAAGAGGCCCTGTCCGACCAACAGTACGAGTTCGCCGCGGAGCTCCGCGAGCGCGAGCTTAACCTCGCCGGCAAGGTGGAGAGCCTGGAGGGCGAGTGGCAGGAGACCAAGGAAAACGAGCACCCCAGCGTCACGCCGGACGACATTGCGGAGGTCGTGGGCATGTGGACAGGCATCCCCGTCACGCGCCTGCAAACCCAGGAGACGGAGCGGCTGCTCCAAATGGAACATCACCTGCACGACCGCATCATCGGCCAGGATGAGGCCATTGTGGCCGTCTCCAAGGCCGTGCGGCGCGCCCGCTCCGGCCTAAAGGATCCGCGCCGCCCCGTGGGCGTCTTCACCTTCCTCGGTCCCACAGGTGTGGGCAAGACCGAGTTGGCACGGGCGCTGTCCGAGTTCCTCTTTGGCTCCGACGACTCGTTGACCCGCTTGGACATGTCGGAGTTCATGGAGCGCCACACCGTCGCCCGGCTCGTCGGCGCACCTCCCGGATACATCGGCTACGACGACGGCGGCCAGCTGACGGAGGCTATCCGCCGCAAGCCGCACTCGGTCATCCTGCTGGACGAGATCGAGAAGGCGCACCCGGACGTCTACAACATCCTTCTGCAGATCTTCGACGACGGTCACCTGACCGACGCCAAGGGCCGCAAGGTGGACTTCCGCAACGCGGTCATCATCATGACCAGCAACCTGGGGTCCGACCTGATCAGGCGCGACACCCGCTTGGGCTTCGCGGCCAAGCTGAATGACGGACGCGCCATTGAGCAGGACTACGAACGGATGAAGGATAAGGTCATGGAAGAGGTGAAGCGGTTCTTCCGGCCGGAGTTCCTGAACCGCATCGACGCCTCTGTGGTGTTCCACGCCTTGGAGCAGGAGCACATCATTCAGATTGTCGACCTCATGATCAAGCAGGTCCGCGGCGAGGTGAAGGACCAGGAGATGGATCTCGAGGTCACGCGGGCCGCCAAGGCGAAGCTGGCTGAAGACGGCTACGACCCGCACCTGGGCGCCCGGCCGCTGCGCCGCGTGATCCAGAGCAAGGTGGAGGACAAGCTCTCAGAGGAGATCCTCTCCGGCAAGTTCGTGCCCGGCGACACCATCCTCCTCGACCTGGACGAGGACGGCGTGATCGTGACGCGCCTCAGCCTTGAGGCCGCAGAACCGACGGAGCCGGTCGAGCCAGCGCCCACCACCTAGCAGTAAACTGCGCGAACAGAGAAGGGGCCGGACTGGCAGCAGTCCGGCCCCTTCTTTTTTGGCGCCGCCGGCGGAGTCTTGAGGGGCAATTTGGCTGCGCCTTTCCCCTGCTCTTTGCAAGCGATAGAATAAATTCCCAGATGGTTTACAGCGGAAGTATGCTAAGCTAACAAAGTGTGCTTCTTGGGCTGAAATGGAAGGTGTCCCAATGACCACGTTTGACCTGCAAAGGTTCTTTGACGGCGAGGCAGACCACGAGCGTCGCCGCAACCTCATTGATGAAAAATTTCCTGAATACCTCGAAAAGTACCCCCGCCAGTGGCTCGCCTTGGCGGTAGGCGACGTGTGGGTATTGGCCGAGTCTCTAGAAGCCTTGGTGGAAGCGCTGGACGCACAAGGACTGCCAAGGGAAGACGTCATTATCCGCTACTTGAACCCTGACCCTGTGACGTTGGTCCTTTAGGCGATGCCCTCCGGCTGGTTTCAAAGGGCTTGGCCCCTTGCCGGACACCCCTTCCTCAGGGGAGTAGTCTATTTCCCCCGATTGCGGGCAGTCCACAGCGTCGATTTTCTTGTGGACACTGGCTCCGCGGTAACTACCCTACACCCATCAGACTCGCTATCCATGGGACTGGACTTTAGCAGGCTGGTTGAAGGCAGGGTAGTCACGGGAATCGGTGGGGACCAGGCCGAATATACTGAGCCAGCGGAGATTTCGTTCTTTCACGGCGCGCAAGTGGTGACCTATAACATGCCTATAGATATCGCCCCTGTGACGCAATACAACATGGGGCTTCCTTCTCTGTTGGGCATGGACGTCATCCAGCACTGGCGCATGGTGTGCGACCTTCACAGCGGGGAGTTGGAGTTCGATGTCCACCAAGCGGACGCCATCCGCGAGATGAACACGCCCTAGCGAGCCGCGCCCTAGCGCGCGTCCCCCAGCCCCCGCCTCACCGGCGGCGGCGGCGGTGCCTCTCCGCTCGAGGGCGGCGCGTGTCAGGCACCGGGCCCAGGGCCTCGGGCGGCCCGAAGCGTCCGAACTTCCCCTTCCACACCAGCAGCGGCAGCGTGACGAGCACCACCGCCACCGACACCGCCTGCGCCTCGCTCATGCCGAATATCCACGTCTCGTAGTCGTGGAACATGAGCACGAAGATGCGGCCGAAAGCGTACAGCATCAGCGATGCGGCAAACACCATGCCGTCCGGGCGCAAAATCTTCGGCAGCACCCAGATGGCCAGCGCGACCACCGCCAGGTCCAGCATCATCTCGTACACGACGGCCGGGTGGGTCGGCCCTATCCCGAAGGACAGGCTCGCCGGGTGCGTCCACTCGAAGCCCCAGGGCAGCGACGTGGACTTCGCCAGGTGCTCGCCGTTGATGATGTCGCCGATCCGCCCGATGGCCATGGCCAGCAGCAGCCAGGGGGCCGTTACGTCTGCCAGCCTGCCCCGGACGATGCCCGCCCTCGAGGCATAGATCCACGCGCCGGCCAGGCCGCCCAGCACACCGCCCCATACGGCGATCCCGCCTGTCCAGATGGCGAAGATGTCCAGCGGGTTCGCGGTGTAGTAGTCGAGCTTGTCGACGATGTGCAGCATCCGTGCGCCGATGACGCCGCCGATGATGCCCCACACGGCCACGGAGTACACGTCGTCCGCGGAGATGCCGTGCCGGACCGCGTAGCGGCCCGTCAGCCAGATAGCGACGCCCACCGCGATGACGCTGAACAGCCCGTGCCAGCTCAGGATGATCCCGCCGGCTTCAATGAGGTTGGGGTCTAGGCCAATTTCAATCATGCCGCCGGCCTAGACCCGGAGGCCCATCTTGAGGGCTACGTCGAACGAGGAAACGATGTGGCGGTTCAGCCCCAGTGTGGGCCCGTCCAGCCCCAGCGCCGCGCCGATGAGTTGCGGCAGGTGCAGGATCGGCATGTTAATCTGCCGGCCCACCTGCCTGGCCGCCTTGGATTGGAAGCCGTCCAGGTTCAGGTGGCACAGCGGGCAAGGCGTGACCATGGCGTCCGCGCCCAGGTCCTGCGCCTCAGCCGTGTGCTTCGCGACCATCGCCAGCGAGTTCCGCTCGTTGATGGTGAGGATCGGGAAGCCGCAGCAGCGCGTCTTCCCCTCGTTGTCGACCGCCGTCGCGCCCAGCGCCTCGATGACCAGCTCCAGCGCCACCTTGCGCTGCGGGTGCTCGTCGTATTCGAGTGCCGCGGAGGGCCGCACGATGTAGCAGCCGTAGAAGGGCGCCAGGAACACGCCGTCGAGGGACTTCACAGCCAACGACTTGATGTGGTCCAGCCCGATGTCCTCCACCATGACCCAGAGCATGTGCTTGATCTGGATGCCGCCGGTGTACTCCAGGCCCTCTTCCGCCAGTAGCGCGTTGATCTGCGCGCGGTACTCATCGTTCTCCATCTTCACCTTGGCCTGCGCCATGACGCCCTGGCAGGTGCTGCAGATGGTCATGATTGGCAGGCCCGTACGCTGCGCCAGCGCAAAGTTGCGGGCGTTCAGCGTATCGCCGAGCAGCGGGTTGCTCTCCTGCAGCGCGCCGGAGCCCGTGCAGGACCAGCCCTCTATCTCCTCCAACTCAATGCCGATGCGCCCCGCAACGGCCATCGTTGACTGGTAGAGCTCTGGAGCGCCCCCGCGAGAGACGCACCCGGGAAAGAAAGCGTATCGCACCATGACCTCCTTGGGAGTTGTGGAGTGCGCCTATTCGACTTCGCCCTTGCCAAACGCCTTGATGCGGGCGGCCAGGCGGCTGACCTGTTGCACGCCCGGCGCCGCCTTCGTTATGGGCGGCGGCATCTTGCGTCGGACCATCGCATTGAAGGCCACGGGCACCATGCCAATCAGCTTGGGGAGGTTGAACATCCCCAACGTCTTCAGCACCAATTGCGTCTCCTCCAGCCGACCGCGATGGGACACGATCTCCTCGAAGGCGACGGAGTGGCGGTAGCCGTAGGTGGCGCCGTCGTACGAGCCCGGCGGCACCCCCGACTCGATGGCCTTCTCCCGCAGCGCCATGATGCGGTCCATCGGCGCGACGCCCTTGGGGCAGACCTGCACGCACTCGCCGCAGCGAGTGCAGTCCCAGATGCCGCCGTAGGCGTTGTACATGCTCAGCCGCTTCGTGTCCTCCTCGTCGCGCGAGTCCGCCACGAACCGGTACGCCTTGGCGAGGGCCGCGGGGCCCAAGAAGTTCGGGTCGACCTCCAGCACCGTGCAGTCGGACACGCATGCCCCGCACATGATGCAGCCCATCACGTCGACGAGGTGCAGCATGACGTCGTTGGGCGCCAGGTATTCCGCCTCCGGCTCCGGCATCGAGGGCTGCAGGTACGGCTCGATGGCCCGGATCTTGCCCCAGAAGGGCTCCATGTCCACGACAAGGTCCTTGATGACGGGTTGGTTGCCCATGGGCTCCACCCGCACCTCGCCGTCCTCCGAGAGGTGCTGCGACACGCGCGCCTTGCACGCGAGCACGGCGTGTCCGTTCACGCGCATGGCGCAAGAGCCGCAGATGGAAGCGCGGCAGGAGCAGCGCATCGCCAGCGAGCCGTCTATCTCTTCTCGCACCTTGATCAGCGTGTCGAGCACCGTGAAGTGGTCTTCCACCTCAACGTCGAACTGCTGGTCGTACGACTTGGGCTTTTCGTCATCCGGATTGAAGCGCCGGACGTTGACCTTTGCCTGCATTAGTACTTCCTCTCCTCCGGCTGCCATTGGGTGATCACGATCGGAACGTACTCCTTCGTGACCTGGTCGCCGGGCCCCTGGTACAGCAGGATGTGCTTCATCCAGTTCTCGTCGTCGCGCGCGGCGTAGTCCAAGCGGCTGTGCGCCCCGCGGCTCTCCTTGCGCTCGATCGCGCCCACCGCGATGGTCTCCGCGCAGTCCAGCATGCACCCGAGCTCCATCGCAAAGATCAGGTTGGTGTTGAAGGCCTTGCCCTTGTCCTGCACCACGACCCTCTTGAAGCGGTCCTTCATGCCGCGCACGGCCTCCAGGGCCTCCTGCATGGCATCCTCCGTGCGGTACACGCCGAGCCCCTTGTCCATTGCCGTTGCCATGTCCAGCCGCACCCTCGCGACGAGTTCGCCGCCGCTGTTGTCCAGAAACGCCTGCATGGTCGCCTTCTCGCCGCCAACCCAGCTGTCCTCCGAGAACTCCAGGTGGTTGTTGCCGCCCGCATAGGCCATCGCCGCCTCCGCGCTGCGCCGCCCGAAGATGACCGTGTCCAGCAGCGAGTTCGCGCCCAGCCGGTTGCCGCCGTGCACGCTGACGCACGCCGTCTCCCCCGCCGCAAACAGCCCCTCGACGCCCTTCCAGGCGCCCTTCACGTCCCAGCAGCGGCCGTCCACGTCCGTCTTGATGCCGCCCATCTGGTAGTGGACGCCCGGCCGGATCGGCACCGGGTCCTTGGTGATGTCGACACCCACCAGGTCCATCGCGACCTCGTGGATGTACATGAGCCGCTCCATGATCTTCGCCGTGCCCAGGTGCCGGCAGTCGAGCAGCACGCACCCGTCGATATCGTTGCCCTCGTTGATCTCCGTGATTTCGGCCCGCGAGACGACGTCCCGCGAGGCCAGCTCCATCATGTTGGGCGCGTAGCGTTCCATGAACCTCTCACCGCGGCTGTTGATAAGGTACGCGCCTTCGCCGCGAGCGCCCTCGCTCAGCAGCACACCGGAGCCCTTCAGCGTCGTCGGATGGTACTGCACCATCTCCATGTCCATCAGGGGCGCCCCTGCGCGGTAGGCCAGCGACATGCCGTCGCCCGTGCAGATCAGCGCGTTCGTCGACGGCTCGAACACCCGACCGAGTCCGCCCGTTGCGAGGATCGTGGCCTTCGCCCGGATGGCATGGACCTCGCCCGTGCGCATCTCCATCGCGACGACGCCGCCGCAGCGGCCGTGGTCGGTGATCAGCGTCGTGGCGTACCACTCGTCGTAGACACGAACGTTGTACTTGAGGATCTGCTCGTACATCACGTGCAGGATCGCCTGCCCCGTGATGTCGGCGACGAAGAAGGTGCGGGCGCGCCTCTGTCCGCCGAAAGCGCGCGTGCCGAGGTGGCCCTCGTCGTCTCGGTTGAAGATGACGCCCATGTGCTCCAGGTTGATGAGCTCCTGCCCCGCCTCGCGGCACATGACCTCGATGGCGTCCTGATCGCCGAGGAAGTCGCTGCCCTTGACCGTGTCGTAGGCGTGCTCGTGCCAGTCGTCGCCGCGGTCGGTCAGCGCCGCGTTGATGCCGCCCTGCGCGGCGTTCGAGTGGCTGCGGACGGGATACACCTTGGAGAGCATGGCCACGTTGGCCCCGGACCGGGCAGCTTCGAGTGCCGCGCGCATGCCGGCAAGCCCCGCGCCAAGCACCAGCACATCATGTGAGTACAACGCCTAACCCCTTCTCGCCCCACACGGACACAGCCGAAGCAGTGGGGCCTTGCAATTCCAGCGGTAAAGCGGCCTGCCAACCCATCGCACAGGGCGCGCGACACGCAGACCTCCCTGAGCAACGGTACTATACCAGATACGAATATGCGTGACAATCGCGCAGACACGCCCCCAAACGCCCGTTTCCGCCCCCCGCCCCCACCCCGTCATTCCCGCCACCCCCCTCGTCTTTCCCGCGAAAGCGGGAATCCAGAGGGGCAGGGCCGGGCGGGGCCGTCCTCCGTTCGCCCTGAGCCTGTCGAAGGGCCACTGCCCCACTCCCTCGCCATTCTCGCCTCTCTCCTTCGTCATTCCTGCCCCTCTCCTTCGTCATTCCTGCGAAGGCAGGAATCCAGAGGGGTGATGGCGCCCGTTCGCCCTGAGGGAAATCGAAGCCTGTCCTGAGGCTCTCGAAGGGGGGAATCGGGCGCCGGGAGGGGCATCCCCACCACCAACGCCCTCGCTTGTTCCTCAGAGACTCTCCGGCTTGTATGCCGCCTGCAACGCTAAGGACCACGCCTCTGCGAGCAAACCAAAGGTATGGGGAAAGCGTGCCGGTCGATTACCCAGATAGCCATTAGGTGGTAGCGGACCGCAGCATGGCGGCGCCAAGGTAGTCCGCAAGGGATTTGCCGAGGGTGAACGATTGCAGCAGGCCAACAGCATGTTGGATGTCGTGGAGATGCTTCCCAGCCTCAGGCAGCATAGAGGGGACTCCGGGTCTGCTCCACTGCGCGCCGGAAATAGGGGTTGCGGATAGCCGTGTCCACCACAAGGTCAACGGGCCTGCCAAAGAGCTCCTCCAAGCCCTCCAGAAGGCCAAAATAGGCATCTGCGTAGGAGCCTGGCGCGATTGGGTCAAACTCCACCAGAAAGTCGAGGTCGCTGTCGTCCGGGTCAAAGGCACCGGCGGCGGCAGAGCCGAACAGGTCAAGCCTCCGAACACCATGCTTCCGGCATAGGCGCCGTAAAGCGTCCGCCCGCTCGGCTATGTCCGGGATCATGGATACCCTTCCTCCAACAAATTCCGTACCTGTCTTCAGTATATACCCGGGCAACCACGCCGCAAGGCGCGGGCCCACCACCCTGCCACCACCCCATTGCCCCCACACCACCCCCTCCGCTACCGTCACCCCATGACCAACGCAATCAAGCACCCCAACAACAACCGTCACCACGCGGGTTCTTCCCCCCGACGGGCAGGACCGGGTTCTACCAAAAATTTTCGCTTTATATCTGCAATGCGACACAACAGCTACAAAATCGAATCCCCTTGGCTTCTTGCCGCAGCTACGCTCGGGCAACCTAAGGAGCAGTCGACAACCACGGCAGCGGGCCACAGCGCACCCGACGCCCAAAGGTGGGAGGAACAGCAGGGTATGACGGTGGAAGCATGCGGGAGTTTCAGCGAGAGTGAGTGGCCCCTACGCCTTCCCGTGCAGGAAGTACGCCATCTGCAGCGCGGCGATGCTCTTGGCGTCCTGCACCTCGCCGTCGCGGATGAGGCGCGGGATGTCGTCCCACGGCACCTGGACCATCTCGATGTCCTCGTCCTCGTCGGCGGGCAGCGGGTCCGCTCGAAGGCCGGTCGCGAGGTAGCAGTGCATGTACTCCGTCGAATAGCCGGGGGCCATCCAGAAGCTACCCAGGTGCACTAGCGAGTCTGCGGCGTGGCCCGTCTCCTCGCGGGTCTCTCGCCGCGCACAGTCCTCCGGCGACTCCCCCGCCTCCAGCATGCCCGCCGGCGCCTCCAGAAGCGACACGGCGGCGGCCCAGCGGTACTGCCGCACCAGCAGCACGTTTCCGTCCGCGTCCACCGGCACGATCGTCACGGCGTCATGGGGGATCACCACGTCCCGGACGGTCTCCACGGAGCCGCCCGCCTTGTTGACGCGGATCGTGTCCCGGCGCACCTGCATGATGCGCCCTTCATACACCAGTTCGCTCCTGATCAGCTCTTCACCCGGCACGCGTCTCTCCTTCCGCCAGCGTCGCGGCGCGGTCGCCCCCGGCGCGCTGCCGCCGCACGGAGCTCAGCCGCATGGACAGCGCCGCCGGCAGTCGGTGCTTGTACCCCTGCCGCAGAAAGCGGGTCCGGTGGGGGCTCTCCTGTACGCGAATCACGCTGCCCGGATGGATGTCCAGGTCCAGAAAGCCATCCACGCTGACCATGGCGTCCAAGTCCGCCTCGACTTCGATCTCGACCACCGCCCCCGGGTGCAGCACGATCGCCGCGTCGTCCGCAAGCTGCGGCGCGACCGGCTGCACGATCAGCGACGTCGCATCGGCGTAGAGGATGGGGCCGCCGGCGGCAAGGGCGTAACCGGTGCTGCCGGTGGCCGTCGACACGATGACCGCGTCCGCCGCATAGGCGGCCAGGGGGTAGTCGTCCACGCGCACCGCGACGTACACCATCCGCGAGGGCTTGGTGCGGCTCACCACGGCGTCGTTGAGGCCGGTGTAGGTTGGCAGTCCGTCACCCGAGTGGCCCGGCGGCAGGATCTGCGCCTCCAGCATGGTGCGCTCCTCCACCCAGCCCTCGCCGCGGACGTAGGAGCCGATGCGCTCCGTCGCCTCCTCGGCCGACAGCTCCGCCATGTACCCCACGCGGCCCAGGTTCACGCCGACGATGGGGATGGCCGCGGGCGCCGCGACACGCACGGCCCGCAGGATGGTGCCGTCGCCGCCCACCGTCACGAAGATGGAGCATTCGCGGGCCTGCTGCTCGTACTCCTCCAGGTCCAGGACGGAGCAGACCCACGGCTCAAAGCCCCCGCGGAGCTCCTTCGCCAGGGCCTCGGCCATGGGGGCCGCCTCTTCCACCCAAGGGCTGTAGATGACGCCGATGGGGCCGTCCATGTGCTCGCTCCTTGCCCCACGGCACGGCGCATCGCCGTCGCTGAGGGATGTTGGCTTCCATTATACGGCAGCGAAGGGCCATGGGCGGGCGAGTAGGAGGTGATCAGCCTGAGAGCACCCCCGTTCGCCCTGAGCTTGTCGAAGGGCCGCCTGTCCTGAGGGCACTCGAAGGGGGCCGCCTGCCGACTGCGCAGCTAGAAGAGCCGCTCCACGGCCCGCTCCGCCGCTCGGAAGAGGGGCTGCGGCCACAGACCCAGCGCCACGACGGCCAGCGCCGTCACGGCCACGGAGAAGTCGAGCGGCAGGCCCCGTGCGGGCTGCTCGCCCTCGGACGGCTCGCCAAGGTACATGACCCGCACGACGCGGAGGTAGTAGTAGGCGGACACCACGCTGTTGAGCGCGCCCAGCGCGACGAGCCATGCGAGGTCGGCCTTCACCGCCGCGCCAAACACGAAGAGCTTGGCCATGAACCCGACGGTGGGAGGGATGCCCGTCAGCGACAGCATCGCCACGGCCAGCGCGGCAGCCAGCCACGGCGCGCGTCGGGCCATGCCGCTGAAGCTCGGGATGCTCTCGCTGCCCGTGCGGTCCGCAATGGCGATGACCGCGAAGAAGGCGCCCAGGTTGGTCACGGCGTACCCGCCAAGGTAGAACAGCACCGTCTCCGGGCCGATGGTCACGCCGTCCGCCGTCCGGGACGCCACGGCAGCCAGTCCCACCAGCAGGTACCCGGCGTGGGCAATCGTGCTGTAGGCCAGCATCCGCTTGATGTTGGTCTGCGCGATCGCTGCCAGGTTGCCGAACGTCATCGACGCCGCCGCAATGGCCGCAAAGAGCAGCGCCCAGTCCACCTCCAGCGGCTCAAAGGCGGTGAAGAAGACCCGCATGACCACGGCAAAGCCCGCCGCCTTGCTCGCAACCGAGAGGAAGGCCGTCACCGGGGTTGGCGCGCCCTCGTAGACGTCGGGGATCCAGCCGTGGAAGGGAACCGCGGCAACCTTGAAGCCGAAGCCCGCCACCATCATCACGACGCCCACCACCAGCACGTGCACGCCGAAGGGCCGCGAGCCCTCCGACGCCGCGTCGCCCACCGAGAGGGCCATGGTCTCCAGCACCGTGCTGCCGGTATACCCGAAGGTGAGCGCCATGCCGTACAGCAGGACCGCGGAAGCAACCGCGCCCAGCACCAGGTACTTCAGCCCCGCTTCGGAGGCGCGTTGGCCGCCGGAGAAGGCCGCCAGCGCCACCAGCGGCAGCGTCGAGAGCTCCAGCGCAACGTACAGGGTGATGAGCTCACGGCCACCCGCCAGCAGCATCATGCCCACGGCAGAAAGGAGCAGCAGCCCGACGAACTCCGGCCCCCGCACCGCGAAGCGCTGCGTGTAGGCGTAGGAAGCCAGCAGCACCAGCCCCGCCGAAATGGTGATCAGGCCCTTGAAGAAGAGCGCGAACCGGTCCAGTTGCAGCGCGCCGTAGAACGCCGTAACGCTGTCGCCGCCCACCGTCGAGCACAGCGACCATCGCCCGTCCAGCTCACCCCAAAGCAGCACGGTGAAGGCCAGCGCCCCCGCAAGACCGGCAAGACCCAGCGCCGTGACGACGCCGCGGTGGAGCGTGAACATGCCGGCCACCACCGCCAGCAGCGCGCCCGCTACGACACACAGCTCGGGCGAGAGCACGTAGAGGTCATGCCCGCTCATGGCGCGTACCTCGGCAGCAGGTCATTGATGCCCGTTGTGAAGACATCCGAGACCAGCGCGGGGTAGACGCCCACAGCGAGGATCGCCACCAAGAGCAGCGCCGGCGCGACGGCCTCCACCACGGAGACGTCCGTCAGGTGCGCCCATCGCTCGCGGGGCGGCCCGAAGAGGCTGCGCTGCAGCGTCCAGAGCACGTAGCCCGCGGCCAGCAGCACGCCCACCGTCGCGATGCCCGTCAGGACGCCGTGGACGGGGAAGGTTCCCAGGAAGACCATGATCTCAGCGGCGAAACCGCTCGTCGCGGGCAGCCCCAACGACGCCAGGCCCGCAATAAGGAAGGCCACCGCCGCGAAGGGCATTCGCCCTGCCAGGCCGCCCAGGTCCGGGATGTGGCGGGTGTGCGCCTTGTCGTACACGACGCCCACCATGACGAAGAGGAGGCCCGTCACGACGCCATGGCTGAACATCTGCATCGCCGCCCCGGTCAGCCCCACCGGCCCGAGGTGCCCGGAGGCCGCGCCCACGGACGAGACGCCCAGCAGCACGAAGCCCATGTGGCTGATGCTGCTGTTGGCGACGAGCCGCTTGAGGTCGGTCTGCCGGAAGGTCACCAGCGCCCCGTACAGAATGCTGATGACGGCGAGCACCGCCAGGGCCGTCGCCGCGCTGGAAGCCGCGTCCGGGAACATGGAGACGTTGACGCGAATGAGCCCATAGCCGCCCATCTTTAGCAGCACGCCGGCCAGCATCACGCTCACGGCCGTCGGCGCGTCCGTGTGGGCGTCGGGAAGCCACGTGTGCACCGGCCACACGGGCAGCTTGACCGCAAAGGCGATGAAGAACAGCGCGAACACAAGCTGGCTCGGCAGCAGCAGGTTGCTCAGGTCCATGTTGACGAGCTGCGTCATGTCGAACGTGCCCGTCGAGAAGTACACCGCCAGCAGCCCCACGAACATGAAGGCGCTGCCGGTGAAGGTGAAGAGCAGGAACTTCATGGCGGAGTGCTCTTTACGCCCGCTTCCCCAAATGGAGATGAGGAAGAACATGGGGATGAGCTCCAGCTCCCAGAAGATGAAGAAGAGGACAAAGTCCTGCGCCATGAAGACGCCCATCACCGCCGTCTGCAGCGTCAGCAGCCACGCGAAGTACTCGCGGTGCCGTGTGGCGACGCTCCACGAGCTGTAGATGGCCGCGAGGCCCAGCAAACCCGTCAGCAGCACGAGCGGCGCGCTCAGCCCGTCGACGGCGAGGTGGTACTGAATGTCGAGTTGCGGTATCCACGACGCCAGCCGGTCCGTGAGCTGAAAGCCGCCGGCGTCGCGGTCGTAGCGCGTAAAGACGAGCAGCGCCAGCAGGAAGTCCGCGACGCCCACGGCGGCGGCGAACAGGCGTACTCGCCGCGCGTTGTCCCCCAGAAGCAGGAGGACCACGGCGGCGCCGGCCAGCGGCAGGAATACCGTCGCCGTCAGCAGCATCTCGCCCGACCTTGGGCCATCGTCATGCGCCCTCGCCTTTCTTCCAGCATGTTCCCGTCGATAGCCACCTCTCGCATTACCTCAGCAGGTACACCAGCAGGATGACGCCCGCGCCAAACACAAAGAGGAAGCCGTAGACCTGCACTTGACCGGTCTGTATGGCTCCCAGCCCGCGCCCAATATTGCGGCTGAACCAGGCCACGTTGTCGGACACGCCGTCCACCACCACCCGGTCGAACCACTCCAGCGCCCCCGCGCCGACGGTGTAGAAGACCTTCCCGACCAGGAACCGTTCGTACAAGTCATCAAGGTAGTACTTGCGCACCGTCAGCAGGTAGAGGGGCCGGAAGGTGAGCCGCTCGGGCGCGATGGCCCGCGAGCCGTACACCAGCCACGCCAACCCGACGCCCCCCAGCGCCAAGAGCGTCGACAGGATGGCGACCCACGCGATGAAGGTGGGCGCCTCGCCGTGGCCGCCGGGCGGGAACAGGAACTCGCTGAACCAGTGCGCCGAGATGCCCGGCAAGCCGAAGGGCGCGTTCGCCACGAAGCCAGATGCGATCGCCAGCACGCCCAGCGCCGCCATCGGCACGACCATGCTCCACGGCGACTCCCCCGCATGGTGTGTGTCGTGCGCCGCGACCCACTCGGCCTCGTCGGCCGCCAGCGTCGTCTCCGTGTCCGGGTTGGCCGCGTCTTCGGCCTTGCGTTCCACGCCGCCCCGGTATGCTCCGTGGAAGGTCAGGAAGAGGGCGCGGAAGATGTAGAAGGCCGTCATGAACGCCGCGGCCATCGCCAGCAGGAAGACCAGCAGGGCGATGCCGTTCCCGTCGTGGAAGGCCTCCGCCAGGATCTCGTCCTTGCTCCAGAACCCGGCCAGCGGGAACACGCCGGCCAGGCTCAGCGCTCCCGTCAGGAAGAGCGCATACGTCCACGGCTGCACGCGCCGCAGCCCGCCCATGAAGCGCATGTCGAAGGTGCCCGCCGCATGGTTGACGCTGCCGGCGCCGAGGAAGAGCAGCGCCTTGAAGAAGGCGTGGTTGAAGAGGTGGAACATGGCCGCGCCGTATGCCCCCACGCCCAGCGCCAGCATCATGTACCCAAGCTGGCTGATGGTGGAGTAGGCCACCACGCGCTTGATGTCGTTGGCGGTGATGGCCATCGTCGCCGCGAGCACCGCCGTGACGCCGCCGGTGACAGCCACGAGGTTCATCGCCGCGTCCGAGGCCTCGAAGACCGGGAACATCCGCGCCACGAGGAACACGCCCGCTGCGACCATCGTCGCGGCGTGGATGAGGGCGCTCACGGGCGTCGGGCCCTCCATCGCGTCGGGAAGCCACACATGCAGCGGGAACTGCGCCGACTTGCCGACGGCCCCCGCAAAGAAGCCTATCGCCAACCACGTCACCGCTGTCGAACCCAGCAGCCCGACGCCGACCGCAGCGTAGACGTCGCGCACCTCCAGCGCGTTCATGCCCGCCTCGCTGAAAGCGCCTTGGTGGAAGAAGAGGTAGAGGATGGCGATGAGGAAACCCAGGTCGCCGAGCCGCGTGACCACAAAAGCCTTGACCGCCGCACGCGCCGCCGAGGGCCGGTGGTGCCAGAACCCGATGAGCAGGTAGGACGAGAGGCCCACCAGCTCCCAGAACACGAACATCTGCAGGACGCTGCTGGCCAGCACCAGCCCCACCATGGAGGCGGTGAAGAGCGCCATGTAGGCGTAGTAGCGGACGTAGCCCCTGTCGCCGTGCATGTACCCCACCGAGTACACCTGCACAGCGAGGCTCACGCCGGTCACGACGACCAGCATGATTGCCGTCAGCGGGTCCATCAGGATGCCGACGCGCACGTCCAGGCTGCCGACGGTCACCCACGCGTGGGACGCCCAGCCGATCTCGCCGTGACCGGCCACCGTCTGTTGCAGCGCCCACAGCGACAGCAGGAATGCCCCGCCCACCGCCGCGATGGTCGCGTGGCCGGCCAGCGCGCTCTGAGGGCCCAGTAAGGGCCGGACAATGAGGCCGTTCAAGAGAAAAGCAGCCAGGGGAAGGAAGAAGATGGCCCAGGCTGCGGCTTCAGTCATCCTAGAGCTTCCTCAAGATCTCTTCGGCCACGTGCTCGCGGCCCTTGGGCACGTAGACGATGAAGGCGGCGGTCTCGCTCCACGCCAGCACACCGTCCACGGGCAGGATGTGGCTGGGCAGACCCTCGGACTCGAAGGTGTCCTTCCACATCTCGGCCATCATCAGGCTTGGCGCCCGCTTGAACTCAACCCACATGGTTGTGCTTGCTGCCTCCTGTAATTTGAGCCCCATCCCTTCGCCCTGAGCATGTCGAAGGGCGCTACCGCCGCATGGAGTTCGCCTCACCCACGTCCACGGAACCCTGGTTGCGGTACATGGTGATGACGATGGCCAGCCCCAGCGCGACCTCCGCCGCGGCAACCGTCACGATGAACAGCGCGAACACCTGCCCCGTCAGCAGCGTCTCCAACCGCTCGGCGGCCAGCGCGAAGGGCGTCGTGTAGCGTGCCATCGCCACGACGGCCACGTTCACCGCGTTGAACAACAACTCGACCGACATCAGCACCGCGATGGCGTTGCGCCGGGTGAGCGCGCCATACAGCCCGATGCTAAAGAGCACGGCTGAGAGCACGATGAAGTGGTCCAGACCGATCACTGATCACCCCTCACCAGCGCGATCGCCCCAATCAACGTCGCTGTCAGCAGCAACGCGGCGGCCTCCAGCGGCAGGATGAACTCGCGCAGCAGCAGGCCGCCGATTGCCGGCGGGCTGTCGCTGTAGACGCCCTCAGCGCCGGCGCTCACGGCAGGCGAGAGGGCCGCGTCGCCCAGCAGGTCCCACCGTGTGTCCAGCGCGACGAAGGTGATGATGCCCAGCAGCGCCACGCAGAGCATCGCCGCCGGGATGACCAGACTGTTGGAGGGGCTGCCGCGCTGGGTGTCGCGGACCATCATGATGCCGAAGATAAGCAGGATGGAGACGGCCCCCGCGTAGACCAGCACCTGCACAATGGCGAGGAACTCCGCATTGAGCATGACGAAGAGGGCGGCGATGCCCAGGAATGACCCGATGAGGGCCATCGCGGCCTTCACCAGGTCCTGCAGGCGCACGACGAGCACGGCGCATGCCACTGTGAGGATGGCGAGCACCCACCAGACGGCGGTGAAGACGCCTGATTCTGCGATGCCTACGGTCATCGTCCCTGCACCCACCGTTTTAGCATCTCATCATACGTCGGCGCGACCGTGCGCTCGCGTCCCGCGTCCTGCCACGTCACGTCGTCGCCGGGCACGAAGGGGTCGTAGCCGCGGTCCTCCAGCTGTGGTCGGAACCACGTGCTGGGCCGCTTGGCCGACGCCCTCAGCTCATCGACGGAGATAACCAGGTCGGACTGCCGTGGCCTCGCTCGCTCGAAACCGCTGCCCATGTGGAGGGCGTCGTAGGGGCATGCCTCCACGCACAGGCCGCAGAACATGCACCGCGCTATCTCGATGTCGAAGACCTCAAGCTTGTACTTCTCGCCCTCCTGCGTCATCTCGCCGCTGGGCGCCGTCACGATCTTGATGATGCCCAGGGGGCAGTACTTGGCGCAGCTTGCACAGCCGGTGCAACGCTCCTCGTACCAAACGAAGTCCTCGCCGCGGAAGCGGTGGTGCTGCGCGACGCGCTGCTCCGGGTACTGCACGGTGACCGGCTTGCGCACCAGGTTGCGCAGGGTCACCATCATGCCTTTTGCGATCCCCAGTCCGTATGGCATTAACTTGCCTCCGCCGGGATTTCCACCAGTTGCACAGACGCCGTGGGCCGCTCGCGATGGCGCTCCAGCGCCCGGCTGAACAGCACGAGGCAGGCGATCGCCACGACCCAGTTGACCGCCGCCATGATCCACAGTTGACCGTATTCGGGCTCAGGCCACACGACGACGAGTACTGCTGTCACCAACGTATTGATGATAGCCAATGGGAAGAGCGCTTTCCACGCGAAGGCCATCACCTGGTCGACGCGCATGCGGGGCAGCGTCGCGCGGATCCACGTGAACAGCAGCAGGAAGAATACGAGCTTCCCAAGGAACCAGACCTGTCCCGGCAGCCACTGCGCGTAGTCGGGAGACACGAAGGGGTTCTTCCAGCCGCTCAGGAAGAGCACGGCAAGCACCGCCGAGATAATGACCAGTTCGCCGAACTCCGCCAACTGCAGAAGCGCAAAGCGGATGCCGCTGAACTCGGTGTGGAAGCCCGCCGTCAGCTCTGACTCCGCCTCCATGAGGTCGAACGGCGAGCGGTTCATCTCGGCGGAGGCGGCCACGAGGAAGACGAAGAACCCCAGCGGCTGCAGCACGATGAACGGGAGCCGCTGCGCTTCGACAACATCGACCAGTGACATGCTCCCCACCAGCAGCAGGATACCGGCCAGCGAGACGATCATCGGCACCTCATAGCTGATGAGCATCGCGACGGCGCGGGCCGCGCCCAGCAGCGCGAAGCGGTTGCCGGAGCCCCAGCCGCCGAGGAACATCGCCACCGTCGCGATGGTTGGGATGCCCACGATGTAGAGCACGCCGATGTTCAGGTCGGCGAGGAAGGTGTCAGGACCGAAGGGCACCACGGCCGCCACTAGCAGGATCGCCGCCACCATGAGCACCGGCGCCAAGAAGAAGGTGAGTCGGTCGGCCATGGCGGGGCGCAGGTCTTCCTTCATGATGAGCTTCAGCACGTCCGCGAGCGGCTGCAGCAGCCCAAAGGGCCCGACGCGGTTGGGTCCGAGGCGCGTCTGGAACCGCCCCAGCACCCGGCGCTCCATGTAGGTCTCCGCCGCCGTCAGCATCAGCACGCCGTTCACGACGATGAACACGATAATTGCGCCGGCCAGCAGGTACGCCAGCCAGCCGAAGCCCTCGGGCGTCAGCTCCGTGAAGAAGCCGTACAGCCCCGAGAACAGCCCGTTCCTGTCGAAAGGTGAGTCCATGCTCCGCTCCGTCGAGGGCAGCCGCTCGGGCTACCGGTCGACCTCTCCCATGTTCACGTCAAGACTGCCGAAAATCACCATCAGATCCGCAATCTTCCACCCGATCAGCATCTCCGCCAGCACCGTCAGGTTGATGAAGGATGGCGAGCGTATCTTGCAGCGGTACGGTGCGATGCCGCCGTCGCTGACCAGGTAGAAGCCCAGCTCACCCTTGGATGCCTCGACGTGGGCGTAGGCGTCCCCCGGTGGCGGGCGGAAGAAGAAGGGAAGCGCTGAGCGCACGGGCCCGCCGGGCATGTCGCGGAAGCACTGCTCCGCGATGCGGATGCTCTGGTGTACCTCCATCACGCGCACTAGGAAGCGGTCGTAGCTGTCGCCGTTCGCGCCGACGGGGACGGCGAAGTCCATACGGTCGTAGACGTCGTAGGGGTCGGCCTTGCGCAGGTCCCAGGCGACGCCGCTTGCACGCAGGTTGGGTCCGCTGACGGCGCAGTCGATGGCCTGCTCCTTCGAAAGCACTCCCACGCCCTTGGTCCGCGCCAGCACAATCTCGTTCTCGGCGATGAGCTGCTCCAGCTCCGCGATGGCGTCGGGCGTCGTGTCGAGAAAATGGCGCAGGGCAGGCCAGAACTCGGGCGGTGGCTCCTGAAATACTCCTCCGGGCCGCATGTAGCTCACCGTGACGCGCGCCCCACACAGCATCTCGAAGAGGTCCAGGATGCGCTCCCGCTCGCGGAAGCAGTACATCAGCGGCGTCCCGGAAGCCCCCAGGTCCTGCAGGAAGAAGCCGACGCCCATGAGGTGACTCGCGATGCGCTGCAGCTCCGCCGTCAGCACGCGAAGGTATAGTCCCCGCTCCGGGACCGGCACGCCGGCCAGCTTCTCGACGGCGAGCACGTAGGCCTGGTTGTTGATCATGGAGGAGGTGTAGTCCAGCCGGTCCGTCAGCGTGACGATCTGCGTGTACGTCCGCTCTTCGGCCAGCTTCTCCGTGCCCCGGTGCAGGTAGCCGAAGATGGGCTCCACGTCCGTAACGACCTCGCCGTCCAGATTCACCCGCAGGCGAAAGACGCCGTGGGTGCTGGGATGCTGGGGGCCAAGGTTTATCGTTATTTGCTCTGAGGGCAACGTCACCGGCGCCTCCCTGTTGCCAGTCGTAGAGGGGCGGCTAGCCGCCCAGATGGTCCTTGCGCAGCGGGTGCCCTGGGAAGCCCTCCCAAGTGAGGACGCGCTTCAGGTTGGGGTGGCCGCTGAAGCGGACCCCCATCAGGTCCCACACCTCGCGCTCCTGCAGGTCGGCCGCCTGCCACACCCCGGTCAGCGAGGGGGCTTCGACGTCGTCGCGGCCGTGCAGGGTGGTCTTGAGGACCAGGCTGTGATTGTGCGTGAGCGAGGTGAGGTGGTAGACCACCTCAAAGGATTCCAGGTAGTCGACGCCGGTGATGGATGAGAGGTAGTCCATGGCGAGGTCCGGCGTCTCCTTCAGGTAGCGGCACACCGCCACCAGCGACTCGGGCTCCACGCGGATTTCGCCCTCCGTCGAAGCGGTCACGCCGCCGGCGACCACGCCCTGCAGGCGCTCCGCCACAGCAGAAGCTTCCAGCGTCTTAGTCATCAGGAACCGGCTGGGCGGTGCGCCAGGCTGTACTGCCGGATCTTGTCATGCAACTGCATCACCCCGTACAGGAGAGCATCGGGACGGGGCGGGCATCCGGGCACGTACACGTCCACCGGGATAACCCGGTTGACGCCGGGCGTCACGCTGTAGGACTCGTAGTAGGGGCCGCCGCTGGTGGCGCAGGCCCCCATGGAAATCACCCACTTGGGCTCTGCCATCTGCTCGTAGATGCGTTCGATGGCGGGCGCCATCTTCCACGTCACGGTGCCCGCGACGATCATCAGGTCGGCCTGGCGCGGCGTCGCCCGGAAGACCTCCATGCCGAAGCGGGCAATGTCCCAGCGCGACATGGCGCTGGCCATCATTTCGAAGGCGCAGCACGCAAGTCCGAAGCTCAGCGGCCACACCGTCGACCGTCTGCCCCAGTTGATGAGCTCGTCGAGGGCGGTGACCAGGACGTTGCGCTGCAGCTCGTCCGGCACGTCGATGAGGGGCTCCGGGTACGGCAACGTATGGGATGCCTTCATGGCCGAGACGGCGTCGCCCTCGACTAGGTCCAACGCCCAGGTCGAGTCGCGCAATGGGCCGGAGCCTCCCAGGTTTATCTCCATTCAAACGCGCCTTTCCGCCACGCGTAGGCCCAGCCGACGCCTAGGATAGCCAGGAAAGCGAACATCACCAGCAGCGCGCCCCCGCCCAGCGAGCGCAGGGTAATCGCCCACGGGTAGATGAAGATCGCGGTCACGTCGAAGACGAGAAAGAGCAGTGCGAAGAGATAGTAGCGGAAGTTGAACTGCACCCACCGGCCGCCGATGGTCTCCATGCCGCACTCGTAGATGTCCGACTTGACTTGGGAAGGCTTGTTGGGGCGGATGCGGAGGACCTGGGCCGCGCGGGAAAAGAGGAACATGCTGAGTGGCACCGCGAAGGCAGCCCCCATCAGCAGGAGCACCAATCCGTACTGGCGGTAGTAGTCGTCCAGCATGCCCCGTCCTTCGGGCTGAGGATAGCATAGCAGGGTGAAAAATACCACAATCGCCTTGGCCTCGCAGAGCCGTCCGGCTATACTCGCGCCAAAGGACGACCGGCAACCGGAGCGTCCATCGGAGGTGAGGGATGGCGGACCCAGCCGTGTTCAAAATGGACCAGATGACCCCGGTTGGCCGCGGCGAGGGCGTGATAAGCCACCCCATGTGCGGCGTGGCGTGTCCCTCCGAGGCCATCACCACCGGCGTCAGCGTCTTCCAGCCCGGCGTGGCCATCCCGATGCACTACCACAACTGCGAGGAGATGGTGGTGGTGCTGGAGGGTGAGGGTGAATGCGAGATCGACGGCGTCGTGACCCCGCTGAAGGCGCAGGACGCGGGCTACGCCCCCACGGGCGTGCACCACTGCTACCGCAACACCGGCAGTAGCGTCATGAAGATCCTGTGGGTCTACGGCGCCAGAGAGGTGACCCGCACCTTCGTGGAGACGGGGATCACAGTGCCGCACCTGTCGCCCCAGGACCGGATAGGCAGCTAGCGCAGCCCGTGAAGAGGCCTACAGCCTCCGAAGCCGCGGGGCTATGAGCATCGTCAGCAAAACCAGCCCGAAGAGCGCTCCGCCGTTGGCCACCAGCGCCACCGAGACGCCCGCGAAGGCGGCCACGGCTCCGGCGTGAACGTTCCCGATGGGGCCAAACCCGATGGCCATCTGCCACGCCCCGGCTCCCCTTCCCCGCGCCTCGTTGGGCACCACCGCCTGCATCAAGCCCTGGGAAAGAACGTCGGCGACAGCCATGGCGGAATTCACCACAAGCATCACTGCCAACACCATCGCCAGGGTATCCGACTGGCTCAGCACCACCAGGCCGGCTCCGATGACCAGCAGGGCGAATAGGTATAGCATCCCTCGGCGCCGGACCCTGCCTGCCAGCGCAAGCAGGAACACCATGGCTCCGCCGCCCATCGCTCCCACGGACTGAATCAGGCCAAACCCGTCGGCGCCCAACCCCAGCACGTCGCGGGCGATGCTCGGCAGGAGGGACAACACGGAGAAGCCCAGAATCTCGGCCCCGGCGGTCAGCAGGACCAGCAGGGCCAGAGACCCGTTACGCCCCAACTCCGGCAGGAACTCCAGCACGTTCCGCAGCACGGACTCTTTGGCGATTCGCGCCGACCGTCCCTCCGCCGCAATGAAGAGGGCCGCGACGACCGTTACGACGTGGGCAACCGCGATGACGCCGTAGGTGGCCGTCGGACTTGTCGTCGCCAGGACAGCCCCAACCCCTATGCCGCCCAAGACGGCGCCAAGCCGCTGGGCCAGGTTGGTGATAGCCAGCCCGCTCACCATGTCCCTTGCGCCAACGATGTCGTAGGTCATGCTCTGGCGCAGCGCCTGCACGGCGGTCCACCCCGTGCCCAGGGCCACGTTCAGCGCCAGGAGGGCCCACAGTTCCAGGGCGCCCAACAGGAATAGCCCGGATATGAGGAGTGCAGTGATGGTCAGGGCGACGCCGGCAATAGCCAGCTGCGGCCTCCGCGGGAAGCGGTCCGCGACGGCCCCAATGGGGATGCCTAACAACAGTCGTGGGGTGTGGCGGAGGCCGATGGCGAGCCCCACCATGAAGGGCGAGTCCGTTGCCTCCAGGACAACCCACCCCAGCGCGACGTTCTCACCGGCGTAGGTGGCCCCCGCGATGATCCCGGAGGCGGTCAGGACGCGGAAGTCCGGAAAGGACAGCGCGCGAACGGCCCCAAACCGGCGTGAGCGCCGGCGGCGCCGTGCGGTAGGCTCCGGGGCGTCTCCGGTTGGACTCAATTCGCGGCCTCGTGTGAGAGTATGGATTGAGAATTGGGGGTCGCGGCCGACGCTTCGGCATGACGGCCCCGGCTATGCCTCCGCGTCGTCTTCAGTCCAGGACATGATGCGGCGCGGCGTGAGTCGCAGGACAACGCTCTGGCCTTCCACGTAGTATTCCTCCAGGAACTCCGCGGCGCCCTCGACTCCCAGGTACCGCGTCGCCATGGAATAGCCCACGTCCCAAACGTCGTCGTCGCTCACCGTCACGTCGCCCTCCACCGAGACGTATCGATAGGGCTGGTCCTCGCTGGCGATGGACAGGGCGGCCCGCGCATCCCCTGCCAGGTTCTTGAACTTCCGGGTCTGGCGGCCCGTCCAGATAAGGAAGATGCCGTCGACGCATTCGTACCACACGGGTGCCACGTGGGGCGAGCCGTCGGCCCTCAGCGTGACCAGGTGGGCGATGCGCTGCCCCTCGAGAAACTCTTCTAATTCCAACTCTGCCATCTCGGCCATGCCGACATCCCCCTCTGCAATGCGCGCTCTAGGTTGCCATGATAGCATGACCTCGACTGAACAAACTTTGTTGGAGGAGTCTTGCCATGGCCACAGCGCAACAGCCGCACGAACTCTCCGCCGCCCAGGCCGCAGCCGCCATCCGCGAGGGCCGCCTCTCGCCCATCGACCTGGTCGAGGCGCTGCTGGCCCGCATCGACGCCCTCGATCCGGCGCTGCGAGCGTGGGTGACCGTCGATCGAGACGGCGCGCGCGTCGCCGCACGGGCCTCTGCGATAGAGCTGGAGCGCTCCGGGCCGCGAGGGCCGATGCACGGCGTCCCAGTCGGCCTCAAGGACATCTTCTACACCGCCGGGCTGCTGACCAAGGCGGGCTCGCCGCTGATGGCCGACTTCGTGCCCGAGTACGACGCCCACTGCGTGGCCCTCTTCCGGCAAGCAGGCGCCATCGTCCTGGGCAAGACCGTCACGACGGAGTTCGCGGACGGCGACCCCTCTGTCACGTACAACCCCTGGAACCGCGAGCACACCCCCGGCGGCTCGAGCAGCGGCTCCGGAGCGGCGGTGGCCGCGGGCATGGTAGCCGTCGCGACCGGCTCGCAGACCGTGGGATCAACGCTGCGGCCCGCCGCCTACAACGGCATCGTTGGCCTGAAACCCACCCTGGGCCGCATCAGCGCCCACGGCCTCGTGCCCGTCAGCGCGTCGACGGACACCGTCGGCATCATGGTGCGCACGGTGGAGGATGCGGCGCTGGTGTTGGACGCCATCGCTGGGTACGACCCCAAGGACCCCAACGGCGCATGCCAGATGGTGGGCGCCTACCACGCCTCGGCAACACGCGAAGGTGCGCCGCCCCGTATCGGCGTGGTGCGGCAGTTCTTCTACGAGCGGGCCGATGAGGAGATCCGTCGTCAGACGGACGACGCCGCGCAGAAGCTCGCCGCCGCCGGCGCGATTGTCGAGGAGGCGACGCTGCCCGACCTGTTCAACCAGAGCCCGGAACACATCGGCGCCGTGGTGTGGACCGAGGCGTCGGTCTTCCACCGGGAAAACTTCGCCAACAACCCCGAGGACTACGGCCCCAACATCCGCAACCGCATCGCAGAGGCGATGGCCCGGTCGCCGCTCGACTACATCGTCGCGCAGAACGCACGCCGGGAGCTGCGCGTCGCCATGTCGGAGATCTACGGGTCCTACGACGTGCTGCTGAGCCCCGCCACCCCCGCGCCGGCCCCCCGAGACCGCTCCACCACGGGCCCGACGTACTTCCAGGCGCCGTGGACGTGGCTGGGCTGCCCCGCCATCGCCATCCCGACGGGCCTGTCCGAGTCAGGCATGCCGCTGGGCATACAGCTAGCGGCGGGCCCGTTCCAAGAGGAGCGCCTCCTCAACGCCGCCGCCTGGTGCGAGCGCACCCTCGGCGTCCGCCTAGCCCCCATAGACCCGAAGTAGGTCTCTCCAAGATCGTCTTTCCCGCGAAAGCGGGAATCCAGAGGGGTGGGTGTAGAGGGCTGTTCGGCCTGAGGGAAATCAAAGAGCGAATGACCTAAGTGTGCGACCCCGCCGCTTCCGATTCCGTCTGCCGCACAAGATGCCTGTACAGCGCGACGGCGGCAATCCTATCCAAGGGCTAGCCATTCGGGTGTCTAGTTTTTGTCCAGCGATTTTGATCACCACGGAGAGATAAACAATGACAACACCTCCTACATTCGGATTGTCCAACTGCTCAGATCTCCTTGAGGAGCTTCGTGGGACAGTCTCCGACCTCAAGAAAGATCCAGTGAATCCGAGGTTGGCCAGGTATGCGGCAATCGTTGCTTGGTCAATGTGCGATTGGGTCGAGGTAGAGAAGCCAAAGCAAATTCAAAAGGACAAGATCGAAGAGAAATGCCCAGCACTTAAGTACATGCAGGACTTGGCAAACACCTTCAAGCACGGGGAACCCTGGAAGCCAGAGCATGTCAAGCTTAGTGCCGCCTATAGGACGGGGGGGTTCGGTCGTGGATTTAGTCGAGATTTTGACATTGTGCGGCTTGAGCTGGTACTTAAGGACGGTAGCAGACTGTGGTTCGAGGACGTGATTCAAGAGGCGCTGGATTTCTGGAACAGTTTCTTGCGAGAAGAGAACCTTATTCCAACGAAGAGTCAAGAATCATGAGCAGGACGGTACCAACGAGGTGAATTGGTTCACCTTGCCTCACTAGTGCCTTCTTGGCGCCTGCCAACTTAGTACCTCGGGGCCGTTCGCCCTAAGCACGTCGGCGGTGACCCCTCTAGTTCGCGCTGAAATGCTGAGACGGCCCCTCGCGGCGGACGCGGCTGCGCAGGTGCTCCGTGATCATCTCAAGGATCTCCACCTCGGCCTGCAGGCACTCCTCCGCCGTGTCCATCTCCAGCAGCCCCTGCTTCACGGCCATGTTGACATCGAGGTTGCGGGCCACCAGGTAGGCGAGGTCGGAGGGCGACTCGGGGAAGGGGACTTCGCGCACCCACTCGTTGGCCATGCCGGCCACCAGGCGCGCGTATTCCAGGAACATCTCCTTGACCTTGGGGCCGACCTCCGTCGACCCAGCAGGGTCCGGCGGCAGGATCTCGACGCGGGCGGTCATGTAGGGGCGCTGCTGCAGCACCTCTAGGGACCGGAAACGCTGCTGGCCGATGGACATCAGAACGATGCGGCCGTCCGGGTTGATCTCATGCTGCGTGACCTGCGCGATGGTGCCGATGTCGAAGGGAACGGCGGGCTCGCCCACCTCAACGCCCTCCTTAATGAGCACGACGCCGAAGCGGGAGTCCTGGCGGGCGATGTCCTGAAACATCTGGAGGTAACGGGGCTCGAAGAGTTGCAACGGCAACTGCATGCCCGGGAAGAGCACAGTACCCAGGGGGAACAATGGAATGTCTCGAATCTCGTTGGCCATGTCGCCCCGTAAATTGAGTTACGGCGAGTATACGCAACACCTTGAGGGCGCGCCACCGCCCCACCCCGTTCGCCCTGAGCCTGTCGAAGGGCCAAGGCGGCGCACGCCCCCCAATCGTAGGGGCAACCCTCGTGGTTGCCCCCCACCAACCTGACACCGTTCCATTGCCCGAATCCGGGCGCACCCAGTACTCTTCCATTACCAGGGGCACAGGAGGCAACCGGCGGACTGTACAGAACATTTCATACAATTCAATGTGTATCTGCATTCGCCTGGATCAGCTACGGGAATCAATTCCCGAGACAATTCCCTTCAGCTACGCGGTCCTGAGAAACAATGTAAGGAACAATAGAATCAAGTCCCGCCCACAGCTACAAACACGCGAATTGATTTGGGCGTTCAATGCAAACAATGACTGAGCCCAGCACACATGGAGTCGGCAGGGAAGCGAGCGTCAAGCGGCCTGGGCTGCCGGCTTGAAGCGGTAGCCGACGTTCCAGACGGTCTCGATGAAGGTGTGGTTGGCGTCCTCAACCTTGCTCCGCAGCCGCCGCACGTGGACGTCGACGGTGCGCGTGCCACCGAAGTACTCGTAGCCCCAAACGCGGGAGAGCAGCTCCTCACGGGAGAATACGCGGCCGGGGTTCAGCGCCAGCAGTCGGAGCAACTCGTACTCCTTGAAGGTGAGGAGTACGCGGTGGCCCGAAACGGTCACCTCGTACCGCGACTGGTCGATGACGAGGTCGTCGCTGTGGATGGTCTCGGAGCCCTCGCGGCCGCGTAGGCGGCGAAGGAGCTGGGTGACGCGAAGCGCGAGCTCCGTGGGGTTTGGGGGCATGAGGGCGAAGTCGTCGGCGCCCCGGGTAACGTCGTAGTTTTCCAGCTCGCGCTCCGTGACCAGCGCCATGACGGGGAGGCGCAGGCGGCGGCACAGTTGCACTGCCTCATCGGCCTCGCTGCGGGTGAACCCGACGGCATCCAAGAGCACGACATCCGGGGTCTGCTCCATGGGGAGGGAGTCCAGGCAGCCGGGGTCAGGGGTCGCGGACGTGCTGAACTCGCCGCGAGGAAACGCCAGCATCAGCGTCTCCGCAGCCCTTCCGTCCCTGCTGACCATCAACACTGAGGGCACGTGTCCACTCCACGAAGGTCGTTGTCGAGACGCTAGTATAGCACGAAGGCGACGTTTTCCGTTGAGGATTCCGTCCATGCAGGGCCAACATGGCGCGATTCATGCCCTCTGGACGCCCAATTCGTTCGCCGCAAGCGCACCGAGGCGCCGTCGCAGGGCAGCGGGACGACTGCGTGGCGAGGCCGGCGATGGTGGGGCATGTCTTTGACAAGGAAGGAAGCGGCAATTACGCTAAGCCTACTCGGACTGCTCCGGATATAATACGAGTTGGGCAGTCGAGTTAGGTGAGGGCTCCTGCGGGAGCCCTCTATTTTTGTAGGTTAGAGGACTGACCGTCATGCGAGTCGCAGTGTTTGTTGACGCAGGGTATCTCTATGCCGCAGAAGGCACTGCCCTGGTTGGCTCTGGACGAAACAGAGCGAGCCTGGAGCTTCTACAAGACGAGGCCATTGCCAAGCTAAAGGCCACAGCGGCACACAGAGCCAACGGAGCACAACTGCTGCGGATCTACTGGTACGATGGCGCCCTGAACGGACGGCGTACCTATGAGCAGCGGAACATGGCAATGGCGGAGGATGTTAAGCTGAGGCTTGGTACGGTTACCGGCGGCCGCCAAAAGGGGGTTGACTCGCTTATCGTAACTGACCTCATTGAACTGGCTCGCAATCAGGTCATAACGGACGCAGTATTGCTGTCCGGTGACGAGGATCTTCGGGTTGGGGTGCAAATCGTCCAGAGCTTAGGAGTCCGCGTGCACTTGATTGGCATCGTACCCAGCCGTGGGAATCAGTCGGATCTCCTGCAAGAAGAAGCGGACACCATAACGGAATGGAGCAAAGAGGACGTAGAGGGAATCCTCTCAGTTAAGCCCGTGGCGGAAACTACTCCTGTAGAGGCGCCTCAGAACTCAGCTTCCAACGGGGACAGCGGCGGTGACAGGGACGAGCTACTTACAGCAGTAGCGACAGCGGTGGCTTCAACAATTGATGAGCGTGACTTACCGTCCGTTGCAGAAGAATTGTCCCGAAGGCCCCCGTTGGTTCCTCACTTATACGACAGAGCCCTTCTGGCTGCGGTCAGGGAGAGACTAGGCCAAGAGGAAGAGTCCGAGAAGCACCGCATTCGAGCTGTGTTCAGGGAGATTGTACTGAGCAGGGTCTAGGCATCCCCTGAACCTTCCACCTTCAAACTCGCAAAACACATGTCCTTGACATCCCTTTTCCTCCCACCCTACACTCATAACAACATCGCTATAAGAGGCGGCGGGCAGGAAGAGTACTCCCCCAGCGAGGCCACAGAGAGCCGGGTAAGGTGGAAACCGGCGCTGGCGCAGGGGACGAATGGGCCGGCTTGCAGGGCAAAAGCCCCGCGAACGCTGCCGTCGGGTGGGCGCCGATCAAACGCCTGGCGGATAAGTCGTCATCCCAAGGGAGGCGCGCCGTTTAAGAGAGTTCGCCCTCCCGTTGCTCGGGAGCGCGGAAACAAGGGTGGCACCGCGGAGTGACCCCGTCCCTTGATGGGAGCGGGGTTTTTTTATTGGGTGTCGCAAGCTACGGTCAAGAGAAGAGCGAGGGCCGGAGATGACTACACGGGAGAGGGAACTGGAGACGACAGGCCCGGGCCGCATCGAGGGGGTGCGGCGGGTGTTCAGCGGCATTCAGCCCAGCGGCGACGTCCAGCTCGGCAACTACATCGGCGCCATCAAGGGGTGGGTCGACCGGCAGGAGGAGAAGGAGAACTACTTCTGCATTGTGGACCTGCACGCCCTCACCGTCCCGCAGGAGCCGGACGAGCTGCGTCACCAGACGCGCTCGCTGGCGGCGATGCTGTTTGCCGCCGGACTCGACCCGGAGAAGTGCACCATCTTCGTCCAGAGCCACGTGACGGCGCACGCGGAGGCCTGCTGGCTGCTCAACTGCATTACGCCCATTGGCTGGCTGGAACGCATGACCCAATTCAAGGCAAAGGCGGAGAACCAGGAGAGCGTGTCGACGGGGCTGCTGGACTACCCCGTCCTCATGGCGGGCGACATCCTGCTCTACGACGCCCATGAGGTGCCCGTCGGCGAAGACCAGCGGCAGCACGTAGAGCTAGCGCGGGACATCGCCCAGCGCTTCAATCGCATCTACGGCGACACCTTCGTTGTGCCGGCGGGCGTCATACCCGAGATCGGCGGGCGCGTCATGGGCCTCAACGACCCCACGGTGAAGATGTCGAAGAGCTATGCGCACATCCGGGGCCACGCGATTCGCATGCTGGACGACCCCAAGGAGATCGAGCGCACCATCAAGCGCGCCGTCACCGACACGGGCAACGAGATCCGCTTCTCTGACGAACCGGAAAGGGCCGGCGTCAACAATCTGCTGGGCATCTACAAGGTAATCACCGGCATGGACGAGGCGGCGGTCGAGGCAGAGTTCGCCAATGCCCGTGGCTACGGCGACCTCAAGAGCCGCGTCGCCGAGGTCGTCATTGCGGCGCTCACACCTATTCGGGAGCGGTACGAGTCCCTCATGCAGGACGTCGGCGCCCTCGACCGGCTCCTGGAGCTCGGCGCCGAGCGCGCAGAGTCCGTCGCCGGGCCAAAGTTGGACGAGATCAAACAGAGCATGGGGCTGATTCTGCGAAGCAAGTAAGCAACACAAACGCGACTTCCCAGTCGGAAGGGACCACCAGAATGTACTACCCATCATTGGAAGATGTTAGGGAGCTGGCGAAGGAAGGGAACCTGATCCCCGTCTACCGGGAGATCAACGCTGACCTTGAGACGCCGGTCACCGCCTACATGAAGGTGGCGCGGAAGCCGTACTCCTTCCTGCTCGAGAGCATCGAGGGCGGAGAGCGGCTGGCACGCTACAGCTTCATCGGCACGGAGCCGTCGAAGGTGATCCGCACCGGGCCGGGCCAGCCGGACGGCGAGGTCGACCCGCTCCGGCTCGTTGAGCAGGCGCTGGGGCGGTTCAAGGTGGTGTCCATCCCTGGCCTGCCGCGCTTTCACGGCGGCCACGTGGGCTTCCTCGCCTACGACGCCGTCCACTACTTCGAGCCGCGTGTTCCCCCGCCCGCCAGCAACCCCCTCGACCTGCCGGAGTCAACCTTCATGCTGGCCGACACGCTGCTGGTCTTTGACCACCTCCGGCAGAAGATCCAGGTGGTCAGCCACGCGCACATCCGCGGCAACAACGTCGACGCCGCGTACGCGAAGGCCACCAAGCGCATCGACCGGCTGGTCAAGCGGCTCGACCGCCCGCTCAAGCGGCCCAAGCGCAACGGCGCTGGCGAGGAGGCGGGCGAGCGGCGGGAGCGCCGCACCTACACCTCCAACCGCAGCTACGAAGAGTACGACGAGATCGTGCGGCGGTCGCGGGACTACATCATCGCGGGAGACATCATCCAGGTGGTGCCGTCGCAGCGGCTGGAGCGTCCCACGGAGGCGGCGCCTCTCGACCTCTATCGTGCGCTGCGGGGCACCAACCCATCGCCGTACATGTACCTGTTGGAGCTGGACGACTTCCACATCATCGGGGCGTCGCCGGAGCTGCTGGTGCGCGTCGAGGACGGGCTGGTGCTGAACTTCCCGCTGGCGGGCACCCGCCGCCGGGGCAGTTCGCCGGAGGAGGACGAGGCGCTGGCGGAGGAGCTGCGCACGAACGAGAAAGAGCGCGCCGAGCACATCATGCTGGTGGACCTTGGCCGCAACGACGTGGGCCGCGTCGCCATCCCGGGCACGGTGGAGGTCCATGACCTGATGCGGGTGGTCAAGTACTCCCACGTCATGCACTTGGAGTCCGAGGTGCACGGGCAACTGCGCCCGGACCGCACCATCTACGACGCGCTGCGATCTTGCCTGCCGGCGGGGACGCTCTCAGGGGCGCCGAAGGTGCGGGCAATGGAGATCATCGCGGAGCTGGAGGGCGAGGCCCGGGGCGCGTACGGCGGCGCCGTCGGGTACTTCAGCTTCTCCGGCAACATGGACACGGCCATCACCATCCGCACCATGGTGCTGAAGGACGGCGTGGCCTACATCCAGGCGGGCGGCGGCATCGTCTATGACAGCGAGCCGGAGGCGGAGTTCCAGGAGACGCTGCAGAAGGCGGGGGCGCTGCTGAACGCCATCAACCTGGCGGAGGAACAGGCATGATTCTGCTACTAGACAACTACGACAGCTTCACTTACAACCTCTACCAGTACCTCTGCGAGCTGGGCGCCGACGTCCACGTGGAGCGCAACGACCAGATCACCGTGGACGCCATCGAAGCGATGCGGCCCGAAAAACTGGTGGTGTCGCCGGGGCCGTGCACGCCCAAGGAAGCGGGCGTCTCGATGGAGGCGATCGAGCGGCTGGGGCCGACGACGCCGGTGCTGGGCGTGTGCCTCGGGCACCAGTGCATCGGCGACGTGTACGGCGGCACGGTCGGCGGCGCGGGCGAGATCGTGCACGGCAAGACGTCGGCCATCCATCACACGGGCATCGGCGTACTGACCGGGCTGCCGTCGCCCTTCGAGGCCATCCGCTACCACTCGTTGGTGGTCTTCCCCGAGGACCTGCCGGACAGCCTCGAGGTGACGGCGTGGACGGACTCGGGGAAAATCATGGGGCTGAAGCACAGGGAGTACCCCGTGGAGGGTGTGCAGTTCCACCCGGAGTCCATCATGACGGCGGTGGGCAAAGACCTTCTCAGGAACTTCCTGGCAATGTAGGCTAGGGCAGCCAGACAGGGGCGATGCCCAGCATTGGAGTAGGCCATGATTCGAGAAGCCATAGGCGCGTTGATTGAAGGGAGGTCCCTGACAACCGACGAGGCCTCCGCCTGCATGGAGGAGATCATGTCGGGCACGGCGACGCCGGCGCAGATCGGCGCGTTTGTGACGGCGCTGCGGATGAAGGGCGAGACCTCGGACGAGATAGCCGGCATGGCGCGCGTCATGCGGGCAAACGTGCTGCGCGTCGACGTGCCCGGGCCGGTTGTGGACGTGGTGGGCACCGGCGGCGACGGCCTCAACACCTTCAACATCTCCACCGCCGCGGCCCTGACCCTGGCGGCCTCGGGCGTCAAGGTGGCCAAGCACGGCAACCGCGCGGCCTCGAGCTCTGCGGGCGCCGCCGACGTGCTAGAGGCCTGTGGCGTCAAGCTTGAGCAGACGCCGGAGGGCGTTGCGCGGTGCGTCGAGGAGGCGGGCATGGGCTTCATGTTCGCCCCGGCCTTTCACCCGGCCATGCGGCACGCGGCGGGGCCTCGGCGGGAGCTCGGTATTCGCACCGTGTTCAACATCCTCGGACCGCTCACCAACCCCGCCTTCGCGAGCGCACTGGTCGTCGGCATCGCGGACCCGTCGTTCGGACAGAGGATGGCGGAGGCGTTCCTGCAGCTCGGGACGACGCGGGCCATGGTGGTCCACGGCTCCGACGGCGCGGACGAGCTGACGCTGACCGGCCCGACACAGGTGTGGGAGGCCAAGGACGGCGCGGTCACGGCCTACGAGATTCGCCCGGAGGACGTGGCGCTGGAGCCGTGCTCGCTTGACGACCTGAAGGGCGGCGTCGCCGAGGAAAACGCGGAGACCATGCTGCGTGTGCTGGGCGGAGAGCTGGGACCGCTGCACCGGACCGTAGCGCTAAGCGCGGGCGCAGGCATGCTGGTCGCTGGCACGGTCCCCGACCTGAAGGAGGGCGTGGCAGCGGCCCGTCGGGTGCTTTCGAGCAAAGCGGCGCTGGAAACACTGAGGAAGCTGGCCGAGGTCAGCCAGCGCACCTAGCACAGAGGAGTCTTGGCACGAATGGCAACCATTCTGGACCAAATCGTTGAGGCAAAGCGGGCGTCGCTGGAGCAGGCGATGGCCGAGACGCCCCTTGCCGAGCTGGAGCGACAGATTGCCGGCGCCCCGCCCGCTGTCGACTTCGCGTCGTCGCTGCGGGGCGATGACATCCGCCTCATCGCGGAGGTGAAGAAGGCGTCGCCGTCCGCGGGGCTACTGCGGGCCGACTTCGACCCCGCGTGGCTGGCGTCAACCTACGCGGCGAGCGGCGCGACGGCCATCTCGTGCCTGACGGACGCCCATTTCGAGGGGACGCTAGAGCACCTTCGGCAGGTGAAGGACGCCGTCGCATCCACGGTAGTACCGGCGCTGCGCAAAGACTTCCTAACGCACCCCTACCAGCTCTACGAGGCCCGTGCCACAGGAGCGGACGCCGCCCTGCTCATCGTGGCAGTGCTCTCCGCCGATCAGTTGCGGGAGATGTTGGGCACAGCGCGGGACGTGGGCCTGCAATGTTTGGTGGAGGTGCACGACGAGGCCGAAATGGCCACTGCTGCGGAGGCAGGCGCGGAGGTCATCGGCATCAACAACCGCGACCTCCGAACGTTCAAGACGGACCTCTCCGTGACCGGGGCCCTGGCGTCCAAAGCCCCCGCGGACGCAGTGCTCGTGAGCGAGAGCGGCATTCGGGACCGTGCGGACATGGAACGGCTGCGGGACCTCGGTGCGCATGCCGCGCTGGTGGGCGAGGCCATTGTGACGCAGCCGGACCCCGCCGCGAAGATTCGCGAGCTGCTGGGTGTTCAGGTGCCCGCGCAAGGAGCGCCGCAGCCATGACTCTAGTTAAGGTCTGTGGCATGCGTGACCTGGAGCACATGGCCGCCGCTGCGGAAGCCGGAGCAGACCTGTTGGGCATGGTCTTCTTGCCGACGGTGCGCCGTTACATCCCGCCGGAGACCGGCGCGGCGCTAGCCTCGGCGTTCCGCAAAAGCAGGCAAGGGGCGCCGCAGCGACTGGTAGGGCTGTTCGCGGACCAACCCGTCGAGCACGTCAACGCGGTTGCGGCGCAGGTTGGGCTCGACTTCGTGCAGCTCTGCGGCAGCGAGCCGCCGGAGTACTGGGCGCAGGTGGAGCCGGCCATCCTCAAGGTCGTGCACGTGCCCGCGGCCGCATCCGGGGATACCGACGACCAATACGCCGTCGTGGAGACGGTGGAAGTACGGTTGCGGGCCATCAGCAATGCCGGACACATCGCCTTGCTGGATCGGCAGTCGTTGGTTCAGCCCGGCGGAATGGGCGAGATGTTCGATTGGTCAGTCGCGCAGGAACTGGCCGCTCTCGGCTATCGCTTCATCCTCGCGGGCGGGCTGACCCCGGAGAACGTCGCGGCCGCTATCAAGGCGGTTGGGCCGTTCGGGGTCGACGTCTCCAGCGGCGTCGAGACCGATGGCGTCAAGGACATCGAAAAGATACGCCGCTTTGTGACAGCGGCCGGACAAGGAGCCCCCAAATGAACAATGAAGAGCGGCTGCCCAACGCGCAAGGCCGGTTCGGCGACTACGGCGGGCGCTTTGTGCCCGAGACGCTGATGGCGGCGGTGGAAGAGCTTCGCATCGGCTACGAGGAGGCCCGCGACGACCCGAGCTTTCAGGCGGAACTCGCGGGGCTGCTGGCCACCTATGTCGGCAGGCCGACTCCGCTGACCTTCGCCGCAAACCTTACGAAGCACTTCGGTGGGGCGCGCGTCTACCTGAAGCGCGAGGACCTGGCCCACACCGGCGCGCACAAGATCAACCACGCGGTGGGGCAGGCGCTCCTGGCAAAGCGCATGGGCAAGCAGCGGGTCATCGCGGAGACCGGCGCGGGACAGCACGGCGTCGCCACGGCGACGGTCTGCGCCCTGCTGGGCATGGAGTGCGTGGTCTACATGGGCACAGAGGACATGCGGCGGCAGCAGCCGAACGTCTACCGCATGGAGTTGATGGGCGCGCAAGTGCAACCGGTGGACAGCGGCTCGCGCACCCTGAAGGATGCCATCAACGAGTGCATGCGCGACTGGGTGACCAATGTGCGCACCACCTTTTACCTGCTGGGTAGCGTCGTGGGGCCGCACCCGTACCCGATGATGGTGCGCGACTTCCAGGCCATCGTGGGTCGCGAGGCGCGAGAGCAGTCGCTGGCAGCCGAGGGCCGCCTCCCAGACTACGCCGTCGCGTGCGTGGGCGGCGGCAGCAACGCCATGGGGCTCTTCTACCCCTTCGTGCCCGACGAGGAGGTCGCCCTCGTGGGCGTCGAGGCGGGCGGGCTTGGGCTGGAGACGGGCAAGCACGCGGCTCCGCTGTCGGGCGGCACACCCGGGGTGCTCCACGGTTCGCACTCCTACCTGATGCAGGACGAGGCGGGACAGGTGCTGGAGACCCACAGCATTTCGGCGGGCCTTGACTACCCCGGCGTGGGGCCGGAGCACTCCTACCTCAAGGATATCGGCCGGGCGACGTACGTCTCGGCGACGGACGACGAGGCGCTGGCGGCGTTCTCGCTGCTGTCGAGGCTGGAGGGCATCATCCCGGCGCTGGAGCCGTCGCACGCGTTGGCGCACGTGGCGAAGCTGGCGCCGCAGGCGGGCCCGGACAAGGTCATCGTCATGAACCTGAGCGGACGGGGCGACAAGGACCTGCAGGAAGTCATCCGGGTGATGGGCGAGCGGCAGAGCCCAGAGGGAGCGTCGTAATGGTCATCGGCAAGGAGCGGACGAGTTGGTACAGTGACCACCCGCTGGAGTGCACGTGCGCAGCGTGCGAGGCGCGCCGCGCCGACGATCGCCGCTTCCGCGAAATGACACAGGGCCGCAAGGTCGGCCGCAACGAGTCGTGCCCCTGCGGCAGCGGCGTCAAGTACAAGCGCTGCCACGGGGCGTAGGGGAAATCCCCGGCCCCAATCTGCCCTCAGAGGTTGGAGCGGCATGCCACCCCCGCTTGCCCTTTCCGATTCCATGTCTGTAGAGTTGTCTCCATGATCATTGACTCGCACGTGCACGTGTATCCCCCCTCCTTCCGCGAACGACGGGAGGAGTTGGCGAGGCGTGACGCCACCTTTCGCGCACTTTACGCCGACCCCCGGGCCGTTCTCGCCACGGCCGACGACCTGCTGGCCGCCATGGACGACGCGAATGTCGACGTTGCCGTTGCCGTGGGCATCGGGTGGACGGATCTCGACGTTGCACGCGAGGCCAACGATTACCTGATCGAGTGCACGGCCCGCAGCGGTGGGCGGCTGCTCGCCTTCGGTTCGGTCAACCCCGCCTGGGGCAACGACGCCCTGGCGGAGGTGGAGCGATGCGCCGCCGCAGGGCTCATCGGCATCGGTGAGCTGCACCCTGACACGCAAGGCTACAGCATCGACGACGCGTCTCTTATGGCGCCGCTCATGGCGCTGGCGAAGCGGCTGGGCATGCCGGTGCTGACGCACGCGTCGGAGCCGGTGGGCCACAGCTACCCCGGCAAAGGAACGGTGACGCCGGACCGCCTGATGCGCTTCATCGAGTCGTTCCCAGGGCAGCCGATCATCGCCGCGCACTGGGGCGGCGGGCTTCCCTTCTACGCGCTCATGCCGGAGGTGAAGGCCGCCCTCGCCGACGTCTACTTCGACACGGCGGCGGCGCCGTTCCTCTATACATCCGACGTTTTCCCGAGCGTGACGCGTATTGTCGGCCCGGAACGGGTGCTCTTCGGCACCGATTTCCCCCTCATCAAGCACCCCCGACTGCTGGCGCAGTTGCGGGAAAGCGGGCTCTCAGACGAGGCGCAGGCGCTCATTACCGGCGGCAACGCGGCCAAGCTCTTCGGGCTGGGCGGCTGACGGCAATGGAGACGCTGCCAGACTACCTGCGGCCTGGGCTGGACATCGTGCTGGTGGGGTTGAACCCGTCGATTCCCTCGGCGCAGACAGGGCGCTACTTCGCCAACCCGCGCAACCGCTTCTGGCGCGCCTTCAACGCCGCTGGCCTCACGCCGGAGGCGCTTGGGCCCGAAACCGACCACCGAATGCTGGAGTTCGGCATCGGCATGACGGACGTGGTGAAGCTCCCCACGGCGGGCGTCGGTGACCTGAAGGCGGCGGACTTCCGCGAGGGCGCAGAGGCGCTTCGGGAGCGGCTGCTGGCGGCGGGGCCGCGCATCGTGAGCTTTCACGGCGTCATGGCGGCGTCGCAGTACCGCCGCCACGCGGACGGCGACCGGGGGCGCGTAACGCTGGGCCTGCAGGAGTGGCGCATCGGCAATGCCGCAGTCTTCGTGACGCCCAACCCCAGCCCGGCCAACGCCAGCTACAGCCTGGAGGACCTGACCGCATGGTACGTGAGCCTAAAGGAGTTGCGTGGCCAGCTCAAGGCAACCTGAACAGCTACGGCTCTTTGTGGCGGTGACGTTGCCGGCGGAGGCCAGGGAGGCCATCGCCCGGGTCATCCACGCGCTGCGTGCCGCCGACATGTCCGGCTTACGGCTCGTCAATCCCGAGGGAGTGCACCTCACCCTCAAGTTCCTTGGCAACGTCGACAGCTCGCGCGTGTCCGTCTTGACCGACGCGCTGCACGCCGCTGGCGAGGGCGCCGCGCCATTCGCGCTGCAGCTGAGTGGCGTCGGCGCGTTCCCGAACCCACGGTCCCCTCGCGTCCTATGGGCAGGCGTCTCAGGCGACACCGAATCCCTCACCGCGTTGGCCAGTCGTGTAGACGACACGTGCTCCACCCTGGGCTACTCGCGAGAACGACGGCCCTTCAGCCCGCACCTCACCCTTGCGCATGTACGCGAAAGCGCTTCGGCCCACGAACGCCAACACTCCGCATCAATTATCAAAGATATTGGCCTCGCCCCTACGCAACCATTTTCGGTACAGGCGTTTCACCTTATCAGGAGCACCTTAACCCCGTCTGGACCCATTTACGAGACCGTCCACACCATTCCCATGGCCGCGTCGCCAATTTGAATTCCGATGCCAACAACCCTTTCTTTTCGTCGCACGGGCGCCCTCGCTCCCCACGAATATTCACGATTCCGCCATTCTTTGTCTGGTTCAATATCATCAATACCAACAGTCGCTCCTCTTCGGAATTAGTAATTTGACACGTTTTTTCCATCGCGCCTTTTCATCAAGTTTTCAAAATTTCTACGATATTCGTAGCCTATTACCTGGATACGTACCTTCACGCCAGCGTATAGAGTCTCTTTCGTGGTTTTACGAATATACACTATCACGCAGACCTTCTTCTTAAAACCCGCCCTACTTGTATGTTTTTGGGCAGTTGTAATAAACTCTAAGTAGTAATTCAAAGTTGCCCAGCAGGCCCCTCCCTGCCGCTCAGCCGCCCTTTTGATTGGCGTGCACGGGATGAGTCGTGGGCTCAGGAGGATAAGGTGGAGACGAACCTTCCTCAATGCAGAAGTTGCGGCGACGGTGAGTTGGTGCCCCTTTCTGACTTCGGAGGGCAAGGGGCAACCATTCACTTCAAGGCTTGGGCTTGCACCAACCCCAATTGTGGTTTCAATATCAAGATCCGCAACGGCGATCTCTATCGCAATGAGCCAATCAGCAACGGCTCTGCCTACGTTCCCAGGTCCCGCTAATAAGCGCTCGTTGACAACTTTTGGCGCCCGGCAATAGCTCGGGCGCCCCCCTGCCCGCTGACAGATTCCCACGGCATTCAGCTTGATGCGGCATTCCCCAGGCGTGGTATGCTCATTAGACGGGCATGAAACCTCTTTGGGGTGACATCATTGGCGACGCATGAGGGGCAGGCGGCCGTAGGAATGTGGGGCAACAGACGGCTCGGGTTAATCCTGATCGGCGGCGGCGCAGTCCTCCTTGCCGTTGCTGTGGGATTCTTCGGCTACCAGGCCTACATCGATGAGCGCTATGAGCCTGTGGTGAGCATTTCCACAGTGCCCGTGCTGCCGTCCCAGCAAGACCTGCAGCAGTTAATCGTGCCTCCCCCCGACGCGCCGGTGCAGTCAGCGCCCGCTAGCACGGCACCCTTACCGGATACGGGGCCGGCGGCATTCTCCGCCACCCTCGGCGAGGTCTACAGTGGCGAGGTCTACGTTGGCTTGAACACGTCCCCGCAGCACTGGGAGAACCCCCTCTGGGCCGAGGATCAAGACGCCCAGCAGCTCACTTCCGTGTACCTCCCCGTGTCGGAAGTGGACCTGCCGGATTCGGGGCTATCCCCCGCCACGCTCGTACGAATCCCAGCCATCGGGCTGCAGTCCGAGACCATTGTGCTGGGCACATTTACAACCGACGCCGGCGATCTCAAGTTCGAGTCGCCGGTATTCGACGTCGGCATCATCCCCAATCACACCAACCCGGGTGAGGTTGGCAACACATGGCTATTCGGGCACCTTGAGAGCCCCCTCAAAGGCGAGGGTGCCGTCTTTCGCAACCTGCACAAGGTCCACGATTTCCTCCGCCGTGGCGAGCCAGTCTACGTCATAGTGGACAGCGACGACGGGAGCTTCCTGTACCAGGCCACGGAGTTCCGCATCCTGCCCCAGGAAGACGTCTATTTTTGGGGCTCTGATGGCCGCACCGCCACCCTCGTCAGCTCGTGGCCCCGGTTCAAGTACGACGAGCGGGTTGTGGTGACGGCGGAGCTGGTGGGCGTCCGCCTCAGCCCCGCGGTTTCTTGACGTCCCCTTCGGCACGCTGCTACGATGGCTAAAAGGCAGTGACGGAGACGAGTACCTGGTGTCGCCGCCGCCAGCGAGTCCGGAACGGTGAAAGCGGACAGGTGGGCGCCCAGCGAATATCCCTCCCGAGCCGTGCCCCGAACAGGCGAATGGCTTGCCCCCGCCTGCTAGGCCGCACCGGAGGCCCACCGTTACCTTGGGCAGGGGGCGTGATGGCGCCCTGCAAAGCGTCACCGTCGGCGCCTAGCCGGCAGTGAAATAAGGGTGGTACCGCGGGTTTGAAGACCCGTCCCTTCTCAGGGACGGGGTTTTTTATTGCGCCGGGCCAGACCCGGTAGGGAGCAGAGCATGTTTCAGCCGGTTTCCAGCAAGGTGAGCTTCCCTGAGTTGGAGGACCGCACTCTCCAGCTTTGGCGGGAGCGCGACGTCTTTCGCCGAACGTGGTCAGAGCGGGAGGGCAAGCCCCTCTTCATGCTGTACGAGGGACCGCCCACCACAAATGGCACCCCGGGCATGCACCACGTCCTGGCCCGAGTCTTCAAGGACGTCATCCCGCGCTACAAGACCATGCGCGGCTACCGGCCCTTCCGCAAGGGCGGCTGGGACACCCACGGCCTGCCGGTCGAGCTGGAGGTGGAGAAGGAGCTTGGCTTCACCACCAAGGGGGAGATCGAGCAGTACGGCATCGACCGGTTCAACGCCCTCTGCCGAGAGAGCGTCATGCGCTACAAGGGCGAGTGGGAGGACCTGACGGAGCGCGTGGGCTTCTGGATTGACCTGGACGACCCCTACGTCACCTTTCACAACGGCTACATCCAGACCGGATGGTGGATCATCAAGGAGCTGTGGGACCGAGGGCTGGTGTACCTGGGCTACCGGGTGACGCCCCACTGCCCCCGCTGCGTGACGTCACTGAGCTCGCACGAGGTGTCGCTGGGCTACAAGGAGGACACGCCCGACCCGTCGATCTACGTGCGCTTCCCGCTCACCGGCGAGCAGGACCAAGCCGCCGAGGCTGCGCGCCGCATGGGCTGGAGCGAGGCGGGTTGGGATGGGCCCGTACCCTCTGCGCTGGCGTGGACGACGACGCCGTGGACGCTGACGGCCAACATGGCGCTGGCCGTCGCGCCGGACAAGGACTACGCGCTGCTGCGCTCGCCGGACGGCGAGGAGCGGGTGCTGCTGGCCCGCGCTCGCGTCGAGGAGGTCCTCGATGAGGGCTGGACGGAAGAGGCCTCGTTCAAGGGCAGCGAGCTCCAGGGACTACGGTACTCGCCGCCGTTTGCCAACGCCACGGAGCACGAGGGGGCGCCCTTCCACCACCGCGTCCTGCCGGCCGACTACGTCGGCGTGGATGACGGCACTGGCATCGTGCACACAGCGCCGGCCTACGGAGCTGAGGACTACGACCTTGGGCTGACCTTCGGCCTGCCCACGTACCACTCTGTGGACCTGCAGGGGGCGCTGGCCGAGGGCTTCCCGGGGGCAGGCCTATTCGTAAAGGACGCAGACCCGCTCATCACGGCAGACCTGGAGCGGCGCGGGCTGCTCTACCGCGGCGGCACGATGCTCCACACCTACCCCTTCTGCTGGCGCTGCGACACGCCCCTGCTCTACTACGCAAAGCCCTCATGGTACATCCGCACGACGTCGCACAAGGACGAGATGGTCGCCCTCAACAAGGAGATTAACTGGTACCCCGGGCACTTCCAGGAGGGGCGCTTCGGGGACTGGCTGCGCAACAACGTCGACTGGGCCATCTCGCGGGAGCGGTACTGGGGCACGCCCATCCCAATCTGGCGGTGTGAACGCTGTGCCCAGGACGAGTGCATCGGCGACCTGGACGTGCTGCGGGACCGTGCGACGCCGGAGACGCGCAGCGCCCTTGACGAGGACGGCCTCGACCTGCACCGCCCGTACATCGACACCGTCGTCGTGACCTGCCAGTCCTGTGGCGGCGAGGCCCGGCGGACGCCGGAGGTGCTGGACTGCTGGTTTGACTCGGGCGCGATGCCCTACGCCCAGTTCCACTTCCCCAAGGGTTCGCCGGAGCTCTTCACCGACGGCCGGTTCCCGGCGGACTACATCTGCGAGGGCGTTGACCAGACGCGCGGGTGGTTCTACAGCCTGCACGCGCTCTCAGTCCTGTTGCGCAACCAACCCAGCTATCGGAACGTCATCTGCCTGGGCCTCATCCTGGACGGCAATGGCGAGAAGATGAGCAAGACCAAGGGCAACATCGTGGAGCCGTGGGCCGTCATCAACGCCCATGGGGCTGACGCCGTCCGGTGGTACCTGCTGACGGCGGCGCCGCCCGGCAATATGCGGCGCTTCTCACAGGACCTGGTTGAGGAGTCCGTCCGCCGATTCCTGCTGACGCTCTGGAATACCTACAGCTTCTTCGTCACCTACGCGCGGCTGGACGGCTTCGACCCGATGGCGGCGGGGCCAGTCGAGCCGTCGGCGGAGCTAGACCGGTGGGCGCTTTCGGAGCTGAACCAGCTCGTCGCCGACGTGACGGTGGAGATGGACGGCTATAACCCCACGGACGCAGGCCGCAAGATCGAGGCCTTCGTTGAAGAGCTTTCCACGTGGTACGTGCGGCGCAGCCGTCGCCGCTTTTGGAAGAGCGAGAATGACACGGACAAGCGCTCTGCCTACCAGACGCTCTACACCTGCCTGGTGACCCTGAGCAAGCTGCTGGCCCCCCTGACGCCCTTTGTGGCGGAGGAGATCTACCAGAACCTCGTCGTCTCCGTGGACCCAGAGGCGCCGGACAGCGTCCACCTCACTGCGTTCCCTGAAGCTGACGAGGCAATCATTGACCGGGAGCTTGCGGAGGCCGTGCAGCTCATCATGCGCGTGGTGAGCATGGGCCGCGCGGCCCGCAGCAAGAGCCGTGTCAAGGTGCGCCAACCACTCTCCGAGGCGGTGGTGATGACGCGATCTGAGGTCGAGCGCGCCGCACTGGAGGCGCTGGCGGAGCAGGTGCGGGCGGAGTTGAACGTGAAGGACGTCCGCGCCGTCGACGCCGGGGAAGTCGCGGGCCTGCTCTCCGTGCGGCTCAACGGCTCCGTTGTCGGGCCAAAGTACACGGACCGGCTGCCGGACTTGCGGGGGGCCTTTGAGGAGGCCGACAAGGCGGCGATCGCGGGCCGGATGCTGGCGGGCGAGCCGGTTGCTGTCGGCGCCTTCGAGCTCACGGCGGAGGACGTTGAGGTCGCGCCGGCCACGGACGGCAACATCGCGGGCGTGCTGGAGGGCGGCTACTTCGTGGGCGTAAACACCTCCATCACGCCGGAGCTCAGGCAGGAGGGCCTGGCGCGAGAGCTGGTGCACAGCATCCAGAACATGCGCCGCTCCGCGGGGCTGGATATCGCGGACCGCATCGTCATCACGCACGAGGGCGCGGCCGAGCTTCAGGCGCTGCTGGGGCAGGGCCCGCTGGGCGATTACGTACGCGGGGAGACGCTGGCCATCGAGGCGGCGTCGGGTGCGCCCAGAGACGGCGACTACAATGAAACCCTCAAGATCGAGGGGATGGAGCTGACGCTCGGGGTCAGGCGGGCCTAGTCGTCGAAGCTGCCTGCCATGACGGGCGCCTTCACGTGCAGCGAGTTGCCCTCCCGTTCCCACCTCGCAGCCAAGTAGGGGCTGGAGGCCAACAGCTTCTGCAGCGTCTTGTAGCGCGACGAGCTCAGCTTGGGCGCGCCTAGGATTCGCGCCGCCTCGCCGGCGGCCCTTGTGCCGTTGAGCACGCCCGTCCCCTTGTCCACCCGCTGCGACCACCTGTTGTGTATGTCGGACTCCCAGGTGTTGGAGAGCGGCGCGGTCAGCGGCGGCGGCTCCGGTTCGGCCATCACGGCGGCGGGAGGGGCCGTCGGAGCAGGGGCCGTCCTTACGGCAGCGGGCAGCGGCGGCGGTTCCGGCGCGGCCATCACGGCGGCGGGAGCGCCTGTCGGAGCAGGGGCCGTCCTCACAGCTGCGGGAGCGGCTGGGCGTGTCGGCCGGGCCGGTCGGGCGGGGGCCCTGACAGGCGTAGGAGGGGCCTCCAGCGCTGGCGCCACAGTAGGTGGGGCCGCGATTGCGGCCTCCTGCTGGCCGCGCGACTTTCCCGCGAGCACCCTTCCGATGCCCGGCAGACGCGCCATCCCCGTCGGCTTGAGGCTGATGCTGATGTCGTCGGATCCTCGGACGCGGGACACCTTCACGACGGCCGATCCCTCCAGGAACTGCGTGAAAGTTCGGAAGCCCATGGAGCGGAAGTCAAAGCTTGGGTCGATGCGCATGATGGTCTGGTGCAACCTGGAGCCGGCCACCTTGCCCTCATCGTCGGCGGAGGCGTAGATGGCGCGCTGCACCAGCGCGTCAACCGTGCGGGAGTCGGCGGGGGCGGTCCTCGGCTCCACGCCCAGGTAGATGTAGCGGTCGCAGGCGCGCACCAGCGTCGACGAGACGACATCATGGCGGCCCGCGCCGATGACGGTCTTTCCGGCCGAGCGCAGCTTGCTCACCAGCGTCACGAAGTCGCTGTCCGCGGACACGATGACGAAGGTGTCCACGGGGGAGCGGTAGAGCAGGTCAACGGCATCGATGCAGAGGGAGATGTCGCTGGAGTTCTTGGCCACCTTGGCCGCGTGGAAGTGGTGGACCGCCTCGATGCCCAACTCCAGCAACTGGTCGCGCTGGCGGGCGCCGGAGGACCAGTCGGCGTAGGCCCGCTTGACAATGATGCGCCCCATGTCCGAGAGCTGGTCAAACAGCCCCTGGATGGAACCTAGCCCTACGTTCTCATAGTCGATCAGGACCGCTATCTGAGATTCACTCATGTGTAAACACTATCCCTTATCTTGTACTCCTGCTAATGGCCGGTATCGTCGAAGGGCTGCTCCTTGAGGATGCCGTCGTCCAGCAGCGTCTTCACCAGCGCCGCCGCAGCCCTGTAGACGGCGCCGAGGGTGGAGTCGTCCTCGGCGTGGTGTTCGCCGTGCAGCCGCAGCAAGCACGACCGCGAACCGCGCGCGGGGTAGCCGAACTCGACCTCCAGCGGGCCCACCAGGGCGATGGCCTCCAACAGCCGTTCTACGTCGATCACCGAGACCCACAGTTTGCCCATACAGCGTGGGCACGACCCGTGGGGGGTGTAGGGGTCCTTGTGGTCCTCGCGGCCCGTTCCCTGGCACCGGGGGCACCAGTCCCGCAGACCGTCCAGCCACCGGGCGACATAGTCGGCCAGGGCTGGGACGTCCGCCGTGCGCGGGTCGACGTAGACCAAGGCTGCAACCTCTTCCGGCGGTCTAACAGGGGCCGCCGCTACCATTGTACCCCACCGGCCAATGCGGGGGGCGGGAGACCCTGCCGGGACCCTTCCGCTTTGCGGGCGAAGGGCTGGACCGGGCTGCGGCACACATGCTTCGGGAAGGGGACTTGTATCCGGAGGTCGCGGCTCTTTGGCCGGTGGGCTGCATTCGAGTCGAGTCGAGTCGTCCGGTTTTCAAGAATGGGAAAACGAGTCTATCGCCACCTGTGATCTCCAGCTATGGAATATTCCTGCCGAAGGGCGAAAAGCCTCATCCCTGCGACGGGCGCGATGGCGCCATCGGCGGCCCTTGTACACGGAGCGACTTCGATGTCCATGGGGCAAGAGTAGCGGCGGAGCGGCGGAGCAAGGAGCCGGTGTCAGGGAGTAATTTACCCCCGACGCCGTTTCCCAGAAGGCGGGAACCCACCTTCCGCATTGGCCATTCCGCTCCCTAGATCTGGCTGTAGCCGCTGCCGGGTCGGTCGACGCCCGTGCCAACGCCCTTCTCGATCACGCCATACTCCGTAAGGATCTTCTGGCTGTAGGTGACCATGCCGTTCATCTTCTCGGCGGGCTCTGTCGCGAGAAGCAGCGTGGCCTGCGCCATCAACTCCGGCGGCTCGCCGTTCTCGTCGCCGATGTAGCGGACGCCTTTGTGAAAAACCGCGCCGGCGGTGGGCACGATGATGGAGGGAGAGAGGGCTGTCACCGCAATGTTGTCGTCCCTGACCTCCAGCGCGAGACCCTGCGTGAAACGCTCGAGGGCGGCCTTGGCGGCGCCGTAGCCCGTTACGGAGGGCGCGTCGGGGGATGGCGGCGCGTACGGTGCGCTGCCCGGGCCGGTAGCGGCGCCGGACGAGATGTTCACGATGGCCCCGTGCTTGCGGGGCGTCATGTCCTCCAGCACGGCCTGGCTCAAAACAAAGGACGCGTGCACGATGATCTGGAAGCTGCGGAGCCAGCTGTCATACGGGAAGTCCCTGACGGGCAGGAAGACGGCGAGGGCGGCGTTGTTGACCAGCACGTCGACGGGGCCGTAGATGCTGCGAGCTTCCTCGACGACGCGGCGGCACTCGGCGGGGTCGGCTAGGTCCGCAGCCAGCGCCGTCGCCTCACCCCCGGCCTCGCGGATGGCGGCCACAGTGCCCTCCAACGAGCCGGGGAAGGGGGTGTTCACCTCTCCCGGGCGGCCCTGGTCCCGCATGTAGGTGGTCATGTCATGGCTGCCCTCGCTGAGTGTGCGGGCCACGCAAACGATGCGGCCGCCCTCCACGGCAAGCGCCTTGGCGATGGCTTCGCCGATCCCTCGGCTCGCTCCAGTGACGATGACGCACTGTCCGTCCAACTTTCCCACAATGTTCCTCCATGATGAAGTGCCGCGCAGCGCTTGCAGGTGGCCTTTGGCCAAGTGCGCAGCTCACGCGGAAGCTACGTGACGGCCTGCTGTGTGTCAAGGGCAAGGCTATCCAACCGACAGGACGCCCTCGCCCATGAAACCACGGGTTGCAATCAACCGGCTGTGCCTACGTTTCGCGCATGGACGCTCTCAGCGCTTCGGGAAAGTCGCCCTGGCCCGCCGCAAGCACGAGAGCCTGGAGTGGAAGCGTCACCCAAAAGAACTCAAATTCGATCTGCTCAGCCGGTTGTCCGGCGGGATGCGACTCGAAGTGGCGCCACGTCTCCGGTACGTCACCTCTGCATTCAAGGTGGTAGTAGTGGCGACGGTGCCACTCGGCGATCCCGTAGGGGGACATGTCGTAGTCACGGGAGCCCAATGACCGGCGGACCGTCAGACCGGCGAGGCCCGTTTCCTCCCTCGTCTCCCTGAGCGCCCCGTCTTCCGGCGACCCCCCAGACTCCAGGGTGCCGGCCGGCACTTGCACTCCGGCGTCCACCGCCACATGACGGAACACAAGCAGTCGCTGGCCATTGGTGATATAGGCCGCAGCTTTCTCAATGCACATGAGGGCCGCGCCACCGCCGCCAATGGGACCTATAGCACTATGCTCGAGAGCTATAACGCATCAACCCGATACCGAGCCCCTAGATGGGTTGGATGGGGGGGCAGGCCGACGGGTCGCCAGAGACCAGCCGCGTGTAGTACTCCCAGACCCCACCAGCACGCGGGGCGCGGCCACCCGCAGGCATGACTGGCTTGAAGTGGGGCAGCTCATGGGCGGGCGTGCGGTTCGTCATCTCGTCGATGAGCTCATCCTCGACGTACGCGTGGTCAGCGCCGGCCACGGAGTAGGCCCAGTAGTTCATCTTGGCCTGCTCTTCCAGTTGGAGCATGTTCATGATTGACTCCTCCAGGGAAACGCCAACCGTGGTGGCGCCGTGCCCCCGCAGCAGTATGGCCTTGCCATCCCCCAAAAGGGCGGCGACCTCCATGCCCTCGTCATCGGTCTGGACAGTCTTCACGTGGTCCCACACAGGAAGTTCGCGCCGCAAGAGCTGGATGCCCTCCTGGTTCATGGGGCGCAGGCGCTTGCGCAGCGTCGTGGCCAGGATAGTGTAGTGGGGGTGCACATGGACCACGGACTTCACATTGGGGTACAGCTTGTAGATGCACGAGTGCATTTTGACTTCCATGCACTGGGTGGTGCCGAGAGGACCATCCACCTTGTTCCCTTCCAGGTCGCAGACGATCATCTGGTCCGGGGTGACGCTGAAGAGGGCGTCCACCTCGTAGCCACGTCCCTTGACGATGAACTTGCCCGGGTCGGTTGGCAGGCGCAAGCTGGCATGACCCAAAGACGCCCGGAACCCGGTGGCCAGCCCCAGTTCCGCTAACACCCGATTGGCTACTGCTACGTTGTACTTTACCTCGTCCCATTCTCTGCTCATGGCATTCTTCCTCCAACGCTAGATTGAGATGTGCACGCGGCGCCGCCCTGTGCCTCTTAGACGCGGATGCAGGCGGCCCAGTGGTCTGGGGTGATTTGCCGCATCTCCGGAATGGTGTGTTTACATTCCTCGATGGCGATGGGGCACCTCGTGTGGAACACGCATCCAGAAGGGGGGTTCGCGGGGCTTGGGATGCCGCCCTGCAAGATGATGCGGTCGCGGTCCGCCTCAAGGTCCGGGTCCGGAATGGGCACCGCTGAGAGCAATGCCTTGGTGTACGGATGAAGGGGCGACTCATACAAGTCTGTCCATGAGGCCACTTCCATCAGCTTCCCCAAGTACATCACGGCGATTCGGTCAGAGACGTGGCGCACGATGGCAAGGTCGTGGGCGATCATAAGGTAAGAGAGCCCCAGCTCCTGCTGGAGGTCCTTCAGCAGGTTGATGAGCTGCGCCTGAATGGACACGTCCAAGGCAGAGACCGGCTCGTCGGCGACAATGAACTCGGGTTCCACGGCCAGCGCCCGCGCAACGCCAATGCGCTGCCTCTGCCCGCCGCTGAACTCATGGGGGTACCGGTTAGCCATGTCTGGGTTCAGGCCCACTTGCTGCAGCAACTCCCCGACGCGGAGCCGGTACTCACGCTTATTCTTCACCAGCTTGTGAATGGTCAGCGCTTCGCCAACGATGTCCAAGACCTTCATCCGTGGGTTCAACGAGCTATACGGGTCCTGAAAGATGATCTGAATTCGCCGCCGAATTGTGCGCAGTTGGTCCCTACCGACCTGGGTGATGTCTGTGCCCTCAAACACCACCTCTCCGTCCGTAGGCTTCTCAAGCTGCAGGATGCATCGACCAATGGTGGTCTTGCCGGACCCGCTCTCTCCAACAAGCCCCAATGTCTCACCGCGCCTGACGAAGAAACTGACGTCGTCAACCGCCTTGATGTCCGCGACCTTGCGCTGGAGTATAAAGCCGCCTGTAATGGGGAAGTACTTCTTGAGGTTGCGCACCTCAAGAATGGCATCTTGCGGGTCAGTTGGTTGGCTGTTGACCGTTGATGGTCCAGTAAGTTCAGTCATCGTTGCCGTGCTTCCTTTGCGATCTGATGCACCGTCTCACTCGCCCAACATGCTGCGACATGGCCGTCAGCGACTGGTTCAAGGGGTGGGATCTCCTCTAGGCACCGCTCCATATGGAACGGGCATCGGGGGTAAAAGGCGCAGCCCTTCGGCAGAAAGTCCAAGTCTGGCGGGAGCCCCTCAACTCCTTCAAGGCGGCTTCGCCTCGTCACATCGAGACGCGGGACGGACCGTAGCAGCCCCAGCGTATAAGGGTGGGCTGGTTCGTAGTAGATCTCGCGGGCCAGGCCGCGTTCAATGATCTTCCCGGCGTACATGACGTTCACCCGGCGCGCATAACGCGCCACGACGCCCAGGTTATGCGTGATCAGAATCACCGCTGTCCCGAGCTCCTGGCACAGTCGTTGGATAAGCTCAAGGATCTGGGCCTGAATGGTGACGTCCAACGCGGTTGTGGGTTCGTCGGCAATCAGCAGCTTGGGGTTGCAGCTCAGCGCCATGGCGATCATGACGCGCTGGCGCATGCCGCCACTGAATTGGTGCGGATAGCTCTTGAGCCGTTGTGCGCCGTCTGGAATGCCCACCATGTCCAAAAGCTCTACAGCCCTGTTTCGCGCTTCGGTGCCGGACATCGCCAAGTGCAATTCCAGCGCTTCCGTCAGCTGACGACCAATGGTCAAGACGGGGTTCAAGGAAGTCATGGGCTCCTGAAAGATCATGGCGATTTCTTTGCCACGTATTGCCCGCAACTGCTGCTCATTGAGTTTCGTCAGGTCCAAGTCGTCAAAGAGGACTTCTCCGCTGACAATTCGCCCAGGCGGATCGGGGATGAGATTAATGACGGATAGAGCGCTTACACTCTTGCCGCATCCACTCTCGCCCACCAACGCCAGGGTCTCACCCTCTTGCAGGTCATAGCTAACATCGTCCACCGCTTTGACGGTGCTTTCCTCTTGGAAGAAGTAGGTTGAGAGATTTCGGACTTCCAGAAGACTCATGAACTTTCACCTAACCACTGTTTGTTTGGTCCGTGAGTACGGACAGAAGACAGACCAACTCTCCGGGTGGCCACCAGCGCCACTGCTCCACCACCCATACGGGAGCAAGAGAGGTCACTGGATAAGCACTTTGTCATGTCAACTTACCGGTTCCGGAGCCGCGGGTCCAGCGTGTCCCGCAGGGAGTCGGCGAAAAGGTTGAAGCCCAGCACTGCGAGCGCGATGGCTAGCCCCGGCGACACCGCCAGCGTCCACGACACGTCGAAGGGACGCGCCGCTGCCGTCGACAACATCCCCCCCCAGGATGCGGTGGTGGCGCCCACGCCCGCCCCAAGGAAGCTTAGTGACGCCTCGCCGATGATGGCGCTGCCGATGGAAACGCTCACCAGCACCAGATACGGCGAAAGAGAGTTGGGCAAGACATGCTGGAACATGACGCGTGTGCCGTTTGCACCGAGGGCCCTGGCCGCGTCAACATAGACCCGTTGCTTTTCCCGCAGCACCACCGACCGGGTGACGCGCGTAGCCGTGGAGACAAAGTTGACGGCCAGTGCGAAGATCACGTTGGTGACGCTTGGCCCCAATACCGCGACGATTACCAGGGCCAGCACGATGCCGGGGATGGCGATGTTGGCGTCCACGAGCCGCTGCACAAGGAGGTCGAACAACCCACCCACGTAGCCGCTAACCAGGCCCAGGAACAGACCCGCGGTGACCCCTATGAGCACGGCAAAGAAACCAACACTGAGGGAGACTCGCGCACCATGGAGCAAGCGGCTGAATATGTCCTGCCCAATGAGGTCCGTCCCCAAATAGTGCTCAGCGCTTGGCGATTCATTGATCCCGCCGGAAATTCTATTGGGCTCGTGGGGGGACGCCACGCCCGCAAGAAACGCCATGGCCAACAGCACCGTAATCAAGACCAACCCGGCAACGCCAACGGGGTTCTTCCTGCCCCATTTGAACAGCTTCCTTGCCCCGGGAGACTGCCGAGCTGGGGAGACGCCCTGCTCCACCCGAATGGCGGTCGCGTCGCTGTCCATGGCCATGTGCGGCTCCTCCCCCTTCTAAGAGTAGCGGACGCGTGGGTCAACAACCGAGTACAAGAGGTCCACTACAAGATTGACGACCAGGATCAACGCGATGTTTATCAGCACGAGCCCCTGGATGATGGGGTAGTCCCGATTTCCAATGGCCTCGACCATTGCTCTGCCCATGCCGGGCACCTGAAAGATTGTCTCCGTGACCACCACTCCGCTGACCATGAGACCCATGAGGCCGCCAAATTGCGTGAGGACGGGCAGGAGGGCGTTCCGTAGGGCATGGCGTACTAGAACAGTGTTGAAACCGAGGCCCTTCGCACGGGCAGTGCGGACATAGTCCTCCCGCAATACCTCCAGCATCTGACTCCGCGTCATACGCATGATTGAGGCGCCGGCTGACGAAGCGACGATGACCGCGGGAAAGATGAGGTGGGACAGGTTCTTAACCGGGTCATCCGTTAGAGGGGTCCACCGGAGCGCGGGGATCCAGTTGAAATACCAGGCCAGGATGAAGATGACGAGTGTCCCCAGCCAAAGATTGGGGATGCTCAGTCCCGAGATGCTCAGCACCCTCAGCACCTGGTCCGCCATCCCGTTATGCCGGACCGCCGCATAGATGCCGGCGGGCACAGACCATAGAGCGGTTATCAGTACGATGAGTGCGCCCAACTCCATCGTCCGCGGGAGCCGCTCGAAGACGACGTCCTTGACAGGACGGTATTGATAGATGGACTCGCCGAATTCCAGGCGAGCCACAGAGCCAAGCCATCGTATGTACTGAACGGGAAGGGGTTGGTCCAAGCCCAATTGCCTGCGGATGGTTTCCTCTACGCGCGCTTGCTCCTCCTGGCTGATGACGTCGAGATCAGCCAGGATGGCGGTCGCTGGGTCACCTGGCGCCAGCTTCATCAGGCTAAAGACGATGAGCGTTGCCAGGATGGCGGTAGGCACCATCAGCAACATTCGCTTGACTATGTATTCACGCATGAACCGTTTCCTCTACCGCCGGTTGGGCCTGTGCACACCGCCGCGGCAGAAACGCCGCGGGGAGCCTCCTCCAGAAGTGTTCACAACGGCCCTGAAGGACTGTACCGCTGAATGCTCACGCAACGCACACTTCAAGAGCGAACTGCGCGGCGCTGGGTTGCCAAGTATCTAGGGCGCACAAACCAAGAGCGCCAAGCAGCTACAGTCCCCACACGGAAACCGGTTGGTCGACCTCTACATCCGGCGCGGTCCAGCGCCAATGCTTTGCACTGGCCCCGCCGTCAACCTTGATGTCGATGCCGGTTATCATCAGCGACTCGTCGGAGGCAAGGAAGACAACGGCGGGCACATAGTCGGTCGGGGTGGGCTGGCGGCCGAGCGGAGTGGTCTGTTGACGCGGACCGCCTCCGGCCTGCGACTGTCGGGCCTCCCACTGGGGCAGGATCTCCGGGTTGTCCGGCTGGGTGGCAATAGGGGTGAAGCCGTTTATCCGGATTCCATATCTGGCAAGCTCCACAGCGCAGGAGCGAATGAAGTTTACAACCCCGCCCTTGGCTGCGCAGTAGCCAATGCTCCCCGTCCCCGACCATGCGGCCGTGGATAGGGTGCTGATGATGCTTCCGCGGATTCCGCGCTCGATCATCGATTTGGCCACATACCTTGTGTTCAGGAAGTTGCCAGTCAGGATGACGCGGCACTGGCGCTCATAGTCGGCCAGGGGATATTCCAGTACGCCCCGTCCGCCCAGGATGGCCGCGTTGTTGACGAGGATGTCGATCTTTCCCCATTCGTCCTCAACCTTACGGACATAGCCTTGAACTTCCTCTTCGTTGGTCACATCGCCGGGGAGCGCCATGGCCTCGCCGCCATCAGCCCGGATGCGCTGCGCAGCTGCTTCCGCCGCCTCCGGGTTGACGTCATTGCATGCCACCTTGGCGCCATGCATTGCCAATCCGTACGCAATGCCGCTGCCGATGTTGGGTCCGGCGCCGGTAACGATCGCCACCTTTCCCTCAAGACGAGCCATGACGCTCCCCTTTCAAGTTCCCGTTTCTATGTTGTATTCAGCCGACGCGCGCCCTAGCGTGTGGGCGATGCATCATCAAGCCAGGTCCGCTCGTCGTACTGCACATACCAGGAAGACACGAACCGACGGCCGTGAACATAGCTTTGCTCAAGGAATTGCACACCGCCGAAGTAGGTGAAGAACATGGCGTTCTTGCCTTCCCTGAGGTAGGTCTCAAGTTCATTGATGTTGCGCCGCCGGTCCGCCTCGTTGGTAGCGCCGGTGATCTGCTTGGCATAGTTGTCGATAGTCTCATCGACCAAGCCCGAGTAATTTCGCTGGCCCGTGCTGGATAGGTACCGGGTCAACATGGCCTCCGGCGCGGGGTACGGGAGCGCGCTCCCATAAACCGTGGCATTCCACCCTTCGCCGGAATTGAGCAATTCGACCCCAGCCAGCGACTCCAGGGGAAGGAACTCGGTCTTAAAGCCCAATTCCTGGAGCTGCGACGTAAGGACCTGACCGCCCAGGAATGTAGAGGAGGTGGGAGAATTGCCTCTTGACATGACAGTCAGGCTGTAGTCGCCAGGGTCAACCCCGGCTTCCTGCAGCAATTCCAGGGCGCGTTGCCGTGCTTCGGCCTTATCCGGCTTGTACGCCAGGTCTTCCTTCACTAGGACCTCAATAGCTGTTCCATAGCCGCCTGCAAAGGTATTGGTCTCAAACCATGTGCCCAAATACCCCGGAGCCCCTTGAAGAGCCCTCTCCGCAATTTGCTGTCGGTCTAATGCCAGGTAGATCGCTTGTCGCACGATAGGGTTGTCGAATGGTGCATGTCGCACGTTGAGCATCGTCCAGGTCGGCGAGCCGCCGGGGCCTGTAACTACCCTGACCTTGTCGCCAAGATTAGCCACTACTTGATCAATGCTTCCGATGGCAGATCCGCTGACGACGTCGATTGCTTGGGTTTCAAAGGCTGCCCGGAGCAGCGAGGACGATGGAATCACCGTGTACTTCTTGCCATCCATGTACGGCAGCCCCTCTTGCCAGAAATTGCCGTTGCGTTCCAGCTCGAAGCTGACGCCCCGCTCCCACTTGTCAGCGGCCCATATGTAGGGCCCCGTGCCATTTGAGTTCGTGACGAACCATTCAATGCCGCCCGCGTCTATGTCCTTCTTGGAGGCAATGTTCACCCATCCCGCTGAAAGGTTCTGGAGCAATACAGCGGCCGGCGCGTTGAGGTGGAGCACCACGGTGTAGTCGTCCGGGGCATCCACGGACTCCACGAAGGGCCCTACGTAGGACCTGGCCGGTGGGCGATAGTCACCGAAGGTAATGAAGTGGTCATAGGTGGCCTTGACGTCTGCCGACGTGAGGGGTGTGCCGTCGTGGAATACTACGTCGTCGCGCAGCTTGAAGTTCCACGTTAGCCCGTCATCACTCACCGTCCAGCTTTTCGCAATGCCGGGTTCGATCTCCTTCCAGACAGGTGATCCGCCTTCCCACTTCCACGCGACCAGACGGTCATAGACTCCCTGCAACGTGCTTCCGGTGCCCGCCGAGACGTTGTCGAGGAAGTTCAACGACCGCGGGTCCTCCGTGACGCTAAGCTGCAGGTAGCCGCCGTATTGCGGCACGCCTGACTCCTTTTCCATTTTGTATTGTTCTTCTGAGACCGAAGATGGGAACGTCATGGCATCCGCCGCTGGGGCAGTGCTGCCAGAGTCCGCCATCGCAGCGGCTGTCGTTGGCACAGCAGCCGCCGTGGTAGTCTGCGTAGTCGACGTGCTCGTTGACGCGCTGCTGTCCTCATCATCTCCACCGCAGGCGCCTACCAAAAACATGAACGTTAATAGGCATCCCAAGACAATGACCGCATTCAGTGTCCGCCGTTTCATTACTTCGATCCCTCCCCTAGTATGTTGTAGGCAGCTTCCCATTCCGGGACAACGGTGACTCCGGGCAGACGTTGCCAAATGTTCTCTGACTCTGGGGCCACGACAATAATCAGTTTGCCTAGCCCCATGGCGATGCCGAATTCAACATGCCTATGCCCGCTGTCTCCGCGCTCGTCGCCAAGGAGGACATACACGTCCGCCTGCTCGATGTCCTCCCTGGAGACCTGCGCGATGCCACTGGGCTGGTCCATACTTTCAAGCCATCGGGAGGTCACCTTGAGGCCCGCCGCCTCCAGCCGCTCCTTCGCGACCAGGAGCTCCGGCCTTCGCATGTGACGGGCCGACAGGTAAACGCTCCCGTATCTAGCCAATACTCGCCCTCCCGACTCTACCTGGGTGGCGTGCTAAAGAGAATCCAGTCAGGCCACAAGGCCGTCCCGTGCTCTACGATGCTGGGACCAGGTCCTTCAGCGCCTCTTGCAGAATCTCCATTGCCGGCTTGCCCTTCGGCGCCTTGACGTTGCCGCTTCGCACTTTGAACAGCTCCGGCCGGTGGGGCGACGCCGGCTCCTTCCCCTCCATCAGGTCCCGAGCCGCGTTGATCAGTTGGTGCCGAATGTGGATGTTCAGGGTGTCCTGGCTCGTCAGCCGCTCCCGCGTCCGGTCCATGATCGGCCCGCCCTGGTCTTCAATCTGGCAGATGTCCTGCAGCGGGAAGTTGTTGATCCCGGCGTAGTTGTAGGTCCGCTGCATCTCCCGGTCGACCAAGTAGTCGTTGGCCTTGTTGGCAACCGGCTTGTACGTCCCCGGGAACTTCTCCGGCACCAGCCATGCGTTGTGGGCCTCCCGGAACTCTTCCGCGAGGGGCTCCTCGGGGTTCCACCGTACCCGCAGCACCATGCAATTCACATCGTCAATCGGCACGCGCATCCGCTGGTAGCCCAGCGGGTATCGGCCCTGCCTTGGGTTTCTGTACGAGGGAGAGGGGTCAAAGTTCGGCATAATCCAATGGCCGATATTGACCTGCTGCTCCTCGCTGTCGCCGTCCTGGGGAAACGGTGTGGCCCAGCTGATGCCGAACTCCGAGTCCACGACGGCCGCGGGCAAACGCACCTGCCTGAGGAAGTTGCCGTTGTTGAGCCCCATCTGGACACCGGGCCCGCCTTCGGTGATTTCCCGGAACCCGTGGGTGAAAAAGCCGTGGCTCGGGTCGTTCTGGCCTTCCATCGACTGCAACCAGTTGCACTCGCAGATGATCTTCCAGTTCTCCCGGTGGCTCTCCGGTATCGCCGCGAAGTCAAAGTCCGGGAATGGAGGCTGCAGCTCTGCTGGCCCCATGTATGACCAGATGAACCCGCCCTTGTCCAACGCGGGGTAGGACTTGAGCTGGATCTTCTCCTTGAAGGACTCCCCCTCGGGAATGAAGGGAATGTCCACGCACTGCCCCGTGACGTCGTACTTCCAGCCGTGGTAGAGGCACCGTAGCCCCTTCTCCTCGTTCATTCCGAAGAACAGTGGCGAGAACCGGTGTGCGCAGTGGGCGTCAATGATTCCCACCGTGCCTTCGGTGTCCCGGAAGGCGATGAGGTCCTCGTTCAGCACTCGCAGGCGCACTGGCGTACAATCCGGTTCCGGTACCTCCTCTGTCAGCATTACAGGCACCCAGAACCGACGGAAAAGCTCACCCATCGGCGTCCCCGGCCCCGTCCTGACCAACATTTCATTCTCTGACTGTGTTAGCATCACTCTCCTTTCGTAGGCACTCTCCTGGACTCGTTGAGATCTGTGTCCTGCGTCTAGTGACGAATGACTTTTGCTCCTGTTGTCCCTTCCTAAGCTGAGCGGCAATCTGTCGATTTCCGTGGTGACATGTAGTCATAGGCTACAAAGTCCGTAGACCTTGCAGACCTGCCGTTCGCTTATGTATCGGAGGGTATATCATAGCTGCATACCATTGTCAACGTAGCGTACACGACAGTGACGCAGCTTGAGTTTGACCGAGCAGGAGCTCCGGCCTCCGCATATGACGGCTGACTGGCAAGCGCTCCCGTATCTTGCCGATACTCGCCCTCCCCGTCTCTATCTGGGTGGCGCGTAAACGAGAATCCAGTCAGGCTACAAGGCTTTCACGTGCTTTACGATGCTGGAATCAGGGACTTCAGCGCCTCCTGCAAGACCTCCATCATTGGCTTGTCCTTGGACGCTTTGACGTTGCCGTCTCTCACATTGAACAGCTCCGGCCGATGGGGCGCCGCCGGCTCCTTCCCCTCCAGCAGGTCCCGGGCCGCGTTGATCAACTGGTGCCGAATGTGGATGTTGAGGGTGTCCTGGCTCGTCAACCGCTCCCGCGTCCGGTCCATGATCGGCCCGCCCTGGTCTTCAATCTGGCAGATGTCCTGCAGCGGGAAGTTGTTGAGCCCCGAGTAGTTGTAGCTCCGCTGCATCTCCCGGTCGACCAGGTAGTCGTTGGCCCTGTTGGCAACCGGCTTGTACGTCCCCGGGAACTTCTCCGGAACCAACCACGCGTTGTGGGCCTCCCGGAATTCCTCCGCCAGGGGCTCATACGGGTTCCACCGGACGCGCAGCACCATGCACGTGACGTCGTCGATCGGCACCCGCATCCGCTGGTAGCCCAGGGGCAACCGTCCGCGCCCCGGGTTGTTGTACGAAGGAGAGGGGTCGAAAACCGGCAGAACGAAGTGGCCGATATTCACGACCTGCTGCTCCTCGTCGTCGCTGTTCCACACCGTGGCCCAGCTCACACCGAACTCCGTGTCCACGACGGCCCCGGGCAATCGCAACTGCCGGAAGACAGCGGCATTGTTGAGCCCCATCTGTACACCGGGCCCACCCTCGGTGATTTCCCGGAACCCGTGGGTGAAGTAGGCGTGGCTCGGGTCGTTCTGGCCCTCCATCGACTGCATCCAGTTGCACTCGCAGATGATCTTCCAGTTCTCCCTGTGGCTCTCCGGTATCGCCGCGAAGTCAAAGTCCGGGAATGGAGGCTGCAGCTCTGCCGGGCCCATGTAGGCCCAGATGAATCCACCCTTGTCCAACGCGGGGTAGGACTTGAGCTGGATCTTCTCCTTGAAGGACTCCCCCTCGGGAATGAAGGGGATGTCCACGCACTGCCCCGTCACGTCGTACTTCCAGCCGTGGTAGAGGCACCGTAGCCCCTTCTCCTCGTTCATCCCGAAGAACAGCGGTGAGAACCGGTGCGCGCAGTGGGCGTCGATTACTCCCACCTTGCCCTCGGTGTCCCGGAAGGCGATGAGGTCCTCGTTCAGCACGCGCAGGCGCGCAGGCGTGCAGTCCGGTTCCGGGATCTCCTCCGTCAGCATCACGGGGAGCCAGAACCGACGGAACAACTCACCCATCGGCGTCCCCGGCCCCGTCCTGACCAACAGTTCATTCTCTGCCTGTGTAAGCATCTAGTCCTTCTTCCCGTCACTTAGTCTTCTGCTTGTTTTGTGAGGCGGGCGCTGTCACCTAACCGGGCAAGCCACATCACCCTTCCATACCTTTAGAGAAGATGCCCGCTGCCTGGGCAGCGGGCATCTTCTCTGGCTTTACGATGCTGGGACCAAGTCCTTCAGCGCCTCCTTCAGGACCTCCAGCGCTGGCTTGCCCTTCTGCACCTTGACGTTGCCGCTTCGTACCTTGAAGAGCTCCGGCCGGTGGGGCGCCGCCGGCTCAATCCCCTCCTGCAGGTTCCGGGCAGCGTTGATCAGCTGGTGCCGGATATGGATGTTCAGGGTGTCCTGGCTCGTCAGCCGCTCCCGCGTCCGGTCCATGATCGGCCCGCCCTGGTCCTCGATCTGGCAGATGTCCTGCAGCGGGAAGTTGTTGATCCCAGAGTAGTTGTAGCCCCGCTGCATCTCCCGGTCGACCAGGTAATCGTTGGCCTTGTTGGCAACCGGCTTGTAGGTCCCCGGGAGCTTCTCCGGGACCAACCACGCATTGTGCGCCTCCCGGAACTCGTCCAACAACGGCTCATACGGGTTCCACCGGACCCGTAGCACCATGCAATTGAGGTCGTCAATGGGTACGCGCATCCGCTGGTAGCCCAGGGGGAACTTGCCCCGCCCAAGGTTGTTGTATGAGGGTGAGGGGTCAAAGTTCGGGATAATAAAGTGGCCGATACTGACCTGCTGCTCCTCGTCTTCGCTGTTCCACATCGTGGCGTAGCTGATGCCGAACTCCGTGTCCACGACGGCCGCGGGCAATCGCACCCGCGAGAGGGCGCTGCCACTGTTGAGCCCCATCTGGACACCGGGCCCGCCGTCGGCGATGTCCCGGAACCCGTGGGTGAAGTAGAGGTGACTCGGGTCGTTCTGGCCCTCCATCGACTGCATCCAGTTGCACTCGCAAATGATCTTCCAGTTCTCCCGGTGACTCTCCGGTATCGCCGCAAAGTCAAAGTCCGGGAACGGCGGCTGCAGCTCTGCCGGCCCCATGTATGACCAGATGAAACCGCCCTTGTCCAACGCGGGGTAGGACTTGAGCTTGATCTTGTCCTTGAAGGATTCCCCCTCTGGGATGAAGGGGATGTCCACACACTGGCCGGTGACGTCGTACTTCCAGCCGTGGTAGAGGCACCGTAGCCCCTTCTCCTCGTTCATCCCGAAGAACAGGGGCGAGAACCGGTGTGCGCAGTGGGCGTCAATGATTCCCACCGTGCCTTCGGTGTCCCGAAAGGCGATGAGGTCCTCGTTCAAGACGCGCAGGCGCACAGGCGTGCAGTCCGGCTCCGGTATTTCCTCCGAGAGCATCACCGGAGTCCAGAACCGACGGAACAAATCACCCATCGGCGTCCCCGGACCCGTCCTCACCAACAGTTCATTCTCGTCCTGTGTAAGCATTTGACCCTTCCTCCTGCTAAAAACTCACGTGTAGTGGACGCTATCACATAACTACGCAGGCGACAAGACCTTTCATACCTTCAGTCAAGCTCAGCGCTGTCCGGGGCAACGGCGCCTTCCCTGCCTTTCCGATGCGGTGACCAGGGACTTCACGTCCATCATCGAAATGTACGTTCCCAGGATCTTGTCTCGGCCAACCGCGCATTGTGGGCCTCCCTTAGCGCTGGACAGTATGGTAAGGTGCAGACCTGCCTCAAGTGTCTGCGCTCGGAAATCGAAAAGTTCTCTGTGGAGAGCGCCGACATCTGACGAATGGGAGCCGCGAGCTGTGCAAAATGAACCCGAGAAAAGCTCCGGCCCTCCCATCCTCACCAGCAAGACCTTTCCCATCTACGTCACGTTCTTCGCCTGGGGTCTGGGTACCGGCTCCCTGCAGCTAGCCCGTCCTCTCTTCGCCTTCGAGGTCACCGGCGACATTTTTCTTGTCAGCTTCCTCGTGGCAAGCAGCTCGGTCGCCCGCATCATGGCAGGCCCCCTCACCGGCTACTTGACCGACCGCTGGGGCCGAAAGCCGCTGGTGATCGCCGGGGCCGCCCTCCGGGGGCTCACCACCCTGGGCCAGTTCTTCACCGGAAGTTACCTTACCTTCTTCATCCTGGAGTTCTTTGGGCAGATGGGCGTGTCCATGTGGTCCACCAGCACGGGCGTCCTGGTGGGCGACGTGACCACCCCGGAGAACCGCGGGCGAGTCATGGCGGTGCGCACCATGTCCTCCCGTATCGGATTTGTTGCGGGGCCCGCCATCGCCGGTGCACTCTCGTTGACCTTGGGTCTGCGTTACGTCTTCCTCTTCAGCACGTTAACCAAGCTCATCAACCTTGGCGTCATGTTCTGGATCTCCGAGTCGCGGCCGGAAGAGGCGCGAGAGCGCAACCGTAGGCGAGCGGCCGCCGGAGCCGGCGAGGCCGCCGAGAATCAGAGCAGCCTGTTTAAGACGCTATTCCTGACCAAGACCTTCTTCGCCCTGGCGCTCGTCACCTTCGGGCTGAGCATGATGCAGATGGGCGTTTTCCAAACGCTGGTTCCGGTCCACACCCAGGAGGAGATCGGCCTGAACCACCTTGAGATTGGCAACCTCATAAGCTTCGCTAGCGTCATTGCGCTGATCGTAGCGTTCCCCAATGGAGTCGTCTCCGACCGCTACGGACGCAAAGCCTCTCTGGTCCCGGGCATGATGTTCCTGGCCGCCTCAGCAATCCTGCTGGCGGTGAGCGGCAACTACTTGGGGATCGTCGCGATGATGGTCATGTACGGTATCGCCGAGGGTATGGTGCAGGGCTCCACCCAGGTCTACGCGGTGGACCTGGCGCCGGCCGACCGGCGTGGGACCGTTGTGGGTGTTTGGACCATCTTTATGAGCCTTGGCGGCCTCGTGACGACGTTGGCGGTGGCGAAGCTCTACACAGCTCTCGGTCCGATGTTTGCCTTCAACGGGGTCGGTGGCTTCCTGATCATAAGCGCGCTGGTGATGGCGTTCATGGCCAAGGAGACCGCAGGGCGGCGCCGAAAGCTCACCCCACCATCCCCATGATCAACCATCTCCAGGCCCATTCGCGCATTTGACCATGACCAGCCCATCGCAGCTTGGCGGCTTGAGGAGGCCTGCGCCCGCCACGACAGGGGCGTGAGCGACAACCAGCCCCCTCGAGGCTGGCCCCCGGTCAGGGCCCCGTGTACAACTCCGTGTCCGGGTGGAACTGGAACCATCCGAACCAGAACGACATGTGCGTGGGTATCCGTGCCAGCTTCTCCGACTCGTCCGCCGCGTTGACGAGGAACCCTTCGGTCACCTGCCACGTCCCACCGTCTGCGTCCACCACCATCGACGGGAAGCCGGGTCGACCGCCGTCGTCCGGCGCCGACGTGAACGACCTGCCGCCGCGGTAGTAGGCCCGCGCGCCCTCGCTCGTGGCCGACCCCAGCACCACTATCTCCTCGCCCCCGACGACGTCGTTCACGATGAGGTGCTGTCGCAGCGCGTCGGAGGAGTAGGCCTTGGTGCTGTCGTTGAGCTGGACCCCCAACACGATGTCCTTTGTCTCAAGCCAGTTATTCCGGTCCGGGACCGGGAACATGGTCTGAGGCGTATTGAAGTAGTCGAAGTAGATCGCCTCCGGGTTGTCCTCCGGCACGTAGAAACTGCGGTGGTACACGCCCGTGTCCTGCGCCAGCACCGTTGTGTCGGGATGAAGCTCCAGCCACTCCTCCCACGTCGTGAGCATGACCGGGAAGAAGTCGAGCTTGATCCCCGAGTCCCACAGCGGCCCTATGACGGGCTCGCGCGAAAGCTGGTTCCAGAGTGAGTTGGTCAGCCGGTCGTACATGACCTTGTTGCTGCGATACAGCATCCCCGACGTGCCGAAGGTGGTTGGCTCTCCGTTGATTTTGGCGGAATACACGATTCCGGTGCCGCACAGCGTTCAGTAGGCCAGTGCGATGGGTTCGCCCCCCAATATGTCGTTGGCCATCTCATGGGCGTTCACGATGCGAAGCGGGTACGCCCTGTGCGCTCCGTTGATCGACACCCCGAAGACACGGTCGCTCGGCAGCAGGTAGTCCTGCTTGTCCGCCGCAACGACCGGGGCTTGTTCGAGAGGCGGGATTCCGTCGGGCCGGACGCCGCCCCACGCGATCTCGAATAGGTTTATCCGCGAGCCGTTCTCCGCCGGAGCCAGAAACTCCTCGAATCTGTAGGATATCGGGGTCATGAGATCGATCTTCCATTGTACGTACCCATCGGGGGGACGGTACTCGTCGGCGTTCTTCCCAAGCCACTCCATCCACTCAAACCAGCCGCGCGAGTAGCTATTGCCCTCATGACCCGTTATCGCCGTGAGGGCATCCTGGGTCTCCGTCACCAGGGCCCATGTCCCGAAGAAGCGGAGCATCTCGATCATCACCGGGACCATCGACTTGTCGTTGTTGGCGACGGCGCGCCTGACGGCCTCGTGCGAGTTGATGGGGTCGTATTCCCCGCCCGAGTTGAGCAGGAACATGTTCTTGGTGGAGTCGTAGTCCTCCGTGGGAACCGGCGCAGTCGTCGTGGGAGTCGGCGCAACCGGCGCCATCTGTGTTGGTGAAGCCGTCGGTGCGCTCTCGACGGGCGCGGCCGGCTCTTCCATACCCGAGCAGGCCACGGCCGTAGCCGCAATGAGTCCCGCCGACAGCGCTCCGAAGTGACGCAAGAGCCTACTCAAAGGAGTCCTTCCCGGGACAATCCGACCTGCCCCCATAGTTGTAATACTAGCCGTATTGCACCGACAAGGGTAGGTTGAGAGCTTGGAAGTGAGGACGTGCCAATGCTCACCGCGCCAGAATAGCCGTTGGCTCTATACCTGAAACCTGGCTGCGTCCTCAACACTAGGCGGAGTGGCTCCCCGGGTATCAGACCAATCCTGTTTTGAGATAGTTACTTAGCCCCCGGCGTCACCGCCGGGACCGCCCCTGTCTCTCTGTAGTTCGTGCACAGGCCGTACCAACCAGTCCCGGAAAGGGGTGGATTTTTTCTTTGGGCCTCCGTCCAAATCCCAGGAGTCGGCGCCGATGAAACCGAGGTAGGCGGCGTAGAGGCCCTGTTGGGTCTGTTCCCTGGGGCCGTCGGGGAGAAACCAGAGCGGCAGATAGTTGATATTGCTGAACCACTGTCTAGCTTGGTTCAGGGCCACGGCGTACGGCAGCATGGGATCGGGCTGGCTGGGGTCCAGAGTTGGGGCGACCAGGCCTTCTCTGAGCGACCCTTGGAAGGACCACCATTGGCTAATCTCGAGGGCCCCGGCCGGAGTGGGGCTCAGGACTCCTGAGAGGTCGTCAATACTGTAGGAATAGAAAACAAACGCTATTGGGATTCCGATGGCGGCGCCGGCCCACCAGGGCAGCCAGAAGCTGACCCAAAGGCCCACGCCCACGGCCAATAGTACTGTGGCTAAAACCCACGCGGTTCTCGCCACCCAACCCCGGCCCTGGTCTGCCATGACCTGTAAGGGGGGTCCATCAAAAATGCCCCGGGACTGCAGGCACTCGTCCAGATGGGCGCCGATGGCTTTTCGCCGCCCCTCGAATGCTAACTTCAGCACAGCTGAGTTTGGCTTCCGTAAATCTGAGGCAGACAAGAAAGGCAGAGCGCTGTAGACCTCCTTTTCCCATGGCTGATCGGGTTCGAACTGCCGGGTAAACCAGACGCGGGAATGGAGTCTCCTATTCTCGGATTCGCCGTAGCCGCCGGTGATGGTCAAGTTGCCCTTCTGGAACATGTCCACGAGGATGGACAGGTAGGTTTTCGGGCCGACCTTCCGTCTGGCAAGCACCGACACTGCCGGGGCGGGAAGGTCGCTGGGGAGCGTGGTCAAACCCTCGGGCACTTGGGGGTAGCCGGCGAAGTGGCCGGCGGACCGGCGGGACTTGCGGATGCGGGAGACGATGAAAAGCAGGACGGGCAGGGCAAAGACGGAAATCCGGAGCGACCAATATAGGAGATAGGTTACGCGCTCCCAGTTCACGGAGGGGTACCGGCTGATGAGGCGGGTCTTCTCGAAGACCCAGGAAACTCCCTCCTCCTCGAAAATCCAAAAAACTCCCTCCTCCTTGGCGGTGGTAGGTTCCGACGATGGCCCATCCGCCGGCTCATCAGAGTTGCTGCAGGCCAGCAGCAACGGCAGAATCAGGGCGAAGGCAAAGACGGCCAGGAAAAGGCGTGTCGTTCTCATCTCCATTCGCTCCCCGTGTTTGTTGGGTCGCGGTGTGACGGCGCTACACGTCCCAATCCTACCATGGGGCTGGGGGATTACCTGCCTCCGCACCCGGCGCGGTGGAGTCAATGAACCGGGCGGTTTACTCGCCTGGCGTCCGGTTCGACTCCGGCGGGCGTTGGCCGAGACCGGCAAGACAGTCGGTTCCGCTGCCCTGTATCCGGTAAGGAGGAGGCTGTCGGCGTTGCACCCGGTTCCGTGGTCAGATGGTGGTCCGGTCCTCCCCAGGACCAGCGCCGCCCGGCTCCGGCTGGGTCAACATCACAGCATAGCCCCGCTCGTCCACTAAACTGGACTCGAACTATCGGACACGGCCTCATTCGGCAGCATCTCGTAACGGCAAGGCGGGTCGCAGTCATACATTGATCAAGCGGGGTCTTGGCAAACTCACCCTTCGCTTAACTTGTGGGAGATGGCGTGAGAATACCAAGCAATCTTGGCCATAGTTGTATTGAAAGTGGCTCCCCGGGTAGGACTCGAACCTACGACCAATCGGTTAACAGCCGATCGCTCTACCACTGAGCTACCGGGGAATGGCCTGCGGCCGCTAGGAACGGCCCAACCGTTATCTTAGCATCCCTACGCCTTGCCCTTCAACCGGCGTCCCCCCGCCAGCGTCGTGAAGACACCCACCAGCACCAGCGCGCCGCCCGCGACGCTCGTCACCGGAGGCGCCTCGTCGAGCACCGCCCACGCCAGCAGGCTCGCCCCGACCGGCTCGGCCATCACCGCCGTCGCCACCAGCGTCGCGGGCAGGTACCCCAGCGACCAGTTCAGCGTCGAGTGCCCCACCAGTTGCGGCAGCGCCGCCAGCAGCACGAGCCAGCCGTAGACCTCCACGTCGAAGCCCGTCAACTGCGAGCCCGTGGCCAGCGCAGCCGCCGCCAGCAAGACCGCCGCCGTGCCGTACACCGGCGCGATGTACCCCAGGATGCTCAACCGCTCACGCAGGCTCCGTCCGGCGATGTAGTAGCCCGCCACCGCCACCGCGCCCCCCAGCGCCAGCAGGTCGCCGTACAGCCGCCGGTCGCCCAAATCCCAGTCGCCCAGCGCGATGACCACGCCGCCCGCAATCGCCACCCCAACGCCCGCCAGCGCCCGCGCGGAGGTCCGCTCCCGCAGCAGCACCGCCGCGCCGATGGCCACCAGGATCGGGTTCGACGTGACAATGACAACCGAACTCGCGACCGACGTGTGCTCCAGTGACGAGATCCAGAAGGCGAAGTGGGCCGCCAGACACGCCGCCGACGCGAAGACAAGCCCCCACTGCCGCCGTGTCAGCGACCGAAGCGCGCCCCACTCGAACACCATGCCGACGGGCACGACGACCATCGCCGCCAGCGCCAGCCGGTACGCCGCGATGGTGAGCGACGGAGCGTCCGCCAGCCGGATGATCACCGCAGCGGACGACACCGCCGACACCCCCAGCGCAAGGCCGCCGTATATCACGATCGAAGGCGACTGCCCTCCGAGCCGGACACGGCCCCGCATCAGGACGCCTGGCTCATGTAGCGCGCCAGCTCGTCGCGAGGAAAGGATGGCAGCTCGCGCACGCCGTCCGCCGAGCGCAGCCGCAGCCCCGCCGACGCCTCCGTCACGCGACCGATCACCGCCGCATCGACGCCCTCGGCGCGCAATGCAGCCACCACGGCCTCAGCCCGCTCCGGCGCCGCCGACGCCAGCAGCGACCCGGAGGCAAGCAGCCCCAGCGGGTCGAGTCCGAGCGCGCGGCAAACGGCCCGCGTCTCCGGCAGCACGCGCACAGCCTCCTCGTCCACCTCCAGCCCCGCATTGGCGGCGGTGGCCAACTCCGCTAGGCCCGTCGCAAGGCCGCCCTCCGTCGGGTCGTGCATCGCCGTCACGCCCGCCTTCGCCGCTGCCCCTGCTGCGCGCACGACGCTGATGCCCGGCGCATCGAGAAGCGCCGCCGCGGCCGAGACCTCGCCCTGCGACATGCCCTCGGCCAGCAACGCCTCCGCAGCCTCGTGCGCCAGCACCGATGTGCCCTCGATGGCGATGCCCTGAGTGAGGATGAGCGTGTCGCCGGGGCGGGCCCCGCCGGGCCAGACGACGGTGTCGCGGGTTGCCTCCCCCAGCATTGATCCCGACACGATGGGCCGCGTCAGGCCGTAGGTGATCTCCGTGTGCCCGCCCACCAACGTCACGCCGAGGGCGGCACAGGCCTCCGTGATCTGCTCGTGGACCTCCACGGCGAGGCTTTCAGGCGCGCCCTCCGGCAGCAGCACCGTCGCAAGGAACCACTTCGGCACGCCGCCCATGCACGCGATGTCGTTGGCGTTCACCTGCACGGCGTACCAGCCGATGCGGTCCGTCGCGAAGGTCACCGGGTCAGCCTTCGCGATGAGCAGCCGGTCGCCCATGTCGATGACGGCGGCGTCGGCGCCGATGCCCGGCCCCTGCAGCACGCGCGGGTCCGCCTGCGCCGTGCCGGACAGCAGCCGAGCCAGTACCTCCATCGGGAGTTTGCCTACGTCCACCGTTCCTCCAGTCGAGACCAGCGTGCACAATTGGGTACGAGGCTATAATACCAGCGTCAGCCCAAACGCATGAGCAGGAGGAAACCCATGCCCAAGACACACGCAAACCCGGAAGGAATGAACACCCCCACCGGCTACTCGCACGTGGTGAAGGCCGGCGACACGGTCTACATCGCGGGTCAGGTCTCAGTAGCCCCCGACGGCTCCGTCGTCGGCGAGGGCGACCCCGAGGCCCAGGCGGAGCAGGTCTACCAGAACATGAAGACGGCGCTCGCCCACGCGGGCGCGACCTTCAAGGACGTCGTCAAGACGACGACGTACGTGGTCAACGAGGACTGCATCGCCGCCACGCGAGCCGCCCGCCTCCGCCATTTCGAGACGGACCCGCCGGCCTCCACGCTGCTGGTAATCTCCCGCCTCGCCCGCCCGGAGTTCCTCATAGAGATAGAGGCCATCGCCTACGTGGGGTAGGGGCGTCGCCAAGTCGGAAGCGTCGTCGCCAGTGCGAACGGTGCGGCATATGCAACGCAGCGTTGCGTATGGAGAGAGTTGGGCTCCATGTTAAACGCTGCGTTGCGTATGGACGGGGTAACACTCCATGTTAAACGTTGTGTTGCATATGGGCAGAGTAAGGCTCCATATTAAACGCTGCGTTGCATATGGAGTCTCTTCGCCGCTATACTAAACGTAGCGTTTAATATAGCGGCGATGTGATCGCCAAAATCGGGTGCTTGATGACTGAGCCAACACAGAGCGTCACAGGACGCGCAGGGATATACATACGGCAGCCGACCGGCTACGCGGCGTTTATCCCGAATCCTCTTCCGCCCGATCCGCCGCTCGACGTTGCGGGATTGCAGGCAGTGCTGTCGCAGGCCGACATCGCCCTGGGCCGCTTGGACGGCGCGTCCCTCACGCTGCCCGACCCCGACATCTTTGTCTACATGTACATCCGCAAGGAGGCGCTGCTTTCCAGTCAGATTGAGGGCACACAGAGCTCGCTGCAGGACGTGCTCGCCATCCAGGGGCAGCTCTTTGCCCCGGCCAGACCGGTCGACGCCGCTGAGGTGGTCAACTACATCGGCGCAATGGAGCTTGGACTGCTCCTGTTGGAAACCTTGCCGGTCTCCATCCGTCTCATGCGGAACATCCACTGGCAGCTGCTTGAAGGCGTCAGGGGTGCGCAGCTCACCCCCGGCGAGTTGCGGACCACGCAGAACTGGATCGGTCCGCCGGGGGCCGGCATCCAGGACGCAGTATTCGTGCCTCCCTCGCCCGACGTCGCGCTGAACTCCCTGGGCGACTTGGAACGCTTCCTGCACGCCGAAGACGATCTGCCCTTGCTCATTCGTATTGGCCTCGCCCACGCCCAATTCGAGACCATCCACCCCTTCCTCGACGGCAACGGACGCCTCGGGAGGCTTCTCATAACCTTCCTCCTCACCGAGCGAGGCATTCTGCAAAAGCCGACGCTTTACCTCTCCCACTATTTCGCACGGAACCGGCTACTGTACTACGACCTCCTTCAGTCGGTACGGGACACCGGAGATTGGGAGGGTTGGCTCCGCTTCTTCTTGCAGGGCGTAGTGGAGGTCGCAGGTGAGGCGGCAGACACGGTGCGGCAGATTCAGCTTCTCCGGGAACGGGACAGAGACGCCGTCACCAACACGTTAGGGCGGGCTGCCGGCAACGGGCTGCGGGTGCTTGAGCGCCTGTACAGGCATCCCTACGTCAACGTCACCACAGTGCGGGAGATCACGGGGACATCATTTGCCGGGGCCAACCAATTGGTGTCTCGCATGGTGGAAAGTGGGGTACTTATTGAGGTTACCGGACAGGCTCGGAACCGCGTCTTCGCCTATCAGCGCTACATAGACTTGTTTGAGACCGCGTAGCCAGCTACGCCAAGCCGCCCGCCGTCCCGCGGGCTAGCCCCCGCCACTCCCTCCACCCCCCTGACACCGCCCCATTGCCCGCACCCATCACCCGCCGCTACCCTCCCCCTATGCAAGACCTCCTTTCCCGGCCAACGACCTCGTTGTGCGCACCGATCGGTGCGTCGCCGACGCCTGTCGAGTTCCGTACCTGGGAACGAAAGCAACAGCTACGGCCTTCATGCCAAAACACATGCGGCCCAGTTTCAGTAACATGGTTCCGGCGTTTTTCATACCTGGGAACGAAGGCAACAGCTACGGCTTTGATGTCACAATCAATTTCGCGCAGCTACGGCGAGGCGGCAAACAAATACCCCGGAGGCCGCTCACGTGCCGAAACGAAGGGGAAGGCAGCTTGAGGCGAACGGACTACGCGAGGTCCACGTCCGTGGAGCCCTCCGCGGTGCGGCCTTCAGTGGGCGACCACCGGCTGACCATCGCCGACGCCTGCAGCCACTCACGCACGGCTGCCCGCAGCGCCCCGGTGCCGATGCCGTGCACCACGCGAACGCGGGCGTGGCCGTCCATCATCGCACGGTCGAGGAAGGGCATCAGCCGGTCCAGTGCCTCGTCGACGCGCATCCCGCGAAGGTCAAGCTGCGCCGCCGGAAGCTGCTGCAACATGTCGAGGGCAGGCGGCTCGTCGTTGGCGGGCGCCGGAGGCATGGCCGCGCTCTTGCGAGTGAAGCGCTTGCGCGTTGACCCGGACGCTTCCTGCGCCGCCGCAGGGTCGCGGTGCAGCACGTGGTCGAGGGGCACCTGCGCCCGTAGCACGCCCACGGCGACTTCCACCATGCCGCGCTCGTTGGGTGCGGATATCACCTGCGCCGGGCCGGGGAAGCCGCGCACCCGTACGGTGTCGCCGGGGCCCAGGCTGTGCAGCCACTCGGCGCGGTCCTCCCGCTTGGGTCGCCACCGCGGCGACCGGAGGCCCCTGCGCACGTTCTGCACGGCCGCCACTGCCGTCTGCACCTCCGCGATTGCCTCCGTCCGGGACTCAGGGGGCGCGTTCAGCAACACCTGCTCGGCGGCGCGCAGACGGCCCATCAACTCCTCAGCTTGGGCCTGCAGGTCATGACGGGCCGTATCCATCTGCTCGACGCGAAGCTGATGCAGCCGCTCCAGCTCGGCCTCGGCCTCCCGACGCAGCGCCTCCGCCTCGGCGAGCGCCGCCTCACCCTCGGCACGGACGTCCGCGGCGGCCTGCCGCTCCTCCACAACCTCCGCCAGCAGTTCCTCCACGCGGTGGTGCTCCGGAGAGAGCATCGACTGCGCCCGATCGACCACACCACCGGGCAGCCCCACCCGCGCCGCGATGGTGAGGGCGTAGCTGCGACCCGGCAGCCCAACGGTAAGCCCGTACGTCGGCGCGAAGGTCTCCGGGTCCAGCTCCACGCTCGCGTTCACCATTCCCTGCGTCTCCTGCACGTACGCGGCGACGCGTCGAAGGTGCGTGGTGGCCATCGTCGTGATGCCCGCCTCAAGGAGGCTCTGCAGCACCGCCTCGGCCAGGGCCGCGCCCTCCTCCGGGTCCGTGCTGGACCCAAGCTCGTCGATGAGCGCCAGCGATCGGGACGTCGCCTGCAACAGGATGCCCTTCACGCTGGTCATGTGCGATGTGAAGGTGGACAGCGACTGCGCGATGCTCTGTTGGTCGCCAATGTCCGCGTACACGCCGTCGAAGATGGGGAGCACGGTGCCGGGCTCGGCGGGCGTCTGCAACCCCGCCTGGTGCATCAACGCCATGAGGCCGAGCGTCTTGAGGGCGACCGTCTTCCCGCCGCCGTTGGGCCCTGTGACCAGCACGATGCGGCGAGACGCGTCCTCTCCATACTCGACCGCCACGTGCCCCAGCTCCAGCGAAAGCGGCACCACGCGGCCCCTCAGCAGTGGGTGCCTCGCGCCCACCAGGCGCACGTCCTGCAGTCCCTCAGGCGCGGTCGCCGCCGGGGTGGCGCTCAGGGCGATGGCGTAGCGTCCCTTGGCAATCGCCGCGTCGAGCCGCGCCAGCAGCCCCTGCGTCAGGTCCACCTCGTCAGCGTAGTCGCCAATGGACAGCGAGAGCTCGCGCAGGACGCGCTCCTCCTCGCGAGACTCCGCCAGCTTGAGCTCGCGCCACTGGTTGCCGAGGGACACGGCGGCCAGCGGCTCAACAAAGATGGTCTCACCGCTGCCGGACACGTCATGCACCAGGCCGGGCATGCGGCTGCGCATCTCCACCCGAACGGGCACGACCAGCCGTCCGTTGCGCTCCGTCACCAGCGGCTCCTGCAGCACCCGGCGTGTACGGTCCGAGCGGACCAGCCGCTGCAGCGTATCCTCCAGCCGGCCGTAGGCGACGCGCCCCTGCGAGCGCAGTTCCCGCAGCGCGGGAGACGCGGCGTCCTCCACCTGCCCGTCGACGCCGATGGCGCGGAAGATGGCGGCCTCCCTGGCGTCCATGTCCGGTATGTTGCCCGCCAGTCCCGCCAGCGCCGGGCATGCCTTATCTTGGCGAAGGAAAGCGCCCCGGGCCAGCCTCCCCGCACGCAGCGTCTCCGCCACGGCGCGCAGCTCGATCCCCGTCAGCACGCCGCCCTTGGCCGCCCGCTGCGCCTCCGTCGAGACGTCGCCCGCCTCGCCGAACTCCATGACGCCGCCCGACTCCAGGAACAGCCGGGCCTCCGCAGTCTCCCGCTGGCGCTCCGCGACGGCCTCCGGGTCCGCCGACGGCGTCAGGGCGAGGGCCTCGCGTCGCCCCAGCACAAACCCCGCATGGGACGCCATCTGCTCAAGCACCGCGGGCAACTCGAGCAGCCCCATCGAACGGGCGCGCAGGGCTTCCGCATCCCCACGGGCGGTGAGAAGGTTGTCATTTTCGCGCGAATCTGCTGTTTCCACCGTGCCTCCCGCCGTTCATTCTACACGGGTATGACGTCTGGTCGCTTGACTTACACCCGTGACACGCTTTCCACTGTGTAGGCCACTTGTACCATGATGAGTCCCGTTCAGGTGAGGTGAATAATCGCGACCCGATGGACGTTCGCGGCCCTGCTGACGCTGTTGTTGGCGCCAATGCTTGCATTGGCGCTGCTGACCTCTCACGCCTGCGGGACGCTTCTGTCTTCCGACTTCTACAAGGAGCAGTTGCGGGAGGCGGAGGTCTACGACTTCCTCTACGACGAGCTTCTCCTCGCCGCCGTCGAGGACGCGATTGAGTCCGACGAAGGGTTGCCGCCCGGCGTGGACGTGGGGGCTGACGAGGTGGTGGCGAGCCTTCGGGACGCGTTGCCGCCGGACTGGCTGCAGGAGCAAGTGGAGGCGGCCATCGACAGCGCGGGACCGTATTTCCTGAACGATGCCGATGCCTTCTCCCTCTCCGTAGACCTCAACGAGCGGGCCGACGCCGCGGAGGCCGCCGCCTTCTCCCTCATGGAGCGCGTGGACCTGCATGAATCGTTCTTTGCCGAGGAGGTGCCTGAGGTTGTCGCGAAACGCCTCAGAGAAGATGGCGAGCTGCCCCTCGGGATCCAGATCACCCAGGAGGAGGCCGTTGCCGCCATCGAACGTGTGGTGACGCCGCGGCACGTGGGAGCGCAGCAGACCGAGGCGGCTGAGGCGCTGGCCGAATACCTCGTCGGCCGAAGGGACTCCTTCGCCTTTACCTTCACCTTCACCGAACGGACGCCTGAGCTGGAGCATGAGCTGACCGAGATCTTCGAGCAGGCAGACCTCGAAGGCTACGTGCGGCGGGAAGTGCTCGCTCCTGCCCTTGACGAAAACGTGACAACCGACGTCGTCATGCCCCTGGGCGTGGTGGTCTCTAGGGAGGAGATCCGGGCGGCCATTGAGGCGGCGGCCACGTCGGAGTGGCTGCAGGTCGAAACCCTGCGGCTGGTGGACGAAATCGTCCCGTACCTCTCCGCTCGGAAAGACGGGTTCAGCCTGATCGTGCCCCTCGTGGAGCGCACGGACGCTGCCATCCGGGAGCTCACGGTCACGGTGAAGGAGAAGTACGCACAGCTGTTGACCTCCGTTCCTATGTGTACGTCAGCTCAACTGCGTGCGTTGGCGCGGGACGGGGCGGTGGACCTGTGCCTGCCCGAGGGCTTCACCACGGACGACTTCCTGTGGGCAGTGGGCATCGACGTCGAGGCGTCGCTGGGCGAGGCAGTCCACGAGATGACGCCGGACGAGGTAACCTTCACTGAGCGGGACCTGCTCGCCGAGACCCTGGGCACGGACGCAGGCGAGCTCATTCTGGACCTGCGGGAAACGATGCGCGACGGCCTCACCATCGACGAGGAGGACTTGCGGGAGGCGCTGGCGGAGCAGGACGAGGGACTGCCCTCGGTGATGGACACCCTGCGGGAAGGCTTCAGCGAGGGCTGGACCTGGACCGAGCAAGACCTTCGCGAGGTCATCGCTGACCCGGACTCCCCCGACGCCGAGGAGGCGCTGGCCACCTTCGACCGGGCTCGCGGGGCAGTTGGCGGCCTGCGGCTTCTCCTGGCGCTGCCGTTGGTTTTCGCGCTGGGGCTTGTGGCCGGCGCAGGCTTTCTCGGCGGGCGTACATGGCCCGCGAGGCTGGGCTGGGCGGGCGGCGCTTTGGCCTTTGCGGCGCTGATTGCCATCATCCTGACAGGGCCGCTCTACGGCTCGTTGGTGGGCAGCGCCCTTGAGACGGCACGGGCGGAAGCGACCATAGGTGAGGATGAGACGTCACGTATCCTGACGGACAAGCTCTGGGACACAGTCACCGATGTTAGCGACGACATCATCGGCGTTGTGCGTATTCGGGCGCTGCTGCTCTTCGCCTTGGGCATAGCGGGCGTCGCCGGGGGTATCGCGCTGGCCCGCCGCAAGCCGAGGCCCGCCACGCCGCCGAGCGCGGCGCCGCAGCCCACGCCGCCGGACTCAGCAGCCGCAGCGGAGACGCCGACAGCCGAGGCCGAATCGGGAGAGGCCGTCGCCGCGGAAGGAGAGCCAGCCCAGGCAGAGGCAACCACCCCCGCCGAGGGTGGAATTGCCGAAGCATCCGAGGCAGAATCTGCGATGGCATCTCCCCCGGACGCTGGAGACGCTGCCGCGGCAGACGTCGCGCCATCGGACACATCAGAGGAACGACCGGAGTCTCCTCAGGACGAGGCGGACAAGCCCCAGCCGCCCTAGCCCCGCCGCGAGACGTCCTGTAGGAAGCCCAGCAGCAACTTGTTGTACTCCTCCGCCTTCTCCAACTGTGGCCAGTGTCCGCAGAAGGGCAGAATCGTGCAGCGGCAGTCCCTGATGGCGCCAACCACCTTGATGGCCGCGTCGAAGAGGATGGGCTCGTCCTCTTTGCTGTAGAAGTTAGGCTCATCCCGGCCGTGGAGGAGATAGGTGGGCGCCTCGATGGCGGCGAAGACCTCGTCCGGCGTGGCGTTTCGGCCCCGGGCTATCTGTGCGATGGCGTCGTCACGCACCCGCTGCAGCAGGTCCGGGTCCGAAAGGGTGTCCAGCCGAATCTGCGCCACCACCTCGACCTCCGGGTGGTTGCTGTCGTAGAAGAAGTCGCCGGAGGCGCGTCGCATGTCCTCGAAGGTGAGCTCCGGCTTGGCAAGCATCTCCCGGGCGAAGTTCATGCGGGCTGTCGCGCCGAGCTTGGGGACGATGGGCCGCGTGGCCTCAGTGTCCAGCCGGGGCTCGCCGCCACTGATGGTCAGGCTGCGCACGCGGTCCGGGTAGCGTCCGGAGAAGGTGGTGCCCGTCATGCCGCCGCCGGAGTTGCCGACCAGGTGGGCCCTGTCGATGCCGTGGGCGTCAAGAAAGGCGAGCAGGCCCTCCACGGCATTGCCCGGCGACGAGCGCCCAAAGCCGGGCGCGTCCACCGCGAGGACGTGATAGCCCGCCTCCGCGACGGCGTCCAGGTTCAGGTGCCAGCACTGGTAGGAAGAGACGCCCGCCCCACCCGTATGCAGGAACACAACGGGTTGGCCCGCGGGGTCTCCAAGCTCATAGTAGAAATACTCGATGCTGCCGTCGCCGACGGACACGGTGACCGTCTTGCCGTCCTGGATGTTCACCATAGCGCACTACTCCTCACATACGACGCCATCGCCGTCTCCGTCACGGGCGCTGGGCACCACCGCCGCAGGGAACCCTCTGCCGGATCCCTTTCTGCCCTGCGCACGCACCTCACCCGCTGCTTCGGCCGCGTCGCAGGAAGCATAGGTGCCATCGCGGTCTGGCGCAACGGTGGGCATCGCCGTCGGGCTCGAAGGAAGACTTGAGGTCGAGGGCCTGCGCACCTCGCACACCACGCCGTCGCCATCCCCGTCGCGAGCGCTGGGCACCAACTCCGCCGGGAACCCCCAACTCTCCCCAATGCTCCCCTTCACCCGTTCCTCCCCCGCGGCCTCCGCATCGTCACACGAGGCGTAGACTCCCTCCGGTTGTGGCAGCGCAGTCGGCGTTGCGGTAGGTGTCATCGTAAGCGTCGCGGTGGGTGTCGCAGTGGGGGTCGTAGTGGGCGTCGCTGTAGGGATTGGCGATGGTGTAACAGTAGGCCGGACCGCAGCAACAGTCGGCGTGGCGGTAGCGGCTGCGCTCACGTGCGCTGGCGTGGGGGTAGTGGGCGACGGGCCGGCCACCTCGCACACAATACCGTCACCGTCTCCATCCTGGGTGCCGGGGACCAACTCCGCGGCGAAGCCCACCCCGCCACCGATGCTCCCCTGCACCCGCTCTTCCCCCGCAGCCTGGGCCTCCTCACAGGACGAGTAGGTCCCGACCGGAGCAGGCGTTGCGGAAGGCACGAACGTGGGCGTGGAGGTTGGCATCGCCGTGGGCTGCGCACTCAGGGGGAGCACAACCTCGCACACCACGCCGTCGCTGTCGCCGTCACGGCTGTTCGGCAGCAGCGACGCGGGGAACCCCCACCCCTCACCTTGGCTGCCCTTCACCCGAGGCTCTCCACCAGCCTCAGCCTCGGCACAAGACGCGTACGTGCCGGCGGGCCTCGGCGAGGGCTCGGGCGGCGGAGCGGGCGGCGCGATTGGCGCATGTCCGGTGGCCTCGAAGTTGACGGGGTCGTCGCAGGTCTGCAGCATCTCGCGCAGCGCCACGGCTTCTGCGGCGGTCACTGTCAGGTCCCACGCCCGCTTCACGCGCGCCCAGTCGGTGGCGTACCTGCACCAGTACGACTCGTCCGGCGGCCGCCACTCCTCCGGCCCCTTGGCGCCCTTCGCCCTGTTGGCTGACGCGGTCACCGCAATGAGGTGCGCGCCGTAGCCAAGGTCGTTCGCGAACAGGCGCTTGCGCTCCTGCGACCACGTCCAACCCCCGGAGCGGTGCGCGTTTGCCAGCGGCACCAGGTGGTCGATGTCCAGGTCGCCCGGATCAGTGAGGACGGCGCCAGTGTACGGGTCCCACCACCGACCGGCCTCGACGCGGCACTGCCGGTCGTCACCGTAGGTCACCCGCGACGCGCTCTCCGCGACAAGCACCTCCTGCCGCGTGTCCTGGCAATCGCCGTCGGCATCAGTCCAATGGCGCCAGTCGGCGCGGTCGTAGCGCGGCAGGTCGTCCGGCGGCTCCGCGATAGTTAGCGAGAGGTCGAGGGTGTCGGGCGTCGGCGGCGCCACGCGGTCAAGGAGCTCGCCGCACGCCACCATGGCGACGAGGACGAGCGCCGCGAGCAGGGTCAGCGTCAACGGGAAGTGGCGGAGGGAATGGGGCAGGTGAATTGCGAGTGACATGTCATGATTATAGCTGTGCCGTGGGACCAATTTGGCCTGAAATGAGTTCGAATTTCGCACGTTGTTGTGGATTTGGGAAAAGAGGGATGCGGCAGAAGGCGCAGTTCGCGCATTCGCGGCAACCACGAATGGAGCTCCCGGGAGAACGCGAAGAACCTGAGAGCCCATTGGACGGGCACTCCCTATCAGTGCTATTGTCGCCCGGTCGCGTCCTTCCACAAGTCCGGCAGGCTGCCGTGCGGCGCATGATGCCCACGCCTCGGCAAAGAAAGCTGGCTATGCGCGAAGAGTCACCCACACAACACCACCCTCCGCTTCGGCGATTCCTGGCGGTGTTCACCCTTGCGCTGATGTTGCTGGTCACGGCTTTGGCCCTCTGGAGTTGCGGCCCTCTGCCGGAGCCATTGGACGTTACGGCCACGCCCGTCGACACAGCCACGCCGACACCAACGGTTGAAGCTGCCATACCCGCGCCAGCGCCAACGCCCGCGCCACCGGCTGTACCCACGTTCGCGCCAACCCCATTGCCAACCGCAGCGCCCACCCCGGTCGCAACGCCCATGCCGGCCGAGGCCACACCGGGTGTGAGGATAGTTCCCACCGCGGCAGCCACGCCCAATTCGACACCCTTTGTGCTTGTGATTGAGCCAACCGCAGTGATAGAAGTCTGCGTGTCCAACAGAGATGCGCTGGTTGCCTTCTACAACGCCACCAATGGGCCAAATTGGACGCGCAACGATGGCTGGCTGAGCGACGCACCCCTCGACGAATGGTACGGCGTCATTGCGGAAGACGATTGCACTGTCACCCACCTTGGCCTTAGCTCAAACGGGTTGAGCGGCGAGCTGCCGCCGGAAGTGGGCGGTCTACCCCACTTGGTTGGGCTTGGACTCTCCGGGAACCAGTTGGGCGGGACGATCCCGCCGGGGTTGGGCGAACTGGCGGAGTTGAGCGTTCTGAATCTCAGCGTCAACCAGTTGAATGGCGAGATACCGCCGACGTTGGGCCGGCTCGCCAAGTTGTCCTCGCTAAAGCTATACGAGAACCAATTGAGTGGCGGGATTCCCCCGGCGTTGGGCGAATTGGCGGAGCTGAGCGTTCTGAATCTCAGCGCCAACCAGTTAGGTGGCGAGATACCGCCGACGTTGGGGAGGCTCGCCAACCTGACCTCGCTCAGGCTTACCTGGAACCAACTGAGTGGCGGGATTCCCCCGGAGTTGGGCCACCTCACTAACCTTGTAGTCCTGTATGCTGGGCTGAACGGGTTGACAGGAGAGATTCCACCGGAGTTGGGCAACCTCAGCAATCTGAAGCGACTTAGCCTCACTAGTAACCAGTTGGGCGGGGCGATTCCGAAAGAGTTGGGCAACCTTACTCATTTGGAATCGCTCTTCCTCTCGCGAAATGGGTTGAGCGGTTCGATTCCGCCGGAGTTGGGCAACCTGTCCGACCTGCGACTCCTTAGTCTCACCGTTAACGAGTTGAACGGAGAGATACCAGGAGAACTGGGCGAACTTGTCAGCTTGGAGCGGCTCAATCTCAGTTTCAACTCCCTGAGCGGCAGGATTCCGAAAGAGTTAAGCAACCTCACCAACCTGGAAAGCCTGGACTTGGGCGTTAACCAGTTTAGCGGCGAGATTCCCCTGTCGCTGGGCAACCTCGGCAATTTGGAATTGTTGCGGCTTTTCTTCAACCAATTGACTGGGGAGATACCCCCGGAGTTGGGCAACCTCAGCAACCTGGAAACCCTTAGTCTCCACGGCAACCAGTTGAGCGGGGCGATTCCGAAAGAGTTGGGCAACCTTCCCCGTCTCGAATCACTTGACCTCTCGCTCAATGGGTTGAGTGGTCCGATTCCGCCGGAGTTGGGCAACCTCACAAGTCTCGTCCGTCTTCGTCTCCATGCAACACGGTTGTCCGGCTGCGTGCCGAGCAAAATTCAAGGCGGATTGGACATGAGCCAGTCTGACCTGGGCGGGCTGCCGTTCTGCGGCGGGTGAGCGAACTCCCCTACTCCGTCACGCGCAGGTGCAGGTCGTCTAGCTGGGCCTGCGCCACCTCCGAGGGCGCGTTGAAGAGGAGGTCTGAGGCCGTTTGGGTCTTGGGGAAGGCTATGACCTCGCGCAGGTTGTCCTCGCCGGCCAGCAGCATCGCGATGCGGTCAATGCCCATGGCGATGCCGCCGTGGGGCGGCGCGCCCGACTCCAGCGCGGACAGCAGGTGCCCAAACTGCTCCGTCATGGCGTCTTGGGAAAACCCCAAGAGGCCCAGGACCGTTTCCTGCATATCCCGTGCGTGGATACGGATGCTGCCGCCGCCCATCTCATAGCCGTTGCAGACCAGGTCGTAGGCTTGCGCGGTGACTGCTCCCGGATCCGTGTCCAGCATCGGCGCGTCCTCCGGTTTGGGCGACGTGAAGGGGTGGTGCACGGAGTCCCACCGCTTCCCATCCTCGTCCCAGTCGAAGAGGGGGAAGTCGAGGACGAAGGCGTAGGCCAGCATGTCCGTGTCTGCCAGCTCGCAGCGACGGGCCACCTCGGTGCGCAGCTCGCCGAGCGCATTGTAGACGACGGCTTTCGGGCCGCCCACGAGCAACATCAGGTCGCCGCCGACGGCGCCCAGCGTGCCCGCAAGCTCTCGCATGAGCTCCACGGGGAAGAAGCGCGACACCTGCGAACGCACTTGCTCCGGCTGCAGGTCGGCGGGGTCCGTCCAGTCGCCGTCCAGGGCGATGGTGACCAGGCCCCTCGCGCCGCGGCCGCGGGCAAGCTCAGTCAGCTCGTCGATCTGCCGGCGCGGGAGCGGCGCCAGGCCCGGCGCGGCAAAGCCCTTGACCAGGCCGCCCTCGGACAGCGCCGTGCGGAAGACCTGGAAGTCGCTCTTCAGGACGGTGTCGGCCACGTCGCGCAGCTCCAGGCCGAAGCGCAGGTCGGGCTTGTCGCTGCCGAAGCGGTCCATCGCGTCGGCGTAGGCGATGCGGGGGAAGGGTCGCTCCACACGCTTCTCCGGCACCAACTTGGCGGCCATCGTCACGTAGAGTTCCTCGATGAGCTCGAGGATGTCCTCCCGCTCCACGAAGCTCATCTCGAGGTCGAGCTGGGTGAACTCCGGCTGGCGGTCGGCGCGAAGGTCCTCATCTCGGAAGCAGCGCGCGATCTGGAAATACCGCTCAAAGCCGGCGACCATCAGGAGCTGCTTGAGCTGCTGCGGCGACTGGGGCAGCGCGTAGAATTTGCCGGGGTGCACGCGGCTGGGCACAAGGTAGTCGCGGGCGCCCTCCGGGGTGCTCTTGATGAGAATGGGCGTCTCAATCTCGAGGAAATCGCGCTCGTCCAAGAAGTCGCGGATGTGCTTTACGATGCGGTAGCGCAGCGTGATGTTGCGCTGCATGCGGCGGCGGCGCAGGTACAGGTGGCGATAGCGCATGCGCAGTACCTCGTCGACGTCGCTGTCCTCGTTGATGTAGAAGGGCGGCGGCGAGGACGCGTTGAGCACCTGCAAGGTGTGGACGGCGACCTCCACCTCACCGGTTGCGAGGTTGGAGTTCACGGTGCCCGGCGGGCGCGGGGAGACCTCGCCATCGATGCGAAGGACCCACTCGCCACGGACGCGCTCGGCGTCCTCGTACGGCGACTCAATGGACTCGGGGTTGATGACGACCTGCACCGTGCCGCTGCGGTCGCGCAGGTCGATGAAGATGAGGCCGCCATGGTCGCGGCGGCGGTCGACCCAGCCCGCCAACGACACTCGGCTGCCTGCGTCGGCGGCCCGCAACGCCCCGCAGTCCCTGTCCTTGAGCATAAAGGCACCCTCCTGCGCATAGCGCGACGCAGCCACAAGCATGGGGAACGGGCTGCACAAAAGTGGACATCGCCTTGGACAACGTCCATTTCCTGACAGATAGCGACTATACCTAATATTTTGAGACATGCAGGCGGACAATGTCCACTGCGGTGGCGGTGGCGCCTAGCCCGCGAGGTTTGGGAGGAGCCAGCCGAAGGTGGCGGCGAAGAGGACTGGCGAGGGCAGCATCCACCTGCGGATGCGGCCGCCCGCCGCCATCGTCGCCAGGAAGTACACAACGGCTAGGGCGAGGACGGCGAGGGTGTACCAGAGGAAGGGGCTGCCCAGGCCGCTCGACTGGCCGCGGTCGTCGAGGAGCCAGTAGACCGCGCCGGCGACGAGCCCGGCCAGCGTCCACGCCGAATGCGTGAAGAAGGCCATGGGCGCGACCAGCTTGATGAAGGACGCCTGCCGAAGCGCCGACTGCAGCCACGGCGGGGCATCATCGCCGCGCAGGCGTCGGAGGGCCATGATGGTGAGGATGTCGAAGCCGAGGCCCATGATTGCGCCGCTGATGATGCCGGCGAGTATCGGGTGCATCAGGACTGCTCCCCATCGGCGACAGTGCGCACCAGTGCCGCGTTGAAGCCCAATCGCCGCAGCGACTCCAGGCCCTCTTCGCCCGCCTCCTGGCTATCGACACGGGCGAAGAGGCTTGGCCCGCTGCCGGAGAGGTGCGCGGGGTGGCCCGCCGCACGCTCCAGCGCGGTCCAGAAGCGGTCCAGGCCGTCGAAGGTCTCGGCGGCGGCGCGCTCAAAGGTGTTGACCATGCAAGCCTCCTCGAGGGGGGCGCCGGTTCGCAGCGAATCTGCTAGGGCCTCCGTCGCGGTGCCGTCGGTGAAATCGGCGGGCCGGAGGCGACGGTAGAGCGTGGGCGTCTTGCCGGGCATGCGGATGTTGGGCATCAGCAGCAGGAACCACTGGTCCAGCGGCGTCGGCAGGGGCTCCAGCAGCTCGCCGCGGCCCCGGGCGAGGGACGCGCCGCCTCGCAGGAAGAAGGGGACGTCTGAGCCGAGGCGGCCAGCGGCCTCAGACAGCCGCTCCTCGGGCCAGTGCAGTTCCCACAGGCGGTCCAGAAGCGCCAACGCAGCGGCGGCGTCGCTGCTGCCGCCGCCGAGGCCCGCGGAGACGGGGATGGCCTTCACGAGGCCGATAGTGGCGCCCTGCTCAGAGCCGGAGCCCTCCTGCAGCAGCTCGGCGGCCTGCCAGACGAGGTTGCGGCGGCCAGTGAGGGCGGCGTTCTTGCAGCGAATGGACAGGGCGGCGGCGGGCGACGCGGTGACCTCGTCGGCGAGGCTGACGGTCTGGAAGACGGTGACGAGCTCATGGTAGCCGTCGTCGCGGCGGGCCACGACCTCCAGGCCGAGGTTGAGCTTGGCGTAGGCGCGGCGGCTCAGAGGCTCCATCCGGCCTCCGATCCCGTCCGGGCGAGGGCAGCCCACTCCTCCAGCGACAGCGTCTCCGCCCGGCGCGTTGGGTCTATGGCGCAGGCGGTCAGTGCCCGCTCGACCTCGGCGGGGGGGCGGCGCAGCGCGTGGCTGAGGCCGCCTCGAAGCTGCTTGCGGGGCGCGGCGAAGCCGGCTCGGACCAGCGCGAAGAAGGACGCCTCCGACGGCACCTCGACGGGGGGCGACTGGTGGACGTCGATTCGCACGACGGCGGAGGTCACCTTGGGCGGCGGGTGGAAGGAGCCGGGCCGCACGATGCTGACGATGCGCGGGCTGCCGAAGAACTGGGTCGCGACGCCGAGCAGGCCGCGCTTGCCCTCCGGGGCGGCCATACCCTGCGCGACCTCTCGCTGCACCGTGGCGACGACGACGGTGGGTTTGTGGGCGGCCTCCAGGAAGCGTCGGATGATGGCGGTGGCGGCGTAGTAGGGGAGGTTCGCCACGAACTTGTAGGGCTGCCCGGCGGGTACGACGGTGTCCAGGTTGACCTTGAGGGCGTCTGCGTGGACGACCTGCACGTGGGGGCGGTCCGCGAAGTGCTTCTGCAGCGCCTGGCAGAGGGCGGTGTCGAGCTCCAGGGCGACGACGCGGCCGGCACGTCGGGCGAGGACCTCCGTGAGGGCGCCGAGGCCGGGGCCGACCTCGACGATGTTGTCGCCGGGGTGGGTGTCGGCGGCGGCGACGATGCGTTCGAGGACGCTCTGGGAGACGAGGAAGTGCTGACCCAGACCCTTGCGGGGCTGGAGGCCGAGGCCGCCCAACAACCGGCCGGGGGCGGTCTGCGATGCGTCTGCGGCAAGCGGCCGGTGGGCGCGCCTTGAACGCCCTTCGACAGGCTCAGGGCGAACGTCCGGGTGTGCGGGAAGGCTCATGGCTGCTCCCACGGCCTTGGGGATGGCATCAAGGGTTGGTGGAGGACCGTGCACCTCCCGTCGATCATGAACCCCCCGGCGTACCCGCCTTCGCAACTCAGGCCAGGTGGCCCCACGGCGCTCGGCGTTTCCGCTTACCGTTGCTCCCTTCCGGGCCTGGCGGGGTTCACGGGCGTCCGTCGCGCGGGTCCCAGCCCTCAACGCTGCTCTGAACGAGCAGAGGCCGCTGGGCCAGACCTTGGGGAGGAATTCGACCCCGCTGTGGCGGATTGCGGGTACAGGGCACCGCCAGCTCCCCATCTAGCACGGCCAATTCAATCGTAGGGCGGCGGGGAGGGGGTGTCAAATGGCGATCGCACCTCGCTTCCCCGTGGCGACGGCGGGTGCTGGAGTGCGGCGCGGGCGGATTGTTTCCGGGGGCGGGCATAGCTGAGTGAACTCTTATTTGGCAATCGCTTTGTAGCTGAGTGAACTCTGATTCTGCAATCGATTTGTAGCTGTTGTGACGCATTACAGCTACAAATCCAAAATAGAGGTGCTCGCGGTGTGGAAACAAATCCCTGCTGTTGCGGGCCGAACGGCGCTCTGGCGTCGATGCGGGGGTTGGGGGCGGGGAAGGCGAAGGCCGCAGGTGCGGGAGTGCGGCCTGGGCGATTTGGTGCTCGGCGCGGCGTAGCTGAGGGAAGACTCCAGCGGTAGTCGTATTTGTAGCTGTTGTGTCGCGTTGCAGCTACAAATCGAAAAAATTTATGCCGGGGGGAAAGTAATCCCTGCTGTTGGGGGCCAGACGGTGCCCGGGCGTCGATGCGGGGGTTAGCGTTTGGGATGTGGTGTTCCATGCGAGGAGGGTAGCGGGGGGCGGGGTGTGGGGGGAAGGGGGTGGTGTCAGGGTAGGGGAGGATTGGGCCTAGCCAGGCTCCGCGAAGTACTGTCTGATGAGCTCTATCACCTCGTCCTTGGTGATTTCTCCGTCAAAGTAGTCCCCTACCGCCTTGATGACCTCGTCGCGGTCAATCACCCCATTGCGGTTTAGGTCGTAGGCATGATGCGTGGCCGCCGCCACCTCAATGTTCACGATGATGATGGCGCCGAAGCCGGCGCTGTCCGTGGCGGTCAGGTTGACGGTGTAATTCATCCCGATGGTCAGGTCAATCCCTACCTTCACGCTGATCTGGCCTGTCTCCTCGTCGACGGTGAAGGAGGCCGCGTCAGTCCCGCTCAGGGAGTAGGTGATCTCAAGTTCATCGGGATGGGTGGCCGATACTGGATCGCCGACGGCATCGCCCGGCCGCGCGTTTTCCGCGACGGCACGCGTGGTGCGGAAGCCGTCGGCGAAGCTGGGAGCGACGGGCGCGGGACCGAAGCCGCCTCCGCCGCCGCCGGCACTGCCGGTGCCGGTGCCGGATGTCACCGTAGATGTGGGTTGCGGGGGAGGGGGGAGACGTTGGGTCGTCTTGCCGTTCACCTTGTGCCAGAGGTGGGGAGGCAGCAGTTGATGCGCCAGCACCCCCGCATTGCCCCTGGCGTCCTTGATAGCGCCCCCATTCAGCGATAGCTGATTCGCCGCAATGCTCACCCCATCATTGTCAGCGTCGTCCTCCACTACCGTATAGGCGAAGAGCAGCGCCTTCCCCATCCCGTGCTGATAGCGGGCCGTTCGGTCGTCGTTGCCCACCTCCAGCAGCAACTGCGGCGTGCCTGTCACCCGTACCGGCTCGTCGAACGTCACCGTCACCTCGATGGCATCGCCCAACGCGTAGGTCCCGTTCGATTCCGGGTACGAGGCGAGCGCCACGCCGGTCACCGTCGGGGCCGTTGTGTCGGGCGTGTCGTTCTGTACCGGATTGCCGCTAAATCCCGCCGCGTCGTTGCCTGCCAGGTCCCGAAGCTGCCCTGTAGCCGGCGACGTGTAACTCAGCGTGAGCCCCGTCTAAGGTTGCCCGACCGGCGGGTTGAGGGTCAGCGCCACCACGCTCCCGGTCACCGCGACGCTGGAGACGGTCCGGCCTGCTTGCCCGCCGGCCACCGTATACGCGCTCGCCAACGGCGCCGAGAACCCGCGCAGCGCCTCACTGTAGGTCAACGTCAGAGCGGCGCCGTCCACCGTTGCGTTCAGCAACACGGGCTTGACCCCATCCACCTTGTGGCCCGTGATGCTGCCGGACCCCGTGCTCACCCCGTCGGTGTCGAGGCCGCCCTCAGCAACCGTGTAGCGGAACACCAGCGACGCCGTCCCCGAACCGCCGGTGTAACCGGCCAGCTTCGGCGTCGTTCCGATGGTCAGGCCGATCTGCGGCGTCCCGTCCGCAGTGTTCACCGTCGTGTTCTCAGCGAAGGTCACCGTTAGATCGATGTCATCCCCTGTCGCGTAGGTATCGTCCGGCCCGGGGTCCGAGGTAATCGTCACGGCGCCGGACGTCGTATCGAAGAACGTCACAGGCTCGCCCACCGCAGTCTCAAACCCATGGTAGTCTAGTTCATTGTCTGTCGGCACTGGGGTCGCCCCACTCAGCGTGGCCAACGCGCCTCCGAGGGAGGTCATGACGATTTCGTCACTTGCCGTGCGGCCCGTCGGGACAGTAACCGTGAACGATCTCGCCGGTGGGGTTCCCCCCGTCACGCTCAGCGTGGTGTCCATGGGGAAAGGGGCGCCCTGGGCGACGGTGACCACCAGCTTATTCGTGCCGGGGACCCGATTCGGCATCATGGTAAACGTGAAGGGGGCGCCTGGATTCTGGTCCACCCACAACGCTGTCATGCTGGTGAGACCGGAGAACAGGCCGGGAGGCAACTCGTGCAGTTGGTTCACCGACAAATCCAGGTGCTCAAGGTTGGTGAGGCCAGAGAACACGTCACTGGGCAGCACATGCAATTCGTTGTGCGACAAATCCAACGTCAACGTCACGTCGAGATCGTCGAACACGCCGGACGGCAGCGTACGCAACCGGTTGCCTTCCAGGCCCAAGAACCTCAGGTTGAGGCCGGCGAACACACCGGGCGGCAGGGTGCGCAGGTCGTTTTCCTCCATATCCAGGTCACTCAGAGCGCTGAGGCCGGCAAATGTCCCGGCCGGCAACGTTTGTAGCTCGTTTTGCCACAGGTCGAGGTCGACCAGGCTGTCGAGACCCGCGAACACACCGGCTGGCAGCCTACGCAATTGGTTGCGGCGCAAGTCGAGAATCTTCAAATGCGTAAGGCCGTCGAAGTCGCCTACCTGCAGAGAGTGAATGCCGCGGTGGCCAAGGGTCAGTCGTCCGGTAATCGAGGCGAGGTGGGCGTCAGTAACGTCGGCACAACCGGCGACGGTGGGATGGACATCGTCAACGAGATCGACAAGCGCAACCCGGACCGCCTCAGTACGGTTGCAGATTCCGCCGGCCTGAGCGTTGACGGCGGCGTGGGACGAGACTGGCGGGGAAAGGAGCGCAGCCAATGCTCCGGCGAGGCACAGCACCGCAACAGCGGCGGCATTTGGTGTGAGCAATCTAGTCCACCACAACACAACAGCATCCCTGTATCAGCACAAGTATATTACTGAACGGCAAACAGTGCTGAGGGCGTTGTTGACAGCGTTTCCAACGCGTAGTGGCGTTGCCGGACAATGCGCCGGGGGTTGTGGTGGCGATTCCGGGAAACGGCACGCTCGGCAACCGCATCACCACCAAGTGACCGGGCGACTGCATGCGTGAGTCTCGAAAGGCGAGGACTCTGCACAAGCTAATAGGCGCCCGTTAGCCAGCGAGGACGGACGAAGGCGAGCGCGGTTACGTCTCGCGTGGTGCGGGACGTCGGGGTCGCGGCTGCGTGCTCTTGCCGGTTATCCGGCTTTCCTGGCGAAGAGGACGCAGTGGCCGGAACGCTTGGTGTCGGTGAAGTACATGACGCCGCCAAGCCCTTCGCTGTCGACGGGGACGACGTTCAATCCCAGGCCCTCCAGCACGGCAATGATCTCGCCTTCCCGGTAGAGTTGGAATGCCCTGTCGACGCCGTAGTCCTTGTCGTAAAGGGTTGCGATCCCCGTTCCCACCTTGAACATGAGCTGGAGGACGCCCTGTCGATCGAGCACCCGTGCGAACTCCTGCAGGGTCACGTTCAATGCCACGTCTGGGGCGATGTGCTGGATGACCGCGTTGCACAGAACGAAGGCGAAGGACGCGTCCGGGAAGGGCAGCGGCTGGCGGAGGTCTGCGACGTTCACCCGCCCGGCGATCTCCGGATGCAGCCTGCGCGCCTCGTCGATGTTCTCCTCAACGGCGTCGACGCCATGGATGTCATAGCCCCTCTGCCGATACAGGAAGACATCGCGCGCGCCCGCGCCGCAGCCGGCGTCCAGCCCACGTGAACCATTCGGAACCAATGCCTGGAGCTGTTCCATCAGGTCCACATCGCCCTTGAGCGCCGGATGGGAGGAGCGGATGTACACGGACTGCAAGAATTTGTGGCTCACTTCGGCATACCGCGGCGCATTGCGCGTATAAAAGGCCTCCGAATAGTCTGGCATTGCAACCAAAAGCATTACCTCCCAATTATTTGACGTCCTAGATGCGCAGGGTCTTGCGCGGGGCCATGAGACGGTCCGGTACCTGGGTCTCCCGCATGAACTGGACGAGGAGGCGATGGAGTTCCCTCGCGTCGTCCGTGTTGCTCCCGATGGTGTCGAGCGTCTGGCCCGGGTCCGAGGCCAGGTTGTACAGCTGCGAGTACCGCTCCTGGGGACTGTAGAGGAGGCTCCAGTCGCCTGCGGTCACAGTGGTGACCGGGTGGTCCGAAAGCGTCCTGAGGAGGCTGTCGACGGAGTGCACGGGGTCTCCGGGGTTCGCAAAGGGAATGCTGCTGACCACGTACTCACGCCCAGGGAGCGAGCGGTCCCGCATCCTGGGCGCCAAGGACCTCCCCTGGACGTACTCCGGAATCTCTATGCCGGTGAGATCGAGCACGGTGGGCATGACGTCGACGGCCGACGTGAGGCCCTTATACACGCCGGGGGGGATGCCCGGCGCCTGAATCAGCAGGGGCAGGTGAACGAGCTCCTCGAAGAGGGGGGAGTACGCCCAGGAGGACCCGGGCTCGCCATAGGTGTGCAGGCTGCCGTCGGGCCGCTTGTCCGAGGCCATCTTGCCGAAGAGCCCGCCGTGCTCCCCGAACATGAAGCCGTGGTCTGTGGTGAAGATGATGGCGGTCTTCTCCGTCAGGCCCATGTTCTCCACGGTCCTGAGAAGGCGCCCCACCCAGGTGTCGACCATGGTGATCTCACCACAGTAGGTGGCATGACTCTTCCGTAGCATCGCCTCGCTGTAGCCCTGGACGTCGTGCCAGTTTCCGTAGACGGGCAGCATCAGTTCGCCGTCGTAGTCGGGATAGTACAGCTCGGTGTAGTAGTCCGGTGCGTCCCAGGGCTCGTGGGGGTCCCAGGTGTCGATGTAGAGAAAGAAGTCTTCCTTGTAGTGCTGCTCCAGCCACTCCATCGCGGTCGTGAAGGTCCGTGGGGCACAGCGGTCCGATTCGAACTGCCACGCATCCCTGACGTCCAGGGCCTCGTTGTGGTACCCGGGACTCGGGACGAGGGACCACATGGTGTCCTGGCCACGATTCATGAAGAAGGACTGGAAGCCCTGGTCGTAGTTCATGCCGTTGCGCAGGTAGTACGGCGTGTCCACCGACGCGGCCGTGTGAAAGCCGCAACCGGCCAGCATCTCCGCTACGGTGGTGACGCCCGCCGGGAGGGGTTCCCACCCCATGAAGGACATGGTCCAGAGGCCGGTAAGGTGGTCTGCCCGGGTGGGCATGGTGGGAAAGCCTGCGGCATAGTGACCGTCAAATCTGACCGACCTTGCTGCCAGGGCGTCCAAACTCGGTGTCCGGATAATTGGATTGCCGTAGGCTCCAACGTGGTCCCTACGAAAAGTATCCGCCACAATCCAAATAATGTTCATATCTACTGCTCCGAAGGCTCCGCAAATGCGGAATCATTAGAATACACCAGTTCGGCGAAAAACTCAAGAATTACCCCTTGCTCCATAGCGGCGGAGGGCTCAGCAGGGGCAGCGGAGCGGGGGACTCACATCGCGCCTGGTGTAGCTGAGGGAGCTTTGCTGCTGTAATCGATTTTGTAGCTGTTGTGTCGCGTTGCAGCTACAAATCCAAGAAATTTATGCCCGGTAGAGGCTAATCCCAGCTGTTGCGAACCGAACGGTGCCCGGTCATCGAAGCGGATCATAGGACGGCGTTGGCGTTTGGGACGTGGTGTTCCATGCGAGGAGGGTAGCGAAGGGCGGGGTGCGGGGGGAAGGGGGCGGTGGCAGGGTGGGGGGAAGGGGGGCGAGGGGGGTGGGGGGAAGGGGGGCGAGGGGGGTGCGGGGATGCGCCTCGCCCCTACGGCGGGGTGCGGGCAGTCTACGGGTGCGACGGGGGTTGGTGGTGGGGTTGCCCCGCGCGGGGACGTGTCGCTGTGGGTTGCTGGCTTCGCAGGAATGACGCAGTGGGGGGCGGGAATGATGCTGCCGGTCGGATATGGGCTTGACACATCAGTAGTATGATTCTACCGTTGCTTTTGCATCCGAGCGTGGTCCTGCGGTCCGATGCATCCATGAGGTAGACGTGCTAGCGGCACAAAAGAGCATCGGAGGCGGCCATGACGGAGTTCCCTCTTGACGTGCATCTTGACGGGCGCGGGGTCTTGGACACCATCGGAGAGGATGTCCGCAGAGGCCTCGGCGCCCCACACAAGTACCTATACCCCAAGTACCTCTACGATGCCACCGGTTCCCTCCTTTTCGAGCAAATAACGGAGTTGCCGGAGTACTACCCCACTCGCACCGAGCTCGCCATTCTCTGCGAACAGCGGGAGGACATACTCCGTCGCGCCGCGCCCCACGAGCTGCTGGAGCTGGGATCCGGCGCGTCGACCAAGGTCCGCACCTTGCTGGACGCCCGCCGGGACGTGAACACCCCCGGGCGCTATGTGGCCTTCGACGTGAGCGAGTCCATCGTGCGGGCAGCAGGCGACGACCTGCTGGAACGCTACCCTGACCTGGAGCTGCACGGCGTCATCGGCGACTTCGAGCGGCACCTCGGCCTGGTCCCGCTAGCGGTCGGCCGGCGGCTTGTGCTCTTTCTGGGCAGCACACTGGGCAACCTTGAGCAGCAGGAGCAGCGCGCCATGCTGTCGAAGGTCCGCAAGCTGTTGGCCCCCGGAGATTCCCTGCTGCTGGGCCTTGACCTTGTGAAGGACGTGACGGTGCTGGAGGCCGCCTACAACGACGACGCCGGCGTCACCGCCGCCTTCAGCCGCAACATACTGTGCGTCATCAACAACGCCCTCCACGCGGACTTTGACCCGAATGACTTTTGCCACAGCGCCCACTTCAACCCGGACGCCGCCCGCATCGAGATACGTCTCTACGCCGATCGCGCTCACTCCGTTCGCATTGCGGACCTCGACATGACCGTGGACTTTGCAAAGGGCGAGTCGATCTGGACAGAGAACTCCCACAAGTTCACCAAGGAAAGCGCCGCCGCCATTCTGGAATCGTCTGGGATGGCGCTGGAGGCGTGGTACACGGACGAGCAGGAGTACTTCGGCCTCGCCCTGGCGACGGCGGCATAGCGCGCCCGTCGCCGCGGTCAAAGGAGGAGTGATGACAGCGGCAACAAGGGAAGAGGGCCTCGCAGCACCCATGCCGTCCCTGGCGGAGCGCTACCGGCAGGTGCGCCAGTGGACGGAGCAGCTCTGCAGCCCCCTGGAGACGGAGGACTACGTCATCCAGTCGATGCCGGATGCGAGCCCCGCCCGCTGGCACCTGGCCCACACCACCTGGTTCTTCGAGACTTTTGTCCTCAAGGCCTTCGTCCCGGACTACGAGCGCTACCACCCGCGGTACGAGTTCCTCTTCAACTCCTACTACAATGGCGTGGGGGCGCAGTACCCCCGGCCGGAGCGCGGACTCCTCTCCCGCCCCACCGTCCGCGAGGTGTACCAATACCGTTCCCACGTGGACCGCGCGCTGCTGGACTACATCGAGACCGCCACGTTGCAGCAGTTGGCGGGCGTGGAAGAGACCCTAGTCCTCGGCTTCAACCATGAGCAGCAGCACCAGGAGCTCCTCCTGACAGACCTGAAGCACATGCTGTCGCACAACCCGCTGGAGCCGGTGTACGCTCAGGCGCGCACGTCGGCGCCGCAGGCACCTTCGAGCGGCGGCGTGCTCGCGCTACGGTGGGTGGACATTGCCGGCGGCCTGCACACCATCGGCCACGAGGGGTCGGGCTTTTGTTTCGACCACGAGGGGCCGCGGCATCAGACGTTGCTGCAGAATGCCAGGATCGCCTCTCGACTGGTCACCAACGGCGAGTACCTGGAGTTCATGCGAGACGGCGCATACCAGCGATTCGACCTCTGGCTCTCCGAGGGTTGGCGCACCGTCCGCGAGCAGGGTTGGTGCGCCCCCCTTTACTGGGTGGAGCGCGACGGCGAATGGTGGCAGTTCACCCTCGGGGGCATGCGCCCCGTGGACCCCGCCGAGCCCGTCTGTCACGTGAGCCACTACGAGGCCGACGCCTTCGCGCGGTGGTCCGGCGCCCGCCTCCCCACGGAGGCGGAATGGGAGGTGGCGGCGGCCTCACTGCCCACCCACGGCAACTTCGCGGAGTCGCGAGCCTTCCACCCCTCGACGGTGGGGGCCGCGTCGGGCGGCATGACGCAGGCCTTCGGAGACGTGTGGGAGTGGACGCAGAGCGCATACCTGCCCTACCCCGGCTATCGCGCGGGGCCCGGCGCCATTGGGGAGTACAACGGCAAGTTCATGTCCGGCCAGATGGTGCTGCGGGGCGGCTCCTGTGCAACGCCCGCGTCGCACATCAGGGCCACGTACCGCAACTTCTTCCCGCCCGCGAGCCGCTGGCAATTCACCGGCCTCCGCTTGGCACAGGACGCATAGCAGCTTCCGGGATCGGGGGCGTTGCCGCTGGTGGGGGCGTCGCGCGTTCGCGGAATATCTCTCCAACCTCAAGAAGGCGCTGAACTGGCAGCCGCCCGCTTAGCCCACCTACCCAAGTTTCCCCAGCGGCCTCTGAGTTGTCCCGTCAGGGCAATCCAAGCGCACAGAACTCCTAACGGAACCCACCCGAGGATGCCTACATAGCTCACAAAGATCCAGTTTGGCCCACCCGTAAAGAGCAACAGCGTCAGGCTCCCGCCTAGCGGCGGGGTGTGGGCAGTCGGGGGATGCGATGGGGGTGGGTGGTGGGGTTGCACCCTGCGGGGACGGCGGTTTTGTGTTGCTGGCTTCGCAGGCATGACGCCGTGGGGGGAGCAGGAATGGCGATGGCGGAGGCAGTTCCCGCCTAGGGGCTGGACGGGCCACTCGCGAGCAGCCCCTACCCGCGTGGTTCGTCAATCTCACCCTGATCTGGAACGGCAGCCCTCGCCTGCGCGCGCTTGCCAATCATGATATATCTGTTACTCTACCGGCGTGTACATAATGGACAGGGCGCAAGCGGATTCGGGCCCCGGGCTTGGGCACTATTGGAGGTGATGCCAATATGGTTCTTGCTCATCCTGCCCCATCGCATCCACAACGTCCTTCACGGTCTCCGTGCCTAGAGCGTATCGAGAGAGCCCCCATGGCGTGGCTGGCGTGCCTGACGGCGATGATGATCGCTGCGGCAGCCTGCGGCGGATCCCTCCCGGGAAGCTCGGACGTAGGCGGAGGCTCCACCATCGATTGGGAGAAGGTGGCTGCGTATGAGGAGACCTGCCGCGCGCCGGGGCAAGGCCTTTTTCTGATCGACCAAAACTCAACAAACGCCCAATGGACGGAAACGTTGGGGGAAGACATTGAAGCGTGGGAATCCCAGGATGTTCCCGATGCGCTGGACGCTTATCATAAAGCTACCTTAGACTTCCTGAAGGAACTTAAGAATGTGGTCGATTCCCAGCCGCCGGATGGCAGCATGTTGGAAACTTTTGATGCTGAGGGAACTTTGGAAGGCTTGGAAGACGATGCCGAAGCGGTAGGAGACGCCTGGGCGAAGACTACTCCCCTCGTTCGCTACCGGCTGGCTGGGTCGCGCTGCTTTCAGGACGCGGACGCGAACGTAGACCTCACGCACGTTGCCGACTATGTCACTTCGTGCGGCTCCTACGCCTGTGATTTCAGCGTCTGGTATGTGGAGCGAGACGCCCAAAAACTTACTTTTGAGATAGCGTTCAGCAACCTTGATGAGGACACGCTATTACCGCTGCCGGACTGCGGCGAAAACCTGATCGTCCGCGACGGGAGCGGAATGTACTATGGGGCCTCAAGCTGTGAATTCAAAGGGAACATCCGTGACGGCAAGGTCCCGTATCAAGGAAGCTCGGTAGAGGCAGACGTGGGCATAGCCGTGGAGTACGAATTGCCGGAAAGCGCCAGCGACTTAGAACTGCTAGCGTCATTTGAACTGGAGGAAGAAGACGGAGGTGCGGAAGGCTTCATTATCAGCCTGTCTGACATAGAGCGGTAATCAGCCGGGACAACTTGTCAGACCCCAGAAGCCCAACGGGGAGAGGAGGACAGGGAATGAATGGGACTATATTGGACTACACCGTTCAAACCAACTCGGGGTTAATCACAGGGGATGACGGCAACCGATATAACTTCGTCGGGGCCGAGTGGAAAGACGAGGCAATTCCCAACCGGGGAACGCGGGTGGATTTCGAGGCGCAGGGCGGCGATGCCGTAGCCATTTACCGTGCTATGGCGGCACCCAGTTCCGGCGGGATAAGCGGCACTCTTGACGGCGTGTTGGGATCCGAGAGGACGAGGTTGGTTGCCGGGCTGCTGGGGATATTCCTAGGCTGGGCCGGCGCCCACAAGTTCTACCTGGGCAACAAACGGCCCGCAATGATGCAGTTGGCAGTTGGCGGCGGCGGCGTGTTGTTGGCTCTGGTTGTGGGCAATATATTCATATTCTTGGGGATTTTCGGCATTGGCGTCTTCATTGGCTTATTGATGTACGTGGTTGGTTATATTGCTCTGATGGCGGCTGGTGTACTTGGATTGGTGGAAGGCATTATCTACCTGACCAAGTCCGATGAAGAATTCCAGACTATCTACGTTACCGGCCAGAAACAGTGGCTCTAGTCGGAGGCGAGCGGGGAAATTGACGGCATCGGGTGCGAGGCCCCGCACCCGGTGTTGCCTTGCGCGCCGAACACGCCGCAATGGGGTGTGCTCAAGCGCCAGAGTTCACTCCTAGCCTTCTTGTTGGTTGTGAATCTCTCCGCGGCCTGCTCCGACGCCTAAACCAACTACCACTCCTACCCCCATGTCCACATCTTCTTCGGGGGGGCGAATGCGAACGACAACGACACTGTAGAATTCCACTACCGCAGCGCTTTGGACTATGGCGAGGTATTCGATTCGACCACGTCGCTGCCTTGTCGCTTCCCTTGTGCGCCCCATTGTTGGCCGACCGGAGCTATAACCCGACCACTCACTGAAAAGTTTGTGGTACATCCTCTTTGGGCCCGTCAATGCCAGCATCGTTACCTGCAGACCGTGTCTCCCTCTCATCGAACGACCACCTCCACTACGGTGTAGTGCGGGAAGTCGGGGATGCGACGGGGGCTGGTGGTGGGGTCGCCCCACGCTGGCGCGGCAGCTTTGGGTTGCTGGCTTCGCAGGAATGACGAACGGGGGCGGGAATGGCGACGCGTGGGGACGGGCGCTAGTTGTTCGTGCGGTAGACGTAGCGGTCGTCCCAGAGGCCGTAGAGAGTGGGCGTGATGTTGCCGAACACGTTGCGCACCGCACTCAGCCGCTCCGAGAGTGCTGTGTAAATCACGGGGACCTGCTCTGCTGCTATCTCCTGCGCCCGGTGATACAGCCGCACTCGCTCAGCGTGGTCCAATTCCTGGCTGGCTGCGGTGTACAGGTCATCGATCTCCGCCTCCCACTCCGTCGCGGGTTCGGGCTGGTTGGGGTACCAAAGGTGGAAGTCCGCATCGCTATGCCAGAACGTGATGCCGCCGTAGGGATCCGAGCCGCCGGTGAAGCCGATGACGACCGCCTCCCAGTCGTAGGTTGCCGTCAGCTGCCCAACGAGTTCTCCGAAGTCGACCAGTTGGACGTCGGCGCCGAGACCGATGCTCCGCATCCCCTCTTGGAGAATGAGCGCAGCGCGCTCGCGCACACTGTTGCCCTCGTTGGTGACGAGCGTGAAGGCGATGGGAACGCCCGCGCCGTCCTCGCGGACGCCGTCGCCGTTCGAGTCGACCCAGCCGAGGCCGTCGAGCAGGCTGTTCGCGGCATCGAGGTCGTAGGCGTAACGCGGGACGTCCGGGTTGTGGAAGTCGCCCGCGGCGGGGCTGATGGATGACCACTGCGGATAGCCGAGGCCGCCCAGCGTCTCCTCTATGATGGCGTCCTTGTCGACGCTGTGCGCGACAGCCTGCCGGAACTCTCGGCTATCGAACCACCGCCGGGCCTCCGGACGAACGTAGGCCTCTCCGTCCGGGTTCTCGCCTGGATGCACGTTGAACGTGAGGAACGTCGTGCCGAAACCGGGACCGCGGCGGTGGATCGTGAAATTGCCCTCCTCCTGGAGCGGCTCGAGCACCGGATACTCCTCGCCCAGCACGCCATGGGCGTCCGTCCGGCCCTCGCGGAAGAGCGCCAGTTCCTGGTCAAAGTCTTCGACGATAAGGTACGCCACCTCGTCCAGATAGGGGAGGCGGTAGCCCGCGCTGTCCCACATCCAGTAGTCCGGGTTTCGGTGCAGCGTGAGCTGTTCCTCGGGCGTGTAGCTGGCGATGGTGAAGGGGCCGGTGCCAATGACCTCCGACGGGTCCGAATCGATATCCCAGACCTCCTCGAACGTGCCCGCGTCGACGAACGGTTCGAGCACGTGTCGAGGGTAAATGGAGTAGCCCATCGAACGGAGGAACGGGGCGTACGAGACGGGCAGCACGAACCGCACCGTATGCGTGTCCAGCGCGGTCACGGTCATCCGGCCATCCGTCCACGCGCCCGTCGCGTCGTCGATGTAGTTGAAGATGAAGGCCTGACGGTCTGAGGTGGGGATATCGTCGTTGTAGATGATGCGGTTGAAGGTGAAATCGACATCGTGCGCCGTGAACGGCCCGCCGTCGTGCCAGGTGACGTCGCGCCGCAGATGAAACGTCCATTCCAGTCCATCATCGGAGCGCTCCCAGGACTCGGCCAGCGCCGGCTCGATGGCGTCGTTCAACCAGGAGGTCTCGGTCAGGCCCTCGAACACGTAACCGAGGTAGCCCGACGAGCCCGCATCGTTCGCGAGCACAGGGCTGAAGGTCAGCGGCTCCGAGACTGTAGCGTAGGTAATGGTCCCGCCGAACGTACCACGAGCGTACTCGAACGAGTCCGCATTGCGGCGCAACCGCGCGACGATCTCTTCCTGCGTCTCAGGCCCGGCCGTGGGGTCGCTGCTCTCACAACCGCCAAGCAGGAACATGCCGCACAGAGCGGCCGCGAGAAGGAGACCTCGCGCCGTGTCTCTCCTCATTCCGCCGTCCCCCTTCAACCGTTCAGCGCGACCCACAGTGTCCAGTGTACCAGTCGCGGCGTACCGGATTCCAAAAAATAGAGACCAACGAGGGCTAGGTCCGAAGGCGCCGCGCGGCTTGCGTCGGTGGCGGGGGATGGGGCGCGGAGGGGGCGGGGGTAGGCGGGGGCGGGACGGGCCATTCGCGAACGGCCCCTACGGACGTTACGTTCGCGGGTTCTGCGGGGTGGGGGAACGCGGAGGGGGAGGTTCCCGCCTCCGCAGGAACAACGGTGGGGGGACGGGGATGACGTGCGGGGGGTAGAGATATCGCTTAGCGGTAGGCCTCTCGGCGATGCGCGACACGGACGACCAGGACAACCAGTTCATCGCGATGGATCTCATAAAGCACCCGGTATGTGCCGACCCGAAGCCGTCGTGTTCCGGAGAATTGGCCCGCCAAGAAATCACCGGCATACGGATTCTCGTGGAGGGAATCAATCGCGTGTCGTATGCGGTCCCTGGAAGCCTGAGGAATTGCCGCCAACGCCTTCCGGGCACTACCCTTTATCTGAACCGAAAAGCTCACGTTTAACTTCTTCCCAGTCCAGTACAGGGTCGTTTGGGTCGTCCGCCGCCGCCTTGGCAAGAGCAAGATCTTCCATGTCCAAGAGGAACTGCTGCAGCGCCAGCCGCACCACCTCAGCGCGGCTTCTGTTCAACTGCACGGCGGCCGCGTTCAGGGCCTGCCCCAACTCCTCGGGCACACGGGCGGTGATCTGCGTCATGGCTCCCCTCCAGGGCGCAATGTCGAATGCATTGCCTGACATTGCATGACTTGAGCATGATGCACCGCGGGCGAACGGTCAACCCCGAATGCCACCCCCGACCGGCGTGGTACAATCCCTGCGGCCCTCAACGTGCGATGCGTAGCAAGCGAGAGGACGTGTCATGGACGTGCGCAAGGCCGTGATTCCGGCGGCGGGCCTGGGGACCCGGCAGCTGCCGACGTCCAAGGCCGTGCCCAAGGAGTTGCTGCCCCTCATCGACCGGCCGATGCTCCACTACATCGTGGAGGAGGCGCTGGACGCCGGGCTGTCTCAGATGGTTATCGTGACGTCACAGGGCAAGGACGCGATGGCCAACTACTTCGACCCCGCGCCGCAGCTCGAGGAGCTGCTGGAGCGTCGGGGCGAGACGTCTCTCGCGACGGCGATGCGGCGTGTGCGGGAAGAGGCCGAGTTCATCTTTGTCCGGCAGCACCAACAGCTTGGGCTGGGGCACGCCGTCTTCACCGCCCGTCACGCCGTCGGCGACGAGCCCTTCGCGGTGATGCTGCCTGACGACGTCATCGGCGGCGGCGAGGGGCCGGCCATCGGCGAGCTTCTCGACACCGCCTCGGCGCGCGATGCCTCGGTCATTGCCGTGGAGCAGGTGCCGCCGGAGCGCATCAGCAGCTACGGCGTCGTGGAGCCGGGCGAGGTCGACGGGGACGTCACGCAGGTGCTGTCGCTGGTGGAGAAGCCGCCGGCTGCAGAGGCGCCGTCGGACCTGGGAATCGTGGGCCGCTACGTGCTGACGCCGGAGGTCTTCGACGCACTGAGCCGTGTGACGCCGGGCGCGGGCGGCGAACTGCAGCTCACCGACGGCATCGCGCTGCTGCTGGAAGACCAACCCGTGTACGCACGGCGCTTCACCGGCACTCGCTACGACGCCGGCAACCCGATGGGGATGCTGCGGGCGTCGGTGTCGCTGGCGCTGGGGCGTTCGGACATCGGCCCCGCCTTCCGGGCGTGGCTGCAGCAAGAGCTTGAAAACACCTAGGGAGGACAACGTGGACGTAGGATTTATTGGCCTGGGGGCGATGGGGCGGCACATGGCGCGGCACCTGCAGACGGCTGGCCACACCATGACCGTGCATGACATCCGGCGGGAGGCGGCCACGCCTTTCCTGGAGGCCGGCGCGCGCTGGGGCGACACGCCGCAGGAGGTGGCGCAGACATCCGAGGTGGTGTTCACGTCGCTGCCGGGGCCGGCGGACGTCGAGAGCGTGACAATCGGGACCGATGGCATTATCGCCGGGGCGGTGGCCGGGCAGGTGTACGTTGACCTGTCGACGAACTCGCCCGTACTGACGCGGCAGCTCCACGCCGAGTTCGCGTCAAGGGGCGTCCGCATGCTGGACTGCCCGGTGAGCGGCGGCACCGTGGGCGCGGAGGCCGCGACGCTGGCGCTGCTGGTGGGCGGCGACAAGGCGTTGTACGAGGAGCTGCTGCCGGTGCTGAGCGCCATCGGCGACAAGCCCTTCTACTGCGGGCCCTCGGGAGCGGGGCAGGTGTGCAAGCTGGTCAACAACTACATCTCGCTGTCGCTGCAGCCGCTGCTGGCCGAGGCCTTCTCCATCGGCGTGAAGGCGGGCGTGGACCCCGGAACGCTGTACGAGGCCGTCGTACGCAGCACGGGCAACACTGCGTCCATGCAGCGCCGCTACCCGACGGGGCTGTTCAAGGGCAACTTCACGCCCGGGTTCACGGTGAACCTGGGTCGCAAGGACCTGACGCTGGGGCTGCAGCTTGCCGAGGACTTCGGGGTGCCGGTGCAGTTCGGGCCGGTGGCGCTCGGCGAGTACGCCGAGTCGGCGAACCGCGATCGCGGCCTGATGGACACGGGCTCCGTGGCGCTGCTGCAGGAAGAGCGCGCGGGCGTTGAGATCCGCGCGGACATCGAGCCCCGCTAGCGCACAGAACACCCGCTTACCCAATCCGTTCGTAAAACCCTTCGACAAGCTCAGGGCGAACGGATTGGGGGAGGGGATTGGGTTACCGGAAATGCAGGGGAGGACGGCTTGGACGTAGGATTCATTGGTCTGGGAGCGATGGGACGGCACATGACACGGCACCTGCAGGCGGCGGGCCACTCGATGACCGTGCACGACCTCCGGCGGGAGGCGGCCACGCCCTTCCTGGAGGCCGGCGCGAACTGGGGCGATACGCCTCAGCAGGTGGCGCAGGCGTCGGAGGTGGTGTTCACGTCGCTGCCGGGGCCGGCGGACGTCGAGTCCGTGGCGCTGGGGGCGGAGGGGATCGCCGCGGGGGCGTCTCCCGGGCAGGTCTACGTGGACCTGTCGACAAACTCGCCCGTCCTGACCCGACGGCTGCATGTCGAGCTCGCGGCGATGGGCATTCGCATGCTGGACTGCCCGGTCAGCGGCGGCACAATCGGCGCCGAAGACGCGACGCTCGCGCTGCTGGTGGGCGGCGACAAGGCGCTGTACGAGGAGATGCTGCCGGTGCTGAGCGCCATCGGCGACAAGCCCTTCTACTGCGGCCCGGCCGGCGCGGGGCAGGTGTGCAAGCTGGTCAACAACTACATCACGCTCTCGCTGCAACCGCTGCTGGCGGAGGCCTTCTCCATCGGCGTTAAGGCGGGCGTGGATGCGGGCACGCTGTTCGAGGCCGTCAGCCGCAGCACGGGCAACACAAGGTCCATGCAGTGGCGGTATCCCCCCGCCCTGCTCAAGGGCAACTTCACCCCCACGTTCACGGTGGACCTAGTCCGCAAGGACCTGGGGCTGGCGATAGAGCTGGCGGAGAACTATGGCGTACCGCTGCAGCTCGGCCCGCTGGCCTACAAGGAGTACGACGAGATGTCGAAGGGCGGCCGCGGGCAGCTCGACACGAGCTCCGTGGCGCTGCTGCAGGAAGAGCGCGCGGGCGTCGAGATCCGCGCGGACGTTGAACCACATTAGCGAACCACGATAGCCCAAAAGACACCCGCAGAGGAGGACGGCAATGCCGGATTTCGTGAGCACGGAAGAGATCATCCAACTGGCGCGGCGGCGCGTGCACCAGGGCGTCTGGGACTACCTGGTCGGCGGGTCCGAGTCGGAGACGACGCTGCGGCGCAACCGGCTGGCGTTCGACCGGCTGGCCTTTCGCCCGCGGGTGCTGCGCGACGTGTCCAGCATCGACACGTCAACGGAGTTCCTGGGGCACAAGCTGCGCATCCCCGTCATGCTGGCGCCCGTCGGGTCGCTGCAGGTCTTCGACCCCGGCGGCGGGGCGGCGGCGACCCAGGCCGCGGCGGAGTTCGGCATCATGCACGTGCTCAGCTCCGTGACCGAGCCGGCGCTGGAGGAAACGGCGTCGTGCGTCGACTACCCCAAGATGTTCCAGCTCTACGTGCACGGCGACTGGAAGTGGATTGAGGACATCATCGGGCGCGTGGTGGAGGCCGACTACAAAGCGCTGTGCGTCACGGTGGACGTGCAGCACTACAGCCGCCGCGAGCGCGTGATGGTCGAGCGGTGGGTGCAGCCGACGCGGCGCGCGCCCCGCGACCCGTACTGGGGCGCGGCCCTGACGTGGGACCTTGTCGACCGCATCCGCGACCTAGCGGGGCTGCCGTTCATGCTCAAGGGCATCGCGACGGTGGAGGACGCGCTGATAGCCGTCGACCACGGCGTGGACGTCATCTGGGTGTCGAACCACGGCGGGCGGCAGCTCGACCACGGGCTGGGTTCGCTGGACGTGCTGCAGGAGATCGTGGAGGCCGTGGACGGCCGGGCGGACGTCATCATGGACGGCGGCGTGCTGCGCGGCAGCGACGTGCTGAAGGCGGTGGCGCTGGGGGCGAAGGCCGTCGCCATCGGCAAGCTGCAGGCGTGGGGGCTCTCGGCCGACGGGTCAGCGGGCGTGGTGCGCATGCTGGAGATTATGCAGGACGAGATGACCAGCGCGATGGGGCTGCTGGGTGTCACGTCGATGGACCAGCTCGGCCCGGAGTACGTGTGCCGCACAGACGCCATCGTGACGGAGCCGCACGAGATGAGCTCGTGGGTGAACATGCCGTCGGAGCGGATAGGGTAGGGGGCCGGCGGGCGGCGTGCTGATTTAGTGGGCGCAGAAGACGTCACCGTCACGGAGGGCCTGGCGGCGGAACACGTCGAGGACGCGCTGCGGGTGCTGTATGGGGCCTTCGCCACGAAGCTGCGCATCGGCTTCCGGGACGCAGAGGACTTCGTCCGGCTCTTTCGCGACGGCGTCAATCTGGCGGCCTGCTATTCGGCCACAGCGGACGGGGAGCTGCTGGGCATCCTGGCGCTCCAATCGCCCGGCGTGGAACTCTATGACCTGCGCTTAGGGACCCTCTTCCGGCGTTTCCCGCCGCTGCGCGCCATCCTCATCCTCGTCAACATGCTCCTTCTTTTCAGCCCGCCGAGGAAGGACGTGCTGGTCGTCGACCAACTGGCCGTCGCCCCGTCGGCGCGCGGCAAGGGTGTGGGCACGCGCCTGCTGGAGGCGGCAGAGGCGAAGGGGCGCGCCATGGGCGTGCCTAGGATGGCGCTGAACGTCATCTCGGAGAACGCGGGCGCGATTCGCCTGTACGAGCGCATGGGGTACGTCAAGACGCAGGCAGTGGGCGGCGCGCTCGTGCGTGTGGTGGTCAAGTCGGCCGAGGTGTGGCGCATGGAGAAGGCTCTGGGGTGATGGGGGGCGGCAGTGGCGGGCGACTGCTCATCTCTACCCGTGCTCTATTACAGCGGCACGGTATGATATACTCGCGGTAATGCGGCCTAAAATTGGATTTTCGTGGGCCTCATTGCGGTGTCACGACGGGCACGTTGCTGGAGGGAAAACGTGAGCGAAGCGCTCCACAAGGAGTTTGAGTACTACCTCGGCCACCAAGACGAATTCGTGGCGAGGTACGACGGGCGGGTAATCGCCCTGAAGGACGGGGTTGTGCTTGGTGACTTTGACAGCGCGGGCGAGGCCATGCTTGCGCTGCAAGACACCCACCCGCTTGGAACGTATCTCATTCAGAGGGTGTCGCAGGGCGACAAGGACACGTTGGTAAGGATCTATTCGCCAGTGGTGGCCCCATAACCACACAGTCCAACACCCGCAGTTTCACCGTCGAGGGTGACGGCCTCCTCAACGTCCTACAGACGCAATGCGGCGTCTCCGCATACACGCCGGGTGTGGCAACGCCACCGCTCCCAATGGCCGAATTCACCTCCCTCTGGGACACCGGGGCCACGGTCTGCATGGTCTCCCAAGCCGTAGTACACGCCTGCGGGCTGGTGGAGGTGGGAGTTGCAGCCGTCAGCCACGCCATGGGCACGTCCGAGCACGTGGCGATGTATTACATCACCCTTCGGTTGCCCAGCGGAGTGGAGTTCGAAGCAGTCCAGGCCATCAAAGGCGCTCTGCCAGAAGACCTCCAGGTGGTGATTGGCATGAACATCATCAACACGGGGGACTTCGCGGTTACCAATGTGAGGGGCAGGACAAAGTTCACGTTCCGTGTGCTGTCGCAGCCGACATCGACTTTGTGGCGAAAGACTCGGCGGCGGGCGGAGCGCCATCCTAGAGGCCGATTCCTGAAGCATCCTACCTAGTAGAGGCTCCTCGGATTTGCATGCCGCCGAGTCGAACCTTCCTCTGATGTATCATGATTCCACCATGCCAACTATTGACCACATACGCCGCTTGGGCGCCGCCGCGTTGGACTTGCTGTTCCCTCGGAAGTGCGTGGGGTGCGGCGGCGAGGGCGCGTACCTGTGCGACCACTGCATTGCGGAGGCGCCGCGGGCCGCCGATACCACCGGCGTCGGGCTGCAGCTTGTGCTGGCGCCCTTCGAGATGAAGGGCGCGGCGCAGAAGGCCGTGCACCGGCTCAAGTACAACGGCGTTCGCGGGCTCGCCGCGCCGATGGGGGCCGCGATGGCGCAGCACCTCCAGCGTCACGGCGTCGAGCCGGACGTTATCGTGCCCGTGCCGCTGCACAAGTCGCGACAACGGGAGCGGGGCTACAACCAGGCCGAGCTGCTGGCTCGCGCGGTGGGCCGCTGGCTCGAGACGCCCGTCGATGCGGGTCTGCTGGTGCGTACGGAGAGCGCGGGGCCGCAGGCGCGGTCGGCGTCGCGGGAGGAGCGGGAGGCGAACGTCGCCGGGGCTTTCAAGGCGCAGCGCGAGGCCATCGGCAAGTCGATCGTCATCGTAGACGACGTCACCACCACCGGCGCGACGCTGCAGTCGTGCGCGGCAACGGTGCGCAAGGCCGGCGCCCGCCGGGTCTGGGGGCTGACCTTTGCGAGAGAGATCTAGCGAATCCCGCCGGCCTACCACCTGCTCCGCCTTGCTTGTCTGGGCACTTAGTACCAGAATGAGGGTTCCCTCTCAGAGGGCGACTCCAGGCAGGGGGGCTGTCGGAGCTTCACAGCCTCGCGCTGACCACATTCCGCACAGGAGGCGCACCGATGGAGATGCAGATTCAGTCGAGGAACCATCGCCTCTCGCCAAGCGTCCGTGACTACCTCACCAAGAAACTGGAGCGTATCGAGGGGCGGGTGAACCTGCCCGTGGACGCCCACGTGGTGGTGTCGGAGGAGAAAACCCGATCGCAGCAGGACCGCATCGTGGTGGAGGTGACGCTGCGATGCAATGGGACGCTGCTGCGCGGGCAGCGGCGCGCCGCGACGGTGCAGGAGGCCGTCGACGCCCTCGCCGACACCCTCGACCGGCGTGTGGCGCACTTCAAGAGCCGCGCCTACCGCAGCGAGGCGGCCAAGCGCCACGGCGACGTCCACAGCATTCGCGAGCTTGAGTCGCCGGAAGCCGACGCGCCGGTGGACGACGACGACGAAGAGCTGCCCTTTGGCAAGGTGGTGCGGGCCAAGCGCTTCGCCATGAAGCCGATGTCCGTTGAGGAGGCAGTGGTGCAGATGGAGTTGGTGGACCATGCCTTCTACCTGTTCATGAACGATGCCACCGGCGACCACAACGTCCTCTACCGTCGCAACGACGGCGACTACGGGTTGATTGAGCCGGAGGTAGCGTAGGGGCTAGGCCCGCCTGCGCCGGCGGCGCACCAGCAGGACCACGCCTATTGCGGTGACAACCCCGCCAATTGCCACCACGTAGGCCATCGTCCACCCAGGGAGCGACGCGCCGCCGGAGGCAGGAGAAGGCTCGGGGCCGGTCAGCGTGTAGGCGATGCGCGCGTAGTAGATGGCGGTAAGTCCCTCGAAGCCGGAGTCCGTACCCACGATGAGCCAGACGCGGCCGTTACCGTCCGTCTCGACGCTGAGGGGCTGTCCCGCGTTGTCCAAGGTCTTGAGCCGGTGCTCGCTGCCCGTAACCTCGCTGTGGGCGACGTTGCCGATGACCACCATGTCCTCGCCGCCCTGGGACTGGTTGCCCTTGTCGATGTTCATGCGCAGTTGTTGGTTGTCGCCCTCCGCAGCCGTGGGTTCGACCGTCGACGCTCCCGCCTTGACTGAGACGCCTTCGCCGGGCGCACTGCCGATGCCAAAGAGACCGGCCTGAACGTTGGTGGCCAGGTCCAAAGACACCGACACGTCATATGTGGTGTTCGGCTGCAGGCCGTCTACCCGTCGCTTCAGGTACATGAAGAGGTCGGCGCTGCGGTTGTGGCCCCGCATGAACATGCCTCTGCTTTGGTGGAGCCCGTCCGGCAACTGCCGGTGAACCGAAACGAGCTCGAAGAACTGCTGATCGTGGTCAACGGGCAGGTCGGCGAAGCCTGCCGTCCACCCCTCGGCATCGCTGTGGAACAAGTAGGTGAACTTGGCGGTGCTGGCGTCCTGTGCCATCACGGTGGATGGCTCCAGCAGCACGACCGCGACCAAGACTACCGCGGCTGGAACCAACAACCAGGACAGCACCAAAATGGGTGGGACTCGGTGCAACGTTCGCAAGGCTCTCCTCCCGTAGTTGACTGAAGCACCACACCTCTCTAATTCCAGTTTATGACGAAAGGTCCAAGGGGCCTACCTGCGCCCAAACTCCCGCTCCAGGTTGTTGGCGCTCAGGTGGAGCATGGTGGGGCGGCCGTGGGGGCAGGTGTGGGGCTGCTGTGTGCGCTCCAGCAGGCGCACCATCTCCACCATCTCCTCGCGGGTCAGCGACTGGCCGGCGCGCACGGAGCCGTGGCAGGCCACCGTCGCGGCGATGCGGTCCTCCCACGTCGAGAACTCCGCAGCGGCCGCAGCGGCCTCCAGCATGTCGAGGAAGGCCCTGGCAGGGTCGCGGCGCGACAGGACGGCGGGTACGCCTCGGAGCAGGCACGCCCGGTCGCCGAAGGGTTCCAGCAGCCAGCCGTACTGGGCCAGCACGTCGGGGTGGTCGTGCACCGTCTCCTCGTGGGACGCCGAGAGGGTCACGGCGGTGGGCTCCAGCAGCCCCTGCACCTCCGGCGCCTCGCGCTGGGCGGCGTTCCGCAGCCGCTCGTAGACGACGCACTCGTGGGCGGCGTGCTGGTCGATGAGGTAGAGACCGTCCGGCCCCTCCGCGACGATGTAGGTCTCTTGCGTCTGCCCCAGGACCCGCAGGGCGGGCAATGCCTCCAACATCGAGACCGGCTGCTCCTGGCGCTGCTGCGGCGCGGCTGTCGCCGGCTCGACGGCGGGGGGCATCGCGGGCAGCCCGAACTGCGTCTGCGGCGGAGGCCCCGGCTCGCGGGGCGCAGTCGTCAGGGGCCCGGTCGTCAGGGGCCCGGAGCCGCCGCTCGTCGCCCATGGTGTGGCGGCGGTCGACGTGGGCGCAACCGCGCTCGCCGCGATCTCCGGCACCGGCGCCACCGCGATGACCGTCTCACGCACGGCCTTCTGCAGGGCCGCGAAGACATCGCCCTCCCGTCGGAAGCGCACCTCCGCCTTGGTGGGGTGCACGTTCACGTCGACATCGTGGGGCGGCACGTCGATAAGCAGGAAGGCCACAGGGTAGCGGTCGGACAGGAGCAGGCCGTGGTAGGCCTCGGTGACGGCGAATGTGAGGGCGCGGCTCTGCACGGGCCGCCGGTTGACGAAGAGGGTGACGCCGCTGCGGTTGGCCCGCGTCGACTCCGGCGGGCTGATCAACCCCGTCACGCCGATGCTGTTGGACTCGGGCGACTCCACGGCGAGGAAGGCCTGCGCCGCCTCGCGACCGTAGACGGCAGCGGCGGCCTCGCGGAGGTCACCGCCGCCGGGCGAGGTGAAGGCCGTCCTGCCGTCGGCGGTGAGGGTGAAGCGCACGTCCGGGTAGGCGAGGGCGTAGTTGGTGATGACGGCGTTGACGCGGCTGAGCTCGGATCGGGGCGAGCGCAGGAACTTTTTTCGCGCAGGCACCTGGTCGAAGAGCTCCTCGACGGCGACGGTGGTGCCGACCGGCCCGCCGCGCGGCTCCTGGCGCAGGATGCGGCCGTTGGCGGCCTCGACGAACGTGGCGGCGTCCGAGTCCGGCGTTCGCGTGAGCACGGACACCATTGCGACGGCGGCCAGCGAGTAGAGGGCCTCGCCGCGGAAGCCGAGGGTCTCGATGCTCTGCAGGTCCTCGGCGGCAGTGAGCTTGCTGGTGGCGTGGCGCTGGAAGAGGTTGGCGACGTCGACCGCCGAGATGCCGCAGCCGTTGTCGACGACACGCACGCCGTCGAGCCCGCCGGCCACCACCTCGACGCGGACGGACGTCGCGCCGGCGTCGAGGGCGTTCTCGACGAGCTCCTTGACGGCGGACGCCGGACGCTCGACCACCTCACCGGCGGCGATACGCGCGGCAACCTCATGGGGAAGCACTCGGATGGGCATGGCGTCAGTGTACCACCGCGCGGGGGGCGGGCTAGCGGCGCTGGGAGCTAGTCGGCGCCGCACAGCACATTAAGCGCGCAGAAGTCCCGCGATCCGCTGCTTTACCTCCGGCCACTCGGCATCCAGGATTGAGTACACGGCCGAGTCTCGAATGGCGCCGTCGTAGGCGATCGAAACGGCCCTGACCACGCCATCGAATCGTGCTCCAAGCCGTTCGATGGCCGCACGCGAGCGTTTGTTGCGGCTGTCCGTGCGAAAACTGACGCGGTGGACCAGCCAGGACTCAAAGGCATGGGTCAGCATGAGCAACTTGGCTTCGGTGTTGATTCCGGTCCGCTGAGCGTCGTGCGCGAGCCACGTCCAGCCGATTTCGACGACGTCCGGCAGTCGCTCGCCGCGCTGGTGTGGGTTCCCGGCGTGCCAATTCCAGAACTCGATGTTCCCGAACCGTGTCGAGCCGACAACCTTTCCTGTCGCGCGGTCAATGGTCGTGAACGAGAGCACCCTTCCCAACTCCCTGCCGGACAACGCCGTGTCGACGTATCGCCGCATGGCAGGCTCGTCGGAGGGGACGTCCGTCAGGTCATACGTGGCTCGTGACTGGGTAGCCGCCTGCACCAGAGCCGGCACGTGCTCCAGTGACAGCGGCTCAAGCCGGACGTATCGGCCTTCGAGCGTTACAAGGTCGAGCAATGCCACTTTTCCCTTTGCGCAGGACCCGTCGCGAATCGCGCGTGGATTCTACCCACAGGACGGTGCAAGACTGCTCCGATTGCGGCGGCGCGTCGTCGCTAGTCGGCGCTCTTAGCGGCCTCCGCGTCCGGCACATCGTCGGGGGTGGCCTCGCTCAATGCCGCGGGCCCGGCGCCGGCCTGGGGCGCCAGGCTCCATTGTCGGCAGAAGTAGACGATGACGTCGCGGGACAGCGCGGTCAGCGGCGGGCCGAGGATGACGCCCCACAGGCCGAAGAAGTGGCTGCCGATGGTGATGACCAGGATGACGGCCACCGGGTGCAGGTTCAGGGTCTCCGCCTGAATCCGGGGCACCAGCAGGGTGTTTTCCAGCAGCTGAATGGCAAGGTACAGCACGATGACATACAGGATCTTGTCCGGCTCCGTCGCGAGGGTCACCAGCACGCCCACCGCGCCGCCGATCCACGGCCCGATGATGGGCACCAGCTCGGTCAGCCCAGCAACGACGCCCAGGACGACGGCGAAGGGGATGCCCAGCGCCAACAGCCCCACGGCGACGATGACCCCGACAACCACGCCCAGCGTCAGCTGCCCGCGGATGTAGCCGCCCATGGTGCGGTCCGCCATGTCGAGGAAATCGCGGAGGTAGGGGCGCAGGGCGGCGGGGAGCGGCGCGTACAGCGACTGCGTGATAGAGCGCGCGTCCTTCATCAGGTAGAAGACCAGCACGGGCGCGGTGGCCAGCGCGAGGATGAAGGCAAAGGAGCCGGTGACGATGCCCAGGGTCTGCTCGACCACGCTCCACGCCGTCCTGCCCACGATGTCCCCGGCGTCCGCCAGCACTTCCTCGATCTGGTCCCGGGCATCCTGGGAGACTACGTCAGCGTATTGGTCTACCCACCCCTCGATGGTCGTGCGGGCGCCGTTGAGGAACTCGGGGAAGTCGTCGACGAACTGTTGGCCCTGGTCGATGGTCGGCGGGATGACGGAGACGAGGACCGCCACCATCAGGCCCAGACCCGCGAGGAAGATGACGCCCACCGCGGAGCCTCGGGCGAGCCCCGGCCGGCCATGCCGCCAAGGCATCCACCCCTCCAGCACTCGCGCGAGCGGCAGCAGCACGTAGGCGATGACGATGCTGATGCCCAGCGGCAGCAGCACCGACCCCAGCACGGACACCAACGCCAGGGCGACCAGCAACACGACGCCAAAGGCCGCCAGCGCCGCGCGCTGTCCCACGAACAGTTGCCGCATCTTCACCTCTCAGCCCTCGAAGCAACCCGGGCCCGCAGGTGGGCGGGTGCCGGGCACAGGGTACAGGAACTTGGCGAAAATTTGTTGAGGGCACCGTTTCTGAAACAAGCAGTTTGGGCTGCGCCCTCCCCCCCGTTGACACCGCCTTCCGCCCGCTGTACTGTTGAGCCCTAACAACCGAATACGCCCCGGGGGGAGCTTGGATAGGCCAGGCTGAGAGGTCCCGTTTGCTTGGGACGACCCCGAGAACCTGATCTGGGTAATGCCAGCGTAGGGATGTGGCCCTTCTGCTTACGTAACAACCGCCCAATCAGGGGCGGTTATTTTGTTTTCCGGGCTCACGCCTGAAAGCACTACTGGGGCAGAAGGAGAGCACTATGGCGACTCGACTGGCACTCTTGGCATTGGCCCTGCTCATGGTCCTCGCGTTCGCGGCTTGCGGCGAGGAGGAGGACCAGGACCGCGAGCTCGTCGTGATGAGTCACGACAGCTTCAACATCGGCGAGGACGTCATCGCGGCCTTTGAGGCGGCCAACGACGCCACCGTCGTCCTGCAGCCCGCCGGCGACACTGGCCTCGCCCTCAACCGCGCCATCCTCGAGAAGGGCAATCCCTCAGCCGACCTCTTCTACGGCGTCGACAACACCTACCTGGGGCGCGCTCTGGCCGAGGGCATCTTCGAGAAGTATGAGTCCGATAACATCTCCTTCGTGCCGGACCATCTCATCCTCGACCCGGACTTCTACGTGACGCCGATTGACTACGGCTACGTCAACCTCAATTACGACAAGGCGTACCTGGAGGAGAACGGCCTCAACCCGCCGACCAGCCTCGAGGAGCTCGCCGGCCCCGACTGGAAGGGGCGGCTGGTCGTTGAGAACCCGGCCACGTCGTCGCCCGGCCTCGCCTTCCTCATCGCCACCGTGTCCTACTTCGGCGAGGATGACGACTACGACTACCTCGACTTCTGGGCCGACCTGCGCGCCAACGACGTGGCCGTCACGGACGGCTGGTCCGACGCCTACTACACCAACTTCTCGGTGTACGGCGGCGACCGCCCGCTGGTGGTAAGCTACGCGACCAGCCCCGCAGCGGAGTTCCTCTTCGCCGACCCTCCGGTGGAGGAGCCGCCGACGGGCAACATCCTCTTCGACCATTCGACGTTCCTGCAGATTGAGGGGATGGGCATACTGAAGGGCGCCAACAGCCCCAACCTGGCGCGGAAGTTCATCGACTTTGCGCTGGAGCTACAGTTCCAGGAGGACTTCCCGGACAAGATGTTTGTGTATCCTGTGAACCGCAACGCGCAGCTTCCGGACTTCTGGCGCTTTGCGGAGGAGCCGGCCGTGCCCGCGAACATCTCGCCCACGGAGATTGGGGAGAAGCGCGAGGCGTGGATAGAGGCATGGACCCGGGTGGTGCTGCGGTAATGACGGCTGAGGGGGGCCCGCGGGCATGACGGCAAGACTGGCGCTGCTGGCCCCCCTTGCCTACCTGGCGATTTTCTTCCTCTACCCCCTTGGCGCCATCTTCGAGCGGGCGTTTGTGCAGGGGGAGGGGGGCCTCGCGGCGTTCGGCACGCTGCTGGGCGACTCCTACTACCTAGGCCGCATCTGGTTCACGACATGGCAGGCGGCGGCCTCCACCGTCCTGACGCTGGCGGTGGGACTGCCCATGGCCTACCTCTTCGCCCGCCACGACTTCCCGGGGAAGTCGCTGCTCAAGGCGGTGTCCACGGTGCCCTTCATCATGCCGACCATCGTGGTGGCGATGGGGTTCGTCGCGCTTCTAGGCCGCGAGGGGCTGGCGAACACGCTGCTGATGTCGGTCTTCGGTCTCGACGAGCCCCCCATCCGGCTTGCCAACTCGTTGTGGATCATCCTGCTGGCCCACGCCTTCTACAACTACGCCATCGTCGTGCGCATCGTGTCCGCCTTCTGGAGCAACGTGACGCCGCAGCTAGAGGAGAGCGCCGCGATGCTGGGGGCGGGTCGCGTCCGCACCTTCGTGCACGTGACGCTGCCGGTGTTGCTTCCGGCCATCGCGTCGGCGGCGGCGCTGGCCTTCGCCTTTTGCTTCACGTCGTTCGGCGTCGTGCTGGTGCTGGGCGGCCCGCAGTTCGCCACGCTGGAGGTCGCCGTCTACGAGCTGACGGCCAAGCTGCTTCGGCTGGAGCTGGCGGCGGCGCTGGCCATCGTCCAAATGGTGTTCACGTACCTCTTCCTGCTGGTCTACGCCCGCTTCCAGCAGAACCTCGCCACGCCGGTGAGCATGGTGCCGCAGGACGCGACGGCGCGGCGGCCCCGGCGTATCGGCGACGTGGTCTTCGTGGCCGCGATGGTCGCGCTGCTGCTCGTGGTGCTGTCGCCGCTGTGGGCGCTGGTGGAGCGGGCGCTGGACACGGGCAGCGGCTACTCGTTCACCTACTTCGCCAGCCTGTTCTCCGACCAGCGCGGCGACTACTTCTACCTGCCGCTGCCGAACATCATCGGCAACTCGCTGCGCTTTGCCGCGATGACGACGGTTATCGCGCTGACGGTGGGCGCGGCGGCCGCCTACTTCATCAGCCGCCCGGGCCGACGCGGGGCCAGCGTCGGCGACGCCCTGCTGATGATGCCGCTGGGCGTCTCCGCCGTCATCATGGGCTTCGGGTACCTGGTGGCGTTCAACCACGACCCCATCGACCTGCGCGCCACGTCGATCATCCTGGTCATCGCCCACTCGCTGGTGGCCTACCCCTTTGTCATTCGCAGCGTCCTGCCCGCGATGCGTGGGATGCCGCAGCAGCTTCGGGAGGCGGCGGCGGTGATGGGGGCATCGCCCGTGCGCGCCTTCCTGCACGTCGAGCTGCCCATCCTGACGCCTGCGCTGGTGGTGGGCGCGACCTTCGCCTTCGCGGTGTCGATGGGCGAGTTCGGGGCGTCGCTGCTGCTGGTGCGGCCGGAGTCGACGACGATGCCCATCGCCATCTACCGGATGATCTCGCAGCCGGGCGCGGTCAACCTGGGCCGTGCGTTGGCCATGAGCACGGTGCTCATGCTGGTGGTGGCCCTCGTGTTTGCCGCGATTGAACGGTTTAGGTATCGTAGCGCGGGGGGCTTCTGATGGCGTTGCTGGAGGTATCCGGCGTCACCCGGCAGTACGGCGATGGCTTCGCGGTGAAACGCGTTTCGCTGACGGTGGAGCGCGGCGACATCGTCTGCCTGCTGGGGCCCAGCGGTTGCGGCAAGACGACGCTGCTGCGGCTCATCGCGGGGCTGGAGTCGCCGGAGGAGGGTACCATCACCTTCGACGGGCGCCTGCTCAACAGGGTGCCGTCCCGCAGCCGCGGCTTCGGCCTCATGTTCCAGGACCTCGCCCTTTTCCCTCACATGGACGTGTCGGGCAACGTCAGCTTCGGCATGCGGATGCAGCGCCGGCCCCAGGACCAGGTGACGGCGCGGGTGAACGCCCTGCTGCGGCTGGTGGGGCTCCAGGACTTCCAGAAGCGCAAGGTACACGAGCTCTCCGGCGGCGAACGCCAGCGCGTGGCCCTTGCGCGCTCCCTTGCCGCGGAGCCGAGCCTGCTCATGCTGGACGAGCCCCTCGGCGCCCTCGACCGCGCGCTGCGGGAGTCGCTGCAGGTGCAGGTGCGCGCCATCCTAAAGGCGCTGGGGCAGACGGCCATCTACGTGACCCACGACCGCGACGAGGCCTACGCGATGGCCGACTCGATGGTGATCATGGAAGACGGCGAGGTGGTGCAGGCCGGCACGCCCGAGGAGCTGTACACGGCGCCTCGCAGCGAAATGGTCGCGCGTTCCATGGGCATTCGCAACGTGCTGCCCGGGCAGCGGGCCGGCGCGAACGAGGACGTGACGCACGTGCAGACGGACGTCGGCCTGCTGTCGGGCGTCCTGCAGGGGAGCACCGAGCTCCGCCCCGCGGGGGAGGCGCTCGCCTTCATCGACGAGCGGCGCATCTCGCTGGGCCCGGTGACGGAGCACACGGGCGCCGGGGCGTCGGTTGCCACCCTACTCGACGGCACGGTGGAGAGCCGCCGCTTTCAGTCGGGCGAACTGGAGCTGGTGGTGCAGGTCGACAGGGGGAGGCTGACCTGCCTCGTGAAGCCGGGCGACGCCGTCCCCGCCACAGGCGACGCCGTCACCCTCGCCATTCCCCACGACGCCGTGCGCATCGTGGCCCAGGAACGCCGCACCCTCACCGGAGCGGCGGACGCGCTGGGGTAGGGGGGCGCGAACAGCCCGTTGACGGCACTGGCCACGCGGGGTATTGTGTCCGGCTCGGCTTCAAATAGGGGCCGACGACACTCCGCCTCTAAAGGATGCCGCAATGACCGTAGAAGAAATTCAGCAAGCCATCCTAGCCTTACCAGCAGACGACTTTCGCAGATTTCGACACTGGTTCCTCGATTACCATAACGAGTTGTGGGACCGCGAGATGGAGGAAGACGCGACAGCCGGAAAGTTGGATTTCCTCTTGGCTGAGGCGGAAGAGGCCAAGCAGAGCGGCGAACTCTATGACCTTCCTTAACACTCCCTACCGCAGGTGCACCACCTCAACCTCGCCCCAGCGCTGCTGCAGGTGCTCGGCCACCAGGCGGCGATGGCACCGCTCGGGCGCGTCCTCGCTGCACAGCAGCACCGAGTTGGCCAGCGACTCTCGGTCTACCTTCTCAGCGATACGCCGCTCCTCCATGAGGGCGAGGAACTCGCCCTCATACGTCGGCCAGTGACGATGGCCCTTGCGGAGGCCGTCCAGCATTGCGCGCGTCGGCGCGAGCTCCGGCATGTGTACGTAGTCCATGCCGCACAGCTCGCGCAGGAAGTAGGCCAGATGGGACCCCTTCGCAAAGCCGGAGAGCTGACCGCCGGGGTTTAGCCGCACGTCGACGAGCCGTTTCGCGCCAGAGTCGCGCAGCAGCGCGAAGAATGCGCTTGCGGGCTTCTTGGTGAAGCCGATGGTGTAGAGGTGCATAGGGCTCCTGGGGTTGGAAAGATGCTCGCGCTCACTTGAGAATGTCTTCCACCCCTTCTCGCAGGTCTTCTTCCGTGAGAATGCCAACGAGCTTGCTTCGGTAATGGCCTTCGGCCCTATAGAAAGCAATGGTGGGTATCGTCTCGATCTCATGGGTCGAAACGATAGACGTTTTGGTGGTGAAACCGGCGGGAAACACAGCGCCGGCCTCGATCAAGAGCGCCTTGGCATCCTCTGAGTCGCCCATGCCGGTGGCGGGGCCCATGTCCACCGCGAGCACGGTGAGGTCGTCCGTATACTCGCCGGCGATCGTTTCCAGCAACGCGAGCTCCCCACGGCACTGCTCGCACTGTCCGTGGAAGTAGTAGACAACCAGCGGGGCCGCCGCCTTGACCTGGTCGAAATCCACTTCCTCGCCGCCGAACACGTCCTCGCCCTGGTACAGCGTTATCGGGTAGCCGGGGGCACCCGGCCCGGCGCTGATGCTGAAGTTGCCAATCTCGATTTCACAGGCGACGGCCGCGATCAGGAAGAGCAAGGCGGCAAGTCCTGCCGCAATTCTGCGCGTGAGCACCATACGGGTCCACTCCGTATTTGAGATTCTCTGACGACGCCTTTAGGCAGAAAGGCCTCAGCCCCTCTCCCTACGCCCCTGCGGCGCGCCACAGGGTGCGGCCCGTCGTCAGGGCGATGACGACGTAGAGCGCGTCCACGAGCGGGAAGTAGACCGTGTGCGAGATCGCGGCGTTGCCCGTCTCGCTGTCCGGGTTCAGCGTCCAGAAATACTCCCAGAAGAAGAGCATGGTCAGGACGATGGCGCCGTAGAAGACCAGGCTGCTGCTCAGGTCGCTCTCGTCGCCGGCGTCCTGCCGGCGCTTGCAAATGTAGTTGGCCACCAGCACTGTTAATACGCCCGCGGCCATGAAGTAGTTGAGGATCTCCCAGATGGGGTAGCTGTCTGACCCGTCGTGGATGAGCGGGGTCACCATCAGGAGAACCGCGACCGCCAATGCCGTAAGCAAGAGGTAAACTGCCACCGCCTTGTTCACCATAGCCATTGCAATCCCTCCTCATTCCGCCTCGGCTCCAGAGCCGAATGTCACGCCCCAGTTGTACCACAAAGCGCTTGACGGAAACAGGTACAATTGGCTATCCCCACGCACGATTCGCTGTCTCTACGACCAGCTGCAGCTTGGCATTCTGCTCCGCGATAGTGAGGTTGTTGCCCACAATCGACGTGCCGAAGCCGCACTGCGGGCTCAGCGCCAGCTGCTCGCGTGGGAAGTGCCGCGAGGCCTCGTCGATGCGGGCGAGCAGGTCCTCCTGCCGCTCCAGCGCACCCGACTTCGTGGTCACCAGCCCCAGCACGACGACCTTGTCGTCCGGCACGCCGCGCAGGGGCTCGAACGTGCCGGAGCGCTCGTCGTCGTACTCAAGCAGCAGCCGCTGGGCGCTCACGCGGCGCAGCACCGAGTCGACCATCGAGTCGTAGCCGCCCTCGGTCAACCAGCGGCTGCCCTGGTTCCCCTTGCACAGGTGGAAGCCGAAGGTGACGCCCGGCCAGCCCGCCATCACCCAGTTGTCCAGCTCGATGCCGTAGGCCACCCAGTCCTCCGCCGACCACCCTCGCGCGGCGTAGAAGCCGGCCCACGCCGGGTCCAGCACCAGCGGGTAATGGGGGGCGTCGAGATGGATGTACGTGCAACCCAGCCGCACCAGCTCCGCCACCTCGTCCCGCAGGATGCGCGCGATGTCCTCCAGGAAGGCCTCTATGGTGGGGTAGGCCGCCGCCGATTCGGTCTCCTGCCAGAGGTTGGCAAATAGGCTGGGGCTGGGCAGCGTCACCTTGATGACGCGCGAGGTGCGCCCGCGCACGTACGTGAACTCCTCCGTCGAGAGGCGACGCCGGGGCCGCAGCGTCCCGGTGACGCCGAGGCCCTCCGGACGCGGCCGGTTGACCCCGCCGACGGCATCATCACCATGCCAGTCGCCCCAGAGGAAGGCGTCGATGCCAACGTTGGCGAAGCCCTCGACGGCCTCCGTCAACTGGCTCTGGAACGAGGTGCGGCGCATCTCGCCGTCGGTCACCACATCGAGCCCCGCCGCCTCCTGCGCGGCCACGGCTTCGTCGACGGACTCGTCCTCGACGCGCTTGAACTCAGCGGGCGAGATGGCCCTTTTTGTGAGGGCGTCGCGGGCCTCGAGCAGCGCTCGCGGGCGCAGCATGCTGCCAACGACGTCCGTGTGGGGGTGTAGGTGTGGCATGGAGGCAGTGTCACACACGGCTAGAGCCGTCGCAAGGAACGGCCGCCCCGTGCCCATCCGTTCGTGCGACCCTTCGACAAGCTCAGGGCGAACGGCTGGGATGGGGGTTGTCACCGTGGACGGCTCACGGTACAGTATTTTGGGTTCAGCACAAGGGAGGGACCGTGGACAACGCAGAGAACACCCGCAAGAACGGCTTGGACCGTCGGCAGGTCCTGGGGCTTGGCGCCGCTGCGTTGGCTATCGCCGCAATCGCGTCCCTTCCGCTGCGGGTTAACCCCTTCCGACGCTCCCCCAAGGTCGACGGCATTCCGGGCGCCGGCTCCATCTTCGAGCCGCGCCCCGGCGCTGTGGACGAGTTCCTCCGCAACCACGGCAAGTAGCCCTCAACCCAACCCGCTTCGCCCCCACTCGGCTTGCGTCCGCCCTTGGCTGCATCATGCCTTCCGTACAGCGTCCTTCCCCATTTCCCTTGGCACACGGCCGTTAACGAAATTGACACCGTTTTGGTGCTGACGGATTGGCGACCAGCGGTATACACTGACGCCGCTCCTCAGCGTCTGGCGAGAGGCGCGGAGCTTGCCGAAGCCCAGGGATGACAGGGTCGCAGTGTGGATGTCGGGCTATGCAGCAGTACCTTCGATCATTCAAAGGAGACCTGTTCGGGGGCATCACCGCGGCGGTGGTGGGGCTACCCGTGGCGCTGGCGTTCGGCGAGGCCTCCGGCCTGGGGGCGCTCGCGGGCATCTACGGCGCTATAGCCGTCGGCTTCTTCGCCGCGGTGTTCGGGGGCACGCGGTCGCAGATCTCCGGTCCCACGGGCCCCATGGCGGTCGCGATGGCCGTCGTCGTCACCCTCCACGCGGACAACCTCGCCGCCGCATTCACCATCGTCATCATGGCCGGCCTCTTCCAGGTGCTGCTTGGCGTCGTGGGCATCGGCCGGTTCATCGCATTCACCCCGTACTCCGTGATCTCCGGCTTCATGTCGGGCATCGGCATCATCATCATCCTGCTGCAGACGCTGCCCTTCATGGGGATGCCGGTGGCGGAAGGCGGCCCCATCGCAGCCATCAGGGGCTGGGGAGAGGGCATTGCCAACTTCAACACGAGCGCCTTTGCCATCGCCGCCGTGACGCTGGCCGTGGGCATCCTGTGGCCCGCGCGGCTCCGGCGCATCCTGCCGCCGACGCTCGTCGCGCTGGGCGTCGGCACCATGATGGGCGTGGTGTGGCTGACGGAGGTGCCCGTCATAGGCTCGGTGCCAACGGGCCTGCCCACGCCGCAACTGCCGGACCTGTCTCCGGACATCCTGGCTCGAGCGGTCACGCCCGCGCTGACCATTGCGATGCTGGGGTCGATCGACAGCCTGCTGACGTCGCTCATTGCGGACTCCATGACACGGACGCAGCACAACGCCAACCGGGAGCTGGTCGGGCAGGGCATCGGCAACATGATGGCCGGATTCCTGGGCGGGCTTCCCGGCGCCGGGGCAACCATGGGCACTGTCATCAACATCCGCGCCGGGGGCAGGACGCAGGTCTCCGGCGTCATCCGCGCCGGCATCCTGCTCGCCCTCGTCCTGGGCCTAGCCAAGTACGTGGAGATCATCCCCCACGCCTGCCTGGCGGGCATCCTCTTAAAGGTGGGCTGGGACATCATCGACTGGCGGTTCCTCAGGCGCATTGTGCACGTGCAGCGCGAACACCTGCTGGTAATGGCCCTCACCCTGATCCTGACGGTGTTTGTAGACCTGGTGACCGCCGTGGCCGTCGGCCTGATCGCGGCGGGCATGGCCACCTCCCGGCAGTTCGAGCGGCTGCAGCTGGACAGCGTGCTCTCCGTGCCAATCCTGGACAGCGCCTTCTTCAGGGGGGCCTATGGCGCCGACATAGACGACTACTCGGCCCGCGTGGGCATGGTGGCGCTGCGAGGCGCGTTCACCGTGGCTTCCTCCCACAAGCTCGTCAACACCATCAGCAAGGACCTCAGCGAGCACGAGGTGGTGATCTTCGATTTCACCAACACGGCCTACATGGACGACAGCGCCGCGCTGGTGGTGGAGGAGCTCGTCGACGCAGCTTGGAACGAGGATACGGAGTGCATCGTGATGGGCCTGTCCGGCCAGCCGGAAATGACGATGCGGGCCCTCAACGCCCTGAAGCACATCCCGGAGGACCACTTCGCCGACGACATGGACGGCGCGAGAGAGATCGCCGCCCGGCTCCTTGGGCTGGAGGCCGTCACGAATGCGTAGGGAGTATTGACACATCGTTGGTTTCTCAGTAACTTAGTATCTAAGTTACTTGTAGGAGGCAGGAGTGAAACCAGTGAAATGCGACGAGACTATTCTCCAGATGGCACGTGCCACCCTCATCGAAAAGTTGCGCCCCAGGCTCCAGCCAATCATCAGGAGTGATAGTGGGTTTGCCACTGTGAGTGGTTTTGAGGACCCTCAATTCGTAGAAGTGTTTGGCCCAGGGCTAGAAAGATTCCCCGACTCAAGTCTTGTTGACCAAGCGTTGATCGTTTTCGCAGAGCGCGTCGCTTCCGCGCCCGAGGGCAAGACAGGGTTGCGATATTTTGACGAAAGGTGACGTTGGCCTCCTTCGTTGCACTTGAACATCCGTCCAATGACTGCGCCGCGAAGGTGCGACATTAGCGCAATTGACGACGTCCTGCAGCGCAACAAAGGTCATCGCCGCGCGGCTCCTTGGGCTGGAGGCCGTCACGTCATGACGCGAGGCCGCTCAGCCTTGCCCGGCCCTCTGGCACGCGATACACTCCGCGCAACGCACGAGGGATTCTTAGAGGAGGCATGCCATGTCAGCCATTGACAACGCCCTACAAGGGAACGCCCAATATGCCGCAAGCTTTGACAAGGGCGATTTGCCCTTGCCACCGGCCCGCGGCTTAGCCGTGGTTGCCTGTATGGACGCGCGCCTGAACGTCCACGGCCTGCTGGGCATCGGCGAGGGCGACGCCCACGTCATTCGCAACGCCGGCGGCGTGGTGTCCGACGACGCCATCCGCTCGCTGGTCATCTCGCAGCGATTGCTGGGCACGCGTGAGATCCTGCTCATCCACCACACGGACTGCGGCATGCTGACCTTCCGCGACGACGCCGTGAAGGACGGCATCCTGGCCGACACCGGCCTGCGCCCCTCCTTCGCCTTGGAGGCCTTCGGCGACCTGGAGGACGACGTTCGCCAGTCCATGGCCCGCATCCAGGCCAACCCCTTCATCCCCCACAAGGACCAGGTCCGCGGCTTCGTTTACGACTGCGCCACCGGCCAGCTCAACGAGGTGTCCGCAGCGTAGCAGGCGGTGAGCCGCCGGCCGTCCCCACTGCTGCCCCGCTCGATTGGCGCGCAGGGTGCGGCCGGTTGCGTCCCGCCTTCGCCATGGAGGCCTATGCCGACGTCGAGGGCGGCGTGCGCCAGGCGATCGCCCGTATTCAGACCACCCCCTTCGTCCCGCAAAGCGACCGTGTCCGCGGCGGCGTCCGGCGCGTCCGGGCGCCACGCCGCATCGGGCTGTCAATTGGCCTCGCTCTGTAGCCATCTCCACACAGGTAAAGGGGCCTCCGCGCAAGGGCAGGAGAGGGGCCAAATTGGTTGACACTCCCCGTTCAGTTGCGATATTCTTCACAAGTTTGAAATGGCAGGGAGCAGATGGACCCGAATTTCATCACTGACCAGCAGTGGATCGAGTACCGGCACTTGGTGTCCTTGCTATGGCTTTTCCCGCTGCTGGGCTTTGGCCTTGTCGCCTCGCTTTTGCTGCGCTTTGCCATCCTCCCCTCGCTGTGGAACAGCCGCGGCGAGGAGATTGTCAAGAGTGACCCATTGTGGGCCAACATACACGGCCTGGTGGTCAAGGGGCACGGGACATGGCCGTTGACGCAATGGATGTTGCTTTTGGGGACCCTCGGCGTGGCGGCGGCCCTGTTGGCGGTCCTCTTTGTTGCCCGGTCCTGGGCAATAGGCGTCATAGGGGAAACCTTCAACCGATGGTGGATCTAGCTCCCCATCCTATCAACACAATAGCTACGGAGTACGCATTGAAGGCCTATTGGAAGGGTAGGGCGTCCTGATGCCACGGATGGTCTTGCCCATCGCGGCGGTGGTCGTCGTGGCCGGGTTCTTCCTGGCCTTGGGCTATGTGTTCATCCTCGCCGGTGAATTCGGCACCATCGTCCTCGGCCTTGGCATCATCATCGCCGTGCTGGTCATCGCAGGCCTGCGCGCCCTTGAGGGCTACCTCGAGCGGGGCGGGCAGATCATGGGCGGCCGCATCACGCTGCCGCAGGGCGTGATGCCCTTATGGCTTCCCTCCCTGGCCGTCATCGCCGTCGGGGCCACGTTTCTCGGGCTGGGGGCCCTCTTCATCGTGGGGGGCGAGTACTTTACAATCATCCTCGGCCTCGTCGTCATCATCGGCGTGCTCGTCGTGGGCGCATCCCTCGGCCGCATCGGCGGCGGCGACATGCGCGCCCGGATGCGCGCGTTCGTCGTCATCACGATGCTGACCATCGTTGGAGGGAGCTTCCTCTTCGTCGGCGCCATTGTCAGCGGGAAGATGCTGGGCCACTACTTCTGGCCCATCGACAACGTCTTCGTGCTGACGCCGGAGCAGCCCATCGACTTCCCGCACCCGCCGCACGTGGAGCGCGCGGGCATCGACTGTGTGTTCTGCCACCGGACGGTGGGCACGGCGGCGGCGGCCAGCATCCCGCCCGTGCAGCAGTGCATGAACTGCCACCAGATCGTCGCGACGCAGAGCGCGGAGGTGGCCAAGCTGGCGGCTGCGTGGGATACCGGCGAGCCCATTCAGTGGGTCCGGGTCCACCGGCTGCCGGACCATGTGCGCTTTGTGCATGAGTCCCATATCAGCTTCTTCACGGAGCAGGACAATGTCCCTCCCTCCGCCGTGTGCAGCGTGTGCCACGGCGATGTGGGCTCAATGACCACGGTATCCCAGGTTGAGCAGTTGCAGATGGGCTTCTGCGTCGACTGCCACAGGCAGAACGGCGCGCCCACCGACTGCACAACGTGTCACTATTAGGCGGGTGAGGACCAGAATCGTATGGCGCTAACACGGCGGCAATTGCTGAAGTACTCCGGCCTGGGCTTCCTGGGCGCGGTGGTCTTTGCCGGTTGCCGCATTCCGGACCGGGAGTTCATCGCGGAGAGCCCCGTGATGATCCCTGAGGACCTTGTGTACGGCGACGACAACTACTTCGCGACCCTTGCCCGGCCCAACACCGGCGTCGAGAGCGTCCTGGTGCGCGTCATGCAGGGTCGCGCCAAGAAGGTCGAGGGCAACCCCGACTACCCGATGAGCCGCGGCAAGCACTCGGCGCAGGCCGAGGCCACCCTGCAGGAGCTCTACCACCCCGACCGCATCGCGACGCCCCTCCGGCGCGTCGGCGAGCGCGGCGCCGGCGAGTTCGAGTCCATCTCCTGGGACGAGGCCCTCAACGAGCTGCAGGGTAAGCTCTCTGAATTCATGGTCAAGCCGGACGCGGTCGCGATCGTCACCGCGCCGCTGCGCGGGGCGCTCGGCACGGTTGTGGACCGGTTCGCCGAAAACTACGGCGCACGGCGCTTCTCCTTCGAGGCCGTCGACCAGACGGCGGTGCGTACGGCCTTCAACCGCATGTACGGCCAGGACCGGCTGCCGACCTTCGACATCCAGAACGCCCACTACGTGCTCTCCTTCGGCGCCGACTTCCTGAGCCACTGGCACGCGCCGCTCCACTACAACTGGCACTACGGCGAGTTCCGCGGGGAGACCGGCGGGCGCGGGGTGCTGGTGCAGGTGGAGCCTCGGTTCTCCCTGACCGCCGCCAACGCCGACAAGTGGGTCTACGTGAACCCCGGCACGGAAGGCGTGCTGGCCATCGCCATTGCCCAGACCATCCTCGAAAACGGCGACGGCGACCTCGACATGATGGCCGCGCTGAAGGAGACCATCAACGTCCTGGCCCTGCCCATGACCACCGTCGAGGAGATCACGGGCGTCAAGGCCGACGTCATCGAAACGCTGGCCCATGACTTCGCGGCGAACCAACCCGGCGTCGCCATCGGCGGCGGACTGGCGGCGGCGCAGACCAACGGCCTCTACAACATGACCGCCGTGCACATGCTCAACGCGCTGGTGGGCAACGTCGGGAAGAAGGGCGGTGTCGTTTTCAACCCGCCGGCCCCCATCCCCAACGTCGTCGGCAACGCGGCGGCCAACCCCCTCATGGACTTCCAGCGGCTGGCCGACGAGATGCGGCGCGGCGACGTCCACGCGGTGCTCGTGCGCGGCGTCGACCCGGCCCACGGCACGCCGGCCTCCATGCAGTTCGGCCGCGCGATGCAAGAGAACGTGCCCTTCATCGCCAGCTTCTCCAACTTCATGGACGAAACGACGCTCCAGGCGGACCTCGTCCTGCCCGATCAGGCCACGCTGGAGTCCTGGGGCGACGACGTCCCGGACCCGGGCCCCGGCTACGAGGCCATCGCCCTGCAGCAGCCCGTGGTCATGCCCTTTGTCGAGGGCCGCGCTTTCGGCGACGTCCTCCTGGCGCTGGTCGAGGAGATGGCTGGCCGCATGACCCGCAACATACCGTGGGACACCATGCGGGAGGCCATCCGGTCCGTCGCGCGGGAGCTCTGGGTCAAGAACCGCGGCTCCATCCAGCAGTACCAGGAATTTGAGGAGTTCTGGGTGGGCGTGCTGCAGCGCGGCGGCTGGTGGGACACCAACGCCAAGGCCGCGGCCCCCCAGGCGCCCGATGTCACACAGTTGCCAGGGGACGCCCTGCCGGTCTTCTCCGGCAGCGCGAGCGAGTACCCGTTCCATCTGCTGCCCTTCCCGTCACACTCCATGGGCGACGGCTCCGACGCACACCTGCCCTGGCTGCAGGCCACCCCGGACCCCATCACCACCGCCGTCTGGAGCACCTGGGTGGAGATCAACCCGCACGACGCCGACAGCATGGACATGCGCGAGGGCGACGTCGTGACGATTGAGTCGTCGCAGGGCTCCATCGAGGCGCAGGTGTACGTGAACCCCGCGACGGCCCCCGGCACGGTCAGCGTGCCCATGGGACAGGGCCACAGCAGCTTCGGCCGCTACGCCGAGGGCGTCGGCAGCAACGTGATGCACGTCCTCGACGCCGCCTCGGACGAGTCGACGGGGGCGTTCGCATGGGGCGCGACGCGCGTCCGGCTGGCCAAGACGGGCCGCCGCGAGCGGGTTCGCAAGTTTGAGGGCATGGTGGTCGCGCAGACGCTGCCGCACCGCAGCGTCTACGAGATCTCGTCCGGCAACGGCGGAGGCGATCACTAGGAGCGCATGAGCAATGACGTTCGCGCCGTGAAAGCACACGGGCGGCGCGGACCGAGGAGGACCCGGTGGCAATAGAACGAAAATGGGGCATGGCGGTTGACGCTGACAAGTGCACGGGCTGTCAGGCCTGTGTCGTCGCCTGTCAGTCGGAGAACAACGTCCCCATCAATGAGCCGGACCACTTCCTGCAGCGGCGCGCCATCCAGTGGATCCGCATCGAGCGCTACTGGGAGGGCGAGTTCCCTGACGTGAAGGCCCGCTTCGTGCCGATGCTCTGCCAGCACTGCGAGAACGCGCCGTGCGAGACCGTCTGCCCGGTCTTCGCCACCTACCACAACAGCGAGGGCCTCAACGTGCAGGTGTACAACCGGTGCATCGGCACGCGCTTCTGTGCCAACAACGACCCGTGGAACGTGCGCTTCTTCAACTTCTGGGAGCCCGTGTGGCCGGAGACCCTCCGCAACCAGCTCAACACCGACGTCACCGTGCGCAGCCGCGGCATCATGGAGAAGTGCACCTTCTGCATCCAGCGCATCCGCCGGACGGACCGGGACGCGAAAATGGAGGGCCGCGACATCGAGGACGGCGACGTCGTTCCGGCGTGCGTGCAGTCCTGCCCCACCAACGCCCTGGTCTTCGGCGACCTCAACGACGCGAGCAGCCAGGTCGCCCACCTGCGGGAGGACGGCCGGCAGTACCGGATCCTGGAGCACCTGGGCACGGAGCCCAGCGTAATCTACCTCAAGAAGATCGACCCCTACGCGGCAACGGAAGGGGAGCATGCATAACGGCGGACCACACGGTCACCACGTAGACCTGCTGGAGCGGTCCTCGGAACAGGCCGCCGGCGAGGTATTGGGCTGGACGGAACGCACCGGGCCCGTGTACCTGCTGGTGGTCCTGGTCTTGGCCGTCCTGACGGCGTTGGGCGTGGTGGGGTTCGCCATGAAGGCGGCCGACGGCGGCCTCGACGACTACTCGGGCTGGGGCTACCTCGCCGCGGGACTCGCCTTCATCATGACGACGAGCCTCTCGGCGCCGCTGGTCGCCATCGCGCCGCGGTTCGCCAAGTCGCACTGGAACCGCTACGTGTCCCGCATCGCGGAGACGTGGTCCGTCGTGGGCCTGCTGGCGCTGGTCATCATCATCCCGCTGCTCATCACCCTGCCTCCCGGCGAGGGGCGCAACACGCACCTGCTGTACAACACGATCACCGAGGGCTGGCCGGTGGGCGCGCCGCACGTCTACGTGGCCCTGGTCATGGGCTTCCTGGTGATGGGCGGCTTCGGGCTGCTGTGGGCGTCCAACATCCCGGACTTCGCGCTGGCCAAGGGCCGCATGGGCGGCCTGCGCGGCGCCCTGTACTCGAAGCTGGCACTGGGCTGGGTGGGCTCCAAGCGTCAGTGGCGCGCGCTGCGTGCCGGCATGGGCGTCCTCGGCGCCCTCTACTTCATGTCCATCGTGTGGGCGCACACCGTCGTGAGCTTCGACTTCGCCCAGAGCCTCGTGCCCGGCATGCGAGACTCCGTCTTCCCCGCTTGGCAGGCGTTGGGCGGCATTCAGGCAGGGTTGGCGACGGTCATCTTGACCGCTTTCGTCGTGCGCCTCCTCGGCGGGTTCAAGGAGTACATCGGCGTCAACGCGTTTTGGAGCATGGCGAAGCTGATGCTCGCCTCTTCGTTGCTGTGGATGTACTTCTGGTGGTCCGGCTTCATCATCTACTGGTACGGCAAGACCCCGGTACAGCAGGACATGCTGGAGCTCATGTGGTTCGGCCCTTACAGGACCATCTTCATCATCACCCTCCTCCTGTGCTTCGCGTCGCCCCTCTTTATCCTCATGTGGAACCCGGTGCGCAAGAGCATCCTGGGGCCGACGATTGTGGCGTGCCTCATCCTGACGGGCCAGTTCTTCGACAAGATTCGCATCTACGTGTCCTCCTACTCGCTGGGGGACCCGTTCGGCCACTCCTTTGAAGAGGTGCCCGCGGCGGTGACGCCGGTCATGGGCGACGTGCTCATGCTGGTGGGGGTGGTGGGCGGCGCGCTGCTGCTGTTCACGCTCGCGGTGAAGGTGGTGCCCATCATCAACCTGTGGGAGATCCGAGAGGGATCATTGCTGCAGGTCGTTCGGCCGTTCAAGCGGCTGCCGCTCAAGATCCTGGCGAAGCCGGAGTAGGCCCTCTCCTCGTCATTCCCGCGCAGGCGGGAATCCAGTGGGGCGGCAGGGACAAGGGGTTGGAAGGTAAAGGGAAGGACAGGATGCTGACCAGGGCTAGGAAAGGTTAGGGAGCAGGGATGCAACAGCGCCCGGCGCTGACAGAACGCGATATCAACCGCGATCTATTGCGGCCAGTACTGGCTACGCCCATCTGGTTCTACTTCCTGTTGGGCGGCCTGGCCATCGGCGTATGCGCGGCGATCGGCGGCTTTGCATGGGCCATCAACCACGGCACCGGTGTGTACGGCATCAACCGCCCAGTGATGTGGGGCTTCCTGCTGGTTAACTTCGTGTTCTGGGTCGGTATCAGCCACGCCGGTGTCATGCTCTCGGCCATCCTGCGCCTGAGCAACGCCGAGTGGCGGCGACCCGCGACCCGCGCTGCGGAGGTGCTCACCATCTTCGCGCTGGGCACCGCGGCACTGCACCCGCTCTTCCACACCGGACGCCCGTGGCGCATCTACTGGTCCATGCCGCCCGGCTACGACTTGGGCCGCGGCATCTGGCCCGACATCCGGTCGCCCTTCGTCTGGGACCCGACGGCCATCTCGACGTACCTGACGGGCACGACGCTCTTCGTCATGCTGCTGCTCATCCCGGACCTCGCCGTGCTCCGCGACCGGTCCTCGGGCGTGATGCACAAGGTCTACGGCTTCATGAGCATGGGCTGGCGGGGCAACACCCGGCAGTGGAAGCTGCAGATCATCGCGGGCTTCCTGCTCTCCGCGCTCATCCTGCCGGTCTTCGTTTCGGTGCACAGCATCGTGTCGTGGGACTTCGCGGTGCAGATCGCCGTCGAGGGCTGGAACGCCACCATCTTCGCACCGTACTTCGTCATCGGAGCGGTGCACTCCGGCGTGGCCGGCGTGATCTCCATCCTCGCGCTGCTGCGCTGGATGTTCCGCTGGGAGAACTACATCCGCGACGACCACTTCGACGCCCTCGCGCGGCTCATGATCGTGGTGGCGACGGCGTGGTTCTACTTCTTCGTCATCGAGTTCCTCCTCGGCATCTACCCCAACGAGGAGCCGGAGCTGTCGCTCCGCACCCTGCAGGTCTTCGAGTGGCCCTTCAGCGGGACGTTCATCGTGTTCGTCCTGATGGCGTACGTGGTGCCGGTGCCGCTTTGGCTCTTCAAGAAGGTGCGGCAGAACGTGGCCCTGATGTTCTGGACCACCATCATGGTGAACATCGGCATGTGGCTCGAGAGGTTCATCATCATCATCCCGGGCCTCATGCGCAAACAGCCGCTCACCTTCAACTGGGGTTCGTACAACCCCAGTCCAATCGAGCTTCTTTTGGTTGGGGGCAGTTTCTGTCTCGTATTCCTTGGAGTCCTCACGTTCTCCAAGTTCTTCCCCATCATCCCTCTGGCCGACGCCAAGGAGGGGATAGCCCTGGAGACGCACATACGGGTGGGCAAGGTGATGGTCCCGGCTGCATACAGAGAAGAGTAGGCAAGCGAGGCAAGCTATGGCAGGCAGAAGCGTTCTGGGCGTTTTTAGAGAGGTCGATGAGGCCGTTGACGCAGCGGACAAGCTGAAGGAAAACGGCATGGACGATTTCGAGGTGCTGACCGGCACCCCGTACCCGGAGGGGGCTTTCGGCGAGAAGGTCGCCGGCCACCGGCTGTACGTGTGGCCGCTGATGGGCGCGATGCTCGGCTTTTCCATCGCCGTGCTGGTGACCGCGGGCACCCAGCTTGCCTACCCGCTGGTGACCGGCGGCAAGCCCATCCTCGCCCTGCCCGCCATGTTCATCATCGCCTATGAGGGCACGATGCTGGGCGCCATCATCTCCACCATCATCGGCGTCATCTTCGAGTCCCGCCTGCCCAGGGCCAAGCTTGACCTGTACGACACCCGCATCACGGAGGGGTACATCGGCCTGGTGGTCGTCGCCCCCGAGGGCGAGGCGGAACGCGTGGACGCCCTCTTCAAGTCGGCAAACGCGGCGGAAGTGAAGCTGGAGCCGGTAGGAACGTAGTATGCAAGACCTGTTGCACAGAGGCGGCATCCCCAGGCGGCCCGCGCGAGGCGCGGCAGGCCGGCATGTCCTGCTGGCCGTCGCGGCACTGGCGCTGATCATTGCCGCCTCCGGTTGCCTTGCCAAGAGCGGCACCTACGCCCCCATCGACTGGGCGGCCGAGATGCACTACACCCAGACCTACCGGCCGCAGGAGCCGCCGAGGCTCGACTCGCCCCCCGGCGCCGTGCCCTTCAAGTTCGCCGGCGACGAGCGTGCCCTGACCCGCGAGCCCCACTACGATTCCGAGGACTTCGCGTCGCTGGTCAACCCCCGCGCCGGCGAGGCCGCGGGCAACCCGGGCGCCGCCGAGGCCGCCGAGCTCTTCCGCTGGAACTGCTCCCACTGCCACGGCATGGAGGGCACCGGCGACGGTCGAGTGAGTGCGTTCCTGCAGGCCTACAGCTACGTCCCCGTGCCCGACCTGACCGCGGAGGCCACCGTCGTGAGGACCGACGGCGATATCTACGGCATCCTGTCCGACGGCATTTTGGTCATGCCCTCCTTCAAGAACCTGCTTTCGGCGGAGGATCGGTGGTTGCTGGTGGACTACGTCCGGGAGCTGCAGGGACGTTAGCCCCGGCCCGGCCTTCCCCCGCAACGTGCCCATGCCCTACCATACTCAGTATGCGCGGCATGTTCTCGCACCCGGGGAGACGGTGGGGCCACCATCAGCCCGATCCGTTCGCCCTGAGCCTGTCGAAGGGTCCCGGGAACGGATTGCATGGCATGGGGCGCCCAGGGCGGTGACGCACGTGACGACAACTTGGCGGTTGGCAGCAGCGACCCTTGTCTCGGCCGTAGCGGCCCTCGCGCTGCTCGCCTGCACCACCGTGTCGCCGCTGCCGGAGGCCGAGCAGCGCGCGCAGGCCGTGGAACAGTCCCTCATCTGCCCAATCTGCCCCGGCGAGTCCATCGACCGCTCGCAGGTGCAGCTCGCCAAGGACATGCAGGCCATCGTCCGGGTGCAGATCGCCGAGGGCCGCAGCGACGCGGAGATCCGGCAGTTCTTCGTCGACCGGTACGGGGAGCGGGTGCTCGCCTCGCCGCCGCGCGAGGGCTTTCACTGGCTCGTCTGGGTCGCGCCGCCGGTGGGCATCGCCCTGGGGCTGCTGGCCCTCTTCTGGGTCACGCAGGCCATGGGCCGCCAGCCGCCGGAACAGCAGCCCGCGGCGGCCGAGGGCGACCTCGAGCCCTACCTGCGGCAGGTGGACCGTGAGCTGAGCGCAGACAGCGACACGCAAGAGGGCGAGCGAGCTGGGTTCAAAACTCCCGTTCCCCCTGAGCCTGTCGAAGGGCCCCCAAATACGAACACTGGAAAGGACACCTAGTCCATGGCGGACCTGGGCACCATAACCCTGTTGTTGGCGGTGGCCCTCGCGGCCTACGCGGGCGTCGGCTCGCTCGTGGGCGAGTGGCGCCGCGCGCCCGACATGGTCCTCAGCGCCCGCTACGCCGCCTACCTGACGCCCCTCATGCTCGGCGCGTCGATGCTCGTGCTCATCGCCGCCTTCGTCGACCACGACTTCTCGCTGCGATACGTGGCCGGCAACAGCAACCGCGCCATGGACCCGTGGCTGACGTGGGTCGCCTTCTACGCCGGCAACGAGGGCTCGCTGCTCTTCCTCGCCGCCGTCTTCTCGGGCGCCGCCGCCATCGCCATCCGCTTCGCCCCCGCCGAGGTGCGCCCCGCGCTGCCCTTCACCACCGCCGTCCTCATGGCCGTCACCGTCTTCTTCGTCGCCGTGATGATGACCATGGCCAACCCCTTCTCCGAGCTGCCCATCGCGCCGCCCGACGGCCAGGGCATCAACCCCCTGCTGACGCACCCGGGCATGTTCTTCCACCCGCCCATGCTCATGTCCGGCCTCATCGGCGTGGGGCTCCCCTTCGCCTTCGCGATGGGGCACATGCTGGCCGGCCAGTCAGGCGACGAGTGGGTCGACACCGCCCGAACGTGGGGCCTCATCGTGTGGGGAACGCTGACCATCGGGCTGCTGCTGGGCGCGTGGTGGGCCTACACCATCCTCGGCTGGGGCGGCTACTGGGCCTGGGACCCCGTGGAGAACGCCGGGTTGCTGCCGTGGCTGCCGCTGACCGCCTTTGTCCACTCCATCATGGTGCAGCGCCGCCGAGGCATGTTCCGCATGTGGAACATCGTCCTCATCATCCTCGCCTGGGGCTTCGCCATGTACGGCATGTTCATGAACCGCGGCGGCCCCGTGCCCTCCGTCCACTCCTTCGGCCAGTCGACGATGGGGTGGGTGTTCCTGATCTTCCTGGGCGTGAACCTCATCGGCGCCTTCGCCGTCTTCTTCTGGCGCTACAAACGCCTCCGAAGCGCCGCGCCCCTCGAGTCGAGGCTGTCGCGGGAGGCGGCCTTCCTGCTGAACAACGTGCTCTTCCTGATGATCGCGCTCGTGACCCTCTGGGGCGTCGTCTATCCCCTGGTCACCGACGTCTTTCAGGGCGTGACGGTCACCGTGGGCCGCCCGTACTTCGACATCATCGCGGGCCCGCTATTCCTTGCGCTGGTGGCGCTGATGGGGGTGGGGCCGCTGCTGCCGTGGAGGAGAGCGTCCGGCGGCGGGCTTTTGCGTCTTTTGCGTTTCCCCATCATCGTCGGGGTGATCGTGGCCGCGCTGTCCGTCGGGCTGGGCGCGCGATCGCTGCTGCCCGCGCTGGCCTTCGGCGTGTGCGGGCTGGCGGCCGCGGGCATCCTGCGCGAGTGGGTGAAGGGCGCGCGGGTGCGCCACGGCCGGGGCGAGAACTACTTCACCGCCTTCACCCGCCTTGTCGCCTCCAACCGCCCACGCTACGGCGGCTACATCGCGCACCTGGGCATCGTGCTCGTCGCCTTCGCCGCGACGGGGTCGTCCTTCTACAGCGTGCAGGATGACTTTTCCCTTGCCCCCGGCGAGCGCGCGGTCCTCGGCAACTACGAGATCGAGTTCCTCGGCAGCAGCATGGAGTCGAAGTCCGACCGCGTGGAGCGCCGCGCCCAATTGATGGTGTACAAGGACGATCAGCCCCTCGAGCAGATCGAAGCCGGCTTCGCCTTTTACCCGGCCTTCTCGATGGCCGCCACCCGCGCGGGCATCCGGCAGACGCCCGTGGAAGACCTGTACGTGCTCGCCAGCGAGTTCTCGCCCGACGGCCGCGCCCTCTTCCGCGTCCACATCAACCCGCTCGTCGTGTGGCTGTGGATCGCTGGGCCCATCATGGTGCTCGGGACCCTCGTGTCCCTGTGGCCGGAGCGGCAGCGGGCGGCCGTCGCCCTGCCCGTCATGCGGCCCGCGCCCGCCACCGGCTAACAAGAAACCAACATGGGAGATGCATAGCGTGTGGGCCCTGGCCATTGGAGCAGCGCTGGCCGTCATCGCCGTGGTAGTCGTGTTGCTGCCGTTCCTCCGCCATCGACGCCTCGCCGATCCCCTCATGCCCTGGAATGCCGAGGGCGTCCGCACCCAGCGCGAGGGCCTCTACAGCGCCCTCGAGACCCTTAATCTCGAGCGCGAGCTGGGCCAGGTCGACGGCGAGGAGTTCGAGCGGCAGATGCGCGAGTACCGCCGCTTGGCCGCCCTGCTGGTGCGCGAGCAGGAACGGCTGCTCGGCGAGGCCGCCTCCCCCGACGAGGCGCTGGAGCGGGAGGTCCGGGAGGCCCGCGCCCGCCTGCAGCGCATGGAGGACGACGCCCCGTGAGATCCCTCGCACTGTCCGTCGCTGTGCTGCTCGCCGTGCTTGTGGCCTCCGCGGCCCTTCCCACGGACGCCGCGGCGCAGTCCCCCTCGACCATCAGCGGCACGGTGCGAAACGGCACCGCCGGCGCAGACCCCCCCGCCGGCCTGCGCGTGACCCTCAGCTACCAGGTCGCGTCCGGCGAGCTCGTGGAACACGACACCATCACGGCTCTCGACGGCTCCTTCACGTACACGGACCTCCCTCCGCAGGGCCTCCCCGGCTTCGAGGTGCGCACCGACTACCTCGACGTCGAGTACGCCAACCGCGTCCTTGGCGAGCCCCTGTCCGGCCCCCTCGACCTCACCGTGTACGAGCTCACCAACGACTTCTCCATCCTCTCCCTCCTCGACGACACCCTCGCCGTCACCGGCGCCGACGGCAGCCAGCGGCAGTTCGCCGTGCTGGAGGCCGTGAAGCTGCGCAACCCCAGCGACCGCACCTTCCGCGCCGACGTGCTGGTCGACGGCCCCATGAGCATGGTGCGCTTCTCGCTCCCGGACGGCGCATCGGACCTGGACGTCGAGTCGTCGCTGCCCGGCGGCCACGTGCTCCAGGTCGACCGCGGCTTCGCGCTGACCATGCCCGTCCCGCCCGGTGACCACGACATCCTCTTCGTCTACCGCGTCCCCTATGAGGCCTCCACCAAGCAGTTCACCCCCAACTTCCCCATGGGCACTGAATCCTACCGCGTAATGGTGGTGAGGGGCGTCGCCGAGAGCTCCGGCCCCGGCATGCGCAGCGTCGACGACATCGCCATCGGCGACACCGAGTACGTGGTGCTCGAGGCCGGTCCCCTCGCCCCGGGGCAGCGCGCCGCCCTCATGCTGTCGCGCCTGCCGCAGCCGACGCTCCTGGAGCGCGCCGACAACACCGTCCGCAGCGACGGCTTCCGTCGAGGCGTGCTGCCCGGCGGCGTCGGCCTCGTGTTGGTGGTGCTGGTCGGCGTCATCCTGCTGCGCCGCCGTCTCACCGCCCATGGGCCTATGGTCGTCTACGAGTACGGCGAAAAGCCACGCCCGCCGACGCGCGCGGAACTCGTGGAGTCCATCGCGCGGCTGGATGCCCGCTTCGAGGCCGGCGAGCTCGACCCGGAGGACTACCAGCGGCTGCGAGAGCTGCGAGTCGAGCTTGCGAGGAAGACGCGATGACTACGGACGCCGACCGCCGCGCAAACCGCCAGCGCCTCATCCTCATGGCCGTCGTGGCCGTGCCGCTCATCGCCTTCTTCACCGTGCTGGGCCTCGCCCTCGGCCGCAGCGGCGGCGTGCCCGCCGGCGTCGCCATCAACAGCACCCTCGGCGAGGCCGAGGTCGACGTGACCGCGGCGCGAAACTTCACCCTCACCACCTTCGCGGGCGAGGAGCTTCAGCTTGCGGACCTGCGAGGCAAGCACGTCATGGTCGACTTCTGGTCGTCGTGGTGCCCGCCGTGCCGCGACGAGGCCCCCGCCCTCGCCGCCGCCTACGACCGCTACCGCGCGCAGGGCGTCGAGTTCGTCGGCGTCGCCGTCTGGGACGTCGAGGAGGAGGCCGCCCGCTTCATCGAGGAGAGCGGCGCAAGCTACCCCGCCGGCGCCGACACCCGCGGCGTCATCGGCGTCGACTACGGCCTCACCGGCATCCCGGAAAAGTACTTCATAGACCCGGAAGGCCGCATAGTCCGCAAATACGTCGGCCCCATGAGCACGGAAGTCCTGGACACCGTCCTCCAGGAACTCCTCGCCGCCCCGTAGCCGCCCATCCTCGTCGTTCCTGCGCAGGCAGGAACCCCGACGGAGGCGAGCCCGTTCACCCTGAGGCTCTCGAAGGGCCGTCCCGCGCCAGCGGGAATCACCCCCGCATCCGCTTGACACTACACCTGCCCTTACCTAAGTTAACCGGAGTCACACCGGCCACAAACCATTCTGGGAGCGCCTTCATGCCCATCAAGCTCTCCAGCCTTTTGAAGCACCTACAAAGAACTGACGGAGTCGCTCCAACTGTCCGCGAATACGAAAATAGCTTCGAGGAAGTCAAGCGTGGCGGACTGGCGAGTAGACAAAGAGACTACAAGGCGTTCATCAATCTCTACTACGACCTGGCTACGGATTTCTACGAATATGGATGGGGCACGTCCTTTCACTTCGCCCCCCGGGTCCCTGGAGAGAGCTTCAAGGCATCGCTTGCGCGCCACGAGCACTTTTTGGCGCTCAAACTCGGCCTAAGACCCGGAATGGTCGTCGCCGACCTCGGGTGCGGCATTGGCGGACCGCTGGTGGAGATTGCTCGCTTCTCCGGCGCCAAAATCGTCGGCATAAACAACAATGCCTATCAACTCGAACGCGCCCGGAGGTTGACTGAAGAAACGGAGCAGACGCATCTGGCCGAGTTCCTGCAATGCGACTTCCTGCACGTCGATGCTCCCGACGAGTCCTTCGACGCAGTCTACGCCATCGAGGCAACGTGCTGTGCACCGGACAAACCCAGCATCTATGGCGAGATCTTTCGTCTACTGAAGCCGGGCGGGCTCTTCGCCGCGTACGAGTTCTGCATGACCGATCGCTTCGACGCGAGCAATCCCCACCACCTCAAGATCAAGGCCGACATCGAGCTGGGAGGCGGCCTGCTCGAAATCGACGACCGTCCCACAATTGACAGCGCGCTTCGATCAGTGGGGTTTGAGGTGTTGGAAACACGGGATCTCGCGATACAGTCCGGTCCGTCAATCCCGTGGTATCAACCGCTGGTCGGTTCGGGTATCTCTTTCGCCGGCTTTCGCAGTTCAAGAATAGGACGCTGGGTTACCCACAACGTACTGCGAGTGCTCGAGACGCTCCACATTGTGCCGCAGGGAACGGTTCGCGTATCCAGGAACTTGAACCTTTGCGCCGTTGCGATGGTCGAAGCGGGCCGGCTCGGCATCTTTTCGCCAATGTACTTTCTCCACGCCCGCAAGCCGGAGTAGCGCACTCCAACCCTGGCCTCTGGACACTCAACCGTCCGATTTCAGCAGCGCGGGGCGGATCCTCGTATTCCAGTAGTCGTTGTTGCCCGCCTGCCGCAGCTCCTCCACCATTTGCGCCGTTTCCGCGCCCACGGCCTCGACGAGCTCAGCGGCCGAGCTGTCCCCGGCCAGCGCGGTCACCGCCGCCCGAAGCTTCATCACGTACTCCGCCACGTCGAGGGCGGCCCGGTCGGAAGCCGAGCGGGCTTGCAGCGCCTCGAGCTTCTCCAGCCACTCCAACCCCCGCTCCGCGTCCTCGAAGCGGTCTTCCATGTCGTTTGTCGTGGTCATATGGCGTCCTCCGGTTTCATCATCGACTGTGTTTTCCATTAGTGACACAGCGTCCGGGTCTCCCTATGAGTTTCATAGTAGCCTTCCCTTGGGAGACTCCGTCAAACAGCTCGTTCTCGCATCTCAAGGTGATAGAATGGTTTTGAGTTGGTATTCCGTTCTCAACGGAGGTTACCCATATGCCCCGCCGATTTAATGCGTCACAGCTTAGGTCTAAACTTCAACAAGCCCAAACAAGACAGCGTCAGGCTGTTCAACAATTCAACAACGCGATTAGGAAGCATAATTCTGATCAGAAGCGGAGAGTTAACGCGTACAACCAGGCGGTCCGTTCACACAACAGTCGGGTTAGGGCTAATCGTGCCCGCCTCCAGTCGGCGCTGCAGCGTCTCGCCCGCCAATCTGTCTCCGTGCAATTCACGTCCCTACGTCAATCTTCCTTACATCTATCAACCGCGTATGTACGGTTGGATAACGGCAGTGCGGACCCATACCTCTCTGACCTTGCCGAACAAGAGGCCGCCAACAGCGTGTCTTTGGTAAACGTCTTACTTGGGGACGAGGAACACCCCTCTTTTGGCGCTGACGACATCGCAACGTCCAGAATAACCGATTCCCTATCGGGCTACTCTGAAGACTTGGCGTTGCGTTGGACGGGTGCAATCTTTGCACTCAACCCCGGAAACCCCGACGCTGCGCGACACTTTTGCACAAGTGCAAGAGAGATAATGGCAGGAATCCTCGATGGGGAAGCTCCAGACGCGGAAGTATTGGCGCAGTTTCCAGATTGCGATCTCACAGAACGTAGAACACCCACGCGTCGTGCCAAAGTCCACTATTGCCTAAATCGTAACGGATTGGACAACACCCTATTGGAGGGATTTGTTGAAGCCAACATTGGAGACCTAGCCGCCCTGTTTAGTGACTTGAATTCTGGAGCGCACGGCACAGCGGGCAAGTACTCACTTGAGCAGCTAGCGGCAATCAAAGTTCGGGTCGAAGACGCCATAGCCTTTATCATTGAAATCGTGTCCTAGCGGTTGTCATTCCGCCTTTCGCCAGAATTGAGGGGTAGTACAGCCCTCGCTCTGAGGCAACGCGTAAGGCAACCAAATCCCTTTGCAGCGACGATGCGCAGTGCCACCACCACACCCCCCACCAAGACGCCCCCCCACCCCACGGTGTACACTATTCACCTATCCATTTCTCCCATACTCCACGCCCTTGCTTCATGCGGAGAGTGGAGATTGAGACCAAGGAGTGACCTGTGTGCGGAATTGCGGGCTACGTCGGGCCGGCTGACGCGCTGCCCGTCCTCCTCAACGCGCTCCACCGAGTCGAGTACCGCGGCTACGATTCCTGCGGCGTCGCCATCCTCGACAGTAACGCCATCAGCATCGCCAAGGCCGTCGGCTACGTCGAGGACCTCCGCGCTGCAACAGCGCCGACCCCCGGCACCCTCGGCATCGGCCACACCCGCTGGGCCACCGTCGGCGCCCCCTCCGAGCTCAACGCGCACCCCCACCTCGATTGCACCGGCCGCGTCGCCGTCGTCCACAACGGCAGCGTCGAGAACCACTACCCCCTCCGCGAGGAGCTCCGAAAGCGCGGCCACCGCTTCCGCTCTGAGACCGATACCGAGGTGCTCGCCCACCTGCTCGAGGAGACCGGCGGCTCCGTCGACGGCGTCGCCGAGGCCCTCGCCCGCGTGCAGGGCCCCTACGCCATCGCAATGCTCTTTCACGGCGCCGACACTATCATCGCCGCCCGCCGCGGCAGCCCCATCATCCTCGGCCTCGGCGACGGCGAGAACATGGTCGGCTCCGACGTCCCCGCCGTGCTCGAACACTCCCACGGCTTCGTCCACCTCGAGGACGGCGACATCGCGACGGTCTCCGCCAGCAACGTCGAGATATACCACCGCCGAGAGCTCGTCCACCGGCGCGTCCATCACGTGAACTGGGGCCCGGAGGACGTCGACAAGGGCGGCTACGCCCATTTCCTCCTCAAGGAGATCCACGAGCAGCCCCGTGTCCTGCGCGACACCCTCGCCGGGCGCATCACCCCCGACGGCCGGGTCAACCTTGACCTGAAGCTCGACCGCCGGACGCCGCCGGAGGAGCTTTTCTTCCTCGGCTGCGGCTCCGCTTCCCACGCCGCCATGGTCGGCGCCCACTTCTTCTCGGCGCTCACCGACACCCGAGTCGAGGCCCTCGAGGCGTCCGAGGTCGTGCGCCCCAAGCGCCGCGGCCCAGAGGCGTGGAGCGTGCTCGTGTCCCAGTCCGGCGAGACCGCGGACACCGTCGACGCCGCGAAGGCCGCCCGCCGCGCCGGCCACTTCACCCTCGCGCTGACCAATGTGCCCGAGAGCAGCATCACGCGAGTCGCCCACGCCACCCACAACCTGCGTGCCGGCCAGGAGATCAGCGTCGCGTCCAGCAAGACCTATCTCGCGCAGCTTATGGGCCTCTACATGCTCGGCCTCGCGCTCTACCCGCCCGCGGACCGCCGCCGTCGCGCCCTCGTCTCCGCCCTGCGCCGCCTGCCCGAGGCCGTCCAGCAGGCCCTCGCGTTGGCCCCCCAGCTCGAGCGCCTCGGCGCCGGCATGGCCTCGGCGGAGCACGCTTTCATCATCGGCAAGGGCACCAACTACCCCACCGCCTTGGAGGGCGCGCTCAAGTTCAAGGAGGTCGCCTACCTCCACGCCGAGGGCTACGCGTCCGGCGAGCTCAAGCACGGCCCCTTTGCGCTCCTCGGCCCGGAGACCCCCGTAATCGCCATCATGCCGCGCGACGAGACCTACGACCGAATGCTCACCGCCGTCGAGGAGGTCCACTCTCGCCGAGCCCCCATCATCGCCCTAACCGACTGCGACAACGCCGAGCTCCAGAGCATCGCCCAATCCGTAGTCTGCCTACCCCCCACAGACGCGATGTTCACGCCCGTCGTGGGCACCGTCGCCCTCCAGCTCATGGCCTACTACTGCGCCCTAGGCCGAGGCTGCCCCATAGACCGCCCCCGCAACCTAGCCAAAAGCGTCACCGTCCACTAGCCCCCATCGTCGTTCCTGCGAAGGCAGGAACCCCGACGAGCGTGCACCCTTCACCCCGAGGCGAATCGAAGCCTGTCCTGAGGGCACACGAAGGCCCCCCCTCTCCGCCACCCCCCTCGTCGTTCCCGCGAAAGCGGGAACCCAGGGCAGGGGCGAGGTGCGGGGGCGTCTCGGTCTCGCGTCATTCCCCCAACCCCCCCGTCGTACCGGCGAAAGCCGGTATCCACAGGCGCGCACCGCGAATCCGTTCACCCTGAGCCTGTCGAAGGGCCTCCCCGCTACCGTCATTCCCGCTCTCGCCAGAAGCCACGCGCCCCACGTCTCCCTCTCCCCTATGCTCCAACACAAGCCTCTGCTACCCTAACCCCCCGGCACACTCCCCCAACCTATTACCTGAAGCTCGCACACCGCGAACAAAAGCACACCAAGCCGAAGGAGCCAACAATGCTAGCGGACCTAGTCGCCGTAACCACCCAAGACGGCATTACCCTCACCGGCGCGTACTTCGCCCCCGACGCCGTTGCCCAGCCCCCGTCGGTGGATGCCGTACTGTTCCTTCACGGCGATACCGGCCACTTCTACGCCGGCCTCTACCTCGAGCTGGGCCAGCGCATGGCGGAGCAGGGCATCGCCTTCCTGACAGGCAACCGCCGGGGCCACGACCACGTCGCCAACGGCGTCCGCGGCGGCCCCCTCGCCGGCTACGCCTTCGAGTCCGTCGATGACTCGCGCGCCGACTTCGCGGCATGGCTGGAGCTGCTGCGAGAGCGAGGACACCGCCGCATAGCCATCGGCGGCCACAGCGGTGGGGCCGTTCGCGCCGCCTACGCCCAGGCAACCGAGCGCTTCGACAACGTCGTAGCCGTCATGCCCGTGTCCCCTGGCGAGTACAACCACGAGGGCGTCGTCGCGCTGCACGGAGAGGACTTCACCGGCCCCTTCCGCGACTCCGAGCAAAACGTCGCCGAGGGCCGCCCCGACGTGTTGATCCGTCCGGGCGTCCCCTGGGGCTCAACGTGGAGCGCCCGGGCCTACGTCGACTGCTTCAATCAAGACAACCGCTACAGCGTCACCCGCCACGCCGAGAACACCGGCTGCCCCACGCTCTTCATCTTCGGCGCAGAGGAATGCGCCATAGGCGGCCCCCAAGAGCTCCCCGTATGCGGCGCAGCCCGCCGCAGCGTCGAAGCGGCCGAATACCCGCACGTCCAGGTACACGTAATTGAAGGAGCCGCCCACGGCTACATGGGCCGAGAGCAAGAGCTCTTCAACACGATGCTAGCCTGGCTAAGCGAGCTCTAGGAGTTCCTCACACCGTCGGGGTTCCTGCAAAGGCAGGAACCCCGACGGACGCCAGCCACCCCGCTCGCCCTGCGCTTGACGAAGGGGGATCTCGTGAAAACCCCTTGGCCTTACCCACCAGCTCCGGCTTTCCCGCGCCAAAAACCCTCACTAGGCGATTTATCTCTTGGCGGCTTTGTGTACGATTGGATGGAATGAAGCTCGCAGCACGATGCTGCGTTGCGGACAAGTCACAGCATTTGCCAGAGGGATCAGATTATGCCGAGGACACCGAAGTCGCAGACACCTCACGATGATGCAGTTGCCATAGTCGAGAAGCTCGTATCCGCAAACTTGGGGGGAGTTCTCGAAGCCACTGCCAACTGCAATCAGTGCAGCGAAGAGCTCACCATCAACATCGTAGATAGAGCCACCAGCGTCCAGCGGGAGAAACAAGTCGGCACCGTTCGCCCAGACATCAGTCTTTTCGATGAGAGCGGGGCTCCGGTCAGATTCATTGAAGTCGTTGACAGCCACGCACCCGAAAGAAACGTCCATGACTATGCATTGAAGCAAGGCATTGAGGTTATCGAACTACACCTTGGCGCCCAGAGAGCGTTCACGGGGAAGAGAATGAACAAGGCCCTCGACGAATCCCTAACCATTAAGACAAGGCTTCAGGAACTAACCGATGGCATACTACAGATAGACGCCCACAACCTGCTATGTCAAAGACCAAAATGCAAGAAGTGTCTTTCTCCACTCCCCCTAAGGACCATAATCATCAGTACCAAAGACTGTTGGAAATGCGACGAGAAGGTCAATGTAGCTATTGGCGATAAGGATGGCTCTGGCCTGGAGCAGGATGACTTCACTCAGGCTGAGCGGGACTTTGCCCACAACAACGGAGTAAAGCTAGAACGGCGATTCAGTGCCACCGTCGGTGCTAGATACCTTGCTAACGTCTGTACTCATTGCGACCAAATACAAGGGAACTGGTTCCTGTACATAGACCCCTTCCATGACAGGTTTAACCTTCACAAGACTGAGAGAAGTAGTTACGGCCCATGTGACACGTGCGCAACACAGGATTGCCCAATCCACGGTGAATACTACGACTACGATGACAACAAGCAATGCCCGGGTTGCTTAGAAGAATCTGAAAGAGTTACGTGTCCAAATCGCGCCGAAAGGGAGTGCTTCTATCCACTCCGATGCAAAGAGGGCGGATGTTACTTTCTCAACCGAGATCAACAACAGCAGGAGCGACAGCAAATCCAACTGCAGGAGTTGGCCCAGCAGCAACAACAGGAGCAGGACAAAAGAGAGCAATGGGATCGGGAGAGGCAACAAGAGTGGGGTGGGTTTCAAGAGTGGTTCCGCCGCCAGCAAGTTGGGAAAGATGAAGAAAGTCAGTAGCCCAGAAGTTGGCGCGCCATCCCAACACCACTAGGCTGCCCGCTCCCCTCCTAACTCCCGCTCCCGCTGCACCGCGCGAAACACCGTCCGCTCGCTCACCCCAAACCGCCGCGCAACCTCCTTCACCGTCAGCCGCTTCCGCCGACGCAACGCGAGGATCTCCACGTCCCGGCGGTCCCGCGCCTCCCGCCGCTTCAAGTTCGGGTCGTCGTACTTGCACTGCGGCAGCGGACACCGCAGGCAGGACCGCGACACCGCGCACCCGTTGTCGCGATACCCGTAGCTCTCCGGCAGGATGTCCAATCGCAGGTCTGGTGTCTTCCGTTCCACGGCGCTCCCCTTCCACCACGTTGCTGCACGCTTAACCGCCTCCCGCACGGTCACGGACCCATGCTCGACGCGTCATCCACCCTCCCGCGAGCGGTGCGAGGCGGGCTTGCCGCGGCCCGCACCATCAGCGCCAGGCTCATCAGGTAGTCGTCATGCCCCCGCGACGCCTCCACGTAGAAGTCCATCGTCTGGTTCACCCGGTACCGCGCCTGCGCCAGCTCCATCTCGCGCCAGAACTCCACGTGCTCCGGCGAGCCATCCCCCGCGTACGCGCTGACCCGTCCCGTGTTGACCGCGCCCAGCAGCTCGAACCCCAGCCGCGACTTGCTCCCCGCCGTGAACACGAACGGCTCGACCGCCCCGCCCAGCGCCTTCACGAGCGCGCTCGCGACCCCCGCGCCAAGCCCCGTCGCATCCACCACGACCCGCCGGCATCGCCACGTGCGCTTCACCAAATCCACCAGCGCGGGCGTCAGCGAGTGGTGCGGCTCCCCCGTCCATCGGTAGTGCTCGACGACCCGCACCGCCGGCGCATCCATCCGCCCGCCCCCCTCAAGTTCGCCGATGGTCACCACGGTCGAGTCCCGCCCTCCCCCCACCGTTCGCCCTGAGCTTGTCGAAGGGCCGCCCAACGCCCGTTCACCCTGAGCCTGTCGAAGGGTCGCCCCCCACGGTTCACCCTGTGCCCGCTCCCCCTGAGCCCCCCACGGTTCACCATGAGCCCGCTCGCTCGCTCCCCACGGCTCCCCCGCCACATCGACGCCCGCGACGTACACCCGCCCCGGTCGCGGGCCCCGCAGCCGCGAGTGCTCTCCCCGAAGCTGCGCAAGCTGCCCGCGATTGAACATCCCCTCCCCCGCCGCGATCGGCAGTAGCCGGTACTGCGTGCGGAACAGCGGGTGCTCCTCGCCCAGCCGGTCGCGCTCCGCCTCCACGTACGCCCGGTACAGCGGGCTGCACGCCGCGACGGCCTCCCAGTCGAACCGGAAGTCCCGCCGCACGCCGTCCAGCCGCTCCAGCTCCCGGTTCTCCTCCGACATCGTCTCCAGCAGCGTGCCGCCGTCCCATGGCGTGCCGTACAGCACCGTCGTCGCGTTGCCCGTCGCGCCCATGGGCCGGAACTCCTTGATGAACTTGTCCCGGTCCACGTCCTGCGCCTCGTCCAGCTCCAGCAGCGCGTTCGCCGTCGCCCCCACGACGCTCGCCGTTGGCTCCGCGCTCAGAAACGTCTGCTGCGCCCGCCCCAGCCGCACGATGTTCCCGCCTTCCAGCCACCACCGCTTGCCCAAGCCGGAGTCCTCCAAGCGGTCCCGCAGCCGCCGAAGGCTAACCAACGCTTGCGGGTTGAAAGTAGGCGCCGCCTTCACCAATTTCCCGTCCCCGTTCACGACCCTCTCCCACGACAGCAGCCAGACCCCAAGCTGCGCGCTCACCTCGTTCTTCCCACCCTGCCGCGCAATCTCGACGGTGAACGTCAGCCCACGCCGAAGCAGCACGCTCCCGAACACCGCCCGCGCAATCTCCAACTGATACCGCCTGAGCTCCGGCATACCCGCCATACAAACCCCTTTCCTCAACCCTCACGCCACAAACCCCTTCGCGTCGTTCCCGCACTCCCCCCATCGTCGTTCCCGCGAAAGCGGGAACCCAGGGCAGGGGCGCGGCGCGGGGGCGTCTCCGTCTCCCGTCGTTCCTGCGAAGGCAGGAACCCCGACAAGCCAACCACCCCAACGCCCGCAGGCGCGTTCCCTTCCCCCTATGGGGGAAGGTCAGGATGGGGGAGCCCCCCCTCCGCCACCAGCAACTCTTGCCAGTCCCGCACTCCCCCCATCGTCGTTCCCGCTTTCGCGGGAACCCAGGGCAGGGGCGCGGCACGGGGGCGTCTCCGTCTCTCCTCGCTCCCGCACTCCCCCTTCTCGTCATTCCTGCGAAGGCAGGAATCCAGAGGGGCGCCGGGTGGGGCACCCCCACCGCCACCAACCCCCACCGCAAGCGCGCTCCGCGAATCCGTTCGCCCTGAGCCTGTCGAAGCCTGTCTTGAGGGCACTCGAAAGAGGCCTCCGCCATGCAATCCCCTTTCCCCTACCCCCACCGTCATTCCGGCAAAAGCCGGTACCCAGAGGCGCGCGGCGCGGGGGAATCCCCTCCCCCCTAATTACCCAAGGACACCCCCAAACCCAGCCCCGCGCCAGCGAGCAAAAGGGGCATCGCCCCCCCTCACGCCACAAACCGCAGCACCACCTGCACCACAACCGCGCCAACAACCAGAAAGATCAAGCTGTTCACCCGGTCCTTGACCTCTTTCAGGCCGTCCTCCAGCCCCCGAACCCGCTCCCGCATCTGCACGTCGAAGGCCGAGTCCGGCACAAGCTCCGCGTCCGGCCCAAAGCGCGGCGTCGACCACCCTCGTCCGGTCGACTTGAGACTGTCGAAGCCGCGCCGCCACCGGCCCAGCGCCCGCTCCAGTGCTTTGCTACCCTTCCGGTGTGCCACTGAACTCCCCCAGTCCCACCGCCGCGCCGATGCCGTTGATCACGCCCGCCAGGCTCTCCGCCAGGTCCTCCTGCGACTGCGGTTCCAGCCGGTAGCGCAACGCCACCATCCGCATCAACATGCCCACGCTCTTCCCCAGCAGGTCCGCCTGATACGGATGCACCTCCGCCAACGTGAACAGCTTCACCCGCAGCATCGCGATCTCCTCGTCGATGCCCTCCAATTCCCGAGCCTTGGGCAGCTTCAGCCGCTCCGCCGCCGTCAGCGCCGCCCGGTAGAACGCCGGCCCGCCCGTCGCCTTACGCCTCGGTGCCATCGCTTCCCTCCAGCAGCTCCAGCAGCGCCGAAAGCGTCTCCGGTGGCACGGCCTCAGCCACTCGCAGCACGGAGATCGCCAGTACGTACGCCGCCAGTTCCCAGTTCTCAGCCTCGATTGCCCTTGCCAACGTGCCCATCTGTTCCCTCACTTCCTTTCGCGCATAACCAGCGCCGACATGAACAACGCCGCCGTCAGCGACACCGCCACTGCGACGACCTCCAGCCCAGGACTGCGTCCCACCGCCTCGAACCGCGACGCCGCCAGCGGGTGCAGCGCCCCAACAACCAGCGACCCATTGATCACCACCATCGCGACGACCGCCGCCCGCATCGCCCGCCCCCGACGCGCCCCAACCCCCTCGACCCGACGCAACCGCCAAAGCTCCCGCAAAAAATGCGCAGCATTAAACCCCGAGGCCAAAACAATGAGCGAGCGTTCCAGGAGCAAAGCTCCTGTCCAGTGGTCCAAACCCTGCTCCTCCGGACGCCAGTCCTATAGCTGAATGAGAACAAAAGTAGAACATATGTCCGTCAAACGCAAGGAGCAAATGTCACCCTCCCGCCCCCCGTCTTACCGGCGAAAGCCGGTATCCAGAGGGGCGGTGCAGGGGTGGGAACCCTCTTTCTGAACAGGCAGAGAAGGCAGACCGCCCCCTCGTCGTTCCCGCGAAAGCGGGAATCCAGGGCAGGGGCGCGGCGCGGGGACTTCCACGTCTTTCGACACCCCCGCGCCCCCATGCGTCATTCCCGCGAAAGCAGCAACCCAGAGGGGAAGGGCAGGAGGGGAATGCTCACGGAAGGACCGCAAGCGAAAACCGGACGCACTGCATTACCGTAGGGGCGTTTCGCGATTCCGTTCGCCCTGAGCCTGTCGAAGGGCCGCCCCCCACACGTCATTCCTGCGAAGGCAGGAATCCAGAGGGGCGCTGGCCAGGTGGGGAATGCTCACGGCCGGACCGGCGGGCGGAAACCGGGCGCAGTGAATCACCGTGGGGGCAGTTCCCGACTCCGTTCACCCTGAGCCTGTCGAAGGGCCTTCCCGCCCCCATGCGTCATTCCCGCGAAGCCAGCAACCCAGAGGCGCGGGCGCGTCCGTTCACCCTGAGGGAAATCGAAGGGGGAACGGGCGCCGGGCGGGGAATGCTCACGGCCGGACCGGCGGGCGGAAACCGGGCGCAGTGAATCACCGTGGGGGCAGTTCCCGACTCCGTTCACCCTGAGCCTGTCGAAGGGCCTTCCCGCCCCCATGCGTCATTCCCCCGAAGCCAGCAATCCAGAGGGGCTGTCGCCGGCAGGGGAATGCTCGCGCCCGAACCGGCAAGCGAAAACCGGGCGCAGTCCATCACCGTAGGGGCGGTTCGCGAACCGCCAGTCCCGCGAGAGCGGGACCCCCACCCCCCGCCACCAGCAGGTCTACCGGCCCGCACCCCCCCATCGTCGTTCCCGCGAAAGCGGGAATCCAGGGCAGGGGCGCGGCGCAGGGGCGTCTCAGTCTCGCGTCATTCCTGCGAAGGCAGGAATCCAGAGGGCCGAGGCGCGGGCGGGGCCGCCCCCCGCTACGCTCCCGGCCCGTCACTCCCCCTTGAAGCACCCGCCGCGGAGCCAGAACCCTCGCCTAGCCACTGAAATACAGCTTGACGAGCTCTATGACCTCGTCCTTGGCGATGCGCCCGGCGAAGTAGTCCCCCACAGCCGCGATAACCTCTTCGCGTTCAATCCTGCCACTGCCGTCGCTGTCGTAGCGGTGAAACGCGGCCTCTGCAACCTCAATGGTCACGATAATGATGGCCCCGAAGCCCGCGCTGTCGGTCGCCGTGAGGTTGACCGAGTACGTGTTCCCAACAACAAGGTCCACACCCTCTCTCACACGGATCTGGCCTGTTGTCTCGTCCACGGTGAAGGAGGCCGCATCGGTCCCGCTCAGCGAGTACGCAATCTCGAGGTCATCCGGATGCGTGGCCAACACCGGCTCGCCGACGGCATCCCCGCCTAGTGCGTTCCCCGCCACCCCCCGCGCCGTCCGAAAGCCGTCAGCAAACCTCGGCGCAACAGGCGCCGGCCCGAAGCCTCCGCCACCGCCACTCCCCGGCAGAGTCGGCCTCAAGACTGGCTTCGGCTTTACTACAACCGGCGAATCGTTGCCAAACACCCACGGCCTGGCCTGCTTGATGGCCAATGTGTTCGCGCTGGTTATCTTGAACTCTATCTCAATGGCGTAGGGCTCAATGTTGTACAACCCATCGAAATGGTCATGGATTGTCTCAAGGTGGCGTCGGAGCTGTCTCATCTGGCTGCCGCTCATCAACAACCGCACCCCCTCAACCAGATTGGAGTAGTGCAGGATGACGTAACTCCCGTCCGGATTCAGAAGCAACTCCTCTGGCAGCGAATACGCGTCCGGATTGGTGACCAGGTCCTCACCCACCTGACTGTTAACGTAGTGGTGGCCTGCCTTGCCGTAGAGCGGGTCAAAGCTGACTGCGACGCCATTGACCAGCTCGTCAGTGTAGTTGGGATGCACCAGTATCCCCATCGCCGTTTGTGTGTGGTCGATGCGATAGAACTCTCGCTCCACAAACGCCCGGAAGTTCCAAAGGCTCGCAAACACCTGCTTCATCGACTTGTCGATGCCGTCGTCCTCAGTCTCATCTGGCTTCTGAGTGTTCGAGTCATACAGCCCGGCGCCACTGAAGTTCGGCAGGTCCTCATTGTTCGTGCTCGACCGGTAGCGCAGCGACTGCCCCTCGGGATAGGTGCCATGCAACGCCTCCAGCGCTTCAATCATCCACTCAGGCGACTCCCCGTCCTTGATGTCCCCCCGCAGCGTCTTGAGCTCCTCCTCTTGCTTGTCGAAGTCAGTAAGAAAGTCTTCGTCGGCGAGCAACTCATTGACGTCATCGTAGAAGTTGTTATGCTTCATGAACTCGTCATAGAAGTAGAAGGGGATCGCGAAGCCGTCAGGCACCGTGCCCCCCGAGAAGCCCAGCTTCCCTAATTCCGCAACGTTGGCCGCCTTCACCCCAAACACGTCATAGTCCTCGAACCCAATCTCGCTCAGCGGGGCGATTGCCTGCACACTCAGGTCACGCTCCGGATTCTGACGTGACCTCGGCCGCAGCGACTCATAGTGGGCGTCCACCTCTGCCTTCGTAGCCCCGCGGAGCTCAAACGCATCCTCAGTTACCCGGTAATAGACGTACTGCCCGACAAGGGAGGAAATCTCCGCATTGTCAAGGGCATCCCGAATGAAGGCATTGGGAATCTTGTTCTGCTTGGCCCGCAAGTCAACATGGGAGAGCGGCGTCTGGGGCTGCGTGCTGATTATCCCCGCGACCCGTGAAAGCTCATTGGGCAACGTTTCATAGAGCACGATGTCACGGGGATTGGGTCGGTCATCGGGCTCCAATGCTTGTAGCCGCCCGTAACCTTCCCCGGCATTCAATGCGCTAAAGCTGACGTCAAGGAAGATAACCCCGTCATCCACCACGGGAACTCGGGGGTCCTCAACATGGACCCAATCACTCGGCAGCCCGTAGACCCACCACGGGCTGAAGGCGAGGTTGTGGTCGACCACCGGCAAGTTCGCCGCAAGCAACGTGTGGATCCGCTCTATGTCAGAGGAGTAATAGTCGCGTTCCACTGTGTAGTAGTAAACACCCGCATCTCCGTTAAGGAGAATGTTCGAATCATAGTGGAGCGTTCCAGGGGCCCAGATTGTGTGGTTGTCATTTATTCCAAAATGGTCGGCGAACGCGGTGTGTGTAAGGTGGGTATTGGTGTTCTGAAAATAGACCTCGGGCGTCGATGAATCCAACTCAACCAGGACAAACTTCACCACACCCTCATTGGCCAACTCTTCGAAAAGAGCGTGGTCAGCTATCACCATCGCCCCATCTTCAGGCTCAAGTTCAATTCTATGGGAATGATTCAGCGGCGATGGGTCGGCCAGGTCATCCAGGCAATCCCCATCCACGTCAGCCGGTTCGGCAACCGCATACTTTTCCACGCGGTAGTCTGAAGCCGGAAGAGCCTTGATGTTCTCTTCCAGGATAGTAGTGCCGCTCTCCCCGCGCTTCACCTGGACTGGATATTCTCTTCCATCCACATTCGCGAAGAGCACAAAGTAGTCGCTCGTGGTTGATGAAACCACAATGGGCACGCTTGAAACAGCTATCTCAATCGCGGTGGGAGTCGATAGGGGGGGCGAACACTCCTCGACATGCGCCAGGAGCGGCCCTGTGTGCAGCAAGAGTGCGGCCCCAGCGAGGAACGCTGGCACCACCCTGACCAAAGCTCCCCCTTCAATCCAAGAGCGAAGGAGCCCTAACCCTCGTGACCGGCATCCTCGTACAGCATTGCCCATTGCTCCGGAGAGCCCTCATCCCCATCCATTGCCGACCTTCAAGGCTCGCACAAGCGCCTAGCCATCATATAACCTTCCGCCACTAACCTTCTACCGATAAATCTCTATCGGTCAAAGCTTGACAGGCAGGGGTAAGAGTAATCCCATTCCGCAACAGGGCGCGTCCCTCCACCTAAAGTCTGCCCAGAAGCTCTCCAAGGCCCTGTCGAAGGCCCCTCGCGTCATTCCTGCGAAAGCAGGAATCCAGAGGGGCTGTGCCCGGGCGGGGCACCCTCACCACCAACCCGTGCCGCTTCCCCGACTTCCCTCCTTCCCGTCGTTCCCGCGAATCCAGCAACCCAGAGGGGCCGTCCCCACGCATCGTCATTCCTGCGAAAGCAGGAATCCAGAGGGGCCGTCCCCACTCGCGTCATTCCCGCGAAGCCAGCAACCCAGAGGGGCCGTCCCCACTCGCGTCATTCCTGCGAAGGCAGGAATCCAGAGGGGCGGGGCAGAGGGGCCGCCCCCACTCGCGCCATTCCCGCGAAGCCAGCAACCCAGAGGGGCGGGGAGTCCCTCCCACTCTCGTGATTCCCGCGCAGAGCCTGCCCCGCACTCCGATACCGGGCAGGAACCCAGAGGGGCTAGGCTCGAGCAGGGAAGGCCCTCCACAGACCGGCTGGAGATGCCATCCCCTTCCTATCGCCGTTCCCGCACATGCTGGGACCTCCCCTCCACGGCCTGCTGCTCTCGTCGTCCTCACTCCTTCTCCCGCAAACGGTGACAATATTGATAGACATAAATAGACTACGATATGATACAATTCACACAGTACTATAGTATCGGTAGCCTGTAATTTTCCGGGCGACGCTTTGCCTGTAGGGTAATCCGCCTCTCCGAGACATTGAGCGGGCTTTGGGCGATCACCGTTCCCGGACAGGGCAGGCGTAGCGGTCCGGAGGGAGGGACGCTCCCGGGCCGCTATGCAGCTAAGCAGGAGGGAGGCAGACATGCGCAAGCCAATCGCGTTAGGTATGGCGGTCTTGCTAATCTTGGCGGCTATGGCCTGCGGGGCCAGCGACGAGGACCTCCAGACTGAGTACGACCGCGGGTACGCGGCGGGCGAGGCTGCGGCAATGGAAGCGGCGAAGCAGACTAGCGTTGCAGTAGCCGTGGGCGAGTGGAGCCTGACGGTAACCCCATCCGTCTTTAAGGCCGGCGTCAAGGAAATCACGGCGGCCAATGGCGGGCCGGATGACGCCCACGAGGTAGTGCTTTTCCGGACGAATAGGCCGATTGCCGAGTTGCTGGAGATCGCGGACAACAACCATGAAGAGCCCGGCTTCTTGCCCGAGGAGGGTGTGGACGGCGCCGAGTTCATCGGAGAGATTGAAGAGTTTGAGGTTGGCCAGTCCGCTTCCGGTGAGTTTGACCTTGCCCCAGGGCGGTACGTCTTCCTCTGCAACATCGTGACTACGGATGAGGAAGGGCACGAAGGGCACGCTGATGCCGACGCCCACTTCCGAAATGGGATGTACTCCGAGGTCTTCGTAGTAGGCTAGCGTTTCTGGTTTCCACGAGTGGGCCGCCACGTCCCGGCGGCCCATCTCTTGGACAGTCGAAACGACCTAAGCGCAAACGTGCTGGGATGCCACCGTGCCCAGGGGGCAGGGTGGTGCGCGATGACCACGAGGTCACGGTCCTCGCCCAATCCCCCGTTCGCCCTTCTGGGAAATCCATACATGAATGAGCGGCGGGCGCGACACCTCCTCCCGCGCCCGTGTGGGGTGAAACCTCACCCCTTCACCCCACCGCTCTTGCCCCCCACCCCACGCATCGTCATTCCTGCGAAAGCAGGAATCCAGAGGGGCTGTGCACGGGCGGGGCACCCCTGCCACCAACACCTGCCGCTTCCCCGACTTCCCTCCTGCCCGTCGTTCCCGCGAATCCAGCAACCCAGAGGGGCCGTCCCCACGCATCGTCATTCCTGCGAAAGCAGGAATCCAGAGGGGCTGTGCCCGGGCGGGGCACCCCTGCGAAGCCAGCAACCCAGAGGAACCGTCCCCACGCCTCGTCATTCCCGCGAAGCCAGCAACCCAGAGGAGCCACCCCCCATGCGTCATCCCCGCGAAGCCAGCAACCCAGAGGGGCTGTGCCCGGGCGGGGAGTCCCTCCCCCTCTCGTGATTCCCGCGCAGAGCCTGCCCCGCACTCCGATACCTGGCAGGAACCCAGAGGGGCTAGGCTCGAGCAGGGAAGGCCCTCCACAGACCGGCTGGAGATGCCGGCCCCTTCCTATCGCCGCTCCCGCAAACGGTGACAATATTGGTAGACATAAATAGACTACGATATGATACAATTCACTCGATACTATAGAATCGGTAGCCTGTAATTTTCCCGGCTACGCTTTGCCTGTAGGGTAATCCGCCTCTCCGAGACATTGAGCGGGCTTCGGGTGATCACCGTTCCCGGACAGGGCAGGCGTAGCGGTCCGGAGGGAGGGACGCTCCCGGGCCGCTATGCAGCTAAGCAGGAGGGAGGCAGACATGCGAAAGTTAATCGCGTTAGTTTTGGCAGTCTTACTAATCTTGTCGGCTATGGCGTGCGGGGCCAGCGACGAGGATCTGCAGGATGAGTACGACCGCGGGTATAGAGTGGGCGAGGCTGCGGCAATGGCTATGGAAGCGGCGAAAGAGACTCAAGTTGCAGTGGCTGTGGGTGAGTGGAGCTTGACGGTAACCCCATCCGTCTTTAAGGCCGGCGTCAAGGAAATCACGGCGGCCAACGGCGGGCCGGCTGACGCGCACGAGGTAGTGATTTTCCGGACGAACAAGCCTGTCGCCGAGCTGATGGAGCTTGCGATTGCAAACACTGAAGAGCGCGGTTTCCTTCCTGAGGAGGGCGTCGCCGGCGTCGAGTTCATCGGAGAGATTGAAGAGTTTGAGGTTGGTGCGTCCTCTTCCGGTGAGTTTGACCTCTCACCTGGGCGTTACGTGTTCCTCTGCAACATCGTGAGTGCAGACGAGATTGGAGCGGACGGACACCCGGAGGCTCACTTACTCGAGGGGATGCACGCCGAGGTCTTCGTAGTCGGCTAACGTCTCTGGTTTCCAAGAGATGGGCCGCCACGTCCCAGCGGCCCACCTCTTAGTGGAAATGAGAAACGACTCTAGCGCAGCGTACTAGAATGCCATCGTGCCCAGGAGGGCAGAATGGTGCGGGACAACCACGAGGTCACGGTCCTGGCCCAAATCCGCCGTTCGCCCTGTTGGAAAACCCATACATGAACGAGCGACGGGCGCGACACCTCCTCCCGCGCCCGTGTGGGCTGAAACCTCACCCTTTCACCCCACCGCTCTTGCCCCCCCTCGCGTCATTCCCGCGTAGCCAGCAACCCAGAGGGGCCGTCCCCACTCTCGTCATTCCTGCGAAGGCAGGAATCCAGAGGGGCTGTGCCCAGCCGGGGTAACCCTGCGAAGTCAGCAACCCAGAGGAACCGTCCCCACGCCTCGTCGTTCCCGCGAAGCCAGCAACCCACAGGGGCTGGGCAGGGCGAGGAATCCCTTCCCCCACGTGGGGGAAGGTTAGGATGGGGGGTCGTCCCCCACTCGCGTCATTCCTACGAAGCCAGCAACCCACAGGGGCCGCCCCGAATCGCGCCGTCCGTTCACCCCGACGGCCAGCGCCGTCACCGCTAGTCCGCCCGGCCCGTCGGCGCATCGACGGAGGACTGCCGCACACGGACCACGTACACGAGGGCGCAGAGCACAAACAAGGTCAACAGATCAAACGCGGTAGTTGCAACGAAGGCTGCTACTTGGAACACCACGTCCAGCAAAGGGAGAAAGTTCGAGTAAGGTCCCTCCCCATAGCCAATCAGTTCGCCAATCAGGACTCGGACGTACCCACTTACGATTGTGGCCGTTACCAGGCCGATGACGGCATTCCTGCGAAACCCCGGCCCACGCACGTCGAAGTTGCCGAGCAGCCAGACCTTCAGGAGCATTACGCTAAGCGTAATAACGCCCCTCACCAAGAGGGAAATGTACACACCGACAATGCCGTCCGCTGACTGCAACCCTAGCACTGGACCAGACAGCGCAAAAGACGAGAAAGCGACCAGGAAGAACGCATGGGTGAGGCTGAGCCTTGATGCTTGGCGGCCAAACCAGAGCAGGGCTAGAAACTGCGGCAGCGCAGCGAGTCCGAAGATTAATATCGAGCGGCCAAGGACAGACAGAGGAGATTCCGTAGGGAATTCAATTCCGACAATGAGCACGGCGCCGGTTGCAATCGTCCATATGGCCCCAACGATCACGGAATAGCCCCACAACAGGGCGAGGAAGTCCCGCCCCAATCGCCGTACCCGGAGATAGGAGACAGCCATGAGTAGCAGGGTAACGACGCCTCCTAGAAACACTTGCAGGTTGATAGTTGCATGGTCCAAGCCAAACAGAAAAACGAGGGGGATCCATACAAAGTCCCGCAATATTGCCGTTGTAGCGGGGATGCCGACGATTAACCACAGTTCCCACCGATAGGTGCCGACGAAGCGCAGCAGTTCAGTGCTCCTACCCCCTCTCTCCAACACCTCGACACTGGCGCCCAACGACACCATTGCCATATCCCTCAAACGCAGTAATTCAGGCCGGCATGAGGGAGCGCCCAGAGATTAGGAAGTCCTCCCAAATGGTGTGGGCGATAATACAGCCTGGTCACCGTACACGCAAAGAACCCCTCGGCGCCTCCGCCCTCCCCCCTCACCACGACACACGCCCGCCGCCGCGTCCTCGGGCTCCCTCCACTGCCCTTCCCCGACTTCCCCCGCTCGCGTCATTCCTGCGAATCCAGCAACCCAGAGGGACCGTGCCAGGGCGCCCGTTGAACTCGAAGCGACCGCCTCGCGACCATAGCCTCGCCCGCACGCACCCCCACCGACGTCCCGCATCCACTACAATTCGCGTATGCCAAACCTATCGCGCCGCGTCGTGCTCTTTGGCGCGGCCTGCCTCGCCGCTGCCGCTCTGCTGTCGGCATGTGGGCCGCCGCTGGAGTCGCCCACTCCCACGCCTGAGCCGACGCCCACACCGACGCCCACGCCCACCGCTGCGCCCGCGCCCGCGCCGGTCCCCGCTTCTATCCCTACCCTCGAGCCGTTGCCCACTCCCGACGCCGTCCAGACGCCGGCTCCCACTCCCGCAACGGCGCCCACTCCCGCACCCACGCCCGTTCGCGACGTCGTCGCCCCCACACCCGCTCCCTCCGCCACGGCCCCACGCATCGCTGCTGCAACCCCCACTTTCGACCAGGCGGCGGAGATCACCGTGGGACCGGATCCCCTCGAGGTCTTCTACTACGCCACCGACGGCCCAAACTGGGCCAATAGCGCCAACTGGTTCAGTGAGGAGCCCCGCGGCGCCTGGTACGGCGTCACCACCGGCGACGACGGTCGCGTCACCGAGCTGCTCCTCCAGGGGAACCGGCTCAGCGGCGAGATCCCCGCCGAACTGGGCGGCCTGTCCAACCTGACCCACCTGTCGATCGGCAGCAACCACTTGACCGGGCACATTCCCGCCGAACTGGGCGCCCTCGCCAACCTGACCCACCTGTCGCTCGCCATCAACCGGTTGACCGGCGAGATCCCCGCCGAACTGGGCGGCCTCGCCAACCTGGCCCACCTGTCGCTCGGTCTCAACCTCTTGAGCGGCGAGGTCCCCGCCGAACTGGGCGGCCTCGCCAACCTGGCCCACCTGTCGCTCGACACTAATCGGTTGACCGGAGAGATTCCCGCCGAACTGGGCAGCCTGTCCAACCTGACCCACCTGTGGCTCGGCAACAACCGGTTGAGCGGAGAGATTCCCGCCGAACTGGGTGCCCTCGCCAACCTGACCAGCCTGTACCTCAACAACAACCGGTTGACCGGAGAGATTCCCGTCGCTCTCGCCAGCTTGGCCAACCTGACCAGCCTGTCACTCAGCGTCAACCAGTTGACCGGTGGGATTCCCTCCCAACTGGCCGGTCTGGCCAACCTGATAAGTCTGAATCTGAGTCACAACCCGTTGGGCGGGTCGATACCGCCACAGCTCGGCAGGCTTTCAAACTTGGAGGTCGCGGACCTCTCCCGCAACCAGTTGAGCGGGGCGGTCCCCGCCGAGCTGGGCGGCCTCGCGTCCCTGACCTTTCTTTCGTTCGAGGGCAACCAGTTGAGCGGAGCGGTCCCCGCCGAATTGGGCGGCCTGACGAGGCTGGCCCACCTGGCGCTCCACGACAACCTGCTGAGCGGCCGGATTCCTCGTGCGCTCACCCAGCTTTCGACGTTGACGCTGTTCTACTTCGGCGGCAACGACGGCCTCTGCGCGCCCGCCGACTACGCCTTCCTGGAGTGGCTGAAAGGGATCCCGACGCGGTCATACATCGTCTGCGAGTGACGCCCCCCGTCCGTCCCTGCGTGCTATAGTCGATTGCACACCACATAGACCAATTGGAGGCTTTATGGTTTCGGGGGAAAAGGGACGCAGTGCCCAGGATGACGTGTCGGTCCACTTTAACGACGCTGCCGCGCGGCTGGGTTTGGACCAAGGCATGTGCCAGATGCTGCGCGAACCCTGGCGCGACTTGAGAGTCTCGCTCCCGGTGCGCATGGACGACGGGCGCATCGAGGTGTTTCACGGCTACCGAGTCCAGCACAACGGCGCGCGCGGCCCCTACAAGGGCGGATTGAGGTTTCATCCGCGGGCGGACGGTGACGAGGTCCGTGCGCTGGCCGCCCTGATGACCTGGAAGACGGCGCTGCTCGACCTGCCCTTTGGCGGAGCAAAAGGCGGCATTCAGCTCGACCCCCACGCCCTGAGTCAGCGAGAGCTCAATGCCGTTACCCGGCGCTACATCCAGAACATTCAGCACATCCTTGGCCCCTACCGTGACATTCCGGCGCCCGATCTCGGCACGAATGCCAACACCATGGCATGGATCATGGACGAGTACAGCCAGATCCACGGCTACACGCTCCCGATCGTAACCGGCAAGCCCGTGGACATCGGCGGGTCACTCGGTCGAGAACAGGCGACCGGACGCGGCGCCCTCTGCGTCTTGCAGGAGGCGGCCAAAGACCTGTCCCTCGACTTGTCGAAGGCGCGCATCACCGTTCAGGGCTTTGGCAACGTGGGCTCCTGGTTCTGTCGCCTCGCTCACGAGTCCGGAGCGAAGATCACGGCCGTCGCTGACATTCGAGGCGCCGTCCACAACAGCGCCGGCCTGAACATCCCCGAGTTGGTTGAGTACGTTGCCCAAAACGGATCGGTAGACGGCTTCCCCGGCGGCGAGCGGTGTCAGCCGGACGACATTCTTGAGATTGAAGCGGAGGTCTTTGTGCCCGCCGCCATGGAAAACGTCATCGGCGAGGACCAGGCCCGCCGCCTGCCGGTGCAAGTTGTCCTCGAGGCTGCCAACCATCCCACAACCCCCGAGGGCGACCGCGTATTGCAGGAAAGAGGCGTTCACGTACTGCCCGACCTATTGGTAAATGCCGGCGGGGTTACCGTCTCTTACTTCGAGTGGACGCAGAACATCCAGCAGTTTGATTGGAGCGAGGAAAAGGTAAACGAGGAACTCTACAGCCGGATGATTCAGGCCTACAAAAACGTAGTCGCCAGGTCCAAGGAAGCCGGCCTATCCATGCGGCAGGCAGCCTACGACATAGGAGTAGCAAGAGTAGCCCGCGCCGTCCAACTCCGCGGCTTCGTCTAACAAACCAAAATCACGCCCGGCCCGAGCGGACACGCTCCACCAACCCCAGCCGCTTCCCAGACTTCCCCCCCGCTCGCGTCATTCTCGCGTAGCCATGAACGCAGAGGGGCCGTCCCCACTTTCGTCATTCCTGCGAAGGCAGGAATCCAGAGGGGCGGGGCAGGGCGAGGAGTCCCTTCCCCCCTCGTGGGGGAAGGTTAGGATGGGGGGGCCGTCCCCCGCTCGCGCCATTCCCGCGAAGCCGTGAACGCAGAGGGGCGGCGGCGCGACCGCCACCAACCCCGTCATATCCCCGACTCCCCTAACGCATCGCAGGCGCGCTCCGCGGTTCCGTTCGCCCTGAGCCTGTCGAAGGGGCCCGTCCCGCGAGAGCGGGAACCTCCCCGCCATCACCCGCACCCGACCGCCATCGCAGCCCGCCCCCTCACGCGTCATACCGGCGAAAGCCGGTATCCAGACGGGCGGGGCACCCCACCACCAACCCCTCTCGCTTCCCCAACTCCCCTACCGCACCGTAGGGGCGATTCGCGAATCGCCCGTCCCGCGAGAGCGGGACCCTCCCCGCCATCACCCGCACCCGACCGCCGTCGCAGCCCGCCCCTCATGCGTCATACCGGCGAAAGCCGGTATCCAGACGGGAGGGGCGCCCCCACCACCAACCCCTGCCGCTTCCCCAACTCCCCTACCGCACCGTAGGGGCGATTCGCGAATCGCCCGTCCCGCGAGAGCGGGACCCTCCCCGCCATCACCCGCACCCGCCCGCCGTCGTAGGTCGCCCCCCTCTCGTCATTCCTGCGAAGGCAGGAATCCAGAGGGGCTGTTCCCGGGCGGGGCAACCTCACCGCACAACCCATGGTGGTAAACGCCCCCGTCTTCACCGCGATTGCGGTAGAAGACAATCGCCTGCTTGTGGCAGACTATTCGTAGCAATTGAAAGTTATAGGCTGGCAACGGTGGTAAATCAGAATGCGGCGTTACAGTTACCCTGAAGAGAAACGTCGGAAACGGAATAGGAAATGGTTTGGGTCAATGAGGGCTATGTCCTGAACCATGCTGGACACCTTAGTCAGATCTTGACACGAGTGCAAAGAGACATTTGAAGGAGAGTCGTTTGGCTACATATAACTTCTCAGACTTATCCTCCTTCGAATTCGAGTCTCTATGCAGAGACCTAATGCAAGCAGACTTGGGACTTTCGTTGGAGATCTTTGATGCAGGACCGGACCAGGGCATAGACATCCGATACATCGGAGTCAACGAGGCTTCTTCCCATACCATCATAGGACAGTGCAAGCGATGGGCAGAGGACTCCTTTACAGACCTTCTTCGCCACCTAAAGAGAGACGAGCTTCCAAAGATCAAAAAGTTGGCTCCTCAGCGATATATCCTTTTGACGTCTGTCAAGTTGACTCCCGCCCGAAAAGACAAGATCGTTGCCGCATTGAGGCCATGGATTCAAAGTCCCAATGACGTCTTCGGAAAGCAAGACATATCCGGGTTACTGGCACGGTATCCGGAAGTAGAGCGTCGCCACATCAAGTTGTGGCTCACAAGTACTGAGGTGCTTGATGCCCTGTTGAATAGCGACGTATTCAACAGAAGCGAGGATGCGTTAGACCGCATTGAGCGCCAACTAAGGCTATGGGTTCCAAATCCGAGCTACTCCCGATCGCGGGACATCCTCGAATCCAACCATGTGTGCGTTATCTCGGGTGCTCCCGGGATCGGAAAGACAATGCTCGCTAATGTCCTCTCGGCTGCATACGTTTCGCTAGGATATCAACTGGTTGCCATTTCTGAAAATATAGAAGAAGGACAACGAGCATGGCGATCTAATGTCCCACAGGTCTTCCTTTACGATGACTTTCTTGGACACGTCACATACGGTGAACTTCATCTTCGCAAAAATGAAGAGTCACAGCTAGCACATTTTCTGGCGCGCGTGCGCACCAGCGAGAACAAGAGGTTCATCCTGACAACGAGGGAGTACATCTTGGCAGAGGCTGTGCAGCGCTACGAGAGCTTGTCAGACGTAGATTTTTCGACATTGACGGAAATCGTGTCACTTGATGAATATACCCAACTCATCCGGGCACAAATCCTCTATAACCACCTGTTCTTCTCGCGCCTACCGCATGAATTAAAGACGGCGTTACTTCCTGAAAAGAGATATTGGGACGTGATACTTCATCACAACTACAATCCACGAGTCATAGAGCATGTCGTGGGTATGCCCAGTGTTGCTTCCCTCAATCCAGATGAATTCGTGGCCAACATTTTTGCAACGCTCGACAATCCGGCAAAGGTCTGGGAGCGCATCTTTGAGAACTTGTCAAACATGGCGCGCCGCGTTCTCCTTGCAGTAGCGAGCCTTCCTTCTGAGGCGCTTCTAGAAGACGTGCGGCATGCTGTGGAGAGTCTTTCGCAAAGTGACTTCGATGCCGGCGAGTTCAAGCAAGCCATTAGCATGCTGGAAGGAACGTTTATCACCCTCAAGGAGGCAAGTCCCGAGGCGAGCGATCAGGAGCGTTTCGTTGTCATCCGAGACCAATCCATCCGCGACTATTTGTGGGCCCGTTTCGAGTCGGTCGAAGGAGAGGCGGATGCACTGTTAAGAAATGCACTCTATTTTGAGCAATGCGTTATTTTGTACGAAGGTCGCAATCACGCCATTTCGATGCGCCACAGTTTTCATTCAGGGCAACGAATTCGTGAGCGGGTCCGAGATGTAGTCGATTACGAGGCTGTCGCGAGTCGGGCTGTTGATCTGTTTAACAGCACCAGTCCGGTAGTATCCAAGTGGAGTGATGAGGATGGCGACTACTCTGAGCGGGAACCGATAAACTTGGAACGAAGAGCCGCCTTCTTGTTAAGTGTTTTCGTTGAGCACCAGACCAGTCAATCCGTGGCGGCATCGGCCAAATCGGCTTTGGTGGCTACTATTGAGGCATGGGAGGCGCGCCATGTCTCGCCGCGCAACGCTCTAGGATTATTCCGTCAGGTAATGAGACATGAGGGTCTCCTAGATAAGGATGTCCTAGACAGGGCAAAGGAAGCCTTTTGGGGTCTGGCCACTAGTCGGTTACGGCAGAGGGAGGACTTTGAAGTGCTAGTTGAGGTCGCCCAAATCTATCCCAGTTTCTTTGCGTCACCTCAGCGCAGTCTTGAATCGTGGAGTACTGAGTTCCAGGACTATCTGGAGGGCAAAAGAGTCTGGCTCCTTGAGGAACTCGAAGACCCTGATTGGCTCGAAGGAGAAATGAGATACATTGGCAGGATAGCAAGTGCAATGGACATGGACATCTCTAAACTGGAGGCAGAGGCTGAAAGTCGTTTGGAGGAACTGCGCACAGAGTGGGAGCCCGACAGTGACTATGAAATGCCAGAGCTCGATGAGGATCCTCGGGAGGAGTCAGACGGGACGGAAATAGATGCGCTGTTTCGGTCTTTGCGTTGACACTCGCCCCATCTCCCCCCCCACCCTGACACGACCCCCTTCCCCCCAATCCCCGCCCCTCGCTACCCTCCTTGCAAATCACACGCAAGGAAGGTGACCATGCAAGACGCATTCAAGGACCTCGAACAGGACATCACCAAGACCCTCAAAGCCGTCGTGCAGGGAGCAAGTGACACCCCGCGCAAGAAGCGAGGCGCCCCGACCGGCAACCAGAACGCCCGCAAACACGGCTTCTACTCCAAGCGCCTCACACCGGAGCAGCAGGCCGAATACGAGATGGTCCGGCACGCTGACCTCCTCGCAGAGGAGATCAACTTGATGCGCTACAAGATCACCACCTTCATGGACGACCCAAATACAGACCCACAACTCCTCCTCCGCGCCGTCTGGGTTCTCGCTCGCATGGTCCGCATAGAGGAACGCGTCCGGTACGGCTCATGATGACAGGCAATTGTTTCAACACCGCGGAGTGTTCTTGCCTTGGATTTGTAGCTGCAATGCGTCACCGCCGCTACAAAGCGATTGCCAGGACAAGGTTTTCTCAGCTACGCCGAGCCAGGACAACAAGGGTTTCCTCAGCTACGGCGGGCCGGAAAAACAATCGCCAGAACGCCCTCCCGCACCCGCCGCGGCGGCACGGCGACAGCCCCGGCGTCATGTCAGGAGGGCAGCAGGAGAGGGCGGCAAGAGAGAGAAAGGGGAGACCCGTGGAAACATCGGAGAGCAACCGGCCGGGGGAGCGCCTACTCCTCCTCGGCCTTCCGCAGCGTCACCCAGCCGTACACCAGCCGGTGCGCCGCCGTCAGTGGCGCCAGCACCGCAATGAACGCAACCGCAATCGTCAGGTACCCCGTCAGCAGCCCCACGGCCAGCACCGCAACCCGCTCCGGCCGCGTCATCAGCCCAACGGCCCGCGTCGCCCCCAGCCCCTGCGCCCGCGCCACCACGTAGCTCACCAGGATGGACCCCAGGAGGGCCACGTACGTCAGCAGCGACAGCGTCCCGTCGTCTCGGTCCAACGCCAGCCACAGCACGCCGAACAGCACGACACCCTCAGCCACCCGGTCGACGACCGAGTCGAGCAGCGCCCCTGCCGACGACGCCTTGCCGCTCATGCGCGCCACCGCCCCATCGATGGAGTCCAGCAGCCCCGACACAATCAGCATGACGCCGCCCCAGACCAGGTGGTCGACCGCGATGAGGTACGCCGTGACGCCCGCCAGCGCCAGCCCGGTCAGCGTGACCGCGTTCGGCCCGACGTGCAGCTTGATGAGCGCCCGGGCGATCGGCTCCTCGTAGTACCGCCCCACGGCGGCCCGCAGTCGCTCCCGGTCGATGGTGATGGTCACCATCACGCCACCGCCCGCGCCATCGAGGACTGCTCAACCTCGGCCCGCACGTCCTCGTAGTACTCAAGTACCTGCCCTGCCACCCGCTCCCAGCGGAACTCGTAGGCGCGCCGCTCCCCGAACGCCCCCATCACCGACCGCATGGTGGGGTCCTGGATCATCTGCCGAAGGGCATCGGCCAGCGCCTCGTCGTCCTTTGGCGGCGCCATCAGCCCCTGCATCCCTTCCTCCAGCACCGTCTGGAACCCCTCCAGCCGTGACGCGACAATCGGTGTCCCGGAGGCCATCGCCTCCAGCAGCACAATCCCGAAGCTCTCCTTGCCCGTCGCCGGCGAGCAGAAGATGTCCGCCGTCTTGTAGTACCTCAACAGGTCGACCTGCGACACCCCGCCCAGAAACTCGACGTCCCGCAGGCTGTGCTCGCCCAGCACCCGGAAGCTGTCCTTGTCGGGGGTGCCCGGCCCCACCACCAGTAGCCGCAGGTTGTCGAACTGCCACTTCAGCCGGCTGTAGGCCATCAGCAGGTGCTTCAGCCCCTTGCGCTTCTCCATCCGGCCCACAAAGAGGACGTTTATCTTCCCGTCCAGGTACTCCGGGAATGGCTGCACCCCGTCGTTGTAGCGGGTGATGTCGATGCCGTTGGGGATGACCCGGTAGTCGCCCGGAAAGTGCTGCTCCACAAACATCTTGGCCAGCGGAGACACCGCGATGCGCCCATGCAGCTTCTTGAACCAGTGCCGAAGCGGCGGCGCAGCCCACGGGTAGATGCGGCTGTGTCCGTGGTAGGCGTGGAACGTCCCGATGTTGATGGTCTTGGAGCTGTGCAGCACCAGCCACGGCAGCAAAGGCGTCAGCGGCTCATGCACGTGCACCACGTCGAAGCGCTCCCGCTCCAGCAGCTCCCGCACGTTCCGCAGCAGCCACGGCGACAGCGAGAGCCTCGCGACGGAGCCCCCCGCTGGCACCGGCACAGGCACGCCAAGCCGCACAAACCGGTCGAAGGGCAGGGCGTCGGCCGGCTGCGAGGACGGGGCAATGATCCAGGCCTCATGCCCCTGGCGGATGAACTCCTGCGCCAGCTGCTCTATGTGAACGGTAACCCCGCCCGGAAAGGCGAAGTCATAAGGGGATACCAGGGCTATCTTCATACACACCCTAATGGCGTATCAGCGCCCGTCCGCCGCGGGAACACGTGGGCATTGTAGCAAATGCACAGCCCACGCCAAGTCCCCTCGCTACGTGCCCAAGGTCAAATGGTCGAACGGGACTACCACCTAGTGCTAGCGCTGTGGAGGAGTCTCGGAGAGAATACGAGGCACCTAGCGTCCCTGGAACGTACCACTGTAGCCGGCCTCAGCTGGTCTCCCGAGCTGCTCGACCAAGAGTGTGCAAATGCGCATACCGGCTTTGAGCTCAATTGTCCATGGACCTAAATTGAATATTTCGAGGGCGATTTGGTTGTGGAAACCTGGGTCTATCTTGGGAGCAGTGATGTGTACACCCACACCTAACCGGGCCAATCGGCTTCGCCCTTCTACTCTGCCGCCAAGGTGGAAGGGCAAGCTCACGCGCTCAGACGTGTACCCTATGACGAATCGACCGGGTCCCAGCTTCCATGGACCATCCTTTGAGAGGTCCTTCAGGTCTGTATATGCCTCAATGTGTCTGGTAATGTCCAAGGCCTCCGGGTCCAGCGTAACTCCAAGGACTGGCCGTTCACTCTGCACCCTGATTGTTGGATCCAGTCGTAAGTCAATGGAAGCGGGTTGTATGGCCTCCCCCTCTAGCGGAGGATCAAAGACGAGATCTCCATTTGCAATAGCCTCCTTGATCTCTCCATCGGACAATAGCATCTACATGGCCTCTTTCTGCCTTGTTCTAGTCGGAAATCGCCGTCTCCAGCACAATGGCTTCCAAGTCGGCCTTGGGAATCACCCATGTCGGTCTACCCTCATTGCTGACCGGAAAGTACACCATTTCGTGCGTGTCCGAGTGCGCCACCCGTGCCGCAACCACGGTGAGGCCGGTCTTCCCCAAAGCCCACGTCGGCACCAACGCATCGTATCGCTTGCCGCCAATGTTCATAATAATAAATGCGTCGTGTCCCAAAGGGTGGAGCGAGACCTGATCAGGCTCCAGCCCAATAAGAATGTCAATCGGCTTCTCATAACGGACAAATTCCTGTTGTAGCATAGTTCCCTCCTTAAGAACTCTGTGCATCCTAAAACCACACCCAACCCTGGTCAAACATCGGATGCGCCGCCCTACCCTCGCGGCCGACGCGACGGCGCCGTCGGCGTCGAGCCGTCCCGGTAGTCCGGCGCCTCCATCTCCAGCGCCGTCACAAACCGCTCGTCCTTGAGCCGCGACGCTACCGAGGGCTGCAGCACGGTGTCATTCTGCATCGTGATGACCGTTGACAGGCGGGCGTTGTGCCGGTGCACCAGCAGTTGGTAGAGTTTTTCCTGCGCCCACGGCGTCGTCGCCTGCGCGCCCAGGTCGTCGAGCACCAGCAGCTCGGCGCCCTTTACCCGCTCGAAGAGCTCGTCATACGTGGTGGCGCTGTTGGGCGCGAAGGTGTAGCGAAGGTGGTCCAGCAGCTCCGGTACAAACGCGAAAAAGGCCGGTTGGCCCTGCTGCATCCGCTCGTTCCAGATGGCCGCCGCCAGGTGCGTCTTGCCGACCCCCGTCTGGCCGATCAACACCAGCCACACGCCGGACGGGTCCTCCGCCACCGTGTGCGCCGTCATCAGCGCCGCCTGCAGCGATTCCCGCTGCCGCGCCGTGGCCCGGTTGCCCGCCACGGAGAACGCGTCGAAGGTCATCGCCCGCATCTGCTCCGGTAAGGAGCCCAGCGACCGCCCCGCAGCGGAGCGAGGCAGCGCCAGCGTGTAGACGTGGCCCGTGCCCGCGCCCGATAGCCGAGTCAGGAACCGCTCTTCCAGCGTTTCCGGCGGCGCCGCCAGCGTCACCACCGTCGGCAGCTCCAGGTTATAGCGGTGGTTCAGCACCTGGAACAGCTTCTCCTGCGCCCACGGCGTCGACACCTGCGCGCCAAGCCCGTCGAGCACCAGCACCGGCGCGTTCCGCACCTGGTCGAAGAGCAGGTCGTAGTCGGCATCGCTGTTAGGCGCGTATGCCGCCCGGAGGTGGTCCAGCAGGTCCGGCGCCACCATGAAGAGCGCCGGATGCCCCGCCTCCACCGTCTGGTGCGTCACCGCCGCCGCCAGGTGTGTCTTGCCGCATCCGCTCGGCCCCGCGAACACCAGCCACCCCTTCGGCGACTCCGCAAAGGCCTTGGCCGCCGCTACCGCCTCCCCGAAGAGTCTGCGGTCGTCCGGGTCCGGGCTGCGTCCCTCCTCATCCAGCGTGGCGAAGGTGAAGCGCGCCAGCACGCCGAGGTTGCTGTAGCGCAGCAGCCGCTCGCGCCGCTCCGGCGCGCCCTCCTGCTCCCAGCATGAGCACGGGTCGATGGAGCCCCAGCGCGGGTGCCCAAAGGGCACATCAACACGCACCCACCGTGTGCCGTTGCACAGCGGGCAGACGGGCGCCGACTCCTCGAGGCTATCGTCCGGGGCGCCGGACGATCTCGCTTGCTCGAACCGAGCCAGCACGTCCCCCAGCCGTTCCATCTCCTCTGCCATCGTCCCTCCACCGCCGCAGCACCGCCTCGATGTAGCGCAGGTTGCGGGCGTTTGCCAGCACCGCCTGCCCAAACGCCTCGGCGATCCACTCCGGCGGGTATTCAGCTTCCATGTCCTTGAGCAGCTCAGCCGCCATTGGCGTGATCACGCCGATGTTCTCCTCGTATATGCGAAAGACGTTGGGCCTCTCCTCGACGCTCGCGTCAAGAGGCGCCACCGCGTCGCGCACCGAACGCCCCCCGTCTGCGATGGCCCCCGTCGCCGACAGCGTCCGTCGGTTGGCCGGCGTGTCCAGGCAGTAGCCCGCGCCGCCGTCGTCCATCGGCGCTTGCAACAGCACCCCGTGCGCCGCCAGCGACGCCATCTCCCGCTCCGCTGTGGCCTCGTCCCCTCCCAGGCCCAGCACCGGGTCGGCGGCCAGCTCCCGCGCCGTCACGATCGAGGGGCGGCCCTGCTTCCGGTGCAGCACGAAGATGGCCCGCAGGGCGCATCGGAGCGTCTGTACGTCCGTCACGCGCTCCAACAGCGGGCCGAAGAGCGCCGCCGGCAACGGCACCACGTCGACGGGGCGGGTTTGCCCGCCGCCCGCCGCCATCACATGGGCTCCGCACGGTCGGTCAGGCTCACGAACTTCGCCAGCTTGTCCTCGAACCGCAGGTGCAGTGACCCCAGCGCTCCGTGGCGGTGTTTGGAGATCATCAGCTCCGCAATGTTCTTGGGGTAGGGCTTGTCCACGTACCGTGCCTCCCACTCCTCCTGTGTGAAGTTGAAGTCCTCCCGGTAGATGAACATGACCACGTCAGCGTCCTGCTCGATGCTGCCGCTCTCCCGAAGGTCCGAGAGCTGCGGGCGGTGCGTGGGCCGGTTCTCGACCGCGCGGCTGAGCTGCGAGAGCGCCAGCACCGGCACGTTCAGGTCCCGGGCCAACCCCTTGAGCGAGCGGGAGATCTCGCTAACCTCTTGCACCCGGTTGACGTTGCCGCGGACATCATTCCCTTGCATGAGCTGAAGGTAGTCGACGATGATGAGGTCGACGTTGCGCTCTAGGTGCAGCCGCCGCGCCTTGCTGCGCAGGTCCATGACCGAAAGCATGGGCGTATCGTCGATGTAGATGGGCAGGTCCGATAGCACGCCGGTGGCGTCCACGATCCGCTGCTCCTGCGCCTCCGAGTAGAGGTGCTGCCGCAGCCGGTAGCTGTCAACGTTGGACTCGGCGGCCAGGAGCCGCTGTCCCAGTTGGTCGCGGCTCATTTCCACGCTGAAGATCGCGGACGTCGCCGAGTATCGCGCGGCGTTTCGCGCAATGCTGAGCGCCAGCGCCGTCTTGCCGAGGCCGGGCCGCGCCGCCAGCACAAGCAGGTCGGAGCGCTGCAGCCCGCCCAGGATCTGGTCCAGGTCCGCGAAACCGGTGGGGACCGGCGACGCGCTCTGCGCCAGCGGGCCCATGGTGATGCGTGCCGATTCCTCCAGGTACCTGTCCAGCACCTCGCGAATGTGCACAAAGTCGCGCCCCGTCCCCGTGCCCCGCAGCCGGAAGAGCAGGTCCTCCGCTCGCGTCAGCGTCTCCTCCACGTTGGAGCCGTTCTCGAAGCCCAGGTTCGCGATCCCCGATGCCGCGTGAACGAGCTGCCGCATGACACTGGTGCGTTGCACAATCTGCGCGTAGTACTCAACATTGACGGACGTGGGGACGGTCGCGGAGAGCTGGCTTAGATACTCGTAGCCCCCGGCCTCTTCCAGCCGGCTGAGCCGTGCCATCTCGTGCCCCAGCGTCGCCAGGTCGATCGCCTCCGGCCGCTGCGACAGTTCCAGCGCCGCTTCATAGCACCACCGGTTGCGCTCGCGGTAGAAATCTCCGGGCCGGAGCACAGGCGCGATTTGGTGGATGGCGTCGCCGTCGATGAGCAGCGCGCCAATCACCGCTTCTTCCGCCTCTATGTCGTGTGGGAGGACCCGTTCTGCGTACACCATAGCTCAATACACCAAACGTTTGTTCTAAAATACCAAAGCCAACAGGCCCTGGCAAGTGCCCGCCGTGGAGGGAGACACAAGAATACAGGACGTCATGGGCGGGGCTTCAAGGCATCGAACTAACGCGAAATCGGAGCTTTTGACCTTGACAGGGGGGGTGTTCTACACAACGCAAACGGGCCCCAAATTGGGGCCCGTTCTACATGCTTGTTTGCAGTGAATCTACTCGGCGTCGTCCTCGCTCTCGGACTCATCCGAAGCATCCTCCGAGTCAGCGGGCGCCTCGGGCTCGTCCGCGGCGTCCTCCTCGGCCTCGGGCTCGGCCGTCGCCGCGAAGTAGCGTCCCGACGCGTCCTCGACCACCACCGTCACGTTGGCAATCAGGTCCATGTGCAGCCGCACCGGCACCTGGAAGGTCCCCAGGTCCCGGATCGGCTCCGTCAGCGAGATGATGCGCCGGTCGATGTCGTGGCCCACGGCGTCGGTCAGCGCCTGCGCAATGGCCATCGTGGTGATGGAGCCGTAGAGGCGTCCGCCCTGCCCGGAGCGGCCCTTCAGCGTCACAGACAGCCCCTCCAGCAGGTCCGCGACGCCCTTCAGGTCCGAGGCATCTCGCACCCGCTTGGACTCCGCCGCCTTCTTGATCTTCTCGATCCGCTTGAGGTGGTCGACCGTTGCGGGAGCGGCCAACCCTTGCGGAATCAGGTAGTTGCGGGCGTACCCGCCGGACACCGCCCGGACGTCACCCGCCATGTGCTTGGGCGGCACGTCCGCCAGAAAGACCACTTGCACGCGCACCGGAACACCTCGTCATAGGATTTCAACCCTACAAGGGTACCACACGAATGCTACGGCGGAAAGCCAAACAAGTTCCTTCCCCCTTGCACCCGTTACCGTCATCCCCGCGAAAGCGGGGATCCAGGGTCCCGCACAGGGATGCTTGGGGCAGAAGGAGAACGAGTGCCTTCCCTCGTTAAGGGCGAAGGCGGGGGATGGGGGTGCAGCCTACCGGAACGGGTTTACGGCCAACGCTGCGCCCACCACCAGGCCCACCAGCGTGTACAGGCCGATGACCAACCCGCCGGCGGCGAGGGAAAAGGTGAGGATGCTAAGGCCGTACCCACACACCGCTAGGAGCTGGAGCGGCGTTGCTCGCTTGCGGTTGCTCACCCGGCTGACGGCCTCGCCGATGAGGTACCCCGACGCCAAAAAGGCAAGCGCCACAAAGATCTGCCGCGTGAATCCCCCCGGCATGAGGTTCTCGACTAACCCGAAGAAGACCCCGATGCCAACACCGCCTGCCAGCGCGACGAAGGCGGACATGCCAAACTGCGGCGCAGGCAGCGAGTAGGTGGGGAGCCGTTGCACCAGGGCGCAATCCGGGCAGCGAGCGCCCACGGGTGTGATGATTGTGCACTTGCCGCAGATAGGCCGTTCACACTTGCTGCAGCGTAGATAGGTCTCCGTCTGTGGATGAAATGTGCACTCCATGTGTGCCGATGTTCCTCCCGGAAAGGCGCGTGCTATCCCTCTGGCCGCCGGGAGACCCACTCGTCCCGGTCTGCTATGTCCCGGTCAAAGAGCAGCCTGTAACGCAGGACGCGCACCATGGACTCACCCTCAACAGGCGCCTGCCAGTTGGCCGCCAGCCGCTTCAGCATCATAAGGGCAAGTACCGACCAGAGCACCGTCATATGCACAGTGTTGCGTTCAATGACATCGAATTCGCTCAGGAAGTAGGCCAGCGGGAGGTTCAGTGCCATGGCGACCAACACCCAGATGGCGGATTGCTTGCGAACCAACCCGCCCCAGACGCCGCCAAGAATGAGGCCAAAGAGAAGCTCCGGCCACATGCCAAAACCAATGAGGATGCCGGCGGTTGTCGCGATGCCCCGCCCACCGGTAAGGCGCATGTACGGTGACCAGTTGTGGCCGACGATGGCGCCCAGCGCGGCGGTCGCCTGCACCCATTCGGAGTACCCCAGGAGGTTGGCTACCAAGACGGGCGTCGTGCCCTTCATGAAGCCGTCCACCAACCCCAGGACCAGCCCGCTGCCCCTGCCCACGTGGGCAATGACGTTGGACGCGCCCATGTTGCCGGAGCCGTGTTGCCGTATGTCGATGCCACCGCGGAACCGTGCCCAGAGATATGCGGTCGGAATGCCTCCCCACAGGTACCCAACTAGGAACGCGAGCGTGATAGGCTGCATAGACGCCAATGCCTCCTGAGATTGACTCCATTAAACAGCAGAACCCCCCGGAGGGCAACGCCCACGGGCCCCGTCCTCTATACTGGCGGCGTCCGGTCAGCCCGCGGGAGGAGCCATGCCGAGCTACATCATTCGAGACGCCCAGCCACGCGATGTGGGTGCCCTCATCCGCCTGTTGCGGCAGATGGACCCGCCGGAGGAGGCCCCGGACGAAGCCGCCGCCCGGGCAGCCCTACACGCCATCGACCGCCAGCCGGGCATGCGCATTGCCGTCGCCGAGGCCGGGGGAGCCGTCGTCGGCGCCGTCATGCTGGCCGTGCTGCCGAACCTCAGCCACCACGCGCAGCCCTGGGCGCAGATGGAGAACCTGGTGGTGGATCAGGCCCATCGCAGACAGGGCGTGGGCCGCGCGCTCATGGACTGGTGCGAGGAGACGGCCCGTGCCGCCGGGTGCTATAAGCTGCAGTTCCAGAGCCGCAACCACCGCCGCGAGTCCCACCGGTTCTATCGCAGGCTCGGCTACCAGGCCCTGACCGTCGGATTCCGCAGGTATCTCAATGGGAAGCCACCCCCGCCGCCCTAACCTCCTCGCGTTGCGGCCTGGTGCACCAGTGCCCCGAAGAGGTTCTGGAACTGCCGAGGAAGCTCGTCGACCCGCTCTGGGTGGCACTGCACACTGACCACGAAGCGGTGGTGCGGACTCTCGAGGCCCTCCACTAGCCCGTCTTCCACGGAGTATGCCGTCGACATGAGCGTCGGAGCGCGACGGGCCTCCGTCAGCCCCTGGTGGTGGATGCTGTTGACCCGCACCTGCCCGCCCGCACCGACTATGGCCGCCAGCTTGCTCCCCGGGGTAATCCAGATGCGGTGCTGCATGGACTCGTATGGCGCTTTGTCGCCCTCGGCGCGATGGCCCGGCACGTGCTGCAGCAAGGTGCCGCCGCAGGCCACGTTGAGCACCTGCAGGCCGCGGCAGATGCCTACCACCGGCAGGTCGCGAGTCAATGCCGCATCCAGCAGCGGGAAGTCCACGGCATCCCGAGCCTCGTTCAGCAGCAGCCCGGCGTTGGGGTCAGGGCGTTCGCCATACCGGCTTGGGTGGACGTCGGCGCCGCCGGTCAGCAGCAGCCCGTCCATGCGGGCCAGCGCCTCGTCGATGCCGGCGCCGGGCGTCACCACCAGCAGATCGGCCTCGAACGGCGCCAGCGCTTCCACGTACCGTCGCGCCTCGCCCTGCGACGACGCCGCCACCACGATGACCGGCTTCTGCTCCTCTGCCATGTTCTCGGCTGCTCCCTTTCGGCTATGTGATGAGGCGGCGGCGCATCAGGTGTGTCGCCAGCAGCCCAAAGCCGACCGCCATCGCCACCAACGCCAGCGCCGAGTACAAATGCGTGATGTCCAGCCCGCCCAGCACGAGGCCACGTATGAGGTGCGCGGCGGGGGTCAGCGGCAGCGCCCAGACGATGGGCTCCATCCAGTCCGGCAGGCTGGATACCGGGAAGAAGATGCCGCTCACAAAGTACATGGGCACGGCCACCACCGTGAAGACGTTGTTCAGCGAGTTGATGCTCGGCACAACGGCTGTGGCGCTGAGGGCAATGGGATAGAAGACCAGCCCCACCAGGAATGCGACCGGCACGGCAAGGACCGCCAGCGGCGACTCGATGAGGCCGAATCCCAGCGCGACCAGCAACACCGCGATCGCCGTCAGCACCGATCGGCTCGCCCCCCAGAGCATCTCCCCCGCCACGAGGTCCTCCACCTGCATGGGCGTCGCCAGCATGCTGTCGAACACCCGGTGCATTGAGAGCCGCAGGTACGCGCCGTAGGCTCCCTCGAACAGGGCATGGAACATCGCGTACCCGGCGATGAGCCCCGGCGTGATGTAGGCGGCGTAGGAGACGTCGGCCTCAACCTCGCCGACGAACTGCCCCAACCCGTACCCGAACGCCCCCAGCACGATGAGCGGCTCCAGGAAGACGCCGCCCGCCTCCGTGGTCCAGTTGCGGAAGAAGGCGTCGCGGTGCCTGCGCCACACGGCGACCGCGTAAAAGGCGTTGGGCGCTTCCACTAGTCGTCCTCCTCAAAGCTGCGCCCCGTCAGGCGCAGGAAGACGTCCTCCAGGTTGGCAGTGCGGTAGAGCACCTGCATTCCCTCAGATGCCAGCTGCCGCTCCAGCTCGACGCCGTCGGCGCTGTAGGCCAGCAGCGCCGTCCCCGCGCGCTCCACCTGCAACCCCAGTCCGGACAGCCGCGCCTGCACCGAAGCCAGTTCGCCCAGCGGTGGACGCACCTCAACAACCTCGCGGCCGCCCGATCTGCGCATCAGTTCCGAGGGCGGCCCCTCCGCGATGATCTCGCCGTGGTCCATGATGACCAGCCGCTGGCACAGCGCGGTCGCCTCCTCCATGTTGTGCGTCGAGAGGATGGTCGTGATGCCCTGCCGCCGAAGCTCCATGAGTCGCTGCCAGACCCGGTGGCGGCCAAGCGGGTCGAGGCCCGTGGTGGGCTCGTCCAGCACCAGCACCTTTGGGCGGTTGATGAGCGCCCGGGCGATGACCAGCCGCCGCTTCATGCCGCCCGACAGCGTGTCCACCTTGTCGTTCTCCCGGTCGGCGAGCTCAAAGAAGGCCAGAGCTTCCCGGGAGTTGGCAAGCGCCTCACTCGAGGGCATGCGGAAGTAGCGGCTGTAGACAAGCAGGTTCTGCAGAACAGGCAGGTCCGTGTCCAGGTTCTCGTCCTGCGGCACCACGCCCAACCGCGCCTTGACCTGTCTCGGCTGTTTGGCAACGTCCAGGCCGTCGACGGTGACGTGGCCGGAGGTCGCCGGCGAGATGGCGGTGAGAATGCGGAAGGTGCTGCTCTTGCCCGCGCCGTTGGGCCCCAGAATGCCAAAGCACTCCCCCGGCTCGACGGCGAAGCTGATGCCATGAACGGCGGTGAAGGTCCCGTAGCGCTTGACGAGGTCCGTGACCTGAACGATGGGTTCCACTCAGTCCTCCGTCCCTATAGTACACTAGGGTCGACAGCTATGCCCAAGGAGGACACCATGGCGGTTCATTACGAGGACGACGGGGTCCGCATCCACAAGATTGTCGCGAGCCCGTACAACAACAACGCCTACATCATCGTGTGCAAGTCGACGGGCAAAAGCCTCATTATCGACACGCCCCGCGACGCAGACTTGGTCCTCGCCGAGGCTGAAGGCACGGACGTGACGGCCGTCGCCATAACCCACGGCCACCGCGACCACATCGAGGGCTACGACGCCTTCCGCGCCGGTCTGACGGCCCCCTTCGGCCTGCACCGCGACGACACCCCGCGACTCGAGCCCAATGCGCCGGAGTTCTTCCTCGAGGACGGTGAAAGCCTGCAGGTAGGCGAGCTGTCGTTAGAACTGCTGCACACCCCCGGTCATACGCAAGGCGGCGTCTGCCTGCTGATGGGCAAGCACCTCTTCTCCGGCGACACCCTTTTCCCGGGCGGACCGGGCAAGACGCAGACGCCGGAGGCGTTGCGGCAGGTCATCGACAGCATCACAGGCCGGCTGCTCACCCTGCCGGACGACACGGCGGTCTACCCCGGCCACGGCGCCGACACCACCATCGGCGCGTCGAAGGAGGAGTACGCCGACTTCGCGAGCCGCCCCCACGCGCCAGACCTCTGCGGCGACGTCCTCTGGCGCGGCCAACTGTAGTCGCTCGCGTGTCCGGAAGGACCTCGTTGATGTCCGTCCGAAGGCCTCCGAGGACCTCGTTTGTAGAGGGGTGACACGGTGGGTTTGCGGACCTTCCGCGAAACTCCTCACAATCCCCTGTCAGCGGTAGCTTTTCCAATCTGTTTCAGATATAATGTTGTAGGGTCAAAGCGCCGGTTCGGTAGACCCGCTCCAGATAGGAGCACCGGCGCCCGCCACGCAGCCGATATCAGAGCGTGGCGTTAAGCTAGCGGTTCCGGTGTGCGCGGGTGCCCATCCAGCGGCGCCGGGGCCGTCGAATACCGAGGGGTCGTGGGCCCCTCGATGTGGAGTAGATACGATGACGGAACTTCTTGAGGGAACTGTGGCCAATCCGCGGTACACCGCTGCCGATATCCAAGTGCTAGAGGGCCTTGAGGCCGTGCGCCTTCGGCCCGGTATGTACATTGGCAGCACAGACGAGCGCGGCCTCCATCACCTCGTCTACGAGATCGTCGACAACGCCGTCGACGAGGCCATGGCCGGCTACTGCGACAAGGTTATCATCACCATGCTGGCCGACGGCTCCATGAAGATCGAGGACAACGGCCGCGGCGTGCCCGTCGAGACGCACACCGCTACCGGCGTGTCCTCCGTCGAAACGGTCTTCACCAAGCTGCACGCCGGCGGCAAGTTCGGCAGCGGCAGCTACCAGGTGTCCGGCGGCCTCCACGGCGTCGGCGCATCCGTCGTGAACTTCCTCAGCGAGTGGCTCTGGGTCGAGGTCAAGCGGGACGGCCACCGCTACCACCAGGATTTCCACCGCGGCAAGGCCGTCGAGCCCCTGGCGCAGGTCGGCAAGACCACCACCCGAGGCACCGCCGTCGGCTTCCTCCCGGACAGCCAGATCTTCTCCACCTCCGCCTTCGACTTCGACGTCCTCGCCCAGCGCTTCAAGGAGATGGCCTACCTGAACCCCGGCCTCGAGATCGACCTCAAGAACGAGATCATCGGCAAGCGGGTGAAGTACCGCTTCGAGGGCGGCATCAAGGAGATGGTCGGCGAGCTCAACCAGGGCCGTGAGTCCCTGCACGATGTCATCACCATCTCCAAGTCGTCGGGCACCACCCAGGTTAACCTCGCCATGCAGTACACCACCAACGTGCGCGAGGAGGCCCCTGCCTTCGTCAACTGCATCGCCACCATCGAGGGCGGCACCCACGTCACCGGTTACCGCGCCGCCCTCACCCGCGCCCTGAACGACTTCAGCCGTAAGAAGAAGCTGGTCAAGGACGACCAGAACAACTTCCAGGGCGAGGACGTTCGTGAGGGCCTGACCTCCGTCCTCTCCGTGAAGATGATCGACCCCCAGTTCGAGGGGCAAACCAAGGGCAAGCTCGGCAACGCCGAGATCAAGCCCGTCGTCGAGTCCATCGTCGCTGAGCAGCTCACCATCTACCTCGAGGACCACCCCGCCGACGCGAAGCGCATCGTGGAGCGCGTTTCCCTCGCCCAGAAGGCCCGCGAGGCCGCCCGCAAGGCCCGCGAGCTCGTCATACGCAAGAACGCCCTCGACGGCACCGGCCTCCCCGGCAAGCTGGCCGACTGCTCCGAGCGCGACCCCGAGAAGTCCGAGATCTTCATCGTCGAGGGTGAGTCCGCAGGCGGCTCCGCCAAGATGGGCCGCGACCGCGGTTTCCAGGCCATCCTCCCCCTCAAGGGCAAGATTCTGAACGTGGAGAAGGTCCTCTACCCCCAGGGCCGCCAGAAGGTCGAGATGAACGGCGGCAACGGCAACGGGGACGGCAGCAAGCTGGCATACCAGGCGGAGAAGACCCGTCTCGAAAAGCTCCTCTCCCATGAGGAGATCCGTGTGCTCATCACCGCCATCGGCGCCGGCTTCGGCGAGGACTTCGACGAGAAGAAGCTCCGCTACCACCGCGTCATCATCATGACCGACGCGGACGTGGACGGCTCGCACATTCGCACGCTGCTGCTGAACTTCTTCTTCCACAACATGCCCCAGCTCATCAGAAAGGGCTACCTGTACATCGCCCAGCCGCCCCTCTTCCGCATCGGGCAGGGCCGCCGGGTGGAGTACGTCTACACAGACGCGCAGTTGGAAGCCGCCATGAAGAAGCTGGAAGGCAAGCGCGGCGTGAGCCTGCAGCGCTACAAGGGCCTGGGTGAGATGAACCCGGACCAGCTCTGGGAGACCACTCTGGACCCGGCCTCCCGGACGCTCCTGCAGGTGAAGATGACGGACGTCGCCGTGCTCGGCGACGACCACGACGACCGCGAAGCCCGTGACAGCGACGAAGACTGGGCGGACGCGGTCGAGCTGGTCGCCGCGGAGTTCGACCGGCTCATGGGCGCGGAGGTCGCACCCCGCAAGTCCTTCATCATGGAGTACGCCAAGACCGTTCGAAACCTGGACGTGTAACAAGCTTGGTGATGGAGAAGCCGCCCGGCCCGAGTACGGCCGGGCGCGGATGGAGCGCCGGAATGCGCGTGGTAGATACTACAATCAGAGCATCCATCTGCCCCCTACCCACACTGGGGGCACGCCGTCCGGCTCCATTCCCACACACCGACGCTGGGCGCAGTAACGCGCTCCCCGGAGGAAGGCAGCAATGACCACCAACAGCAGCAACATCGGCAACGTTGAACCCCGACGCATAGACGAGGAACTGAGGGCGTCGTATCTCGATTACGCCATGAGCGTCATCGTCTCCCGCGCCCTCCCGGACGTGCGCGACGGCCTCAAGCCCGTGCAGCGTCGCATCCTCTACGCCATGGACGAGCTCGCCATGCGCCCCGGCACCGCCTACAAGAAGAGTGCCCGGCTCGTCGGTGAGGTGCTCGGTAAGTACCACCCCCACGGCGACTCCTCCGTCTACGAGGCCCAGGTGCGCATGGCCCAGGCCTTCACCATGCGCTACCCCATGGTCGACGGCCAGGGCAACTTCGGCTCCATCGACAACGACCCGCCCGCCGCCATGCGCTACACCGAGGCCCGCTTGGCCCCCATCGCCACCGAGATGCTCCAGGACATGGACCGCAACACGGTGGACTTTACGGCCAACTTTGACGATTCGCTGCAGGAGCCCAGCGTCCTGCCCACGCGGCTGCCCTTCCTGCTCTCCAACGGCGCCTCCGGCATCGCCGTGGGCATGGCCACCAACATCCCGCCCCACAACCTGCGGGAGCTGTGCGACGCCATCACCCACCTGATTGACCACCCGGACGCCACCGTGGACGACATGATGCGCTTCATCCAGGGCCCGGACTTCCCCACGGGCGGCTTCATCATGGCCGGCCAGGGCAAGGCCAACGTCCTCGCCGCCTACCAGACCGGCAACGGCCGCATCCTCATGCGCGGCAAGGCAGACATCGAGCCTCTTGGCCGCGGCGGCGACCGCCACCAGATCGTCATTACCGAGGTCCCCTACCAGCTCAACAAGGCCAGCATGGTCGAGAAGATCGCCCATCTCGCCCGCGACCGCAAGATTGAGGGCATCAGCGACGTCCGCGACGAGTCCGACCGCCAGGGCCTCCGCGTCGTCGTCGAGCTCCGCGCCCACACCGACCCCGCCTACGTGCTCAGCAACCTGTACGAGCAGACCCCCCTCCAGATGGCCTACAACATGAACATGCTCGCCCTCGTGGACGGTCAGCCCCAGGTCCTCACCATCCGCGACATCCTGCACCACTTCATCGAGTTCCGTATCGTGGTCGTCACCCGCCGTGCCCAGTACGACCTCAACAAGGCCAGGGACCGCGACCACATCCTCGAGGGCCTGCTCAAGGCCATCGACAACCTCGACGAGGTCATCGCCATCATCCGCGCATCCGACGACGCCGAGGCCGCCCGCAACAACCTCATCCAGCGCTTTGACCTGACACAGATTCAGTCGCAGGCCATCCTGGACATGCAGCTCCGCCGCCTGACCGCCCTCGATAGCCTGCGGCTGGAAGAAGAGCACGCGGAGTTGTCCAAGCAGATTTCGGAGTTGGAGGCCCTGCTGAACGACTCGGCCTTGGTACGAGCTGTCGTCAAGCAGGAGAACCTGGACCTCCGCAAGAAGTTCGGCGACCGCCGCCGGACGGAGGTCCGCCCCGAGGAGGCCCGCCGCCTCACCCGTGACGAGCTCATCGCCCACGCCCGCATGGTCGTGACCCTCAGCAACAACGGCTACGCCAAGCGCACCAACCTCAGCACCTACAAGCTCCAGCATCGCGGCGGCAAGGGCGTCCAGGGCATGCGCAAGACCTTAGCGGACGACGTCATCCGCCACACCCTGGAGACGGACACCAAGGACACCATCCTCCTCTTCACAGACGGCGGGCAGGTATTCTCGTTCAAGTGCTACCTCATCCCGGAGAACACCACGCGGGTCACCCGGGGCACGCCGCTCAGGGTGCTAATCCCCTCGCTGCCGGACAATGACCGCGTCACGTCCATGGTGTCCCTTACAGACCTTAAACAGGGCGGCTACCTGGTTATGGAGACCCAGAAGGGCAAGGTCGCGCGCGTGTTGCTGGACCGCTTCGCCAACATCCGAAGCACCGGCATCCGTGCCATGACCTTGGAGGAGGGCGACCACCTCATCTCCGCGCGATGGGCCGCCAGCGACGATGACGAGATCATGGTCGTAACCCGCAACGGCATGTCCGTCTGCTACCCATTACGGCAAGTGCGCCTCGTCGCACGGGGAGCCAAAGGTGTCAACTCTATCAAGCTGAGTGCCGACGACTACGTCATCTCCATGGATATCGTCGACCCCCATGGCAGCCTGCTGGCCGTCAGCGACAACGGCTTCGGCAAGCTGACGCGCATGGACCGCTTCCGTCGGCAGGGTCGTGCAGGCAAGGGCGTCATCGCCTTCAAGGTGAACGAGAAGACCGGCCGTCTGGCCGCGACGCTGGTGGTGAAGGGCACCGAGGAGCTGGTCATCGCGACGGCCAAGGCCCAGGTGCAGCGCATCCCCCTCAGCGAGGTGGGCATGCAGGGCCGTATAGCCCGCGGCGTCACCGTAATGCGCGTCGACGAGGGCGACCACGTCACGTCCATGGCCATTCTGACCCCGCCGGATGAGCCCGAAGAGAAGGGCGTCACTCCGAAGCCCGCGCGCCGCTCCGCTGCCGCCGAGCCCGCAGCACAGCCCAGGCCCCGCGCCCGTGCGCCGCACGGTCAGGCCAAGAGCGACATCGAGGACGCCGCAGCCGGCGCCGAGCAGCTCGGCATGCCCCTGGAGGACCGCGGCCTGGACGAAGAGGAGCCGGAAAACGAGGACCTCGTTGAAGAGGACCTGGACGACGAGGACCCGGACGACGAAGAGGAAGACGGCGAGGAGCCGGAAGAGAACTAGCCTCGACTGAAACCAGACCAAAGAGAGAGCGGCGCTTCATGAGGGCGCCGCTCTCTTTTGCATAAGGCGCCAAGCGGCCTTTGCCCATCGCAACCGCCGCTGCTACCATAACGGCATGAGCACGAACGGCAATCGACGGGTCAAGGCCGTCTTCTTCGACCTCTACAACACCCTCGCCCGATTCTGGCCGCCCCGCGAGCAGATTCAGGCGCAGGCCTGCGCCGATTTCGGCTACACCGTCACCCCGGACGGCATCGCCACGGGCTACCTGCGCGCGGACGCCTTCATGTCCCGCGAGAACGCCCGCAGCCAAGTGCAGCGTCGCTCCGCCGCCGACCAGCTCGCCTTCTTCACCGAGTACGAGCGCCTCATCCTCGAGGGCGCCGGCTTTGACGTGCCTCCCTCCGTCGCTGGCCGGATCTGGGTGCGCGTCCGAGAGCTCCCCTACGGCCTCGCCCTCTTCGACGACGTCGCCGAGGTGTTGCCACGGCTGCGGGCCGCCGGCTACGTCACCGGCGTCATCACCAACATGAGCTCGACGGGCGCGCAGGTCGCCCGCGACCTCGGGCTGGACGCGTACGCCGACTTCGTCGTGACCTCAGGCGAGGTAGGGCAGGGCAAGCCGCACGCCCCCATCTACCTGACGGCCCTCGCCCGCGCCAACGTTTCGCCCTCGGAGGCCATCCACGTCGGCGACTCCGTCAGCGGCGACGTCGAGGGCGCCATGGCCGTCGGCATCACCCCCGTGTACATCAACCGTTACCCGGACACGCCGCCAGAGGACCCACCCCCGGAGGGCGTCCCCACCGTCCACACCCTAGCGGACGTAGAGGCCCTCCTCCGCACCGCCGCAGCGGGCTAGTAGCCCCCGCGCCTGCATCGTCATTCCTGCGCAGAGCCTGCCCCGTACCCCGATACGGGGCAGGAATCCACAGGGGCGCCGCGCCGAGGGGCCTGCAGCGCCCCCGTTCGCCCTGAGCCTGTCGAAGGGCCTGTCACCCCTCGACCCACACCGTAGGGGCCTTTCGAGAAAGGCCCATCCCGCGCCAGCGGGAACGCCCACCCGCTTAACACCACCCCATCACCCACGCGGAAGGCCCCCTCTTCGTCACTCCCGCGAATCCAGAGGGGCGGTGCGCCGAGGGGCCGGCTGCGCCCCCGTTCGCCCTGAGCCTGTCGAAGGGCCTGTCACCCCTCCACCCACACCAGCGCCGCCGGGCCGCGCCAGCACCCCTGACACCAAGCTCTTTCCCCGACTACGCCACCGCCGCTAACCTCTCCCCATGCACACCCGCACCGACAACAAAATAGGCGCCCGCCCCCAGGGCGACGCGCCCACCCAACGCCCGATTCGTTCCCTCGCCTCCCAGCTACACCCCCAGACACAATTAGTTTCTCACCGGCGTAACAAAATACGGCTCGGCTCGACTCGAATCACCCAGCCACCGGGAACGCGGCGCAGGTGAAATGTGGGGCGGCCCTGACAAGCACCGAACGGAGAACGTGAAGGTGACGACATTCATCGTGGTTGCCGCGAAGGCGGGGACCTCACCCCTCGATGCCAACGGATTCCCTCGCCGCCTTCCGGCCAGGGCGATTCGCCAGCCACTGCTTCCATTCGTCGAAGGTCTGACCGAGCGCTTCCAGCCGGCTCCTAGCCTCCCCCGCCTCGACCTTCCGGCGAATCTCGTTACCAACCCACTCCCCGACCAGATCTACCGCAATGGGGACTCCCACCCGCACTGCTTTCTTGGCGGCGGTCCTAGCCAAGGGGACGACTACCGTCCTAACCGTCAACGCGATAACGCTAAAGTGCACCATGTAATTGCTCCTATCCGGTCCGGTGGTCTCCGGCTGTACTACCAGCATTGGGGACAGCGGATTTCAGTAAAGATGGGCCCCTTTGCCCGATTCAACCAAAGCAACACCAGACACAAATGTAATTTACTTACATATTACGCCAAGTGTCAACGCACATGTATATCAGTTCAGGAATCCCAATCGCGCCACAGCAATGACCTGCCAATCCCAATCCTTGACACCCCCTCCCCGCGCGCGTACATTCGCGCCACATAACGCAATCGGCCCAACGTTTGAGGGAGGACGCGATGCTAACCCGAGAAGAGAATGACCTGTTGACGCAGACCGGCCCCGGCACGCCCATGGGCGACCTGTTCCGGCGGCACTGGATCCCCGCCTGCCTCTCAGAGGAGATCCCCGCGGCGGACTGCCCGCCCGCCCGCGTGACCCTGCTCAGCGAGAAGCTCATCGCCTTCCGCGACTCCAACGGCAACCCTGGCCTCGTCGACTCCCACTGCCCCCACCGCGGCGCGCCCCTGTTCTTCGGGCGCAACGAGGAGTCCGGCATCCGCTGCGTCTATCACGGCTGGAAGTTCGACGTCACCGGCGCCTGCGTCGACCTCCCCAACAGCCCGGAGGGCGAGACCTACAAGGACAAGGTGGCCGTCAAGGCCTACCCCACCTTCGACGGCGGCGGCATCGTCTGGGCGTACATGGGGCCCAAGGACAAGCTGCCCCCCAAGCCCACCTTCGAGTGGTTCGACATGGGCGAGGACCGGCGCTACCTCCGCAAGTACCTGCTGCGCTGCAACTACTTCCAGGCCATTGAGGGCGACTACGACCCGTCCCACGGCTTCTTCCTGCACAGCACCCTGGACGGCAACCAGTCCAGCCCCGGCAACCGGCTGCGCGGCGGCAATCGCCTCAACAGCTTCCTGAACCGCAAGCACGTGCAGATTGAGGACACCCTTTACGGTCAGCAGCACATCGCCGTCACCGGCTTCCGCGAGGGCACCAACGTCGCCACCATCAGCCAGTTCTTCATGCCCTCCTTCACCGGCTCCGGCATCTCCGGCCCCAACGTCTACGCCAGCAACTTGCGCATCCCCATCGACGACGAGAGCTGCTTCCACTACCGCCTGCGCTGGAGCTACGAGCCCTTCTCGCAGCAGCAGGTGTGGGAGGACAAGTACGGCGGCTACACCTACCCGGAGCAGGTCCCCGGCACCTTCTTGGCCAAGGAGAACAAGGACAACGACTACTTGGTCGACCGCATCGCCCAGAAGAACTACTCTTTCACGGGCATCAAGGCCTTCCCCATCCAGGACCTGGCCCTGGTGGAAGACCAGTGGGGCGCCCGAGCGGACCGGAGCCTGGAGCGGCTGGTCACGGCGGACCAGAACATCATCGCCGTGCGTCGCCGTCTCATCACCGCCGCCCGCGCGCTGATGGAGGGCGAGGAGCCCAGCGGCCCCAGCAACCCCGACGCCTACCGAGTCCACACAGCCCGCATGACCCTCCCAGACACCCTGTCGATCGAGGAAACGGTGGAGGCGGTCAAGAGCAAGAACTCCGGCCCCGTGCCGGTCGCCATCACCTCCAACTAGGGCCTCCGCCCACAACGAGAGGCCACAGAGAAGGCCGGCGGGAGCGCATCCCGCCGGCCTTCACAACCGTTCGCCCTGAGCCTGTCGAAGGGCCTCGCGCCCCCCTACCCCGCCTCCGCCATCTGCATCCGCGTGTAAATCCGACGCGCGTTCCCCTCGAAGACGCCGTACTACTTGCATTGACTCCCTGTCGACAGCTTGCGCCATACGCGTCGGAGGAGCGAACGAAGAGTATGACGGCTCGATGTCAATTCAAGCATACGAGCCCGCTCGACATCCGCATACTCGGAACGACGACCTAGATCTATCCCATCCAGCCAAAGCACGGCGTTCTTTCGTATGAGGTAGTGGCTGCCGCAATCGGAACTGGTCCAGATTGACCCACCAGTGGGACCCTTCAGCGACACGGACTTCCCATTGAAGTGAACGTGCCATCGACTGGGGTGGAGCGACAGCACCGTCAAATCGCCGCAGCCACAGGGACAGCGCAGGTTGACTGTCCGGTGCCTGAGGCTGATCCAAAGCTCGCCTTCTCCTATTGAATCGAACCCGGGCAAACCCTCCACAAAGATGGGACGGAGTTTCACAGGCTTCACCACTGCGCGTCACTCCTCTAGGACAATTTTCGATGTCTCGAGTCGAAATTTCTGGAGATACGCAGTAGACGCCGAAACATACTGCCCCGTGCGGCGGCACCACTCCATAACGGCAAACGTCGCCGCAGCCGCGTTTACTTCCGGCAGTTGAACATTCCGATAGCCGGGGGCACCGCCATCCAGTCTGGCATTCGGTATGGCACCGTCCCACGCCTTTGAGCCCGCGTCGTAGAAGCTTGTCGTCACGGCGCCTCTAACTGTGCGTTCCTCCACCGTAATGCTGACGCCTGAATCTATGAAGGGCACGGCCGCCTCAGACAGCGCGCAGTAGACCAAATCCTGCCTCGGCGAATCTCCCTCGGTGAGCTGGTCTATGCACACGAAGGCAAAGTCTATGGGATGAGCCGAAATAAACTCACGAAACATTGACACGCTGTCCACTCTGTTCGCGTGCGGGTGTATGCCGTCCCGGAAGGCCGCGTACTTAGAATGATAGTAATCCACCTTGAGCAGCGATCCTGCCCGAACGAGCTCAATCTCCTCGGCGGTAGGGGCCCCAGGTGCCCGCTTGAGAGTGTGCCAGTCGACGATATCAGAATCCAGTAGGTGGATCTCCGACACGGGCGTTTTGACAATGAGGTCAAGAAGGTAGGCACCTGTTCCGCCCAAGCCGATAATCGCAATGCGTTGACCGCGGATACGGTCTTGGACGGGCGCAATGGAAGCCCGTGCCTCGAACGTGTTGGGTATCTTGAACGGAACCGGCATCGCAGGAGAAGTGGTTTCGGAGTGACCTGCCGCCCATACAGCCCCCACAATCTGCTTTGCATAGCGGTGGACCACATCGCTCGCAGACCCTTCATCCTGCGGGCTTCTTTTGCTACCTCTGCGGATGGAGATGTTCGACCAAGTTTTTCCGTCACCATCGACTTGGTTCCCAATAGGGATCCCATCCGCATGGTACACGCGCCCGTCGCGCTCTGCGTCGACCGTTATTTTCACCGCATGGACTGCACCGCCGAGCCGCCTATTGGGTTTCCCGCTGTCAGAGTCGTAGGATTTCTCAATGGTACAAGTGCCACCATCTCCACCTGCAAGGAGACAAGGGACTCCGACTGCGCGGACAACGTCGGGTTCGACGCTGATGTCAAACCCGACCTGCTCACCAAACATCGTGAGGCGGTCCTTAGGAGACATGTTCGGGATCCACCGCGAAGCTTGTGCCATCCTTGACCTCAACGTCCTTGCCCGGGAGAAGGATTCCATCCTTTCCCTTGAGGTCGTCTTCGTAGTCGATGCCGGGCGTGCCGATGATGTGCTTGTTCTCAGGCTCATGCAGCTTGTTCCAGATCTCTACGATCTGCTCATAGGTTACGAGATTTCCTGAGACCTTATACTCCCGACCGCTCACGTAGATCTGCGTGTCACCATTCATCTACATCCTCCCGTTCGGTGTGCCACCGGGTATTGACAGTACCATCACAGGTACGCTATACGAAGAGTAAGGGATGTGAGAATGCTTGTCAACCCTTCAGTTGTACTGTGTATCGTTTTAGAAACAGGAGGTACCATGAATACTGGCAAATTGGACCTCAGTGACCTAGGCAGTCTTGTCGCGGCGGAACGGAGTAAGAGGGGGATGAGTCTTCGTGAGGCAGCTGTCACGTTAGAAATGCCCTTCAATACCCTGGCGCGCGTTGAAAAGGGGCACGTTCCCGACCTTCCCAAGTTCAAGAGGCTGGTCGAGTGGTGTGGCGCTGACATACAGCAATTCTTTGAGGCAAACGAAAAGACGTCAGCCACAACAGACATCATTGCTGAGCACCTGCACGCTGATCGCAACCTGCCTCCCGAAGCAGCCAATCGGATCGCGGACATCGTCAACGAGCTCTATCAGGTACTGGCTCGTCCCCAAAAGATCGCTGCGGCACATCTACGGGCTGCCAATACCTTCCGTCCAGACGCCGCTCGCGCTCTAGGGATGCTGCTCAACGACATGAATGAAGCGCTTGTACAGGAGCTAAAGGATGGCCCTTCGGAGAGGGTTTAAGTCCGAAGCCGAGAGAATCGCCAAGCGTGTGCAAGCTGAACTTGGGCTTAGCGCAGCGGATTCGGTCACACCGGAAGCACTTGCCAAGCTCCAGGGCATTGAGGTTCGCGCAGGCGATGAGCTGATTTCTCGTCAACGGTTCATAGAACTTGAACGCATCCAGCCCGGAGCCTTCTTTGCCTGCACGTTCCGGCCCGCCCTTGATCGGGTGGTCGTAGTCTACAACCCGCTTCCCTCACCCTCTCGGATAAGAAGCGACCTTGCCCACGAACTCTCTCACGTCCTTCTGGGACACGAGTTGAGCCGGGTTGAGCAGCTTGGAGATCTCACATTCTTGTCGTGTGATACGGCCCAGGAGGAAGAGGCTGCTTGGTTGTCCGGGTGCCTACTTTTGCCCCGGACTCTGCTATTGGCGGAAGTCCGCAAGGGCGCGGACGCCAAGGCAATTGCAGAAAAGTGCGGCGTAAGTGAAAGGATGGCTCAGTACCGAATTGGCGTCACAGGCGTACTCAGACAGAGCCGAGCACGCTGAGGAGACAATCGTTCTTCGTCCTAGAAATTACGGATTTAGCCCCCCTACCCCGTCGCCGGCGCCGACATCCGCGTGTAGATCCGACGCGCGTTCCCCTCGAAGATCGCGTGCCGGTCCTCGTCGCTCAGCCAGTCTATCCGGTCGATGTACTGCTTTGTGTCGTTCAGCGCATTGCCCGTCACCGGGTCCTTCACCGAGCCGTTCGCCGGCTTGTCCGTGCCGAAGATGCACCGGTCTGCGCCGACCACCTTGATGAGCAGCTCCATCGCCTCGCCGTCGTACAGCACCGTGTCGTAGTACAGCCGCCGCATGGACTCGTCGAAGCTCTCATAGTGGGCGTTGGGGTCCCGCTGCATGGCGTTCATGCGGAAGGCGCGGCCCCGGCCCGCCTGGTAGGGAATGTAGCCGCCGCCGTGACCGACGACCAGCTTCAGGTTCGGGAAGTCCTGGAAGACCCGAGGCGACCGAAGGATGGCCCACGCCGCCACGGCCTCCTCCTCCACGAAGTAGCCCAGCTCCGGCTCCCGCGAGAAGCGGTAGGGGCCGCCGTGAATGAGGGCGGGCACGTCCAACTCCACCATCTTCTCGTACAGCGGGTACCAGTACTCGTCGCCCATGTGGGGCGTCTCTACCGAGCCCTCGCCGGGGTCAGGATTGATCTTCAGGCCGACAAAGCCCAGTTCCAGCACGCACCGCTCCAGTTCTTCGAGGCAGAAGGAGATCGGCTGCCCCGCGGCCTGCGGGATCGCGCCGATGCCCACGAACCGCTCCGGGTGCAGCTTCACGCTCCGGGCGATCATGTCGTTCACGCTCTGGGTGATCTGCAACACAAGGTTCTCGCGCCGGTCACCGGTGGGCACGGCCCACGGCCTCGGCGACACGATTTGCAGGTCGGTGCCAACGTCGGACACCTCCGCGATGTGCGCCTGCAGGCTCTCCTCCAGGCGCTCGTCGGAGAAGTCGGGCGGGGTGAGGCGTGCCTGGCCGGACCCGCCGGTCAGACCGCGGAAGTAGTTGTACAGCTCCATCGGCCCCGTGATGTGCGCGTGTGCGTCAATGTTCATAACGATTCCTCCGTCCCAGCTTGGCGACAGTCTACTACAGCGCCGTTCCGATTGCCCCGAGGGGAGTTAAAGTGGCGAGCCACCCCCTACCGCACCCTTCGCCCGGCAGTGGACCGCACCTCGATGGGCAGCTCCGTCCCGATGCCCCGCTCCTTGGCCTTGCGCAGCACCACGCCTGCGGCGGCCGTGTCCTCCATGGCCACGCCGAGGCCGTCGAAGAGTGTAATGGCCTCCGGGCCGGGCCGCTTTCCTGCCAGCCCCAACACCAGGTGGCGCATCTCCACCGCTTGGCTCCACTGGAACGTTCCCCGGTCCTCCGCCAGCATCAGCTCGCCGCACTCCACCTTGGCCTGCGCGACGCTCTCGACGACGACTACGTCGCAGCGGCCCACCGTCGCCTCGTCGATCTCCCGTCTCCCAGGCGTCGTCGCGCCGATGGCGTTGATGTGCGCCCCCGGCGTCAGCCACGCCGCGTCGAAGACAGGATCGCGCGATCCCGTCGCCGTCACGATGACGTCGGAGCCGCTGATGCACTCCTCCCCCGTCTCGACGGCCACGGCGTCGAGCCCCAGGTCATTCCGAAGCTCCTCCGCGAAACCATCACGGTTGGGCGCGGTGCGCGTGTACACCTTCACCTTGGTGATCGGCCGCACCGAGCAGATGGCCTCCACCTGCACCTGCGCCTTCGCCTGCAGCCCGCTGCCGATGATGCCGATGACGCTGGCGTCCTCCTTGGCCATGTGCTTGGTGGCGAGCCCCGCCACCGCGCCCGTGCGAATCTCGCTGAGCACGCGGCTCTCCATGACCGCTTCCAGCGCGTTGTCGGACACGGAGAAGACCAGCACCAGGTTGACGCCGCCGCCGTACGTCTTGAAGCCGTAGGTGTCGAAGCCCGGGGAGCTGCCAATCATGAGCCGCTGCCGCCCGCCGGGAAAGAAGAGGGTCTGCCGCACCAGGCTCCCGCCGAGTCCCTCGCCCTCGTGGCGAAACGCGTCCTCCATCGCCTTGATGCACTCATCCATGGGCAGCAGCTCCCGCACCTGCTCGTTGTCGATGTGCACTGCCATGACCGTTCCTCCCTAACCGTCTTTCCGGCGGAAGCCGGAATCCAGAATGCCACCCGCCAATAACCTTCACCGCCCCCACCGTTCGCCCTGAGCCTGTCGAAGCCTGTCCTGAGGGCACTCGAAGGGCCTGTCCTGAGGCACGCGAAGGGCCCCTCGCTACGGCAAGTGCCCGTGCTCTCGGAACCACTGCTCCGCGCCCGGGTGCAGCGGCACGTCCAGCGGCGTGGCCTCCGTCTCCTGCCCAAGCTGCCCGACGCCCGTGTAGCTGCTCTCCCACCGGATGAACTCTGCCCGCTCCGCAATTGCGGCGCAGACCTTGTACGCCACCTCGTCGGGCAGCGACTCCCGCGTGTACAGCGGCCACCCGCTGTAGTCGATGGTCATGATGTCCCGCTCCAGCAGGGGGAAGCGCGCCTTGGGCAGCACAACCCGACGCCAGCCGATGGCCTCCATCTGCGAGAACACGTCGTCTTCCAGCTCCAGCGGCCTAAGGCCGTGCTCCAGCCCCGTGTTCAGCCACGCCGGTATCCCCTCGTCAAACACGATGTCGATGCTCCCGTCCTCGATGCCCGCCAGCCTCCGTCCGTCGCCGGGCGGGCCGTTCAGTTGCAGGCTCCCGCCCCACGACACGAAGTCGTCCAGCGTGAACCCGTACATGGGCAGCAGTTGGTCCAACAGCACGCGCGTCGAGTGGGTTGCGTCCTCGCGCACGGAGACACGCAGGGCCGGCTTCTGCTCCGCTATCTGCGCCAGCGACGTGACCCCCAGCCGTGGATGCACCGCCGCGACAAACCGGTCGTAGGAGGGGTACGACGCGATGACCCGCACGGGCAGCGGCTCGGTGTAAAGCCCAGTGCCGCGGTACGCCTGCGTCAGCATGCCCGAGGGGTTCACGAAGGCCATGTCCAGGTCGCCCCGCGCCACTGCGTGAGCGAGGGCCGGCGACCCCGGCGCCATCTTCAGCGCCGGCGTGAACGCCTCTCCCGACCCATTGCCGATGACGATGGAGACGTCGCGGTCCTCGTAGTAGCGGATGTTGGGATCCCCCGCAATCCCCAGCGCGATCTCCCACAGCATCTTGCTTCGCGTGAACTGCGCACCCCGTGGCAACTGTTCCATGTCGATACCTCCCTATTGACCTTCACGGGCAAGCTGGAACCGCGCCTATACCTACGCCGTCACTCAGGCGGCAGCCAAAATCCAGCTCCAGGCGCGCCTCCCCTACAGCCGCTCCTCGCTGTACATGACTTCCTGCGGGAATATCTCGTCCCACGGCTGCTTCCGCTCGGTGAGCCCCTGCGCCAGCGAGAACGACTGCGCCATGTCGAATGCCTTGGCGTTGGCCGCGATGCCGTAGGCGAAGGGGTCCGGGCCAAAGACCTCGTCCACCTCCGCCTGGTACATCTGGCCAAAGACCATCATGGTGGGCGGCAGCGCCCGAAGCCGCTGGGCCGCCAAGGCCTTGGACTGGTTGAAGGCCTCCATCAGGCTGACGGCCACCCACGGGTGCTCCTCCAGCACAGACTCCCGCACCACCGTCACGTGATGCGGCGGGTAGACGCCGTGCTTCTGGAAGAAGCGTATGCCCTCCGCCTTGCGGTCCGAGAACAGCGGGACGACGTCCGGGTTCGTGCGAGCGTCGCCCGCCCCGCGCCGGTCGATGCCCGAGCCTGCGCTCGCCCCAAGCCCGTTGGAGGCGTCGAGGGTGCCGGCGAGGTACATCGTCGCGAAGTTCTCCTTCGCGTAGTGCAGCTCCACCTCTTCCGGCAGCGAGAGCCCTACCTCCGCCGACGCGCCGGTGTGGCTGAAGTGCTCCCCCCGCTCCTGGTGCCAGATCATGTCCTCCGGCTTGACCCCCCACTCCATATCAAAGATCCCGCGCGACCACAGGCCAATCGATTGCTGGTAGTCGCCAATGCCGATGTTCTTCCCCTTCAGGTCCTCAGGGTGGTCCTGCCGTGCGCCGGAGGACGACCGGATGAAGATGTTGGTGTAGGAGAAGGCGCGGTTGTGGAACACCGGCAGCATCCGGTACGGGAAGTTCACGGGGCGCATCCGCAGGAAGGAGGACATGGACATCTCGGACACGTCATAGCGATGGAACTTGATCTGCTCGTAGAAGACCCGCGGCACCGCGCCGGGCATCCCCTGGTATTCCAGCTCAATCCCGTCCGGCTTCACGTCGCCGTTGATGAGTGGCAGGATGCGGTCATATGCCGTCATGGCAAACGACAGCTTCACGTCAGCCATCGGACACCTCCTTCATTTGCCTGGCCCGCCGTAGCGGCGGGTAGGGCTCCTTGGGTAGCGCGACCTGCCTCTCGCCGACGGCCTTCATGCGCGTCAGCACATACTCTTCCAACTCCAGCGCCGTGTCTAGCCACGTTACGATGCCCTCGTCGAACACCGCGCCCACGCTGCCGCCGGCGGGGCCTCGTCCGGCTACAGCAGCAGCCAGCCGAAGACTGCGTCGGCGGCCTGCACCACCAGCGCGACGGCGACGATGGCTAGGACGCCCAGCACCAGCAGTCGAGGCATGCTCGTGCCCCCGCCGATGGGCTGGCTCAGGCGCTCCTCGATCTCGCCGGGCATGAGATTCAGGATTGCACGGGCCTCGACGGCGTCGTCCTCCCACGTGTCGAGCGCGTGGGGCACGTTCGCGGCCAAACCCCAGCCGCCGGGGCCCACGCCGACGGCCCGCACCATGCAGCGGATCCCCTCGGACTCCAGCCGGTTCGCCGCCATGCGCGCCAGCGGCTCGCTCTGGTAGACCTCCAGCGTGATGGTCTTCTCCCCTTCGCGGTGTCCGTCCCGGTTGTCCATCGGCCTCGTCCCGTGCAATTGCCCATGCCAGCTAGGGCGCGCCTAGCATAGCCGCCCCTTCGTTGAGGGGCAAGGAGCCCCTCCGCAGGTGGTCATTTATTGACACCAAACGGCCATAAACCTATGATAAGGTGTGCCCACAAGCAGGGGGCAGCGTTAACAGCTTGGACGAAAGGCAGGTGACGAAATGTCATCGTTGGTATGGATTGTGATTCTTCTGCTTTCCGTCCTGGCGGCCCTGGGCTTAGGGGCGATGGTGACGTTCTGGACCCGGAAAGCATTTTTGGGTAAGCGGCTTCAGGAGTCTGAGCAAAAGGCTCAACAGGTCCTGGAGAACGCGGAGCGCCAAAAGGCGACCATGCTGTTGGAGGCCAAGGAGGAGACCCTTCAGGCCCGCACTGCCGCAGATCAGGACATCAGGGAGCGGCGCGGCGAAGTCCAGCAGCAGGAGCGCAGGCTGTCCACCCGGGAAGAGAACCTGGAGCGCAGGTTCAGCGCCATGGAGGGTCGGGAGCATGGGCTCGCCGACCACGAGAAGGCCCTGGACGCGGCGCACGGGGAAGTGGAACAACTCAAGCAGCAACAGTTGGTGCAGTTGGAGGCCACCGCGGGTCTGTCTGTCGCGGAGGCCCACGATCAGGTGGTTCGAAAGGCCGAAGACGAAGCGAGGCACGAGCTTACCCGCAAGTACTGGGAGCTGGAGCAGCAGTACAAGGACGAAGCGGACGACAATGCCCGCAAGTACGTGGTTATGGCCATTGAGCGCTTGGCTGCTGATGTAGTTGCAGAGTCCACAGTCACCACCGTTCCGTTGCCCAATGATGAGATGAAGGGTCGTCTCATCGGCCGCGAGGGACGAAACATCCGTGCGCTCGAACAGGCCACGGGCGTCGACTTGATCGTCGACGATACGCCGGAAGCGGTAACGCTTTCGTGCTTCGACCCCATCCGGCGCGAGATCGCCCGGATCGCGTTGACCAAGTTGATTGTCGACGGCCGCATCCACCCGGCCCGCGTCGAGGAGATGGTGGAGAAGGCCCGCCAGGAGATGGACAAGATCCTGAAGGAAGCGGGCGAACAGGCGGTGTTTGAGGCCGGTGTGCGCGGCCTGCACCCAGAGCTGATCAAGCAGCTGGGGCACCTGCGCTTCCGCACCAGCTACGGCAGCAACGTCCTCAAGGAGAGCGTGCTTGCCGCGCGGATTGCCGCGATGCTGGCCGCCGAAGTCGGCGCCAACGTGGAGGTCTGCAAGGCCGGCGCCTTGCTGCACGACATCGGCAAGACGATGACCCACGAGATCGAGGGCCCGCACGCCGACATCGGCGGCGATATCGCCGAGAAGTACGGCGTGCCCGAGCCCATCCGCCGGGCCATCGCGGAGCACCACGACAGCGACAAGTCCTCGGTGGAGGCCTTCATCGTCTCTGCGGCAGACGCCATTACGTCGTCCCGCCCCGGTGCCCGCAGCGACACTGTCGAGCACTACATCAAGCGGTTGCAGGACCTCGAGGAGGTCGCCAAGGGCTTCCCGGGCGTCGAGAAGGTCTTCGCCATCCAGGCAGGCCGCGAGGTCCGCGTCATGGTCAAGCCCGAGCAGATCGGCGACGATGAAGCAGCCGTGCTCTCCCGCGACATCGCCCGGAAGGTCCAGGAGTCCCTGGTCTATCCCGGCCAGATCAAGGTGATGGTCGTCAGGGAGACCAGAAACGTAGAATACGCCAAGTAGCCAGGAGGCCCCGCCCCGCAAGGGCGGGGCCTCTCAGCATCCCGCCCCACCGTTTGCCCTGAGCCTGTCGAAGCCTGTCCTGAGGGCACTCGAAGGGGGCAGCAAGTCAACCGTTCGCCCTGAGCCTGTCGAAGGGGGCCTCGCCTGTGGGGCCGTATGAAAGGGGAACCCGTGTCCGCTCTTGTTGACCTCCACATGCACACCACCGCCTCCGACGGTACCCGAACGCCCACAGAGCTCGTGCGCCAGCTCGGCCAGACCACCCTGCGGTTGGTCGCGATCACAGACCACGACTCCCTCGAAGGCATCGCGGAGGCCAGGCGCGAGCTCGCGAACCACCCCCAGCTAACCCTCATCCCCGGCATCGAGATTTCCTCCGACGACGGCGAGAGCGAGGTCCACGTCTTGGGCTACCACCTCGACGATTCAGACCCCGAGCTGCATGAGGTGCTCTCCACCTTCCGCAAGAGCCGGGAGGGCAGGGGCGAGCTCATGGTCGCCAAGCTAAACGCGTTGGGCTTCGACATCACATGGGAGCGCGTGGTGGAGATCGCGCAGGGCGGGGCCATCGCGCGGCCCCACGTGGCACGCGCGTTGATGGAAAAGGGCTACGTCTCAGAGATACGAGAGGCCTTTGACAAGTACATCGCCCGGGGCGGTCCCGCCTACGTCGAACGCGAAAAGATGACGCCGGAGGAAGCCGTCGCCCTCATCCGGCGCTTCGGCGGTGTGCCCGTGCTGGCGCATCCCACCTTCACCAACGACCCGCCGGCCCTCGTGGCCTCGCTGGCGGCGGCGGGCCTCGCAGGCATGGAAGTCTACTACAAGAACTACGCCCCCGACGTCGTCGCCGAGCTCAAGGCCCTCGCCGACCGCCACAACCTCCTCGCCCTCGGCGGCAGTGACTACCACGCCAGCGGAGACTCAGACGAGGTCCCCCCCGGCCAAGTAGGCCCCCCCCAGGAAAACGGCCAACGCCTCCTGCAAATGGGCCCCGGCTAAGGGTAGCCCCAGCTAGGGAACAAGGCGCCGTCCCCCGTAGGGGCGATTCGCGAATCGCCCGCCGTAGGCTTACGAAGCTCTGCAAGCAAGATCTTAGTGGCGCCATGACGTCTGGTGACAGGGGGACATCTTGACATCACAATTGCAAAGCATCATGATGTCTCCATGAGGACTACACTTACTTTGGACGACGACATCGTTGACTCCCTGAAGGAACAGGCGCGCCTGCTGGACCGGCCCTTCAAGCAGGTGGTGAATGACGCCCTGCGCCGGGGTCTGTCGCCAACGGCCAGGGAAGACCGCCCCGTGTTTCGGGTCCAGCCGTTTCCCGGCGGTCTCCAGCCGGGAATCGACCCGCTCAAGCTCAACCAGCTCAACGATGAGCTGCAAGTACGGGAGTTTGTCGAGAAGCACTCCCGATGATCGTCCCAGACCTGAACCTCTTGGTGTTTGCGTATAACCAAGCGGCGCCCTTCCACAATGACGCCCGAAGGTGGTGGGAAGGGTTGGTTAACGGTACAGAGCGGGTCGGCATTCCGTGGGTTGTCGCCGCAGGCTTCGTGCGGTTGATGACGCACCGCTCGGCCATAGACCAGCCGGTAACTCCCTCGGAGGCCATCGACACCATAGAGTCGTGGTTCCGCTACCCCCACGTCACACCGCTGAACCCGGGTGCGGAACATCTATCGCTGTTCCGCCAAGCGCTTGCCGCTGCCGGTGTGGGAGGCAACCTCGTGACGGACGCCCACGTGGCCGCCCTGGCCATGGAGTACCAGGCGGAGGTCCACTCCAACGACACGGATTTCGGGCGCTTTCCGGGCCTCCGCTGGCGCAACCCGCTATGACCGCGGTAGGGGGAAGCACTATAGAAGCGCCGGTGTAAGACCCGGCGGCCAACCATTCTTCGACCAACTGAGAGCGTCCCGCAGACATTCCTGTCTCGTCTAAGGAGTTCCAACCTTGGCAGCAAGTCCCCCGACCACCAATTCCGGCCCCATTCAAGAGCCTGCGCGCATCATCAGCCTTGACCTGATACGCGGGGTTGCGGTGCTCGGCATTCTGCTAATGAACGCCGTTTCCTTCAAGTTCGGCTCCGGCCCCTATTTCAACCTGAGCGCGGGCGGCTCTGAGACGTGGCTTGACTGGACCGTTGGCGTCTTCGGCGAAGTCTTCATCGACCAGAAGTTCATGGGGTTGTTTTCGCTGCTGTTCGGCGCGGGCATGATTCTCTTCATCGACCGTGCCAGCGGGAGAGGAAGGCGCGCAGTCCTGCTGAACCTGTGGCGAAACGCGCTGCTCCTGCTGATTGGCGTCTTCCACTTCATGCTCTGGGATGGCGACGTGCTGATGGCGTATGCAATTGCGTCGGTCTTCCTGATCGCCCTGCGAAAGCTTCCGAGTTGGGCGCTCATCTCCCTCGGCATAGCCGTGTTCACGCTATCCGTTGCCACAATGCTGCTCACGCAGAACATCGCCGACACGACCACCGCATCCCTATCGGGTCTCTGGACAGCAGGCGAGATTACGGACGAAGAGGTTATCTGGATTCCCTTCCTGTCGGGCTTCCTTCTGCGCGCACTGGGGCTGATCCTCGTCGGCGCCGGTTTGTACCGCACCGGCTTCATGAGCGGCGGCTTCACTGCGAGGACATACAGGCTGGCCGCCATGGTCGGGCTTGCTGTAGGCTTACCGCTCGCCGCAGCCGGCGTCATCGTCACCGCAGCCAACGACTACTCGCGAGAGATCGCCTTCATCGGCCAAATCCCCAACACCCTCGGCACCATCCCCGCCTCGATGGGATACATGGCTCTCATCATCCTCTGGAACAACAAAGAGGACAGTTGGCTCAAGCACCGCCTGCGCGCAGTCGGAAGGATGGCGCTCACCAACTACCTCACGCAGACGGTGCTGGGCGTAGTGGTACTGACAACACTGCTGGCCGACGTCGACTTCATAAACCGAACTGCGGTCTTGCTGTTCGTTCTAGCAGTCTGGACGCTGCAGATATGGTGGTCGCAAACGTGGCTCAGCCGCTACCAGTTCGGCCCCGCAGAATGGCTCTGGAGAGTCGCCACCTACCGAAGCCTGCAGCCGCTTCGCCGCACAGGGGACTCGCAGCCTACAGCATAGGAGAACGGCCAGCGCCTGCTTGGAGATCGGGCAGGCGAAGCCCCCCCTAAAACCCCTCCCGGCACCTCGTGCAGTACCAGCGCAGGTTGTGGTCCTCCACGTGCCCCGCGTTGACGACCACGCTGCGATTGCTCTCGCACTTCTGGCAGTACGGCATGGTGACCTCCGGACGCTGACTCGACCCCTTCTGCATGGAGCGCGTGAAGGCACGCACCAAGAGGTAGATGACAAAGACCACTATTGCCAGAAGCACCAGTCGAAACAAGGGTACAACCCCCTCCGCCGTTCAAGGATGCCCTGAGCGCGCCGGCGTCCAGCGCCCGGGTCTGTCGCCAGCCGCTCCCGAGAGAGGGTAACCTCGGCTGCGATGTTGTTTTCTAGTGGCTAAGGCCCTAACAGTGAGCCTATTATGGGCCGCCCTACCGCCTGTCCAGCTTCAGCAGCGCTAGGAAGGCCTCTTGCGGCACCTCCACTTGGCCCACCATCTTCATCCGCTTCTTGCCCTCCGCCTGCTTTTCCAAGAGCTTGCGCTTGCGGGTGATGTCGCCGCCGTAGCACTTGGCCAGCACGTTCTTCCGCATGGCTCGCACCGTCTCGCGAGCAATGACCCGGCTGCCGATGGCGGCTTGCACGGCAACCTCATAGAGTTGTCGAGGGATGAGTTTTCGCAGCTCGTCCACCAGCGCGCGCCCGGTGTCGTAGGCGTGGTCCCGATGCACGATGAAGCACAGTGCGTCGACGGCCTTGCTGTTCAGCATGATGTCCAGTTTTACCAGCGGCCCCGCCCGGTACCCGATGAACGTGTAGTCGAGCGACGCGTACCCCTGCGAGCGTGACTTGATGCGGTCGTAGAACTCCGCCAGCAGCTCCGCCAACGGCAGCTCGTACTGCAGCAGCACCCGGGCGTCGTACATAGGGTTCCCGCCGTCCGCGGTGACCATGGCCGCCGCGATGTACTCCATGCTCTTGAACGCGCCGCGGTTGCCCGTGAACAGCTCCATCATTGCCCCGACATAGCGCGAGGGCGTGATGACGGTCATCTCAAGCCACGGCTCCCGCGCCTCTAGGTAGTTGCCCGGCGAAGGCATCATCGACGGGTTGGCGACGATGACCTCATCGCCGTTTGGCATCACCACCTGGTACGCCACGCCGGGCGCCGTCGCGATGAGGTCCAGCCCGTACTCGCGTTCCAGCCGTTCCTGCACAATCTCCATGTGTAGCGGGCCTAGGAAGCCGCACCGGAACCCGAAGCCCAGGGCCGGGCTGCTTTCCGGCTCGTAGCTCAGCGCGGCGTCGTTGAGCTGCAGCTTCTGCAGCGCCTCCCGCAGGTTCTCAAAGGACTCGCCGTCCGAGGGGTACAGCCCCGCAAAGACCATGAGCTTCTGCGGCTCGTACCCCGGCAGCGGGTCGACGTCCGAATGCTCATCCAGCGCAACTGTGTCGCCCACGCTGCTGTCGCCCACATCCTTGAAGCCCGTGGCAATGTAGCCAACTTGACCCGCGCCCAGTTCGCCAACGGCCGAGAGCTCAGGGCGGAAGACGCCCACCTCAACGGCCTCCGTAACCGTGCGCGCGCCCAACATGCGAATGCGGTCGCCGCGCTTCACCTTGCCGTCGATGACCCGCACGTAGGCGATCACACCCTTGTAGGAGTCGTATTCAGAGTCGAAGACAAGGGCCCGCAGCGGCGCGCCGTCCACCAGCTTCGGCGGTGGGACGCGCTCGACGACGGCGGCCAGCAGCTCCTCGACGCCTGAGCCGTCCTTGGCCGAGCAGAACACCAGCTCCTCGCGGTCAAAGCCGAAGACCTGCACCATCTCGTCGGCCACGCGCTCAGGCTCGGCGGCTGGCAGGTCGATCTTGTTGATGACAGGGATGATGTGGAGGTCGTGGCCCAGCGCCAGATAGGCGTTGGCCAGCGTCTGCGCCTGCGCCCCCTGGGAGGCGTCGACCACCAGCAGCGCCCCCTCGCAGGCCGCCAGCGCCCGTGAGACCTCGTAACCAAAGTCCACGTGGCCGGGCGTGTCGATGAGGTTGAGCTGGTAGGTCTCGCCGTCCGAGTGGGTATGGCTCATCCGCACGGCCTTCCCCTTGATGGTGATGCCGCGTTCGCGCTCTATGTCCATGGTGTCCAGGTACTGCGCGGTCATGTTGCGCGGGTCCACGGTGCCCGTGTGCTCCAGCAGCCGGTCCGCCAGCGTGGACTTGCCGTGGTCGATGTGCGCGATGATGCAAAAATTGCGAATGTGTGCCGTTTCCATACGTAACTATCGTAGCATACGGGGCGGGCGGCCGTACTTCCGCCGTTGACCCTCAACATAGTCCAATGTAAGCTGCCGCCAGTTGACTCTTACCCGATAGCCCAAGAGGATCGGCGCATCATGTTGAGAAGCGTTTTCAGAATGGTGGTCACCACCACCATGGTTGCTGTAACCGTCGGCATAGGATGGATCGCCTTTGGCGAGATCGGAGAATCAAAGGCTGCTCAAGTGAACGAATCCTTCTCCCTAGTTAACCATCAAACCGAAGAGGTCGGCCAAGCCCTAGAGGGCGCCGGTGCCTTCATCGATGCTGAAGTTAACGCCGATATTGCGCAGATTCGCGATCTTTCCGTTTTGCTTGATGCGTGGTCACCAAAGTACCACAGAGCCGATATCGCCTACCGGAAATTTGATGCCGCCATCATCGCCGCTGAAAACAGGGCGGACGCTTACTTCGCGGCCCAAAGAGCGTTGACGGAAGAGTTCCATAGTCCGGAATTGACTGCCCAAGCGCGAGCGGCAGATGATGCCGAGTTTTCTCAATACGAGAAATGGCGGAACCGCGCTCATGCAATTCGCGCAAGTGCGCTGCAAATCATGCATGGTCTCCAGGATATGGACGCGACCCTGCAAAAGCTGCTGCTTCGTGCCGATTCTTCGTTCGATGTACGCCAGTTAAACGAAGTTCCATTGGATATCCTTGAACTGGAGCAAGAGTTGTCTCAATTCCAAATCGCATCGGACAACATCCGCAAAACCATAGGTTCGCCTTTCGACGCACAAGATGAGTGAGTTTGGACAAGTGCTTCCACTTCACCAGAACGTTCGTGAAGTTGCCACGTTTGCCATGCGCCTCTTGGCCTTCGGAGCTTCCCTCGCAGTCGTTGGAGCGTTCTTCTTGCCCTGGGTGTGGCTTGACGGGAGTATACAGACAAGTACAGGCGCGGAGTTAGTCGCAATCGCCCTATCCCCTACTGTCAACTATCTTTGGCTGGTGTCCCCACTGCAGACCTCCATCCTTATCGGAGCCCCCTCGATCTTGATTGTCTCAGCCCTCATGGTCGTGGCACAGTACAGTCGTCGCAAGACGGCTCCACTAACAACAGGTGTCGTTTTTGCGTCAGCAAGTGCGATTGTCTACGGCACGCCCAACCTTTCCGTGAGTAGCGAAGCGGGAATCCCAATTGGTCTACAGCTGACAATTGCTCTGTCCGTAGTCCTGCTGGTCCATCAGGCTCTCATAATGCTTAGGGAAAAACTCCGCTTCAGTAGAAGATTGCAGACTGTATATCAGACACTTTCGGTCGTAACCGGGAGTGGCTACTATCGATGGAATGACTGAAGAACTTGCAAATGGTCCCAGAAGACGCCACTCAGACGAAAAGAAGGCAACATCGTCCCGCCTGTGAGTTCTCGCTGCACTCTATTGGCATGCCGAAAAGTTCTGCGTCGCGAATACTGTCTCGTTGACGAATCCATACTCAAGCGATTCGTATATGGAAACTCCAACTCCTATTCTCTGAGCCTCAATGTCAAGAATGTTCATGCGGTGCCCCGGGCTACTCATCCAACCCTGCACAAGGCCCCGTGCCATGGCTTCGGAATCGCGGTCGTACTCAACCGGTCGGTAAGAGCTACCTAGTCCTGTCCAAAGGGTGACTCTGGGGTGCTCAGCAACATTTTCGCTAAGCCCATAGGTAACAGAACCGTCGCTAGAATAGGCGCGACAATCATATCCGGCGGCAAGCGCCCTATCTGTGGAGTCCTGCCCCCCAATTTCATGACCCAGATAGTTGATCCGCGCCATATCTTCACTGTGCGATCGCGCTATATCAGAAATTGCGGAGTCGTGCCGGAGCTGTCGCAGCCCGGCATTCGTCCGCTCCTGGTTCGTTAGCTCGACTACCCAACTCTCAATCTCTGCTCTGCTTAACGCCACTCCTGCTGCGTATTGCTGAGACTCCGTAGCAGAAGTTGCCTTTCGCGAGTTTGTGCCAGAGGTAAAGTCCTCGGACAAAACCACGGAGACCTCTCGAGCCGAATCTGCTACAAAGGTTGCCACACTGTCGTAGGCAGTCGAAGTTGCTTCCCATGCCGTCACCGCAAGGGATATATCCTGATGGTAAGCCCACATCCACAATGGGCCTACTAGAAGGCAGGCCATGACCACGCCTCTGAACATACTGGCATGTCTGCCGACGGCTCGCCGCCCGGAATAGCTCCGCCATGACCTACGATTGTACGGATCTCCTATCAAAGACACCTCGCCGCCCCTAGAGCTCCGTGCGTAAACATGCACGGTACCGCAATTCCAAGTCCCGGCGCCTAAAGGTAAGCGGTTGCACACGCCAAGGCCATAGTTTATTGGACGTTGGCCTTGCGCGCAGCACAGCACTCACAGTTCAAGAATGACAAATCACGCTTTGGCACCAAGGGACAGAGAGCATATTGCCACTAAGTCGGTCGTGGAAACCGCTGGGCATGGGGACATCAATCTTGTAGCAAGGCCCCCGCCCTCAGCGAGTTGAAGCGCACCACCCAACCCCCCGCCGTTGACCCCTCCGCCCGCTAGTGCTAGCCTACGCGCGCCGATAGCGCGCAGGCGCGCCTGCCGTCGTTACCCGCTAAAGCGGGGGCCTCAGAGGGAGCGACCGGGCGCCAAGCCCATGGAGCGGCAACAACGCGAGAAAGAGAGACGTCACATGAAGCGCAGCACAGACCGCATTTTGACCACTCACGCCGGGCGGCTGCCCAACCCCAGCAACATGGATGCCATCCGACAGGCCCGCGCCGACGGCGACCAGGCCCGCGCCGATGCCCTGGTGCAGGAGGGCGTGGTCGAGATGATCAATCGCCAGGTGGAGCTGAAGAACGACGTCCACAGCGACGGCGAGTTCTGGAAGGGCCGCGACCAGGCCTATTTCGACGCCCGCTCCACCGGCATTGCCTCCCGCCCTGCCGACCCGGAAGAGCCCATCACCATGCTCCACACCATGGCCGAGCGGCACAACGGCGAGTTCAACGACTTCTACGCCGTCTACGACCGCCTCGGCAACGTCCCGGTGCCCGGCACGGACAACGCGCGAGCAACCAATCGCTGGGTCATCAACAGCCCCATGGAGAGCAAGGGCAGCGCGGCCGCTGACCACGACGTCGCCGTCATCAAGGCGGCGGTCGAATCCGCCGGCCAAGACGTCGACGACTTCATCTACCCCGTCATCAGCCCCGGCTGGCTGGGCCACTCCGTCTGGAATGAGCACTACGCCACCGAGGAGGAGTACGTCTATGCCATGGCGGAGTTCTTCCGCCCCGAGTATGAGGCCGTCGCCAATGCCGGCTTCATCCTGCAGATTGACGACCCGGACCTGGTGGACGCTTTCTGCATGTTCTGGCCGCCCATCAGCATTGAGGATTACCGAAAGTACGCCACCCTGCGCATAGACGCGCTGAACCACGCCCTGCGCAACGTGCCGGAGGAGTCGATCCGCTACCACACCTGCTGGGGCAGCTGGCACACGCCGCACGTCACGGACCTGCCCTTCCAGTACACGGCGGACATCATGCTGCGGGTGAAGGCAGCCGCCTACTCCGTCGAGGCCGCGGACGCGCAGCACGTGCTGGACTACAAGGTCTTTGACAACCTCAAGTTCCCGGACGGCAAGATCTACATCCCCGGCGTCGTCGCGCACAAGACCACCACAGTCGAGACGCCGGAGCTGGTCGCCGAGCGCATCATCACGTACGCCAACATCATGGGCAAGGAGAACGTCATCGCGGGGACGGACTGCGGCTACGGTGGCCGCAACTACCCTGACGTCGGATGGGCCAAGATGAAGGCCGTGGCGGCGGGCGCGGAGCTTGCCACCAAGCAGCTGTGGGGATAACGGGCGCCCCATGTGGGATAACGGGCGCCCCCAACCCCCGTTCGCCCTGAGCCTGTCGAAGGGTCGCCCTGAGGGAAATCGAAGGGTCACCCTGAGGCTCACGAAGGGGGCGGGCGGAGACAACGGCGCCCAACAGGTTTAAAGGCTAAAGGAGGGAGGACACCATCATGTTGAGTCTTGACCACACCATCGTACCGTCCAAGGACAAGGAAGCCGGCGTGATCTTCATGTCGCGCATGCTTGGCATCGAGTACCAGGGCGCGTGGGGGCACTTTGCGCCGCTGAAGATCAACGACACCCTCAGCTTCGACTGGGACACCAAGGAGGGGTTTGACTCGCGCCACTACGCCCTGCTGGCCTCCGACGAGGAGTTCGACGCCATCCTGGCCCGCGTCCAGGCCGAGGGCATTCCCTACGGCAGCGGACCGCGCTCCCATCAAGACATGGAGATCAACAACCGGCACACGGGGCGAGGCTTCTACTTCCAGGACATCGACAAGCACCTCTGGGAGGTCATCACCCACACCTACGTCGACGACCCCGGTCCGGCTAGAGCCTAGGCGGGATTACCGTTCGCCCTGAGCCTGTCGAAGGGCTTCACGAACGGAGGGCCATTACCGCATACCCCACCCCGTCTTTCCGGCGGAAGCCGGAATCCAGAAGGCAGGCGGGGTGGTCGTAGGGGCGATTCGCGAATCGCCCGCCCCTTCAATCGTCATTCCTGCGAAGGCAGGAATCCAGAGGGGCGGGGGTAGGCCTCCGCTCGCCCTGAGGCTCTTGAAGGGCACGCCACCACCCCTCGCGTCATTCCTGCGAAGGCAGGAATCCAGAAGGGCGGGGAGAAGGGGCCGTCCGCCCTGAGGCTCTCGAGGGGCGGTGGGGCCTTTGCGCGCCCTAGGCCCAAGCACACGCAAATCACCCGAGGAGGTAACCAATGTCGGTCGAAGGCAAGGTCGTCGTCATCACGGGCGGCGCGCGAGGCATGGGCCGCGAGATTGTCCGCGGCTTCATCAAGGAGGGCGCCAAGGTTGTCGCAACGGACGTCTCATGGGTCCCCAGCGGCTACTCCAACGACACGGAGGACTTCTACGCCGAAATCAAGGACAACCCCAACGTGCTAGCCGCCACCATGGACATCACGATTCCGGCCCACGTTGACCTGGTCTACAAGCAGACCATCGAGAAGTTCGGCACCGTGGACGTCATCATCTGCAACGGCGGCACCCGCCAGCGCGACCTCTACCTCGACAGCCACGGCAGCGTCACGGTGCTGGAGACCGAGGTCGCCGACTGGGAGCGCATGTTCGCCACCCACGTCTTCGGCAACCTCCGCGTCATCAAGCGCTTCATCCAGCCGATGTTGGAGAAGGGGCGCGGCAGCATCATCACCTCGGCGTCCGGGCAGATCCTGAACGCGCACCCGGCGGCCACCGCCGACGAGAATGCCCGGACCGGCCTGCGCTTTGGGCTGAGCCGCGAGGGCCCGTACCAGCCCGCCAAGATGGCCCTGGGCGCCATGTGCCTCTACCTGGCCGAGGAGCTGCGCGGCACCAACATCGCCGTCAACGTGCTCCTGCCCGGCCACACGGCCACCACCGGCTCCGACGAGCAGGAGAAGGTGCGCAACGAGATCCGTCAGCGCATGAGCCCCACAGGCGCGACCTTCATCCCCCGCCGCGTCCGCGCCGACAATGTCGTCCCGCTGGCCCTGCACCTGGCGGAGCAGGACGCCGAGGGCATCACGGGCCGATGGATAGCAGCCATGGACTGGAACCAGGAGAACGGCTACGGCGGCTTCGAGACCTGGGGCGTCGCGGAGGACATCGCGGCCCTGCAGGCAGCCGGCCGCATGTAACCCGCAGCTTCGGCTGGGAACAATGCGAAGGGGCGCCTTACCGGCGCCCCTTTTGCTTTGCCCCAACCACCCGTCCGTTCGCCCTCACCCCGCGTCCGTTCGCCCTGAGCCTGTCGAAGGGCCGCCCGCTAGATGACCCCCTGGCCGGGCAGCGTCAGGTTCAACTGCTCCAGTGCATCGCCGGCATCCGGCGTGCGGGGCTGCTGCAGCCGCGCAAGGGGGATGGCCGGCATGGTGACGATGTGCACTCCGGCCATGACGCCCAGCTCCAGCGAAAATCGGGCCGCGGAGTCGTTGTCCGGCGCCTCGACAATGTAGACAAAGTCATACTGCCCCAACACGCCATACTGGCCCAATACGTAGGTCTGGGGCACGTTAATGGTTTCCTGCGCTTCATGCACTGTATCGGGGTGGTGCAGCATCTTCTCCCGGCCCTCCGGGGTAAGGGTCAGGAGCAGGATGTAACTCGCCATTGCTGATGTTCCTCCCGTCGCTTCTGCAAGCCATGCATAGCATAGCAGAACATGCGCGGTGTGCGGCAGTCTGTTGGCGGGATTAGGCCCGAATGCAGGCCACGTAGTGCCCCGGCACAACCTCGCGCAGCTCCGGCTCGCCCGCCGAGCATTCGTCGATGGCGATGGGGCACCGTGGGTGGAAGACGCACCCCGCGGGAGGGTTCGCGGGGCTCGGCGGCTCGCCCGGCAGCACCACGCGCGCCCGGGTGGCCTCCTCGACGGGGTCGGGCAGCGGGATCGCCGACATCAGCGCCTGCGTGTACGGGTGCAGCGGATTGTCGAACAGCTCCCCGCTCTCCGCCACTTCGACGAGCTTGCCCAGGTACATGACGGCCACCCGGTGGCTGATGTGCCGCACCAACGACAGGTCGTGCGCGATGAACAGGTACGTCAGCCCGAACCGCTGCTGCAGGTCCTCCAGCAGATTGATGATCTGCGCCTGCACCGACACGTCCAGCGCCGACACCGGCTCGTCGCAGATCAGCAGCTCCGGCTCGACGGCCAGCGCCCGCGCGATGCCGATGCGCTGGCGCTGCCCGCCGCTGAACTCGTGCGGATACCGACCCGCCATGTAGGGGTTCAGCCCGACGAGGCCGAGCAGCTCGGCGATGCGGTCGCGGTACGCGCCCCTGCCCTTGGTGAGTTTGTGCACCTGCAGTGGCTCGCCGATGATGTCGCCCGCCGTCATGCGCGGGTCCAGCGAGCCGTAGGGGTCCTGGAAGATGAACTGCACGCGGCGGTACATGGCCCGCATGCTGCCGCCCTTGAGCTTGGTGAGGTCTTCGCCATCGAAGAGGATCTGACCGGCCGTGGGCTTCACCAGTTGGACGATGCTGCGGGCCATGCTGGTCTTGCCGCACCCGCTCTCCCCGACCAGCCCCAGCGTCTCGCCCCTAGGAATGCTGAAGCTCACGTTGTCGACGGCCTTCACCGCCCCGACGTTTTTCTGAAAGAGGCCCGAGTTGATGGGATAGTGCACCCGGAGGTCCCGCACCTCCAGCAACCCAGCCCCGTTGGAAGTCGTAGTCATAACCCCCCCATTGTCCCACACGACGCCCACCCGCGCGAGGGGCGGGGCACGCAGGTTGACAGGGGCTTATAGCATGTCTAGGGTGAAGCGTACAGTAGCGATGTCACTTGATTCTTGAGAAGGGGGTGGAAGATGGGCATGTTTACGGTGCCGGTGGAAATCTCCAACCCTTGGGGTGGTGTCGCCGCATCAATCGAACCTGTGGTGGATACGGGCGCGGGCTTTTCAGTAATGCCGGCATCCCTCTTGGAAAGTCTGGGCCTTGAGCCGGTGGAGCAAGACGAGTTCATGCTCGCCAATGGTGAAATACGTGTGTATTCGGTCGGCGAAGCCCGCTTCAAGATCAACGGCAGGGAACGCACAACCCCCGTGGTGTTTGGAGACGACGGCGTGTTTCTGCTTGGCGCGGTAACCCTGCAAAGCTTCGGACTGGTCGCCGACACCAACGAACACCGTCTCGTCCCCGCCAGGTTGCTTCTCGTCGGCATGCAACCGGGCATCATAGAAGGGACACCAACCCACTAGACGTCGGGGGCAAGTACCGGCTCCCGTCTTGCCGCAGCCGCTCTCCCCCACCAGCCCCAGCGTCTGCCCCCGCGGAATCCTGAAGCTCACATGGTCGACGGCCTTCACCGGCCCCCACCTGCTTCTGGAACAGCCCCGAGTTGATAGGGTAATGCACCTGAAGGTCCCGCACCTCCAGCAACCCACTTTCGCTAGTTGACGTAGTCATAACCCCCCCATTGCCCCCACGACGCCCACCCGCGCGAGGGGCGCGGCTATCCGTTCGCCCTGAGCCTGTCAGGTCTACCGAACACTGCTTGTGATCGTGATAACAACCCCCTTGATCTCTCACCCCAAGTGATCAAGGATCGATCACCGCTCAATTAGATCATCTGATCGATATAAACCGGGGCAACCAGTTCTGCGAGCACAGTCCATGACACTCGAAACCCTAACCACTAGCCAAGTAGTTTGGAAGTCAGTGGACGGGCAGTCTGTCTTGTATCAAGCGGACTCGCTTGAACTCATGGCGACCATCCCGCCGGACTCTATCGATTGTATCTGGACAGACCCGCCATACCTCCTCTCCAACGATGGTGTCACGTGTGTTGCAGGCAAGCGCGTTAGCGTAAACAAGGGAGAGTGGGACCGTAGCGGCGGCGTGGACAGTGACCATATGGCTAACCTCATATGGCTTCGCGCGTGCCACCGCATCCTCAAGCCAGCTGGCACCATCTGGATTACCGGGACTTTGCACATATACCTAAGCGTTGGGATGGCCCTGCAACAGCTTGGCTTCCGCATTCTCAACGACATCATCTGGGAGAAGCCCAATCCGCCGCCGAATCTCGGTGCGCGCTGTTTCACCCACTCGACGGAAGTCCTGTTGTGGGCGACTAAGGCCCCAAAGGGCAGCAAGCACCGCCACACCTTCAATTATGACGAAATGCGGGCCGAGAACGGCGGGAAGCAGATGAAGACGGTCTGGCAATTCCTCCCCCCCGGGCGGGATGAAAAGCGCCACGGCAAGCACCCTACTCAGAAGCCAGTCGCCCTCATTGACCGCTGCATTCGCGCCAGCACCAACCCTGGTGATGTCGTGTTGGATCCCTTCGCGGGCACGGCAGCCACCGGCGTTGCTGCTCTGAAGAACAGTCGAAGCTTCGTGGGCATTGAGCAAGACTCTGAATATGCCGCAATCGGCAGGAAGCGGCTTATGGATATGGATGTAAGCAGCCCGCCTCCTTACCAGGGAATCGTGCAAGCTGAACCTACTACGCAGCCCAAACAAGACCGTCTATTGGAGAAGCAAACGCGCTACCACAAAAAGTCTGTGAAGGCAGACCAAAAGTGACCTCTGGCGGCTCTGCCCCGGCTGGGCATTCGGAGAGTTGGGATGCAATCTTCCAGCACTGGGGAATTGGCGCATATGACTTTGGCATTGCTCCCTTCCCTTTGTCCGCGAAGCAGATAGGCGAAGCCTGCCAGCACTTTACGCGGCCAGGTCAGAAAGAAGTTCGCATCCTCTGCAAGCAAGACACCAGAGAGTCTCGGCCTGCCATCTTCAAAGAGAAAGACCTTTTCATCCTCCCTGTTCGCAACGGCCAGTTTGTTCTGGTGAAGGGCGAAGGGTATATGGACATTCCCCCAATCCTCAGCCCGCTGAAGAACTACACCAGTGACTTCCCCTTTCAACTGGACACCACTATAGCCGGCGACTCCGAGATGCAACACTTGGACAACGCATATGCACTTAGCCTAATTCGGCACTTTATGAATGATCCGTCTTTGGTTCTCACGATTCGCGGAAGAAAGTACACGCCTCTCTTCAATTTCGTTGTAGGCGAGTTCTCGATTCAAGCCAAAGGAGTGCAGACGGAGGTCGACGGGGGTTACGAAGGTGAACGACAAGTTGTCTTGGTCGAGGCAAAAAAAGAGGGGGCGGACAATACTATCATCAGGCAGCTCTACTACCCCTTCCGTCAGTGGAGCACCCATACAGAAAAGCCCATTGCGACTGTCTTCTTCCAGCACACTGACAACGATGAATTCCACTTGTGGCAGTTCGGCTTTGCGAATCCAGACGACTACAACAGTGTGTACCTGGTGAAGTCCGGTCGGTACCGGATTACCCGGCGCCCATAGCCTTTCCCCGTGCTATACTCCCCCCAAACACCCCCAACCATTGGAGGAAACCACCATGGACTACGGACTGAAGGGCCGCGTCGCCCTCGTCACCGGCGGCAGTGAGGGCATCGGCAAGGCCACCGCCGCCACCCTCGCCGGCGAGGGCTCCCGCGTCGCCATCTGCGCCCGACGCCCCGACGTGCTCGAGGCCGCCGCCGAGGACATCCGCCGCACCACCGAGGGCGAGGTCCTCGCCATCCCAACAGACCTCCGTGACACCGACCAGGTCAACAACATGATCGCCACCATCAACGACACCTGGGGCGGCGTCGACGTCCTCGTCAACAACGCCGGAACCGCCTCCGGCATGCCCTTCGAGCAGCTCACCGACGAGGCCCTGCTCGCGGACATGCAGCTCAAGCTCTTCGGGTGGATGCGCTGCATCCGCGGCGTGCTCCCCCACATGAAGGACCAGCGCTGGGGCCGCATCATCAACCTGACCGCCCTCGCCGCCAAGGCCCCCGGCGCCAACTCCTACCCCTCCTCCGTCAGCCGCGCCGCCGGCGTCGCCATGACCAAGGCCCTCTCGAAGGAGCTCGCTCCCCACAACATCCTCGTCAACACCGTCCTGATCGGCCTAATCAAAGCCGGCCAGCACGAGCACCGCTGGGAGGCCGCCCAGGCGCAGAACCCCGGCAAGACCCTGGAAGAGCACTACGCCGCGATGGGGGTGAACGTCCCCCTAGGCCGCGTCGGCGAGTCCGAGGAGGCCGCCAACCTCATCACCTTCCTAGCCTCGGAGCGAGCCAGCTTCATAACCGGCACCGCCATAAACATGGACGGCGGCGTAAGCCCCGTCGTGTAGCCCCTCCCACGCGTGTCCCGCGCTCCTCCCACCGTCGTTCCCGCGAAAGCGGGAACCCAGGGCAGGGGCGGCGGTGCGGGGCCGTCTCCGTCTCCAATCGCCTCGAAATGCCTGCCCCGACCCCGATACTGTGCCCGAACCCACAGGGGCGGGGCGATGCGCGATTCCGTTCGCCCTGAGCCTGTCGAAGCCTGTCCTGAGGCCACACGAAGGGGGCCCTCCGTCACCACCAGCCCCCGCGTGTCCCGCACACTCCCATCGTCGTTCCCGCGAAAGCGGGAATCCAGGGCAGGGGCCCGGCGCGGGGGCGTCTCCGCCTCTCCTACTTCCCACACCCGCCATCGTCGTACCGGCGAAAGCCGGTATCCAGAGGTGCGCCGGGCGGCGGCACGCCCCCAACAACCCACATCGCAGGCGCGCTTCGAACCCTCTCCGTTCCCCCTGAGCCTGTCGAAGCCTGTCCTGAGGGCACACGAAGGGGGCCCTCCGCCGTCACCAGCCCCCGCGTGTCCCGCACACCCCCACCGCCGTTCCCGCGAAAGCCGGTATCCAGGGCAGGGCCCGGCGCGGGGGCGTCTCCGCCTCTCCTACTTCCCACACCCGCCATCGTCGTACCGGCGAAAGCCGGTATCCAGAGGTGCGCCGGGCGGCGGCACGCCCCCACCAACCCACATCGCAGGCGCGCTTCGAACCCTCTCCGTTCGCCCTGAGCCTGTCGAAGGGCCCTCCACCACCACCAGCGGAGTCCACTGCCCCCCGCACCCTGACACCGCCCCCTCGCGCGATCCCCCATCCCCCCGCTACCCTCTCCCCATGCACAATGCAAGCACACCCCTCAAGCAGGCTCGGCCCAAGCATTCGTCTCAGGCCCCGCAGGCGCCCCGAGGCGTCCGCAAAAGGAGCTGGAAATACCCCAAAACCCACTCGTGTTGGATAGGACGAGTCGTATCTACAGAGGGCAGTTTCGTAGGAGACTCGTTTCCCAGCCCGCAAAAAGCCCATTGAACCGAATCAAAGTGAGTACCGCCGAAGAGCCGCCCGGCGGAAGGGAGCCTCCCCACGACGAAATCTGTAACAAACCTGAAACAAATACGCCGCGCCGCCGCGATACGCTAAATGCAACGTGAGCGGCACGCCGTCTTGCTGCGGTCGAACGTCAAGCAGCAGGGGCCGCCCGCAGCGGCATAACTAGCGCAAGGAGCAGTTCTATGGCAAGCAGTTACGATAGGCCCAAGACCCCCGCGGACGTCATCAAGATGGTCGAGGAGAGCGGGGCCCGGATGATCGACCTGCGCTTCTGCGACCTGATCGGCACCTGGCAGCACTTCACCGTGCCCCTGGTGGAGTTCGACGAGAAGCTGTTCTCCGAGGGCACCGGCTTCGACGGGTCCTCCATCCGCGGCTTCCAGTCCATCGAAGAGAGCGACATGCTCGTCGTTCCCGACCCCACCACGGCGTTCATCGACCCCTTCTTCACCCACCCCACCGTCACCATGACCTGCGACGTCGTCGACCCCAGCACCAGCGGCCCCTACCGCCGCGACCCCCGCTACATCGCCAAGAAGGCGGAGGCCTTCCTCAAGGAGACCGGCATCGCCGACGTCAGCTTCTGGGGCCCGGAGCTCGAGTTCTTCATCTTCGACTCCGTCCGCTTCGACCAGAACTCCCACAGCGGCTACTACTTCATCGACTCCGACGAGGGCACGTGGAACAGCGGCGCCGAGCGCTCGCTGGACGGCGAGCTCAACCTCGGCAACAAGCCCCGCTACAAGGAGGGCTACTTCCCTGTGCCGCCCACCGACACCCAGCAGGACATCCGCTCCACCATGGTGGAGGAGCTGGACAAGATGGGCATCCACATCGAGAAGCACCACCACGAGGTGGCCACCGCCGGCCAGGCCGAGATCGACATGCGCTTCGACAGCCTGGTGAGCATGGCCGACAAGGTCATGGCCTACAAGTACGTCGTCAAGAACGTGGCCCGCGACTACGGCAAGATCGCCACCTTCATGCCCAAGCCCCTCTTCGGCGACAACGGCACCGGCATGCACGTGCACCAGAGCGTCTGGAAGGAAGGCACAAACCTCTTCTACGCCGACAGCGGCTACGCCAACCTCTCGCCCACGGGCCTGCACTACATCGGCGGCCTGTTGAAGCACGCGCCGGCCCTGCTGGCCTTCTGCGCACCCACCACCAACTCCTACAAGCGGTTGGTGCCCGGCTATGAGGCCCCCGTGAACCTGGCCTACTCCATGCGCAACCGCAGCGCTTGCGCCCGCATCCCGGCCTACTTCCCGCACCCGGCCGCCAAGCGCGTCGAGTTCCGCTGCCCGGACCCCGCTGCCAACCCGTACCTGGCCTTCGCCGCCATGCTCCTAGCCGGCATCGACGGCATCATCAACGAGATCGACCCGGGCGACCCCCTCGACAAGAACATCTACGAGCTCAGCCCGGAAGAGGCCGCCCAGGTCCGCCAGGTCCCCGGCAGCCTCGATGAGTCCCTCAGGGCCCTGGAAGAGGACCACGACTTCCTGCTCCGCGGCGACGTGTTCACCACCGACATCATCGGCGCCTGGCTGGACTACAAGAGGGAGCGGGAGCTCGGCCCGATGAGCCTGCGCCCCCACCCCTACGAGTACTTCCTGTACATGGACGTGTAAGCGATTCTCTGAGACCAGCGAGGGGCGCTTCCGGATGGGGGCGCCCCTTGTCGTCTCGCCTTTGGAGTAAGTGCTATGAATCTGGGCCGCGAGAGCGAGGCCATCGACTACGTCCTCCACACCGCCAAGGAGGAGGACGTTAAGTTCATTCGCCTCTGGTTTGCGGACATCCTGGGCAACGTCAAGGGCATCGCCATCACCGTGGAGGCGCTTGAGGACGCCCTCGTGCGCGGCGTGACCTTCGACGGCTCGTCCATCCAGGGATTCGCACGGGACACCGAGTGGGACATGGTGCTCCTGCCGGACCCCACCACGTTCCGCATCCTCCCCTGGCGCCCTCGACAGAACGCCGTGGCCCGCATGTTCTGCGACATCATGACCCCCCAGAACACCCCCTTCGACGGCGATCCCCGCAACGTCCTCAAGCAGAGCATGCAGGAGGCCAGCCGTCTGGGCCTGCAGTTCTACGTAGGACCGGACATTGAGTTTTTCTACTTCAAGGGCCCGGATGACCCCACCGCTGTCGACGGAGGCGGCTACTTCGACCAGACGCCGGGCGATGTCGCCACGGACCTTCGGCGTGAGACGGTGCTCAACCTCAGCGAGATGGGCATCCCCGTCAAGTCGTCCCACCATGAGGCCGCCCCCGGCCAGCACGAGGTGGACTTGATGCACACGGACGCGCTGACCATGGCGGACAACGTCATGACCGCGCGCCTCGTCATCAAGGAGGTTGCGCTGAGCCACGGACTGTACGCCACCTTCATGCCGAAGCCCATCAGCTCCGTCAACGGTTCCGGCATGCACGTGCACATGTCGCTGTTCCGAGGTGGAGAGAACGCCTTCTATGACCCGGACGACCCCATCAAGTTCTCACGGTTGGCGCGGCAGTTCATGGCCGGACTGCTGCGGCACTCGCCGGAGATCTGCATCGTCACCAACCAGTGGGTGAACTCCTACAAGCGGCTCGTGGCCGGCTATGAGGCCCCGGTCTACGCCTCCTGGGCCAGCGTCAACAGCGCCGACCTGGTGCGCGTGCCCTCCTACAAAGAGGGCAGAGAGGAGTCCGTCCGGCTGGAGTACCGGGCGCCGGACCCCGCCTGCAACCCCTACCTGGCCTTCGCCGCGCTACTCACCGCAGGCCTCATGGGCATTCGCAACGAGTACGACCTGCCGCCGCAGACGGAGGGCAGCGTCTTTGAGATGACGGAGCAGCAGCGAGCTGACCGAGGCATCCAATCCCTTCCCGGCAGCTTGTTGGAAGCGATCCATCGCGCCGAGGACAGCGAGTGCCTCCGCTTGGCCCTCGGCGACCGCGTGGTCGACACCCTGCTCACCAACAAGCGCATCGAGTGGGAACGATACCGCGCCCACGTCACGGACTACGAGATTCGTGAGTATCTGCCACAGCTTTAGCGTCGCATGTCACAGCTATGGAAGTGCAAACGGTTGCCAAAGCGGCCTCTATCCTTCGCCCCTATGGCTGGCCCTGTGTATAATCGTTAAAGCAGGGTACTGGAGGGGCATGGCCTGCCTTGACCGTCTCGCCGACAGTAGCCGGAGACTCTTCGGCGGCGTGAAGACAGACTTGAGCGCGTGCTGCTAGAGCGTCCATTGTCCCTACAGGGGTTGCCGAAACCCGTGCATGGAGGCCCGGGCCGCTCCCTGCGTGTGAGCGACCCCACCGGATGGCGAAAGGAACGATGGCGTGCTGAACCGGTGGATCATATTCATCCGTGTAATAATCTCTGACTTCTTTTCCAACAACTGCCCCTACATGGCTGCCGGCATCGCCTACTGGACCCTCTTCTCCGCCTTTCCCCTCTCCCTCGCCGCCGTGTCGCTCCTTGGCTTCGCCAATCCCACCTCAATAGAACAGGAAGAAATGGTGGCGCGGATCATCGAGCAGATTCCTGTCTCCGGTGACTACGTCCTGGATCTGGTCGAACGCGTAGCCGAGGCGCGTGGAGCGCTGAGTTTCATCGCCGTCCTCGGCCTCCTCATCTCCGGCAGCGCCGTCTTCGCGGCTATCCGCAAGGGGATCAACCACGCATGGCACGTCACCAAGCCGCACCCCTTCTTCATCGGCAGGGGCATAGACTTGCTCATGCTCGTTTTCGTGGGACTGTTGGCCCTGATCGCCGCCACCAACCTTGTCGGCCTCGTCGGCCGGGGGGCGTCCAACATCTGGTTCGTGGGCGAGCCACTCATCAGCGTCGGCTTTGATCTCGGTCTCCTTGTCGCCTCGTACTTTATCCTTGCAATCCTCTATCGCTTTGTGCCCTACACGGAAGTGGAGTGGCGCGACGTATGGCTTGGGGCACTGGTCGGGGCCTTGATGGCCTACGGCGTCCGGGTCGCCTTCAGCGGCTTCCTCATCAACGTGAACGAGTTCAACCTGGTATACGGGTCCCTTGGCGCGCTGATGGCCCTGCTCGTGTGGGTCTACCTCTCCGCGATGTCTCTGGTGTTGGGCGCAGAGGTCTCCTACATCTACAGCCGCGCCTTTGGTTCCCGCCGCGCGATGAACTCCTTCACCGTGCTCCAGGCGCGGTACGGCTTGAGCCGCAGCCTCATCAGCCAACGTGGCTTCGTTGGCCTCGTGGGCAACTGGATCATCCCCTCCCGCCGCAACCAGCGCTAGCAGGGCGGGAGTCAGGCCGTAAAGACATCCTTACATGGAGATGCCGGCAACTGCCTCTCTGTTGTGTATAATTGACTAGTCTATTTAACCAGTTGGAGTGCTCAAATGCGAGAGGTAGCAGCTACGGAAGCCAAGGCCCACCTGTCCGAACTCCTGCGCCGGGTTGAGCAAGGCGAGCCCATCGCGATTACCCGCCACGGCAGGACGGTGGCCCACCTGATGCCGCCCGCTGTTCACGACCAGGAGAGCCGCAAGGCCGCGATTGAGGAATTCCTTCGGCGGCGAGCCACCCTGCCTCGCTTGGGGATAACGCGTGACGAGCTACTGGCCTTTCGCCACGAAGGCCATCGCCTATGAGTGCATTGGTTGTGGACGCGTCTGTCGCCGTAGGATGGGTTTTGGCGGACGAAAATGACCCGTTGGCTGTTGATGCCTTGACCCTGCTTCAGACCGTTCAAGCCGTTGTCCCTCAGCATTGGCACCTTGAGATTCGTAATTCGCTATTGTCTGCGGAACGCCGTGGGCGGCTGCCAAGCGGAATGGTCGACAATCACGTGGAAACCCTCAGCTTGCTGCCAATTCTCACTGATCAGGACCCAGACCTTCATAGAGCTATCGCCTTGGCACGCACCCACAACCTTACCATTTATGACGCGCTCTATCTGGAATTGGCATTGCGGTTGAGCGCCGACATGGCTTCCCACGACGATGCATTGGTCCGCGCTTGCCAGAGAGAGGACGTCACCGTTGCAACCTCCTCCTAACCCCCTCCCCAAAGCCCCAACCCACGCCTGTGCTAGAATACGAACATGGCTTTAAGCAAGGAGAACTAGCTGGTGCGCACCTTTCGGCTGGCTTTGGCGCAGGTGAACCCCACGGTGGGGGACATCGTTGGCAACACAGACATCGTCCTGCGGCGCATCGAAGAGGCGCGGGCGGCGAAGGCCGACCTCGTCGCCTTCCCCGAGCTCATGCTCACCGGCTACCCGCCCGAGGACCTGCTGCTCAAGCCCTCCTTCATCCGCGACAACCTCGCGGCGCTGGAGAAGGTCGTCGCGGCGTCTAAGGGCATCGCCGTCGTCGTCGGGTTCGTCAACAGCGAGGGCAACCAGGTCTACAACGCCGCCGCGGTGGCCCACAACGGCTCTCTGGCCGGCGTCTACCACAAGGTCTACCTGCCCAACTACGGTGTCTTTGACGAGGACCGCTACTTCAAGCCGGGACGCGTCTGCCCCGTCTACACCATCAACGGCGTGGCCGTCGGCGTGAACATCTGCGAGGACATCTGGTACGCCCTGGGCCCCGTGCCGCTCCAGCGAGAGGCCGGCGCCGAGGTCATCGTCAACATCAACGGCTCACCCTTCCACGCGGGCAAATTCGCCTCGCGGGAACGGATGCTCGGCACGCGCGCCGCCGACAACGGCCTCTACATCGGCTACGTCAACACCGTCGGCGGCCAGGACGAGCTCGTCTTTGACGGGGCCAGCGTGGTCCTCGACGTCGAGGGCGCTCCCGTCGCCCGAGCCGCCCAGTTCCAGGAGGAGCTGCTGGTCGCCGACCTCGACGTCGAGCGCGTCTTCCACCACCGGCTCCGCGCCCCCCTCGACCGCAAGGAGACCGCCTCGACGCTTGAAGCCATCGGCCGCACGGAGCAGGTGCACGTGTCCGATTACCAGCCACCGGAGCGCGAAGCCCTGCCTGAGCGCCTAGCCGAGCCCCTGGACCCCGTCGGCGAGGTCTACCACGCGCTTGTCCTCGGCACCCGCGACTACGTGCGCAAGAACGGCTTCCGCAAGGTGTTGGTCAGCCTCTCCGGCGGCATCGACTCCAGCATCACGTGCGTCATCGCCGTTGACGCCCTGGGCGCGGAGAACGTGGAGGGCATCTCCATGCCCTCGCGCTACTCGTCCGACGGGAGCGTCACCGACTCCGAGGCGATGGCGGCGGCGCTTGGCGTGCCGCTCCGCATCGTGCCCATCGAGTCGGTGCACGGCGCGATGGAGGAGGCCCTCCAACCCATCTTTGACGGCACGGAGCCCAACATCGCCGAGCAGAACGTGCAGGCGCGCATCCGCGGCAACCTGCTGATGGCCGTCTCCAACAAGTTCGGCTGGCTGGTGCTGCCCACCGGCAACAAGAGTGAGCTTGCCATGGGCTACGCGACGCTCTACGGCGACATGGCCGGCGGTTTCGGTGTCATCAAGGACGTGCCCAAGACCCTGGTCTACCAGCTCAGCGAGTGGCGCAACCGCAACGGCGAGCCTGCGTCGCCCATTCCCCAGAGCGTGATTGACAAGCCGCCCAGCGCCGAGCTCAAGCCCGACCAGCGCGACGACGACGACCTGCCGCCCTACAGCCTGCTGGACCAGATACTGGAGCTCTTCGTGGAGCAGGATCGCTCCTACGACGAGATGGTGGACATGGGCTTCGACGCGGCGATTGTGCAGCGGGTCATGCGCGCGGTGGACCGCAACGAGTTCAAGCGCAGGCAGGGCGCCGTCGGCATCAAGATCACCCCGCGTGCCTTCGGTCGCGACCGCCGAATGCCTATCGTGAACCGCTACCTGGGCAACGGCCGCGCCTAGCCCCGCCTCCGTTCGCCCTGAGCCTGTCCTGAGGCTCTCGAAGAGCCTGTCGAAGGGCAATCAGGTCCGCCGCCACCGCCGCGCCTAGGCGCGTCCCCCCATCGCCAGCAGCAGGCCGTTCAGCGTCTCCAGCGACCCCGGGTGCACCGGCACGCCCTCGTTCAGCAGCCGCACCATGTCCCCCCGCAGGAACTCGACGATAGCGCGGTCCATGTCGTCCGCCGCAAGCTCCTTCACGCGCCCGATATGCGGGTAGCGCGACGCCTTCGCGAGGTCGAACTTGTCCGCAAGGAAGACCGCCTTGGCGATGGGACCCATCGTCGCGAGCCCTATCGTGTGCCAGTAGACCGCCTCCACAACCGCCTCGTCGACGACGTTCAGCGGCGCCAGTCGTCCCGCGCCGACGGGGCCATGCAACAGCAGCGGCTTGGCGCGGTCGGCGTCCGTGATACGAACGCCCTGCGCCAGCGCGTCCGCCATGAGCACGTCGTCCGAGTCCGCACGGGCGATGTCGTGCGCCGCCGCCGCCACGTCGACGCGGTCCCGGTCGAGCCTGTGCTGCCCGCCAAGGTCAGCGGCAAGCACACGCACGCGCTCGATGTGCTCTTGCAGGTCGAGAGGCAGCCCGTCGAGCACGGCCTGTAGCTGCGGTGGGAGCGATGATACCGTAGCCATCGACGGCTAGCCCTCGTGCTCGAGGCGGCGGCCGCCCAGCACATGCAGGTGCAGGTGGTCGACCGTCTGCCCGGCGTGGGGCCCCTGGTTCACGGCCATCCGGTACCCGCTCTCAAAGACCCCCTCCTGTCGCGCCACTGTCTGCGCCGCAATCATCAGGTGGCCCAGCATCGCCTCAGCCTCCGTCGAGGCGTCGACGGCATGAATGTAGTGCTCCACGGGGATGACCAGCAGGTGCACCGGCGCCACGGGGTTGATATCGCGAATGACAAAGCAGCTCTCATCCTTGTACAGGAACTCGCCGGGGATTTCCCCTGCGTAGATCTTGCAGAAGACGCACTCATCAGGCGATTGCGGCATGGGGCCCTCCTCCACCGTTCGCCCTGAGCCTGTCGAAGGGTGAACGGGGCGCCGTTTATTTGGGCGCTGCAACTATTCTAGCAGGTCACCAAAGCGCAGATATTTCCTTGCCAATTGTTTGACATTCTTTGTGCGCCTCGCTAGAGTGGACTGCAATTCACCCTGATTGAGTACCGAAATAAGGAAAGAGCGCGTGGCAGTGCAACCTCAACCCGAACCAAGCGACAGCGTCCCCGCGTGGTTCCATCATTACGCGTTGGAGAACGAGCGGCAGCACGGCGCCCTTAACCAACGCATTGCCGAAGTTGAGACGCGCATGGTGGAAATTGAAACTCGCTTGGTGCGATGGGTAGTTGGGTCTGCCGGCGTGGCCGCCGGCATAGTGGTCGCTCTCTCCCAACTCCTCGACCGCTAGCGCGTCGGACGTCATCGCCCCACAGGCACCCTCGGCAGCGCCAGCATCAGCGCCTCCAGCGCGAGCCGCGGGTTCGCGTTCCGGTCCAGCAGGTCCTGTGTCCGCAGCACCTCGCGAACGGCGAGCAGAAGGTCTCCCCTGTTCGGCCCTTCCACCAGCGCGTCACCGTCGTCGGCCTCTGCCCGCGCCGAAAGCCGCTCCAGCCACCACTCGGCCCACAGGTCCAGCGTCTCGCGGACGGCGGTGCGCTGTTGGGGCAGCAGGTTTGCCAGCTCCGCGGCGTATGCGAACCGCTCCTCGATGCCGCCCTCGGCCGCCGCGGTCAGCCGCTCCAGCCTCCGGTCGCGCGTCTCCAGCACAGCCGGGTCCTCCCACGCGCCGACGGCCCACCCGAGTCGTCCAGCACTCAGCGACGCCAGCTCGCGGGCCTGCGCCTCCGGGACCTCCCATCGCGAGGTCAGCGCCTCTGCCACAGCGTTAGTGGCCAGCGGGCGCAGGTCGACGCGCTGGCAGCGGGAGCGGATCGTCCCCAGGACGGCGTCGGGGCTCGGGCTCAGCAGCACGAGCATCAGGCGTGCCGGAGGCTCTTCCAGCAGTTTGAGCAGCGCGTTGGCCGCCTCTTCCGTCAGGTGCTCCGCTCCCTCGATGACGATGGCACGGAATCGGCCCTCAAAGGGGTTGAGGTTGGCCTGGTGAGACGCGTCACGCACCGCGTCGATGCCGATGGCCTTCCGCCCTTCCTCTTCCGCGACGCCCAGGTGCACCACATCGGCGTGGCGCCCATCCCAGGTGTGGCGGCACTGCGAGCACTCGCCGCAGGGGGGCGCCGCGCCCTCGCAGTTGACGGCGGCCACAAGGTCCAGGGCCAGCGTCGTCTTGCCGACGTGCGGCGGCCCGGTGAAGAGGTAGGCGTGGGCCAGCCGCCCGGTGCTCAGCGAGCGCTCCAGAAGGCGCACGGCTCCGGGGTGCCCCACAACGCGCCACATGACGGTTACCAGACGTCCGTGCGCATCAGGTCTTCCGCCGTTTCCCGGCGGCGGATCACCCGAGCGCTGCCGTCCTTGGCCAGCACAATGGGCGGGCGCGGGTTCGAGTTGTAGTTGCTGGCCATTGAGGGGCTGTAGGCCCCCGCCGCGGGCATGGCGATCAGGTCGCCGGGCGATAGCTCCGGCAGCGTCGCCTTCTCCACCAGGATGTCGCCCGACTCGCAGAACTTGCCCGCAATGGTGTACTCGACGCTCTCCGCCTCGTTCATGCGGGCGGCGGTGACAGCCTCGTAGCGGGCCTCGTAGAGCGCGGGCCGGATGTTGTCGCCCATGCCCCCGTCGACAGCCGCGTAGGTGCGCACTCCCGGGATCTCCTTGATGCTGCCGACGGTGTAGATGGCGACTCCCGCCGGTCCGACGACCGACCGCCCCGGCTCGATGGTCAGCGACGGCAGAGGCAGGTTGTGGCGCTCGCAGCCCTCGTAAAGCGCGGCGACGATTGCGGCCGCATAGTCTGACGGCGATGGCGCTCGTTGGTCGCGCAAATACGCAATGGCGAACCCGCCGCCAGGGCTCAGCTCGCGCAGCTCCAGCCCCTCCTCGCGGTACTGCGCCGCGAACTCCAGCACGACACCCATCGCGTCCACGTACGGCTCCAACTCGAAGATGGGCGAGCCCAGGTGGAAGTGCAGCCCCATGAGCTGCAGGTGGGGGCAGTCCAGCGTCCGCCGCAGCGCCTCCGCCGCCTGCCCGTTGCTGATGTTCAGCCCAAACTTGCTGTCCACGATGCCCGTTGTGGTCTTGGCGTGCGTGTGTGGGTCGATGCCCGGCGTCACCCGCAACAGCACTGCCTGCTCGACGCCGCGCTCTGCCGCCAACCGCTCCAGCAGGTCGATCTCATGCAGGTTGTCCACGACGATGCGGCCGATGCGGAAGTCCAGCGCCTCTTCGAGCTCCTGCGCCGACTTGTTGTTGCCGTGCAGGTAGACCCCCTCCGGCGGCACGCCCGCCGCCCGCACGACGGCCAGCTCGCCCCCGGACACCACATCCAGCCCCAGTCCCTCCTCCGCCATGAGCCGCGCCAGCGCCGGCCCGATATACGCCTTCGACGCATACACCACGCGAGTGTCGGCGTGCAGCGACGTAAACGCCTCAGTAAACGAGCGGCACCGGTTGCGAAGCGTGTCCTCGCACAGCACATACAGCGGCGTCCCGTACTCAGCAACAAGCTCCGCGACGTCGCACCCGCCAATGCTAAGCCGCCCCGCGGCGTTCACCTCGGCAGAGTCCGGAAAGACATGGGCAAGCTGGGAAAAGTCCATGGTGCGTCCTTTAGTGAAGATTAGGCGGGGCTGTGCCTCCGTTCGCCCTGAGGCTCTCGAAGGGGACGGAGGGACGGCCCCCTCTATTCTAACCCTCCCCCAGCGTCGCGCGTATCTCCGCGCCGCGCTCGTACGCCGGAATCTCGTAGGGATGCGAGCGCGCGCTGCGCAGGTGCCGGGGGCGATAGAGCCACAGGTAGCGCAGCAGAAAGCGCCACCACCCCATCGCCGCCTGCTGCTCAACGTGGAAGAGCTCGTGGCCCATCAGCGCCGTCCACCCAAGCGACCCTTCGAGCGGGGCGCGACGCGTCAGGTGCACGGCGCCGTTGATGGTGACGGCGTGGTTCCCGTTCAGCCCGAACAGCCACCCGAAGAACGAGCCCCGAAGCACAAGCACTCCGTCCATGACGTCGTTCGGATACCACGGACGCAGGGCTGCCTTCACCTCCACGGAGAGGGCCGCCCGTTGTGCCATGACCTGCCCGCCTGCGAGGCCTCGGCTGCCTTAAAACATCTCCCGGATCTCGGCCATCTCCTCGGCCGAGAGTTGCCACTCGGCCGCCTTGGCGTTGGCCGTGACCTGCTCCGGCTTCGTCGCGCCCGCGATGACGCTCGGCACCACCGGGCTGCCGAGCATCCAAGCGAAGGCCAGCTCGGCGACGGAGTGCCCGCGCTCCCCGGAGAAGCTCTGCAGCTTGCCCAGAAGGCTCCAGTTGGCTTCGGTCATGTAACGGTTGCCCATGTTCGGCGACCCGGCGAACCGCGTGCCCTCGGGGGGCGCTTCGCCCTGCGTGTACTTGCCCGTCAGGAAGCCGCTGGCCAGCGGGAAGAAGGGGATGAGGCTGACGCCGTACCGCTCCGCAACCGGCGCCACCTCCACCTCCACGTCACGAGCGACCAGGCTGTACTCGTTCTGTATGCAGCAGTAGTTGTACAGGTTGCCGGCGCTGGCCGTCAGCATCGCCTCCACCATCTGCCATGCCGAGTAGTTGGAGCAGCCCAGGTAGCGCACCTTGCCGCTGTGCACCAGGTCGTCCAGCGCCCGCATCGTCTCTTCGATGGGCGTGTCCCCGTCCCAGCGGTGCATGTAGAACAGGTCGATGTAGTCCGTGTTCAGCCGCTTCAGGCTCAACTCCACCTGCTCCATGATGAGGTGGCGCGTCGCCCCGCGTTGGTTGGGGCCGGTGATGGGCGTCCCCGGCGGGCCGAGCCCGGCGCCCACCTTGGTGGCGATGATCATGTCGTGCCGGTGTTCCTTGCCCAGCGCCTTCCCGATGAACTCCTCCGACTTGCCGCCGCCGTAGGTGTTCGCGCAGTCGAGGAAGTTGATGCCCTCTTCCATGGTCTGGTTCAGCACCTTCTTGGTGGCGTCGTAGTCCATCCTGCCACCGAAGTTGTTAGTGCCGATGCCAATTGTCGAGATCTCCAGGCCGGTCCGGCCCAGACGACGGTACTCCATGCAGTCCTCCGATGTTTTCTAAATCGCGTGAGGGGCCTCAGCCCAATCCGTTCGCCCTGAGCCTGTCCTGAGGCTCTCGAAGGGCCTGTCGAACGGTCAAACGAACGGATTGGCGGCACGGACGCCCCTAGACCCACTCTCCGAAGCCCATGGCGCAGCCGTTGCCCGCTTCCGTCCGATAGCAGGGCACGTAGTCGACCAGGTCCATGGCGCCGCCAGTCACCGACATGACGCCGGCCAGGGCGATCCAGTTCTTGATTTCCGACGTTCCCGCGCGGAACCGCTCGTCCGGGTAGTCGAGCAGCTTGTCCGGGTTGCCGGTCGTCAGCCCCTCGATGATGCGGTAGTCGATGTCCTCTTCGATGACCGTGTGGCTCAGCCCGCCCGACGCGAAGATCGCCACCCGCTTGGGCGCGTCCCAATCCAGCAGCGCCCGGCCAATCGCCTGCCCGAACTTGTAGCAGCGTGCCGCCGAGGGCGCGTTGGGCGGGTAGTACGTGTTCACCATGATGGGCACGTTGGGGATGGCCTTGTTGTCCATCAGCCGCCGGTAGAAGTAGTAGAAGGCGTGGCCGATTTTGCCCTCGCTGCGGGACACGGGCAGCTTGTTGGAGCGGGCCACGTCGAACTCCGCCGCTACTGCGCTCTTGATTAAGTGCATGCCGAGCTCCGCGTCCGTCGGCTGCGCGATGGACTCCGTGGGGTGGTTGCCGACCGCCGGGTCGGAGTAGGCGCGAGGCCCGCCGCCGCCCTGGTGGGGCCGGTCCTCCACGCTCTCGCCGTGGTAGATGGCGAAGGTGGGCATGTGGTCGTCCTGGAACAGCTCGTGCTGGTCGTCGCCCAGGATGACGCACACATCCGGCGCGACCCGGCGGTACGTGTCGCCCAGGTGGGCGATGGCCCGCTGGCAGGCGTCGAAGCGCGCCGCGAAGGTCTCCTCGGAGAGCTCCTTCTCGAAGTGCCCATCGGCGCGCAACTCGGCCAGTTCGTCGAAGGTGTAGGTGTTGCCGTTGTACCAGTGCTCATTCTGCGTGCGGGAGCGGTTGCCGTACTCGAGCCAGCGGCTCGGCTGCATCTCCAGCTGCGGTGCGTGTGAAGAGGCCATACCAAGGACTATCTCTGCCATAACAAAACTCCTCTCTCCCCCTTGGGCTTGCCGGAATTATAGCCGAATGCGCACAAGCGGGCGAGGGCCGGGGGTGCTAAGAAAGAAGCACGTGCTGTACGTCGATGTCCAAGCCCGGTGCTCGTGACAGTCTTCCATCCGCTGTGATTAGCGGGTAGCCATACAAACGAGAAACGACAACATAGAGGGCATCATAGGCGCTAATGTTGTGGCGGTATTGCCATGCTAGAGCGGTCAGGGTGCGGTGCGAAATCCGTTCGATGTCCCACTCTCGGAGGGTCACTAGGACCCCTTCGGCGTTTTCGGGTGTTAGCTGGCCCCGAAGCGTCGCCTTTCGCACCGAAGACAAGACTTCTGCATCCAACATCTCAGGCGCTATGAGTGAGGAGCCGTGGAGGACGTCTTCCACGGACAATCCAAGCGGTGTGCGGAGCAAGACTTCCAGGGCAATCGATGCGTCAACGACGAGGCCGCTCACAACCCTGCTTGATCCCTGGCTGTGCGCTCTTCCACGAGGATAGCGGTGGGGTCAATTCCCTCCACGGGGGTTCTCTCCGCCAAGCGCTTCTTGAAGTCCCACCGGTCCAATTCACGCTCAATAGCCTCAAGGACCAGGGCGGTTACTTCGCAGCCACGCTCCTTGGCCATAGCTCGGACGCGCTCGAGAGTCTCCTCCGGGACATTCCGGACAGTGAAGGTCTTCATGGCGTGATTATAGCATGAACACCATATGGGGATGTGCAAATTAGCACTTGCTATTTGCGTTACGCTCGGTGGCCCGTGAACCTGCTTTGCCCTGCCAGTACAGCGTAGGCGGCCTCCCCTGGAGTATAGTGTCCCCGTCACACAATCCCACCACCGCAGGAGGATGCCATGCGAGCCGCCGTCGTTACCGAGCCCGGAGGGCCCGAGGTCTTCAAGGTCATCGAGCGGGACGACCCCCACTTCGGCCCCGATGAGGTGCTCGTCGACGTCAGGGCGTCGGCGTTGAACCGCGCGGACCTCGCCCAGCGACGCGGCAACTACCCGGCGCCGCCCGGCATTCCGAAGGACATCCCGGGTCTGGAGATGGCCGGCGTCGTGGCTGCTGCGGGACAACGTGTGACGTCACTTCGCGAGGGCGATCGCGTCTTCGGCCTCATCGGCGGCGGCGGATACGCCACGCGCGTAGCCACCCACGAGCGCATGACGATGCCCATCCCGGAGGGCATGACCTTTATCGAGGCCGCCTCCATCCCCGAGGTCTTCTTCACGGCCTACGACGCCCTCTTCACCAGCTGCAACCTCGTAATGGGCGAGAGTGCCCTCATTCACGCAGCCGGCAGCGGCATCGGCATCGCTGCCATTCAACTGGCGCGTCACGCCGGGGCCTTCACCTTCGCCACGGCCAGCTCCCCCGACAAGCTGGCCAAGGCCGCAGAGCTTGGCCTGGACGTGGGCATCAACTACAAGGATGAGGACTTCCTGGAGGTCATCAAGGAGCGCACCAACGGCCGCGGCGTCGACGTTGTGCTCGACGTCATCGGCGCGCCCTACTGGGAGCAAAACCTGAACTCGCTCGCGGTCCGAGGGCGCATAGTCCTCGTCGGCGCCATGGGCGGCAGCAAGCTCGAGACCGACCTGCGCCTCCTCGGCCCCAAGCGCCTCCGAGTGCACGGCACCGTCCTGCGCGCAAGGCCGTTGGAGGAGAAGATTGCGCTCACGCAGCAGATAGCCAAGCGGGTGGTGCCGCTCTTCGAGACGGGCGCGCTGAAGCCGGTCGTCGACCGCGTCTTCCCGCTGGAGGAAACGGGCGAAGCCCACGCCTACATGGAGACCAACGCCAACTTCGGCAAGATCATCCTCAGCATGGAGTAGGTGATAGAGTTCTTTTCCAAGAATCGCGAACATTCGCAAGGGTGTGACGCCTCGATTTGACTCAAGTTCGCATTTTAGTTAGGATGAGGTTAATCAGCAGAGGTCGTAGTCATGAAGACGTATTATTCTGAATTCTTATTTGCCCGCCCATCATTCCTGGAGGGTTGGGCCCGTCTATTCGATTTCAGCGGCAGCTTGAACGAGTACAACCGTTCTAAACACCCTGACTCAGTCGCACAATGGGCGGACTGGACGGTTGTAGGCACTGCGCTCCGTGAGTCAATGTCTCGCTTTGCAGAGGAAAATCCCATACGGGTTTCCTAATGTCACAACAAGAAGATCCGACCCGAGACGAAGTTCAGCCATTGGCCCAACAGCCTCCCAACACGGAGGCTGTTGCCGTTCATCAGGAGGCGCACTTTAGTGCGAGCTACAGTGGCCCGATTCCCCCGCCATCAATGCTGCGAGAGTATAACGACGTGCTGCCAGGTGTGGCTGACCGCATCATTTCGATGGCTGAGCAGCAGGAGACACATAGGCTGTTCTTGGAAAAGACTGCCATCCTTGGTGACTCTCGCCGGGCCTATTTGGGTTTGGTGGCTGGCCTAGCAGTGGCATTGACCGGGTTCGGTGTGGTGGCCTATGTGGCAACAATTGGGCAGCCTTGGCTAGGGGGTCTCATTGGCGTATTAGACATTGGCAGTATCGTCTATATTTTCATTCACGGTAGCCGCGAGCGGCGCGAGGAAAGAGCGCTAAAGCACGAAGTGATTCAAGAATTGGACAGTCCATAGCCAAGCTCCCGGAACGGCGTTACTGTTTCCCCCGCAACCCCCTACCGCACCATCTCCCGCACCGCCTCAGCCACGCCGTCCACCTCGTCCTCCGTGTTGAAGAAGGCCAGCGACATCCGTACGCACGACGGGTCCGAGACAGCCCGTATCGACACGCTGTGCTCCGCCTCCAGCGCGTTCACTAGCTCCCGCGGCTCCCAGCCCGACACGCCGAACGTCACCAGCCCCGAGCAGCCCGGTCCCTCGAGCGGCGACGTGATGGACACGCCCGGCACCGCCGCCAGCGCCGCCTTCGCCCGCGACGCCAGCGAGAGGCTGTGCTCCTCCGCCTCGCCCGGGAGAAGTTGATCGCGGAAGCGGATGGCCTCGAGGAGACCGGCCCACAGCCCGTCGTTCGTCGTGGTCAGCTCCAGCTTCTGGATGTCGGACACGTTCGGCTCGAAGTCCTCCCAGCCGTGGCCCGAGTGGATAGCGTGTCCCGAGACCTTCATCGGCGTCACCTGCTCGATGAGCTCGCGGCGGATGTAGAGCGCCCCCGTGCCGTCAGGCCCCAGCATCCACTTGTGGCCGGGCATCGCGTAGAAATCGCAGCCCAGCGCGTGCAGGTCCAACTGCACGTGGCCCGCCCCCTGCGCGCCGTCCAGCAGCATCAGCACGCCGTGCTGCCGCGTCACTTCCCGAAGCCGCTCCGCTGGCATGCGCAGCCCCGACTTGAACTGCACGTGGCTCATGAACAGAAGCTTGGTGCGAGGCGTGATGGCCGCCTCCACCTTTGAAACGATGCTGTCTTGGTCCTCGTCCGGGGCCAGCGGCAGCACCTTCGTCACCGTGCCGTGGCGGCGCTCCAGGTAGTAGCAGGGCGCCAGCACGGAGTTGTGCTCCAGGCTGAAGGTGATGACCTCGTCGCCCGCCTGCCACGCGAGCCCGTTGATCACCAGGTTCTGGCCCTCCGTGGTGTTCTGCGTCAGCGTCAGCTCTTCCGTCGAGACGTTGAGGAAGGCGGCCAGCGACTCTCGCAGCTCCTGGCGCATTCCTCGACCGCTCGCCAGCACGCTGGGGCTGGCCGGCCCCAGGGCGCTCTCCTCCTGCAGCCGCCGCGAGATCGCCTCCACCACCGACGTCGGCGATGGCCCGGACCACCCGGTGTTCATGTATACGACGTTGCCGGTGGCGGGTATCTGGCTCCGAATGGCTTGCTGGTCCATGCTGTCCTCCTCATTGGCCGCCGCACTCGCTCCGTCATTCCGGCGGAAGCCGGAATCCAGGCGCTCGGGCGCCACGGCCATCGAACTTGGCGAAGGGTGGGGTTCCCGCCTCCGCAGGAACAACGATCCAGCTCCTACCGCAGCTTGATGTACCGGAACGCCTCCGCGTGCCCGATGGCATGCGCCGAGCCCAGTTGCGCCGAGCCGTCCTTGATGCGCTGCTTCATCGTCTCGCGCCGCTCCGGGTCGTCGCCCACCTGCGACTTGTGCTCCATCAGCGCCGCGACCTTCGTGTCGACGGTGTCGGAGATGTCCACCCAAACGTTGGCGCTGTCATTGCCGAAGGCCCCCATGTAGATCTCCAGGGCCTTGTGGGGCATCAGCCCCTCCTCGATCAGGTCCGGGTAGACGTGGTGGTCGCGTGCCGAGGGGAAGACGGCGTCGAGCGTCGCGTCGCCGGCGGCCCGGTGGTCCGGGTGGTTGATGTAGTTGCCGGAATACCGCATCGTGGGGTCCTGGCACAGCAGGATGTCCGGCTGGTGCTTGCGGATCTGTCGCACGATGTCCTTCCGAAGCTCCAGCGTGTTCTGCAGGAAGCCGTCCTCGTAGCGCAGGAACTCGACGGCCTTCGCGCCCACCACGGCGGCGGCGTTCCGCTGCTCCTGCTCCCGGATGACGGCCAACTCCTCCGGCTTGATCTCCGGGTCTGACGTGCCCTTGTCCCCGCTGGTGCACAGGACGTAGACGACCTCCGAGCCCTCCTTGGCCCACTTGGCCAACGTCCCGGCGGCCATGTACTCGCCGTCGTCCGGGTGCGCAATGACGATCATCGCCCGCTTGGGCGTCCCGTTGGTTGCCTGCTCCATGGGTGTCCTTTCTGCCGATGCCCCCGCGACGCCATGCGTCCGGAGCCCTGTGCAATGTGGGTCGCTCTAGGATACCAGCCCTCGCCTCGTATGGGGAGTGCGCGCCGCCCCCTCGACTCGCGTTACAATGAAATTGTAGGAATTCGTAACGCAGTCGGCCCCCCGCGGGTCGTGAGAGGCCCGCGACGCCGAGAAAGGGGTGACCATGGCAACGTTTGGCGACATCGAACGGGCCTTTGCAGACCTCTACGAGTACCGGTGGTTCATCGGCGCAGGAGTGATCATCGCCATCGCGACAGCGCTGTACATCGCCTACCGGCTCGGCTGGCACCTCTTCGTCATGCGCCACCGCGTGCCCTTCATCGTTGGCGGAACGCCGGCGCTCATCGTCTCGCTGTTCCTGGGGTGGTCGCTGGCGTCGCCGCTGTTCACCAACGTGACCGTCGAGGAGGAGTTCCCCTTCGCCCTGAACGCCACCGTGCCCGACGGCATGGCGCGCGACGACGTCGAGATGGTGATGGCGGGCATGGCCATGGTCGACGACCCCGTAATGGAAGAAGCGATGCCCTCTCCGTTGTCGATCACCGCCACCTCGATGCTGTCCTCGAGCATGGCTGCGTCGCCGGCGAGCGCGGACGAGGCTATGGGCATGCTGACGGCCGCCGTCGCCGTCGGGGAGACCGCCAGGGTGATAGATGGCAACTTCCGGGACGCCGACGCCTTCCACCGCGGCAGCGGGCAGGCCATCATCTTCGCTGCGCCCGGTGGCGGGAACCTGCTGCGACTGGAAAACCTCGACGTCACCAACGGCCCCGCGCTGCACGTCTTCCTCTCGCCGCACGAGGACCCCACCCGCGGCAACGAGGTCAAGCTGCCCGGCTACGCGGACCTCGGCCCGCTGAAGGGCAACCGGGGCAACCAGAACTACACCATTCCGGCCGACGTGGACATCTCCGCCATCAGGAGCGTCGTGATCTACTGCAAGCCCTTCTCCGTCGTCTTCAGCGTCGCGACGCTGGGCGCGTAGGGGTACTGGCGAACGTGAAAGGCGGGCGCGCCCATGAAGTTTGACGCCGTCATCTTCGACCTCTACGGCACCCTCGTCGACAACGGCGTCGCGCCAGGGCCCAAGCGTGAGGCGTATCTGCACACCAACGCTGCGATCGCCAGGGCGCTGGGCGCTCCCGCCGATGGGTTTGTGCAGCTGTGGGACGATACTGGCGACTCGCGAATAACAGGTGTTTTCCCCACTTTTGAAGCATACGTGACGGCTTTGTGCGCTCAAATGGGTATTGCGCCGGGGATCGCACAGTTGGCCGAAGCCCTTCGCCTACGCATGGAACTGTCCCGCAGTTTGCTCGTGCCAAGGGCGGACTGTGTTGAGACCCTCATCAAGCTCCAGGCAAAGGGCTTGAAGGTCGGCCTTATTACTGACTGCTCATCGGAGACAGTCGTGCTCTGGCCTGAAACGCCCTTCCCACCTCTCTTTGACGCAACTGTCTTCTCATCTACTGTCGGCTTGCAGAAACCCGCCGCCGAGATTTTCGCGCTAGCTTGCAGTCAACTCGGCGTCTCACCGGACCGTTGTCTCTTCGTCGGCGACGGCGGCAGTGAAGAGCTCGCGGGCGCCGAGCGCGTCGGCATGACAGCGCTTCGCATCCACGTCCCCTACGAGACGCCGCCGGACGCCGCCAACCCGTGGCCCGGCCCGGAGGTCTCGGCCCTGGCGCAGGTTCTGGACTGGCTGGACTAGGGACGAGGCTAGGCGGCAGGTAGGTGCGCAGAAAATCGTTAATAGGCGGAGCAGTAACGCTGCAATGGAAATCGACCCGGCAAGGATGTCCATACGGATAAGGGCGGCTACCCCAGTGGACGCTGGCCCCATTGCAAGAGTTCACGTCGATTCATGGCGGACCACATATGTCGGAATCGTGCCTGAAGAACACCTCGCCAGCCTCTCATACCAGGCAAGAGAGTCAATGTGGGACAAGATTCTAGCGACAGACCAATCCGCCACCAGCAACTTCGTTGCGGAGACTGACGTTGGCAAGGTCGTTGGCTTCGCCAGTGGAGGGCCGGAGCGCGAAGGCAACCGGACCTATCGTGGTGAGATCTACACCATCTACGTCCTCAAAGAGTATCAGGGCAAGGGCATTGGGCGTCGGCTTGTCTCTGCCTTGGCCGAGCGATTCCTCGCCGACGGACTTGCCTCTATGTTGGCGTGGGTGCTGACGGACAACCATCCCGCCTGCCGGTTTTACGAGTCTCTCGGTGGTGAGCAAGTTGCCCGCAAGAAGACCACAATAGGTGGGACGGACCTGGAAGAGGTGGCCTACAGATGGAGGGACATCGAGAGTTTGACGCTTGAGCCCGCAGTCTGACTGCTGAAAGATCATGGAGGAGCGCGTCCATGCGGTTTGACGCCGTCATCTTCGACCTCTACGGCACCCTCGTCGACAGCACCGACAGCCCCCCAGGAATGCGGGCTGAATACGACGCCGTTACGGCGCGGGTTGCTGAGACTCTGGGCGCGCCCCTTGAACCCTTCCTGCAGAAATGGGGCGCTACCTTCGGGGAGCGGATGACCGGGGCGTACCCCACCTATGAGGGCTACGTTACCGCGCTCTGCGAGCAGCTGGGCGTCGTTCCGTCGCCGGCCCAGGTAGCCGAGGCGCTCCGGTTACGCATGGACCTGTTCCGGGCCCGGCTCGTCCCGCGCCCGGACTGCGTAGCAACCCTCAAGCAGCTCCTGTCGATGGGCCACAGCATTGGCCTCATCAGCGATTGCTCATGGGAGACGGTGCTGCTGTGGCCGGAGATGCCACTCCATTACTACTTCGACGCGACGACCTTCTCGTGCGCCGTCGGCATGCGCAAGCCCGAGCCGCGCATCTACGCGGTCACATGCGTCCGCCTCGGCGTCGCGCCCGAGCGCTGCCTCTACGTCGGCGACGGCGGCAGCGACGAACTCGCAGGCGCCGAGCGGATGGGCATGACCGCCCTCCGCATCCACGTCCCCTACGAGCCGTCGCCGGACGCCGCGAACCCCTGGATTGGCCCGGAGGTCTCCTCGCTGTCGCAGGTACTCTCGGCGGTGTCCTAGGGGAGCGCGGCAGCCACACACCGCCGATCGCCCCCGCTACCCCTCTTGGCCCGGGACCATGTGCAGCGCCCGCTCCAGGTTGGCGAGGTAGTCGGCGAACGCACGGAGACCCTCAGGCGTCGCCCGTACCCACGTCCGCGGCTTCGCGCCCACAAACTCCTTCGTCATTGCTACGTACCCGGCCTCCTCCAGCTTCCGCAGGTGGATGGTAAGGTTCCCGCCCGTCAGGCCCAGCGTCTGCTGAATGAAGCCGTAGGCCACCCGGTCCTTCGTCGGCTGGTACACCAGCAGCGTCATGATGCGCAGGCGGGTCGACTGGTGGATGGTCTCATTCAGGACGATGGGCTCGTCACTCATGCGACGCCGCTCTTGCGGACCCAGAGCATCCCAAGGACCGCGACGAGAAGTGTCAGCCCCGCCGACACCGCCAGCGCGGCGTTGTCGAGCAGGAAGCTGGGAACGTAGAACGCCGCCACGATGCCCACGCCGATCACCGCGAGCATCGGCCGCACCATGATGCCGAACAGCACGTACCCCAGTCCCGCGATGCCTATCGCGACGCGAGGTATGTTGACCGCCGGATCATCCCCGGTCCAAACACCCCCTGCCCCAGGCACCAGGAAGGTCGCCACTGCCACGGCAAGCCAGAAGGCGAAGACCCGCAGGCCGGCTCCTCGCGCACCCGCTCCCAGTGCCGCCTTCCGCACGGCGCGCCTGCCTATCACCGAGCTCGCCGTCATCCCGACTGCAACCAGCGCGAACCACAGCGGTCCGCTGATCCATGGGTAGCTCTCCCTTAGGTCCGCGCCCCACGTCGCGATGCTGAACTCGGCCAGCAACCCCACGGCCCCTATCACGCCCCACAACATCAAAATCGTCGCTGACCCTGCCACGTACAGCGAACTCCGTGTCCGTTCAAGCGTCGCGTAGATGGCGTCCCAACTCTCCTGCGGGCCGAGATCTCGCGTTTCACCGTCCGATGCTTGCATCAGTTGCCCCCTAACGTTTAAGTCTCCGGTTCGTGGCATAGTTTAAGTTATAAACTAGTTTGTACTCCATGTCAACGCCTATTAGTCCCACTTGGTTTGGTAGCTCTGAATCGCGCAGGGTGGCTGGTCTTAAGGGGCTAACCGCGACTACGTCCCTGACCTCGATAGCATCCACGGCGTGACGATAGCCAGGGGCGTCAGCACAAACAACAGGCAGCAGGGGACGTTGCCGAGACCCATAGTGGGCTGAGTCCGTGAGAACGCGGCGCATTTGGTCAATCTAACGTCGCCAAGGACCCCTGACCGCGATGCGCTATCCCAAAACATTAAAGCCCTCGGGCAGCGAGCCCCGCCCGCTCAGCGCCATCGCGAGCGCTACGCCGTCCCCATGCGCGACAGCTATGTCGCTCAACAGCGCCAGCGTGACGGTGAGCGCCTCTCGCGATGTCTCCACCGGGACTCCCGCGGCAAGCGAGACGTCCATCGTGTGAATCACAATCTCCAGCACCCGCGTCGAAAGGTAGTCGACGAGCCGCACCGGGCCAACGGTGGTCGTCACCGGCGCAGCATCGTCCAGCGCGTCAACGGCATCCAGAGTCCGGGCCACAACTGCCCGCGCGGCCTCTACCGGGTTGTCGCCGAACGACGCAGCCCTCGTACGTGCCCGCTCAGCCACCTCTTCATGGACCCGCGGCGAGGACATCGCCTGAACGTAGTATGCGGCGGCCCCTTCCGCAGCCATGGGCGTCGTGTGTCCGGTGTCGGCAACGACGCCGTCAATGACGCCAACCACATGCGCCACCAGCTCCCGTATCGACCACTCCCCAAGCCCGGGCCTGTCCCACCCGTCGGACGGCACCCGCTCGACGACGTCGACAAACTCGAGGACGGACTCACGAAAAGCGCTTCTGGTCTCTGCGGCTCGGTCGTTCATTGCAGCATGATAGTGCAGCACTCACAGCCGAGCAAAGTCGCAGTCGTGACTGACGGGAACGTCGGGCAGCGTTGGCTATGCGACACCCCCAGACCGTATGATGCCGACGCGTGGGGCAACCCCGCCGGGCGAGCTGCCGCGGTCCCGTTTTCGGTCCCGACATTAGGGAGGAAGCGACCCCCACCATGCTGAAAGCTACTACCGTGCTTCACCGGACCGGTCTCATGGCCGTAGCGCTCTGTGCGTTGGCCCTGGCCGCCTGCGGCACGTCCACTCCGTCGGAGGAGCCGTCCCCATCGCCGACCGCCGCCCCAGCGTCGGCGCCCACCGTAACCTCGCCGGCTCCCGTACCGACGGAGCCGTCTCCAGTGCCCACCGAGCCGCCCCCGGCAACCCCCACGCCCGCCGGCATCGCGGCCAACCCCGCGGAGGCACAGGAAACCCTCGTCCAGCTTGCAGTCCCGCTCGATGAGCCGGAGTTCTACTGCGTGGACGTGCCCGGCTTCGGCGCAAGCCTGAATCTTCAGGCCGCGCTCATGGCCCACACCTGCAAGCCGGGCGCGGACGACGAAATCTTCATCGTGGGTATGCCCGGACCCGGCAACCTTTCCATGCCCGCGTACAAGCTGTGCATGGAGGCGGAGGGTGCGGAGAATCAGGCCCCGCTGCGCCTACAGGAGTGTTCGGACTCGGCGTTGCAGCAGTTCGACTTCGACGCCGACGTCGCCCTCATCCTGTCCGGCACGGGCCTCTGCGTCGCGGTGTCCTCTGACGACGGAGAGCCGACAGGGGGGCCAAGCCACGTGCGCCGCGACCTTCTGCTGCTGGACTGCGCCGAGGCCCAACCCGCCCTGAGCCGATGGGTCTTCCCCGGACCGTCTCCTCATTGACGGCGCGGGTCACCCCACGCGCGGCCCTTCCGCGCAACCCCGGGCGTACACCTGAGCAAAGAACAGGGGCGCGATTGCCGTAGCAACCGCGCCCCTGATTTCGGTTCTGCGTATGAGGCTGACTAACTGCACGTCAGCCGGTTGAAGACTACCCGACGCGGACCGTGCAGTTGGCCTCCTCCAGCAACCCCTGCTGGTCGCTGGAAAGCCCACCAATAGCCGCCTGTTGGGCCAAGAAAGCCTGCACGAACTGCGGCCCGAAGAACTGCGCCAGCGCCTGCTGCCCGGCCGGACTGAGCTCCGCAGCACCCTGCGGGACCGCACCGCCAAGCGCCCTGGCGATGTCCTGAATGATCACTCCGTCGCTCTGATCGGCCAACGCCCTGTCGCGGAGGGCCATCAGCAGGTTGATCTGCGCCGTGTTGTAGGCCACCAGGTCCGGCGGCGGGTACAGAAGGCTGTAGCCGCCAATGTTCGCGTCTGCCAGCGCCACCAGCTCAGCCCACCTCAGGCCATTGGAGAAGGACTGGATGGTGAAGTTGAACTTGGCGGTAATGTTGGAGCACGCCGCCGCGTAGTAATAGGTTTGAGACACGAAGTCTGGCGTCGGTAGAGGCGTCGGCGCCGGCCTTGGCGTGGCGGTCGACAGCGGTATTGACGTCGGCGCCACAACGGGCGTGGGACTCGGTACCGCAGTCCGCGCTCCCGGACAGGCAGCAAAGACAAAGACCATCAATAGCACAGCGGGCACTGCGAGCCAGCGTAGGTTCCTTCCGTAGGCCTTCATTGTTTCCCTTCCTCACAAGTGCTGGTTGGTGGCCTGCTCGCGCTTGCGGGGTCCCCCTGTGCGGACTCCCATTTGCGCGACTGCCATCCCGCGCTGGAGCGATCCCTCCAGTCAGTTGCCTGCGGCCACGGCGCGGGTCTTGTGACGCACCCTCCACAGTCCATTCACAACGGCCGTGGACGGGAGCGGCGCAGAATCTGGGTCGGATGCTACCGTATCTCGCCGCCCAAGTCAGCATGTTTGCGGCACGGTATCTTGCAAACGTTTGACGGCGCACCTGTTTTGCCGTCTCGCCTATGCCCGTCACGATATTCAAGCACACGCGGCGAACGTCGTCTAGTGTACGCCCTCCCGTGCCCGATTGCCAGAGTGGGCGCGCCGAAGTTGCCGCCCATTTCGCGGATTGCCGTAGCCCCCGCCCGAGCTCGACGCGCACCCGGCCCGCAAGGGTCGCATGCGAGCAAGCAGCCGCAAGGGCGACCGCCATCCCCGGTCGACCCCTCGAGCCGCTACCTAGTCCTCGACCAGCCGCAGCAGCAGCGACCGCAGTTCCGGGGTCTCCTTCAGCGCCTCCCGCATCATCTCGACCTCCTCCGGCCCCATCATCAGCGGCGACCGCTGGAACCCGCCCCGATGGTTGTATTGGCAGAAGCGAAGGCTGACGCTGCCCGCCGCGGGCCCGTCCGTATACCTCATGAGCTGGAGCGTCGGCACATGGTGCTCGCCGTTGACCTGCGCCTCCTCCGCAATGTAGCCGCTGCCCCAGTGAAAGGAGAAGGTCTTCACCCTTGCCTTGCGTTCCATGGGGTCCTCCTGACCGTGTTTCCAATTCAAGCAGTCCGTTCGCCCTGAGCCTGTCGAAGGGCCCGCCCTGAGCCCGTCGAAGCCTGTCCTGAGGGAACACGAAGGGCCTGTCCTGAGCCCGTCGAAGGGGGCCACCCCCACCGTCTTCCCGGCGGAAGCCGGGATCCAGGGGCGGCAGGGGGGCGCCGCGACGCTTTCGTGAACCGCTCGCCTCCTATCCGTTCGCCCTGAGCCCGTCGAAGGGGGCCACCTCCACCGTCTTCCCGGCGGAAGCCGGGATCCAGGGGCGGCAGTTGGGGGCGCCGCGACGCTTTCGTGAACCGCTCGCCTCTTATCCGTTCGCCCTGAGCTTGTCGAAGGGGGCCCTGCGACACCTTCGCGAACCGCTCGCCTCCTATCCGTTCGCCCTGAGCTTGTCGAAGGGCCCCGTTGTGCCCGCTACTGTGCCGCTGCTCGCGGCCGTGGTCAAGCCGCCGCACATTGGAACGAGGGGTGCGCCCTGCTAGACTGTCTCCAAAGGGCGCTTGCAGGAGGGACCGCACATGGGCATTCGCACGGGGGGAGAATTCCTGGACGGCCTCCGGGACTCCCGCGAGATCTGGCTCGAGGGCGAGCTCGTCCAGGACGTCACCACCCACCCCAAGCTCGGCCGCATGGCCCGCACGCTGGCCGACCTCTACGACCTCCAGCACGACCCGGCCCTCCACGACGACATGACCTTCGCCTCGCCCGCCACCGGCGACCCGGTCGGCCTTTCCTTCATCATCCCCAACAGCCAGGAGGACCTGCTGCGTCGACGCCGCGCCCTCGAGATCGTCGCCGACGCCCACCACGGCATCCTCGGCCGCTCGCCCGACTACGTCAACATCCAGGTGACCGCCACCCGCCAGATGGCCGAGGAGCACGGCCGCAACGAGAGGATGTTCGCCCAGAACCTCGTCGACTACCACGCCTACATCCGCGACAACGACCTGTCGCTCACCCATTGCTTCGGCCACCCGCAGGTGAACCGGGGCGCCGCCGTCGGCCAGCAGCCCGATCCCTACATCCCCGTCGGCGTCGTCGACACCACCTCGCAGGGCATCATCCTGCGCGGCGCCAAGCTCCTCGCCACCCTCGCGCCCTTCTCGGACGAGCTCTTCGTCCCGCCCTACCGCCCCCTGCGCGGCGAGGAGGAGGAGATGTACGCCCTCGGCTTCGCCATCCCCGTTGCGACGAAAGGCCTCAGCTTCATCTGCCGCGAGAGCTTCGACACGGGCCGCTCCCTCTACGACCAACCCCTGTCCAGCCGCTTTGACGAGATGGACGCCCTGGCGGTCTTCGACGATGTGCTCGTGCCGTGGGAGCGCGTCTTCTGCTACGGCGATTGGAAGCTCCACAACCACCTCGTCGACCTGGGCATCATGTGGCGGCAGTACATGCAGCACGTCGCGGTGAAGAACATCGCCAAGCTGGAGTTCGCCATCGGCATGGCCCACGCCCTGTGCGACGCCATCGGCATCGGCGTCCACGGCCACGTGCAGGAGAAGGTGGCCGAGATCATCGACACCGCCGAGACGGTGCGCGCCTACCTCCGCGCCATGGAGGCCGACGCCGGTCCGTGGCAGGGCGACGGCATCTGGCTCTCGCCGGAGCCCTGCCACGCCATGCGCCACTGGGCCCCGGACGCCTATGAGCGCGTGACCGACATCCTGCAGCAGCTCGCCGCCGCCGGCCTCATGCTGACCCCCACCGAGACCGACTTCGACAGCGCGATGCGGCCCCTCATCGACAAGTACTTCCAGGGCGCCCGCTCCGAAGCCTTCGACCGCGTCCGGCTCTTCCGGCTCATCTGGGACTTCATCGGCACGCAGTTCGGCTCGCGCCAGATCCTCTACGAGCGCTACTTCAACGGCGACGTCGTCCGCCTTCGCCAGGGCCGCTTCCACTCCTACGACTACTCCCGCGCAGACGCCTCCCTCCAGCGCTTCTGGCAAGAAACAGACCGCCGCGCCGCCCAGGACCGCGCCGGAGAGGCGGCCGGGTAGACGCACGCCCCATCCGTTCGCCCTGAGCCCGTCGAAGGGCCGCCCCCGTATCGCGTCATTTCCGCAGAGACGGGAATCCAGAGGGGCACGCCTCGTCCGTTCGCCCTCCCTACTATCCCGCAGCCCACCCCCCACCGTCCCAGTGCTGTACAATACCCCCCAATACACCACCCACCCTCGATCGGAGGCCACCATGATCGACAAGGACCGATTGCTCACCACCTTCTGCGACATCGTGCAGATCGACTCCCCCTCCGGCGAGGAGGAGGAGATGGCCCGCGACCTTGACCGCAGGCTCACCGCCCTCGGCTTCGTCATCAGCCGCGACGCCCACGGCAACCTGCTCGCGTCCGAGGAAGGCTCCGACCCGCTCATGCTCTCGGCCCACATGGACACCGTCGAGCCCGGTCGCGGCATCAAGCCTCGCATCGTCGGCGACGAGGTCCACACCGACGGCACCACCATCCTCGGCGGCGACTGCAAGGCCGGCGTGGCAGCCATCCTCGAGGCGCTCGAGTCCGTCAAGGAGGACGGCCTGCAGCGCATCCCCGTCCAGCTCGTCTTCACCCGCGGCGAGGAGATCGGCCTCGTGGGCGCGTGGAACCTCGACTTCTCCATGGTGCAGGCCAAGCAGGCCGTCGTGTTCGACGGCAACGGCCCCGTCAACACCGTCATAACGGCGAGCCCCACCTACATCGGCTTCGACGTCCGCGTCACCGGCCGCTCCGCCCACGCCGGCGTCGAGCCCGAGAAGGGGATCTCGGCCATCCGCATCGCCGCCGATATCATCGGTCGGCTGCCGCAGGGCCGCATGGACGACGAGACCACCATCAACGTCGGCCTCATCAGCGGCGGCAGCGTCCGCAACGCCGTGCCCGAGGAGGCCTTCTTCTCCGGCGAGTTCCGCAGCCGCAACGCCGAGACCCTGGAGCTGTTGCGATTACAGGTGGAGGACGCCTTGGGGAGGGCGCGAGAGCGGTACTCGGAAGCCAAGATCATCGGCGACATGAACGTGCAGTTCCACACCTACCACCTGCCCAACGACCACGTGATGGTGCAGCGCGCAACCGGCGTCCTCGGCGACATGGGCCTCCGCGCCGAGCTGAAGCCGACGGGCGGCGGCACCGACGCCAACGTCTTCAACCGCCACGGCATCCCGGCCGTAGTAGTCGGCATGTCCACCAACCTCATGCACACCACCAGAGAGTACGTAAACATCCCAGACCTCTTCGACACCGCCAAGTTCTGCCAAGCCCTCCTGCTAAGGCGCTAGGCAAAAAAAAGTTCCATCCCCCGCCTTCGCGGGGGATGGAACTGATGTCCGTTCGCCCTGAGCCTGTCGAAGGGCCTTCCTACACCTACGACGCCAGCCCCCCATTCACCCTAAAGCTCTCGGAGGCGGCGAACGGGGCGGTCGCGGGCCCGCCCCACCCTTGCCCACGACCGCATCGCCCGTCACCCCAACTCGTCATTCCTGCGGAGGCAGGAATCCAGAGGGGAGGTGCCGGGGAGGCCGCTCGCCCTGAGGAGAATCGAAGGGAATTACATACCAAACTACAAACCAGTGAGGTGTCTTATGCGAGTAGTGCATTGCTATGGGCTGACCCCGGAAGTGCAGGAAGCGCTTGACTTCCATTTCGAGTTGTTCTACAGCCAAAGGCAGTATTTTGGCGGACAGTTCGTCCGCAACGGTATCGAGGTGGGGAGTGGCATGCAGGGTGCGCAGGTAGAGTACCCCGAGTACGACCGATACGAGGAAGGTCGGGCATGGCAACCAACAACGTGTGGCCTCCGCGCGTCGTCCGAAGATGTGGCCCGCCCCTCGGACTTCGTGGCTGTGGTAAACCTCACTAACCCCGACGTTGACCCTGACTCCCTCAATGATGCCGCGCCGTATGGGGATGGTGATTTCATCCCCGATGTGGAACCCTGTGATCTCTGCAAAGAGGCGGCGCCAGAGTCGTGGCACTTCCTAGACTACGCTCTGACACGGGAAGAGGTCGCGAGCCAAAAACAGACGGGCTAGCGTAAAGAGGCCCGCCGGGAGTCTTTGTAAATTGGTATGTAATTCCCAAATCGAAGCCTGTCCGAAGCCTCTCGAAGGTGGTCAACTGGGTGGGCAGCAGCCCCTTCGGGGTAGGGCCGGGGAGGGGCCGTTCGCCCTGAGGGAAATCGAAGGGTGAACGGGGAGGCCGCAGCCACCGCGCCGCAGAACCAAGCAGCCCGTTCGCCCCAAGCCCCGTCAAAGGCCCCCCGCCCTACTCCGCCGCCGGCCGCCCCTCCTGCTGAAGCGGTGGCCCTTGCAGCGGCAACGCGGCAAGCAACGCAGCTTTGACGGCCTCGATGCGCTCACGGCGCTCCTTCGAGAACCCCTTAGTCAGTTCGTCGAATTGATGACGTCCACTCATTGAATCAGCCCCTCCTGCTAAAGCGGTAACCCCCCGAGCGTCACTCCCCCACGACCCGCCCCTGCTGCCGAAGGCACACCCGCACGATCCGAATCTCGTCGTAGCTGTATCCCGACCCCAGGTACTCCCACAGCGGCCGCAGGAACGCGCTCCCGCACACCGCGATCGCCTCCTCGATGCGCCCCATCCGCTCCGGTGCCGGCTGCAGGTGCCCGACCTCCAGCGGCTCCCCCCGGTGCGCCAGGTGCTCGATGTGCCCCAGCACCGTCTTCGCCGAGATTCCCCGCTCCCGCGCGATCGCCTCCACGCTCCGCCCCCGCGCCAGCAGCTCCCGCGTGCTGTCGTACGTCGACGCGCGATGCCCGTTCGACCGCCGCGCCGTCCCTTCGAGCGGACCCTCCGCAGCCGCCAGACCGTGCGCATCCGCGTACCCGCAAATCGCGTCGACGAACGCCGCCCCGTACGCCTCCAGCTTCGCCTTGCCTACGCCCGGGATGCGCCCGAACGCCTCCAGCGTCGTCGGCCGCGACGCCGCCATGTGCCGCAGCGCCACGTCGCCAAAGACCACGAAGGCCGGCACGTCCTGCGCGTCCGCCAGCCGCCGACGCAGCACGCGCAGCTCCTGAAAGAGCCCGTCGTCATACTCCAGCGGCGTCCCTGTCGACGCCCGCAGAGCCACCGGCGCCTTCTCCTCCGCCTGCAGCCGCGGCAGCGACATCCTCTCGCGGCTCCTCAGGAACGCGCGTCCCATTGCCGTAAGCCGGAGCGTCGGGTACTCCCCGTCGTTCAGCGCCAGCAGCCCCCGAGCCTGCAGCAGCCCCAGGACCTCCCGCAGTTGGCTCCGGTCGTAGTCGCCCACGATGCCGTAGACGCTGAGCTCGTCGTGACCCGCGGCCAGGATACGCTGGTCCTTGCTGCCCAGCAGCACCCGGATCACGTACGTCTCCCCGTATCGCTCCCCGGTTCGCACAACCGCCGACAGCACCTTCTGCGCGATCTCCGTCGCGTCGAACTCCCCCCGCAGCTCCGATGCCAGGCAGACGTCGCAGGCCCCGCAGTTCTCCAGGTCCCACCGCTCGCCGAAGTACTCCAGCAGGTAGCGGCGCCGGCACGTGTGGAGCTGCGCAAACCGCACCGTCTGGTCCAGCTTGGTCTGGGCGTTCCGCCGTTCGCCCTCGTCGTCCATCCGCTTTACAAAAAACTCCTGCCGCACCTTGTCGCCGTACGAGTACAGCAGCACGCACTCGCTCGGCAGCCCGTCGCGCCCGGCCCGCCCCGTCTCCTGGTAGTAGCTCTCCACCGACTTCGGCAGGCTCGTATGCACCACCAGCCGCACGTCCGGCTTGTCCACGCCCATGCCGAACGCGATGGTCGCGACGATGATGGGCACACGGTCGCGGGTGAAGTCCTCCTGCGCCTTCCGTCGAGCCTCCGGCGCCAGTCCCGCGTGGTAGGGGCTGGCCCGCCACCCCCGCGCGGTGAGCGCCGCCGCCACGTCCTCCGTCTCCTGCCGAGAGAAGCAGTAGATGATGGCCGCGTTCCCCCGCCACCGCTCCAGCAGCACGTGAAGCTGCCGCTCGACGTTGTCCTTGGCCCGGACGGCATAGCTGAGGTTCGCGCGGTTGAAGCTCGACACGAAGACCTCGGCCCCCTTCAGGTCGAGCTGCTCCACGATGTCCCGCCGCACCCGCTCCGTCGCCGTAGCCGTCAGCGCGAGCACGGGGACGTTCGGGAACTGCTCGCGGAGCTGCCGCAGGTTGCGATAGTCGGGCCGGAACTCGTGCCCCCACTCGGAGATGCAGTGCGCCTCGTCGATGGCGATCAGGCTCACCTTCAGCCCCCTCAGGAAGCGGCGGAACCCCTCGACCGCCAGCCGCTCCGGCGCGATGTAGAGGATCTTGACCTGCCCTCGACGAACCTCCCCCTGCACCCCCTCGACGTCCCGCACCGGCAGCGTGCTGTTGATGAACCGCGCCGCGATGCCGTTGGCGTTCAGCCCGTCCACCTGGTCCTTCATCAGCGCGATCAGCGGCGAGATCACCAGCGTGACCCCGTCCAACGCCAGCGCCGGCAGCTGGTAGCACAGCGACTTCCCGCCGCCCGTAGGCATCAGCAGCAGCGCATCGCCCTCCGCCAGCACCCGCCGGATAACAGCCTCCTGCTGCCCCCGAAAGCTCTCAAACCCAAAGTTAGCCTTCAAAAGCGCATGAATGTCAGTCTGCAAACTCATAGACACACGGGTCTCCTACAATTGGGTGACTGCAGCAAGAGGGTAGGCGACTGCTGCTAACGGAGCAAGGGAAGAGGTCGGCAAACTTTGGGGAAAATTCGACTTAAGTCAAACTTTCCCCAAAGTTGTCCGAGCGCCACTGCCTCCGTTCGCCCTGAGCCTGTCGAACGGTCGCACGAACGAGTTGGCGGCGAGTTGCGCGAAGGCGTCACTCCTGCAGGGACCGCCCATGTTAGCGCAACTCAAGACCAACCCCATGCAAAATAGCTCTCTGAGCCATCCCACCACTTCGCTGCCAACTCCTTATCAAGATCAAGCAGCTTTCCTAGATATTGAGCGGCAGCTTCATTTTCACTAAGCGGGTGCCCCTCAACCACCTTCCGGTCGACAACACGCACATAGCGGTGCTCATACAGAAAGTCACAACCAAACACGCACAGCGGCATCACCACCTTGATGTCCTTCCGTTCTTCCTCCGAACACGCCCTTCTAACCTTCTTATGCGCAACCCACAATGCCTCGACTGGAAACTCCTCCCCACACAAGGCACATGTGGCCCGCTGCTGCTTTCCAAGAAGAATCCTACGCAGCCAGTGCTGTTCTAAACGCACTTTCTTTTCTGAACGCCCATCCGTTTCGTCAAGATCCTTCAAACGCTGCCATAGCCTCGCCATCTCCCGTTCCTTCGCCTCTTCGCTCAAATCCTCCGCCTGACGATGACGACTCTCGCTTTCCCATTCCTTCTCCTCCCAACCTATCCAACTAAAACGAAACGGCGAACTGCCGTCTCCTTCGTCAACGAACACCAAAGGAGAGGAGTATATGACCTTCTCTATCGTAGATCCCTGATCAGGGTGAAGTCCTAACAAGTATTCCCTCAATGCGGGAGACTCGCACTCTTCAATCTCCTTAAGAAACTTCACTGCGTTCTTCTCAACGTCCGACAATTGGGCCCCCGTGCGACCAAAAGTCACACGACCGTCAACCACTTTAAAGTGCTCACTACTCCACAAATATTCTTCCATCACGCGTAGCGGCACGTGGTAACGTTCTTTGGATCTATCTTCTAACGCATTACAATAGCTGATTGCTAACTTCCCCACCGGAACGGATTCCACCTCCGAAAACACCTTTTCGCTGTACGTACGCAAGCGGTTTTGTGGCATCTTGCTACTAGATGCTGCGCGCCGCGCCACGTACCAAGTCTCCCCGCCAAAGTCAGAGTGCCAGTACTTCCCAGAGCTTCTTACCAAGAATCCAACTAATTCCTCCACTATGGCGAATTCGTTACTTCCATCGTCCAAGTCCCTCATTTTGTCGCTTCGCATGAGATCTGACATCTTGACGAGGCCAAAGGTGTTAGGGTAACCCCTAGCTTCCTTTAGCGCCGCGCCCACTACTTCGGCAAGAGGGTTCAGGACAATAAGGTATTCATCTGCCGACCACTTCCCTGACCTAGGACGCTTCTTGAGGGATCGCCCCTTGGGTTCGGGTAAGTACATGCAGTAACTGAAATCAGGTGCCAGTTGCTTGATTACAGGATGCTCCATCAGATGAAACAGGCTCTCAACCCGGAAGTCCTCACCCGCCAAACCCAACTCCAAGATTTGCGCCCTCAATTCTGAGGGCAGCCAATAGTTCTTAGTCTTCATAACGTCGTAGCATCTCTTGAGAGAGGGGATGCCTCCCATTTCGCTAATCCGTTTGAGGTGGGACTCGACTGATTGGCGAATCTCCTCATGGCTGACTCGGAACACCTCGCCAGTTAGTCTTAGGGTCGGCCAAGGTTCCTTCTTGAATCCGAAATGGTACGCAACCCGTTCAACGTCCTCATACGTGGTTACGTCTGTAATCTCTAGCAATTCCGATTCAATGGTCACGCTGAACTCCTTCCGCCAGATTCCAAACGGCAATGGAACATTGGGTCCTGCCTCAATAATCGACTCTATCCAAACTTTGGGCAAACTTCGAGATAAGTCATAGTTTGCCCAGCGTTACACCAGTGGCCCCCCACCCTTGCCATCCCCGCTCCGTCGCGCTACGGTGCCCCTGCGCCGAGGCCTCACCCTCGAGCGCACACCACATGATCGGAGCGACACCATGCCAGACCGCAAGCGCGTCCTCATCACCGGCATCTCCGGCCAGATAGGCGGCGTCGTCCGCGAGGCCCTCATGGCTGACCACGACGTCTCCGGCCTCGACCTCCGTCCCGCCGACGGCTTCCAGACCACCGTCGCCGACATGACCGACCTCGATGCCATCCTCCCCGCCTTCGAGGGCATCGACACCGTCGTCGACCTCGCCAACAACCCGGCCGGCAACCTCTCCTGGCACCACGCCTACCGCAACAACATCCCCGCGGTCTACAACTCCCTGGAGGCCGCCCGCCGCTGCGGCGTCAAGCGCGTCATCTTCGCCAGCTCCAACCGCGCCTCTGAGAACTACGAGCTCGACCAGCCCTACGCCAACATCTGCGCCGGCGACTACACCGGCCTCACCCCCGGCGAGTTCCCGCTCGTGACGACCGACATGCCCGTGCGACCCAGCGGCCCCTACGGCATTGCCAAGTGCCTCGGCGAGGCGGCCGGCCGATACTTCTCCGACCGCCACGGCCTCTCCTTCGTCGCCCTCCGATTCGGCACCGTCCGACGCGACAGCCGCCCCGCCAACGAGCGCCACTTCGCCACCGTCCTCAGCCACCGAGACCTAGGCCACCTAGTCGAGCGCTGCGTCGTAGCCCCCGACTCCCTCCGGTCCGCCACCTACTTCGGCGTCTCCAACAACACCTGGAAGTTCTGGGACATCACCAACGCCAAAGACCAAGTAGGCTTCAACCCCCAGGACAACATGGAAACCTACCGAGAGGCGTAGGCCCACTCCCCCATCGTCATACCGGCGAAAGCCGGTATCCAGGGCAGGGGCGGTGCCGTGCGGGGCCGGGGCCACCGTTCGCCCTGAGCCTGTCGAAGGGCCCTGAAGTGGGCGCCGTAAGAATCCCTTCCCCCTCGATTGGGGAAGGTTAGAGCCTGCCCCCGCGAAGGCGGGGGATGGGGGTGCCCCCGTTCGCCCTGAGCCCGTCGAAGGGTCCCCCACACGCGTCATTCCTCCGAAGGCACGAATCCAGAGGGGCGGTGGCGGCCGTTCGCACTGAGGGAAATCGAAGACTGTCCTGAGGCTCTCGAAGGGGGCAACGGACGCCGCGCGGGGCCGCCCCACCACCCACGGCAAACTTACCCGCGCTTCTAACCGCCACCCACGCCGTAGGGGCCTTTCGCGAAAGGCCCGTCCCGCAACAGCGGGACCTCCCCCGCCGACACCATCAGCACTCGCCAACCCGCACACCCCCATCGTCTTACCGGCGAAAGCCGGTATCCAGAGGGGCGAGGCCGGGGAGGCCGTACTACCTAAGGCCCTTGAAGAGTGACAGGCGCAGGACCAGGGAAACCGTTCGCCCTGAGCCTGTCGAAGGGTGACCGGTGTGGGGCAGGGCAGGCCGTTCGCACAGATGCCCCTCGAGGAGTGATCGGCGCGGGGCCGGGGCGTCCGTTCGCCCTGAGGCCTTCGAAGGGTGAAAGCGGCCGCAACCCCCGAGGGGAGGTGCCCGGGAGGCCGTTCGCCCTGAGGGAAATCGAAGGGGGAACGGGGAGCCGCAGGCTCCACGGGGCGGGGCTGGGCGGGGGAACCCATCCACCAATTACCGTCGCCATTCCCACCCCCTTTTCCCGTCGATGATAGGGAGGCCTGGGACCGCCGCTCCCAATAGCTCTAGTTTTTTGAACCGGGCTGTCACCTATATTGGACTGGGCGTCCGCCCGGGGTAGTCGTCTGACCGCAACATTTCGTCGGGCGCTAGCAAAAAGGCGCTCGGCCATAGCGAAATATGAGTTCTACCGGCCAATAGGCGGAAGGAATGGCATAAGGCGGTCAGGGCGCCCTGGCCCCACTTTGGGAATAGAAGAGGGTAGTCCTACATTTGAAGGAATTCAACGGTCTGGAACCGGTCCACGTCGTAACCCAAGGAAGGCAGGGGAGCCAAATCGTGCCTTCCGTATCCCAAGACCACATCATAGTTGTGCCCGCCTCTGACCTGTACCGGACGTACGGGACGGTAAGCAGCGCCATAAACGTCAGGCGGACGCCGTCCCATTCGGATGCCACGCGCCCCCAGTCCGGGGTCAGCGTCCCAAGGCCTGCAGGACTGTCACGGTGCTCGTTGGGGCGGGGGTGGGCAGCACAGAGGGAGTGCCAGTCGGCGGGACCCACAACCTCGAATACTCGCGCCGACTTGTCTATCTCACATGTGCACCTGCGCCACTCACCAATCGACCAGTCATTGCCAGACTCGATTATGGTGTCGAGGCATGCGGATTCATCTTCGACGGTGGAGGTGATCCGCCACCCAACAGGCCGTTCTGCGTAGCTCTCCCACTTGGGGGAGGCCTTGTTGTCCTCTTGGGTGGCGTTGACCATCATTATCTGCCGGCTCCGGTCCATCGGGGCTGTCCACCAACTGCTCCCGGGATGGCCCGCCAACTCACTGGCGAGGCCTGCCAGGCGCGGGCCTTGAGAGAGCGCCGCTTTCATGTTGCGGGAGAAACCCTGCGACCACGGATTGATGAGGTGCAGGGCCACCGCCAGCCGCGCAAACGCTTGTCGGGGCGTGCTGGCAAGAGCAATGGGGATTCGGTCCCTTTCGATGGTGAGCAGGAAGGCACACCCCACAGGACAGTTCACCATTTGCAATACTCCATCCACCCTCTAAAGGCCCCCTCTACCGATATGATCAGCAACGCATTTCTTGGACGGTCCAAAGCCCTCCCGTGTCCACACGTCGCCGTTTGACCACACCATATACGAGTGTCTACCTGCCCCGATACCCCCCGTCCCGCACCACCACCGTCCCCCCGCACCACCACCGTCCCCCCACACCACCCCGTTGCCCCCACGCCGCCCCGTCCGCTACCGTCTCCCCATGCAACACAACACCAACGCCCCCACCAGCCCCGTCGTAAGCACCATTTCCTCCGTTACCCACGCCCACCGCACCCACAACGTCGTCCGGCTCGGACGCCCGCACAGAGGACCAATGGCCGCTGTGTCTAAAAATATTGGATTCGTAGCTACAGTGCGACACCCAGCTACGACTACGAATACCCTTTTAGCTCAGCCCCAGCTACGGAAGCCCGAGCAACTTACCCCAAAAAGGATCACCAGTTCTTTCATTGGAATGGCGGCCGAGGCCATGACGTGGCACGGACCGGACGGCGTCAGGGGGAACAGGGTTCTCCCAACCGCAAGAAAATCCCCAGCAGCAGCAACGCCGGTGAAGGACACAAGAGCGCTCGGGTGCGCCGGTAAGCAAAAGCCCTTAAAGGGCAAAGGGCTAGTGGAGGAAGTGCCTCACGCCTGTGAAGACCATCGCCAGCCCCGCCTTGTCCGCCGCCGCGATGACCTCGTCGTCGCGGATGCTCCCCCCCGGCTGCACCACCGCCGTGATCCCGCTCTCCGCCGCCAGCTCCAGCCCGTCCGCGAAGGGGAAGAAGGCATCGGACGCCAGCACCGTCCCCGCGGCCCGCTCGCCGGCGGCGCGGCCCGCCAGGTGCACGCTGTTGACGCGGTTCGGCTGCCCCGCGCCCATGCCCACCAGCGCCTGCCCCTTCGCCAGCACGATGGTGTTCGACTTGATGTGCTTCGCCGCCCGCCACGCGAAGGCCAGGTCCGCCAGCTCCGACTCCGACGGCGCCCGCTGCGTCACCACCTGCCACGACGTCGGCTCCTCGTCCAGCACGTCCCCCGTCTGCTGCAGCAGCCCGCCCGACACCCGCCGCACCAGCAGCGGCGCCGGCAGCCCGCCCGCAGGTGTCTCCGGCACGAGCAGGATGCGCAGGTCGCGCTTCCGCCGCAGCGTCTCGAGCGCCTCGTCCTCGTACCCCGGCGCCACGATGACCTCGAAGAACACCCGGCGCAGCGCCTCCGCGGCCGCAGCCGTCACCGTCCGGTTGAAGCCCAGGATGCCCCCGTACGCCGACACCGGGTCGCCGTCGAAGGCCCGCCGGTACGCCTCCGCCTGGTCCGGGTGCACGGCCAGCCCGCACGGGTTGGTGTGCTTGATCACCGCCACCGCCTGCTCCGGGAACTCGTTGGCGGCCCGCCACGCGGCGTCGGCGTCCAGGATGTTGTTGTAGGAGAGCTCCTTGCCGTGAAGCTGCTCGGCCGCCACCACGCCGCCGCGGTTGGGCGCATCGGCGTACAGCGCCCCGCGCTGGTGCGGGTTCTCGCCGTACCGCAGCTCCGACATTCGACGAACCCCGACCGTGAGCTCCTTCGGGAACGGGTCGTCCGGCCCTCGCATCCACCCCGCGACAAGGCTGTCGTAGAACGCCACATGCGCGAAGGCCGTCGCCGCCAGCCGACGCCGCTCCTTCAGCGTCGTCCCGCCGGCCCGGATCCGCTCGGCGACCCACCCAAAGTCCGCCGGGTCGACGACGACCGTCACCGCGGGGTGGTTCTTCGCCGCGGCCCGCAGCATCGTCGGCCCGCCGATGTCGATGTTCTCCAGCACGTCCTGGTCCGCGACGCCCTCCCGGCTCACCGTCGCCTCGAAGGGGTAGAGGTTGCCCACCACAACGTCTATCGGCTCAATGCCGTGGGCCTGCAGCTCGGCCATGTGCCCAGGCAGGTCGCGGCGCGCCAGCAGGCCGCCGTGCACCACGGGGTGCAGCGTCTTCACCCGCCCGTCCAGCATCTCCGGCGCCCCCGTCACGTCGGACACCTGCTCGACGGTCAGGCCCGCCTCCGTGAGCGTCCGGTGTGTGCCGCCGGTGCTGACCAGCCCGTACCCTGCCTCCTGCAACGCCCGCGCCAGCTCGACCACGCCGGTCTTGTCGTACACGCTGATGAGCGCCTTCATGCTGCCTCCTGCCAATGGGTGCACCCAAGATGGTATCCAGGGGAGTGCTGTTTGAGAACAGTCCGCAGGGCGCTTTCCGCCGAGATTGGCGTGCCCACGCCCCCGTTCGCCCTGAGCCTGTCGAAGGGTCGCCCCCAGCCAGTCCTGAGGCTCTCAATGGGCCGGGCCGCCGCCCCGTTCGCCCTGAGCCTGTCGAAGGGTCGCCCCCAGCCAGTCCTGAGGCTCTCGATGGGCCGGGCCGCCGCCCCGTTCGCCCTGAGCCTGTCGAAGGGTCGCCCCCAGCCAGTCCTGAGGCTCTCAATGGGCCGGGCCGCCGCCCCGTTCGCCCTGAGCCTGTCGAAGGGTCGCCCCCAGCCAGTCCTGAGGGCACCCCAAGGGAGCCTGCCGCCCCCGTTCGCCCTGAGCCTGTCGAAGGGCCGCCCCTACGTGATCGTCACCAGCGGCCCGTCCGCCGCCGCCACCTCGCCAACCACAAAGGCGTCCGGCACGTCGGCCCGCACCCCCTCGACGTCCTCCGGCGCCACCGCCACGATCATGCCGACGCCCATGTTGAATACGCGGTGCATCTCGTCCTCGGCGATCCCGCCCGTCCGCTGGATCAGCCGGAACAGTGGCGGGACCTCCCACGCCTCTGCTTCCAGCCGCGCCGACAGGCCCTCCGGCAGCATCCGCGGCACGTTCTCCGGGAAGCCGCCGCCGGTGATGTGCGCCATGCCCTTGATCCGGTCCAGCGCCGGCGTCAGCGCCGCCACGTACGAGCGGTGCGGCACCAGCAGCGCCTCCCCCAGCGTCGCGCCCAGCTCGTCGTGGCGCACGTCCAGCACGCTGGGGTCGTCGTCGATGCCGAAGACGCGCCGCACCAGCGAGTACCCGTTGGTGTGCAGCCCGTTCGACGGCAGCCCCAGCAGCGCGTCCCCCGCGCGGATGCCGCTCCCGTCCACGACGCCCTCGCGCTCGACGGCCCCCACCACGAACCCCACCAGCTCGACGTCCTCGCCGTGGTACATGCCGGGCATCTCCGCCGTCTCCCCGCCGATGAGCGCGCACCCCAGGCCCTTGCAGGCCCGCGACAGGCCCACCATGAGCTGCTCCACCTTCTCCGTGGACAGCGCGCCCATGCCCATGTAGTCGAGGAAGAAGAGGGGTTGGGCGCCGCAGGTGAAGATGTCGTTGGTGCAGTGGTGGACGATGTCCTCACCGACGGTGTCGTAGCGCCCCATCAGGCTCGCGACGCGCAGCTTCGTGCCGACGCCGTCCGTGTGCGCGACGAGCACCGGGTCGCGGTATCCCGAGACCTTGTACAGCGCGCCAAACGCGCCGATGTCGCCGAGCACGCCCTCGGTGAAGGTGGAGCGGGCCAGGGAGAAGATGCGTTCCTTCGCGCTGCCGGCGGCGTCGCGGTCAACGCCGGCCTGCCTGTAGGCGTTCGATGCCAACGCAGATACCCTCCGTGTGTGTTTGGGTGCGGGATGGCGCAGGGTGGGCGGGGGAGACGGGACCCGGCGTGGGCGCTACGACCGCTCCAGCGCCAGCTTGTCCATCTCCAACTGGACCTCCACCGGGTACTGGCCGGTGAAGCAGGCGGAACAGCTATTCGCGTGCGGCCTGCCGATGGCCTTGAAGAGGGCTTCCACGCTCAGGTACCCCAGGGAGTCCGCGCCGATGAACTGGCGGATCTCCTCGATGTCCTTGTGCGCCGCCACCAGCTCGGACTTGGTCGCCAAATCCACCCCGAAGTGGCACGGCGAGATGATCGGCGGCGCGCACACCCGCATGTGTACTTCCTTCGCGCCCGCGCTCCGCAGCAGGCCGACCACGTGCGGCGTCGTTGTGCCCCGCACGATGCTGTCGTCCACCACGACCACGCGCTGGCCCTCGAGCACCTCCGGCAGCGGGTTAAACTTCAGCCGCACGCCGAGTTCTCGCAGCCGCTGGTCCGGCTGGATGAAGGTGCGCCCCACGTACCGGTTCTTGACGAGCCCCTCCTGGTACGGAAGCCCGGAGGCCTCCGCGTACCCCGTGCCCGCGGCGATGGCCGAGTCCGGGATGCCCATGACCATGTCTGCATCGACGGGGTACTCTGCCGCCAGCTGCCGCCCCATCTCCCGCCGCGCGGCATGCACAAGCTTGCCGTCGAGAATGCTGTCGGGGCGTGCGAAGTAGATGTACTCGAAGGAGCAGAAGGCGTGCCTTCCCTCGCTGCCCATGTGGATGCTGCGCAGGCCCTCGCTGTCGATCTGCACCGCCTCGCCGGGCTCCAGCTCCCGCAACAGCTTGGCGCCGATGTGGTCCAACGCGCAGGACTCGGACGCGACGACCCAGCCGCCGCGGAACATGCCGATGCACAGGGGCCGGACGCCGAGCGGGTCGCGGAAGGCGATCAACTCCTTGGGCGTCAGCGCCACCACCGAGTAAGCGCCCTGCAACCGCCGCATCATGTAGCCGAGCCGCTCGCCCCAATTCGCGCCGGGAGCGTTTGCCATCAGCTGCGCGATAACCTCGGAGTCCGTCGCTGTCGTGAACCGGACGCCCCACTCGTCCTCCAGCTCCGTGCGGAGGCTCAGCGCGTTGATGACGTTCCCGTTGTGGCCCAGGGCGATGCGTCCGTTGGTCCCCGTCACCTCGAGTGGCTGCGCGTTGTCGAGGTAGGACGCGCCGGTGGTGGAGTAGCGAGTGTGCCCAACGGCCATGTCGCCGGGCAGCCGGTCGAGGTCGAATTCGTGGAAGGCTTGGCTTACGAGCCCCATCTCCCGTCGGCAGAAGATGGTGCGGCCGTCGGCGGAAGCGATGCCCGCAGACTCCTGCCCTCGATGTTGTAGGGAAAAGAGGCCGAAGAAGACGGTTCTCGCCGCTTCTTCGCCCGGTGTGTACACGCCAACTACGCCACAGGCTTCACGGGGTGGATTCGCCACACACCCTCCTAAGCTTCGGACCGGCGTACGCGGTTCACTGAGGCGTCCCTAAGTATAGGCCGCGGTCTGACGGGGGTCAACGCAACCGGCAAACCCATTTCAGGCCATTATCTCAGTCCCCCATGCCCGCTTCCCACAGAGCCCACCCGGACGCACCTGCTACAATAACACTGTGCCCCTAACCGGGCTGGGTACTAACCCACACTATACACGGCGTTAGTACTACTACCATCATTTCATAGAGTTCTATAGAACAGGATATTGAGAATGATCGATACGGGGGACATTTACGTCCAAGCGGGCAATGGCGGTGCCGGCGCGCTCAGCTTCCGGCGAGAGAAGTTCGTCGAACGAGGCGGCCCGGAGGGCGGCGACGGTGGCCGCGGCGGCTCCGTGTTCCTTGTTGCCACCACCTCGGAGAACACGCTCCGTCGATTCCGCATGGAGCGTAGGTTCCGGGCAAGCCACGGCCAGTCGGGTTCGAAGTCGAATAAGCACGGTAGGGGCGGCGAGGACGTGCGTATCCCCGTGCCCGTAGGCACTGTCGCGACGTGCGTGGCGCCCGATGATACGGAGGTTCTGCGGGTAGACCTTACAGAGGATGGACAGGAGGCGCTTGTCGCGCAGGGCGGCTCAGGCGGCAAGGGAAACGCCCGGTATGTGACCTCCGTCAACCAGGAGCCACTCTTGCGGGAGGTGGGCGAAGCTGGAGAGTCGTACCGGGTGCACTTGGAGGTGAAGCTGATAGCCGACGTCGGCGTCATCGGCGTGCCGAATGCCGGCAAGTCGAGCTTTGTCGGGCGAGTCACGGCGGCGAGTCCTCGCGTCGCGGCCTACCCGTTCACCACGCTGGAGCCCCAGCTTGGGGTTGTGGAAACGCGTGGGAAACCTGTGGTATTGGCGGAGATCCCCGGGTTGCTCGAAGGGGCACACCTCGGCGTGGGCCTCGGCCACGAGTTCCTGCGGCACGCGGAGCGCACTCGACTGTTCCTGCACCTGATCGACGGGAGCGGGCCGGACCCGCTGGCGGACTACCGGCAGGTGAACGAGGAACTCGCGCAGTACGACGCGACGCTGTCCGACCGGGCGCAGGTGGTCGCGGTCAACAAAGCCGACATGGAGGAGACCCAGGAACAATTGGCAGAGGTCACGGCAGCGCTCAAGGGGATGGGCGTGTCCCCCGTTGTGATGTCCGCCGCGACGGGCGAGGGCGTGCAGGCCGTGCTGGACCGTGTCCTGCAGGCGCTGGAGGCCATGCCGCCCCCACCGGTCCCCGCGGTCATCGCTCCCCCGCCGGCGCACCGTCACAGGGCCCGCCGCAGCGGAAGCGTCGAGCGCGACGAGGAGGGCGGCTGGATCGTGGACTGGCCCGCGGCGGAGCGGCTCATCCCACTGTCCGACGTTGAAGACTATCGGGTGGTGGGACAGCTGCTCCACGAGTTCCGCCGCCTTGGCGTCACCGCCGCGTTGGAGACCGCGGGGGTCGAACACGGCGACACGGTGCAGGTGGGTGACTGGGCCTTCGCCTGGGGCGATGCGACGGCGGAGATTTAAGTGCGGTCGCTGCGGCGTCAGGCCTGAGGCGCGAGCCGTCCGCAGATCTCCGCAACCCACGCCTCATTGTCCCTCGTGCCGAGGGTGATCGAGTTGAAGTACTCATCCTTGAGCGTGAGCCTGAGCACCGGTTGGCCGCGAGTGACGTACCAGAAGTCCCTTCGACCCGCTCTCCGGTAGGTGCCCGCCTTCAGCGCCCAGGGAATGAAGCTGCCGGGGAATCTGATCTCGCCCCAGTGTGTCGGCACCCGCTCCGTGTCGGCGCATTCAATGTGGTCGAGAGGGATGGCCAGGGTGGAAGGGTGGGCGGCCAGCAGCCTTTGCCACCAGCTCAGCTCTATTCGCAGGGTGTCGCAATCAAGACTCAGCCGCATGGCGCGCGCTCCTTTCGAGTGATAGGCTCATCGTTGCCGAAAAGTCTACCTGTCCGGGTTGTGGCGGGCAATAGCGATGGCGCCGGTGTGTGTCGCGGGCGCCCAATGCGCGCGGATGCACTGCCGAGGCGGCCTTGACGCACCCCATGCCCCTTCCTACCATGAAAGCCTGCCCCGTACCTGATGCGGGGGCAGACATGCTACGGACACGCCAATGCGGAGGCCGCGCTATGAAACTGGGGGTCCTGGGCGGCACCTTCGACCCCATCCACCTTGGCCACCTTGCCGCCGCCGAGGCCGCCCGATCGACGCTGGCGCTGGACCGCGTCCTCTTCGTCCCCGCCGGCGACCCGTGGCTCAAGGCGGGCGCGACGATCAGCGCCGGTGAGCACCGCCTCGCAATGGTGCGCGCCGCCATCGAGGGGCTCGAGGCCTACGAGGCCTCCACCGTGGAGGTGGACCGCCCCGGCCCGACGTACACCGAGGTGACGCTGGCGCAGCTCCAGGAGACCTACGGGCCGGCCACGGAACTGCACTTCATCGTGGGCGCGGACACCGTGAACGACCTCGCCCGCTGGCACGCACCGGCGGAGGTGCTGGCCCGCTGCACCCTGGTGGTCATGGGCCGGCCCGCACAGGGCGAATTGGACCTCCAATCGCTGGACCGCATTGCGGATGGTTCGTCGAAGCGGGCCGTCGCCGTCGACCTGGACGTGGAGGTCAGCGCCACGGAGATCCGCCGCCGCGCGGCTGCGGGAGAATCGCTGGCCGGACTGGTCCCCGACGCCGTGGAGCGGTACATCAAGGAACACCAACTATACAAGGAGCAGGCATGAGCACGGAGCGCCGCCAACGGATACTGGAGCTTGCTGGGGAGCTTGGAGCATTGACCTTCGGCGATTTCGTCCTGACCTCCGGGCAGCACAGCACCTACTACTTTGACGGCCGGCTCCTCTCGCTGGACGCCGAGGGCTCGTCGCTGCTGGGCGCGGAGTTTCTGGAGGTGGCGCAGGCCTGCGGGGCCTCGGCCATTGGCGGCCTGACCCTGGGCGCGGACCCCATCGTGGCCAGCGTCGCTGTCGAGAGCCACCACGCGGGCACGCCGGTGCGTGCGTTCATCGTGCGCAAGGAGACCAAGGAGCACGGCACGGGGCGGCTCATCGAGGGCCCGCTCACCCCCGGCGCCAGCGTCGTCATAGTCGACGACGCCTGCAGCACCGGCGGCTCCCTCTTCCAGGCCATCGCCGCCGCCGAGGCCGATGGGTGCACGGTCGCCCACGTCACGGCGGTCATCGACCGTCACCAGGGCGGCAGCGATGAGATCCGCCGGCGCGGCTACACCTTCACGGCCCTCCTTGAGTCCGGCGACTACGGTGAAGTCCGCGTCGTCGAGGGCTAGCCCCGGTCCAACCGTTCACCCTGAGCCTGTCGAAGGGTGCTGCAACCCCGCCCGTTCGCCCTGAGCCTGTCGAAAGGGGCGCCGCAACCCCGCCCGTTCACCCTGAGCCTGTCGAAAGAGGTGCCGCAACCCCGCCCGTTCACCCTGAGCCTGTCGAAGGGGGTGGCCCCCACGCGTCATTCCTGCGCATCCTGCCCCTAACCGTCTTCCCGGCGAAAGCCGGGATCCAGGGGCCGGGCTGAGGAGGGGCCGTTCGCCCTGAGTCCGTCCTGATTCACTCGAAGGGCCTGCCCCCGCTCCCGTTCGCCCTGAGCCTGTCGAAGGGCCTGTCCTGAGGGCACTCGAAGGGCGCCGTCGCTAGCTCCCCGCGACTCCGCCCAACTGCCGCTTGTAGACACGGATCAAACCCTGCTGCCGTCGCGCGCTGCGCCGCAGCTCCTTGCCCGCATCGCCGGTGATGCCGAGCAGCCGAGCGGCCTCCTGCGTGACGGCGTTCTCCTGCAGCGGCGGCCACGCGCGGTAGAGCGCCAGCGCCATCGCCGACAGCCCGGCGTCCCGCGTCAGGTTGCCCCATGCTCGCGCAAAGGGCAGCACGACGTTGGCCGCCAGGTCGGAGGCGCGGTCCGCCCCGATGAGCGCCCCTCCGCCGTCGACCGCCACCGTCAGCGCTGAGCGCAAACCCGCAATGCCGCCCGCCGCAACAAGCGAGGCCGACCACGACGCGAGCCCCTCGTCCCAGGCGCGGTCCAGCAGCGCGGCCATGCCCAGCAGCCGCCGCGAGGGGTGGTTGGAGGGCCGTACCCGGAACAGCTTCCACTCCTCCCGTGGGACAACGGGCGGCGCCCCCTGTGCCCCGGCGCCGTCGACTGCCGCGTCCGATTGCGGAAGCCCGCTCGCCTGCAGTAGGGTCGAGGCAAGCGCACGCTGCCGCTCCGCCGGGGCCACGCCCCGCAATGCCCGCTCCAGTGCACGCAGCGGCAGCCCCTCCGCGAGCCGTATCATCGGCGCGCTGTTCCCCCCGTAGCCGAGCCCGCCCATCAGGCCGCGGTACAGTGCCTCCGAGGGGTCCACGCTGCCCCGTTCGCCCTGAGCCTGTCGAAGGGCCTGCGCGAAGCGGCGCACCTTCAGGAAGAAGCGGGCGTCGCCCTCCCGGTCCAGCGTGCGGGCCAGCCGCGACGGCGCCGTAGGCAGTGCGGCCAGCGGCAGCGGCCGGGGCGCCGGGGCTTCGCGACACGCCCGTGTGCCAAGCGTTCGCGGGAACAGCGCTGCCGTGGGCACCCGCCGCCCGGAGGCCAGCCTGATGGGAGTGTCGCCGCCATGGAGCACCACGTGCAGCACCACGCCGTTGTAGCCGCTGTCGGTGTGGTGGCCGTGGGCCTCCCAGCCGCGGCGTCGCAGGTGCAGCTCGACGTCGCCGCGCACGACCTCGCCGGACTCGCGCTGCAGGACGGCGTCACGGAAGTCAGGCCCCGCGGCGGCGCTGGCGCGGCCGGGGTAGACGACGCGCAGCCGAGAGCCGTCGTCGCATTGGAGCGGCGGCAGCGACGCCCCGTGGTCGCGCCAGTACTGCGCGAGGGCGCGTTCCAGCGGCGGTGGCTGGCGGGAGCGCTCCCTAACGTGGAGCATCGCCCTCGCCCTCCGGCCGCTCCGGCACGGACGACTCCGCGACGTAGGTGAACTCGGCCTGCTCGGCCACCATGCTCAGCAGCCGGGCCGACGCCCCCCGGGGTTGGTAGGCGTTGGTTTCCCACTCGCTGACGGTCTGCTGCCGGACGCCGAGCTCCCCGGCCAGCTCTCCCTGCGTCGCGCCGAGGTGGTTACGCAGCGCCCGCACGGCGTCGCCGCCCCACGGCTGGTGTGGCGGCGTGTGACGTCTCTTTGACGCGTTGTATGGAGCGCGTCGTGGACGGTCGTTGCGCTGTGTCACATCTCCTCCTGCAGCGAGCGTCACGGCCCGTCTGCATAGGTGAGTATACACGGAACCGTGTAAGAACGGGAGAGGGTGCGTGGGAAGGGAGACGTCGTCTAGAAGAACAGGCGGGGGTTGGCGTCGACGGCGATGCTGGGCTGCAGTCCCCGCTCCACGCCGTGGCAGGCCGCCGCTGCGATCATCGCGCCGTTGTCGGTGCAGAGGGCCGGACGCGGGATGAGCACCGGCACGTGCGAGCGGGCGCGCATCGTCTCCCGCAGCGCCGCGTTGGCGGAGACGCCGCCTCCGACCAGCACGCCCCGCGCCTCGAACTGGCGGGCCGCGTCCAGCGTCTTCCCCACCAGCACGTCGACCGCCGCCTCCTGGAACCCGGAGGCGAGGGCGCGGCGGCGCTCGATGCCCGCATCGTCCAGCGATTCCGGGCCGTCGGGGAGACCCACGGCGACGCCCAGCTCGCGGGCGCGGTGCAGTGTCGCCGTCTTGAGCCCGCTGAAGCTGAACTCCAGCGTCCCGCGCATCCACGCCCGTGGCAGGGGTTCGACGCTCGACGCCGCCTGTGCCTCGCGCTGGATGGCGGGCCCGCCGGGGAAGCCGAGGCCCATGACCCGCGCCGCCTTGTCGAAGGCCTCGCCCGCGGCGTCGTCGCGCGTCCCACCCAGGTGCTGGTAGTCGCCGTGGCCGCGCATGAGGACGAGCTCCGTGTGGCCCCCTGACACCAGCAGGCAGACGAGGGGAAACCCGACGGCCTCCTCGGGCGTCGGACCCTCCTCGAGCCACGCGGCGTACATGTGCCCCTCGAGGTGGTTCATGCCGTACAGGGGCAGGCCGAGGCCCATGGCGAGCCCCTTGGCGTAGTTGACGCCCACGAGAAGCGACCCTGCGAGCCCCGGCCCCGCCGTCACCGCGATGCCGTCCAGGTCGTCCGGGGCAACGCCGGCCTCGCGCAGGGCCTGGTGGTAGATGGGCGTCATGGCGAGCATGTGCTGGCGCGAGGCCACCTCCGGCACGACGCCGCCGTAGCGTGCGTGCACCTCGACCTGGGAGCTGATGACGTTGGAGAGGATGCGGCGGCCATCCGCCACGACGGCGGCGGCGGTCTCGTCGCAGGAGGTCTCGATGCCAAGCAGGAGCACGGGCGCTACGCCGACGGCGCGGTGATGATGAGACCGAGGAAGAGGGGCGCGTTGTTCATGAGCGACGCCAGCCGGTCCGCGGCCGCCCGCGGGGTCGACGACAGGACCGCCTCCATGCCGTCCATGTTGGCGGCCCCGGTCACCGCCGTGTCGCACACCAGCACCGCCTCGCCGGGCTGCAGGTCCAGCCGCTCCATGGCGGGAGTGACCTCGGGGAGGACGCCCATCGCGGCAGCCATCGTCCCGGGCACCGACGGGCGTACGCGGCGCACACCTGCCCGGTCGAGCTGGAAGACGGCGATGTCGGCGACGGCTGCCAGGTACACATCATTGCCCCGCACTGCCACGATCGTGAGGCCCACGCCGCCGCCTCCCGCCGTCGAGAGCTCTTGGTGGCATGCCTGAAACGCGCCGTTGAGCGTCGTCGTCAGGGAGGTCTGGCCGAGGTTGGCAAGCCGCCGGCGCAGGGAGGCCAGCACCGCCTGGCAGCGGGCCTCGGGCTCCGGGCCGTCGGACGTGAGGAGCACGTGGATTTGCGTGGGCGAGCCTCCGCCGCGTGCGGTAAAGGATGCGTAGAATGGCGCCGGGTCGGTCAGGTGAGAGCCGAAACTAACGGCCACGGGTGTGATCTGCGGCGCTCCGGGCATGGGCGACCTCCAACGTAGTCCTTCCGTCATGTTACGGCGCAGCTAGAGAGGGGGCAAGTGCCGAGAGGCTGAGACTCTTGCGAGATTGGTCGCCCAACCCGTTCGTGGGCCCCTTCGACTCCCCTCACAGCGAACCGATCTGGCGTCGTGTGAAGGCCTGCGCCCTGCTACTGAAAAGTGCGGCGGAAGCGCTGCAGGTTCTCCTCGATGGACACCTCCGGGCGCGTGGGGCTGTCGTTGCCCTCGACGTCCGCGACGATGCACCACGGCCCGTCCTCACCCATCGCCTGGTCGAACGCCTCCTCCAGCCCCTCGAGCGTCGAGACCGCCAGCACCTTCGGGATGCCCGCGCCCCGGGCCACGGCCGCGAGGTCGGTCGCCCCGGCGGTGTGGGTCGGCTGCCCGCCGGTGCCCGCCCACTGGTGGTTGTCCCAGACCAGGTGGACGAGGTTGCGCGGGTTCTGCCGCGCGATCGTGCCCAGCGACCCGAGGTTCATCAGCAGCGAGCCGTCGCCGTCCATGACGACGACCTTGCGGTCCGGCGCCGCGAGGGCCACGCCCAGGCCGATGGACGACGCAAGCCCCATGGCGCCCCACGTGTACAGGTTGGCGTCGCGGTCGTTGAGGTTGTGCAGGTGGAAGGTGGTGCCGCCCAGGTTCGAGATGATGGGGGCATCGCCCACGCGGTCGAGCACTGCCTTGATGGCGTCAACGCGGAGCATCGCGGCCTCCTGTCAGCAGCGTCGAGAGCAGGTTGGCCACCGGCAGCCGCCCGGCGTAGGTGAGGGCGATGCCGCCGGAGAGGATCTTGTCGAGCTCGTCCTCGCGCGTCAGGTGGAAGTACTGCAGCCCGAGGGCGTCGAGGATGCCGGGGATGGCCCTCGCGCCGGGCACCTGCGCGAGATTGAACTCGCCGGGCCCGCCACGCATGCCGATGAAGAGCGGGAACGGAATGCGGTAGGGGATGTTGAGGGTGGCCAGGGCGTTGATGCTGTTGCCGAAGCCGCTGCTCTGCATGAAGACGGCCCCGCGCCTCCCGGCGGCGTACGCGCCGGAAATGATGCCGACGGCCTCCTCCTCGCGGGTGCAGGGAACCATGTGGAAGAAGGGGTCGGCCTCCATCTGCCGCAGCACGCGCCACGTCACGCCGTCGGGCACGTAGGCGATGAGGCCCACGTCGGCGTCCTTGAGCCCCTGCACAATCTGTTCAACCCAGGCCATGCGTCCTCCAACCCGGCGGAATATAGGCGCGCGGGCGACAGAGTGTCAAGCGAGCGTCACCCCTTCCCCCTCACGGGGAAGGTTGGGATGGGGGTGTCATCCGCTACTGCTGCTACTCCTCGCCGAATCCGGTCAGGACCTCCTGCCAGACGGCGACGACCTCGCCCTTGCCGACCAGTTCGTCCTCAATGAAGCGGACGGCGCGCTGCACCGCCTCGTGGGCCTGCACGTAGCTGGTGTTGACCGCGCTCAGACCGAGCTCCGAGCTCCTGTGCGACTCCTGCTCGCCCACCTCCGCCACCGAGAGGTTGTAGCGGTCGCGGAGCCGCGTCATCAGCGATTGCACGATGCCCCGCTTGTCCTTGAGCGAGCTCGCCCCGGACAGGTGCAGCGTGATGGAGGCAACAGCGATGTTCATGCCTACCTCAATACGCAGGATGTGTCGGCATTCAGGGGCGTCGGCCCCAGCCCGTCCGTTCGCCCTGAGCCTGTCGAAGGGTGCTGCAACCCCGCCCGTTCGCCCTGAGCCTGTCGAAGCCTGTCCTGAGGGCACACGAAGGGGGTCGCCCTGAGGCTCCCGAAGCCTGTCCTGAGCCTGTCGAAGGGAGTCCCACGAACGGATCAGGTTGAGGTCGTCCCCTACTGCAGCAGCTCGTCCGTGACCTCTTGGAGCTGGTCCTTGGTGATTGCGCCGACCCATGTGCGGTGGATTGTGCCGTCGGCGTTGATGAAGACGGTGGTGGGCATGCCCTGGACGCTGTAGTCCACGATGATGCTCCGGTCCAGTGCCTCGCCGACGGGGTAGGTGAGGTCAATCGTCTCCAGGAACTCGATGGACTGCGGGCGATCGCCCAGGAGGGTGAAGGAGCCGACATCGATGCCAAGGACGACGGCGTTGCTGCCGTCCTCCTGCAGGCCGTCCCAGACCTCCTGGAAGTGCGGCATTTCCGCGCGGCAGGGCGGGCACAGGGGCGCCCAGAAGTTGATGACGACGGGGCGGCCCTCAAGGTCGTTGAGGCTAATCTCCTGCGCGCCGTCGAAGTGCTCTGCGCCGCTGTACAGGGGCATGGTGAAGTCCTTGGCAAGCTCCGCGTCCGAGCCGCCGTTGCACGCGGCGCCAAGCGCCAGGACCAACCCTGCGAGAGCCCCCAGGGCCGCTGCCTTCCACATTCCCCGTTCTCCCTTCGTGTGGGTCAGCGGCCCTGTGTAGAGCCGCGCGTTACCAGCCGACGGCGGCGCCCGACTTTCGTGGCTCCGAGGCCCCGGTCAGCACCCCCGTCTCAGGGTTCCGCGCGATGAGCTGCGCGCCCCCAAAGGAGACCCTCTGGTAGCCGCCCCGCACCCCCACCTCGTGCCCCTTGGCCGCCAGACCCTCGGACACCTCCGGCGAGACCCCTTCCTCCAAGTCTACCATCCCGTCCATCCGGACGCTGAACCGCAGAGCGTCCAGCGCGGCCTGCGGGGGAAGGTCAAAGTCCACCATGTTGGAGATGACCTGCAGGTGCCCCTGCGCCTGTTGGAAGCCGCCCATGACGCCGTAGGTGAGCCAAAGCTCGTCGCCGCGGGTGGCCAGCGCCGGGATGATGGTGTGGAAGGGGCGCTTGCCGGGCACAAGCGCGTTGGGGTGGTCCGCGTCAAGGGAGAAGAGGCCCGCCCGGTTCTGCAGCGCGATGCCCGTCCCCGGCACCACAAGGCCGGACCCGAAGCCCGCGAAGAGGCTGTTGATGAAGGAACAGCCGTTGCCCTCCTCGTCCACGGCGGAGAGGTAGATGGTGTCGTGCACCGCGGGTATCTTGCCGAAGGTGGGCGACGCGATCGCCCGGTCCCGGTCGATGAGGCCCCTGCGCTCCGCGGCGTACTCCTTCGATAGAAGCTCCAGCGTCGGCACGGAAGTCGCCCGGGGGTCGGCGATGTACTGGAGGCCGTCCGCGAAGGCCAGCCGGATCGACTCGATCATGTGGTGGTAGGCGTCCAGCGACTGGTGTCCCATTTCGCGCAGGGGGACGCCCTCGGCGATGTTCATGGCCAGCAGCGCGATGAGCCCCTGCCCGTTGGGCGGGCACTCCCAGCAGGTGACGCCGTGGTAGTCGGTGGAGATGGGCTCGTCCCAGGTCGCGTAGTCCGCGGCGAGGTCCTCCGGGGTCATCCACCCGCCGCGAAGCTGGACGTAGTCGGCGATCTTCTGGGCGATGGGGCCGCGGTAGAAGGCGTCCGGACCGCCCTCGGCGATGGCCCGCAGCGTCGCGCCGAGCAGGGGCAGGTGCATGACCTCGCCCTCCATGGGGGCGCGGCCGTTCAGGAGCAGCTCCTGGCCGGAGGGGTACCGCGCCAGCTTGTCCACGCCGGTGGACCACTGGTAGGCGATGATGTCTGTGACGGGGTAGCCCTCCTCGGCGTACTGGATGGCCGGCTGCAACACTTGCTCCAGCGACATGGTGCCGTACTCGCGAAGGATGGTGTCCCAGCCGTTCACCGTGCCGGGGACCGAGACCGACCACGCGCTGTCGTTGGGGATGTGGTTGAGCCCCGTGCGCGTGACGTCCTCGATTGCGGCGGCGGCGGGCGCGCGTCCGCTCGCGTTGAGTGCGACGACCCGGCGCTCCTTCGCCAGCCAGATGAGGGAGAAGAGGTCGCCGCCGACGCCCGTCGACATCGGCTCGACGACGTTGAGGGCCGCTGCGGTCGCCACGGCGGCGTCGACGGCGTTGCCGCCCGCCATCATCATCCGAAGCCCGGCCATAGCGGCCAGCGGTTGGCTCGTAGCAACCATGCCGTGCTTGGCGTGGATGGCTGACCTGCGTGAATTAAAGAACATGGCTTCCTCCCGCTTCTTTCCGTCAGGGTTGGTTTGCGGCCAGTATACCGCTTCACCGCCGCATCCGCGCCTCTACCTGTGCCGGGCGGCACAGCATCGACGCCCCCGCGCGCTAGTCGTGTGCTTCCGGGTGGGTCTGCAAATGGCGGTTCACTATGGCGCTGCCGTGGGCCTTGTCCGTCATCACGAAGCCCTTCTCTTCCAGCAGCTTCTCCACCGCCTGGTTGCGCTCAAAGTGCTTGGCCCGCGCTTCTTCCTGTTCCGCCTCGGTCGCCCCCATGGGAACGGCGAACATCCCCTGAATGGCGGGAAGGGCCGCCTCGTCGCCATCCGCATACAGCCGGACGTGCCGGTCGTCCGTCATGCGGTGCATGGCGTAGTAGTCGAGGTACTCCCGACCGTCCTCCTCGCCCAGCACCGTCCATATGGTCCAGCCGCCCTGCACGATGAACCACACCAGGTCGGGCTCCAGCGCGTCGATTGGCAGCTCGATCTCCCACGTCGTGAAGTTGCCGTTGAAGCGCTGCCGCAGTTGCTCCCGAGCGTCCATGTCGTCCTCCGTCCGTTCGCCCTGAGCCCGTCGAAGGGTCGCCAAACGGACGATTCCTGCGCATTACCGCCCCGCCCTCCGCCCGTTCGCCCTGAGCCCGTCGAAGGGTCGACGAACGGACGATTCCTGCGCGCTACCGCCCCGCCGCCCCGAGCAGCTTGGCGCAGGTGTTGCCGGTATGCCCCCGCGCGCTAGTCGTGTGCTTCCGGGTGGGTCTGCAAATGGCGGTTCACTATGGCGCTGCCGTGGGCCTTGTCCGTCATCACGAAGCCCTTCTCTTCCAGCAGCTTCTCCACCGCCTGGTTGCGCTCAAAGTGCTTGGCCCGCGCTTCTTCCTGTTCCGCCTCGGTCGCCCCCATGGGAACGGCGAACATCCCCTGAATGGCGGGAAGGGCCGCCTCGTCGCCATCCGCATACAGCCGGACGTGCCGGTCGTCCGTCATGCGGTGCATGGCGTAGTAGTCGAGGTACTCCCGACCGTCCTCCTCGCCCAGCACCGTCCATATGGTCCAGCCGCCCTGCACGATGAACCACACCAGGTCGGGCTCCAGCGCGTCGATTGGCAGCTCGATCTCCCACGTCGTGAAGTTGCCGTTGAAGCGCTGCCGCAGTTGCTCCCGAGCGTCCATGTCGTCCTCCGTCCGTTCGCCCTGAGCCCGTCGAAGGGTCGCCAAACGGACGATTCCTGCGCATTACCGCCCCGCCCTCCGCCCGTTCGCCCTGAGCCCGTCGAAGGGTCGACGAACGGACGATTCCTGCGCGCTACCGCCCCGCCGCCCCGAGCAGCTTGGCGCAGGTGTTGCCGGTATGCCCCCGCGCGCTAGTCGTGTGCTTCCCGGTGGGTCTGCAAATGGCGGTTCACGATGGCGCTGCCGTGGGCCTTGTCCGTCATCACGAAGCCCTTCTCTTCCAGCAGCTTCTCCACCGCCTGGTTGCGCTCAAAGTGCTTGGTCCGCGCTTCTTCCTGTTCCGCCTCGGTCGCCCCCATGGGAACGGCGAACATCCCCTGAATGGCGGGAAGGGCCGCCTCGTCGCCATCCGCATAGAGCCGGACGTGCCGGTCGTCCGTCATGCGGTGCATGGCGTAGTAGTCGAGATACTCCCGGCCGTCCTCGATGTTATAGCGCGTCCAGATGGTCCAGCCGCCCTGCACGATGAACCACACCAGGTCGGGCTCCAGCGCGTCGATGGGCAGCTCGATCTCCCACGTCTTGAAGTTGCCGTTGAAGCGCTGCCGCAGTTGCTCCCGAGCGTCCATGTCGTCCTCCGTCCGTTCGCCCTGAGCCTGTCGAAGGGTCACTGCACGGACGATTCGTTCATTCCTCCGCCCGTTCGCCCTGAGCCCGTCGAAGCCTGTCCTGAGGGACCACGAAGGGCCTGTCCTGAGGGCTCTCGAAGGGGGTCACCGAACGAACAACAGGGCCCAACCCTACCCCGAACGCCCCGCCGCCGCGAGCGTCTTCGCGCCGAGCAGCTTGGCGCAGGCGTAGACCGCCGACGTGGAGGGCGTCGGCACGCCCGCCAGCCGCCCAAGCTCCAGCACGACGCCAACCAGCCCGCCGATCTCAATCGGCCGCGCCAGCTCGACGTCCTGCAGCATCGAGGTCTTGTGGTCGCCCACCCTTTCCGCGCCCGCCATGCGCTGGTCGACGCTGATGGGGATCTCGACGCCGAAGGCCGTCGCGATGGCGTAGGCCTCCTCCATCATGGCGCGCGCCAGGCCCCCCGCGTCCGGGTCCCGGGCAATCTCCGCCATGCCCGCCTGTGTGAGCGCGCTGATGGGGTTGAAGGCCAGGTTGCCCAGCAGCTTGACCCAGATCTCCTGCCGGATGTTGCCCCGCACCGGCGCGCGCAGTCCCGCGCGGCCTATGGCCGCCGCGATGGCCTTGGCCCGCTCCGAGGTCGTGCCGTCGAGCTCGCCGAGCGAGAAGCGGTTGCCCTCCTCATGCGCGATGACGCCCGGCTCAGCGATGGTGGCGGCGGGGTAGACCACGCAGCCGACGATATTCTCGGCTGGGACGTGCTCGGCAATGACGCCGCCGGGGTCGACGCTCTCCAGGTGCGTCCCTTCCCACGGTCCGCCGTGCCGCTGGAAGTACCACCACGGAATGCCGTTTTGCGCCGGCAACACGACGGTGTCGGGGCCCAGGAGCGGCGGCAGCAGCGGCGCGACGGCCGTCAGCCCGTGCGCCTTGACGGCCAGCACGACGACGTCGGCGTGCCCGACCTCCGCCGCGTCGTTGGTGGCGAAGACGTTGGCGGTGAAGTCGCCGTCGGGGCTGCGCACCACGACGCCGCGCTCCCGCATCGCCGCTAGGTGCGGCCCCCGCGCAATGAGCGCGACGTCCTCACCCGCCAGGCTCAGCTTGGCGCCCAGGTACGCGCCGATGGCCCCCGCGCCATAGATCGCGAATTTCATGACGTCCTTTTCACTCTATACGGCTTCTGGCGCCGGAACCGCGCCCCGCACCCGTTCGCCCTGAGCCCGTCGAAGGGCCCGCCCCCCTGAGCTCGTAGGGGCAACCCTCGTGGTTGCCCTCTCCCCCGCGCGGTCCCCGAGGCCTGAACTGAGCCCCCCCTCCACCAGCAGAAGGGGCTAAGCCCCCCCTCCACCAGTGGAAGGTGCTAAGCCCCCCTCCACCAGCAGAAGGGACTAAGCCCCCCTCCGCCAGTAGAAGGGGCTAAGCCCCCCTCCACCAGCAGAAGGGGCTAAGCCCCCCCTCCACCAGTAGAAGGGGCTAAGCCCCCTTGGAAAACATCTCCGTCAGGAAGCGGCGCTGGATCTTGCCCGTGGCGCCCCGCGGGATCGCCTCCATGACGTGGATGACGCGCGGGCACTTGTAGTCGGCTAGCTTGGTGCGGCAGAACGCGACCAGCTCCTGCGGCGTGACTTCCCCGGTCAGCACCACCGCCGCCGACGCCTCCTCGCCGTGTGTCTGGTGCGGAACCCCGAAGGCCACCGCCTCGCCGACCGCCGGGTGGTCCAGCAGAGCATTGTCGATCTCCAGCGGGGAGATCTTCTCGCCGCTGCGGTTGATCATCTCCTTCAGGCGGCCCGTCAGCGTCAGATACCCGTCTCCATCCAGCATGCCCTCGTCGCCGGTGCGGAACCAGCCGTTGGTGAAGGAGGAGGCGTTGGCCTCCGGGTTGTTCTCGTAGCCGGTGATGACGTTGTCCCCGCGAATGACGACCTCGCCCCGCTCGCCGTTGAGCAGCAGCGTGCCCTCCTCGTCCATGATGGCGACCCCGACCCCGGTCCCCGGCCCGACGGCCCCGGGCAGCCGGTTGCCGGGCGGCAGCGGGTTCGAGGCCATCTGGTGCGCCGCCTCCGTCATGCCGTAGGCCTCCAGCACCGGCACGCCGAACTGCTGCTCCAGCTCGTCCATCACGACGGGCGGCAGTGCCGCGCTGCAGCTCCGGATGAAGCGCAGGGTCTCCGGCACCTCCGGCTTGGTGCTGCGGGCGCGCGACAGCAGCGCCTGGTGCATGGTGGGCACTGCGGAGAACCAGGTGACGTTGTGCTCCTTGACCACCGGCCAGAAGTTCAGCGGGTTGAAGCGCGGCGGCGCGACCACCGTCCCGCCCGTCTGCAGCGTCGACAGCGTCGAGGCCACCAGCCCGTGCACGTGGAAGAGCGGCATGACGCACAGCGAGACGTCGTCCGGCGTCAGGTCGTACGTGGCGGCGACGTTGCGCAGCGAGGTGGTGAGGTTGCGGTGCGTCAGCGGCACGCGCTTGGGCCGCGACGTGGTGCCGCTCGTGTGCAGCACCAACGCGACGTCGTCCGTCGTGGGCCACGACGAGTCGTCCGTTCGCCCTGAGCCGTCCGTTCGCCCTGAGCCTGTCGAAGCCTGTCCTGAGCCCCGTCGAAGGGGGTCGCCCGCCGCGGTGAGACTCACCAGCCCGGCGTCGTCCATCTCGACGACGATGTGGATGGCGCCCGCCGGCGCGACCTCCATGATGGCCTCGCCGCCCTCGGGCCCCGTGATGACCGCCGAGGCGTTGGTGTCGTCGAGGTAGAAGGCGAATTCGTCGATCTTGTACGCGGCGTTCAGGGGCGCGGCCGTCGCGGCGGCCGTGACGGCCAGGAAGGTCACGATCGACTCCAGCCCGTTGGGCAGCACGATGGCCACCCGGTCCTCCTTGCGAATGCCCAGGGAGCGGAGCTGGACCCTCAGGCGGTCCACCTGCGCCCGCAGGTCGTCATAGGTGATGGTGGGACCGTCCGGGGCCACCAGTGCGGCGCTGTCCGCCAGGCCGTAGTCTAGGACCTCCCGCAGGGTCTGCGCTTGTGTGCCGGTCGCCATGTCAGTAGTCCTCCGTTGCGATGCTCCCGTGCCTAGATGGCGTCCGGGGCTGCGGCAATGGCCGCCAGGTCATCTCTGGTATACGAGCCCAGGCTCCGAAAGTCAAACGCCGTGTAGTTCTTGATCCATTGCATCACCACCTTGGTCGCCCCGCGGTACCGGGCGACCGCTTCCTCACGGCCAGCGATGTCGACATCCGAGACACCCTCCTCGAGCCGCGTAAGAATGTCCTCCTCCTCGGCCAGCAGGATGCGCTTCACCAGCTCCAGCGTGTGGACCTCGCCCGTCTCGGCGTCGGGGGCGGCGTGGATGAGCCGCTGCCCCGTCTGCGCGACGGATATGCGCGCCGTCGCTAGGTCCTCCATGAGCGCCGGGTGCAGCCCCGGTCGACCCGCCAGGCTGTCGATCCCCTTCGCGCCGCGCCCGTTCAGCCACCCCTCGACGTACTCGATGAGGGTGCGCAGGTTGCGGCGCGTGCCCTCTAGGGTCACCTGTCCCTCCGGCCTCTTGATCTCGATGGGGTAGGTGTTGGGGTCCAGCATCTTCTCCGTGGGCCGCCAGCCGCTGTCGGCCAGCGTCTTGAAGGGAGCCGCGGCGACTCCCATGTGGAAGATGTGCGCGACCCACCCCCGAGTGAACCCCTGGGCGGCCTCCCACTCCTTGTCTGCCCGTATCGACGCCGCCGCCGCGGCGTTCACGGCCTCGTCGCGGCTCGGCAGCGCCGTCGCCATGCCGCCGATGGCGACGCCGCCGTGCTTCAGGCACACGGCCACCAGCCGGCGGAAGATGTTCGACAGGAAGTCCGTCGTCTTGATGTCCACGCTGAAGCGGTCCGGCCACACCATGTCCGGGTCGGCCATGACGTACTCGAGGATGCTCGCCTTCAGGTCCCACCGCGCTGCGTTCAGCCCGGCCGCGTACGGCCCGAGCTGGTGCAGGATCTCCTCCATCTGGAAGACGGCGGGCAGCGACTCGATGAGCGGGATGGCGCGGATGGTCGCCCGCCGCAGGTGCTCGAGACGGAACTGGCTTTCCGCGAAGAAGCCCCGCCAGAAGGCGGTCTCCGTGGCCGACTCGATCTTGGGCAGGTAGAAGTAGATGCCGAGCCCGTGCTCTGCCTGCGCGCGCCCCGCGTGAAAGAGCGTCAGGCACGCGCCGAGGATGGCCGCCGACACCGGCTTCCCCTCGATGGTGACCTCCGGTTCGTCCAGGTGCAGGCCGCGCTCCCGGTGCATGAAGAAGGGCACCGGCCCCTCTTGCACGGCGTAGTCGCGGCCCCGCGCCTCGTCGCGGTAGGTCAGGCCGCCGCCGACCGCCTGCATGCGGTTCAGGGCTGCGCGCACGGTGTCGACGAGCCGGTGCCCCGCCGAGTCCTCGTCGTCGTCCAGGTCGCCCTCCGCGCGAACGCCGTCGGCGCCCGGGTTGAGGGCGTTGATGAACATGGGCGTGATGGAGACAGGCCCGGTGATCTCGATGCCAGGCTTGCGTAGCTCGGCGGGAACGGTCGGCACCCGCCACGGCTGGGCTGCGTCGCCGGGAAGCGGGCTCTCGGGGAGTTGCCTGTCGTGAATGGCGCGGTGCTGCGCCTGCGACCGGGCCTCGCGGAAGGCGGCGACGCGCGGCCCGAAAGTGCGGTGCATGTGCGCGAAGTACACGCAGAACTCCGGCGTGAACAGCTCAGCCGCCCCCTCGACGGGCGCAAAAGTAACCCCGCTGATTGTAGGCATCCGCAAACCCCCTAGCGTGCAAAGGCCTCCGCCGCCCCGCAACAACCACTAACGGCCAAACCCCCACACACGTAGTCGATTCTATCCGCGCACGTCACCCCGTCAAGTTTGGAGGCCGTCCCACCTCGTCCGTTCGCCCTGAGCCTGTCGAAGGGCCGCACCCCCCGCGGAGGCGGGAATCCAGGGGCGGGACGTCACCACCCCGTCGCACCGCCGACTCCCCCAACGCATCGTAGGGGCGATTCGCGAATCGCCCGTCCCGCCGCAGCGGGAAACTCCCCCTCCACCGCCAGCAGCGCCTCCGGCCCGCACTCCCCCATCGTCGTTCACGCGAAAGCGGGAATCCAGGGCAGGGGCGCGGCGTAGGGACATCCCCCTCTTCCCCAACCGGCCCGAACACCCCCCATCGTCGTACCGGCGGAAGCCGGTATCCAGAGGGATGCCGAGCGGGGCGATCCCACCACCAACCCCCGCCGCTCCCTCGACTCCCCCAACGCGCCGCAGGGGCGGTGGCGTCCGTTCGCCTGAGGCTCTCGAAGGGGGGAACGGACGCAGGGCGTGGCGCCCCCACCACCACCCCCCGTTGCATCCCCGACTCCCCCACATCCACGCCGTAGCGGCGATTCGCGATTCCGATCACCCTGAGGCTCTCGAAGCCTGTCCTGACGGCACACGAAGAGGGCCGCCCGTCCCACATTGGACCCCCCACCCTGACACGAGCCCCTAGCCCCAACGCCGCAGACCCCGTTACCCTCCCTCCATGAATGACGCACTCCACGACCGCAACCAGCCCACCGGCCCCAGCGTCCGCACCAATTGGTTCGTTGATTACGTGTTCTGCGTCCATGTTCGAGTGCGGTTCGGCCCGCTGCAGGGGGGACTCGTTTTGAAAAACGCAAATTTGGCCAGGCAGTTGGTCTCGTAGCTGCAATGCGCCACAACAGCTACAAAAAGCGGGCTCGAGGGAGGTCCGCCTCAGCTAGGGCCCGCAGAGAAACGAGTCCGCCGTTGCGCTGCACCCCCCTTTGAGCACGAGGCAAATGGGAGGGGGTGACGGAGCACTTGCCTCCGTCACCCCCAACCTGACGTTGCCCTCGAGAGGGAAGGGCTTACTTGCGGAGGAACTTCTGGATCCGCTGGCCCATCAGCACTTCGCACACGTACAGGTCCCCGTGCGAGTCAACCCAGACGCCGTGCGGCCCGACGAATTGCCCCGGTTCGGGCCGGCGGTACTCGGGGTCGCCGAGTTGCGCCAGCACGTTGCCCTCGAGGTCCAGGATGGTCACGCGCGACTGCAGTTCCGCCACGTACATGATGTTGTTGCTGTCCACGAAGAGCTTGCACGGCTGGATGAAGCCGCCCCACTCGTCGAGGTACTCGCCCTGCGGGGTGAAGATCTGTATGCGGTGGTTCTGCCGGTCGGCCACGTAGACCCTGCCCTCAGCCTCCCAGACGCTGTGGACCAGGTCGAACTGGCCCGGGCCGGTCCCCGGCTCGCCCCACGAGTACTCCAGCGTCCCGTCGTCCGCGAACTTGTGCACGCGGCAGTTGCGGTAGCCGTCGGAGACGTAGAAGCCGCCCGACGCCGAGAGGGCGATGTCCGTGGGGTGGTGGAAGGGCCCCGCCGCCCGCAGCACCGAGCGGTTCTCGTCCGTGTAGCCCGTGTCAGACGGCACCCCGCTGGTGCCGATCTCAAAGACCTTCTTGCGGTCCTTGGTGAACTTCATCGCCACCTGCAGCGTGCGGTCCACCATGTACTGGTTGTCGTCGGCGTCCGTGTTGAGGCCATGGGCGTCCTTGAAGATGTCGCCGCCCCACGTGCTGAGGAACTTGCCGTCGCGGTCAAAGACCATCATGGGGTTGGTGGTGCGGGTGAAGACGTGGACCTGGTCCTCGGAGTCCACGTTGACGGAGCCTATCTGGCCCCACTCGAAGCCTTCCGGGAGCTCACCCCAGCCCTCGGCCACCTCATAGGTGAAGTCGCCTGTACCCACTGTTGTAGCCATAGCGTCGCCTCCTTTTGCTGCCGGTCCTGTGTGGGCGCATTATGCCCCCAGCGGCGGCGTCAGTCGAGGGACTGCTTCAGCAGCACCAGCGAGTCGCCGAATTCGGCGGGAGCGAGGCCAAGCGCCTTGCCCGGCAGTGCGACCGCCAGCCGCACCAGAGCCCCGACTACTTTCGACGACCCCAGGAGGTTCTCGAGTTCCTTGTGCACCGTCTCCCCCTGCGCCACGCGCTCCGCCAGCTGGCCGGGGACGTCGTGGTCGATCGCCCCAAGGTCCACCTGGTATGTGAGCCGCGCGCCGATGAGGACGACGGCGCCGATGAGCATGAGGCCCACCACAAATCCGAGGGCCAGCCCGCCCACCCGGTCGAGGATATTGGAGACCCCCATCGTAGCCGTGGATAGGAACGACTTGAAGATGGCGATGACCCGGCTGGCGGCGTACAACATGATGGCCAGCAGGAGCACGTAGACGAGCACGCTGACGACGGCCTGCACCGTGGTGGAGTCCGTGTACACCGCCACCGCCAGGCCGACGGTGGTGCTCACCTGTCCGGCGAAATACCACCCAACCAGCAGGCTGCCGAAGCCCAGGGCAGCGTTGAAGAGGCCTACACGCATGCCGGCAAAGGCGCTGACACCCAAGACACCCAGAAGCGCCCAGTCCAGCAAATTCACCGACTATTCCCCCCGAAAAACCGAGATGCCCTACGATATTCAGTGTAGCACGCAGGGGGATTTGCATCGGCTGACACGACAGGGTGCGGCACGCGACCCGAGCGGTGTACCCTGAGGTTCGGCGGCGGCCGCGAGGCCCAAGATAGCCCTACTGGAGTTGCGATGACCAGCACCCTGCGCGTGATGGCCTACAACATCCTCTACGGCGGCGTGACCGACGGCCGCGACCGGACGGCCCAGTTGGCCACGCAGGTCAACGCAGTGCGCCCCGACGCCCTCGCGCTGTGCGAATGCTGGGGTTTCCTCGACGACGGCGGCGCGCGCATGGATGCCTTCTGCGAGGCCGTCGGGATGCGGGGCGCGCTGGTGGAGGCGCCCACCGGCAACCACGTGGCGCTGCTCTACCGCGAGCCGTGGGCCCCCGCGTCCACGACGACGGTGGCGGCGGCGCCCATGCACCACGGGCTGGTACGGATGGAGCTGACCAACGGCGAGAGCACGGTGCAGGTCATCGCCACGCACCTGAACCCCTTCTCGAGCCTGGCCCGGCTGCAGGAGGCGCAGGTCGTCGTGAGCCGCACCCGCCCCGGCGAGCACACGCTGGTCATGGGCGACTTCAACACGCTCCCGCTGGGCCACGAGGCCGAGGTGCCGTCGCGGCGGCTGCTGGACGAGGACCTGCGCCCGGACACCCACGTCTGCGAGTACTTCGCGAGGGCCGGCTTCACGGACGTGCTGGCAGCCCACGGCGTGACGTCACACACGTACCCGACGCCGTTGGAGCCCAAGCGTGACGACTTCCTAGGCGGCGTCCGCCTCGACTACATCATGGCAAGCCGGGACCTCGCGACGTCATGCACCCGGGCATGGGTGGTGGACACCCCGGAGGCAGGGCAGGCGTCGGACCACCTGCCCGTTGCCGCGGAGTTCACCCTGGAGGGGTGACGCCGCTTAGCCCTGGCCCTGCAATTCAGGCCCAATATACCTGTGTATCTACATAGGCTATGCGAGTGAGAGGTTGCGGATCGGGCAAGGAAACGACGCCAAGGGAGTGCCATTCCGCTGGGTAAGGGCGATGGGCGCACAATCTGGAGACTATTTGAGGCGACAGTCGTTGCTCAGCGTGGAGGCCGGTCGTATAATGTGGGCAATATGAGGAGCCAATTGTGACTAGCCAAGCCAGCAATCCGTCCAATGCCTACACTGAACTCCTGATGGAGTTTGGACGGTTTCGTGAGGAGAACCAGAAGCAGCACGGTGACCTAGCCACGGCGATTTCCGACCTGCGCGGAGAAGTGACTACAACGATTTCCGACCTGCGCGGAGAGTTCACGAGAGAGACCGCAGACATCAGGACGGAGATTGCCAAGGCGGAGACTCGCACCGTGCGGTGGTTGTTTGGGGGTCTCGCGACAATTGCCACCATAACAGTGGGCAGCGTTGCCGCTGCCGTAAGCGTCCTGCTCTTCGCCCTTGGTGACTAGCCTCCCTCCTTCTCCGCCAGCAGCGAGAACATCATCGGCAGCCGCTCTGCGCCTTCGGGGAGGGTCCACCAGCCCTGCGCGTCCCGCACCATGTGGGGCCAAGCCTGGTAGCAGAGCTGGGTGTGCTCGTGAAGGAAGCGGATACGGAGGCCCGCGTCGATGAGGGCGGTGACCGTCTCGCCGAGGCCGTGGTTCCACTGGTACGTGCGGGTGTGGGTCAGGCGGGCCTCCCCGGTGTAGCTTGCCTCGGAGTCAAGGGCGTCGGGCTCGATCGTCTCAAAGTAGGGGTATTCCAGCCGCGGGCCGTCCAGGCCCCAGTCGTCGCCGAGGGACTGCACGGTGGGATGGACCTCGTGGAGGTAGAGGATGCCGCCGGGGCGCACGCTGGCCGCAGCGGCCGCAGCCCAGCGGCGCACGTCCGGCAGCCAGCAGAGCGAGCCGACGCCGGTGTAGACGACGTCGAACTGCTCTCCAAGGAGAGCCGGGGCATCATGGACGTCGCCGAGGACGAAGCGCGCGTCGACGCCGCAGTCGCGGGCCAGCGCCGTCGCGGCCTCTATGGACCGGGGCGAGAAGTCCAGCCCCGTGGCCATCGCGCCAAGCCGCGCTATCGAGATGGTGTCCGTGCCGATGTGGCACTGCAGGTGCGCCAGCGTCATGCCGGACACACCGCCGATCTCCCGGGCGGCAAAGACGGCCTCCTTGCTCACGTAGGCCGGGTTGGACACGAGCTCATCGACGCGGTACTCGGAGGGCGCCAGATGACCGGGAACCCGGTCGTCCCAGTTAGCGCGGTTGGCGTCCAGGTAGCTGTCGTTGGACATTGCGCGGCCCGTCGTCGGCGCTTCCCGCTAGCCGGCGGACGAGGCTCCCTCCTTCATCAGGCGAATGCCCCGGTACACGAGCCAGGCCACCCAGATGACGTACAGGGACCGCGCGAGTGCGAGACCCTGGTCGAGGTCGACGCCTGCGGTGGCGGCCCAGTAGAAGGACGCCAGCGAGAAAAGTGACAATGCTGCCACCGCGTGGTTGACGAACTTGCTCGGGCTCCCCGTTGAAGGCAGCGCCAGGGCGAAGATGAAGAAGCCCAGGGATACCGCCACGCCGCCGATAATCGTCAAGGCCACCCTTGCCACGACGAGGGGGGTCAGGAAGTTGACGGTCTCGTTCTCCAACCCGATGGCGATGGCAAGCGCGATCCCCTGAGCGATGAACCAGGTCAGCAAGCCGATTGCGATGAACGCGAGCCCCGCCCTCGAAAAGGCGTCCGCGGCCCCGGAGCCGCGGAGGGTGGACTGCAGAGCGTACAACCCAAAGAGCATAATGACGAGTCCCACGCAGACCAGCGTGACCGTGACGTTGGCGAGGCCACGGTTGTCAGACAGGGCGTTGATGGCTGCGATGGGGTCCGACGGCGCCGCCGTGTCTATCAGGATGCCGCCGGGCTGCAGCAGGAACATGATGAAGGCCAGCACCGGCCCCACAATCAACGCGAGCCCGCCAAGCCGCTCCACTGACATCGAACTCATGCCGTTCCTCCTCTCGGTGTCCATGTTGCGTTGCCCCGTCCAGCCTATCGAACGAGACACCCCCCGTTCTCCCCACCTCCCCTTTGCGTCCCCTCTTGCGCGGGAACGATGGGGTTGGGGACGAGCGGGAGGTGTCCACCTGACTCGTCGGTGACGGGCTAGCCGCCCGTGCTGGCTGCTTCCGCCTGCTCTCGCACGCCCCAGATGTCGCCGGGGAGGGAGACGCCCCTCTCGGCGGCGAGCGCCGAGGCGTGCTCGCGGGCCTTGGTGGAGTTCACTGCCGTGTTGTCGGAGACCTGGAGCCCGAGGCCGTCGACGACGCGGACGCGGAAGTTGAAGTAGGCGCAGGCCATGACGATGTCGAGGACGTCGCGGTCGTCCCAGCCGGCGGCGCGGAGGTCGTTGATGTCGTCCTCGGTGATCATGGCGGGGGTGAGGGTCAGCTTCTCGGCGTACTCCAGCATGGCGCGCTGGGCGTCGTTGAGGTCCGCCTTGCGCCAGTCGTTCTGGATGAACTCGGCCAGGAGGTCGCCGCCGCCAACTCTACGCAGGGCCCCTGCGTGAGCGACGGTTCAGTATCGACAGTTGGAGGCCAGCGAGGTGACCGTGGCGATCATCTCCCGCTCCGCCGACGTGACGCGCGAGGGCCCGCGCATGACGTGCATCATGAAGAGGCGTCCGTAGAGCATGGAGAGGGGGTTGAGGCTGGCCAGCTCCGGCGGCGTCGCGGGGTGCGGGCCCGGGTTGGGGGGCATGCCCGCGAGCATCTCGTCGTTGTAGTCTATGTTGACCTGGCGCATGCGCTCGTAGGCGTCCTTGAGCTCGCCCTCGGCCTCCCATTCCTGTATGACCTTGATCCATGGCATGACGGTGTCCTCCCTTTCGCTGTGCGCCACCGGCGCGTTGTTGCGGACTACCCCTGGACTGCCCCCCTCTGGATTCCCGCCCTCGCGGGAAGGACGGTGAGGGGGGTGGGCTATGCCTGTGTCTTGGCGGCCTCCGCTTGCTCTCGCACGCCCCAGATGTCACTGGGGAGGGAGACGCCCTTTTCCATAGCTAACTCGGCGGCGTGGTCGCGGGACTGGGTGGCCCGCTGGGCCAGCATGTCCGGGATTTCCAGGCCCAGGCCGTCGACGACGCGGACGCGGAAGTTGAAGTAGGCGCAGGCCATGACGATGTCGAGCACGTCGCGGTCGGTCCAGCCGGCGGCGCGGAGGGCGTTGATGTCGTCCTCGGTCATCATGGCGGGGGTCAACGTGAGCTTCTCAGTGAACTCCAGCATGGCGTTCTCGGCGCCGGTCAGGTCGGCCTTCCGCCAGTCGTTCTGGATGAACTCGGCCAGGAGGTCGTCGCCGCCAACACTACGCAGGGCCCCTGCGTGGGCGACGGCTCAGAAGCGGCAGTTGGACGCCAGGGAGGTGACGGTGGCGATCATCTCGCGCTGGGCGGGGGTGACCCCGGACGGGCCGCGCATGACGTGCATCATGAAGAGGCGTCCGTAGAGCATGGAGAGGGGGTTGAGGCTGGCCAGCTCCGGGGGCATGACCGGGTGCGGGCCTGCTGCGGCCCCCTGTCCCGGCATGTTGGGCTCACCGTACTCGGCGTTGATCTGCCGCATGCGGTCGTAGGCGTCCTTGAGCTCGCCTTCCGACTCCCACTCTTGGATGACCTTGATCCACGGCATGGCGGTGTCCTCCCCCTGTGTTCAGGCTCGGCGATAACGGGCCGGATTCTATCACTCACCGGCGTGGAGCGGTATCCCTGCAAACGACAAAGACCCTTCGCCCCGCGAGAAATCGCGGGGCGAAGGGCCCGTCTTATTCCCTCTCGAAATCCTGAACACGGCTGGCGCCGTTCGATCCGGTCTACCCGCCCGTGCTGGCCGCCTCTGCCTGCTCGCGAACGCCCCAGATGTCGCTGGGGAGGGCGACGCCCTTCTCGGCGGCAAGCTCGGCGGCGTGCTCCCGGGCGCGGGCGGCCCTCGTTGCCGAAACGTCTGGAACATCGAGGCCGAGGCCGTCGACGACGCGGACGCGGAAGTTGAAGTAGGCGCAGGCCATGACGATGTCGAGAACGTCGCGGTCGTCCCAGCCGGCGGCGCGGAGGTCGTTAATGTCGTCCTCGGTGATCATGGCTGGGGACAGGGTCAGCTTCTCCGTGTACTCCAGCATGGCGCGCTGCTTGTCGGTGAGGTCAGCCTTCCGCCAGTCGTTCTGGATGAACTCCGCCAGGAGGTCGTCGCCGCCAACTCTACGCAGGGCCCCTGCGTGAGCGACGGTTCAGTACCGGCAGTTGGACGCCAGCGAGGTCACCGTCGCGACCATCTCCCGCTCGGCGGGCGTGACGCGAGACGGGCCGCGCATGACGTGCATCATGAACTGGCGGCCGTAGAGCATGGAGAGGGGGTTCAGGCTTGCCAGCTGGGGCGGCCCGACAAGGCGGGAGCCCGGCATCTGCGACCCGGTTGGCGGCGTGCCGCCTGGGTACTGGGCGTTGATCTCATTCATGCGCTCGTAGGCTTCTTTGAGCTCGCCCTCGGCCTCGTCTTCCAGTATCACTTTGATCCATGGCATGGCTGGTACTCCTTTCACTCTTCCCGCCGTTCGCCCTTCGATTTCCCTCAGGACGAACGGCCAAGAGACGCTCTATTGACCGACAAGATGGCGGCTAGGCGCGTGCCTTGGCCGCCTCCGCCTGCTCCCGGACGCCCCAGATGTCGGCGGGAAGGGAGACGCCCTTCGCGGCGGCAAGCTCGGCGGCGTGCTCGCGGTCGCGGGTGGCGCCCGATGCCCAAGCGTCGGGGAGCTCGAGGCCGAGGCCGTCGACGACACGGACGCGTAAGTTGTAGTAGGCGCAGACCATGACAATGTCGAGGATGTCGCGGTCGTCCCAGCCGACGTCGCGAAGGGCGTTGATGTCGTCCTCGGTCATCATGGCGGGGGTGAGGGTCAGCTTCTCGGCGTACTCCAGCATGGCGCGCTGTTTGTCGCTGAGGTCGGCCTTCCGCCAGTCGTTCTGGATGAACTCCGCCAGGAGGTCATCGCCGCTAACTCGACGCAGGATCCCTGCGTCACCTACGGTTCAGTACCGGCAATTGGTCGTCAGCGAGGTGACGGTGGCGACCATCTCCCGCTCGGCGGGCGTGACGCGAGACGGGCCGCGCATGACGTGCCTGTATAACTGCCAGACGTAGACCATGGAGAGGGGGTTGAGGCTGTGCAGCTGGGGAGGCCCGATATGACGTTCACCCGGCGTCCGCGGCCGGGCGGGCGTGTCCTCGTACTGGGCGTTGATCTCGCGCATGCGGTTATAGGCTTCTTTGAGCTCGCCCTCCGCCTCGTGCTCCTGTATCACTTTGATCCATGGCATGGTGATGTCCTCCCCCTGTGTTCAGGCTCGGCGATGGTGGACGTGATTGTAGCACCGTTGGGGCGCAGACAGGAACGGGGGTGCGGAGTAGCTCCGCACCCCCGTTTTTCCCCTTCAAGAGCCTCAGGACAGACGGCCCCTTCGCCCCGCCCCTCTGGATACCGGCTTCCGCCGGTATGACGGTGGAGGGGGCGGTCTACCCGCCCGTGCTGGCCGCCTCCGCCTGCTCGCGAACGCCCCAGATGTCGCTGGGGAGGGTGACGCCCTTCTCGGCCGCCAATTCGGAGGCATGCTCGCGTGCGCGGGCGGCATTCGCCGCCGAGGCGTCGGGGACCTCGAGTCCGAGGCCGTCGACGACGCGGACGCGGAAGTTGAAGTAGGCGCAGGCCATGACGATGTCCAGGATGTCGCGGTCGTCCCAGCCGGCGGCACGGAGGGCGTTGATGTCGTCCTCGGTGATCATGGCAGGGGTGAGGGTCAACTTTTCCGTGTACTCCAGCATGGCGCGCTCGCCCTCGGTCAGGTCGGCCTTCCGCCAGTCGTTCTGAATGAACTCGGCCAGGAGGTCGTCGCCGCCAACTCTACGCAGGGACCCTGCGTGAGCGACGGTTCAGTACCGGCAGTTGGACGCCAGCGAGGTGACGGTGGCGACCATCTCCCGCTGGGCGGGGGTGACGCGGGACGGGCCGCGCATGACGTGCATCATGAACTGGCGGCCATAGAGCATGGAGAGGGGGTTGAGGCTGGCCAGCGTCGGCGGCCCAACCGAGCGCGGGCCGGCGGCCAGGTTCGGGCTGGGCACGGCGGGGTCTTCGTACTCGAGGTTGATCTCACGCATGCGGTCGTAGGCGTCCTTGAGCTCGCCCTCCGCTTCGTGCTCCTGAATGACTTTGATCCATGGCATGGCGATGTCCTCCTTTGCTTGCGCCCGGCGGCGCGTTGTTGCAGACCGACCTTGGACGGGCCCCTCGGCCCCCTGGGTTCCCGCCTCCGCGGGAACGACGATTACGCTACCTCAGCGGGATCCAGGAGACGGGTACGCCGGCGTCGGCGTCGCGGGCGGCTGCCGTCTCGGCCTGCCAGTCGGCGCCCTCGGGCAGGATGGCCGACGCGGAGCGCACGCGGACCAGCGACGGCTCGTCGATGGGGGCGGGCGGCGTGCCGTCCTCCAGGAACTCCCGGGCGGCGCGCATCAGGCGCTGGCGCACCGCGATGATCATCCGGTCACTGGTGCCCAGGTGCTCCTTGGTGCGGTCGTAAATGGCCCCCATGGTCTCGGTCATGGCGCGGTCCTGCAGGTTGCCGCCGCGCGGGATGCCGGACATGTTGACGCGCTTCTGGATGTCGTAGTTCAGGGCGTAGTCGTTGGTCCGGTTGGCCGCGGTGTGGTAGCGGGTGCGCGGGTCCGGGGTCTCTTCGACGTAGCCGCCGGCGTTGCGGTAGGCGTTGGCGGAGCGGTCCTGTTCTTCCTCGGAGATGGTGCCCTCCAGCCGCCCGTGCATGTTGATGAGCATGTGGTAGTGGTCGTCGAGGGGCACCCAGGCCTTGGCCGAGCACGCGTTGGGCGCGCCGGCGGCAATCATCGTGTAGTACGGCAAGACGTACTGGGTGATGCGGTGCCAGCGCTCGCCGTCGTCGTTCCAGACGCGCTTGGCGGAGTAGACGGCGCCGTACTGCGTGGGGACGACGTCGAGGACCGGCGCCCTGTCGTCGACCCACGACCCGCGCCCCCAGCCCGGCTCGTCCGGCGAGTCCTTGGCGATGCGGCCGTGGATGAAGGGGACGTGAGACGAGTCCAGGTCGCCCTCCAGCCCCTGGATCCAGTTGCACTCCTCCATCATGATGCTGGGCTCAAAGACCTGGTCGATGGGAAGCGTGTTGACCTCAAAGGCGGGGAAGGGGGGCGGCGTCTCGCGCGGCCCCATGTAGGTCCAGATCATCCGGTTGACCTCGCGGCAGGGGTAGGCGGTGAGTTGCACCTTGTCCTTGAAGTTGCTCTCGGCGGGCTCGTTGGGCATGTCGAGGCAGGCGCCGGTGACGTCGTACTTCCAGCCGTGGTAGTTGCAGCGGAGGCCACCCTCTTCGTTCCTGCCGAAGAAGAGCGACGCGCCCCGGTGCGGGCAGTTCTCGGCGATGAGGCCGACGTCGCCGTTGGAGTCGCGGAAGGCGACGAGGTCCTCGCCGAGGAGGCGGACGCGCTTCAGGGGGCCGTTGCGCTCCGGCAGGTCGCGGGAGGGCAAGAAGGGGGTCCAGAACTCGCGCAGCAGTGTGCCCATGGGCGTGCCGCGACCAACGCGAGTGAGGAACTCGTTGTCAACGGGTGTCAGCATCTTCTTCTCCTTTGCCGTTTTTCACGGCGGCGCGTTGTTGAGGCTTACTCCTGGTCAGCCCCCACCCCAACCCTCCCCCACGTGGGGGAGGGGGGTTTGAGGTTGGCGGGAGGCAGGTTGCTACGATAGCGGGACGTAGGAGACGGGGACGCCGGCGTCGGAGTCTCTGGCGGCTGCCGTGGCGGCCTGCCAGTCGGCGCCCTCCGGCAGGATGGCCGAGGCCGACCGCACGCGGTAGAGCGACGCGTCGTCGACGTGGGCGGGGGGTGCGCCGTCCTCCATAAACTCCCGCGCGGCCTTCATCAGCCGCTGCCGCACCGCGATGATCATCCGGTCGCTGGTGCCCAGGTGCTCCTTGGTGCGGTCGTAGACGGTGCCCATGGTCTCGGTCATGGCGCGGTCCTGCAGGTTGCCGCCGCGCGGGATGCCGGACATGTTCACCCGCTTCTGGATGTCGTAGTTGATGGAGTAGTCGTTGGAGCGGTTGGCCGCCGTGTGGTAGCGGGTGCGGGGGTCCGGGGTCTCCGGCACGTAGCCGCCCGAGTTGGCGTAGGGGTTGGCGGACCGGAACTGCTCCTCCTCGGAGATGGTGCCCTCCAGCCGCCCGTGCATGTTGATGAGCATGTGGAACTGGTCGTCCATGGGCACCCAGGCGCGGGCCGAGCAGCTGTTGGGCTGGCCGGCGGCGATCATCGTGAAGTAGGGCATGACGTACTGGGTGATGCGATGCCAGCGCTCGCCCTGGTCGTTCCAGACGCGCTTGGCGGAGTAGACGGCGCCGTAGGGCTTGGGGATGACGTCGAGGGTCGGCGCGCGGTCATCGACCCACGACCCACGGCCCCAGCCCGGCTCGTCCGGCGAGTCCTTGGCGATGCGGCCGTGGATGAAGGGAACGTGGGACGAGTCCAGGTCGCCCTCGAGCCCCTGGATCCAGTTGCACTCCTCCACCATGATGCCCGGCTCAAAGACCTGGTCGATGGGAAGCGTGTTGACCTCGAACTGCGGGAAGGCCGGCGGCGTCTCACGCGGGCCCATGTAGGTCCAGATCATTCGGTTGATCTCACGGCAGGGGTAGGCGGTGAGTTGCACCTTGTCGCGGAAGTTGCTCTCGGCGGGCTCGTTGGGCATGTCGAGGCAGGCGCCGGTGACGTCGTACTTCCAGCCGTGGTAGTTGCAGCGGAGCCCGCCCTCCTCGTTGCGGCCGAAGAAGAGCGAGGCGCCCCGGTGCTGGCAGTTCTCGGCGATGAGGCCGACGTCGCCGTTGGAGTCGCGGAAGGCGACGAGGTCTTCGCCGAGCAGCCGGACGCGCTTCAGGGGGCCGTTGCGCTCCGGCAGGTCGCGGGAGGGCAGGAAGGGGTGCCAGAACTGGCGCAGCAGACTGCCCATGGGCGTACCGGGACCGACTTTCGTTAGGAATTCGTTGTCAACAGGGGTTAGCATTGTGTCCTCCTTCACGATACCGTTTGCGGGTGGGTGCGAAAGTACGTGCAGTGTCCGCGCGCGAGGGGCTTCTGTCAACCGCCGGGGCCGCGGGCGCGACACGCTGCCGCCGCCGGGACGGGACCGTCGAATTGAATTGAGTACAAGAGAGTAGTCCTGAATTTCGAATGTATCTTAAATCGCCCAATTCAGCTTGGGTGGAATGGCGCGCATTCCGACGTGACGATCTGCCCTGGTTGTAGCTGAAACCCCATTGTCTTGCATTGCGCCGCATTGCGCCGGATGGCCCAATCCCTATGAGAAACGGGTTGTGTTGCATTGGGCTGAAGGAATCAAGCCTGCGCGCCGCCGCAGGGTCCATGGGCCGGTGGCCCTGCTCGTGTCTGAGGCGCGGGAGGGTGTCGATGAAGTCAACGGGATACAGCTGCGAGTAGAGGCCGTGCCTCCTGCCGTTCTGGTTGTCCTTCGGGGCGCCCGGCCGTTTCCGTGCCAGCGCCGGCGTGGGTTGGTCCTGCTTGATCCACTTCTTCATGAGGCCAGCATACGGGCGCATCTGGCACAGGCACAAGGAGCAGATGGCAGGGTCCTTCGACAGGCCCCTTCGACAAGCTCAGGGCGAACGGTTGGTTCCCGTAGGGCGGACGGTTGGTTCCCGCAGGGCGAACCGTTGGCTCGTGTGCGGGGGCGTTGACGGCGGGCGTCGACGGGGCTACGTTAGGCGTATCGACGCACAGCTATCGGGCCGCCGGTGCGCGGCCAAGGAGGGCGCCATGCCAAAGGTGACATCGCTGGGCCACATCGGCCTGCACTGCAACGACTTCCCCACGATGCTGGACTTCTACACGCGCGTGCTGGGGTTCACGGTGACGGACCGGTTCCCCCCTGAGCGCGAAGCGTGCTTCCTCTCGGCGCGGCCGGCGGAGGAGCACCATGAGCTGCTGCTGACCTCGGGCCGGACGGCGCCGGACGACGCGAAGCTCCTGCAGCAGCTTTCGATGCACGTCGACAGCCTGGAGGACCTGAAGGCGTTCCACCAGCTCTTCCAGGACGAGGGCGTGAAGGAAGAGCGCATCATCACGCACGGGAACACGGCGAGCATCTACTTCCGGGACCCGGAGAACAACTACCTGGAGGTCTACTACAGCATCCCCGTCGACTTCCCGCAGCCCTTCGGCGCGCCCATCGACTTGGAGCTGGACGACGACGCCCTCCTGCAGCAGATTGCGGACCTGCGCGCGGCGAGCGGGAAGGTGTAGGGGACCTCAAGGACGGCCTCTTGTTTCAGGAGACTCAGCCACTTTGCATGGAAAGACGTGAAGCGGCGGAAACCCGTATAGTGTTATCGGAAGAACTCGACCGTGTCTCCTTGGCGCTGGTCCTCTTCCCCTGCGGCAAGTTGAGCTTGCCTTGAATCGACGATAGCCCGGATGGTACGGATGCAATATTGCTATGTCTCCCAACTATCGACGCGTAAACGTCCCGGGGAAGGGAAGTGTGGATGTGGCGTAGCGCGATAGCGCTTGTCCTGTTGCTCGCGGCCTGCACGGAGCCCAGCCCAGCGCCCGAGCCGACGCCGGATATCGCCGCTACCGTCCAGGCCGCCATCCAGGCGGCGTTGCCCACGGCGGCTCCTACGCCGGACCTGGACGCCACCGTCCAGGCGCGCCTCGAGGCGACGATAGCCGCGATGCCGACCGCTGCTCCGCCTCCGACGCCGGCCGCGACGCCACGGCCAACCGCGACGCCCAACCCCACGGCTACCCCGACTCCCGCGCCAACGGCAACGCCCACGCCCTCGCCCACACAGACCCCCAGACCGACGGCAACACCAACGCCCGCTCCAACGCCGTCGCTCAGCGACATCATCGAACGGGTGAAGCAGTCCGTTGTCCGAGTCGAAACGCGCCGGCGTGCCGGGTCCGGCATCATCTACAAGGTTGAGGGCAACACGGCGTTCATCATCACCAATAACCACATCTTCCCAGGCGCCTCGCAGGTGACGGTAACTGTCGGCAATGAAGAGACGGAGTACAGGGCGGAACTGCTGGGACAGGACGAGACGCATGACCTGGCGGTAGTGCGCATCTGCTGCGGCACGTTCCAGTCCTTGCCCTTCGGCGACGTCTCCCGAGTCAAGACGGGCGAAGAGGTTATCCTGATCGGCTACGCGCTGGACCTGGAAGGCGAGGCCACGGTCACCAGGGGCATCGTGTCCGCCGTGCGCTACAGCGACTTCGTGGAGAGCGACGTCATCCAGACCGACGCCGCGGCAAACCCGGGCAACAGCGGCGGGCCGATGATCTCCACCTCCGGCGAGGTCCTGGGCATCCTCACCTTCGGCTATCGCGAGACGGAGGGGCTCAGCTTCGCCATCTCCGCGGAGACCGTCCAGGAGCGCATCCCAGAGATGCTCGCCGGCCCTACGCCGGAACTCCTGAAGACCTTCGGCCCCCTGGAGGGTGGCGCCGAAGCCGGCCTCGTGCGGTCCGAGGCCGCGATGGTGGACTTCAGCACGGAAATCACCGTGACCAACCCCAAGACCCTCCAGCAGAACTGGAACTACCTCCTCATCCTTCGCGGCTCCGAGGCGGACATGGACAACCCCAACAGGCAGCCGCTGGACGGGGTGGGTGTCGAATTCAATCCCAACGATCGCATCGACGGCTTCGACGCCTCCCCGGGGGCGCGAAACCACATCCAGGTCATCGCCATCGACGACCGGGCATGGATCGTCGTGAACGGCATGCACAGTCGGACGCTGGACCTTGAAAGCGCATGGCAGGCGGGGGAAATCGCCTTCCTGAACCGCCCAGGAGTGGGAAGCGGCGACTCCGGCGAGGTGACCTTCGAGGAGTTTCAGGGCCTCGAACTGCGGGCGCTCTACGGCCCGGTGGACGGCCAGCTTGACCTTAGCCCCGGCCGCTTCGGCTCACACGACAGCGGTGTCTTTGCCCGGGACTTCATCGCGGAAGCGGTGTTCACCAGGCCCCAGACCCAATGGGACTACGGTTTCATATTCCGCGATGCGGAGGGTGACCCGGGAATTGGGGACCAATTCGAGGTTGCGGGAATCAGGCATGACGGCAACATCTACCATTCCAGGTGGCAAGAGGGTGAAGGGTACAAGAACATCACCCTCAGAAGCGGCGTCTCCGCCAAGCGAGAGTTTCATCTCCAACTCATCGCCCTAGGGGAGACCGGCTGGCTCTTCGGCGATGGAGAGTTGCTGACCACCCTGGCCCTGGCGCACAACCAGCGAGAGGGCGAGATATGCGCCCTGGGCGGCCTCTACGTCGGCAACGCAGGCATCGTGCGCTTCGAGGGCTTCAGGGTGTGGGACGCGTCTACGTATTAGGGGGGTGGTGCGTTGACGGCAACGGCAGGCGGCCCTCGGCGAGGGATCTAGCTCACCGGCGAGCTCTCCCCAAGCGAGGCTTGGTACCCCTGTTTGCGCCGCACCCTTTGAGCTGGCTGGTACATGGAGGGCAGTTGCGGCGGCAGGTCAAAGCCCTGACCGGACAAGAGTTGCTTTATGGTGCGAATTTGAATCTTGGGGAAGTCCTTCTGCCAGAGGGCTGAGTGGAAGTACCCCGCTCCGACGGCCTCCTTCTGCATGACTGCGGTTGGCGGGTCCAGGGTAATGAATAGCCCCATGGATGCTTGCTCGCGTTCCACCACTCCCTTGAGTTGAACGACCAGCGGCGCTGAGACGTGGCCGCTCTTCACTTGCACAATGGCTTTGTGCTGTGTCCGCTGTTGGCCGTCAATGAAGCTGAGGACGCCATCGATGCCGCCGTCCGGTCCCTTCTTGCCCTCTTCACGTGGAAAGGCCTCAAGCAGAGATAGAGCCCAAAACTGAAACTGAAAGCGGTCCTGCTCCGCTAGGGCTTGCGCACTACCGACGTCCATTGGCTCACCGACTACTTTGTAGTCCTTGTCAGGCTCCAAGTTGAATGCCGTCCGGAGCCTGTTCTTCATCAAGGCGACCGCAAGATGTGTGATGTCTATTCCTATCCACTGGCGGCCCAAGGCCTGCGCAGCAGCTACTGCTGTGCCACAACCGCAGAAAGGGTCAAGTACTACGTCTCCTTCCTTGGATGAGCCTCTAATGATGCGTTCAAGTAGCGCCATGGGCTTTTGGGTGGGGTATCCAAGTCGCTCTTTAGACCAGCCGCGAACGAGGCTAATGTCAGGCCAATTGGTGGTCAATGGAGTGCCCGCTGATTCGTCCAAGTAACGCTTATACATCGGAACCGTGCCGGGATTAGTCTGAATTACCCGACCGTCCTCAATGAGGCGCTGCATTCTTTCCTTTGAATAACGCCAGAACCGGGTGACACCCATTACTTCATACTCTGGATTGCCCTTGGCAGCGCCTCCAGGGCCAAGCATGTTGTCGAGCTTATAGCGACGACCATCAGGATCTGAGTATCGGTAGAACCTCTCTACATAGTCAGGGTCCAAGGGTCCATATTGAGCATTGAAGGTGCTTTCAGTGGACTTGGAGTAAAACAGAATCGAGTCGTTGACACGGGCGTAGTGTTTGGCACCTTGCCCGGTGTCACCCTTTGCATCTGCCCTCTTCCACACGATTTCATTCTTGAAACATTCGTTTCCGAATACAGCATCCAGTAGAATCTTTAGGTAGTGGCTAGCTGTTGGGTCACAATGTAAGAAAATGCTGCCCGTTGGCTTTAGCACACGCCGAAGCTCCACGAGCCGTGGCGTCATCATGACCAAGTAAGCCAGCATCGCGTTCTGGCCAATGAACTGACGAAAGGCACTGACCATGTCCTTGACGGCCTGTGGTGTGGATGCATTCAATATGATTTCTTTTTCATATGTATGCTGCGCCTCTTGCGTCCAGTCCCAAGTGTCAGTAAACGCCTTTATCTGGGCGGGCGATACTTCCCCGGTCTTCTCCTTAAATAGGACGTTGTAGGTGGCGTTGGAGTTGAATGGCGGGTCGAGATAGACGAGGTCTACCGACTCATCGGGATGTACTCTCGGAGCACCGTCAGGTTGTCGCCGTAGTAGAGGGTATTTGTCATAGTGGGGGCATTATCCCGCAGTGGTGCGGGTGGGGCAACGTAGCACCCCTAGCCAGCCCCAGGACGAGCGCCTGCCCCCCCTAGTTCCGCCTCAAAAACCGCGTGAACTCGTCGTGGTCCACTTTGCGGTTCTCGTTGACGCAGAGGATGGCGTATTGGATGAACATGCGCGCGAGGCCCGCGTGCTTGAGGGCGTCGGCGCCGATGATGACGCGCGGCTGCGGGCCGTTCAGGTAGACGTCGATCTCCCCGGGCTGCTCGTGGTCGACTTCCAGCTCGACGGTGACGCCGGTGCTCTCCTGAATGCGCTGCTGCATGCGTTGGATGAACTCTTCGTCGTCCATTGCTCGCCTCTGAGGGCTACGCCGCCGCGGGGGCGCGGGCGGAGAGTGGGACGCCCTGGGTGTAGATGTTGCGCAGGGACGACACCGTCAGGCTCGCCACGATGATGCCTGCAAAGCCCAGGCCGAGGACCATCAACACCGTCTGCACCCCTATGAATTCGACAGCGAAGCCGTTGACGAGGTTGAAGATGGCCATGGTGCCGCCCAGGTTGACCTGGTTGAGGCCGCTGATGCGCCCTCGCATCTCCTCCGGCGCCAGCGTCTGCACCATCGCGCTCAGCAGCGCCATGAACGCCGCCTGTGACGCCCCCATGCCCGCGGCGGCCAACAGCGCAATCTGCAGGGAGCCTGCGGAGGCCAGCCCCAGCATGGAGATGCCGCTCACCAGCCCGGCAACAAGCAGCACGCGGCCGCGCATCCCTTCGCCGCGCACGCCTGCCACGATGATCGCTGAGAGCAGCCCGCCGGCGCCCACGGCCATCATCAGGTAGCTCACGCCCTCGCGGTCCGCGTTCAATACATTGAGGGAGATGGCGGGGAAGATGGCCTCGAAGGACATGGTCATGGCGCAGTGGAAGGCAACGATGGCGAAGAGCGCTCGAAGCTGCGTGTGCCGGTAGACGACCCCAGCGGCGACCGCCATGCTGCTGAGGACGTTGGACCCGCGCCCCAGACCGCCGGTGGAGCGGGTCTGGATGCGGCTCACCATGACGAGGCCCACGACGTAAAAGAGCGTGCAGCCGACGAAAGCGGCGTCCGGCCCGTAGATCGCCAGCAGCGGCGCGATCAGCCCCGGCCCGATGAGCCGCGAGCCCTGCTGCGTCGCCGAGTTCAGCGACACGGCGTTCAGCAGCTTCTCGCGCGGCACCAGGTTGGGCACCAGCGAGGCGGTGGCGGTCATCTGGAAGGTGCGCGCGGTGCCGTTCATCACGGACAGGACCAGCACGTGCCACAGCTCCAGGGAGCCGGAGAGGGCCAGCACGGCCAGGATGCCGTTGTTGAAGGTGTTGGCCCAATAGGCGGCGGCCAGAACGCTGCGACGGTTGAAGCGGTCGGCCAGGAAGCCGGCCAGCGGTGGAATGAGGAAGCGCGGGCCCATGGCGGCGAAGGTGACGATGCCAACCATGGCGGAGGAGTCGGACATCTCCAGCACGAGGATGCCCCGCGCGACGATCAGCGCCCAGTACGCCGACGCGCCGCCCATGGCCGCGAGCCACAGCCAGCGGTAGTCGCTGTACTCCAGCGCCGCGAAGTAGCGGGACGAAACGCCGCGTAAAGCAGCTTTCACAGTCGACAACCCCTACGCTAGGGATGATGCGGGCATTCTAGCACAGCGGTGGGGGTGAGGGAGTGCCCTTCGACAGGCTCAGGGCGAACGGGGGCGCTGCGGGCTAGCTCGAGGTGGGGGCTCGGGTCGCGACGAATCGCAGGAACAGGTAGCCCACGACGCCGGCCAGCAGCGAGGCGGCAAACACGCCGATCTTTGCCCGGTCGTCGAGGGCCGGGTCGTCGAAGGCGATCCCGGCGACGAAGATGGCGACGGTAAACCCGATGCCCGCCAGCATCCCCACGCCGAGCACCTGCGGCCAGTTGACTCCGGTGGGGAGACTGCCGATGCCCAGCCGCACGGCCAGCCATGTCGCGCCCAGCACGCCGACGGCTTTGCCAAAGGTGAGCGCGACGAGGATGCCCAGCGTCACGGGGCTTTCGCTCGCCTCGGAGAGCGTGTCGGACGTGAAGACGATGCCGGCGTTGGCCAGCGCGAAGAGGGGCAGGATGAGGAAGCTCACCCAGGGGTGGACCACTCCCTCGATGCGCTCCATGGGCCCCTCGGTGCCGCGGCTGAGCCGCTCGATCTCCTCCACAATCGTCTGCGCCTCTTCCTCGTCGCCCTTCTCCATAGCCAGCCGGAAGTCCTGAAGGAGGCCGTCAACGGTGGCCTCGTAGTGGGTGCGTTGGAGGGTCGGCTTGGAGGGAACGATCGCCGCCAGCGCGACGCCCGCCAGGGTGGCGTGGATGCCGGACTCTAGCAGGAATTGCCACATGACGACACTCAGGATGAGGTAGAAGCCGAAGGAACCCACACCGAACCGGACGCATGCCGCGATCACGCCGAAGACGGCAACGGCCAGGCCAAGGTCGACCCAGCTGATCGCGTCCGAGTAGAAGATGGCGATCACGGCAATCGCGCCGAGGTCGTCGACCACCGCCAGCCCGAGGAGGAACACGCGCAGCTCGACGGGTATCCGCTTGCCCAGCAGCGCCAGGATGCCGAGGGCGAAGGCGATGTCGGTTGCCATGGGGATGCCCCAGCCGGCGGAACCCTCGCCTGCGCCGTTGAAGGCGACGTAGATCAACGCGGGGGCTGCCATGCCGCCTATCGCTGCTGCCACCGGCACGATGGCCTTCCTGAAGCTCGACAGCTCCCCGTGGAGCAGCTCCCGCTTGATTTCCAGCCCAACGATGAAGAAGAAGACCGCCATGAGGCCGTCGTTGACGAGGTGCCCGAGGTCCTCCGAGATGGCGAAGATGTGGATGTCGAAGGAGAGGTGGGTGTGCCAGAAGTCGGCGTACGACTCGGACCACGGCGAGTTCGCCCAGCCAAGAGCTGTCGCCGCGGCCAACAGCAGGATGACCGCACCGACCTCCTCGGTGTGGATGTAGGACTGTATCGGGGCCCGAAGCGACCGAACGAAGGAGGCCGGCTCCGTCAGGGCCCTGGGTATTCGCAGAAATCTGTCCATCAGGTGGTGTGCCCCTGGCGCAGTAAGTGCGCCATTTTAGCATAGGGGGCGGGAGGGGCGTTGTCGCCTCGGGCCGCACAACCGCCCGTTTTGCGCTCCCGATTACCCGATGTGTCCGTTGACGCCGCTGCTCGCGCTCAGTAGCCTCACGCCTGTACCGGCAGGTAGCACACGCGGCGAAACCCCGTAGGAGACTGGCTGGCATGGTCATGCGCAACGAAGTTCCCGTCATCGACATCCAGGGCTTGCACAAGCGTTACGGGGCCGTTCATGCGCTGAACGGGCTTGACCTGGCGGTCAATGAGGGGGAGATCTTCGGATACCTCGGCCCGAACGGCGCGGGCAAGAGCACGACGATAAACATCGTCCTCGGCTTCATCAAAGCGACGTCTGGGGCAGTGCGGGCCTTTGGTCTGGACCCGCAAGCCGACGGGGCGGCGGTGCGCAGGCGCATCGGTTTTCTGCCCGAGTCGCCCCGGCTGTACGAGGACATGACCGGCATTGAGTTTCTCGAATATGTCGGCAGGCTGCAGACCGGAGGAGACGCCCCCGACTGGAAACCGTACTGCGAACGGCTGGACTTGGGGCCGGCGGCCCTTACCCGCAAGATAAAGGGTTACTCCAACGGCATGAAGCAGAAGATCGCCCTCGTGCAGGCGCTCCAGCACCGGCCCAGCCTGCTCATCCTCGACGAGCCCACGTCCGCCCTCGACCCCATCTCGCAGCAGGCCTTCTTCGAGCTGTTGCGCGACGCCCGTGCCGGCGGCGCGACCATCCTCTTCTCCTCCCACAACCTCTGGGAGGTGGAGCAGCTCTGCCACCGCGTCGCGATAGTGCGACAGGGACGCGTCGTCGAGAGCGGGCGGGTGGACGAGCTCCAGGAGCGGCGGGCCCGCATCGTGGAGGTGGTGTTTCGCGACGGCGGCCCGGAGGAGCTGGACGTGCCGGGCGCGCAGGTGGTCTCCCGGAACGGCGCCCGCTGGCATCTCAGCGTCCGCGGGGACCTCAACCCCATCGTCCGCTCGCTGGCCCAGTACGACCTTGACGACTTCGTCATGGAGCACCCGCGTCTCGAGGACATCTTCATGGACTACTACCAGCAGCAGCCGGAGGAAGAAAGCGGCGGAGCGCCGTGAGAACGCCACACCGCCACGCGGCAGGGTTGCCTGTCGTGGCCGCCGCCCACCATCGCGAAATGTTGCGTGAACAATGACCATCGTCTTTCTACAGTCACTGAAGAACCAGCGGACGACGATCCTGGTCCTCTGCCTTGCCTTGATTGCCTTCGAGGCCCTTATCGCGGCCACCTTCAACAGCCTCTATGAGGGTCTGCCGGACATCGCGCGGGACTTGCTCAGAGCCGGGGGCGGGTCACCGACAGCCTATCAGGCGGCGATCGGCTTCCGGCATCCGATGTTCCTAGTGGTCGTCGTCGGGTTCGTGATTGCGGCCTCCTCCGGAGCCATGGCGCGGGAGATCGAGCGCGGGACGGCGTTCATCCTGCTGGCAAGGCCTATCGAGCGGTACAAGGTCGTGCTCGTCAGGGTGGTCACGATGGTGATCGTGCTGTTGCTGATGCTTCTGGCCGCGTTCGTGGGAGTCGCGCTGGGGGCGCAGGTCTTCGGCCTTCCGGAGCTCGACTACGGTCTCCTGGCGCTGGCGCAGATCAACGCGCTGTTCCTGCTGACGGCCGTGGCGGGCTACAGTCTTTTCGTCTCGTCGCTTTCCAACGACGGTGGCAAGGCCACCTCGATTGCCGGGGGGCTTGCCGTCGTATTCTTCTTCGTAGACTACTTGGCCAGCACGTTGGAGGGGGCGGAGGCCATCGGCAGGCTCTCCCTATTCCACTACTACGATCCCGCCACCGTCGTCACGGACGGAATGCTTGACCCGCTCAACATCGGGGTGCTGGCCGTCGTCACGGCCGCCGGGTTGGGCGCCGCCCTGGTGGCATTCCAACGCCGCGACATCACGCGGTAGGGGCGCTGGGGCGCTCATTTGGGCAAGGAAGCATCCCGCGCTCAATTGGAGGAGTGGTGGTGGGAGACCTCGCCTAACTTACTTGATGTTAGCGGTAGTGTTGCCTTTGCGGTGTCCACGGTAACCCATGTTGATACCTGTTGATAAAATCTACAGAACAGTATAAATTGGTCTCATGGTACCAGTGACGCCGGGGGCATTCAGATTTAGAAGAGAAAGCTTAGCTGAAGCTCGCCAACGGCTGGGGCTGTCGCAGGCCCAAATGGCGGCTAGGCTGCAGGTTCCTCAGAACACACTGTCGCGTTGGGAGACAGGTTCAACGACGCCGGACGCTAATTCACTGGCTGCCATCTACTCAATAGCCATAGAGGGAGGGTTTATGCCAACGTTTTTTGCCCCTGAAAAGGAGAGAGCGGCAGTACGAAGTCGTGTCTTAGCGTATTGGGACGTGCAAACAATCGCCTCGCAGCCACAATCCCTGTCGCACTGGGCAAACGTACTGCAAGAAGAGTGCAAACGGCGAGTGCCTCAACATAAATTCGAACTCTGGAAGGCGTTCCTGCATTCTTCTCAAGCCGGGTTGTTGAACCGAGTGGGAGAAACTGGTTGGAGGGCGTGGGAAGACGCCGGGGACTTGCTGGACGACATCTATCAACAGGTCATGTCAGACGTGGGACACGCTCCCAACGCCTCGGTGGTGTTCTTAGTCACCACCGACCCAGACTTTTTAGGCCTCATCGGGCTACTGAGAGAGCGAGGGGCACGGGTTTACTTGGTCACCCCGCCACTTAACGGCGGGCGCCAAGTGGATCAAAGCCTCATTGACGCTGTGGGCGCGAGGCGGCACATCGCGCTTGATGCCCAGCCGTGGGAATTGTTCCCCGCCATGATGCACGTGCGTCAGCGAGACTGGCTGACCGGGGAGTTGCAGCGCTAACGGCAACGTTTGGCTCAGCCGTGCTCCCATGCTATAGTTGTGCGCGGAGGGTTTCTATGCCTGATGGGTATGCTCTGAACTACACCGCCGTCGTTATCGTCGGGGCCGTGGGGCTGCTGGCGATGGGCGGCATGCTGGCCGCGAGCTTCTTCTTGGCGCCCAGGCGAAAGTCTGCGGCGAAGGAGCTGCCCTTCGAGTGCGGCATCCCGCCGACGCCCTTCTCCTGGTCGCAGATCCACGTGCGCTACTACATCTTCGCCATCCTCTTCCTGCTGTTCGACGTGGAGGCCGTCTTCCTCTTCCCGTGGATCCTCATCTTCCTTGAAGGCGCGTCCTGGGTCTTCTACGAGATGATCCTGTTCATCGCCATCCTGCTCTTCGGTGTGCTGTACGGGTGGCGCAAGGGGGTCCTGCAATGGCGGTAGAGAAGGAGAAGCCCACCTGGGGCATCAGCCCCGTGGTGCCTGGTTGGTACCAGAAGTGGGAGCGGAGCAGCAGCATGGACCTGCCGCCAAGTTCGGCGGCGGAGGGGAACGTCGCGCCGCCGGCCCTCTACCGGAGCATGGCGCCCGGCGTCATCACGGCCAAGTTTGAGGACCTGCTGGGGCTGGCGCGAAAGAACTCCCTGTGGCCGCTCACCTTCGGGCTGGCCTGCTGCGCCATCGAGATGATGTCGACGTACATGGCGAACCACGACCTGGACCGCATGGGCATCGTGACGTGGCCGTCGCCGAGGCAGTCCGACGTGATGATCGTCGCTGGGACGGTCGTGAAGAAGATGGCGGAGCCCATCAAGCTGCTGTACGAGCAGATGCCGGAGCCCAAGTGGGTCATCGCGATGGGGAGCTGCGCCACCAACGGCGGGCCGTACTACCGGTCCTACTCCGTGGTGATGGGCGTCGACCACATCGTGCCGGTGGACGTGTACATCCCCGGATGCCCTCCGCGGCCGGAGGCGCTGATGGACGGGCTGCTGCGGCTGCAGGACAAGATCCAACACGATGCGAGGCGATATGGAGGAAGCAACCCCCCAGCCCTCCCCGGAGACCGCACCGACACCGGCGAGAGCGCCTAGGCAACCGGTCCCCGAGCCCATCGGCCTGGATGGGCGCGGCGAGGCCCTCAAGGCGCTGCTGCCCGGCCCCCTGGCCGACTACGAGCCGGAGTTTGACACCGCCCTCGACGAGGTGGTGGTCACGGTGCCGTCGGAGCGGCTGCTGGACGCCTGCGCCACGCTGCGCAACGACCCCTCCCTGTCGTTCGACTACCTGCGTTGCCTCTCCGTTGTCGACTACGAAGACCGGTTTCAGGTGGTGTACCACCTCTGGTCTCGCGAGCACCGTCACAAGCTGACGCTCAAGGTGGACACCCCGCCGGAATCGCCCTCCGTGCCCTCGGTGACGGGCGTGTGGCGCGGCGCCGACTGGTTCGAGCGCGAGGGGCACGACCTCTTTGGCGTGGAGTTTCCGGGGCACCCGGAGTTGAAGGTCCTCATCCTGTACGAGGGCTTCGAGGGTTTCCCGGGCCGGAAGTCGTTCCCCTTCCACGACTACCAGGAGTGGTAGGCGGACCGGCCAGGGCAAAACTTGACGACGGGGCCGGAAGCGAATACGTTGTGGCGTATAGCTGCCTTAGTCGATATAGAGCAATCCTATAGGTCCGCCTAACAAGCTATAGAGCGCGTTGCCAAAGTTGGACGCCTAGGGCCTTTGCCCGTATACTTCCCTAGTCGTTTGACCTATACCGTCAGCCTAGTGTACAGAGGAGTTCAGCAATGGCCGGGAGTTTCGATTTCGCGCTAGCCATCGGTGGAGAGGCGGGTCAGGGTATCGCCACACCGGGGAATATTCTGGCGCGGTTGTTCATTCGCAGGGGTCTCTACCTCAACGCATACAACGCCTACCAGTCCATCGTCCGAGGCGGCCACATCTTCCTGACGATCCGCATCGCGCAAGAGCAGGTATACACGCACGGGGACAAGCTGGACCTGCTGCTCTGCCTGAACCAGGACACCATGGACCGGCACCTGGGCCTCATGGGCGAGGGCACACGCGCGATCTTCAACAGCGATTCCATCAACCCCGGCAACCCGCGACAGGGCGTGGAGCTCTGCCCCATCCCGGTGTCGCAGGTGAGCGGCAGCCGCAACCGGCTGATGCAGAACACGGTGGCCGTCGGGGCAACGTGCGCGCTGCTGCAGCTCGACTTCAGCATCCTTGAGGACAGCTTGAGGGTGCGGTTCGCGCGGCAGGGGCAGTCGGTGGTCGACGAGAACGTCGGCGTGGCCCGCGTCGGATACGACTACGCGCAGGAGAACTTTACGTCGTACCCCATGGCGCTGCCGGAGAACGACAATCCGCTGGCGCAGTGGTCCGGCAACGATGCCATCGCGATGGGCGGGGCTGCGGCGGGCGTGAAGTTCTACGCCGCCTACCCCATGAGCCCCTCCACCGGCGTGCTGCACTGGATGGCGCAGAACGCCCGCGACCTGGGCATCATGGTGCGGCAGGTTGAGGACGAGATTGGCGTTGCGAACATGGTCATCGGCGCAGCGCACGCGGGCGCACGGGCCATGGCCGCCACCTCCGGCGGCGGGTTCGCCCTGATGTCGGAGGCCGTCGGCGCCGCCGCCATGATGGAGATCCCCATCGTGCTGGTGAACGTGCAGCGGGCCGGCCCCTCCACGGGCGTGCCCACCAAGACGGAGCAGGGCGACCTCTGGCAGCTGCTGGGCGCCAGCCAGGGCGACTTCCCCCGGCTCATCGTCGCGCCGCTGGACGCCCTCGACGCCTTCAACACCATCCCGGAGATGTTCAACCTGGCCGACCACTACCAGTGCCCCGGCCTGGTGCTGTCCGACCTGCTGATCTCCGAGGGCACCTTCAGCGTGAACCCGGACGACATCAACATGAACCCCGAGAGAGACCGCGGGCAGTTGATCACGGAGCCCTCGCCGGGCAACGGCTACCTGCGGTACAAGGACACCGAGGACGGGATCTCCCCGCGGGCGCTGCCCGGCACTGAGGGCTACGTCCACGTGGTCTCCACCGACGAGCACGACGAGGACGGCGGCCTCATCAGCGACGAGTACACCAACCCCTACAAGCGCCGCGCCATGGTGGAGAAGCGCGCCCGCAAGATTAGCGACATGGCGGACCGCGTCGCCGCGCCGGAGCTCACGGGCCCCGCGGACGCCGACGTCACCCTCATTGGCTGGGGGTCCTCCAACGGGGCCATCCTCGAGGCCATCGCGCAGCTGACCGCCGAAGGGGTCTCGGTCAACCACCTGCAGGTCAAGTGGATCGTGCCCTTCCACGGGGACGCCATCGCCGAGGTGGTGCATGCCGCCAAGAAGCCCATCATCGTGGAGAACAACTACACGGGCCAGTTCTACCGCTACCTTCGGAGCGAGACGGGCCTGACCATCGACGGCCACATCCGCAAGTACGACGGCGAGCCTTTCATGCCCCACCACATCGCCAACGGCGTGCGGGAGATCCTGGCAGGGCGGGAGGACGTGTTCGTCCCCTACCAAGAAGTCAACGTTTAGGGAGGAATGGCCATGACCACTGGCAGTGCACAAATGACGGCTGCAAACTTCCGCTCCGGGATAAACCCGGACTGGTGCCCGGGGTGCGGAGACTTCGGCGTGCTGAACTCGCTGCAGCGGGCCTGCGCCGAGCTGGGCCTCCAACCGCACCAGATCCTGACGGTGAGCGGCATCGGCTGCTCCTCCAACCTGCCGGGCTACATCAACGCCTACGGCGCGCACACGCTCCACGGGCGCTCGCTGCCCGTGGCAACGGGAGCAAAACTCGCCAACCATGAGCTGACCGTCATCGCGACCGGCGGCGACGGCGACGGCTACGGCATCGGCGGCAACCACCTGACCCACACCGCGCGCCGCAACATCGACATCACCTACATCGTCATGAACAACCAGATCTACGGCCTCACCACGGGCCAGGTCTCGCCGACCAGCCGCCTGGGGATGAAGACCAAGAGCACCCCCTTCGGCAACGTGGAGTCGCCCCTGAACCCCATCACCTCCGCGATCATGAACGGCGCGACGTACGTTGCGCGGGCCTTTAGCAGCGACATCCGTCACACGACGGCGCTCATCAAGGGCGCCATTGAGCACAAGGGCTTCGCGCTGGTGGACGTCTTCAGCCCCTGCGTCACCTTCAACGACGACAACTCGAACGACTTCTTCAAGCAGCGGGTCGCCAAGCTCGAGGACCAGGGCCACGACCCCCAGGACTGGAAGGCCGCTTGCGAGAAGGCCATGGAGTGGGGCGACATCATCAACATCGGCCTCTTCTTCCAGGGCAACGACATCCAAACGTTGGGCATGCGGGAGCCGGTGCTGGAGAAGAACGGCCCCCTCGCCCACCGCGATATGGAAATCTCAGACGAGCAGCGCGAGAAGATCGTCCGCCGCATGATGTAAACGGCTTGTGAGGCGGCCAACGTGCCGCCTCGGTCGCCGGGCCGGCGGGTTAATCGGGGGGGCACTGCTGCCTTGGACAACGTACGCCGCGCGCACGCACGGCTGTCCCCTCGACGGGCCGCCTGAGACCCCACGGCAGCACGCAACTCGGGTGGAGAGGGCATGACGGAAGCCCAGCGCCTTGAATCCGTAGATATCCTTGTGAACATGGGGCCGCAGCACCCGTCAACCCATGGCGTATTCCGCATGGTGCTCTGGGTCGACGGCGAGCGCGTCGTGGACTGCGACCCCCACATCGGCTACCTCCACCGCGGCTCCGAGAAGCTCTCCGAGGGCGAGCTCTACCCGCAGATCATCACCCTCTTCGACCGCATGGACTACATCGGCAACTTCAACACGGAGCTGGCCTTCGTCGGCGCCGTCGAGAAGCTCATGAACGTCACCGTCCCCGAGCGCGCCGAGTACATCCGCGTCATCCTCTGCGAGCTCAACCGCATCTCAAGCCACATGCTCTTCTACGGCACCATGGGCCTCGACGCGGGCGCCATGACCCCCATCCTGTACGGCTTCCGGGAGCGCGAGCGCATCCAGAACCTCTTCGAGGCCGTCACGGGCGCGCGCATGATGCACAACTACTTCCGCATCGGCGGGCTGCGCGAGGAGCCGCCCGACGACTTCGTTGCACGCGTGCAGGGCGTGCTGCCCGCCATCGAGCAGGGCATCGAGGAGGGCGACCGGCTGCTCACGTACAACGAGGTCTTTCTCGCGCGGTCGAGGGGCATCGGCGTCATCAGCGGACAGGACGCCCTCGACTACGGCCTCACCGGGCCGTCGCTGCGCGCCTCCGGCATTCCCGACGACATCCGCGCCATCGAACCCTACTCCGTCTACGACCGCTTCGACTTCGACATCCCCATCGGCGAGAACGGCGACACCTGGGACCGCTACGCTATGCGCGTCGAGGAGATGCGGCAGTCAGTGAAGATCGTGAAGCAGGCGCTCGAGCAGATGCCCGAGACCGGCCCCATCAAGGCGGCGGGCGTCCGCAGCATCCCGCGGCCCCCCAAGGGCGAGGCCTACTTCCGCTCCGAGAACCCCCGCGGCGAGATCGGCGTGTACCTCGTCAGCGACGGCGGCGACAAGCCGTACCGGCTGAAGATCCGGCCGCCGTCTTTCGCCAACCTGCAGGCGCTGCGGCCGATGCTGCGAAACGCCTACGTGGCGGACGCCGTCATGGTCCTGGGCTCCCTGGACATCGTCCTGGGGGAGGTGGACCGGTGATGCTCCGCCTTGCCCTCCTGTTCGGAGTCGTTGCCATTGTCGCGACGGTGGCGTTGGCCGTGGTGTTGGGCGGGCAGGACGTGCTGCTGCTGGTGATACGAGCGGGGGCGCTGCTGACCATCCTGAGCGTCGTCGTGCTCTCGCTGACGTGGCTGGAGCGCAAGGCGCTGGCGCGCATCCAGCAGCGCATTGGCCCGATGCGCGTGGGCCCGTTCGGCCTGCTGCAGCCCATCGCCGACGCCCTGAAGCTGGTGGTCAAAGAGGACATCATGCCCGCGTGGGTGGACAAGCCCATCTACTGGCTGGCCCCGCTGGCCGTCTTCATCCCCAGCTTCCTCGTGTGGGTGGCCGTGCCCTTCAGCTCGGACCTGGTCCTGCGGAACATGGACCTCGGCGTGCTCTACATCCTCGCCATGTCCGTCCTCTCCATCATCGGGCTGATCATGGCCGGTTGGGCCTCCGCCAACAAGTATGGCATCATGGGCGGCCTTCGCAGCGCCGCCCAGCTCATCAGCTACGAGATCCCACTGGTGGTCATCGCCTTGACGATCGCGATGCTGGCGGGGACGCTGAACCTGACGGAGATCGCGGTGGGGCAGGGCTACCAGTGGTACATCCTGCTGCAGCCGATGGGGGCCGCCATCTTCCTGCTGGCGGGCCTCGCCGAGGTGGGCCGCAGCCCCTTCGACATCTTCCAGGCGGAGTCGGAGCTGGTGGGCGGTCCGTTCATCGAGTACAGCGGGGCGCACTGGTCCATCTTCTTCCTCGCCGAGTACATGAACACCTTCCTGGTGGCGGCGCTGGTGACCATCTTCTTCCTGGGCGGCTGGTCAGGGCCGTTCCTTCCGGAGGTGCTCTGGTTCCTCATCAAGTGCTACGCCGTCATCCTGGTAATCTTCTGGCTTCGGGGGACGCTGCCGCGGCTGCGCATCGACCAGCTCATGGCTTTCGGCTGGCAGGCGTTGGTGCCGCTGTCCTTCCTCAACTTCGTGCTGGTGGCGTTTGTCCTGTTCTACGGCTGGCCCGCGTGGGTGCATACTGTGCTTGGGCTGGTGATGCTGGCCGCCGCGGGTATCTTCATCTACACCCGGTCCGCGTCAGAGAAGGCGCGGCCCCGGGTCCGGCTGGTGTCCGCGCGGGAGGTGCGACGTGTTTAGGCCCTCCGCCGTTGCGGTGAACCAGCCGTCGCTGATGCTGACGGGGCTGCTTGCGCTGGGCGTGGCAGGCTGCGGCGGCAACGGTGAGGACACCGTCCGGGACTGGACGCAGTACGACAGCCCGCAGTACCCCTTTGCCATCAGCTACCCGGCGCACTGGGTCCCGGCGAGCAGCGAACGACTAACCCGAGTCGCGTTGTTGCGGGCGGCGCCGAATGGAACGGAGATAACCTCGGATTCGAAGTTCTTCGCCGTCTACGAGGTGGGGGACAACGGCTGCGATGAATTCAGCGTCTTACATTGTGCCGACTATTTCTTGTACGACCTGCGCATTTCTAGCGACTTTGTACCTTTCACGTTGGAGCAGGTGTTGACGGCACAGGGCGAGACCGTTGAGATCCAGGAATCTGCGTTGGGCGATTGGCATGGGTATATACGCGCGCTGTCGTACAGGCACGCCAACGGCGCGCTCTTCGTGGCCTACTACAGCGGGCCGGACACGGAGGGGTTTCGGGAACTCGCGCGGCAGTCGCTCGAGTCGTTTCGCGTGACGGACCGATAGGCAACGGCATGGGAATAGGGGACGGCAATGTTTAGCTCACTGAAGGGAATGCTCGTAACACTGCGGACGGCGATGCGAAAGCCCGTGACCGCGCAGTACCCCAAGCAGCACCTGCCCATGCAGGAGCGGCAGTGGGGCTTCCCCGCGCTGACGTATGACGGCGAGGTCGGCGAGCCCTACTGCGTCGCCTGCATGGTATGCGTGCGCCTGTGCCCCACGCAGTGCATGTCCGGCACGATGAAGGACAACCCGCTGCACGCCGAGGGGAAGAGCACCCGCCGCAAGATCGTCGACGAGTTTGAGATCAACCTGGGCCGCTGCATCCTCTGCGGCATCTGCGTCGAGGTATGCAACTTCGACGCCATCGAGATGAGCCACGAGCACGAGATCAGCCACTACGCCCGCGACGGGCGGCGGTCCGACCTGCCGGTGCTTCTGGAGATGGGCGTGAAGTACCAGCGCGAGTCCAACTGGCTCCCCCCGACGAAGAAGAAGGCCGCCGTGGCCGCTGCCGCCAAGGCCGCAACCCCCGCGGTGGAATCGGGCGAAGAGGCCGAAGCCAAGGAGGACGAGGCCTAATGGACGCCCAGGCGATCGCCTTCGCCATTGTCGCCGTGGTGGCCCTGGCCAGCGGCATTGGCGTCGTAACCTCGCGCAACGTGGCCCACGCGGCCCTCTTCCTGCTGGTCAGCCTGGGCTCGGTGGCCGGGGTCTTCATCCTGCTCGTCGCCGAGTTCCTGGCGCTCGTGCAGGTGCTTATCTACGGCGGCGCGGTGACCATCGTGCTGCTCTTCGCGATGATGCTGACCCGCGCCGAGGATTTTTCCAACGTGCGCCCCAACCCGCAGTGGGCCGTCGCGGCGGTGGCCGCCGTGGGCGTCCTCGCGGCGCTGGGAACCGTCATCCTGAGCAACCGGCTCGACACACAGGAGCTGCGCGGCCCAAGCCTGGAGCAGTTGGGCGCCGAGCTCTTCACCAATTGGGTTGTGCCCTTTGAGATCGCGTCGCTGGTGCTGCTGATGGCGCTCATCGGCGCGATCATCCTGGCACGCGCGTCCGACAGCGGCGATTCCAACTCGGGGAGCGAGAGCTAGGCATGGAGCTGTACCACGTCGAGCTGCTGAGCGCCGCGCTGTTCGCCATTGGGGTGTACGGCGTGCTGGCGCGTCGCAACGCCGTCATGGTGCTCATGGCCGTCGAGCTGATGCTCAACGCGGTGACTATCAACGCCGTGGCCTACGCGGCCTTCCTGGACCCGGGACGCCTTGTCGGGCAGGTGATCACGGTCTTTGTCATCACGGTGGCCGCCGCCGAGGTCGGCCTCGCGATGGCCATCATCCTGCGACTGTACCGGGTCCGCGCCACGGCCAACCTGGACGAGGCGGACTCGATGCGAGGGTAAGTTTTGGGAATTATGTACCTGTGTACCAAGCGAACTGAGATGCAGTAGGAGTCCCGAAATAAGACACATGACAGCCTCCCGAAGACAGCAGCAGCATGCGTGGTGGCTTGACCACTACTATCTCCGTGATGCGCCCTACGAGAACGCTTCGGAGATTCTTCGCACCGTCACGATTGCGGCGCCCATACCCCGTAACAACCCTATACCGCTTGCCCTGTCCTGCTTAATATGGCCCGGTCCAGTGAATGCAGATGGCTACGGCTTGTGGAAGGACGGCGACTTGGCGCACCGCGCCGCGTACATCGCATCACGGGGCGAGAACATTCCCAAGGGCGCAATGGTGAACCACCTGTGCAACCGACCGTACTGCTGGCAACCGGCGCACCTGTACATGGGCAACCCGAAAGACAACGCGGAAGACAGAGACGCTTACCGCTCACCCTGGGGCTCCTACAAGACGTTCAAAGCCCTAGGGGATCGCCACGACAGGAGTGGGAATGCAGCTTTTTTGTATCACATTGAAGCGCGCCCCCTTCCGTACAAGCCGCAGCACTTGTCCGGGTTAGATCTGCCAGAAACACCGTGCCCACACAAGTTCGATGTTCCTGCAGGCGACGCCTTTCTGTGTTCGGGGTGCGGGGTAAGCAGCACAAGGGAATTGAGGCCGCCCTGGTTAAATGACCATATTCACGAGCCGTCATGCGCCGAGCAGGGTGTCCCCAACCCATGCCGATGTCGATGCACTTGCCGAGAGTGCCGCAGCGAGAATTACTGCGGCTAAGTGAGGGACGTAGCTAGTGATACATAGATAAATTAGTCCCTAATTTTCCCCCCGACTGGCTGGGTTTGCGGCAGGCGTTGGCGGGAAGAGCGGACGGAACACAGGGAGGAGCGGGTGACAGGAGCGCTGGAACAGCGGACGGAGGCGCGGCAATGATGGAATGGGCATGGCTCATCCCGTCGCTGCCCGCTATTGCCTTCGCCTTCATGGCGACCTTGGGGCGGCGGCTTCCCACTTGGACGGCCATCGCCGCGACGGGGTCCATGGCGGTGAGCTTCGCGCTCTTCTTCTTCGTGTTCGCCGACTGGTTCGGCGAGAAGTCGTTCCCACACGACTACGCGTTCATCTACAGCATCGACTGGCTGCGGGCCGGCGACGCCATCCTGACGTGGGGGATGTGGATCGACCCCCTCACCCTGACGATGGTGGGGTTGGTCACGGCGACGGCGCTGGGCATTCAGGTCTACTCGTGGAGCTACATGGCCCACGAGCCGCGCTTCACGTGGTTCTTCGCCGTCCACTCCCTCTTCGCGGCGGCGATGCTGACGCTGGTGATGGCCGACAACCTGCTGCTCCTGTACATCGCGTGGGAGCTGGTCGGCATCTGCAGCTACCTGCTCATCGGCTTCTTCTACGATCGTCGCTCGGCGGCTGAGGCGGCCAAGAAGGCCTTCATCACCACCCGCATCGGCGACGTCGGCCTGCTCATCGGCATCCTGTTGCTCTTCGCGCAGACGGGCACCTTCGAGCTCTCAGCAATCTTCGCTGCGCTGGCGCAGGGCGATCTCTCGGACACCGTGGTGACGGGCGCGGCCATCCTCATGTTCATGGGCGCCGTGGGCAAGTCGGCGCAGTTCCCGCTCCACGTCTGGCTCCCCGACGCCATGGAGGGCCCGACGCCCGTGAGCGCGCTGGTGCACTCGGCCACGATGGTCGTGGCGGGCGTGTACTTGGTGGCGAGGCTCTTCCCCTTCTTCGTGGCCTCGGAGTCGGCGGCGCTGCTGGTCACGAGCCTCGGCGCGGTGACGGCGCTCGGCGCCGGCGCGATGGCCCTCGTGATGACCGACATGAAGCGCGTGCTGGCCTACTCGACGCTGACCGACCTGGGCTTCATGATGCTGGCCCTGGGCGCGGGCAGCCTGACGGCGGGCATGTTCCACCTGCTCATACACGGCTTCTCGAAAGCCATCCTCTTCCTTGGCGCGGGCAGCATCACCCACGGCAGCGGGCAGACGGACATCCGGGAGATGGGCGGGCTGTGGCGGCGGATGCCCTGGACGGCGCTGGCCTTCGGCATCGGCGCGCTGTCGCTGGGCGGCATCCCGCCCTTCGGCGGCTTCTTCAGCAAGGACGAGGTCTTCCTGGCCGTCTTCCACGGTCACTTCGGCTGGTTCTTCCTGGGCGTGGCGCTGACCGTGGGGTTCATGAAGGCCCTGTACATGGGCCGCGTCCTCTTCGCCGCCTTCCTCGGCCGCCTGAAGCCGGAGAACGAGCACGCCCACGAGTCCGGCCCCGCGATGCTCGCCCCCATGCTGGCCTTCGCGATGTTTGCGCTGCTGGGCGGCTTCCTGGCGCTCGGCTGGACCGACGGCTACCAGGGCTTCGGCTACTTCGTCTTCGCCGGCGACCACCAGGAGGCCTTCCACATCAACTGGTGGATCGCGGGCGCGTCGGTGTTGCTGGCCGTCGCGGGCTTCGCCATCGCGTGGATGGCCTACGTCACCGGCAGCCTGAAGACCGAGCCAATCATCGCGAGCGTCCGCCCGCTGCACACGCTGGTGGCCAACAAGTTCTACGTCGACGAGGTCTACCAGTGGACCATCGACAGGGTTGTGCTGACGGCGGGCAACGCTGTGGCCTTCGTTGACCGCCGCCTGGTGAACGACATCGGCGTGAACGGCCCGGGCATCGTGACGGAGCAATCCGGGAAGCTGTTGCGACTAGCCCAGACGGGCAAGGTCTACAACTATGCGCTGGGCATGGTGCTCGGGTTCCTCGCCCTCGCGGCGGCGTGGTGGTTGGCGCAATGACCACTTTCGGCTTCACCGTGTCGACCCTCGCCCGGGAGCTTGCGCTCGCTGAGGCCGTGGACCGGTGGGTACAAAAGGGCTGGTACGTCGCGCGGCAGGACGAGGACGTCGTCGAGATGCGCAAGCCCAAGCGGCCGCTCAGCCCGTTGGTCGCGCTTGGAGCATTGGCCCTGGGCCTCAAACTGCCGGGGAACACCCTGGTCTACGGCGTGGCGTTTCTAGCCGTCTATGCGCTCATCCCTGACCGGGCAGTCTACATCACGGTGGACATCGACGGGAATGTCCGGGAAGAACGGTCTCGTTGATCATGGGACGCATGGCGCACGGGGCGGTCCGACGCCCACCACAGCATCGAGCGGCGGCGCCCGCCCGGAGGTGCGCGCGTGAGTAGCATGGAGAGCGTCCTGCTCTTTGCGCTTATCGCCGTGCCCTTCTTCGGGGCGCTCGCGCTCGTGCTGTTCCCGGCGGACAAGCACAGCCTCATTCACTGGTACACGCGGGCCATCGCCGCTGCGGGGCTGGTCATGGCGGTGTTCCTCTTCGTCACCTACGACACGAGCGGCGATCTGAGCAAGTACACCGTCGACTTCCCGTGGCTGCCCGCCCTCGGCGTCCGCTACACCCTCGGCATCTCCGGCATCACGACGCCCCTCGTCCTGTTGAACGCCATCATCTTCATGGCGGGCGTGCTGGTGTCGTGGAACGTGACGCACCGGCCCAAGGACTTCTTTGTGTGGCTGATGCTGCTGGTCTCGGGCGTGTACGGCGTCTTCCTGGCATCGGACCTCTTCTTCCTCTTCTTCTTCTACGAGCTGGCCGTGGTGCCGATGTACCTGCTCATTGGCGTCTGGGGCAGCAGCACCGACTTCCGAGCGCAGGACCCCGTCGAGGGCCCCGGCTTCGGCGGAGGCGGCCGGTTCCTCCGACTCAAGGAATACGGCGCGATGAAGCTCATGCTCTACCTCGTCGCCGGCAGCGTGCTCGTGTGGATCGCCATCATCGCGGTTTGGGCCAAGGCGTTCTCGGTGACGGAGGTGGCGAGCTTCTCCATCGCGGCGCTGGCTGCCGTCGACTACCCGCAGGACTTCCAGGTGTGGGTCTACCCCTTCTTCATGGTCGGTTTCGGCGTGCTGGCAGGTTTGTGGCCCTTCCACACATGGTCGCCCGACGGCCACGTCGCCGCCCCGACGGCCGTCAGCATGCTCCACGCCGGCGTGCTGATGAAGCTCGGCGCCTTTGGCATCCTGGCCGTCGGCATGGTCATCCTGCCGGAGGGCGCACATGATTGGGCGCCCGTCCTCATCGGCCTCGGCACGGTCAACGTTCTCTACGGCGCGATCTCCGCCCTCGGCCAGCGCGACCTCAAGTACGTCATCGGTTACTCCAGCGTCAGCCACATGGGCTACGTGCTCATGGGATTGGGGACCCTGGAGGTGGTCGGCCTCAACGGGGCGGTCTTCCAGATGTTCTCCCACGGCATCATGACGGGCCTCTTCTTCGCCATGGTCGGCATCATCTACGAGCGCACCCACCTCCGCGACATCACCGTCCTCGAGGGCCTCAGCAAGCGCATGGGCGTCACCGGCGCGTTCCTCGCGGCGGCGGGCCTGACCTCGCTGGGGCTGCCGGGCTTCAGCAGCTTCGTCGCCGAGCTCCTCGTGTTCATCGGCGCCTTCCGCACGTACCCGATTCTCGGCGTGCTCGCGGTCATCGGCGCGGCCATCACGGCGGTGTACATCCTGCGGCTCCTCGGCAAGGTGTTCTTCGGCCCCATCAGCGACCGCTGGGCGGACCTGGAGGACGCCAAGCCCATCGAAGCGGCCGTCGGCGCGGCGCTGGTCGGCGTGTTGCTGCTATGGGGGCTCTACCCCTTCCGCATCGTCGAGATTATCGACAGCGGTGTGAAGCCGCTCCTTGAAGGGATGGGCATCGCATGACGATGGACGTTCGCTTCGAGCTGCTCTGGCCCGAGTTCCTTGTGGCGGGACTGGCCTTCCTGGTGTTTGCGCTGGACTTCGTTATCCGCCCGGCCCGGAAGGACATCCTGGCCTGGGTCTCCGTGGCCGGACTCGCCGCAATCATCGCCTTCACCGTTCCCTTCCTGCTGAACGAGCAAGACAGCCTCTTCAGCGGCCTGTATCGGGTCGACAGCTACGCCCTCTTCTTCAAGGTGCTCTCGATGGGCGTCGGCATTGCCGTCATCATGGGCTCGCTGCACTACGTGAACAAGCACCTGACCCACCCGGGCGAGTACTACGCCATCATCGTCGTCTCCGTGCTGGCGATGATGATGATGGCCGCGTCCGGCGAGCTGCTGACCGCCTACCTGTCGCTGGAGCTGCTGAGCTTCTGCCTGTACATCCTCAGCGGGTACGTGCTCCACGACCGCCGCTCCAACGAGGCCTCCGTGAAGTATGTGCTCCTCGGCGCCTTCTCCTCCGGCCTGCTGCTCTACGGCATCGTGCTGCTCTACGGCGCGCTGGGCACGACGCACTTCGCCGAGATGGCCCTGGCCATCGAAGCCGCGGGCAGCGTCGACGGGCGGCTGCTGGTGGGGCTCGCGCTGGTGGTGGCCGGCCTCGGCTTCAAGCTGGCGGCGGTGCCCTTTCACATGTGGGCGCCCGACGTCTACCAGGGCGCGCCGTTGCCCATCACGGCATACATCGCCGTGGGCTCAAAGGCCGCGGCCTTCGCCCTCGTGCTGCGACTCTTCTACGAGGGCCTCGCGCCCGCCTACGACCAGTGGCAGATGCTCATTGCGGGCATGGCCGCGCTGACGATGGTCTTCGGGAACGTCGTCGCCATCGTGCAGAGCAACGTGAAGCGGATGCTGGCCTACTCGAGCGTGGGGCAGGTGGGCTTCCTCCTCATGGGCATCGCCGCGCTCTCCCCGCTGGCGTCCAACGGGCTCATGGTGCACCTCGTGGGGTACTCCATGACGAACTTCGCCGTGTTCTTCGCCATCACCGCCTTCTACAACGCCACGGGCAAGGACGAGATACCAGACTTCGCGGGGCTGGCCGGGCGCTCGCCGTTCCTGGCGGCGGCCATCACCGTCGGGCTCTTCTCGCTGGCGGGGTTGCCCTTCCTGGCGGGCTTCGTCACGAAGTTCTACCTCTTCTCCGCCGCTGCCGCCGAGGGGCTGCTGTGGTTGGCGGGCGTCGCCATGGTCGCAAGCCTCATCTCCCTCTACTACTACCTGAACCTCATCCGGCAGATGTACATCGAGAAGGCGCCGGAGGACGAGGGCGGCTCGATGGCCGTCGCCGTGCCGCGCACGCTCTACGCCGTCATCGCCGCGATGACCCTCGGCGTCGTGCTGCTCGGCATCTACCCAAGCCCGGTTATGGCCGCCATCGAGGAGGCCACGGCGGCGCTCTTCGCCTCCGACGGCGTTTTGACGACCCTGGGCGCCGCCGGGCAGTGACAGCCCCGCCCCCGTCGTGTACCATTCTGTGTGAACACCCACTCCTCTACCCAAGCTGCGCTCGGGAGGACCCATGGCCGCTGTAACTATCGTCTACACCCTGCGTACCTGACCCACGTGTGAGGCGCTGCGCGTTGCGTGGAAGGAACAGGGCATCGAGTTCGAAGAGCGGATGGTGGACAGCAACCAGGCGTACATGGACGAGGCCCGCTTGTACGGCGAGGCCGTGCCAATCATCGTCTACCCGGACGGCAAGGTTGAGGAGGGCTTCGACGGCGAGTGGGGCTGAGCCATCAGCTAGGCCCGCGTGACCGGGCCGATCGCCGCAACCCACCGTAGGGGCGATTCGCGAATCGCCCTCCGCCCCCACCGTCTACCCGGCGAAAGCCGCGAACCAGAGGGGCTAGGCAGCGAGGGGCCGTTCGCCCTGAGGGAAATCGAAGGGGGCGAACGGGTAAGACACCACAAACAAGCAGTCGAACAACGGATTGCACAACACAAGGGAGGACATAATGGCAGAACAGACCAGCGTCGTGACACCGGAGCGCTACGGGCAGGGCTTCACCTACCCGGACTACATCGCGCAGATCAACGTCAACAAGGACATGTTTGAGAAGTACACCGAGACCGCCGCCGACTCGATGACCGCGGACGACGTCGCATTCTTCACCAAGGCCGCCTCCATGGAGGGCGGCGCCGCCAGGATGATGGTCATCGGTGAGGACTGGTGCCCGGACGTCTACCGCGGCATGCCCGTCTTCAACCGCGTCGCCGAGTCCGCCGGCATGGAGCTTCGCGTCTTCCCCCGCGACGAGCACCTGGACATCATGGACGAGTTCCTGAACCGCGGCGAGTTCCGCTCCATCCCCACCGCCGTCTTCTACACCAAGGACGGCGACTACCTCTGCCACTGGATCGAGCGCCCCGCCATCGGCTATGCCGAGGGCGCCCAGTTCACCGAGGAGGCCCGCAAGGAGCTTCCCGAGGGCGCGGACGACGCCGAGGTCCGTGCGATAGCCCGGCCCCGCACGCTCGAGCGCTACCCCGCATGGCAGCGCGCCACCGTCGAGGAGATCCGCGCAATGCTCGCGGAGAAGCTCGGCATCTAGGCCCACCGCACTACGCGAAACTCAGAGGGGCTGGCGCAATGCCGGCCCCTCTCTCGTGTGCGTGGCGAGAACCCGGTAAAGCCAAAGTCATCGGGACAACCCCCAACTCTCCGCCGGTGTGAACGTAGTCCGCTGACGTGAGCCTATGGGGATGCCTTCCTGGAGCAAACGAGGGGTGCGGCGCTCGACCGTTGTTGACTCATATTGCATGAGTCAATTAGACTGTTCCTATGCCTAAACGACTGCAAGTTCTCTTGGACGAGGAAGAATACAAGGAGATTCAGCGTGTTGCCCGAAGCCAGAGGGTGACCCTTGCTGAGTGGGTCCGGCAGGCCCTGCGCCAGGCAAGAAGCGACCACCCTGGTACTGTGGATGCCAAGTTGCGCATCATCGCACTCGCCTCTCGACAGGAGTTCCCCACTGCCGACATAGAGGTCATGCTTCAGGAGATCGAAGCGGGACAGCAGCTTCCGTGATCTTCATCGACTCCAACGTGCCTATGTACCTTGTGGGGGCGGCACACCCGAACAAGGACCGGGCAGTGGTTGCATTGACGCAGTTGGCGCGCGATGGGGAGCGGTTCGTCACCGACGTGGAGGTCTATCAGGAGATACTCCACCGTTACATCGCCATACAGCGGCCCGATGCCATCGATGCCGCCTTCAATAGCCTGGACGGGTTAGCTGACGACGTTCTGACTTTCGGTATGGCTGAGATACGCTCTGCCAGAGCGCTGCTCGGATCGGTGGACAGCCTCTCTGCTCGGGATGCGCTGCATGTGGCGGTGATGCGGAAGGCCGGAGTCAGCCGCATATTGAGCTTCGACGACGGCTTTGACTCCCTCCCCGGAATCGAGCGTCTTAAGTAGCCTCTAGCGTCCAACCGGGCATCTAGCCCACCGCACTACGCGAAACTCAGAGGGGCTGGCGCAATGCCGGCCTCTCTTGTTTATTGAGTGAGCTATTTATGGCATACTCCGCAAACCGTCGTTCCCGCGCAACCCGCCCTGTCCTGGGTGTAAACGCCTTCCCCTCCAACTCTCCCCGGGGAAGGGACCATCGTAGGGAGCGGCCAGTCCGAAAGGAGAACGCACATGGGACACCGTTTGGACTACGGCATAGCTGCCTTGGTTGGCGGGCTCGGAATGCTTGGCGTCTTGTGGCTCATCAGAAAGGTGCTGTCCGTCGCGGACCTGAGCCTGGACTCCGGCGTCGATATGCTGCTGTTTGGAGCTGGCGCCTTCGTTACGCTCGTCCTCTACGCGGCCTTGCAGGAAGGCTGGCGCAGTGTGCTCAAAATGTTCTCCGGCTGGCTGCGGGCCGTGGTGATCCTCTATGCGGTTGTTGGCGGGGTGACTTATTTTTTCCAATGGCGCGCGGATGATGCCTGGTTGGAGTCAGTCGCCAATTTTGCAAAGGAGATGCCGCCCTTCGGGTGGATAGCCATCGGAGTTGGCGCTCTCGTGGTCGTGTACGGCGGTATAACAGTGTGGGTCAATCTCCCAGGTAACAAGAACAAGAACGCCGTGAACTCGGAGGACTGGGACAACCCCGAGAACTCCAAGGAGGATTGATTCCGCCAACTCACCCCCGTCTTGGCCCGCGTCGGGCCGGTACAGGTCAGGGCTATCGCATTTGGACTGAATGACACCCATCACAGCCGCATTCCGCCCAACCGCCATTCCGGCTGCGGCTGGAGCCCAGTGTCCTACCCCAACCCGTCCCCTCACCGTGCCGTAGGGTCCATTCGCGAATGGACCGTCCCGCCGACAGGCGGGGACCTCCCACGCTGACCCGAAACCCTGACACGGCCCCATTGCCCCCACCCGCCGCCCTCCGCTACCTTCGCGTCATGGAAATTACACTCCAGCGCCCCCGCCAGCCCAACCACCGCGCCGCAATTACCAATCGGTTCGTTGTCGCCGTCTTGTGCACCGACGAACCGACGGGGTTCAGCCGGCAACTGAGGGGACTCGTTTCTACATTTTGCAAAAGCTGGGTTTTTGAGATGAGGCACACCAGATACAAAACTCAATGCCAATAAGGTTAGCTGTAGCTGTGGTGTGGCGAAAACGAGTTTACTGATATGCTGACCCCCCAACGGCCCCGGATAACTCCTGGCGCCACCCTACGGCAGCCGGGGAATCCCCCCAAACCGCAGCCGCATGAGGCCCCGCAGGTCTTCCATTGCCGTGTTGACCACCCGCACCGTCGTGCCCGGGTCGTCCGTCCACGTCACCGGCGCCTCGAAGATGCGCAGCCCCCGCTTCTCCGCGATGAGCAGCATCTCCGTGTCGAAGAAGAAGGCGTTGTCCTGCACCAGCGGGAGCAGCCGTTGGGCGGCCGCCCGGTTCAGCGCCTTGAACCCGCACTGCGCGTCCGAGAAGCGGGTCCAGAACATAGACTTGATGATCAGGTTGTAGCTGCGGGAGGTGATCTCGCGCTTTAGCGTCCGCTTGTAGACCCGCGAGCCCCGCGCCAGCCGCGTGCCGATCGCCACGTCGTAGCCCCCGTCCAGCACCGACGCGATGAGCGGCGGCAGCGCGCTCAGGTCCGTGGAGAGGTCGACGTCCATGTAGCAGACCGCATCGGCGTCGCTTTGCAGCCACGCGGCGCGGAGGGCCCGCCCCCGGCCCTTCTGCGGCAGGTGGAACGCCTCCACCTCCGGGTGCTCCGCCGCCAGGGCCTCCGCGGTCGCCAGCGTGCCGTCGGTGGAGGCGTTGTCGGCCACCAGCACCCGCCACGCCCACTGCGGCTGCCCGCGCAGGAACCCGACGAGCGTCTCGACGCTGCGGGGAAGGTCCTGCTCCTCGTTGTAGGCGGGCAGCACCACCTCGACGAGGGGCTTGCTCGATGGTGCGCGGTCGTCGCTAGTCATCACGACAAGGGAAGCACATCGACCCAGCCCTGTCCAGCCGCGAGGGTGGCGTATGGCGCGCGAGGAATGTTGTAGCGGGGCGGACCGTCGCGAAACGGGCCCCCGCGTCCCCTTGACACTTAACGCGCAGGCGCGATACTGCGTCAACGGCAATGGAACGGGGCACGGACATGCGAAATATTGAGGAAATCCTGCGGGAGTGCAAGACGGTGGCGGTTGTGGGGCTATCACCCAACCCCGCTCGGCCGAGCCACGGCGTGGCGGTGTACCTTCAGGCGCAGGGATACCGCATCGTGCCCGTGAACCCCATGGTCGAGGAGCTCTTGGGGGAGCGGAGTTACCCGGACTTGGAAGCAATTCCCTTCCCGGTGGAACTTATCGACGTATTCCGTCGTTCTGAGGAAGTGCCGGCCGTTGTCGAGCAGGCCATCAGGGTGGGAGCGCCGGCACTGTGGCTCCAGTTGGGGGTCATCCACCATGAGGCCGCCGCGAGGGCTGCGGAGCATGGGATCGACGTTGTGATGGACCGGTGCACGGCTATCGAGCACCGGGCGCTGGTGCGGCAGAGGAAATTGTAGGGGCAGTTACACAGGACTGGCGTCTTGCAGTGAGACGCCGTAAGATGCCCCTCCAACGTGAGGATACGGAGCGCGTATAAGTGGAGCAATCGCCAAAACAAAAGAGAATGAAGTCGAACGAGGCCATCTCCCTGGCAACCCATGGGCGGTGGCAGGACGCCGTCGTGCTGAACCGGGAGATCGTCGAGGTCTATCCGGACGACGTGGAGGCGCTGAACCGGCTGGGCAAGGCCTATGCGGAGACGGGCCGCTACTCGGAGGCGCGAAAGTCCCTTGAGCGGAGCCTGCAGATCGCGCCGACCAATAGCATTGCGCGCAAAAACCTGGAGCGCATGACGGGCATGGAGGACGCTCCCATCCTGCCGACTGCTCGTCGAGCGACGCCACAGGTCTTCCTGGACGAGTCCGGCAAGAGCACCACTACATCCGTGGTGGGCCTGCCCTCCGCCGAGGCCCTCGGCCAGGTGCACAACGGCGACATGGTCCACCTGGAGGTGGACGGCGCCACCGTGGCCGTGGTCAATCGCACGGGACGGCAGTTCGGCCGTCTTGAGCCCAGGCTGGCCTCGCGGCTGATCAAGCTGCAGGGCGGTGGCAACACGTACGTGGCTGCCGTGGCCTCCGTCTCAAACGCCGGCATCTCAGTCGTGGTGCGGGAGACCTACCAGTCGGCCAAGATGAGCGGCGTCGTGTCCTTCCCGCCGATTGGCGCCGCAGCTCCCGCCTACGTGCCCGACATGGACTTGGGCTTGGATGAGGACATCGAAGTTGACGTGAGCGCGAGCTGGGCGCCGCTCAATGACGACGGCCTCGTCCACGATGACGCCGGGGACGACCCGCCGGCGCCCGTGAAGCCGAAACGCTCCGTGCGTGCGCTCCACGAAGAAGAGGTTGAGGACGAAGAGGACGAGGAAATCAGGGTCTAGGACAGTGCGAGGAAGGGGAAACCCAAAAGGAAGAGGCCCCGAAATCTCCGGGGCCTCTTCCTTCGCGCGTCTGGGTTGTTGGGGCTAGTGGCCGCCGCCGCAGGCGCAGTTGCCGCCGCAGCCGCAGCCCATGTCCGTGGCAACGTTCGGGTTGTCGATGGTGAAGCCGCTGCGCATCAGGTCCTCGATGTAGTCGATGCGCGCGCCCTGCATGATGGGGGCGCTGTCGGCGTCAATGAGCACCCGCACGCCGTCCACGACGGTGAGGACGTCGTCCTCGTTCTGCTCGGACTCCAGGGTGAGCATGTACTGGACGCCGTTGCCGGAGGGGACTACCACCACGCGCAGGGCGGATTCCTCGGCTTCCTCGTCCTCCATGATGGACTTGAGCTTCTCAACAGCCTCAGTAGTAACTTCAATCATCGGGATCCTCCCTGCGTTGATGCCCGCCCGTGCATAGGCGAACGTAGATACTCACCATAGCATTGGCAAAGTGGGGTGTCAATGATAAACCGCAAGGCCGGTTAGACTATGCGTAGAGAAGTGTCAGGAGGTTTCATGGAAGGCAGCGGGGACCCTCTCCGGATTGCAGCCGTGCTGTGGGATTTAGACGATACGTTGGTCGACTCTCTGCCGGCACGCGTCCACGCCCTCACGCGGGTGTTCCGCGATGCGCACATCGAGAGCGAGGACCCGCAACACTTCCTCTTGAACCTGGCGGGAAAGACCCTTGAGGAGTCTCTCTTGCTCTTGGCTGAGGGCGTGGGCAGACCGCCAGACCTCTTCCAACGGTTCAAGAGCATCTATTGGACGAAGGCCCCCGGCATGCTGTGGCTGTTCCCCGGCGTCGATGAAGCGCTCGGAGAGCTCGAACGACGAGGCATTCCGATGGCAGTCGTGACCCAGAAAGCCAGGTCCCTTGAGGTTGAGGGCATTGCCGCTGGGGCGTCTGTCGAGTTGGAGGAGTTGGGACTTGGGGCCCGCTTCCCGGTTGTCATTGGCCTTGACGACGTCACGAAGACCAAGCCGCATCCGGAGGGGCTACTCAAAGCGCTGCACCGGTTGGGCGTCCCTCCCCAACGTGCATTGATGGTTGGAGACACCGACGCGGACATTGGCGCGGCGAAGGCGGCAGGCTGTTGGGGTTGCCTCGCCACTTGGGGGATCCCTGATGGAGCAGATCGAGCTAGACGTACACAACCTGACTTTGTGGCGGAAACGCCCAGGGACCTTCTGCGCCTCTTGGGTTTCGCCGACGGGCCGGAGTAGGCCTAACCCTCCGCCATCTCCAGCATGCGCTCGCGAAAAGCCGCCAGGCGCTCCAGCGTCCACGCCAGCGTCTCCGTCCATCCCGGCTTGACCTGCACTCGCACCAGCGTGTCGCCGACGCGTGCGTGGGCGCCCAGCTCCCGCTGCAGCAGCGGCTGCGCCCCGCCGACGCCATGCTGCAACCGCAGCGCGATGCCGCCGCCCTCGCGGCCCACGGACTCAACGCCGGCCGCGCGGGCCAGCGCCTTGATGCGGACGGCGTACACCAGGTTTTCCACCGGCGTCGGCGTCGGCCCAAACCGGTCGCGCAGCTCCTCGCCGATGATCACCGCCTCCTCCGTGTCCGCGGCGCGGGCCATCCGGCCGTACGCCCCCAGCCGCGACGGCAGGTCCGCGATGTAGTCCTCCGGGATGTACGCCTCCAGCGGCAGGTCAACGGACACCTGCATGAGGTCCGTCCGGGGCCGGAGCGGCTCGCCCGACTGCTCCGCTCGCAGGTCCGCCACCGCCTCTTCCAGCAGCCGCGTGTACAGGTCGAAGCCGATGGCGTGGACGTGGCCGCTCTGCTCTGGCCCAAGGATGTTGCCCGCCCCCCGGATCTCGAGGTCCTTCATGGCGATGCGGAAGCCCGCGCCCAGTTCCTGGTAGGCGAGCATGGCCTTCAGCCGCTTCTGCGCCGCCTCCGTCATGGGCACGCCGGGGGTGATGAGAAAGTAGGCGTACGCGTGCCGGGCCCCTCGGCCGACGCGGCCGCGAAGCTGGTACATCTGCGCGAGCCCCAGCATCTCCGGGCGGTGCACCAGGATGGTGTTGGCGTTGGGCAAGTCCAGACCCGCCTCGATGATGGTGGTGGAGACCAGGACGTCTGTCCGCCCCTCCATGAAGTCGTTCATGACGGCGGCCAGCTCCTCCTCGTCCATGCGCCCGTGCCCGACGGCCACCTTGGCCTGCGGTGCCAGCCGTTGGACGCGGTCGGCCCACTCGTCGATGGTGCGGATACGGTTGTGGAGGAAGAAGACCTGCCCGCCCCGGTCGAGCTCGCGCAGCAGCGCCTCCTGCACCACGCTATCGCTGTAGTCGCACACAAAAGTGCGGACGGGCTGGCGGTCCTGCGGCGGCGTGTGCACCGTGGTCATGTCGCGGACGCCGGCCAGGGCCATCGAGAGGGTTCGCGGAATGGGCGTGGCGGTCAGCGTGAGGACGTCCACCTCCCGCCGCAGTTGCTTGAACCACTCCTTGTGGACGACGCCGAACCGCTGCTCGTCGTCGACGACCACGAGCCCCAGCTTGCTGAAATGCACGTCCTTCTGCAGCACCCGGTGCGTGCCGATGACGATGTCGACGGCGCCGTCCCGCAGCCCCTTGAGGGTGACGGCCTGCTCCGGCGGCGTGCGGAATCGGCTCAGCACGTCGATGCGCACCGGGTAGGGACTGAGCCGGTCGGCGAAGGTGGCGTAGTGCTGCTGCGCGAGGACCGTTGTTGGGCAGAGCACCGCCACCTGCAGTCCGTCCTGCACAGCCTTGAAGGCGGCCCGCACGGCGATCTCCGTCTTGCCGTACCCAACGTCGCCGCAGACCAGGTGGTCCATGGGATGCGGGGCCTCCATCGACTCCTTCACGGCGTCGATGGCCTCAAGCTGATCGCGGGTCTCCGCGTAGGGGAAGGCGTCCTCCATCTCGTGCTGCCACAGGGTGTCCGGCGAGAACGCGTGGCCGGGCAGCACCTGCCGCGCGGCGTACAGCGCGACCAGCTCGCCGGCCATCTCCCGGGCGGCGTGCTGTGCCCGCTCCTTGGCCCGCGTCCACTCCTGGCTGCCGAGCCGCGTCAGCGTCGGCGCGTCGTCTCCGGGCGCGACGTAGGGAGAGACCCGGTCCAGGTGCTCCGAAGGGACGTAGAGCTTGTCGCCCTCGGCGTACTCCAGCGTGAGGTACTCGCGCTCGCCGTGGTCACCGGCGACGCGGCGCACGCCGGCGAAGCGGGCGATGCCGTGGTCGATGTGGACGACGTAGGCGCCGGGCACGAGCTCCGTGAGGAAGGCCTCTCGCCGAGCCGCGTGGCGGCGCAACGTGCGGCGGCGCTTGGCGTGGCCGAAGACCTCGGTGTCCGTGTAGACGGTCAGCGAGCCGGTCTCGAGCTCCAGGCGCATGCCCTCCTGCAGCGGGGTCGCGGCCAGCGTGATGGAGCCGGGCAAAGGCGCGCTGCGAATGTCGGCCGGCAGCGCCGCCCCGACGTCGTAGCCGCGCAGCACCTCCTGCAGCCGCTCCGCGTGGTGCGAGAGCACGACGACCCGCTCGCCCGCCCTCGCGCGCTCCGCGGCGTCCTTTGCGAAGACGTCCAGCCGGCCCCAGAAGCCGGGGGCGGGAAAGGCCTGCAGCCCGCCCGGCCCTTCGGCCGCCGAGGGCGTCATCCATTCGAGGTGCAGCCGAGCGGCGTGGCCCTCGATACGCTCCGATACCGCGCTCCACGGCCACCATGGCGAGGCCCAGCCATCGGGGAGCTCGCGGCGGGCGATCTTGGCGGCCAGCAGCGCCGCCGCCTGCTCCTCCAGCGCCTCGGCCTCCTGCGCGACCCGGTCCGGCTCCAACACGGCCACGGTGGCCGCTGACGGCAGATAGTCCAGCGGGCTGCCGTCGCACAGGAAGCCCGCGTAGAAGGCCGCCTCGCCGATGCTCTCCCCGTTGTCCATGCGCTCCACGTCCTCCCGCATGCGGTCGAGCGGGTCCGCGTCGATGGAGGTAGGGTCCAGCAGGGCCCCGATGGCCTCCAGGGCCTCCGGGTTGACGGGGTGGTCGAGCGCGGGAGTGATCGTGACGCTCCCGACCGGCTCCGCTGAGCGCTGCGTCAGCGGGTCGAAAGTGCGGATGTCCTCGATGACGTCGCCGAAGAACTCTATGCGGACGGGCGCGGCAGCGCTGGGCGGGTAGACGTCCAGGATGCCGCCGCGGCGGCTGGCGATGCCGGGGGCCTCAACGGTGGGCTCCATGGAGTACCCCATGGCTGCCCATTTGACCAGCAGGGCGCCGGTCTGCACCCGCTGGCCCACCGTCAGCACGTGGGTTGTGTCCTGGAACTGGTCAGGCCGGAGGGTGCGCTGGCACAGGGCGGCAACCGAGGCGACGAGCAGCAGCCCCGGCCCATCGGCGTCCCCATCGAGCGCCAGCAGCGCGGAGAGCACGCCGAGCCTGTCGTGCGCGACGGCCTCGTCCTCGGCGAGCCTCTCGTAGGGGAGAGCCTCGCTCTCCGGTAGGCGCAGAACCACGGGCGCATCGCGGTCATCGCCGAGCACCGTCGAGAGTTCGTCCGAGATGCGGTCGGCGTCCTCCGGCTTGGCGGTGACGACAAGCATTGGGCGGCGCAGGCTGCGGCAGAGCCCGGCCAGCAGGAAGCTGCGGGAAGCGTCGGGGGCCGTGAGGCTGAGCGGCATGGGCGTACCGTCGGCGTCGCGCAGGGCGCGGAGCGTCGACTGAAACGCGGCCGATTCGCTGAGGAGGTCCAGAATGCCGGTGAGGCCCATGCCCGCCCTTTCAAATGCCGTGTGCAAGCCGCAGACACGCCAATAGGGCCAGCGCGGCGAGGTGCTGCCGTTGACGCTGACCGTGGCGCCATTCTATCACGAGGTCCGCGGATTGCGAAAACCGTCGTGTCGGCTATAGCTGATGTATAATGGCAGGGCAAATCCTTCAAGGGGCATCCAATGGCAAGCACAAACGGCGCGGGCTCGCAGAGGCCGCTGGCCGAGGCCCGGCGCGTGGTGGTGAAGCTGGGGACCGCCCTGCTGACGGGGGCCGTCGACCAACTCGACCTGCCCACCATGGAAGACCTGGTGAGCCAGATCGTGGCGCTGCGGCAACGAGGCGTCGAGGTGGTCGTCGTGACCTCCGGCGCCGTGGCCGCCGGACAGCAGGCGCTCGAGTCCCGGGACGCCGCTCCCGAGGCGCTGCCCGATGCGTCGTCCGGCGCCCCGCTGCTCCGGCAGGTGCTCGCCGCCATTGGCCAGAGCAAGCTGATGCAGGTCTACGAACGCCTCTTCGGCGAGCGCGACGTCATCGTCGCCCAGGCCCTCCTCACCCGCGGCGACGTCGACGACGAGGAGCGGCGGCTCAACACCCAGAACACCCTGCAGGAACTCCTGAAGCTCGGCGTGGTGCCCATTGTCAACGAGAACGACGTGGTGGCCTCCGATGAGCTGCAGGGGGTCATCATCGGCGACAACGATACCCTCTCCGCCGTTGTGGCCCGCATCCTCCAGGCCGACTTGCTCATTATTCTGGGCGAGGTGGCGGGCCTCTACTCCGCCGACCCCAACGTGCACCCCGACGTCGAGTTGATTGGCGAGGTAGCGGACCTTGAGGCGCTGTCCGCCGACGTGAGCGGCCCACTCAACCCAACCGCTCGGGGCGGCATGGTCACGAAGATCAGCGCCGCCAGAGACGCCACGGCTGCGGGCATCAGCGTCATCATCGCCGACGGCCACGAGCCCGATGTCCTTGCTCGCCTCCTGGCCGGCGAGCACCTTGGCACCTGGTTCTCCGCGGGCCAGCGGACGGAAAAGGCCCTGGGTTAGAGGAGCAAGGCATGGCTACGGCAATAGCGCCGGAACTCGAGCACAAGGGACGCGCGGCTCGTGCCGCCGTTCCCGCATTGGCTCGTACCTCCACGGCCGTCAAGGACCGGGCGCTGTTGAACGTCGCCGAGGCGCTGGAGGCCCAGGCGGACCGCATTGTGGAGGCCAACGCGCGGGACCTTGAAGCGGGGGTGGCGGGCGGCCTGTCTTCAGCGCTCATGGACCGGTTGCTGCTGGACGCCAGGCGCATCGCCGGCGTCGCGGAAGGGGTGCGAACCATCGCCGCATTGCCCGACCCCGTGGGGCAGGAGATCGAGAGCTACACCCGCCCCGACGGCCTCGTCGTCGCTAGGCGTCGAGTGCCCCTGGGCGTCGTCGGCGTCATCTACGAGAGCCGCCCCAACGTGACTGTGGACATCGCCGCCCTGTGCTTCAAGGCGGGCGACCCGTGCATCCTGCGCGGCGGCAAGGAGGCCGTTCACACCAACACGGTGCTGGCCGCCATCATCCGCGACGCCATCGAGGCGGCGGGCGGCCCCCCCGAGGCAGTGCAGTTCGTCGAGGACACGGACCGGGCGCTCGTGCTGCAGATGCTCGGGATGCGGGAGTACATCGACCTGATTGTGCCGCGAGGCAGTTCCTCGCTGGTGAACTTTGTGGCGGAGAACGCCGCGATGCCCGCCATCACCGGCGGCATCGGCGTCTGCCACACCTACGTGGACGCCGCGGCAGAGGTGGAGACGGCCGTCGCCGTCACCACCAACGCGAAGGTGCGGCGCCCCTCGGTCTGCAACGCCCTCGACACGGTGCTCGTGCACGCGCAGGCCGCCCCGCACGTGCTCCCGCTGTTGGCTGGCACGATGGGCGAGGCCGGCGTCGAGCTGCGCTGCGACCGCCGCTCCGCCAGCCTGCTGGCGTCGCAGCCCAGCGCGACCGTGGTCGCCGCGACAGAGGACGACTTCGGCCAGGAGTTCCTCGACCTCATCCTCTCCGTCAAGGTCGTCGACTCCATGGACGAGGCGCTGGAGCACATCGCGCGCTACGGCTCCGGCCACACGGAGGCCATCATTACGGAAGACGGCGAGGCGGCGGAGCGCTTCCTCGACGAGGTGGACGCCGCGGCGGTCCTCGTCAACGCCAGCACCGGCTTCAACGACGGCTTCGAGTTCGGCCTGGGCGCGGAGCTGGCCATCAGCACCAACAAGTTCCATGCTCGCGGGCCAATGGGCCTTCGAGAGCTGACAAGCTACAAGTGGGTGGTGCGCGGCAAGGGCCACACCCGCCCGTAGGCCGCCCTCCGTCATTCCCGCGAAAGCGGGAATCCGGGGAGGTGCTCGCGGGCGGCCGCAGACAGAACGTTTACCCGTTCGCCCTGATCTTGTCGAAGGGCTAGAGGTGCTCAATCCACCACCGCGGCGTCGGAGAGGAGGCGGACATGCCAGGTTTCTATTTCGAACGTGAGGTCCGCACCGAGAATTCCGAGTGCTACACCATCCTGGAAGACGACCAGCCCATCGGGCGCGTTGACATCCACTTCACGCCCGGCGTCGTCCACGCCACCCTCTGCGTCGCCGAGAGCCTGACGCGGGTGCATATCCAGGAGCTTGTGGAGACGGTGGACGAGGAGCTGGTCGACGTCCTTGGCGTCACCAGGGACGACTACATCGTCCATGTCCACCAGGGCGTCGACATCGGGGTCTTCACCATTCCGGAGTTTGAGGAAGAGGGCGACGAGGGCGCCTGATTCGCCGCCCGGCCGCAGATCGCACACACCACACCAAAGGAGCGCCATGAGCATTGCGGACTTCAGCCTTGAGGGGAAGAAAGCCATCGTCATCGCGGGGAGCAGGGGCATCGGCAGGGGCATCGCACTGGCGCTGGCGGAGGCCGGGGCGGACGTCGCGGTGACGGGCCTCACCCCCAACTACGTCGAGGCCACGTCGCAGCGCATTCGCGACATGGGCCGCGAGTCCGTCGCGCTGATCGTCGACGCCACCCACGGCGAGGACATGGACTTCCTCTCCAGGCAGGCGGTCCACGACATGGGCCATATCGACATCGTGGTGAACGCGGCGGGCGACTCCATTCGCAAGCCGGTCGCCGCGCTGCCCGGCGTCGAGGGCGAGGGCATGACCTCCGCCGAGTGGCACTCCATCCTCAACATCAACCTGACGGAGGCCTTCGAGGGTTGCCGCGTCTTCGGCCCGCACCTGCTGGAGCGAGGGCAGGGGACGGTCATCAACGTCTCCTCCTTTGCCGCGCGCCGCGCCGCAGCCAACATGTCTGCGTACGCGGCGGGCAAGGCGGCGTTGACGCGCTTCACGGAAGCGGTCGCGCTGGAGTGGGCGCCCTACGGCGTGCGGGTGAACACCATCGCGCCCGGACAGTTCCCGGACACCGACTACCTGACGGAGGAGGAGCTCGCGGAGCGCGACAAGCGCGCGGCGCCCCGCATCCCCCTCGGCCGCGTCGGCCGCCTCCGAGAGGTTGGCCTCATGGCCGTCTACCTCGCCTCCCCCGCCGCAGCCTACATCACCGGCCAGACCCTCTACATAGACGGCGGCATGTCGATGGCCTAGGCGTTCGGGACAAGCGGGTAGTAGGGCTTGCCCCATGGGGCATCCGGATTGGCGAGGATAACGCCGATGAATGCTGGGATAAGCTTGCGCATCACGGCGACACCAGCATCGACTTGCTTGCGATTTGTCCTCCCCGACTGCGTTGAGCCGCCATGGTGGAGCTGGTTGCGCAGCACGTAGAGTCGCTCAAACAGCAGGCGGAGGGCAGGAAACCCGTCTCTCTTGCTATGCCACTGATCCGCTCTCTGCTTTTCTTGCTCTAATCGCAGTTCCCAATCTGCGTTGTTTGGCACGCCCTTCTCATGTTCCCAGTAGCCCTTGAATACGTACTGGTTGTCGATGAGGCCCCCCCTTGGCGTCGTCCCAGCAGTCCCGCACGGCGCCGGTTACCTCACGCTTCCTGTCCAGGTTGCCCACCTGCTGGAGGAATTGCAGGAAGTCCCGCTGCTCCTGGTTCTCCGAGTAGTTGTCCGTCCGACGGGCGTACATGGAGTTGAAGGCGATCCAGAAGAAGATGCACGCCGCGTCCGGGTCGTCCGACTCCTTGGCCGACAGCCCCTTCTCCGCCCAACTCAGAGCGCGATGTATGCGCAGGGTCACGTCGTCGTGCCGGTCTCGAATCTCGTTGTACCGCTGCCGCAGCTCGTCCAGCATCCTTTACCTCCGTAACCTATTGCGCACCCCCTCCCGTTGACCCCTCACCACACCGCGCCTATTATGCCCCCATCACAAGGCTCGTGTAGGGAAAGGACGTGTGCCATGGCGGAAGTGGTGTTGGGCATCGGGTCGAGCCGGAGCCCCATGACGGCGCTGCCGCCCGAGATGTGGCCCGCCCTCGGCGAGCGCGACAAGCTGAGCACGCGCATCAAGGACCGGTTCGGGATACCCACCAACTATGAGGAGCTTCTGGCCAAGGCGCCCGCCTCCGTCGCGGACCACCTGACGCCCGAGGTCATGCGACAGAAGTCAGACGCCGTCCAGCGCCACATGCGGACGCTGGTGGACACCATCGCCGAGGCCCGGCCCGACGTCGTCGTCATGATGGGCGACGATGAGGACGAGAACATCGGGGGCGACAACCGCCCCGCGATGTTGGTCTATTATGGCGACTCCTACCACCTCATCCCTCGATCCACGCCGCCGGGCGCCGACGAGATGGCGCGGCTGTCGGCGGCGTCATGGGGCGACGAGGAGGGCGACCGTCCAACGCACGCCGCCATGGGGTTGCACCTCATCCAGCGGCTCATCGAGGCGGAGTTCGACGTGGCGTCGGCGAACGTGCAGAAGCCGGGCGAGGGCATGGCCCACGGCTTCGGCTTCATGCTCGACCGGATGATGCCCGGCATGTCGGTCCCCTTCGTGCCCATCATCCTGAACGTGCACACGCCGCCCAACCAGCCAACGCCCAAGCGGCACTACGACTTTGGCCGCGCCGTGCGGGACGCCGTTCGCGCATGGCCCGGCGATGAGCGTGTCGCCGTGTTAGCGTCGGGCGGCCTCAGCGTCGGCATCGTCGACGAGGAGATGGACCGGCTGGCGCTGGCGGGCATGGCGGAGCGGGACATGGAGAAGCTTGCCATGCTGCCGCGCACTTGGCCGCAGGGCTCCCAGGGTGAGGTGCTCTGCTGGATCGCCGCCGCCGGCGCCTCTGACCACCTCGAGATGGAGCTGCTGGAGTACATCCCCGGCTACCGCTCCCCCGCAGGCACGGGCTGCGGCCTCGCCTTCGCGCGCTGGCAGTAGCGGGACAATTGCGCCCGACGCTCCAGCCTGAGAATATGGAACGTACGGACGCCATGAGGACGATCGAGGAGAACAAGCCATGTTGAACGCGCAGGACAACGAGCTTCTCTGCCGAGTGGGCCCCGGCACGCCGATGGGCGAGCTGCTGCGCCGCTTCTGGGTCCCGCTTTTCCCGTCCGAGGACCTGCCCGGGCCGGACTGCGACCCCGTGGAGGTGCGCGTCTTCGCCGAGGACTACGTGGCCTTCCGCGACACGAATGGGGTGGTCGGCATCCTCGAGGCCCTCTGCCCCCACCGTCGCGCGCCCCTGTTCTACGGCCGCAACGAGCAGTCCGGGATGCGCTGCATCTACCACGGCTGGAAGTTCGACGTCGAGGGCAACTGCGTCGACATGCCTTCCGAGCCGGCCCAGTACGAGTTCTCCAAAAAGGTGCGCCCCATCGGCTTTCCTGCGGAGGAGTGGGGCGGCGTGATCTGGGGCTACTTCGGCCCGACGGACAAGAAGCCTGAGCTCCCGCAGGTCGAGTGGTTCCGGGTGCCGCCCTCGCACCGCTACATGGTGAAGTACAACCAGGAGTGCAACTTCGTGCAGGCCACGGAGGGCGACATCGACTCCAGCCACATCGGCTTCCTGCACCGGGAGCTTGGCTCCGGCATGCAGCAGGTGAGCGGCGAGTACAAGTACTGGCTGTCGGACAAGTCGCCTCGCTGGATAATCAAGCCCACCGACTACGGCATCATGCTGGCCGCCCAGCGCAACGCGGAGGAGGACACCCATTACTGGCGCATCAACCAGTGGCTCATGCCCTTCTACACCATGATTGCGATGCAGGTCGACCAGAGCCGCGGCCACGGCCACATGTGGGTACCCGTCGACGACGAGCACACGGACGTGTGGTGTGTCACGTGGTCGCCGGTTGAGCCGCTGACGGAAGAGGAGAAGTACAGCATCCTCTCCGGCCCCGACGCACACATCTCCAGCCTGGACCGTGTCGCCGGGAAGCTGAGGGCAACCAAGGCCAACCACTTCCTGCAGGACCGGACGCTCCAGCGCACCAGCTCCTTCACGGGCATCTTCGGCACGCGCGAGCAGGACACGGCCGTCGTCGAGGGCATGGGCCCCATCGCCGACCGCACCCGCGAGCACCTCGGCACCAGCGACAGCGCCATCATCGCCATGCGCCGCTACCTGCTGAACTCCGCCAAGGCCTTCAAGGAGGGCAAGGAACCGGAGGAAGCCTGCAACGGAGACCTCTACCAGGTGCGCGCATGGTCCTACATACTCCCCCGCCACGCCGACTTCCTGGAGGACGACAAGGTCAAGGAGCTCATGGCCGCAATGGCGTAACGGGGGCCATCCTGCCGAACCCACGCCCCGCGCCCTCGACCTCCGGTTGCCGCCACGCACCCCGTTCGCCCTGAGCCTGTCGAAGGGCTCCACGAACGGAGTGCCCGCTACCCCATGCCCACCGCCCCCTCGACCTCCGGCTGCCAGTCGCCGTAGTGAGGGCGAACGAGCCCCCGCGCTACTCCCGCTGCCCGAAAGCAACCACCTCAACCTCTTCGATTGTCTCGTCCGCAGTGAACCGCCACACCCCGATGTGGCCGAGGCGCAGTTCGCCGTTGCCGTCCCAGTCCAGCGTGGCGGCAGCGCCGTCGTAATCGATGTCGCCGCCGTCCGCCACCAGCCGCAGCCCCTGTGCAAGAGAGTCAGTCCCCGGGACTATCTTGTCCCCCGGCGCACCTCCGACAGCCCGCAATTGGTCCCTGATGGCGGCCCCGTTCACGCTGTTGGCGGCTTGGGCCGCGAGGGCCAGGGCAATGGCCGCGTCGTAGGTCTCCCTCGTGTAGGCGAATGCGGGCGGCGAGCCGTGCTCGGCGGCATAGGCCGCGTCCCACGAGGCGGCGGAGGGGTTGTCGGGGGCGGATGCGCCGGCGGTGCCGTACATGCCGCCCAGCCGGTCGCCCCCTATGCCTTGTACCAGGTCCGGGCTCTTTACCGCGTCTCCGAAGGCAAATCGGGTGTAAAGGCCGCTGTCGATGGCCTCTCGCAGGATGACCGCCCCCTCGCTCTCGAAGGTGAGCAGCACCAGCGCGGATGCCCCGCCCTCCGCGGAGCGGCGGAGCTCGGGCAGGTACGATGCCTGGCCACCCTCCACGGCCACAGCGTTGATCGCTCCCGTCCACGCCTCCCGAAAGGACTCGAACAGCCCCTGGCCATAGGCGTCGTTGCGGTACAATACGCCCACGTTCTCAAAACCCTGTTCGCGGGCCACTCGCGCCAGCACCGGCCCCTGAGCGCCATCCGACAGGGTGGTGCGAAAGAAGAAGTCTCCGTCGTTGGCGAGCGTCAGCGCGGGCGACGTGGCCGAGGGGCTGACCGTGGGGATGCGCGCCGGACCGGATACCTGCTCCGCTACGGCAAGCGCGTTGGCGCTGGAGGTGGGCCCGACGATTGCGTGGACGCCCTCTTCCTCCACCAGCCGGCTGGCCTGGGCCACGGCCTTCTCGGGGTCCAGCGTCGAGTCGCCCACCACGAACTCGACCGGCTGGCCGAAGACCCCTCCCGCGGCGTTGACGTGCTGGACAGCCAGCTCGAAGGCACGCTGGCGCTCAACGGCCCGCGCCGGAGCACCCTCGCTGAGGTTCACCAGCAACCCCAGCCGCAACGGCCCGACGTCGTCGGCAGGTGCCGGGTCGCCGCCGCAAGCCGCCAGCCCGATAACCAAGCCCGCCGCCAACCCCAGCAGGACCAACGTGGTCCAGGTCCTTGGAGGCCGTGGCCTCTGCCTGTCTTCGGCCATCGCCGCCAGCCTCCTGTCCGTATCACGCATTCAAGTGATGGACCCGCGTTCCCCTACCCCCCGGAGGTTCCCGCCCCGTATCGGAGTACGGGACAGGGTCTCCGCTTGCCAAGGAACGAACAGCCTCACCCTAAAGTCGTCCCCGCGAAAACAAAAAACCTCTCTCCAATGTCCATGCGATTCTGATGCCCCCCACGAGGCCACAGTATAGCGTCATACCTTATATTCCGAGACATGGTAGGCAAAGCCTGCCTCGTGGCTCTGAGGCAGTAGTGACTTGGGGGGTTCAGTTCGGGCGGGTGACCCGTGTAGCATTGGCGGCGAAATGGATTGCGTTGCGGGAAAGCTCTACGTTGGACTTGCACTAATCTTGCTGTTGGCGTTCTTGGTCTCCATCAGCGTAGCGGTGCTCTATCAAGGTGGGAACCTGAGTGCAGCCGTGCGCGCGCAGGAGCAGCAGCCCGCCATCCATTCAGTAGGTCCTGCGCATCCCAGCTGCATAGATCTCAACTCGGAAGTTGCCGGCGAACGGACTTTGGTCATTACCGGGGAGAGCCTTGGCTCTACTCCCGGTGGTCTGCTGCAGTTCCGACGGATATACGCCCGTGAGTTCACCGTTCTAATCGCCCAAGAGGTCAAATGGGAGAGCTCAGAGCGAATCACGCTGGATATGGGGCTGATAGAAGAACGCCTGGAAGACGCTCCGCTGATGTCCTTTTGGGTGCGCATTGCCGATGCGCAGGGGGAAGGACTGTCCAATTGGTCAGATCGCGTTAATGTGGCCAAGGACGCCAAGGCGTGCAGTGTCCCGAAACCAGCGCCCATTCCGACTCCCTTCCCAGGTTCGTTTCCACCCTCGTCGCCTGTAAGGGGTGTTGCTGGCGACCTGTGGGCCGATGTGGTGATAGGTCAGCCGGACTTTACGCAGATTGCGCCGAAAAGCGTTGTGCCGTTCAAGGTCAACAACGCGGCCGGGGTGGTCGTAGATCGCTCCGTTGAACCGGGCCGGGCGTACGTCTGGGATTCCGGCAACAGTCGCATCTTGGGAATTGACTTGGAGAAATGCTACGCAGGAAGCGGCCCTTGCTCCGCAGACATAGTCATTGGTCAGCCAACGGGATACGACCATTCGGCATGCAACGGGGACAACAGCGTACAGCACTTCCCGGTGCGGTCACGTCCAACGGCCGAAACCCTGTGCGGCATACCGGACCATTCCCTCAGTCCGGGGGAGTCATATTCGTATGTAACGATGGCAGTGGACGAGGAAGGCAACCTCTACGTACCGGACTCCTTCAACCATAGGGTCTTGAAGTACGAGAACCCGTTCGAGAACGATGCCGTCGCAGATAGGCTGTGGGGACAAGTCGACTACTCAGGCATGGCGTGCAATCGAGGATCGCCTGATAGCCCCAGTGCCACCTCCCTGTGCTTTCACTCAAACTCGGTTCAATTCACGTTGAATCAGTACGGGCCTGGAGTGGAGATCGACGCTGCCGGCAATATGTGGGTGGCTGACGTTGGCAACAATCGAGTTTTGCGTTTCTCGGTACATCCCACTACGGGTGAGATTGACACGACCGCAGACCTGGTGCTGGGTCAATCCGATTTCTTTTCCGCCGAGCCCGGAAATTCACTTGGGAAGATGCATGCTCCTTCGGCCGTCAGGTTCGACTCGAGGGGCCAGCTATATATCGCCGACGCCGCCAACGACAGAGTCCTTGTCTTTAAGCCCCCCTTCAGGACTGGGCAATTGGCGGCAATGACCTTCGGTTCCCAGTTTCACCAGCCGTCCTCACTCGAAGTTGACCCCCTTGACCGGGGCATATGGGTTATGGACTCCGCAAACCACATGGTCGAATTGTGGGACTTCACTGGCACTTCTGTCCTGCAGGTGCTGGGAAAGAACTCCTATCAACCTGACCGAAGGTGTGGACCCCGAAGTCCAGGAGTGCCGGCAGGCGCCAGCCTGTGCTTCATTGGTGGGGGAATAGGGATAGACGGCAGTGGAAACGTGCTGGTCCCCGTATTGCATAGTGAAGCCGACGTGTTTCGTTTTCCCACATCAGGCGCTCAGACCTACGGCAACATGGGCAGGAATCCCGACAGGCGGCTCTTCTACCCACCATTTGGGGACAACTTTAGAGACGGGAAGGGGATTCACTCTGCCAGAGGTGTCGCGACGTGGGAAGACCAGCTCATAGTATCGGACATAAAGAGGCTGATGTTCTGGAATGGACTGGACACGTTAACAAACGGTCAACCGGCAGACGGGGTGGTCGGGGACGAGTTTGAAGTCGGAGGCTGGCACGATTGTTGTGGGAGGATAAAGGTTGACGCGGCTGGCAGGCTTTGGTCATTGGGATTTGAGGGTGTCCACTACCTTGACGTGTACCAACTCCCTCTCAACGAAAACTCCGTCCCTCTGCATACGATTTGGAAACGAGAAGCCACTTTCCCAGTACTTGGAACGGGGGAAGTGGTCACTCTGGGACGCGCGATTTTTGGGATTGCGCCCGTGGGCCGCGGAGAGTTCCTGTGGGTGAGTGACACGGACAATCACCGTGTCCTTCGCATTCGTGATCCCATGACCGATCCAGTAGTGGACGTGGTCCTGGGTCAAGCGGACGCACGGGGCGCCCAATGCAATAGGGGCCTGTTCCCGGCTGCGCATCCGCCCTCGATTGTCGGTGGAGCGTACATTGATGTGCTCTGTTTTCCTGGCGCACTTTCCATTGACAGGCTCGGAAACCTCTATGTTTCAGACCATGGGCTGGAAGTAAACGGCAATCGACGCCTGCTGGTCTTTTCGCCGGACTCAACACCAGTCACCAATTCTGAGACCCTCTTCGGTCCTTCCGCGACTAGGGCCTTCACGCACTCAGCCGTAGGGCTGTACAACGTGTGGGCTGATCCATGGGAAGGGAACGCCATCATTCGTGCGCGCAATGCCACGAGGTGGGGTTTCCTGGCGGCAGCGACTTGGGAGCCTGCTTTCGATAGCCAGAACAGAATGGTAGTTGGGTACAACGCCTACGCAGGACCCAGGTTCGTTGGTGTCTACGATTATCCGCTTGGGGGCAACAGTCGGCCGTCCACCTTTCTGCACGATTTCGGCTCGATGCCATTTACGGCTACCTTTGACGATAACGACAATCTGTACGTGGGTGACATCAACCGCGCGAGGGTGCTCGTCTACCGGAACCCGTTCAACAACAAGCCAGTGCCCCAAGCTACCCTTCCCGCACAAGACGACGCGCCTGTACCCGAGTACCCGGTTACCATTCGCTCCGTCAGTCCGAGTCCGCCCTATTGCATGTCCCGCAGCTCAAGCCGCAGATACGAGACCCAGTTTGATCTCGCAGTGGATGGACTGACGAAACGGAACAACTTCACGTTGGAGTTTCGCAAGGTTACGTCAGCACATCGAGAGTTCTTGGACGCGAGTCGAGTACTCGTAGACGATCAAGGGCAGCACATTTCCATCAATCAACCATGGTTTTGGCAAGGTCTCTGGCCGCACATTGACAAGGTTACGCTGACAGCCAGGATTCTCGAGGGCGGACCCGGCAGCAGACCAATGTCCAACTGGTCGCCGGCATTTCTTTTGGCCAACGATGCGCTCGCCTGCGGAGTCGCGCTTCCAACGCCAACGCCAACGCCAACGCCAACGCCGACCCCCACCAACACTCCCACGCCAACACCGTCGCCGACTCCTACTAACACGCCCACCCCAACGCCGTTGCCGACACCGACCGAGACGCCTACCCCAACGCCTACCAATACCCCTACCCCAACAGCCGTGCCTACGCCAACGTACACCCCCATCCCATTGCCGCTACCTGTATTGACCGTTACCAGCGCCCCGACGCCACCGGGTCAGGCTTCCTTGACTCCCTTGGCGTCTCCGACTCCAAGATCATCAACACCGCCTTGGACTGCTTCTTCGACGGTCTGGATCGCCGTGGCCGCTATTGCATTGTTGCTTCTTACTCTTTTTGGGTTGATTGTTCGGAACACGAGACAGAGAGAGCAGCCATGAGATTTGACTTCGAGAGCCTGGTGGACGAGGTGGACAGGTCCGTTGTGTTGCTAGAGGCAGTCGGGCAGGACGCTCGATGGTAACGCTGTTGCACAGCTTCACTGCGAACGTGCCTCAGTTGAACTTCGTGGTCACTTGGGAGTTCCTTGGGCCGTGGGGCCGCCTCCCGACCGCCACTCCCCGCCCCCTCGACCTCCGGCTGCCAGTCGCCGTAGGGCTCCTTTCGGGCCGTCACCCCGACCGCCGCGCACCCCGTTCGCCCTGAGCCTGTCGAAGCCTGTCCTGAGGGCACTCGAAGGGGGCTCTGTGAACGGAGGTCCCCCCTACCCCTTGCGCACCGCGCCCTCCGCTTCCGGCTGCCAGTCGTCGTAGTGCGGGCCGTCGCCGCCGCGCCACTCCCGCAGCTCGATCGCCAGGCCGCTCGGGTCCGTCACGACAGCGGTGACGCCGTAGAACGAGAACCCAGGCCTCGGCTGCGTCGTCACCTCGACGCCCTTCGCCTCCAGGTCGGCGATGACGGCGTCCACGTCCGTCACGGTCAGCGCCAGCGGCCGCTGCGCCGTTCCCACCACCTTGTCGACGCCCGCCGGCGGGGGCAGCAGCTCCAGCAGGATGTCGCCCAGCCCCACGTACGCCAGCTCCCGGCGCGCGTCCTCCGGCCCGAACTCCACCCGCCGCAGGAAGTGGAAGCCCAGCACGTTGGTGTAGAACTCAATGCTCTTGTCCATGTCGAAGGTCGTGACGTGGACGTGGTCGATGCCCGTAATCATGACAGCCTCCTCGTGTTGCGATGGCGCGATGATACACGAACCGCAGGCGAGGCGGGGCTACATGCGCGTGGAGAGCAGCTCGTCGATGCGGTCCACCAACGCGCCGAGGCGGTAGAACTGGTAGAGGGTGGTGCGATTGAGCGTCACGTCGCCCAGGCGCCGATGGTGAGGGCCTCCGTTAGCCCGCAAAGTACAGGCGGATGAGCCGAATAACCTCATCCTTCCCTATGAGGGACTTGAAGTAGGCTGATATGGAAGCCATCACTTCGTCCCGGTCGATCTGCTCGTTGCTGTCCAGGTCGTATGGGCCGTGGTTGATGTCCGTGACGATGATGTTGACGATGGTCAGCGCCCCAGTCCCCGAGGTGTCGGTGGCCGTGACGTTGACGGTGTACGAGTTCCGGCCACCCTCGAAATCCAGCACCGTTCCCTCGCCGACACGGATTTGCGCCGTCTCAGCGTCGATGGCAAAGAGCGTCGCGTCAGCCCCGCTCAGCGAGTACTCAATCGCGAGGTCGTCCGGGTGTGTCGCGACAATCGGTTCGCCGACAGCTCCCCCCTCCGGGGTGTTCTCCAGGACTTCCCTGATGACGCGGAACCCGTCGCGAAAGGACGGCGCCACTGGGGCTGGCCCAAACCCGCCGCCTCCCGCTGCGTCACCCTCACGTCGACCTGGATGGAGTCATCCACCGCAGTGTTGGTGTTGCCTCCGGAGTCCTTGCCGTCGTGGACGGACACCGTCACCGTATAGCGGCTCTTGGTGGTATAGACCAACTCCGCCCTCGTGCGCAGTTGGCCGGTCCCGGTGTCAATGGAGAACGCGGGGGCGTCAGCGCCGCCCAGTGAGTAGGTCAGGGTGTCTCCTTCGCTGTCCGTGGCCTCCACTTCGACGCCGATGGCCGTGCCCGGCAGCGTGCCCTCCACCACGCTGCGTGTGGTGGAGGTGCCCTCGGTGAACGACGGCGCTGTGTTTCGCGTGCCGTTGGTGGAGACCGCAAACGTGTATTCGATCAAAGTTGAAACAGGGCCGGTCTCGTGCCGAAGCCAGATGGTTGCTTGCCCCTCTTTGCACACGCCAATCGTCAGCGGCTGGTTGATTGCGCGGCGCCAGTTCACTTGTCGAACATCCTCGTTGGCACAGGCGTCCTCAACGGTCCCGGACGGCACATTGGCGCCAGGCGCATAGAGCAGACCGTCGCTGTCGCCATCCCCAACGACGCCAAGGTGATCATTGAGGTATTTTGAAAGGTCTGCCCGGAAGCGGAATTGGTGCCAATCACCGTGGACGGTCATGCCCAGCGTGGTCGGGTCCGGGTCCATCCATGCCACGACGTCGGGGTTGGGTGGCGTTGCCGTTGGCAATCCAGCCTCAAGGTACCTGGTCATGGAAAAGCGAGAGTAGGCGGTAGCCAGTTCCACCTTGCCGCCTGGGACATTGGCATCAACCTTGGAGAGTGTGAGGTCCAATTCAAAGTGGGCATAGAGGTGGAGAGCGCAGGCCGTAAGGACGCTGATGGTCAAGACTTCGCTGGCGCTATCCACCTCGACTGTCAGGTCGCTGTCGATGTCGGCTCCGAGGCAGTCGGACGCCTCGGGGTAACTTAGGGGATTGTGGTGGGTCGCATCCGCTCGGAAGATCACCGATGAATACGCGTTCGGGTCGAGACCTGTCAGCGTCACGGTGCCGGTGATGGCCGTGTTCAAGGGAACACTGGCATGGGGAGAATAGCGAATGGAAATCGACGGTGACGATTGAGACTGCGCCAGCGTCACTGCGGTGGCCACCACTGCGGCGGCAATGGCTATAGCTGCAATAGCAAAGGCAAGGCGACGCAGTGCCCTGGTGTTGGATTGGTCCACCCCCAGCCCTCATCATCCTCACCCTTGCTGTGGACCGTGCCGCCCCCGCAGTTCGAAAGCCAGACCGCAGGAAGTGGAAACCCAGGACGCAAGAGTAGAATGCAATGTTCTTGTGCATGTTGAACGTCGTGACGTGAACGTCGTCAATGCCCGTAATCGTGACAGCCGACGCGCATTGCGACGACCAGATAATACACGAGTGCCATGCGTCGATGGCAGGCGGCAATTACATCGATTTCGAGAGAAGTTCGCAGTCTATGAACCTTCTCCAAGCGCTATCGCAAAGCGCACATCCGGCGGTGACGACTGCCCGTCGTCATCCGAGCCCCAGCACACGGGCGAACCGTCCACCCGTAGCGCGCACGTGTGATACCTGCCACTGCTGATAGCGACGAACCGCTCGCCGTCCGGCGGAGAAGCTCGCCCATCCCAGTTGATACCCCAGCAAACGGGGGAGCCGTCCAACCGCAGGGCACAAGTATGCAAACCGCCACTGCTGAGTGCGCCGAAGCGTTCGTTTCCCGGGGTTTCCTGGACTATCGGCCGCGGTTCACCCGTGTAAGTATCCACATCCGCCCAACAAACCGGAGTGCCGTCCAAACGCAACCCGCACGTGTGCAGCCGGCCGCTGCTAATCACCGCCAACCGTAAGCCGTCCGGGGGCCGGGCCTTGCTTATTCTTACGGAGTCCGGTTCTGTTGATCGCATTCCTGCGCACACTTCACCTTGTGGCCTGTCCGGGGGCGGGCAGTGAACGTAGCCCCCTGTGTCTGTGTAAGATTTCCAAACGTATTCGTAAGTTGGAGTGCAGACTATCGATTGATCAGGATTCAGCGTGCATGATCCCATGTCGCTGATAGTCGCTGCGCTCAGGTCAACTGTCCAATCGTCATTGCTCCAGCAGACGGGTGTGTCGACTACCCGCAGCGCACATGTATGAAATTCGCTACTGCTGATGGCCTTGAAGCGCTCATCTCTAAAGGGCCAAGCGGCCGCTTCGTAGTCGACTCCCCAACAGACGGCTTCGCCACTCAAGCGAAGGGCACACGCATAGGTTGTCCCGCTGCTCATTGCACTAAAGCGCTCACTTAGCTTAGGCGTTGGCACTTTTACGAGCGGAGGAGCTCTCGGAGGAAAGTGAAATGGGACGTGGCCAAAGTGGTATATACCTGAGTCATAGTAACCCCAACACATCCAAGATCCGTCAGATCGAAGTCCGCAGTTGTGGGACTGCCCGCTGGTAATCGCGGAAAAGTTTGCCGTCGCCTTTAACTTCACAGGGGCTTCGCCAAATTCGTTACTTCCCCAGCAATGTGGGGTCCTGTCTGGCATCAGCGCGCAAGTGTGGAACTCACCCGCGCTAATGGTTGTCGCATTGGGTTGTAGGAGGTCTGGGGTAAACACGGGTAAGGGAGTCGGCTGGGGCATTGGCGTAGCCGTAGGCGCGGGTGTGGCCGTAGGCATGGGGGTAACCGTTGGCACGGACGTAGTCGTGGGTATGAGCGTGGCCGTAGGTATTGGAGAGTCCGCCTCACATGCCAGCAGGATCATTGCGACCAGCAGCAAAGCTAGTCCAACCAGCAGTTTGCAACCACGCGCCGTACGTTCCAAATTCGCCTCAATCTGCGTTCGTCTGACGGGAGAGGTTGATGGCCGTCACGCGAAATGCAATGGCGACGACCCAATGATACACGAGTGCCATGCGTGGAGGGGAGACGAGGCGGGCCTACATCGGCTTCGACAGCAGCTCGTTGATGCGGTCCACCACCTGCCCGCGGTTGTAGCGCAGGTAGAGGTTGGTGCGGTTGCGCGTGACGTCGCCCCGGTGCCAGTACTCGTAGACCTCCTGGCGCGTCGCGAACGCCGACATGCACACGTCATGGGCCAGCCGGAAGAGGCGCACCCGCTCCGCCGTGCCCATCCCGTTGCTGGGCAGCAATTTCTCGATGTACGGGCGGATCTCCGGGCTGGCAAGGTCGCGTTCGCTGGGCTGCGCCGTCAGCTCCATGCCGCCGATGATCTGCAGCACGTCCAGCACCCGCTTCGAGATGTGCGCGGCGAAGATGCCGAGCGCAAAGCCGTCGCCGGGGACCATCATCCCGCCGGGGCTGATGTGCGCGTCCGCGTCCATGCCGCGTATGGCGAGCCGGATCATCTCCGCGTACGAGACCAGCTCGCCGAGCATGTCTCGCACCCCGCGTATCTCGTCGATCTCGTTGGCCTTCGCCAGCATGGTGACCACCGCCACGAAGGTGCGGATGCGCTCGTACAGCCGAATGTTGCTGCTGTAGCCCCCAAACGTGTTCACGCGGCCCAGCAGTCGCGTCGCCGCCTCGCTGCTGTAGAGCATGACGACGTGGTCCCACGGGACGAGCACGTTGTTGAAGAACATCATGGCGTCCTGCTCGTCGAAGCGCCTGCCGAAGGGGTGCCCGTAGCTGCCCGGGATCTGCGAGAGCGGCTCCCGGCACACGGTCACGAGCCCCGGCGTGTTCATGGGTATGGAGAACCACTGTACGTACTCGTTGTTGGCCCGGTTGGAGAAGGTGGCGGAGAGGTAGACAAGGCACTCGTTCGACAACGGCGCCAGCGTCGCGAGCTGCTTGGCGCCCCGCAGCACGATGCCGTCGCGCGTCTCCTTGACGACGTGGAGAGCCGTGGCCTCGTCGTCGTCAGGGTTCTCGAGGCCGTAGCCGCCCACGCCGATCCAGGGGTTGTCCGGAGTCGAGTTCTCCCCCTGCGTCGTGCTGCGCCGGTCGACCTGCGGGTCGCCGATGGCGTGGGTGAGCGCGAGGTCGTGCTCGGAGGCGTAGCGGTGGAAGCGCGCCGCGTTGCCCGCAAGCTTGGGCGAGTACTCCTCCAGCTCGCCGCGTACGTCGTACCAGCCGCAGACGATGGAGGAGCAGAAGTCCGGCGTGCGCCCCAGTTGCCCGAAGCTCTCCTGCATCCAGATTTCCGAGTTGCGCTTGCGCGCCATCATCTCGTCGTAGGTGCGCGGCAGGCTGTACGAGTAGCTGATGCGGTTGCCCGTCTCCGCCGAGGGGTAGGTCATCTGCTCGATGTACTCGTCCGTGTACTGAAGGTCGTAGATGCGGGCCATCTCCCGCACCATGCCGGAGAAGGCCGGATGCGTGGTGACGTCGTCGACCCGCTTCCCGTCCAGCCACACCTCGCGCCCGTCCCGAAGGCTCTCGATGTAGCGTTCTCCGGTCAACGCGCCCTTGGCGTTGCTGATATCGCTGGCCATGGCGTCAGGTCTCCTTGATTCAGAGCGTCGTGATGGCGGGACCCGGGCGGCTACCCTCCGGCCCAGTCCCGAACGCCGCGGAAGTTGCCCTTGTAGTACATGAGAGGTTCGCCCTCATGCGAATCGGCGTCCACCACGTTGCCGACGAAGAGGATGTGGTCGCCGCATTCAAAGGCGCTTACGACAGTGCAATCAAAGTAGGCCAGCGACCCGTCGAAGATGGGGGCGCCGGTCACGGACGTGCCGCTGGGAAACTGCGGGAAAGAGCCCTCGGCGATCTCGAGGCCGCGCGATGCAAAGTGGGAGGCAATCTCCTTCTGGTCCTCCCGCAGGATGCTGACCGCAAAGGACTTGGACTCCTCGATCATGGCTTGCAACCGGCTCCCGGTGCGCAGGGACACCATGATTTCCATGGGGTCCAGCGAGAGGGAAGCAAAGGCGGAAACGGTCATCCCGTGGACCATCCCCTCGTGGTTGGTTGTCACCACGGTGACCCCGGAGCCGAAGCTGCCGGCGGCTGCCTTGAAGGCGCTTTCGTCAACTTGTGCCATGCAATATCTCCAAAAGGAATCTGGGGTGTTGCCGGGGCCCTAGGATACAAGGCGAGTGCAATGTTGGCAAATCGCGGGCTATCTGCGCCAATGGTCGTCGCATCGCGTGGAGGCGCACTTTGCGAGGGGTGAGGTCCCCGCCTTCGTCATGCCAGCGTTGCGTTCCGAATCGAACATTTTGCGTTCTGGGAGACGAGTCTCCTACGAAAGTGGCCGCTGCAGATACGACTCGTCTTGTCCAAGTCGAGCCCCTTTTGAGGCTATTCCAGCCACCCTTGGGGCAATCCCTGCGCCTTTGGGAGAGCCCACGGGCTGCGTCCGGCAAGCGGGGGCTGAGGCGGGTCGACTTACGCATGGGGGAAGGTTAGCGCCGTTGAGGGCGTAGTCGCCAGGGGCTGATGGCAGGGTTGGAAGGGCGTAACAAGAAGAAACGAAGTTTCCTACCACCAGATCTTGCCCTTCACCCGGCTCTCGAGGTCCCCGTAGTCCGTCGTCCAGAGGTTGGTGCTCAGGTACTTCCACCCGCCGTCCGCCAGCAGGCAGACGATGTTCCCCTGCTCCATCCGGTCCGCGATGCGCAGCGCCCCCGCGATGACGGAGCCCGAGGAGATGCCCGCGAAGATGCCCTCCTGCTCCATCAGGTAGCGCGTGCTCGCAAAGGCCTCTTGGCCCTCGATCATGATGCGCGCGTCCAGCAGCGACGTGTCGAGGATCGGCGGGATGAACCCCTCTTCGAGGCTGCGCAGCCCAGAGATGGCGTCGTCCGGCGACGGGACGATGGCGACGACCTGCACGTTCGGGTTGTGGTCCTTGAGGCGTCGGCCGACGCCCATCAGCGTGCCGCCGGTGCCCAGCCCGGCCACGAAGGTGTCAACCTCCGGCAGCGCCTCGATGATCTCCGCGCCGGTGGTCTCGTAGTGGGCCAGGGGGTTGGACGCGTTGCCGTACTGGTAGGGCATGAAGTAGGTGTTGGGGTCCGCCTCGTACAGCTGCTTGGCCACGACGATGGCGTAGTTGCTGCCGCCCTCGCCGTCGGAGTAGGTCACCTCCGCGCCGAAGGCCTCCAGCAACTGCGCGCGCTCCGGGCTCACGTTCTCCGGCATCACCACCCTGAGCCGGTAGCCCTTCACCTTGCAGACCATCGCCAGCGAGATGCCCGTGTTGCCGCTCGTGGGCTCCAGCACGATCTTGTCGTGCGTGAGGGTGCCCTCGGCCTCCGCCCGCTCGATCATGTGCTTGGCGATGCGGTCCTTGACGCTGCCCGTGGGGTTGTGCCCCTCGAGCTTGGCGTAGATATGGACGCGCGGCTTGCTGAGGTTCGGCAGGTAGACAAGCGGAGTCCCGCCGATGGCGTCAAGTATGCCGTTCTTCGCCAGCGATGGGCGCGGCGGCATGGAGGGCGTGGAGGCTTCCTGCTGTTCCATGGGACGCCCCGCGCCTAGTTCGCCGAGGCCGAGGGGAGGCCGCAGAAGACCTCGTAGTCAATCAGCTCGGTCACCGTGGGCTCCGCGCCGCACAGGGGGCAGTTCGGGTTCTGCCGGATCTTCACCGTGCGGAAGTCCATGGTAAGCGCGTCGATGAGCAGCAGCCGTCCGGACAGCGACTCGCCGATGCCAAGGATGAGCTTCAGGGTCTCCGTCGCCTGAATGCTCCCGACCAGCCCCGTGATGGCGCCCAGCACACCGGCCTCGGCGCAGTTGGGCACGGCCCCCGGAGGCGGAGGCGCGGGGAAGAGGCAGCGGTAGCAGCCCCGGCCCGGCAGGTACACAGTAGCCTGCCCGTCGAACATCAGGATGCTGCCGTCCACCAGCGGCTTGTTCTGCAGGTAGCACGCGTCGTTCACCAGGTAGCGAGTAGCGAAGTTGTCGGCGCCGTTCACCACGATGTCGTACTGGGAGATGATCTCCACGGCGTTCTCGGAGTTGATGGGCATCTCGTGCACCTGCACGTTTACGTCGGGGTTGTAGGCGTTGATGGTCTCGGAGGCGGAAATAACCTTGGGTCGGCCCACGTCCGCGTTCTGGTGCAGGATCTGGCGCTGCAGGTTGGAGATGTCCACCACGTCGAAGTCGACCAGCCCCACCGTGCCGACGCCCGCCAGCGAGAGGTAGAGCGCAGTCGGCGAGCCGAGCCCGCCCGCCCCGACGATGAGCACCTTCGCCTGCATCAGCTTGCGCTGGCCGTGGCTGCCCACCTGGGGCATGATGATGTGCCGGCTGTACCGCTGCACCTGCTCCGGCGTCAATGCGAACGAGGTTGTCATACTGGGCCTCCTGTAGCGCCGTCGTCACTCATTTCCATAGGCGCAGGCCACGGCCTGACAACGGCAAAGTCGTGTCCAAGTATAGCATGGCCACATACCCCCCACAAGGCGAGTGGCCCTACGGGCGGCCCCCACACTGCAGGTCACCACTCACAAGATTTAATGCCGCCATTGGCCGCTATGTGTTCTGCTCCCATCATCAAAATGAATTGAGCAAAATTCACTATCGGAATGATATACCTGTGTCCACTGAGGGTTTATGCAAGTGAAAGGAGATGGAAATACCCGGTGGGATTCGAACCCACAACGTCAAGCTTGGTGGGCCGGTGCCCTTCCCCTAGAGCTACGGGGGGGCATGCCCGCAAAGCGGGGCACAGCACCGATAGGCAGCACAGTGGAAGAGACCTGTCAAGCAATGCGGGAGAGTAGCAAGAGCGCTCGCTCTCCTGCATCGCTTTAACAACCATATATCGTGATTCTATCCACTGCTTGAAAGCCAGTCTGGCCCCAATTGCGGGAGTTTTATGATTGACGCGGTGAGTCCCCAGTGATACCGTTGGTGCGTAAGGGAATGTTTAATTAATGGACTTTTCACAGTCATATTGGCATTTGGTGGTCTTTGCTGTATTGTTCCTTGCAGGACTGGTGTTGGTCGTATGGCAGACGGTAGAGAAGGCATCCAACTTTGCTCTTGCCCATAGTGTCATTCAAGAGATGGACGCGGTGGTTGTGGTTTCGGCGGCCGCAGCAATTCTAAGTGTGGATGGTGTTAAAATGTTTGCCGAAACGTTTTTGCAGAAAAGGTATCAGGATGGTCGCAGAGATGTCCTAAAGGATTTGGTAAAGCGGGCTATCATCACTGACCAACAGCGCAAGGAGATTGAGGTGGAGCGCAAGGAAAAGTAGTTCCACTTCATCCACACCCCAAGCAAATCAAGAACACCGTGGTCAATACGAACCGCCCACGGTGCTCTTTTTATTGACCTCCTGAAGCATGCGGCGCTAGCGTGAGTCTAGTCCTAACTGAGTGGACACAGGTACATAATTGCCTTTACTGAACCTTGAGTCTCCTCGTCTTGTGTACTAATCTCTAATTCACCGTACAAATGGAGGGTCGCCATTGGCCGCCCAGCCAAAGTTATCGGCAACATTTGACCAGTTCCTCATCCGGTTTTCCAAGTTGGCAGAACGCAACGAGAAAGCCCACGGCGATCTCAGGGCCGAGATTCACCAGGCGGAAAACCGGCTGATCAAGTGGGTCATTGGCACGGGCATCGCTGTCGTCATTGCCTTGGGTGCGCTCGATCGTCTCGTCTGACCCCCGGTCCGTCTTCCTCCATAAATGCCCTTCCCAATCTCACTCACCAAGGCGTTGTGTCCGTTCACAGACGCCGCGAGCGGCCCCCCGCTTCCCCTACGGCCCGGCTTGCTCTACAATAGACTTTCGATTATTGCAAACAAGAGGAGTGTCCCCATGGCCACTGAAGTCGCCTCCCTGCCCGTCCAGCCGCGCACCGTGCTCGGAAAGAAAGTAAGCAAACTGCGCCGGGCGGGGCTCACTCCCGTCCACATGTACGGCTCTGGCGGCGAACCCCAGGCCCTGCAGGTCGACACCCAGGTGCTGCGCCGCGTCCTGACCCACGCGGGCCACAACCGCCCCATCGAGGTGGTGACCGAGGGCTCCGCCGTTCGCAGCCTCACCTTTGTCCGCGAGATTCAGTTCCACCCGTTGACCCTCGAAGTCCTGCATGTCGACCTCTTCCGCGTCGACGCGGACATCACCACGACGGTTGACGTCCCACTCGAGCTTGAGGGCGACTCCCAGGCCGTGCGCTTGGGCGGCAGCCTGATCCAAAACCTTTACACTGTGCAGGTGGAGGCGCGTCCCCTCGACGTTCCCGGCTCGATTGTCGTGGACGTTTCCGTGCTGAACAACTTCGACAAGAGCATTCGCGTTGCCGACATCACCGTGCCCGACGGCGTTACGGTGTTGACGGACGGCGAGCAAATGGTCGCGCACGTCGCCGCGCCGGTGGGCGCCGAGGCCGGTGAGGCCGAGGGCGCGCCTGACACGCCGCCACAGCCCGAGCTCGCGGTCGAGGAAGGAACCGACGCGGCCAGCAAGAATTCCTAGCAAGCCCCGCCTCGCAGCCGGGCGGCAGGGGGTGTCCGGTGATTCGCGCATCAGCACGTTGGCTTTTCGCCTTGGCCGGCAGCGTGTGCCTGCTTGCGCTCGTGGCCGCGTGCGGCGCAGAGACCCCCGTGCTCCCTCCCTCCGCGACCACTGAGGTCATTCCCGAGTCCGCCTCCGCGCAGGACACCACCGTCGTTGGTGAGCCCGCCACGCGATTGCCCCTGCCCATCGCGGCCACCCTCCCCTCCGTCGCCTCCGTCGTGGAGGCCGTGCGCCCCTCCGTCGTCAACATCACGACGCGCGTGGAGACCGGCAGCTTCATCTTCCGCACCTTCGGGGGCACCGGCAACGGCACCGGCGTCATCATCCACTCAGACGGCTACCTCGTCACCAACTACCACGTCGTCAACGGCGCCACCCGCATCGTGGTCACCATGGACGACGGCAGCCACTTCGAAGCCTCCGTCGTGGGCGTCGACCCAGCCACGGACCTCGCCGTCCTCCTGATTCAGGGCGATGGCCCCTTCCCGGCGCTGTCCTTCGCGCCCCCCGACTCCGTGCGCGTCGGCGACTGGGCGATCGCCATCGGCAACGCCCTCGGGCTTCCCGGCGGCCCGTCCGTCACCCTCGGCGTTGTCGGCGCCATCGACCGATCCCTCACCACGCAACAGCAGTCGCTGACCGACCTGATCCAGACCGACGCCGCCATCAACGAGGGCAACAGCGGCGGCCCGCTCGTCGACCTCAACGGCGAGGTCATCGGCATCAACACCGCCGTGGTGCGCGGCGCGCAGGGCATGGGCTTCTCCGTCAGCAGCTTCACCGTGGTCCCCGTGGTGCAGTCCATCCTGCAGTACGGACGCGTCCGCTGGCCGTGGATGGGCGTGGGCATCTCCGACATCACGGCCCCAATGGCATTGCAGTTGGACCTCGAAGACCGCCGAGGCGTGCTCATAGGACGAGTCTGGCCCGACAGCCCCGCGCAGGAAGCGGGCATCCTGACGGGCGACATCCTCATCAACCTCGACGGCCACCAGATAGACTCCCTCCGCACCCTCCAGCGCGTAATGCGAGAGGAGCTGTCAGTGGGCGACGAAGTCCTCGCCGTCTCCCTCCGAGAGGGCCAGCCCATAGAGCTCCTCGTCAAGCTCGCGGAGATGCCCAGATAGCCCAATCCGTTCGCCCTGAGCTTGTCGAAGGGTCTCCCGAACGGACTCCCTGCCCGCCCCCCACGTTTGACACCCCTTCTCAGCGCGACATACCATCGCAATAGGCGTCCCGCGTCCCAGTAGCTCAGAGGATAGAGCGGCTGCCTTCTAAGCAGCGGGCCGTGGGTTCGAGTCCCACCTGGGACGCCACCCCACACCCCGTCGTAGGGGCGATTCGCGAATCCGTTCGCCCTGAGCCTGTCGAAGGGTGCCCCGCCGCAGCGGGACCCCCCTCCGTTACCAGAAGCGCCTGCCGACCCGCACACCCCCCACCGCCATACCGGCGAAAGCCGGTATCCAGAGGGGCACCGGGCGGGGCACCCCCACCACCAACCTCCGTCGCAACCTCAACACCCCCAGCCACACCGTTCGCCCTGAGCCTGTCGAAGGGCCGCCCGCTCTACCACAACCCCCACCCGCACCACGCCCCGTCGCGCCCACGCCCCTACTCCCCCACCGACTCCGGCCGCGAGCCCTCAAGATACTGCGTATGCTCTGCCGAGTAGGGGTCCAGCGCCGGAAAGAACACCAGCAGGTGCGCCGTGTCCTCGCCGGTGACATGGAAAGCGTGCTTGGCCCCCGGTGGAATGACCACCGTGTGGTCGGGCCCGACGGTGTGGGTCTCGCCGTCCAGGCTGACCTCCAGCGTCCCCTCGAGAATCACGATGAGCTCGTCAACGGTGTGGGTGTGCAGCGGAGCCCCGGTACCGGGCTCGGCGGTGTTGATGCTGAGCGTGCTGCTGACGCCCTGCTCGTGGCCCGCGATGTCCCATTTCCGGTAGCCGGGCCGCCAGGGCACCTCAGGCGCGTGGGAATGATTGATGATGGGCAAGATTCCCTCCTTGGGCCGCGCCGCAGGGCGCCGGCTCGCGTTCACCCGTATCCGAGCGCCATTGTACCGCCGATCCCCGCGGACGCCACCAATGCGAGCGAAGCGAGCCCGCCGCTATGCTAGACTCTCCCCCAACCCGCAATGCCGGAGGCACGCATGACCACACCCGATACGGATCGCTTTTCCCGCTCCTTCACCATCGAGGGCGACGCCATGACCCTCGACGGCATGAAGAAGCAGGCCGAGGCCCGCGGCTTCACCATCATGTGCGACGAGGCCCCGCCCCTTGGCGACAACACCGCCCCGTCTCCGATGACCTACTTCGCGGTTGCCGTCCTGTTCTGAGAGATGACCCAGCTTGAGCGGTACGCTCAGATGATGAAGGTTGAACTGGGGCCGGTCAGGGCGAAGATCGGCTACTCCGTGACCGCCGAGGGCTCCGTGCTGGCCCAGACGATCCGGGCCAGGGTCGATAGGATTGCCATCCACTACGACCTGCAGTCCGCCGAGAGCCCGGAACAGGTCGCCGGAGTGATGCGCAACGCCCGCAACGGCTGCTTCGCCCGCCAGTCTATCGGCCAACCGGAACTCTTCGAGGACTCGATCAACCTGAACGGCGAGCCCTTCAACATCGACGACTACCCCCCGCCGTCCGGCGGGTAACCATTCCCGAGGGTGACCATGCCCGCGAGTGACGATGGCAGCAGGCACTTCCTTCGCCGCCTGCGCCATGGCAACCATGCAAGGCAGCACAGGAACGGGCAGCGAATGTGGCTACGGCGCGGGATCATCGGTAAGATGAAATAAAATGCTAGTGCATTGCAGGAGGACAGACCTTGAAGACCACAGTTGAGTTCGACCCCAGCTACGCCATGCTGACCGTTGACCTGGCCCCGGGTGAGTCCATCAAGGCAGAGCCCGGCGCGATGGTGCTCCAACACGGCGTAGATATGGCAACCGGCGCGGGAGGCGGCGGCCTCTTTGGCGGGCTCAAGCGGATGGTGGGTGGAGAGTCCTTCTTCATCAACACGTTCACTGCCCAGGCCAGCGGCGGACGGGTGAGCCTTGCCCCCAACGCACCGGGGGACATAGGCGAGTTCGATCTCCGGCCCGGCTCGAATCTCTTTGTCCAGTCCGGCTCCTTCCTGGCATGTACCCCTAACGTGCAGACCGATACCAAGTTTCAGGGCTTCAAGGGCGTCTTCAGCGGTGAAAGCCTGTTCTTCATCAGGGCATTCTCCACCGAGGGAATGGGGACGGTCTACTACAACTCCTACGGCGCCATCAAGAAGGTCCCGGTTGAACCCGGTCAGGAACTGGTTGTCGACACAGGCCACCTCGTAGCGTTCACCGATGACGTGGAGTACACCATCGGGAAGGTTGGCGGAATCCGCTCGCTCATCGCCGGCGGAGAGGGTCTGGTGATGAAGTTCAGGGGCAACGGAGACGTATGGGTCCAGTCCCGAAACCTCGCCTCCCTGGCCGACAAGCTCCTGCCGTTCCTGCCAAAACCCAGCGGCAGATAGCCAAGTCCCGAGACCCCATAGGCTGAGCATACCCGGCATGTAGCCCCGGAGCGTATTGCAACGCTCGGCCTTCGGGATCAAGGAAAGTATTGGGAATCATATACGTGTGTCCCTCAGCTACGATTGGATCGATCCTGGGCTGGTACGCTCTAGGGCGTCAAGAAGAAGAGCACCGCTGGCGGTTCGTGCCACAGCGGTGCTTTTGATTTGCTTGAGTGGTGGATAAAAAGGGGGCTACTTTTCTTTGCGCTCCACCTCAATCTCCTTGCGTTGTTGGTCGGTGATCACGCTCTTCTTGACAAGAGTATCTAGAATTTTGCGCTCACCCTCTTTAACCCCATCCCGATATCTCTTCTGCAGATACGTTTCGGCAAACATTTTGACACCATCCACACTTAGAATTGCTACGGCAGCCGAAACCACAACCACCGCGTCCATTTCTTGAATGACACTATTGGCAAGAGCAAAGTTGGATGCCTTCTCTACCGTCTGCCATACGACCAACACCAGTCCTGCAAGGAACAATACAGCAAAGACCACCAAATGCCAATATGACTGTGAAAAGTCCATTAATTAAACCATCCCCTAGGCGCCAACCCTATCATTGCAGACTAATTGCGTAAATTAGGAATCTCCCGAAACTGGGACCCAACACACTAAACATCATTACATAACTGGTGTACGTATAATCGCCAGCACGGTGGTGGGCCTTGCCTCTTGGAGTCAAGCCTTTGCTGTTGAGAGCGGAGAAGCAGCAATGGTAGCCGTAGCGTTCGTGGAAGGTAGACAGCCCCTTGCTTCACCATGCAGCAGATCGAATCACGATATAGGGAAAGAGCACCCGCCTTCCACGCCGGAGGTTGTGGGTTCGAATCCCACCGGGACCCTCGCTCTCCTTTTTCTTGCATCAGCCCTCAGTGGACACAGGCAAATGATTCCCAATTGAAAATCCCAACCGAACTAAGCCGCCATTGTGCCCTGAATCCACCGAAGGACGGCCTTGGGGACAGCCCTTTGAAGCAGCCAGCCGGTGCTCCTCACAACCGTCATCGACTTCGACAGCGTCGTTCAGCCTGAAGGCCGCTGCGACTAATCTGGGAGTTGCTGAACGCGTTCTTCCAGGCGGCGCAGCGCTTGCTGGGTTGAGCGTAGGTCCTGGAGGATTTCTTCCTTGGATGCGGGCGCTAGAGGCTGTCTCCGACGGTCCTGTCTGACTCCTTCAAGGACGTCGTCCATGCTACTTATTATGACGGCTACAAACACATTGGTTACGACATAGGCCGTGATGATGATAAAGCTGATGAAGTAGACCACCGCCAACGGCGCCACCTCGATGATAGGGTGCATGATTGCGGGCCATCCCTCAAGCGTTGCTATTTCAAACAGGGTTAAGAGAGCACTGCCCAGACTTCCCCAGCGTGCTTCATCGTGCTCTGCAAAACTGCCGTACCCGACAAGGGCATACACATAGAGAACCAGGCCCAGCAAAAACGCGATATGTGTGATACTCGGTATGGAGCGAAACATTGTAGACAGGACGAAGTGCAGTCCCTGTACCACTGAAAGGCCCTGAAGGAGTCGCAGCAAGCGTATCGTAAGGAAGAAAATTCCATAGAGGTGGACGGACCCAAAGAACACTGCGCTGATTATCCAGAAACTGATTGCCAGGAAATCGAAGACGTTCCAACCATCCCTGAAATACCGGTCGACCCTTGGCGAGAGCACAAACATCTTGAGTAGCATTTCGAAAACGAGCGCTAGCCACGTCAGGTTCCAGAAAAAAACCAACGTTAAAACCAACGTGTAGAATAGCGGGTCTAACTCTTCTGACTCTGTTGGGTCAGAAGAAGTAAAAAATCCCTGCAAAACAGCGCTACTGATGATGAGTACGATGAGCACGTATTCAAACATCTTCGCGTGTACAATGCGGTACGCTAGTCCTCGCATGTCCCTGGCTCCTTCTCTCGGTAACCCGGTTTTTCCCCTAGTGGGTGTCTTCAGGCTCACAGGGCAGCCCAGGAGGGTTGGCAGCATCATATTCAGGCCCTGCAAAGGCAGTCAATCTCCGGCCTATCCGATGAGGGATGCGTTTGTAGTCGTAGACCGCCCTGGGTGTCCGTCTTCATCGACGTCTGCCCCCCACCAACCCTGCCACCGCCCCGTTGCGCGCACGCCGCCCCCGCCGATACCCTCCCCCCATGCGAGCGCAAGCCATCGACGACCCCATGACCCTACACCCCCTCGCGACCGCCAACCGGCGCGTCGCTCCCTCGACTCGCGCCCATGACCACGTGCCATCCAGCCGGGGAGAGACAGGGTTTGTTTCAACACCGCGGAGAGTTCTTGGATTGGGTTTGTAGCTGCAATGCGTCACCGCCCCTACAATATGATTACCAGAACATATATCCCTCAGCTACGGCGGAGCCGGAAAGCAATCCCCCGGACACCCAGATCGCCCCTACAACACCGGTATGGCCGCCAGGCAAACAAACCACCGGAACGCCCGCCCGATCCGTATCGCCGGGCCCCGCAACCTCCGCCAACCCCCGTGCTACACTGCCCCCATGGACGTCCAGGGTTTCCTCGACCGGGTGCGCGGGCTGTCGTGGTACGACGGCCAGGTCGTCGACGACCGCACCCTCCCGCCCCGCGACGCCGTCGAGCAGGCCCTCGAGTACCCGCTGCACCCCACCCTCGAAGCGCGGCTCGCGGAGCTTGGTCGCTGGCCCCTCTACGCGCACCAGGCCGCCGCCATCGACGCCGCGCTGGAGGGCCAGAACGTCGTCGTCGCCACGCCCGCCGCCAGCGGCAAGAGCCTCTGCTTCCAGGCCCCCGTGCTCCACGAGTGGCTGGAGGACCGGTCGTCGCGGGCCCTCCTCCTCTATCCCACCAAGGCGCTGGCGCAGGACCAGCTCACCGCCCTCCGCGAGCTCGCCCCGACCCGGCCCGCGCCGGCCCTCGCCGTGTACGACGGCGACACCCCCCACGACGAGCGCGCCGCCATCCGCCGCTCGGCCCACATGCTCCTCACCAACCCGGACATGCTGCATGCGGGCATCCTGCCCAACCACAAGAGCTGGGCCGCCTTCCTGCAGCGCCTCGACACCGTCGTCATCGACGAGGCCCACACCTACCGTGGCGTCTTCGGCTCCCACGTGTCGCTGCTCCTCCGCCGCCTGCGACGCGTCTGCGCCCGCTACGGCGCCGAGCCCCGCTTCATCCTCTGCTCGGCAACCATCGGCAACCCGGCGGAGCTCGCGGAGAACCTCACCGGCGAGCCCTTCACCGCCGTCACCGAGAGCGGCGCCCCCCTCGGCGAGAAGCGCTTCCTCTTCTGGAACCCGCCCCTCCGCAACGCCGAGTCGGGCGTCCGCGAGAAGGCCTACGGCGAGTCCGCCCGCCTCCTCGCGGAGACAACGCGAGCGGGTGTCCGCACCATCGCCTTTGTGCGAACGCGCCGCACGGCGGAGCTGGTCTACGGCGCGGCGCGGGACATGGTGTCCGAGAAGGAGCCCGCGCTGGCCAGTCGCCTCGCGCCCTACCGCGCTCACTACATGGCCGAGGACCGCCGCCGCATCGAGGAGGGCCTGCGAGAGGGGGTGCTGCTCGGCGTCGCGGCCACCAACGCCCTGGAGCTCGGCATGGACATCGGTGGGCTGGACGCCACGGTGCTCACCGGCTACCCGGGCAGCGTCGCCAGCGCGTGGCAGCAGGCGGGCCGCGGCGGCCGTCGCGGCGAGGCGTCGCTCGCGGTCCTCGTCGCCCGTGACGACCCCCTCGACCAGTACCTCATGCGCCACCCGGAGTTCTTCCACGGCAGGCCGATGGAGCACGCCCTCATCGCCCCGGACAACCCCTACGTGCTGGCCCCGCACCTGCTCTGCGCCGCCCACGAGTTCCCCCTCACCCTCGGCGACCGGGCCTACTTCGGCGACGCCCTGCCCGCGCAGCTCGAGGAGCTCGTCGAGTCCGGCCACCTGCGCCCGACGCGGGGCCGCTGGCACCTGGACCCCACCGTCGACTACCCGGCGCAGCACGTGCATCTCCGCTCGACGTCGGACCGCAGCTACACCGTCGTCGACGGTGGCACCGGCGCGCTGCTGGAGGCCGGCGTCGAGGCGTCGGCGGCCTACTCGTCTCTGCACGAGGGGGCCGTCTACCTGCACCAGGGCGAGCCATTCCTGGTGACCGAGCTGAACGTCGCAGGCGAGACCGCCGTGGTGACCGCCGCCAAGGAGCCGTACTACACGCAGTCGCGGGACATCACGGACATCCGCGTGCTCAACACCTACCGCCGCCGGACGGTCTCCGTGGACGTCCGCGTCGCCCTCGGCGAGGTGGAGGTGACGCGGCAGGTGGTGGCCTACCGCAAGCTCGCCCACTACACGGAGGCGAACCTGGGCGACGAAATTCTCGACCTGCCGGCGCACCGCTTCCGCACGGTGGCCCTCTGGTTCGAGGCCCCGCCGGTGACCGTCGAGGACATCCTCGCCGGCAAGCGCGACCTCGCGGGCGGGCTCCACGCCGCCGAGCACGCGGCCATCGGCGTGCTGCCCCTCTTCGCCCTGTGCGACCGCGCTGACATCGGCGGCGTGTCGACGCCCATGCACCCGGACACCGGCGTGCCCACCGTCTTCATCTACGACGGCTACCCCGGCGGCATCGGCATCGCCGAGCGCGGCTTCGAGGCCGTCGAGGCGCTCTGGCGCACGACGTTGCAGGCCGTGGAGGAGTGCCCCTGCAGCGAGGGCTGCCCCGCCTGCGTTCAGTCGCCAAAGTGCGGCAACAACAATCACCCGCTGGACAAGGCCGTCGCGGCGGAGCTGCTGCGGGGCCTGCTGAACCTGCGGCGGTGACACGACGTGGCTGGACACACCGGCGCTGCTCGTGGGACGCTGGAAGCGCGCCGTCTGGCGGCGGGCATCGGCGTCGCCCTCGCCCTGCTGCTGGCGTTAGGCTTCTGGTCGGGAGCGTCCGGTATGTTGGACCAGCACTTCCTCTACTTCCCCACCCGGGAGATCATCGGCTCCCCGGCTGACTACGGCATCGCCTTCGAGGACGCCATCTTCGAGACGACTGACGGCCGGCGGCTGCACGGGTGGTTCGTGCCGGGCGAGAGCGACGTGACGCTGCTCTGGCACCACGGCAACGGCGGCAACATCGGCCACCGGCTGCCGGACATCGACCTCTTCCATCGCGAGCTCGGCGTCAACATCCTCATCTACGACTACCGCGGCTTCGGCCGCAGCAGCGCAGGAACGCCATCCGAGGAAGGCCTGTACCGCGACGCCGAGGCCGCGCTGCGCTACCTGCAGTCGCGGGAGGACGTGGACCCGGCGCGCATCATCTACTTCGGGCGCTCGCTTGGCACGGCCATCGCCGTGGAGCTGGCCGTCCGCCACCGCCCCTACGGCCTCATCCTCGAGTCAGGCTTCCCCTCCATCACCTACATGGCGAAGGTGCAGCGCCCCTGGCTGCCGGCGTGGGTCGTGCACCGCATCATGGCGGCGCGCTACGACACTGGAAGCAAGATAGGCGGGCTGGACGTGCCGCTGCTGGTGGTCCACGGCGACGTCGACGACACGGTCCCCATCCGCGCGGGCCAAGCCCTCTTCGCCGCCGCCAACGAGCCCAAGTCCTTCTACGAGGTAGAGGGCGCCAACCACGACGGCCTCTCGCTGATCGGTGGGCGGCCGTACATCGAGCGGCTGCGGGAGTACCTCGATGGGTTGGGCTAACCTTCCCCCGTCGTTCCCGCGGAGGCGGGAATCCAGAGGGGCCGGGCGATTCCGTTCGCCCTGAGCCTGTCGAAGGGCCACCACCCTGCCACGAACCCCTCGCGCCAACGCCGCGCCCCGCGCTAACCTCCCCACATGAAAACACCATCCGACGCAAACACCACCCCCAACCCCAACGATGACGACCAACGGCGATCATCACCTTCGTTTTGCCAGAGGCCCCTATCTGGCCCAAATGTGAGTGGTTTCTCACCTACGCAAAAAAACACGACACGACACGACACGACGCCCCCCCAGCTACGGGCAGCTCCCCACAGAACATGCAGGCCTAAATCACCCACTCGTCATTCCTGCGCCCCCCTCAGCGGCATCCCTGCCCACCCCCCGCGTCATTCCTGCGCCCCCCTTCGTCATTCCTGCGAAGGCAGGAATCCAGAGGGGTCGGGAAGAGGGGCTATCCCATCGCCGCCAGCACGGCGTCGACCCGGCCCGGCGCCCCGGCGCGCTCGCACACCCCTTCGCCGTCTTTCCCGCGAAAGCGGGAATCCAGAGGGGTCGGGAGGAGGGGCTACCCCATCGCCGCCCGCACTGCCTCCACGCGGCCGGGCGCCCCGGCGCGCTCGCACACTCATCACCGTCTTTCCCGCGAAAGCGGGAATCCAGAGGGGTCGGGAAGAGGGGCTACCCCATGGCGGCCCACACGGCCTCCACGCGGCACGGTGCTCCGGCGCGCTCGCACACTCATCACCGTCTTTCCTGCGAAGGCAGGAATCCAGAGGGGTCGGGGAGAGGGGCTACCCCATCGCCGCCAGCACGGCCTCCACGCGGCCCGGCGCCCCGGCGCGTTCGCACATGGCGAGGAAGTTGGCCGTCGTCACCCGCTCGACCTCCTCGACCGGGACGCCCTGCAGCTCCGCCACCTTCTCCGCGACCAGCGGGAGGTCACGGGGCTCCGTCCACTTGTCGCGGCTGCCCTTGAAGGGTTGCGGGTACGTGTCCGTCTCCAGCACAATGCTCTCCAGCGGCAGGGACGCCGCGATGGCCTGGAGGTCCGGCCGTCGCAGCAGCGGCTTGGCCAGCGAGATGTAGATGCCAAGCTCCAGGCACTCTTGCGCCGTGCGCTCGTCGCCCTGGAAGTAGTGCATCGCGCCGCCGACACGCCAGCCCTGTTCCTGCCGCAGCACTTTCAGCGCCTCTTGGTGCAGGTGCGGCTGGCCGGGGATCTCCCGCGAGTGGAAGATGACCGGCAGGCCGAGCTCAATGGCGAGCCGTATCTGCGCGCGAAACGCCTGGTATTGGAGCGCGAGGTCCGGTGCCCCCCTGTCGAAGTCCAGTCCCGTCTCGCTGACGGCGACGACCTTGGGCGTGGACTGCGCGGCCTGCCGGAGTTGCTCGGCGCAGGCGTCGTCGACGGGCGCGGTGACGTCCATGGGGTGGATGCCCACGCCGGCCAGCAGCATCGGCGTCCGGCGCGCCAGGTCGACGCACGCCTCCGTCGACGCCAGCGTCGTGCCAGCCAGCACAATCGCCCCGACACCGGCGGCACGGGCGCGCTCCAGCACGCCGGCCAGCTCCTCCGGCGGGAAGTCGTCGAGGTGGGTGTGTGAGTCCACGAACACGGTCGCTCACCGCTGCGCAATCTTGGAGTCTGTCTGCGGCCTAGTATATGCTATATACCTAGCCCCGGCGCCCAGCATGCCGCCGGTTGCGCAGTGCGACCGTTCCCCCAACCGACGTGCTGGGGACTTCAGGAGAAGCAGCAATGACCACCCCTGCCAACGAGCCAGAGGAGCGCAGCGAAGCATGATGCGCGCCGCCCTGCTCCTTGTGCTCGCCCTGCTCGTCCTTGCCGCGTGCCGGGAGTCCGAGCCGACATCGACTGCGACCGCAAGGCCGGTCTCGACTCGGCAGGCGCCCGCGACGCCCTCGGCAGCGTGGACACCGGTCCCCGCGGCGGCTGTCCCTACAACCGCAGCCTTTATCCCCGCGACGCCGTCCGCGGCGGCCACGCCGGTAGGGCAGCAGGGCGGGCGGCTGCAGATCGCCACCCGCACCGTGCTGGAGGACCTGGACGTGCACCGGGCATCGTCGCCTTCGCTGGCCGCCTTCGGCCCGGGCATCGTGTACAGCCGCCTGCTGCGCTTCGCGTCGGGGCCGGAGGTGCAGACGCCCAGCCTTGCCCTCGAGTGCGACCTCTGCGAGTCCTGGGCGTGGGAGGACACAGTGACGCTGCGGGTGTCCCTGCGTGAGGGTGTGCGCTGGCAGGACGCATCTCCCGTCAACGGGCGAATCCTCTCGCCGCACGATGTCACCGCGAGCTTCACCCGGCAGCGCACGGCGGGCTGGCCCCATGCCCGGCTGCTGGCCAACGTCGCGTCCATGGAGGTCGACGGCAACGACGTCGTCTTCACGCTGCGGACGCCGGACGCCGACTTCCCTCTCGCGCTGGCGGACGGGCACACGAAGGTGGTCCCCTCTGAGCTCGTCGAAATGGGTGACCTCGGCGAGGGGCCGTTCATCGGCACGGGGCCGTGGGTGGCCGGAGAAGTGAGGCCCGATCACCGCTACACCTTCACGCCGAACCCCACCTACTTTGAGCCCGGCATGCCCCTGCTGGAGAGCCTGGTCATCCGCGTCCTGCCCGACGCCGCGCTCCGAAACGGCGCATTCCTAACGCAGTCCCTGGACGTCGACGAGGTGACGCCGGAGTACTTCGAGACGTACCGTGAACGCAACCCGCGTGCCGGCTTCGTCCGCTACGAGCCCCCCGGCGGCGGGTCTGAGCTGGCCCTCAACGTGAACGACCCGGCCCTGCGGGACGCGGACTTCCGGCGGGCCATCTTCCGGGCCCTCGACCCGTGGTCCCTCAACGGGCAGGTCTGGCACGGGCTGGCGGAGGTGACCGGCGGCATGCCCTCGCCGGCTCCGGACTGGCGCCTGACGGAGGCCGAGCTGCGCGCGCACCTCGCCGACCCGACCGCCGCGCGGGAGCTTCTCGCGGCCTCAGGAGGCGCTCCGCCGGCGATCGAGCTGCTCGTCGCCGACTTCGGCGACCCCCACCTGATCTACAGCCGCGGCATCCGTGAGCAACTGCGAGCGGTGGGAGTACAGGTTTCCCTGACACACCTCAACCCTGTGCAGTACGTAGACCGGGTGTGGCGGCGGGGCGACTTCCAGGCCTACCTGGGACCGCTCCCACCGCTGAACGCGCCCAACAGTTACCTCATCGGCCTGGTCCGCAGCGGGTCGGCCGGCAACAAGACGGGCTACGCGTCATCGATGCTGGACGGGCTCGTCGACGCGCAGGCGGGGGAGCTCGATCCGGTGGTGCGTCGCGGCATCGCACGGGAGGCAGCGCTGAAGTTGCTGGAGGATGGCGTGCGGTTCACCCCCGCCGCGCGAGTGCAGGTGTGGGGCTGGTGGCCGAGGGTGAAGGGGCTGTACGTGAACTTCGCCAACCGCGAGTACCACTTCTGGTCCCGCGTCTGGGTGGAGTGACCCGGGAGTCTACGAGGCGTAGTCGCGCAGGCTCTGGTCCAATGCGAACCAGGCCAGCAACGCGCACTTGACGCGCACGGGGTAGCTGCGGACCGAGACCAGCCCCGTCAGCTCGCCGAGCAGGGCAGACTCCGTCTCTTCCATGGTCTCGCCGGCCATCATCCGCCGGAAGAGCGTCGAGAGGTGCAGCGCTTCGGATGGCGTCATCCCCTGCACCGCCTCCGACATGAGGGAGAGCGACGCCTGGCAGATGGAGCACCCGGCGCCCTCGGTGCCCACGGTGGAGAGCATCCCGTCCGTGAGCCTGGCGCGGAAGGTGCATTCGTCGCCGCAGAAGGGGTTGACCTCCGTGGCCTCCACGTCCGGCGCGTCCACGGGTGCGCGGTTTCGCGGGTTGCGGTAGTGTTCCATGATGAGGGCCTGATTGGCCGCGCCGAGGGAGCCCCACCCCACGGTCGCGGGGGCTTCCGGCGTGCCGTCCTGCTCAGCGTAGTCCATCGCGTCGCCTGCTAAAGCTCAACTTCCACGTCGCCGTCCTGCACCCGCACGGGGAAGCAGGACACGTCTAGGATGGCGGGCAGGGTGAGGGCCTTGCCCGTGCGCACGTCAAAATAGGCGTCATGTCGGGGGCACTGGATGCGGAATCCGTCGAGGGTGCCCTCGCCGAGGGGGCCGTCGTCGTGGGTGCAGAGGTTCTCGATGGCAAAGAACTGGCCGTCGACGTTGGCGATTGCCAGCGACGCCTCCCGCAGTTCGACGGCAATCGACGTGCCGGGCGCGATGTCCTCCGCCCTCGCCACCTTCACGAATTGTCCCGGCATGCCACTCCTTCAACCACACACGCCATCGGTCTGAAAGACTCCGAGTCCTGTGAGACCGTCGAAGTGTGCGCTCGGATCTACCCTGCCCCGTTCACGACCAACGACAACATTCGGTCCACGAACTCGTGCACTGTCGGGCGGTCATTCTCAACCTGAAAGTCTGGCACAGCGTTGTGGTAGAAGTTGATGTGAAACTTCTCCGCTACGCTGAACTGGAGGGTGAGCTCATTGTCGCCAGTCTCTTGGGCGATTTTTTGGACAGCGTTGTTCATGGCGCGGTGGCTGTTGCATGGCCACTCACGCTGCAACGCTGCAGCCATTACGGCATGGGAAGCTGCGCCCCAAAGTTTTTCTGAGGCTTGCAGAAGGTCACCCGCCTCAAACTCTTGATCTGAGGCGGTTAGAAATTCCCGCGCCGTCTGCTCATGTTCGTGAAAATCCACGCGATATCTCCCACGCTTTGGGTGCTTGCGGCTATAGATAGTGTACCAATTCAAGAGACTGAGGCACAGTGCACATTGGCGTCCTGTAATTCCCGAAATTACCGGAAGGACGGGACCCCGCCCGCTAGACCGCCGCTTCCTCTGGCCAGTCCAGCATCTGCACGTCCACCTCAGCCCCCGCCGGCATCTCGTCGACGTCCTCCGGGCAGATGGCCAGCCCGTTGGCGCGGGCCATGGAGGTGAGCAGGTTGCTCCCCTGCGGCCCCGTCAGCGACGCCCGGTAGTGCCCGTCCTCCAGTGTGACGATGGCCCGCGCATACACGCGCCGCCCGTCGGTGTTGATGATGGGGTCGCGCAGCACGGCCCGCACCATCGGCTTGGCGAAGTGCGTGCGGCCCAGCATCTTGAGGATGGCCGGGCGGCAGAACTGCTCGAAGGCCACCAGCGCGCTCACCGGGTTGCCCGGCAGGCCGACGTGCGGCACCCGACGCCCGTCCGGTGCGTGCAGCACGCCGAAGGCCAGGGGCCGCGCCGGACGCATCCGCACGGACCAGAAGGCGATCTCGCCGTTGGCCGTCAGCACGTCCTTGATGAAGTCGTAGTCGCCCTTGGAGACGCCGGCGGTGGTGATGAGCAGGTCCGCCGTGATGCCCTCGCCCAGCTTGCGCGTCGTGTCTTCGAGGGTGTCCTTCGCGATGCCTAGCATCCACGGCTCGCCGCCGTACCGACGCACCGCCGCGGCGATGCTGAAGCTGTTGGAGTCGTAGATCTTCCCGCCGCCGGGGGCCTCGCCCAATGCGAGGAGCTCGTCGCCGGTCGAGAGGATGGCCACGACGGGCCTGCGCAGCGCGGTCACTCGTTGCCGACCCACGGACGCCAGCACGCCGATCTCCCCCGGGCGAAGCACGGCGCCGGGGCCCATGAGCCGGTCGCCGGTGCGAAGGTCCTCGCCGGCGGGACGGACGTTGGCACCGTCGGGGGCCTCCTGCATGATGCGGATGCGGTCGAGGGCGTGGCCGGACGCCTTGCGCTCGACCTCGTCGGTGTCCTCAAAGGGCACGACAGCGTTCGCGCCGGGCGGGATGGGCGCGCCCGTCATGATGCGGATGGCCGAGCCGGGCTCAAGCTCGCGGTCCGGCAGCGCGCCCGCCTGCACGTAGCCGATGACGGGCAGCTCGACGGGGTTGTGCTGCCCAGCGCCGGCAACGTCCTCGTAGCGTACCGCGAAGCCGTCCATGGCCGAGTTGTCCAGCGGCGGCAGGTCGAACGGCGATGTGACTTCCTCGGCCAGCGTCAGCCCCAACGCGTCGGGCAGCGCCACCTCCACCGGCGCCATTGGCGAGACGTAGGAGAGGATCTTCTCCAGCGCCTCCTCCACGCTCAGCATGTCCTCCTGGTGGCTGCTGTGGTGATGATGATGGGCGTCGTGGTGCTCGTGGTGGCGGTGATGGTCGTCGTGTTGGTGATGCTCAGCCATTGTCCTGCTCTTCTCGTCGGTTCCGCGAATGCGTGAACCTCAACCGTTGCGGTGATATCCCCTAGGTCCCCTGACGTTGGACCGCGCCCAACTCGCGCTCCAACCGCGAGAGCAGCCGGTCCATGGCGCGCTGTACGTCTTCCGCCGTCAGCGTGCGGTCCCGCGCCTGCAGCGATATCCGGTACGCAAGCGACCGCACGTCCGCGCCAAGCTGCTCTCCGGCGTACACGTCGAAGAGGGTGGCGTGGGCCACCAACGGGTGCTGCTCGATGACCTCCTGCACGCGGGCGGCGGGCACGTCCACGCCCACCACGAGCGCCAGGTCACGCAATGCTTCGGGATAGACGGAGGGCCCGCGGAAGCGGCGCTCCGCCTGAGGCACGGCGGCGGTCAGCGAGGCCAGGTCGACCTCGAAGTAGACCGTGCCCTTACCGCGCACGTCGAAGGCCTCCAGCGCCTCCGGGTGCACCTCGCCAAGCTCGCCGATGCGTTGCCCGCCCGCCGAGACGACCGCGGCGCGCCCGGGGTAGTAGAAGGGGTCGTCCAGCAGCTCGAACGACGGCGTGACGCCCAGCAGGGTGCACAGCGACTCCACCACACCCTTCGCGTCGTAGAAGCCCGCCGCCGCCTCCAGCCCGGCCCACGATGCCTGAGCTCCCGGTCCGCTCAGCACGCCCGCCGCCTTCTGTCGTTCGTCCGGCAGGCCCTCGCCGTAGAAGAGGAACTCTTTGCCCACCTCGAAGTACCACTGTGGCAGTCCCTCGTGGCGCTGGTTGGCCGCCAGCGTTCGCAGCAAGCCGGGCCGCAGCGACGTGCGCAGGAACTCGTGCTCGGCACTGATGGGGTTGAAGGCGCGCATGGGGGGCGCGGCCGGATCGACGCCGCGGTTGGCCAGCTCAAGCGCCTGCCCGCTCACCATGGAGTAGGTGATGATTTCCTGCATGCCGATGGACGCCAGCAGGTCGCGCACTTCCTCCTTGACCGCCTGCGCCGGGTCCGGCTGGCTCAGCGGGATGGGCGTGGCCAGGGGCGTCGTCGGCACCTGCTCGTAGCCAATGATGCGCACGACTTCCTCGACGAGGTCGTCTTCAATGCCGATGTCCGCCCGCCACGGGGGCGCCTCCGCCTCCAGCGAGTCGTCGCCGACGTTGCTGCACGAGATGCCCAGCGAGGTCAGAGTCCGCGCGGCCTCCGCCATGGGGATGCTGACGCCGAGCACCTTCTCCATGCGCTCGGCGGTCAGGGTGATGCGTTTGGCGCCCTGCCCGCTGGGGAAGACGTCGATGATGCCCTTGGCCGCGACACCGCCGGCAATCTCCAGCATCAGCTTCATGGCGCGGCGCAGCCCCACCGGCGGGAGGCCCGGCCGCCAGCCCTTCTCGAACCGCAGCGACGCCTCCGTGCGCAGCTTCAGCGCCTCCGCTGTATGGCGCGTGTTGAAGGGGTGGAAGCTCGCCGATTCCAGCAGGATGGTGCTCGTTTCCTCCGTCACCTCCGTGTTGGCGCCGCCCATGACGCCGCCAAGGCCCACGGCCTTCTCGGGGTCGGCGATGACCACGATGGGCGGCTGCAGCGTCCGCTCGACGCCGTCCAGGGTCACGTGGCGCTCGCCTTCCGCCGCCTGCCGCACGATGATGTGCCGGTCCGCCACCTTGTCGAGGTCGAAGGCGTGCAGCGGCTGCCCGGTCTCCAGCATGACGTAGTTGGTGACGTCGACGATGTTGTTGATCGGGCGCATCCCGGCCCGTGTCAGCCGCTCCTGCATCCACTCCGGCGATGGGCCGATGGTGATGCCGGTGAGCAGCGCCCCGGTGTAGCGGGCGCACAGCTCGGGGTCTGCAATCTCGACGGTGGCCTGCTCCTCGATGGGCGGGCCGTCCTCGGGGTAGCTGACGTCGGGCTCGGTGACCGTCGTGCCGGAGAAGGCGGCAACTTCACGTGCAACGCCGAGAATCGAGAAGCAGTCGGGCCGGTTGGCCGTGACCTCCAGCTCGAGCACCACGTCGCCCAGATAGTCGGCGAGGGGGGTGCCCACGGGGGCGTCGCTCGGCAGCACGAGGATGCCGTCGTGTTCCTCGCCGATGCCGAGTTCGAGGACGGAGCAGATCATGCCCTCCGAGGTGACGCCTCGAATCTTGGCGGCCTTGAGCGGTTCCACCTTGCCCGAGTGGGTGTTGAACAGCGTCGCGCCGATCTGGGCGAAGGCGATGTTCTGCGTCTCGGCCACGTTGGGCGCGCCGCAGACCACCTGAAACTTCTCCTCGACGCCGATGTCCACGGTGCAGAGCCGCAGCCGGTCCGCGTTGGGGTGCGGCTCTATGGTGAGGACGCGGCCCACGTAGCAGTTGGTCCAGCCGCCGATGTGCTCGACGCCGCCAACCTCCACGCCGGCCATGGTGAGGCGGTGCGCAAGCTCTTCCGCGGACGACGTCACGTCCACGTAGGCCCTGAGCCAGGACAGCGGGACCTTCATTGCCATGGGTAATCTCCGGTCATAGTGAGTCTAGAATTGCCGCAGGAAGCGGGCGTCGTTGGAGTAGAAGTAGCGGATGTCGTCGATGCCGTGCTTGAGCATGGCGATGCGCTCCACGCCCATGCCGAAGGCGAAGCCGGTGTACACCGAGGGATCAATGCCGGACATCTCCAGCACTTTGGGGTGCACCATGCCGGCGCCCATGATCTCGATCCAGCCGCTGCCCCGGCAAATGCGGCAGTCGGGCGCGCCCTCACCGTTGCAGCTAAAGCAGTCGATGGACATATCCACGCCCGGCTCGACGAAGGGGAAGAAGTCGCAGCGGAAGCGCACCTGCCGCTCGGCGCCGAAGAGCAGCCGTGCCAGCTCGTACAGCGTCCCCTTGAGGTTCGCGAAGGTGATGCCCTCGTCGACGGCGAGGCCCTCGACCTGCGTGAAGTGCCACTCGTGCGTGGCGTCCGTCGCCTCGAAGCGGTAGACGCGCCCCGGCACGACGACGCGCACCGGGGGGCTCGTCGCCTCCATGATGCGCGCCTGCATCGGCGAGGTGTGGGTGCGCATGAGCAGCTCGCGCTCGCCCTCGGCGTTGGTGTGGTCGAGCCACAGCGTGTCGAACATGTCCCGCGCCGAGTGCCCCTTGGGGATGTTCAGCATCCCGAAGTTGTAGTGGTCCGTCTCCACCTCAGGGCCCTCAACCACCTGGAAGCCCATGCCGGTGAAGGCGCGGGTGATCTCACGAAGGGTCTGGGTGATGGGGTGCAGGCGGCCCAGCGCAGGGAGCCGGCCCGGCAGCGTCACGTCGAGGCGGCCCTCCGCGGCCTCCCGCGTCAGCCGCGCCGACTTGAGCTCCTCCGTCTTGACGGCCAGTTGCGACTCCAGCAGCGCCTTCACGTCGTTGGCCTGCGCCCCGACGGTTCGCCGCTCCTCCGCCTCCAGCGACGCCATGGTGCGCATGATGAGGGTAAGGCGTCCCTCTCGCCGCCCCAGGTACGCGACGCGCCACGCCTCGAGCGTCTCGGCGTCCGCCACGCCGTTCAGCTCCGCCACGGCGACGGTCCTGATGTTATGAAGCGTCCCCAGAATCTCCGGTGCGGTGGTCATGCAGTCCTTTGCGGGCGCGGCGCAAACCCTGACGTTCAGCGGGGATTCGAGGGGCAGCACGCCGCCGCAGCTACGGTATCGTAGCTCGCATTATACGGGGGCGGTGTGAGGGGGGGCAACCGCGACGGGGGTGGGGGTGGTTAGTTCAAAGCGGCTAGGATTTTATTGCGGGCCTCCTGAGTCACCCAGCCCTGCCATTCGGTGGTGTTGCGCAGGAACCACAATGCCACATCAGGATAGTCGGCGGCAGATTCGTTCAAGTAACCCTCAGCGGCCAGTTGGTTGCCTGAGTGGAAGTCCCACTTTTGCAAGAACTCGACAGCGTCCGGTGCAGACTGCAACAGTTCGGTCCGAACGACTATGTGGACTTCTGCAGTCGGGTATTGACATGCGAAGTTCGTATTCCAGCACGCATCAGTAAACTGTGGCTCTTCCAGAATCTTGAACCCGCCAAATTGTGTCTCCAACTCGTGGGACAAGACGGTGGGACCCCAATAGTAGAACAGCACCGGCTCCCTACGCTGAAAGGCTGAGAAGATCTCCGACGCGAGAGCGGTAGCTGATCCCGGATTGACCAATTGTACATGATCCTGTAGACCGTACGCTCTAATTTTTTGCCGGTTTATCCCCTCGCATTCCCAACCGGGGATGCAATTGAGAAGCTGCGCTTTGCCGTTTGAGTTTGAAGTAGCGAACAGTTGCTTATACTCCGGTCTCTTCAGGTCTTCCGGAGTTCGGAGGCCGGGGTGGGCGTCTGCAACGTACTGCGGAATGATGAAGGCAGACTGCCAATTGTCCTCCAAGCTCTTGCCAATGGTTGTAACGGCGCCAGATGCCACGGCAGCGTCAAAGAACTCCTGTTGGTTCGGTAGCCATATTTCCATGGTGACGTTGGTGTCGCCTCTGACTAGGGCTTCGGCCAACGGCACTGTTCCGCCAAACACCGCATCCGTCTCATAGCCGTATCCCCATTCGAGGATAGTACGGGCAATTGAGTTTTGGATCAGAGCGCTAACCCAGTCAAGGTCAGAGAAGATGAGCGTCGGTTTTCTGACAGAGAAAGAGCCGGCTCGAAGGGCGGGCAGTTGGCTCACGACGGTGCTTGCCGGAATGGCGAAGCCCAGCGCCTGTCTATCGTTATAACCAAAAGTGGCGATCCCTACCACCTTGCCGTCGAGAGAAAACACAGGGCCGCCGCTGTTGCCGGGATTAATGGCCGCATCCGTCTGAATGATGTTGCCATACGAGTAATACTCGTGCGTGCCGATGGCGGAGATGATGCCGCGGGTCACGGTAGCGTCTCCCTGCACGCCGCCGCCGGGGTAGCCGATCACCAGGACTTCGACACCGGTGTTGATCTCATAGTTCTCCGCAAAGGGGACGGCCTGGAAAGTGTCGCAGCAGATGCTAAGTACCGCCAGGTCGCGGCCTGCGTCCCACCCCAGCATGGTCGCCTGATAGGTGACTGAGTCGCGCACCCGTACTTGAACGAAGGATGCGCCAGCAATGACGTGCTCATTAGTGACGATGTAAGCCTTAGAGCCTTCCACGGCATAGATGACGCCGGAGCCGCTGCCATGATTGGTTCCAATATTCACCACGGACTGCTTGAGCCGCTGAATTGTCTCCTGAAGAGAGGGTGTGGGGACAGGCGTCGGCGTGGGCGTCGGAGCAGGTGTTGGTGTGGGAGTAGGCAGGGGTGTGGGTGTCGGCAGGGGTGTGGGTGTCGGCGTTGGCACTGGCGTCTGTGTGGGTGTAGGCAGGGGCGTGGGCGCTGCGGTTGGCGTAGGAGTAGGCAGTATCGCCGGTGTTGGGTCCGATGCTGCTGTCGGCTCGGGAGTAGGCGTTGCCACGACTACTACTGTCTCCCGGCACGCCACGCCCACAAGTAGCAGACAAAGCAAGGCAACCGCACACAGCTGTCCCATAACACCTCTCAACAGTGATGGGAAATGGTAGCAGACGCCAAGTGATTATGCAATGCAAGCGAACACTGCCCCCCCCACCGCCGCCCCAGCAGGCTCCCCGGCTGGCATGCGCGGCAGTAGTCCGTGCGGTGGCCGTTGCTGGTTATGTGGGTGAGCTTTGAGCTCTATGCATGCTTGCCGTTAATAACGGCATGCGTTATTATTCTCTCAATGGAGAGATTTCGGGATGACGACGCGCGGCGCTTGCTGGCGGGTGAGACCGTACGCCGCTTCCCTCGCGAAATCCAAAGAAGGGCACGAGCACGTTTGGAGAGGGTGTTGGCGGCTAGAGCCCTCACAGACCTTCGATTGCCTCCGTCCCACAGATTAGAGGGCCTGCGCGGCGACAGGGTGGGACAGTTCAGCATTCGCATCAATGACCAATGGCGCGTCTGCTTTGTCTGGACTGAGCAAGGCGCTGTAGCTACAGAGATAGTGGACTACCACTGAGGAGGGCAGCTGTGGACGTTGGACCAATCCACCCCGGAGAGCACTTGGCGGAGTTCCTGGCGGAACTTGGCATTTCCCAATATCGCTTGGCCAAAGCAATGGGCGTGCCAGCCGTTCGCGTGAACGAGATCGTCCACTGCCGCCGAGGGATCACGGCGGACACCGCGCTTCGCATTGGTCGAGTCTTGGGCATGACGCCCGAGTTTTGGATGAACCTGCAGCAGATGTACGACCTGAACGTAGCGCGGGCGGAAACAGATGTGAGCGGGCTTTCGGCGCTTGTTGACGTTGAGGCAGTGACATAGCGCACCCTACCGCCGCCCAAGCAAGCTCCCCGGCTGGCACGTCCGGCAGTAGTCCGTGCGGTGGCCGTTGCTGGTGATGTGGGTGAGTTTCGAGCCGCACTTGGGGCACGCCTCGTTGGCGCGGCCGTGTACTTTGAGGTGGTCTCGGACCTTGCGGTGGATGGCGTCGCCCATGCGCTCGCGGAGGAGGGGGACGGCCTCGGCGGGGACGCGGTAGACGGCGTCGTGGAGCGCGGCGAGCTCGGCAGGCGAGAGCGACGTGCGCTTCTTGAAGGGGTAGATGCCCGCCGCGAAGAGCACCTCGTCGGCGTAGGCGTTGCCGATGCCGGACACCGCGCCGCCGCGGGTGAGCACGCCCTTGATCTCGCCACGGTATGGCTTCAGCCGGTCAGCGAACGCCTGCAGGGAGAGCGGCTCGTCCAGCACGTCGGGGCCCTGCTCGCCCAGCCGCGCCGCCTGCGAGAGCTGCTCCGGCAGCAGGTAGTACACCATCCCCATCTGGTCGTCGTCCGTGTAGCGGAGCTGCGAGCCGTCGGACAGCGTCAGCGAGAGGTACGTGCGCGCCGACACCCGCTCCGTGGGGGCGCAGTGCTGCAGCGCGCCGCTGAGCATCGGGTTCACGACGAGCACTCGCGAGCCGCCGTCATGCCCGCCCGACAGCTCGATGCCCAGGAACTTGCCGCGCCGCCAGAAGCCGTCGAGGCTGCGCCCCGCGATGTCCTCGGCAAAGCGCTCCAGCGGCACGGCGAGGCAGCGTAGCACGATGGGGCGCAGCGCCTCGGCCTTCGTCACCGTCTGCCCGGTGAGGCGGCGCTCCAGGTACTCCCTGACGACGTACAGGTCCGGCGCTTCCGGCATGGATTGCTCCCCCGTCGCCCCACCCGTTCGCCCTGAGGCTCTCGAAGGGTTCCACGAACGGAGTAGGCGGCGTGACTTTGCGGCGCGTGGGGGTAGTGTACTATCATGCCTACCGGCTCGGAAGGTTGTCGAAGGAGCATCGAACGTGACCTCACTGCTGCCAGACACGTCGCCGCGGGCCGTGCGGGAGCGCATCCGCAGCGGCGAGTGGACGCGCCCGACGGCGGGCCTCGCGCCGGGTCACGTGCAGGCCAACCTGGTGTCGTTGCCAAGGGAACAGGCCTTCGACTTCCTGCTCTTCTGCCAGCGCAACCCGCGCCCGTGCCCGCTCGTCGAGGTGCTGGAGACGGGCAGCCCCGAGCCGACCGCCACCGCGCCCGGCGCCGACATTCGCACCGACCTGCCCGCCTACAACATCTACCGCGAGGGCGTACTTGAGGCCACCGTCACCGACGTGATCGACTACTGGCGGGACGACCTCGTGACCTTCCTCATCGGCTGCAGCTTCACCTTCGAGACGGCGCTGGCCTCCGCAGGCATCCCGCTGCACCACGTCGAGTCGGACCGCAACGTGGCCATGTACAAGACCAACGTCGCCACCACGCCCGCCGGTGTTTTTGCCGGGCCGCTGGTGGTGTCCATGCGGCCCGTGCCGCAGGCGCAGGTGGTGAAGGCCGTGCAGGTGACGTCGCGGTTCCCCAGCGCCCACGGCGCACCCCTGCACATCGGCGACCCCGAAGCCCTCGGCATCCGCGACCTCGCCGCGCCCGACTACGGCGACCCACCCGTCATCCTTGAGGGCGAGACGCCGCTCTTCTGGGCCTGCGGCGTCACCCCGCAGGCTGTCGCCGTCGCCTCGAAGCCCCCCTTCATGATCACGCACGCCCCCGGGCACATGTTCATCACGGACCTGCGGGACGAGGACGTGGCGGCGCTCTGATGGCAACGATTGAGGACATCATCCTGCGCTACGACAAGCGGGGCATGACGCCCCTGCGGCCGCACCTGGCGGCGGACTACTGCACCCGCGCGGCCCGCTGCATCCTCGACGCCCCCGGCCGCGCCCTCATCGGCACCGGCTTCTACATCGTCCGCGCCGGCGCGACGGAGACCGACGGCCCGCCCGGCGCCTATTTCATCGGCAAGGCGCTGGAGGCCTTGGGCCGCCCCGTCACCTACGTCACCGATCGGTACACGACGCACCTCTTCGAGGGCTTGGCGGAGCCGGAGGACATCGTCGACTTCCCCATCACGGACGCAGCGGCCAGCGACGTCTTCGCCGTGGACTTGCTGGAGCGAGTGCAGCCTTCGGTGGCCATCGCCATCGAGCGGTGCGGGTTCACCGGTCCGGGGCGCTACCTGAACATGCGGGGGCAGGACACGTCGGAGTTCCACGCCAAGCTGGACTACATCTTCCTGCACCACGGCACGACGGTAGGCATCGGCGACGGCGGCAACGAAATTGGCATGGGGAACCTCGCGGAGCACATCCCGTCCGTGGAGCAGCTTCCCAACGAGCCGTGCGTCACCACCGTTTCCGAGCTGATCATCGCCAGCGTGTCCAACTGGGGCGGCTACGGCCTTGTCGCGGGGCTGTCGTTGCTGACGGGGCGCAACCTGCTGCCGTCGCCGGAGCAGGAGGAGGACGTGATCCGCGCGATGGTCGACCGGGGCGCCGTCGACGGCGTTGCGTCCGCGCAGGTGTACGCGGTGGACGGCTTCACGCTGCAGGAGAACCGCCGGACGCTGGAGGCGCTCCACCGCCTGCTCGCCGAGCACGGCGTGGGGGAGTAGGCGCCAACACCGCCGTCCGGCGAAGCCCGGTGCTAGCCTTACTCTTCGGAATTCGGGTCGAAGGGCTCCCCGTCCACCAGCACGTTCTTGATGACGGCGTTGCCGTCGTCGTCAAGGTTGACCACAACCTTCACGTCCCCTGCGCGCTCTATGACGCGGCCGGTCCCTTCCGGCACAAAATACGTTCCGATGCCAAAGTCGAGATGGCCCCTGCGGTCCACACGGCCCTTGATGAAGGTTTCCTCTTCGATGTCACTGAGCCATTCAGAATAGTAGCTTGCTACCCAAACGTCCTGTTCTTGCACAAGCTCGACGTAAACCGTGTCGCCTACCGATAGTTGATTCAGGAACACGGGCAAGTCGGCGATTTCGTAGTCGAGGATGGCGTAGTCGCCCTGCAGCAGGGACCGCGGGTCCACCGGGACGGTCTGCAGCACGACCTCTGTGCCGTCGCGCAAGGCCACTTCCCGTATGCCGATGAAACCGATCAGGAAGACCAGTTGCGCGGCGACCACGGTCAAGAAGGCTATGCGGGCCCAGGGTTTCATTCCTCGCCCTCCCTAACGTGCATGGAGGCGAGCATCTTGCGGCGGCCCCGATCCAGCAGATAGCCGCCGGCCAGCAGGATCACGCCGGCGCCAAAGAACATCAGCGAGCTGTCGAACAGGCTTCTGGAATACTCGAAGTAGCGGGTGATGACGTACAGGGCGATCAGCCCCAGCGACAGGTTGATGCGGCCCTCGTGCTCTTGCAGGTAGCCCGAGGCCATCAGCCCCAGCGCGGACAGCGCGAACAGCCCGTTGAACACGATGGGATAGAGCGGCTCCCAGTCGACGGGGACACGCGCCGCCACGTGGACTGCCACCAGCAGCACCGCGAACAGCGCGACCTCGACGAGCTCCATCGTCGACCGGTCGCCTCGCCGGACGCGCAGCCATGCCAGCCCCGCCAACAGCGCTAGGGCGATGACCGACGCACCGTAGGCCAGCACCCATGGGCCGAACCCTACGCCGCGGCCACTGTCGCCTTCGTAATAGAAGAGGTCATGGAAGGTGAGCATGTAAAGCGCGCCAAAGCCAACAAGCAGCCCGACGGCCTGGAAGAGGCTGCCGATGGATTCCCACCCTTCGAACAGTTTCTTGGCCTTGCCAATGGCGTAGAGGAACGCTGCAAGGGATAGGTAGACGGCCGGAAACAGGATCGCGGAACTTGAGGTGGGAGCCTCCTCCAACCAAGGAGCCAACCGAAAGCCCACGGCGGCCAGGAACACCACGATGGCAAGGACCATCACCGGGCGCGAACGGGTGATGTAGGCCAGGGGCGCTACACCAAGGAACCAGAACATCGAGAGGTTGGGGTGGTCCACGTCGATGTGGTAGATCTGGCCGATGAGATGAACTCCGGCCCCATAGATGATGCAGCCCAGCAGCACGAGCGCCACAGCGTAGGCGCCATAGCCCGCCCGATGCCAGAGGTAGTAACCCGAGCCGTAGGATAGCGCCATGCCGACAATCAGCGAGCCCAGTTTGACGCTCCGCGAAATCTCGTCCCAGTTGGCGGCGAAGAAGGTGATTACGCCCAGCCCAATCAGAATGGCGCCCAGGATCGACAGCCCCAAGACGAGGGACTGTCGCCTGCGTGACGCCTCGTAGCCGGGGGCATATTCCGGGTAGCGGGCCAGGATCGCATGCCCCTGCTCGGCGGTAATCGTCCCGTCCTGCTGCCACGCCTCAACTTCCTGCCGCAGCCGGGCAACGAATCTATGGTTGAAGTCTTCGAAGGGACTCATCAATCGAGCTTCTTCATGCCGTCGTGTGCACGGCCCGTATCGCGGGGGGTGTCAGTCCGATATCGGAAACGATGGGCCTTCACGGCGCGTCTTCTCTGAGCGGGGAATGCGGGATCGACTCAACAAACAACGTAGCACAAGTGGCGTGGATAGGGCCACAGTCGCGGCGCCTCAGCGGAACGGTCTCCTGCTTGGGGGATCGGGCCTCCTTCGCCACCAGGGAAGGGTCGTCGTTGGCTGCGTGCTCTCCAGGGTGTTCATGCAGAGGCGGGAACCACCCCTCCACGGACGGGTGCTACAAAAAGGCCTGAACTAAAAATTCTCTGAAAAACATAGAGGCCGTTCACCCTGAGGGAATCGAGGGGTGAACGGCCTCCTTGCTTTCGTCAGGCCCCCTACTCCAGGAAGTCCCGGAGCTTGCGGGAGCGAGTGGGGTGGCGCAGCTTACGGAGCGCCTTGGCCTCGATCTGCCGGATGCGCTCTCGCGTGACGCCGAAGTCCCGGCCCACCTCTTCCAGCGTGCGGCTGCGCCCGTCGATGAGGCCGAAGCGCAACTCGAGCACACGCCGCTCGCGCTCGCTGAGGGTGTTTAGCACGTCCTCCACCTGCTCGCGCAGGAGCTGGTAGGCGGCGGCCTCAATGGGCGCCAGCGCGGCCCGGTCCTCGATGAAGTCCCCCAGGTGGGAGTCCTCTTCCTCGCCGATGGGCGTCTCCAGCGACACCGGGTCCTGGGAGATGCGGAGAATCTCCCGGACGCGCTCCGGGGTCTGCTCCATAGACTCGGCCAGCTCCTCGTTGCTCGGCTCGCGGCCGAACTCCTGGATGAGGCGGCGCTGCTGCCGGAGCAGCTTGTTGATCGTCTCCACCATGTGCACGGGGATGCGGATAGTGCGGGCCTGGTCCGCGATGGCGCGAGTTATGGCCTGCCGGATCCACCATGTGGCGTAGGTGCTGAACTTGTAGCCCTTGCGGTAGTCGAACTTCTCCACCGCGCGGATGAGGCCGATGTTCCCCTCCTGGATCAGGTCCAGCAGGGACATGCCCCGGCCGATGTACTTCTTCGCGACGCTGACGACCAGCCGGAGGTTCGCCTCCGCTAGGTGCCGCTGCGCCCGAATGCCGTCGTGGACGGCCTTGTCCAGGTGGCGGCCCAGCAGCATCTCGAAGGGCAGCAGGTCCTCCAGCATCCCGCCCAGTTCTTCGTCCAGACGGTTCAGCGGCGTCTCAGCCTCGATGATGTCCAGCACCTCCTTGGCTAGCAGGCGGCTGTTCAGCGAGAGGCTGATGATCTCGACCGCGACGTCAATCTCCTCGATACCCAGGGATGGACTGAGCTCCTGGACGATGTCCATCTTCATCTCGTTGTCGATGGCCGCGCGGAGCTTGGGTTCCTCCATGATGCGCCGCAGCGTGATGGGCGGCTCGAGGCCAAGGTGTTCCGCCAGCTCCGACGTTACCGGGTGGGTGGACGCCAGCCGCCGCAGCAACTCGATCGTCACCTGTACCGCCGAGGGCGTCCGGCCGCTGCCGTCGTTCAGGTAGCGGCGCATCGCGGTGACGTGCTTGCCGGCCTCCATGCGCCGCGCCAGGCTGCGCTCGTCCTGCGCGGTGAGCAGGCTCACCCGGCCGATCTCGCGGAGGTACATGCGGACCGGGTCGTCGATCATCTCGGTCGGCTCGATCTCGATTTCCTCCTCGACCTCGTCCTCCGGGCGGGTGTCCTGCAGGTCCTTGGCCAGCGGCTCGCTGGCCGTCCACTTCAACGCGGATGCCCGTGCGGATGCCTCGTCAAAGACAACCTTCACGCTGGGGTTTGCGTTGGCCAACGCCTCCGCCGCCTGCTGCTCGGGGGCGGCTTCCGTGGTGACCTGCGCTTGGGAATTGACGATGACCTCCGGAGTGTCGCCGGTGGTCTGCTCGTTCTCCATGCTCATCTCCTCGTGAATGTGCCTAGGGGTCTCTGCGGACCCTGGCGGAAAATAGCTCACGCAGCCGTTCGTCCTGCCGGCGAAGCTCCTCTTCCTCCGGCGTGGTGTCCCGGCCCTCCGCCTCGGCCTGCGCGAACGACGCCCCCAACTGCGAGCGCTGTTCCCGGAGTTGCCGCTCCTCTAATCGCCGTATCGTCTGAGCTAACGATTCAGTTCGTTGCTTGTAATCCATCGAGGGGATTTCGCGGCTGAGGAGGGACTCCAGGTGCTCTTGCAGGAAGGCGTCAAGGTCTTCTTTCAGTTCATCCATTGTAGAACATTCGGCCCATTTTTGGAAGACCTCACGGTTCTCGCTCTGGCGGAAGAACTCGGCGCGCAACTCGCCCGCCGCGTCCCGCAGGCCCGGTTCGCGCATCAGCAGCGCCAGCGAGTACGCCTCGAGGGGGTCGTCTCGTTCGAAAACCCCCGTCGGGGCCTCCACGACGCCTCGCACCGGCGCCGTCCTCGCAGCCATGCGCCCCGGCCCCGATGGCGGCCCGTCGAGCAGCGCGCGACGTTGCCGCTGCAGCGCCTGCTCCAGCGTGTGGCGGCTCACCCCAATGAGCCCCTCAAGCTTCTCTAGGTACCGGTCCTGGTCGGCCTCCTCCGCCGAGAGGATCCAGCCGCCCAGCTCCTCGGTCAGAGCCCGCCGCCCGTCGGCGGTATCCAGGTTGAACTTCGGCTCGAGGAGCCGGAAGCCGAAATCGACCCTCGGCTCCGCGGCGGCGAGAATGTCAGGCCAAAGCTTCGGCGCCCCGCGAATGAGCTCGTCCGGGTCCTTGCCCTCCGGCAGCAGCGCGATGCGCACGTCGGGCACGTCCCTCCATGAGGTCTTGAGGCTCCGCATGGTGGCTTCCTGCCCGGCGGCGTCCGGGTCCAGCGCCAGCACAAAGCTGTCCGCCAGTCCCCGCAGCGCGCCAACCTGCCGCGATGTCAGCGCCGTGCCCATGGAGGCCACCACGTTGGTGTAGCCGTGCTGGTGCGCCATGAGCGCGTCCATGTACCCCTCAACCACGACACCCTCGCCGAGCAGCTTGATCCTCTCGTGGGCGGCGTCGAGCCCCCAAAGCAGCGACGACTTGTCGAAGACCGGCGTCTGCGGCGTGTTCAGGTACTTGGGCTGGCTCCCGTCCAGCGAGCGCCCGCCAAAGCCGACCGCCTTGCCCTCGGCGTCGCGGATGGGGAACATGAGCCGACCCTGGAAGAGGTCCCGCGAGCTGCCTTGCTGGGGACGCGTGACGAGCCCCGCGCGCTGGAGCTGCTCCTCCGCAAACCCCTGGCCCGCAAGGTGGACCTTCAGCTCGTCACGGCCGTCCGGGCTCAGGCCAAGCCCGAAGGCCGCCGCCGTCTCTGCCGCGACGCCGCGGTCCTGCAGGTAGGCCAGCGCATCCGCCCCGTCCGGCGACTGCAATCGTCGTTGGAAGAAACGCATCGCCTCCTCGTTGGCGCGCAGCAGCGGGTCCATCTGCGCCTGCTGCCGCGGCGTCGGCAATGGCACGCCGACGCGCGCCGCGAGGGTGCGCAGCGCCTCGCTGAAGCTCTGGTTCTCCGCCTTCATAACGAAGCCGATGGCGTCGCCGCCCTCGGAGCACGCGCCGAAGCAGTGCCACGAGCCGCGCTCCGGGTTGACGACGAAGGACGGGGTGCGCTCCGTGTGGAAGGGGCACCGTGCCTTGAACACGCTCCCAGCCTGCGTCAGCGGCACGTAGTTCGACACCACGTCCACAATGTTCAGCCGGGCTTTTACGTCGTCCAGCAGGGTCATGCGTGCCTCAGTCGAGGGTGGGGTGGGGCGGAGCGATTAGACCACCATTCTACCCATCTACGCGCCCCGCGCTAGGGGCGTGCCAGCGTCTTTCGTGGCCTCTCGCAGCGAATCCAGCGCGGCCTGCAGGTCCGGCGGTAGCGGCGCGGAGACCTCGAGGGTCTCGCCGGTCGAGGGCAACCGGAAGGCCAGCGATGCCGCGTGCAGGAAGTGCCGCGCCACCAACGTCGTCTTTCGCGGGCCGTACAGGGCGTCGCCGACCAGCGGGCAGCCCAGCGACGCCATGTGGACGCGGATTTGGTGCGTGCGCCCCGTGACCGGACGCGCCTCCACCAACGATGCCTCCGGGAAGCGCTCCAGCACGGCGTAGTGCGTCACCGACTCGCGCCCGCCCTGCACGACGGCCATGCGCTTGCGGTCCGCCGGGTGCCGCGCGATCGGCGCGTCGACCTTGCCCGACTCGGGCCGGGGGCAGCCCCACACCAGCGCCAGGTAGCGCTTGTGGACCCGCCGCGCCTGCAGTTGCGCCGCCAGCGAGTGGTGAGCGGCGTCGCGCTTGGCCACCAGCATGAGGCCGGAGGTGTCCTTGTCCAGCCGGTGGACGATGCCCGGTCGCTGCGTCCCGCCGATGCCCGAGAGGTTCGGGCGAAGCGCCAGCAACGCGTTCACCAACGTGTGCGACGGGTGACCCGGCGCCGGGTGCACCGTCAGCCCCGCGGGTTTGTCCACCACCAGCAAATCGTCGTCCTCGTAGATGATGGGGACGGGGATATCCTCCGGCGTCAGGTCCAGCGGCGTCGGCGGCGGAATGGTCAGCTCGACGAGGTCGCCCGCCCGCACCGCCTGCGACGGCCTGCAGGGCGCGCCGTTCACGGTCACCATCCCTTGCTGCACAAGCCGGGCAAGCCGGGAACGGGTCAGGTCGGGGCACTGCTCGGCCAGGTAGCGGTCCAGTCTAGGGGCAGCCGACGCATCGAAGCGGCGCGACTCAGTCGTCATCACGTGACGGCCCTGCGTCGCTCGAGAAGGTGAGGGCGTCGGAGTCGACGTCGTCGACCGCGACCGCCATGAGCACGGGCTCCGGCTGCGCCGTCTCGTTACGCCGGACGAGGAACTGCGGGAAGAGGTAGACGACGGCCAGGATGACCACTCCCGTGACGATGGAGGAGTCGGCTAGGTTGAACACGGGCCACGCGCCTACGTCCAGGAAGTCCGTCACCCTGCCCAGCGCCATCCTGTCGATGAGGTTTCCGACCGCCCCGCCCAGCAGCAGCCCCATGCTCACCCGCACCCGCCAGTCGCCGCCGGCGTGGGCGTGGTAGAAGTAGAGCAGCACCGCGATGCCCACCACTGAGGCCCCCGTCATGACGATGGCCTGGTTGGGGAAGAGCCCGAAGATGGCCCCGCTGTTGGTCACGTGCGTGAGCCGTAGAAACCCCTCGGCGGGCAGGCTTTCGCCGACGCTTAACGCGCCGCGCACCAGCGCCTTCGAGAGCTGGTCCCCCGCCAGCGTCAGCGCGAAGACCAGCAGCGTCAGCGGGTCGCGGAGAATCAGCGTTCTCTGAATCACGGGTTGCTGCACAGCCAATACCGCCCCTGGAATCCGGATGTATTCAGGATACCATAGGGCATTGGTGCGGGGCGTGTCGTCCACGCACAGGGTATTCTCCTCCCACAAGGGAGGGAGAGGCCATGGTATAATCGAGCCCAGAAATGCCGAAAGTGCGGGACGCAATACGCCTTGTGCAGCGAGATGGTTGGTTCCAGGTTCGGACTCGTGGAAGCCATAGGCAGTTCCATCACCCGCAAAAGCCGGGCGCCGTGACCATTGCCGGCAGGGTAAGTAAGGACTTGAGTCCCGATACATGGAACAGCATCTTGAAGCAGGCGGGACTGGATAAAGAGGCAACGAGATGAAATACGCCGTCGTGATAGAAAAGACTGGCAACGGCTACTCTGCTTACGTGCCGGACCTTCCCGGCTGCGTGGCGGCGGGCGACACGCTGGAGGAGACAGAGGAGCTACTCCGAGGCGCAATTGCTATGCACGTCGACGATATGCGTGAGCGTGGAGAGCCGGTCCCCGAGCCGCTGGCCACAGCGCGCGTGCTCGAGGTGTAGTTCCACTCCGAATCCGCGCCCCCGCCTCGCCGCCCTACGCCACTAGCGGGTCGCGGAGAATGAGCGTTCTCTGAATCACGGGTTGCTGCACAGCCAATACCGCCCCTGGAATCCTGCTACACCCAGAATACCATAGGAATCGGACCTGCCGTGTCGTCCACGCAGAGGTGTTCTCCTCCCGCGAGGGAAGGGGAGCCCGTGCCGGAGCCAAAGGCCACTGCGAGGTGTAGGGCCCTGCTGCCCTGACCGCTCCCCCGAAATTACTTCGACGCACCTCGAACGTTCCAACCGCCGAGTTGCACCCCCTCCAGTTGACATCCAATTGTGTTGGGCTTACAACAAGCCTACGTTGGCAAGGGTGGCCCACCCTGCAGCTCCGGACCAGAGAGGCGCTCGCGGGGCGACCCCGCCGCCACAGGGAGGATTCGCGTGGACAGACTGCCTGGCTTGAAACGGGAGCAGTTGTCGCCGGAGGGCCGGGAGGTCTTCGACCAGATCGCCAATCCCGAGACCCAGTTCATTCCGGCGGTGATGGGGCTGCTCCTGTACAGTCCGCAGGTGGCGCTGACGGCGCACCTGCACGGTCGCGAGGTGCGCTTCAATACCGCGGTCCCCCGAGATGTCATCGAGCTGGTCGTGCTCGCCGTGGCCCGGGAGCTCGACTGCAAGCGCGAGTGGGCGGTCCACGTTCCGCAGGCCCTCCGCCAGGGCATCAGCCAAGAGGTCATCGACGCTATCGGGCATCGCCGGGCGCCGGAGGGCCTCTCGGACGAGGAGGCCGTGCTGGTAACCTACACGCAGGAGCTGCTGCGGAACCACCGCGTGCCGCAGGAGGTCTTCGACAAGGTCAGGGAGCGGTTCAGCGACCCGGAGATGATCGATCTGACGTCGCTCATCGGCCACTACGCCATGCTGGCCTGCGTGATGAACGCATACGACGTCGAGCCCAACCCCGGCACGGCGGCGTTGCCGGACTAATGCGCCAGGGAGGGATAGTCCTTCCCCAGGAGGTTGCTGTGCTGACGAAAGAAGAGAACGAGCTGCTGACTAGAACGGGCCCCGGCACGCCCATGGGAGACCTGGCCCGCCGGTACTGGATTCCGGCACTGCTGTCGTGGGAGATCCCTGAGCCGGACTGCCCCCAGGTCCGCGTGAAGCTGCTGGGCGAGGAGCTCATCGCCTTCCGCGACACCGAGGGCCGCATAGGCCTGCTGGAGGAGCACTGCCCCCACCGCCAAACATCCCTCTGGTTCGGGCGCAACGAGGAGTCGGGGCTGCGTTGCGTGTACCACGGCTGGAAGTTCGATGTGACGGGTCAGTGCGTCCACATGATGAACGAGCAGGAGTCCTTTGCGGACAAGGTGCGCATCACCGCGTACCCGGCGTACGAGGCAAGCGGCGTGGTCTGGACCTACATGGGGCCCCCGGAGTCGACGCCCCCGCTCCCCCACTACGAGTGGACGCTGGTGCCGGAGGAAAATCGGGGCGTGACCAAGGTCCGCTACGAGTGCAACTGGCTGCAGGCATTCGAAGGGACGATGGACACCGCCCATGCCCCGATCCTGCACCGGACGTTTGCTCGAATGGACAGCGCCCTGTGGACGGGCGGCGCTCCCCGGCTGGAGCTCGACGTAACGGACTACGGCTACCGATACTTCAGCGTCCGGACGGGCGAGGACAAGAGCAGCTTCGTGAAGGGTTACCAGTTCATCATGCCCTGGACCCAGATCCGTGCCGGGGCCGACGGCGCGGACGGCCACTACTGTGTCCCGATTGACGACGAGACCTGCATGATGTGGAACTGGGGCTACAAGGTGCACACGCCCCTTGCGGAGGAAGAGAAGAACCAGAACCGCTTCGGCAACGGTCCCGCCCACGTTGACCAGAACACTTTCCGGTCGGTCCGGAACGTCGACAACGAGTACTACATCGACCGGGAGATGCAGCGGAAGGTCAACTTCACGGGCATCGTGGGCACCAACACGCAGGACCGCGCCGTGCAGGAGAGCATGGGCAAGATTCTGGACCGGAGCAAGGAGCGGCTCGGCCCGACGGATAGGGCCATCATCGTGGCGCGCCAGCTCATGCTGGAGGCCGTCCGCGTGATGCAGGAGGGCGCGGCGGCGCGTGGCGCCGCCACGACGTCGTACTACACCGTCCGGGGCGCGCAGGCCATGGTGCCCGATGGCACCGAGCTCCGCGACGTCATGCTTCCGTTGATGGAAGACGCGGACGGGCTATCGGAGAAGGTGCCGGCCGCCGGCTGATTGCGGTTGCCAGCCCGTGCCTCCGCCCCAGTCCCCTACGCCACTAGCGGGTCCGGGTGCTCGATGAGCACCTTCGCCACTTCCGGACGAACCAGCCCGTTCTCCGGCACTTCGCCGCTGGTCATCAGGCCACGCAGCAACGTCCCGCTGAACTGCTCCTGGTACTCGGGCCCGTGCGGACACGTCTTCTCGTTCACCACGCTGCCGCACTTGTGGCACATGAAGAAGGACGTGAAGAACATCGGCGTGATGCCAAGGTCCGGAAAGTCGTCGAAGATCTCCTGCGCCGCGTAGGGCGTGTAGTAGTTGCCGACGCCCGCGTGGTCGCGCCCCACGATGAAGTGCGTGCACCCCAGGTTCTTGCGCACGATGGCGTGGAAGATGGCCTCCTTGGGCCCCGCGTAGCGCATTTCCGTCCGCAGCACCGCCATGACGGCCCGCTCCGGCCGGTAGTAGTGGGCCAGCAGCGCCTCGTAGGTGGTCAGGATGGCGTCGTCCGTGAAGTCGCCGGATTTCTTGCGGCCGATGACCGGGTTGATGAAGAGGCCGTCCACAAAGGAGAGCGCCGACTTCTGCACGTACTCGTGTCCCAGGTGCGGCACGTTGCGCGTCTGGAACCCCACCACCGTCCGCCAGCCCTTCGCCTCGAACAGCACTCGCGTCTCGATGGGGTCCAGCGTGTACGACGGGAAGGCCGCCTCGGGCTCGGCGATGAGGTCGATAACGCCGCCTAACAGCGTGTCCTCGCGTTCCAGCAGCCCCGCGACGCCAGGGTGCTCCGCGTCCGTGGTGCCGAAGACGTGCTGCGCGTAGCGCTCCTTGTCATACCCATAGCGGTCCGTGACGTTCATCACCGCCACCGGGCTGCCGTTGGGCGCGGCGAGGGCAACGCGGTCCGGCAGCGCCTTCGCCTGCGCGGCCTCCACGTCCAGCACGATGGGGATGGTCCACGGCGCGCCCCCGGACAGATGGTCCGAGTCGAGGACGCTCTCCAGATCCCGCTGGTCCAAAAACCCTTCCAGCGGACTGTACGCGCCCGTGGCGATGTTGATGATGTCCGAGACCACGTCCGCCGAAACGGGGACCGTGGGCATGGACGCGGCCTCTTGCATGGCCTGTGCTTGGGCCTCGCCGGTCAGTACGCGGCGGACCAGTCGTCCTCCATGGGGTGAGGGCAGCATACTCTACTCCAGATAGCCGAGGCCCCGGAGCTTCGCCAGCGCCTGCCCCCGTTCGTCGTCAGTGACGGCGGGTGCTGCGCCGGCCGCTGGGGCGCGACCAGTGTGATTCGTTGCGGAGGCGTCGCCTGACGCCGATAGCAAGCCTTGGCTGTGCAGCGTGTCCAGAATCCGGTCGATGCTTTCCTGCTCCGACTCGAGGTCGGTGTGCACGACCAGCTCCGGCTGCAACGGCTCCTCGTACGGGTCGTCGATGCCGGTGAATCCCTTGATTTCGCCCGCGAGTGCCTTCTTGTACAGTCCCTTCACGTCGCGCTGGATACAGACCTCCACCGGACAGGAGACGAAGACCTCCACGAACTGCGCAATCTCCGCCCGGGCCTCGTCCCGAATTTCGCGGTAGGGCGAGATGGCGCTGGTGATCGCAACGCCGCCCATGTCCGACGCCACTCTCGCGACGTAGGAGATGCGGCGGATGTTCTCGTCCCGGTCCTCCTTGGAGAACCCCAGGCCCTTGGAGAGCCGCATGCGGACCTCGTCGCCGTCAAGGTTCACCACGGGCAACCCGCGGCCCTGCAACTCTGCCGACAACAGGTTCGCCAGGGTGCTCTTCCCGGAGCTGGGCAGTCCCGTCAACCAGACCGTAAAGCCGTTATTGGACACCGGTATGCTCCCTTCCTTAGCCGCGCACGCTATCCCAGGGGAGGCAAAGGGGGGGCCGGCGCGGTTATGCACAACTGCACAATGTAGCAGCGGGATTTTAGTATACAACACGCCCGAAATATCTGTCACTCCAATGGTGCGACCCGCTCCCTGCGTGCGCTTTGGCCGTCGCCGATGCTCTCCGCCGCCCTGCTCCCCACCCTGCCACGACGCCCTTGTGCCGAATCCCGGCCCGCGCGGACACTGGCCGTCGGACCCATCGAAACGTGTGAAGGAGGTCGACTGCCGTGGCGCTTACCCTTCCCCAACAGCTGGAACAACGGGATGTTGCCCGCATGAGGGCGTATCAGGAGAACCTGTCCTTCTACTCAGGATCGCACTGGCCTGGGTCGGCCCGGCGCAGGGAGCGACGCCTCACCTTCAACTACGTGCGCACCTTCGTCCACAAGGCCACCGCCGCCCTCCTGGCGGGCATGCACGTCGCCGTCGAGCCCTTCGACGCCTCCCCGGAGGCGGTGGCGCGGGCCGCCTCGGCGAGGCGCGTTCTGCTGGACGTGGCGGAGGGCAACGACCTGCAGGAGCTGGACTTCGAGACTGAGCTCGACGCCGCCGTTCTCGGCGACGGCTGCTACAAGGTCACCTGGGAGTCGGCGGCGATGGGGCCCGGCGTGCGGGTGACCTCGCCCGACGTGCAGGGCCTCTTCGCCTGGTGGGTCGGCGACGACGTCGCGAAGGTGTGGGGTGTCGCCAGCCGCTACCGGCTCACCGCGGAGGAGACGGAGCTCCTCTACGGCGTGACCCCGTCGGGCCCCGAGGCCGTCGTGGTGGAGGCGTGGACGGCGGAGAGCATAGGCCTGTGGGTGGGCAACGCCCTGCTGGAGGAGCGGCCGAACCCCTACGGCTTGATCCCCTACGTCGTCTTCCCCAACCTGCGTGAGCCCAAACAGTTCTGGGGCAGCGCGGACATCACCCCCCTCATGGAGCCGCAGCGTGAAATAAACCGCGCCTTCTCGCAGCTCTCCGCCATCCTGGAGCTGTCGGGCAACCCCATCGCCGTGCTGGAGGGTGTGGAAGAGGCGCAGGACATCGCCGTCCAGCCGGGGGCGGTCTGGGAGGTCCCGGAGCGCGCCCGCGCCTACCTGCTCGACCTGCTGCAGGGCGGCGGCGTGCGGCTGCACACGGAGTACATCGAGCTGCTCTACCGGGTGCTGCACGACCTCTCGGAGACGCCGCGGACCGCCTTTGGAGACAGCGGTCGTGACCTCTCAGGCGTCGCCTTGGAGATGGAGCTCTACCCGATGGTGCAGCGGGTCGCCCGCAAGCGGCTCCTGCGCAATTCCGTGTACCGGCAGCGGGCGGAGATGGCGCTGCGCATTCACCAGCAGCGCACGGGCGAGTCCTGCTGGCCGGTGCGCCTTCGAACAACCTGGGGCACCGCGCTGCCGCAGGACCGCGACCGGCTTGTGCGGCAGGAGGAGCGGTTGGTCAGCGCCGGCCTGCAGAGCAGGCTGAGGGCGATGGCCAACCTGGGGGTGGCTGACCCTGAAGCGGAGCTGGCGCGAGTGCGGGAGGAAGAACGGATGGGGTCCGCATCTTGAATTTATGGATAAGTGCGTTAGAGGGAAGCCCCGCTGCGGCTTGCGGGGGGCTTCCCTTCACCTGCTGGAGTGGAAGATTTGGCGGTGACCTATGTCTCAGAAGCCAGGCGCATCGCCTCGATGAGCGCTTTCGGCCGGCGGCCCCTGCGCTTGATGATTCCCGCCACCTGCAACGCCCGCAGCCCGTCCTCCACGGACATCGCCGGGTGCGTCTCTATGTCAAACACGTCGGACCACGGGTAATTCGCCGCCAGCACCGGGCCGACACTGTCTGACTCGACGATGCTGATGACCTGTGGAGAACCCTGGATCCAGTACTCCGCAACGAGGCTCAAGCCGTTGGGCACACGCCATCGGGCCCGGCGCTGGGACGCCTGGTCAATTTGCTGGCGCGTCAAATGTGGCTTGAGCGTCATAAGATTGACAAAGAGCATGCTTCCTCCTCCTACTCCCCCGTACCATCACCACAATCATATGACGGATTTAGTGTCCGTATTGACACACATGGGTGTTATTCAGTAGGTGAGGATACACCATAACAGACTTAGAGTCGATACTTCCCTGCGCGGATTGCCCAAGTTGTTGTAGGCAATTAACTCTCTTGCAAAGCAAGGCGGCGTGAACATCGAACAGTGTAAATGCAAGTTTGTGAAGAAAGCTCCGGCGCCCGGCGCCGGAGCTTTCCATTGCTCAGTGGGATGTATTGGGTCTCCATGTACTAGGGGATCGGAGAATCTCTCGTTTCAATTGTACTGTTGGAGTCCCCGCACAATCTTCTCCTGGGGCGTTAAGCTGGCCAACTCCGGCCCTCGACGGGCGGGCGCCCCCGCTGGCACGCGCTCCTGCGCCGCCTGCTCCGATGCCCGTCGACGCACCCGCTCCACCAGCCCCGATGCTCGCTCGTATGACGACTCCAGCTCGGCCACGCTCCCGCCCTGCACCATCTCCACCGGCACGTCCGGGTCCCGTGCCAGAAGCAGCTCGCGATAGCGCTCCAGCGTGTCGGCCAGCTGCGCCCGCAGCGCTTCCGCCTCTGCTCCGTGGATGGTCGCCGCCTCCTTTGCGTGGTCAGTTTCCTGCAGGGCCGCCTGCAACCGTTCCTCCCACGTTGGCTCTGTTTCAAGCGTCCCGACTCCTGTGTCCTCGGACTCCGGGGTCTCCTCCGTCGCAATATCCTGTGGTTCCTGTTCCGGGTCCATGCTCCCTCCTTTGCGTTGTGACGATTCGGTCAGGGGCAGCGTACCCCGAGGGCCTCTCATGCGCGCAAGGTGCCCATGGCAGGTGCGTGCGACGGGGGTGCGTTTGTCGGGGGAGTTGCGCACGCTACGGGTGTTGGCTAGAATCGAGCAATTCCCGACGTAGGAGGTATGTCCCTATGGGGCCCTTCACCACGGACAAGCTACGAAACATCGTCTTGCTGTCGCATAGCGGAGCGGGCAAGACCTCCCTGGCGGAGGCGATGCTGTTCACTTCCGGCTCCATCAGCCGGATGGGCAGGACGGAGGACGGCACCACCACCGGCGACTACGAACCCGAGGCTGTGAAGCGCACCAGCAGCACCCAGCTCTCCATCCTGCCTTGCGCCAGGAATGACCACAAGGTCACTCTGCTCGACAGCCCGGGCTACTTCGACTTCATCGGCGACGCGCTGTCATCCCTGCGCGTTGCCGACGCCGCGGTGCTCGTCGTCGCGGCCGGCGCCGGCGTCGAGGTCGGCACCGAGCAGATGTGGCGCGAGCTGCGCCGTCATGGCCTCCCCTGCATCATTGTCGTCAACAAGCTAGACCGCGAGAACACCGACTTCATGGCCACGGTGGAGAACCTGCGCAACAACCTGGGCCGCGAGTGTTTCGCCTTCCAGGTCCCCGTGGGCCAGGACCACAACTTCAATGCCGTCGTCAACGTCATCCCCGCGCCGGACGATATCCCGGCCGAGGCCCAGGACGCCTACGAGCAGGCCCGCGAGGCCCTCGTCGAGTCCATCGCGGAAACGGATGACGAGTTGGCAACCAAGTGGCTGGAGGAGGGTTCGCTCTCCGACGAGGAGATGCTGGGACCCCTGCGGCGCGCGGTCATCAACGGCACGGCCGTGCCCGTGCTGGCGGCCTCGGCGACGCACAACGTCGGCGCCGGGGAGATTCTGGACGCAATCATTGCCTTGGCGCCCTCGCCGTTGGAGGCCCAGAACCCCGTCGAGCCCGACGCCCCGCTGGCCGCCCTTGCCTTCAAGACCTCCGCCGACCCGTATGTTGGCAAGCTCACCTACCTCAAGGTTTACAGCGGCACGCTGAACAGCCACACGGAAGTCTACAATCCCGCCAAGGAACGCTCAGAGCGGCTGGGCCAGATCTTCGTCCCCATGGGCAAGAACCAGGAGCAGGTGCCCGCGCTCGTGGCTGGCGAGATCGGCGCGGTGGGCCGCCTCGCGGAGACCACCACCGGCGATACCCTGACCACCCGCGAAGCCTCCGCCCAGATGATGGGCATTGACTTCCCAGCCCCCATCTACACCATGGCCGTCTACCCCAAGACGAAGGGAGACACCGACAAGATGGGCTCCGCTCTGTCCCGGCTCTCCGAGGAGGACCCCAGCCTGCACTTCATCCGCGACCAGAGCACCAGCGAGTCCCTCCTCTCCGGCATGGGCGACGCCCACTTGGACGTCGTGGTGCAACGGGCCCAGCGCAAGTTCGGCGTCAACCTCCTGCTCCAGACCCCCAAGGTGCCCTACCGCGAGACCATCGGCGGGACCACTAGGGTGGAGCACCGCCACAAGCAGCAGTCCGGTGGCCACGGCCACTTTGCCCACATCCTGCTGCGGGTGGAACCTGCGGAAGGCACGCCCGAGGGCGAGTTCGCCACCGAGGTGGTCGGCGGCTCGGTGCCGAGGGAGTTCATCCCCGCGGTTGAGAAGGGCGTCCGCCGGGCGTGGGCGGAAGGCATCGTCGCAGGCTTCCCCGTCGTCGGCACCAAGGCGATCCTGTACGACGGCAGCTACCACCCCGTCGACTCCGCCACCATGGACTTCGAGACCTGCGGCTACTTCGCCATGAAGAAGGCCTTCGCGGAGGGTTCGCCCGTCCTGCTGGAGCCCATCATGCTGCTCCGGGTCAACACGCCGGACGCCTACACCGGCGAGATCATCGGCGACCTGAACAGCAAGCGCGGGCGCATCCTGGGCATGATTCCCCAGGAGGAAAGCCGGACGGTAGTTGAGGCCAATGTGCCGCTGCCGGAGGTGCAGCGCTACGCCCTGGACCTGCGCTCGCTGACCCAGGGCCGCGCGACGTTCACCATGGAAGTGGACCACTACGAGCCGCTGCCGGGCAACCTGACCCAGAAGGTGGTGGACCAGTACAAGACCGGCGCCGGAGCATAGGTCCGCGCCGGCTCATCCAGGAAAGCGACCAATAGCAGGAGCCCAAGCCGTCAGTCCCCAGCGATTCCCGGGACTGGCAAGACAGCTTGGGCTCCTGTCTTTTGGATTCTTTCAGCGCCCGCGAGGGCGTCGTGCGGCGACTACGCCGGCGCGCCGGCAGTCACGTAGTTGGTGGCCGTGAGAAGAGACTTGGCGATGGGCAGCGGATGCACCCCGCGGTCGGCCATGAACTCCCGCGCGCAACCCAACCGGTCCATTTCACTGATCTGCAAGCTGATGGCCTCGTTCAACTGTTGCCGGACCTCCTCAAGGGTGCCGGCAACGGCAGTCGTGCCAAGCTCTAGGCACTCGCCGGTCCACTCGCCGTCCTGCATGCTGAAATTAACAGTCAGAACAAAGATAGCGGTGATGGCTTTGTTCTCGACATAGAGCAACTTTAGGCTCTCAAGCAACGTTGTCTCCTAGGGTGGCAGGCGAAAAAGTCAGGCAAATTACCTGCGGAAAAGCGTCCACCCATTATCTATAACGGATGGAATTGGGGTTTAGTTCGCACCAGAGGGGAGTTGAGGGCTTTGGGGCTACGCTCGAGCTCGGTCCATCAGCTCCTGCAGGCCGTTCCTGCCCAGCCGGGTCTGGCGAACGCTGAGAATAGCACCGAGAGTGCCGTCCGGCAGGTTGTCCGCTTTGTCGGGGACCACGGTGTAGAGGGGCCGCGATTCACCAGGAAACTGCTTTCTGAGGATGATCCCGTGTCGTGTGTGTCCTCTCGCAACCCAACCGTCAGAAACCAAGAGCATCATCAGCTCCCTACCGCTGATGACTATTGGCATTCCTAGACGGCTATTAGCGGAGTATATCTATCGGACTCTGAGACGCATTTGACCGTGTGGGCTGTCTCAACGCCACGCTCCGCCAGGTACTCCTCCGCAAACCCATCCCTGTCCACCTCGTTGACTTGGAGCGCAATGGCTTCTACCAACTCTTCCTGGACTTCCTCCAGCGTGTCGGCGAACGTGGCCGTGCCCAACTCCAAGCACTCGCCGAGCCACTGCCCCTCTTCCTTGAAGTACTTGACGTTCAGGGCGTAGATCGCTTTCACGTCACCGCCCTCGCGGTACAACAGGTGCACAACTCCCCGCAGCATGGGTCCCTCCTCCATCGCGCTGCTTGCCGGGCGGCGCTCAGGTTTGCGCGAGCCTACTCCGTAGTGGGTATATGCGCAATCGGCCGCACCCGCCCCCCTACGCCTGGGCGGACCACACGGTGTAGTAGTTCTCTCCCCGGATGACGGCAACCATTTCCCGGCGCTCCAGCTTGTACAGCTCGTCCAGCGCCTGATGGCATTCGTCGACAACCTGCGGGTGGCCCGTCGCCTCTGCGCGAAGCCGAAGCGCCTCGTGGATGCCGAGCCGCTCGAAGCTGCCCACGCTCTTGGACCACGGAAACATGGTGACCTTGGTGGGGCGCGGCAGGCTGGGCCGCTGCCGCCGGATGTACCGCAGCCGGTCCTCCGGCCCCCGCGACTGCGGCGCTATGCGCACGAAGGGCGGTTCCGCGTGGTGGGGCCGCACGTCCACCACCAGGCTCTTGCGGAACATGGTGAACAGGATGGAGATGACGTCCGCCTCCCGAATGCTCTCCAGCACACGCTCCATGTCTACCTGCTGGTCGTCATCCATCGCGGCGCTCCTTCGTGTTCTTGGGCTTTACCGGGCACGCGCTAGAGGGTGGTGGGACGGGTGATGAGGGGCCACAGCCGCAACGCATCAGGCCATTGGCTCGTGGAAATTTCCGCTTCCGCGTTCCGTAAGGACAGATTGGGCATGGGACGGGATTGCGGACAATCTCAATCTAGCATGGGTGTATGGGGGTGTCAAACCGCCCTCCGCTGTGCTTGGCGGGCCCGCTGCCAGCATAATGGAACTATGCGAGACTGGGAGCTGTGGAGTCGAATCCGCGCGGGGGCGGCTGCCCTGCACCTGCCCACCCACAGGCGGCGGTGGACGGCGCTGGTCGCGCTCGTCCTGCTGCTGGCGCTGACCCTCGACGCCGACACCGTCCGCCGCACCCCGACCGAGGAGGCAATCGCCCGCGACCGTTTTGGGCTGGTCGAGTGGATGGGCCTGAACCTGCTGGACGGTGCGCTGGACGCCCTCTTCAACCTCCTCCCCGGCCGTGTCCCCTTCGAGAGCGAGCGCCGTGCCACCGTGGAACGCTACTTCGAGCTCGGCTCCCGCGCGCGGCGCATCGAGGGCGCGCTGTCATTGGCCGTGGCTCAGGACGGTGCCGACGCGAACCCCCGTGCCGACGAGCTTCAGGCGGAGCTCAATGCTCTGCGCCGTCAGCGCGACTCCCTCGCAGACCTGGTCGAGTGGACCATCGGCGAGGCCGTCGCCGACGTCCTGCGCGCTGAGGGCATCGAGCGCCGTTGGGGCCCGCTGCGCCCCCTCTTCCCCCCGGTCTCCTTCAAGATTACCCGGATCCCTCGGCTCATCGTCGTGTCCCCGAGGGACCGAATCGCCAACGTGGAGGCGCGCCTGCTCGATTCAGACATCACGCCGCTGCGCATGGAGGAGTTGGAGGCCGCGGTGGGCTCGGAGCGGGACCACTCGGCCGTCGTCACCCGCCTCGGCGGCGTCGCCACGTACCCCGCGCTCGTGTCAGACTCGCAGTCCTTCCGCTCCGCCGTGCGCACCATCGTCCATGAGTGGCTGCACCATTACTTCTTCTTCCACCCGCTGGGCCAGGCCTACTACGAGTCGCCGGAGATGGCCTCGCTGAACGAGACCGCCGCCGACCTGGCGGGCCGGGAGCTGGGCGACCTTGTCCTGGAGGCGCTGGGCGAGGAGCTTCCCCCGCCGCCGGACCCGGCTCCGGACACACAGGCCGAGCCGCCGGAGCCCCCGGAGTTCGACTTCGCGACTGAGATGCGTGAGACCCGCCTCCACACCGACGCCCTTCTCGCCGAGGGCAAGGTGGCGGAGGCCGAGGCCTACATGGAGGAGCGTCGCCTTGTCTTCGTCGAGCACGGCTACGCCATCCGCGTGCTGAACCAGGCCTACTTCGCCTTTCACGGCACCTACGCCGATAGTCCGGCCTCGTCCAGCCCCATCGGCGCCCAGGTGCGTCGCTTTCGCGAGCACAGCGAGAGCGCCGGTGACTTCGTCCTCCGCATCCGAGAATTCTCCACGTACCAGCAGTTCCTCGACTACCTCGATACCCTGCCCCCGGGTGACGAAGCCCCGTAGCTTGCCGCCCCCTCCCCCGTCGAGTACCCTCTTGGGCATCCCTCCAGAGGCAGGAACACGCCCTTGAACAGCACGGGGGAAACGCCCGTCACCGCCGCCGTCCGTCACTGGCGGCCCGTGACCCTCGTGCTGATGGCGGCCGTCCTCGCGGCCATGGCCGTCCTCGCGTATGAGGCGCCGCCCTTTGGGTGGGACCGGTCGCTGGCTTCTTCTGGGTGGGACCGGGAACTGGCTACCGGGATCTTGCCCATCTCCTCTCTCACCTACTACGACTTCATGAAAGCCGTCTCCTTTCCCGGCAACCGCGAGGGCGTCATTGTCACGATGCTGGCTGGCGCCGCGCTGGCCGCCTGGCGGCTCGGCTGGCGCGCCGGGCTACTGGTGCTCGTGGGGCTCGCGCTCATGGGCGCCAACGAGGTGTTCAAGGACGTCGTGGGCCGGCCGCGGCCTTTGGATCCGGGTCCCTGGGGGTGCGACTGCGAGAGCTTCCCCAGCGGCCACACCTTGCACGCCATGCTCACATCAGGCCTGCTGTGGCTGCTCGTCATGCCGAAGCTGACCCAACTCACCCACCGGCGCGTCCTGCTCGTGCTTGTGCTCGTGTGGCCCGTGCTCGTCGGCATATCCCGCGTCCACCTCGAGCGCCACTGGCCCAGCGATGTCCTCGGCGCGTATATCTTCGGCGCCGCCCTGCTCATCGTCATGGCGTGGGTGTGGCCCAAGGTTGCGCCCATTCGCCCCCGTAATGAGTACGGGGCAGGCTCTGGGCCCGTCGACACCGTTCGCCCTGAGCCTGTCGAAGGGCAGTCCTTGCAGCAGGAGGCTGCACCCTCTGGGCCCGTTGCGCCCGTTCGCCCTGAGCCTGTCGAAGGGCCGGACGCTCAGGGCGAGGTTGCGCCATGAGGGCATCTATCGCCCAGCGCACGCCCTTCTTCTACGGCTGGGTCATCGTAGCCTTTGGCTTTGTGTTCGGCGCGTTCAATGTCGGCTTGACCTCCTGGGGGCTCGGCGTCTTCGTGACGCCCATGCAGGCGGAACTCGGATGGGACCGCTCGCTCGTCTTCCTCCCGCTGCTCGTTGGCGCCATCGTCACGACGCCCCTCGGCATCTTCGTGGGCCCCTGGGCGGACACCAAGAATGGCCCACGCATCCTGGCGCTGGTGGGCGTCCTGTTGTTCGGCGCATCGCTTATCTACATGAAGGTCGCCGGCAGCGAGTTGGGTTACATCTTCATCTTCGGCATCGTTGGCGGCGTCGGGCGCTTTACCGTCGCCATGGCGCTCGTGGTGGTCCCGAAGTGGTTCGTGCGTCGACGCGGTCTCGCGCAGGCGACCGTCTCCGCCGGGTTCTCAGTGGGGCCGCTCATCTTCCCGCTGATACTGCAGGCGCTGGTGGAGTCCGTGGGCTGGCGCGACGCCTGGTTCATCATGGGCATCGCCCTCATCCTGCTCGCCGGCCCCGGCGCCTTCTTCATCATCCGCGCGCCCGAGGACGTTGGCCTGCGCCCCGACGGCGACAAGGACGACCCGCCCCCGACGTCGCCAGGCGCGAGAGGCGCATCCCCCGGCCGCGGCGGGCGCGTCACTGCCGCCTCGGAGGCCAGCCTCACCCGCCGAGAGGCGCTGCACACCTCGCAGTTCTGGATGCTTGTGGTGGCTATCGGCTTGGCCACCCTGGCCATACGCGGCATGATCCCCAACTTCCAGCCCTTCTTTATCTCCCTCGGCTTTGACGCCACAACGGCGGCGGCCTCCATCAGCGTCTACGCCGTGCCGGCCATCGTCATGGGCTTCGTCTTCGGCTCCCTCGCCGACCGCCACGGCCCGCAGCGGCCCTTCCTCGCCGTATGCAGCATTGTGGCCAGCGGCCTCTTTCTCGTCTCATTGGTGGCGCAGTTCCAGAACGTGGGCATGATGTTCGCCACCATGCTCTACCTGGGTTTCGGCCTCAACGCCTTCTTCGTCGTGAGCCAGGTCTTTGTCGCCAACACCTTCGGTCGGCAGCACCTTGGCGCGATCCGCGGCGTCATGCAGACGGTCAACAACCTCGCCACCTTCGGCGGGCCCTGGATCTTCGGCGTCCTCTTTGACCTCTACGCCGACTACGCGCTCCTGTTCGGCTTTGCCGTCGTGGTGTGGCTCGTGACCATCGTCCTCGGCGCGTTCGTGCGGCCGCTGCGCCGTGCACCGCCGGTGCCGTCCACGACGACAAACGTGTAGCCGCGCGCCTTGACCCCCCATCCCGGCCTGTGTCTAATGGGGCTCAAACTGTTCTGAGCGGTGTTTTGGAAGGAGACAAGCGGTTGCCCGGCTGGCAGGAGCCCCCGTCATGGCCCAATGAAGCGGTCTTTGAGCGCGGCGAGGCCGTCTCCTGCGACCTGACGCCCCTCGGCTCCAACTACACCTTCCATGTCACCCTGCAAGACGCCGACGGCGAGCAGGTCAAGGCGATCTACAAGCCCCGCAAGGGCGAGGTGCCCCTGTGGGACTTCCCCTCCGGCACCCTGCACCTGCGCGAGTACGCCTCCTACCTGCTGGCCGAGGCCCTTGGCTGGCACTTCATCCCCAGGACCATCCTGCGCGACGGCCCCCACGGCGAGGGCTCCATGCAGCGCTACGTCGAGCACAACCCCCGCGATCACTACTTCACACTCCGGGAGGGTTACACGGAGCAGTTCCCCCGCATCTGCCTCTTCGACCTGCTGGCCAACAACGCCGACCGCAAGGCGGGCCACACGCTGCTCGGCGTCGACGAGCGCATCTGGAGCATCGATCACGGCCTGACATTCAACTCCGACCCCAAGCTGCGCACGGTGATCTGGGACTTCGCCGGCGAGCCCATCCCGGAGGAGCTCCAGCAGGACCTGTGCCGTCTGCAGGAACAACTCGACCGCGCCGACGACACCGTGCTCCCCATAGTCGACCTGCTGCACCCCCGCGAGCTTGAAGCGCTGCGCCACCGCCTGGCCCTCATCCTCGACCACCCAGAGTTCCCGGACCCCCGCAACGCCCGCCTACCCTGGCCCTGGATGTAGCCTCCTCCACCGTCATTCCGGCGAAAGCCGGAATCCAGAGGGGTGCCGTGAGGCGGGGGGCCAGTGCCCAAGCGAGGCGGCCAGTGTATTGAAGAGAGGAGCGCCCGTGACCAGCAACCTCGGTGTGACGTTGGCTACGCTGGCGCTCGTTGCCCTGCTCGCCACATTGGCGTGCGGGCGCAACCAGGAAGCCGTCGCCACGAGGGTTGTGACAGAAGGGGTCACCGACAACGCCGAACCCGTGGCAGACGAGATCGCCCAAACGCTCATCGGCGCGTTCCCGGACCTCACGCGGATATCCGAAGACCTGATCAGCGACAAGATCGAAGACTCGTTCAATTGGTCCTACAAGGCCCCCGAATGCGAGTCCAATATCAAGTGTGACGTCACCGCCACAGCGTCGGTCATATTCGGCGTCAACCTGCCGATGCTGGGACAACGGACATATATCGCGTCGCTGCCCTCCACCCTGCTCGTGGACACGCACGACCGCGCCGTCCTCCGCTGGACCCCCCACCCGCTCGACGCGTACGTAGAGGAGCAGAGGTAATGGACCGCCCCCTCCACCCCCTTCGTCATTCCTGCGAAAGCAGGAATCCAGAGGGGCGGCGCATCGGGGCAACCCCACCACCAACCCCCGCCGCATCCCTACGTCAACAAATCTCGCAGGCGCCATTCGCGATTCCGTTCGCCCTGAGCCTGTCGAAGGGCCGTCCCGCGCTAGTGGGAAAGCCCCCGCACCCGACCTCCCGCGCTAGCCGTTCACGCCCCCAATTCTCGTCATTCCTGCGAAAGCAGGAATCCAGAGGGGCGGGGCAGCGGGGCAGCCCCACTACCAACCCCCGCCGCATCCCGACGTCAACAAACCACGTAGGCGCCATTCGCGATTCCGTTCGCCTTGAGCCTGTCGACGGGCCCCACCCCACCCCATCACCCCCGCGACGCGATCGCCTCGTGCCGCGCGAGCAGGTCCCGGGCGCGCCGCACCACCGGCACGTCAATCATCTTGCCGTCGAGCTGGAAGGAGCCGCGCCCGCTCTTCTCCGCCTCCGCGTTCCCAACGATGATCCGTCTCGCGAGCGCGACTTCCATCTCGCCGGGACTGAACGCTTCGTTGAGCACCGGCACGACGCTCGGGTGGATGCACGATGCGCCCTCCAGTCCGAACCGCCTCGCCTTCAGCGCCACCTCCCGCACGGCCTCCAGGTCCTGGTAGTCAGCCACGGTGCCGAAGATGCCCAGCGCCATCACCCCCGCCGCCTTCGCCGCGTACACGGACTGCGTCTTCGGGTAGAGCAGCGTCTCCGAGTCCGGCTGCATCCCCAGCGACGATGCCAGGTCCTCCGCGCCGATGGTGATGGCCGCGATGCGCCCGCTCGCCTTCGCGATTTCGCCGATTTGGAAAAAGGCCTCCGGCGTCTCGATCATCGCCAGGAACGCCGTCGCACCCTGCGCCATCCCGCGCTCCGCTTCCAGCTCCGACACCAGCTCGTCGAGCAGCCTGACGTGGTCGGGACCCGCGACTTTCGGCAGGGCGAGGGCGTTGACCGCGGGGCATACGCTCGCCTCGATGTCCCGCACGGCGAGCCGCAGCGGCTGATTGACGCGCACCAGCACGTCCGCGCCCGCCTGGCCGACGCGTTCCGCCGCCGCCTGCACGCCAGCCCGCGCCGACGCCTTCTCCGCGAGCGGGACCGAGTCCTCCAGGTCAAGGATGATGCCGTCCGCGCCCCGCTCGTGCGCCCTTTCCAGGTAGCGTTCCACGTTAGCCGGCACGTACAGCAGCGACCGCCACACCGGGAGCTTTCGTTCGTTGGTCATCCAATCACCCCTCGCGCTCGCAGATTGGCCAACCCTTCGGCGGTGACGCCCGCGCCGCCCAGGATTTCGTCGTTGTGCTGCCCCAGCTTGGGCGCGGGGTAGCGGAATGTCCCCGGCGTCCGCGAGAGCCGCGGCAAGATGTTGTGTACCGGGACTGTCCCCACGTCCTCGTCCGGCAGGTCGACCACCACCTCCCGCTCGATGACGTGGGGGTCGTCGAGGAACTGGGCGATGTCGTAGACGGGCCCGGCGGTCACCCCCGCGCCGTTGAGCTCGGCCAGCGCCTCGTCCAGTCCGCGCTCCGCCATCCACCCCCCGATGATGGCGTCGACCTCATCCCGGTGCCGCACCCGCTCGGCATTGTTCCGGAAGCGTGGGTCGTCGATTGCGTCCTCCCTGCCGACTACTCTGAACACGCGCTCCGCCATCGACTGTATGGACGCCGACAGGGCCACCCACTTGCCGTCCTTCGTCGCGTAGACGTTTCGGGGTGACGCCGTGTTCGAGGCGCTCCCCACGCGCTGCTTTACGCTGCCGTCGACCCGGTAGCCTGCCGCGTCGGCCCCTAGGATGGAGAAGACGGGTTCCAGCAGCGAGAGGTCGATCACCTGCCCCGCGCCGCCTTTCACCTCGCGCTCGCGCAGCGCGATCAGCACGGCCATCGCGCCGTACAGGCCCGCCGCCATGTCCGCCAGCGCCATCGGAGGCAGCACCGGCTCGCGGTCGGGGAAGCCGTTCCGGTTCGCGAACCCCGACATCGCCTCCACGAGCGTCCCGAACCCCGGCCGCTCCCGGTATGGCCCCGTCTGCCCGAACCCTGAAACCCGCACCACGACCAGCCCGGGGTTGTCCGCCTGCAGGTCCTCAGGTGCCAGCCCCATCTCCTCCAACCGGCCGGGGATGAAGTTCTCGACGAGCACGTCCGCGTCCCGCGCCAGCCGCCGCACGAGCTCCCGCCCGTCGGGCTCCCGCAGGTTGACCGACACGCTCTTCTTGTTCCGGCAGTAGGTCTTCCAGTGCGTCTCGACGGAGCTGTCGCCCCAGGCTCGCAGGGGGTCGCCGTTCGGCAGCCCCTCGATCTTCACGACCTCCGCCCCGAAGTCCCCCAGCTGCAGCGTCAGCATGTTCCCGGCCACCAGCCGCGACATGTCGAGCACCCGCAGCCCATCCAGCGGCCCCCGGTCCTCAGCATCAAACTCCCTAGCGTGAATCCCCATTCCTCAGAAACTCCTCTCCGACCCATTCTACTGCCCCGCAGTCGGCGGCGGGCCGGTTCTGTCTACCGTCCAGCTTGGTGTCCCGTCCAGGACGTGAACTCCCAAAAGCCCTTGGCGACACATACGATGTGTCCAGGTAGACCCCCAGGAGTGCCACAGCCCAAGTGTACCTGAGGCAGTCGTTCAAATTGCCTCCCTCGCATCGTCATCCCTGCCCCATCCCCCACCGCGTCACCTCTGCCCCATCCCTCACCGCGTCATCCCTGCCCCATCCCCCGTCGTCATTCCTGTCCCACCCCCGTCGTCATTCCTGCTCCACCCCCGTCGTCATTCCTGCGAAGGCAGGAATCCAGAGGTGCGGGGCTAGGGGGCATCCCTCCACCACTCAACCGCGAGTCACCCTCTCTCTTCGCCGCCTCCGTGGGGGCGATTCGCGATTCCGATCACCCTGAGGCTCTCGAAGGGCCGTCCCGCAGCAGCGGGAACCTCACCCCTCCGCAAACCGCAGCACTTGTCGACCCGCACACCCCTCCCGTCGGCATTCCTGCGAAGGCAGGAATCTAGAGGTGAGGTGCGCCGAGGGGAAGGCGCCCGTTCACCCTGAGGCTCTCGAAGCCTGTCCTGAGGGCACACGAAGGGGCCCGTCCCGCCCCCGGCGTGAACCTCACCGGCGGCATCGAGCGATGTCGCAATCCGAGGTTGCTGGTTTACATTACCGCCGAAATTTGTAGACTCAGGGATTACGCGTCAGGAATCCTATACTGTTGCCCGTTTTCCTCGATGCGTCTGGGCTTTCTTGAGGTTACGGACATGATTCGCACAGAGAGTGGTCTACATCAGCTTTTCTGCGCTCAGGCCGCGGAGACTCCAGACAACGCGGCGATAGTCTTCCGCGATGAGCAGATGTCGTACGCCCAACTCGACCAGGCGACGGATGCCCTTGCCGCCTACCTGCAAAGTTGTGGCGTATCAACTGACGACCCGGTGGGCATATTCATGGAGACTTGCCCGGAGTTCATCGTGGCAAGCATCGGGATATTGAAGGCTGGCGCCGCCTTTATGCCGATGTCCCTTGACTCCCCTGAACCCCAGCTCCGTTCCATAGTGTCCAGTTCGCAGCCCAAAGTGGTGATCACCAGGACGCGGCGCCTGTCCAGGTTGAGTCAGATAAACAGCACGCATATTTTGCCCATTGACGGCGACCCCCACTGGAAGCGCTTCAAGGCGGAAACCCCTGAGCCCGACCCCGCCGGCGATAGTTTGGCCTTCATCCCCTTCACTTCTGGCACCACCGGAGACCCAAAGGGAGTAATGCAGACCCGCGGCTCCCTCATGTCGTCCTACTTCGCCCGGTACAGGTTCAGCTCGTACAGCGCCGGAGACAGGGTTGCCTGCAACATTTTCTTCCCCTGGGAGTTCCTCCGTCCCCTGCTGAAGGGGGGAACTGTGTACGTGATCCCTGATGATGTTGTATTCCTGCCTCGTGCTCTCGCCGCGTTTATCGCAGAGCGCCGGATTTCTGAGATTCTGTTCACTCCCTCTCTATTGCAGGGAGTCTTGAACTCGGCAGACCACAAACGCTTACGCGACCAGCTGTCGTCGCTACGAGTGGTCTGGCTGAACGGCGAGGTCGTGCCAACCAGCCTCTTGAAGCTCGCCCTCGACGTTCTGCCCGACTCAGCCCGTGTGTTCAACACGTACAGCATCAGCGAGACCCACGATGTTTGTACCGTCGACCTGACGGACTTGCCCCTCGATGGTGTGGATGTGTGCCCAGTGGGTTTGCCGATGGACGGAGTGACCGTCCGAGTGCTCCCCGAGGGGCAATCCACTCTCGCCTCACAAGGCGCCGGCGAGTTGTTAATCGGCGGCCGCGGGCTGGCCCGTGGCTACTTGAAGAGGCCCGACCTGGATGCCGGGAGTTTCGTCCGCCGGGATGGGGAGAGGTACTACGCCACCGGCGACCTGGCCAGGATCGATTCGCGGGGGATGACGACGATCATCGGCCGCAACGATTCGATGGTCAAGATCAGGGGGTACAGTGTCTACTTGGGCGCCATCGAGGAAACGCTCCGGAAGCAGTGTGATGCCGCGGATGCGGCAGTGTTGGCTGAAACCGTAGACGAGACGAACAAGCGGCTTGTGGCCTACGTCGTCCCGGCGCCGCAGGCGGCATGGAAGGTCGATGCCAGGAGCGGCACAAGCAAAGACCTTCGGACGATGTTGGAGCGATATCTGCCGCTCTACATGGTGCCCAGCCATTTCGTGCAACTGGAAGCCCTTCCGATAAATCAGCAGACAGGCAAGCTGGAAAGAAAAGCCCTCCCTGCAACGAGGGCAGCGAGGCCCAAAGCCGAAGAGAGACCACCGCTCCCAAAGCATGCCACCACGGAAGAGCGCCGCCAGGCTTTGCGAGCGCTATGGGGCGAGGTCCTGCTTGTTGACAGCGACTCACTGCAGGACGATTGGGACTTCTTTGACCTTGGCGGCCATTCTCTGGCAGGCCTGGAAATCACCCTCGGCATTGAACGACTGTTTGCGGTTGAACTCAGTGGCACAGAGGTTTACGAATACCCAACCATTGGCGAGTTGGCGGCATTCCTGCAACATAGAGGGCCCAATATGGAATCAAGAGCCTCGCTAGCCGAAGACTCGATACTGCCCCCGGAGATCTCGCCAAAAGGCACCGTGAGGGCTACGCGCTTGAGCGAGGCGTCCGCAGTCTTGGTCACGGGCGCAACAGGCTTCCTCGGCGCCTTCCTACTTGACGAGCTGCTGCGCACCACCGGACCAGACACTTGCTTTTACTGTCTCGTTCGCGACCGCACATCAGGCCGAGGAAGGCCCGGCAACCGAGTGTTGGAGACCTTGAAGTTCTATGGTCTGGCTGGTCAGTCTGAGGAAAACCGGATCATCCCGGTAGCGGGAGACCTCACTCAACCGTATCTGGGATTGAAAGATGGCGAGTATCGGGAGCTGGCGCACAAGATAGACCTGGTATTTCACTGTGCCGCCTCCGTCAACTATGCCTACCCCTATTCCGCCGCCAGGTCCCACACCGTCGGAGGGACATTGGAGGTGCTCAAGTTCGCCTGCACCGCCACCGCGAAGCCGGTTCAATACATTTCATCCAACGGCATCTTCCCGGGAGGAGACGATGCTCCCTACCTGGAAGACAACCACATTGACGGCTTTCTGGACAGGATGGAGGGCGGCTACAACCAGGCCAAGTGGGTTGCCGAAAGGCTAGTGTGGCAGGCAGCATCTCGAGGGCTACCGGTCTGCATCTTCCGCCCGGGCAACATCGGCCACCACAGTGCCACGGGTGCAGTCAATCCGAACGACTTCCTGTCGTTGATAATCAAGGCCTGTGCCCGCTTGGGGTGTGCTCCCCTTGCGCCGGGCTGGTTCTTTGAAATGACCCCTGTCGACTTCCTGGCAACCGCCATCACGAAGATTGCCGGCGATGCCAGTCACTTTGGAAGAGTCTACAACGCCGTCCAACAGGCACCCGTCCCCGCCGACCACGTTTTCGCCCACATGGAGAGCCAAGGATACGTGTCGGAACGGGTTCCTCTAGCAGAGTGGAAAGCAAGACTCGAAGAAATGGCCGACCGCGAAGATGACATGGAGTCGAAAGTCTTGGTCCGGTCCATGGAATCAGTCGAGCCGTACCTGGCCGACACCAGCGCCTATGACATCAGCCAGTTCGCCAACGTCCTATCGCAGCTTGGTCTGACGATGCCGGCGGTCGACGTTGACTACGTGACCAGTTTCTTAAGAAAGTAACCCAAAGGGGTTGAACGTTCACCCGGCGCGGCCTTGCCGCTATACCCCTGCCGACACTTCCAACCGACGACCAACAGACGCTCAAACTCGACCGGGTGGAACCTGCTCCTCCTGCAAGCTACACTAGGCCACACCCAGCGAGTCTCGGAGGAGGTGCGGGAGCATGACCGATCCCATCGTCGAACGTCTCACGCGTTACGTGGCCAGCCTCGAATACGAGGACCTGCCCAGCGAGGTCGTCCACCAGGTCAAGCGCCTCGTCATCGACTCCATGGGTTGTGGATTGGCGGCCAGCGATGCCGCTCCGGTGCGCGCGGCCCGAGACCTCGCCCTCGAGGTGCACGGTTCGCTGCCGGCCACGCTGCTGGGGACCACCGACACCACCACGCCGGACATGGCGGCCTTCGTGAACGGCACGATGGTGCGCTATCTGGACTTCAACGACTCCTACAACGGCAAGGACATCGCCCACCCCTCCGACAACATCGCCGCAGTACTCGCTGCCGCGGAGGCGCATGGACGGTCGGGCCGAGCGCTGATCGCGGCCGTCGCCCTCGCCTATGAAGTGCAGGCTGCCTGGGCGGATAGCTTCCACCTCGCCTCAGGTGGCGTCTGGGACCAAGCCGCCTACGCCGCCGTCTCCATGCCGCTCGGGGCGGGCAAAGTAATCGGTCTCACGGTGGAGCAGCTCGCGGAAGCGCTGCGCATCTCCGTGGTTGGTGGCATGACGCTTGGCGAGGCCCGGCGCGGCACCATCTCTCACTGGAAGGCGGCGGCTGTCCCCAACGCGGGCAGGAACGGCGTCTTCGCAGCCATGCTCGCCCGGCGTGGGATGACGGGTCCATCAGAGGTGTTCACCGGCTCGAATGGCTACTTCGCGGGGGTGACGGGCGCCCCTGTCGAGCTTGCTCCCCTGGCGCTCGAGGGTGGCAACGACCGCGCGTTCCGGCTCATGGAGTCGCGCTTCAAGCGATTCCCGGCGGGCTTCGTCTCCCAGACAGCGATCGAAGGCGCGATGGAGGCACGGGAGGCGCTGGGCATCGCCAAAGCCGGCGACATCGCCCACGTCCACATCCGGACGTTCGAGAGCGGGGTGCGCATCATGGCGGGCGACCCCACTCGCTGGCGCCCCGAAACCCGAGAGACCGCCGACCACAGCATCCCCTATGTTGTCGCCTGCGCTCTGCAGTTCGGCACCGTCGAGCCCGCGCACTTCGAGGACGACGTCCTGCGCGACCCTGTGTTGCTGGACCTGATGCAGCGTATCGAGGTCGTGCAGGACCCGGAATGTGACGCCGCCTGGCCGGAGGCCATCCTCAACATCCTGACCGTCCAGACCGCAGACGGCCGCCAGCACACGGCCACCGTCCCCTACTACACCGGCCACTTCAAGAAGCCCATGAGCGACACCAACATCGAGGACAAGTTCCGTCGACTCACGACCGGCCGCCTCGACGAGTCCCGTCAGCAGGCAGCATTGCACCGCCTCTGGCGCCTAGACGAGCAGACCGACCTAGCTCAAGTCATGGCATCCCTGGCAATCACGTAGCCACCACCCAACCCCCCGTAGTAGGCGCCATTCGCGATTCCAATCACCCTGAGGCTCTCGAAGGGCCCACCCCGCGAGAGCGGGAACCTCTCCGCAGTCGCCCGGATCCCCCGGCCGTCGTAGGCCGCCCCTCATGCGTCATACCGGCGAAAGCCGGTATCCAGACGGGCGGGGCGAGCCCGTTCGCCCTGAGGGAACTCGAAGGGGGAACGGACTCGCGGGCGGGGCATTCCCGACTCCCCTCACCCCTCAGCCACCAGCAGCCCTTGTCGGCCCGCCCCACCCCAACCCCGTCGCACTCCCGACTCCCAACAACTTTGTGTCTTGCGAGCCAGAAGAGCGGTTGTTGCCGGAGACGATGTGGATCATAGGTGAGGACAGTGTGCTATACGCTTCGGATTGGCCGACTGGGATGGCAGCTATCCGAGTCGCTGTTTGAGTTGGAGGTCCGCGAAGACCTGTCGCCGCCGCAGATAAACAAATTCTTATTCCACAACCCCAAGCGCCTGTACGGACTGGAATAAGGAAATAACAAACGGAAAAGGTGGGGTTCCTCGCTACTTAGTCCCATTTGTGTCGAATGACGCTAATGGGCATTTCCCTCTGTACTCTTCACAGCCAAATAGTTCACGAACGCCGAGCACGTCACAACCATATACCGCGCCTCAGAAAGCCCTACTTGCGGAGTTCCCTTACTCCCGTGGCGGACGCCATCCTCGTCACTGGTCCAGTTGAACATGTTTTTCCACGCCTGCCCGAGTTGGTTGTGGAGTGCAAGCTTTTCCAGGCCCTTATCGATATCGCCCCTTTCATCTCCTACCGCTACGCGAACTGCTGACTCGACTGCCGAAATCGATTCCTTGATGGCGTTGCGAAAGTCAGGCGTGGTGCGGTTACTCAAGAGCGCAACGGCTTGCGCTATGTGCTGCGATGCACCGTGAAATGGATCCGGCAACTGGGCAGCCGACTCAATTGCATTGAGCTCCTCTTCTGATGTAATGGGTACAATCCCACTTCCGGCAAATCTGTAGGCGGACCCTTCTCGGCTTAGCATGGCGTTTGCATCGCTGGTGTTCTTTTCGACTGGGTACTTGCGCAGAACATGATCCAGGATGTCGTAGACCTCATACCAGAATGCGTTCAAGTACCACTCCCGAAGGAAATCCACCGCTGGTCCGGAGGTAACGCCCCCCCAAATGAGGTCGACTTTGCTTGGCAATGCGTCAGACCGCTCGCCCGCCACTTCGATCCACACGCTACTCACCAACTCGTATATCTCAGATTTGCTCTCTATGAGGAAGAACCTCTCCAGCAAAAAGTTCCAGATCGCGTTTCTGAGGCGATCGTCCACCTCTTCCAATTGGTGGAGCCGTGATCGGTCGGGCCTATAGCCATGACGTTCAGAGAAGTTCACCATGAAGCTATTTAGCCACAAACCATCGGCCGGTACAAGAAGTTAGATTGCCGTTGATCCAGGGGTGCGCGCCGACGCCAACGGGTACAACTTCCGTCCCGCACACCCCAATGTCGTTCTCGCGAAAGCGGAAGCCCAGGGCAGGGGCGCGGCGCGGGGCGTCTCCGTCTCTCGCTGGTCACGCCCCTCGACTCTCGGAATTCCTGCAAAGACAGGAATCCAGGGCAGGGGCGACGCGGGGATCCCTTCCCCCTCGCAGGGGGAAGGTTAGGATGGGGGTAATCCCCCCACCCTGACACCACCCCCTTCCCCCCAATCCCCGCCCCCCGCTACCCTCCCCCCATGGCACACGCACGCAACCTCCTCGAACAGCCCCATCGCCCCAACGGTTCGCGTCGAGGAACGCGTCCGGTACGGCTCATGAAAACAGGCATTTGTTTCAACACGGCGGAGTGTTCTTCCCTTGGATTTGTAGCTGCAATGCGTCATCGCCAATACAAAGCGGTAGCCAGGACAAGGTTTCCTCAGCTACGAATTGCCAGGACAACAAGGGTTCTACCAGCTACGACGGCCCGTGAAAACATTCGCTCAAAAACGCTCTCCCGCACCCTCGACGGCGGCGCAACGCCACCCCTTGCAGCGGGTCAGACGTGCATGCCAGTAGAGGTGGAACTCAGAGCAAAGGAGAGACCCGTGGCAACAGCGCGGAGACATTGCCAGTGGAGGGAAACCCGTGCGCCCCGAGCCTGTCGCAGTGCCCGACCCGCACTCGATGCGGGCCCGCAACCCCTACCGACGTCCTCGCCCTCGACGGCGGCGGCGCCCAGGCGAGTCCGGCGTGTCCGGGGCTCCAGGGCCTTCTGCCGCCTCCGCAGTGCGGGCCATCACCCGCCCGCTCAACCGCCGAGCAACCATGTGCAGCGGCAGCCCCACCACCACCATCAGGCCCAGGAAGATCGCCGCCTCCAGCGCGCCCTTGTACCCGAACCCGTCCCGGAAGAGGACGTACGCAGACGCCATCAGGCAGAAGAAGACCACCAGCCAGAAGAGCGTCCCGGTGAACAGCGCAAGGAAGGCCATCGGTCCTCCGGGTCGCCTAAGAGGTCGTGCCGCTGCGCTTGCGGCTCCGCAACGCCTGCTTGGCGCCCCGCACCACGCGAGTGCTCAGGGGCAGTGGCAGCAGCCCCTCCTGCACAAACCGCACCATGTCGGCGTTGCCGCACAGCACCGTCTGCCGCCAGTCCCGGAGCTGCTTGGTCGCGTCGCCGTTGGCCGTGTCGCTCAGGAACGAGGTCAGCGGTCCCCAGCCCTCTCGACCGCGGCTCAAGACCGTCCCGCCTGCCTCCTGCACCAGCACGATCCCCGCCGCCACGTCCCACGAGTGCGGCGCGCCGTGCAGCGTGAATTGGTACGTGCCGTCGGCGGTCAGCGCCAGCTCGTACGCCGTGCTGCCCACAGAGCGCTGCTGTCCCGCGTTCTTCAGCAGCTCCTTGCTCGGCCTGAAGCGACCGGGGATGAAGCCCCCCCGAACGGTCACCCGCCCCGCGACAGGCTTGTCGCCCGGCGCCACCTGCAGGCGGTCCTCCCCCTCCCAAGCCCCGCCGCCGCGGCGAGCGTGGAAGACGCGTCCCCCGGGCGTGTCCGGCCACGGCAGGAATATGGCCCCCACCACGGGCTCGCCGTGCTCCACCAGCGCGATGGAGCAGCAGAAAGACGGCAGCCCGTTCGCGAAGTTCGTGGTGCCGTCCAGCGGGTCAACCACCCACGTCAGCCCGCCCTCGCCCGCTGCCCGGCCCTCGCCCTCCTCCCCCACGAAGCCGTGCTCGGGGAAGCGCGCCGCGAGCTCGTTCGAGAGGAAGGTCTCGGCGGTGCGATCGGCCTCTGTGACCGGGTCGCGCCAGCCTTCCTTGTCCTTGTACTCGATGGCCATCGGCCGCTGGAACCGCTCCATCAGGAGGCCGCCCGCCTCCCGCACCAGCCGCACGGCGCAGTCCTCAGCTTCCTTCAGCCACGGGGGAGATTCCGCCATTCGTCACCTTCTCGGGTCTACCCGGCAAAGCTGCCAGGTGCCGCTATGGTACACACACCCGTGCCCGCCTGCCACCGCCGAGGCCTCCCGCGTCGCTACGGCAGGCTGACCCGCGTCGAGCCCCCCTCGCCGTGCACCGCGACGAGCCCGTCCCGAGCCAGCCCCTCCAGCAGCGAGCGCAGCCACGGCGCGTCGTCGTCCGAGTATCCGGGCCGCACGGCATCGCCCAGCTCGACCAGCCCGCACGACTCCCCCTCGACGAGCCCGCGCAGGTGCGCCACGACCCGCCCGCGGAAGTACCGGCTAGACCCCTCGAACCGCTCCGCCTTGGCCCGGTATTCTGCCCGCCTCTCCGCGACCGCGGCTGCAGGCGTCTCGGCCTCGAACGCCCCCGCACCTCGGCACGCCGAGCGCACGGGGCACAGCAGGCACATCGGCCGCCGAGAGGTGCAGACCGTAGCGCCCAGGTCCATCAGCGCCTGGTTCCACGCCCACGCCTTGCCCTCGGGCAGGACGCGCTCCGCAGTCGCCGCAACCTCGCGGTCCGTCGGCGACGATGGCCAGTGGAAGATGCGGCTCAGCGTCCGCCGCACGTTGGTGTCCACCACCGCCACCTGCCGCCCCTGCGCAAAGCAGGCCAGCGCGTTCGCCGTGTACTCGCCAACGCCCGGCAGCGACCGCAGCGCCTTCAGGTCGAGGGGCAGCGCGCCCCCGTGCCGCTCGACCACCGCATGAGCGGCGCGCTGCAGGTTCAGCGCCCGCCGGTTGTAGCCCATGCCCGCCCAAGCCCGGATGACCTCGCTGGCGGACGCACCGGCCAGGCTCTCGAACGTGGGGAACTGGCGCAGGAAGGCGTGGTACACGGGGATGACGCGGTCAACCTGCGTCTGCTGGAGCATGACCTCCGACACGAGGATGGCGTAGCCGTCGGTCGACCCCCGCCACGGCAGCCGCCGCCCCGCCGCGTCAAACCACGCCAACAGCGCGCCCTGCACCTCCGCAACGGCGTCCTCAGCGATGTCCACGTCCGGCGTCCCTCCAACCCTCAGGGTTGCGCCCGAGTGTAGGGGCGAGACCGTCGCGCCACAACGGAGCGGACCGCCCTCCCCCGTTCGCCCTGAGCCTCCACCCCCGTTCGCCTGAGCCTGTCGAAGGACGGGGCGGCCATGACATCTCAGCTTGACACTCCCATAGGCGCGATGCTACATTCAGCTATGGAAGGCCCACCCCAATTGCGTGGCCCGCTAGCTCAATTAGGCAGAGCAACTGACTCTTAATCAGTGGGTTCTCGGTTCAAGTCCGAGGCGGGTCACTCCCCCAAAATGCACCACCATGCGCCCATCGCCGCCGATGGGGATGTGTCGGAACTGGCAGACGAGCATGACTTAGGATCATGTGCCCAACGGCGTCCGGGTTCGAGTCCCGGCATCCCCACCAAGGCCCATTATGAAACCTCCCATCGAAAAGTTCGTAGTACAGTCAGAGGAGTTCTCATGGTGTGCAGCGACTCGGCGGCGACCTGTGTTGCGGGAGCCGTGATCAAAGACGGCCGGGTGTTGCTCGTCCATCGATCCCCATCGAAGCGTTTCTACCCGGATGTCTGGGATCTGTTCGGTGGGCACGTTGAGGAGGGCGAGTGTCTGGAGGAGGCGCTGAGCCGCGAGGCCCGCGAGGAGCTGGGGATAAAGGTGCTTGCGCTCAGATGGCTGGGGCAGGTCTATGACCCGGTCGAGCCCGCGGTCGTGCATGTGTACGCGGTGTCATCGTGGGAGGGGGAGCCCGTCAACGCGGCGCCGGAGGAGCACATGGAGGTGCGCTGGTTCGGCGCGGGTGAGCTGCCGGAGTCGGAGGGAGTGGATGCCTACCGGGCGCTGGTCGTGACGGCCCTAGGCTGAGTTGCTCGTGGAAGATGCGTAGAGCTGGGTGGTTCGTAGAACCGTCCGCCAATCAGACCACTTGGCGAAGGCTACCCTGCTCCACCGGAAGAGGTTTGAACGCCCCGTAAGGATCGCTGTGCCAAGGATCACAGAGCCCTCAGCCACATCTCGAAGACGGTACCACCTACCGTCCAATCAGGCCCACCAACGCGCCCCAAGGCTAGGCGCTACGTCTGGCTTGACAGTCCTCTCCCCGTGGGCTAGCTGTCGCTGGTGAACCGAGGCATCACCTTCGTCGCAAAGGTCTCTAGGTTCTTCAGGGTTTTCTGCAGCGGGATGCCCATGTGGGTGAACTCGACGAGCAGGTAGTCCAGGTGGCAGACCTCCTGCAACTCCTGGATCTTCTCCACCACGTTCTCCGGGGAGCCGACAAGCAGGTTGCGCGGCTCCAGGAAGTCCCAGTCCAGATTTACGTTGTCGTCGAGGACCTCGTCCGGGTTGGTGAAGACCTGCCTGCCCCGAAAGGGGTCGTTGAAGATGAATGCGGACATGATGCCCGCTTCCGCATCCCGGCGAGCCTCCTCCATCGAGGAAGCGACATACGTGGAGCGCATGACCGCCTGGTCTTCCCCCAGAGCGAAGGGTCGCCCTTCCCGCTCCGTCCTGATCTGCGCGTAGAGTTCCATGCGCTGCTTGATCCTGAGGGCGGGCGGCTGCCAGTAGCATGCCTTCAGTCCGAGTTCAGCCGCAGTCGACACCGAGCGGTCTGTGGAAACGGTCATCCACAACGGCGGGTGCGGCTGCTGGTAGGGTTTCGGGGTCACCCGAAGCTTTGTGACACGGTCCCCTTCCTGCCAGGCGGGGTTCGACGGATACAATGGGTGGGAGAAGACTGTGCCGTCGGCAGGGAAGGTGAAATTCTCTCCTTGGTGCGAAAAGTACTCGTTGGTCCATATCTCCCGCACTATCTCCACCGTCTCCCGGAACAGTTCCCTGTTCTCAGCGTCCTTGCGAGGGTCCGCGTTGGGGTGAAACTGTGGACCCTCATACGGCCAGATTCCCCTGCCGAAGCCGACATCCACGCGACCGCCGGTCATGTTGTCCAGGATCGCCAGGTCCTCTGCCAGCCGAATCGGGTGCCAGTGCGGAGCGATGTTCGCCATCTGTCCGATCCGAATCCTTGACGTCCGCGCCGCGAGGTCCGCGCCGAGCAGGATGGGATTCGGCAAGTCGCCGGCCCTGTAGGGCCCAAAGTGGTGCTCTCCGAGCCATATGGCCTCGAAGCCGAGCTCCTCGGCCAGGATGGTCTGCTGCCTGAGGTTGTCGATCATCTGCTCGGCGTTGACTGCCTCCCCAGCGGAAGCTGCCACCGTCGTGAAGGCCGCGAATCTCATGAGTGGGACCTCCCCTTTCCTGGTTCGTCAGCAGTCCCATGGTGACTGCCACTGTTCGGAATATAAACGACGGCCTGCCCCCATCATGAGATGTCGGCAGGCATCGGTTTTGCGCCCCCAAATGGGTGGTGCTACACTTTTGGGCCAGCATACTACAAGGAGTGGGGCCATGCCATCGAGCGAATTGCGGGGTCTCGTCCAGACGGTGCTTGGCCTTGTGCCTCCATCGGAACTGGGCGCCACCACGACCCACGAGCACCTCTACATCGACTTCTCATTCATGTATCGCCCCGCCCAGGACTCGCCGCGCGAGGAAATGGCCGATGCATGCCTAGGCCTGGAGAACCTCGGATGGATACGGCGCAATTACTACAGCAACCGCTCCAACCTGACGCTGATGGACCTGGACACGATCATTGGCGAAGTCAAGAAGTTCAATGAAGTTGGCGGAGGCGCGATTGTGGACGCGACCTCGATTGGCATCGGCCGCAACCCGGATGCGCTGGTCGAGATATCGAGTGGATCGGGCGTCCACATCATCATGGGCGCAGGTCACTACGTGGCGGCCGTCCATCCGGAAGACATGGGTGAACGTACCGAGGAGCAACTGGCGCGGGAGATTGTCGGCGACATCGTTGAAGGCGTCGATGGCACCGGCATAAAGGCGGGCATCATAGGGGAGATTGGTTGCACGTGGCCCCTGGCCCCGAACGAGCGCAAGTCCCTGACCGCGGGGGCAATCGCCCAGCAGGAGACGGGCGCGGCGATATTGATCCATCCCGGACGGAACCCGGATGCGCCGTTGGAGATCTTGGAAGTGCTTGCGAACGGCGGCGCGGACTTGTCCCGGGTGATCATGGGACACCTGGACCGCACTGTGTTTGAGTTCGACGCGCTGCTGAGCATTGCCGAGTCCGGCTGCTACCTTGAGTGGGACCTGTTCGGCAACGAGGGGTCGTACTATCCCCTCGCCGAGATCGACATGCCCAGCGACGCCCAGAGGATGGGTTTCATCAAGCGCATCGCAGACGCGGGCTACGCCGACAAGATCGTCATTGGGCAGGACATCTGCACGAAGCACCGGCTGACTAAGTATGGCGGTCACGGCTACGGCCACATCCTAGAGAACATCGTCCCGAAGATGCGGCGCAAGGGATATTCAGAAGACCTGATTCACGCGATAACCGTGGACAACCCGGCCAGCATTCTCCCTTTCGTCTAGGACCAGCCGTGCTGGCATAAAAGCGGGACAAGACTGCGTGGCCCCGTCGTCAACCTACGCGCTCACGTCGGGCGACCAGCTATAGACCTTCGAGAGTGTGCCACCCATGAGCGCGGACCGCTCTGCATCCGAGAGTTGGTCGGTAACCCGAAATGCCTCAACGCTCTGCTCGTAGGTCAAGAGCTTCCATGCACGAGTCCAGTCGGTGCCCCACATGCACCGGTCAATCCCGAACGCGTCAAAGATCCGGCGCAGGGGCTCCCAGATGTCCGCGTATGGAAAGGGCTCATGGGACAGGGTGCAGGCCCCGGAAATCTTGATGGCCACGTTGTCGAATTCTGCCAGCGAAAGCACGTCGGGGAGTTCGGCAAACGGCTCCGGCGGCACGGGGGGCGCATAGGGCTGGATCAGGCCGACGTGGTCTACCACCAACCGGGTGTTTGGATGTTGCCGAGCCAGCTCCCGGAAGAGCGGCACCAGCCCCCAACACAGAACGTTCACCGGAAGGCCGGTCTGGGCGCCGGCAGCGAGTACGCGGTGCAGCCCGGGGTCGTCCGCTTCAAAGGGCTCCCGTGTAAGCATGAGACGCGCTCCGACCACACCTGGAGTCCCTGCCCACTCAGCCATCTCGTCAGCGACAGTCTCCGAGTGAGGGTCAAAAGGCTTGATCAGGCCAAACCTGCCCGGATGCTTCGCGTATGCCTCGAGTGCGTAGCTAGCATCATAGCGATACATGGAGAACGGCGAGACCAGCAAAGTGCCGTCAACCCCAACCGCGTCCATTGCCGCCACGATATCGTCGCCGGTGACCTCTGCGGGACCCTCCAATGTCCCCATCCAGGGACGCTCAGGACGGTCGCGTTCATAGGCATGCACCTGTGAATCAATGATGGGAGTCCGAGTTGCCATCATCCTTCTCCTGGTCACGTGCAGACGTTGTGTTGGCGTGGGAAGGCCTGCACCAACGCCCCCCAAGACTGTCGACTGAGCCATGTAAGTCTACACCCGCCCAACACGCCGGAGCGGTGCCATCCCGCCGTCGTGGTCCCGACAACTTGTGGTACGATGCCGCCAACGGGCCTCGGAATCGCTGAACGTGAATGCCCTCTCCACCGAGTCTGAGCGGCTACGGCATTCCGGTGATTCAGACACCCGCATCGCAGGCTCGGGAAAGAAGCTTATGGAGGCGCTGAAAGACAGGGTTGCCTTGATTACAGGCGGCGGGAGAGGCATTGGCAGCGCCATCGCCCGGACGTTTGCCCGGGAGGGTGCCCAGACCGCCGTAACCGGCCGGAGCTTGGACCGTCTGACGCAGGTCGTCGATGAGATTCGGGCCGAGGGTGGCGTCGCGCAGGCCTTCGAGTTAGACGTGACGCGTGAGGACGACGCCGTCCGGGTCGCGGAACAGCTCGTCGAGGCTTGGGGACAGATAGACATCCTCGTCAACAACGCGGGGATTATCGTCTATGACACACCCGTGTGGGCCACCACGGTGGAACACTGGGACCAGTTGATGAACACCAATCTGCGAGGCATGTTCCTCGCGTGCCGTGCGGTGGTCCCGCACATGATGCGGCGGGAGCAGGGACGCATCATCAACATCGGATCGTCGTCAGGCCGGCAGCCTGAGGGCGACTACGGGGCCTACGTCGCCTCAAAGTTTGGCGTTGTGGGCTACACGGCCTCGCTGGCCCACTCGCTTCGCCCCTATGGCATCACCGTCAACGGCCTCAACCCGGACTGGGTGGACACCGACATGGCCAGGGCTGCCAACCCCGAGGGGGACCCGGAGTGGATAACCCCGGAAGAGATGGCACAGGCGGCACTGTACTTGGCGGCGCATGCCCCCAAGCTCATGACGGGACAGTTCATCGACATGTTCGGTGTGTGACCGTCGATAGCCGTCGAAAGGAGTCTTCGCATGGATAGGCGCATCGACTATTCGGAGTCCTTCTACCGGCGACACGCACAACGCTACGCCGAGGTCAGCCACAACTACATTCAGTCCGTCTACAGCAACGTCTCCCATCCGGCCCTTACCGGAGACGCGGACGTCATGGACCGCCTTACGGAGCTTGTTCCCCCCAGCTCCCGAGGGCTCGACGCCGGCTGCGGCGCAGGTGCCCGCGATGTTTTTCTCTTGTGGCAGGCGGGTTACGATGTCTATGGGATTGACGCCGTGGAGGAGAACATCCTGGAGGCGCACAGGATGCACCCCGAGATTGCACGGAGGGTATCCGTCGCTGACCTCCGCGAGCCCCTCGCCTATCCCGACGCGTCCTTCGACTTCCTGTTGTGCAACGGTGTTATCCAACACATCGAACCGGACATCGTGCTGGGGCGCACCCTGGGGGAGTTCGCGAGGCTGCTGAAGCCGGGCGGCGTTCTCCAGCTCGTATTCAAGGTCGGTAAGGGAGTCGTGTCCGTCTACGACAAGGACTATGCCTCTGATAGGGCATTCCACCTGTACGGCGCGGATGAGGTGCTGGAGCGGTTGACGGACCTAGGGATGCGAGTGATTCCGGCGGAGGGGAGAAAGCTGGGAGGAGTCATGTACTTCACAGACCCCAAGCCTATGGACCATTGCCTCCTGTTCGCGTACAAGACCGACGAAGGAAGCGGCTCCCCATCGCACGGGTCCCCTTCGGAGGCCGCGGAACAACGATGACCGGACTGCCCGTTCCCAGGCGACTGCAGGAGATCACCCCCTCCTGGTTAACCGAAGCCCTCCGCGGGTCCGGGCTGTCGGGCACCGCCTCTGTGACCGCGTGTTCGGCCGAGTCCATATCCGAGGGTAAGGGGTTCATGAGCCAGCTGTTTCGGTTGCGGCTCGACTATGACTCCGACCCGTTAGACCTGCCGCGCTCCGTAGTCGTCAAGCTGCCCGCTGCCGACCCACTCATGCGGACGTTTTTCGATCGGTTGGGACAGAACCAGTGCGAGGTCAGGTTCTACCAGGGCGTGGTGACCCATGGCCACCTGCAAACCCCTCGAAGCTACCACGGCGGCATTGACTCCGAGACCGGGAACACCGTTCTCCTGCTGGAGGACATGAGCCATGCACGCCAGGGCGATAGCGTGGCCGGTTGCACGATGGAAGAGGCCCGCCAGGCCATCGGCCAACTGGCGAAATTCCATGCCGCGTGGTGGAACAGCCCCCGACTGGACGGACTGGACTGGATGCCTTGTAAGGATACCCATACCGACGTCTATGAGGAGTTGTACGCGGATGCGTGGGAGTCCTTCATTGGGAAGGCCGGCGACGGCATGACTCCGCGCCTGCGATTGGTCGGAGACAAGCTGAGAGACGAGGTCAGGACCATCAAGGCCAGGCTCGCAAGCCCCCCGCGGACGCTCGCCCATGGAGACTATCGGCTGGACAACTGCTTCTTCTCCATGGCCGACGATTCCCAGTCGCTTGTGGTCTTCGATTGGGAGTTCTGCGCGCGAGGCCGCGGCACATATGACGTCGCAACCTTCATAAGCGAGGCGTTCGCCACCCAGCAGCGTCGGGAAGAGGAGTTGGGCCTCCTCCGCATGTATCATGCCACCCTTCTGGAGCAAGGCGTCGGCGGCTATGGGTTTGACGAGTGCCTGGTAGACTACCGGCTCTCGATGCTGGAAATCCTCGTATTCTGGATAGTTACCGGAGGCTATTGCGACTACGAGGGTGAACGTGCCACCGCGTACCTGCACAACTCGCTGGCGCGCTTCGACGCCGCAATAGCCGACCTCGCCTGCATGGAGCTGCTGGCGGGGTAGGGCGCGGGTCAAAGGGTTGATGGAGCGCCACCGGCAAGCGCCCTCCACCCCATCCACCCGCGTTCTGCGGTAGAATGCGCCGTGTCATGAGCAAGCGGCTCGTCGGGTTGGGCCTTCGCGCTGCCGCTCAGCCGGAAGAAGGACAGCAATGCCGGACTCTCTGCCAACCGACGTTCAGCGCGGCGCCCCTCGCGTGGGTGACCCCGCGTTTGACGGCATCGTCGCGCGCATTGCCGAGGCCTCTGACGACATTGAGCGCGAGCGGCGCATCCCTGTCGACATCGCCCGCGACATGATCGACGAGGGCCTCTTCCGCCTGCTGGTGCCCCGCTCCCTGGGCGGCGTCGAAGTCGACTACCTGGACTATTTGGCGATGGTCCGGGCTATTGCGGCGGCGGACGGCAGCACCGGCTGGTGCTTCAACCAGAACAACATCCTCGGCACCATGGCGTCCATCATGCCGCGGCCCTTGGCGGAGGAGGTCTGGAGCGACCCTCGCGCCGTCCTGTGCAACGGCCCGCCGCAGTTCGCCCAGGTCACGGAGGTCGAGGGCGGCTACTCGCTCACGGGCAGGTGGAATTTCAGCAGCGGATCGCCGCAGGCCAACTGGGCCGTGGCCATCAGCCGCGTCGCCTCCGCCGACACGATGACCTTCGTCATCCCCAAGGAGCAGGTCACCTTCTTTGACTCGTGGCAGGTGAACGGGCTTCGCGGCACAGGCAGCTTCAGCTTCGAGACCAAGGATGTCTTTGTGCCTGCGAGCCGCAGCTACGTCGAGGCCCGCACCCCTAACGAGAGCGGGCCGTTGTACCTGATTCCGCGGGGCCTGTTCTTCGGCTCCGGCTTCGGGTCGGTGGCGCTGGGCGTCGCTCGCTCCAGCCTCGACCTCGCGAAGGAGGCCGCGCTGCGCAAGACGCCCCAGGAGCAGACGCTGCTGCGGGACCAGCCCGCCGTCCAGAGCGACATAGGCCGCGCCGAGGCGCTGTGGGGCGCAGCGTCCGCCTACCTGTGGGAGAAGGCCACGAATCTGTGGCGCTGCGCAGTAAACCACGGCTTCATCACGATGGACGAGCGTGCCAACCTGCGGCTGGCCAGCACCCACGCCATCCGCCAAGCGGCCGAGGTAGTCGACATCGCCTACGGTGTTTTCGGCGCGACGGCCATCTTTGAGACCAGCCCCATTCAGCGCAAGTTCCAGGACGCCCACGCTATCACCCAGCAGATCCAGGGCCGCTTGGAGCACTACCAGACGGTGGGCCAGTACTTCCTGGGCATGGAGCCCTGGGCCAGACTGCTCTAGCCGCCAAAGGCGCCGCCCGTGCGCGCCTCGCTTACCCTTCCCGGATTTCCGCAAGATTGGGACTCTGCAATGCGCCGCGAGAGGCCACAGGGTTTACGAATTCCTTAGAATTGGTACGATTGTACTTGGGCACGCCACCGTTCCGCGTCAGCCGTCAGACCTCGAAAGGGTCCAATTTGTGAAAGCAGCCCTCAGGCCACAAGGCCTCATTGACGTAGTGTTTGTAGCCCTCACCTTTGCGGTGGGGGTGCAGTTGCTCCGTCTCTTCATCACGGGCATGGTCTTTTACCTCCGAGAGGTCCGGGAGTTCAGCACGGTGTCCGTCGGGGGCATTGCCTTTCTCGTGTTTGGCACGGCCTTCCTTGCGCCCATTGCCGTGCGGTTGCTGGGCCCCCGCCGGACGCTGCTCGCCGCGATTGCCGTCATGGGGCTCGCGCGGATAGCTGAGCAGAGCGTGACTTCGCCGCAGATCGACCTTGTGTTGGCGGGCGTGGGCGTCGTCGCATTCCTCCCTGTCATCCCCCTGTCGATGGCGATGCTCGATACCAAATCAGCGACGGGCGCCGGCCACTGGCGCTACGGCCTGCTGCTGGGGCTCGCGCTCGATACGGCGGTCAAGGGCGGCCTCGGCACGCTGGGCGCCTCGTGGCAGGCCGGGGGATGGGTCGGCCTCGTGGGGCTGGGGCTGCCACTGGCGCTGCTGGCGCTGGTCTATCGCGAGTCCCTAAAGGTTGGCTGGGAGTCGCCTGCCACCCCGGACGTTCGCTCGGCTCTGCCGTTGCTGGCGATTGGCCCATTCCTGTTCCTGGAGATGCTCCTCTTCCAGAACGTGGCGCAACAGACAGCGCTCATCGATTGGCCGCAGCCCGCCGTGCTTGCGTGGATTGCGGTGGCCAACAGTGCGGGAGTCCTTGCGGTCTGGGGGGTTATGGGCAAGCGCATCCCGTGGCCCGTCATTGTGCTGGCGGCCGTGCTCCTGGCGGCTGCGGTGAATTGGGAACGTAGTGGCTGGCAGGCGGCCGTTGTGGTGCTTGTCGGCCACATGGCGGCGGTGACCCTCATGGCCAAGTCCATTTCCGGCGACCCCATGCCTCGCGACTCCTGGGGCCTCAGCGCCGTCTGGACCGGCGCCTTTGGCGCCGTGCTCTTTCTGGCGCTCGCCTTTGTCTACTACGCTGGGTACGACATCGACGTGGGTGTTACGCAGCAAGCCGTGCTCCTTGCCGCGGTGGCGCTCCTTATGCTGCCCGTGCTCGTCCCTCAACGGCGGACGGGACCCATGCCGGAGCGAAACGCATTGGCGGTGATGGCGCCGTTCCTGCTCCTTGTGGCCCCTTTGGCCCTCACCTTGAGCTGGAGCATTCAGAACCCCGGCCCCCCGCAAAGCCTGCCCATTCGCGTCATGAGCTACAACATCCACCAGGGGTTCGGCACCGCCGGCGACTTGAACTTGGAGGCGTTGGCCCTCGCCATAGAGGCCGAGCGTCCGGACGTCGTCGCCCTGCAGGAGGTGTCCCGAGGGTGGTTGGTCAATGGCTCTGTCGACACGATGGAGTGGCTCTCCCAGCGGCTGGGCATGCCCTACGTCTGGGGCCCGGCCGCCGACTCCGTCTGGGGCAACGCCGTCCTCAGCCGCCTGCCGTTGACCGGGGTGGAGCATCACGACATGCCAAACAACGCCGACCTAGTCATGGATCGAGGCTTCCTCTGGGTGGAGCTCGATACGGGTCAGGGCACGCGGCTGCAGGTCATCGCGACGCACTTCCACTCCGGAGAAGATGACAGTCACCTACGGGTGCCGCAGTCCTTGGCGGTCCTGAAACGCTGGAAAAACGAGGCTCGGACAATACTGCTGGGCGACTTCAACGGCAGGCCGGAGTCGCGGGAAGTCCATGCCATTGTCAACGCGGGCTTCAGCGACGCCTTCGTGGAGACGGGAGCGCCTGGGCCCGGATTCACCTTCGCCTCCGACAACCTGGTCGAGCGCATCGACTACATCTTCGTGACGCCGGACCTCGCGGTGCGTGACTACTCGGCAAGGGTGACGCAGGCCTCGGACCACCTGCCAATCGCCGTAACGGTGGACGACGCGTCGTAGCCCGAGCGCCCTAGTAGAACGACGTACACGTGCCGGTTGTCGTCTGAATGACGGCCCCCTGGTTGAAGAGTTCCTTGTACCCGATGGCAATCTCAGCGAGTCGCTCCCGGGCGTCACCGAACCGCGGCGACAGGATGATGAGCACCTTGGAGCGCTCCTGCTCAATTTCGCCCGGAAGGAGCTGCCACTGTCCCTGCCCGTCCAGCACAGTAAGGCCGTTTGGGAACCGTGGCGTGATGATGTCCCTGAGGAAGACCTCCCACGCTTGGTCGGTGACGACCTCCACGCCCCCGCTGCTGCGCCCCATGAAGAGCCGGTACTCCACGTTCAGTTCGCTGCCCTCCGGGCACGCCGCCACCTCCTCAGCGCCGCCGCATGCCGCCCCGGCGAGCAACGAGACAAGGACAGCGGCGAGGAGCAAGGCGACACGGGGCATGGCGTGACCTCCGTTGACTGGCGTTTGTGACGTTCAGCCCGCCTACTATACACCTGCGGATGCCCGGTTCCCGAAGGTTGCTCCCTCTGCCGCCTCCCCCCTGCATTCCTTCCCCCCACATGGCCGCCCTGCTATGCTGTGCGCATTCGCACCCCGGCGGAGCTACCGCCGGCATGAGAGGGCACGGGCACATGGACTCGTTGGTCCGGGAGCTTCAGCGGGCAATCGGGAGACGCTACGTGCTGTCGCGCCCGCAGGAGCTGCTGGTGTACGAGTACGACGGCGCCGTGGAGCGCGCACTGCCGGGCGTCGTCGCGGTGCCCAGCAGCGCCGCGCAGGCTGCGCAGGTGGTGGCAATCGCCCGCCGTCACGGTGTTCCTGTCGTGCCCCGCGGCGCGGGCACCGGTCTCAGCGGCGGCGCCATCCCGGTACACGGCGGCATCCTCATGCCGATGACCCGCCTCAACCGAGTCCTGGAGATAGACCCGGCTGAACGCATGGCGATCGTGGAGCCCGGCGTCGTCAACATCGACATCTCCAAGGCGGCGGCGCCCTTCGGCCTGCGCTACGCCCCGGACCCCTCCAGCCAGAAGGCGTGCACCATCGGCGGCAACGTGGCGGAGAACGCAGGCGGCCCCCACTGTCTGGCCTACGGTGTCACCACCAACCACGTCATGGGCATGGAGATCGTGTTGGCCGACGGCTCCCTTGCGTGGGTCGGCGGCCGCCGACACGAGCTCCCCGGCTACGACCTTCGCGGTGTGCTCATCGGCTCCGAGGGAACGCTGGCCGTGACGACCAAGGTCGCGGTGCGCCTGATGCCCATTCCCGAGGCGGTCACCACCATGCTCGCGATCTTCCAGGACGAGGACGACGCCAGCGCCGCCGTCTCGGCCATCGTCGGGGCGGGCATCGTGCCTGCGGCCATCGAGATGATGGACCGGCTCACCATCCAGGCCGTCGAGCCCGCCATCCATGCCGGTTACCCCGAAAACGCAGGCGCCGTCCTCCTTGTCGAGGTGGAGGGGCTGAGCGAGCCGGTCGCGGAGGAGTCCGAAGAGGTGCAGCAGGTCTGCTACCAGAACAACGCCACCGAGGTGCGCGTGGCTGAGGACCCCACGCTGCGCGAGCGGCTGTGGGCCGGACGCAAGACGGCCCTGGGCGCGCTGGGCCGCCTCGCCCCCAACTACTACCTGCTGGACGGCGTGGTCCCGCGCACCAAGATACTGGAGGCGCTGCGACGCATCCGCGAGATCTCCGGCGAGTACGGCCTGCCCATCGCCAACGTCTTCCACGCCGGCGACGGCAACCTGCACCCGTGCATCCTGTTCGACGAGCGGGTGGACGACCAGCTCCGCCGCTCCAAGGAGGCGGGCGCTGCCGTCCTCCGCACCTGCGTCGACCTGGGCGGCGCGCTGTCCGGCGAGCACGGCGTTGGGCTGGAGAAGCAGGAGTACATGGACCTTTGCTTCACCGGCGCCGACCTGGACGCCATGGCGCGGCTGAACCCAGCCTTTGGCGCGGGCGACACCTTCAACCCGGGCAAAATCTTCCCCACGGGCGCTTCCTGCGTGGAGCTCCTGCAGCACCCGGCCATCGCCCGGTTGGGACCCGACGCCTTTGTCTAGTGTCATTGCGGCTGACCTCCACCGCGGCCTTGTGGACGCCGGCGTCGGCGTTGGCGCGGATACGGCCTCCTACGCCTTGGCGGGCCGCGAACCTCTGGCCGTGACCCTGCCCACCACCGTCGATGAAGTGAGCGCAGCCCTCGTGGTGGCCGCGCGTCTCGGGGCGGCTGTCGTGCCCTGGGGCGGCGGCACACGGCAGGGGCTGGGCACCCCGCCCTCGAGCTACGACCTGGCGCTGGACCTGCGGGGACTGAATCGCGTTGTCGCACATGAGCCCGCCGACCTCACCGTCACGGTACAGGCCGGGTGCACCGTGGGCGCGCTGCAGGAAGCGTTGGCGCGCGAGGGGCAGTGGCTTCCGCTGGACCCTCCCCTTCCCGGCAGCGCGTCGATCGGCGGCACGCTGGCGGCGGGCATCGCCGGGCCGCTGGGCACGGGCTTCGGCCTCCCGAGGGAGATGGTCATCGGCATGCGCGCCGTCCTGCCCGATGGGGCGGTGGTCAAGAGCGGTGGGAACGTGGTCAAGAACGTCACGGGCTTTGCGATGGACCGGCTCCATGTCGGAGGACTGGGAACGCTGGGCGTCATTGCGGAAGTCACCTTCAAGATCGTGCCTATCCCGCGGAAGGAGGCCACCGTGGTTGCGGCGTTCGCCACTGCCCAAGCGGCGGCCGACGCGAGCGCTGGCGTAACATCCATTGGCCTGCCAATGCTCTCCATAGAGCTGTTAAATGACGCCGCCTGGGCGAAAGCTATCGATGGGCTGGACTTACGACCTGAGCCGATTATGGCAACCGCAGTCCAGCCCGTTCATACTGAGCCCGCCGATGGGTTGAGCGAAATGGGCGCGTGGCACCTTATCGCCCGTGTTGCGGGGCGGCCCGTGGCGGTGTCGCGCTCCGTCGATGCCTGGGCCGCTGCCTGTGAGAGCCACGGCGCGTCGGTGGAGTGGCTGGAGGACGCGGAGAGCGGGGCGCTGGCCGCCAGAGTCGCGGATCTTGGTTGGCTGGACGGCCCGCCGGGCTTCGCGGTGCGCATCGCCGTCCCGCCAGCAGAGGGTGCGGCGGCGATGGACGCCCTCGGCGACTCGCCGCCCGCCGCAGCGCTCAGCGTCACGCGGGGCGTGGTCCGCGCGGCGTGGCCTGCGGACGCGATGCCTGACGATGTCGCGGCGTACGTCCATTCGCTGCGGGAGCGCGTCGCCGACCTTGGCGGGACGGTGGTCGTCGAGTCTCGAGAGCCCATCCCGGGCGTTGACCCTTGGGGGCCGCCCGGCGACGGGTTCACAGTCATGGAAGGGCTCAAGCGCCAGTTCGATCCGCAGGGCCTCCTCAATCCCGGCCGGTTTGTGGGAGGGCTGTAGTGACGAGCGGCGTGCGCGGCAAGGTGATTGCGACGGGCTTCATGGGCCCGGACGCCCCCCGTGAAGAGGACCTCTACAAGTGCGTCCACTGCGGCCTCTGCCTCAACGCGTGCCCCACCTACGTGGAGACGGGGCTTGAGACGGAATCGCCGCGGGGCCGCATCGCGCTGATGAAGGCCGTGTTCGAGGGGCGCGCCGGCATCGAGCCCGGCGTCGTCGAGCACTGGGACCTTTGCATCCAGTGCCGCGCCTGCGAGGCGGCCTGCCCGTCGGGGGTGCCCTACGGCCGCCTGATTGAGCAGGCCCAAGCGCAGATGCGCCCCCTAAGGCGCGGGGTGCTAGGCCGCTTTGCGGCGTGGCTGGCGTATGCGCAAGTGCTGCCGAGCCCGGGCAGGATGCGCGCCATCGGCGGGGCGCTGCGGCTGTACCAGCGCTCGGGGCTGCGCGCCCTTGTGCGGGCCAGCCGCGTCCTGCGCCTTGTGCGGCCCATGGCCGAGGCCGAGGCCGCGCTGCCAGACCTCTCGGGGCCCTCCTTCCGCGCCGCGGGGCAGGTGTACCCGGCACGGGGTGCGGCGCGCTATCGCGTCGGGCTGCTCTCCGGCTGCGTCATGCCCATTTTCCACGGCCCCACCATGGAGGCGGCCGTCCGCGTGCTGACCCGCAACGGCTGCGAGGTGCACGTGCCGGCCTCGCAGGGGTGCTGCGGCTCGCTGAACCTTCACGGCGGCGACCTCGACGGGGGGCGGGCGATGGCCCGTCGCAACATCGACACCTTCCTTGACGCGGGGGTCGACGTCATCGTCACGGCCTCCGCCGGGTGCGGCGCGTCGATGAAGGACTCCGCGGACCTCTTTCGCGATGACCCGGCCTACCTGGCGAAGGCGGAGCGGTTTGGGGCGATGACGCAGGACATCACGGAGTTCCTGGCATCGCTGCCGCTGGACCCGCCGCGGGCCGAGACGCCGACGCGGGTCACCTACCAGGACTCCTGTCACCTGGTCCACGCCCAACGGCTGTCCGCGCCGCCGAGGGCGCTGTTGGCCGCCATACCCGGGCTGGAGCTAGTGGAGATGCCCCACGCCGACCGGTGCTGCGGCGCGGGAGGCAGCTACCAGATCACCCAGCGGGAGATGTCTGGCCAGCTCCGCACGCACAAGCTGGAGGAGGCCGTGGCCACCGGCGCAGGGACCATCGCCACTGCCAACCCCGGCTGCATGGTGCAGCTCGCGCTGGGGGCCCGGGAGGTCGGGCTGCCGCTGCGCGTCTGCCACGTCGTCGACCTGCTGGACGAGGCGTACCAGCGCGAGGGAGATGCTCCCTCCGGCTAGGGCGGCTGGCGCCTATCTCTCCGGGTAGCTCGCTCGTTACATTAATTGACAGGGCAAGAACCCCCTTGGTATACGGGGACGCCGCGTGTCCGGCTATAATGAAAAAAGGACAGGAGACGTAATGCCGCATTCAGGAAAGGCCCTCCCCAAGTTTTTGCGACGCCCCCTGGGTGTGGCCGTGGCCCTGTTGGCCATCGCCGCGCTGCTGACGGCCTCGTGCGGTGGAGACGCCGCCACCCAAACCCTGCGAGCGACGCCGACGCCGGTGCCGGACGCGACAATCAACCTGCCGACCCTTCCAACGCCGGCGCCTGATGGAGGTCCAGGCGAGTTTGGGCCCTTCCCGGGAGAGGTCGGCTCCCCGGCCGACGACATCCAGGTGCAGGACCCCGCCTACTTCGTCAACACCGACGTCTTCAGCCTCGAGGAGCTGCGCGGCGAGGTGGTGCTCATCGACTTCTGGACCTACACCTGCGTCAACTGCATTCGGACGCTGCCCTATCTGCGGGACTGGCACGAGAAGTACGGCGACATCGGGCTTACCATCGTCGGGGTGCACACGCCGGAGTTCGAGTTCGAGAAGCTGCGGGAGAACGTGGTGGAGGCCATCGCAGAGTTCGACATCGGCTGGCCGGTTGTGCAGGACAACGACTTCCTGACGTGGCGCGCCTTCAACAACCGGTTCTGGCCCGCCAAGTACCTCATCGACAAGGACGGCATCATCCGCTACACGCACTTTGGCGAGGGCGAGTACGTGGAGACGGAGGCGCAGATCCGCGACCTGCTGCTCGACGCGGGGGTGAACCTCGCGGGCATCGCCGCCAACACGCAGGAGGGCCCGGAGTTTCACGAGCGCGCCTTCACCGGCGGCCTGAGCGATGGCCAGACCCGCGAGCTCTACGCCGGACTCAACCCCCAGTTCTTCTCCCAGCAGCCTTACATCCTGCAGCCGGAGCTCTACCAAAACCCGGCGGACCAGCCAATCACGTTCACGGACCCCGGCGAACACAACAACAACTTCCTCTACTTCCACGGCATGTGGACGCCCACCCTGGAGAACATGCGCCACTCCCGAGAGACGGAGGACCTGGAGGACTACCTGGTGCTGCGCTACAACGGCACCAGCGTCAACGTGGTGCTCGAGGTGGATGAAGAGCCCTACCGCGTCTACATCACGCAGGACGACGCGCCGGTGCCCGAGGCCGATTGGGGCCAGGACATCCAGCAGGACGAGGACGGCGGCACCTACATCATGGTCGACAAGGACCGGATGTACCGGATCATAGAGTCGCCGGAGTACAGCGGGCATAGCCTGAAACTCGCCTCCAACTCTGACCAATTCACGGTCTTTGCGTTCACATTTGGCAGCTACCCCACCGGGCCGTAGCCCGGAGGGACGCATCTTCAGGAGGAAGAGCTTGGTCAACGCCACGCGTGTTCTGCTCATCGCCATGGCGCTCACCGCACTGCTGGCCGCCTGCCTCGACGCCGGCCTCGCCGAATCGGGAGGTGATGCAGGTCCGAGGGGGGAGGGCGTACCCGCTCCAACCGAGGAGCCCGCCTCCACTGAGCCGTCGCCGGAGCTGAGCGGGATCCTCGCGACCAAGGACCTGGGCGTTGGGGCGAACCGCATCTCCTTCCTGTTGACGAGCCCCAAGGCCCTTGTGAAGGTGCCCTCGGCGACGGTGACGTCGGTGAACCTGAGCTCGCCTGACGCCGTAGTCGAGACGTCGACGGCGGAGTTCTTCCTGTGGCCCTTCGGGTCGCGGGGCAACTACGCGACGGAGCTGACCTTCGACCAGCCGGGCGAGTGGCGGCTCGACGTCGAGGTCACGGAGGAGGATGGGTCGATCAGCAGGGCGGAGATCCCGCTGACGATCGGTGAACGCAGCGCCACTCCCTCGTTCGGCGACGGGCCGCCGAGCGCCGACAACAAGACCATCAACGACGTCGGGTCGCTGGCGGAGCTGAGCACCAGCTCGATGCCGGACCCGGACCTGTACCAGCAGACCGTCGCGGAGGCGCTTGGCGAGAGGAAGCCGCTGGTGGTGGTGTTCGCCAGCCCGGCGCTGTGCACCAGCCCGACGTGCGGCCCGCAGGTGGAGACGGTGGAGGAGCTGAAGGAGCTGTACAAGGGCCGCGCCGGCTTCATCCACGTCGAGGTGTACGACAACCCGTCGGAGATCCAGGGCGACCTTGACCGGGCCCGGTACGCGCCCATGGTGGACGAGTGGGGCCTCTCGGCGCAGACGGGGTACCTGAACGAGTCCTGGGTCTTCATCTTCAGCGCGGACGGCACGGTGACGTCGAAGTACCAGGGCTACGCGAGCATCGAGGAGCTGACCAAGGGGCTCGACGCGGTGCTGTAGGCGCGAGGCTGCGGCCCTCGCCGACGGCGTTCGCTCGCTCGTCGAGGGTGTGCCGGGCTCCGAGCCTCCATGCGGACGGCCTCCGCTCATCTTGCTTTTCTCTTCATTCTGTCTCCATTTGACCTACCTTTTTGCGGCGGGAGGGATGCGACCGGTGGTGACGCCGCGCCGCCGTCGCGGGTGCAGGACAGGGTTTTGGGCAGTTGTATTCACGGGCCGTCGTAGCTGGGGAAACCCTTGTTATGCCGGCGCGTCGTAGCTGAATGAACGCTGTTTTTGCAATCGCTTTGTAGCTGATGTGACGCATTGCAGCTACAAACCTAAAACCCGATCACACCGCATGTTGAAACAAATCCTGGTTCTCGCGGGCCGAGCGTGCCTGAATCTCGATGCTGAGCATGCGGGATAGCATCTTGGCGGCGCGCAAGAGGATGGCGGGGTCCGCGTGGGGGTCGGCCAAGAGGTCGGCGAGCTTGATGCGCATGCGGTCGGTGCGCGGGTTGAGGTTGCCGTCGCGGCGGGCAGCCGTGAGGGCGTACCGCTGCTGCGGGGACAGGGGGATGTCGAAGACACCGCGCTTGCGGGATTTCTGGTTGCCGGGCTGGCTGCCGCGCTTGCGTTTACGTGGGTATGCGGGGCGCTGGGTGGGGGAGTTGGTTACGTTGTTCATGGGTCGAGGGTAGCGGGGGGGTTGGCGTGGGGGCTAGGGGGTGGTGTCAGGGTGGCTTTTTGCTGGTTATGGGGGTGGCGGGCCCGCGCCCGTTCCCTCCTTGTAGAGCCTCAAGACAGGCTTCAGTTGCCCTCAGCACGGATGGGCGCTCAGGGTCACAAAGGGCGCTAGCGCCGATACAATGCAAAGGGAATTGCATAATTGCTTACATAAAGAAAAGCCCCGGCTATCCAGCAGGATAGACAAGGAGCCAAGAGGTTTGAACTCTATACACAACGCAGAGAGAGACCGAATAGCCAGAGAATGGGCAACCTTGGAATTTACCTGCGTCGCTTGCCAAGAACAGCGACGGATGCCGGTAGTGGCTCGAGTTGCTACGGAAGTGTCTTACAAGGGGCGGCTTCGGGCAGACATAGGCGCTTTTGATGCCGATGGGGGTGTACTAGGAGTTATAGAAGTGATCCGAACGCATCCGCCCTCGTCGGAAGCCTTGGCCGAGCAATCACAGTTGGACTTTGCGTTTTACCGTGAATTGGACCCCTACTGTTCAGACGACGCTGCTGCTTATTGGCTTTGCTCCTATGAGTGCCGGGAGTTTTACAGGAGCATGGTGCGGTCTGGAGTGGAGACAAAATCGTCATGGGAACCCGGAAAATGCGATTGTTGCGGTAAATACTATCACCTGAATCCGCTCAGACGATTGAAATTCTTTGACTGGAGTGAGCCGGATGATTACACAGAGCTTTGTATCCACTGCGCCGTGGCATTCTCGCCGAATGGACTTGCCCAATGGAGAGCACCTGGGGAGTTGGCCGGAGGAGACCCGCGAGAGTGGACACCATTCGACGACAAAGACGACCCGGCGGATTTGTATCTGGCTTTTTGTGAGGCTGCTTTCTGGAATATGGTCTGGACAAAGCGTGTGGCTCAACTCGCATGGAATACGTGTGGGCACTGCCAAGTTGTGAATGAAGCCCCTCTCATTTCAGAGCACGAGCGTTCTTGGAGGTGCCGGAGTTGCGATGCAGAGAACGAATGGACGCCGAAACCGCCTTCTGACGACAGCAATCACCCCGAAGCGGAGGAGGCCACATCGAGGCGTCTCCCGCTAGTGAACAGTGCATTTGACGCTGGCGATTGGCATCAGGGAACTACGCTGCTGTTGCCAGTGGGGGCACCGGGATGGGCCAGCTACGAGGACGAACCGGAGCGGATGCTGGCTTTCCGTCCTGAAAACTGCAAGGGAGTAGCCATTGCTTGGGGCAGGTTGCTCGAACACCGACAGGGTGCTTTGCCGGAGGAACTGAAGGGCATCATGGCATCCCAGAAATTGTACTGTGAGTCCCTGCCTCCCGATTCTATGGAACGTTCTATTCCGTCTGCAACCGACTCGGAAGAGTCGGAACGCGACCAGGCAGAGAGCGCGCGGATGCGGCGAGAAGATGCCCAACAGAGGGAGGATGAACAAAATCGGAAGCGAGAAGAGCAACAGCAGACGTGGGCAGATCTAAACAAGATGATTAGGGATGCCACTGGCAGATAACCCGGTGACTATCTGCTAAGCCGTGGGGAGTCAAGTATGTAATTCCCAATGCAAAGCTTAGAGGGGGGAGTTCTCCCCAGCTAGTCTTTCGAGGGGATGAGTGAAGACTCTGACCATGAACCGCACCGAACTCACAGAAATCTGGCTGCGCGAGGAGCGTCAGCCCTTCAGGAGAGGCTGATGGCGGGCGAGAATCTGGCGTTTTATGCGGCCAAGTTTCTCATTGAGGTGTGCAAGTTGTAGCCGGCGGTGCCTTGTGGGGTTCGAGTGTTGTAGAGTCCGGGCGTAAGTTGATGCGGTCCGGTACGCTCTATCCGAGGTTGCGATGGATATTCCTGACGGTTACAGCGACATTCCCAGCGGCAAGACCGTCTCGGTCGTGACGCATCTTCAGATGTTCCAGCGGCCGCCAGAGCGGGCCGAACGCTCGGAGGCGTCGTGGACGTTTCGCAAGGTCGATGTCCCTGACCCGGGTTGGTACCGTTCGCTATTCCAGCGGGTAGGCGAGAACTGGTTGTGGTTTTCACGCCTGCAGATGAACGACGACGAGCTCCGTGGCATCCTTAGCGGTCCCCTCTGCGAGACCTACGTGTTCGAGGTGCAGGGGCGAGACGAGGGTCTGGTGGAGCTCGACTTTGGTACCGAGGGCGAGTGTGAGCTCAGTTACTTCGGGCTGACGCCGCCGTTGGTCGGCTGCGGCGCTGGCCGATGGTTGATGAACCGAGTGTTGGAGCTGGCATGGTCCCGCTCCATTCGCAGGCTGTGGTTGCACACGTGCTCCCTCGATCATCCTGGTGCACAGGACTTCTACATCCGGTCTGGGTTCACGCCCTTCCGCCGGCAGGTCGAGGTTGCTGATGACCCAAGGGTGATTGGCTTGCTGCCAACGACCGCAGCGCCTCACGTGCCGTTGCTGTGAGGCTATGTTCCCGCTGCTGCGGGACGGGCGATTCGCGAATCGCCCCTACGACGCGGTGTGTGGGGAGAGGGTATGCCAAGTTATTCCGTGGTTGGACCGGCACCGCTTGCGTGTCACTTCGGTGTAAGTTGCACCTTGAGCTAATCGCCTACCTTGAACAAGTCCTGCAATATTCGGATCCTGTGCGCCGCTCTTGGCATGCGCAAGGTTATTGTGTCGGCCTTGCTGCTTCTCATGTAGCTGGACACAGAAAATACCCACAATTCGGGGAATCCGGGGAAAGTTGGCCACGATTCTTTTCTTCCGGGAAAGTCATTGCTTGGATTGGGTATGCTGAAGAAGTGCTTGTCTGAATGTTCGCTGGGCCCAATAGCCTCCCAAAGGATTAGCAGTGGTCGGATGACTCTTGCATCTACACCTTTGGGAGGGTTCATAGGAACAAGGACTTTACCAGTGTAATCATGTTTCAATGTGTGTTTTCCTTCGTCCCAGTGAACATCCCATCGCTGCTGTTTATACTCCGCTATGACTTGTTGACTGGCATCGACTGAGAGGACTTTGCCACCAATGGCATGGGCTGACCAACTCTTGATCTCAGTCTGAAAGACGGTTCTTGAATTGTCTGACCAGCGAACATCGATCCAGCGATCCAGTCGGGGTCCCTGTGTCTTGCCGGTAGTTACGCTATCGTCGAGAATGGTCCCCACCGCACCAATGTCACGGAGGTACTGTACAAAACACGCCGCATTCAAGTCCTCACCAACGACGGCAACAATACTTGTCGCATGAGTTAAGGATCCTTCAGGTTTCTCGTCAAAGAAGCGAAGAAGCTCAGATCGCCGAATCGTTATGAATTGTGAGGATTCAGAGCCACTCATTTTCCAACTGCCCCAATTCTAGATTTGAATGCTGCCCAAATAAGCCGCAATGGTACATGGATGACTGTGCGGCTCTTGAGGAAGAACATTCAACCCCGGCCTTGACACTCTCCCAGCGCCTCTACTCCCAGAGTAGCTCCCGCAGCGCCTGTCGCCAAGCTTGCGACGCGTCCTCGAGGGGGACGTTGGCTAGGCGGGCTATGCGTAGGTGGGCGTCGGCGGTGACGCGGCCGAGGCGGAGGACGGGGACGTTGTGGCGCGTTGCCTGGCGTCGGAGGGCGCCGGTCTTGCTTGGGTCGAGGGAGACCAGGATGCGGGACGGGGCCTCGCCGAAGAGGGCGGCGTCCCAGCGGCCTTCGGGGCGGGCGGTGATCGTCGCGCCGAGGTTGCCCAGGATGCAGGACTCGGCGAGGGCGACGGCGAGGCCGCCATCGCTGCAGTCGTGGGCGGAGGCGAGGAGACCGCGGCGGACGGCGTCGCGGCAGAGGTGCTGCACGCGCGCCTCGAGGTCCATGTCGAGGGCGGGCTGACCGGCGACGACGCCGTGGAGGGTCTCGAGGGCCTCGCTGCCGGCGAGGGTCGACGCGTCGCCGTCCAAGGTGGACGCGCCGAGCAGCAGGACGACGTCGCCCTCGTTGCGGAAGCCCGCGCCGCAGTGCCGCGACACATCTTCAAGCAGGCCCAACGCGCCGACTACGGGCGTGGGGTAGATGGCCTGACCCACGCCCTCGTTGTAGAGGCTCACGTTGCCGCTGACCACGGGCACGCCGAGGGCGCGGCAGGCTTCTGCCATGCCCTTGATGCACTCCTCGAGCTGGAAGTAGACCTCGGGGCGCTCCGGGTTGCCGAAGTTCAGGCAGTCCGTCAGCGCGATGGGCTCGGCGCCGACGCACGACACGTTGCGGCAGGCCTCCGCGACGGCGAGCTGGCCGCCGACGAAGGGGTCCAGCCACGTCATGCGGCTGTTGCCGTCGGTGGCGGCGGCGATGCCGCGCCGGGTGGCTGGGCCGCCATAGCTCTCGCGCAGGAGGAGCACGGCGGCGTCGCCGGCGCCCGGGCCCACGACCGTGTTCGCGAGCACCTGCTGGTCGTACTGGCGGTAGACGCCGGACCGGCTGGCGATGTTCGCCGAGCCCAGCAACCGCAGCAGCGCCTCGCCGGGCGTCATGTCGGGCAGGGGCAGCGCCGACAGGTCGACGTTGCGCGCGGCATCCGTCTCCGCCGACCGAACGCCCGTGAGCCGGTAGCGCGGCGCGTCGACGAGGTGCTCGACGGGGACGTGGGCCGCGGGCTCGCCGGCGTCGTGGATGCGGACGGTGGCGTCGTCGGTAACGGAGCCGATGACGCTGGAGGTCAGGTCCCACTTGTCGAAGACGGCGCGCACTGTGTCCTCGAAGCCGGGGCGCACCAGCAGCAGCATGCGCTCCTGGGACTCGGACAGCATGACCTCGTAGGGGTTCATGCCGGACTCGCGCCGAGGCACTTGCGCAACGTCGAGCAGCAGGCCGCGCCCGCCCTTGCTCACGCACTCGACGGCGGCGCTGGTGAGGCCGGCCGCGCCGAGGTCCTGCATGCCTGCGATGCCCTCGGGGCATGTCTGGAGCGCCTCCAGGCAGGCCTCGATGAGCACCTTCTCCAGGAAGGGGTTGCCGACCTGCACGGTGGTGCGCAGCTCCTGCGTGCCCTCCAGGGTCTGGGAGGCGAGGCCGGACGCGCCATGGATGCCGTCGCGGCCGGTGTCGGCGCCCACGAGCAGCAGCAGGTCGCCGCCGCCGGAGGGTTGCGCGCGCACGAGGTCGTCGGTGCGGACGAGCCCTATGCACATGGCGTTCACGAGGGGGTTGTCGTCGTAGCAGGGAGCGAAGGTGATCTCGCCGCCGACGTCGGGCACGCCGATGCAGTTGCCGTACCAGGAGATGCCCTCGACGACGCCGTGGAAGAGCCGCCGGGTGCGCTTGGAGTCGGCGGGGCCGAAGCGCAGCGAGTTCAGCAGCGCGATGGGGCGCGCGCCCATCGCGAGGATGTCGCGGACGATGCCGCCGACGCCGGTCGCGGCGCCCTGGAAGGGCTCGACCGCCGAGGGGTGGTTGTGGGACTCGATCTTGAAGACGACGGAGAGGCCGCCGCCGACGTCGACAACGCCGGCGTTCTCGGCGCCGGGGGCCACGAGCACGCGGGGCGAGTCGCTGGGGAAGAGGCCGAGCAGCGGCCGCGAGTGCTTGTAGGCGCAGTGCTCGCTCCAGAGCGCGCCGAAAAGGCCGAGCTCGAGCGAGTTCGGCTCCCGGTCGAGCCGGTCGACGATGCCCTGGTACTCCTGGGGGCTGAGGGCGATCTCCCTGAGGGTCTCCGGGTCGACGGGCACGTGTGACCTCCGGTGTTGGTGGGACCGTTGGGTTGCGGGTGTAGAGGGCGCAGAATGAAGGTAGCAACCGCGTTCAAGGCAGTCAAGCAACCGTGCGCTTGCCTACCGGATGCGGCTAATGTATCGTAAAGGCCGCAAATGGCGTAGCACACGAGGGTTGACGCTTCCATGTTTATGCGCTATTCTTCGCTGCGGTTGTGTGGTGAAGTGAACCACACACAGTTGTAGATTCTCTAAGAGACAGTCCTTGTTCTCATCTTGGAAAATCGTCAAGGAGGCTTGCGGTGCGCACACCTAGCTTGTCCCGGCAGAGTATTGCCCCACGGTTGCTTCTGAGCTTAACTCTGGCGTTGTCCCTTCTGTTCGCCACCGCGAGCAGCGTTTTGGCAGACGGACACGAGGGCACCCTGTCCTCATCGGGTGGCACGATAGAATTCGCCAGCGGCGTCACCGTCAATACGCCTGACGGCGCCAGCTCGAGCGACGTCATTGTCACGTACACCGCCCTTGAGGAAGACGCCATCCCCGGCGCCGCACCGGACGGCACGATGCTGGGTTCGCTGGTTTTCACCCTCGACACCGGCGGCGCTGTCTTCAAACAGCTGGCCAAGATCACCATCCCCTACACCGCCGAAGACGAAGCTGCTGCCAAGGATGGCAGGGCCGAGAATGTCCACGTCTACAGCTGGGACCCCGTAAGTGGATCTTGGCTGGAGCGCTTGTCCGCTATTCCTGATGTCCTGAACAAGGCGATTACGGTATCCGATACGACTCTTGGCACCTACGCGATAGTCATCACCCTGCCGGACGAGCCGGTGGAGACGCCGACGCCGCTTCCGCCACCTCCTCCGCTACCTCCTCAGCCTGACCCTGTGCTTCCTGACGGCGGTGACTACGGTGTCGGGAACGGCATGATGATGGGCTTGGCCCTGCTGGGCATGCTCTTCCTGATGGGTGGCGGCTACGTCCTGGTCCGGAACCGTCGCTAGTCTCGCTTAGCTCGAAAGCGTAAGAGCCCCGCCGTACGCGGCGGGGCTCTTCTTTTGTCCGCTAACCCGGTCGTGATGCCGGCTAACGACGAAGGGGCAGAAGGGGTGCACCATACTGACGGACGCCAGTAACAAGGGGCGGGGGGGGTAGCGGGGAGGGGCGTTTCCGTGGGGCGCGCGCTGCCGTTGGCTCGGGGCAAGGCGCAGTGCCCTACTCTCGCGGTTGGTGCGAAGGCGGGAACGCAGGGGCGCAGAGGTTGGGTGGAGTGGTGCGCCGTCGGACGGGTGTTGCTGGCCCCTAGGTGCGGTAGCGGAACTTACCTTCGAGGCGGTCGCGGTTGAGCTTGCGGTTGAGGTGCAGGCCGTCGAGGACGAACTCCGCGCCGGAGGCAAACAGCGCCTCCTGCTTCTTCGCGTCTATGCCGAACTGCTCGACCATCGGCTTCAGACCGAGCTCGCCGCCTAGGCGCTCCGCGTAGGCGAAGGAGGGCACCTCGCTGCCGGCCTCGACCTCCAACCCCTCCTCAAAGCGCAGCACGAGCTCGGTGAAGTCGGCGGCGTCGAAGTGGCGGTTGAAGACGTTGAGCACGGCCTTCTTGGTCAGCTCGTCGACGACGCGGGCCTCGCGGCCGTCCTCGACGGTCTCCAGCTCCAGCTTGCCCAGCGTGGACGCGATGATGAACGGCAGGTCGGACACGCGCGGCACCGCCTGCAACTCGTTGTAGCGGATGGCGCGGCGCAGGGCGCAGGCCGCGAGGGTCTCATAGTTGGCGATGGACACGCGCACGGAAACGCCGGAGCGCTGGTTGATGTCGGCGCTGCGGCGGGCCAGGGCGGTGAACTCGCCGACGATCTCCGCCATGAAGTCGGGCACGACCACCGCCTCCTCCGTGTCGGCGAAGCGGGAGCGCTCCTGGTCCACGATGGCGACTTCCTCCTCGACCGTCTTGGGGTAGTGGGTGCGGATGAGGGCGCCGTAGCGGTCCTTCAGCGGGGTGATGATGCGGCCGCGGTTGGTGTAGTCCTCGGGGTTGGCGCTGGCGACGACGTAGACGTCGAGGGGCAGCCGCACCCGGTGGCCTCGGATCTGGATGTCGCGCTCCTCCATCAGGTTGAAGAGTCCCACCTGGATGCGCTCGGCGAGGTCCGGGAGCTCGTTGATGCAGAAGATGCCTCGGTTGGCGCGGGGGATGAGGCCGAAGTGGATGGTCAGCTCGTCGGAGAGGTAGCGGCCCTCGGCGACCTTGATGGGGTCGATCTCGCCGATGAGGTCGGCGACGGAGATGTCGGGCGTGGCCAGCTTCTCCGAGTACCGCTGGTCGCGGGGCAGCCAGTCGACTTCGAGGTCGTCTCCCTGCTCGGCGAGGCGCGTTCGGCAGCTGAGGCAGATCGGGTTGAAGGGGTTGTCGTTGATCTCGCAGCCGCGCACGACGGGCGTCTCCTCGTCGAGGAAGTCCACGAGGCTTCGGATGATGCGAGACTTGGCCTGCCCGCGCTCGCCGAGGAAGATGATGTCCTGGCCGGCGAGGACGGCGTTCTCCACCTGCGGCACGACCGTGTCATCGAAGCCCATAACGCCGGGGAAGAGCGGGGTGCCCTCCCGCATGCGGGCCATCAGGTTCTGGCGGATCTCCTCGCGGACGGGCAGCACGCGGTGACCAGACTTGCGTAGCTCGCCGAGGGTTGCAGCCTTCTGGGCGTCAGCCATGGGGCCCTCCTGGAGTGATGCGTAGTGTAGGCGCCTTTGAAAGTGGTTCAGTCTTGCACCCGTTCGGGAGCGTGTCAACCGAGGGAGGGTGTTCACAAGACCCGGTAGGGCGCTCGACCGGCTCACGATTTCAGGGCCGCCGAGCGACTGGTTTTCAGCATGTTTGGACCTGCCGGTTACGGCTGCCGGCGGGCCGATGGGCGCCACCGCAAGCTAACTCCCGGCTCCATTTCCCGTTCTTCCTTTGTGGTATGGTCATTCTTGGCGCTCAATGCAGCCGCGGACTATGAGCATGGAGAGACGATGAACGCTGCCAGATCCCTCGCCTTCATGGCGCTGCTTACCCTAGGCATGGCCCTCGTGGGCTGCGGCGCCGAGGACTCCGCCAACGGCGGCGATCAGGCCACGGCAGGTGGGCTCGCAGCTCCTGTCACACAGGAGCCCGCGGCCGGCGCGGCTGCGGTTGCCGAGGTTGCCCAGGCCGACTGCGACATCACCCCACAAATGACGGAGGGGCCCTACTATTTCGATACCGGACAGGTCCGCCGCGACATTACTGAGGGCAGGCCGGGCACGCCTCTTCTCGTCGCAATCCAGTTGGTGGAGGCGGGTTCTTGCGCGCCAATCCCCGACGCTGTCGTGGACATCTGGCACCCGGATGCCGTGGGCCAGTATTCCGGCTTCAGGGGGCAGGGAGACGACAACTCGGACACCTCGGGCGAGAGCTTCTTGCGCGGGAAGCAGACCACCGACGCCAACGGACTCGTGGAGTTCGAAACCATCTACCCTGGCTGGTATCCCGGCAGGACCGTCCACATCCACTTCAAGGCCTACACGGACGGACGGACCTTCGTGACGTCCCAGATGTACTTTCCCGACGACGTCTCCGACACCGTATTCCTCGCGGAGCCCTACGCCGCACGCGGTCCTCGCGGCACGACGAATGCCAACGATTGGCTCTTTAACAGCGTCCCAGCAAATGAGGCCCTCATGGGAGCGGTGACGCAGAACGACGATGGGTACGCGGTTTCCCTGAGCATAGGCGTCGAGCGCTGAACAGGCGCTGCGGGGGCGCAGGGCTGACGAGCGTTTGATGTCGCGAACGGTGAGGGTTGGGGCGGCGTCGAGGGATATGCGTTGCGCGGGCCGTCGTAGCTGAGTCAAGACCCAAATGACATTCGTATTTGTAGCGGGTGTGTCGCATTGCAGCTACAAATCCAATAATTTTTGTTTTATGCCGGGGAGAAGCCAATCCTCCCCGTTGCTTGCCGAGCCGCGTCTGCCCATCGATGCGGAGCGTGCGGCCAACGATCAGGTTGTCGACGCCGTCGGCATGGAGGTTGGCGGTGTTCCGGTTGCGGTGGTTGAGTGCGATTGCCATGCGGGTACGGTAGCGTGGGGCGGAGCGTCGCGGCAAGGAGGCGGTGTCAGGGGCGGGCGCGGGCGTTCGACGGGGTCGAGGCGAAGGGGCGCTGGGTTTGGGGGCGGGCGATTCGGGTGGCACGCCGTTACCACAGCCCTGTCTGTCCAGGACTGTGCGGGGAAGGCAATTATCAGCGGGACTTAGGTGTGCAGGTTGGCAATGGGACGACGGTAGGGATCGGTATGAGCGTCTCCGTGGTGTTGTTGGACTCGTCGCTCTCTTCAATAGAGGAATCGGCATCCACGACGGCGACGTACTTACTGCGCGCACTCATGGAGACCACCACCGTCGTAGATGCCCCGGCTTTCAGGCCGTCCACCGTTACTGTAACGGCGTCGTTCAGTCGAACAGTGAAACTTCCCGCATCCCCGCCTCCAAGGTTCCTGACGTGGGCGGTTATTTCGACGACGTGGAACGGTAAGGTCGCGCCGCTGGAGACTATGCAACCGTCTCTCCACACGATTCCGGGATTCGATTTCAACCGAGCCTCTATCGCTATGACCAAGTCGGGCAACGGGGTAGGCTGAGCAGCGCTGTCTGAGGTTGGAGTTGGCGTGGCGGTTGGCGGGACAACTGGTGCGGCAGTGGGCACCTGAGTAGGTGCGGCATCGGGAGCGGGCGTCGGCGTGGGCGCAGGGATAGCGGCGGGAGTGGGCGACGGCGCGGGCGTAGGCGTTTCCACCGGCGGCTCACATGCCGAAAGCAGAACGGCCGCGGAGACGCAGGCCGCGGCAAACAGTAAGAGCCGGTGCAGCACATCCGACATACCGGGATTGTAGTCGATGCGGGACGCCGGTCAAAGGACAGGGGCTCCCGCCTCCCTGTTTTGACTATGGGGGTGGGACGGGAAGGGCAGAGAGGGCGGGCGGGTCGGGTGATTCGCCGTTTGTTGCTGGGCTGGTAGGCGCTACTGACAGACTTCCCCGGACCTGGACGGGACCCCTTTCAGCCACCATTGGAAGGCCTCGTCTACGGGTGAGCAGAGGCCTGGGTTATCGTTGAAATGGAGAAATCTCAACTCCTCGAGTCTGGTGAGACCGAGTGGAAGATCGCCGCTCAACTGGTTTTGGGCGAGGTCAAGAATCTCCAAGTTCGACAGTTCGGCGAGCTCCGGGGGTATCGTCCCGCTCAACTGGTTGGATTGGAGCGACAGCGAGGTCAGGTTGGCCAGGTTGCCCAGTTCGGCGGGAATCTCTCCGGTCAACTGGTTGTGGCGTAGGGACAGGTGGGTGAGGTTGGCCAGGCGGCCCAGCTCGGCGGGAATCTTTCCGCTCAACTGGTTGTGGTCGAAGTTCAGCGTCCGGAGGTTGGAAAGCCCGGCGAGTTCCGCCGGTATGCTCCTGTTCAACCCGTTGAGGGAGAGGTCCAGGGACTCCAGGTCCGACAGTTTACCTAGCTCCGGCGGTATTGACCCGATCGACTGGATCCTGCTGAGGGACAGGTGTGTCAGGTTGCCCAGGTTGCCCAGTTCGACGGGAATCTCTCCGCTCATCTTGTTGCGGTACAGGTCCAGCACCCGGAGTTGAGACAGAACGCCGAGGGCGGAGGGAATCGGCCCGTTCAGATTGTTCTCCGGGAGGCTCAGCTCGATGACCCGCCCGGTGTCGTTGGTCGTGACGCCGTACCAGGCGTCGAGCGGCTCGTCACTGAGCCAGTTGGTGTTGTTGGTCCAGTTGGGGCCGTCGGTGGTGTAGCAGAGCGCCTCGAGGGCGGCTTGGTCCAGGAAGAACTCCCTTACCGGTGTGGGTATGGGCGTCGCGGGAACAGGGATGGTTGTGGCAGTAGCGGAGGGAGCGGGCGTGGGCGCGGCGGTGGGCACCGGTGTAGGTACGGCGTCGGGAGTGGGCGACGGCGCGGGTGACGGGACAGCGGGGGGCACGGGCGCAGGGACAGGGGAAGGCATGGGCGTGGGGGTAGCGGTGGGAGCAGGCGTAGGCGTCGGGGTTTCCGGCGGCGGCCCACATGCCGACAGCAGAGCGGCAGCGGCGACGCAGGACGCGGCAAGCAGTAAGAACCGGTGCAACGCATTAGACATTCTGGGATTGTAGTCGATGCGGGACGCCGGGGCACAGGGCGTGGTGCGCGCTAGTTAAACGGCGCATGGGGCTTGCGGCAAACAACCGTGGTTGGCACAGAGGTCGGGTGAGTGGGCGTTCCCGCCTGCCGGCGGGACGGGCGATTCGCGAATCGCCCCTACGGAGGCGGCGAGGAGCGTGGGTGAATCGTGCGTGGGCTGTGGAGGGGATGCCCCCTAGTGCCGCCCCTCTGGATTCCTGCTTTCGCAGGAATGACGAGGGAGGGGGCAGGAATGACGAAAGCGGGGGGACAGTATCACGAGGGAGGGGTGCAGGAATGACGAGTGTGGGTGGGGGCGCAGGACTGGCAATGGGGGGATGGGAAGGGGGGCGCAATGGGGGCGCAACGGGGGCTGCGCCGCCTTTCGTGTGGGGGGGCGCTATGCTACCATTCGCGTATTCCTCCGCCCCGGGCGTCTGAGCCGAGATCGGAGCGTTTCAGTGCCGCCTCTTGCATCCCACATCACCGTCCTGGTGTTTCCGTCTTTCAAGCGTCGCGTCACGCAGAAGCGGCTGCGGCTCGTGGCGGAGGCGGCGCTCGACGCGGCGGAGGCCGGTGAACGGGGCGAGGTCAGCCTGGTCATCGCTGACGACGAGGCGCTGCTGGAGCTCAACGCTCGGCATCGGGGGGAGGCTTCGGTGACGGACGTGCTCTCGTTCTCGCCGCACCACGCCGGGCCGTACATGGGCGACGACGACGCACCGGACGACAGCGGTTTCCCGGACTTTCCCACGCCCGACGGCCAGCCGGAGGAGCTCGGCGAGGTCGTCATCTCGTACCCGCAGGCCAAGCGGCAGGCGCGGCAGGCTCGGCGGCCCGTCGCGGTGGAGGTGGAGACGCTCGTCGTACACGGCGTGCTGCACCTGCTGGGGTACGACCACGCGGAGCCGGACGAGGAGCGCGAGATGTTCGCGCTGCAGGACGCGGCCCTGGCACTGGCCGGGGCGGAAACGGCGAGGTAAGCCAACCGTGGCGGAGCAGGTCCTCTACAGGAAATGGCGGCCCCAGCGCTTTGCGGACATCCACGGGCAGGACTCCGTGGTGCAGACGCTGCGGCATGCCGTCAGCCAGGGGCGCATCGCGCACGCCTACCTCTTTTGCGGGCCTCGGGGCACCGGCAAGACGACCGCCGCCCGCATCCTGGCCAAGGCGCTCAACTGTGAGGGCCTCGACCCCGCCCTTGGGCCCAACGACGGCGACCCGGACAACACCTGCTCATTCTGCATCGACGTGAACGATGGGCGCGCCCTCGACCTCATCGAGATGGACGCCGCCAGCCACCGCGGCATCGACGACGTGCGCAGCCTGCAGGAGCGCGTGTTCGGCGCGGGGCCATCCCGCGGCCGGGCGAAGGTGTACATCATCGACGAGGTCCACATGCTCACGGACTTCGCCTTCAACGCGCTGCTCAAAACGTTGGAGGAGCCGGCGCCGTGGGCGTACTTCGTCCTTTGCACCACGGAGCCCCACAAGGTCCTCGCGACCATCATCTCGCGCTGCCAGCGCTTCGACTTCCGGCGGATCGCCCCGCGCGACGTGCAGGCGCGGCTGCAGACGGTGTGCGATGGAGAGGGCTACACCTGTGAGCTGGAGGCCCTCGGCGCCATCGCCCGCGCCACCGGCGGCAGCGCCCGCGATGCCCTCAACATCCTGGAGCAGACTGCCCTCTCCTACGGGAACACCGTCACCCTGTCCGGCGTCGAGGAGCTGCTGGGCCTGAGCCACGACCCGCGCGCGCTGGAGCTGGTGCGGTACGTCCTCGCCGGCAACCTGAAGGAGTCGCTGCGGCTGACCAACGACGCGGCCTCCGGCGGGCTCGAGCCCGGCCCATTCCACCGCGAAGTCGTTGAGCGCCTGCGCGCCGTGCTCCTGCAGAAGTCGGGCGTCGGCGTCGTCGAGGAGTCGGCTGACGACCAGGACGCCGTGAAGGAGATCGCCGCTGCGGCGGACTGGAACGCGCTCCTACGGGCCCTGCGGCTGGTGGGCCGCGCCAACGTGCGCTCGGGCGAGGGGCCTGCGTGGCTGCCGCTCGAGCTGGCGGTGATCGAGGCGGCGTCGCCCGTGGAGGAGCTGGCCCCGACCGCGACCGTCGCGGTAGCGCCGCAGCCGCAGCCGCAGCCGCAGCCGCGCCCACAGCCGCGGCAGCAGCCTCGCCAGCAGCAACCCGCTCGTGGTGGCGAGCCCGCGCGGCCGCTCGCGCCGGCAGGGCGGTCGCCGTGGGACCAGGCCCCGCGCCGCGACTACGCCCCCGCGCCGGAGGAGGGCGTCCGCGTTCCGGACCCGAGCCTCCCAATGCCGGAGGGCGCTCGCGCCGTGCAGGAGTCGGAGTGGAACGCGCTGCTTGAACCGCTCCGTAGGTTCAAGGGAATGAGCTACAATTTGAGGGCTCTCCTTAACGGAGACTGCAAGCAGCGCTATGTGGACGGGGATTCCTTGGTGCTGGTATTCAAGAGCGCCGCCAACCGGGGACGGTTCGAACAGGAGCTGGACCACCCGCCCAGCAAGGTGGCCTTTGCGGCGGCCATGAACGGCGCGCTGGGCGGCGAGTTCAGGCTGCGCATCGAGACGGGTAGCGCCGCTGACCAGCCCAACAATGCCCACGGACACCTCGTTCGGACCGCCGTGTCGATGGGCGCCAAGGTCATCGAGGACCAGGAGGAGACGGAATGAACAGGAACATGATGCGCCAGGCGCAGCAACTGCAGCAGCGCTTGGCCAAGATCCAGGAGGAGCTGGAGACGGCGACGGTTGAGGCGACCGCCGGCGGGGGCATGGTCAAGGCCGTCGTCACCGGCAAGCAGACCGTCGCCTCCATCACCATCGACCCCGAGGCGGTGGACCCGGACGACGTGGAGGTGCTCGAGGAGATGGTCATGGCCGCCGTCAACGAGGCGCTGCTGAAATCGCAGGAGCTGGCTTCACAGAAGATGGCAGCCATAACCGGCGGCCTGAACATCCCCGGGCTTGGGTAGGGGCTTTTTGATTGCGGGTCGTAGCCGGACGGCGGCGGGTGTATGCTATTCCAAGTACTCATCCTCCGGCGAGCTTCAGAGGTTTGCGGACACATGGAAGAACATAAGGAACGGCTCACATTGGGCGTTGACGCCGAGACAAAGCGTCGACTGAAGGCGGCGGCTTTGCAGAAGGGCGTTACCGTAGCTGACTACTGCCGCACGGCCATCGGCAAGGAGCTCGCGCAGGATGCGGGCGAGGGTGGCCTTGAGGCGGGAACCGATGGAACGGCCGTCGCAAAAATCCTTGAGTATCGGAAGAAGCACCCCACCCGACCGGGGTCGACCATGACCGCGGTTGACTACATCCGGGAGGGCCGTGAGATTCGGGACAAGGAGATGGACGGTTGGTTGAAGCCTCGCGAGACGTCATCGTCGTAGATGCGAGCATTGCCTTCAAGTGGCTTGTGGTGGAGGAGGATTCGGACAGAGCAACGGCAATACTCAAAGCTTGGGAAGCAGCCAATTCGCGGCTTGCGGCCCCTCATTTCATGTTGGCAGAAGTTTCCAACGCTTTGCATCGCCGGGTCATGAGGGGAGAGATGAGCGAAGAGGCGGCGGAGGACGGCATTGCGGACTTGCTCTCGGTAGATGTAGCAATTGAACTGCATGCCGCTCGCAACCTCTATCGGCGGGCAATCCAACTCGCTTCAGGTTTGCGCCAGTCGGCAGTCTACGACTGCATCTACCTAGCCCTCGCGGAAGCCCAGGACGGTGAACTCTGGACCGCTGACGAGCGGTTCTATCGCGCAGCCAGCCTCCAGTTCAGCAATGTTCGGTGGCTGCGCGCAGCCGACGTTCCCAGTTAACTGAGGCGCAAACAACACACATGCAGGACACCCCATGACCACCAGCGGCGACAACAGCGGCCTTCCGGCGGCGGCGCCCGTGGTGCGGCTGGTGGATGAGCTGCACAAGCTCCCTGGCATCGGGGCGAAGAACGCACAGCGGCTGACCTACCACCTCGTGCGGATGCCTGCGCGGGAGGCCCGGGCCCTCGCCGAGGCGATTCTGGCGGTCAAGGAGCTTGTGAGCCTCTGCGTCTCCTGCCAGAACATCACGGACCAGAACCCGTGCCCCCTCTGCGCCAACCCCAATCGCGACCGCACCATCATCTGCGTGGTGGAGGAGCCCCTGGACGTCCTGGCCGTCGAGCGGTCAAACGCCTACCGCGGCCTGTACCACGTGCTCCACGGCGCCGTCTCGCCGATGAGCGGCATCGGGCCGGACGAGCTCAAGATGGCGGAGCTGATCGACCGGCTCAAGGCGAGCGCCAACTCGAGCGAGCCGATTCGCGAGGTCATCCTCGCCACCAACTCCAACATGGCGGGAGAGGCGACTTCGATGTACCTGTTCCGGCTGCTGGACCCGCTGGGCGTCCGGGTGACCCGCCTGGCGCGGGGGCTGCCCACCGGCGCCGAGCTGGAGTATGCTGACGAGACCACCATCAGCCGAGCCTTTGAAGGCCGGCAGGACTTCTTCTAGCGGCGAGGCAGCTGGAGCGCGTCATCGAGGATGCGCGCAACCCTATAGTCCGCTCTTCGCTGTCTATGGGACGCACAACACTCCCTTCTTCCAATGCGGATTTCTTGCCTGGAGGCGGCCGTGAGATTCGACGGTAAAGTGGCCATCATCACCGGGGCCGGCGGCGGCATCGGCCTCGCAACCGCTCGCATCATGGTCGGGGAGGGCGCGCGGCTCGCTGCGGTCGACATCGACGGGGCGCTCCTGGAGTCGCTCATGGGCGAGCTGTCCGGCCTGCCGGGCGAAGTCACACCCTACGTGAGCGACGCCATGGACCCGGAGCAGGTCAAAGCGACGGTCGAGGACGTCATCAACCGCTCGGGCCGCGTCGACATCCTCGTGAACTGCCTGGGCGGCACTGCCGGCGCGCCGAACTCCAGGGCCCACATAGAAGACGTGACGATTGAAGAATGGCAGAAGGTTTTGGACTTCAATCTGCGCGGTGTATTCCTCTACTGCCAGGCGGTGCTGCCGCACATGAAGCAGCAGCAGTCGGGTAAGATCGTCAACATCTCTTCGCAGGTGCGCTATGGAAAGTCCGAGATCGTCGCGTCGTACGTTGCGTCCAAGGCGGCGATCGTCGGCCTCACCAACCGCATCGCGCACGAGGCGGGGTTCTACGGTGTTAACGCCAATACGATCGCGCCGGGCCTGACGCTGACGCCGCGCGTGGCCGCCGTCCGCTGGGACACGCTCACGCAGGCGGAGCGCGCACAGTACTCAGACCGCATCCCGCTGCGGCGCGTCGCCATGCCGGAGGACCAGGCGAAGGCCATCGCCTTCCTGGCGTCGTCGGACGCCGACTACATCACAGCGCAGGTGATGGAGGTCGGCGGCGGCGAGTTCTCGACGCTGTAGTGCGGCGATGCAACCGTGACCTCTGCGTACGAGAAGCCCCGCACGTTCAAGACCGAGGGCATCGTCCTGCGCCAGACCTCCTCGGGCGAGGCCGACCGGATGCTCACCGTCTACACCCGCGACTTCGGGACGTTGCGGCTGGTCGCGCGGGGGCTGCGCCGGCCAAACAGCCGGCTCGCGGGGCACCTGGAGCCGCTCGTGCACGCCTCGCTGCAGCTCGCGCGAGGGCGCGGGCCGGACATCGTCACCGGCGCCGACACCCTCCACGGTCACACGGCGCTCCGTAACAGTCTCGAGGGGATCGCGAGGGGGCTCGTGTGCGCGGAGCTCGTGGAGGCGTTCGCGCCGGAGGAGCAGGCCAACCCGGAGCTCTTCCACCTGCTGCTCCACGCCATCAGCATGCTCAACGAGGGCGAAGAAGACCGGCTGCTGTGGCACTTCGCCTTTCACGTCCTGCGGCTCACGGGCTACATGCCGGAGCTACAACAGTGCGTCGTCTGCGGCGCGCAGGTGCAGCCGGACCAGCACCTCTTCACGCCGGGACTCGGGGGCGTCGTCTGCCTCGGGTGCGCTCGCGGCGGCGACCCCGGCGGCCCGCACGAGCGCGCGGGCGCGCCGCTGCTCCCGCTCTCGGTGAACGCGCTCAAGGTGCTGCGCTTCTTCCGCGACCACCCGTACGAAGACGTGCGCGGCCTTCGCATCGACGGTGCGCTGATGCGGGAGCTGGAGCGCGTGGAGGGCGGCTACATCCGCTACCTGCTGGAGCGCGAGGTGCACAGCGCGGAGTTCCTCAACCGGCTGAGCCGCCTGCTGCCCGCGCGGGGTTAGCGCTGGTTCTGAAATCGGCCGCTGTATCGGTCCTGGGCTGGTAGGCCAAGGTGTTCCACAATGAGTTGGGCGATCCTCATCCCCGCCTGTAGTTGTATGGGAAACGGTCCGATGTTGTTCATCTCTAAAACCAAACGCCCGCTAAATCCCGCCAACACGGTTGGCGCCGTGACGTGCACAGAGAGCCCAAGACGCGCAAGTGAGCTCTTTCCCTCAATGCGGGCGGCAAGGTGCAACGGCAGCGTTACAATTTCTAAGGTCTTTCCAATGACTAAACGGTTAGGTTCCATTTTGTATGGGGCGCTTGGAGTCATTGTCCGGTGTTCTCCGTGCCGGTCCAGAATCTCCGTGACGTTGGCGGCACTAGCGGAGGGATCAATGATAATGCCCGGGTCCACCTTGGGGAGAGCTATGAGGTCTTCGTGCAGCAATAAGTCCACTGAGGAGCTGTCAACGCGGCCTTTGTCAACGATTGGAGGATCAAATACCAGACGCTCAGCGTCGATTTCAGCCCATATCTCTACGTTGGATAGCACCATAGGGGGGCAACCTCGGTTGGTCTATTTACTTGGCAATTTGTTCCAACTCTTGAAGCGTGGCGCTAAAGTTGGTCTGCCCAAAGCTGGTGGGTGGGAAAGTGACGAGGATCCTGTCACCAAACTCCCCAAGCAGTGCCGCTTCCACAGTTCCATTATCCTCGTCAACAATGGAGTAAGGCACTGCGCAACTTTGGAGCTCTTCTCCAACGCGGAGGTAGACTCCTACAATGTCTGGCATGAAAAAGCGAGTCTTGGCAATTCTTTCGTATATGAGGTTAGCCAATACGGGCTTTTTGTAAACGCGGAATGGTGCCGGCCCCAGCTCTCCTCGCAACATGGCGTTTTTCTCCCCTTTTTGCGCCTCCCAACTTACGAGAACGGCGGAGGCTGACGGGATTCTACCACTACTGCCACCACCATCCAACCTACACACGCCGTCAGTCTCCCCCTCGCCATGGCGGTGTACAATACCGCCGCCAAGGCTTGAGGAGGGCGCGTATGGACTTTCAGACCCCTGCGCACTGGGACAGCATTCGCGCGGGCGTCCGCGCCGTGTGCGAGCGGTACGGCGGCGACTACTGGCGCGGGCTCGACCGGGAGCGGGCCTTCCCGGAGGAGTTCGTCCGGGAGCTCAGCGGCGCGGGGTGGCTCTCCACGATGATTCCAACCGAGTACGGCGGCGGCGGCATGGGCCTCGCGGAGACGAGCATCGTGCTGGAGGAGGTCAACCGCAGCGGCGCCAACGCGGGGACCGCCCACGCGCAGGTCTACATGATGGGCGTCCTGCTCCGGCACGCGAGCGACGACCTCAAACGCGCCTACCTGCCGCGAGTCGCGGCCGGCGAGCTGCGCCTGCAGGCCTTCGCCGTCACGGAACCCGAGGCCGGCTCGGACACCACGCGCATCCGGACCACCGCCGTCCGCCACGGCGACACCTACGTCATCAACGGGGAAAAGATCTTCATCTCCCGCGTATTGCAGTCGGACCTCATGCTGGTGCTCGCGCGCACCACGCCGCTCGAGGAGCTCGAGGACCGCACGCGCGGGCTCTCGCTCTTCCTGGTCGACCTGCGCACGGTGGGGGACAGCGTCGACGTGCGCCCGCTGCGCGTGATGATGAACAACCACACAAATGCCGTCACGTTTCGCAACCTGGAGGCGCCGGCGGACCACATGGTGGGCGAGGAGGGCAACGGCTTCCGCTGCGTCATCGACTCATGGAACGCCGAGCGCATCCTCATCGCCGCCGAGTGCATCGGCGACGGCCGCTGGTTCATCGACCGGGCGGTGGCCCGCGCCAAGGAGCGGGTCGTCTTCGACCGGCCCATCGGCGCGAACCAAGGGGTGCAGTTACCCATAGCGGCGGCCTACGCGCACGTCGAGGCCGCCGACCTAGTGCGGCACAAGGCCGCCGCGAAGTTTGACGCGGGGGAGGCCTGCGGCCCCGAGGCCAACATGGCGAAGCTGCTGGCGTCGCAGGCGTCGTGGGAGGCGGCCAACGTCTGCGTGGATACTCACGGCGGCTACGGCTTCCTGGACGAGTACGACGTCGAGCGGAAGTTCCGGGAGACGCGCCTCTACACCGTCGCGCCCATCAACAACAACCTTGTGCTCGCGTACCTGGGGCAGCGTGTGTTGGGGATGCCGCGGTCGTACTAGCCACGCTGCCGGGTGCATTGGATATCTCAGTATGGTATAAAGTCTGGGATTGCGACGCATGGTAGTGCGATCAATTGGCCTAGAAACAAAAGAAGGTGATTGACATGACTACTGGATCCTCAGAACCTCGCGCAAGGCGCATGCTGGTTATCCGAAGTGATGGCCAAGAGTTTGAAGCGGTAAACGAGGGTGAAACTCACGAGTCATTGATGGAAAAGTTTTCTTCGGACAAGTTCGAGTCCGGGATAGTCTCGTCACCGGACGGTGACTACTGGCTCGTGAAGGAGCGGTAAGACTCCATAGGTGAAGCCCCAAGCTCAGCGCCGTCTTCCGTTGCCATTGAGCGGCTGAAGACGGAGGGCGTAGTGTGTCCGAAGTCAGCCGGTTTGCCTACTGCGCCAGCGCCATGAGGAACCGGATGACTACGAGCGCCTCGACGCCGGCGAGGAGCGTTAGCACGACGACGTAGGGGATCACGAGACGGAAGATGCTTCGCACCTCGCCGCCTAGGCCGGCGACCGTCGCGCCGACGACGACCTTGGCGGGGGCCATCGAGCTGCCCACGGACCCGCCGATGGACTGCATGCTCGCAATCGTCACCGAGCCGATGCCCAGCGCTCGCGCCGTCTCCACCTGCAGCAGCCCGAACATGACGTTGGAGCTGGTGTTGCTGCCGCTCATGAACGCCCCCAGCAGGCCGATGAACGGCGACGCCAGCGGGAAGAACGGCCCCGACACCCTCGCGATGCCCTGAGCCAGCAGCACCGTCATCCCCGTGTCGGCCATCACGACGGCCATCGCCACCATGGCGAGCACGCTCAGCGTCGTGGCGCCGCACTGGCTGTAGGTGAATTTCACCGCGCCCGAAACGAGCCCGCTGCGCCATCGCTTCGTCGCCACGTACACTGCCGCGCTCACCGCCGTCGCGATGAGGATGAGCGGCGCGGGGTGTGCGAGCAGGCGTATGGCCGCGTAGTCGTTGGCCGGGGCGACGGTGAACCCCTGGCCCGTCGTGAAGCCGGGGAAGTCGAGGGCGACACGCAGGCCGCTGACGGCCTCCTTCACGGGCCCCACCTGCGCCCCAAAGCTGAGGGCAATCAGCACGAAGTAGGGCATGAAGGCCAGCAGCGGGGGCATCTTCGCCCTGTCGCCGGCTCCGGCGTCGGGTAGCGTCGGCGTGTCGGACCTCCGCGCGCCCACGAGCAGCGGCGTGCGCGTCAGGACCACCAGGGCGGCCGTGCCCAGCATGCCCGCGCCCAGCGACGCGACCTGCGGCGCACCAACCAGCGCGAGCCCGTACATCGCGCCGCCCATGATACCCCCAGCGACGATGACCAGCGGCAGGCTGCGTAACACCGCTCGCAGGCCGCCCTGGATGTGCGCGACGAGCGCCCCGCTCGCGATGGTCACGGGCAGGAAGAGCAGCGCCATGTGCGGCGCGATCACCGCCTCGTCGATGCCCGTGACCAATTGGAGGGTGTAGTAGGAGGACCCCAGCGACCCGAAGGTGACGGCCCAGCCGTGGCCCACCAGCGACATCGCGGCGGCGCGGATCGGCGGGACGCCCAGCATGACGAGCAGCGGCGCGGAGACCGCCACCGGCACCCCGAAGCCGGTGACGCCCTGGATTGTGCTGGAAAAGCCCCATCCGATGATCAACGCCTGGGCGAGCTGGTCGTTGGAGAGCGCGGCCATGTGACGCCCGATCGCGTCGATGGCGCCGAGGCGGTCGAGGATGTTGTAGAGGAAGACGGCGGCCCAGACGATGCTGAGCACGAAGACGGCGAGGTTGACGCCCTTGGCGGCCGCGATGCCGACGTGCCCCCACTCGGCGCCGAAAGCCAACAGCGCGAGGGCGACGGCGAGGGCGCACGCGGCGGCGGCGGCCTGCTCGGCGGGCCGGTTCAGCCACAGCATCGTCCCCGCGAGCACGACAAGCGGCGACGCGGCGAAGAGCCAGTTGATGAGGGTGAGGTCAGGGCCCGTCATGGGGTGTTAGTGTAGGACGTTTGGGTGGACGATGTACTCGGTAGTGGGAGGAATCGCCTTTACACGCGATTGGAGGAAGGTCGGGAACAGGTTGGCTTGTTCCAATCCATCCAGAGGTATCCACTGGAAAACAGTGCCCGACTCGCTGCCTTCAAAGGGGCCATCCTTTTCGAGGACTGTTGAGCCGGGAGCGAAATCGATAAGGAAGTAGAGTGCCATCTCCTGGTACCGACTGCCGTCAAGCTCGAACTGGTTGTCCGTGACGAGAGCGAGTCGCCCGATCGTCGCCTCCTCACCAAGCTCTTCGTGGACCTCCCTCGCCAACGCCTGCATGGCGTTTTCGCCGTATTCCACGCGACCGCCGGGGACGAAGCAGAAGCCGTGCTCGGAGTCGTGCTCGACGAGCAGACGCTCGTTGTGCACGGCGATGGCGCCGACACGGTAATGGAACGTGAGGCCATTGTTTGAGGACATAATCATTTCGGAAGATGTCATGGTTGTGTGCCAGCGCTCCCTTGGCAAAAGCGTTCACCTTTACCTATGCGGCAGTTTCTAGGATAGGGTAGGGCCGGGGCCCGTCGTGGGATACGAGCATAGGGCTGTGTCCTAGTTGTGCCGCATGTGTATGGGCCCTACGACCGCTCTACCTGAGTCCACCCATTTCACGAGCAGGTTCTCCTAGACACCTTCAGGTGGCCAAACATAGGAATAGCCCCCAGGTCGGCTGCGGTTGGTGGACAGGGGCCTGCCGTCACTTTTCTTTATCAGCTTGTCTACGCTGAACGGTTCAGCAAACCTTTGAAATCCCCGGATGCTAATGAGATTGACGCTGACACCTCCATCGCTTGCCTTGTTGACCAATCCCCCTTCGTCAGGCTGGTAACGATCCAGAGCGTCGGTGAGCTCTTTTCGGCGCACTTCGTCAAGTTGCCTCTTGTCCTCCCAATCCACAATTTCAGCCTTGTAGCTCACTGACTTGAGGTCGTCCGACGTGGACATATAGAGCGGTACACGCAGACTCTCGGATGGCGGGTCCTTCTGGAGTCCCGCAATGGGAGAACCGCTGTGCGGCTGGAGGTAGTAGATACGACCGGGTTCCCTGGCTAGCGCCTCAAGGATTTCTTCCAAGACATTGCGGAAGACGCCGTTGATGAATAACGCATATGCGCTCATGGGCTTTCCCCTTTACGTGAATTGGAGCGCCGCTGGAGTTTGGCGGTTACCCTGGAACCCAGATGGCACGCCCCTACATCGCGAGTTCGTTGCCCATGCCGCGCTCGATCGCCTTGCGGTAGACGATGGCCGCCGCGGCCAGGTCCTCCGTGCCGACGCCCAGGGCGTTGAACTGCGTGATGGCTTCCGCGGTGGGTCGTCCGGAGGCCTTGCCCGTCACGACGTCCGCCAGTCCGACGGCGCGGGACCAGTCGAAGGCGCCCTCGGCCGCCGCGGCGATGAGCTCGCCGCTGTCGTTGCGGGACTGCTCGAGGTTCTCGACGACGACCAGGTCGGAACGGCGCACGGCCTCGACGTCCAGCTCGCGGCGGTTGGTGCCCGTCGCGCCGATGCCGTTGACGTGCATGCCCGCCTGCAGCCATTCGCCCTGCATGACCGGCTCGTTGGCGCCGGTGATGGTGACCAGGATGTCGACGTCCCGCACGGCCTCCTCGGCGGAGTCGACGGGGTCCACGTCCAAGCCGTGCTTCTCGCGCATCTCGGCGCTGAATGCCTCGCGGTTCTCGGCGGAGCGGCTGTAGGCCTTCACGTGGCTGATGTTGCGCACCACGTTCATGGCGGCGATCTGCGACCGCGCCTCCCAACCGGAGCCGATGATCCCCAGGGATGTCGCGTCCTCGCGGGCCATGTACCTGGTGGCCAGCCCGCTGACGGCGCCGGTGCGGATCTGCCCGAGGTCCCGCGCCTCCACGATGGCGTCGAGCCCGCCGGTCTCCAGGCTGTAGAGGAGCACCAGGTAGCGCGTGCGATTGGGTGCGTTGGGCCGACGGTCGCTGCCGTAGGTCTTCATGCCGTAGACGCCGAAGCCGTGGGCGATGCCCTGCACCGTGCGGTGCATGCCGACGGGCAGCGGCAGGTGCTGTCGGGGCAGGTTGACGGCCTTGCCGTCGGCCTCGTCGTGGAAGACCTGCTCCATGAGGGCGATGCACTCGTCCATGGGCAGCAGGGTGCGGACGTCGTCGTTGCTCAGGTAGATGGTCATGGCGCGCTCCTCGCGGCGAATTCACGGGGTTGTGGGCGATGCCCAAGTATAGGTTGCGGCGAGGGGTGCCGCAATTGGCGGACCAGACACGGCGCGGCCCGAGCTTCATCGGCAAAATGCGGCCTACGGCGATGGGAACTTCGTGGGGGCAGAGCGCCTACGCTGCCATGTGGACAAGGAAGGCGTGGCGCGCGGCAAGTCGCGTGGCTGTCGGTAGGTTGAAAGCGCCGGACTTGGGCGGGAGCAGGCCCCGGTTAGGCCGGGCCCAGGCTGCTCTGTAGGGCGATAGTGGTCACCCTCAGCTTGCCTGCGCATACGCTTGCAGGTTCGTCAGGGGACGTGGTCGCTGCAGAGTGGCTGCAGAGTGAGAGACGCGCTGCCGAGGCTACAGGCCCTCGACGACCACCATGCTGATGTTCGAGGACGCCTCCCGCATCTCGTTGAGCGCGTTGTACTCCGGGGAGTTGAGCCAGGCGCGGGCCTGCGCGACGCTGCCGAATTCCACCAGGGCGATGCGCTTGGGCGCCCAGTCTCCCAGAATGACGTCGACAGTGCCCCCACGCGCGATAAATCTGCCGCCGTTGGCCTCAACCGTAGGGGTCACCTGATCCACGAACGCCCCGTACATTTCCATGTTGGTTATCACAATCTCTGCTATTACGTATGCTGCCATTGTCCCTGCCTTCCGCCTTCAGAGTCTCCCTGCGCCTGCGTGGCAAACGTCCCCGACGGGCACGGGGCCCTGGCGGAGACGTTCGCCGCAGTATACGGACCAGCTTCCATTCACGTCAACGCGAGCGGTCCAAGGGGCTGCGAACGGTCGGCCCCGTGGAGCGGACACCGTCACCAACGCCATCTCCCGGACCGCCGGCGGGCCTAAAGAGGCCCTCGCTATCCATATGTGGTATAGTTGGATGGCCGTTTTCCGCATGCTTATCGCAGTTTGGAGGGTACCAACGTGCTAACCACGGATGAAAACAAACTCGTAACGGAAATTGGGCAGGAGACCCCCATGGGGGACCTGTTCCGGCGGTTCTGGGTCCCCGCCTTCCTCTCGCGGGAGCTGGCCGAGCCAGACGGCACGCCGGCGCGCACGCGGCTGCTGGGCGAGCACCTCGTCGGCTTCCGCGACACCAGCCGCCGGCTCGGCGTCCTGGAGGCTGCATGCCCGCACCGCGGCGTCGACCTCTCCTTCGGCATCAACGAAGAGAACGGCCTGCGCTGCTCTCGTTGCGGCTGGAAGTTCGACGTGGAGGGCAACATCACGGACATGCCCTTTGAGCCGGACGAAGAAGCGACGGAGATGATGAAGACCATCAAGGCCGTGGCCTACGGTGTGCAGGAATGGGGCGGCATCGTCTGGACGTACATGGGGCCCAAGGGTGAGTCTGCGGAGATGCCCCAGTTCGAGTGGGGGCAGTTGCCGCAGGGCCATCGCTTCATCTCCAAGTTCGTGCAGGAGTGCAACTACCTGCAGGGGCTCGAGGGGGGCATCGACAACTCCCGCGTCACCTTCCTCTTCGACATGCTCTTCGGCGACCTGCCCTCGTTGGAATCGACCGCGGACCGGCTAATGGAGGGGCTGCAGGAGGACCCGCCGGTGCGTGAGCAGCTCATCCAAACGGTCGCCGTCAAAACGACGGACTACGGCCTGTTGGTAGGCGCCTCCACGGAGCAGGGCAAGGACCAGAGCGCCTGGCAGCTGAGCCAGTGGCTCATGCCCTTTTACACCACGCCCATGCCGGCGGGCGATGGCCTGCTGGGCTGCCTCGCCTGGGTGCCCGTCGACGACCGCAACACCATGGTCTACGCCATCACCTACCACCCGGACCGTCCGCTGAGCGAGGACGAGATAGCCCAGCGCCGCGCGGGTTTCGGCAACCACCCAACCCTGGAGGAGGGCACCTACAAGCGCGCCCGCAACAAGGAAAACGACTACCTGATCGAGCGCAAGACCTCGGGCGCCAACCCGCTGGCCTCCATCTCCAACCAGTTCGAGCTGTCGCTGGTGCTGGAAGAGAGCATGGGCGCCATCGTCGACCGCACCAAGGAGCAGCTGGACGAAAACGACATCGCCGTCATGGCGGCTCGCAGGCTGCTGATGAAGGCCGCCATAGACCTGCGTGAGGGCACCGAGCCCGCGGCGGCCCACATGGGCGCGATCTACAACGTCCGCGCGGCCTCCACCGTTCTCGGCAAGGGCGAAACGCTGGAGGACGTGGGGTAGGGGGGAACGGCGCAGTCTGCGGGTGCGGTCAGGCTAACGCATGACTACATAACTGGGCTGCATTAGTCTAAGTGCGTGGGGCCAAGCGCGTGGCCGATTCTCGGTTAATCGTTGGTCGAGGCCAATCGCGAAACGGGGGAGAGCAAGGCCATGGAACATAACGTGCAGGCACTTCCCGACGATCTTGAGGAGCAGATGGAAGGCGATGATGACGACACTACTCCCCCTTACAGCTTTCAGATCACCGCCTACGGAGCCGACTACCCGGTAGATGCATTGGTTCACCGCATCCAGAGCCGCGACATCCACATTCCCACGTTTGAGCCGGACGGCAACGATGGCACGGTCAACAGCTTCCAAAGGAAGTTTATCTGGAAAAAGTCGCAGTGCGACCGCTTCGTCGAGTCCCTCTTGTTGGGCCTTCCCGTCCCAGGAATCTTCTTAGTCTCTCAAGCTGATTCCCGTCTCCTGGTGCTGGACGGGCAGCAGCGGTTGAGGACGCTCCAAGCCTTCTATGACGGCACGTTCCAGAACAAACCGTATGTGCTGGAGAACGTGCAACCCGAACTCGAAGGGAAGAGTTACCTGACCTTGGGAGAAGATGAACGGCGCAAACTCGACAACAGCATTATCCATGCGACAATCGTCCGCCAAGATGAGCCTGCTGACCACCAAAGGAGCATCTACATGGTGTTTGAGCGGCTTAATACTGGCGGAACCTCCCTCCAACCGCAGGAAATCCGCGTGGCCCTTTATGGTGGTCCCTTCATGCATTTCCTTCGGAATATGAATAACAATGACGCCTGGCGGCAAATCTACGGGAATAGGTCAAGCCATTTCAAGGATCATGAGCTCATACTGAGATTCCTTGCGCTCTTGTACGAAGGAGACGCATACAAGAGCCCGATGAGGGACTTCTTGAACAGCTTTGCGAGCCGAAATCATCATCTTCAGTTACATCCGGAATCTGCCATGCGCGAGATCTTCGAGCGCACCATTGGAACTATTCTCAGCGGAATAGGTCCTACGGCCTTTCGTGTATTGGGGAAAGCGATTAACGTAGCAGTTCTGGACGCAGTCATGGTCGGAGTGGCCCAGAGGATACTTGACCGCGGAGAGATTACGAATTTGGAAGAGTTCAAGAAGAGGTACTCAAAACTCATCGAGAACAATGAGTTTCTTTCTTTTGTAACGGCAAGAACAGCCAATGAGGCCAGCGTATCTGCGCGATTGAGACTAGCTACGGACAACATGCGAACGCTGGCCTAGTTGACGTGGTGACGCGGAACAATCCAGCTGCAAACAGGCAACGGCTAGACGCTGCATTTGACCGTATTTCAGATTTGCCGACCCATCAGTTGCAGTTGCGTGCGGACTATGCTTGTTACCTATGCATTCTGGTCGGCGGATTCGTTGAGACTGAAGTTTCGGACATCGCGGTCTGGCATGCCCGTGCACAGTCCAGCCAAACGGTGAGCAACTTCGTGACCAGTCGCCTAGAACGGCCTGGGAATATGAACCCAGAGCGATTGCTTCAACTTGTGGGATCATTCAACAGAGGATGGCGCAACAACGTGGAGGAATACATCAAGGTTGAGCGGAGGGCGGCGTTGGATTCTATAATTGCGAATAGAAACAGCATTGCCCATGGTGAACCAGTTGACCTCACGGTTTCCAGGATAAGGGACTACTACGCAAGAGTCTGTGAAATCGTTGATTACGTCGCTGGGCTTTTTCGATGAGGAACAGAGGTTTGTGTAGGTGAGCGCCTGCCGGGGGATAGATTCGATAGGCGGTTGGTATTATGATTTGCAGTTCGCGGGCCAGAGCGGTCTGAATAATCAGTGTGTCCTATACTAACTTTCCCAGAGAGGCGGCGACAACCTCTTAAGGCCTAGCTCCCCCATCACCCCTCGAGGCGCAGTGCGCCCGCCTCGACGGTGTAGGTGGCCACTGCCTCGTGCAGGCCGGGCGGCTCCTCGCCCTCGACCACCGTCACCAGCGCTTGCTCCGCGCGGCATGCCGCCTCCAGCACGTGCTGTCGACGCTGCCCGTCCAGCTCAGAGAGCACATCGTCGAGCAGCAGCAGCGGTTCCTCGCCCAGCACGGACCGCAGATGGCCCGCCTCCGCCAGCCGTAGCGACAGCGCCGCCGTCCTCACCTGCCCGCGCGACCCAAACTGCCCCACGTCCAGCCCGCCGACGGTCAGTCGCAGGTCGTCGCGGTGCGGCCCCACCAGGCTCTGGGCCATCTGCACCTCCCGCTGGCGCCGTTCGGCCAGCAGGCCCATTGCGTGGGCCGCGGCCTCCTCCACCGTCCCGGCGTGGTCGATGCTCGGCGCGTACGCCACCTCGAAGGGGCCGTCGTCCGCGGCCATGGCGGCGTAGGCGTCTGCGCTCCCCGGCGCGAGCCCGGCGACGGCGTCGCGCCGCCACCCAGTGAGCTGCGCCCCCAGCCGGCAAAGCTCGCCGTCCCAGTAGTCCAGCTCCGGCGTGCGGGCCAGCCCGTCGCGGATGCGCCGCAGGAGCTGGTTCCGTTGCGTGATCACCCGCTGATACTGCTGGAGCGCGCGCAGGTAGCGGCGATTGGCCTGGGAGAGCAGCACGTCCAGGTAGCGCCGGCGGTTGGCCGGCGAGCCCGTGACGATGTTGAGGTCGTCCGCCGAGAACAGCACGGCGGCGATGGCCCCCACCGCCTGACCCGCGGGCTTGGGAACGCCGTCGACGCGCACGCGCTTCTGGAAGACGAGCGCGCCTCGCTCGCCCGGCGCCAGCGCCATGTCGACCTGCACCTCCACCGGCGGCCCGGTGCGGCGTGCCGCAGTGCCGGAGACCCGCGTGTACGGCGTGTCCTCCAGGGACGCGAAGCGAATGACGTCGCGCTCCTGCTCCGCGCGGGTGGACTTCGTCAGGGCGAGCATCGCCACGGCCTCCAGCAGGTTGCTTTTGCCCTGCGCGTTCCCTCCGCGAAACACCGTCAGCCCCGGCCCGAGGTTCAGCTCCGTGCCGGCGTAGTTGCGGAAGTTCTTGAGCGCCAGGTGCGTCAGGTGCATGGCGGATGAGCCTGCCTTCAGGCGGCGCGCGCCTGTTTGTCGAGTGGTTGCGGGTATTCTAGCAGGCGCTTCGCCCACGCTGGGCACCGCCACCGCACGCTTTTGCGTCGAAATTCGTATTTTCTAGCTGGACTGGGCCCAAAAGGGTGTGCTATACTGCGTCAATCAGCCTTGCGAGCGGGAAAACTGCGCCCTTGTGGTGTGCTTTGGCCCGCGCCAAGCCCCGCAAATGTAACCTTTTCGTAACACTCCTGCGCTAATCCGGTGGACAATGGAGTGAATCGGGATTAGGCGGCGAGAATGACCCTGCGCGATATCGTAAAACAGACCCAGTGGGTGTACTCCTTCGAGCAGGCGGACGGTAGCCGCCGCGAACTCCTGGGAGGCAAGGGAGCCGGTCTCGCGGACATGACCGCCGCCTCGTTGCCGGTCCCGCCGGGTTTCATCATCACGACGGAGGCATGCCGCTCCTACTACAACTCCGGCAAGGTGATGCCGGCGGAGATGTGGGCGCAGGCCCTTGAGTCCCTCGTGGCGCTTGAGCGGGCGACGGGCCGCTACTTTGGCGCCCCCGCCGACCCGTTGCTCGTCTCCGTGCGCTCCGGCGCCCCCGTCTCCATGCCGGGCATGATGGACACCGTCCTCAACCTCGGCCTGAACCAGGCCGTAGCCAACGGCATCGCACGGCGGACCGGCAACCGACGGTTCGCGCTCGACCTCTACCGCCGCTTCATCCAGATGTACGGCAACGTGGTGCTCGGCATTGAGAGCAAGCACTTCGACGCCGTCCTCGACGTGTACCAACAGCAGGCCGGCGTCAAGCTCGCCTCTGAGCTGACCCCCGACGTTCTGCAGCAGGTGATCAACGAGTTCAAGGAAGTCGTGGTCCGGGTGACGGGAGAGCCCTTCCCGGACACGCCCAAGTACCAGCTTGAGCGCGCAATCCTCGCCGTCTTCGACAGCTGGGAAACCCGCCGCGCCATCGACTACCGCAGCTACAACAAGATCCCCCACGACCTCTACACCGCCGTGTGCGTCGTCGCCATGGTCTTCGGCAACATAGACGATCGCAGCGGCACCGGCGTGCTCTTCACCCGCGACCCCTCCACCGGCGAGCGCACCCTCTACGGCGAGTACCTCGTCAACGCGCAGGGCGAGGACGTGGTCGCCGGCATCGCGACACCGCAGAAGATTGCCCAGCTCCAGCACCAGATGCCGGATGTCTACCAGCAACTTGACACCATGGCCAGCCAGTTGGAGCAGCACTACCGGGACTCCCAGGACGTGGAGTTCACGGTGGAGCAGGGGAAGCTCTTCCTGCTGCAGACGCGCTCTGCCAAGCGAAGCGCCAAGGCGGCAATCAAGATTGCCGTGGATATGTACAACGAGGGGCTCATCAGCAAGGAAGAGGCCCTGATGCGCGTGGAGCCGGACCAGATCTACCAGCTTCTGCTGCCCCGGTTGGACCAGTCGGCCAAGGAGGCAGCCGCGGAGGCCGGGCAGCTCATCACCGTCGCCATCGGGGCCTCCCCCGGCGGCGCGACGGGCCGGGTGGTGTTCACCGCCGACGCAGCCGCCGCGCAGGGCAAGCGCGGGGTGAGCGTGGTGCTGGTGCGCCCGGAGACCAGCCCCGACGACGTCCACGGCCTCATCGCCTCCAAGGGCGTGCTCACGTCCCGAGGCGGCGCGACGAGCCACGCGGCAGTGGTTGCCCGCGGCCTTGGCAAGCCATGCGTCGCCGGCGCCGAGCAGCTTGAGGTCCGCCCGGAGGAGGGCGTGATGATCTGCGGCGACATCGTCATCCAAGAGGGCGAGGAGATCAGCATCGACGGGGCGACGGGCGAGGTGTTCGTCGGGCGCATCGCCACCATCGCGCCCTCCGTCACGGACGACGAGGACCTGACGACGCTGCTGGTTTGGGCCGACGAGATCAAGCGCCTCGGCGTTTGGGCCAACGCGGACTACCCCCGCGACGCGGAATTGGCAATGAGCTTCGGCGCCGAGGGCATCGGCCTCTGCCGCACGGAGCACATGTTCTTCGAGACGGACCGCCTCGCATTCGTGCGCGAGTGCATGCTCGCCGCGCACGCCGCCATCATCACCGAGGAGGGCGAGGTCGCGTGGGAGCGCTACGGCAAGGCGCTCGCGGAGCTAGAGGAGTTCCAGGTCTCCGACTTCGTCGGCATTCTGCGTGCCATGGCCGGCAAGCCGGTCGTCATCCGCCTGCTGGACCCGCCCATGCACGAGTTCCTGCCGTCCCACGACGAGCTGCTGGCCGAGGTTGTGGAGCTCCGCGTTACCGACTCCGACCCGGACGAGCTGGTGAAGAAGCAGAACCTCCTCTACGCCGTGGACGAGATGCGGGAGTCCAACCCCATGATCGGCATGCGCGGCTGCCGGCTGGGGCTCATCTTCCCGGAGATCTACACCATGCAGGTGCGCGCCATCATTCGGGCCGCGGCACAGGTGGCCTCGGAGGGCATCCCCGTCGCGCCGGAGATCATGATCCCCCTCGTCGCCCACACCAACGAGTTCGAACGCCTCCGGGAGATAATGGAGGAGACCATCCGCGAGTTCCAGGAGGCGACGGGCAACACCCAGGTCTACGAGATCGGCACCATGATTGAGATCCCCCGCGCCGCCCTCACTGCCGGACAGATTGCCAAGTCCGCCGATTTCTTCAGCTTCGGCACCAACGACCTCACGCAGAACACCTTCGGCTTCAGCCGCGACGACGTCGAGGTCAAGTTCCTGAAGCGCTACGAGGAGGCGGGCATCCTGGAGGAGAACCCCTTCCAGGTCCTGGACCGCGACGGCGTGGGACAGCTCATCAGCATGGCCTGCAAGCTGGGCCGCCAGGCGCGTCCGGGCATCTCCATGGGCATCTGCGGCGAGCACGGCGGCGACCCCAAGAGCATCGAGTTCTTCCACACGCTGCCGCTGGACTACGTGAGCTGCTCGCCCTACCGCGTCCCCGTCGCGAGGCTGGCCGCGGCCCGCGCCGCCCTCATCGCCAACGGCAGCGCAAGCGAGGTGTAGGGCCCGCGGCCTGTCGGCTCATCCCCCAACGCAAGCGCGCCGGGATTGACGAGAGCGCAAGGGTTATCTATCGCATTCGAGGCAGCGCCCCGCCGTTCCTCCGTACCGTGTGCGAGACGGCTTTGGACTCGACACATCCGTGCATGCCCCGCCTACGGCCGCGCCAGGCTGAACCTGAGTACGAGCAAGATCAGGACACCCCCACCAACCACCAGGGCGATGATGATTACATTCGGGAAGCCGCCCGCCTGCGCCACTTCGACGCGCACGATGGCGGTGTCGCTGGCGGCGCCGTCGCTGACCGTGTAGGCAAAGATCCCCTCAGTCGTGTCCGAGCCGTCGTGCTCAAAGACTACTGTCGTGCCCATCAACTGGACCGTGCCGTTGACGGCATCGCCAACCGCTACGACCTGCAGCGCGGCGTTCTCGGCGTCGGCGTCATTCGAGAGCAATGTCGACGCCTCAATCGAGAGCACAGATCCAGCGTCGACTTTGACCGTGTCCGGGGCGGCCACCGGTGGGTCGTTGACCGGCGCCACGACGATGTGCGCGACCCCGGCGCCACTGGCGGCCCCGTCACTAACGGTATACGCAAAGCGCCCCTCCGTGGTCTCGGAGCCGTCGTGCGCAAAGACTATCGCCGTACCGTCGAGCGAGACCGTGCCGTTGACGGCGCCCTCTACCGTCGCAACGTACAGCCCTTCGCTGTCCGGGTCGGTGTCGTTCAGCAGCATCACTGCCGGCTCTATTGTGACCCTGCCTCCCTCGTCCACTTTGAACGTGTCATCGGCGGCTACGGGCGGGTCGTTGACCGGCGTCACGGCAATGGTCACGACTTGGCTCACGGTGTCGGTCCCGTCGCTGACGGCATACTCGAAGCGGGCCTCGTTCGACTCTGAGCCGTCGTGCTCAAAGGTCACCGTCGCGCCGTCCTGCGAGACCACGCCGTTGACGGCGCCGCCCACCGAAGTCACGCTCAGGACGTCGTTGTCCGCGTCTACGTCATTGAGGAGCAGCGTTGCCGTCTCCATAGTGACCGCGCCCCCCTCTTCGACGGCGGCTGAGTCCGGGGCCGTCACCGGCGGCCTGTTCAGCGCGGACACGGCAACGCGCACAATCGCCGTGTCGCTGGCGGCGCCGTCACTGGCCGTGTACGTGAAGCTTCCCTCAGCCGTCTCCGACCCGTCGTGCGTGTAGGTTATGGTGGCGCCATCCAATGAGACAGTGCCGTTGACCGCATCGCTGACCGCTTCGACACGTAGCGAATCGCTGTCTGCGTCGGTGTCATTCAGGAGCAACGCCTCCGCCTCCAACAGGACGGAATCCCCCTCGTAGACCAGTGCCGTATCAGGCGTGGCCACCGGCGGGTCATTGACCGGCGCGACGGTGACGCGCACGACGCCGGTGCCGTCGCCGCTGCCGTCGCTCACGACGTACGAAAATGCCCCTTCAACCGTCTCAGAGCCGTCGTGTGTGTAGACTATCGTTAGGCCGTCCAACGAGACCGTTCCATTGGCCGCGCCGCCGACCTCAGTCACGCGAAGTTTGTCGTTCTCCATGTCGGTGTCATTGAGCAACAGCAATGACGACTCAATCGACGCGGATGCTCCCTCGTCGACTCCGACGGTGTCCGGGCCAGCCACGGGAGGGTCATTGACCGGCGTGACGGCGACGCGCACGATGGCCGAGTCACTGGCCTCGCCGTCGCTAACGGTGTACGAAAAGCGCCCCGCAATGGTCTCCGAACCGTCGTGCACGTAGGTTACGGTGGCGCCGACCAGCGAGACGCTGCCGTTGGTGGCATCGCCGACCCGCGTGACCTGGAGCCTGCTGCTGTCGACGTCGGTGTCGTTCAGCAGCAGGGCTGACGCATCCAACGAGAGCTCTTTCCCTTCATCAACCTCAGCCGTGTCTTCGACGGCTATGGGAGGGTCGTTGACCGGCGTCACGTCGATGGGCTCAACTTTGGAGATGGAAACGGACCCACTTCGGGCTATGTACGCGAAGCTGGCCGTGGTTGTTTCGGACCCGTCATGCTGGAAGACTACCCTCTGTCTAAACAGCCAGACGCTTCCGTTTATTGCAGCATCGACCGCAAAGTCGCTGAGTATCGCGTACTCGAGGCTGGTGCCTTCAAGCAGGTCGGAAATCTCTATGGAGACTATTTCGCCCTCATTCACCTGCGGTGGTGGGCGTGGGCACTCGGGTAAGTTGTCGTGGGTGATCTCGAGGTCAGGATCGCGAGACAGGTACCAGGGTATACACGCTGATAGCCAGTTGTTGCTGACATCCAGTTCTTCCAAATTCGCAAGGTCGGCAAACTCGGCTGGAATGCCGCCGTTGAGAAAGTTGCCGTTGAGGCGCAGGAACTGAAGGTCAGTAAGGCCTGACAACGCCGGGGGAATGCGGCCGGTCAGTTCGTTCCTGCTCAGGTCCAGGAGTCTCAGGCTCGAGAGCTTGCCGAGACTGGACGGAATGAGCCCGGAAAGCTGGTTGCCTTCGAAGCTCAAGTAAATCATGGCGGACAGACCCTCCAACTCCGCGGGTATTTCACCCGTCAGGCTGTTGTTGGCAAGGTTGAGATTCTGCATATTTGGCAACTTGCCCAAAGCTGCGGGAATGGGGCCGCTCAACCGATTGTTCATTACATGCAGGCTCTCCAACCGGGTTAGGTTGCCCAGTTCTTCGGGAATGGTCCCGGAAAGGTCATTGTTGAAAAGGGACAAGCTGCGCAGTATCGGGAGGTCCCCAAGACCAGGCGGGATGGCGCCGGTAAGTTGGTTGTGGCGAAGATCCAGGGACTGCAGACTGGTTAGACCTGAAATCCCTGCAGGGATTTCGCCAGTTAGCTCGTTTTCTCCAAGGTAAAGACCATTCAGCTTTGAGAGTCCTGTCAGTGTGTTTGGGATCTCACCCGTCAGTTCATTGGATTGGAGATTCAACGAAAAAAGGTTCGGTAGATTGCCCAACTCCGGCGGAATGTTCCCCGTCAGCTCGTTTGCACGAAGGTTAAGCCCCTCCAGGTTGCGGAGGCCCTCCAGTTCCGGGGGAATCTCGCCGGTCAAGCTGGTATGCGAAATATGCAGCACCGTGAGGTTCTTCAAATTGCCAAGCTGTCGGGGGATGGTGCCCGAGAGTCTACCGCCGCCCAGGTCCAAACGCTTGAGACTGGTCATCTCTCCCATTTCCCCCGGAATGACGCCATCGAGATCGTTTGCGAAGAGGTCCAGGGTTTCCAACTTGGAGAGGCGTCCAATTTCCGGGGGAATGCTGCCGGTCAATGGGTTCCCATGGAGGTCCAACACTCGCAACTCTGGAAGGGAGGTCAATTCCACCGGAATCTCACCGGTCAGGAAGTCGATGCGAAAACTTAAGACACGGAGCCCGGTAAGGGACCCCAGCTCCGGCGGTATCCGGCCAGAAAGGTATCGGCCGTCCAATCGGATCTCAACGACACGGAGCGGCGATCCTTCGACGGTCACCCCTTCCCATTGCTCGATAGGGAGGTTCGCCGACCAGTTCAGTTGCACGTTGCCGGCCAGGGTGTCACGAGTTGTAACGAGCGTCGTGCAGTCCAGCACCAGCAACGGGTTATCCCCGGGGTTTGCTATCGCGCCGCTGTTGGCGCAGGAATACGACTGTGCTTTCAGGTCGGTGGAGGAAATGCCACTGGCCAAGAGCGCCAGCAGGCCCAGCGCGGCCAGAGCCAGCTTCACGGCCATCGTGCGCGTTCTTTGCCCAGCATGAAGACTATTCAGATTCGAGCACCCCAAAACCATTTGTAGACGGAAACTACAGGACGGAAAGCGCCGGCTTCGCAACATCGTGGGAACCTCGTCTCGCTGATTCTCGAAAGCACCGGGCGCTGGCTGATGCCCGTTCACCTAACGCTTGGATGTGACAAACTTGTGGCATATGGGGCCATTTTACACAGCGCCGTCCCCCGTGTCCGAACGTCCGCAACTGATTGGCACAGGCTTTTCGCCGACGGGCAACCGAGGAGGGACCGCACGGCCGACGCGGCCCGCCACCCCGACGTGTAGCGGCTGCACTGGTCGTCCCTGCCGCCACGGCCTTGTTTGTGCACCGTTATGCCCGCTACCTTCGACCCATGGCGCGTGGGAAGGGGTGTCGACCTGTCCCTCCCCTGTAGCCCAGTGGTAGAGCGGTCAGCTGTTAGCCAACTGGTCGTAGGTTCGAGTCGTAACCGGGAGTCACCCCGTTTCAAGAGCAACCGTCCTGCGATTTGTGTCTTTGCTATTCCGTGGCAGTGAGAAGCAAGTAGAATTGGCTCGGATGATGAGTGAGGCTGTGATGAGAGCGGTATGGTTAACGCTGGCGTGCTTGGCGGCGTTGCTCACAGGCGCCTTTTGCAACGGCGGGAATGGGCCCGCTCAGTGGGGATATGACGGGCAGGGCGCGCCGCTGCATTGGGCTGCGTTGTCCCCGGAGAACGCTGCCTGCGCTGAGGGCAAGCAGCAGTCCCCCATCGACGTTGCCGGATACGGCAACAGCAGCGGCGCCGCGCCCATTTCGTTCTCATACAACACCGACGCCACGGCTATCCGCAACGATGGCAGGTTTGTGCACGTTGACTATGCCGCGGGCAACACCCTGAGCGTGGGCGGGCGCACGTACGAATTGAAGTCTTCCCACCTTCATTCACCCTCGGAGCATCTGATCGACGGGGAGAGCTTTGCGGCGGAACTGCACCTGGTCCATTCGGATGCTGACGGCAACCTGGCAGTGATAGGGCTGGTGTTCAAGCAGGGCCCGCCAAGCCCACTGGTGCAGGAGATTCTGGACGCCGCACCGGATGCCGGTGACGTCAGCCTCGACGGCTTCACGCTCAACGCCAAGGGCTACGCGCCGGACGATACCGGCCATTACCGGTACGACGGCTCAAAGACGACACCACCGTGCGATGAACCGGTTGATTGGTACGTGATGCACCGTCCCAGGACCATCTCCGCAGAGCAGGTTGCCGGCCTGTTGGCCCAGAGCGGCGGCGCCAACAATCGTCCTGTCCAGCCCTTGAGGAATCGCATGATCACAACCGTTCAGCGCTATGATGCCCACATTTCCGCGTGCCCGACCTTGGCTGTGCCGTTCCAACATTCCGCCAACTCTTGAAACCGAGCGCATCAATGCCGCGGGGAAGCCGACGCGGAGCGAGGCCACAGGAATAGCACACCAGCATGCGCCGCTCGCGAGCCGCCCGCACTACGCCGGCGGAAGCCCTACTCCAAGAATCATCCCCAATCGTCATTCCCGTGAAAACGGAAAGTCAGGTGTGATAGCCAAGGACGCCGCTCCGCCTTGCGTTTACCCGACGTGTAGCGGCTGCACCGGTCGTCCTGCCAGTGCTACCCCTGACCACATACGGCGTGCAACTTCACACGTAAAATGAGTCTGTCAAGAATAAGGGACATTAGGACGAGTGCGGGGTTGAGTGCTAGAATCGGCATACCGAATTCGCGGAAGCTTCGACTGGTGATATGGACGGTCAGTTGCGCTACCCAAGATAGACAGATGGCAATAGGGGAGCTAAAGGAAGATGCCCAAGGTCAACCCTGAAATCCTTGTTTGGGCCCGTGAGACGGCTGGCCTTACACAGAGTACGGCAGCCAACAAACTGGGATTTCAAACCAGTGGAAGATCGTCCGCGGAAGAAAAGCTTGCGGCCATTGAAAGTGGCGAAAAGGAACCGTCGCGCCCGCAACTTCTCAAGATGGCCGTTCAGTATAGACGGCCACTCATCACGTTCTATTTGCCCAAACCGCCAACGCGGGCTGGTCGGGGTGCGGACTTTCGTACCCAGCAGAAAGAACGTCTGCCTCTTGCCGAGGGACTGTTAGATGCCTTGGTGCGGGACATCAAAGCGCGACAAAGTATGGTTCGCGCTGTCTTGGAAGACGAAGAGGAGGCGGAAACTCTACCCTTTGTCGGTTCTCTCAAGATAGAGGACGGGCAAGAACGCGTCTTGGAATCACTACGGGTTCAGATCCATTTTGACGCGGAGCGGTACCGAGCTGAGCCCAACACGTCTGCCGCCTTTGACTTTCTACGAACTGGAGCAGAGAGGTCTGGGGTATTCGTGCTTCTCAAGGGCGATCTTGGCAACCATTTTAGCGCAATTGAGACCGAAGTCTTCCGTGGCTTTTCCATTGCAGACGACGTCGCTCCATTCATCGTAATCAATGACCAGGATGCTAGGCCCGCGTGGTCCTTCACCCTGCTGCACGAATCAGTGCATCTGTTGCTAGGGCAAACTGGCATCAGTGGAGAATACGAAGAAAACGAACTCGAGCGGTTCTGTGACGACGTCGCTGGGAAACTGCTTCTGCCCGAAAGTACGCTGAGTAAGCTCAGTCTTCGAAAAAGGAACAGCGATTCGGAAATCGCAGCACAGATTAACACTCTTGCGAACGAGTTCAAGGTTAGTCGCACCATGGTTGCCTATAGGGCGTATCGCTCCCAGTTAATCAACAGGGAATCGTATGTCCACCTTACTAATGTTTTTCGCCAAGAATGGCGTTCCGAACGACAACGTAACCGTTCCTTGGCGCAAGACCGAGAAGGAGGCCCTAACTATTACACGGTGCGTCGCCACCGTCTTGGCGGCCGAATTGTTCGCTTAGTGGAACGCATGATGGCGGCGGAGGCTCTGTCAACATCAAGGGCGGCTCGAATCTTGGGAGTCTCACCGCGGCAAGTCCAACCTTTGCTCAATGCCGGTCATCTTAACTAGGTTGTGGCCGTGCTTTATCTCCTTGACGCCAATGTCCTTATTGATGCAAATAAGGACTATTACCCCGTCACAAGGTTCCCTGAATTCTGGGACTGGCTAGCAGAGATGGGCAGGCTGGGATTTGTGAAGGTGCCGATGGAGATCTACGAGGAAGTTGTCCCGTCAACACCAATTCAGAGAGACCCACTAGTGGATTGGCTCAAGGCAAATAGGGATGCGATTGTTCTTGACGAGCAGGTAAACCCGGAAATTGTGGCGTATGTGGTTGAGCAGGGCTACGCCAATGACTTGACGGACGAGGAGACTGAAGAGATAGGCCGTGACCCATTCCTCATCGCTTATGCTCTGACCGACACCTCCGACCGCACGATAGTTACTACCGAAAAATCCAGACCAAGCCGAAGACGAGCAAATCGCCATATCCCTGACGTAAGTCAGGGCCTTGGTGTTACCTGCATTGATACCTTCCATCTAATTGAGCATCTGGATTTCCGGACAGACTGGAGGGCCCGTCGCTGATGTGGCAGCACCGCACGACCGACGGGGCCCGCCTCCCCGACGTGTAGCCTCGCCCCTGGCCATTCCGTAACTGCCGCCTTCGTTGCCCCCGCTACCCCTGACCCATGGTGCGTCGCGAAGAGGCTGGCGGCCTGTCCCTAGCCCCGCACGAGGTCTCGCGCCTCAACGATGGCGCGGAGCTTAGCCTCCGCGGTGCGGGCTGAGGATACCGGGTTGTCGGCGAAGGTGGCGAAGCCGCAGTCCGGTGTGAGGAGGACGCGCTCCTCGCCGAAGAGGTCCACCGCATGGGCGATGCTGCGGCGCACCTGTTCCACCGGCTCCACGGCGTCAAGCTTCTGGTTCACGACGCCCACCGCGATGCGCTTCTCGTCCGGGAGCGCCTTGAGGACGGCGGCCTCGCCGGCGCGGGGCGTCGAGAGCTCCAGAAACAGCACGCCGACGTCCGCCCGCGAGAGGGCGTCCAACAGCGGGGCGTAGTCGCCGGAGAGGGCGGCAGACTCGTCGGGCGTCCAGTTGCCGCGGCAGACGTGCAGGCCGAGGCGGCCCTTGGGCAGCCCGCGCACCACCTCGTTCAGCAGGCTCGAGGCGAAGTCCAGCTCCGCCTCCGGCTCCAGCTTCTCGCTCAGCGCGCCGCACATGAAGCTGCGATTGCCCGACGCCGCGCCGAAGACCACCTCCGTCAGCACCGGCTCGTCGAACTGCACCAGCGATGCGCCGGCGGCCAGCAGGAAGTGCAGCTCCTCCCGCAGCACCCGTACCACGTCGCGTGCGAGGTCCTCGCGAGTGTCGTAGGGCATCTCCTCCAGGCAGTCGAGCCACATTGTGCGGGTGAGCAGGTACGGGCCGGGCAGAGCGACCTTCACCGGGCGGTCTGTGCATTCCCGCAGAAACGCCATCTCATGGACGGCCAGCGGGCGGCTGCGGCCCAGCTCGCCGAACACGACGGGGTGGCGGACCTCCGCGGCGGGCACGTCGAGAGCGCATAGCTCCCGCTCGAACTTGTCCGGGTCGTCCACCATGGCGGTCAGGTCGCTCAGGGGGATGAGCTGGCAGTTGTCCAGCAGCCCGCCGACGAAGCTGGCGTAGCTGTCGCGGCGCTGCTCGCCGTCGGTGAGGACGTCGGCGCCGGCGCGGAGCTGCGCGTCGACGCACAGGCGGACGGCGTCGTCGGCAGTGGCCTGGTAGTCGGTCTCGTCAAGCCTGCCCTGCAGCCGGTCATGCACCGCTTGGAGCATCCACCGGGGCCGCGGCCAGCTTCCGACGCCCATGACGGACAACGGCTCGATGGCGGGCGCGGGCCTCGGCATCGGGAGCGAGTCCGGCACGGTGACCTGCACGCGGACGTGGCCGTGAGCGCTGGGGGTGGGAGTCTCGGTGGCGGCGGGCGCTCGCTCCGCAAGCGAGCCCTTGCAGACGAGGAAGCTGCGCTGGCCCTCGGACCTGGTCCACGAGACGAGCTCGTTGCTGGTCAGGCGGCACCACGCAGGCAGTTCCACCTCGACGGTGGAGTCGGTGGAGAGGATTTCGAGCAGGCCGCCGCGCTCCAGCGGGTCGATATGGCGGCGAATGAGCAGCAGCAGACCGCTGCCGCAGTCGAGGCTTCCGCCGTCGAAGCTGACATCGGGCGTGTGGGCGTGCTGAGCGAGTGGCTCCATAGCGGGCTCCGGTGCGCTGGCGTTGAATCGGTGGCTAGAAGGAGAGGGAAGGGGCGCCGCCGGACAGGAACTCGACCAGGACCGCGCCGCCGACGATCTTTGCGCCGTCGACAAGGCCCTCCGGGTCCAGCCCGCGCTTGTTGAAGCAGGGCGAGCACACGAGGATCGTGCCGCCCGCCGCCGCAAAGTTGTCCATGAGGTCCTTCAGGGGCAGGAAGCCTTCCTCGTGGATGTCGTCGGCGTAGCCCCGTTGGGAGAGGCGGACGCCCTCCGTGCTCAGGAACACCACCGTGTCCTTCTCAGACCCCAGGGCGGCGTTGGCGAGCACAAAGGCAACCGTTGCGCGGTCCGGGTCATCCCCGGCGTGGGTAAGGTTGACGCAGAACTGTCCGGCCATTGACGTACTCCTTGATGGCTTAGCGTTGCTGTATCCAGTAGTAGGGGTGCTCCGCCCGCAGCAGCGCGCGGCTGGTCAGCCGGCACCACGCGGGCATCTCCTCCGGCGCAGCCTGGTCCCGGGCCGTGAGCTTCAGCACCTCACCGGTGGCGAGCCCCTGCATCCGGGCCCGGAGCAGGATGAGGATCTCCCCGCAGCCGAGGTGGCCTGCGTCCCACTCGGCGGTGGCTTCGATGGCGTCCGGCATCACGGCATGCTCCGGCTAGGTCACGATGCGCTGGCCTGCGGCGACAGGCTGCCCCAAAGCAGGGCGCACCACGCAATCGCAGCGAATACTGGATACAGGCAGAGTACGAGGCGACGCTCGGGGCTGTCAATGAAGCCGGGCCCAGGGGGAGGGCCAGCGTCCAGCACGGGCCCGCCACGCCGACGGCTACAAGCCGAGTACACCCGCCAAGTCGAGCACGCCCTCCACGACGTGGTCCGCCGGGCGCAGGTCCGTCGGGAACTGCCGCCCGCGCGAGACCCATGCCGTCTGCATGCCGAAGGCCCGGGCCCCGTCGATGTCGGTCACAGGGTTGTCGCCGACGAACATGACCTCGCCCGGCGACGCCAGCCCAAGCGCCGACATCGCGTCCTGGTAGATGCGCGGGTCCGGCTTGGCGTAGCCCTGCGCCTCCGAGACGATGATGAAGTGCGTCAACGCCTCCAGGCCCGCCTCCCTGCACTTGTCGCGCTGGTTGGGGCCGTTGCCGTTGGTGACGATGCCCCACGGCAGCCCCTCTGCATTGAGCCGAGCCAGAAAGTCGTTGACCGCCGCGTCCGGCAAAGAGTGCCGAGCCATCACCTGCCGGTACCAGCCGTTGAACGCATCCAAGTCGAGGCCGGCTTCGGGCCACTCGGCCAGCCAGCGCTCCCGCATCTCCTGGCGGTTGGAGTACCCGTCGTCGTCCCACGCGACCATGAGGGCCACGGCATCGGCGCGGCCCAGCGGCGCCGAGGATGCAAGAAACTCCGCGTAGAAGTCCTCGGCAACGCCCCGGAAGGCGGCCTCCCGGTCAAACAGCGTGTTGTCCAGGTCAAAGAGGATGGCTGCGATGGGTGTGGTCGTCATGGTTTGCTCCGAGTGGCGGTGAGATACCGCTATTGCCGGACCAAGAGGTTTCTAATCTCCTCAATGGACAACCATGGCCTGCTCTTGTGAATCATCCGATGGCAATTCGCGCAAACCAAGGAGAGATCCGACGGTCTAGTTGTAGTGCCTAAGGTTGGGAGTTCGGACAAAGGCTTGGTGTGGTGACACTCAATGAATCCATCGCCCCTCTCACCGTAGGCCTTTGCGAAGTCAAACCCGCAAACTTCGCATGTCAGCTTGCCATTTGCCTTGAGTGCTGCTTTCTTCTTGCGTTTCGCAATACCTGGAGAACGCTCCCTGGAAAGGTGCAGATTTGTAAGAAGTCTGCCTTCCATTGCTTCCGCCATATCCTCTAGGGATTCGCCGGTGTCTGGTATAGACTCATTCGACGCTACGGCAGCACGAATTGCGTTAGCTACGTCATTGAGCTCTTCAGCCTTGGCTGAGTATTCATTCCAGATTTCCGGCTCAAGCTTGTTTCCTCTTTGCAATCCTTTACCCTCGTAATTTGGATCACAGCGACGGAAATTCATTAGTTTCATATAGACACCGTTTATGTTTCGGAACTTCTCCGGTGTCTCACCCCCGAGCTTCATTTGCAGTTTGAATAGGGTCTGGCTTAGTGCTTCAATCTCCGGAGACCTCTTCGAAGGGATAGACGGCGCATGCTTCAAATAGAATTCAAACGTGATTAGAAGTTCTTGTCTTGACCAAGCGGGATTCGCCACCGCACCACCTCCACACCACCCAACATCGCGTCAATGAACAGACTACTCACAAGGCAAGCATACGAGTGAGAAACTCAGGGAATACTCGGTTTCGCTGCCCCGCCCCCCCGTTACGGCACGTCCATCCGCGACAGCCGCCGCACCGCGAGCGCGAAGAAGGCGATGGTGACCACCACTGCCCCGGCGACGGCCGTCGTGTACCCGATGGCCAGGTCCCCGCTGAACGGGCTTCCCTCCATCCCGTGCATCACGCCTATCGTGTAGCTGCGAATGCTCAGATAGCGCGTCCCGCTCAGGAACCCGGTGATCAGCGCCTCCCACAGCAGAACGTACACCAGCCCAAAGGCCAGCGCCTTCGTTGTCACCAGCCCGGCCCACGTGAAGACGGACGCGTAGACCGCAACCCCAACCGCCGCGCCCACTGCCGCTGCCAGGATGACGCCCCCCTCGCGGTCCGGCGGCATCGCCGTCACAACGATGGCCACGACCACCATGATCGGCCCCGCCACCACGATGGTCGCCATCAGCTTCGACAGCACCAGCGACCACCGGGGCACCGGCTTCGTCGTCAACAGCGAGAGCGTCCGGTCCTCCACCTCGTTGCCGAAGGCCCCCGTGGCGAGCACCATCGTCACCAGCGGGAGCACCAGCGAGATCACGAGCCCCTCCACCACGCCCCCGACAAGGTCGCCTTGGTCCGCATCGCCCAGGCGGACCAGCGAGGAGGCCAGTCCCACCGGAGACAGGGAGATTGCGCCCAGCAGCAGAAGCCGTCGCGGCGACGCGGCCTGTCGCAGGGCCAGTAGGAAGAGCGCGCCGATCAACGCTGCACCACGTAGGAGAAGACGCTCTCCAGCGAGTCGTCCAGCGGCTCGATGCGGTACAGCCGGCTCCCAATCTCTCGAGCCAGCCGTGGCACATTCCGCTGCAGGTCCGCCAGGTTGCGCGTCGTCACCTCGATGGCGCCGTCCTCCAGCCGGACGGACTCCACCGACTCCAGCCCCACCAGCGCCGCGGCCATCTCCCGTTGCTTTGACGCCATAATGCGCACCTGAAAGGGCCGCTCGTCCAGCTTCTCGCGGATGTCGCGGTGGTTGCCGGACGCGGCCAGTTTGCCGCTCACCACCAGCAGGATGCGGTCGGCAAGCGCCTCAACCTCCTCGAGGATGTGGGAGGAGATGAGCACCGTCCGGCCCGCCGTCCTCAATCTTTCGACGAATTCCGCGAACTCGACGCGCTGCCGCGGGTCCGTGCCGTTCAGGGGCTCGTCCAGCACCAGCACCTCGGGGTCGTGCACGATGGTCGCCGCCAAGCGGATGCGCTGCCGCATGCCCCGCGAGTACGTGCCCGTCGGCCGGCCCTGCGCGTCCTGCAGGTTCACCGTCGAGATGGCCCAGTCCACGGCCTCAGGGTCGGTGACGCCCTGCAGCTTGGCCGCCAGCTCCACGAAACTCCGGCCCGTCATGAAGGGGTAGAGGGCGTCGTGCTCCAGCATGATGCCGACGCGACGGTACAGCCCGACGTTGCCGATCACTTCCTCGCCCAGCACGCGAACGTCCCCCCGCGATGGCCGCAGCAGACCGCACATCATGCTGAGCAGCGTCGTCTTCCCAGCGCCGTTGGGGCCCAGGATGCCCGTGACGCCCGGGTAGACCTCAAACGAGACGTCGTTGACGGCCACCACGTTGCCGTACCACTTGGAGATGGCCTGCACCTCGATGGTCGCGCCGGATTCGGTGGTCATAGGCGTAACCTCCGGTAGCGGTTCCAGAGCGCCGCGGCGGGCAACGCGGTCCAGAACAGGTACGCGCCGATGGGCGTCCAGTCCGGCAGCTCTGACACGGCCAGGGCTGAGGGCGACTGCGGCTCGAGGTCAAAGACCATCGCGTTGACATTGTCCGTTACGCCACCGAAGTGCAGCAGGCCGACGTAGGGGGCGTAGTCGCCGATGAGGAAGTCGCAGTCCTCCTCCTGAATGAAGACCTGGTCACCGAATCCTGCCTGCTGGTCGATGCAGTCCTCGGCAAAGGTAAGGCCGTCGGAAACGCCGTTCAACAGGATGTACCCGCCGATGATCATCGCGGCGGCTATGGCTCGGCGGGTGGTGAAGGCGGAAACCGCCAGCGTCGCCAGCGAGATGAAGAGCGTGATGAGCGCCCCCATCAGCAGGATGCGTGGAATGTCCTCCCAGTTGTCGCGAAGGTAGTCCAGCGGCGCCTCCGACGTCAGCATGAGGCCTGCCATCAGGAGCGCCTGCCCCGAGTAGACCAGTACGAGCACAATCACGGCCAGCGCCGCCAGCCGCATGCCCAGGTAGTCCAGCGTGGTCAGCGGCCGGACAAGGTACAACGGCAGGACGTTGTCGCGCCGGTCCGGCCCCAGCAGTTCAGGGGCCATGATTGCCCCGAACAGCACCAGCACCACGGCCACAATGCCGTAGTAGTCGGCGGGGCCCGGTATGAAGTCGCCCGCTTCCGCGGCTTCGACCAGGTCACCGATGAAGGCAAGAATGATGACGAACACAACCGCCGGAATCATGACGGCAAAGAAAAAGAGCGCCGGGAGGATCTTGGCCTTGCCGCCCCGCCCTATGCCCAGCAGCGTGCGGAGGCCGTTTACGAAAAGCGCCCAGCGTGCGCGGTTCCGCCCCTGCCGCGGGCCGGTGTAGCGCTGATAGCCAAGGTCGAAGACCTCAGCCTCCCGCTGCCTCATGCCCGCCCGCCACGGAAGATGTCGGTCAGCGTCCGGCGAGCGGGGGCCAGCCGTCGAAGCCGTGCCCCGGCGTCCACTGCGGCGTCGCGGACGATGTCGTAGTCTTCCTCTTTGACGTGCTCGATGACCACCAGCGCCCCGTCGACCTTTGCCTCGACGCCGCGCTCGGCCAGGATGGCGGCGAACTCCTCGTGCCGGTCCGCCACCTCGATGAGCAGCGCCTCCGTCTCCTGCGTCAGGGTCGCGACGGCCCCCTCCTGCGACAACAGGCCCGACTCCAGCACCAGCACCGAGTCGGCGATGCGCTCGACGTCGCCCATCAGGTGCGTGCTGAGCATGACGCTGATGCCGAAGCTGCGGGAGGTCCGGTCGATGAGCCGCAGCATCTCCTGCCGCCCGTCAGGGTCGAGGCCCGCGGTGGGCTCGTCCAGCAGCACCAGCACCGGGTCATGCACGATGGCCTGCGCCAGCTTGACCCGCTGCTTCATGCCCGTCGAGTACTCGTGGATGGGGCGGTACCGCTCCTCGTCCAGGCCCACGTGGCGCAGCACGTCGGCCGCGCGGGTGCGGGCCTCAGAGGGTGGGATGCCACTGAGCTGCGCCATGAACATGAGGAACTCGGTGGCGGTCATGTCGTTGGGGAGACAATCGTTCTCCGGCATGTAGCCGATGCGCGACCGCCCGTCCGGCGAGCGGTACGGCTCCTGCCCCAGGATCATGGCGGTGCCGGACGTCGGCTCGATGAGCCCGAGGAAGAGCTTCATCGCCGTGCTCTTGCCGGCGCCATTGGGCCCCAGCAGCCCCGTCACGCCCTCACCCACCTCAAAAGACACCCCATCCAAAGCCACAGTACGGCCATAGTGCTTCGTAAGGGAGTGAGCTTCCAGAAGAGGCGGCATGCACCCAGCATACCGCACGACACGGCAAGGGTGAAGGGGCACGGGAGAAATTCGACGCTACATGGGGGCCAATTGGCGTGCGTTACAAACCTGTCTCTGCAGATACTGATTCCCTTTCAGATTGGGCCAACTTAGTCACCAAGGGGTCTAAGACTTTACACACTTCACTGAACAGTTCTTCCTCCGAGAAGTGTACGGGACGTTTCGCAGACCCTGGCCCCCGGGCAGGAAAGCGTGCCGCCAAGGTCTTTATTAGCTCCTTGAACCACCGGATGTTGGAGAGTTGGCCACGGAGCGTGAGATCTTGGCACTCCATCCATCTTGCGAGAGCCTCGCGTAAATTCAGCGAACGAATACCCTGGCGTGTGTAAAACTTTTGGGCGTTGCCGAATCTTCCCGCAAAGGTTATTGCTGCAGATTCAAATTCCTGTTCTTGTAGCCAAAGACCAACGGCAAGGACATCCCTGCCAATCCTTTTTGGATCCCTTGTGCGGGTGGGAATGAGCTCTTGCCAACTATCTTCTTTGGCGCCGTCCGCACGAATGCCTAGCCTGCACTTCCGTGCAATAGCCAGCCACAACAGATCTCTCTCCTGAGGCTCCAAGTTCTTGGATTGTAAGAGTCCTGATTGGTTCAGGGAACGACCGACCGCCCACCTTCTGAGGAGTACTTGATGCTCAGCCTCGTCAGCCTTGGCTGAATTTGCTAGCATCGCTGCGTTGTCAAGCATCTGGTCAGTCTCTTGATCAAGCGCCTCGGCCTCGCTGCGATATTCTTCGCCGCCTATGCTTGTTTTACGGGAAGTCTCAACGGAGCTTGTTAGCCTGCCATTCAAGCGTTCCCAAATCTTCACCGGCATCACACACGCTCCTCATAAAGCTGAAGACAACGTGCAGCACACTCCCTGAAGAGCCGACCATATTCGGTGAGGCGGTCGGGTTCACCCCGGAGACCTACGAGATGGTCAATCTTTTCGCAGAACGCCTCCCACGCGGCAAGGTCTACACTAGGGGGAGCGCCGGATGTCAACTGAATTAGCCGCGAATCGTCGGTGCTGTCGTCTAGAGATGACAGCGCCCACTCGATTATCCCCTCCGCGCAGATGTCCACAACAAACGCGGACCCTCCGGTAAGTCCGTTCCCATCCGAGGCATTGACAGATTGGAGAGCGCGGTAAAGGAGGTTCGTAGGAGGGTACTGCAATACCCAGTCATCATCGCCGCGCATATCGAATTGCCATCGGGGGAACGGTTCCTCTCCCGTGATCTGTTCGATCCGGAACGGGGGCCAGTTCTGATCCTGGGCCGGATCGACATCAATATCCAGCTTCCGGCTTGCGTGGGCCACGACATGGTCGTCCGTGTAGAGGTCGGCGCTAAGCGTATGGATCCCTTCGGGTATAGCCAAAGGCTGGGTGGGTGGTGATGGTGAGATGGAAGGGTTCACCTTAATTGTTGTAAGGACTCCGGGAATCCGCACAGGGCTCTCACCTGCGGGTGTGCCTGGGGTGAACACCGGAGTGGCATCTGCCAATAGGAGGTCCCCCACGCTGGCGGTCAACTCTAAGGTCAAAGGATCGGGTGTGCGGTTTGTCACGCTTATTTGTACCCCAATAGTGTCTTCTGAATTGATCCGCCGACCTGGGGTTGTATGGTTCTCCACAGATATGGATAAGGTATAGGGCTTTGTGACGGAGGTTGGCGGCTCCTCCTGGACGTACAAATACCTGGCCGCTCGGTCCACTTCCGCCTCCCTTTCAAGCACCCGAAGGGTGATCTTCCATTTTCCAGGCTGGGCACACTGCCACTTGCCCGGGGAAGGGGTTCCGGAGATGATTTGGACGTCGCCAAAGAAAACCACCGCAGTACCATCGTGGATCTCAATGTCTTGACTCGCTACCGAGGGAAAGGAGGCGCCCGAATCAAGGTGAAGGAGATCCAACACCGCTGTAACGCTCTTTAGAGGATCAAGTGACTCTACCCGAATGTCGGCGCGTACATTTCCAATGTGCTGTCCCCAATTGACTTGCGTAGTGCGAGGATTCGGGAGGTCAAGGAGCAGACTGCATTCCCAATGATCAATGAAGTCCATGCTTAACTGCGTCGCGTGTTGGGGTCCCGTTGCTGCCACGGCGTCCGCGCGCCTACTGGGAGACAGGAAGTGAAGGAAATCGTAGGCTGTCCGCTGCTCCGTACTGGGAGCAGGTCGGTAGGCTTCCCTCATGAACCAACCCATTTCGCCTGAAAACTCTCTGACCTTTTCATGTATGGCATCTACGAGTCTCCTGACGACCAATGTCCGACGGTGGAACTTCTCGTGTTGGGGGTTCTCTTCGCTTCTTAGGTCACGCTCAACTGCACGGTCAAATTCCACGAACCCGCGGAATCCCATTCGCTTGTCCCGGGGTATGTAATCAGCCAACTCCTGAGAAAGGGTCTCGATCCATTGCTGGCCACGAAGCAACTGCAGGCCCATGAACTGAGGGCTTACACCCAAGATGTCCGGCTCGGTTATTGACTCGTCGTAGAGGAAGACAAGGCGCTTGATTCGCAGGCCAGTCCCCACGTCTAGGTTTTCGTACATACGCATGTTGGAGATGCATTGGTTCCAAGGCTCATTCTCCCACCAAGAGGGGACTGCTACTGTTTGCACCGCCCCTTGTTCATCAACCAAATGAACGGTTAGGCCGATTTGGACTGCGCGCCACCAGCAACGTTGCAGCCACTGGTAGAGTTCGCCAGTGTTGAAGGCCTCCACAGCCTCATGTGAGAGGTGTGGCACAATCACTCGGGTACCTACTCTGGTCAGAGGTTCCAGTTCTAAGGGGATTATTCTGCCATCTTCCGGAAGGGCGTAATGGGTTGACACGATGTTGCGGGCCTCCGCCCCTCTGAATGGAGGTTGATGCACAGAATCGTGCGGAAGGGCACGGCGAACTCCCAACCGGTAGTCGCCGTCCGGGAGGAGGGTGTCGTATAGCATCATGTTGAGATCTGAGTGGTATAAGTACGCAGCCTTGCCCTGACCGCGGGAGCCGAGGGAGTCGTCTCCACTCTTCTTGGTGTACCCCATGCCTTCGAATGCGGCCCAGTTCTCCCCTTCTTGTAAAGCCCCCTCTAGACTCTGAGCGTCGGTCCAATTGCGGATGGGCCCTTGTAAGCCGGTGGTGTTCCAATCAGTAATGGTAAGCAGGCGGCTCTGCTCCCCATTGGGAGCCGTCCGCCCTTGCATTCGATATTCCACATGCACGTTCCCGGGACCGCGATGGGCGTCCTTAGAGTTCTGCACAGGCTCCTGCGCTAGTGCGCGGATAGGTCCCATGTCATAGCCATGGATAATGTTCCGCACTATCGCGACCATGTCTGTGAGTGTTGGAAAGAATCCTGTAGTCATCGGCGAACCTCTCCCCGTGATGTCTGGCTGTGGTTCCCTACGCCCCGCGACGTCGCCTTTGTGCACGTGCCCCTACGTTTCGGGCGTTGGGGTAGTCTTTGCGAAGGGCGTAAAAGCCCTTTGCCGTCGGGCGTACAAAGCGTGGGTCTTGCACTAGGCGCGCTGTCAGATTGGCCCATGGTGTCGCCCCGTTCAACTCTCCACCACGCCGCATAACTTCTTGGGTAAGGTCCTTGTAGTACATCGGTTGCCCGCTTCGCTCGCTCAACACTTCCACTGCGATGTCACAAGCTGAACTGCCCTTGCCCTTCACGTCGTCATGCTCTGATGAATGCTCGTCCCCTAGATCGTTTTGGGTACTCTTTTCCCCCAGTAGAGCTCGCACATGCACCAAACGGCTCTGCACATGCCCTAGACGTTCTCTTGCAAGGCCAATTCGGCCTTGCAGATCCTCAAACTCCGCCTCAAGCTCCAGCTGTTCTTGTACCAAAAGCCTCTGCAGGTCACTAGACATGAGCGTGATATCTCCTTAACACATTGTGCGATAATAATACACACATTGTGTAACATTGTCAACATAAAGTGTGTGTTACGAGTGTGTTGACAATAGTGTATGAAGCGGAGTCTCTCGGATATCTCTTCCACTTACTCTCTCCATCCGCTAGCATGCGCTGGGCATCGAATCCCCAAGACGGAGGCACCCCACCCACCATGCGCGCCACCAAGATCATCGCCACCCTCGGCCCGGCCACCGCGGCGCCCGAAACCGTCGAGGCGCTGTTGCGTGCCGGCGTCGACACCGTGCGCCTCAACTTCTCCCACGGCTCCCATGACGACCACGCCCGCCTCGTGCGGCTGGTGCGTGAGACGTCGGAGCGCATGGGGAAGCATGTCGCCGTCCTGCAGGACCTGCAGGGGCCGCGCATCCGCACGGGCCCGCTGAAGGGCCGCGGACCGTTGGAGCTGCGGCAGGGCTCAGACCTCCTCATCGTCCATGAGCAGGTGGAGGGCGAGGACGGCCGCATCAGCAGCACATACCCGGACATCCACCGCTTCCTCGAGCCCGGCAACCGCATCCTCCTCGACGACGGCCGCCTGGAGGTCGAGGTGCTCGCCGTAGAGGGGCAGGACATCCGCTGCCGGGTCACCAAGGGCGGCTTGCTCGGCGAGTTCCAGGGCATCAACCTCCCCGGCGTCCGCCTGGACATCCCCACCTTCACGGAGAAGGACCGCGAGGACCTCGAGTTCGGCCTCAGCCTTGGCGTCGACTGGGTGGCCATGAGCTTCGTGAGCAGCGGCGACGACGCCAAGCCCCTGCGCGACTTGATCAGGCGCCGCAGGCAGGCGATTCCCCTCATCGCCAAGGTCGAGCGCGCCACGGCCCTCGCCAACCTCGACGGCATCCTCCGCGCCTTCGACGGCGTCATGGTCGCCCGCGGCGACATGGGCGTCGAGCTCTCCCCCGAGGATGTCCCCGTCTGGCAGCGCACAATGCTGCAGCGGGCCAGGCTCCAGGGCAAGCTCGCCATTGTCGCCACCCAGATGCTCGAGTCCATGATCACCGAGTCGCGACCCACCCGCGCCGAGGCCTCCGACGTCGCCAACGCCGTCTGGGAGGGCGCCGACGCCGTCATGCTCAGCGGCGAGACGGCCATCGGCGCGCACCCCATCGAGGCCGTGTCCGTCATGGCCCGCATCATCGAGCGGGTGCAGGAGACGTCGTCGCTTGACGACCCCGGCGACTTCCGTGAGCGCCGCGTCGAGGCCCAGGCCGTCGCCCGTGCCGCCTGCCGCATGGCCGGCGACCTCAACGCCAAGGCCATCGTCGTGTTGACGAGGTCCGGGGTCACCGCCTACCGGGTCAGCCGCCATCGACCCGCGGCGCCCATCATTGCACTCACGTCGTCGGCGGAAGTGGCGCGACAGATGAACCTGTGGTGGGGAGTGCTCCCCGTGGTGACGGGCCTGCCGCAGATCACCGTCACCAACGCCGGCATAGTCGATACCGCGCTGCTGGCACACGGATTGGTGGTCCACGGCGACCGCATCGTGCTGGTAGGGTCGGCCCCATTCGCCGCGAAAACGCCCACAAACTTCCTCTGGGTGCGTCGCGTGGAGGAAGTGTGACGCCGTGAGGACGAGTGCTGAGGGGCGAGCTCCCGTTCGCCCTGAGCCTGTCGAAGGGCCGCCCCCGCCCCCCCACGCTGCCCCCGCACCCCCTCGCCGCACCCCATACCCGCCGTTCGCTCTGAGCCTGTCGAAGGGCCGCCCCCGCACCCCCGCGCCGCGCCCGCACCCCCACGCCGCCCCCGCACCCCCGCGCGTCATTCCTGCGCAGGCAGGAATCCAGAGGGGCAGGGCAGACGAGTATAATGACCTAGCGCCTTTTGGCGACGGGAAGGAACGGGATGAATCTGACGTCAGCGGTTGAAACCTATTTCAGCGCCATGCGCACGACACATGGCTCCGGCGGCGCGACTAAGGAGCGCTCCTACTACAACGCGCTGGGCAACCTGCTGGACGCGGTGGGTGGCAGCCTGAAGCCCAAGGTCTTCAGCGTTCCCGAACTGGCCCAGCAGGGCGCTGGCCACCCCGACTTTGGCCTGTACGCCGCCAAGCAGGTTCAGAATGGCAAGCCACGAGAGGGACAGCTCCCGGAGTGCGGCGTGGTAGAGGTCAAGCCGGTTGGCGATGACGCCTGGCATACGGCGGCAAGCACACAGGTCAGCAAGTACTGGGGTAAATATCGCTTGGTGCTGGTGACCAACTACCGCGACTTTGTGCTGCAGGGCGAGGATGTGGCGGGCAATACGGTCAACCTGGAGAGCTTCCGGCTGGCGGGATCGGCTGATGAATTTTGGGACAAGGTGGACCATCCCAAAGCTTTTGCGCAGAAACAGGGCACAGCGCTGGCCGAATACCTTGTCCGTGCATTGTCCCATCAAGCTACGTTGGTCGAGCCGAAGGACCTGGCCTGGCACCTAGCGTCCTATGCCCGCGACGGCCTAGCACGGGTAGAGGCGGCGGGTGATCCGCCCTCACTGGCCACGGTGCGGCTGGCCTTGGAGGAGGCCCTTGGCATCCAATTCAATACAGAACTAGGGATCCCCTTCTTCCGGTCGACGCTGGTGCAGACGCTCTTCTACGGTGTCTTCTCCGCCTGGGTGCTATGGGCTCGTCAGACGCCGCCGCAGTCCACCGTCCCGTTTGACTGGCGCACCGCCGCCTGGCACTTGCGTGTGCCTGTGATTCAGGCGCTTTTTCAGCAGGTATCGTCTCCCACCCAATTGCAGTCCCTGGGCCTAGTCGAGTTGCTGGACTGGACTGCGGCGGCCCTTGACCGGGTTGACCGGGTCGCGTTCTTTGCCAAGTTCAACGCAGGTGAGGCGGTTCCGTACTTCTACGAACCGTTCCTGGAGGCGTTCGACCCGGACCTGCGTAAGCAGCTTGGCGTCTGGTACACGCCCCCACAGGTGGTGCGCTACATGGTTGCCCGCGTGGACCGGGCATTGAAGGACGACCTTGGCATCCCTGATGGGTTGGCGGCAGATAACGTCTATGTGCTGGACCCATGCTGCGGCACGGGAACGTACCTGGCGGAGACGCTGCGTCGTATCTCCGCCAACCTACAGGAGAAGGGGGCCGGCGCCCTCACTGGCGCGCAGGTGAAGCAGGCGGCAACGCAGCGGGTGTTCGGCTTTGAGATCATGCCTGCGCCCTTCGTAGTGGCCCACTTGCAGGTGGGCCTCACCATGCAGGAGTTGGACGCGCCGTTGTCCGATGACGGTAAGGAACGCGCCGGGGTCTTCCTCACCAACGCCCTCACCGGCTGGGAACCAACGGTGCAGAAGCCAATTCCCTTTCTAGGGCTTGAGGAAGAGCGCAAGCGCGCCGACAAGGTGAAGCAGAACGAGCCGATCCTGGTAATTCTGGGCAATCCCCCTTACAACGGCTATGCCGGAATGGCGGTCGATGAAGAGGCAGGGCTTACAAAGGCATACCGTGTTACGAAGAACGTGAGGCGCCCTGAAGGCCAAGGACTGAACGACCTCTACATACGGTTCTTCCGGATGGCGGAGCGGCGAATCGCTGAAAAGACGGGGCAGGGTGTAGTCTGTTTCATCTCCAACTACTCTTGGCTGGACGGGCTGTCCTTCACGGGGATGCGGGAGCGCTATCTGGAGGCCTTCGACGACATCCGCATCGACTGCCTGAACGGAGACAAGTACAAGACCGGCAAGACGACGCCGGACGGCAAGCCGGACCCCAGCATCTTCTCCGCGCCGGAAGACCCTGTTGGCATTCAGATTGGCACCGCCATTACCACCCTGGTGCGCAAGGCCGACCACGCGCCAACCAAGACGGTGGGTTTCCGTCATCTGTGGGGTCAGGCCAAGCGGGAGGATTTGAGTGCCACAGCAGAAGCCGAATCAACGGCGCTCTACGAGAGTCTTGAGCCAAACCTCCGGCTTGGCCTACCCTTCGCGCTCATAGAAGTGGACACAAGTTGGCAAGATTGGCCGTCACTTCCAGACCTCTTCCCCATGTCGTTTCCGGGGGTCACCACTAGCCGCGACTCGTTCTTGGTCGACGTTGACATTGACCGTCTGAAGACGCGCGTCACTGACTACTTTAACCCTGTGCTGAGCCATGACGAGATTGGCTGGCGTTATCCATCTGTGATGAGGCAAACGGCGCGTTTCAGCGCGAGCGCTGTGCGGGACGCGCTGCTCAACCGCGGAGGTCCCTTAGAATCGGGGGCTGTCCGTTACGCATACCGGCCTTTCGACAATCGCTGGCTTTATTGGGAGCCGGTGACAAAGCTACTCGACGAGAAGCGTACTGACTACAAACAGCAAATTTTCGAAGGGAATTTGTGGATGTCTTGTTCTCAACATCTTCCCAAAGGTGGGACGGAACCGCAGACCAGTTTCACGCAAGATATGGCTTCATATCACCTCATTGAACGGGGCGCTCTCTGGTTCCCAGCCTGGCTCCGTGACGAAGGTCTATTTGAAAACGCCAACAATGGGGGCCGTCGTCCAAACCTATCCCCCCTCGCCCAAAGCTACCTTGAAAAGCTAGGCTTGGGAGTGGAGGACCTTTTCCATCACGTGCTGGCCGTGTTGCACGACCCCGCATATCGCGAGGCCAACGCCGGGGCGCTCCGCATGGAGTGGCCGCGCATTCCACTGCTAGGTTGGCCAGACGGCGAGGCCCCCGACGCGGCGGAGGAGCTGGCAGCATCGGCAGCGCGGGGACGAGAACTCGCCGCTCTGTTGGACTCAGACACACCCGTAGACGGGGTTACTGCGGGCGCGTTGCGTTCGGAGATAGCCGCCATAGCCGTGCCAACCACCATTCACGCCGGCAACATGGCGGGCGAGGACTTTGCGGTCACGGCGAGGTGGGGTCACTTCGGGCAGGGCGGCGCTGTCATGCCCGGCCATGGCCGAGTAGAAGAGCAGTCACACAATTCAGGGGCGAAAGCTGCGTTCGGCCCCGCATCTGCTGTACTCGGTGACACCACGTTTGACGTGTACCTCAATGACAAGGCGTACTGGAAGAACCTTCCTTTCGCCGTTTGGGAGTACAAGCTGGGCGGGTACCAGGTGCTCAAGAAGTGGCTTTCTTACCGTGAGCACAAAGTCTTGGGCCGGCCACTTAAGCCAGACGAGGTACAGCACTTCACGGACACGGCGCGGAGAATAGCCGCCATCCTGCAACTGGTAGGCAAGTAGGCCACCCTGCCACCACGCCCCTTCCCCCCAACCCCCGACGCTCGCTACCCTCCCCCCATGGACAACGAGATCCACGAAGACTGCCTGCAGTGCCGCTGCTGCGACCCGGGAAAGGGTTCGCACGGGTTAACAATGTTGGTTCCCTGCGTTTTTGTAGCTGGGAACGAATCATCCAGATACGGAGGCCGGATGAAAGACAATTCCTCCCCTACGGAGGCCCGACGGAAACAATTCCCCCCGTCAGCTATGCCGGCGCTGTCGTTTCCGCCCTCCGCTCACCCTGAGCCCGTCGAAGGGGCCTGTCCTGAGCTTGACGAAGGAGGTCGCCCTGGTGCATCTCGTATCCGCCGCCATGCCGAGAGCCTGCCCCGCACGTGATGCCGAAGGTAAGGGACTCCCCCTACCCGTCGCCCCGCCCCCACAGCGGGTGCCGGAACGTCGGGTTGGCGTCCCGGTGCCACGACCGCTGCCCCGGCGCAGCCGCCTCCGGCTCGGCTTCCGCCTCGGCCTCCGCGCCCATGGGCCGCTGCCGCCGCGAAGGCGAACCGCCCGCGAGCTCGTTCAGGTGCCGCGCCAGGTCCATCAGCGCCGCCAGGTTGTGCACCGGCAGCAGGTCGTCGATGAAGGGTGTCGCCGCGCGAAGCCCCTGCGTCAGCGGTTCGTAGTCCTCGTTGCCCGCCAGCGGGCTCAGCCAGATGAGCCGCCGGCTGCTCCGCTGGAGCCGCTCCGTCTCCCGCCCCAGGAGCTCCGGCTCGCCCCGGTCCCAGCCGTCGGACACGACGAGCACGATGGACCCCCACCCCAGCGTTCGACGCGCCCACGTGAAGTTGAACTCCTTCAGCGCCGCGCCGATGCGTGTGCCCCCCGACCAGTCGGGCACCGCCTTGGCGACGTCGCCCACCGCCTGGTCGACGTCCCGGTGCTTGAGCTGCTTGGTGACCCGCGTCAGCCGCGTCGCGAAGAGGAACGCCTCCACCTGCCCGTTGAGCCCGCCGTAGAGGCAGTGCATGAAGTGGAGCAGCATCCGCGTGTAGCGCTCCATGGAGCCGCTCACGTCGCAGATGACCACCAGCTTCCGAGGCTTCTCCTTGCGACGGCGATGCCGCAGCTTGAGCAGCTCGCCCCCGTACTGCGCGTTGTCGCGAAGTGTCCGACGCAGGTCGAGGGCGCGCCCGTTCCCGCGCTCCAGCCGCCGCGAGCGCCGCATACCCGGGTCCCACGCCAGCGACGCCATGAGCTGCCGCGCCTGCGTCATCTCCGACGGCGTGTACTCCGAGAAGTCCTTGCTCTGCAGCACCTCCCGCGCGCTGAACGTGCGGGTGATGTCGATGCGGTCGCCGGCCTCCCCGCCGTCCTGTTCCTCTCCCCCGTCGGCGTCCGAGGGCTGCCCCAGCGGCGGCGGCCCGGCCTCCACGTAGCGGTAGCGGCGTTGCTCGCCCATGGAACGCAGGTCCATCGTGAATGTCTGGTCCTTGCGCTGCCGCCAGAAGACGGAGAAGGCCTCGTCGAAGACCGGCAGGTCGTCGCGACGGTGCACCAGCAGCGTCCGCAGCGCGTCGCGAACGTCGCCGCGCCGCCGCAGGCCGATGTCCTCCAGCACGTGCACCGCGTCGAGCATCCGCCCCGCGTGCACGTCGAGGCCCAGCCGGCGCAGCAGCCTGCCGAACAGCAGCAGGTTCTGGAGGATCTGCCCCTCGATCGGGCTAGCCTCGTCTGCCACCACGACCCGCTCCTCGGTTTGTGGCCCGCGCCAGCAGCGCCCGCGTCTGCTCCCCGCGGACGTTCTGCACGTCCTCCCGGTACTTCAGCATCACGCCCAGCGTCTCGTCGATGACCTCCGGCGTCAGTTGCTCTGTGTTTAGGCTCACCAGCGCGGCTATCCAGTCCAGCGTCTCCGCGACGCCCGGCACCTTGTACAGCTCCGCGCCGCGAAGCTCCTGCACGAAGGCCGTCACCTGCCCCGCCAGCCGCTGCGACGCCCCCGGCGCCTTGCTGCGGACGATCTGCGTTTCCTTTTCCAGGTCCGGGTAGTCGATCCAGTAGTACAGGCACCGCCGCTTCAGCGCGTCGTGGACCTCCCGCGTCCGGTTCGACGTGATGACGACGACGGGCCGCGACTCCGCCGTGTACGTGCCCACCTCCGGCACCGTGATCTGGAAGTCCGAGAGCATCTCCAGCAGGTATCCCTCGAACTCCTCGTCCGCCCGGTCCAGCTCGTCGATGAGCAGCACCTTGGCGTCGGCGCCCTCCAGCGCCTGCAGCAGCGGCCGCTTGATCAGGAACTCCTCGCCGAACAGCTCCCGCTCCGCCTCCTTCCGGTCGACGTCGCCCGTCGCCTCCAGCAGCCGCAGGTGCAGCAGCTGCCGCGAGTAGTTCCACTCGTATACCGCCTGGCTGACGTCCAGCCCCTCGTAGCACTGCAGCCGGATGAGCCGCGCGTCCAGCGCCGAGGCCAGCGCGCGGGCCACCTCCGTCTTCCCGACGCCCGCTTCACCCTCGAGGAAGAGCGGCCGCCCAAGCTGCAGTGCCAAGTACACCGACATGGCAAGTCCCCGGTCGGCGACGTACATCTCGCCCCGCAGCGCTTCCTGCAGCGCGTCGACGGAGGTTGGATTTGTGGGCGCGGTCGTTTGCTCCACGGTTTGGGTCCTCCAGGCTAAGTGTGTGTGGGAGTCGGCACAAAGGGGGCGGCACGCTCGCCGCCCCCTCCGCTATCGTCATTCCCGCGAAAGCGGGAATCCAGGGCGCTCGCTGCAAGCGCCGTCTTAGTTGCCCGCGAGCGTCGCGCCTACGGCGTCTCCGGCCGCTACCCCGCGCGCGAGACCGCGGCCTCCAGTGCGCGTCGCACGTACACGGCCGCCATCGCCTGACGGTACTCATTGGAGGCGAACACGTCTCCCATGCCGTCTCCCTGGAAGTCGCCGGACACGGCGCCTGCCGCCGCTGCCAGCGCGTCTGCGCTTACGTCCGACCCGGCCAGCGCCGCCTCGACGGACGACGCCCGCGTCGGCATCGACTCCACGCCGCTCACCACCACGCTCGCGGAGGCGCATTTGCCGTCCGCGACGCTGACGATGGCCGCGGCCCCGACGACCGAGTACCGCGACGCCGGGTGTGCAAACTTGACGTATGCCGTGCCGGACCCGGCGGCGACGCCGGGCACCGACACGCTGGTGAGGATCTCGTTGTCCTCAAGAACGTTCTCCAGCAGGCCGGTGAAGAAGTCCGCCGCTGCGATGCTCCTGTCCCCGCCCGGGCCGGTGACGTTGAACGTCGCCCCCAGCGCGGTCAGCACCGACGGCAGGTCGGATGCCGGGTCGCCGTGCGACACGTTGCCGCCGATGGTGCCCCGGTTGCGCACGGCGGGGTCGCCGATGCCGGACGCCGCCTCAGCGAGCACTGGCGCGCGCTCCTGCACCAGCGCCGACGCCGCGATCTCTGCGTGCGTCGTCAGCGCCCCGATGGCGATGCCGTCGCCATCCTCGCAGACGCCCTTCAGGTCCGCTATGTGCCCGATGTCCACCAGCGTCGGCGGCGACGCCACGCGCAGCTTCATCATCGGCAGCAGGCTGTGCCCGCCGGCCAGCAGCTTGGCGCCCTCGTTGTTGGACAGTAGCTCCACCGCCTCGGCAACGGAGGCGGCACGGTGGTATGTCAATTGTGCTGGAAACATGCTTAGCCTCCGTTCCGCGCGCCGTTCATGGCGCGCCAGACCTTTTCGGGCGTCAACGGCATGTCGATTGCGTTGACCCCCATGGGCCGCAGCGCGTCCATGACGGCGTTGTACACCGTCGGCGTCGACGCGATCGTGCCCGCCTCGCCGACGCCCTTCACACCCAGCGGGTGGTGCGGCGACGGCGTCGTGGTCGATGATACGTTGATGTCCGGCAGCAGGTCCGCCCTCGGCAGTGCGTAGTCCTGCATGGTGCCTGTGAGTGGCTGGCCGTTGTCGTCGAAGACCGCGCCCTCCCACAGCGCGGGGCCTACGCCCTGCACGACACCGCCGTGCACCTGCCCCTCGACGATCATCGGGTTGATCTGAACCCCGCAGTCGTCCACCGCGAAGTACTGCTGCAAGGCGATGTGCCCCGTGTCCGGGTCGACCTCGATCACCGCCAGGTGCGCCCCGAACGGGAACGTGAAGTTCGGCGGGTCGTAGAAGGCGCTCGCCTCCAGCCCCGGCTCCATGCCTTCCGGCATGTTCCACGCCACGTTCGCCATCAGCGCGATGTCCTGGATCGTCTTGGCCTGGTCGGGCGACCCCCTTACGAAGAACCGCCCGTCCTCGTACTCGATGTCCTCCGGCGCCGCCTCCAGCAGGTGGGCCGCCAGCGCCTTGGACTTGTCGTTCACCTTGCGGGCTGCAATCGTGACCGCCGCGCCCGATACCGCAGTCGTGCGGCTGCCGTAGGTGCCCCAGCCCATGGGAGTGTTGTCCGTGTCGCCGTGGATGACCTCCACGTCCTCCACCGGCACGCCCAATTCCTTCGCGATGATCTGCGCGAAGGTCGTCTCCTCCCCCTGTCCGTGCGGCGAGGAGCCTATCATGACGTTCACCTTGCCCGTGGGGTGGAACCGCACGATGGCGCTCTCCCACAGGCCGCCCTGGAACCCGACGGCCCCCGCAACCTGTGACGGGCCAAGCCCGCAGATCTCCACGTACGTCGCCACGCCGATGCCCACCAGGCGACCCTCGGCGCGTGCCTGTGCCTGCGCCGCCCGAAGTCCCGCGTAGTCCGCGTTCTCCAGGCAGGCGTTCAGCGTGATCTCGTAGTCGCCGCTGTCGTAGGTGATCCCGGTCGCGACGTCGTGCCCGTTCTCAAACTTCGGAATGAAGTTCTTGCGCCGCAGCTCAACCGGGTCCATGTCCAACGCCGCCGCCGTCAGGTCCACCAGCCGCTCGATGAGCGTCGTGGCCTCCGGGCGGCCCGCGCCGCGATAGGCGTCCACCGGCGTCCCGTTGTTGAAGACGCCGTATATCGTGCCGGAGATGTTCGGGATGTTGTACGCGCCCGAGTACATCAGGCCGTGCAGAATCGTGGGCACGCCCGGGCTCGCCGTCGACAGGTACGCGCCCAATCCCGCGTAGACCTTGGTGCGAAGCGCTGTGATGGTGCCGTCCGACGTGGCCGCCATCTCCACTTCTTCCACGTGGTCGCGGCCCTGCGTCGTTGCCAGGTAGTTCTCGCTCCGAGTCTCCGTCCACTTCACCGGTACGCCCAGTTTCATGGCGCAGAAGGACGTGATGGCCTCGTCCGGGTAGTAGGGGATCTTGCTGCCGAAGCCGCCGCCCACTTCCGGCGCGATGACCCGAATCTTGTGCTCCGGCACCCCCGTCACGACGGAGGAGAGGAACCGCGCGATGTGCGGGTTCTGCGTGGTGCTCCACAGCGTCAGCTCGTTCATCACGTTCATGTACGTCGCGATGGCCGACCGTGGCTCCATCGGGTTGGCGATGAGCCTCGGCAGCGTGATCGTGTCGCTCACGGTCACTTCCGCCTCGGCGAAGGCCGCGTCGGCGTCGCCGCCCGCCACCACCCATGTGAAGGCGATGTTGTTGGGCACGTCGTCATGGAGCTGCGCCGCGCCGTCCGCGGTCGCCGCCCTCGGGTTGATGACCACGCCCAGCGGCTCGTACTCGACGTCGATGTGCTCCAGCGCGTCCTCCGCCTGGTAGCGCGTCTCCGCCACCACGACCGCCACCGCGTCGCCGACGTAGCGCACGCGGTCCTTCGCGATGGCCGGGTGTTCGGGGGTCTTCAGGTCGGAACCGGGAATCAGCCATGCGCAGGGCAGCCCGCCCAGCACGCCGTCCGTGTCCGCGCCGGTGTAGACCGCCACGACGCCCGGCTGCGACGCCGCGCCGCTCGCGTCGATGGATGTGATGTTCGCGTGGGCGTGCGGGCTCCGCAGGATCGCCGCGTGGACCATCCCCGGCAGCTTGATGTCGTCCGTGTAGGGCGCCCGCCCCGTGATCAGGCGCGGGTCCTCACGGCGCCGGATGCCGGAACCGAAAGAGCGTGTAGTCATAGCTTAGCTCCCTCCCATGACGCTGGCTGCCTCTTCCACCGCCCGCACAATGTTCTGGTACCCCGTGCAGCGGCAGATGTTGCCCTCCAGCGCATGCCGGATCTCCTCCCGTGAGGGCGAGGGGTTGTTCTTGAGCAGTTCCTCTGATGCCATGATCATGCCCGGCGTGCAGAACCCGCACTGCAGACCGTGCTTGTTCCAGAAGGCCTCCTGCAGCGGGTGCAGGTCGACGCCGTTCGACAGCCCCTCGATGGTCATTACGGTCGACCCCGATGCCTGCACCGTCAGCGCGGTGCACGATTTTGCGATGACCCCGTCCAGATTCACGGTGCAGGTGCCGCACTGGCTCGTGTCGCACCCCACCTTTGTCCCCGTCAGCCCCGCGTTCTCTCGAATGAAATGGACCAGTAACTGACGGGGTTCGACATCCCCGCTGTAGACCTTCCCGTTGATGGTGACTTCCACCGGAACACTCACGATGCACCTCCTTCCGAGACAGTCCGCGTGTATTGCGCATAAGGGCTCGGTCGGCCAAGGGTATCAAACCACCCGCCAATGTCAATGCCGTGCATGCGCCCCGCGCATGCTACGCGCGCGAAGCCCCGCCGAATACCATCCGTTCGCCCTGAGCCCGTCGAAGGGCCGTCCCGCCCCACCGGGAACCCTCCGCCTCCGCCACCAGCAGCACCTACCGGCCCACACACACCCCTCGTAGTTCCCGCACACTCCCCATCGTCGTTCCTGCGGAAGCAGGAACCCAGGGCAGGGGCGCGGTGAAGGGCGTCCCCCCACACGCGCTATCCGTTCGCCCTGAACCTGTCAAAGCATGTCCTGAGGCTCTCGAAGGGCCTGTCCCGAGGGCACACGAAGGGGGCCGCCACTCAAGCAGCGACCCCACCACGCCCTCTCCCCCATCCGACGCACGCCTGCTATAGTCAAGCCATGAAACTCAACGGCAGCTACCAGTTCCCCATCGAGCGCGACAAGCTCTGGGCGGCCCTCATGGACCCCGAGGTCATCGGCGCATGCATCCCCGGCGTCCAGAGCTTCTCCGCCGTCGCCCCCGACACCTACGCCTTCGAGGTCGGCTTCAAGGTCGGCATCGTCAGCGGCGCCTACAAGGGTACCCTCGAGGTCCGCGACGTCGACGCCCCCAACGCCTACCGCATGCTCGTCCAGGGCGCCGGCGTCCGCACCGACATGAAGGGCGAGGGCAACGTCGCCCTCACCCCAGACGGCGACGCCTCCACCACCCTAACCTTTGACGGCGACGTCAACGTAACCGGCATCCTAGCCCGAGTAGGCCAACGCATGATGGGCACCGTAGCCAAACAACAAATAGACCGCCTCTTCCAATGCCTCAGCGCGAAGGCTGGGTAGGGGGGCGAACGACCTGTTCGCCCTGAGCCCCCCGAAGGGCGTCCGGCGGTGACGCATGATGACGTATTTACGGGCTTGTGGCCCGACACGTCATTGCAGTGTTGGTTTACACCGAAACCCGCGCACATTTGGTGCTTGAGCCGTTTTGCGGTTCTGGCACGTTAGCTCAAGGCGCATAGTGTTGGGCAGACTTTTTGCGAGAACTGCTAACGTTAGCTTCCAGGAGTCACTTCTAAACACCGGATTCTGACGATGTACAGTGATGTTCCTATCGGCCAGAATGGTAATATGACTACCAACGAGTTAGAAACGCGCACCTTAGTTGCCTCGGTTTACACATTGCTTCTGCAATTGGTGGCAGGAGGGCCGTGGGTGGAGAGCTGGCACATTCTTCCAAGACGCGCACAAAGCCAATCCTGTGCTCTTTGTTTAGTAGAGGACTGGTAGATGTTGAGAAATGTTAGAGAACATCCCTTTATCGCCGTTGCAGTCGGGATAATTCTGCCTAGCGCCTTAGCTGCAATAGCTGAATATATTTGGACCGACGGCGTTTCTGGAAGAGCACCTGTAATCTTTGCTTTAGTTGGCGGCGGAGGCACAATCGGCGCACTTTGGCTATTGGGGATGATTAAACGGCCGGAGCAGTCGACTCTCAACACGCAATCGGTGCAATTGCAAACTGCTCCCAACATTGCAGGAAGAATTTACTCTCCAAGAACGCCGGCGGAGCTTGTTTCGGCTATTCAAGGCGTGACGAAAATCATGGCAGATCGTATAAACGAACCCCATATTGGCCAATGGTTAAGGGTCTCAGGAACGGTCAATGATGTGAGCAATGAAGTTGATGAGATCAACGTGTTCCTTACAAAGACCGATTCCAAACCCTACCTTACACTGTACTTTGATAGCAAAGACTGGAGTCAAAGACTAATTGTGCTCAGACCTGGTGACACGATACATGCGGAGGGTAAGATAGCCCATATCTCCGAGTATGCGTTCATGTTGAAGCAATGTGAATTGATCGGTTAGCATTCCCATGGTTGTATAAAGGGTTGTGTTGCTTATCAGCCTCTTGTGACTAGCTCTTAGCGTGGTCATTCTGCTCCCTCATTAACTGAGCATTCCCTCAGGACCCCCTAGTATCCCCACCCCACCCTTCCTTCGTCGCAGGCACCTGTGCTGACCTCCCATCACATACAACTGCCCTGGCACCCGACGCCGACGGCCCGCGGGGAGTTGACCATATGGACGGCAAGTCTCGCTGCAAGTGGAATCCCGCCCCCACGTCACCCCGCAAGCGGCTTGACGTGCCCCTTCAGCCAGTCCGCAAGCTCAGCAAAGTGGAAGGAGTGGGTATCGAACAGGTGCATGAAGTGCGCGTGGGCTTCAAGGCTGTCACAGTCGATGAACAAGCCGTTCAGTCGGAGGAACACGTCGCGGCCCAGGTCCACCAGAGTTGCGTACATGGCTCGTGAGGCTGCGCATACGTCCAGCAGGAACTTCATTGCGCTAGCGAATGGGGGTGCGGTCGTGAACCTGTTCGCCCGCCATGGACCGGTGGGCAAAGAGCAAGCAGGCCCGAATGTCCTCGGCCTCTAGTGCGGGATACTGCTGTAGGATCGTATCGGCGTCGTCGCCTGCCGCCAGCATGGCCAGAACGTGTTCGACGGCGATACGCATATCCCTCACAATGGGCTTTCCGCCAAACACCTCGGAGCGGACCGTTATTCGTTGGAGCAGGGCATCATCAAGCATCATGTGCTCCTTGGTTTCCTAAGCTAAGCATAGAAGCCGCAGCACATTCAGACAAACCCCCCAACCCTCACCACACGCGGCTAACCCCATACCTGTCGAACACCGTCTCGTTCGACACCAGCGCCAGCTCGCCAGCCAGCGCCTGTGCAATGAGCATGCGGTCGAATGGGTCCCTGTGGTGTCGCGGGAGGGAACCGGATATGGCGGCATCAGCTACGGTGATGGGCAACTCGTCGAATCCCGCTAGAGCTATGATTGCCGGTAGGTTGCTGACCATGCCTTCCGCGACGGGTAGTTTGCCCAGATGGTACTTTGTGGAAATCTCCCAGGCCGAGACTGCGCTTACCAGTTTGTCGTTGTCGTCATCAAGAATGGCGGCATGAACGGCGGAGGGCAGTCGAAGACTGTCTGAGACCCACCAGAGGAAGGCGTGGGTGTCGAGGAGCAACCTCACAGGTCGCCTTCCCACCGTGCCAACTCTTCCTCAGGCAGAGGGTCAAAGAAGCTGTCAGGGACCGTGATCATGCCCTTCCACTGATCGGGCTGTGGCTTGCGGGCCTTCCGCGGCGCTGCCACCAGCCGCGCCACAGGCACGCCGTTGCGTGCGATGACCACCTCTTCGCCGGCCTCTACTTGCGCAAGCAGCCGCGATAGCTGCGTCTTCGCTTCGTGTACGTTCACCTGCACCATGGTTGTCTCCTGGTCTGACTTGGCTTAGCTAACCTGAGTATATACCTCTCTTGCCGCCACGTCACCTCCCCCACACCCTGACACGAGCCCCTTCCCTTGTCACGAACACCCGTTCTACCCTCTCCCCATCACACACAGCGGCCCCGGCGTCCGACGCCGACGGCCCGCGAGGAGGAAACACCATGGCCCTGACCCTTGTGGAGGGCGCAAAGCTCTCCAATGACCTGCTCCTGACCGGCGTCATCGAGACCATCGTCAAGGAGAGCCCCGTCCTGCAGTCCCTGCCCTTCATCGAGGTCGTCGGCAACGGCCTCACCTACAACCAGGAGAACGCCGCGCCTGCGGCCGCCTTCTACACCGTCGGCGACACCTGGGCCGAGTCGACCCCCACCTTCACCCAGGCCACCGCCACCCTCAAGGTCCTCGGCGGCGACGCCGACGTCGACAACTACCTCAGGGCGACCCGCTCCAACCTCCAGGACCTCGAGGCCGCCGTCGTCCAGCTCAAGGCCAAGGCCGTCCGCGCCAAGTTCGAGGACACCTTCATCAACGGCGACACGTCCTCCGACGCCAAGTCCTTCGACGGCGTCGACAAGCTCGCCACCACCGCCCAGTCCGTCTCAATGGGCACCAACGGCGCCGCCCTCACCCTCGACAAGCTCGACGAGCTCATCGACAAGGTCATCGAGGGCAAGCCCCACATGCTCCTGATGTCCCGCCGCTCCCGGCGCAAGCTCAACGCCCTCTCCCGCGCCGCCAGCAGCGGCCTCCTCGTCACCGACCGCAACGAGTTCGGTCAGATGCTCGACTACTACGACGGCGTCCCCATCGGCGTCTGCGACCACATCGGCGACGACAAGCGCGTCGGCACGTCGACGGACTGCTCCACCATCTACGCCCTCCAGTACGGCGAGGGCGCCGTCTCCGGCCTCACCGCGCCCGGCGGCCTCGTCGCCGAGCGCGTGGGCAGCCTCGAGTCCAAGGACGCCACGCGCGTTCGAGTGAAGTGGTACGTCGCCATCGCCAACTTCAACAACCTGAAGCTAGCGCGGCTGGTGGGCGTCAGAAACTAGCAGTTGGGGCCCGCCGTTCGCCCTGAGCCTGTCGAAGGGCCGATGAACAGACGGTGTGCCCCGTTCGCGCCGCCCCCGTCCGTTCGTCCTGAGCCTGTCGAAGGGCCTCTGGAAACCTGTCCTGAGGGCACTCAAAGGAGGCATCCCCTCCTCGTCATTCCCGCGCAGGCGGGAATCCAGAGGGGTGGCAGGGCCGGGGCCCCGTCCATAGCCCCTTCCCCCTTGATGGGGGAAGGTTGGAGCCTGCCCCCGCGAAAGAGGGGGATGGGGGTGAACACCCGGGCGGGCGTGGGGCTACCGCAGCTCCACCCCGCCCGCAAAGACCCGCGCTATCGTCACCGCCGCCAGCACAAATCCCCCGGCGGCGGCCAGGACAAGCGAGATGTAGATCAGTTGCTCGGAGGAGACCAGCGTGGCCCTGTTGCTTTTCACCGGCGGCGCCAGCAGCGGCACGGCGGCCACCAGCCACAGGTATGGCACCAGTCCGGCGGGGTCGGCCACGGCGGCGATCCGCCCCACCAGCGACGCCAGGCTCCACATGATTATGGTCACCGTGAACAGGGCTGTCCCCCGCACCACGAGTTGGTCCGTCACAGAGGCGTCGCCGGAGGTCAGCCGGAATCGGGTCAGGAGCAGGGTGAACCCCATTGACCCGCCCCAGAGGACAACCATGAAGACAACAAATATGGCCAAAGCGTCACTCTCCGCCGTCCATGATACGGCATGTATCGGCGGCGCTGTGAACCCGACCGTTCGCCCTGAGCCTGTCCTGAGGCTCTCGAAGGGCCTGTCGAAGGGTCGACCGAACGGGCGGACGCTTTGGCCCCCGAAAGGAGCGCCCCATGAACATCGCCGATATGCGCGCCCTGGTGCGTCGCGGCCTGCGCGACGACGACCCCGCTGACCCGCGCTGGCCCGACGACGAGCTCGACGCCCACATCCAGCACGCCCTGCGCGACCTCTCCCGCGCGGCGCCCCTCGAGTCCGTCGCCAACGTCGCCGCCGTCGCCGGCAGCCGCGAGGTCTCCCTCGCTCCCCTGCGCGGCCTCCTCGACGTCGAGGGCGTCGAGTTCCCGGTCAACCTGCACCCCGCCTGCTTCGTGCCCTTCACCCTGTGGGGCGGCTCCCTGACGCTGCAGGTCGACACCCCGCCGTCCCGCGGCGACCAGCTTCGCGTCTTTTACACGAAGCTCCACAACCTGGACGCGACGTCGTCCACGCTCCCCCCCGCGATGGAGGACACCGTCGCAATGGGCGCCGCCGCCTACGCCTCCCTCGCCTGGGCCAGCTACGCCGCCAACCGCGTCAACCTCGGCGGCGAGGATACGGCCCGCCGCTACCGCATCTGGGGCAACGAGCGCCTCGAAGCCTTCCAACTTGCCCTCGGCCGAGCCGCTTCCCGCCGAGGCGTGCGGGTGCGGCAGATGTACCCCGGCGGCGCGCCCCTGCCCCGGCAGTTCAGGGTCCGCGGCGCGTAGGGCAAGAGATGCGAACTATCACCAACGCGCTACTCACCGCCCAGACTGCCGCGTCCGGCCGCCCCCACGTACGCGTGGAGGCCCTCGACATGCTGGCCGGCGTCGCGCGCCCCACCACCACCCGCCACTACACCGGCGCGGAGGAGGCCTTCCACCACGCCGCGGCCACGCCCGCCGACGGCTCTCTCGTCCGCGTCCGCATGTCCTCGAGCGACGGCGCCCTCTGGGTGCAGCGCGCCGCCGACCCCGGTCCCGCGAGCGACTTCTCCCCGTGGACGCGCCTCGACACCGCCGCGACGGCCTGCAACGTCGCCGCCTGCGCCCACATGGCCAGCGTCCTCATCTTCTTCCGCGACCCCTCGAACCCCCGCGTCGTCTGCGTCCGCGAGAGCGCCGACTCCGGCCGCACGTGGGCCGCCCGCCGAGTCGCCGCCACCCTCGCGAGCGGCGCCGTCGACTGGCTCGCCGCGGCCTGCAGCGCGACAGGCACGCCCGCCCTCTTCCTAGCCGCCGCCGACCACCGTCTCCATGTGACACAGCGCCCCGCGAGCACATGGAGCGCGCTCCAAGCTTACGACTACGCCCTCTCCGACGTCACCGGCCTCGCCTGCGACTACGACACCGCATGGCGGCTCGCCGTCACCGGCAGCGACGCCACGGGCCGCCATCGCCTGTGGAGCGCCTCGTTCGACGGCGCGTGGTCCCCCCTCCTCGAGATCACCCGCGCCGACGCCGGCTCCGGCGTGACCTTCGACGCCCCCTTCCTCCGACTCGCGGACGTCCCCCGCCTCTCCGTCGTCGAGCGCTACACCGGCGCGGGCGGCTACCGGCGCCCCCTCACCTTCAGCGCCCTCGCCGCCACGCCGTTCGACGCCAACTCCTGGGCCGACCCCGTTCCCTTCCCCGGCGATGCCCCGTACGGCGTCGCCATCGCGGGCCCCGCCGACGCCCTCTGGCTAAGCACGCCCGACGCCGTCTGGCACGCCGTCCTCGACACCTCGGCCCGCGACCTCTCCGCCGACGTGCTCTGGCTCACCATGCGCGAGTCGCCCAACGGCGGCACGGTCACCCTAGCCCTTCGCAACGACGACGCCCGCTACAACGACGTCGGTGACCCCGACACCGCCCTCCGCGAGGGCACGGAGCTCCGCGTCAGCCCCGGCTACACGACACCCAGCGGCCCCGAGGTCTCCGAGGGCCCAACCTTCTGGGTCACCGGCTGGGAGCGCCGCTACGGCGGAGGCGAGGCCACCCTCGTCGTCCACGCCGCCGACGGCTGGGCGCTGCTCGCCGGCTGGCGCGCCCGTCGGCAGTTCGCCTGGGCCCGAGGCGAGGCTGCCATGGCCTCCATCCTCGGCTTCATCCTCCAGCGCGTCGGCCTCGGCCTGCAGTCGACCAACCCCAGCCCGGCCATGCTCACCCACCGGCCGTCCTTCACCGTCCACCCCGGCGAGACCGGCGCCACAGCCGTCCGCCGCCTCATGGCGATGGCCCCGGACCTCCTCCACTTCCGCGGCCGCGAGGCCTTCGTCCGCCAGCCGCAGCCCACAGACGCCGTCAGCTACGCCTTCGGCAGCTACCACCCCGTCCACCACATGCGCCTAGCCGCCAGCGCCCCGGACGCCACCCGCGTCCAGGTCTTCGGCGCGGCGGGCGTCGCCGAGGCCGTAGATTGGCGCGGCATGCCCCTCGTCGGCGAGCGCCTCCGCCAGGTCCACGACCTCAACCAGGACACCCTCGCGAAGGCCCAGTCCCACGCCGCCGCGCTCCTCGACCGCCTCCAGCGCGACACCGTCTCCGGCGAGCTCCTAACCCCGCCCAACTGCGGCCAAGAGCTCCACGACGTCGTAGACGTCCACGCCCCGAACGCCAACGCCGCCACCCGCCTACGCGTAGCCGCCCTGGAGCTCGACTACCGTCGCACAGGCGCACCCAAATACCAGCAAAAGATCACCCTGACCGGCCTGTGACGTCACAGAGGTAGCCCAATCCGTTCGGCCTGAGCCTTCCAATCCGTTCGCCCTGAGCCTGTCGAAGGGCCTCCCACGTACGGATTGGAGGTTTCAGTCGTCGCCCAAGAGGACCAAAGGAGAAAGTCATGGAAATGCTGAAAGCCACAATCCGAAGCTTTGACGCCGACGCCTACACCGCCACAGTCCAAGTCTCAGGCAGCCTAGCCACCTGGCTCGACGGCGTCCCCGTAGCTCGCAACATCGCCGCGCGACACCTCACCCCGGGCCGCACCTGCGCCGTAGTCTTCTTCGACGCCAGCAACCCCGCAGACGCGGTAGTCCTCGCCGTGTACGGGTAGGGGCGTCAAAATGCTTGACAACCCTTTATGGTATGCTAGCTTTAGCTGGCCTCAACCGAGGCAACAGGGCGGAAATACACCGAGACTGTCGGCTCAATGGGATGAACCCTGAGCCCACCGCAAGGCACGCAGTCGTAATTCATTCAGTGCCCCAGCACGCTTGCGTGATTCGATCAGCGAGTTGGCTGGGGTGCTGTATTTTGTCTGTCTTGTACTGAATTTGGGTAAGAACAGCGACCTACTGCGGGGCAAATCACTGAAGGAGGGATACTATGACGACGATCGACTTTGATGCAGTGATTGCGCAGGCCGGAAGCGTAGAGGAGAGGCGCAAACTTCTCAACGATTTTTCCCGTAGGGTACAAAAACTTGACGACATGCTGGAGGAGCTCATCAGACTTCATCCCCATGAGTGGGTCGCTCTGGCAGAAGGGGATGACCTGTTCTTCTCAGAGAGCATAGTGGGCCTTCTTGAACAACTCCGGGAAGCAGGCAAGCCGCTGAACAGGCACGTAACCAAGTACCTGGACCCTCAGCCCCAAACTTGGATTCTCTAGATGCTCAATGGTGGGATTGGCAGGGGGAGCGGCGAACTCTACCTCTCCAGCCATTTGTACTTGCCATCTCTACACTTTGAAGGTCCGATTACGTTTCGAGTAGACACAGGTGCAGATAGAACGTGCATCGCCCCCAACGACTTGTTGGCGTATGGTGTAGACTTTGCTGCCCTTGAAGGCTTCCCCACAGCGGTAGCGTCCGGCATAGGCGGCAGAGTAACCCTTTACGAAGTCCCCGGAGTGCTGTCCTTCGATGACGGTGAGCACGAATACCTGTACGAGGTCACACTCACAATCCCGAAACCTGACGAGGTGCCACCTCTGCCGTCGCTGCTTGGACTGGACATCTTGCAGCGCTGGCGCATGACGTATGACCACAAAGCCAACACCCTCACCTTCGACGTGCACGATGCAGACTTTCAGGTCCCATCATAGTCCCTGATGGTTCAGCGCTGAGGCCGCACCGTCCATGGGCTTCCCCTAAGATTCACACTGAGACGCTACCTAGGCCGTCCCCACCCGGCCCGACGACGTCCCCCACGCCCGCAACATCGCCGCCACCCACCTCATCCCGGGCCGCACCTGCGCCATCCTCTTCTTCGACGCCGCCAACCCCGAGGACGCCGTGGTGCTGGCCGTGTACGGGTAGGCCCTGCCTGAAATCTAGTAACGGAAGTGAACCTACTTGGATTCATTCGAGACTAGCTCGGGCATAAAGATTGGGCGCGAAGACTATTTAGGCCACCGCGATACTCAAAGTGCAGTGCTCGTCTCAATTTCCATACTGAAAGTAAGCGTTCAGAGGAAAGATCATGTCGCAATCAATTGAGAGTGCAGGACTAGCAATCTCTGGTCCCGCAATGGTTTCGCAGAGAATTCGTGGAATTCTGACTATTCATCCTCCGTTGGGCCAGTGCCCGGTCTCTCATTCGAGGACCCCGCGCCAAGGAATGCTAGGAATGGCCCCAAAATAATCGCTAATCCATATAGTGTGAAAATCGGAGACAGCAATAGCAGATATTTCCACGTGTCACCTTGCGTTTCACCTAACAGCCAAAACCACGCGGCAAGACAGGCCGAAATTGCACCCACGATTCGAACCATCACATCCAGTTTCGCATCGGGTACTCCGGGTTTCTTTGGAATCATGCCAATAAACAACGTCGCCGCACTACAGAGTGCGAAGAACGGAGCCTTGTTCGCGGCGTCAAAGGTCAAATCGAAGTCCTCGAAGTCAATGACAAGGATGATCAACACATACAAGAGAATCATCGCAGCCGACATGGATTTCCAATAGTAGAAAACCCGGTTGATTAAGTGCCACATTGTGTAACTCCTATGTGAGTGAAATCTATGTCCAACCATTCTAGTCCTTTGCGTGGTAGCCCAACCTTGCCCCCACCCCCAACCCCCACCACAATGTTCCCATGCAACTCCGAGCCGCCATCCTCCTCGCCCTGACCCTCGCCCTCGCGACGGCCTGCACCGCCGAGGATGCCCCCGTCTCCCCCAGCGAGCCCGTGCCTTCGACATCCCCCACCGCTTTCCCCACCCCCGCCGCGACGCCCGCCGCCCTAGCCACCCCAACCCCCCAGCCCCTGCCCGCAGACGGCCCCTACGGCGGCGTCCTCGTCCTTGCCAACCGCGGTGACCCGCCCTCCGGCTTTGACACCATGCGCACCAGCAGCATCGCCCTCCACCACGTCGGCGGCGCCCTCTTCGGCCCCGGCAACCTCGTCATGCGCTGCCGCGGCAACCTCTACATCGCCTGCCCCTACCTCGCCGCCACGTGGACGGTCAACCCCGCCTTCACGGAGTGGACCTTCACCCTCCGCGACGACGTCTTCTGGCACGACGGCACGCCCTTCACCGCGGAGGACGTCGAGTTCTGGTTCGACCTCGCCCTCAACGGCTACGAGGTCGATGGGGTGGTGCGCGCCCCCGCCTACTTCAAGGGCGACCTCGGCGAGATCCTCAGCGTCGAGGCCCTCCCCGACAACCGCGTCCGCATCGTCCTCGGCGAGCGCAACCGCTTCTTCCTCGATGTCCTTGCGAACCCCCGCCTGAAGTTCGCCCACCCCAGGCACCTGATGGAGCCGCGACTCCAGGCCGGCGACGTCTCCGTCTCCCCCCTCGATGTCGGTCTCGTCGGTCTCGGCCCCTTCGCCTTCGAGGACTACGACCGCGGCACACGAGTCCGCGTCCGCCGCTTCGACGCCTACTTCGAGACCGACAACGCCGGCCGCCCCATGCCCTTCCTCGACGGCATCGACTACGTCATCATCCGCGAGCCCGCCGCCATGGACGCCGCCTTCCGCTCCGGCCGCCTCGACGGTGGCGCCCGCGGCTTCGGCCACTACCTCACCGTCGAGCGCAAGCGCGGCTACGACGCGGACCTCGGCGACTCCGTCTTCTACGCCGAGATGGAGGGTGGCATGTTCCGCCTCGCCTTCAACGTCCTCAAGCCCGGCCCCTGGCAGGACCCCCGCGTGCGCCGCGCCATCTCCCTCTGGGTCGACCGCGACGCCGCTATCCCCGTCGCCCTCGGCGGCTTCGGCTGGACGACGCCGAGCCTCGGCCCGCCCAATCGCTTCAAGGACAAGGCCTACGTCGTCTGGCCCACCTTCGACCGCGAGCCCCTTGCCGAGCGCCGCGCCGAGGCGAAGCGCCTCATGGCCGAGGCTGGCTACTCGTTGGGCTTCTCCATGGGCCACCTCTGCCGCGCCCGACAGTCCACCGGCTGCCAGCTCATCCAGGCCCAGCTCCGCGACCTCGGCGTCGACCTCCGCATCGACCTCATCGACGAGGGCGAGTGGAACCGCGCCCGCACCAGCCTGGACTTTGACAGCCAGCAGGGCCGCCTCTCCGTCCTGCCCATCCCGGAGGGCACCGAGGGCGTCTACGGCACGTACTCCGTCAGCCCCGACTCCTACGCCAAGCACGAGGACCCCAAGGTCTCCGAGCTCTACCGCCTCCTCCGAGAGGCCACCCTCCCAGAGCGCCGCCTCGAGGTCTGGCGACAGCTCCAGCATTACATCTTCGTAGACCAGACCTACGTCGTCCCCATAGCAGAAGCCATCTACGTAGCCCCCTACCGCACCCACGTAAAAGGCCTAACCGTCCCCCCAGAAGACGGCCACACCCACACAGACTTCGCCACCGTCTGGCTAGACCGCCCGTAACCCCCACCCTCGCCGTCTTCCCGGCGAAAGCCGGGATCCAGAGGGGCTGTGCCGAGGCGCGTCCCCACCCCCGTCAGCCCCAAACCCACCCAACCCCGTTCGCCCTGAGCCCGTCGAAGGGCCCCAAACGAACACCCCCGCGTGACGCATCCCACCCTCGCCGTCTTCCCGGCGAAAGCCGGTACCCAGAGGTGCGGGGCTGAGGGGCGTCCCCACCCCCCGTCAGCCCTGAACCCTTCCCCCGTTCGCCCTGAGCCTGTCGAAGGGCCCCAAGCCCACGGCGGTGCCGTCTCTCCCCCGCCCCAACTTCGTCGCAACGGTAACCGCTTGAAACAAGCCGTCCACCCAGACATCCACAGTGGCGGCAAATTTGGTAGACTTTAAGTTTTGGCGCACCCCCACGTGTGTTGAGAGCGTGAATAATTGATGTGCTGTCCCTGAAATCGCATGGGCACCGATTCTTGCGGGGCGTCCTCTTCCTCCTCGCTCTGGCGGCGTCGATCGCAACCTTCTTGGCCATTATGGCGGAATCGTTTGCGCAGACAGATGTACCCGAAGCGCCGACGGCTGTGGCCGTCTACATCTACGAAAGTCAGAAGCTTGAAGTGCGCTGGTTCTCTTCCGACGCGGCGTCTACCACATGGTTCAAGATCCAGTGGAAGTCGGGAAGCGAGGAATTTGACTCGTCCCGACAGCACTCAAGCTATCGGTCAAGCAGCATCGAACCTTTGCAGTCGACTTCTGCCGGTAATCGGTACAGGTACAAGATCACCGGCCTGACCAACGGCGTCGAATACACGGTGCGGGTCATCGCCACGAACGCTAACGGGGACAGCGACCCGTCTGGAGAGGCGACCGGCACGCCGCAATCGACCCCTGGCCAGGTACGGCGTTTCATCGAGAACGAAGTCATCGAGATTTTCGAAGGTGCGCATCCCTGGCTGCGGGACACATGGGATTACATCACAACCCAGAATGTTCCCGTGGAATT